>NZ_CP092445.1:0-2119438 GCF_022385295.1 Thermus sp. NEB1569
TCCCCTTCCATAAGCCGGACAGCCATGCGCAGCTGTCCCTTGCCGGTGGCGGCAGCGCCTTGCGAACCGCTGGTGGCGAGGCCTAGAACCCCCGGGCCCAGGGCCAGGGCCACCTCCCCCTCCCCCATACCCTTCAGAACCCTCACCATCTCGTCCACGCTTCGGGCAGGCACCACCACCTTCTTGGCAAAGGGTTGGGGCTTGGCAAGCCTGTAAAGGGCCAGGCGGTACCCGTCGGAGGCCACGGAGCGAAGCCCGCCCTCGGAAAACTCCAGCTGCACACCCCGGAAGATCGCCCGGTACTCTTCGTTGCTGGCCGCATAGCGCACGTGGGATAGCGCCTTAAGAAGCTCCTCCACCGGCAAAAGGGTCTGGAGGGGATAGGGCTCTGCGGGGCCTTCCAGGCTGGGAAAGAAAAGCTCCGGGTAGCCTTCGTCGGGGGCAAGGCTCAGCCGGGTGCTGAAGGAACCCGAAGAAAGGGAAAGCTCCGCACCGAAGTCCAGCTCCACCTGATCCCCGGGAAGGCTGCGCACCAGTTGGAAGAAAGGCTGGGCGGGAACCAGAAAACGCCCCTCTCCCTCCGTGGGAAGCTCCAGGCGCACTTCCAGATCCACCTCGCCATTGGTTCCGAACAACACCAGGGCATCTGGCGTAAGGGCTAGGCCCAAGTAGGTAAAAAGGGGGTTGGAGCTTCGCGTGGGAATGACCCGTTCCAGCAAGGCCACGTGTTCGGTTAGCAGGGTTTTTGGAACTTTCACCTTCACGGGGTTTGCCTCCTCTCTACTGTTCTTACTATGGGTTTCTTAAAGATCTTAAAGGATAGTAGTCGTAGTAATAGGGGCTGTGGATATGTGGATAAGGGGTAGAAAATGCTGTGTGGGAGCGAAAAGGGCTTGTGGAAAACCTTTGTGGATAACTGGCCTTGGGTTGTGGATAAGCTGTGGATAACTGGCCAGTTATCCACAGGCTCCGAAGGGGGGGTGGTTTTCCACAGTTTGTCCACAGGGTTATCCACAGGAAAATCGGGGTTATCCACAGGGTTATCCACAGGTTATCCACAGGGGTCATGTCAGGGCCTCTTTCAGGCTGCGAAGCAGCTTCTGCACCTCTCGGTCGCTTTCCGAAAGCTCCTGAACCTTTTGGATGGCATAGAGGACGGTGGTATGGTCCCGCCCTCCGAAGAGCTGGCCGATTTCCGGGAGGGAGGAGCGGGTGAGTTCCCGCACCAGGAACATGGCGATCTGGCGGGGTAAAACCACCTCCTTGCGCCGGCCACCTCCCACCAGGTCCTCCGGGCGCAGGGCGAAGTACTCCGCCACCTTGCGCACGATCTCGTGGGGATCCACCTCCACCTCCTTGGAGGCGAAGATGTCGGAAAGCGCCTTGGCGGCCACGGCGCGGGTGAGTTCCACCCCGTTTAGGGAAGCGTAGGCGATGGTGCGCATCAGAGCACCCTCCAGCTCGCGGATGTTGGAGGTCACCTGCCGGGCGATGTACTCCAGCACCTCCTCGCTGATCCTGAGACCCCGTTGCTCGGCGTTCATCTTCAGGATGGCGATGCGGGTTTCCAGGTCAGGGGGCTGGATGTCGGTGATGAGGCCCCATTCGAACCGGCTTCGCAAGCGGGCCTCGAGGGTCAGGATATCCTTGGGGGGCCGGTCGGAGGAGAGGATGATCTGCTTGTGGGCCTCGTAGAGGGCGTTGAAGGTGTGGAAGAACTCCTCCTGGGTGCGCTCCTTGCCGGCGATGAACTGGATGTCGTCCACCAAGAGAAGGTCCACGGAGCGGTACCGCTCGCGGAATTCCGTCATGCGGTCCTCGCGGATGGCGTTGATGAGCTCGTTGGTGAAGGTTTCCGTGGATACGTACTCGATCTTCAGGTGGGGGAAACGTTTGGCCACGGAGTGCCCCACGGCGTGCATGAGGTGGGTCTTGCCCAGGCCCACGCCCCCGTAGATGAAAAGGGGGTTGTAGGCGCGCCCCGGGGACTCGGCCACCGCCACCGCCGCCGCATGGGCCATGGAGTTGTTGGGCCCCACCACGAAGTTTTCAAAGGTGTACTTGGGGTTGAGGTTGGGCTTGGCTGCTTCGGAAGGGGCAGGGGTGTGGAAGATATCCTCCTGGACGGCCACGCTGGGGACCACCTTGAGCTCAAACCGGGGAGGCTGGGCTCCCAGGAGACCCAGGGCCTCCTGGATCAGCTCGGCGTAGTGGCGCTTGATCCAGTCCAGGGCGAAGGAGGTGGGCACCGCCAGCTGGAGTACCCCATCCTGGATGCCCAAGGGGCGGATGCGCTCGAACCAGGTGTGGAACTCCACCTCGGTGATGTTGCGGCGGATGTGCTCCAGGATGTGTTGCCAGACGGCCTCGTGGGTCAAGGCTACCCCCCCGCGTTTCCGGAGGAACATTCTACGCCAAGGCCTTGGGTAAAGTGGAGGGTGGGATGCGTTACGACGTGGTGGTGGTGGGAGGTGGGCATGCAGGGCTGGAGGCGGCCTGGGCGGCCGCGGCCCTCGGAGTGCGGGTGGCCCTGGTCACCATCAACCCTGAGCGCATAGGCATGATGCCCTGCAACCCGGCGGTGGGCGGACCCGGCAAAAGCCAGCTGGTGGCGGAGCTCACCGCCCTGGGGGGGCTTATGGGCCGGGCGGCGGACGCCACCGCCATCCACACCCGGGTGCTGAACCGCTCCAAGGGACCGGCGGTGCAAAGCTTGAGGGTCCAGGTGGACCGGGATCTCTACGCCCTTAAGGCCCAGGAAATCCTGGCGGAGAGGCCGGTCGAGGTAATCCGGGGGGAGGTGGTGAGCCTCTTTGTGGAGGGGGGAAGACTTCTTGGGGTGCGCACCGTGGATGGCCGGGAGATTCCCGCCAAGGCGGTGGTGGTGGCGGGGGGAACCTTCCTGGGGGGGGTGGTCTGGTACGGAAGGCGTTCCCGGCCAGCGGGACGGCAGGGGGAGCCGCCGGCCCGGTTCCTTTCCCGTAGCCTCGAGGCCGTCGGCCACACCCTGCGCCGGTTCAAGACGGGGACCCCACCCCGGATCCGGGCGGATTCCGTGGACTTCTCGGAGCTCTTGGTGGTGCCCCCGGAGGTACCCCCGGGAAGCTTCACGGGAAGCCCGGGACCCCATGCGGCCAAGCTTCCCACGTGGCAGACCCGGACCACATCCCGCACCCACCGCCTGATCCTGGAGAACCTGCACCTGTCTCCCCTTTATGCCGGGGATATCGTGGGCATCGGTCCCCGCTACTGCCCCTCCATTGAGGAT
Organism: Thermus sp. NEB1569; assembly: GCF_022385295.1. NCBI lineage: Bacteria > Thermotogati > Deinococcota > Deinococci > Thermales > Thermaceae > Thermus > Thermus sp. NEB1569. Next base: position 3,269 of record NZ_CP092445.1, read on the forward strand.
AAGGTGGTGCGCTTTTCCGACAAGGATAGCCACCTTCTCTTCGTGGAGCCCGACGGGCTTGCCACCAGCGAGGTGTACCTGCAGGGGTTCTCCTCCAGCCTGCCGCCGGAGCTCCAGGAGGATATGGTGAAAAGCCTGCCGGGGTTTGGGCGGGCGGTGATCCAGCGCTACGCTTACGCGGTGGAGTACGACAGCCTGGATCCCACGGAGCTTACCCGGGGGCTCCAGTCCCGCTTCCTCCCTGGGTTGTTCGCTGCCGGGCAGGTGAACGGCACCTCGGGGTACGAGGAGGCCGCGGCCCAGGGCCTCCTGGCGGGGCTGAACGCTGCCCGGTATGCCCTGGGCCTCTCAGAGGTGCATCTCCCCCGGGAAAGCGGCTACATCGGGGTGATGGTGGACGACCTGGTGGGCCGGGGTACGGACGAGCCCTACCGGATGATGACCTCGAGGGTGGAGCTCCGCCTCCTCTGCCGGGCGGACAATGCGGACGAGCGCCTGGTGCCCTTGGCGGTGGAGTGGGGCCTTAGGCCCAGGGAAGACCTGGGGAGGGTACGGGAGAAGTACCGGCGGGTGGCGGAGGAGTTGAAGCGCCTCGAGGCCTTGCGGGTGGATGGGGTGAGCGGCCTGGTGTGGCTGAGGCGTCCGGCAAACACCTACGGGGCCTTGGCGGAACGCTTTCCCCCACCTGTTCCTTTGAGCCCCGAAGAAGCCTACCAGGTGGAGGTGCGGGCCAAGTACGCGGGGTACATCGAGCGGCAGGAGCAGCTGCGGGAAAAGCTGAGGGACCTGGAGGGCTTTCGCATACCCGAGGGTTTGGAGTTCCCCCGGATCCCGGGCCTTTCCCGGGAGGCCGTGGAAAAGCTTTCCCGGGTGAGGCCCCGGACCGTGGCGGAGGCTGCCCGGGTCCCTGGGATACGGGACTCGGACCTCACGGCCCTGTTGGTGCACCTCAGGGTGCTTTCCCGGTGAGAGGGGGATGTTTCCCGTGAAACATTGGGGGTGGGGGTGGGTCTAAGCCCAAAGGGCGTTCAGCTTCTTCTGGAGGGTGGAAAGGCCTTGGGGCTGGACCTCGAGGCCCACCTTTCCACCTTCTCCCGCCTTTACGACCTCCTCATGGAGGCCAACCGGCGCACCAACCTCACGGCCTTGCGCACGGAGGAGGAGGTGGTGGTCAAACATTTCCTGGACTCCCTCACCCTCCTTACCTTGCCCCTCTTCCAGGGGCCATGGCGGGTGCTGGACCTGGGCACGGGGGCGGGGTTTCCCGGGCTTCCCCTGAAGATCGTGCGCCCGGAGCTGGAGGTCACCCTCCTGGACGCCACCAAGAAGAAGGTGGCCTTCGTGGCCCAGGCGGTGGAGGCCCTTGGGCTGAAGGGGGCCTACCCCCTCTGGGGCCGGGCGGAGGAGCTGGCCCATATGCCCGAGCACCGGGAGGCCTACCACCGGGTGGTGGCCCGGGCGGTGGCTTCTCTTTGCGTCTTGGTGGAGCTGGGCCTGCCCTTCGTGGCCCTGGGAGGGTATATGGTGGCCCAGAAGGGTCCGAGGGTGGTGGAGGAGGTGGCCCCCTTGCCCAGGGCCCTAGCCCTCCTGGGAGGCGGTTTGGTTACCGTCCACTCCTTGGTTCTTCCCGTGGCCCAGGAGGAACGGAACCTGGTGGTGGTGCCCAAGGAGGCCTCTACCCCGGCCAGGTATCCCCGGCGACCGGGGGTGCCCGAGAGAAATCCTTTATGCTAGGGTCCAAGGTGTTGCGGCGGATCGCCCTGGTGAACCAGAAGGGGGGGGTGGGCAAGACCACCACCGCCATCAATCTGGCCGCCTACCTGGCCCGCATGGGGAAGAAAGTCCTCTTGGTGGACCTGGACCCCCAGATGAACGCCACCAGCGGCCTTGGGCTCCGGCCCGAGCGCGGGGTGTACCAGGTGTTGCAGGGGGAACCCCTGGAGGCCTTGGTGCAGCCCGTGGACGGTTTCCATTTGTTGCCGGCCACCCCGGAGCTGGTGGGGGCCACGGTGGAGCTTCTGGAAAAGCCCCTGGCCCTAGGGGAGGCCTTACGGGACGAGGGGTACGATATCACCCTCTTGGACGTGCCCCCCAGCCTCTCCGCCCTCACCCTGAGCGCCCTGGCGGCGGCGCACGGGGTGGTGGTCCCGGTGCAGGCGGAGTACTACGCCCTGGAGGGGGTGGCGGGGTTGCTCTCCACCCTGGACGAGGTGCGCACCCGGCTGAACCCGTGCCTTAGGCTTCTCGGCATCCTCATCACCATGTACGACGGCCGGACCCTTTTGTCCCAGCAGGTGGAGGCCCAGCTTCGGGCCCACTTCGGGGAGAAGGTGTTCTGGACGGTGGTGCCCCGGAACGTGCGGCTGGCAGAGGCCCCGAGCTTTGGCAGGACCATTGCCCAGCATGCCCCCACCTCGCCGGGGGCCCACGCCTACCGCCGTCTGGCCGAGGAGGTGATCGCCCGTGTCCAAGAAGGCTAGCGGTTTAGGGAGGGGCCTCGAGGCCCTCCTGCCCAAGGGCGGCGGAGGGGTGGTCCGGCTTCCCCTGTCCGCAATCCGGCCCAACCCCCACCAGCCTCGCCGGAGGTTCTCCCAGGAGGGTCTGGAGGAGCTTGCGGCTTCCATTCGGGAGAAAGGCCTGCTTCAACCCCTGGTGGTGCGTCCCAAGGGGGAGGGATACGAATTGGTGGCCGGGGAGAGGCGCCTTAGGGCCGCGGAGATGGCGGGCCTGAAGGAGATTCCCGTCATCATCCGCGACCTCACGGACCAGGAGGCCATGGAGGTGGCCCTGGTGGAGAACCTCCAGCGGGAGGACCTCACCCCGTTGGAGGAGGCCCGGGGTTACCAGGCCCTCTTGGGTCTGGGCCTCACCCAGGAGGAGGTGGCCAAGCGGGTGGGTAAGGCCCGCTCCACGGTGGCCAACGCCCTGAGGCTTTTGCAGCTTCCCGAGGAGGTTTTGGAGGTCTTGGAACAGGGGCTCATCAGCGCAGGCCACGCCCGGGCCCTTTTGATGCTGGAGCCTGAGGACCGGCTTTGGGGCCTGAGGGAGATCCTGGAAAAAGGGCTTTCCGTACGCCAGGCGGAGGCCTTGCGGGAGCGTTTGGTGCGGGAACGGGAGCGCAAAACCCAGGAACCCTCTCCCCTTTCCCTGGAGCTTTCCCGGCACCTGGGCCTGCCGGTGAGGGTGGTGGGGGGAAGGCGGGGGAAGGTGGTCATCCACTACCGCTCCCTGGAGGAGCTGGAGGCCCTTTTAGAGCGGCTGGGTTACCAGGCGTAGCCAAAGAGGACCCGCACCGCGCCGTTTTGGTCGGTGCGGTAGACCCTTACCCCATGCTGGTCCAGGCGCTCCAAGACCTCGGGGTGGGGGTGGCCATGGGGGTTCCTTCCCACGCCTATCAAGGCCACCTGGGGTCGGGTGCGTTCCAGGAGGTCCTCGTCCGTGCCCGTGCGGGAGCCGTGGTGGCTAACCTTAACCACCGCCACCTGCGGGGGAGTGAGCCTTTCCTCCACCTCCCCGGGCACGTCTGCCAGGAGAAGGGCTTTGGGCCCGACGAAGTCCAGGAGGAGGACCAGACCGCCTTGGTTGTCGTCTGCTTGCGGGCCAGGAGGCCAGAGGACCTCGAGGCTCCCTTTGCCCACGCGAAGGCGGGTGCCGGTTCCGGGGAAGAGGATGGGCACTTTCCGGCTTTGCAGGGCCTGGACCAGGGGGTGCTCCTTTGGGAAGGCGGGGGAGAGGAGGGCGAGGCCGATGGGAACCTCCTCGGCCACCTTGAGGAGGCCTCCGTGGTGGTCGGCATCGGGGTGGGTGGCCACCAGGACCTCGAGGGCTTCCACCCCCAGGGCCCTTAGGGCCCGCACCACCTTTTCCCCCTGCTCGGGCCGGCCCCCGTCCACCAGCACCTCGGCCCCGCCCATGCGGGCCAGGAGGGCGTCCCCATGGCCCACGTCCAGGGCCCAGAGGTCCAAGGGTTTGGGCCAGCCGGCGGCGAGGCCAGCCAGGACGGGCAGGGTGGCGAGGAGGAGGGCCTTGCGCCAGGGGAAGAGCCCGCGGAGGACGAGGAAGGGAGGCAGGAGGGCCAGGTAGTAAAGGGCAAAGCCCGGGGGCGAGACCTCCCCCCACCGGAGCAGGGGTCCTTGGGAGGCGGCCTGAGCCAGGGCCAGGAGGGCTCGGGCCAGGGTTTCCACCAGGGGCGCCAGGACTCCCCCAAGGAGGAGCTTCAGAAGACCCAGGGGCACGAGGAGGGCCGCCAGGGGGAGGGCAAGGAGGTTGACCAGGGGGGCGAGGAGGGGGAGGAAGGCGAAGTGGTGGAGGAGGAGGGGGATAAGGGGGAGCTGGGCGGCCAGGCTGGCGGCGAGGCCCCCGAGGAGCCAGCCCCGGGCCCCTGAGGGAAGGGCCAAGGCGGGGAGGACCAGGGCCAGGCCCAGCACCGCCAGGTAGGAGAGCTGGAAGCCTAGGCCCAGGAGGGCCTCGGGGCGGAGGAGGAGTTGGAGGAAAAGGGCCAACCCCAAGGCCTGGAAGACCCCCGCGGCTCCCAGGCCGAGGAAGAGCCCCAGGAGGGAAAGGCCCGCCATGAGGCTCGCCCGCAGCAGGGAGGGGCTGGGGCCTGCCAGCCACAGGTAGGCGGGGAGAAGGAGGAGGGCGAGGAGGTAGCGCCACCGCCCCAGGGGAAGAAGGGCTAGGGTCGCCGCCAAATAGCCCACGTTCTGCCCGGAGACCGCAAGGAGGTGGGCGAGGCCCGCTTTCTGGAAGAGGGGGTAGGCGTCCTCGAGGCCCCTTTTGTCCCCTAGGACCAGGCCCTCCACCACTTCCCCGACCTGGGGGGAGAGGCCCGCGGTGAGGCGCTCTCGCCAGGGTGCCCGAGGATCGGGTAGGGGGGCCAGGGCCTCCGCCTGTTCCACGTGAAACACCCCGCGCACCCCCTGGGCCAGGAGCCAGGCCCTCTCGTCCAGTCCCCCAGGATTGCGCCGGGGCTGCGGGGGGGCCAGGTACCCCTTGAGGCGGTAGACCCCGTCCGCCAGGGGCGGGAAATGCTTGAGGCGGAGGCGGTGTCCCTCCCACTGGGTGAACCCCTCCCGGACGGTGAAGACGCCCTCCACCCGCACCCCGTAAGGCGGTTCGGGAAGGGGAAGGAGGAGGCCCCGCCCCAGGACCAGAGCGAAGCCCAGGAGGGCGGGAACCCCCTGCCAGAGGAAGAGGAGGGGTGCCAGGGCCAGGAGGAGGGGGTGGAGGAGGACCAAGGCCCCCAGAAGCCCTCCGAGGCCCAGACCCACCCCAGAGAAGGGGCGCCTCATGGCCGTAGGTAAGGGCGGAGCCGCTCTAGGGTTGCCGGGCCAATGCCCTTCACCCTGAGGAGGTCCTCCACCCGGGCGTAGGGTCTTCCCGCCACGATCCTCTGGGCCAGCACGGGGCCGACCCCAGGGAGGCTCATGAGCTCCTCGAGGCTGGCTTGGTTCAAGCTAATGGGCTCAGGGGCTGGGGGCTCAAAGCTGGCCTCCGCCAGGGTTTCCACCCACACCGGCTGGGGTTTCGGGACCAGCTTGGGCCAGAGGCTGAAGAGGGCCAGGAGGGCTACCGCGAGGAGGTAGCCAAGGACCACTCCGCCAGGGCCAAGCCGAGCCCACCCAGGACCACCCCGGCCAGGGCCCAGGGGTCGGCCCCGGGATTCATGGCCACGAAGGCCACGGTATAACCCAGGGTGAGGAGGGCGAGAAGCCTTAGGGGAAGGGCCAAAGGGGTTCCACCCCCCTTCGGCCGGGGAGCGGGGGGTGGGGTTTCCCGCAGCTCCGGGGCCAGCTCCACGGAGGGGGGTTTGGGCGGGGCCTCCTCCTCCCAGAGGGGAGGCCGGGAGGAGGGGGGGCTGGGGATAGCCTCCGGGGGCGGGGCCTGGGGGCCGGGAGCGGGAGGGGGGGCAAAGGTGGCCTTGCGGGCCCGGGCCACGTGGGGCTTCAAGCCCTCGAGGAAGGCCTTGAGCTCCTCCAGGGGAAAGGCTTTCAAGGGAAGAACCAGGGAATCCCCCTCCCCCTGCACCAGGAGGGTGCCGGCCTCTCCCTTGCCCACCCGGCGGATCCGGGAAAGCTCCAGGCGCTTTACCCCGGCGTCGTCCACGAAGACCAGGTGGGCCTCGGTGACGGCCAGAAAGCCACCCGGCCCTTCCAGCTTGACCAGAGCCTCCTCGCCCAGGCGGGAAAACGCCGCTTCATACTTGCCCATGGCTCCATTGTATACTTCCCCTCGTGCCCTTGCGCTTGGGACACCGCGGCGCCCCTCGCCTGGCGGAAGGCGAGGCCCAGGTCTATGTGGAAAATACCCTGGAGGCATTCCGCCAGGCCCTCGAGGCCGAACTGGACGGCTTTGAGCTAGACGTCCACCTCACCCGGGACGGGGTCTTGGTGGTGCACCACGACTTCACCCTAGAGGGCGTCCCCTTGGCCTCCTTGGCCTTCAGGGAGCTTCCGGCCTATGTGCCCACCCTCGAGGAGGTGCTGAGGACCTTCCCCGAAGCCTGGATCAACGTGGAGCTGAAAAGCCTTCCCCCGGAAACCGACGGCCGGGAGGAGGCCTTGGCCAGGCTCCTGGCCCGTTACCCCTCGGATAGGATCTGGGTGAGCTCCTTTGATCCCTTGGCCCTGGTGCGCCTTAAACGGCTTGGGGTGGGGCCCCTGGGCCTTCTTTATGAACACGAGGAGGCGGAGGCCCTGGCCCCCTGCCTGGGGGTGGAATGGGTGCATCCCGAGGCCTCTTTGCTCAGCGAGGCCAAAGTGAGGGAGCTAAGGACCCGCTACCGGGTACTGGTCTGGACGGTGAACCGCCGCCAGCAAGCCCAGGAACTGGCCGCCTGGGGGGTGGATGCCCTGGTCACCGATTTCCCGGAGGTCCTCGTATAATGGGGAGGCTATGGCGAACCTGAAGAGCCTTCCCGTGGGTAAGGGTGCCCCCGAGGTGGTGAACATGGTCATCGAGGTGCCCAGGGGTTCCGGCAACAAGTACGAGTACGATCCGGAGCTTGGGGTTATCAAGCTGGACCGGGTCCTTCCCGGAGCCCAGTTCTATCCCGGGGACTACGGGTTCATTCCCTCCACCCTGGCCGAGGATGGGGATCCCCTGGACGGCCTGGTTCTCTCCACCTACCCCCTTTTGCCCGGCGTGGTGGTGGAGGTGCGGGTGGTGGGCCTTCTGCTCATGGAGGACGAGAAGGGCGGGGACGCCAAGGTCATCGGGGTGGTGGCGGAGGACCAGCGCCTGGACCATATCCGGGATATTGCCGATGTTCCCGAAGGGGTGAGGCAGGAGATCCAGCACTTCTTTGAAACCTACAAGGCCCTCGAGGCCAAAAAGGGCAAGTGGGTCAGGGTGACGGGCTGGCGGGACCGGCAGGCTGCCTTGGAGGAGGTCCGGGCCTGCATCGCCCGCTACCAGGCCCATTGAGGTGGGTTTTGAGAAAGCGTGGCCTGGCCCTTGGGCCAGGCCCTTTTTCTTTAGACTTACAATGAAGCCAGGAGGACGCTTATGGTGTGCCCGGTGTGCGGGGAAACCCTGGAGCTTGCGGGGTACGAGGCGGGGGACCTCCTGGACTGCGAGGCCTGCGGGGCGGTCTTGCGCCTGCTTTCCGACGGCACCCTGGAGCTGGTGGAGGCTCCCCCCGAGGAGGAAGGAGAGGCCCTTTGGGGGCTTACCGCCTATGGGGAAGGGGAGGAGGCGGTTCTGGTTTTTTCCGACGGCACCTTGGAGGAGGAGGTGCGAACCCTCAAGGCCGACCTCCTGGAAGCCCTTCGCCGCCTGGAGGAGGGGGTGGGGGAGGAACCCCCCAAGGAGGCCGAGGACGAACCCAATCTGGAGCCCGATTACCTGACGGCCCATGTGGAAACCGACCAGGGCCCCATGGCCCTGCGCCGCATCCTTTTCCCGGGAAGCCCGGACCTTTTGGAGTTCACCCTGCCCTCGGGCTCGGTGTACCAGTTCACCTTCCGCGAGGTCCAGGAGCTTCTCAAGCCCATCCTCCTCTAAGGTGCGCCTGGTCCTGGTACCCACCCCCATCGGCAACCTGGAGGACATCACCCTAAGGGCCCTGAGGGTGCTCAAGGAGGTGGAGGTGGTGGCCTGTGAAGACACCCGGCGTACCGGGCTTCTCCTCCGCCACTACGGCATCCCTACCCCCACCCTGCGCTTGGACCAGCACACGATGGGAAAGGCCAGGGAACTCCTTTCCCCTTACGCTTACGTGGCCTACGCCACGGACGCCGGCACCCCGGGCATCTCCGATCCCGGGGCGGATCTGGTGCGGCTGGCGTTAGAATGGGGCTGGCGGGTGGAAGCGCTTCCGGGTCCCACCGCCCTCATCCCCGCCCTGGTGGCCTCGGGCCTGCCCACCCACCGCTTCACCTTTGAGGGGTTTCTGCCCAAGGGGGGCAAGGAGCGCAAGGAACGGCTTTGGGCCCTGGCCCGGGAAGGGAGGACCGCGGTGCTGTACGAAAGCCCCCATCGCCTGCAAAAAACCCTGGAGGACCTCATGGGGGTCTACGGCCCCGGGCATCCCGTGGCCGTGGCCCGGGAGATCAGCAAGGTGCACGAGGAGATCTTCCGGGGGACCCTGGAGGAGGCCTGGAGGCACTTTCAAAACTCAAGGGGCGAGTTCGTTTTGGTGCTGGGACCCAAGGAGGCGCCACCCGTGGAGGCCAACCAGCTCTTGGAGGAGCTAAAAGCCCAGGGCCTTAAGGGTAAGGCCCTTTTCCGGGCCCTTCTGCAGAGGGGGGTTCCCAGGAACGAGGCCTATCGCCTGGCTTTGGAAGGGGAGAAGAAGCCCTTTGAGGAGGGAGAATGAAGCGCATAGGGGTGTTTACTTCCGGCGGCGACGCCCCGGGGATGAATGCGGCCATCAGGGCGGTGGTGCGCCAGGCCTATGCCTTGGGCCTCGAGGTGATCGGCATCCGCCGCGGCTATGCGGGCATGATCCTGGGGGAGATGGTCCCCTTGGGGGTGCGGGATGTGGCCAACATCCTTCAGCGGGGGGGAACCGTTCTCCTCACCGCAAGAAGCCAGGAGTTCCTCACGGAAGAGGGCCGGGCCAAGGCGGCGGAGAAGCTGAAGGCGGCGGGCATAGAGGGCCTGGTGGCCATCGGAGGGGACGGTACCTTTCGCGGGGCCATGCGCCTTTTGGAGGAGCATAAGGTCCCCGTGGTGGGGGTGCCCGGCACCATCGACAACGACCTTTACGGCACCGATTACACCATTGGCTTTGACACCGCGGTGAACACGGCCCTCGAGGCCATAGACCGCATCCGGGACACCGCGGCCAGCCACGAGCGGGTCTTCTTCATTGAGGTCATGGGGCGCTCCTCGGGCTTCATCGCCTTGGACGTGGGCCTGGCGGGAGGGGCGGAGGTGATCGCCGTGCCCGAGGCCCCCCTGGACCCCAGGGCCATCGCCGAGGGCCTGCTGGAGTCCCAGAGGCGGGGAAAATCCAGCTCCATCGTGGTGGTGGCCGAGGGCGCCTACCCCGGGGGGGCGGCGGGGCTCCTTGCCGCCATCCAGGAGCACGTGCGGGTGGAGGCCCGGGTTACGGTCCTGGGCCATATCCAGCGGGGCGGGAGCCCCACGGCCAAGGACCGCATCCTGGCAAGCCGCCTAGGGGCGGCGGCGGTGGAGGCCCTGGCCGGGGGGACCAGCGGGGTCATGGTGGGGGAGGTGGAGGGGGAGGTGGAGCTCACCCCCCTCAAGGAGGCGGTGGAGCGTAAGAAGGACATCAACCGGGCCCTCTTGGCGTTATCGCGGGTTCTGGCCCTCTAGATAGCCTTACGGCTGACCTAGATAGCCTTGCGGCTGACCTAGATAGCCTTACGGCCGATCTAGGCCGAGGGCCCGCCTGAGCCAGGGGGAGGTCCAGGCCAGGCGGAAGGCTTCCCGGGCGAAGGGGCTCTGGCTCACCCCGTCGTAGACCGGGGTGGGAAGGTTCAGGGAGGGGTAGCGGAGGCTCCCGGCGGCGGTTTTTTCCCAGGGATAGCCGGTCCAGATGGCCAGGGCCACGAAGAGGCCCAAAAGGAACCCTCCCAGGGAGCCCAGGAGGACCTCGAGGCCCTGGGAAAGGGAGGGAAGGGGGAGGCTTTTGGCCAGAAGCCCCAGGAGAAGCCCGAGGCCAAGACCCCACCAGGGGCCGGCAAACCCCACCTGGGCCAGGAGGAGGTAGAGCACCACCCCAAGCCCGGCGAAGGCCCCCTGGAGGCCGCTCCGGTAGCCCCAGGCCAGGGCCACGGCCAAGCCTAGCAGGGCCAGGAGATCCACCCAGGTGAGCATGGCCTCAGTTTACCGCCTAGCCCCGGATATCCCAGCCCCGGCTCCTCAAAGCCGTCAGGAGGCGGGCCATGGCCTCCTCCACCTCCTCGTCCTTGAGGGTGCGCTCGGGGTGGCGGAAGCGCAGGTGGAAGGCCAGGCTCTTCTCCCCCACCCTAAGGGGTGGGCCCTGGTAGAGGTCAAATAGCCGTAGGCTTTCCAGGTAGGGTCCCGCTGCCTGGCGAAGGAGGGCCTCCACCTCCCCGTAGGGCGTGGCCTCGGGAACCACCACTGCCAGGTCCCTGAGGGCTAAGGGGTAGCGGGAGGGGTCTTGGAAGCGGAAGGGTTTCTCGGGAAGGGGGAGGTGAAGCTCAAAGATATAGACCGGGGGAAGCTCGAGGGCCTTGAGGATCTCCGGGTGCACCTGGCCCAGGAATCCCTTTTCCTCCCCGGCCACCCTTACCTTCCCCGAAACGCCGGGATGGAGGAAGGGGTAGGGATGGGCCTCCACCCTCAGGTCCAGGCCCAGCCGGTTCAAAAAGGCCTCCAGAAGCCCCTTGAGGAGGGGGTAGCCGGAAAGCTTCTCCCCATGGGGAAGCCCCAGGCCTTCCCCGAAGAGGAGGCCTGCCAGATGGGTTTCCTCCCTCACCCAAGCCCCCTCTTTCCCGAAGACCCTGCCCACCTCGAAGAGGAGGGCTCTTTCCGGGCGGTCCAGGGCCAGGTTTTCCTTGAGGAGCCTGAGGAGGCCGGGGAAGAGGTGGGTCCTCAGGGCGGCCTTTTCAGGACTCAAGGGATTTTTGAGGCGCCAGGGGGGCGGGGGCAGGCGAAAGAGGGAAGCCTCCTCGGGGTCCATGAAGCTATAGGTGTAAACCTCCTGGAAGCCAAGGCCCGAAAGGAGTTCCCGCAGGCGGCGCTCCCTTTGGTAGGGCCTCTCCACCCCCCGGTTGTCGGGGGCGGGGAAGAAGGCAGGAAGGTCCAGGGGAATGCTTTCGTAACCCTGGATTCGGGCGATTTCCTCCACCAGGTCCTCTTCCAGCTCGAGGTCCAGGCGGCGGCTGGGGGGTGTGACCCGGTAAGGACCCTCCCCCTCTACCCGGCAGCCCAGGCGCCTTAGGATGGCAAGCTGTACTTCTTCCGGGTACTGGGTACCGAGGAGTTGGTTGGCGTACGCAGGGCGGAAGGGAATGGGCCTTTGTGCCTGGGGGGTTCCTTCCTCCAGGATGGTCTCCGCCACCCGGGCCCCTGCCAGGGTCTGGAGGAGGCTTAGGGCCCTTTGGGCTGCGGGTACCTGGCCCAAGGGGTCCACCCCTCGCTCGAAGCGGTAGCTGGCCTCGGTGCGGAGGCCATGCCGCCTGGCGGTTTTGCGGATGGAAACGGGGTCAAACTGGGCCACCTCCAGGGCGATGGCCCGGGTGTCCTCCCGCACCTCGCTTTCAGCGCCCCCCATGACCCCGGCGAGGCCGATGGGGAAACTTTCCTCCCCCCTGTACCCAGCGATCACCAGGTCCTCGAGGTGGAGTTCCCTTTCCACGCCATCCAGGGTGACCAGCTTTTCCCCGGGCTTGGCCCGGCGCACCAGGATACCCTCCCCCACGAAGCGGAGGTCAAAGGCGTGCATGGGCTGGGCCCGTTCCAGCATCACGTAGTTGGTGACGTCCACCACGTTGCTGATGGGGCGCATGCCACAGGCGAAAAGGATGCGTTGGAGCCAAAGGGGGCTCGGCCCCACCTGGAGGCCAAAGGCGTAGGAAAGAGTGAAGTGAAGGGCCCCGCGAGGGTCTTCCACCCTGAGGCCAAAGGGTAGGGGCACCTTCTCCGTTTCCAGCCGCACCTCGGGCAGAATCAGGCTGTAGCCCAGGGCGTGGAGATCAAAGGCCAGGCCCAGGATCCCCAGGGCATCCGGGCGGTTGGGGGTGACCTCGATGTCCAGCACCTCCTCCTCCGGCCAGGCCTCGGCTAGGGGGGTGCCGGGAGGAAGGGTATCGGGGGGGAACTCCAGAAGCCCACCGCCGTATTCCCCTACCCCGAGTTCCTTGGGCGAAAGGGCCATGCCGTGGGAGACCACCCCCTGGATGGTTCTTTCCCCGATGGCCAGCCCTCTTACCTCCGTGCCGGGAAGGGCCAGGGCCACCCCGATGCCCGCCCGGGCGTTTCCCGCCCCCGAGACCACCTCCACCACCTTTCCCGCATCCAGGACCAGGCGCTTGAGGCTTGTTCCGGGGATAGGGTGGGCCTCGAGGACCCGGGCGAAGACCACGCCGCCGGGTATCTGGAAGATCCTTTCCATGCGGTTGGTTTCAAAGCCGAGGCCCGCTAGCCGCTCCTCCAGAACCTCGGGGCTTTCCAACTCGGGCACGTAGCTTCTTAGCCAGGAAAAAGGCACCCTCATAGAATCCCCCGGAACTGCTCCAGGAACTTAAGCCTTCCCCCGAAGAAGTAGCGGATGTCGGGGATGTTGTAGCGGAGCATGGCCAGGCGTTCGATTCCGAGCCCAAAGGCGAAGCCTGTGACCCCCTGGTAAGCGGGGGGAAGGCCCAGGGCTTTTCGGTACTCCTCCACCGCCTGGAAGACCTTGGGGTGGACCATCCCGGCCCCTCCCAGCTCCAGCCATTTCCTTCCCTCCGGCCACCAGATGGCGAACTGGGCCCCGGGTTCCACGAAGGGAAAGTACACGGGCTGGAAGCGCACCCGGGATTCCGGGCCGTAAAGGGCCTGGGCCAGCTCGTAGATGGCTCCCTTCAGGTGGGCCATGGTGATCCCTTCCCCCACCACCAGGCCTTCCAGCTGGTGGAAGACCGCCTCGTGGGTGGCGTCCGTCTGCTCAAAGCGGAAAACCCGCCCCGGCACCACGATGCGGAAGGGAGGGGTGTGGGCCACCATGTAGCGCACCTGCATGGGGGAGGTGTGGGTGCGAAGAAGGAGCCTGCTCCTCACCTCTTCTCCCAAGGGGCCAGGAAGGCTATGCTCCTCCCCTTCCAGCCAGAAGGTGTCCCACATGTCCCGGGCCGGGTGGTGCTCGGGGATGTTCAGGGCGTCAAAGTTGAAGAACTCGCTTTCCACCTCGGGGCCTTCCACCGCCTGGTAGCCCAGGGAGCGGAAGATCTCCACCAGCTCCCGCTCCATGAGGGTGATGGGGTGGAGTCCCCCGGTGAAAACCTCCACCCCTGGTAGGGAAACATCCTGGCGCTCCCTTTCCAGGGCCCTTCTCAGCTCCTCTTCCACCAGGGCTTTTTCCCGCTCCTCCAGGGCCCGTTCGATGGCCTCCTTGAGGGCGTTTAGGGCCTGGCCCTTCGCTTTCCTTTCCTCGAGGGGAAGGCTGGCAAGGGCCTTCATCTCCTGGGTGAGGAGGCCCTTTTTGCCCAGGTAGCGGGCCTTCAGGGTTTTTAAGGCCTCGAGGTCCCGGGCTTCCCGGATGGCGGCTAGGGCTTCTTGCTCGAGCTCCCGCATCCTTTAGAGAATACCTTGCCCCGTCCCGGGCGTGGGGAGGGTGGGGCAAGGAGATGGCGGCACCCCCTTACGCTCCTTCCCCGGACAGGTCGAGGACTCCGTTTCCACTCGCTTACTAACTAAAGCGCCTCGGCGAGCTTCCGGAAGGCCTCTGGAGGCTCCGGGGCCCTGCCCCCATCCGCCCAGGAGAAGCGAAGGTCCTTGAGAGGACCCTCCCCCACCCCCATCCCCTGGGGGAAGAGGGGCCGCAGGTCCAGGGGTCTGGCCTCCTCCCCGCCGAAGGCCTCTTGGAAGCGGGCCACCTCCTTCTCGTGGCCGAAGTGAAAGGCGTAAAGCCACCACCTCCCTTCCTCCAGGAGGGCAAAGAGGAAGCGGGGATGGGGAGTAAGCTCGGGAAATTCTCCGGTGAAGGGCCTCTTTAGAAAGACGGAGGCCTGCCCCGGCCTCAGGCGAAAGACCACCTCGAGGACCTTTCCCAACAGGCCAAAACTCCCCACAAAGGGCCGCACCAGGTCGTAGCCTTGCACGTTCTTCACCACCACCCCCCCGGCCCGCACCACCCTTCCCTTGGGGGTCTTAAAGGTCAGGCCCAGGACCTCCGCCGGAAAGAAAAAGGTCTGGCCAAAGCCCCCCCGTTCCAAAAGCCCCCCCACCCCGCCGGGGAGCTCCACCGGGGGGAAAGGGGGATAGAGCCGGGTGCCGGAAAGCCTTTCGTACACGGAAAGAAGCCCGGCCTCCCCAGGGGCTACCAGGTACTGGTCGGCGGCATGGAGCTCCATGGGGTTATGGTAGCGCGGGTAGGAGGGGAGGGTTCCGGGACCAAAGAGCCTACCTGACGGGGGCCAGGAGGAGGTTGAGAAGGGCCAGGGCCACGCCCACCGCCACCGCCAGGGGGAAGCTATGAAGGAAGAAGGGATAAAGAAGCCCGGCCAGGGTGCCCCCCAGGTAAAAGGCGGCTACGTAGGTGCCGCTTACCCCCGCTCCCCTTCTTCCTGCAGCTCCTGAGGCCAGGCTTTGGGCGGTGAAGAGGGCGGCCATGAGGAGCACGAATCCCAGAACCAGGCCTGGGGGTGGCAGGAGCAAAAGCCCCAGGGCGAGGAGGACCAGGGAGAAGGCCAGGCGAAAGGTGGCCACCGCCCCGAACCGGCGGGCCAGAAGCCCCGAAAGGGCGCTTCCCGGGATGCCGAAGAGGTAGGCCAGGTACACGAGCCCCACCTCGCCTGGGCGGAAGCCCAGCTCCAGAAGGCGGTAGGGGAGGAGGTTGGCCAGGAAGAGGTTCAGGAAAAGGAGGATGAAACCCGCCAGGTACAAGGGAAAGGCGGAAAGGTCGTATTGCGGCCTACCCAGGGCGGGAAGCCCCGCAGGAGCCCGGATGAGGAGGAGACCCAGGAGAAAAGCGGGCAGGGAAAGGAGGAAGAGGGCCTCCCTCACCCCGACGACCTCGGCCAAAACCCCTGCCAGCACCCGGCCCATGCCCCCGCCCAGAACATTCCCCGCCATGTATACCCCGGCCATCTCCCAGGCCTTTTGGGGGAAGAGAAGGGGAATGAGGGCGATGGCCAAGGTGGGCACGAGGGCGGCCCCAACCCCCTGGAGGATGCGGCAAAGGGTCCAGGGGAAAAGGCTTGGGCTAAAGGCCCCGAGCACCCCCCCTAGGCCCACCAAGAGAAGGCCCCCGCCCAACAGGGCGCCTGCCGGCAGGCCCAGGCGGGGTACCCAGGGGGAAAGGAGCACCAGAAGCAAAAGGGGCAGGCCCATGCCTGGACCCGCAGCCCCCGGAGGGACAGCGAAGAGCTTTTCCAAAAGGGGAAGCAAGGGCACCACTGCGTAGAGGGTGCTGTAAAGGGCTACCCCAGAGAGCACCACCGCCCACCGCATCCCCCTTATCCTATGGGCAGCATGCGCCTTCTTCAGGTGGCCTTACCCCTGCCCCTTCCCCCCATGACCTACCTGCCTCCCCTGGGCCAGGAGGGTGTAGACGGGGAAGAAGCCCTGGGGAAACGGGTGGCGGTGCCCTGGCGGGGGGAGGTGCGGGTGGGGGTGGTGGTGGGGGAAGGGGGCAGGCCGAGCCATGCCTTGCGGCACGCCATCGCCTATCTGGACTCGAGGCCCTATTTGCGCCCGGAGGAGATCCTGTTTCTGGAGGAAGCCGCCCGCTACCTCTTTGCTCCCTTGGGCCAGGTGCTTGCCGATTTCCTGCCCCCTTTTCCCGAACTAAGGCACCGGGTGCGCCTCTACCCGGGGGCGGACCCAGCCCTTTTGCCCAAGGGGTTGGAGGGCCTTGTCACCTGGCAAGAGGCTAAGAGGTTTGACCCCAAGCTTTTGGATTACCTGCGGGAGGCTGGGGTCTTGCAGGAGGAGGTGGCCTTTAAGGAGGGGAGAAGGGTTCTCATCCCCCTGGAGAAGCGGCATCCAGACCCTCTTCTGAACGCTGTTTTGCAGGTCCTTTGGACCCTGGGCCAAGCGGAGAGTTTGGCAGCCTTGGCCCGGGCTGCTGGGGTAGGGGTGGGCCGGGTAAAGAGGCTTCTCGCCGAGGGGGATATCGGCTACGGGACTCCTAGGGAGCCTTCCCCTGCGGGCGAGCCCCTAAAACCCCTCTTCCTTCCGGAAAGGCCCGAAAGGCTGAACGGGGGGAGGCTTGGGGAGAGGATGCGTTTCCTGGCGGGCCTGGTGGCCAAGGGAAGCCACCTGGTGCTCTTTCCCGAGGTAAGCCTTTTGGAACGCTTCCTCCGCCACTTCCCCCAGGCCCGGCCGTACCATGGGGGCCTTTCCCGGGAGGTGCGGGAGGCCCTTTTTCGGCAGCCTGGGGGCTTGATTTTCGCCACCTATGGCGGGCTTCTCCTCCCCTTCACCCCGGATTCCCTGGTGGTGGTGGAAGAGGGAAGCGAGAGCTACAAGCTTCCCTCGGGGACCCGGGCCTTTGTGCCTCCCTTGGCGGAGCTCAGGGCAAGGCTTTTGGGCGTGCCCCTCACCTACCTTTCCCTGGTGCCCGCGGTGGAGGTCTTGGAAAAGCCGGGCCTGGCCTTCCCTGTACCCAAGCCGAGGGTTCTCCTGTTGGACTTGAGGAAGGAGAAGGGGTATCCCCTGGTGGGAAGGGCCTGGGCCCTTTTGAGGCAGGTGGAGGAGAAGGGGCGGCAGGCCCTGGTCCTTTCTCCCCGCTTGGGCTATAGCGCCCTCCTCCTCTGCGCCGACTGCGGGTACAAGCCCACCTGCCCCAACTGCGCCCTTCCCTTGCGCTACCACAAGGGGGGCAGGGGGGAACTGGTCTGCCACCAGTGCGGCCACCGCGAGCCTCCCCCGGTTCTGTGCCCGGAGTGCGGTTCCCCCCTCCTCGAGCCCAAGGGACCAGGGCTGGAATGGCTGCAGGAAGAACTAAGGGGGCGCCTTTCCCTACCCGTGTACCGCTACTCCAAGGAGGGGAAGGACGACCTGGGCCCCCTGCTCAAGGGAGAACCAGGGGTGGTGGTGGGCACCACCGCGTTTCTCCGGGGCCCGGTGCTCCCCGAGCTGGCCTTGGTCCTCCTGCCCTATGCCGATGGCTTCCTCTACGATTCCGATTTCCGCGCCGCTGAGCGGTACCATCGCCTGCTTTGGGCCCTCACCGAGCTGAGGCCGGGGAGAAGGCCCCTTCTGGTCCTCCAGACCTACACCCCCGACCACCCTGCTCACCAGGCGCTTTTGGAGGGAAGCGTGGAGGTCTTTCCCTGGAGGGAAAAGGCCCTGCGGGAGGCCCTGGATTACCCTCCCAAGGTGCGGATGGTGAAGCTGGAGGTTGCCCACCGCAAGGAGGAGCGGGCCCTCGAGGAGGCCTATGGCCTCCTTTCCGCCCTGAAGGGGGTGGCCCGAGAAGGGGAGGTGCTGGGTCCGGCCCCTGCCCCGGTGCCCCGGGTGAAGGGGATGTACATCTTCCACCTTCTCCTGAAGGGAAGCACAGAGCGGCTTTGGGAGCTTCTTTCCCGCCTGGACCGCCGTCGCTTTAAGCTGGATCCCGATCCCCACCGCTTTGTGGGGCTTTTGGAGGATTAGCATGGGTCACGCCACAGCGTACCTCAAGACCCGTGCCTGGATAGAGGTGGACCTTAAGGCCCTCGAGGCCAACTGGCTCCTCCTTAAGGCCAAGGCCAGGGGAGAGGTCATCCCGGTCCTCAAGGCCGAGGCCTATGGGCATGGAGCCTTACCCCTGGCCCGCTTCCTCTTCCAAAAGGGGGCCAGGTGGGTGGCGGTGGCCACGGTGAGCGAGGGAAGGACCCTGCGGGAAGGCGGGGTGGAGGGGGAGATCCTCCTGTTGGGAAGCCTCCATCCCCTGGAGGCGGAGGAGGTGTTGCGCCTTAACCTGCTGCCCACCCTCTCCACCCTCGAGGCAGCCCAGGCCCTGGCGGGTAGGGCCCGGGCCCTGGGCCTAACCCCCAGGGCCCACCTCAAGGTGGATACGGGGATGAACCGGGTGGGCTTTCCCTGGGAGAAGGCCAAGGATGCCCTCCTGGCGGTGGAGGCCTTGGGGATAAGGGTGGAGGGAGTCTACACCCACCTGGCCACCGCCGGGGAGGACGAGGCTTTCGTGGAGGTGCAGAGAAGCCGCTTCCAAAGGGTGCGGGAGGCTTTGGGGGAAGGCTACTTCTACCACCTGGAAAACTCCCACGGGCTTCTGCTGCACGGGGGGGAGAACGTGCGGGTGGGACTTGCCCTCTATGGCCTCATCCCGGGTTTCAGCCTAAAGCCCATCCTCCGCCTTCTCGCCCGGCCCACCCTGGTGAAGCAGCTGGGGCCGGGGGATCGGGTGGGCTACGGAGGGGAGTACGTGGCCCGGGGTGGGGAGTGGCTTCTGACCTTGCCCGTGGGCTATGCCGACGGTCTTCCCCGGGGGGCGGTGCGCTTCGTGAAGGGTCCCGAAGGAGGCCTTTACCCGGTGGCGGGCCGCATCTCCATGGACCAGACCACGGTGCTTTCCCCGGGGCCTTTGCCCCTGGAGGCGGTCTTGGAGGTACTCTCCCCGGATTTCGGCCCCACGGGGCTTTGCGCCTGGGCCGAGGCCCGGGGGACCATCCCTTACGAGGTGGCGGTGCACCTTTCCCGGAGGTTTCCTCGGGTTTACCGCTATGGCGAGGAGGTGTGGGAGGTTCTAAACTAGACGGGTGCAAGCGGTGCGCCTGTTCCAGGGCTACCTTTGGTACCCCAGGGAGCTTGCCCTGGACCTGAAAACCCTGCTTCCCCAGGAGGTGGAGGGAGCCAGGCTTCTCCTGGACGAGGTGCCGCCCCCCACACCCTTCTTTGAGGACGGTACCCCCACGCACACCCAGCGTTTTTACCAGGTTACCCTTCTTCTTCTCACCGAGGAACCTCCCGAGGCCTTGAAGCCCCTGACGGAAACCCTGGCCCCCATCCTTCGGGGGATGCTGGAGGGGCTTCCCAAGGAGGTGGGCTGGCTTCTTCTGGAGGATTTGCGTCCCCTCTAGGGCTTGCGGAGGAGGAAGGCCAGGAGGAGGGAGGCCCCACCCAGGGCAAAGGCCAGGAGGCTTTCCCTTTTTAGGGCGAATCCCTTGGGCCTTAAGGGCTTCAGGATGCCGGTTTGGTAGGCCTTTACCTGATCCAAGGGTGCCTCCGCCAAAAGGTCCACCACCGGGGGGCTTCCCGGGGGGGCCCCCAGGGTCCAGGGGCCTCCTTCCGGGCTAGTGGGGCGCAGGTACCAGGGAGCGAAGGGGTCGAAGAGGCCCACAGCCCCGTAGTAGCCGTAAGGCCCAGGGGGAATCCCAGTGTCCACCGCCACCCATTCCCCTTCCCGCCACACCCTGGCGGGCGTCCTTTCCCCGGTGGGGGTACGCTTTTCCCCGCCGAATCCCGTGAGGATATAGGCCACCTCAAAGCCTTGGTCAGGAGGGGTGGAAAGCCCGGGAAGCAAGGCTTCCTCCCCTCCTTCCCCGGTGTCCAACCAGAGGGCCACCGTGGCCAGGCTGAAGCCCAAGGGGCCCTCGAGGGGATTCGGGTAGCGGCTCAGGCGCACCTTCAGGACCAGCCTCCCTTCCCGTTCTTCCCCTGCCAGGGCCAGAAGGTCGGCATAGCCCTCCCCTGCCTCCTGGAACAGGGCTGCCCGGGGATAGCGGTAGGCCAGGCCCTGATCGTCGCCCACGGGGTCCTGGAAGAGAAACAGCATGCCCATCTTTATACCAGGGCCACCAGGGCCCTCACCACCTTTTCCGGATCGTGCTGGGCCAAGGGGCCCTCCTCCCGGAAATCCCCCGTGATCACCCTCACCCCGTCCGCGGCGAAGGGCCTCGGGTCAAAGGCCACGGGAAAACGCCCTTCTGCCGCATACCGCCCTTGGACTTCCTCCGGGATGGGGGCGGTGTGCACCAGGACCACCTCGGGCCTCCTGCCGAGATGGTAGGCGATGGCCTTGTAGTGGTCGTAAGCGGTGTAGCCATCGGTTTCCCCCGGCTCGGTCATGAGGTTCACCACGTAGACCAGGGGGGCCTTTGCCTTGGCCATGGCCTCCAGGAGGGGCTTGGGCAGGAAGCTGGGGATGACGCTGGTGTAGAGGCTTCCCGGGCCCAGAACCAGGAGGTCCGCCTGGCGGATGGCCCTGAGGGCTTCCTCCATGACCCGCTGGGGCTCGGGTTCCAGGAAGACCTCCTGGATCCGCCCCCTTTTTTCCCGAATGACCACCTCGCCCACCACCTCCGAACCATCGCGGAAGCGGGCCTTAAGCCGCACCGCCTCGGGGGTGGCGGGAAAGACCTGGCCTCTAAGCTGCAGGATGGCGTTGGCCTCGAGGATGGCCTGGGCGAAGTTCCTGGCCTCCTGGTTCAGGGTCAAGAGGAAGAGGTTGCCGAAGGTGTGGCCCTTAAACTCCCCTTCCTGGAAGCGGTGGTGCAGGAGCTTGGGAAGGGCGGGGTGGTCGGAAAGCGCCGCCAGGCAGTCCACCAGATCCCCCACCGCCGGCAGGCCGAAAGCTAGCCGGAGCCGGCCCGTGGAGCCCCCATCGTCGGTCACGGCCACGATGGCGGTGGTGTTGGCCGTGTGCTCCTTTAGGCCCCTGAGCACCCGGGAAAGCCCGGTCCCACCGCCAAAGGCCACCACCTTGGGACCCTGCTCCAACCTCCTGCGCACGTAGACCCTTTCCGGCACCGCCTCGGGCTCGGTGAAGGCGGAGAGCATGCTCCGGTTCATGCTCCTTACCCCTCCCACCAAGAGGGTGAGGCCCAGGAGGACAAGGCCCAGGGCCCAGGGTTCCGGGGGTGGAGGAGGGAGGAAGCGGGCAAGCCCAAAGGCCATGAGGCCTACCCCCAGGCCCGCCAAGGCGGCGTAGCGCTTGACCCGCATCCCCGGGTAGAGCCAGCGAAGCGGGGGAAAGCGCCGGGCAAGCCCTTTGGCTACCCGGTACAATCCCTGGTACTTACTCCTCCTTGTCCACATCCCGGTGGCTCACCTCCACCCGGAACCGGCTGGAGAGCTCCTCGGCAAGCCGCTCGGCCACGGCCACGCTCCGGTGCCTTCCCCCGGTGCACCCCACGGCCACGGTGTAAAAGGCCCTGCCTTCCTTCTGGGCTCCCTCCGCCGCCAGCCCCACCACCGCCAGCAGGGCCCGGTAGTAGGGCTCGTACTCTTCCCGGAACACGTAGGCCTGCACCTCGAGGTCAAGCCCCGTCTTGGGCTTGAGGGTGGGGTCATAGTGAGGGTTTGGCAGGGGGCGCACGTCCAGGACCAGATCCGCCTCCTGGGGCGGGCCCCACTTGAAGCCAAAGGAGATGAGGCGCAGAAGAAAGCCCGCCTCCTCCCCCAAAAAGAGCACCAGGGCGTCCTTGAGGGCCCTTGGGGAAAGCTCCGAGGTATCCAGGACCAGGTGGGCCCTGGCCCGTAAAGGACCCAGGATGCGGCGTTCCTCCCCGATCTCCCGCATGAGATTTCCCGCTCCCAGGGGGTGGACCCTCCGGGTCAGGTTGTAGCGGCGCAGGAGGACCTCGGGGCGGGCCTCGAGGTAGACCACGGTGGGCTTGAGCTGGTCCAATACCCTTTCCAGATCCCCGAAGAAGGCCAGGGCCCGGGCGTCCAGCACCACCCCGGCCCGCTCCACCCCCCTTCGGCTCAGTTCCTGCAAAAGGGCTTCCCACAGACTTGGGGGAAGGTTGTCCACCATGAAGTAGCCCAGGTCCTCAAGGTATCCCCTGGCCGTGGTCTTGCCCGCTCCGGAAAGCCCCGAAAGCACCAGAAACCGCATCCCCTTGACTATACCCGCCTCCTCAGCCAGAGGTTGAAAAGGGAAAGGAGGAAAAGCCCAGGAAGCCCCACCACCCCGATGAGGAGGTCGTGGGTGCGCTCCACCAGAAGGAGGGAAAGGCCCGCTATGGCGTTCAGGGTTCCGTGGAAGAGGGCTGCCGCCAGCACCGAGCCTGCCTTTTCCCGGACCCAGAGGAGCCCGGGGGTCAGGGCCAAGGTGAAAAGGATCATCATGGGAACGCCGAGGAGAGGTTCTCTGGGATAGTTATGGCCGGCCAGGATAAGGGGAGCATGCCACAGGCCCCACCAGAAGCCGATTTCCAGGCTGGCGGGCCAGAAGCCCCGCACCTTTAGTTTTTCCCACAGGTACCCCCGCCACAAAAGTTCCTCTCCCAAAGCGGCCAGGAGGTTTACCGTGGCTCCCGCCACCAGGGCGGAGAGGATGAGGACCAGGGGGAAAAGCGCAGAGAGGGTTTCCGGGATCGCCTGGGCTGCTTCCTGGGGCGCGGTTTGCCGGAGGGCTTCCCATCCTTTCCAGGCACCGAAGGGAAGGCTTAAGGGAATGGAAAGCAGGGTGAGGGCCACGGGGAAGAGCCAGGCGAAAAGCCAGTAGCGGTTGGGCCGTAGGGCAAGGGGGAGGCGCACTCCCTCCTTGCGGGCGAAGGAAAGGGCCACCAGGCCGGGAATCCACATGTAGAGGAAGCCAAAGGCCAGATAGGCAGGGCTACCCACCCGCCCGCCCTGCAGGTAAAAGGCCAGGAAGGCCACCCAGGAAAGCCCCAGGGTCCAGTAAAGGGCCCTCATGCCACCTCCTTCCACTTCAGCAGGGGAAGGGGGTCTTCCGGGTTGAGAAGAAGCCCGGAGCCGTTTTTGAGCACCAGGAGCACTCCCTCCCCCCGCCTGGCTCCCACGAGGGCTTCCACGGATAGTCCCTCCAGCCGGAGCCGCTTGCGGTGGTAGCCGGGCATGGAGACCTCCCCCTGAAGGGTCCACCAGGGAAGGGCGAAGGTGAGGAGCCTCACCTCCGCCACCTCCGAGCGGTGGATCGTGCGGCGGCCTAGGGGGTGGTGGATGACGAGCACCGGGCCATTTAGCTCGTAGAAAAGCCTCTGGGGAAACCCCATGAGCCAGTAGAGGAGGCCCCCCATCAGGAAGAGGTCCACCAGGAGGATGCCGAGGAGGAGGGGGAGGCTTTCGGGATCCTCCCGGGCGGCCAGGAGGATAACCCCGCCCAAGGCCAGGAGGGAGAAGAGGAGCAAGACCAGGAAAAACCGCCTAGGGTTCCCGTCCCTCTTCGGGTGGAGCCTCATCCTTCCACCTCCCCGCCTTCTTGGCGGCTTCTTTAAGGAGAAACTCTATTTGGGCGTTCACGCTCCTCAGCTCGTCCTGGGCCCATTTCTCCAGCACCCGATAGAGCCTTGGGTCAAGCCTTAAAAGGAAGCGCTTCTTCTCCTTTTCTCTCACCCCACCCCCTTAGGTGTACAGGGTACCCACGTTCATCACCGGCTGGGCCTGGGCCTCAGCCACCAGGGCCACCATGAGGTTGTTCACCATGGCTGCCCGGCGCTCCTCGTCCAGGGCGATCCCCTGGGCCTCGAGGCCCAGGAGGGCTTCCTTCACCATGCCCACCGCTGCCTCCACGATGAGCCTCCTGGCCGCCACCACCGCCAGGGCCTGCTGCCGGCGGAGCATGGCCTGGGCGATCTCCGGAGCGTAGGCCAGGTGGGTGAGGCGGGCCTCCAACACCTCCACCCCTGCCACCTTGAGGCGCTCTTGCACCTCGGCCTTGAGTTCCTTGGCGATTTCCTCAGGATTTCCCCTCAAGGATTTGCCCTCAGCATCGTAGGGGTAGCGGCTCGCCAGGGCCCTTATGGCCGCCTCCGACTGGATGGCCACGAAGCTCTGGTAGTTCTCCACCTGGAAAAGAGCCTTGGCCGTGTCCACCACCCGCCACACCACCACGGCGGCGATCTCTATGGGGTTTCCCTGGGCGTCGTTCACCTTGAGCTTATCGGAGGTGAAGTTGTGGACCCTAAGGGAAACCCGTTTTCGCTGGGCCAGGGGGTTGGTGAAGTGGAAGCCTTCCTCCCGGACGCTACCCACGTACCGCCCCAGGAAGACTATGGCCACCGCCTCGTTGGGTTGCACGGTGAAAAGCCCCGCCGCTAAAAGCCCCGAGGCCAGAAGAGCGGGGATGAGGTGCCATAGGTAAAGTTCCCCGTCGCTCACCAACTCGTACCCTACCCAGCCTAGCCAAAGGAGGTCCAGGAGAAGGACCAGAAGGGCCAGAAAGCCATTTTGCCGCCATGCCGCAGTTTCCTTTACCTCGCGCATACCGCCTCCTTTTAGTTCCTAAAGACCACCTCTTCCCGGGAGAAGACCCTAACCGCCACCAGGAGGGCAAGCCCGGCGTAGACCAGGGTGGAACCCCAGGTGAGGCCTGCCTGCAGGGGGCTTGCGCTTCCCTTCAGGAGGGCATCCATAAGCAGGGCCACGTTGAAAAGGGGGAGAAGGTAGTGCCAGGTCTGTAGCTCCAGGAAGCCCCTAAACTGCAGGAATAGGAGGGGCAGAAGGGCCAAAAGCTGCAGGGGCACCACGTAGCTCTGCGCCTCCTTGAAGCTCCGGGCGAAAAGCCCCAGGCTCACCATCACCGCCCCCATGAAGAGGGCCAGCAGGAAGGCGGAGAGGAAGAGGGCAAGAAAGCTGGTTCCGTCCAGGGTTAGCTGGCCGCCCAGTTCCAGGGTCTGGCCGGTTTCCCTGAAAAGACGGCCGCCAAACTCCGCCGCCAGGGCCAGGCCCACAAGCCCCGATATCCCGGAAAGAAGGGCCATGGCCACCGTGGCCAGGGTTTTGCCCAAGGCCAGGTGCCAGAGGGGCACCGGGGCCATGAGGAGGGCCTCGAGGGTCCCCTTCTCCTTCTCCCCCGCGGTGGCGTCCACCGCCACCACCTGGCCCCCGCTGAGGACGAAGACCACCAGGAAGAAGGGGAGGAGGAACCCCAAAAGCCCTGCCCTCTTTTCCCCCTCGGGGGAAGCGTCCACCACCTCCACCTGGAAGGGAGTGAGGACCTGGTGGGGGATTCCCCTCTGGGCCAGGGCCTCGGCCACCTTGGCCTCCTTAAGGGCTTGCAGGGCCCCTTGCACCTTGCTCACCGCCACCTGCCCCTCCGTGAGCCCCCCTGCCAGGCGGCCATAGACCCGGTACACCCCCTGCTCGTAGCGGACGCCCACGGGATACTTCCCCTCCCGCACGGCTCCCTCGGGGTCGGGGTGGGCTTTGGGGGAGAGTCCGGCCTGCTCCAGGGCGCGGAGGGCTTCTTCGGGCAGGTTCAGGACCGCCACCTCCTGCTTCCTCTCCTGGGCGCCCTGCAGGAGCCTTTG
The DNA here is from genome assembly GCF_022385295.1 of Thermus sp. NEB1569. Lineage (NCBI taxonomy): Bacteria > Thermotogati > Deinococcota > Deinococci > Thermales > Thermaceae > Thermus > Thermus sp. NEB1569. The sequence goes on from NZ_CP092445.1 coordinate 28,570, forward strand.
GAGGACCAGGCTGGGCCCGAACATGAAAATGGGCATGAGCAGCACAGGAAGGATCAGGGTGGAGAAGACCAGCTTGCGGTCGCGAAAGACCTGCACAAGTTCCTTCCAGAAGATGCGGTAGATATCCCTCATGCGGCCTCCTTCACCCTGCGCACGAACGCTTCCTCTAGGCTTCCCTCCCCCAGGGCCAGGGCTTCCTCCTTGCTTCCCTCATAGACCAGCCGGCCCTGGTGCAAAAAGCTCACCCGGTCCGCCACCTCCTCCGCCTCGCTCATCACGTGGGTGGAGTAGATGATGGCGTTGCCCAGCTGGCGGTAGGCCTTGACGAAGTTCAAAAGAGCCCTGCGGGCGAACACGTCCAGCCCCGCCGTGGCCTCGTCCAGAAGGAGGACGGGAGGGCGGTGGAGGATGGCGCGGGCGATGACCACCTTCTGGCGCATGCCGGTGGACATCTCCATGACCCTTCGCTCCAGGGTTTCCTCCATCTCCAAAAGGTCCGCTACCCAGTCCAGGGCCTCCTGGAAGGCCTGGCCCTCGAGGCCGTAAAACCCGGCGAAAAACCGCAGGACCTCCCGCCCGGTAAGGCGGTCGTAAACCCGCATGCCCCCGTTTACTAAGCCCAGGCGCCGCCGCACCTCTAGGGGCTCTCGGGCCACGTCAAATCCAGCCACCTTGGCCCTGCCCTTCGTGGGCCGAATGAGGGTGGAGAGGATGCGCAAGGTGGTGGTCTTTCCTGCCCCGTTGGGGCCTAAGAGGGCATAGACCTCCCCGGGGGACACCTGGAAGGTGAGGTCCCGCACGGCCAGGCGCTGGCCGTAGGCCTTGGTGAGACCGGCGACTTCAATCATATATCTAAGTGATATCATACCACCCTATCCGGGTCAAGGGCCATAATGGATTTGCATGAAGGCCATGACCTTCTGGGTCAAGCCGCAAAGCTCCATTGAGGCCCTGCCCGAGGCCAAAGACCTGGTGCAGGACCTCCTGGAGCTTTTCTATGAGTACTTTCCTGAGTACCAGGGATGTCTGGGTTTCTCCCAGTCCCCCCGCAGGCCCCGCTACCTCTTTCTCTACATGGAGGGTCCCTGCGGTGGGCTTCTGCCCAGCGCCACCCAGTTTTTAAAGGACCTTTTAGAAACTGCCTTTCCCCAGGCCGAGGTCCGGGTCTACGGTAAGCCCTGGCCTTAGCGGCGCTTCTTCACCAGCCACGCCTCTTCCCGCACTCCCTCCCGGGCGTTCACCACCCGGGCTAAGACGAAGAGGAGGTCGGAAAGGCGGTTCAGGTAGCGGATAACCTCCGGGTTCACCGGCTCCTCCCGGCTTAGGGCCACCACCTTGCGCTCCGCCCGGCGCACCACGGTGCGGGCCAGGTGCAGGGCTGCCGCCGCCGGGTGCCCTCCGGGAAGGATGAAGCCCCGGAAGGGAGGGCTTTCCTCCATGTAGCGGTCAATGGCTTCTTCCAATCCCTCCACATCCTGGGTATCCATGCGGGCGATGTTCTTCTCGTAGGGGCTGCCCATGCGGGTGGCCAGGTCGGCCCCCAGGTCAAAGAGGGCATTTTGGATGCGCTCCAGGAGGTCGTGCAGGTCCAGGTGCTCCTGGGGAAGGAGGCTTCGCGCCAGGCCCAGGGCGGAGTTGGCCTCGTCCACGGTGCCGTAGGCCTCCACCCGGGGGTGGGCCTTCACCACCCGCTCGGCCCCATAGAGGCCAGTCTCCCCTGCATCCCCGGTTTTGGTATAGATCTTCATGGCCCCATTGTAGAGCCTAAAAAACGCTCCCCCGGGTTTCCCCGGGGGTTTTGGCGGGCCCGAGAGGATTCGAACCCCTGACCTGCTGATCCGTAGTCAGCCGCTCTATCCAACTGAGCTACGGGCCCAAGCCGACCTCTAAGGTAGCACGGGAAAGGCATTTTTGTCAACAATGGCCTTGGTGCGGAATAAGCGTCTAGAAGCCCATCTTCTCGCCCTGCTTCGGGGGCCCAGGACCCTCGCTGCTTTCCCGCCAGGGAAACAACTAAAGGACCTCCACACCCAGCTTCAATCCCTCCGCCCCGGGCTCAGGAAGGCCACCCTTTTCGCCCTCCTGGTGCGGCTCAGGCGGGAGGGAAAGGTGGCCTTTTGCCAGGGATGTTTCTCAGCGAGGAAAGAGAAGGATTCGGATATTTAGCCCATCCGTAAGCTGGATTTCCCACTGGCCTCCCGCGGGAAGGTTTTCCAGGGCAAACCGCACCTCCCCCGCCCGGTGCCAGAGGCCCAAGGCGGTGCGGGTTCCATCTGAAGACACATGGAAAAGGGAAAAGTAGGGGTAGCCCTGGATGTGGACCAGGAGGAAGCCCCCTTCCTCCTTTAGCTCCACCTGGGGTTCCGCCTGGGGAAGAAGGGGGAGGGTGGCCTCCTTGAGGAGCTGGCTTCCCAGGTAAAGCCCCACCCGGGTGTAGGGGTTCAGGGGCAGGCGGGCCTGGAAGTGGAGGGTACCTTCGGAGTCTTTCAGGATGTGGACGGGCACCTCGAGGGGGCCTCCCGGTCCTTCTGCCCGCAGGCGGTAGGCGGAGGGCTTCCCTTCCGGGGCAGCGTTGAGCTTCAAGGGAGGGTTGAACACCACCTCCCCATCCCGGATGCGCCCAGAGAAGAGGAGACCGGCTTCCATTAAGGACAAAGGTGCTGGAGGAGAGGTTTCCAGGAAGCTTTGTGCCCCCTCATAGGTGTAATCGGAAACCCACTGGGGGCCGCAGTAGCTCATGAGGTCGTAAAACTGGCTGGGGTCCTTTAAGGAGCCGTTGGCGAGATCGTACCCCCAGGTGCCGATCTTGGCGCCTGCGTAGGGATAGTTGGGGTCGCCGGATACCCCACAAGGGGCGTGCTCCCGGTCAAAGTTATGCCCCAGCTCGTGGGCCATGACCGCAGGAGCGCTCTCAGAGTAGTCCCACCCCGCGGCCACGGGATAGCCCAGGTAGCCAATCCCGGCGATGCCCGAGGTGTAGGAAACCCTGACGAAGCCATAGTAGTAGCGGTTGCTTCCATCGGCCTGGCGGAGGAGGCGAAGTTCGTCCAGAAGCCGGGCCCAGGTGTTTCCGTCGCTGGGGCTTAAGGTACCGGAGAAGGTATAGGGCGCGCGGGTGGTGAAGGAGACTTCCTTTAGGGGCCAGGCCCGCCAAAGGGTCTGGCTAAAGCTGGGTACTTGCGCTTGTTGCCCTTGATGGATCACGGGAACCACGGTCAGGTAGAGCACCGTACCCGCACCCACGCTGGGAATGAGGGTTAAGAGGTTGTCGCTTTCGTTGTTCTCGGCTACCTGACCCTGGGGGTCGGCCTGGAGTTCCACCCGTAGCCCAGGGGCCACCCAGTTGCTCGGCAGGGTGGCGGTACAGGTGGTGGCCAGGTTTCCTGGGTCCGTGGTGGTGGGAATGGGACTTGGACAGGAGAAAGCCAGGTTGCCCTGGAAGGTACTGTTCAAATACACCGCTCCGGCCAAGGGATTGCTCAGGGAAATGGGAGAGAGGCTTGACAGAAGGTGGACCCTGAGCAGGGTGGGTTTGCCCGTTACCAGACGCAGGTTCTCCTTGAGCACCGTCTGGCCCCATTCGGCCTTGGCGATGTACAGGTTGGCTTGGGAAGAGGTGGATATCGTCAGGTTCAAGTTGGCTGTTTTGGTAATGGTGCCTCCCGTGGCGGTCAGGGTGAGGGTATAGTTCCCAGGGGAGGCGCTGGTGCCCACGCTCACCGTGACCGCCTGCGTCTGGGTGCCACTGATGTTCCAGGGATTGTGCTGGAAACCGATCTGCACCCCGGGAGGAGCCCCGCTCACGCTCAAGTTTACCTGTCCTTGGAAACCATTCTGGGGTGTTAGCGTCAAGGTGGTGGAGCCGCTACCCCCTTGCTGAACGGAAAGGCTTATGGGGTTTAGGGAGATGTTGAAGCCCGGTGGTGCTGTGACTGTCAGGGCCAGGTTGGCGGTCCGGGTGGTGGATCCTGCGCTGGCCTTCACCCTGAGGTTGTAGGTGCCGGTGGCCACGCTCTGAGCTACCGCTACCGTCAAGGTCTGGGTCATAGGGTTGGTGCCGGTTACGTTTAGGCTACCGGGACTCAGGGAGATGCCGCTGGGTGCAGGGGAGCCGTCTTGCCGCTCCAAGGTCAGGATTACCGGTCCCGTGAACCCGTTTTGTGGCGTCAGGGTTAGGTTTGTGGTGCTGCTAGTCCCTTGCGGAACCGTGAGGTTGGTGGGGTTTAAGGCGATGCTGAAGTCTGGGGATGGGGGAGGGGCCGTAACGGTGAGGGTAAGGGGTGCTTCCCGCACCAGATTTCCTCCCTGACCCCGCACGAAGAGGTTGTAGGTGCCAGGGGAAAGGGTAGGGGAGGCCGTGAGCTCCAGCATGGGCGCAGAGGGAACAGGGGTACTGGTTGGGCTCAGGCTCACGCCGGAAAAAGGGTTCTTGTTGGCATCCACCAGGCTCAGATTGATGGGGCCAGAGTAGGTTCCCGTCACAGCAAGGCGGACATAAACCCGGTCTCCTTGGGCCACGGTAAGGGAGGAGCCCTCGAGGGTCATCGTGAAATCCCCTGCCGTGGCCTGGGTGACGGTGAGGGTCAGGTCCGCTTCCCGGCTGATGCCACCTCCCGTGGCCCGGACCTTAAGGGCGTGGGTACCGGTGGGGGTGGAGGAAGCCACGGCCAAAGTTAGGGGCTGCGTCACAGGGTCTGGGCTGGTGATGTCCAGGCTTCCAGGGGAGAGGGTTATCCCTGCCGGAGCATTCACCAGGGCCAGGCTTACGGTGCCGGTGAAACCGTTTCGGGGAGTGAGGGTGAGCTGAACAATGCCGTTACCACCCTGCTGAAGGGTCAGGCTTGAGGGGGTTAGGACAAGGGTAAAGTCGGGCGGTGGAGGAGGCGCTGTGACTGTCAGGGCCAGGTTGGCGGTCCGGGTGGTGGATCCTGCGCTGGCCTTCACCCTCAGGTCGTAGGTTCCTGTGGGAACACCCTGTCCTACTTGCACGGTTAGGGCCTGGCTTACCGGGTTCGGCCCCGTCACATTTAGATTGCCAGGGGAAACGGTGATCCCACTGGGAGCTGGGGACCCATCTTGGCGTTCCAGGGAGAGGCTCACCTGGCCCGTGAACCCGTTTTGCGGGGTGAGGGTTAGGGTTGTGGCGGTGGTTTGCCCCTGCTGGACGCTGAGGTTGCTGGGGCTGAGGCCAAGGGTAAAGTCCGGGGGTGGCGGTGGCGAGGCCACCTCGAGGGTCAGGGAAGCTGTCTTGTTGATGGAGCCCGCAGTAGCTCTAAGCCTGAGGGGGTAGGTCCCTGGGGAAACACTGCTTCCCACACTGAGGGTCAGGGCTTGGTTTACTGGGATGGAGCCTGTGACGCTCAAGCTGGTGGGGGAAAGGTGGAGGCCGATGGGAGCTGGCGTACCATCCTGCCTTTCCAGGGCAAGGCTCACCACTCCCTTGAAACCATTCTGGGGGGTTAGGGTTACAGTGGTTAGTTGACTCGTTCCCTGGGTGGCAATGAGGGTGGAGGGATTGAGTTCAACCGCAAAGTCGGCAGCTGGGTGAGGGGATAGTATGCTGTTGCACGCAGTGAAGAGGAGTAAAAAAGCTAGGACGAAAAGGGTTTTTCTCCCCATCCTCTCCACCTTAATCTCCGCCCAAGTCCAAAGGATGAGAGATGCTATCCTGGGCCTTAATGCGGCCGGGACTCGAGGCCAAGCGGCTGGTCCTCAAGGTGGGAAGCGCCGTGTTGGCGGGGCCCCAAGGGTTAGAGCAGGGGGTGATGCAGGAGATTGCCCGCCAGGTTCTGGCCCTGCGCCAGGAGGGGCGGGAGGTGGTTCTGGTTTCCTCGGGGGCGGTGGCGGCGGGGATGGCGGCCTTGGGCCTGCCCCGCCCCCAGGACATGCCCACCAAGCAGGCCCTGGCCGCCATCGGCCAGCCTCTTCTCATGGCCTATTGGCGGGAAGCCTTCACCCCTACCCCGGTGGCCCAGGTGCTCCTCACCGCCGAGGATCTGGCGAGCCGCGGGCGCTACCTGAACGCCAAGGCCACCCTGCAGGCCCTTTTGCGCCTGAAGGCGGTTCCCATCATCAACGAGAACGATACGGTGGCCTTCCAGGAGATCCGCTTCGGGGACAACGACCAGCTTTCCGCCCGGGTGGCGGCCCTGGTGGAGGCGGGGCTTTTGCTCCTCCTTTCCGACGTGGACGCCCTTTATGAGGATGACCCCAAGAAGAACCCCAGCGCCCGCCCCATCCCGGAAGTGGAGCGGGTGGAGGCCGTGCTGGCCCATGCTGGGGAGGGAAATCCCCTGGGAAGCGGGGGGATGCGCTCCAAGCTCCTTGCCGCCCGCATCGCCGGAAGGGTGGGGATACCCACCCTCCTTCTCCCGGGAAGAAGGCCCGGGGTGATCCTCGAGGCTCTGGCAGGAGCTCCCTTGGGTACGTACTTCCACGCCAGAAGGCGGTACCGGGGCCAAAGGGCCTGGCTTTACAGCCTCCTTCGGCCCAAGGGGGAGCTGGTGCTGGACGCCGGGGCGGTGAGGGCTCTAAGGGAGAAGGGGGCAAGCCTCTTGCCTGCCGGTATCAAGGCGGTGCGGGGGCGGTTCGGTCGGGGAGAGGCGGTGCGCCTCCTCACCGAGGCAGGGGAAGAGGTGGGGGTGGGCCTGGCCAACTACGCCGCCGAGGAGATTGAGCGCATCAAGGGGCACAAAAGCGCCGAGATCGAGGCTTTACTGGGCTATCGCTACACGGAGGAGGTGGTCCACCGGGACCACCTGGCGTTGAAGGAGGAGGCATGGGGGAGTTAGCTGCTTCCCAAAGGGAACATCTTGAGAAAACGCTGAGAGAACTGGCGGAAGGAGCCAGGGCCCGGCTTCCCGAGATCGCCAAGGGGAACCGGGACGGGGCTCTGCTGGCCATGGCCCGCCTTTTGGAGGAAGCCTGGCCGGAGGTGCTAAAGGCCAACCAAGAGGACCTCAAGGAGGCGGAGGAGGCGGGGCTATCCCGGGCCAAGCTGGACCGCCTGGCCCTCAAGGACAAGGACCTTAGGAGCCTCGCCGAGGGTCTTCGTCAGATTGCCGCTCTCCCGGATCCCTTGGGGAGGATCGAGGGGCTTAGCAAGAGGCCAAACGGCCTTAGGGTGGGAAGGATGCGGATCCCCTTGGGCCTCATCGGCTTCATCTACGAGGCCCGGCCCGGGGCCACGGTGGAGGCGGTTTCCGTGGCCTTGAAGGCGGGAAACGCCATGCTCCTCAGGGGAGGGAAGGAGGCTTTCCGCTCCAACCAGGCCCTGGTTTCCCTGTGGCACCGGGCCTTGGGGGAGGCCGGGCTTCCTGTGGAGGCGGTGAGCCTGGTGCCCACCACCGAGCGAGAGGCCATCCTGGCCATGTGCCGCCTGGAGCTATTGGACTTCCTCATCCCCCGGGGTGGGGAGGAGCTCATCCGTCTGGTGCAACGGGAGGCCCGGGTGCCGGTCCTGGCCCACGCCAAGGGGGTGAATCACCTCTACGTGGACGAGAGGGCGGACCTGGATATGGCTCTCCGCCTGGCCATTAACGGCAAGACCCAGCGGCCTGCCGTGTGCAATGCCCTCGAGGCCGTCCTGGTGCACGAGAGGGTGGCCGAGGTCTTTCTTCCCATGCTGGAAAAGGCCATGCGGGAAAGGGGTGTGGAGCTCAGGGCCTGCCCCAAAGCCCTTCCCCTCCTGAAGGAAGCGGTACCCGCCCAGGAGGAGGAGTGGGACTGGGAGTATCTGGACTTGATCCTGAGGGTGAAGGTGGTTTCCAGCCTGGAAGAAGCCCTGGAACACATCGCCCGCTACAGCTCCCGCCACACCGAGGCCATCTGCACGGAGGATCCCAAGGCCGCCTGGCGGTTTCTGGAAGAGGCGGACGCCAGCCTGGTCCTGTGGAATGCCTCCACCCGCTTCAACGATGGTTTCCAGCTGGGCCTGGGGGCGGAGATCGGCATCAGCACCTCCAAGCTCCACGCCTACGGCCCCATGGGGCCCATGGAGCTCACCACCACCAAATGGGTGGCCCTGGGGGAAGGGCAGGAGCGGGAGTAGGTGCCCCCTAGGGGAGGTAGGGGAGGATGCCCGCCGGGGGGAGCGGGTAGGGAAGGGAAGCCCGTGCTGCAGAAGGTGTTACGCCTTTACACGCAGACCCATGTGCCCTTCTTCGCTGCTGCCCTAGCCTACTACGCTCTTCTTTCCCTCATGCCCCTTCTCTTTCTCCTGGTGGGGGTCTTTGGCCTTTTCCTCTCGGGAAGCGAGGCCCTGAGAGAGGGTTTTTTGGGGGGAGTGAAGGCCTTGGCCGAGGGTCTTTTCCCGGCCCGGCCTGAGCTGGCTCAGGACCTACTCCGCTTCCTCACCCGGGGGGCTTTCCCCCTCACCCTGGTGAGCGCCCTCTTCCTCCTTTGGTCGGGAAGCAATTTCTTCGCCGCCCTGAGCTACGCCCTGGGGCTCATCTTTAGCCGCCCCCTGGGTTTTCGCCACCGCCTTTTGGGCCTCCTCATGCCGGTGGTCTTGGGCCTGGCCCTCATCCTCCTGGCCCTTTTGGGCCTGGCCCTGGGGTTTCTCCTCCGCTTCCTCCCCCCGGAGTGGCGGGGGGCCTTGGGGCCCCTGGAGGCTTTTTTACCCCTATTCCTGGCCTTTTTGCTCTTTCTTTTTACCTACGCCTTTTTCCGCGGCCTCAAAGGGTTTCGCCACCTGGTGCCCTTGAGCGTGGGGGCAGGGGTGGCAGCCCTTCTCTTCGAGGGGGTGCGGCTTGGACTTCCCAAGCTCCTTCCCCGCTCCCAGTACGAGCTCCTCTACGGACCCCTGGCGGGGTTTGTCCTGGCGCTACTCGGCCTATATCTCGTGCTTTGGGTCTTCCTCCTGGGGGCGGTGGTGGCGAGGGCGATGGAGGACTAGGGCGCCCCACGCTTTTTTGCCGGGTTGCAGTATCATGTTCCCATGAGTCCGGCCAGGCTAATCCCCTAAGGCGGGAAGGGGCTTGGCCGTCCCTTCCCCTTGGGGGAAGGGTTTTTTTGAGGGAGGAGCGCATGGAGAAGTACAACCCGCACGCCATAGAGCCCAAGTGGCAACGCTTCTGGAAGGAAAAGGGCTTCATGAAGGCCAAGGAGGTCCCGGGAAGGAAGGGGAAGCAGTACGTGCTGGTCATGTTCCCCTATCCCTCCGGGGACCTGCACATGGGCCACCTGAAGAACTACACCATGGGGGACGTCCTGGCCCGCTTCCGCAAGGTGCAGGGGTATGAGGTCCTCCATCCCATGGGCTGGGATGCCTTTGGCCTGCCCGCGGAAAACGCCGCTTTGAAGTTCGGCCTCCACCCCAGGGACTGGACCTACGAGAACATCCGCCAGGCCAAGGAGAGCCTCGAGCTCATGGGCATCCTCTACGACTGGGACCGCGAGGTGACCACCTGCGAGCCCGACTACTACCGCTTCAACCAGTGGATCTTCCTGAAGATGTGGGAAAAGGGCCTGGCCTACCGGGCCAAGGGCCTGGTGAACTGGTGCCCCAAGTGCCAGACGGTCTTGGCCAACGAGCAGGTGGTGGAGGGCCGCTGCTGGCGGCACGAGGACACCCCGGTGGAGAAGCGGGAGCTGGAGCAGTGGTACCTGCGCATCACCGCCTATGCGGAAAGGCTTCTTGAGGACCTCGAGGGCCTGGACTGGCCGGAAAAGGTGAAGGCCATGCAGCGGGCCTGGATCGGCCGGTCGGAGGGGGCGGAGATCGAGTTCCCCGTGGAGGGCCTTAAAGAGGCCATCACCGTCTTCACCACCCGGCCCGACACCCTTTTTGGAGCCACCTTCATGGTCCTGGCCCCGGAGCACCCCCTCACCTTAAGGCTTGCCTCTCCCGAAAGGCGGGCTGAGGTGGAGGCCTATGTGGAGGCTGCCAAGCGCAAGACCGAGATCGAGCGCCAGGCGGAAGGCCGGGAGAAGACGGGGGTTTTTCTCGGGGCCTACGCCATCAACCCCGCCACCGGGGAGAAAATCCCCATCTGGACTGCGGATTACGTGCTTTACGGCTACGGCACCGGGGCCATCATGGGGGTGCCCGGGCACGACCAGAGGGACTTTGAGTTCGCCCAGAAGTTCGGCCTTCCCATAAGGAAGGTGATCGAGCGCCCGGGTGAGCCCTTGCCCGAGCCCCTGGAGGCCGCCTACGAGGAGCCCGGCATCATGGTGAACTCGGGGCCCTTTGACGGCACCCCCAGCGAGGAGGGCAAGAAGAAGGTGGTGGCCTGGCTGGAGGAGAGGGGCCTGGGGCGGGCCAGGGTCACTTACCGCCTTAGGGACTGGCTCATCAGCCGCCAGCGCTACTGGGGCACCCCCATTCCCATGGTCCACTGCGAAGCCTGCGGGGTGGTGCCGGTTCCCGAGGAGGAGCTTCCCGTCCTCCTCCCCGACCTCAAGGACATCGAGGACATCCGGCCCAAGGGGAAAAGCCCCCTGGAGGCCCACCCCGAGTTCTACGAGACCACCTGCCCCAAATGCGGTGGCCCCGCCAAGCGGGACACCGACACCATGGACACCTTCGTGGACTCCAGCTGGTACTACCTGCGTTACACCGACCCCAAAAACGATCGGCTTCCCTTTGCCCCCGAGAAGGCCGACTTCTGGATGCCGGTGGACCAGTACATCGGCGGGGTGGAGCACGCCGTGCTTCACCTCCTCTACAGCCGCTTCTTTACCAAGTTCTTTCACGACCTGGGGATGGTGAAGGTGGAGGAACCCTTCCAGGGGCTTTTCACCCAGGGTATGGTCCTGGCCTGGACGGACTTCGGCCCCGTGGAGGTGGAGGGGGAGAGGGTGCGTCTGCCCGAGCCTACGAGGATCCGGCTGGAGATCCCCGAGAGGGAGCTTTCCCTGGAGGAGGTGCGGAAGATGGGGGCGGAGCTCAGGCCCCACGAGGACGGCACCCTTCACTTCTGGAAGCCCGCGGTGATGAGCAAGTCCAAGGGCAACGGGGTCATGGTGGGGCCCTTTGTGAAGGAGGAGGGGGCGGACATCGCCCGCATCACCATCCTCTTCGCCGCACCCCCCGAAAACGAGATGGTCTGGACCGAGGAGGGGGTGCAGGGGGCCTGGCGCTTCCTGAACCGCATATGGCGCCGGGTGGCGGAGGACCGGGAGGCCCTTTTGGCCACCTCGGGCCAGTTTGTCGCCGAGAGCCTGGAGGGTCCGGACCGGGAGCTTTACCAGAAGCTCCACGCCACCCTCAAGAAGGTCACGGAGGACCTCGAGGCCCTGCGCTTCAACACCGCCATCGCCGCCCTGATGGAGCTCTTGAACGCCCTCTACGAGTACCGCAAGGTGCGGCCCGTGACCCCCGTCTACCGCACCGCCATCCGCTACTACCTGCAGATGCTTTTCCCCTTTGCCCCCCACATCGCGGAGGAACTTTGGCACTGGTTCTGGCCGGATAGCCTCTTTGAAGCCGGCTGGCCCGAATTGGACGAAAAGGCCTTGGAAAAGGATGTGGTGGAGGTGGCGGTGCAGGTGAACGGGAGGGTGCGGGGAACCATCCGGATTCCCAAGGACGCCCCCCTGGAGGTGGCCAGGGCCGAGGCCCTCAAGGTGAGAAACGTTCAGGCCCATGTGGAGGGCAAGGCCATCGTGAAGGAAATCTACGTCCCCGGCAAGATCCTCAACCTGGTAGTGCGGGGATAGGGAAAAGAAGCCGGGTGGGTACCACCCTGGCCACCTCCTCCCCCACGGGGGTGAGGAAAAGTCCCTCGTCCCCTGCCCAGGCCAGAAGCCGTCCGTAGCCCAGGAGGAACCCTTCCCCGTCCAGGAGCCCGTAAAGCCGCTGGGGCTCGGGGGGTTCCATAGGGTATGCGGGCATGTGACCGAGGGGAAGGGGACGGGGCCTGGCTTCCTGGAAGTGGGCAAAAAGCCTTTCCAGGCGGTTTTTCCGCCTCTCGGCCGGGGTTTTCCTGCGGACCCCCTGAAGGGGCGGGGCCAGGCGCGCCCTTAGGTCCCTGCGCCAGGAAAGGGCCTGGTAGAGTTCCTCCCACCCCAGGACCAGCACCTCGGCGGGCACCAGGGCCTCGATCTGTAAGAGCCGAAACCCAGGGTCCAGGTAGCCATCCGTGTCGGCCACGGCGGGGCTTCCTTTGGGGATGAGGCGGGCTAGGCGCAGGGCCCCCACCACCGCCTGCGCCTCCATCCCTCTGGGGGACAGGGCCCCCAGAAGGTAGCGGCGTAGGGGGGTGAGGGTTCCTTCCCGGTAGTGGAAGAGGGTGAAGGCCCCGGGCAGGGCTCCCTGCCCCGGGTCCAGGTCCAGGAGGTAGGCTTCCTTGGCCTTTTCCAGAAGCCTTAAGGCCAGGGTGGACTTGCCGGTATCCGTGGGGCCAGCCAGGAGGAGCATCCCCCTTGAAACTACCCCATGCCCCGGGATCCCGGGGGCCTGTGGGATAACGTATTTTTGCCATGCCGCAAGAAAGTGTTATACTATGCCCAACATGGGGCTCTGGTTTGAGGAAAGCCAGGAGGAGCGGGCGGTCTTGGGGCCCTTCCGCGAGTTTCTCAAGGCGGAGGTGGCCCCGGGGGCGGCGGAGAGGGATCGCACGGGGGCCTTTCCCTTTGAGCTGGTGAGGAAGCTCGCCCAGTTCGGCGTCTTCGGGGCCACGGTGCCCGAGGCCTATGGCGGGGCGGGGCTTACAAGCCGGCTTTTCGCCCGCATGGTGGAGGAGATCGCTTATTACGACGGGGCCTTGGCCCTCACTGTGGCCAGCCACAACTCCTTGGCCACGGGGCACATCCTCCTTGCGGGGAATGAAAGGCAGAAGGAAACCTTCCTGCCCAAGCTGGCCTCGGGGGAGGCCCTGGGGGCCTGGGGGCTTACGGAGCCGGGGTCGGGTTCGGATGCCGCCGCCCTTAAAACCCGGGCCGAGCCGGTGTCCGGGGGATATGTGCTCAATGGCACCAAGCAGTTCATCACCCAGGGGAGCGTGGCCGGGGTGTACGTGATCGTGGCCCGCACCGACCCGGCTCCAAGCCCAGAGAGGAAGCACCTGGGCATCTCCGCCTTCGCCTTTTTCCGCCCGGAAACGGGCCTCCGTATCGGCCGCAAGGAGGAGAAGCTGGGCCTGAACGCCTCCGACACCGCCCAGCTGGTCCTCGAGGACCTCTTCGTGGCCGAGGACAGCCTTTTAGGGGAGAGGGGCAAGGGGTTTTACGATGTGCTCAAGGTGCTGGATGGGGGCAGGATTGGCATCGCCGCCATGGCGGTGGGCCTGGGAAGGGCGGCCTTGGACTACGCCCTGCGTTACGCCAAGCAAAGGGAGGCCTTCGGCAGGCCCATTGCCGAGTACCAGGGGGTTTCCTTCAAGCTGGCGGAGGCGGCCACGGAGCTGGAGGCGGCAAGGCTTCTTTACCTGAAGGCGGCGGAGCTTAAGGATGGGGGAAGGCCCTATACCCTCGAGGCCGCCCAGGCCAAGCTTTTCGCCAGCGAGGTGGCGGTGAAGGCCTGCGACGAGGCCATCCAGATCCTGGGGGGGTACGGGTACATCAAGGACTACCCCGTGGAGCGCTACTGGCGCGACGCCCGCCTGACCCGCATCGGGGAGGGCACCAGCGAGATCCTGAAGCTCATTATTGCCCGGCGCCTTCTAGAGTCGGTGTGAAGGTGAGGGCCTTGGGGGCCTTTAAGGCCAGCTGGCCGCAGGCTGCCCCCACGTCCTGCCCTCGGCTGAAGCGGATGGAGGTGGGAATCCCGAGCCGCCTCAGTTCCTCCGCGAAGGCCAGGATGCCCGCCTTAGGGGTGCCTTCCACGGGAGCACCTTCCCAGGGGTTAAAGGGAATCAGGTTCACGTGGGCGCTTATGCCCTTAAGGAGCTTGGCGAGAAGCCGGGCCTGCCAGGGGTGGTCGTTTAAACCCTTCAGGAGGGTGTACTCAAAGGTGACCCGCCTTTTGGTCCTGGCGTAGTAGTGGCGCACCGCCTCGAGGATCTCCCCCACGGAGTAGCGGTGGGCGGTGGGGATGATCTTCCTGCGGGTTTCGTCGTCGGGGGCGTGGAGGGAAAGGGCGAGGCGCACCCCTAAGTCCTCCTCCGCCAGGCGGTGGATGCCCTTGGGGATGCCCACGGTGGAGAGGGTGATGCGCCTTGGGCTCATGGCCAGGCCCTTGGGATGGAGCATGGTGCGGATGGCCTTAAGCACGTTGCCCAGGTTCAGGAGGGGCTCCCCCATGCCCATGAGGACCACGTTGCGGATATCCCTGGGGGAGATGCCCTGGTGGTGGGCGATGGCCAAAAGCTGGGAAAGGATCTCCGCCGCGGTGAGGTTGCGGCCAAAGCCCAAGGCCCCGGTGGCGCAGAAGGTGCACCCCGCGGGGCAGCCCACCATGCTGGAAAGGCAGACGGTCTTGCGGTTCTCGTAGGGCATGTAGACGGCTTCCGTCTTCTTTCCGTCCAACAGGGTGAAGAGGTACTTGACGCTTCCATCCCGGCTCGGGTAGGCCTCCACCAGGGCGAACTCGGAGATGCGCCACTCCCCGGCCAGGGCTTCCCGGAAGCCCTTGGGCAGGTCGGTCATCTCGGAGAAGTCCATGGCCCCCCGGGCGTAGAGCCAGTGGGCGATCTGGGCCTTGCGGTAGCCCTCGCCGGGAAGCTCTTCGGGGAGGAGTTCCAGGATAGACCTCATGCTACGCCTTCGTAGATCTCCCAAAGCCCCAGGATACCCTCTGGATAAGGTAAGTGAAGCGTATCCCCAGCGTAAGGGATACCCCCCACCAGTTCGTGGCGCACGGGACTAGCCTCTTCCAGGGCCAGATACTCCTCTTCCGTTAGCGGGCGCAAGGACCGCTCGGTCATCGTCCTATTGTAAGGCTTTCGCCGGGGTTTTTCAGCGTAGCCGCCCGTAACCCAGACCTAGCCCCAGGAGGAGAAGAAGAAGCCCCAAGGGCCTGGGCCGGGCCAGGAGCCCCAGGAAGCCCCCGAAGAGGAGAAGGCCCAGGCCCACCTTGGTGCGCCCATGCCGGTAGGCCCGGCCCGAGAGGAAGCCCAGAAGGAGGGGTAAGGTCCAGAGGACCAGGAGGAGGAGGCCCAGAAGAAAGGAAAAAGAGGCCATGGCTTGGGGCCCTAGAGGCGGTGGTCCTCCGGGGAGAAGCCCTCCACCCAGAAGCTGCCATCCGGCCGGTGCTCCTTCTTCCAGACGGGGAGGATCTGCTTTACCCGGTCGATGGCGTACTGGCAGGCGGCGAAGGCCTCCTTGCGGTGCCGGGCCGAAACCACGATGGCGATGGAGGCCTCCCCGGGGTTCACCCGGCCCAGGCGGTGCCAGAGGGCCACCCGGCCCAGGGGCCAGCGGGAGCGCATCTCCCCGATGATCTCCGCCATGACCTTTTCCGCCATGCCGGGATAGGCCTCGTACTCCAAGAAGGCCACCTCCTCCCCCCGGTTGGGGCTTCGGGTGGTGCCCAGGAAGCTCACCACCGCCCCGTACTCGGGGGCGGTGGCCCAGTCCACCAGGGCCTTAAGGTCCAAAGGTTCATGGGTGAGGCCGTAGGAGTCCTGCCCTCCCGAGACCGGGGGCAGAAAGGCCACCTCGTCCCCCTCCTTTAGGGGGGTTTCCCCCTGGGCCAGGGCCTGGTTTACCGCTGCCATGCCGCCCTCCAGCCTTAGGCCGGGAAAACGCTTCTCCAGGGCTTCTTTAGCGTGCAGGACCCGGGCCCCTTCGGGAAGCTCCAGGAAGAGGCGGTCCGTGCCCGCCTGTTCCCGGTAAAGGGCGAAGAGCCGCACTTCAACCCGCATGCTGCCCAGTATAGACCCGGCTGAGGCTCGAGGCCACGGAGAGGGCCTCGAGGTAGCGCATGCGCATGGGCCCCAGGAGCACCAGCTCCCCCAGCCACTCCCCCCGGGCGAAGCCCGCCTGCACCTGGGAAAGGCCCTCCACCTCCCCCACCCGCACGTCCACCCGGCCGGGAGGGGTCAGGACTGCCTCGTCCCCTCCGGCTTCGTAAAGGGTCACCAGGCGCTCCAGAAAGCCGGGATCCTTGGCCTCCGGTTCCTTTAAGGCCTCGGCCAGCCCCTCGCGGTAGACGAGGGAAAGGCCTGCGGAAAGGGCCCGGGAGAGATGGGCGAAAAGCTCCTCCAGGCCCCTGGGGGCCGGGGGCAGGACGGCAAAGGGTCCGGAGAGGGCTTCTTCCGCCTTCCTTAGGCGCTCTGTGGGAAGGCTGAGGGGAAGGCGGGCCTCCTTCACCCTTCCCCCTTCCAGGACGAAAACCGCCAGGGTTCCTTCCGGCAGGGGGGAGAGGTGGACCTGGAGCACCTTGGGGGAGTTCCTGGGCCTCAAGCGCAGAAGAGCAGGGTACCCAGAAAGCCCCACGGCCATCTTCACCAAGAAGGCCTCGGGCTCTTTGGCTCCTTCCAGGGCCCGCTGGAGCCGCTCCTGGGTGGCCTCGGGAAGGGGTTTTGGGGGGAGGAGGGAAAGGGAGTACTGGCGGAAGGCCTGCCGGGTGGGGACCCTTCCGGCGGAGGCGTGGGGTTTGGAGAGGTAGCCCATCTCCTCGAGGGCGATGAGCTCATAGCGCGCCAGGGCAGGGGAAAGCCCCAGCCCCTCGGCGAGCCTCGCCGAGGGCACCGGGGTTTTGGTCCTTATGTATTCCTCCACCAGGAGGTGAAGGATGGCCCGCTGCCTAGCCGTCACATCCTCATTGTACCGGGGTTACCGCGGCCTCGTCCTCCTCCCCGGTGCGGATCCGGTAGACCTTCTCCACCGGCAAAACGAAGATCTTTCCGTCCCCCACCTCCCCGGTGCGGGCGGCTTTGAGGATAGCCTCCACCGTGGGCCGAACGAAGGGTTCGGACACCCCGATCTCCAGGCGGATCTTCTCGTGCAGGGCCATCTTCACCGTGGTGCCCCGGTAGGTTTCCACCCTTTCCGTTTCCCCTCCGTGCCCCTGGATGCGGCTGATGGAAAGCCCCCGCACCTCCGCCCTGAAGAGGGCCTCCAGCACGTCCTGGAGCTTCTCCGGCCGGATGATGGCCACGATGAGTTTCATGCCTTACCTCCTGCAGGCTTGAGGGCAGGGGGGCTGGCCTCGGAAAGCACCAGGATGGCCCCTTCGCCTTCCACGTAGGCTTCCTCCCCGTGCTGGGTCACGTCCAGGCCCAGCCCTTCCTCCTTGGGGCTGGCCCGCAAGGGAGTGAAAAGACCCACCAGCTTCAGAAGGAGGAAGGTGCCGAGGGCGGAGTAGGCCACGGCCACCCCCACCGCCAGGGCCTGGATGGCAAGCTGCGCGGGGTTTCCGAAAAGAAGCCCGTCGGCTACCCCATTCCAGGCCTTCTCCGCCAGGAGGCCGGTGAGGAGAGCGCCGGTGATGCCCGCAATCCCGTGGGCGCCGAACACATCCAGGGAATCATCCAGCCGGGTCCTGGGCCGCCAGAGCAGGAAGAAATAGCTGGGGAAGGCGCTCACCGCCCCCAGCATCAGGGCGGACAGGGGGGATACGAACCCCGCTGCCGGGGTAATGGCCACCAGGCCCACCACGATGGCCGTGGCCAGGCCCACCGCCGTGACCTTGCCGGTGCGCAGGAGGTCCAGAAGAGCCCAGGCGGTGAGGGTGGCCGCAGGGGCGAGGAGGGTGTTCACAAAGGCCAGGCTGGCCAGGGCTCCGGAGCTCAGGGCGCTTCCCCCGTTGAACCCGAACCAGCCGAACCAAAGAAGGGCTGCCCCCAAGAGTACGAAGGGGACGTTATGGGGCAGGATGGCCTGGCGGCCGTAGTCCTTCCGGGCCCCCAGGACCAGGGCCCCCACCAGGGCGGCGATGCCGGCGTTGATGTGCACCACCGTGCCCCCGGCGAAGTCCAAGGCCCCTAAGGTGCCCAAAAATCCTCCACCCCAGACCCAGTGGGCCAGGGGAGCGTAGACCAATAGCCCCCAGAGGCTCAGGAAGAGAAGAAGGGCGGGAAAGCGCATCCTTTCCACCATGCCCCCCGTGAGGAGGGCGGCGGTAATGATGGCAAAGGTGCCCTGGAAGGCCATGAAGAGGAGATGGGGGATCTCCCCCTTGGCCTCGAGGCCCACTCCCTTCAGAAGGGCGTGGCCTAGGCCTCCCAGCCAGGGACCACCCTCGGCAAACGCCAGGCTGTACCCCAAAAGAGCCCAGCCTACCCCCACGAAGCCCAAGGCGGCGAAGCTCATCATCATGGTGTTCAAGGCGTTCTTGCTCCGCACCAGGCCGCCGTAGAAAAAGGCCAAAGCCGGGGTCATGAGGAGCACCAGGGCCGTGGAAACCAGCATCCAGGCCGTGGCTGCCCCATCCACCCCTTCTGCCAAGGCCAGTCCTGAAAGCCCGCTTGCCGCTATAAATAGGGTCTTCCGCATGGTCCTGCACCCCCTTAGGGCTGAGGGTAGCACCGGGTGTGCATAATGTCAAGCAGTAACTTGACACTTGACAAATAGTAGCGAGACATATAGCCAATCAAAACCGACTATGGTGCAAAGTGTCAGTGCAAAAGTGCGCAAATGTTCACCCAGCGCTGAACAACATTCTCAAGATGCCACCCCGTCGGCCCCGGGCCTCTCCCCTTAAACTGAGGCCCGTGACGTGGGAAGAACTCTTGGAGCGGCTTTCTTTGGGACAGGACGAGCGCACCCTCTTCCTGCCCCCGGACCTTTCCCCTGAGGAGCTGGCCCGCTACGCTGCAGGTCTAGCCAACCACCGGGGCGGGATCCTCTTCCTGGGGGTGGATGGGGAGGGACGGGTGGTGGGGGCCTCGGAGATCCACCCCTTGCAGATCACCCATGCCCTTTTCCAGCTCACCCAGGGGCTTCTCCTGCCCTATGTGGAGGTGATCGAGGGGCCTATGGGACGGGTTTTGGCCCTTCATGTACCGCAGAGCCCGGCGGCCATCGCCGTGGGGGCAGGGAGGGTGCCCTTTTGGGACGGTAAGAGGCTCACGGAGCTGAGGATGGGCCAGGCCCTGCCGGAGCCCGACTTCACCGCCCAGGTGTTGCCGGCGGCCAGCCTTTCCGACCTGGACCCGGTGGAGGTTCTGCGCCTTAGGCGCATCCTGGAGGAGCGGGGAAGCAACCTGGCGGCCTTGCCGGACCTGGAACTCCTCTTCGCCCTGGGGCTTTTGGAGCGGGTGGAGGGAGAGGATAAGCCCACGGTGGCGGGCCTCCTTCTGGCGGGAACCCCCTTGGCCCTGAAGCGGCTTCTTCCCCAGGCGGAGGTGAGCTACTACTTCCACGGTCAGCCGGATGGCTACCTTGAGGGCCCGGAGGGCTACGCCTTCAGGGAGGACATCCTGCGCTCCATCCCCGCCCTTTTGGAGCGGCTTAGGGACCTAATCCAGGCCAGGAACCGGGTGCGCTACCTCACGGTGGGCCTGTTCCGCCTCGAGGTCTGGGACTTTGACCAGGAAGTCTACCGGGAGGCCCTCTTAAACGCCTTGGTCCACCGGGACTGGCAAAGCCCGGATGCCATCCAGGTGCACCACTACCCGGATCGCCTGGAGGTTTCCAACCCGGGAGGCTTCCCTCCCGGCATCACCCCGGAAAACATCCTCCGCCACCCCCCGAAAAGGCGGAATCCCCGTCTGGCCGAGGCCCTCTACCGGCTTGGCTACGTGGAGCGGGCGGGAAGCGGGGTGGACAAGATGTACCGCCTCCTCCTCAAGTACGGCAAGGAGCCCCCGGAGTACCACCTTTTCCCCGAGGCCCTCACCCTGGTCCTCTACAACCCGGAGCTGGACGAGGCCTTCGTGCGGGAGCTGGCCGAGGCCCAGGAGCGCCTGGGTGGCTTCAGCCTGGACCACCTCATCGCCGTGGGCCACCTGCGGAGGGTGGGGGAGGCCACCTTGGAGGAGCTTTCCCGGGCCCTCCAGCTTCCTTTGGAGGCTGCCCGCAAGGTCCTCACCCGGATGGAGCGCATGGGCCTTTTGCGCAAGGAAGGGGGAAGGTACTACCTGGTGCGGCGCGATCCTTTGGGGGAAAGGGCCTTGGGCCTCCTGGCCAATCCCCTTTCCCGGCGGGAGGTGGAAGCCCAGCTGGGGCTTACCCCCAGGGCAACCCTGGCCTTGCTGAACCGGCTTATCCGGGAAGGCAAGGTGGAGCGGACGGGCCGGGGAGCCGCTACCCGTTACCGGAGGCGGGTCTAGGCCATGCTTCACCTGGTCCTTTTCCAGCCGGAGATCCCACAGAATACCGGGAACATCGCCCGCACCGCTGCTGCCTTGGGCTGGCCCCTGCACCTTATCCGCCCCTTGGGCTTCCGCCTGAGTGACCCTCGGCTTAAGCGGGCGGGCCTGGACTACTGGCCGCATGTGGACCTGCGCCTCCACGATACTTGGGAGGCTTTCTGGCAAAGCCTGCCCCCGGGTGCCCGGGTCTGGGCCTTTAGCGCCCGGGGGGATACCTGCCTCTATGGCGTGAGCTTCCAGCCCGGGGACTACCTCCTCTTTGGCCCCGAAACCCGGGGGCTTCCCCCAGAGGTCCTGACTCTTTTCCCCGGGGTGTACATCCCCATGCCGGGGCCGGTGCGCTCCTTGAACCTGGCGGTGGCCGTGGGGGTGGCCGCTTACGAGGCCTACCGCCAGCTTAGGGTAGCTCTATGAGGGCGTAGCCTTGAGCGTGGACCACCTCCACGCCCAAGGGGGTGCGATGCTGCCTCTTGGGGTTTGCCCCCAGGAGGGGGGTATGGCCGTGGACGTGGAGCCTTGGCCGGAAGAGGCGGTGGAAGAGGAGGAAAGCGGAGGCCCCCCGGTGGGCGAAGTCCCCTCCTGCCGTGGGCCCCGGGGGTGGGGCGTGGGTCAAGAGGATGTCCACCCCATGCCCCCTCCGAAGCCTCCGAGGGAAGGCTATGGGGAAGGGTTTCAGGGCTAGGCGGAGGAGCTCCCCTGGGGTAAGCTGCCCCTCTCCCTCCCGGTACCAGGGGACGCCGCCGATGCCATAGAGGAGGAGGCCCCGGTAGCGGAAGAGCCCGCCATGGAGGTTGACCACCCCTCCAGGCCGCCTCCGCTGCCCTGCCTCCCCCACCCACTCCTCCCCGTGGTTTCCGGGCACGAAAAGGACCGGGACCTGAACCTTGGTGGCCACGTACTCCAGGTACTCCCCGGGCAGATCCCCCGCCGCCAGGACCAGGTCAAAGGAGGGGAGGTTTTCGGGAAAGCGGGGGGAATGGATGTGGGGGTGGACCTGGTCGGAAAGGAGGAGGAGCCGCACGCTTCCTCCCCATTTTGCCAGAATGGGGGCGTGAAGGCCTACTCCACGGCCCACCTTTCCCTGGACCTGCCCGAGGGGCACCCCTTCCCCAGCTACAAGTATCCAGGGGTGGCCGAGGCCCTGAAGGGGCTCCTCCCCGTTCTTCCTGCTCCCGAGGTCCCGCGGGAGGCCCTTTTCCTGGCCCATGACCCTGCCTATTTGGAGAGGCTTTTCCGGGAGGGGCTTTCCCGGAAAGAGTCCTTGCGGCTTGGCCTTCCCTTTACCCCCTCCCTTCTCCGTAGGGCCCTCCATGCCGCAGGAGGAACCCTCCTCGCGGCGGAGGATGCCTTAAGGGAAGGCCTCGGCCTCAACCTCGCCGGGGGCACCCACCACGCCTTCCCGGACCGGGCCGAGGGGTACAGCCTTTTTAACGATGTGGCGGTGGCCGTGCGCTGGCTCAGGGCCAGGGGCTTTGCGGGGAGGGTCTTGGTGGTGGACCTGGACGCCCATCAGGGCAACGGCACCGCGGTTTTCTTCCAGAAGGACCCTTCCGTCTTCACCCTCTCCCTCCACGGGGAGCGGAACTACCCCCTGAAGAAAGAGACGAGCGACCTGGACGTGGGCCTGCCGGACGGGGTGGGGGACGAGGCCTACCTGAGGGCCTTAGACGAGGCCTTGGAGCGGGCCGAAAGCTTCCGGCCCCACCTCGTCTTTTACAGCGCCGGGGTGGATGTCCTGAAGGGGGATCGCTTCGGGAGGCTCGCCCTGTCCCGGGAAGGGGTAGAAAAGCGGGACCAAAGGGTCTTCGCCCTGGTCAGGCGGCTTGGGGTGCCCCTGGTGGTGGTCATGGGCGGGGGGTACAACCGTGACCCCCGCCTCACCGTGGAGGCCCACGCCCAAACCTACCGGCTCGCCCTAAGCTCCTTGGCGTAGGTGGCCGCCGCCTCCTCGAGGCTGAAGCCCAGGTTGCGGTAAAGCTCCAGGGCCCCGGTCTCGTGGTCGTGGGCCCGGACCCTCAGGAGGGTGGCGCCCTTTTTCTGCGCCAGCTTCGCCGCTTCCGCCAAGAGGGCCCGCCCGATGCCCTGGCCCCGGGCCTTGGGCACCACGCCGATATAGGCCACGCTGGCCTCCTTATCCTCCAGCTCCACCTCGGCCAGGCCCACGGGTTCGTCCCCCCGGTAGGCCACCAGGAGGTGGACATAGGGATCCTGGAAGTGTTCCCAAAGCTCCTCGTCCGTCCATTTGAGGCGCAGGGCCCAGCCCTCCTCGCTTTCCCGGTAAAGCTCCCGGTAAACCCCGGGGCCCGGGAAACCCTTTCGGATGACCACGCCCTCAGGGGGCGGGTAGTCCAGGCCCTCCGGGTTTTTCACGAAGAAGTAGGTGAGGTGCAAAAGGCCGAAGTCGGCCTTCTCCAGCACCTGGCGCAGGGTGTGGTTTTCCTCCCGGGGGAAGGCGTAAAGCCGCTCCAGGTGAAGCTCACTGGCCCGCTTTTCCGCAGCCTGGAGAAGGGGAAAAAGGTCCTCCTCCCGGTAGGCCAGGGGCCCCTCGAGGGCCGCTCCATCCCAAAAGGCATAAAGGCCCACGTACCCCGCCACCTCCCCATCCCGCAAGAGGACCAAGCCGTCCTCCAGCTCCTCGGCCAGGCCCTCGAGGTCCCGGGCCTCAGGGGCCAGAACCCCCCGCTTCGGGCTTTCGTCCATCCAGCGGAGGAGCTTTAGGAGCCCAGGAAGATCTTGGCGGGCCACGGGCCGGATCATGCTTCTAGTCTACTCCCCGTTCCCCGGGACGGGGCCAGGGACAAATGTCAAGCTTGTTCCTCAAGCTGACCCAGGTTGAGGGCCTTCACCACTCCTTCTTCGCCGTAGAACTCCACCACGGAAAGCCGGGCGTAGTCCTGCTCCACCCTGAGGCCTTCTTCCACGGGAAGGGGCAGGGCCAGGCTCAAGGCGGCGCGGTTTAGGGTGCAGTTCCCCACCACCAACAGGGCCTGGCCTCGATGCTTTCCAAGCAGGATCCTGATCGCCTCCCGCCCTCTTTCCCAGGCCTTCCTCAAGCTTTCCCCACCCGGGGGGGCAAAGCCGGCCTCGTCCTCCAGCCAGGCGGCCACTTCCTGCGGATACCGCTCCCGTACCTCGGCGAAGCTCAGTCCTTCCCATTCCCCCCAGCTTCGCTCCCTCAGTTCCAGGAGAAGGGCAAAAGGCACCCCAAGGGCTTCCCCAAGAAGCCCGGCCGCCTCGGCCTCGGCCAGGCTGTCGGCGGCGTAGACCCAGGCCACGGGGTAGCGCCGGGCCAGCCTGGCCAGGGAGCGGAGGGCCTGCCTGCCCTGTTCCGAAAGGGGAAGGCCCGGATGGCTGTAAAGCACGTGTTCGGGGTTTTCCACCGGCCCGGCGCGGGTGAGGAGCAGGGTGGTTTTGGGGTGGGGTCCCTTGAGGAAGTGGCCGAGGAGACCCATAGCCCTAGAATACGGGGGTGGAAAGGTGGGTCATCGTGAACCCAGCGGCGGGACGGGGAAAGGTAGGGAGGCTTTCCGGGTTCATCCTCAAGGCTGCCCGGGAAAAAGGAGCGAAGGCCTTCCTCACCGAGGGCCCGGGCCACGCCACCGAGCTTTCCCGGAATGCCCCCGAAGGGGCTAGGGTGGTGGCCGTGGGAGGGGATGGCACGGTGCACGAGGTGTTGAGGGGCCTGGCGGGCACGGAAAAGGTCCTGGGGGTGGTGCCCATCGGTAGCGGCAACGACTTCGCCCGCATGCTGGGCCTGAGGGAGCTTCCCTGGAGGGAGGCCCTGGAACTGGCCCTCTTTGCCCAGGAGGAGGCCATAGACCTCTGCTGGGTGAACGGCGAGCCCTTTGGGGCCTCCCTGGGCATCGGCTTCGATGCCCTGGTGGCCAAGAAGGCCCTCACCGCTCCCTCTTTCCTCCGGGGCATGCCCCGTTACCTTTACGCCCTCTTCGGGGTGCTTAAGGAGCTTCGCCTGCCCGAGGGGCGGGTGGCCGTGGATGGGGAAGAGGTGCACCGGGGGCCTCTTCTCCTGGTGGCGGTGATGAATGGCCCTGCCTACGGGGGAGGTATCCCCATCGCCCCTATGGCCGACCCCCGGGATGGCGTTCTCTCCGTGATCCTGGCCCGTTCCTTCACCCGGCCCGGGGTGGTCTTCATCCTGCCCCGGCTCCTTTTGGGCAGGCATCTTTCCCATCCCCAGGTGGTGGCCTTTGCGGGCCGGGAGGTGGTGGTGGAGTTCGCCCATCCTGTCCCCGCCCATGCGGACGGGGAGCTTCTTCCTGAGACTCGCCTTTACCGGGCCCGAGTGGAGCCTTTGGGCCTTAGGGTGGTGGGAGGCAGGGCAGGGCAGAAGGGGGAAAGGCCCCTTTTAAGCCCGGTGGGAGCGGGTTGAGGCCTGGAGGTTTGGAGAACCTAGTGGGCCTAGGTGTCTCCTCCTTCCACCTCCTCCAGCCTCAGCAAAAGCCGGCGGAAAAGGTGCAGGCGCTCCCTAAACCTCTCCTTCTGCAATCAGGATCCCCTCCTCCTCCACGGTTTTCTTAAGCCCTGGGGCCCAGGAGAGCTCCACCAGGTCTATCCTTTGCAGGATGGGAAGCTCTTCCAAAGCCTCCCGGATGCGGGCCAGGGTGGCCAGGTCCAGGGGCGGGTCGGCCCAGAGGGCCAGGTCGTAATCCGAGCGGGGGCTGGCCTCTTTCCGGGCCCGGGAGCCGAAAAGGTAAAGGCGGTAGCGCCTTCCCTTGAGGAGCTCTGCCACCCGCCTCGAGGCCTCCTTAAGCACTTCCTCGCGGGCTCCTTCCCCCACCCACGCATTGTAGCCCGTATACTTAGGCCATGCGCGGCCTTTCGCAAAGGGTTAGGGCCATGAAACCCTCGGCCACGGTGGCGGTGAACGCCCGGGCCCTGGAGCTTAGGCGCCAGGGGGTGGACCTGGTGGCCTTGACGGCGGGGGAACCGGATTTTGACACCCCCGAGCACGTGAAGGAAGCAGCCCGGCGCGCCCTGGCCCAGGGGAAGACCAAGTATGCGCCCCCGGCAGGGATTCCCGAGCTTCGGGAGGCCCTGGCGGAGAAGTTCCGAAGGGAGAATAGCCTTGCCATCGCCCCGGACCAGACCATCGTCACCGTGGGGGGGAAGCAGGCTCTGTTTAACCTCTTCCAGGCCATCCTGGACCCCGGGGATGAGGTGATCGTCCTGGCTCCTTACTGGGTGAGCTACCCGGAGATGGTGCGCTTTGCCGGCGGGGTGCCGGTGGAGGTGGAAACCCTTCCCGAGGAGGGCTTCGTGCCCGACCCCGAGCGCGTAAAAAGGGCCATCACGGCCCGCACCAAGGCCTTGGTGGTGAACTCCCCCAACAACCCCACGGGGGCGGTCTATCCTCGGGAGGTCCTCGAGGCCCTGGCCCGGCTTGCCCTGGAGCACGACTTCTACCTGGTTTCCGACGAGATCTACGAGCACCTCATCTACGAGGGGGAGCACTTCTCCCCGGGGCAGCTGGCGCCTGAGCACACCATCACCGTGAACGGGGCGGCCAAGGCCTTCGCCATGACCGGCTGGCGCATCGGCTACGCCTGTGGCCCCAAGGCGGTCATCAAGGCCATGGCGGACGTTTCCAGCCAGTCCACCACCAGCCCCGACACCATCGCCCAGTGGGCCACCCTCGAGGCCCTCACCAACCAGGAGGCCTCGAGGGCCTTTATCGAGATGGCCCGGGAAGCCTACAGGAGGCGGCGGGACCTTCTCCTTAAGGGGCTTTCCGAGATCGGGCTGAAGGCGGTGCGCCCGAGCGGGGCCTTCTACGTCCTCCTGGACACCTCCCCCTTCGCCGAGGACGAGGTGAAAGCAGCGGAAAGGCTCCTTGAAGGGGGGGTGGCGGTGGTGCCGGGCACGGACTTCGCCGCCTTTGGGCACGTGCGCCTCTCCTACGCCACCAGCGAGGAAAACCTGAGGAAAGCCCTGGAGCGCTTTGCGCGGGTTTTGCAAAGAGTCTAGGCCCTCAGGTTCCATCCCAGACCGGGAGGGCCTCCAGGGAGAAGCGCCTTAGGGCCTTGGGGTCAGAAAGCCGCTTGCTGGCATCCAGGATTTCGATGCCCAAAAGTTTTCCCTCGGCATCCCAGTCCAGGGCAATGCCTTCTCCCACCTCTTCCACGGTGGCCGGCCCCTCGCCGAAGGCGATGTACAGGGCATCGGCCTCGGGGTCATAGGTGATGCGCATGGTTTTCCTCCTTCAGTCCCCCCTTGGGGCGAATGGGTTTGTCCCGGGCTTCCATGGGCTCTAGAAGCGGCGCTTCTGCCTGGGAGCCAGGAGGAGCAGGGCCGCCCCCACCGTCACGCACACATCCGCCAGGTTGAAGACGGGGAAGGTGGCGATAAGGGGGATGGAGGTTCCCAGGTCCAGATAGTCCACCACCCAGCCGCGGCCCAGGCGGTCTATCCCGTTACCCAGAGCCCCCACGGTGATGAGGGAAAGGGCCAGGGTTTGCCAGAAGACATAGCGCCTTCGGGCCAGAAGGTAAAGGAGGAGGGTTCCCACCCCCAGGCTGAGCCACCCCAGGAGGAAGGCCCGGCCCTCGAAAAGGCCAAAGCCCGCCCCCGTGTTCTTGACCAGGGTGAGGTAGAGGAGGTCTCCCAGAAAGGGCCTCGGCACCGGGGAGAGGTTTTCCAGGGCCCAGAGCTTAAGGATCTGGTCAAAGGCGAGGAGGAGGGGCACCAGGATCGTGGGCATCCCCTAGAGTCTACCCAATGCCCCCCTTTGTGCTATACTCCATAGGGTTTGCCTTCGGGCACGGGAGGGTTTTATGTCCAAGGTGTGCGAGATTAGCGGAAAGAGGCCCATCGTGGCCAATAGCATCCAAAGGCGGGGTAAGGCGAAGCGGGAAGGGGGCGTGGGTAAGAAGACCACCGGCATTTCCAAGCGTCGGCAGTACCCCAACCTGCAGAAGATCCGCGTCCAGGTGGCCGGCCAGGAGATCACCTTCCGGGTGGCGGCGAGCCATATTCCCAAGGTTTACGAGCTTCTGGACCGGGCCAAGGGGCTTAAACTGGAGGGCCTTTCCGCCAAGGAGATCAAGGAAAGGCTCTTGAAGCTACTCTAAGGCCTTCCTCCCTTGGAAAAGCCCCCCTTGGGGGGCTTTTTTTGTAGCATGGGTTCATGGTCTGGAAGCCGGGGCATTATCTCCTTCTGGCCCTGGCCCTCTACAGCCTGGTGGTCACCCTGGGGTTTTCCCTAAGGGGAAGGCAGCTTGCCAGCCTGCGCCAGGAGGTGGGGATTCTAAGCCAGAAGGCGGCCCTGGCGCCCGAGGGGTATGTTCTTCCCCTACCGGGGGCCTGCCTGCCCACCAGGCCCGAAAACCTTCCGGGTGCGCCCCGTCCCTACCGCAAGGGGGTGAGCGCAGGCTTCGTGTTCATCCAAGGGGATGCCTGCGTGCCCGTGGTGCGGGGGATGGGGGTGGTGGCCGCTTTTGGGGGAGAGGTGGTGAGGGTGGAGGGGGATTACAAGGAGCCCTCTGCTGAGGAGTACCAGAGGCTTCTGGAAGCGGTGCGAAACGGGGCTTCCCCGGAGCAGATGGACCTCCTAAGGGGCCTCGAGGTCTGGATCCGCCACCCGGATGGCCGCACCAGCGTCTACGCCCACCTCGAGGGGCCCTACTCTGGCCTTAAGGTGGGGCAGAGGGTATACCGGGGGGATCCCGTCGGCTATGTGGGTAGCACCGGGCTCATGGGCGGGGCTCCCAGGCTTCTTTTTGAGATCTGGGAAGGGGAGCCCGACCGGGGGAGGTTCCTCTTTCAGGGCCTGGAGGGGGAAGAGCTCCTAAAGCAGGCCAAAGCCTTCTTCCGCTTACAATAGCCCTATGCGGGAGGCCTTCGCCCGGGTCTGGGAGAACCCGTATGTGCGGGTTCTCGTTTACCTCCTATTCTTCTTCCTCCTCTACCGCTTTCTCCTCCGGGCCTGGCCTGCCCTTTCCATCCTCCTCACCGCCTTTGCCATCGCCTACCTCACCCATCCCGTGGTGCGCTTCTTTGAAGGCAAAAGGCTTCCCCGGCTCCTGGGCGTGGTGTTGGTGTATCTGGGCCTGGGCCTTCTTGGTGGGCTGGCCTCTTTCCTCACCGCCCAAACGGTCTTGGAGCTTTCCCGCCTGGCTCAGGAACTCCCCCGGCTCTTGGATCCCTTTCTTGCCTGGCTTCTAGACCTGCCGGGCCGTGTACGGGCCATTCCCATCCCCGAAACCTTGAAGCCCGTTTTAGCCGAGGCCGGCCAGAGTTTTCAAGGCCTTGTCCAGGGGTTCTTGGACACGCTGGTCCGCTGGCTGCAGGGCCTCATAGGCCAGGGAGGGAACCTTTTGGGCTTTTTTATCTCCTTGCTGGGTGGGGCGTTCCAACTGCTCACCGCCCTTACCCTTTCCGTTTATTTCCTCTATGACCTTCCTCGCCTGGCCCAGGCGGCCTTGAGGGTGTTCCCGGAACCCTACCAGCCCCTGGTGGCCGAGCTGGCCCATAAGCTGGACCGAAGCGTGGGGGGGTATGTGCGGGGGCAGCTTTTGGTGGCCTTTTTGGTGGGCCTCATAGTGGGGGTGGGGCTATGGCTGGTGGGGGTTCCCCTGGCCGCCAGCCTGGGCTTTTTGGCGGGGGTCTTCAACCTGATCCCCTTTGTGGGAGTGATCGTCTCCGGGGTGCCCGCCCTCCTTCTGGCCGTCACCGGGGGCTGGCTTAAG
This sequence comes from Thermus sp. NEB1569, assembly GCF_022385295.1. Taxonomy (NCBI): domain Bacteria; kingdom Thermotogati; phylum Deinococcota; class Deinococci; order Thermales; family Thermaceae; genus Thermus; species Thermus sp. NEB1569. The sequence continues at coordinate 57,419 of NZ_CP092445.1, forward strand.
GTGCTCCTCGCCTTCCTGGTCCTCTGGCTTGCCAACCAGGTGGAGGGGAATCTCTTGGGGCCTTTGATCGTGGGCCGCTCCACCCGGCTTCATCCGGTGACCGCCATCGCCGCCATCTTGGTGGGGGCCACCCTCTTTGGCCTATGGGGAGCGCTTTTGGGAGTCCCCACCGCTGCCTTCCTCAAGGTGCTTTTGGAGGAGTACTACAAGAAAAGCCGGTTCTACCGGGAGGGCTAGGTTATAGCCGGGGTCCCCGCCTTGGCGAAGCCAAGGCGGGGTGGCCTCACCGGGGTGGTATCACCAGTGCCCCCCCGCCGCCATGGCCTCCCGGAACCAGGGGGGTATCTCCTCGCCAAAACGCCTCTCGGCAAACTCCCGGGCAAAGGCCCCGTAGCTTCCTTGGCGGATGGCCTCCCGGGCCCTTTCCGTGAGGCGGTGCAGGAAGCGGAGGTTGTGCAGGGAAAGGAGGATGCCTCCAAGCATCTCCCGGGCGCGCACCAGGTGGGCGATGTAGGCCCGGCTGAAGGTCTGGCAGGCGTAGCAATCGCAGCCTTCTTCCAGAGGCCGTTTGTCCTCCAGGTACTGGGCATTTTTCAGGTTGATTCGCCCTTCCGGGACCAAGGCCGAGCCGAAGCGGCCCGTGCGGGTGGGGTACACGCAGTCAAAGAGGTCCACCCCAAGCCCCATGGCCGCCACCAGGTCCTCGGGATGGCCGACCCCCATGAGGTAGCGGGGCTTGGTTTCGGGGAGAAGCTCCGTGGAGAGGGCCACCATGCGGAACATGGCCTCCTTGGGCTCCCCCACGGCCAGGCCCCCGATGGCGTAGCCTGGGAGGTCAAACCGAATCGTCTCCAGGGTGGAGCGGCGCCTTAAATCTGGCTCCGTCCCCCCCTGGGCGATGCCGAAGAGGGCCTGGTCGGGCCGGGTCTTGGCCTTCAGGCTCCGCTCCAGCCAGCGCAGGGTGCGCTCCAAGGAGGCTTTTAGGTAATCCCGGCTTGCGGGGTAGGGGGGGCACTCGTCAAAGGCCATGATGAGGTCGGCCCCCAAGGCCTCCTGCACCGCGACGCTCCTTTCCGGGGTGAGCTTGATGAGGCGCCCGTCCAGGTGGCTTTGGAAGACCACCCCCTCCTCGTCAATGCGCCGCAGGTGTCCCAGGCTCATCACCTGGAACCCCCCGGAGTCCGTAAGCCAAGGGCCATCCCAGCCGGCAAAGCGGTGGAGTCCTCCCAGGGCCCTCACCCGCTCAGGCCCCGGACGGAGGAGGAGGTGGTAGGTGTTGGCTAGGAGCACCTGGCTGCCGATGGCCTTCAGGTCCTTGGGCAGAAGCCCCTTCACCGAGCCCTGGGTGCCCACGGGCATGAAAAGAGGGGTTTCCACCCTTCCGTGGGGGGTGGTGAGGAGGCCTACCCGGGCCCGGCCAGAGCGGGCTTGGATGGCGAAGCGAAAGGGATCCATCAGGCTTTGGAAAAGCGCCGCTCCACGTAGTCTTCCAAAAGGGCCAGGAAGTCCTGGGCCAGGTTCTCCCCCTTGAGGATGGTGAGGAGCTTCCCGTCCGCGTAAACCGGGGCCTTGGGTTCTTCCCCGCTTCCCGGCAAGGAGATGCCGATATGGGCGTGGCGGCTCTCCCCGGGGCCGTTCACCACGCACCCCATCACCGCTACCTTGAGCTCCTCCACCCCTGGGTACTTCGCCCGCCATTCGGGGAGCCTGGCCCTCAGGTGGGCGTTTACGGTTTCCGCCAGTTCCTGGAAGAAGGTGCTTTGGGTGCGGCCGCACCCCGGGCAGCTGGTGACCTCCGGGGCGAAGCTTCTAAGGCCCAGGGCCTGGAGGATCTCCTGGGCCACCTCCACCTCCTTGGTCCGGGGCTCGCCGGGAGCGGGGGTGAGGGAGACGCGGATGGTGTCCCCGATGCCTTCCAGAAGCAGGGGAGCAAGGGCTGCGGTGCTGGCCACGATCCCCTTCACCCCCATCCCCGCCTCGGTAAGGCCCAGGTGAAGGGGGGCTTCGGTGCGGCGGGCGAGTTCCCGGTAGACCCATACCAGGTCCTTGGCCTTGGACACCTTGGCGGAAAGGACGATCTTGTCCTCCCCTAGCCCCAGCTCCCGGGCAGCCTCATAGGCCCGCACGGCGCTTTCCACCAGGGCTTCCAGAAGGACCTCGTGGGCGCTTTTGGGCTCAGGGCGGCGGGCGTTTGCCTCCATGAGCTCGGTGAGGAGGGCAGGGTCCAGGCTTCCCCAGTTGGCCCCGATCCTCACCGGCTTCCCCAGGTCCATGGCTATGCGCACCATCTCCGCGAAGTTCTCGTCCTTATGCCGCCCCCGGCCCAAGGTGCCCGGGTTGATGCGGAGCTTGTCCAGGGCCTCGGCCATTTTAGGGTACTTCCTGAGGAGCAGGTGGCCGTTGAAGTGGAAATCCCCCACCAGGGGCACCTCCACCCCCTCCACGAGGAGCCTTTTCCTGATCTCCGGGACGGCCCGGGCCGCCTCCTCGTCGTTCACCGTGAGGCGCACCATCTCGCTTCCCGCCCGGTAGAGGGCCAGGATTTGCGCCGTGGTGGCCTCCACATCCTGGGTGGGGGTGTTGGTCATGGACTGCACGGCCACGGGGTGGGCGCCCCCTATGGGCACCCGGCCCACCCAGACCGTAGGGGTAGGTCGCCTCATCCCCTCCATGGTAGTCCATTGGGGAAAAGGGAACTCCCGGACAGGCCACCTTCCTGGCCAGAGGGGCTTAGCCCTCCTTTCCGGGGAGGCGGACGGGGGGAAGGGCGGCCTCTATGGCCGGGCGCTGCCCTTCCAGCCAAGGGGGGAGGACGAGGCGCTCCCCCAGGGCCTCAGGGTCCTCGTCCACAGCAAAACCTGGCCCCTCCGTGGCCAGCTCCAAAAGGACCCCTCCCGGCTCCCGGAAGTAAACGGAGCGGAACCAGAAGCGGTCGATGAGGGGGGTGGGCCGGAGCCCCCAGGCCAGGGCCGCCTCCCTCAGGGCCAGGGCGTGGGCCTCGTCCCGCACCCGGAAGGCCAGGTGGTGGACCCCCCCTACCCCCAAGGTTCCCCGGCGCCCCCCAGGAAGGGCCCGTACCTCCAGGAAAGACCCCTCCTGCTCCAGGATCCAGCCTGCCCCGTCCCCCACCTGGCGCTGGCGGTAGCCCAGCACCCCCTGGAGGAAGGCCAGGGTCGCCTCTACCTCCCGCTCCAAGATCCGCGCCCCCAGAAGGCCCCGCACCTGGTGCTCCGGGGGAACGGGGCTTTCCTCCCAAGGAAGGCCCGGACCTTCCGCAGCCGTGAAGGCGAGGGGCAGGCCGTGGGGGTCGGGGAAGAGGAGGGCGGGCAGGCCAAAGCGCTCTCCCCTTTCCAAGGGCCTGCCATAGCGGGCCAGGCGCGCTTCCCAGTAGCCGAGGCTTTCTGGAGGCACGGCCAGGGCCACCTCCACCGCCTGTCCCACCCCCAAGCGGTGGGGAGGGAGGTGGGGGTAGGGGAAGAAGGTGAGGGCAGTGCCGGGGGTGCCCTGGCGGTCGGCGTAGAAGAGGTGGTACGTGGCGGGGTCGTCCTGGTTTACGCTCCGCTTGACCAGGCGTAGGCCTAAGACTCCCAGGTAGAAGTCCAGGTTCTCCTGAGGATCGCCGGCCAGGCAGGTCACGTGGTGAAGCCCCAGGGTACCCTCCATGGGGCCAGGGTACTCCTCTGGAGGCGGGACGAAGGTGAGGGGGAAAACCCTTTACTTTTGGTTCCCGCGCTAAAAAAACTTCACGGGGACTTTACCCCGGGGCCCCCAGGCGGGCCTAAAGCCCACCTGGGGTGGTATTCCTAGACCTCCATCCCCATGATGTGGTACCCGGCGTCCACGTAGACCACCTCCCCGGTGATGCCGCTGGCCAGGGGTGAGAGGAGGAATAGCCCCAGGTTCCCCACCTCCTCCTGGGTCACGTTGCGCTTTAGGGGGGCGGTCTGGGCCACCCGGTCGTACATCTTGGAAAAGCCGGGGATGCTCCGCGCCGCCACGGTGCGCACGGGCCCCGCGGAGATGGCGTTCACCCGCACCCCCTTAGGCCCGAGCTCAAAGGCCAGGTAGCGCACGCTGGCCTCCAGGGCCGCCTTGGCGATGGCCATCACGTTGTACCGGGGCACCACCTTTTCGCTGGCGTAGTAGGTGAGGGTGACGATCCCGCCCCCTTCCCGGAGGAGGGGCTCGGCCCTTTGGGCCACGGCCACCAGGGAGTAGGCGGAGACCTCGAGGGCCAAGAGCCAGTCCTCCCGCCGGGTGTCCAGGTAGCGGCCCTCCATGGCCGCCCTAGGGGCAAAGGCGATGGCGTGGACCAGATAGTCCAGCTCCCCCCAGGCCTCCTTGATCCCGGCGAAAAGCCGGTCCAGCTCTTCGTCCTTGGTGACGTCCGCCTGGAAGGTGAGGGCGTTAAGGGGGGTGGCCAGCTTCTCCACGTCTTCCTTAAGCCTTTCCCCTTGGTAGCTGAAGGCGAGGGTTGCCCCTGCTTGGTGGAGCTTCTCCGCAATGGCGTAGCCCAGGCTCCTTTGGTTGGTGACCCCCATGACCAGGGCGGTCTTGCCCGATAGGTCCACGGTGAGCATGGGGGGATTATACCGAAGCTCCCAACACGGGAACGCCCTCCCAGGAGGCCGTGAGGGCCAGCCGCCCCTTCAGGCTGACCAGGGGTGACTCCTGGCCGCCAGAAGGGCGGCCCGTTGAAGGGTGCCCAGGGTCCTCAAGGGGTGGGCCGGGAGGGGGAGGGATACCACCCCATGCAGGCCCAAGCCTGCATGGGGCCCCGGTAGAAAGTCCCCGTGAAGTTTTTGGGAACCTGGAAGCGTAGGAACCCAAAGTAAAGGGCAGGATTCCCGGCGCGCCCTTGGGGAGACCTCCTACCCGTTGGCCCTGAGCCTCCCAAGGCGCTTTCGGGCCAAGGCGTGTTAAGGACCCCCTCCGCCTCCTCCGGCTCAGGGCCGAGGCCGCCTCCACCCAGGCCACCGCCATCTCCCCCTCTTCCTTCTGCCCAGGGCGGGGCCGCGGGGGTACGAGGGCCGAGGTGTCCCGGAACCTCAACCCTCCAGGAGGGTCTGGAGGAGGCTTTCCTTCGAGGGAGGAAGGGAAGGTCTTCCGGGCTTTCCCCGAGGGGGCCCTGGCCTTCTAGCCGAAGAAGGGCCCCGGAGCCCAGGGCGGGGAAGAGGCGGTCTCCGGCCTCCCTCACCGAGACGACCCGCATGGGCCTATATAGCCCGGGGAAAACAGCCCATTAGGCTGGTTTATACTGAGGCATGGTCCAGTTAGAGGACTACGGCACCTGGGAGGAGGCCCTGAAACGGCTTGAGGCGAGCCGCGAAGCCCTCCTCGCCCTGCTTCGGGAGGCGGACCCCGCTTGGCTTGCCACCCCCCTCCGGGAGGGGGCCTGGACCCCCCTCATGGTGGCGGAGCACGTGGCCTTGGTGGAGGACTCCACCGCCCGGGTCCTGCGGCGCTTGAGGCGGGTGGCGGCGGGGGAGAGCCTGCCCCCCGTGCCCTTCGTCCCCGGGGAGTTCAAGGACGGCAGGCCCCAGGCCCCCGAGGGGGTGAGGCCCAAGGGGGGGCTTCCCCTGGAGGAGGTCCTGGCCCTCTTGGCCAAGGCCCGGACCTTCCTCCTGGAGGAGGCGGCCCAGGCCGATCCCCAGCACCCCGCCACCTTTCCCCACCCCTTCTTCGGGGAGCTCACGGCCCTGGGGTGGGTGCGGGCCGCCGCTTACCACGAGGTCCACCACCTGAGGGCCCTTCAGGCCTCTTGGGCGCGGTAGCGGTCAAGCCAGGCGTTGAGGGTGGCCGGGGAGACCCCCCGGATGGCCTCCACCTTGCCGTTCCACTCCAGGACCACCCCGGCGGTGGGGCTTCCCACCAGCTCGCTGATCTTCCTGGCCGCTTCCGGGTCCTGCCGGGCGTTGACGAACTCAAAGGGCACGCCCTTTTGCGCCAGGAACATCTTCACGATCTCGCAAGGACCGCAGCCGGGGATGCCGTAAAGCCGCACCATACCCCACCATGGTACCACAAGGGCTCCTTCCAAGGGGTACAATAAAAGCATGGGGGAGGTTTCGGATAAGACCCACTATGTGGTGCAGGTGGGATCTAAGGGTCGGGTGGTCCTCCCGGCGGAGGTGCGGGAAGCCCTGGGGCTTAGGGAGGGGGATCGCCTCCTCTTGCGCTGGCGGGAGGAGGGCACCCTCGAGCTGGTGAGCTTCCGCGAGGTGGCCCATCGGGCCAGGGGCCTTCTCAAAGGCCTGGCGCCAGGGGTGAGCCTGGTGGACGAACTCATCCGGGACCGGCGGGAGGAGGCCCGGAAGGAGGACCTGGAGTGAGGGCGGTGCTGGACGCCTCGGCCTTGTTGGCCCTGCTTTTGGATGAACCTGGAGCCCAGCGGGTGGAGGAGGCCCTAGCCGAGGGAGCGGCGATAAGCGCTGTCAACCTGGCGGAGGCGCTTTTCAAACTTGCCGAACGGGGAGGGGATCCCAAGGGGGTTCGGGATCGGTTGAAGCGGGAAGGGATTCTGGGCGAGGTCCTGGTGGTCTTCCCTTTTACCGAGGAGGATGCCCTTGGGGTGGCCCGCCTTCGCCCCCTCACCCGCTCCTTGGGGCTTTCCCTGGGGGATAGGGCCTGCTTGGCCTTGGCCCAGCGCCTGAACCTGCCGGCCCTTACCGCCGACGCTTCCTGGGGTGCCCTTTCCCTGGGGGTGGCCGTGGAGGTGGTGCGCTAGCCGGCTAGAATGTAGGCCATGCGCCTGGTGGACCGCTACCCCGAGGTGGATCTGGAAAGACTCCTGCAAAGCTTTGTGCCCCCACCCCGCTTCCAATCCGCCACCTTCGCCACCTATCGGCCCGATCCCCGCTATCCTTCCCAGACCCTGGCCAAGGAGCGCCTGCGACGATGGATCAAGGACCGCCCCCGGGGCTTCCTCCGGCCCCGGCTTCCCGGCCCCCAAGGGCTCTACCTGGACGGGGGCTTTGGCGTGGGGAAGACCCACCTCCTGGTGGCTGCCTACTGGGAGGCTCCGGGCCCTAAGGCCTTCCTCACCTTTGAGGAGCTCACCTACACCCTGGGCCTCATGGGGCTAAGGGAAGGGGCTAGGCGCTTTGCCGCCTTGCGCTACCTTTTCCTGGACGAGTTTGAGCTGGACGACCCCGGCAACGCCCAGATGATCACCCACTTCCTGGCCCTCACCATGGATAGGGGCCTGCGGGTGGCCACCACCTCCAACACCCCGCCCGGGGCCTTGGGGGAAGGGCGGTTTAACGCCGAGCAGTTCAAGCACCAGATCCAAAGCCTCGCCCGGCGCTTCGCTGTGGAGCGCATCGAGGGGGAGGATTTCCGCCACCGCGACCCGGACCGGTTTCCCGAACCCCTTTCCGATTGCAGGCTCCTTCCCCTCTACCGGGAGGACCCCCGCCGGAAGACCCTGGACGCCTTTCCCGAGCTTCTCGCCCACCTGCGCGCCTTACACCCCATCCGCTACCGCTACCTGCTGGATGGGGTGGAGGCCGTCTACCTTAAGGGCCTCGAGGCCATCCCCGACCAGAACGACGCCCTACGCTTCGTGCACTTCGTGGACCAGGTGTACAACCTGGGGGTGGACCTCCGGGCCTCCGGGGTGCCTCTCAAGGAGGTGTTTCCCGAGACCTACCGGCACGGGGCCTTTGCCAAGAAGTACGGCCGGGCCCTTTCCCGGTTGGCGGAGCTTTTGGGGTAGCATGGGGGCATGGAGCTGGCAGAAAGGCTTTCGGAACTGGCCCAGGCCCTATCCCAGGCCAGCGCCGCGGTGGGGATCCTCGAGGCCATAGAGGAAGTGTTGGACGAGTACCAGGACGGGGAACTCTCCCTGGAAGAGGCCATGGAGGAGATCCAGGGCCTGGTGGAGGAGTTCCAGGCGGTCCGGGCCCTTTCCGAGATGACCCCGGAGGAGCTCATGGCCCTGGCCGAGGAGGAAGAGGAGGAAGAAGAGGGGGGCTTAAGGTCGTAATGAAGGTCACGGCCATCGTCCTGGACTCGGTGGGCCTGGGGTATCTGCCGGATGCCCCCTTGTTCGGGGACGAGGGGGCGGACACCCTGGACCACACGGTGCTGAAAACGGGGGTGGAGCTTCCCCACCTGGCCGCCCTGGGCCTGGGGTGGGTTCCCGGGGTCCACACCCTTCCCCGGCCTGAGCCCCAAGGGGCCTTTGGCCGCATGCGGGAGGTGAACCCCGGCAAGGACACCACCACCGGGCACTGGGAGTTCGTGGGGGTGTACCTGGAAAAGCCCTTCCGCACCTACCCTGAGGGCTTCCCCGAGGAACTCCTTAGGGCCTGGGCCGAGGCCATCGGGGTGAAGGGATGGCTTTTGAACCGGCCCTATTCGGGCACCGAGGCCATACGGGACTACGGCGAGACCCACCTGAAGACGGGTTTCCCCATCGTCTATACCTCCGCGGATAGCGTCTTCCAGGTGGCCGCCCACCTGGAGGTGGTGCCCCTGGAGGAGCTTTACCGATGGTGCCAGGTGGCCCGGGAAATGCTAAAGGGCGAGCACCAGGTGGCCCGGGTCATCGCCCGGCCCTTCGCCGGGGAACCCGGGAACTTCTACCGGCGGGAGGATTTGCGGAAGGATTTCGCCCTGGAGCCCCCCAGGAATGTCCTGGATCTTCTCAAGGAGGCGGGCCTCGAGGTGGTGGGGGTGGGGAAGATCCCCGACATCTACGCCCATAGGGGCTTCACCCGGGAGGTGAAGACCAAGGACAATACCGACGGCCTGGAGAAGACCCTGGCCCTCATGCAAGAGCCTTTTTCCGGTCTCCTCTTCGCCAACCTGGTGGACTTTGACGCCAAGTACGGGCACCGGAGGAACCCGGAGGGGTACGCCCGGGCCCTTAAGGAGGTGGACGATTTCCTTCCCAGGCTTATGGAGGCCCTGGGCCCGGAGGATCACCTCTTTCTGGTCTCCGACCACGGCAACGACCCCACCTTCTTCGGCACCGACCACACCCGGGAGTACGGGATGCTCCTCTGGGTGGGCCCGGGGGTGAAGGGGGACCTGGGTACCCGGGAGAGCTTTGCGGATCTGGGGGCCACCTGGGCCAGGCTGTTTGGCCTCACCTGGGAGGGCCCTGGGAAAAGCTTGGTGTAGGCCATGCCCCTCACCTGGCGCGACGTCCTGGATATCCTTCTCGTTGGCATCCTCTTTTATTACCTCTGGCGCCTCATAGCGGGAACCCGGGCCCTGAACCTGGTGCGGGGGGTCTTGGTCTACCTGGCGGTCTGGTTTCTGGCCAGCCTCCTTGGGCTTTCCACCCTTTCCTGGCTCTTGGGGAACGCCGCCACCCTAGGGGCCTTCGCCCTGATCGTGGTCTTCCAGCCCGAACTCAGGGGGCTTTTGGAGCGCATCGGCCGGCCTCAGGGGCCCAGGGCTCCTTCTTTGGCCCTGGAGGAGCTCCTCTTGGGCCTGGCCCGGCTTTCCGAACGGCGCTACGGGGCCATCTTGGCCCTGGAAAGGCGCACCCCCCTGGGGGAGTATGCGGCCACGGGGGAGATCCTCGAGGCCAGGCTTTCCGCCCGGCTACTCCAGACGGTGTTCTACCCCGGCACGCCCTTGCACGACGGCGGGGCCATCCTGAGGGGGGATCGGCTTTTCGCCGCGGGGTGCGTCTTTCCCCTCTCTGAGGCCCGTATGGGCCTGGGCACCCGGCACCGGGCGGCCTTGGGGCTTTCCGAGGTTTCCGATGCCCTGGTGATCGTGGTGAGCGAGGAAACAGGGGCCATAAGGCTGGCGGAGGGGGGAAGGCTTTCCCCACCCATGAGCCTCGAGGCCCTGCGGGAAAAGCTGAAGGAGGCGCTCCGTGCGTGATTGGGGGAGCTTCCTCATCGCCCTTTTGGCGGCTTTTGCCGTCTGGTACTCCTTAAGGGAAAGGGCCCCGGTGGTGGAGCGGGCGGTGAGCGTGCCCCTCCAGGTGGTGGGCCTGGGGAGGGAGCGCACCGCGGAGGGAGTGCCCAAGGAGGTCATGTTACGCCTGAGGGGGCCAGCTCCCCTGGTGGAGGGGGCCAGGCTTCCCGTGTCCGCCTACCTGGACCTCTCCGGGGCCGAGGGGGCCTTTTCCCGGGAGGTGCGGGTGGCCGTGCCCCAGGGGGTGGAGGTTTTGGAGATCCGCCCCGCCCGGGTGGAGGGCCGGGTGGAGGCCCTCCTTACCCGCACCCTGCCGGTGGAGGTCCTTTCCCAGGGGGCGTGGGTGGAAACCCAGCCCGCCTTTGTGGAGGCCAAGGGGCCGAGAAGCCGGGTGGAGGAGGCGGTGGTGGCCTTGGGCCTGGACCTTGGAGGGGATACGGTGGCCCTTACCGCCTTTGGCCCCCAGGGGCCCCTTCCCGGGGTGGAGCTTCTTCCCGCCCAGGTGCAGGTGGTGGCGCGGGAGGTTCCCCTTTTCCGCAAGCAGGTTCCCCTGGTCCTGAAGCCCCCGGCAGGTTTAAAGGTAGTGGACTATGCCCCCAGGGCCGTGGAGGTGGTGGGACCCAAGGAGGCTTTGGCCGGTTTGACCCAGGTGGAGGCGAGGCTGGAAGGAAGCTTCCGCCCGGGAGAGGTTTCGGCCCCCTTGGTCCTTAACCTGCCTCCGGGGGTGAGGGTTCTGGGGGAGGTTTTGGGTAGGGTGCGGCTTGCGCTAGAATAGGTGGGATGATCTACCCCATCCGCCTTTACGGGGACCCGGTGTTGCGCAAAAAAGCCCGGCCCGTCCAGGATTTTCAGGGCCTCAAGAAGCTTGCCGAGGATATGCTGGAGACCATGTTTGAGGCCCGGGGAGTGGGCCTGGCCGCACCCCAGATTGGGCTTTCCCAGCGCTTCTTTGTGGCGGTGGAGTACGCCGACGAGCCCGAGGGGGAGGAGAGGCCCCTCCGCGACCTGGCGCGCCGGATTTACGTGGTAGCCAACCCGGTGATCACCCACCGGGAGGGGGAGGTGGAGGGGCTGGAAGGCTGCCTCTCCCTCCCTGGCCTCTACGCTGAGGAGGTACCCCGGGCGGAGCGGATCCGGGTGGAATACCAGGACGAGGAGGGAAGGCCCCGCGCCCTGGAGCTGGAGGGGTATATGGCCAGGGTCTTCCAGCACGAGATTGACCACCTGGACGGTATCCTCTTTTTTGAACGCCTGCCCAAGGCCAAGCGGGAGGCCTTCCTGGAGGAAAACCGGGCGGAGCTGGCCCGGATGCAGAAGGAGGCCAGGGCGCTTTTGAAGGAGCTTTCCCAGGGATGAGGGTGGCCTTCTTCGGCACGCCCGCCTGGGCGGTGCCGGTTTTGGATGCCCTAAACCGCCACCACCAGGTGGTCCTGGTGGTTACCCAGCCGGATAAGCCCAAGGGCCGGGGCCTGAAGCCCGCTCCCAGTCCGGTGGCGGAGTACGCCTTGGCCCACGGGCTTCCCCTTTTGAAGCCCGAACGCCTCAAGGGGAACCGGGAGTTTCTGGAGGCCTTTAAGGCCGTGGCCCCGGAGGTGGCGGTCACCGCCGCTTACGGCAAGATCCTTCCCAAGGAGGTCCTCGAGGTTCCCCCCTTGGGGTTCTTGAACCTCCATCCCTCCCTTCTTCCCAAGTACCGCGGCCCGGCCCCGGTGCCCTGGGCCCTCATCCGGGGGGAAAGGGAAACCGGGGTGGCCATCATGAAGACCGAGGAGGGCCTGGACACCGGCCCCCTTTACGCCCTCTGGCGCACGGAGATAGGCCCCGAGGAGGATGCGGTGGCCCTTTCCGAGCGCCTCAGGGACAAGGGCATAGAGCTTCTCCTTTGGGTTTTGGAAAACCTTCCCCACCTCACCCCCACGCCCCAGGAGGGCGAGCCCTCCTATGCCCCTCTCCTCATCAAGGAGGAGGGGCGTATCCGCTTTGCAGATAGCGCCCAGGCCATCTACAACCGCCACCGGGGGGTGCAGCCCTGGCCGGGAAGCTACTTCTTCCACGGGGGCAGGCGGGTGAAGGTCCTGAGGATGCGCCCCGAGCCGGGGGCGGGGGAGCCTGGGGTGGTGCTGGGGGTGGACCGGGAAGGGGTCTTGGTGGGTACCGGGGAGGGAGCCATCCGGCTTTTGGAGGTCCAGCCCGAGGGAAAACGCCCCATGCCCGCCGCCGACTGGGCGCGGGGGTATGGGGTGGTCCCAGGCACCCGGCTGGACTAGGGGGCCCCGGCCCGGCGCAAGCCAGGCTGGGGTGACATTAGAGAAAAGTGGGGGTGTGGGGGAGCTATAATCCCCCGGTTTTCAAGATAGCCCTACCAGTGTGGGGCGCTTCTCCACCGGGATGTGGCCGCCGCTCAAAACATCCTGGCAAAGGCCTGGGCGGGGCCTTCGGGGGAGACCCTGCGTGCTTTCCCGCAGGGAAACACCCCGAGAAGCCCCGGACTTTAGTCCGGGGAGTCGTCACAACTCCTCGTCCCACTCCACGATGGTTTCGCTGGTGAGGGTGGTGGCGGATGGCCTTTGGTCTTGGGTGGTGATTACCTCCCGCCCCCGCTCTTTGAGAAGGCCGAACTGGGCGGCGATGCCCCTGAGGCCGGCCCCGGCGAAGGCAACAACGAGGAAGGCGGAGATTCCCCAGGCCAGGTAAGGCACCAAGCCTTGGGCAATGGAGAGGTTGGCCAAAAGGCCCAGGATGGGCAAGCCCCCGTACTCCGCCAGGATGGAACCCATGTAGGAAAGCCCTTCCGCCAAAATGGGGAGAGCTAAGAAGAGGAAGGCTAGTCCCAGAAGCGTCCAGTACACATTTCTGCCGCTGAAGGTGATCCAACCCAAATAAAGGGGGAAGAAGGCCAGGGCCGATGCGAGGAGGAACAGAATGGCCCGGGGAATACCTAGGAGGAAAAGCTGAAGCTGGACCTGCAGGGTGTGCCAAGGACCCAGGGAACTTCCCAGAAGGCGTTCTTCGATTTCCTGAATCTCGCCTAGAAGAACGGTGAAGTCCACCGTGCGCAAGCCCACTGCGTTTTGCATGGCCAAAAAGAGACGGTCGGCACGTTCGGCCAGCTCAGGGGCGTAGGCTCCCACCACCGGATAGACCTTCAGGCGAAAACGGCTATAGGCATAGCTCAGTTGAGCCCGGGCTCGGTTGTACTGGCCCGCTTCGGTATAAAGCTGGGCCTGGGCGAGGCTACTGCGCACCTCGTCCAGAAGGTCCAGCCAGTTGATCAGACTGGGGATGGCCAGGCGTTGCAAAGTCTCGCCTATGCGGGTAGCGGCCTGAGGATCCAGGCGAAGGAGGCTGACTTCCTCCCGGATCTCCTGGGGAAGGGGGCTTTCTGCCGGGGATACTTGACCGGATGAAGGGGCAGGGGGGGAGGGCGGGGAAGCCGCTGGAGGCGTGGTGGAGGGTTTCCCTGCAGGGGAACCCGTAGGGGATTGGGCTGAAGCGGGTGGAGGTGCGGACGTAGCCATAGGGGAAGGCGCCGCCAGGGTTTGCAGATGCTTCCGCCAGGCCAGGGTCTTTTCCTGCAAATCCCTTACCGAGGGTCGGAAGTCCTCCCCGCTGGAAACCTTGCCCAGCGCCTGGATGAAGTCCTGGGCTTTAAGGGTGCTTTGGGGGCTATCCTGGATCACCAAAAAGCGGGCGTAGGCTCGGGCCAGGGCCAGGTAGGCCTGGGGTCGGGAGCTGGCGGAAAGAGCCTGGCCCAGGTCCTCGGTCAGGAGTTGCAGGTAGCCGGCTTCCAGCCTGCGCCGGGCTTCTTCGGGCGCCAGGTTTTCCGCTCCCTGGGCCAGGGACTGGGGTAGACCGGTGGCCCGGACCAGGCGGGTGAGGTAAGGGGCTTTTTGGCCAGCGGGAGCCTGGAAGAAACCATCGTAAAGGGCCTTACCCAGCAGGTGGCGCACCAGGAGGAGACGGGCCTCGAGGTCCACCCGGCTTTGCCTAAGCACCGCCTGCCGGGCATCCTGCAGGTGCAACAAAGTGGCGTCGCGCAACACGGGGGGAAGCCCCTCGCTTTCCTGGCGCAGAAGGCTTTGCGCCCGGTCCAGGGCGGCAAGGGCCTGGGTGGGGTTTTCCAGGCGCACCTGCTTTAGGGCTTCCTCCAGGCGGTCGTAAACCTGGGGCAGGGGGGCGGCCAAGGCCAGAAGGCCGAGGAACCAGGCTAGGGCTAACCATCGTTTCATCCGCTGACCTCCGCTAGGGATATGAGCCGCCGCAAGGCGTGAAGGAGGCGGCCGATGTTGGCTTCCTTTTTGGCGAGAAGGCCGATGTATCCCTGGGCCAGGGGTCTTAAGGCCACGATTTCCCTCTCCAAAATGGCGTAGAAGACCCCATATCCCTGGCGCCTGAGAAGGGGGTAGGCTAGGTCCAAGGGGACGGGCTCCCCGGAAAAAAGCTCCTCCTTGCCGTTTTTACCCGCCACCACCACCCCCGTCACCCCCTCCAGGCGGGCAAGCCTCTTGGCCAGGTGCTGGCGGGCCAAGGGATCCTCGAGGTCCACGGCCTCCACGGGTAGCTCTTCTTCCCCGGTTTCGGTGGCCTCGGCTTCCGCCACCTGGGAAGCGGCGAGCTTCCTCCATTCCTGGGCCAGGGCCTTAAGCTCGGGGGGCATCTCCCGGAAGGGCAGGAGGCGGCGGAGCTCAGGCCAGAGGGTTTCCTCTAGAAGGTGCGCCCACTCCCCTGGCGAGGTGGGCATCCTCTGGGCCAAGGCCCGCCTCAGCAGGTTTTCCGCAGCCCGGGGGGAAACATACCGGCTCAGAACTTCCAAAAGGCTTTCCTCGTTCACCGCCATAGAGGGCACCCTGGGGCTTGCCAATCTGCCCTTCAGAGTGTACCATAACCTCTGCCCGAGGGATCGGGCAAAAGCCGCTGGGGTGTCGTCTAACGGCAGGACAGCGGACTCTGGATCCGCCGGTCGTGGTTCGAGTCCACGCACCCCAGCCAAAACCTGGCCCCATCGACTAGTGGTTAGGTCACCGCCCTTTCAAGGCGGCGGCGGGGGTTCGAGTCCCCCTGGGGTCACCAGAAGCAGTCCGAGCCGCGCGCGGCCCCATCGTCTAGAGGCCTAGGACACGGCCCTCTCAAGGCCGAGACGGGGGTTCGAATCCCCCTGGGGTCACCAGATGCGGCTCGGATTGCCTTTATGCCCGGTCCAGATTTCCCTTGACGGATGCCCCGGGCCTGGGGGAAACTGGATGGGCTATACCCCCACTAGGTATGTGGGGGGTGTAACCTGGACGAAGGAGGAGGGATCCATGGAGTTCACCCTCACGGGGCTTGCGGGAAGCGGGGAAAAGGAGGAGCGGTACGACGTGGTCATCATCGGCGGCGGGCCTGCGGGCCTCACCGCGGGGATTTACGCCGGACGGGCCCAGCTGAAGACCGTCATCCTGGAAAAGGGCCTTCCCGGAGGGCAGATCGCCCAGACCGACGAGGTGGAGAACTACCCGGGTTTCCCCGAGGGCATTTCCGGGCCGGAGCTGGCCAGCCGCATGGTCCAGCAGGCGGAGAAGTTCGGGGCCAGGATCGTCATGGACGAGGTGCTGGGCCTCGAGGCCCAGGACGGGGGTTTTCTGGTGCGGGGGTTTGAGCGCTCCTACTTCGGGCGCGCGGTCATCATCGCCACTGGGGCCAATCCCAGGAAACTCGGGGTGCCCGGGGAGGAGAAGTTCTATGGCCGGGGGGTATCCACCTGCGCCACCTGCGACGGCTTCTTCTACCGGGACAAGGAGGTGGTGGTGGTGGGGGGCGGGGATGCTGCCGTGGAGGAAGGCCTTTTCCTCACCAAGTTTGCCCGCAAGGTAACCCTTATCCACCGCCGGGATGAGCTTAGGGCCAACAAGGTGGCCCAGGCCCGGGCCTTCCAGAACCCCAAGATGCACTTCCTCTTCTCCCACGTGGTCACCGAGGTTCTGGGGGAGGAGCAGGTGACGGGGGTCAGGCTCAAGAACCTGAAGACGGGGGAGGAGTACGTCTACCCCACGGACGGGGTCTTTGTCTTCATCGGCCACGAGCCCAATACCGGCTTCCTAAAAGGGGTGGTGGAGCTCAGGCCCGATGGCTACGTGGCGGTGCGGGATGAGGTCTTCACCTCGGTGCCGGGCATCTTCGCCGCTGGGGATGTGGCCGACCCCATCTATCGGCAGCTCACCACCAGCGTGGGGGCGGGCACCCGGGCGGCCATGATGGCGGAGCGCTACCTGGCGGAGGCCCACGAGAAGGTAAAACCCTAGGGTCGGGTAGGGTGCGGGGCCTGGGGCTTTTGGGGCTTTTTCTTTGGGGTTTGGGCCTGGCCCAGGCTTCCATCCTTTACCTTCCCCTGGACGACCGTCCTCCCAACTGGGGCCCATGCGCCTGGGAGCGGGTGGCCTGCCCTCCCCGGGAGGTCTACCGGGGGCCTGAGGGGGCCGATCTTGCCGCCTTAAGGGCCTGGCTTTTGGCGAGCCCGGGGGAAAAGCTGGTGGCCAGCCTGGATGCCCTGGCCTACGGCGGGCTTCTCCAAAGCCGCCACCTGGCCCTGCCGGCGGAGGATGCCCTAGCCCGGCTTGGCCCTTTGCTCTCCTGGAAAGTCCGCTACGGAGGGGAACTTCTCCTTTTCGGGGTGGTGCCCCGTTGGGACGCCACCCAGCGGCAGAGAAACCTGGCGGTCCTCGAGGCCTTGGCCTCCTGGCCAGGGCTTCCCGGGGTTTATCTGGAGGCAGTTTGGGACGATGCCCTGCGCAACTCCCCCGCCCCCAGAGAAGCCAGGGCCCTTCCCTACCCCAGCCGGCCCGGGGCGGACGAGGCAGGACAGGTCCTGCTCTTAAGGGCGTTGAGACCAGGCCTAAAGGTGGCGGTGGTTTACGAGGACGAAGCCTTGGCGGAACGCGTCACCCCTTATGAGGGGATTCCCTTACGGGATACGGTGATGGGGCTCCTCCAGAGCGCCCTTGCCCAAAGGGTTTCCCTGGAAGAGGGGCCCGACCTGGTCCTTTACGTGTACGGGGGCCGGAATCCCAGAAAGGCCACCCACGACCTGCTTCGCCTCATGCCCCGTTTTCCCGTGGCCCTGGCGGATCTTTCCCGGGTGAACCGGGGGGATCCTGGCCTCATGGCCTACCTGGTGGGCCTTGGGCTTTACCCTCGCCTTGCCTCCTACGCCTCCTGGGGTACCCCAGCCAACAACCTGGGAAGCGCCCTGGCCCAGGGAGGGCTTTTCCTGAAGGACCCAGAGGGGCGGCTTAGGCGCCTGGCCGAGGCCTACTTCGCCTACTGGTGGGGGGAGGTGGGCCGCCCTTGGGTGCGGGCTCGCTTTCCTGAGCCCTTGCCCGTGGAGGCCCAGGAGGTGGCGGCCCTTTGGCCGTACCTGGAGCTGGAAGGGTACCGGGTGGACCTCGAGGACCTGCGCTTCCCCTGGGAGCGATCCTTTGAGGCCGAGGCCCGCTTGGGTTGGACGATTCTTTCCCTTGAGTTTGGGGGCAGGGCCCGGCCCACCTGGTAAAGTAAAGGGCGTTATGACCCCTGGTCAGCCCGAAGGGCTAGATGGCGTAAGCCTCGAGACGCGGGAGCTAAGGCGCCTTCAGACCTTGGCTGAGGCCTGGCGTCTTTTGGCTCCCCTGGAGCGGCCGGAGGAAGTGTACCGGACCGTGGTGGAAACCGCCAAGGGGGCCACCCGGGCGGTTTCCGTTCTCCTCTTCCTCTACCGTCCCCAGGAGGATGCCCTCGAGCTGGTGGCGGCCCAGGGGTTAAGCCAGGAAAAGGTGGGCTTTAAGCTTCGCCGCGGCGAGGGCATTTCCTGGGTGGTGCTGGAGAAGGGGGAGCCCCTCTACCTGGCGGATGTGACCCAGGATCCTCGGGTCATCTTTCTTTCCGGCAGGCCCCAGCCTGGGGTCTATTTGGGCGTACCCTTGCGGAATGCGGAAGGAAAGGCTTTTGGCGTGCTTTCCATGGACACCGCCGGGGGCGTGGGGGAGATCCTCCCCGAAGAGGAGTTTTGGATCCAGGCCCTGGCGGAGGCGGCGGGTTTGGTGTTAGCTCGCATTGAAGCTCTGGAGCTGGCCAAGGCCGAGGCTGCCCGGGCCCAGGCCCTTCTTGAGCTATCCCTGGCCCTGGAAGCTGCCCGCGACCCTCTTGTCATGGCCAAAGAGGCCTTGGAAACCCTCCTCCGCCTCACTCCCTACCATGCCGGGGCCCTTTACCTTTTTCAGGAAGGGACGGTACGCCCTGCCGTCACAGCAGGCCGTTACCCTCTGGGCTTTACCCAGCTTTACGAGGAATATCCCATCCATTTTGGAGAAGGCCTTTTGGGCCACCCCAGGCTCTGGGAAGGGCCGGTGTATGTGGAAGACTATGCCCAGTTCCCTGGAGCTTTAAGGCCCTATGTAGAAAACGGTCTTCGCTCTGCCCTCCTGGTACCCTTAAGGCCTGAGGGAAGGCGGTATGGGGTTTTGGCCCTGGGCTCTTTTGGGGAGCCGGTCCCTTACCGATCTGAAGACGAAGGGGTTTTGCGGCTGGTGGCGGGCAGACTGGAGGAAGCTCTGGAACGCCTTTCCTACCTAAAAACCCTAAACTATACCCGGGAAGCCGCCCTTAGGGCGTTGGCCCGGGTCCTCGAGTACCGGGACCTGGAAACCAAGGGGCACACGGAGCGGGTGGTAGCGCTGGCCTTGCGCCTAGGGCGGGCGGTGGGCTTTCCGGACCTCGAGGGCCTCCGCCTGGGAGCCTACTTCCACGACCTGGGGAAGCTGGCCCTGCCCGACGAGATCCTTCGCAAACCCACGGTTCTGCACCCCGACGAGTGGCGGGTGGTGAAGACCCATCCCCAGGTGGGCCTGGAAATCCTCAAAAACCTGCCTTTTCTTCCCCAGACTGCCTTGAACGTGGTCCTCTACCACCACGAGCGCTGGGATGGTTCGGGTTACCCCCGGGGGTTGAAGAGGGAAGAGATCCCTTTGGAGGCACGGATCTTTGCCGTGGCGGACGTGTACGATGCCTTGCTTTCCCCCCGCCCTTACAAGCGGGCCTGGATGGTGGAAGAGGCCAAGAAAGAGCTTGGGGCCCAGGCGGGTAAGGGTCTGGACCCCAAGCTGGTGGCAGTATTTCTGGATCTCGTGTAGGGCTTTCTAGGTTCGCTCCCTATGTGTTTGCCCTACGGGCAAAGCACCGCCGGGCTGACCCTGGATCCCACCTTGCCTCAACTCTCTATTCCACCGTCACGCTCTTGGCCAGGTTACGGGGCTGGTCCACGTCCCGCCCCAGGAGGACGGCGATCTCGTAGGCCAAAAGCTGGAGGGGCACCACGCTCACGATGGGGGCGAGGAGGGGGTGGACCTCCGGCACGTAGAGCACATCCTGGGCAAGCTTGGCGATCCCCGCATCCCCAAGGGTGGCGATGGCGATCACCTTCCCTCCCCGGGCCCGCACCTCCTGGATGTTGGAAAGGGTTTTCTCGTAAAGGGGCCCTTGGGTGGCCAGGACCACCACGGGCAGGTGCTCGTCTATAAGGGCGATGGGCCCATGCTTCATCTCCCCGGCGGGGTAGGCCTCCGCGTGGATGTAGCTGATCTCCTTGAGCTTCAAAGCGCCCTCATAGGCGGTGGGGGCCTGGACGTGCCGCCCCAGGAAGAGGAAGTCTTGGGCCTGGTGGTACTTCTCCGCCAGGTGGGCGATGAGGGGGCGTTTTTCCAGGACCTCCTCCACCAGCCGGGGAAGCTTGCGCATCTCCCGGATGAGTTCCCTGGCTTTTTCCCGGGAAAGAATGCCCCGGCCTCGGCCCAGGTGGACCGCCAGCATGGCCATGGCGGAAAGCATGGCGGTGTAGGCCTTGGTGGAGGCCACCCCGATCTCGGGCCCCGCGTGGATATAGAGCACGTCCTCCACTTCGCGGGTGAGGCTGGAGCCTTTGGCGTTGATGACCCCAAGGGTCTTGGCCCCTTTGGCTTTGGCCTCCCTCAGGCCCTCCAGGGTGTCTATGGTCTCCCCGGACTGGCTGATGGCGATGGCCAGGGTCCTTTCGTCCGCCACGGGATCGCGGTAGCGGTACTCGCTGGCCACGTCCCACTCCGTGGGGATGCGGGCCAGGGCCTCCAAAAGGTACTTCCCGTACCAGCCCGCATAGCTTGCGGTGCCGCAGGCGATCACGTGGATGCGGTCTATGGCCTTGGGGTCCAGGCTGAGCCCCAGTTCCACATCCCCTTCCTCCTCCCGTAGGCGCCCCCCCAGGGTGTTTTCCAGCACCCAAGGTTGCTCGTAGATCTCCTTCAGCATGTAGTGGGGGAAGCCTCCTTTCTCGGCGGCCTCGAGGGTCCAGTCCACCTCCACGGCCTCCCGGGAAAGGGGGCGGCCCTCCAGGTCCGTGACCACCACCCCTTCCCGGGTGATGCGGGCCAAATCCCCATCGTGGAGGAAGATGACCCGGCGGGTATAGGGGAGAAGGGCAGGCACATCCGAGGCCAAGAAGTTCTCCCCCTCCCCCAGGCCGATGACCAGCGGGCTCACCGTGCGGGCGGCCACCAGCTCCTGGTGGTCCTTGTGAACCGCCACCACCGCATAGGCCCCCCGCACCTCCTTAAGGGCTTCCTTGAGGGCTTGAAAGAGGTTCCCCCGGTACTTCTCCTCTATGAGGTGGGCCAGGACCTCGCTGTCGGTATCCGAGGCGAAGCGGTGCCCCCGCGCCCTTAGGGCCTCCTTAAGCTCCAGGTAGTTTTCAATGATGCCGTTATGGATCACGGCGATGGTGCCGTCCTCCGTGGTATGGGGGTGGGCGTTGGGGTCGGTGGGGGCACCATGGGTGGCCCAGCGGGTATGGCCTACCCCCAAGGGGCCTTCCAGGTGCTCCTCTTTAAGAGCCCTTTCCAGGGCGGAAAGCTTCCCCGAGCGCTTCACCACCTTAAGCCCCTCCGGGGTCCGTACCGCTACCCCTGCGGAGTCGTACCCCCGGTACTCTAACCTCCTAAGCCCATCTATCAGCACATCCGTGGCGTTCCGAAAACCGATATACCCCACGATTCCGCACATACGGTACCCGTTTCGGGTGGTAAAGGGACCACCCGGCGACTCCCTTGGACGCCCTGCCCCTCGGTTGTCCCCGTTTCTTAGGCGGGGCTTTCCCTTAGGGCTTTTCGCAGGCGGGCGGGGCGGGCACACCCCGGGCGGCATCCGCGGATTCCTCGATCTTTCCCGGTTTCCCGGTTATCCCCATCTAGGGGTCCGCCACCTCGTCAGGCCCATAGGGCCCCCTGCGCTTCCCGCCTTCCTTCCCTCCGCGTGCGGTTTTCTCCTCCGGCTTCCCACCCCCTTTCCCGGGGGAGTATAGCAGAATCTTAAGGCCCGGTGCTGAACCCGGCCAGACACATGTGAAACTGGACGAGCTCAGTACACGTCAAAACGTGGGACCACCCCTTTAGGATGGACCTGCGCCCACGTGGATGGGCAGGTACCCATAGGAGGTGGTCCCCATGGAACAGCTTACCCCACTCATCAACGCCTTGAAGCGATACTGGAAGGCCGACCTCAGGCGCCTCACCTTCCTGGCCGCCCTGGTGATGGCTCTGGTCACCGCCCGCACCACAAGCGGCCCCAGACTCGCTCTTTCCCTCGGCTCCATAGCCAGCCCTGACCCCCGCTCCGCCTACCGAAGGTTCCAGCGGTTCTTGGCCTGGCCGGGGCTGGACGGGGAGGGCTATGCCCGCTTCATCTTCGCCCTCCTCCGACCCCAAGGGCTCCTCCTGGTCATGGACCGGACCGAGTGGGAGCTGGGGAAGAGCAAGGTCAACCTCCTGATGCTGGCCTTCCTGTACCAAGGCCTGGCCGTCCCCCTGTTCTGGAGCTTCCTTCCCCACGACGGCAACTCCTCCACCCCCGAACGCATCGCCCTGATGGAGAGGGCCTTGGCTTTCCTGAGGGCCCACTTCCCCCACCTCCGGGTGGAGGGGTTCCTGGCGGATCGGGAGTTCATAGGGGAGGCGTGGTTCCGGTACCTGGAGGAGAAGGGCATCCCCCGGTGCATCCGAATCAAGGCCAACACCCGGATGTGGCGGTTGGGCTCGGGCCCTCGGGCCTGGGAGCTCTTTGCCTCCCTGAAGGTGGGAGAGAGCCGGGTGCCCAGGCGGCGGTACTGGGTCTACGGGCGGCGCATGTGGGTGGTGGGGTTGCGCCTTGGGGTCCGGGAGTGGCTGATTGTGGCTACGGACCTGGACCCTCACCGGGTGCTGGAGGTGTACGGGCTCAGGTGGGGGATAGAGCGGCTCTTTGGGGCCCTGAAGGGGCGGGGATTTGACCTGGAGGCCACGCACGTGACGCGGGGGGAGAGGCTTTCGCGGCTTTTGGTCCCCTTGAGCCTGGCCTTCGTGTGGGCGTTTCGGACGGGGCTTGTGCTGCACCGGGTGCGTCCGGTGAGGCCCAAGAAGCACGGGAGGCTGGGACAGAGCCTCTTCCGGGCGGGGCTGGACCTGCTCACCCTTTGGGCGCTTGCCCTCTGGGGTGCAGGGGGAGGAAGGCGCGGAAGTCCCTTGGGGTTATGCCCTATGGAGGTTTTGACGTGTACATAGCTGGACGAGTAAAAATGTGGGGACCACTCTAGGAGAGAGGGGGTCCCCACGGATGCAGCTTACCACGGTTGGCAAAGAGGTTTTGCGGGGAGCGCGGAAGGCCCGGGAACTCCAAGAGGCCGGGGCCGGCGATCCCACGGTTCAGGACCGCTTACGGAAGCTCAAACAGGTGGAGGCGCTCAGGAAATACCGGGTGGGCTGGCCCGAGATCCAGGAGCTTTTGGGGATCAGCCGGGCCACCTATTACCGCTGGCGGAAACGCCTCAAGGAAGAGGGCCTTGCCGGTGTTAAGCCTCGGTCAAGACGTCCTCAGCGCTTGCGGCGGGGGATTTACTGGTCTTCCGATCTGCTGATCCGGGTGGAAGCCCTAAGGAAGGAGAACCCCACCTGGGGCCGCTGGCCGATTTGGCTGACCCTAAGGAAGGAGGGCTTTGCGGTGAGCGAGCGCACCGTGGGGCGGATCCTGGCCTACCTTGAAGCACACGGCCGCGTGGAAAGCGTAGCCGCCTTTCTGGCCCAGGCCCGGCGGGGGAAGGGGGGGCGAAGACCCAGGAGGCCCTATGCGCAAAGGAAGCCCAAGGGATACGAGGTGGGTCACCCTGGCGACCTTATCCAGGTGGATACTCTCACCGTGACCCTGGGCCCTGGGGAGAGGATCCAGCACTTCTCGGCCGTCGACCTCTTCACCCGTTTCTCCCTTGCGGAAGTCCACACCCGAGCCACGGCCAACCTGGCGGCCAGCTTTCTTGCCCGCCTGATGGTGCGAGCGCCTTTTCCTATTCGTGCGGTGCAGGTGGATGGGGGCAGCGAGTTTATGTCCGATTTTGAGGAGGCCTGTGAACGTTTGGGCGTTAAGCTCTTCGTTCTTCCTCCGAGGAGCCCCAAGCTCAATGGTCACGTGGAGCGGATGCAGCGGACCTTTAGGGATGAGTTCTACACACGACCGTTGCCTTCACAGATCCCCGAGCTCCAAAGGGAGCTTGACGCCTACCTGGACCACTACAACCGCCGGCGACCCCACCAGGCCTTGGGGGGCCTGGCCCCTTTAGAGTACCTGGCTAGAATACGGGGGGAGGCGGTCCCCACAGAGTCTCAAATGTGTTGACCGACTACAGGTGCTTGACAAGGCCCGGGTGAGGCTTTTATGATAGCGGCGGACGCAAGGCGAAAGAAGCCGTGCTTTGCGTCCCGGAGGGCGTCTCTTGGGGAGGAAACGCGGTAACTCGCCCAAAAGGACGCTTCCGAAACCCTAAAGGGGGTGTAAGGAAGTATGAAGAAAAGGCTAGTGATGCTACTGGCAGGGCTTTTGACCGTACTCTCCATGGGGTTCGGTCTAGCCCAATTCTCCGACGTGCCCGCGGGGCACTGGGCCAAGGAGGCGGTGGAGGCCTTGGCGGCCAAGGGGCTTGTCATTGGCTTCCCCGATGGCACCTTCCGGGGTAACGAGCCCCTCACCCGCTACCAGGCGGCTCTCATCATCTACCGCCTCCTGCAGCAGATTGAGGGGGAGCTCAAGGCCAAGGGTGAGTCCCCCACCATGCAGGCCATGGACCCCAAGGACCTCGAGGCCCTGAAGAACGCGGTGCAGGAGCTGGCCGCCGAGCTGGCCGCTTTGGGCGTTCGGGTCTCCGCCCTGGAGGACAGCGCCGCCACCAAGGAGGACATCGCCCGCCTCGAGGCCATGATCCAGGAGCTCAAGGCCCAGCCGGCCCCTGAGCCCGGCATGGACCAGGCCGCCCTCAAGGACCTGGCCGACCGGGTAGAGGCGGCCTCCATCGCTGCCGACACCGCCTTGGCCCAGGCCCAGCAGCTCGCCGAGCAGCTGGATGCCCTGGCCCAGGATGTGGAGGGGGTGAAGGGCGACGTGGCTGCCCTTTCCACCCAGGTGGAGAGCAACGCCCAGGCCATCCAGGCCCTCAATGAGCTCGCCGTCCTCCTCAACCAGGACGTCCTCTCCCTCCAGGACCGGGTGACCGCCCTGGAGAAGGGCCTGGTGGACCTTCAGGGTGTGGACTTCAAGCAGTTTGCCACCAAGGAGGACGTGGCCGCGGTCCAGGAGTTCGCCGCCGCCCTCCGCTCCGACTTGGTGGGGCTCTCCGAGAAGGTCTCCAAGCTGGAGGGCCAGGTGGCGGAGCTTTCCAAGGTTCAGTACTCCATCAAGGGTTCCCTCTCGGCTACGTATGGCTCGGTGGTGACCAACACCGGTACGAACTTTGATATCGATCGCCTCTTCCCCAACGCCTTCTCTACCGGTGTGTTTGGTAGTGCTACCTCCAACGTGCAGAAAGGGGATAGTCAGCAAGGCAACATCTCCTACGGTGGGGCGAGCCTCTCCTTTGGCCTTAAGAACACGGCTCCCAGCGCCCAGGGCGTAGCGGTTTCCGAAGCCAGCGCCACCCTGGGTGTAGATGCCTTTGGCACTAGCTTCGGCACCCCCACCATCCGGCTGGACGCCGCCAGCGTGAAGGGTAGCGTGGATGGGCAACCCTTCAGTGTGGCCTACAGCCGCAACAATAGCGCCTTCAAGTTCAACGATTACCTCTTCGCCAATAACAACGACTCCGAGGTGGTCAACCCTCGCCAGGGCATGGTGGCCACCTTCTCCGGCACCAAATTCCCCCTGGCCCCCGAGGTGACCGTGGTGGCCGGTGTCGCGGGAGCCACCTCTTCCGATAGCGCCCCGGCGCTTAGCGGGAACTACTTCGGCATCCGTACCGCCCTAAAGCCCTTCTCCGGCCTTAACCTGGCCCTGAACTACGCCACCAACCTGAGCAACAGGTCCGCCATCGGTGCGGATGGAGGTCTTGAGGTAGGCCCCTTGAGCCTGAAGGGCCTTTGGGTGTCTTCGCAGGCGCCGGGGGCTCCCGTGGCCAACTTCTTTGACAACACCCTTTCCAACTGGGCCTACTATGTGCAAGGTGAGGCTAAGCTTGGCCCCTTAAGCCTCTCCACCAACTACCATGCGGTCGACCCTCTCTATGGCGATGGTCAGGCGGGCATGTCGGAGAATGAGGACACCACCTACTATGGCGGGGTGAAGGCTGGCGCACCCTACGGGGCTGACACCCGGGGCTTCGGAGTTGTGGCTTCTACTAGCCTAGGGCCTGTGGCCATCAAGGGGTACCTCGAGTCTGAGGGGAATTATAACCTTGGTGGTGGTACCGTAAACGACGCCTGGGGAGTGGCCGCTACCCTTGGAAGCTTCCGTGGCTTCAGCCTCACGGGCTTCTACAACGCTGCGTATACCGGTGGCACGGGCTACCTGAGCTTTACCACCGCAAGCGATGCCATTAACCCCGGTAGTAACTACTACTACACCATTGAGAACAACAAGTACTCCTCCAGCTGGGGCGTGCGGGTGAGCCACGACGGCAAGGCCCAGGATGCCCTCATCCCCACCCTGAACCTCACCGCCCAGTACGCCAACTTCTACGTGTCCGGCTACAGCGACATCCAGGTCTACGCCAACCTGAGCCAACCCTTCAAGCTGGCTTTCCTCAGCCTGAACCCGGGCGTCCGGTACCACAGCTTTACCGGCCCGGCGGCCAAGACCGGGGATTACACGACCCTGAAGGGAGGCATCCAGGTCAGCACCGATCCCATCATCTTCGGCCTGGCCTTGGAGGGAGCAGCTTCTTACCGTCAGACTGATTACGTGGGTAACAGTACGGCGGGTGGTGGGGTTAATACTCCCACCCAGGCCAAGGAGCTCTATTGGCGGGCTGGCGTCAAGATCAGCGACTTCCTGGCACCTAAGCTCAACTTCAGCGTGGCCTACGCCCACTACCAGGGGGACATGCTGGCGGGTACGGGCCTTCCCGTGGTGGGTAGCGGTAACCAGGCCTTCAACTTCGCCCGCGACCGGGTGTACCGGAGCCCTGATCCCATTGGCGCTCCGTGGCTGGCTACCCCGGGCACCCAGTCCGGGCAGCTGGAGGGGTTCTATCTGGAGGCCAAGTACTACAACCTGACCGTGGCCTACGGGGAGTTCGCCCTCGGACCCTTGGGTTCTTTCACCGACTACGGCCGGGGCTTCAAGATCAGCTACAGCGTGGACTTCTAACCGGTCTGATCCGCTTAGGCCCCCCGCCCTCTGGGCGGGGGCCTTTGCTATGGTGGAGGTATGCCCTTCCGCTACCAGGGGCCCACCCCCAAGGGGGACCAGCCCAAGGCCATCCGGGAGCTTTTGGAGGCCTTGAGGGATGGGGAGCGCTTCGTCACCCTCCTCGGGGCCACGGGGACGGGGAAGACGGTGACCATGGCCAAGGTGATAGAGGCCCTGGGAAGGCCTGCTTTGGTGCTGGCTCCCAACAAGATCCTGGCGGCCCAGCTCGCCGCGGAGTTCAGGGAGCTCTTTCCGGAAAACGCCGTGGAGTACTTCATCAGCTACTACGACTACTACCAGCCCGAGGCCTACGTGCCGGGGAAGGACCTCTACATTGAGAAGGACGCCAGCATCAACCCGGAGATTGAGCGCCTGCGCCACTCCACCACCCGAAGCCTCCTCACCCGGCGGGACGTGGTGGTGGTGGCCTCGGTCTCGGCCATCTACGGCCTGGGGGACCCCAGGGAGTATAGGGCCAGGAACCTGGTGGTGGAAAGGGGGGCGGTCTACCCCCGGGAGGCCCTGTTGGAGAGGCTTCTGGAGCTGGGGTATACCCGGAACGACCTGGACCTCTCCCCGGGCCGTTTCCGGGCCAGGGGGGAGGTGTTGGAGATCTTCCCCGCCTACGAGACCGAGCCCATCCGGGTGGAGCTCTTTGGGGACGAGGTGGAGCGCATCACCCAGGTCCACCCCGTCACCGGGGAAAGGCTCAGGGAGCTTCCCGGCTTTGTGCTCTTTCCCGCCACCCACTACCTTTCCCCCGAGGGCCTGGAGGGGATTCTGAAGGAGATTGAGAAGGAACTCTGGGAAAGGGTCCGCTACTTTGAGGAAAGGGGCGAGGTCCTATACGCCCAGCGCCTTAAGGAGCGCACCCTCTACGACCTGGAGATGCTCCGGGTCATGGGCACCTGCCCGGGGGTGGAGAACTACGCCCGCTACTTCACGGGGAAGGCCCCGGGGGGGCCTCCCTACACCCTCTTGGACTACTTCCCCGAGGACTTCCTGGTCTTTTTGGACGAGTCCCATGTGACCGTGCCCCAGCTTCAGGGGATGTACCGGGGGGACTATGTGCGCAAGAAGACCCTGGTGGACTACGGCTTCCGCCTCCCCAGCGCCCTGGACAACCGCCCCCTTCGCTTTGAGGAGTTCCTGGCCAAGGTGCCCCAGGCGGTCTTCGTTTCCGCCACCCCGGGGCCCTTTGAGCTTCAGCACTCCGGGCGCATCGTGGAGCAGATCATCCGCCCCACGGGGCTTCTGGACCCCCTGGTGGTGGTGAAGCCCACGGAGAACCAGATCCTGGACCTCATGGAGGGGATCCGGGAAAGGGCCCAAAGGGGAGAGCGCACCCTGGTCACCGTCCTCACGGTGCGCATGGCGGAGGAGCTCACCGCCTTCCTGCAGGAGCATGGGGTAAGGGCCCGGTATATGCACCACGAGCTGGATGCCTTTGAGCGCCAGGCCCTGATCCGGGACCTGCGCCTAGGGCATTTTGACGCCCTGGTGGGGATCAACCTCTTAAGGGAGGGCCTGGACATCCCCGAGGTTTCCCTGGTGGCCATCCTGGATGCCGACAAGACGGGCTTTCTGAGGAGCGAGCGAAGCCTCATCCAGACCATTGGCCGGGCGGCCAGGAACGCCAAGGGGGAGGTGTGGCTTTACGCCGATACCATCTCCGAGGCCATGGAGAGGGCCATCCGGGAGACCAACCGGAGAAGGGCCCTGCAGGAGGCCTACAACCAGGAGCACGGCATCGTCCCGGAGACCGTGCGCAAGGAGGTAAGGGCCATCATCCGCCCCGAGGAGTACGGGGAGGCTCCCTTGGAGGCCGTTGAGGGGGAGGATCTCAGGGAGCGGATCGCCCAGCTGGAGCTAGCCATGTGGCAGGCGGCGGAGGCCTTGGACTTTGAGCGGGCGGCGAGGCTAAGGGATGAGCTACGAGCTTTGGAAGCCCGCCTGCAAGGCCTCACGCCCCCAGAAACCCTGCCGGGAGGCCGGAAGCGGCGCAGGCGGCACTAGGCCAGAAGCAGCACGGGGTTTTCCAGGTAAAGGGCCACCCGTTCCAGAAGCTTCCGGGCCAGGGGAGCCTCGAGGCCCGAGGCGGCAAGCACTCCCTCCTGGGAGAGGAAAAGGCTTGGACGACCGGAGTGCACTTCCTCCTCCCCCGCGAAGCAAAGAAGCCCCTCCCCTTCCTCCCCCTCCTGCTGTCGGAAGAGGGCGAGGAAACCGCTCATGGGCCTTACACCCCGCACCGCCTCCCCTGCCACCTGGCCCAGGAGGGGCCTGAGGGGAAGCTCCAGCTCCGATAGGGCCTTCTCCGCCGCCTTTAAGAGAAAGGGAAGGGGGTTTTCGGGAACGCCATAGACCTCTTGGAAGGCCTTAAGGGCGGCGCTGAGCCCTCCCGGATTGAACCGCAAGCGGTATACCTGCAAAAGGGAGGGGGGAGGGGCTAGGGAGGCGGTGAGGCCGGGGGATGGGGCGGGTGAGGGGACGGGGATAGCCCCGGCCAGGGCGGGCGGGGCTTGGGTTTCCCCCGGTTGCGCCGGAGGAGGCTCGGCTAAGGGTTCTGGGGCCAGGAGGTCTTCCTCCGGGGCTTCGGCCTTAAGGGCAGGCTCTCCGGGGAGCGTTTCCTCAAACGCCCATTCCTCTTCCAGGGTCTCGGAGGAGGTGGGCAAAGGGGCTTCCTCTTCGGTGCCCAAAAGGAGTTCTTCCAGCTCCTCCTCCACCATCTCCTCGGGCAAAAGCGCCTCTTCCCGGGCCTCAGGAAGGGGAAGGGTCTCCCCGGAGGCTTCCTGGGAAAGCTCCTCCGCCAGGAGGAGGTCCTCTTCCAGTTCCAGCTCCAGGTCCTCGTCTACCTCCAAAAGGGCGGGCTCCAGCTCCAGCTCCTCTTCCGCCACCTCTTCCACCGCCAGGGTGGGGGCCTTGGGGGTTTCGGGGAGGACGTCTTCCAGATCCACGCCCTCCCGGCTCAGGACCTCCTGTACCCGTTTCAGTTCCTCTTCCGGGGGGAGGGGTGGGGCTTCCTCGGGCATGGGGGGCAGGTCCACCTCCCCGGCCATCACCTTGGCCAGGAAGGCGAGGATGTCCCGCTCTACGATGGTGCCGTCGGGGCCGGTGCCCTGGAGCCTGCGCCAGTCTATGCCGTTTTCCTCGGCCAGACGCCGGGCCAAGGGCGTGATCTTGGGTTCGGCCATCTTGGCCCTATGATAACAAAGTGGAAGCCGCTTTCGCTCAACTCCTGGTGGAGTACTGCCTCGAGGCCCAGGCTGGCGATACCATCCTGGTGGAGGCGGAGACCCCGGCCTTGCCGCTTTTGCCCCACCTGAAGCGCCTCCTTTTGCAGAGGGGGGCCTACCCCTTTTTCCGCGTAAGCTACCCCGGGGAAGGGCGGGACTTCCTCCTCTACGGGGGGGCTTGGTTGGAGAGGATACCGGAGGTGGAGCGCGCTCTTTATGAGAAAGCGGACAAGTTCCTGCGCATCCTTTCCGCGGAAAACCCCCTGGAGGGAGCCTCCCTGGACCCCGGCCTTTCCCTAAAGCACCAGCGGGCCTGGCGGCCCCTGGCCGAGCTCCGCCTGAACAAGCGCTGGACCCTCACCCTCTACCCCACGGTGGGGTATGCGGTGGGGGCGGGGATGGGGACGGAGGAGTTCCGGGAGTACCTTAAGGGGGCGTTATTCCTGGACCGGGAGGACCCGGTGGGCGCCTGGCGGGCCCTTTCCCGCTTTCAGGAGGCCTTGATCGGGAGGCTTTCCCAGGGCAGGGAGCTTCGCATCCAGGCCCCGGGCACGGACCTCAGGCTTTCCGTGGCGGGGAGGAGGTGGATCAACTCCGATGGCCGGCGCAACATGCCCTCGGGGGAGGTGTTCACCGGGCCCCTCGAGGATTCCGCCGAGGGGGAGGTGCGCTTCAACCTTCCCGCCTTCGTGGGGGGCAGGCGGGTGGAGGGGGTTTACCTGCGCTTTAAAGGGGGCGAGGTGGTGGAGGCCCGGGCGGAGGTGGGGGAGGAGTACCTGCTTGCGGCCTTGGCCACGGATGAGGGAGCCAGGCGGCTTGGCGAGGTGGGGATCGGCACCAACTTTGGCCTCACCCGGCCCACCGGCCTCATCCTCCTGGACGAGAAGATGGGGGGCACCGTGCACCTGGCCCTGGGCCGGAGCTACCCGGAAACCGGCGGGAAGAACCCAAGCGCCCTGCACTGGGACCTGGTGCTTTCCCTAAGGGAAGGAAGCCTTCTTTTGGACGGCGAACCCCTGGTGGAGCGAGGACGCTTCGTGGGCGTTTCTGAACCCCATCCCTTCTAGAGGTCCTTGCGTTCAAAAACCAAGGCCGCCAGGAAGGTGAAGCCCAGGGTGTAGATGAGGAGGAGGGGCAGGCCGAGCCCCGCTGCGCTGGGCCTTAAGTGGAGGTCCAGGTAGGTGGTGAGGAGGAAGGGGGTAAGGGCGGGGAAGGCCACCAGGAGGCGCATGAGAAGCAGGGTGGCCACCGCTGCCAAGGCGCTTGCGGTGGTGGAGAGGAACACCGTGGCGTAGAGGAGGGCCAAGGCGGCCAAGGGCAGGAGGACCACCCCCGCCAGAAGATGGGCGCGAAGGAGTTCGCCCAAGGCCTGTTGGGGGCCCACGAAGCCCGCACCGGCAAACCCCCCTTGCCCAAGCCCCGTGCCCCCGTAGAACCCTCCTAGCCCGTGGGGCAGGCCTGCCAGGAGGCTTCCCAGGAAGCTCGCCCCCAAAAGGACGAAGGGATAGAGGAGGGCAGAGAGGAGCTTGGCTAGGATCAGCCGGGTCCGGGGGAGGGGGTGGAGGAGGAGGCTTTTCAAGGTGCCTTGGGCCACCTCGCTTCCCAGGGACTCGCTGGCCGCCATCACCACCAAGAAGGGAAAGAGGAACTCCATGCCCGCCATGAGGCTCAGGGAGACCACCTGCCAGCCCGAGGCCAGGACCAGGCCGTACACTTCCTTAAGCCCCGGGGCCAGGGCCCACAGGAAGGGAAGAAGGAAGGCGGCCAGAAGCCCAAGCTGCACCGAGCGCAGGCGGAAGAGCTTGTAGAGCTCAAAGACCAGAAGCCTAAACATGCTTCACCCTTTCCTGGTAGTACACCCTCAGGTCAAAGCCTTGGAGCTGGAGGGCTTTTACCCGGTACCCCTCGCGGAGAAGGGCCTGAAGGGCGGCCTCGCTATTGCCCTCGAAGAGGATGGCTGGCCCCTGGATCCTGGCCGAGGCCACCTGGGGCAAGGTCTTGAGGAGGGCGAGGGCTCCTTCCAGGGGCTCTGTTTCCAGGCGGTACACCTCCTTCTTCCCTAGGACCACCTCGTCCAAGAGCCTACCTGCCCCCAGGATGCCCACCTTGTGGGCGTAGCGGCTCACCTCCTCGAGGTGGTGGGTGGAAAGGAGCACAGCCACTCCCTCCCGAGCCATCTCCTGCAAGAGGCTATGGACCAGCTCCACCCCCTCGGGGTCCAGGCCACTGGTGGGTTCGTCCAGGACCAGGACCCTGGGCCGGTGCAGGATGGCTGCCGCCAGGCCCAGGCGCTGGCGTTGCCCCAGGGAGTAGCTTCCCACCTTCTGGTCGGCCACGGCCAGGAGCTTAAGCCGGTCCAAGGCTTCGCTGATACGGCTTTCCTCCTTTACCCCGGCCAGGTAGGCCCGCATCTTGAGGTTCTCCCGGCCCGTGAGGTAGGGATAGAAGGCGGCCGGAGCCTCCACCACTGCCCCCAGGTGGCGCCGGGCTTGGGGGTTTTGGTGCACGTCCTCCCCCAGGAGGAGGGCCCTTCCCTCGCTGGGAAAGGCCAGGCCGGTGACCAGGCGGATAAGGGTGGTTTTCCCCGAGCCGTTGGGCCCGGCCAGGGCGTAGACCTCCCCAGGGCGCACGGATAGGTTGATCCTCTCCAGGATGGGCTTGCGCCCATAGCGCTTGCTCAGGCCCTCTGAACCCGGACAGACACATGTGAGACTGGACGAGTAAAAATGTGGGGACCACTCCAGAAGAGAGGGGGTCCCCACGGATGCAGCTTACCACGGTTGGCAAAGAGGTTTTGCGGGGAGCGCGGAAGGCCCGGGAACTCCAAGAGGCCGGGGCCGGCGATCCCACGGTTCAGGACCGCTTACGGAAGCTCAAACAGGTGGAGGCGCTCAGGAAATACCGGGTGGGCTGGCCCGAGATCCAGGAGCTTTTGGGGATCAGCCGGGCCACCTATTACCGCTGGCGGAAACGCCTCAAGGAAGAGGGCCTTGCCGGTCTTAAGCCTCGGTCAAGACGTCCTCAGCGCTTGCGGCGGAGGATTTACTGGTCTTCGGATCTGCTGATCCGGGTGGAAGCCCTAAGGAAGGAGAACCCCACCTGGGGCCGCTGGCCGATTTGGCTGACCCTAAGGAAGGAGGGCTTTGCGGTGAGCGAGCGTACCGTGGGGCGGATCCTGGCCTACCTGGAAGCACACGGCTGCGTGGAAAGCGTAGCGGCCTTTCTGGCCCAGGCCCGGCGGGGGAAGGGGGGGCGAAGACCCAGGAGGCCCTATGCGCAAAGGAAGCCCAAGGGATACGAGGTGGGTCACCCTGGCGACCTTATCCAGGTGGATACCCTCACCGTGACCCTGGGCCCTGGGGAGACGATCCAGCACTTCTCGGCCGTCGACCTCTTCACCCGTTTCTCCCTTGCGGAAGTCCACACCCGAGCCACGGCCAACCTGGCGGCCAGCTTTCTTGCCCGCCTGATGGTGCGAGCGCCTTTTCCTATCCGTGCGGTGCAGGTGGATGGGGGCAGCGAGTTTATGTCCGATTTTGAGGAGGTCTGTGAACGTTTGGGCGTTAAGCTCTTCGTTCTTCCTCCGAGGAGCCCCAAGCTCAATGGTCACGTGGAGCGGATGCAGCGGACCTTTAGGGATGAGTTCTACACACGACCGTTGCCTTCACAGATCCCCGAGCTCCAAAGGGAGCTTGACGCCTACCTGGACCACTACAACCGCCGGCGACCCCACCGGGCCTTGGGGGGCCTGGCCCCTTTAGAGTACCTGGCTAGAATACGGGGGGAGGCGGTCCCCACAGAGTCTCAAATGTGTTGACCGACTACACCCTCTAGCTTTAGGGCTTCCATGGATGCTATACTATCCAAGCCCCCGGTCCAGCGCGACGGTCCGGGCGTGAACCGGGTCAGGTCCGGAAGGAAGCAGCCCTAAGCGCCACGGGTCGGGTGCCGCTGGGTAGCCGGGGGCAGTTATCCACAGGGTTATCCACAAGGCCTCGGCGCCGCTTAAGCAAGGTGTTTAAAGGCTTTAGGCCCCTGGGGAACGGGATTCTCGCTCATCCTTTTCCCTGGGGTTGGGCGCGGGCCACACCCTTTTCCACAAGCCAGGCCACTTCCTCCTGGGAGTACCCGGCTTCCTTTAGCACCTCCTCCGTGTGCTCCCCGAGAAGGGGCGGGGGCAGGGAGGGGCTTGCCGGGGTACGGGAGAGGAAGCGCAAAGGGTTGGCCAAGGTGGGCAGGGGTCCCAGGAGGGGGTGGGGAAGGGTCCAGATGGCTCCCCGGGCCTGGGCCTGGGGGTCTTGGAAGGCTTCGGCCAGATCGTTCACCGGGGCGGCGGGGATGCCCTTCTCCCTGAATCTTTCCAGCCAGTGGGCCCGGGGTTGGATCTTGAGCACCTGGGAAATAGCTTCCACCACCTCCTTTCTTGCCTCCACCCTCTCTGCGTTGGTGGGAAACCGCGCCAGGAGGTCCGGCAGGTCCAGGACCTGGCAAAGCCTGGCGAACTGCTCGTCGTTCCCCACCGCCAAAACCAGCCAGCCGTCCGCCGCGGGAAAGGCCCCGTAGGGCACGATCTGGGCGTGGGCGTTGCCCAGGCGTTTGGGGGGGGTGCCCGTGAGAAGGTAGCTTTCCCCCAGGTTGGCCAGGGCGAAGAGGCCCACGTCGAAGAGGGAGAGGTCTATGTGTTGCCCCAGGCCGCTTTTTTCCCGCTCGTAAAGGGCGGAAAGCACCGCCACCGCCCCCATCATCCCCGTCATCACGTCGATCCAGGCCACCCCCACCTTCATGGGGGGGCCTTCCGGCTCCCCGGTGACGGACATGATGCCGGTGTAGCCCTGCAAGGCGGCGTCGTACCCGGGTTCCTGGGCCCTGGGTCCCGTGTGGCCGAAGCCGGTTATGGAGAGGTAGACCAGGCGCGGGTTAAGCTCCCTCAGGCTTTCATAGTCCAGGCCGTAGCGCTTCAGGTTCCCGGTCTTGAAGTTTTCCACCAGGACGTCGGCCCTTTGGGCTAACCTGCGCACCACCTCCTGGCCCTCGAGGGTCTTGAGGTCCAAGGCCAGGCTCTTCTTGCCCCGGTTCACGGAGAGGAAGTAGGCGCTCTCCCCTTGGACGAAAGGGGGGCCCCAGCCCCGGGTTTCGTCCCCCCAAGGGGGTTCCACCTTGATCACCTCCGCCCCCAGGTCGGCCAGGATCATGGTGCAAAGGGGCCCAGCCAGGACCCGGGAGAGGTCCAGAACGCGGATGCCATCAAGGGGCCTCATGTGGGCATCTTACGCCAGGGGCAGGGGTGGGGGTTTGGGGAAGCTGGGGACATTTTACCCTTGAAGGAGGTTTTGGCTGGGGGTATACTCTCCCCGCGAGGGTCATATGAGGGCACTGCGCCTAATTGTGGGAGTGGCAGGTCTGGGCTTCCTGCTGGGCATGGGGGGGTATGCCTTTTACCAGGGCAAGGGATGGTCTTACTTGAGCGATAGCCCGGAGGCCTGTGTGAACTGCCATATCATGCGGGACCAATATAATTCCTGGCAACACTCCAGCCATCGCAACTGGGCCAGTTGCAACGACTGCCACATGCCCCACACCTTCCTGGGCAAGTGGACTACCAAGGTGATCAGCGGCCTGCGCCACAGCGTGGCCTTCACCACGGGGCGTTTCCCCGAGCCCATCATGGCCACGCCCCGTAGCCGGGCCATTGCCTTGGAAAACTGCGTGGCCTGCCACCGCCCGGTGGTGGAGGCCATGCTCCTGAGGCCCGGGGTGCACGGCCCTGAGGACCTGAACTGCACCGCCTGCCACGGCAACGTGGGGCACAGGGGGCTGAAGTGATGAGGTGAGGCTATGAAGGGAAGCGGATGGTTGCAGATACTAGGCGTTCTGGCGGTCTTCGTGCTCCTGGGTGTGGGGGTGGGGTATGTGCTGGCCACCATTGTGAAACGCCAGGCGGAGGCGCAGCAGTATCCCCTGAAGCTGGTGGAGATCGGGGAGCTGGAGGTGGATCCGGCAGTCTGGGGAATGAATTTCCCCTTGCACTACGATCGCTTTTTGCGCACCCGGGAGGACTACGGGCGTACCGCTTACGGCGGCAGCACCCCGTACGACAAGCTGGAGGCCAGGCCCTTCTTGAAAATCGCATGGGCCAACATGCCTTTCTCCGTGGATTACAAGGAGGAGCGGGGGCACTACTACGCTCAACTGGACCAATTCCACAGCAAGCGCACCACGCAGTTTAAGCAGCCTGGGGCCTGCCTTAACTGCCACTCGGGGGAGTTTCTCAAGCTGGTGGCGGAGATGGGTTGGGACGAGCTCAACCGTACCCCCTACGACCAATTCCGTGAGCGCTTGGCGGCGGGAGGGCATCTTGGGGTGACCTGCGCCGACTGCCACGACCCCAAGACCATGGCCCTGCGCATCACCCGTCCCGCCTTGGAAAACGCCCTCAAAGCGCAGGGCAAGGACTGGCGGCAGGCCTCGAGGCAGGAGATGCGTTCCCTGGTCTGCGCCCAGTGCCATGTGGAGTACTACTTCCTGGGAGAGGGCAAGACCCTCACCCTCCCCTGGTCTAAAGGGCTCACGGTGGAGGCCATAGAGGCCCACTACGATACTTATGGCTTCAAGGACTGGAGCCACGCCCTCACCGGGGCCCCCATGATCAAGATCCAGCACCCCGAGTACGAGCTATTCACCACCAGTGTCCACTACAAAGCCGGGGTGGCCTGCGCCGACTGCCACATGCCCTATATGCGTGTGGGTGGGGTGAAGATCAGCGACCACTGGATCCGCAGCCCCCTTACCAACATCGCCCAAAGTTGCCAGACCTGCCACCGAGTGCCTGAGGAGGAGCTTCTGGAGCGGGTGAGGTCCATCCAGGACCGCACCAAGGAGCTCATCACCACCACGGAAAAGGCCCTGGAGGCGGCCATCACCACCCTGCAGAAGGCCAAGGAAGCCGGGGTCCCTGATGCCAAGCTGGAGGAGGCCCGCAAGCTCCATCGTGCGGCCCAGCTCCGCTGGGACTTCGTAGACGCCGAGAACAGCATGGGCTTCCACAGCCCGCAGGAGGCGGCCCGCATCCTGGCCCATGCCGTGGACCTGGCCCGGCAGGCCCAGCTGGCCGCCGAACGGGCTTTGCGGGAAAAGTAAAACTGGGGATCACCTCCTCTGGCCCGCCCCGAAAGGGGCGGGCTTTTGTATAGTGGAGGCCGTGGTCCGGCTCCTGAAGCACCTCCTGGTCTTTGCCGTCCTTCTCTTCGTGGCGCTTCCCTTCCTCTGGATGGCCTACGCTGCCTTCATGCCCAAGGAGGCGGTGTACTCGGGGGAGCTCTTCTCCAAGGTGGGCTTTAGCCTGGAAAACGTCCAGGGCCTAGCCAAGGAGGGGTTTTGGGGCCGGCTCTTCTTCTCCCTGGGGCTTTCCTCGGGGGTGGTGATCCTTCAGCTCTTCACCGCCCTTTTGGCCGCCTACGCCTTAAGGGCGGGGCTTGGGCTTCTTCCCTTTTACCTGGTGCTGATGGCCGTGCCCGCCGAGCTCCTCCTGGTCCCCCTCTATGGCATCCTCAAGGGGCTTTCCCTTCTGGACACCTTTTGGGCCTTAGCCTTGCCTTTTGCGGCCAGCCCCTTTGTCATCTACCTGGTTTACCAGGCCATGCGGGGGGTGCCCGAGGAGCTTCTGGAGGCAGCCAGGCTGGATGGGGCGGGGCACAGGGTCCTTCTTTTTAGAATACTTTTCCCCTTGGTGCGGCCCACCTTGGTGGCGGCCGGGGTCTTGGCCTTCGCCGCCCACTGGAACCTGGTCCTTTACCCCCGGGTAATGGTTTCCGACCCCCGGTTCTGGACCCTGCAGACCTGGCTTACGGACCTGCAGCGCAAGTACCCCACCGACTGGGGCCTCCTTTCCGCCGCCGCCCTTTTCTCCGTCCTTCCCATCGCCTTGCTCTACCTTGTCTTTGAAAGGCGGGTGGTGGCTACCTTTGAGGAAGGGCTAAAGGGTTAGCTCCTTCGGAACCGCTCCCTAAGGGCTTTGAGCCTTTTCCGCACCCGTTCTTCCCAGCCTTCCCCCGTGGCCTCAAAGAGGAGGAGGTCTTCTACTCCCTCCGGCAGGTATCGTTGGGCGAAGCTGCCCTCCTTGTCCTCGTGGTAGTAGGCATACCCCTTGCCGTGGCCCAGGGCCCGTTGCAGGCCGGTGGGGGCGTTCCTGAGGTTCAGGGGGACGGGGGCGTGGGGGTGGGCCCCTGCGGCCTCTTCCGCCTTCTTCCAGGCGGTGTAAAGGCTGTTGGACTTGGGGGCCAGGGCCAGGTAGACCGTGGCCTCCACCAGGGCCAGCTCACCTT
This sequence comes from Thermus sp. NEB1569, assembly GCF_022385295.1. Classification (NCBI taxonomy): domain Bacteria; kingdom Thermotogati; phylum Deinococcota; class Deinococci; order Thermales; family Thermaceae; genus Thermus; species Thermus sp. NEB1569. Next base: position 95,532 of record NZ_CP092445.1, read on the forward strand.
CGGGGCTTCCCAGGGCCTCGTAGGCCTCCTTGGCCGCCACCGCCAGGCGCAGGGCCAGGGGATCGGCAAGGCCCACATCCTCCACCGCCACCCGTATGAGGCGCCGGGCCAGGTAAAGGGGGTCGGCCCCGGCCTTAAGAAGCCTGGCCAGATAGTAGAGGCTTGCGTCCACGTGGTTTCCCCTGAGGCTTTTGTGAAGGGCGGAGACCAGGTCGTAAAACTGGTCTCCTTCCCGGTCCATGGCGAAGCGTTCGGCTCCCAAGGCCTCCTTCACGCTGCTGGCGTCCACCCGGCCCAAGGAGGCGGCCAGTTCCAGGGTGTTGAGGGCAAAGCGGGCATCCCCTCCGGCAGCCTGGGCCAGGAGGCGGAGGGCTTCCTCCTCAAAAGAGGTCCCCGGGAGGCCCCGGGGGTCCGTGAGGGCCTTCTTGAGGAGGGCGAGGAGGTCCTCCTCGGAAAGGGGCCTTAGGGGAAAGAAGCGGAGGCGGGAGCGGAGGGCGGGGGTGAGCTCAAAGGCGGGGTTTTCCGCGGTGGCCCCGATCAGGGTGAGGAGGCCGGACTCTAGGTGGGGCAGGAGGGCGTCCTGCTGGGTGCGGTTGAAGCGGTGCACCTCGTCCAGGAAGAGGACCAGGCCCCCTTCCCTCCGGGCTCTTTCCACCACCGCCCTTACCTCCTTAACCCCGGCCTCCACCGCGGAAAGCCTTAGGAAGGGCTTGCCCACCCCTTCCGCCAGGATCTGGGCCAGGGTGGTCTTGCCCGTGCCCGGGGGGCCGAAGAGGACCATGGAGGAAAGCCTTTTCGCCTCCAGCATCCGCCTTAAAAGCCCTTTGGGCCCCGTGAGGTGGGGCTGGCCCAGGACCTCGTCCAGGGAACGGGGCCTGAGGCGCTCGGCTAGGGGCTCCATCTCCCTCATGCTAAGGCCAGGGTAAGGGGAGGCATGGTAGGCTTGGAAGGAGCATGCGCTGGCTTTTCCTCCTGCCCTGGGGCCTCTTCCTTTTGGGGCTTGCACCCCTGGCCTTGGCCGAACCCCTGGGCCAGGTGGAGCGGGGGCTTGGCCTTCTGCTCGCCGCCCTTTTGCTGGCGGCGGCGGGAAGCCTGTACTCCCGGTTCCCCGTGGCCTTTTCCGTGCAGTTTTTCCTGGTTTTAGGCCTGGGGCTTCTGGCCTTTCAAATGGCCCTGGAGAGCGCCCTGGCCATCACGGGCCTCGAGGCCTATGGGTACACCGCTTTGGGCGGTGCCTTGGGGGCTTTGGCCCTGGCCACGGCGTTTTTCCTGGGCACGGGGCGGGAGGCGCCCCTTTTGCCAGCCCCGGAGGGCATCGGTTCGCAAAAAGACCTGCGCCGCCTGGCCGGGGCCCTGGAAGGCCTGACCCTAAGGCGCCCCTTGGTGCTGGTCTACCTTTCCACCCCGGCCTCTCCTGAAGAGCTCCAGGCGGAGCTTCGCCGGGGGGACTTGGCCTTCCGCCTGGCGGGAGGGTATCTTTTGGTCCTCCAGGGAAGCCGGCCTGAGGATGCGGCAGGACTGGTGCGAAGGCTTAAGGAACGGTTTCCCCTTTCCGTCTGCGCCGTGGAGCGCTGGCAAGGGGAAAGCCTGGAGGGTGTGCTGGCCCGCCTCGAGGCGGAGGCCCTTCTCCAGTCCTGAGCGTTTTGGTGTAGGTGGCAGAGGCTACACCGACCCCAGGGTGTACGGGTTTTTGCTTTACCTTGATACGCCTGCCCCTCCCGCCCCTTACCCTTAGGCTCAGGGAGGTCAAGATGGAGCAGGCCAAGGAGATCAGCCAGGCGTGGCAGGAAGCCCTGGAAACCTACGGGGAGCGGGAAGAGGAGTAGACGGGAAGAAAGCCCAAACCGGGTCCCGTGGGACCCGGTTTTTTCTACACCAGGCGGCTTCGCAGCCAGCTGGAGGCAAAGTCGATCAGGTTCACCACGATGACGATGGCGATGATGCCGATCACCATCTGGTCGTAGTGGCCCGCATCCATGGCACCCTTGATGAAAAAGCCAATCCCCCCGGCCCCCACCAAGCCCAGGACGATGGACACCCGGAAGTTGATCTCAAAGCGGTACAGGGTATAGGACACGAAAAGGGGAAGCACCTGGGGCAGAATAGCCCAGCGGAGCACATTGCTCCCGCTGGCCCCCACGCTCTCCAAAGCCTCGATGGGTCCTCTATCCACGTTCTCTATGGCTTCGGAGTAAAGCTTGCCCAGATCGGCGATGGAGTGGATGGCCATGGCCAGCACCCCGGCGAAGGGGCCCAGGCCCACCGCCGCCACCAGGATCAGGGCCAGGATCAAGGTGTCTACCCCCCGGTCCACGTTGTAAAAGCCCCGCATCAAATAGAAAAGAACGCGGAGCAAGGGGTTTTGGAAGGTGAGGTTGCGGGCGGCGAGGAAGCTGGTGGGCAATGCAAATAAGGCGGCCAGCAGGGTGCCCACCAGGGCGATTTCCAGGGTCAGGAGCATCTCGCTGGCCACGCTCTGGAGCGGGTAGATGCCGCTTTGGGGTTGGGCCAGATTGGGGGGCCAGGCCCGGTCCAGGAAGTTTACCAGGAAGGGCCAGCCTTTGACCAGTTTGCCCAGGTCAAACTCGGTGGCGTCGAAAGCGGGAAAGACGCTGGCGGCCACCAGGGCCAGGACCAGGCCCGTGCGGAGGTCATCGGGTTGCGCCAGCTTAGGTCGGAAAAGAAGCCAGATCCCCGAGCCCATCATCACCCCCAGGAAGAGGAGAAGGGCCACGTTCCCGTAGGCGGCGGACTGGGGTTGCAGGAGCCGGTAGCCCGCCTGGGCCACCTCCTGGGGCAGGCGCCCCTCGTTGAGGCCCGTGAGGTCCCGGATGGGCTTTAAGGGGGGAAGCCCGATTTCTTCCCGCACCCGGTTTAGCTCCTCCAGGCCCTGGTTGTACGCCGCCACCAGCTTTTCTTCGGTCCCGGGCTCGGCGGGAAGGATGAGCTTGTAGTAGCCCTCCATCCGGGGAAAGTAGGTGTGGGCCTGGGGGGAGGTGAGCCAGGCGAAGGTGGTGAGGGCCAGGGCTACCCCCAAGGGTAGCCAAAGCCCAGCCTGTTTCCTGCGCCAGACGGCCAGGACCACGAAGGGAACCAGGAGGCTTAGGGCCACCACTCCCTCCATAAGCCCCGGGAGGGGTTTAAGCCGCACCAGGTGGGCAGGGCCCTGGAGGAAGACCAGAAGGCTTGCAAGAGCCAAGCCCCCGCCCAGCACGCCTCCGACACCTGCGGCCCGCCCGCCGAAGTGGGCCAGGAGCAAGGCCAAAAGGGTTCCTAAGGGAACCAGGGCCAGGTGAGGGGCCATGGGGAGGAGGGCCAGGAGGGTGGGCCCCAGGGTTTCCCGGGAAAGGTACCCCACGGCCTCCACCACCGGGAAGGTGGGGGTGGCCACCAGGAGACCCAAGGCCGCAGCCACCAGGTAGCGGCGCATGGAGCCCCGGCCAAGGCCGAGGAGACCCGCCAGTGCCAGACCCAGCAGGAAAACCGCCACGTTCATAGAGCCTCCAGGTTGCCTGCGTAGACCATCCGCTCCACCTCGAGGGTCAGGGCCTCCACCGGACCGTCAAAGACCAGCCTTCCCCGGTTGAAGGCCAGAATGCGCCGGGCGTAGCGCCGGGCCAGTTCCAGCACGTGGATGTTCACCAGGACCGTCACCCCTTTTTCCTGGTTGTACTCCTTGAGAATGCCCAGGATCACGTCGGAAAGCCTGGGGTCCAGGCTGGCCATGGGTTCGTCCGCCAGGATCAGCTGGGGTTCCTGGGCCAAGGCGCGGGCGATGGCCACCCGCTGTTGCTGGCCCCCGGAAAGCTGGTCGGCCCGGGCTTGCTCCTTCCCCTGAAGCCCTACCCGACGGATCTGCTCCAGGGCGATGGCGGTATCCTCCTCCCGGTAGAGCCCAAGAAGCCCCTTCCACGTGGGCAGGTAGCCCAGGCGCCCATGAAGCACGTTTTCCAGGACGGTGAGGCGCTGCACCAGGTTGAACTGCTGAAAGATGAAGCCCACCTTCCGGCGGAAGGCCTGGAGCTCCTTGCGGGAAAGCCTGGTCACCTCCACCCCCCCCACCCACACCTCGCCGGTGGTGGGCTCCACCAGGCGGTTTAAGGTGCGCAAAAAGGTGCTCTTCCCCGCACCCGAGAGGCCGATGATGGCCACGAAGTCGCCCTGGGGTATGGAGACGTTCACCTCCGAAAGCGCCCGGGTCCCGTCGGGAAAGACCTTGCTCAGGTTCTTGACCGTGATCATGTTTCCTCGGCTTCCCCAAAAAGGCCCCCAGGGGGTCCTGGGGGCCCGGAGGGTCAAGGCTTCACTTATCCTGGCCGGAGATGCGCCGGGCCTCACGCACCACGTCGTAATCGCTATCCTTGGCCGGGACCATGTAGTCGATGCGGTAGAGGTTCTGGAGCAGGGTGCATTTGGGCGCCTGGCAACGCTGGATGGCGGCGGCGATTCCCTTGGCCAGGTTGGGGTACTTGCTGAGGAAGTCCTTGGCCACGGAGAAGGTGTCGCCGGGGATGGGCTTGGAGTAGAAGATGGCGGTGATCTGCCGTGCCTCCTGGGGTTTTAGGAACTGGGTCCAGGCCCCGGACTTGTTCTTGTCGTCGTTGGCGAAGGTGGCGGCGGCATCCACGGATTTGTTGAGGACCGCCAGCACAGCAGCGTCGTGCTTGCCGGCGAAGACCTGCTTGGCGAAGAAGGTGTCGGGGTTGATGCCCCGGCTCACCAGGGCTGCCCGGGGGAAGACGTAGCCGGCGGCGGAGAGGGGGTCTACCCAGGCGATGGTCTTGCCCTCGAGGTCCTCGATCTTCTTGATCCCCGAGTCCTTGCGCACGATAATGGCCGACCAGTAGTAGGGGCTGCCGTTCCGCACCGACTTGAGGAGGACCTCCGCCCCCGCTTCCCGGTGGGCCAGCACGTAGCCGTCGGGGGGGAAGAAGGCGAACTCCAGTTTCCCCGCCCTCATGGCCTCGATGAGGCCGCGGTACTCGGTGGGGACGAAGATCTCCACCTCCACCGTCCCCCTGAACTCCTTCTCGATGTAATCCGCGATGGCCTGGGCGGCCGCCTTGAGCTGGTCGGAGTTCTGGGTGGGGTTAAAGCCGATGCGCACCTTTACCGGGGCCTGGCCAAGACCCAGGCCAAGGCCCAGAAGGGCCAAAAGGAAAACCATGAAACGCTTCACGGGCCGATTCTACACCGCTTGGACCCGGGGGCAAGGGGGGTTTACTTCCCCACCAGGCGTTTGCGCTGGGAAGGGTCCAGGACCTTCTTGCGCAGGCGAAGGCTCTTGGGGGTTACCTCCAGAAGCTCATCCTCGGCCAGGAACTCCAGGGCCTCTTCCAGGGAAAGCCGCCTTGGGGGTACCAGGCGGATGTTCTCATCGGAGCCCGCCGCCCGGATGTTGGTGAGCTTCTTGGCAAGGGTGACGTTCACATCCAGGTCGTTTTCCCGCACGTGCTCCCCCACGATCATGCCCACGTAGACCTCGGTGCCCGGTTCTATGAAGAACTGCACCCGCTCCTGCAGGCGGTTCAGGCTGTAGGCGGTGGCCACCCCGGCCTCCATGGCCACGGCGCTTCCCGTGGTGCGGGTGGGGATGGGGCCCGCTTGGGGGCCGAAGCCGTGGAAGGTGTGGCTTAGAAGCCCCTCTCCTCCCGTAAGGGAAAGGAAAAGGCTACGGAAGCCGAAAAGGGCCCGGGCCGGGACCACGAACTCCGCCCGCACCCTCTCCCCCACCTCCATGTGCACCATCTCGGCCCGGCGGGCTCCCAAAGCCTCCATGACGCTTCCGAAGCGGTCCTGGGGCACCTCCACCACCAGCAGCTCGTAGGGCTCGAGGCCATCCTTGGTGAGCACCCGGGGCTGGCCCACGCTGAACTCGTAGCCCTCCCGGCGCATGGTTTCCAGGAGGATGGCCAGATGGAGCTCCCCCCGGCCCCTCAGCTCAAAGACCTCGGGGCCCACCTCCTCCACCTGGAGGGCCACGTTGGTGCGAAGCTCCTTAAGGAGGCGCTCCTTCAGCTTCTGACCCGTCACGTACGCTCCCTCCCGTCCGGCGAAGGGGGAGGTGTTGGCGGTGAGGGTGAGGGCCACGGTGGGCTCGTCCACCTTAAGGCGGGGAAGGGCCTCGGGGGTTTCTCTGGCGGCCAGGGTGTCCCCGATTCCCACGCCCTCCACTCCCGCCAGGGCCACGATGTCCCCGGGGAGGCTTTCCTCCACCTCCACCCGCTCCAGGCCCTGGTGGGTGTAGACCGCTACCACCCTGGCGGAAAGGACCTCGCTCTCCTTCAAGATGGCCACGCTTTCCCCCTTGCGCACCCGGCCCCGGGCCACCTTGCCGATGGCGATCCGCCCCAGGTAGGGGGAGTGGTCCAGGTTGGCCACCAGAAGCTGGAACGGCCCTTCCTCCCACCTGGGTGAGGGGATGTGCTCGAGGATGGTTTGGAAAAGCTCTGAGAGATCTTCTTTGGGTACTTCCCGCCAGGCCCGGCCATCCCGGCCGATGGCGTAGAGGTAGGGGAAGTCCAGCTGCTCCTCCGTGGCCCCCAGCTCCACCATGAGGTCAAAGGTGAGGTTGAGCACCTCGTCGGGGCGGGCCTCCTTCTTGTCCACCTTGTTGAGGACCACGATGGGCTTGAGCCCAGCCTGGAGGGCCTTCCGCAGAACGAACCGGGTCTGGGGCATGGGGCCCTCGGCGGCATCCACCAGAAGGAGCACCCCGTCCACCAGGGAAAGGGCCCGCTCCACCTCCCCACCGAAGTCCGCATGGCCGGGGGTGTCCACGATGTTGATCTTCACCCCACCCCAGACCACGGCGGTGTTCTTGGCCAGGATGGTGATCCCCCGCTCCTTCTCCAGGTCGCCCGAGTCCAGGATCCGCTCCCCCTCTTCCTTGGCCAGGGCCTTGGCCTGGCGGAGCATGGCGTCCACCAGGGTGGTTTTCCCGTGATCCACGTGGGCAATGATGGCAATGTTTCTAATCTCCATGGGCGCACCCAATCCTCCCACTCTACCACGTGGGGGCGCGTAGGATAGGGGCATGGTGGTGGCCACCTTTTCCCTGGTGGCCCAGGACCCGGAAACCGGGGACCTGGGCGTGGCCGTGGCCAGCAAGTTCCTGGCGGTGGGCTCGGTGGTACCCTTTGCCCGGGCGGGGGTGGGGGCGATCGCCACCCAGTCCTACGCCAACCCCTGCTTTGGGCCGCAGGGGCTTGCCCTTTTGGAGCAAGGGGCAAGCCCAGAAGGGGTCCTAGAGGCCTTCCGGCGCACCGATCCCGGGTTGGAAAGGCGCCAGTTCGGCCTGGTGAGCGCCCGCGGCGAGGCCCTCACCTTTACCGGAGGGGAGTGCCATCCCTGGGCCGGGGGGAGGGCGGGGAAGGGATTCGCCGCCCAGGGCAACCTTCTGGCAGGTCCCCAGGTGGTGGAGGCCATGGTGGAAACCTTCCTGCAGGAGGAACGGGTTCCTTTTCCCGAAAGGCTCCTTCTGGCCTTAAAGGCGGGGGAGGAAGCGGGAGGGGATAAAAGGGGCAAGCAGTCCGCGGCGCTTCTGGTGGTGGGGGAGGGCAAGGGGTACGGAGGGCTTTGGGACCGGTACATCGACCTCCGGGCCGACGACCACCCGGAGCCGGTGGAGGAGCTTTTCCGCCTGCTTTCCCTCCACCGCCTCCTCTTTGAAAGGCCCAAGGAGCGCCGCCCCTTGGCCCCGGAGGAGGTGCGGTGGTTGCAGGGGGTGCTCCGGAGCCTTGGGCTTTACGCAGGGGAAGTGCATGGGGAGTTTGACGAGGCCACGGAGCGCGCTTTTCTTGCCCTGATCGGCATGGAGAACCTGGAGGAGCGCTACCAGGGAGGCCCGGAGGTGGACGAGGCCACCCTGAGCTATCTCAAGAGGAGGTATCCATGGAGCTAGGGGCGGGAGGTGTGGTCTTCAACGAGAAGGGGGAGGTGCTCCTCCTCCGCGATCGCATGGGCTTCTGGGTTTTCCCCAAGGGGCACCCGGAGCTGGGGGAGACCCTCGAGGCGGCCGCGGTGCGGGAGGTCCTGGAGGAAACCGGGGTAAAGGCGGAGGTCCTGGCTCCCCTTTTCCCCACCCGCTACGTGAACGCCAAGGGAGTGGAGCGGGAGGTGCACTGGTTCCTCATGCGGGGCACCGGCGAGCCCCGCCTGGAAAAGGGGATGACGGGCCTGGGGTGGTTCAGCCTGGAGGAGGCCCGCTTGCTCCTTTCCTTCCCCGAGGACCTGCGCCTTCTGGAGGTGGCCCTTGAGCGTCTACCGCTTTGAGGACAAGCTTCCCAGGGTGCACCCCAGCGCCTTCATCGCCCCCGGGGCCTACGTGGTGGGGGAGGTGGAGGTGGGGGAGGGAGCCTCCATCTGGTTTGCCGCCGTGGTGCGGGGGGATCTGGAGCGGGTGGTGATCGGCCCGGGAAGCAACGTCCAGGATGGCGCCGTTCTCCACGCGGACCCGGGTTTTCCCTGCCTTTTGGGTGCTGGGGTTACCGTGGGGCACCGGGCGGTGGTCCACGGGGCGGTGGTGGAGGAAGGAGCCCTGATTGGCATGGGGGCGGTGGTGCTGAACGGGGCCCGGGTGGGCAGGAATGCGGTGGTGGGGGCAGGGGCGGTGGTTCCCCCAGGGATGGAGATCCCCGAGGGCGCCCTGGCCCTGGGGGTTCCAGCCCGGGTCAAGGGTCCCGCCGAGCCCCCGGGCAACGCTCCCCGGTACCGGGCCCTGGCGGAGCGGTACCGGAAGGGGCTTTTGGCCATGGACCTTCCCAGGCGCTACCGCCTTACCCTGCGAGGCCAGGATGCCCTAAACCCCTTTAGCGAGCTTCACCTCCACCTGAAGCGCACCCGGAAGGAAGCCCTGGAAGCCTTAAGGCGGGCTTCCCAGGGGTTTCCCCTGGCCCTGGAAGAGGCCCTGCCCCTGGTGGAGGAGGGTTTCCTCGCCCCGGAGTGAGCCCGAGGCCACACAGGGGGAGGAACGGAGGTGGCAAGATGGAGCGCAAGATGGTGGAGCTCGAGGATACGGGTCTTACCTTTGAAACCCACGTGGACCTGGGGCGCCTGAAGCGCCTGGCAGCGGAATGGCTGGAGGTCATCGGGGAGGATCCCAGCCGGGAAGGCCTCCTGAAAACCCCCGAGCGGGTGGCCAAGGCCTGGGCCTTCCTCACCCGGGGCTACCGCCAGGACCTGAAGGCCATCGTCAACGGGGCCCTCTTCCCCGCCGAGGGGAGCGAGATGGTGGTGGTGAAGGGCATAGAGTTCTACTCCATGTGCGAGCACCATCTCCTGCCCTTCTTCGGCCAGGTGCACATCGGCTATATCCCGGGCGAGAAGATCCTGGGCCTTTCCAAGTTCGCCCGCATCGTGGACATGTTTGCGAGAAGGCTGCAGGTGCAGGAACGCCTGGCGGTGCAGATCGCCGAGGCCGTCCAGGAGATCCTCGAGCCCCAGGGGGTGGGGGTGGTGGTGGAGGGGGTCCACCTCTGCATGATGATGCGGGGGGTGGAGAAGCAGCACTCCCGCACCACCACCAGCGCCATGCTGGGGGTCTTCCGGGAAAGCCAGAAGACCCGGGAGGAGTTCCTGAGCCACCTAAAGTGAACCCCCCCCGCCTAGGCAGGGGGGCTTGGTCCGGTGCTTCTAGTCAGGGTTTTGCGGAGGCGCAGGCACCTCGCACCCCGGCACCGCCATCTCAGGGGAGATGCCTCCCACCACAATGGGGATTTCCGCATCCCCCACGCCTTCCACGTAGATCCTCAGAATGCCGCTTTCCGCTCCCACGGGCACGCGGAACATCAAGGTGGCAGGATTCTCAGCCTGGGTGATCTCGGGGTTTTCCGCGGGCAGGCCTGGATCCGGGGGAAACAGGGCCCGGTTGATGCCGGCATCCCATTCCTCCTGCGTGCCAAAGGTGTTGCCCTTAAGGGCCATCCAATCCCCGGCCCGCACGGTGCACCCGGAGACCACATCGGGCTGGACGCTTTGGATGCGCAGCTTCCCCGTGGTCTTGATGCCCTGAGGGGCCGAGCAGGCCGCAAGGGCGAGGAGCAAGAGCCAGCCGATCTTTTTCATGCTTCCTCCAGGGTTTTACTCTGAGCAATGACCGGGGCCGATGAGGCCGTTGTTGTAGCTGTCCAAGGTGGCTGCGTACCCCTTGGCCTGGTTGGCCAAGGTCTTGCTCAGGGAGTCGGTGGGCTTATAGGTGCCGAAGAAGCCTTCCGCCCAGGCCAGGGCCGCATCCACCTCAGGGGTGGTGGAGGCTCCGTTCAGGGTGTTCAGTTTGGCGGCGATGTACTGATGGGCCAGGACGTAGTAGGCATTCCCCCTGGGTGAGGTCCAGAGAACCTGGTGATAGCTCTGGCTAGAAATGAAGAAGGGAGTATCCTCGCCTATCTTTGCCCAGGTGTCGTCGTAGGGAGCGGGGCCATAGCGGGAATGGGTCTTCCAGTAGCCCTGGGTTAAGGTGCACCCACCCGCACAGGGTACGGAAACCTTTACCGTGGCCGAGGCGGAACCCTGGGTCTGGGTGGTGGAGGTGGTGAAGGTGGCGGTGTTGTCCACCTGGTACTCCCCGCATTTATCAAAGCTGACCCAGCGCTCAAAGAAGTAGGTCTGGGAGATCACGCCCTCGGGGGTGATGCCGCTGATGGCGCTGACCGGGGTGGCCGAGGGGTCGCTTACCTGCACGCTGCCGTCCACCACCTGGGTGGGCGTGGTGAAGGCGAAGCTGGCCTGGCCCGAGGCAGTGCCGCTTTCCCCGTTGCTGGTCCAGTTCACCGTGGCGGTGTTGGTCCGGCTTTGCCCGTTGGGCAGGGCTTGGCTGTAGGTGCAGCTGAGGGTTTGCCCTGCGGGCAGGGTGTAGGGGAAGCTTACACCACAGTTAAGGGTCACGGTCTCCCCTGAGGAGAGGGTATCGCTGGGAGCTTCCAGGAGGACATCCACGCCGCCTGTGTTCTTGATGGTGACCGTGCCCTCCACTTGGAAGTCCGAATCCGTGGGCGTGCCCACCAGGTATACCGCATACTTGACCAGGTAGGACTGCCCTGAGGCCAGGGTAAGGGTTCCGCTTGCTGGGTCCGTCACCTTCTTCTCCATGGTCCAGCGGTAAGTGCGCTTGAACTTGGGCACCGCCGTCTTTTCCACCGTCACCGAGGTGCCTACCGCCACCTGGGGCTTCACGCCTTGGGGAGCCTGGGAGCAGGCTCCAAGGAGCCCCACCGCTAAAAGAATCCCGTACCAATACCGCATACCCATTCTCTCCTTTCCTGAATCCTTTACCTCAATGATTTGCGCTCTCCGAGGGGATGGCCAGGTCCAGCTGTCCTAGCCTTTCCCCGTCGGCCAGCACCAAAAGGGTGTAGCGACCGGGGCTCAAGGGCACCTCCCCGGTCCAGGTGTAGCCGTCTTCGCTCTTTAGGGCGAAGCTTTGGCCCTTTTCCGTGAGGGCCACCTGGGTGGCCCGGAAGCGCAGGGCGATCTTCACCTTGGGTCCTTCCAGGGAACTGGGGCTATAAAGGGAGCCGGAAACCACCTGAAGGAAGAGGGGAGCCTCCGCTTCCCCCTGACCCCTGGCCTTGACGGAGAGGGTGTGGAACCCCGGGGGCAGGGTCAGGCGTATCCGGGCGGTGTAGTAGTTCCCTTCCTGGCGGGCCAGGGGCACCGGTCCCGAGGGCAGGTCCAGAAAGACCTGGTCTGCTTCTCCCTGGACCAAAGCCTTGACCTCCACCTCCGCTCCGGCGATGGGGGTGGTGGGATCGGCGGTGGCCACCAGGCTCAGGCGGCCTGCAGTGTAGGTCACCTCCACCTCCCGCTTGGGGGGGAGGGCCACCACCTGGATGGCCTTGGGGGGTGCGCTGGGATCCACCTGGGCCTGGACCCCGCCTTCCTGCCGGTAGCCCTCGGGCAGGTAGCGGGGGTCGGCGTAGACCCGGTACTCCCCCCGGAAAAGCCCCCCGATGAGGGCGCGGCCGTTGGCATCCGCCCGGGTGCAGCGCTTCACCAGCCCTTCGGCGCAGACGCCGGCGAAGGCTAGACCCTGCTCGTTTCCACCGTCCAGCACCTGAACGGCCAGGGTGGTGGCGGGGGCGAAGGGGAGGTTCTTCTCCAGGCTGGCGTTTAAGGTGACCTGTACCCGTTCCTCCCCCAGAAGGGCCAGGGTGGCGGGAAGGTTGGGGAAGGCGAGGGCACCTTCGCCTGGGGCCACGAAAAGGCGGTAGCGGCCCTGGGCGTCCGTGGTCTCGCAGGTCTTTCCCAGGCAGATCCGGAGGTCCGTCAAAGGTGCCTCTCCGGGATCCAGGCGTCCATTCAGGTTTTCGTCGCGGAAGGCCTGGCCGGTCGTGTAAGGATTTATGTGTAAGGGTCCGTGTTTAATAGGGGGGCACACCTTAGCACGAGGAGGTGCCCCGTGGACCAGGATACCTTGCGGATCTTGCTGAGGGAAGCGGTGCGGGAGACAGTAGCCGAGGTTCTGCAGACGGTTCTGGAGCTGGACCGGACGGCCTTCTTGCAGGTGCACGGAGGCCGCAGGAACGGCTACTACCCCCGCAAGCTGGAGACCACCTTCGGCCAGGTGGACCTGAAGGTCCCTAGGGATCGGGAATCTCGGTATTACCCGGCTTTCCTTAAGCCCTACGTCCGCCGCCTGGTGGACGTGGGGGAAGTGGCGGTAGCCCTTTACGCCGCCGGGGTCAGTCAGCGCAAGGCGGCCGAGATACTGAGCCTGCTCTTAGGCCACCGCTACTCCCACGAGACCCTGAGCGCCCTGACGGACGAGGTCCTGGAGGCGGCAGGAGCCTTCCGCACCCGGCCTTTGCCCGAGGAGATGGCCTTCGTCTACCTGGACGGGCTTTCCCTAAAGGTCTTCAGGGAAGGAGAAGGGATCGTACGGGAAAGCGTGTATGTGGCCCTGGGCATCGCCCCTAATGGGGAGAGGCGGGTCCTGGGGTTTTGGCTGTTGCCCACGGAGAGCGCCCTGGGATGGGAGGGGGTCCTGGGGGAGCTTTGGCAGCGGGGCCTGCGGCGGGTATTGCTCTTCATCACCGACGGGCTGCCCGGGCTTCCCGAGGCGATCCGCAGGGTCTACCCTCAGGCGGAGTGGCAGCGGTGCGTGGTGCACGGGGTGCGGTGGAGCCTGTCCCAGGTGCGCTCCCGGGACCGGGCCCTGCTGGCGGAGGACCTGAGGCGGGTGTACGGGGCGGAGAGCCGGGAAGAAGCTCTTGGGGCCTTGGAGGAGGTGAAGGCCGCCTGGGGTTCGCGGTACCCGGGGGTGGTGGGGCTTTGGGTACAGGATTCGGGGGCCTTCCTGCGGTTCTACGGGTACCCCAAGGTGCTTTGGCCGTACCTGCGGAGCACCAACCTGATGGAGCGGTTTATCCGGGAGCTACGGCGGGGGACGAAGGTGCGGGACCACAAGTTTCCTAAGGAAGAGGCGGTGTACAAGCTTCTTTACCTGGAGTCGGAGAGGCAGGAAGGGAGGTGGGCAGAACGGAAACTAAAGGGGTTCTCGGAGGTGAAGGAGGTGCTGGAGAAGATGCTTCAGGAGCGGTATGCCCCCCGTACACAGACTCTTACACATAACTCTTGACACGACCGCCTGGCCCACCACCTCACCACCCTTGCGGCCGCCAAAGAGGTCCACCATCTCCTTCGGGGTGGTGAAGGTAAAGGTTTGGGTGTAGGCCAGGCTGAGGCTAAAGGCGTGGCGGGTCTCCCCGGACTGCAGGAGAAGGGTATAGGAGGCTCCCAAGGAGAGGCCGGCTTCCAGGAAGTTGCGCTGGGCTAGGGCAAGGCCCAGGCGCTGGCTGGTGGCCTCCTCCAGGCGGTACTCGTAGAAAAGGCGGCTTTGCAGGCTTCCGGGCCAGAGCTGGTTCCAGGCAGCCCCGTAGAGGGTGAGGTCCCGTTCCGTTCCCCGCTTGATCAGGTACTGCCCCTCGAGGCTCCCTCCCTCCAGGGCCATCCGGAGCAAAAGACTTCCTTCCCACAAGGGGTTTTCCTGGAGGAGGTAGCGCAGGTAGCCGGAGAGGCTGAGGTCGCGGGTACCCAGGGTGAGGCTGGCCTGGTAGCCCTGGTTCTCCGGGGCCTCCCCGGAAAGCTTGCGGTTCAAGCCGTAGCCCAGGCTGAGGCTTCCGGCGTACACCCCGGGTTCGCCAAAGGTGGTGCTGAGGCTTGGGGCCAGGCCGAAGCTCCGGTTTTCCCCTTGCTGGCGGTAGCTACCCGTAAGGCTTAAGAAGGCCCCGGCCACCGGCTGGGCGTAAAGGGTAAGCTGGTTTTGCCAGAGTCCCTGGCTGGGTCCCAGCTGCAAGCTGGTGCTTCCACGAAGGCCCAAGGGGTAAAGGTTTCGGGTGCCTCCCGCCAGGCCCAGGGTGTGGAGGCCAGCCAGGGGCACACCGCCATAACTCTGGACTAGCTCTAGGTCCTGGGTCTGCCAGGTGAGGCTTTGGCTCAAGCCCAGGGAAAGGCGGTAGCCTTCCCCGGTCTGGCCGCTGAGGTCGGTGCCGAGGCCCAGGTTGAAGCCTCCCTCCAGGGGAAGACGGTAGCGCAGGCTGAGGTTGTCCTGGCGGCCCGTGGGGGCGGTTTGCGTGGAGAGGGCCCCTTGCAGGTCCAGGTTCTTGTCCAGGCTCACCGCGCTGGCCCTAAGGCCCAGGGCCTCCGGGCGGTAGGTGCCCTCGAGGCTCAGCCGCACGGGATCCAGGCGGAAGGTGGAGGCCAGGCCGAAGCCTCCCTGCCCCCCTTGGGCCCGGGCCTCCCAGCCCTCGCCCTTGAGGCTTAGGGTGAGGGCCTGGGGTGGGCGCAGGGGGTCTTGGAGGTCTCCGGTCAAGGGGCTGGTGGCGGCGGTGGCCGTCACGTAGTCCGAAAGGGCCCCGCTTACGCTGGGGGCCAGAAGGTAGCCCACCTGCCCCTGGAGCCGGCCTTGTTCCAAGGTGGCCCCCAGGCTCAAGGCCACGCCTAGGCCCAGGGTGAGCTCAGGGTCCCGGCCCTCTTGGCCCCTTGCCAGCAAGGGGTCCTTGAAAAGCACGATGATCCCCGCTTCCTTGCGGGCCTCGGGCTGGGTCCTGGGGGTGACCCGAAGCTTCATGTAGAAGCGGTATCCGGCGGAGATCTCCCCCTGGGGGTTCACCAGCACCCGCACCACCCCGGTTTCCCCGGGAGCCAGGCTCAGGCCAGCAGGGTTTAAAAACACCTGGAACATGGCGGCTTCCGCCTGCAGAAGGAACTCCTCCTTTTGGTTGGAGCGGTTGCTGACGTAGACCGGAAACTCAAAAGGTCCTCCCAGGCTGGCCTCGAGGGTGGCGGGAGCGGATAGGGCCACCTGGATTAAGGGCAACACCTTTAACGCCACCTCGGTCCTGGCCACTTCCTTTTCCCCCTCGTAGGCCACCACCAAGGCCTTCCCCTGGGTGCCTGCAGCCAGAGGCGGCACCCTTAGGGTGAAGCTCAGGGTTTCCTCCTTTCCCTCCAGCACCGCCTGCCTTTCCTGGGAAAGAGCCTGCCAGCCCTCCGGGGGAAAGAGGCGGAAGCGCACCGACCCTGTTCCCTCCACCCTCAGGCTTAAGGTGAGGTAGTCCCCCGGGACCCCGGCGAGGCCAGGGGTGGGGAGGAAGTGCACCTGGGCCCAGGCTAGGCCCAAAAGAAGGGGGAAAAGAGCCAGGAAACGCCTCATCTCAAGGTTGCCTCAAGGCGGTGACCAGGGCCTGGACCACGTAGCTACCGGCGCGCTCGTTGCCGAGAAGCTCGAGGGCAAACTCCAGGTGGATTTCCAGCCAGTCCCCCGTGGGGCCCGCTTGGGTGTAGATGATCTGCGGGGTGCCGTCGGCCCTAAGCCAAAGCCCCCCGTTCACCCGGTAGAGGACCTGCCTGGCAGGCAGAAGCAAAACCCCGTTTTGATCCTTGAGATCCGGAATCTGCAGGAGGAGGCTCCACACCCCGGGGGCGTTGGAGAAGACCTGGACGGGCAGGATGCCCCCTTCCAGGTTGCTGGCGGGGTAGGTGGCGGGGAAGGCCTTGGGGGGGTAGTCCTGAAGGTCAAAGGCAATCTGGGTGGTGGGGGTGCGGAGGGCGATGGTTTCGGGGATCAAGGTCTGGACGATCCAGGTGGCCTGGGCCAGGGCTGGGGTAACCAGCAAGAGGAAAGCGGTTAGCCAACTTCTCATGGGGTCTTTCCTTTCTCCCCCTCGTCCGCAGGGGGCGCAGGAGGGGCGCTCAAGGGGGTGCGCAGGGTAAAGGGAAGGTCTGCGGCCACGTCCTTGGTGGCGTCGCCGTAGTTGAGGATGGCCAAGGCAGTGTAGTTGCCCACGGGCAAGGGACCCACCAGGGTCACGGGCAGGATGCGCACCTGACCCGGCAGGACCACCACCTCCTCCACCTCCACCTCCGCCACCTTGCGCCCCGAGCCATCCCGCACCTCAAAGCGGCCGGAAAGCTTCTGGGCGGTGTTGCCGGTGTTCTGGTACTGGATGGCGAAGCGGTAGGGATCCTGGGAGGCCTTGGGGGGACTGGGCACGATCCCGGTGATGCGCCCGGCGGTGCTCAGGGGGGCGATGTTCACGTAAAAGACATGGGCCATGCGCACCCGGAAGGTGGCCAGGGGCACCCCGGGAGGTGGGTTGGGATCCTCGGATTCCAGGAAGAGGATGCCCCAGTGGGTGCCGGGAGTGGCCTCCTTGGGCACGGTGAGGGTGTAGGTGAGGGGCCGGCTCTGCTTGGGCTCAAGCAGGAACTCCGCCGGGGAGAAGGTGGCCCATGGGCTTGCGCTTTCCCTTAGCGAGCCCGTGGGGAGAAACTGGATCTTTCCCATGGGATCGTAGGTCCAGTCCCCCAGGCTGGCCCGTACCCGTACCGGGCGGGTGCCCACGTTGTAGACCGTGAGGGTTTGCGTGAGGACCTCCCCTGGCTTGGCTTCCTTGAGGAGTACAGGGGGTTCCACACCCAGGGTGCTTTGGGCCAGGGCGCTGAGGGCCAGGGTGAAGAGGAAGGGAAAGATTCGTTTCATGGTTCACCGAAAGGGCGAAGGCCTGGCCCTAGGGCCAGGCCTTCAAGGTCGCTTACCAAGCAGTCGTGGCCAGGGTGTAGGTGAGGTTCGCGGTGCTCTTGCCCCAGAGGTCGCTGTTGACCTTGACGGCCACCACCACCAGGTCGTCCAGCCAGCTCTTGTAGCCGCATCGCTCGGGGTCTTGGCCAGAGCGGGTTCCCGTGGGGCCGGCCTGCAGGTTGCGGGGTACCAGTTCCAGGGTGGCTCCGTTGGGAAGCTCGTAAAGCCCCGTGGGCGCGCCGAAGGTATCGCAGGGGTTGTCCTGGATGTAAAGGTGCTGGATGCCCTGGGCTCCTTGGGGGTCGTTGCGGTTCACGGTCAGGTGCCACTGCTTCCCGTTGGAGAACTTCTGCAGAACGAAGGTGCGGTAGCAGACGAAGTAGTTCTTGCTCCCCGGCACCAGTTCCCCGTCCTTATCCAGCTTGATGGGAGGATAGGCAGTCACCGCCCCGCCGCCATTGATGGCGATGTTGGGCCAGGTGGTGGGTGCGTAGCTGGTGCCCAGGGGCAGGGTCTGCACCTGGTTGTAGAAGTTATCTCCCAACTGGGTCTTGACGTCCTTGTCTGTAAGCCCATAGACGCAGACCATCTGCCCGCCGAAGTCCGGCGTGGAGTTGGGCCAGGAGGCCCCGTCCAGCCCCGTCAGGTCAAAGGTCAGGGTGGTCACGTCCAGGTGCAAAGCCGTGGCCTTGGGGAGGATGAGCTCGATGGTCTGGTTCACGGCGGCCGAGTCGGCGCCCTTGGCGTAGGCGTCGGGGCCGTTGCCCCTGGTGGGGGCCACGGTGGGAGCCTGGGCCAGGGCCAGGGGTGCCAAAACCAATACTGCTGCCAGAATGCCTTTGCGCATATTTCCCTCCGAATCTGCCCCTCGAGGTGGTGGCCTCTCAGGACGCCCTCACCCTAAGGGAAGGAGCGTTACGGAAGCGTTACAGGAAGAAGACCCGTAGCCTAGGGACCTTCCAGGGATGTGGTAGTATGGAGGGCAAGGAAGGTAACGCTTTGAAACGCGCCCTTAACGATCCCGTTTATGCCCTGCCCCTTTGTGGCCGGGCGAGGGTGCTTTACCAGGGCAAGGAGGTACGCCTTTCCCGGAAGGGGCTCGCCCTCCTTTATTACCTGGCCCTCGAGGGACCCACCTCGAGGGCCCGCCTGGCTGACCTCCTCTACGGCCACGGCTCGGCCCTGCAGAACCTGCGGGTGGAGCTCCACCGCCTGGGCCAGGCCTTGGGGCGGGAGGTGTTTCCCAAGGGGCAGGATCCCCTGGTCTTGCCTCCCTGGCTGCGGCTGGAAACCTCGGGGCACGGGGAGGTCTTGGAGGGATTGGAGGAGGTGGGGGGGCTCGAGGAGTGGGTTTTGGAGGTGCGCGCCCGCCATGAGCCTGCTCCTGGCCTTCCCTGGCGCCAGGAGCTTTTGCGGGAGCTGGCTTCCTTGCGCCCTCCTTTTCTTTTGGTCTTACGGGGCAGGTTGGGGGCAGGGCAGCGGGAGCTGGCCAGGGAGCTGGCCCGGGTCCTGGGCTTGGCCTTTCACCAGAGCCTGCGTCCGGAGGGCCTGGTTTACCTGGAATTCCCTTACCCTCAGGTCCCCGTGCGGGAAATCCTGCGCTCCAAGGCTTTTCTGGTCCTGAGCCTGGACCCCGGGGAGGACCCCCGCTTCTTCCTGGAGCTAAGGGCCCACTATCCCCCAGAGCGCATGCGGGTGCTGGAGCTGGCTCCCTTAAGCTGGCTGGAGGCCCGGGAGGGGCTTTTGGCCGGGTACACCTTCCAGCAGGCGGCAGGGGCCTACTTCTTGGCAGGAGGGCAGCCGGAGTGGATACCCGAGTGGCTGGCGTGCACCACTTCCCCCCAGCGCCCCCTGGCCCAGCTTCGCCTTAAGGCCCGCTGGCTGAGCGAGCCGGCCCGGGTGGCCTTGGAGCGGCTTTCGGTGGTCTCCGGCCTCATCCCCGAGCAGGTCTTGGATGCCCTCGGAGCCTTACCTTACCTGGAGGAGCTGGAGCGCAAGGGGTGGCTGGTGTACCAGGGAGGGTATCGCTTCGCCAGGGAGGCGGAGCGCCGCCTCTTCTATTCCATCCTGTCCCCGGGCCGGAGGCACGAGCTCCACGAGCGGGCGGCCACCGCCTTGGCCTTGGCGGGGCGCGGCCAGGTGGAGGCTTGGCACCGAAAAGTCTTAGGGGAAAGCTACGAAAGCCTTCTTAACCCTCATCTACGGGAGGCTCTTGTGACGACTCCCCGGACTAAAGTCCGGGGCTTCTCGGGGTTTCCCCCGAAGGCCCCGTCCGGGCCCAGAAAGACCTTGACTCCGTATCGGCAGGCGAGCGCAATGCTTCTGGCTCTGCCACGGGTGTTCGTTTGGAGTTTTACCCATCGGACTACCCGATGGAACCCCCTACTCCAAGTTTCAAGGTCCACGGGGAACTTTGTCCCCAAGAACATTGTACCA
Organism: Thermus sp. NEB1569; assembly: GCF_022385295.1. NCBI lineage: Bacteria > Thermotogati > Deinococcota > Deinococci > Thermales > Thermaceae > Thermus > Thermus sp. NEB1569. The sequence continues at coordinate 114,988 of NZ_CP092445.1, forward strand.
AATCCGTGTCCACCTGTGGTGGACGTGGGGGAGTCCATGTATCCCCGGTTTGAAAACCGGGGGATTATAGCTCCCCCACACCCCCTCTTTTCTCTAAGCGGGGGAAGGGTGTGGGTCAAAAGAGGGCTGGGACGGGAACTCGCCTTGCTCACGCAAGGGGGCGAAGGCGCCTTCCCCCTGGGGCAGGGGTTTGGCCTGGCCCTTCTGGAACCGGGGGGAGAAGGCGCACCTGGACTTTTCCTCCCTGGAGGAGGAGGCGGTGTTGGAGCTTCTGGGGGAGGCCTATGCTCCTGAGGATTCCTGGGGGCTACTTTTAAGCGTGCGGGGGGCCTGGGGGGAAGGGCACCTGCGGCTGGAGGGATCCTTTGCCCATCGGCTTCTCCTTCCCCCTGGTCCTTTTCACCTGCGCTTTTCCGGCGTGGGGGTGGCCGAGTTTACCCTGCGGGCCTACCGCCCGCGGTCGGACGAGGGCACCTTCCGTTCGGGCAAGGCTCCGGTGGACGTGTGGGTTTTAGCGGCGAAGAAGGCCCAGGAGGTTCCAGAGCAGGGTGAGAAGAAGGGAAAGAACCAGGGCCGAGGTGAGGGGAATGTACACCCGTAGGCCTTCCCGCTCGATGCGGATGTCCCCCGGCAGGTGGCCGAACCAGGAAAAGAGCTTGGGGAAATAGAGGAGCACCAGGCCAAGAAGGACCAGCAAAACTCCCAGGAAAAGTAGAGCCTTACCCACCTCCATCCCGAACCTCCAGATAGGCGGTGAGGGCGGCACCCAAGAGCCCAGCCTCCCCTCCCAGAAGAGCCCGGCGCAAGGGGGGAGCCTCCCAGCCCGCCAGGTAGTGCCGGTAGGCTTCCTCCAAGGCTTCCCAGTAGGCCTGGGGGGCGTTTAGGGCAAGTCCCCCGCCCACCACCACCACCCCGGGGTCGAAGGCCTTGACCAGGCTGGCCAGGCCCATGCCCACATAGCGGGCTGCCTGAAGGAGGATGCGCCGGGCCCTAGGCTCGCCTTCCTGGAAGAGCTGGAAGAGCTCCTTGGTATCCACCTTGCGGTGGTAGGCGTAGGAGGCTTCCCGCTCCAGGGCCCTGCCCGCCGCCAGGGCCTCGAGGCATCCCTCCAGCCCGCAGCCGCACACCGGCCCCCCGGGAAGCAGGGTGATGTGGCCGAGCTCCCCTCCCTGGCCTCTTTCCCCCCTCAAGACCCGCCCCCCCAGAACCACCCCACCCCCGATCCCCGTGGATACCGTGAGGAAGAGGGAGCTACCTTCTCCCCTTGCCGCTCCCAGGTGGTGCTCGGCCAAGGCGGCGGCGTTGGCGTCGTTTTCCAGATGGACGGGCCTTTTGGTGGCCTCCTCCAGAAGGCGGCGGATGGGGAAGTTCACGAGGCCCCGGATGTTGGGGGTGAAGCGGATCACCCCCTCCTTAAAGTCCAGGGGCCCCGGGGTGCCCAGGCCGATGGCCACACCCTCCACCCCAGCCTCCGCCTCCGCCTTCCTGGTGGCCTCGGCCAGGGCCTGCACCACCGCCATCCCGCCTTCCTCGGGGGTGGGAAGGACCACCTTGGAAAGAAGCCTCGTGCCGTCAAAGACCCCGGCGGCGATCTTGGTGCCCCCTAGGTCCAGGCCCACCACGGTCATGGGATCTCCTCCTCCAGGGCTGCTTCCGCTTCCCCCAGAAGGGCCTCGGGCACAAAGAGGTTCACGTCTCCCATGTAGGTGCCCAAGGCCGCCTCGGGCAGACCGGAAAAAGGGGTTTCCAGGACGACGGGGATGCCCCTGGCCTCGAGCCTCGCCTTCACTCCCTCGGCCACGGGCCGGGGGGCGGTGAGGAGCTTCCGGTAGGGGGTGCCGGCGATCAAGCGGCGTTCCATAAAGCCTCCACCAGGCGCACGTAGTCCTGGGCGGCCCTTTCCACCTCGGCCAAGGAAATATGCTCCCTGGGGGTGTGGGCTAAGGAGGGATCCCCCGGGCCGTAGCCCATGACGGGAGCCTTGGTGCCCAGATAGGGGGCGTCGGTGGTGAAGGGCCAAAGGCCCGCCCCTTCCTGGCCCAGGGCCTTAAGGGCCGCAAGGAGCAAGGGGTGGTCCTCCGGCAGGCGGTAGGGAGGCCAGAGGGCGGGGATGACGAGGCGCACCTCCCCCGAGGCCCGTTCCTCCTCGGGAATGTAGACCGAGGCATCCCCCAGGGCCTTGAGCCTTTCCAAAAGAGCTTCCAGGTTGGCCTCGGGCTCGTAGCGCACATCCAGGTACAGGCGCACCACCCCGGGGGTCTGGTTCCGGGCCCCGGGGTAGGTGTCCACCCGGGTGGGGGTGAGCTTGAGGCCGGGGGAAAGGGGAAGCTCCTTTAGGGCCAGGAGGTACTCCCCGAGGCCGAAGAGAGGGTTTTCCGGGCCCGAGAGGGCGGCGTGGGCCTCCTCCCCTTCAAAGTCAACCCAGACCTCCGCCCGGCCCCGGTGGCCCCGCATGAGCCTTCTTCCCGAGGGCTCCCCCAGGATGAAGGCCAGGGGGGAAAGCCTTTCTGCGGCATGACGGCTCCCCAGGCCCCCCACTTCCTCCTGCACCGTGGCGAGGAAGCGCACCCGTCCCTTGAGGGGTCTTTGGGCAAGGGCCTCGAGGGCCAGGAGCATGGCCACCAAAGGACCTTTCATGTCCACCGCCCCCCGGCCCCAGACGGCCTCCTGGGCCACGGTGCCCTGGGGGTAGGGCCAGTGCAGGGGATCCCCCACGGGCACCACGTCCAGGTGCCCGGTTAGCACCACCTCGGGTTCCTTCTCCCCCAGAAGGGCCTCCACGTTTCCCGCCTCGTCCAGGGTGGCCGTCAGGCCCATGCCCTTAAGGGCCTCCAGGAGAAGGGCCGCCGCCTCCCCTTCCTGCCCGGGGAGGCTTTCCGCCTGGAGGAGGCGGGAAAGAAGCCGGATCCAGTCCACGACCCTATCCTACACCCCGGCCCAGGGCTGCCATGTAGAGGGCTATCCCCAAGGCCACAGAGGCGTTCAGGGACTCGGCCTCCTCCCGGATGGGGATGCGGAAAAGCTCGTCGCAGCTTTCCCTGACCAACCGGCGCATCCCTTCCCCTTCCGAGCCCACCACCAGGGCCAGGGGCCTTTGGAAGTCCAGCTCCTTGGGGGTTTTCCCCCCCCTTACATCCAGGCCGTACACCCAAAGCCCCTTTTGCTTGACCTCCTCGAGGGCCCGGGGAAGGTTTTTCACCTTCACCACGGGAAGCTTTAAGGCGGCCCCGGCGCTGGCCTTCAGGGCCAGGGGCGAGAGGGGGGCGCTTCGGCGCTCCTCGGACACCACCCCGTGGGCTCCTAGGGCCAAGGCGCTTCGGATCATGGCCCCGTAGTTCCTGGGGTCGGTGATGCCGTCCAGGAAGACCAGAAGGGGAAGCTCCTTGCGGGCTTCCGCCAGAAGGAAGGCTTCCTCCAGGGGAGCGTAGCGGGGTTCCTCCACCTCCGCGGCCAGGCCCTGGTGGTGGGTGGTCCGCAAGAGGGTATCCAGCTCAATCCTGGGGACCAAGGTGTAGTCCGCTCCCAGCCTTTCCAATTCCCTTAGGAGCCAGGCCTCCACCCCTCTGGCCACCAAAACCCGCCGTACCCGGCCTTCCTTCAGGGCCTCGAGGACCGGGTTCCTTCCGTAGATCCACATGGCCTGAGTTTACGACGGGGTATCATGAAGGCGAAGGAGGCGAGCCATGTACAAGACCATCCTGATGCCCACGGACGGAAGCCCCTGTAGCTTCCAGGCCCTAGAGCACGGCCTTTCCCTGGCCAAGGCCTTGGGGGCCAAGGTTCACTTCCTCTACGTGCTGGAGAATCCCGCCCAGGCCATCTGGATCGTTCCCGAAAGCGTTCCTTATGGCCTTGAGCTTTTGGAGGACCTGAAAAAGGCGGGGGAGGAGGCCATTGCCAAGGCCTTGAGCCTGGCTCAAGAGAAGGGGGTGGAGGCCACGGGGGAGGTGAAGGAGGGGGTGCCGGTACCCACCATCGTGGAGGCGGCCAAGGGCTTTGACCTTCTGGTCATGGGTACCCACGGGCGCACCGGGCTGGACAAGCTCCTCCTGGGCTCGGTAACGGAGGGGGTCCTGCACCGGGTTTCCATTCCCGTCCTGGTGGTGCGCTGCCGCTAGATGCGCTTGGTCTCTGCCTTTGTCTCCTCTCGCCTCGCCCCGGAGGACCCCCTTTACGCCAAGCTGGTCCGCTACGGGGAGGTGATGGCCGAGGAGGGCTTCGGCCTGGCCTGTGGGGGCTACCAGGGAGGGATGGAGGCCTTAGCCCGGGGGGTGAAGGCCAAGGGGGGCATGGTGGTGGGGGTCACCGCCCCGGCCCTTTTCCCCGAGAGGCAGGGGCCCAACCCTTACGTGGACCTAGAGCTTCCGGCTGCCACCTTGCCCGAGCGCATCGGTAGGCTTTTGGACCTGGGGGCGGGGTACCTGGCCCTGTCGGGTGGGGTGGGCACCTTGGCCGAGCTCACCCTGGCCTGGAACCTCCTCTACCTGCGGCGGGGCCTGGGGCGGCCCTTGGCGGTGGATCCTTACTGGCTTTCCCTCCTCAAGGCCCACGGGGAGATCGCCCCGGAGGACCTGGCCCTTTTGCAGGTGGTGGCGGACGAAGAAGACTTGCGGGCGTTTTTGCGGAGCCTATGAGCGAAACCCTTGTGGTGTACGTGCCGGATCTGGGCCAGGGCGTGAGCTTCTATCAGGCTTTGGGGCTGGCCCTGGAGGAGCTGATCCCGGAACGGGAGGCCCTTCTGGCTCCCCTCGAGGGGCCCCTCCTCCTCCTGCGCCCTGGAAGCGGGGGAGTGGAGCAGGGGCCCAACCGACCCCGGCCCGAGGGGCATGGTTTTGCCCGGCTGGGGGTGGAGGAAGGCCGTCTGGTGTTCTTCGTGGAGAACCTGGAGCACGAAAAGCTTCGCCTTGCCAAGTACGGCCTTCCCTTTCGCGAGGCAGGGGAGCACCTCCTCCTCTTTGACCCGGGGGAGAACCCGGTCTTGGTGCGGGAGCTTCCCCCAGAGAAACATTCCTGACCCGAGGAGATACATGAAGCTTTGGCTTTTGGACCTGGACGATACCCTTCTTGTGGACCACCGGGTGAGCGAGGAGATCTTGGGCCGCCTGGGGCAGGAAGCAGGGATGGAGGGGCTACCCCAGGCGGTGCGGAGAAAAGCAGAGGAGTTCTTCCGGCAGGCTCCCTTCTACCCCTGGGCCGAGCGCATCGGCCATTCGGCCCTGGAGGCCCTTTGGGCCCGCTACTCCACCCCGGGGCTGGAAGCCCTAGCGGAGTGGGCCTGGCCCTTTCGGGAAAGGGTTTTCCGTGAATCTCTTTTGGAGCTTGGGGGTCCAGGGGAAAGGGCGCGGGAGTTGGCGGAGGCCTTCTTTTGGGAACGGCGCCGCTACCCCCTTTTCCCCGAGGTGCCGGAGTTTCTGGAGGCCCTTGGAGCCAGGGGGGGCATCCCGGTCCTCCTCACCAACGGCGTGCCCGACCTGCAGCGGGAGAAGCTCGTCGGGGCAGGCCTTGGGGAGGCTTTTCCCCTCACCTTGGTTTCCGGGGAAGTGGGGCTTGGCAAACCCGACCCCAGGCTCTTCCGCATGGCCCTTTGCGCCTTTGGCGTGGGCCAGGAGGAGGCGGTGATGGTGGGGGATAACCCCGAGCGGGACATCAAGGGAGCCCTTTCGGCGGGGATAAGGGCGGTGTGGGTGGACCGGGGCCACCGCCCCAAGGACCCCCGGTATCCCGCCCACCTGGAAGTCCAGGACCTCCGGGAGGCCTTGGCCCTCCTGGAGACTTGACCCTCCTTGGCCGCATTTAATACCCTTTGTGATTTCCTTCCGTGGGCCAAGGGCTTCCTGGGATAGCCTTGGACCATGTACGAGGCTTTGCTCTTCCTCCACAACCTGGTGCGCTGGTTCGTTCTAGCCTTTGGCTTCCTGGCCCTTTGGCGCCCTGGGGCTAAAGAAGGAGCTTTTTTCGCCCATGCCCTCACCCTGCAGGTGGTGTTGGGGATCCTGCTGGCCTTTGTGAGCCCTCTCTTTCAGGGAGCCTTGGCCAGCCTCGAGGCGACCCTGCAAACCCCAAGCGAGGCCCGCTACTTCGTGGCCGAGCACTGGGTGGGGGGGCTTGTGGCCTTGGGCCTGGCCCACGCTGGGCTTTCCCAGGCCCGAAAGGGAAAGCCCCGGGCCCGGCTCCTCTTCGCCCTGGCCCTGGCGCTGGTGCTCCTTTCCATTCCCTGGTTCCGGCCCCTCTTTAGGCTTTAGGTGGGGAAGGCCAAGGTGGCCCCCCTCAACCGCTTGCCCACTGAGGTCAGGGGTTCATAGGCCTTCCCCAAGATAGGCTAAGGCAGCGTACCCCACCACCCGGCTTTGGTCCCCGAAGGCCTCGGCGCTGGTGGCGTAGGCCAAAAGCTTTGGCCGATTTCATGATACCACGCCTCTTGGGTTCCTCCTGCTGCGCCTTAAACTGGTCTTGTGCTGCCTTTCCCCCCAAAAAAGGAGGAGGACTTTGCCCCTCTTTTTCCCCCGGAGGTCCTCAGGCGGGGACTGGCCTACTTCCAGGAGGGCCGGGTGCTCCGGGTTTTTCGGGTAGGGGAGAGGGTTTTCGGCCTGGTGCAGGGTTCGGCGGAAGCCCCCTACCAGGTGGAGGTGGGTCCCGGGCTTTTGGGCCAGTGCACCTGCCCTTATCCCGACTTCCCTTGCAAACACGCAGCGGCGCTTCTCTATGCCTACGTGGAGGGAACGGTGCCCGACCTTGCGCCCCTGATTGAGGCTTTGACGCCCGAGGAGGCCAAGGACCTTTTGAAGAAACTCGCCGTGATTCCCGATGTGGCTTTGTATCTGGCGGAGGCCCTGGCCCCGGAGAAGGCCTTCTTGGAGGCGGTAAAGGCCCTGCGTTGGGCTTTCCGGCTGGGAGGAGGGTTGGGGGAAACCAAGGCCTTGTCCCTACGCTTGGACCGGGCGGGGAGGGAGGAGGTGGAGGCCTATCTGGAGGCGCTATTGGAAGCTCCCTTTGACCCGGAGCCCTACTTGCGGGTAGCCCTGGAGCGCTACCTGGCCCTCACCCCTAGGCTTTCCTTCCTCCTGAACCTTTACCTGAGGCACCCTTCCGAGGCCTTGCGGGAGGCTTTCCTGCAGGTGGCGGGGGAAAGGGGGGAGGAGGCCCTTCACCTTTTAAGGGGTGGGAACGGCTTGGGGCTTAAGCGGGCGCTTAGGGCCGAGCTTCTCTTCCGCCTGGGGCGGGTGGAGGAGGGGCTTTCCGCCTTGCGGGAGGGGCTTGAGGGGGTGGAGGACTACCTCCATCTGGTGCACCGGCTCCTTTCCTTAGGCCGGGTGGAGGAGGCCTTAAGGTATGCGGAGGAAGCCCGGGACTGGTTTGGGAAAGACCCCAGGCTCCTTTCCCTTCTGGACCTGTTGGTGGCCCATAGGGGGAACCCGGAGGACCACCGGGCCCGCTTTGGGGTAAGGCCGAACCTCGAGGACTACCTGGCCCTAAAGTCCAAGCTGGGCCGGGAGTTTTACCGGGAGCGCAAGGCTCTTCTCAGGCAGGTGCGGGACCCTGCTCTTCTTGCCCGCATCTACCTCTTGGAGGAGGATTGGAAGGCCTTGGACCGCCTGTTGAGGAACGCCCCGCCGGAGGCCTATCCCGCCTTGGCGGAGGTCCTGGAGGAGAAACTTCCCGAGGAGGCCAAGAGGCTTTACCTGGAGGCGGCAAGGCGCGAGGTGGAAAAGGGAACCCGCAAGGCCTACCGGGAGGCAGCCAGGCTCCTTGGGCGCCTTTCCCGCCTGGACCCCAAGGCAGCCCGTGAGGCGGCCTTGGCCTTGCTGCAGGCTTATCCCCGTCGACGCGCCCTGAAGGAGGAGCTCAGCTTTTGGCTCTCGGAAAAGCCTCATGGGCCTATGACAGAATAGCCTTGTGCAGCGCTTTCCCTGGGTGGAGGTCTTCCGGGGGCTTGCCATTTTGGAAGTGGTTCTCCATCATGTTACGGGCCGCTTCCTGCGGGAGCTTGATCCGGGAGGCTGGGAATGGCATCTTCTGGCGGCGGTGAACCGCGGTTTGTCCTGGCCTGGCTCCGCTAAGAGTCTAGAAGGGGGATGGCCTGGGCCAGCATCTGCCTAAGAAGGGGTTCTAAAGCCTTTGCTTCCTCCTCCGTGTAGGCGTGAAGCTCCACCGGAAGGCCCTTAAAAGCCTTCCGCGCTAGGCGGTTAAGGTCCCCGCGGGCAGGGCCTTGGTAGATGAGGAGGAGGTCCAGGTCGCTTCCCGGTAGCGCCCGACCTGTGGCCCAGGAACCGAAGAGGTAGGCCTGCCGCAGGGGAAGGTCTTCCCTTAGCACCCCAAGCCCCTCCTTCAGGCGCTTTAGGATTTCCTCTTTAGTCCATGGAGGGAAGAAGACCCTGACAGAAGGCATAGATTTCCTCGGTATGCTGCAAAAGCCGCTCGGCCTCGGGGCGCCGGTAGCGCTCAAAGGGAGCCCCTTCAGGGAGGGCATCGGGATAACGGGTGGGGATGTAGGCCTTATCCAGCTCGCTGGCTGCGTCTAGGAGGGACTCGCTTACGGGATGCCGCTTGGCCAGCTCCTCCAAAAGACCCAGCACCGAGTGCCCCCAGGCCACAGCTCCTAGGTGCTGATTGTTGGGCGGAGAAGGCGGCCCACTCGTAAAAGCCCTTTTCCAAGGCGAAGCGGGCGTGCTCCAAGTCCCTCCTTGCTTGAAGGATAAAGTCCCGGCTTCGCTCCACAAAGGCAGTATAGCCCATCCCGATTGACAACCTGAGGAGCTTGCCGCATAGTAAACCTTGCGGCCATACCTTGGAGGGTTGGCCGAGCGGTTGAAGGCGGCGGTCTTGAAAACCGCTGTGGGCTTCAGGCCCACCGGGGGTTCGAATCCCTCACCCTCCGCCAGAAGGCTTGGAGAGGTGGCCGAGTGGTCGAAGGCGGCACCCTGCTAAGGTGTTGTACCGGGAAAACCGGTACCGCGGGTTCGAATCCCGCCCTCTCCGCCAGGAAGCCCGGTCTTAGACCGGGCTAACGTTTTGGTCATGCTGGCCTTGCCCTTGCCTCCCTTAAAACCCTGCCGTTTCCTGAAGAGGAAAAACCGCTTCCTGGTGGAGTCGGACGTGGGGCCCTTGCACCTTCCCAACTCCGGGCGGATGGGGGAGCTTCTCCTTCCCGGGACCCCTTGCTTTTACCATCCCAGGGCTACCCCCAAGACGGTGGGGCAGCTTCTTCTTTTGGAGAGCCGGGGCGTGCTGGTGGGGGTGGATGCTTCCTTGGCCAACCGCCTCCTGGAATTGCTTTTGAGGGAAGGGGTTTTCGGCTCCCTTGCGGATTTGCGAAAAGAGGTGCGCCTGGAAGGGGAGAGGCTGGACTTCTCCGCCCGGATTGGGGGGAAAGAAGCCCTTTTGGAAGCCAAGAACTGCAACCGGGTGGAGGAAGGCCTGGCCCTTTTCCCCGATGCCCCTACCCCTCGAGGCGCCCGGCACCTGAGGCTTCTTTCGGGGTTTGCCCGGGCCGGGGGCTTGGCCTATGCGGTGTGGATGGTCCAGCATCCCCTGGCCCGGGCCTTTGCCCTCGACCCTGAGGACCGGGTTCTTTACCAGGCAGCCCGGGAAGCAAAGCGGGCTGGGGTGCAGCTTCTGGCCTACCGGGTGCGGCCGACCCTCGAGGCCCTCCACCTGGAGGAGCAGCTTCCCTGGGTCTGGTTACCCTCCCAGGAGGATCTGGAAGGCCACCATCACGGCCGCGGCTAGGGTGAGGACCGTGGCCACCCACTCGGCCTTGGCTTCCTTCAGGGCCTCGGGGAGGATCTCCGCCGCCACCATCCAGATCATGGCTCCGGCGGCGAAGCCCAGGCCCACCGGCAGGGCGGGCTTGAAGACCTCCACGAAGAGGAAGGCGGGCACGGCCATAAGGGGCTGGGGGAGGCTAGAGAAGATGCTCCAAAGGGCGGCTCCCAGCACGCTAACCCCCCTGGGGATCAGAACCAGGCTGATGGCCAGGCCTTCGGGAATGTTGTGCACGGCGATGGCCAGGGTGATGAAAACCCCCAAGGCCTCCCCGCCTCCAAAGGCCACCCCCACCCCCACGCCCTCGGCGAAGGAGTGGAGGGTCATGATCCCCACGATCATGAGGGCCTTGCGGGCATCCAGGCCGCTCAGGCTCCCAAAGCTTATTTCCCGGCCATGGAGGAAGCGGTGGGAAAGCTGGATGAAAAGAAGACCCAGGACCACCCCCAAGAGGGTGCGGCCCAGGTGGTAGTGCACCCCCTCGTAGATGAGGCCGAAGCTGGCCGAGAGCATCAGGCCAGCGGCCGCGGCGTTGGCCAGGCCCAGGTGGTGGGCCAGGATGCGGCGGGTGAAGAGGAAGGGCAGGGCTCCCAGGCCCGTGGCGATGGCAGTGAATAGGGCGTATAGAAAGACGGTCCAGGGGTAGGTGGAGGCAGACTCCATGGCCTTTATCTTAATGCAAGTGAGTACTATTAGCAATAAGCCAATCCCGGACCGCCAGGGCCACCGCCTCCCGGTCCCGGTCCAGAAGAAGGTCGTGTCCGCTTTCGGGAAAGACCAGGTACTCCTTCCTCGAGCTTCCCAAAAGGGCATGGTAGCCCCGCACCCCGGCGGGGTCCACCACCTTGTCCCGGCCCGCCTCGATCACCAGGGCGTTGGCCTTCACCTTGGGCAGGACATCCGGGGTGCGGCGCATTAAGGCCAGAAGCTGAAGCAGGGCCCGGGTGGGGAAGTAGGGGTAGTTGGGGTTTTGCTTCTTGAGCTCGGGGTCCTGGATGGAATCGGGGCCGGGAAAGCGGGGGATCAGCCAGGCCAGGAGGGGCGCCAGGGGGGCAAGGGGATGCTTGAGGGCCATGGCCGGGGCCAGGGCCACCAGGGCCTGGGTGGGGGTTTCCGCCGCCAGGTGGGCGGAAAGCAGGGCTCCCATGGAAAGCCCCACCACCCCTCGAGGCTCGGGCAGTTCCCGGTAAAAAGCCCGGGCTGTTTCCAGCCAGTCCTGCCACCGCACCTTGAGGAGGTCCTCCGGCCGGGTGCCGTGGCCGGGAAGGGCTGGCTGGCTCACCTGAAACCCAGCCTCCCGCAACACCTGGGGCAAGGGACCCAGGGTGAGGACGGGATGCGAGGTAAACCCGTGAAGCAAGAGGAGGTTCATGCCCCTAGCTTACGCAAATGGGTTTGCCCTTCGGGCAAAGCAACAGGGTACCCCGCCTGGACGCTTGGGAGGTGGCATGGTAAAACGGGGGGGAATGCTGGGTCAACCGCCGGGCCATTCTGGGCAACCTTCAGGCCACCTTGAAGGCAACCTTGCGGAGTTTCCCTTCTCGGCTTTGGTGGGGGCTTTGATGAGCACCGGGCGCACGGGCCGGCTTCTCCTCCGCACCCCTTACCTGGAGGGGGAGGTCTTCCTGCAAAACGGCCAGGTGGTCCATGCCCGGGTGCGCTCGGGGGAGAAGGTCTTGGAGGGGGAGGAAGCCTTGGACCTTCTCACCGGGATCAAACGGGCTCCCTACCGCTTTGAGCCCGAGGTGTCGCCTCCCCACACCACCCTTCTTGGGGGGCTTGCGGTGCCTGCTCGCCTGGCCGAGGCCGAGGCTCAGTGGCGGGGGCTTGCCCTTCCCGCCGACTGGGGGTATGTCCTGCGCCTGCCCGCAAAGGGAGGTGCGGTGGAACTTGGCCCCGAGGCCTTGCGGGTTCTTGCCCAGGTGGAGGGAAAACGCATCGTGGAGGTGCTCCTGGCCCCCGGGACCCTGCGCCTGGCCCGCATCCTGCATACCCTTTTGCAAATGGGGGCCCTCGAGGCGGTCCCCCTGGTGGAGGTGCCGCCCGCTTCCCTTCTGGTCCTTCCCATCTACGGCCCGGGGTCCGGGGTGGCCTATGTGGACGAGGCCCTTTACGCCGAGTGGGCCCGGGCCATCCGCCACGGGTTCCGCCTGCGCCTAAGGCCTCCCGAGGTGGTGATGGAGGTGCGGCCCAGGCCCAACATCCCGGGCCGGCTGGGCCTATTGGAGGAGGATCTCAGGCGCCTCCGCCTCAGGCGGGGGGATAAGGTGGAGGTGGTGCCGGAGGTATAGCCATGGATATCCTGGCCTTAAACGAGTATCTCAATCGGGTCGTATACGGCTTTCCCATGAAGCTGGTCTTCCTCCTGGTGGGGGCCTATCTGGTCATCTTCCAGATCCGCTGGTTCAGCGCCCCCTTGCGGATGATGCGGGTTTCCTTCAGCGAAACCCTGGGAGCCATCCGCGAGCGCACCTACGGCTTCGGCGGGCAGATCACGCCTTTCCAGGCCACCATGGTGGCCCTCTCCGCCACGGTGGGGACCGGTCACCTTTTGGGCATGCTGGCGGCGGTGCTCGTAGGGGGCCCGGGGGCGGTCTTCTGGATGTGGCTGGGCTACTTCTTCGGCACCGGCACCAAGTTCGCCGAGGCCACCTTGGCGGTGCATTTCCGCCGCCGCTATGCCGATGGCTCGGTTTCCGGCGGGCCCATGTACTACCTGTACCGGGGCCTACCCAGGCTCCGTTTTCTGGCCTACTTCTTCGCCTTCTTCGCCGCCGTGGCCGCCTTCGGCATCGGCAATCTCTCCCAGGCTGGGGCGGTGGGGGGTGCCCTGGCTCCTTTAGGGGCGCCTCCAGCTTTGGTGGGGCTTTTCCTGGCCCTGCTGGTGGGGGTGGTGCTGGGGGGAGGCATCGTGCGGGTGGCCCGCTTCGCCCAGGTGGTGGTGCCCTTGAAGCTCCTTCTTTTCCTGGTGGCGGTGGTTCCCCTTCTGGTGGTTTACGGGGGCCAGATTCCAGAGGCCCTGGCCCTGGTCTTCCAGGCGGCCTTCAGCCCGGAGGCAGCCTTGGGGGGAGCGGCGGGGTATAGCCTCTTCGCCGCCATCAACGCCGGGCTTGGCCGGGGCATCTTCGCCAACGAGGCGGGCTTGGGCTCCGCGCCCATCGCCCACGCCCAGGCCCAGGTGGACCATCCCGTGCGCCAGGGCTTCTGGGGGGTCACGGAGATGTTCGTGAGCTTCCTGGTGACCAGCCTCACCGCCCTTACCTTCATCGCCTCCGGGCTTTGGCGAGGAGGGGGGAGCGCCGCCGAGGCTGCTAGCGCCCTCTTCCAAGCCCATCCCCTCGGGCCGATTATCCTGGCCGTCACCGTGGCGGTCTTCGCTCTGGGGACCATGGTCTCCTGGGGGTTTTACGGGGAGGAGGCCGCGGCCTTTATCTTCGGGGAGGGGATCCGCTGGCCCTACCGCCTCACCTTCGCCGTCTTGGCTTTCGTGGGGCCCTTGGGGGGCCTCGAGGCCTTCCTGGCCATCTCCGACACCCTAAACGGCCTCATGGCCATCCCCAACCTCATCGGCCTGGTGCTCTTGGGGCCGGTGGTGGGGCGGCTCGTCTACGGCTTCTTCCGGGGAGAGCCCTGGGTGCCTCCCCGCTAACCCCACTCCCGGATGGGCACCAGCTCGCCCCCCGCCACCTCCTTGCGCACCGGGCGGAACCGCCGGTCAAACCAGATCTCCAGCACCGCCCGGTCCAGGCTCTTGGGGGCCACGATCTCCTTGCGCACGTAGTAGCCTCCTTCCACCGGGCTGATCTCCATGCTCTTGGAGAGTCGAAGCTCCACCACCTCGCCGCTTTTCGTGCGCACCCGCACCCGGAAGGCCAAAGGCCCTTCGGGCTTCACATGGGGGTCTTCACGAAAAAACCACATGCCTAGGCCTCCTTGAGATCGGCCACCTGGGCTCCTGTGAGGGCCAGAAGCTCCTCTGGGGTCAGGGAGAAGAGGGCCTTGGGAGTACCCCCTGCGGCCCAGACCAGGGGGTAAGCCAGGAGGTCCTGATCCAAAAAGGCAGGAAGGGGGGTTTCGTGCCCCACAGGGGGCACCCCACCGATGGCGTAGCCGGTCAGGGCGCGCACCTCCTCCGGGGTGGCCCGCCTCAGGGCTTCACCCGTGGCCCTTTGGGCCTTGAAGGGGTCCAGGCGGTTTTTGCCGCTTATCAGGAAGAGGTAGGCCCCGTTTTCTCCCAGGAAGACCAGGCTTTTTACAATCTGACCCACCTCGGCCCCCACGGCCTCCGCCGCCTCCTGGGCGGTGCGGGTGGAGGTGGGAAGCTCCACCACCCTTAGATGGCCGAATCCCCTTTCCTCCAAGAACCTTTGCACCTTCTTTGCGGAAGGGGAGAGGTTCATAGGGCATAGAGGAGTTCGGCCAGCAGGGCCGTGCGTCTGGGGATCTCCGAGACCACCACGTACTCGGTCTTCTGGTGGGCGTCGCCTCCAAAGAGACCGAGGCCATCCAGGGTGGGCACCCCAAGGGCGGCGGTGAAGTTGCCGTCGGACCCTCCGCCCACCCGGCCTGGACATAAGGAGAGGCCCAGGGCCTCGCCGATGGTCCGGGCCTTTTCAAAGAGGGCCAGGCTTTCCGCCGTGGGCTCCATGGGAGGGCGGTTAAGGCCTCCGGAAAGCTCCAGCCTGGCCCCGGGGAGGATGGGGGTGAGGCTTTTAAGGCCCTCCTCCACCCGCTTCACCTCCTCCAGGGTCCAGGCCCGGAGGTCGATCTCCACCCAGGCTTCCTCCGCCACCACGTTGCTCACCGTGCCCCCCGCCACCACGTTGGGGCCCAGGGTGGTGCCCTTTTCCCGGTCCTCGAGGGCCGCGACCCTTACGATCTGGTGGGCGAGTTCCAGGATGGCGTTCACTCCCTTTTCCGGCTCCACCCCCTGGTGGGCGGCCTTGCCCAGGGCCTTAAGGCGGTAAAGCCCCACCCCTTTTCGGGCCACCTTGAGATCCCCTTCCGCCGTGGGAGGCTCGAGGACCAACACTGCCCTGGCCTTTCTGGCGGCGGCCTCGATGAGGGGCCGGCTTTCTTTGGAGCCGATCTCCTCGTCCGGGGTGAAGAGGATTTCCAAAGGGGGAAGCTTTCTTCCCGTGGCCTCCGCATGGCGAAGGGCGTAGAGCAAGGCCACGATGCCCCCTTTCATGTCGTAGACCCCGGGCCCCACCGCCCGGTCCCTTTCCACTCGGAAGGGCTCGGGGAAGCTTCCCCTGGGATGGACGGTGTCGTAGTGGCAAAGCACCAGGACCGGGGCTCCTTCCCCTTCCCGCTTCAAGAGAAGGATGGGGCCCAAGGGAGTGTCCTTGCGGGAAAGCCGCCCCTGGAGGGGCCCGAAGGCCTCTTCCAGGAAGGCCGCCGCTTCCATTAGACCCTTCAGGTCCTTGGAGGGGGATTCCCGGCGCACGAAGGCCTCGAGGTCCTTTAAAAACTCAGGGAGCTTCGCCTGCATCCAGGCTAGGGTTTCCATGGGCTCATTATGACCTAAGCCCAAGGGGCCTGGTGCCTCTTGGCAAGGGGGCCTCCCCGTGGTATAAAGGAAGGGTATGCCCTTCGGGGCCGGTTCACACGGAAGCGGGGAGTGAGGCTTCTCCCCCTCCTTTTCGTGTGGACGTGCGCAAAGTGCGCCCGCCTTCCCTGGAAGGCGCGTAAGGAGGAAAGAGGCGGCATGGAAGAAAAGGCGACCCAGGTCAGCGAAGCCAACTTGACCCCAGGCCAGACCTTCAGCATGGAGGAGGCCCTTCAGGAAACCGAGGCCCGCTTGGAAAAGCGCGTGCGCCCGGGCCAGATCCTGACGGGCAAGGTGGTCCTGGTGGGCTCGGAGGGTGTGGCGGTAGATATCGGCGCGAAGACGGAAGGCATCATCCCCTTTAACGAGCTTACGGAGAAGTCCCTTCCCGAGGAGGAGCTAAAGGCCCTTTTGAAGCCCGGGGATCTGGTGCGGGTCCAGGTGATCAAGGTGGACCCCGAAACGGGCCAGGTCCTTCTTTCCCGCAAGCGGGTGGAGGCCACGGAGCACTGGGACCGCATCCGGGAGCTTTATGAGAAGGGCGAGCCGGTGACCGTCACCGTGAAGGAGAAGGTCAAGGGGGGCGTGGTTGCCGACCTGGATGGCGTGTCCGCCTTCATCCCCGCTTCGCAGCTGGACCTCAAGCGCATCCCCAACCTGGATGCTTACGTGGGCCAGCAGATCCTGGTGAAGATCATCGAGTTTAACCGCAAGAAGGGGCGGGTTCTCCTCTCCCGTCGGGCGGTTTTGGAAGAGGAACAGAAGCGGGCCAAGGAGGCCTTTTTCCAAAGCCTGCAGCCCGGCCAGGTGGTGGAGGGTACGGTGGTGGACGTCACCGACTTCGGGGCCTTCGTGAACCTGGGCCCGGTGGACGGCCTGGTGCACCGTTCCGAGATCACCTGGGGGCGGTTTAACCACCCCAAGGAGGTCATCCACAAGGGGCAGAAGGTGCGGGCCCAGGTGGTTTCCGTGGACCCCGAGAAGGAGCGGGTCAACCTTTCCATCAAGGCCCTGATCCCCGATCCCTGGACCACCGTGGCCGAGAAGTACCCGGTGGGAAGCCGGGTCCGGGGCAAGGTGGTGGGCCTCACCCAGTTCGGGGCCTTCGTGGAGGTGGAGCCTGGCCTCGAGGGGCTCATCCACATCTCCGAACTCTCCTGGACCAAAAGGCCCAAGCACCCCTCCGAGGTGGTGAAAGAGGGGGACGAGGTGGAGGCGGTGGTCCTTCGGCTGGACCCCAGTGAGCGCCGCCTTTCCCTAGGGCTCAAGCAGACCCAGCCCGATCCCTGGCAGCTCCTCACGGAAAAATACCCCCCGGGTACCGTGGTCAAGGGCAAGGTCACCGGGATCACCGACTTCGGCGTCTTTGTGGAGCTGGAGCCGGGCATGGAGGGGCTGGTCCATATTTCCGAGTTGGACCACGGGCGCATTGAGAACCCCGCCGCCCTCTTCAAGAAGGGGGAGGAGATGGAGGTGGTGGTCCTCAACATCGACCCCGTGGAGCAACGGATCTCCCTCTCCCGCAAGCGCCTCCTGCCCCCCCCGCCTCCTAAGGTGGAAGAAGAGCGGCCTCGTCGGGCCAAGGGCAAGGAGGCCCGGGGCAAGAGGAAGCCTGGACCGCGCCGCGAGGAGCGCCGGGAGTACGAGTACGGGGCGGTGGCCGAGTACAACCTGTACGATGCCTCCGCGGTGCCCACGGCAAGCGCCAGCGTGAAACTCGGGGACCTCTACGGAGACCTGCTGGCCAGCCTGGGCCTCGAGGAGGAGAAGCCCTCCTAAAGCTTCCAGAAGTTATGGGACCCCGCCTTGGCGAAAGCCAAGGCGGGGTGGTTTACCGGGGCCCCCACTCCGCCGGTAGGCAGAGCGGGGTGGTATTACTGGAGAGCCTCTTCCTCCTTCTTCCCGTAGAAGATGCGGAGCAGGGTGTAGGAAACGAGGTAGGTGAGCAAGGGCCCGCCCAGGACCAAGGTCCAGAGCACGGCGTTGTTCCCCAGGAGGGAGCCCTGCTGCTGGAAGTCGATCTTGTACCCGGCTAACGTGGTCATGAGGAAGAAGACCAGGAGAGCCAGGATGACACTGGTGCGCACCGGATGCTCTGAGGGAAGCTCCATGTAGCGCATCTTGTCCTTGCGGGTGTCCACGAAGGGCAGGAGGAGACCCACCAGGCCCAGGATCCCCGGGATCACCACCCCCCCGATGAACTCCGGTCCTATGGTGGCCCCGAAGAGGTGGAACTCCCAGCTGGAGGGGATGATCTGCAGGATGCCGTAGATCCAGAGGAAGTACCAGTCGGGCTTGACCGCCGGGGTGTTGGGGGTGGGAGGGCCGAAGGCTTCGATGGGGTGGGCCAGGAAGGCCCCGGCGATCATGGTCATGATGCCCACGTACAGGGCGAAGAGGATGCCCATCATCACCAGCTGCTGGGGGTACATGGGCACGCCGAGAATCCTTCCAGGGGCCACCCTTTCCGCATACCGGGGCTGGGTGTGCTTCTGCTTCATCATGATGGCCATGTGCGCCCCGATGAGGGCCATGAGAAGCAGGGGAAGCCAGAGGACGTGGAGACTATAAAGCCTGGGGATGGACTTCTCCGAGCCCGGGAACTCTCCCCCGAACATCACCTGGGCCAGGGTGGTACCCACCCAGGGGATGGAGTTTGCGATCCCGTAGCCGATGCGGGTGGCGGTGACCGCGTAGTTGTCGTAGGGAAGGGCATATCCGGTGAAGGCGGTGACCACCGCCAGGCCCAAAAGGGCCAGGCCCACCAGGTAGTTGAGCTCCCGGGGCTTTTTGTAAGCTCCCGAAAGTAGGATCCGGAGCATGTGCAGGAAGGCGGCGGCGATCATCACGTGGGCCGACCAGTGGTGGAGGCTACGGATCACCGCCCCGAAGGGAAGGCTGTCTATGTAGAGGACGCTGGCGTAGGCAGCGGGCACGGTGCGGCCGTCGGGGAGCTTCACCTCCCGGATGGAAGGCTCAAAGTTCAAGGTGAGGAAGATGCCGGTGAGCACCAGGACGATGAAGGCGAAGAGGGTGATCTCCCCCAGGAAGAAGGAATGGTGCACCGGGAAGGCCTTGCGCAAGACCTTCTGGTAAAGGCCCGTGAGGTCCAGGCGTTCGTCTAACCACTTGTACATGCTTCCCTCCTAGACGTGGCGGAAGAAGCCCGCTTCCGCCTTCACCCCCACCTCGCCCAGGAACTCCCCGGCGGCCACCAGGACGCCTTCTTCCACCTTAAGGGGAAGCTGGGGTACAGGCCTGGGCGGGGGGCCAGCGATGACCCTGGCTCCGCGGGCGAGGTCATAGATTCCACCGTGGCAGGGACAAAGGCCTGCCTTCTTGTCCGCCACCCACTGGCTCACGATGCAACCCAGGTGGGTGCAGACGGCGGAGTAGGCCACGATCCCTTCCACCCCGTTCTGGGCCACCTCGGGGGCGAGCTCCTCGGGGTTATAGCGCACCACCAGGACGGTGTTTTTGGCCTCGCCGCTTTTCACCACTTTGGTCTTGGGGTCCATGGGGTAGGCCAGAACGAAGGGGTCGCCGGGCTTGAGCTCCTCAGGGCGGATGGGTTTAGGCTCACCCCCGCCTTGGGCGTAAACCAGAATGTCTCCCGGCTTCAGGGGTTCCTTCTCCGGGGTGACCTCGGCCTTGGGGCGCAGGCTCGCCCCCACGTAGAAGGCGGAAACCAAGGAGAGGCCGATTCCGGTGCCGATGGCGGTCTTCAGGAAAAGCCGCCTGCGGGATCTTTGCAAGCGAATCTCGCGTTCGTCCATGCTTCACCTCTTACCAGCAGACTTGACCGCTATACCGCATAGAGCCCCAGGAACCTGAGGGCGGAGAGGGGATGGAAGGAGAAGGTCTCCAGGGCCGCCTTCTTCTTCCGCACCCCCCTGCGGTACAGCAGGGACACCAGAAAGGCCCGGAGGACCGCCAAGACTTGCGCCCCCACGCCCCGCACCTGGCAGGCGTCCTCATGGAGGAGGACGTCCCGTACCCAAAAGGACCGGTTCTCCACCTCCCACCGGGAAAGGAGAAGCTCCCCAAGCCGCCTCGCGTCCGCCTCCTCGGCTCCCAAGCTGGTGAGGGCGTAGCTCGCCGCGCGCCGTACCTCCCCCGTCCCCTTGTGCACCACCTCCCGCTCCACCCGCACCACCTGTCGGCACCCGGGAAAGGCCAAGAGCGCATCCGGCAGATAAGGGGAAGCCCAGACCCGGTAGGTCCACACCTCCCCGTCCCGCACCACCTCCCAAGCTGACTCCGTCTCCCCGGGAAGCCGCCTTTCCTCCATCCCCTTGAATACCTCCAGAGCCCACTCCAGCAGTTCCCCCTGGTTGGCCTTCAGGACGAAGAGGTATGCCCCCCTTTTTCCACCACCTTCCCCGCCACCTCCGGGTACAGGTACCCCGCGTCCCCCACCACTACCTTCCCTTTGAGTCCCTCCGCCCCCAGGCGGTCCAGGAGCTCCAGAAGCGCTTGGTCCTCCCTCCCCTCCACCCGGGCCTGGGCCAGGGTGGTCTTGAGGTGCAGGGCCAGGACCTCCACCAGCTTCACCTGGGCGCTTTTCCCCTTGCCGCTTCCCCGCAGGTGCTTCCCGTCTACCACCAGGACTTCCCCAAGGTCGGCTTCGGGGAAGACCTGGCCAAGGGCCGCCTGGAGCTTCTCAGGATCCAGGCGGTGAAGGAGAAGGGTGATGGCGGTGTGGCCTGGGGCCTTGCGCAGGCCCAGGTGGGGCAAGAGGTGGGGGTTGGCGCGGGCGAAGCGTTCCACGCCCCTCAGGGAGTCCACGCGGGAAAGAAAAGCCACCAGGATGAGGGCCAGGAGGCCCCAAAGGGGGTACTGCCGGTTGCGGGCCCGGGGGTCGGGGATCTGGGACAGGGCTTCGCGCAGGGTCATGCCCCCTCTTTACTCCAGGAGCCGCATATAGGTCAAGTCTGCTCTTACCAGGGGAAGTGGCTCTTCTCCTCCTCGGTGATCACCTCGTCCCGGCCGAAGAACTTCTTGTAAATGCCCAAAAGGGCGGCTACCACTAGGCTGATGGTTCCGAAGACAAAGCCCTGGAGCCAGGTGGGGTTATGCCCGGTCTGGGCGGCGTAAGCGATAAGGCGCACAAAGAAACCGGAGAGGGCGGTGAGGAGAAGAACCAGGACCACACCCACCGCTACCGGTGCGGTGGAGGGAGTGGGGAAATGGCGGCCGGGGCGCAGCTCTACTCCCTCCAGCCAGTAGGACACCAGGCCGATGAGCCCGTAGAGAAGGAAGACGGCGCCGAAGGCCATCAGGCCGATCTGGCCCACGGAGAGCTCCTCTCGAGTGTGGCCCAGGAGGCGGGCGATGTGGAGCCCATCCAGGTAGGCCATGTAGAAGAGGCCTGCGGCCAGGATGAGGGCGAAGGTGGGTACGATGGGGTCGTTGCGGTACATGCCTTAGCCCTCCTTATTCCACCGGGCCGAAGTTGTTGCCGAAGCTGTTGCGGATGTAGGTGGCCACGGCTTTGAGCTCCTCTTCCGAGAAGGCGGCTCCCACCGGGGGCATCGCCCCGCGCCCGTTCTTTACGACGCTAAGGATCATCTGGGCGTCCTTTAGGTTGGCGTTGCCCGCCAGGGCAGGCATAACCGGGGGCATTCCCTGGCCGTCTGCCCCATGGCAGGCGGCGCAGTTGGCCTCGTAGATGGACTTACCCTTTTCCATGAGGGCCTGGTCCACGCTGGCTGTGGCCTGGCTGCCTCCTTCCTTAGGGGCTTGGGCTTCCTGGGCCGGAGGGGCTAGCTCGGTTACCACTTTCTCCGTTGCTGGAGAAAGGGCGAAGTAGGCCCAGATGCCGCCCAGTACGACCACCGAGGCCACCACGTACCAGATGGGGTTGAAGCGGACCGGTTCCACGGGGAGCTCGGGTTCCCCCACGGCCAGGCGGAGCTCCAGAGTCCCCGCTACCTCGCCCCCCTCGTCTAGGCCCAGGACCATCACATCGGGGTAGTTGTTAACGGTGAAGGGGATTTCTCGGACCTCCTGGCCTCCGCCGCGGAAGTGGGTTACCACCCGCAGGACATGCTCCCCGTCGGGGATCTTTCGGGTGTCCAGGTTTAGCCGGTAAGGGGGCTCCTTCAGAACCGCCAGGGGCTCGCTGGCCCCGTCCAGGTACACCTCAATCCGGTCTACGACCATTCTGCCTCCCTTTGTGAAGGGGGGTACAAACCCCCACTCCACTACTATAAGCGTACCCTGGCAAGGACAGATGTCCCCCCTTATGGAAGGGGAGGCTTAGGAGGCAAGGAGGGCCTGCAGACGGGAAAGGCTCTGGCGTACTCCTTGGATGTTCCCACCCACCTCGAGGGCCGCGGTGGCAGGGAAGCTCCTCAGCCGGGGGGCCAGCCTTTCCCAGGGCACGGCTCCCGTGCCCACGGGCAGGTGGTCATCCCGGCGGGCGTGGTTGTCGTGGAGGTGCAGGTGGATGAGCCGGTCTCCCAGGGCCTCCCAGTAGAGG
The DNA here is from genome assembly GCF_022385295.1 of Thermus sp. NEB1569. Taxonomy (NCBI): domain Bacteria; kingdom Thermotogati; phylum Deinococcota; class Deinococci; order Thermales; family Thermaceae; genus Thermus; species Thermus sp. NEB1569. The sequence goes on from NZ_CP092445.1 coordinate 136,785, forward strand.
AAAGGACCCAGGGGACCCAGCTCCACCAGGGCGTGGCCCACATCCAGGCAGAAGCCGTACTGGGGGAAGCGGTCCAGGAGGGCCCTTAGCTCCTCCGGGCCCCGGAGGAGATCCTCTTCGGCAAGGGCCAGGTTTTCCAAAGCCACGGGGAAGGGCAGGGGCAGGAGGGCGGAGAGGGTCTTTTCCAGGGTCTCCCGGGCCAGGCTTAAGGCCATGGGGTGGCGCACGGGCACCTGGCCGGTGTGGAGGACCCCCACCTTGGCCCCCAGGGCCTCGCCGAACTCCAGGGCCCGTTTGAGGCGCTCCTCGGCCAAGGCACGGACGCTGGGGATGAGGCTGGCTGGGTTCATCTCCACGAAGGGAAGGTGCAGGGTGAACCCCACCCCCAGGGCTTCCCCCGTGGCCCGCAAGGTCTTGGCGTCGGGAAGGGGCAGGACCTCGTGCAAGTCGTAGGGAACCTCGAGGTCCAGCCCCAGTTCCGCCGCCAGGCGGAAGGCTTCCTCATAGCCCATCTCCGCATTGAAGGGACTGAAACCTAGGCGCATCCCTGCCATTTTAGCGGGTGCAGTCTACCGGATGGCCTCCGCCTTCCGCTGGGCTTCCTCCAGGGCCTTCTGGGGAGGAACCCCGCCCTTCAGGGTCTTTTCCAAGGCCTCTGCCAGGACGCTGGCCCAGGCGGAGAACTGGGGGATGCGGGGGCGTTCCTGGGCATGGGCGATCTGTTCAAAGGCCACCTTGCGGAAGGGGTTTTCCCGGTAGAAGCCCTCCAGGAGGGGAATGGCCGACTTGCGCACGGGCACGTAGTAGCTGGCCTGTACCCAGCGGGCCACGTTTTGAGGCTCCATAAGGTACCTCCAAAACTCCAGGGCACCCCGCACCTGGGCCTCCGTGGCCCCTCGGAGCACCACCAGCTGGGCCCCGCCCATGGGGACCTTGCCCCCGGGTTCCCGGGGCACCGGGGCTACCCCTAAGGTGAAGGCGAAGGAAAAGTTTTCCGCAGCGGGCCAGTTGGCGATGGAGGCCATGACCATCATGCCCTTGGTGCGCACGAAGTCCAGTTGGGCGAAGGTGGCCTCGGCCATACTCCTTGCGGAAAGGGCCCCGGCGCGGTTTAGGCGGTGGAGCATCTCCAGGGCCTCGAGGGCCTCCTTGGAGGTGAAGTTGGGCTTGCCTTCCCGCACCAGGTTCCCACCCCGGCTGGTCACCATGGCCTCAAAGAGCCAGGCCTGGGGGTCGGTGACGAAGATGAAGCCCTTGGCCTGGCGGGAGGTGAGGGCCTTGGCCACCTCCTCAAACTCCTTCCAGTTCCTTGGGGCCTTAAGCCCCTTGGCCCGGAAGACGTCCAGGTTGTAGAAGAGAACCGGGGTGGAGGTGTTTAGGGGAAGGCCGTAGCGCTTACCGTCCATCACCCCGTAGTTCCAGGCGGGTTCAAAGAGATCCTCCAGGAAGGTGCGCTCCAGGTTTAGATAACCATCCAGGGCCAGGGCCCGGCCTTCCCCGATGAGGCGGGGAAAGAAGCTGATCTCCGCCTGGAAGAGCACGGGCTGGCTTCCCGTGCGTAGGGCGGCCACCAGCTTGGTTTCCGCATCCCGGTAGTCCCCTGCATACTGGGGTACCACCCGGTAGAGCCCCTGGCGGGCGTTGAACTCCTGGGCGAAGGTGGAAAGAAGCCTCCCCGCGGGGCCATCCATGGAGTGCCAGAAGGAAACCTCCGTGCGGGTGCCGGCCTGGGCCAAGGCCAGGGGAAGGAGGAGAAACCCTAGGGCCAGAGCTAAGGGCTGTTTCATGGGGGGGATTTTACCATCCCAAAAGTCAAGCCTGGGTCAGGGGCTTCTTTAGCGCCTCTCCACCCCCATGGCCTTCCTCTGGGCCTCCTCGAGGGCCATCTGGGGCTTCACCCCCTGCTTCAGGCTTCGTTCCAGGGCTTCCTCCAGGTAGCTGTACCAGACCACCAGCTCCGGGTCCTGGCTCCAGGGGCGGGCCACCTCCGCCTGGGCGAAGACCGCCTGCCTTTCGGGGTCTTTCAGGAAATCGGCAAGCTCCCTTTCCGCTTCTTTTCGCAAGGGCAGGTACCAGGTGGTCCGCACCCACTCCGCCTGGCGTTTGGGTTCCAGGAAGTGAAGCCAGAAGGCCACGGCTCCCCGGGCCTGCTCCGGGCTTGCCCCCTTGAGCACCGCCAAAGCTGCCCCGGAAAGGGGTACCGCACCCCCTTCCCGCCGGGGCAGGGGGGCCAGGCCCACGCTAAAGGGCAGGGAGGTTTGGGCCAGCACCACCGGCAGGGCGGTGGTGGGTCCGATTCCCATGAAGGCCTTGGTGCGCAGGAAATCGGCCACGGCGAACTGGGCCTCGGCCAGGTTTCTGGCCTGGGCGTGCCCCTTCTGCACCATGCGGTAAAGCATCTCCAAAGCCTCCACCACCTCCTTGGAGGTGAAGGCGGGAAGCCCATCCTTGACCAAGCTTCCCCCCAGGCTCATGACGATGGCGTTGAAGCTCCAGATGTCCGTGGAGATAACAAGCCCCTTGCTGGTGCGGCTGGTGAGCCTTTGGGCGGCCTCCTCCACCTCGGCCCAGGTCCTGGGGGGCTTAAGGCCCCGGGCGCGGAAGGCATCCTTGTTGTAGTAGAGGACGGGCACGGATAGCCCCAAGGGAAGGCCATAGGTCTGCCCCCGGACCTGGGTGGTTCGCATCATCTCCGGATAGAGGTCCCTGGGCAGGTTCTGGAGGTAGGGGTTCAGAGCCAAGGCCACCCCTTCCTGGGCCAGGCGGGGGAGGAAGGAAAGCTCCCCGTGGAAAAGGACTGGGGCACCCCCCGAGCGCAAGGCGGCCAGGAGCTTTACCCCTGCCTCCCGGTAGTCCCCCACGTAGCGGGCCTCAATCCGGTAGGTGCGCTGGGACTTGTTGAAGCTTTTTATGGCCTCCTCCAGGACGGTATTCCCTGGGGGGCCTGCCGTGTGCCAGAAGGGAATGACCGCCTGGGCCTGGGCCAGGGTGGCCAGGATCAGGGGAAGGGATAGAAACCGCCTCATCCCCTAAAGGTTATCCCGCCCGGGGTGAGAGGGCTGAGAGAGAGCCTTTTAAGGAAGGGTTCGGCCTGCCGGTAAAGGGTTTCCCGAAGGGTGAGGAAGCGCTCCCGGGCGGAGGGGCCTGGGAAGCCTGGGGGAAGGAGCTCGGGGGGAAGAAGAGGGTCCAGGAAAAGGAGCTTGCGCATCTCGTGCACCAGACGGGTCAAGGTCCGGAAGGCCAAAAGGGGGTCCTCGAGCACCGGGGGCACGCTGGAGAAGAGGGTTTGGTAATGGGCCGAGGCCTCCTTAAGGGAAAAGGCGCGGAGCACTTCCTCCTTCGGCCCGAGGTGTTCCGCCCGAAAGAGGGTGGCGGAAAGCCCGTAAAAGGCGAGGAGCTCTTGGGTGGCGGCGAGGTCCACCCCCGCCCCCAGGTAGACCCCGCTTTGCAGGCTGCCGTAGCCCAAAAGGGCCATCTCCCGCCGAAAGCGTTCCCTTTCCCCCCGCTCCTTTGGGCCTTCCGGCAGGACCAGGAGGAAACGCCCGTCCCAGGAGGTCCTGGCCTCGTAGAGGCGCCGCCGAACCTGGCGCACCTGCCAGTAGACCCGGTTGGAAAGGGCGTAGTAGGCGATGCGCCCCCGCCGCTCCGGCACTACCCAGCCCCTTTTGGCGCTCCGGGAGAGGGCCGCCCTCACCGCTGCCTCGGAGAAGCCCAGGACCTCCATCATGGTGATGAGGTCCCGCACCCGGGCGCGCCGTTCCGGGTAGATGTATTCCACAAAGAGGGTGAAGATGGTGGACCTGGCCCGCATCAGAGGGTTGGCTCCAAAAGGCGTTCCTTGTATTCCTTAAGGGCGGCCTCGAGGAAAGCCGCCAGGGGCATGCTTCCCAGGTTCCCCCGGTGCCGTCTGCGGACGCTCACCGTGCCCTCGGCCTTTTCCCTGTCCCCCACCACCAGGACATAGGGCACCTTCTGCACCTCGGCGTCGCGGATACGGGCCTGCATGCGCTCGGGGCGGAGGTCGGCCTCGGCCCTGAGGCCCGCTTCCTTGAGCTTAAAGACTACCTCCTTGGCGTAGTCCTCCTGTTTTTCCGAAACCGGCACCACCACCACCTGCACCGGGGCGAGCCAGAGGGGAAAGTCCCCGGCGAAGTGCTCGATGAGGATGCCGATGAAGCGCTCCAATGAGCCAAAGGGGGCGCGGTGGATCATGACAGGGCGGTGTTCGGCCCCATCCGGCCCCACATAGGTGAGGCCGAAGCGCTCAGGGAGGTTGTAGTCCACCTGGATGGTGCCGAGCTGCCACTCCCTTCCCAGGGCGTCCTTCACCACGAAGTCCAGCTTGGGGCCGTAGAAGGCGGCATCCCCTTCCTCCACCGTGTAGTGGAGACCAGCTTCCAGGGCTGCCTCCTCAATCTGTCTTTCCGCCAGGGACCATTTAGCCTCGTCCCCCACGTACTTGTCGCTTTTGGGGTCCCGGGTGCCGATGCGGGCCCTATAGTCCTTAAGGCCCAGGGTGGAAAGCACCTTCAGAACCAGGTCCAAGACCCCCAAAAACTCCTCCTTCACCTGCTCGGGGGTACAGAAGAGGTGGGCGTCGTCCTGGGTGAAGCCCCGTACCCGGGTCAAGCCCAGAAGCTCCCCCGCCTTCTCGTAGCGGTAGACGGTGCCGAACTCGGCAAGCCTCAAGGGAAGCTCCCGGTAGGAGCGCTTCTTAAAGGCGTAGATGCGGATGTGGTGGGGGCAGTTCATGGGCTTTAAGAGGTACTCCTCCTCCTCGCCCCTTTCCTTGAAGCTGATGGGGGGGAACTGACTTTCCGCATAGTAGGGGTAGTGGCCGCTGGTGCGGTAAAGCTCGAGGCTCCCGATATGGGGGGTGGTGACCAGCTGGTAGCCCCGCCTTATCTGCTCCTCCCGCATGAAGGCCATGAGCTCCTCCCGGATCACGTTCCCCTTGGGAAGCCAAAGCACCAGCCCCTTCCCCACCATGGGATCGATCAGGAATAGCTCCAGCTCCCGCCCTAAGCGGCGGTGGTCCCGCTTCTTGGCCTCCTCCAGTTGCCAAAGGTATTCCTTTAGCTCCTCAGCGGTGCGGAAGGCTACCCCGTAGACCCGCTGAAGCATGGGCCTTTTCTCATCCCCCCGCCAGTAGGCCCCGGCCACGTGGGTGAGCTTGAAGTGGGGGGGAATGCGGCCCGTGGAGGGCACATGGGGCCCGCGGCAGAGGTCGGTGAAGCCGTAGGCCTCGTCTCCTTGCTGGTAGAAGCTGATCTCCTCCTCCTCGGGCAGGTCCAGGATGAGCTCGGTCTTGTAGGGGTCCTTGCCCTGGTAGCGGGAAAGGGCCACCTCCCGGGGCAGCACGAAGCGGCGCAGGGGAAGGTCTTTGGCGATGATGGCCCGCATTTTTTCCTCTATGGCGGGCAGGTCCTCATCGGAGATGGGCTCGGGGGCGTCTATGTCGTAGTAAAAGCCCTTCTCCACCACCGGACCCACCCCGAGCTTCACGCTTTCCGGGTCGTAGCCCTTTTCGGCGAAGAACTCCTTCACCGCTTGGGCCAGGACGTGGGCCAGGGTGTGGCGGAAGAGGAGCTGGTACTCGGGGTCCTTCTCCGTGAGGAGGCGCACCTTTGCCCCCTCGGGGAGGGGCTTCAGGAGGTCGTAGAGCTCCCCATCCACAATGGCCCCCACGGCTTCCCGCTCCCAGGCGGGCCCTAGGGCCCGGGCCACGTCCTTGGCCGTGGCCCCCTCGGGCAGGTCCAGGGCCTTCCCATCCGGCAGGTACACGGTCATGCCCTCCACTATACGCCGTTCATGCCCTCTGCTCTACTCTGACCCTGCCCTGAAGGGGGCGCGGCACCATGGTAAAGGGGGTGAAGGCTTGTGGAAATGCCGTGGAAAAAGAAGCTAAAAGAGGCCTTAAGCTACGCTCGGCAAGGCTTGACATGAGGGGGTGGTGTGCGTAAGATTAAGTGCCAACCCCTTATCATCTCAACATGGCGGCCCCACTTCGGATCCAGCTGACCCCTGAGGAGGACCGGCTCCTCCTGGAGCTCTCCCTGGACCCAAGGACCCACAAGAAGACCCGCCTGTGGGCCATGATGGTCCGCCTGGCGGCCGAGGGCTGGACCGCCCCAAAGATCGCCCAGCACTTCCACAAGGACCGCACCACGGTCTACCTCGTCCTCCGGCGCTTCGTGAGGGAGGGTCTCCAGGGCCTCGCCTACCGCAAACCCCCGGGAGCTCCCAGGAAGTTCACCCCCGAGATGGCCGCCTTCGTGGAGGAAAGGCTGGCCGAGGATAGGGTCTGGACCGCCCCGCAGCTTGCGGCAGCCCTAGCCGAGCGCTTCGGGGTCCGCCTGGCCCCCAAGGTGGTGGCCCGGCACCTGAGGGCCATGGGGTACGTGTGGCGACGGACGCGGTACGTGCCTCCGGGAAAGCCCACGGAGGAAGAGGTGAAGGCTTTCGCGGAGGAGGAAGAGGAAGCAAAAAGGGGGCGGAGGAGGGGGTGATGGAGGTGGGGTACCTGGATGAGAGCGGGTTTTCCCTGACCCTTCCCCCTACCTACGCCTGGGGTCGGAGGGGGGAGGCCAAGGGGGTGCCCCGGGCCTGGGGTTCCCGGGGGCGGGTGAACGTGGTGGGGCACTTGGTGCGGGGACGGGAGGGGGAGCGGCTTTTCTTTGCCCTTTTGGAGGGGCCGGTGCGGTGGGAGGTGGTGCGGGGGTATCTGGACCGGGTGGCCGAAGGTTTAGCCAAGCCCCTGAAGGTGTTCATGGACAACGCGCCCTTCCACCGGTCCCGGGAGGTGGAGGGGAGGAAGGAGGCGTGGCGGGAGCGGGGGCTTATGGTGGCCTACCTGCCGCGGTACAGCCCGCATCTGAACCCCATGGAGAGCGTCTGGCGGCGGGTGAAGGGGTTCCTGATGCCAAGGCGGCACTACGGGAGCGTGGAGGAGCTTAAGGAGGCGGTGGCGCAGGCCCTGAAAGCCCTGGGGGGTGTGGAGTTGAAAATCTTGGGGGAGGGTACTTAGCCTCGGATGCCGCGCGGTGCTGCCCCGAGGAGATAGCGGGCCTCGCCCGCGCGGCGCCGGACCCGAAGGGGGCAACGCGGAAAACCCCTAGGGCAAAGCACTAAGGAGGTGCAGGGTATGAAAGGAGTAAGGCTAAAGGCATTTGGCGTGGCCCTGTTGGGCGCTTTGGCCCTCATCTTTGCGGGCTGCGGTCAGCAGGGTGGCGGGGGTAACCAGCCACCTCCGGCTACCACCGGTAAGGTCACCCTGGTGGTGGTGGACAACGCTACCGGTCAGGGCGTGAGCGGCTATAGCGCTACCTACACCCCAGCTATCAGCGACGTCAACAGCGTCACCCCCGGTGACTACACCGTCAAGGTGACCAAGACTGGCTATTTCGATGCCTTCGCTGCCTTCAAGGTGCGGGCTGGGGAAACCACCACCGTCAACGTTTCTTTGGTACCTGTGCCGCAGAACACCTCTCCCGGTCAGGGCAAGGTGGCCGTGCTGGTGGTGAACGGGAACGGGACGCCCATCCAGGGGGCCACGGTGTCTGACGGTGCCAACACCAAGACCACGGATGCCCAAGGGCGGGCCGACCTCACCTACACCGCCGCGGGCACCCACGCCATCAGCGTGAACGCCAGTGGTTACCTGGGGGACGCCAAGTTGGCCAGCGTGGAGCTGGGCAAGACGGTAGCCCTCACCTTTAAGCTCCAGCCTGAGCCCACCCCCGCCCCCACTACGGGCACCCTGGTGGTCCACGTCTACGCCGAGGACACCGGCCAGACCCTTGCCAGCGCTAGCGTCAGCGCTTCCCCGGCCCTCAACTTCTCTAACGGCGGCCTGTTTACGGCCACTGCCAGCCCCGGCACCTACACGGTGAGCGCGAGCGCCCCGGGCTACCTCTCCGGGAGCCGGGCCGCCAACGTGGAGGCGGGCAAGACCACCGTGCTCAACCTCGGCCTCAGGAAGAACACCGCCTCCGGCCCCGTGGGTGGGATTGAGATCCTCTCCGTCAAGGACCAGTGGGGGGTAGACCTGCCTTTTAAACTCGAGAAAAACCCGGCCAAGAAGGTGAACCTCTACGCCTCCCAGACGGAGGAGCCGGTCTGCGTCACCGTGAGGGTGACCAAGGACGGCCAGCCCGTCCAGAACGCCCGGGTGCGGGTCACGGCGGTTAGCGCCGATCCGCAAGCGGTGGCGCTTTATAAGGGCTGCGAGACCCAGAACGTGAGCGAGCTGGACTTCGTAACCACCGATGCTAACGGCATCGCCAAGTTCAGCTTCCAGGGCCTGGGCAACTTCCCTGTTGCCCCCTCAGAGGAACCCGTCAAGTTCCTCGTCTCCGCCAGTGAGGAGGGCTCCGGCTTCACCGCCTCCTCCAAGGAGTTCAAGGTCTTCTTCTACAACATCACCCACCTCTACCTGCGGGATGGCGGGGAGGACGACCAGTTCGCTCAGCCCCCTCGTCAGGGCGACGACATCGTCAAGTACAGCGACAAGCGCACCGGCTACGACTTTGGCACCATCGTCAACGCCTTTGACTTCAGCGACTCTACCAAGAACCTGCACCTCTTCCGGGCCGAGGTGCGCCGGAAGCAGCCCACCACCGATCCCTCCCCCATCACCGGCTTCGGCTACGTGCGCTACGAGCTGGTGGGCGGGGACGTCTCCAAGGTGGACCTCTGCGACCTCAGCCCGGACACGGACCCCGAGCACCCCACCGCTGAGACCTGCGCCACCTCCGTCGCAGACAGCGATGGCTCGGGCATCTCGGTCAAGCCCAAGTCCAGCGTCACCGCCAGCGACCTGCCCATCAGCGTCCAGGTGAAGGCCACCCTGGTGGTGCAGGCTTCCTACGGGGAAAGCACCTACTACTTCCCCCTCAAGGACTTCACCTTCACCAAGACCTGGACCGGGGCGGCCCTGGCCATTGAGAAGACCGGGCCTTCCGTCATCGGCTGGAGCGGCACGAGCCACAACCCGAACGACGTCACCCTGATAGCTAGGGGCGCTTCCGTCCCCAGCGGGGCCACCTACACCTACACCATCACCGTCAAAAACCTGAGCACCACCGAGACCGCCCAAAACGTGGTCATCACCGATCCCCTGCCCGCCGAGCTGGGCTTCGTCTCCGCCAGCAGCGGCGGCACCTACGACGCTGTCCTCCACCAGGTCACCTGGGACCAGACCACCACCCCCAGCCTCACGAGCATCGCTCCCGGCGGCTCCGTGAGCGTAACGGTCACGGTCTACGCCCGCCACAAGCCGGGCTACGTCTGGAACGATAAGAACCAGGACGGCACTGCGGATAACGACACCGGGTTTGGCCAGCCTGGGTACTACTACAACACCCGGCCTCCCGTCCTAGGGACGGATACCCGCTACCCCGATCCCTACCCCATTGACAACCCCGCCCTGGCCAAGGGGAGCAACACCCCCCAAGCGAGCACCTCCAAGCGGATCTACGTGGTGCGGCCCTTCTTCACCCTGACCAAGACACCTAAGACGTCCTCCGTCTTCCGGGGAGACCTGGTCCGCTTCACCCTCACGCTCACCAACCAGGACCGCGCCCAGGCGCCCATCAACGACCCCGACTACCAGACCCTGAAGGCCAACTACCCCGCCGACTACGCCGCCGCCCTCACCGGCTACCAGGTGAAGGTCCGCGACCTCTTCGGCGAGGGCCTGGACTACGTGAACTCCAGCCCGGCGGGCACCTTAGACCAAAACGGCAAGACCCTCACCTTTGACCTCGGCGACCTGGCTCTGGGGGCTTCTAAGGAGATCCTGGTGGACCTCCGGGCGAGCGAGGTGGGAGAGTGGCAAAACTGCGCCCGGCTCTACGCCTACAACCTGAACCAGCGCCAGATCAATGCTGACTACCCCCGCTGGAACGTAGCGCCCCAGCTGGAGCCCAATCCGGGCACCGACCCCAGGCCCAGCCCGCCCTACACCCTGGAGACCGCGAACCCCGACACCGTGGGTAACTACCTGGAAGCCTGCGCTTCCGTCACCGTGCAGGAGCGGCCCACCCAGTACGCCCTGGGCATTAGCTCCCTCGGCGAGTTCAACAACCTGACGGGTGGCACCGCCACCGACCCGGTGGGGAACGGGTCGGACTACGTCTACCGCTTTGAGATCCGCGCCTGGGAGGGGAGCACCGGGCCCCAGACCAACGTGACCCTCACGCTCACCCGTACGGCCGGGAACTCCACCTTCGCGGGCACAACAGGCGTGAAGGGCGTGGACTTTGAGGTGGAGCTGGACCCCGACGGGCCCTTCGGCTCCGCCCCCTACCAGACCGTCTTGAACAGCGATGTCCAGGTGGTGTCGTGGGGCGACACCGGGGTGCAGATTCGGTACATCCCCGGCCTGCAGCCCGGGGCCACCCTGCGCTTCAGCGTGCGGGCCAATGCGGTGAATGGGGCTAACACCACGATCAAGGCCGACGCCTCCAGCACCCAGGCACCGGGGCCCTACACCGTCTTTGAGACCACCACCATCATCCCCTAGCCGGGTCTAGCCCCAAGCCCCCGCCCTTCGGGGCGGGGGTTTCCTTTGGTGGGGGCCCCGGATACCACCCCAGGCGGGCCTAAAGCCCGCCTGGGGGCCCCGGGGTAAAGTCCCCGTGAAGTTTTTTTGGAAGCGGGAAGCGCAGGAAAAAAGTAAAGGGTATGGGTCCAGCGTCTGGGACCGTCGGCGGGCCAGGTTCGGTATATAATCCGGGCTATGCGTGGGGCTCTGCTGGGGGTGCTCCTGGGGCTGGCGGCCTGCGCGGCACCCCCCCGCCTTGCGGAGGTGGAGGGCGCCCTCTCCCTGGGGCCCGGGGGGCCTCCCGTGGCCGGGGCCTGGGTTTACCTGGAGGGCCCCCAAGGGGCCTGGGGGGCCAGGACCGAGGCCGGAGGGCGGTTCCACCTCCTCGTTCCCCCCGGCCCCTACCGGGCCTGGGTGGAGGGGGAGGGGCTTGCGGGAAGTGAGGTGCGGGGCCTTTTCCTCCCCGCGGGCCGAACCTTCCTCCCCCTGGTGGCCCTTCCCCCTTTCCGGAGGGAGTGGCCCCGGAATCCTCCGCAGGTCTCCGGGGAGGCCTGGGTGGAGGGGGGCCTGGTCCGCTACCGCGCGGGGATGGAGGCCCAGGGGGGGCTTACCCCTTTGGCCCTCCTGGTGGGCCTGGGGGTGCAGCCGGGAAGCCTGGTCTCGGGGGTGGGGGAGCACCTCTACCTGGAGGAGACCCGGGACACAGGGGTGCGCACCCTGGACCCCAAGGGGATGGGGGGGCCGGTGGAGCTCTGGCTGGTGGGCTACGACGCCAACAACAACCGAACGGCCCTGCGGATCCCCTTGGACCTGCCCAAGGGGGAGGCCTCGGGCGCGGTGCGGGGCCTCAAGGCCGTGGCCTACACCCTGGCCCGGCGGGTGGAGGCCCTGGACCTTGGGGGGGGATACAGCCTCTTCGTCCGGCTCTCCTGGGAGGGAGAGGGGGGGCCCTATGTTCTAAGGCGCCTGGCCCCCGGGGGGGACCTCACCCTGGCCCAGCTCCCCGAGGGGTTTACCGGGTTTACCGACACCCTGCCGGGCCTTCGGCCCGGGGAGCGGGTGTGCTACCGGGTGGAGGCTCCCCAGGGGGTGGCCTCTGCGTGTACTACGCCCCTTTCGCCCCTCTCCTTGCGCATCCTCTCCCCCGAGGAGGGGGCCCGCACCGGCCCTACCCCAAAGCTGGCCTGGCGGGTGGAGGGGGGAGAGGGGGCCCGGTCCTTCCGGTTCCTTCCGGTCATCTGGGACCAGCTCTCGGGGGGCGGGAGGTTTCTGGAGCCCACAGGGGCCACGGAGGCGGAGGCGCCCCCCCTCCTTCCCGGGCGCCCCTACGCCTTTGAGCTCTACCAGGCCTACGCCGTGGACGACGCGGAAAACCCCTCCGCCTACAGCGTGGCCGCCGACCGGCAGGGGGTCCTCTCGGGGGTGGCGGTGCCGGGGCCTGCGGTGAGCTTTGGGGTGATCCCATGAGGTGGGCGCTTCTTCTCCTCCTTCTCGCCGCCTGCAGCGCGCCCCCGCGCCCTCCGGAGGGGCAGGGCCTGGCCCTGGTGGTGGGCTACGCCCGGGAGGAGGACGTGGAGCGGGCGGCCGAAGGGCTTTCCGCGCGGGGTGTGGAGTGGCTTCCCGCCTTGAAGGCCGCCCGGCTTCGCCTGCCCCCAGGGTTTTCCCTAGAGGAGGCCAAAAGGCGCCTTCGGCCCTTGGGCTTCCGGTACGTGGAGGGGGAGGGCCAAAGGAGCTATGGGCCTCTTCCCGAGGCCCTGGGGGTCCTGGGGGCGAGCCCCTACGCCTGGCACCTCCAGGCGGTGCGGGCGGAGGAGGCCTGGGGGGTTTCCACCGGGGCCGGGGTGAAGGTGGCGGTCCTGGACACCGGGGTGGACGCCACCCATCCCGCCCTCAGGGGCCGAGTGGCCGAGGGGCTGGACGCGGCCACGGGGGAGCCTCTTCCGGTGGATACGGACCAGAGCCAGGGGGAGGTCCACGGCACCCACGTGGCCGCCCTGGCCGTGGGCGAGGGGGTGGGGGTGGCCCCGGGGGCGGTGCTCCTCCCGGTGCGGGTTTTTTCCCCGGAATATGTGGGCGACTTCCAGGTGGCCCAGGCCCTGGTGTGGGCGGTGGACCAGGGGGCCCAGGTGATCAACCTCTCCTTCGGGGGAAGCGGCTACTCCCACCTGCTGCATGAGGCCGTGAACTACGCCCTGGAGAGGCTTCGGGTGGTGGTGGCGGCGGCGGGCAACCAGGGGAGCGTGGCCCGGTTCTACCCCGCCGCCCTTCCCGGGGTCATGGCCGTGGGGGCGGCGGACGGCCGGGGCAACCCGGCCTGGTTCAGCAACCGGGGGGGCTGGGTGGGGGTGTGGGCCCCGGGGGTGCGGATCTACTCGGCCTTTCCAGGGGGGGGGTATGGCCTCCTCTCCGGCACCTCCATGGCAGCCCCCACGGTGAGCGGGATCGCGGCCCTTCTGAAGTCGGGGCGTCCCTTCTTGGAGCCCTTTGCCGTGCGGTGGGCCCTGAAGGCGGCCCCGGGGCCGGATGCGGTGGCGGCCCTTCAGGCCTCGCCTACCCAGCGATCCTCCTGCCTGTACCTGCAGGTCTTCCGGGGAGGGGAGGGGGTGGCCGGGGCAGATCTCGCCCTGGAAGGGCCCGAGGTTTACTACGCCCAAAGCGACGACCGGGGGGAGGCCAGGTTTCTCCAGATTGCCCCGGGGAATTACCTCCTGAGGGTGGCCGCCCCTTTGCCTGAGGGCCGGCGCTACTACGAGGAAAACCTGACCCTAGGGCCCTCTTCCTGCCTTGTGCCCAAGCGCATCCTCTTTTAGAACCTTAAGGCCAGGCCAAAGGCCAGGGTGGAGCGCTGGCTCGCTTGGCCGTCAAAGAGGTAGCGCTGATGGCCTTCCAGGAAGAGGCTTAGGGAGGGTACCAGGCGGAACCCGGCGCCCACCAGGAGCTGGCCAAAGGAGGGGCCATTCAGGTAAAGCCCCCCTCCCACCCCAAAGTAGCCGTCCAGGTCGCCGTAGGAGGTGCGGAAGGTGAGGTCTAGGCTGGCGAGGCCTTGGGCGGGCTTGGCGAAGGGGGCCTCGTAAGCGAGCCTCAGGCCCAGGGGACCGAGCAGGGCGTCGTGGCCCAGGAAAAGGCGGCCGTACCCATCCTTCTGCACGTCCCCCTGGTAGAGGGCGAGGCCCAGGTGGAGGGGAAGGCGGCTTGGGGTCAGGGTGGCCTTCAAGGCCTTCAGCTCGGCCTCCAGGGCCTCTAGGCGGGCCCGGTCCTGGGCCTGGGCGGTCTCCAGGGCCTCGAGGCGCTCTTCCAGGCGGCCGAGACGGTCCTCCAGGTCCTTAAGCCCCCTTTCCAGGCCGGCGACCCGGGGCTCTAAGGCTTGGAGGCGGGCCTGGGCCTCTTGGGCCAGGCGCCTGGCCTCCGGGAGGTCCTTCACCGCTTCCCCTAGCCTCCGCAGGGCCTCTTCTTGGGCGGATCGGGCCTTCTCCAAGGCCTCCAGCCGGCCCCTTTGGTCCTCTTGGGCCTTCCTCAGGGCTTCAAGCTCCTTGGGGTCGGCTTGGGGGCGGCCCTCCAAGGCCTTTAGGCGCTCCTCGAGGGTCTTCTGGGCCTCTTGGAGCCTGCGAAGGTCCTCCTCGAGGCTTCGGGCCTGAAGGGCCTTTTGCGCGGCCTCGAGGCCCTTCAGGGCTTCCTCCAGGGCCTGGACCCGCCGGGCCAGGCCGTCCTTCTCCTTCCGGAGGGCCTCGAGGGCCTGAGGGTCGGTCCCGGGCTTGGCTTCCAGCTCCCGCACCCTGGCCTCGAGGGCCTCCTTCTCCTCTTTGAGGGCGGCCAGCGACTGGGCCTGGCCCTCCAGGTCCTTCTTTAGGGCTTCTACCCCCTTAAGGAGGCGATCCACCTCCTCGGGGGAGAGCCGGTCCAGCCCGTAGGCGGCCAGAAGGCGGTAAAGGGCTAGGGCCGCCTCCTGGCGGCTCAGGGGTTCCCGCCAGCGGTAGCTCCCGTCGGGGTATCCGATAAAGACGCCCTTAGCCAGAAGGATTTCCACGGCTTCCTGGGCCCAGGGGGAGGGCGGAGGATCCTCGTTTTGGGCTAGTCCCAGGGTGCCAAGAAGGATAACCGAGGCCAAAACCCGATGAATAGGTTTCACGCAACCTCACCTCCTACCCCATTATAGGCCTCGCTTACCCCTCCTCCGGGAGCCTCCTTCCCAGGAGGAGGGCCAGGGCGTAGAGGAAGGCGGCCAGGAGGAAGAGGGCAGGAAAGCCCAGGCGGTCCACCAGGTATCCCCCGAGAACCGGGGAGAAGGCGAAAACCCCTGCCAGGGTGTTGGCGAGGCCGATGGCGGCGCTCCGCTCCCCGGGCGGGGCCAGGTTCAGGAGGTAGGTGGTGGTGGAAAGCCCCAAGGCGGCCAGGTAGGCCCCCTGGAGGAGGAAGACCAAACCGAAGAGGTGCCGGGGTAGGAGAAGGGCCAGAAGGGGAGTGAGGAGGGCCAGGAAAGCCCCGGCCTGGAGCACCCCCTTGGAGCCCCGCTCCGCCAGCCTGGCCCAAAGCAGGTTGGAAAGGGTGAAGGAAAGGGCGTAAAGGGAGAGGTAAAGGCCCAGCTCCTGTCCCTGTCCCAGGGTGCGCACCGCATACACCGCATAAAAGGGCTCGGCCATCCCCGCAAGGCCCAGGAGAACCCGCACCCGGAGGTAGCGGCGGAAGCCTTGGTGCTGGAGGGGCAGGCGCAGGGAGATCCTTTCCTCCTTGGGGGGTTCTTCCGGCTCCCGGGTGAGACCGAAAAGGTACCAGCCCATGCCAAAGGCCAAGGCTCCCAGGGCGAAGAGGAGGGCGTAGGGAAGGGGAAAGGGAAGGGGAAGGGCAAGGATTCCCCGGACCCCGAAGCCCGCCAGGAAGGCCAGAAGCCCTCCGATGAGGTTCCGGGCGGAGAAGAGGTGGGCCCGGCGCTCCACGGGCGTGGTCTTGGCCACCACCTCCCAGAAGGGGAGGCTACTGACCCCGGTGAAGAGGGCATTCAGGAGAAGGCCCGCGAGGAAGCCCGCAAGGAGGAGGTGGGGCCAGGGACCCAGGAAGAAGGTGGCCAGGGCCATGAGGATCACCCCGGAAAGCCTTAGGGCCGCCACCTTCCGGTAGAGCACGATCTTCCGGGGAAAGCGGGCCACGTAGGGGGCCAGGAAGGCCTGGGGGATCATACCTCCAGCCTGCAGCAAGGCGGGGAGGAGGCCGATTAAGGCTCCCGGGGCCCCCAGCTTGGCGGCGAAGCTGGTGAGGACGATGTTGGGGTTCAAGAAGGTATCCCCCAGCCACACCAGCCAGCCGTTGAGCACCGCCAGGCGGTAGTTGCGCTCCCGAAGGTCTAAGATGGTGAGGATGCTGCTTCTTCCTTCCCTTGGGCCCTTCCACATCCTGCATCCACGCTACAACGCCGCCACGGTGCTGGCCCTTTTGGAAAAGGCCGGTGCCCCCGTCCTCTACCTGGCCTCCCACTCGGAGGAAAGCCTGCGGGAAGGGCTTTGGCGGGAGGAGGACCCCCTTCTCTTTCACCTGCTTCCCTGGGCGGAGGCGAGGGGCATCCCTGTGGTGGCCCTGGACGAGGAGGCGCACCTTAAGGAGGAAGCCGAGGCCTTCCGCCAAGCCCTAGCCCAGCATCCCTTGGGTAAGCCCCATCTGGAGAGGATGCAGGCCTTTGATCAGGAGCTTTTGCAGCTCCTCAAGACCCCCCTTACCCCGGAGGTCCTGGGCTCCCAGGCCTTCCTGGACCATCTGGGCCAAATCTACGAGGGGTACGCCCAGACCTTCGGGGAAGGTCCGGCCACGGGATTCCGGGCCCGCCGCATGGAAAGGGTGGCGGAGGCTTTGAGGGGCCGGGAAGGGGTAGTGGTGGCGGAGCTTCTGGACTACCTCCTTCTGGCCAAGAGCTTTCCCGAGGCCTTGCCCAAGGTCCATGTGCCCACGGAGGCGGAACGGCAAAGGGCTCTTTTGGACCGGGCCTGGCAGCTTAAGGAAGAGGACGACTGGACAGGGCTTCTTGAAGGGCTCTTCGCCATTGGAGGCCCTGAGGCCCTTTACCTGGCGGCCCAGATCTACCTGGCGGCGGGGGAGTGGCAGGAGGCCTTAAGCCTCATGGAGGAGGTGTTCCGCATGGATTTCCAGCACCCCGGCTACCTGCCGGGCTACGTGCTGGCCCGCTTTGGCCAGCTATTGGACCTGGCCGGGGAAAGGGAGCGGGCCCTGAGGGCCTACCGGGGGGTCCTGGCCCTCTCCTGGGCCCCGGAGGAAGCCAGGACCCTCGCCTTGGCCGGGCTGAGGAGCCCTTTCCGGCTTCCCTAGCCCTCTGGGGCATTTGTCCCGGTGGCCCTTGTCTAAGATGGAACCATGGAGGTGGAGATTCGCCGTGCCCGCCACGCTGCGTACCTCCGCCTGGCCGCGGCCCACGCGGGGCCCCTGGGGCCTGCCCTTTTAGGGCATCCCGAGCTGGCTCCCCTGTACTCCAAGGCCTATGCGGCCTGTGGGGGTGCGGAGGGGCTTCCCTGTGCTGGGGTGGGGGGGGAGCCCAGGGTGTGCGTGGTGCGGCGGCTGGAGCATCTGGCCTACAGCGCCCTGCGGGGGGGCAAGCGCCGGCGGGAGCAGGAGAAGGCCATGGTGGAAGGGCTTCTGGTGTGCATGGGCCACCTGACCCGGGAGTTTCCCCCCGAGTTTACCCCCGTTCTCGAGGCCACCCGCAAGGCCCTGGAAAAGGACCTGGAGTATCTTCGCAAGGAGCTTGCTGAAAGGGAAACAAGCCGGGTTTCCTGAGGTGGGAAACCCGAAAGTGCAAAAGGCGTCCTCCTTTGGCCGGAGGGCGCGGAGTTTAAAGCAGGTGGTGCATCTTGCCCAAGATCAGCATCAGGGCCACGGTGCTGGCGGCCAGGACGATGAGCATCAACATAAAGAGGATAAAGCGCAGGTCAAAGGTTTCCCCCTCGGTGGTGAGCACGCGGGGGTTCAGGATCAGGTAGAAGAGCAGGGTAACCAGGGCGGCTCCCAAGGCAAACAGCGCGATGTACATCATATTCTCCCTCCTGTTACCAGAGGCTGAGAAGCGCCTCCAGGCTTGCCCGTAAGTTTACCAAACCC
This sequence comes from Thermus sp. NEB1569, assembly GCF_022385295.1. Lineage (NCBI taxonomy): Bacteria > Thermotogati > Deinococcota > Deinococci > Thermales > Thermaceae > Thermus > Thermus sp. NEB1569. Next base: position 154,426 of record NZ_CP092445.1, read on the forward strand.
ACCCCGTAGGTGGGAATCCCCAAGGCCAAGCCCACGCTTCCCCAATAGGGCCCTGGGCTTATGGGTAGCCCAAGGGGAAGAGGAGGGCTTTCCCAGGGCCCGTAGGCCCGCACCTCCTGGTAGGTGAGGCCCGTGGGCGCCTCCACCCGCAGGACCAGGGGTTCCTCCTCAGCTTCCAGGGGTTGCCAGCCCCTTGGGGTTTCCTTGGCTCCCGGGAAGCCTTGGCCAAGCCCCTCCCCGGGAAAGGCTAAGAGGAGGCGGTCTGGGCGGGTTTTTTCCAGGAGGTGGGCCAGGGGTGCCCGGGTGGGGCCGGAAAGGGGAAGGCCCTCTAAGGTGGGAGAGAGGGGCGAGGGATCCAGGGCCAGAAGGATCCGTCCCCGAAAAGAGAGGCCGTTTAGAGCCTGGAGCACGGCCAAGGCCTCCTCGTAGGGGGCGTGGAGGAGGTAGGTCCTTCCTCCTCGGCCGCCTTCCAGGTAGCAGTAAAGGGTGCCGAATTCGTCCAGTCCTGCCCGGAGGTGTTCCGAGAGGACCTCGAGGTCTGCGGAAAGCTGTTCCAGCAAGGAGGAAACCATGTTCTCATGGTATCCTAAACCCCGTGCGCTACCTGGTCCTCTCCGACATCCACGGGAACTGGCCTGCCCTGGAGGCGGTGCTAAGGGCCGCTCCCTCCTTTGACCGGGTGCTTTTCCTGGGGGATGCGGTGGGCTACTATCCGGATGGGGACCGGGTGCTGGACTGGCTCATGGAGGTGGGGGCCCAGTGCGTCTTGGGCAACCACGATGCCTGGCTTCTGGCCCTGGACCGTTTGCCCCAGGAAGGGGTGGTCCTGGAGATCCTGGCCTGGCAACGGGAGCGGTTGTCCTCCAGGCACCTGGACTTCCTCTCCTCCTGGCCTTGGCAGCAGGAGGTGGAGGGGGCGCTTTTGGTCCACGGCAGCCCCTGCGATCCCCTGGAGTACCTGGACGAGCTGGAGCTGGCCCGCCAGGCCTTCGCCTGTACGGACCACCGCCTTACCTTCCACGGGCATACCCACCTGGCCGGGGCCTTTTTGGAGCTTTCCGGGCCCCGGCCTTGGGTGCGCTACCAGCGCTATAGCGCAGGAGGAGAGCTCCTTTTGCCTCCCACGGTGCGGGCCCTGGTCAACCCAGGTTCGGTGGGCCAGCCCCGCGACCACGTGCCGGGGGCGGCCTTTGCCCTTTGGGAAGGGGACCGGATCGCCTTTTTCCGGGTGGATTACGACCTGGAGGCGGTGGCCCAGCGCCTGGCGGAGGAGGGGTTTCCCACGTGGCTCTACGAGCGTCTGACCCTGGGGGAATAATCGGCCACGAGGCCATTTTGGAGCTCCTACCCCGGCTTGGCGCCTCCACCCTGCTCTTTTCGGGGCCGGAAGGGGTGGGGAGGCGCCGGGTGGCCCGCTGGTACGCCTGGGGGCTGAACCGGGGGTTTCCTCCCCCCGCCTTGGGGGAGCATCCCGACCTTCTGGAGATAGGTCCCCCGGAGCGGGGTTTGAAGGGGCGGGTGGAGATCCGCCTCGAGGAGGTGGAACCCCTTTTCGACTGGTTCGCCACCCACCCCCGGGAGCGGGTCAAGGTGGCCATCCTGGATGCCGCCCACCTCCTTACCGAGGCGGCGGCCAACGCCCTTTTGAAGCTTCTGGAGGAACCTCCCTCCTACGGGCGCATCGTCCTCATCGCCCCAAGCCGTGCCACCCTACTTCCCACCTTGGCCAGCCGGGCCCTGGAGGTGGCCTTTGCCCCGGTGCCTGAGGAGCGGCTTTACCCCTTGACCCAGGACCCGGAGCTTCTGGCTTACGCCGGCGGGGCTCCAGGCCGGCTCTTAAGGGCTCTGGCCGACCCCACTGCCTTTCGCGCCCGCATGGAGAAGGCCAGGGAGGTGGGTGGCGCCTCCTCCTGGCGGCGGTTTGGCCTCCTGAAGGAGCTCTTCGCGGACGAGGAAGGGATTTTCGCCCTTTATGCCGCCTTCCGCCACCGTCCGCAGGCGCTTCTGGCCCTCGAGGCCGCCTGGGAGGCTCTGGAGCGGTATGTGAGCCCGGACCTGGTCCTGGCCCGATTGGCCTTAGACTTGGAAACATGACCGTGGGCGTTCGCCTGCACGCCGATCTGCGCAAAGCCCGCACCCCTGTCCTGCGCTACTTCCGTTTCCAAGGGGATCCCCCACCCCTGGAGGCGTATGTGGTGGTGCGCACCAGCCGGGGCCTGGAGGTGGGCAAAGTGCGCACCCCGCCCCGCAAGGAGAAGGAGGCCGGGGAGGTGGTGCGCCTGGCCACCAAGGAGGATCTGGACCTGGCCTCGAGGCTCCGGGCCAGGGCGGAGGAGGCGACCTTTTACCTGCGGGCCCGCCTTCAGGAAGAGGGAGTGAGGGCCAAGGTCCTGGGGTGCGACTTCACCCTGGATGGCCGGCACCTCACCGTGCACTACGCCGCGGAGGAGCGGGTGAACCTCAAGCGCTTCACCCGGGAGCTTTCCGAGCGGTTCGGGGCCCGGGTGGAGTTTTTGGCCGAGGGCCCCCGGGAGGAGGCTGCCTACCTGGGCACCCTGGGTGCCTGCGGGATGGAGTCTTGCTGCTCCACCTGGCTACAGGGTTTCGCCCAGGTTTCCATCAAGCTGGCCCGCGACCAGGGGCTTCCCCTGAACCCCGAGAAGATCTCGGGTCCTTGCGGACGGCTCCTTTGCTGCCTGGCTTACGAGCATCCCGTGTACCAGGAGCTTTTGGCGGAGCTTCCCCGCAAAAACGCCCGGGTCTGCACCAAGGAGGGGGTGTGCGGCAAGGTGCAGAAGGTGAACCCCTTGAAGGGGACGGTGGAACTCCTCCTGGAGGAGGGGAAGGCGGTGGAGGTGTCCAAGGAGGAACTGGCTTAGGATGAGCGGAGCCCAGGTTTTCGCCCGAAAGGTGCGCCGCCTGGTGCTGAACCGCCAGGGCACCGAGGCCCAGATCTTCCTCCTTGCCCCTGGGGGGGAGGGTTTCCTCTACCTGCGCTCGGATGGCTTCGCCCACTTTGCCCAGGGTCTAGGGGCGGAGGAGGTGGCGGGCTTCACCTTGGAAAAGGGGCGAGTGGAGCTCCGCTTCCAAGACGGCAGCGCCCTCAGCCTCCGCTACCGCCTGGGGCGGTGGGTCAAGGTCCTTCACTTCTCGTAGGGCCTTCCCACCGCCGCCGGGGGTCGGCTCTTGCCCATGAAGCCCGCCAGCACCAGAACGGTGACCACGTAGGGGAAGGCCTGCACCAAGACCGCAGGCAGGATCTCCGTGCCCTGAAGCTGGATGGCCAAGGCGCTGGCGAAGCCGAAGAGCAGGGTGGAGAAAAGGATACCCAAGGGGTGCCACTTCCCGAAGATCATGGCTGCCAGGGAGATGAACCCCATTCCCGCCGACATGCCCCGCACGAACTGGTTGAGGAAGCCGATGGCCAGGTAGGCCCCGGCGAGGCCGGCCAAAACTCCGGAGAGCACCACCCCGATGTAGCGCATGCGGTACACGTTGATCCCCAGGGTGTCGGCGGCTTCGGGATGCTCGCCCACGGCCCTGAGGCGCAGGCCGAAGGGGGTCTTGAAGAGGACCCACCAGCTTAGGGGCACCAGGAGGAAGGCCAGGTAGACCAAGGGGGAAAGGGCAAAACCCTCGGAGCCCCAAAGGGGCAGGCGGTTTACCACCTCCTTGGAGTTGGTGGCGTTGCCGTAGAAGTAGGTGAGCACCAGGCTGGGGGCTCCCAGGGCCAGGAGGTTGATGGCGGTGGCGCTGATGATCTGGTCGGCCCGGTATTTGATGGAGACCACCGCATGCACCAGGGCCACCAGCCCTCCCACCAGCATGGCGCTTAGGACCCCAAGCCAGGGAAGCCAGGGATGGGGGCCGGGGCCTAAGGTGTGTTCCACCCTTTCCACCACCACCGCGGCGGTGAGGGCTCCGAAGAGGATGATGCCCTCGAGGGCGATGTTCACCACCCCGCTCCTTTCGGAGAACATCCCCCCCAAGGCGGTGAGCAAAAGGGGCGTGGTCTGGCGCAGGGTGGAAAAGAAGAGGGCGATCCAAAAGGCAGCGTCCAGGTTCATGGGGTCTCCTCCCTTTCCTCTCGCTTTCGGCTTTCTTCCCTAAGCTCCACCTCGGCTGCTCGCAGGGGGTCGGTGAAGTAGCGGGGCAAAAAGCCCCCTGCGGCGATGAAGAGAACGATCAAGGCCTGAAGCACCGCCACCAGTTCCCGGCTGATGCCGAGCTGCAGGTTCACCTGCAATCCGCCCGTGAGGAGGATGCCGAAAAGCCAGGCGGCGAGGCCCACCCCCAAGGGGGTGTTCTGGCCCATCAGGGCCACGGCGATGCCGTCAAAGCCCACGGAATAGGGAAGGGATTGCTTCAGGCGGTACTCGTCAATCCCCCCGCCCAGCACGTAGTGGGTGGCGGCCAGGCCCGCCAAGGCCCCTGCCAGGAACATGATGAGCACCATCTTCCGCCCGGCAAGCACCCCTCCGTACTCCGCCGCCTTGGGGGCCAGGCCCATGGCCCTAAGCTCGTACCCTCCCACGGTGCGGAAGACGTAGAAGTGGAAGAAGAGAAGGGCCAAAAGGGCCAAAAGGAAGGCCCCGTTGAGCCGCACCGAGGTGAGGTCGGGGCCGAAGTTCACCGCGGGTCCCGGTAGAAGGCCGCCCACCGCGTAGCCCGCCACTCCTCCGAGGAGGCCCATGAGCACCCGGTGGCCCAGGCTCTTCCGGGTGAGGAAGTAGCCCAATAGGCCCAGAAGGAGGGCGAAGGGCAAGGCCCAGGATAGCTCTCCCCCCGGGGCCAAAAGCTCGGTCCAATGGGGGATGCGGGCCTCGGGACGGATCTCGTGGCTACGGGCCTCGTACCCTGGGTATTTGAAGGGCAGGTACAGGGTGCGGCCGAAGAACTTGTACTCGTTGGCGGAGATGAGGAAAAGGAACAGACTTGCGGCGATGTAGTTCAGCATGATGGTGTTGATCACCTCGTGGGCCCCGAAGCGGGCCTTAAGCCAGCCGGGCAGGGCACCCCAAAGCCCTCCGGCTAAAGCGGCGGCCAGGATGGCGAGGGGCAGAACCAGCCACCTGGGTCCCGGCAGGTACACCCCCACCAGCATGGCGGCGATGGCCCCCAGGATGAGCTGCCCTGGGGCCCCGATGTTGAAAAGCCCTCCGCGGAAGCCCAAGGCCACGGCTAGCCCGGTGAAGATCAAGGGGGTGGCCAGGAGGAGGCTTTGCAGGAAGCCCGAGGGGTTGACCAGGGGGCTAAAAAGGAGCTGGTAGGTGTAGGTGATGAGGTCCAGCTTCAGCATCCAGGCTTCCCTTAGGGTCTCGGCCTCTCCTGGGGCCTTCTTCATCACCGCCACGATGACGCCGCCCAACAAGGAGGCCAGGAGGAGGGAGAAGAGGGGCACCACCACCCCCCGGCGGCGCACCAAAAAGGCCAGGCCACCCGGGGAGAAGAGCCTGGAAAGGAGGAGAAGGTAAAGGCTAAAGGCCAAGGTGGCGTAGCTGCCAAGCCCCAGGCTGTACCGCCTGAGGATGGGCCTTTCCGCACCCGCGTTCACCTGGGCCACGCTGGCTTGGAAGAGAAGGTAGGTGAGGAGGAAGAGGCCTAGGCCCAGGATCCCCATGAGGAAAAGCTTCCGGGCGGGCTTGGGAGTCCAGGCCAGGACCAGGGTGAAAGCCAGCCAGGCCAGGGAGGGATAGAAGACACCCCAAAGCCAGCCGTCCCCGTAGCCCGGGGGCAAGGTTCCCTGGGGGAGATGGTGGCCGAAGGGGCTTAAAAGCACGCCTTCCCCGCCAAAAAGGCGATGGGGTACCGCCCAGGGCGCCAGGTACCAGAGAAGGAGGAGAACCCCTCCCCCCAGGGCCACCAGGATTCCCAGGCGCTTACGGTCCTTCCACACGCCCACGATTGTACCCTAGTCCCGTAGGTCTACGGCCCCGGGCCGTGCTAGACTTCTTTCGTGGAGGTTTCTCCCCGGGAAAAGGCCGAGCGGGTGCGGCGCATGTTTGCGGAGATCGCTCCCCGCTACGACCTTTTGAACCGGCTTCTTTCCTTTGGCGCCGATCTTCGCTGGCGCAGGCGGGCGGTGGCCCTGGCTTTGGAAAAAAATCCCGGGCGCATCCTGGACCTGGCCACGGGTACGGGAGACCTGGCCCTTATGTTGAAGAGGAAGGCGCCCACGGCTCAGGTGGTGGGGGCGGACTTCGCCCTGCCCATGCTGGAGATCGCCCGCAGGAAAGCCCGGGCGCAGGGCCTTGCGGTGGAGTTTCTGGAAGCCGATGCCCTGTCCCTGCCTTTTCCCCAAGGGAGCTTTGAGGCCATCACCATCGCCTTCGGTTTCCGCAACTTCGCCGACTACCGTAAGGCTCTTTTCGAGCTCCGCCGGGTCCTGGCCCCGGGGGGGCGGCTGGTCATCCTGGAGTTTCCCCCGCCTCCCAGGGGGGTCTTTGGCCTGGTTTACCGGGTTTACTTCCAGAGGCTCCTTCCCTTCCTGGGGGGGGTGATCTCGGGTAGCTTCGGGGCCTACCGCTACCTGCCGGAAAGCGTGGAGGCCTTTCCCCCGCCGGAAGCCTTAAAGGGCATGATGGAGGAGGCGGGCTTCAAGGTGCGCTACGAACTCCTTACCTTCGGGGTGGCTGCCATCCACATCGGGGACCTCGAGGCCGGGTCAGCCCGATAGGGCTACCTTGCGGCTTCCTCCAGCTCCTCGTCTGTGGGGATACGGCCAACTTTCAGGTTTTCCACCAGGTAGCGGGCCATGCGCCCGAGGGCGTCCCGCACCCTGCGCCACTCCCCCAGGGGCTTTCCCGAGGGGTCGGGGAAGAAAACATGGCGCTTTGCCGTCTTTGCGGGGTAGGCGGGGCAGGCTTCCTTGGCGGCATCGCACACGGTGAGAACCAGGTGGAAGTCCCAGGGATCGGGGAGCTCAAAAAGGGTTTTGGAGAAGTGCCCCGTGGGGTCAATCCCCACCTCGGCCATCACCCGCTTGGCCTCCTCCTTGACGAAGGTCTTCTCGGTGCCGGCGGAGTGGACCTCGAGGTCCACTCCCATTTCCCTGGCCCAGTGCCGGAGCCAGCCCTCCGCCATCTGGCTGCGGGCGGAGTTGTGGGTGCAAAGAACCAAAAGACGCATCCTATAAACCTAACCTTCCCCAGGTCAGGGGACGGTCAGGAAGGTGCCCGGCTGGGCTAGGCAAGCCTCCTCTCCAGCTCCTCCACCTTCTCAGCCAGAACCGCAAACCCCCTTCGCCAGAAGGCGGGGCTTTCCAGGTCAAAGCCGTAGCGGGCCGCCAGCTCCTTGGCCCGGTACATGCCCGAGGTGGCCAGAAGCTCCTCGTAGCGCCCGGCAAAGCCCGGGTCCTCCTTGGCCTCCTGGTACACGGCCAAGCCGAAGAGGAGGCCGAAGGTGTAGGGGTAGTTGTAGAAGTCGGAGCCGTAGTAGTGCCCCTTCACCGCCCACATGTAGGCATGGTGGGTGGCGAGGACCTCCCCGTAGGCCTCCTTCTGGGCCTTCAGCATGAGCTCCTTGAACTCCCTGGGGGAAAGCTCCCGGGCCTTCCTTCCCTCAAAGACCCAGGACTCAAAGAGGAAGCGGCTATAGATGTCCACCACCACCTGGGCCGCTCCTTGCAGGTAGGCGTCCAGGATGAGAAGCCCCTCTTCCGGGGAGACTTCCTTAAGGGCCGCCTCCACCACCAGGGTTTCGTTCATGATGCTGGCGGTCTCCGCCAGGGTCATGGGCACCTCCCGCAGGCTGGCGGGCACCCGGGCCAGGGCGAAGTTGTGGTAGGCGTGGCCCAGCTCGTGGGCCAGGGTGGAAACCGACTCAAAGCTTTCCTCGTAGTTGGCCAGGATGAGGCTTTTTCCCCCGCCCCTTCCCATGCAGTAAGCCCCGCCGATCTTGCCCTTGCGGGGCAGGAGGTCCATCCAGCGCTCTTGGAATGCGGTTTCCGCCACTTTAGCGGCGTTCGGGACCAGGGTGGCGAGCTTTTCCCGGATGAAGTCCCGGGCCTCCTCCAGGCTCCAGCGCCGGCCCTTTCCGATGGGGGCAAAGAGGTCCCACCAGTCCAGCCTTTCCTTGCCCAGAGCCTTGGCCTTCAGGAGGTAGTAGCGGTGGAAGAGGGGAAGGCTTTCCCGTACCGCTTCCAGGAGGGCCATGAGGGCCTTCCGGGTGATGCGGTTTCGGTGCAGGCTGGGCTCGAGGTCATCCCGGTAGCCCCGCCTGCGGTTCAGGACAGAGGCTTCCCCCTTGACCCCGTTTAGGGCGTAGGCCAGGGGCACCTCGTGGCCTTCCCAGGCTTTGAGCTCCGCCTGGTAGGCCTTCTTGCGCACCTCCTCCTCGGGGCGGAAGTAGAGGTTCCGCACCTGGGTGATGGGCAACTCCTCCCCGTCCACTACCGCGGTGATCTGGCTGGTGAGGTTCTCGTGGAGCTTGGACCAGGCCTGGCGTCCGGAGAGGGATAGTTCCGCCGCCAAGACCTCCTCTCCTTCGGGCATCATGTGCAGGGCTTCCTCCCGGGCCTCCTCCACCAGGATGCGGTAAGGCCCCGCCTCCTCGGGGTCCTGCAGGGCCAGGTAGCGGGTGAGGCGGGGCCTTAGGCGGGCGAAGTCCAGGAAGAGCACCTCCAGCTCGGAGAGCTTGGCCAAGGCGGCCTCGTCGGTGGTGTCGGCGGTGAAGCGGGCGTAGAGGTAGGCCCAAAGGGGGGTGGATTCCTCCAAAAGGGCGTCCAGGGAGGCCAGGACCTCCTTTAGAGGGGCTTGTTGGTCCACCTGCTCCTTGAGCTGACCAATCCGCTTCCTCACGCCTTCCCAGGCTGCCTGGAACTCGGGGCTTTCCAGGCCGGGGAAAAGGGGGGTTAGATCCCACGTGGTTTCCATGGCCCCACTATACCTGACCCGCGGGTCAGCCGTGGTATACTCTGGCTTCGTGGAGGGTTTTCCCGTATCCGTACCCATACAGGTGCGCTTCCGCGACCTGGATGCCCTGGGGCATGTGAATAACGCGGTCTACCTCACCTACTTTGAGGTGGCCCGCGCCGCTTACTTCCAGAGATTGGAAAGGGACTGGGTGGAGAAGGGGCATTTCATCCTGGCCCGGGCGGAGGTTGATTTTCTGAAGCCCGTTTTCCTCGAGGATCCCGTGGAGGTGGGGGTGCGGGTGGTGCGCATCGGGCGGAGTAGCTTTGACATGGAGTACCTCCTCCTGGCCAGGGGGGAGGAGGCTGCTCGGGGCAAGACGGTCCAGGTTTGGCTGGAAGGAGGCAGGCCTGCTCCTTTGCCCCCGGTCATCCGAGGGCGCATAGAGGCCCTGGAAGGCCGCTCCTTCTAGCCCTTCAGCACCACCACCGTGACCCCATGCCCGCCCTCGTGGGGAGGGGCGTCGGCGAAGGTTTCCACCCGTTTGTCCCGCCTTAGGGCCTCGCGGATGGCCTGCCTTAGGGCTCCGGTACCCTTGCCGTGAAGGAGGCGCAGGGTGGGGAGGCCCAAGGCGCGGGCCTCCTCCAGGGCGGAGTCCACCTCCAGGAGGGCTTCCTCCACGGTAAGCCCCCTGAGGTCCACCTCCTTCACCTCCCTTCGCGGTTTTAGGCCGATGGCCTTTGGGGTTTCCTGGGCCTTAAGGGGGGTGAGCTCCTTGGCCTTCACCGTCATCTTCACCGGGCCCACCTGGACCAGGGCTTCCTCTCCCCTTAGCTCCAAAAGCCTTCCCTGACGCCTCAGGGAGGGGATCTCCACCATCTGTCCCGCCTCGAGGCCCCTAGGCACCTCCCAGGCACCCTTGGGCGTGGCCCTGGCATACCTTTCCCTCAGGGCCAAAAGCTCCCGCAGGGCGTCCTTTTTCCCTTGGGTTTTGGCCTTTTCCTTGAGGGCTTTGAGCTCGGCCTCCACCTTTAGGAGCTTCTGGCGGACCTCCTCCTCCAGGGCCTTGAGCCTTTCCTGCCGCTCCTCCTCAAAACGGGCTTCCCGTTCCTCCAGCCGCTTCCTTAAGGCTTCCACCTGGGCCATCTGGGAGAGGAGTTGGCTTCTTTCCTCCTCCAGGCGTAACCTTTCCGCCTCCAGCTCCTCCAGGAGGGCTTCCAGCCTTCCCCCCTGGGGCAGAAGGCTTTCCGCCCGCTTCAGCACCGCCTCGGGCAGGGAAAGCCTCCTGGCGATGGCTAGGGCGTAGCTCCGCCCAGGCACCCCCAGGACCAGCTCGTAGGTGGGGCGCAGGCCCTCCAGGTCAAAGCGCATGGAGGCGTTTTGGATGCCCGCTCGCCCCTGGGCGAAGGCCTTCAGGGGGGAGAGGTGGGTGGTGACCAGGCCCTTGACCCCTTTTTCCAGGAGGGCTTCCAGGATGGCCTGGGAAAGGGCGGCTCCCTCCTCGGGGTCGGTGCCGCTACCCAGCTCGTCGATGAGGACCAGGCTTTGGGCCGTGGCGCTTTCCAGCATCTCCTTGAGCCTTCTTAAGTGTCCGGCGAAGGTGGAAAGGTTTTCCTGAAGGGATTGCTCATCGCCGATGTCGGCGAAGACCCTGTCGGGCCAGGCCAAGGTGGCCTTCTTGGCCGCCACGAAAAGCCCCGACTGGGCCATGAGCACCGCAAGGCCCAGGGTTTTTAGGAGGGCCGTCTTTCCCCCCATGTTGGGGCCGGAGATGAGGATGAGGCGCTTTTCCCCGTCCAGGGCCAGGGAGTTGGGGACGGGATTGGGGATGAGGGGGTGGAAGGCTTGGAAAAGCTCGTAGGCTTCCCCGAAGCGGGGCCGGCTAAGCCCGAAATCCCGGGCCAGGGCTGCCTGGGCCTGGACGAGGTCCAGAAGGCCCAGGGCCTTAAGGGTGCCGGACAGTTCCTCATCGGCCGCCAGGGCCTCGGAAAGCTCCCGTAGGATGCGGTTTACCTCCTCCTCCTCCTGAAGGCGCAGGGTTTGGAGGCGGTTGTTCAGCTTCACCACGGAAAGGGGTTCTATGAAAAGGGTGGCCCCGGATTCGGACTCATCCAGGAGAAGGCCGGGAATCCTTTGGGCCATCCCCGCGCGCACGGGGATACAGTAGCGCTCGCGGCGCAGGGTGACGAACCGGTCCTGGATCGCCTCGGGGTGGCGGTCCATGAGGGCGTAGAGTTTGTCCAGGATCTGTTGGCGCAGGGGCTTGAGTTCCCGGCGGATGGCGAAAAGCTTGGGGCTTGCCTCATCCCGCACGGCTCCTTCCTCGTCCAGGGCTTTCCTGATCTTGGCGAGGAAGGCCCCGTGGTCCCCGATGCCCGCCGCCACCTGGCTCAGGAGGTTTTGTAGGGGAAGAAGCTCCTCCTTGAGGGCTATGGCCTCCTCCAGGGCCTGGGCTCCTTTAAGGAGCTCGAGGCCCGAAAGCCTGGCCCCGCCTTGGGCTTTTTGGTAGGCTTCCTCGAGGGCCCCCGCCTCGGGAAGGGTGTAGGGATAGGCTAAGGCCTCCTGGGTTAGCTGGTGGCGCCTTTCCGCCTCCTCCTGGGAGAGGGGGGCAAGGGCCAAGGCCAGCCTTCGCCCCAAGGGGGTCTTGGCCCTTTCCGCCAGGAGGGCGCGGACCTTGGGGAACTCCAGGACCTCGAGGACATCCCGCACAAAGGTCCAGTATACCGGGAAACCCTAGCGTCTCAACAGGCGCAGAAGAAGGGAGAAGGCAACCTGGCCACCTGGGCCCAGGGCCTTTTCCAGAAGTAAGCCTACCCGGCCCAGCCGTCCAAGGGGTAGGAGGGAAAGAAGCCCAGCGAGGAGGGAGAGGAGCCGCCTGCGCTCCTCTGGGGTAAGGTTTCCCCAGCGGGCCTTGACCTCCTGGAGCAAGGCGGCAAGCCGCCTGCGGAAGCCAGGAGTCATGGGGTCTTCCCCACCCTGGCGCAAGCCAGGGTGGGGTGGTATTAGGGTTTCCATCCGCACCAAGAGGCCTCCTTCAGTTGGGGAAGCCTCTTTGGGTTGGATCCGGGGCTTGCCCACCCGGCGCGCCTTTGGGCCAAACCGCTTAAGCCGCATGGGTTTCCATTATAAGGGCTGGAAGAGGAGGTAAGTGGCCTCCACTTCCCCTTCCACCTCTCTTTCCGTCAGCAGGTCCAGCCCCCGGGGGAGGGTGAGCCTGGTCCCCTTTGGGGCGAAAAAAGCCCAGACCTCCTGGCCTTGGTAGCGCCTTCTGAAGGCCAACACTCCTTTGCCAGCCTCTAAGGGAAGAAGCCCTCCCAGGCGCAGGGCAGGGTGGGTGCGCTTAAGCTTTACCAGCCTGCGGATCAGGGTCAAGACCTCGAGGTTCCATGCGCTTTCGTTCCAGGGGAAGGGAGCCCGGCAGTAGGGATCCCCTTGCCACTTTGCGTAGGGGTTGGGTTGGGAAAGGCCCACCTCGTCCCCGTAGTAGATGGCGGGGCTTCCCGGGAAGGCGAAGAGGAGGGCATAGGCCAGCTTGAAGCGCTCCTTGTCCCCCCTTAGTCGCCAAAGGGCCCGGGGGATGTCGTGGGAGGAGACGAAGGTGTACATGGCGTGGCGTACCTGGAGGGGTAGGGCCTGGTAATGGTCCCAAAGCGCCGCCCAGGCTGCCTGGGCCTCCACGGACACCGCTTTCCCATGCACGTCCCGCCCGGAGAGCCACTCCATCACCGGGTGGGCGAAGCCCGCGTAGTGCATGGCCCCGTCCAGGGTGTGGGCCCGCAGGGTGGGGATGGTGTCGTAGGAAAGCTCCCCGAAGACCAGGGCATCCTCCCGCTCCTCCTTGGCGGCCCGGGCGAGGGCCCTAAGCCAGCGGGCGTTTTTCCGGTTCGTGCCCCCTTCCCCGATGGAGTGGGCCACGTCCAGCCGCCAGCCGTGGGCAAGGCGCATCCAGTAGCGGACGGGGGCCTTGGAGCTATGGACGAAGCGCTCCTGGGTAAGGGAGGAGGCGTAGTCCAGCTTAGGCATGTGCTTCACGCCCCAGAAGCTGGCGTAGCTCCCGTCCGGATAAAAGGTAAACATCCCTCGTTCGGGGGCGGTGGGGTCTTCCAGGGCCTTCTGGAACCAGGGGTGGGTCGCCCCCACGTGGTTGAAAACCCCGTCCAGGATGAGCCGCATCCCCCGGGCCTCGAGGGCCTCGTAGAGCGCCCTAAGCGCCTCCTCCCCCCCCAGGTGGGGGTCCACCCTTAGGTAGTCCTCGGTGTCGTAGCGGTGGCTACTGGGGCTTTGGAAGATGGGGGTGAGGTAGAGAACCTCCACCCCCAGGCCCTCCAAGTAGGGGAGGGCCTCCAGAACCCCCCACAAATCCCCCCCGTAGAACTCCCGGGCCCCGTCCTCCCCCGGGGGCTCGTCCCAGGCCTTGCGCCGGATGGGCTTCCCCCCGTAAAGCCAGGCCCCCTCCTTTGGGGCAAGCTCGGGGCGCCCCTGGCGGAAGCGGTCGGGGAAAATCTGGTAGTAAACCGCTCCCAAGGCCCACTCCGGGGGGTGCGGCCCCGCCAGGAGGTGGAAGAAGCGGTCGTAGCGGGGGAGGGTTTTCTCCAGGCCGTGGCTTCCCAAAAAGCCTTGGGGCAAGCGGAAGCAGTAGCGGAAGGGGCTTGCGTGCACCGCCACCCGGGCCCTAAGCCCCCCAGGAGCCGGCCGCAGCGGCTTCTGGTGGAGCTCGCCGTCCTTCTCGTAAAGGAGGAACCCCTCCTTGGCGGGGGTTTCTAGGAAAAGCTCCACCTCATCCCCCAGGCTGGGGAAGGGTGGATGGACGTGCTCCAGGTCGTGGTAGGTCATTCTTTCACCGCCCCAGCGGTGTACCCGGAAACAAAGTACTGCTGGAAGCCGTAGAAGAGGAAGAGGATGGGCAAGGAGCCCAAGACGCTGGCCGCAGCGAAGATGCCCCACTTGGTCTGGAACTGCCCGGTGGTGAAGCTTCTTAGGCCCACCCCCACGTTCCAGCTCTCCACCCCGGTGAGCACCAGGTTGGCCAGGACGAACTCCGAGTAGGTGCCCACGAACTGCAGGAGGAAGATGAAGACGAACATGGGGGCGGAGAGGGGAAGGAGGATCCTGGTGAAGACCTGCCACCTCGTGGCCCCGTCCACCATGGCCGCCTCCTCGAGGCTCGGGCTGATGCTCTCCAGATAGCCCTTGTAGACCCAGGTGCCGAAGCTGATGATCCCCCCGGAGTAGGCCAGGACCAACCCCGTGAAGGTGTTCAGGAGGTCCAGCCGGGAAAGCAGGTAGTAGATGGCCACCAGGGCCAAGAAGCCCGGGAACATCTGCACGAAGATGAAGAAGAGGAGCATGGGGTAGCGCCCCGGCAGGTGGCGGAAGCGGGCGAAGGCGTAGCCCGCCGTGGCGGTGAGGAGGACGGCGAGGAGGCCCGTGAGCCCCGAGATCAAGAAGGTGTTCCGCACCCAAAGGAGGAACTTGGTCTCGGTTCCCTGCCCGGTGAACTGCCTGGGGGAGAGGAGGAGGGCTAGGGCGAAGACTAAAAGGGCCATGAGGAGAAGGAGCCTTCCCTGCCAGAGGTTCATCCAGTCCTCCTCGGGCAGGAGGCGGCGCAGGAGGCCGATCAGGGCCACCCCCACAAGGGCCAGCCCCGCCAGGAGGAGGAGACCCACCTGGTAGGGGTAGAGGATCACTCCTTCCATCAGCTTGGCGTAGTTTTCCAGGGAGGGGTTGGGCAGGTAGGGGATCACCTTGGCGTCCAGCAGGAGGAACCCCGTTTCGGGGCGGCGGAAGCTGAAGAGGTTGTTGGTGGGGTCAAAGCTGGCGGCCACCACCTGGACCACGGGGTAGTAGACCAAGAGGATCAGCACCCAGAGGAAGAGGTGGGTGATCCCCTGGAGGAAAAGGGGCCAGGGGCTCCGCCTCCGCCCCTGCAGGCGGTTGGCCACCGCAGTGTGCAGGAGGCTGTAGAGCAGCAGGAGGAGCACAAGCCCCAAGAGGAAGCCCAGGGCATAGGCCCAGCCGTAGGGGACGAAAATGCTTCCGAAGGCCACCTGCTTGCGGTAGGACCCTTCGTCAAAGAGGCGGTTTGCGGCGAACCAGTAAACCCCGTAAAGGACAAGGCCCATAAAGAGGAAGCCCAAGGCCTTTCGCATCTACCGCACCTCCCTTAAAACCCCCGTAACGCGGAAGTTCACCAGGCTAATGAGCACGGTGATGGCGAAGATGATGAGGCTAATCGCCGCCCCCAGGCCGTAGGCCGACTGCCCCTCGGCGCTGAAGGCCGTCTTGTAGGCCCAGGAGATGAGGATGTCCGTAGCCTGGGCCGTGGCCAGACGGCCCTCCTGGGCCGGGCCACCCCCGGTGAGGAGGTAGATGAGGTAGAAGTTGTTGAAGTTGAAGGCGAAGGAGGAGAGGAGGATGGGCAGCATGGGCTTCTCCAGAAGGGGGAGGGTGATGTGGCGAAGGGCCTGCCAGGGGGTGGCCCCGTCCACCTTGGCCGCCTCGTAGAGCTCGTCGGGGATGGTGGAAAGGGCCCCCAGGGTGGCCGTCATCATGTAGGGGAAGCCGAGCCAGAGGTTCACGAGGAGGACGGCCACCTTGGCCCAGTCGGGGTCGTTGAGCCAGGGGATGGGGTAGATGCCTAAGACTCCCAGGAGCCGGTTGATGGCCCCGAAGTTGTAGTTGAGGAGGGCCACCCAGACCTGGACGGTGATGACCCCGGGCAGGGCCCAGGAGATGATGAGGGCCGTGCGGTAGAAGTTCCTGAGCTTCATGGCCTTGTTGTTGAGCACGAGGCCCAGCACCAGGCCGAGGAGGGCGTTCAGAAGCACGGTGCTGGCGGCGAAGACCACGTTCCAGGCGAAGACGGGCAGGAGGGCCTGGTTCGCCTGGGAGAGGATGAAGGCGAAGTTCTTCAGGCCCACGAAGCGGAAGGCGTTCACCTTGGCCACGAACTCCGCTGGGAAGGGAGGGGTTCGGTCCAGGAGGAGGGTTTTTCCCTCCACCTCCAGGATGCGGGCCCGCAGGCGGTGCCCCTCGGCGTAGACCTCCACCGGTTCCCCCTGGCAGGGGTCGCACCGCAGGGCCTCCTTGGCGTCGGTCTCGAGGACGAGCCGCGCCCCTTCCTGCCCCACCACCCGGGTTTCTGTGGAGCGGTCGGGGAAGCCATTGCGGGCCCCAGAGTAGTCGGTGAAGGCCAGGTAGACCGTGAGACCTATAGGGTAGAGGGTGAACACCAGGAGGAAGGCCAGGGCGGGGAGGAAGTAGTACCAGTCCGTAAGCCAAGGGAAAAGCCGCCCCAAGGCCACCGCCCCCGGTACCAGGACCAAAAGGGCCAAGACCAGGATGGTCCAACCCGGAGGGGCCAGGTAGGCCTCGAGGGCCAGATATCCCAGGATGCCCACCCCTGTGGACAGGATCAGGAGGCCCAAAAGCAAGGACAGGGCCAGGAGAAAACCCTTAAGGCCAGGAGGGTGTTTCATGGCTTAAAGATACGCCCCCCACGGGGGAAGGAGGTCCCATGGGGGGCCGACATGCCATTGAGTCCTATCAACGGAGACTTGGGGAGGTTTGCCGGGGTCCCTGCCCTGGCGGCAGCCAGGGTGGGGCGGTATTACCTCCCGATGCCCTTCTTGATCTCGGCCACCATGTCCTCCACGATCTTCCTCACGTTGGAGTCAGGCCGCTGGATGGCCAGGTTGATGGCGTTGGCCCACGGACCCCATACCTTGCCCATCTCAGGGATGTTGGGCATGGGGGTACCCAGGGCGAAGACCTTGGAGAAGCCCGCCACCACGGGGTCTTTTTCCAGGGCCTTCACGGCGCTCTTGGACACGGGGATGCGGCCGCCTGCCTGGTTGAAGGAAACCAGGTTCTTGCCGGTGACCAGGGTCTTGGCGAAGTTGACTGCGGCGGTCTTGTTCTTGGAGTAGGCGTTCACCGCCACCCCCTGCACTCCCAGGAAAGGCCCCCAGGGGTTCTTGGCCCCGGGCGGGGTGGGGAAAGGGGCGATGCCGAAGTCGATCTTGGCCTTCTTGTAGTCCCCAAGCGCCCAGGGGCCGTTGATGATCATGGCCAGGGCCCCGTCCTTGAAGGCCCCGTCCGCCACCCCGTAGTCCACGCCCTCGGGCACCAGGTTGTACTTGAAGCGGAGGTCCTTGATGAACTGGAGGGCCTTCTCCCCCACCTCGCCCCCGATGAGGAGCTTGGAGGGGTCAAGGTTGCCCTTTTGGTCCTTGCCGAAGACGTTCTCCGCCCCATAGGCCTTGAAGAAGCCAAAGTTGAAGTAGGGCTCCCCGATGTTGTAGAGGAAGCCGAAGGTGGAGCCGGTGGTGTGCTGGCGGGCCAGGGCCAGGAACTCCTCCCAGGTCTTGGGGGCTTCCTTCACGTACTTTTTGTTGTAGATGAGGGCCACGCTTTCCGCGAAGGCGGGCAGGCCGAAGAGCCTACCCCCGAAGGTGAAGGCCTCCACCGCCACCTCCTGGAGGTCGGCGAGGTAGCTTTGCGTCACGTACTTGCCCATGGGCTCCAGCACCCCGGCCCGGGCCATCTCCCCCAGCCAGTCGTGGGGCACGGTGACCAAGAGGTCCGCCGCCTGCCCCTGGGGGGCGCCCAGGATAAACTTCTGCTTGATGTCCCCGAAGGGGACCTCCACCACCTCCACCTTGGTGCCGGAGGTCTTCTCGTAGGCCCGGGCCTGGGCCTTCAGCCACTCCAGCTCGGGGCCGCCGAAGTGGGTCCAGACGGTGATCTTCCCCTGGGCAAGGGCCAAGGAAAGGCCTAGGGCCAATAGCGCGACGAGCTTCCTCATACTCCACCTCCAGGCGCGTGGTAACGCTTCCTCCAAGGGTTTTTCCCGCGCCCTTCGGGTAAAGGATACCATCTCCAGACTGGGACACAAGTCCCCCTAGTGGAGGGCCCGCACCACCTCAAAGGCGATGAGGGCCAGGATGCCCACCTCCACCGCCTGGGTTCTCAGGTGCACCACCTCCTCGGTGACCATCTCGTAGGTGGCCTCGAGGACCCTAAGCTTCTCCTCCAGGCTCCGTTCCAGCTCGTGGGCCCCGTAAAGCTCCAAGGCGGCCCGGTAGATCTTGGCGTAGAAGAGGTCCTCGGTGATGCGCAAGGCCCCCTCCAGGCGGGCCCGCACATCGGCGATCTCCGCATGGCGGGCCATAAGGCGCCGCCGAAGGCGCTGGAGCTTACCATAGCCCCAAAGCCCCCGGTGCCTCAGCACCTGGGGAACGGCTTCCAACTCCTGGGTGAGGACCCCATCGTAATAGGAAAGCTCCAGAAGCTGGGCGTGCACGAACTCCACCAGGTCGGCCACGTCCCAGATGCCCTCCGAGTCCAGGATGAAGACCCGGTCAAAGCCCAAAAGGGCCAGGTCCTCGGTGGAGTAGCTGTAGCGGTAGCGCTCCATCTCCCGCCGGACCTCGGGGGCGAACTCCTCCCTGGCCCCCATCCAAAGGGGGGTGAGGTCCACAGGGGGGGCGTGGGCTTTTTCCCCTTCTATCCCCAGGGCGTGGTAGACGGTGAACTCCTCGCTCAGGCGCTTTTTCTCGGGGTGAAGGAGGGCGCCTTGCAGGTAGGGCTCGAGGGCCAAAAGCTCCGCCAGAAAAAACCCTTCCCAGAAGGGAAGCTCGGGCAAGGCCAGGGCCTTTTCCAAAAAGGCTTCCCAGGGCACCTTCTCCCCCAGGTGCACCCGGAAGGAAAGGGAGGCCACCCCAAACTCGTAGAGCCGGGCGGTGAGGAGGCCGGAGATTCCCTCCACGCTCCTCACCCCAAGCTCCAGCTGCGCCGGGGGGTTTTCGAAGCGCACCGCCCCCAGCCGGGGCCGGGAAAGACGGAGGCGAGGGGTAGACAGGCGGGAGAGGTCTATCTCATCCGCCAGGTCGTAGAGGCGATAGAGGGCGATGTGGGGTGAAAGGAGGTTCATGGAGAAAGAGCCTCATTCCAGCTTGGAGATCTCCCGGGGTGGGGGCCCGTGTTCATAGGCTTTCAGGAGGGCCCTTATAGCCTGGCCCCGGTGGGAGTATTGGGCCTTCTCCTCCAGGGTCATCTCCGCGAAGGTCTTACCCGCCTCGGGCACGTAGAAGAGGGGGTCGTACCCAAAGCCCCCTTCCCCCCGGGGAGCCTCGAGGATGTACCCCTCCACCTGTCCCTCGTAGGTTTCCACATGCCCGTCGGGGTAGGCCAGGACCAGGACCGCCACGAAGCGGGCCTTCCGCTCCTCCCCCTTGAGGGGGCGCATCCTCTCCAGGAGGTAGACGTTCCGCTCCTTATCGGTTTCCCTCCCCCCATAGCGGGCGGAGTAGACCCCCGGCTCCCCCCCCAGGGCGGGCACCACCAGGCCCGAGTCGTCAGCAAGGGCGGGCAGGCCCGTGGCCTTGGCCACGTAGGCGGCCTTGAGGAGGGCGTTTTCCAGGAAGGTGGCGCCCTCCTCCTTGGGCATGCGCAGGGGAAAGTCGGCCAGGGAAAGAAGGGTCCAGCCCAGAGGAGCCAGGCCCTTCTTAAGCTCCCGCACCTTCCCGGGGTTGCTGGTGGCCAAGACCAGGCGCATCCCTTCTAGGATACTCCCTTAAGGGCCTGGACCACTTCCTCCGGGGAATCCAGTGGGGTAAGGAGGGCAAGGTCTTTGGGATCGATGGCCCCTTGTTCTTTCAGGAACTCCATCCAGCTCAGAAGCCCTTGCCAGTACCCCCGGTCCAAGGCGAAGACGGGGAAGGGGTGGACCTTCTCCGTCTGGATGAGGACCAGGACCTCGGAGAGCTCGTCCAGGGTGCCGAACCCCCCGGGTAGGAAGACGAAGCCCACGGCGTAGCGCACGAAGAGTACCTTGCGCACGAAGAAGTAGCGCAAGGTCAGGGCGTGGGTCTGGTAGGGGTTGGGCTTCTGTTCGTGGGGAAGCTCGATGTTCAGGCCCACGCTGACCCCGCCCGCCTCGAAGGCCCCCCGGTTCACCGCCTCCATCACCCCGGGGCCGCCTCCCGTCACCACGCCGAAGCCTGCTTCCGCTAATGCCCTTCCCAGGCGGTAGCCCAGGGCGTAGGCGGGGTGGCCCTCCCCAAAGCGGGCGGAGCCGAAGACGGAAACCAAGGGCACCTCTATCTCCGAAAGGGTTTCAAACCCCTCCACGAACTCCGCCAGGATGCGGAAAAGCCGCCAGGCGTCCTCGTGGTGAAGCTGGTCTATCAGGGGCTTTTTGGGCATCACAGCTCCTCCAGACTCACCTGCTTTAGCTCCTCCACCCTTACCCCCAGGCGCTCCGCCAGGTTCCGGTAACTCTCCGGGTCCCCGGTGACCAAGTGTACCACCCGGCCTTGGCCTTCCGGGTTCAAAAGGCCCTCCCTCCTTAGGGTCCTAGCCACCTCCTCCGCCGTGGCCTCTGCGGAGTCAAGTAGCCGCACCCCCGGGAGGACCCTGGCCAGGGTACCCTTAAGGAAGGGATAGTGGGTGCAGCCCAGGATCAGGGCCTCGAGGTCCTGGGGGGCGTCCTCGAGGTAGTGCCGGGCCACCAAGAGGGCCACGGGGTCATCCCAAAGCCCTTCCTCCACCAAGGGCACGAAGAGGGGACAGGCCTTAGCCCAGGACACCTCCACATAGCGTTCGTAGGCCCGGCTTTCCACCGTGGCCTGGGTGCCGATGAGGCCCACCTTGCCGTACCCTCGTGCGGCCTTGGCCACGGGTTCCAGCACCCCGAAGACGGGCACTGAAAGATCCTCAGCCAGATCGGGAAGGGCCGCGGAGCTTGCGGTGTTGCAGGCGACCACGATGGCCTTGACCCCTTGCCGGAGCAAAAACCCCGCGATCTCCCAGGCAAAGCGCCGCACCATGGAAAGGGGTTTACTGCCGTAGGGTACCCGGGCGGTGTCGCCGAAATAGAGGAAATCCTCCTGGGGCAGGGCCCGGCGCAAGGCGGAGAGCACCGTAAGCCCGCCCACCCCCGAGTCAAAGACGCCGATGGGTCGCCTAGGGTCCTTCACGAGGTGCCATCATACCCTGGACGGAAAAAGGGGGGTGCTATACTATCAGGGTTGCCCCGATGGGGGGCGAAGGAGGTACGGAGTTGCGGCTGGTCACGTCCGAGTCGGTCACGGAAGGGCACCCGGATAAGCTGGCGGACCGGATCTCCGACGCCATCCTGGATGCTCTTATCGCCCAGGATAAGAAATCCCGGGTGGCGGCGGAAACCCTGGTTACCACGGGGCTGGTGTTTGTGGCGGGAGAGATCACCACCGAGGGGTACGTGGACATCCCCGGTCTGGTGCGCAAGACGGTGAGGGAGGTGGGCTACACCCGGGCCAAGTACGGCTTTGACGCCGACACCTGTGCGGTTCTCACCGCCATCGACGAGCAGTCCCCGGACATCGCGGGCGGGGTCAACCTCTCCTACGAGTGGCGGGTCCTCAAGTCCACGGATCCTCTGGACCGCACGGGCGCGGGGGATCAGGGCCTCATGTTCGGCTACGCCACCGACGAAACCCCGGAGCTCATGCCGCTTCCCATCACTTTGGCCCACCGCCTCACCATGCGCCTGGCGGAGGTGCGGAAGACGGGGCTTCTTCCCTACCTTCGCCCCGACGGCAAGGCCCAGGTGACCGTGGTCTACGAGGGGGACAGGCCCCTTTACGTGAAGACGGTGGTGGTTTCCGCCCAGCACTCACCCGAGGTGGAGCAGGACCAGCTTCGGGAGGACCTGATCCGCGAGGTAGTGCGCCAGGCTATCCCTTCTGAGTACCTGAAGGAAGGGGAGACGGAGTACCTCATCAACCCCTCGGGCCGCTTTATCCTGGGCGGGCCCCATGCGGACACCGGGCTTACCGGGCGCAAGATCATCGTGGACACCTACGGGGGGGCGGTGCCCCATGGAGGCGGGGCCTTCAGCGGCAAGGATCCCACCAAGGTGGACCGTTCCGCCAGCTACTACGCCCGCTATATGGCCAAGAACCTGGTGGCGGCAGGCCTGGCCCGGCGGGCCCTGGTGGAGCTGGCCTACGCCATTGGCAAGGCCAGGCCCGTTTCCTTGCGGGTGGAAACCTTCGGCACCGGGGCCTTGCCCGATGAAAAGCTCACGGAAATCGTGAAGCGGGTCTTTGACCCCAGGCCCTTGGCCATCATCGAGGAGCTGGACCTCCTGAGGCCCATCTACACCCCCACCAGCGCCTACGGGCATTTTGGCCGCGCGGGTTTTCCCTGGGAGGAAACCGACCGGGTGGAGGCCCTGAGGCGGGAAGCAGGTCTGTGACGACTCCCCGGACTAAAGTCCGGGGCTTCTCGGGGTTTCCCCCGAAGGTCCCGTCCGGGCCCAGAAAGACCTTGACTCCGTATCGGCAGGCGAGCGCAATGCTTCTGGCTCTGCCACGGGTGTTCGTTTGGAGTTTTACCCATCGGACTACCCGATGGAACCCCCTACTCCAAGTTTCAAGGTCCACGGGGAACTTTGCCCCCAAGAACATTGTACCAAATCCGTGTCCACCTGTGGTGGACGTGGGGGAGTCCATGTATCCCCGGTTTAAAAACCGGGGGATTATAGCTCCCCCACACCCCCTCTTTTCTCTAAGGCCACCCCACCCTGGGGGCCCCGGTGGGGAGGGGTGGGTTTAACCCACCTCCACCCGGTTTTTGCCCCGGCGCTTGGCCTGGTAAAGGGCGTCGTCGGCCCGCTTGAGGAGGGAAAGGGGGGAGTCTTCGGGGCGGGCCTCGGCCACGCCGATGCTGACGGAAATCCCCTCCGCCGGGAAAACCCTCAAGGCGGCCACCGCTTGCCGGAGCCGGCTTGCCATCCGCACCGCCTGGGCCAAGGGGGTTTCCGCAAGGAGGACGGCGAACTCCTCCCCCCCGAGGCGCACCGCCCGGTCGCTTTGCCGGATGTGCTCCTCCAGGCCGTGGGCCAGGGGAAGAACCCAGGAGCTGGTGCGGGGAAGGCTCCATAGGGCCAAGGCCAGTAGGGAAAAGCCCAGGGCCAGGAGGGGAAGGAAGAAGCGGTCCACTGGGTCCAGGCCCACGGCCCTCGAGGCGGCAAAGGCCACCAGGGCCAGAAGGGCCCCGAGGGGCAGGAGCTATAAGGCCATCCTGCGCCTTAAGGGATGCAAGGGATCCAGGAGCTCGAGGGTAGGGTACAAGTTAGCTCCAGTCTAGGGGTTTCCTGCCTGGGCCATGCCCCCAGGATGACCCTACCCCCCTTAACGGATCCTTAACGGACCTTCAGTCCTCCAGGTAGGTGTAGCCCTCGAGCTCCCGCATGTATCGCTCCAGGAAGGCTCCCTTTTCCACGGGGGAGAGGCGGCTTTGCCGCACCAAGCGCTCCACCCCCTGGAAAAGCTCCCGGGCGGTGAAGCCCATTTTCTCGATGACGTCTTCCGCGGTTTCCCCGGGGACGAAGCGTTCTATGGCGAAGCCCTCTTCGTCCACCACCACGTGGGCTTCCCCCACCTGGCCGAAGAGGTTGTGGTTGCTTCCCAGCACGTCCTGATAAGCCCCCACCAGGAAGACGCCCAGGTAATACGCCTCCCCAGGACGGATGGGATGGACGGGAAGGCTGTGGCGCACGTCGTGCAGGTCGATGAAGCGGTCTATCTTGCCATCGGAATCGCAGGAGATATCCACCAGGGTAGCCTGGCGGGTGGGGGGCTCGTTAAGGCGGCTTAGGGGGACGATGGGGAAGAGCTGGTGGATGGCCCAGGCGTCGGGAAGGCTTTGGAAAATGGAAAAGTTGCAGACCAGCTTGTCGGCCAAGAGCTTCTCCAGATCCTCAAACTCATCGGGAGCGTAGGGAAGGTCCTGGGCGATGGCGTAGACCCGCCGGGCGATGTGGTAGAAGATCTCCTCCGCCAGGGCGCGGTCCCGCAGGGACACGAGCCCCAGGTCGTAAAGGGTCTGGAGGGTTTCCTTGTCGGCGAAGGCATCGTGGTAGACCTCGCGGAAGTTCTTGGGGGAGAGGGTTTCCAGGCTCTCCCAAAGCTCCTTGACCAGAGGGTGGGCCTCCGCGGGCGGGGGAGCAGGCCGGGTCTCCCCCGGGGGGGTGATCACGTCGATGACCTCGAGGACCAGGACCTCATGATACGCGGTCACCGCCCGGCCCGACTCCGTGACCAGGATGGGGTGGGGCTCCCCTTGGGCCTCCACCACCTCCTTGGTCACGTAGACCAGGTCCTCGGCGTACTCGGGGAGGGTGTAGTTGGCGGAGGCATAGAAGTTGGTTTTGGAGCCGTCGTAGTCCACGGCCAGGCCCCCGCCCAGGTTCAGGTACTGGAGGGGAGCCCCCAGCTTCCGGAGCTGCACATAGGTCTGGGCTGCCTCCCGCACCGCCGCCTTGATCTTGCGGATGTCCGTCACCTGGCTGCCGATGTGGGCGTGGACCATCGCCAGGGTGTCCAGGAGGTCTTCTTCCTTCAGGATCTCCACCGCCCGGATGATCTCCGGGGTGGTGAGGCCGAACTTGGCGTTTTCCCCGCCGCTGGCTTCCCACTGCCCGGCCCCTTTGGCCTTCAGCTTGTAGCGGATGCCCAGCTTGGGCCGCACGCCCAGCTCCTTGGAGATGCGGATCACCCGGGGGAGCTCGGCGAACTTCTCCAGGGTGATGACCACGTTCCGGGAAAGCTTCCTTCCCATTAGGGCCAGGCGGATGAAGTCATCGTCCTTGAAGCCGTTGGTGGTGATGAGGGATTCCGGGGAAAGGTCCTGGGCCAGGATTAGGGCCAGCTCGGCCTTGCTTCCCGCCTCGAGGCCATAGTGGTAGGGCCTCCCCGCCTTGGCCACGGTTTCCAGCACCAGCCGGCGCTGGTTCACCTTCACGGGGTAGACCCCGCGGTAGCCCCCGTGGTAGCCGTACTTCTCCATGGCCCTGCGAAAGGCCTCGTTCAGCTCCCGCACCCGGGCCTCGAGGATCTGGGGGAAGCGGAGCACCAGGGGCAGGGGCCGCCCCTCGTCCCTGAGGGCTTCCACGATCTCCAAAAGGGAAGCGGAAGGGCCTTCCGGGCCCAGGGGGGTTACCTCCAGCTCCCCGTCCCGCCCTACCCGGAAGAACCCCGCCCCCCAGTAGGGCACCAGGTAGATCTCCTCAGCTTCCTTGGGGGAAAAGCGCCTGGCGGTTTTCAATCCCGTTCAACCTCCGCCCTTGAGTGTAGGGCGGAAGGGGCGGCTTGGGAAGAGATGGGGCTCCGGTAAAGGTACCCCTCGCCTTCCCTAGGGATTTCCCCCGGGTCCACTAAGTAGAGGAAAGGGCCTCCCGTTTGGTTTACCAGGGCATAGCCCCGTTCTTTGAGAAGGGGATGCAAGGCTTCCTCGGCTTGAAAGGCAAGGGGTACCGGGCCCACTTCTTTCAAGACTTCCTCCAAAAGGTCCAGCCAGCGGACCAGTTGGGTGGGGTCTACATCCTGGGGGACTGCAATCCGCACTGCCCCCCTTTTCTCGCCGAATAGCCCAAACCGCCTTAAGAAACGCCTTAAGGTACGCCTCTCCTCCCCTGAGGGTTGGAAGGAAAAGTGCTTGTGGCCAAAGACGCTGAAGCGGAATCCCGCCGGGGCCAGGGTCCTCAAGCGGCTTATGGTCCTCCTGTCCCCCACCCGGTGCCACCAGGAAAGCTCCACCGTGGGGAAGGCTTTAGCGTAGGCCTTGAAGCCCCCAGGGTAGCCCCTATATCCCTTAAGGCCTTCCAGGATCAAGCCAGGCCTCCAAAAAGGCCAGCCCCATCCGGGCCATCAAGGGGGTGATGGTGTGCCCGGCTCCTTCCTCCACAAACCAGGCTAAGCGGCCTTCGGGGTAGTGGGGCCTCAAGGCCTCCACGGTTTTCTCCATGCGGGAAAGGGGCACGATCAGGTCCTTGGTGCCGTGGAGGTGGAGCAGGGGCACACCTCCATAGGCTTCCCCCTTGAGGGCGGGTGGGGTCTGGTAAAGGGCCAGAACCCTTTCGTCCCGTATTTCCTGCCCTTGGGGGAGCTTCATGGGAAAGCCGCTGCCGATGAAGGCCAAGGCCCCTTGGGCCTTGAAGCCTTGGGAAAGGAGCAGGTGGACCACAAAGGCCCCCATGCTTCCCCCCGCCAGGAAAAGGGGGAGGGAGAAGCGTCTTTGCGCTTCCTGGGCCACCCCCTTGGCCTCTTCGGCAAAGGCCAGGGCTATTTGGTAAACCTCCTCCACATAGCTCGGGCTTTTGGAGGAAGGGGGTGGGCCCTCCCGTTTCCCGTGCCGGGGGGCGTCAAAGGCCAGGAGGAGGAAGCCCCTTTCTACATACCCCGGGAGGAGGGAAAGGATGTGCTCCCTCGAGCCCTGAAGCCCGTGGAGGGCCAGGAGGAGGGCCCTCGGGCGCTCGGGGATGTGGGCCAGCACGCTTTGCCCTGCCAGGGTGAAGACCTCTTTCCGCATGCCGCTACCCTCAGGTGAAGAGGCTGGACACCGACTCTCCCCGGTGGATGCGCCAGATGGCCTCGGCGAAGATGGGGGCCACGGGGAGGGTCTTGAGCTTGGGCCCCTCCTTGGGAGGGCAGGTGTCGGTGGCGGCCACCTCCTTCACCGGGCTTTGGGCGATGCGCTCCAGGGCCGGGCCCACATAGACCCCGTGGGTGGCGGCGGCGTAGACTTCCCTGGCCCCAGCTTGCAGGAGGGCTTCTACTGCCTCCACCAGGCTTCCGGCGGTGGAGATCTCGTCGTCCACGATCAAGGCGGTTTTCCCCCTCACCTCCCCCACCAGCATCCGCACCCGCACCTCGGTGTCGGATACCCGCTCCTTGTCGATGAAGGCCAGGGGAAGGCGGAGGCGCCGGGCCAGGGAGCTGGCCCTCTTAAGGTTGCCGGCATCCGGAGCCACCACCACGGCATTTTCCAGGTCCACCCGGGTGGCGAAGTGGTTGGCGATGACGGGCTCGGCGGAAAGGTGGTCCACGGGCACCTTGAAGAAGCCGTGGACCTGCGGGGAGTGCAGGGTCATGGTGAGGACCCGGTCGGCCCCGGCGGTCTGGAGGAGGTCGGCGATGAGCCGGGCGGCGATGGAGATGCGGGGGGCGTCCTTCTTGTCGCTACGGGCGTAGGAGAAGTAGGGGATGACCGCCGTGACCCGGGCGGCGCTGGCTCCTTTGGCGGCGTCCACCATCATGAGGAGTTCCATGAGGTGGTCCTGCACCGGAGGGGTCAGGGACTGGACGATGAAGACATCCCCTTCCCTCAGGCTTTCCTCGAAGCGCACGAAGAGGTTGTCGTTGGCGAAGCGCTGGGTGGCGCTTTTGCCCAAGGGAAGCCCCAGGGCATCGGCGATGGCCTGGGCTAAGGGCTTGTTGGACTGGCCGGAGAAGATCAGGAGGGGGCGGTCCATGCCGTTCCCCAAGATACCATGCGAGGGGGCTAGCTCCTAGGGGCTGGCTAGAGGAGGGTAAGGGCTTCCTGCAAGGGAGTGGTGACCTCCGGACCTGTGGGGTGCAGGTAGACGTTCACCTCGGTGCGCACCCCGAAGCCAGGCAGGTAAAGCCCGGGCTCCACGGTGAAGGCGAGGCCCGGCACCAAGGGGCGGAAGTCGTGGGTTTCCAGGTCATCCAGGTGGGGACCTGAGCCGTGGACCTCCTCCCCCAGGTTGTGCCCTGTGCGGTGGCGGAGGTAGGCGCCGTAGCCCTCCCCTTCCAAAAGGCCCCGGGCCACCCGGTCCACCTGGTAACCCTTGGGGTAGCGCCCTTTTTGGTAGGCCTCGGCCACGAAGCGGATGGCCTCATCCCGGGCCCTTACCACCGCCTGGAAGGCTTGGTGGGCAGCCTCGGGAGGCCTTAGGCCGGCCATCCAGGTGATGTCGGCGTAGACCCCTCCTTTTTCCTTAGCCCAAAGGTCCAAGAGCACCACTTCTCCCTCCTCGAGGGCCTTTTCCGTGGGCGCATGGTGGGGGTTGGCGGCGTTTTGGCCGAAGGCCACCATGGGGGGGTGGTCAAAGACCAGGCCCCGTTCCTCCAGGGCCTGGATCAATATGGCCTGTACCGCCTGTTCCGTGGACCCAGGGTTTTGGCGCAGGAAGGCTAAGGCCCGGTCCTTGGCGGCCACCAGGCCCTCGGCTGCCCGGCGGTGGCTCTTTAGCTTCTCCTTCTCCCAGGTCTGGAAGAGGAGAAGCAAGGGCCAGGAGGAGGTGAGCTCGAGGCCCATTCCCCTGAGAAGGTCCAAACTGCCCCCGTCCACCCGGGACAGGTAGGGGATAAGCCCCCCCGGCACGTACTCCAGGGCGATGCGCCGCTGTCCTTCCAAAAGCTCCGAAAGGGCTTCCAGGTACCCTCGCCAGGTGTGGTAGGTGCGCCTCTTCCCGGGAAGGAGGGGAAAGAGACTTTCCTCTATGGCGTGGCAGAGGAGCAGGGGTTCCCCTTCCTGGGGAATGAGGTAGGCAAAACGGCGGGTTAGGTGAAGGTGGGTGAGGGCAAGCACCTCGAGGGCCACGGGATTGCTCCGGCCAAAGGAGAGGAGGAGCCAAGCATCCAGCCTCTCTTCCCTGAGGATTTCCTGCACGCGGGTGAGCTCCACGTTCCCATGCTACCCCTTGGAACCCACCTCACCTTTTCGTACCCCTGACGTGCTACGTTAGGGGGTAGGGAGGTTTGGAAGATGGTCGAGACGCAGGAGGCGGTCATCCGCATTACCCCCTTGGCGGCGGAGAAGGCTAAGGAGATCCTGGCCCGTTATGGCAAGGAGCATGCGGCCATCCGGGTCTACATCAAGTCCGGCGGGTGCTCGGGCTTCCAGTACGGCATGGCCGTGGACGAGAGGGAGCTCGAGGGGGATACCCTCGTGGAGATGCACGGGGTGCGCTTGGTGGTGGACCCCATGTCCCTGCCCTACCTGGTGGGCTCGGAGATCGACTGGGTGGAAAGCCTCATGGGCGGGGGCTTCACCGTGCACAACCCCAACGCCGCCAGCACCTGCGGTTGCGGCCACTCCTTCCGCACCAAGGACCAGGAGGGGGAGGCCCGCACCTGCGGCCACTGAAGATTTTTTGGGTGCCTGGGGGGCCTGGGTCAAGGCCCCCTTAACCTTCTTCCCATCCCCCTTAGCGTTTTCCCATTGACCTATCGGGAAGGGGCCTTATAATACCCTTGGCCACTAAGATAGTGCCGCAACCACGAAAGGAGGCCATATGAGAAAAGTAGGCAAGCTGGCTGTACTCGGTTTAACCGCCCTGGGCCTGGCCCTGGCGGGGCCTCAGGACAATAGCCTGGTGATCGGGGCTTCCCAGGAGCCCAGGGTGCTGGCGGGGGACTTCCTCAACATCATCTCCAACCAGGCCATCAAGAGCGAGATTGAAGGCTATCTCTTTGCGCCCTTCATTGGCTTCAACGCCGAGAGCCAGAACTTCCCTGTGCTGGCCACCGAGGTGCCCACCCAGCAGAACGGGCGTTTGCGGGTCCGGGACATCGGCGGCGGCAAGAAGCGGCTGGAGATGGACCTCACCATCCGCTCCGATGCTCGCTGGTCCGACGGCAAGCCCATCACCACCGAGGACGTGGCCTTCTACTACGAGGTGGGCAAGGCCAAGGGGATGCCCGTCCTGAACCCCGACTACTGGGAGCGGGTGAACCTCCGGGTCAGGGACGCCCGCAACTTCACCGTGATCTTTGAGCCCGCCTACTACTACGACACCTACGGCGGCACCTACGGCTCCCCCATCGGCTACGCTCCCAAGCACATCATGGGGCCCGAGTGGGAGAAGGTGAAGGCGGCGGCCCGGAACCTGGATCCCGATAAGGATGCGGAGAGGCTCAACGAGCTCTACCGCAACTTCTTCCTCAAGTTCTCCACTCCCCAGGCCTTGAACCGCGGGGCCATGGTCTACTCGGGGGCCTTTAAGCTCAGGCGCTGGGTGCCGGGGAACTCCATTGAGATGGAGCGGAACCCCAACTTCCCCATCAAGCCCGAGGGTGGGGAGAGCCGGTACGTGCAGAGGGTGGTCTACCGCTTCATCCAGAACACCAACTCCCTCCTGGTGGCGGTGATCGGTGGCTCCATTGACGCCACCTCCAGCGTCTCCCTCACCTTTGACCAAGGCCGTAGCCGCCAGCTCACCTCCCGCGCCCCTGGCCGCTTTGACATCTGGTTCGTGCCCGGGGCCATCTGGGAGCACATTGACGTCAACAAGTTTGAGAACTGCCAGGCGGTCCGCGACCTGGGCCTGAACGACGTCCGCACCCGTCGGGCCCTCCTCCACGCTCTGAACCGCGAAGGGTTGGTCAAAGCCTTCTTTGACGGCCTCCAGCCCGTGGCCCACACCTGGATCGCCCCCGTCAACCCCCTCTTCAACCCCAATGTGCGGAAGTACGAGTTTGACCTGAAGAAGGCGGAGGCGCTCTTGGCGGAGATGGGCTGGAGGAAGGGGCCGGACGGCATCCTTCAGCGCACCGTGGGCGGGCGCACCGTGCGCTTTGAGATTGAGTTCGTCACCACCGCGGGCAACGCCATCCGCGAGCGCACCCAGCAGTTCTTCGCCGAGGACCTGAAGAAGATCGGCATCGCCGTCAAGATCAATAACGCCCCCAGCGCCGTGGTCTTCGCCGACGAGTACATCCAGCGGGCCAGCGAGTGCAAGTGGACCGGGCTGTTTGAGTTCGCTTGGGTTTCCAACCTGGCCGAGGATGGCTCCCTCTTCCAGTACAAGAACCTGAACACCGGGGCCATCATGGTGCCCACCAAGGAGAACAACTACCAGGGGCAGAACATCGGCGGCTGGCGCAACGACGAGTTTGACCGTCTGACGAGCCAGGGTGTCCTGGAGTTTGACGAGGCCAAGCGGAAGCAGCTCTTCTGGAGGGCCCAGGAGATCTGGGCCGAGGAGCTGCCTGCCTTGCCCCTCTACTTCCGCGCTAACCCCTACGTGGTGCGGAAGGGCCTGGTCAACTACGTGGCCAGCGCTTACGCGGGCGGCTACGGTTACCCCGGCTGGAACGCTTGGGAGATCGGCTGGGAAAGCCGTGGCGCCGTGAAGAAGTGGGACCAGGCGAAGTACGCTCTTTCCGTCAAGTAACCTGAGGTGGTATAGTAGGGCCCGCTGGGCTTTCTGCCCAGCGGGCTTTTTGGTCGGCCGATAGGCTATTTGGAGGCTAAAAAACAGGAGGTACAAAGGTGTTTGCCTACACGGTGCGCAGGCTTTTACAGATGATCCCCTTGCTCCTTGCCGCCAGCGTGGTGATCTACGCCCTGCTGGCCCTGCAGCCGGGGGATCCCTTGGAGGAGCTCAAGCGGCAGAACCCCCGCATGACCGCCGAGCAGTTTGAGGCCTTGAAGCGGGCCTACGGCCTGGACCAGCCCCTCCATATCCGTTACTTCAAGTGGCTTTCCCGGGCGGTGCGGGGGGACCTCGGTTATAGCCGTACCTACGGCATCCCTGCGGCGGAGTACATCTTCGTCCAGCGCTTGCCCAAGACCCTCCTCCTCTCGGGCTTGGCCCTGACCCTGGCCCTCCTGGTGGCCATCCCCGTGGGCATCTTCTCCGCCGTGCGCCAGTACTCCCTGGCGGATTACGTCATCACCTTTTTCTCCTTCGTGGGGTTTTCCATGCCTGTCTTCTTCCTGGGCATCCTGCTCCTTTACCTCTTCGCCATCTGGTTACCCGACCACATCCCGGGCTTCCCCCGTTTCCCCACCGGGGGGGTGCCCGGGGTGCTCTGGGAGGATGTGCGCTCGGGGGCGATAAGCTTTTGGTACTTCCTGGGGCAATGGGCCTGGCACCTCATCCTGCCGGTCATCGCCCTTTCCTCCTTGCAGATGGCGGAGTGGACCCGGTTCATGCGGGCTTCCTTGCTGGAGGTGCTTTCCCAGGACTACATCCGCACCGCCCGGGCCAAGGGCTTGGCCGAGCGGGTGGTGCTCTACAAGCACGCCCTCAGGAACGCCCTTATCCCCATCGTGACCCTGGTGGGTCTGGCCATTCCCGGGGTTTTGGGCGGGGCCACCATCACCGAGACCATTTTCAGCTACCCCGGGATGGGGCGGGCCATTTTTGACGCCCTGGTGGAGAAGGATTACAACGTGGCCATGGCGGCTTTGGCCTTCCTGGCCTTGATGACCGCGCTTTTTAACCTGTTGGCGGACCTGGCCTATGCGGTGGTGGACCCCCGCATCCGCTACAGCTAGAGGTGCATCATGGCAACGCAAGCTTTGAAAGCCAAGCCCCGGACCTTCTTCGGCCTCTTCTGGCGCCGCTTACGGCGGCACAAGATGGCCATGGCTGGGTTGGTGGTTATCATTTTCCTGATTCTGATGGCCATTTTTGCCCCTTGGATTGCCCCTTACGATCCCACGGCCCAGCCTACGGGGGAGGACGTAGGCCAGTACTATTTCAACCCTCCTTCCCGGGAGCACCTTCTGGGCACCGATGACCTGGGGCGCGATGTGCTTTCCCGCATCATCTATGGTTCCCGCATCTCCCTCTTGGTGGGCTTTGCCGTGGCCTTTTCCAGCGTGATCCTGGGTACCATTATGGGTACCCTGGCGGGGTACTTCTCGGGCCGGCCCTTGCGATTCTACCTGGGGCCTTTAAGGCGGGAGCGGGAAGGGTTTTATCCCTGGAGCTTTGCCCTGTGGCGGGTGT
The DNA here is from genome assembly GCF_022385295.1 of Thermus sp. NEB1569. Taxonomy (NCBI): domain Bacteria; kingdom Thermotogati; phylum Deinococcota; class Deinococci; order Thermales; family Thermaceae; genus Thermus; species Thermus sp. NEB1569. The sequence continues at coordinate 186,814 of NZ_CP092445.1, forward strand.
TCTCCTGGTTCCTCTACTACGGGGTCTTGTACCTGGCCCTTTCCATCGCCTGGGCCTTGGCTGAGGATGGAATCCAGACGGGAAGCGTGGGGAGTTACCTGGGCTTTGGCCTGGTCTTGGCCCTGGTGCTCTGGGCGGCATGGTATGGGCTTAAGGGGGAGATCCGCCTGGATTTGGACGTGGCCATAAGCCGCCTCATTGACTTCATGCTCACCATTCCCACCCTGCCCCTTCTTCTGGTGCTTTCCGCCCTGTTGCGCGACCCCGGGGTGAAGGTGGGCCAGTGGGCCCAGGGGGTTTTTGGCGATGCGGCCAGCGTCTTCATCATCATCACCATCCTGGTGCTCTTCGGCTGGTTGGGCACGGCCCGGCTGGTGCGGGGGAACATCCTTTCCCTAAGGGAGCAGGACTACGCCACCGCCGCCCAGGCCTTGGGGGCAAGCGACGCCCGCATCATGTTCCGGCACCTGGTGCCAAACACTTTGGCGCCCCTCATCGTGCAGGCCACCCTGCAGATCGGCGGGGCCATCCTCACCGAGGCGGCGCTTTCCTTTCTGGGCTTCGGCATCCAGCCCCCCGTGGCCACCTGGGGCAACATGCTGACGAACGCCCAGGAGTACATCTTCACCGCGCCCTGGCTGGCCCTGCCCCCGGGGTTCATGATCTTCATCACCGTCTTGGCCTTTAACTACCTGGGGGATGGGCTTCGGGATGCTTTGGACCCAAGGAGCCGTCTCTGATGCCACCCCACCCTGGCAAAGCCAGGGTGGGCCCCCCGGTCTACCGAGGGGATAGCTTTTCCGGGGGATAGGCGGCCTCGAGGAAATATAACCCCTGGGGTGGTGCCGAGGGGCCCGCTTGGCCCCGGTCCTGGGTTTGCAGGATGAGCCGGATGCTCTCCGGGGAGCGCTTGCCCAGGCCCACCTCGAGGAGGGTTCCCACCATCCCCCGCACCTGGCCCCTCAGAAAGCTCTGGCCCCGGAAGTAGAAGCGAAGCTCCCTACCTGCTTCCCCTTCCACCTCCTCCATGCGGGCTTCGTAAAGCTCCCTTTCCCCTGCCCGCACCTCCTCCTTGGCGAAGCCCAGGAAGTTGTGCCGGCCCGGTAGGAAGGAGAGGGCCTCCCGGATGGCGGCGAGGTCCAGGGGATGGCGTAGCCAAAGGGCCCGGTGGCGGAGGAGGGGGGAGGGGTGGGGCCTTAGGAGGATGCGGTAAAGGTAAGCCCGCCAAAGGGCATCCTTGCGGGCGTGGAAGTCCGGGGCCACCTCCTTGGCGGCGATCACCTTCAGGTCCTCGGGGAGGAGGCGGTTCAGGGCCTCGGGGATCCTTTCCGTGGGAATCCTGCTTAGGAGGTCAAAGTGGAAGGGCATGGCCAGGGCATGCACCCCGGCGTCCGTGCGGCCTGCGGCCACCGCCTTGGGCAGGGCCCCGATTCCCGGCAAGACCCTTTCCAGCTCCCCTTGCACGGTGCGAAGGCCTGTTCGCTGGCGCTGAAGCCCGGCAAAGTGAGTACCGTCGTACTCGGTAAGGATGAGGATGCGGCGCACAAGCCCAGCTTAGTCCGCGCCTACGGGGGTCTTGGAGGGATGCCCCTCGAGGGCCACCCCTTTCCCCACCACCTTTAGCCGCACCCGGTCCCCCACGCGGAAGGGGCTTTCCGGTCCCTCCTGCACCAGAATCTCCTTCTCCGGGGAGAGGAGGCGCACCCGGTAGGTGAGGTCGTGCCCCTTGAACTCCCGGGCCACCACCTGGCCCAAGGTGCCCTCCTGGGCCTCTTGGGGAAGAAGCTTGAGGGCCTCCGGGCGCAGGGAAAGGAGGAGGGGGCCATGGGCGGGCTCGGCCAGGGGCACGGGGCCCAGGCAGGTTTGCGCATGCCGGCCGAACCCCTCCCCGGAAAGGAGGTTGGTCCGGCCAAGGAACTGGGCCACGAAGGGGGTCTTGGGCCTTAGGTAGACCTCCTCGGGGGTGCCCACCTGCTCTAGCCTTCCTCCCCGCATCACCCCCAGGCGGTCGGCGAAGGAGAGGGCCTCCTCCTGGTCGTGGGTGACCAGGAGGGCGGTGGTGCCTGTTTCCTTGAGGATTTTCCGCACCTCCTCCCGGGTGCTGGCCTTGAGGCTGGCGTCCAGGCTGGAAAAGGGCTCGTCCAGGAGGACCAGCTTCGGCCCCGGGGCCAGGGCCCGGGCCAGGGCGATGCGCTGCTGCTGCCCCCCGGAAAGCTCCCCGGGCTTGCGGTCCTGGAAAAGGGTCATGCCCACCCGCTCCAGGGCCTTCCTGGCTTTCTCGTGGCGGTCTTTCCCCTTAAGGCCGAAGGCCACGTTGCCCAAGGCGGTGAGGTGGGGGAAGAGGGCGTAGTCCTGGAAGACGAAGCCGATGCCCCGCCTCTCCGGGGGCAGGAGGGTGATCTCCCTGCCCTCCAGGAAGATCCGCCCCCTATCCGGGCTCTCCAACCCGGCCACCACCCTTAAGAGGGTGGTCTTGCCGCAGCCCGAGGGCCCCAAAAGGGCCAGGATCTCTCCGGGGTAGACCTCGAGGTCGATTCCCTTAAGCACCTCGTGCTCCCCGAAGTGCTTGGCGATGCCCACAAGTGTCAGAAGCGGCGCTCGCTCCAAAGCAACACCCCCACGAAGGCCGCCGAGAGCAGGACGATGAGAAGGGCAAAGGGAGCGGCCTCGGCGAACATGGCTTCCTGAGTGTAGCCGAAAACCCGGGTGGAGAGGGTGCTATAGCCCATGGGGGCCAGGAGCAGGGTGAGGGGAAGCTCCTTCACCGCCCCGATGAAGGCCAAGGCCCCTCCCGCCACCGCTCCCCGCCAGAGGAGGGGAAAGGTGACGCGGAAGAAGGCCCGCGCCGGGGTGTCCCCCAGGGTCTTGGCTGCCTCCTCGAGGCGCCTTGGCACCTGGTAAAGGGCTCCCCGCACCGGTCCCAGGCCCTCGGCCAGGAAGTGGAAGGCCAAAACCAGGATGAGAAGGGGTAGGGTCCCGTAAAGGAAGGGAAGGCTCTTCAGGCTGAAGAAGATCCAGGCCAGGGCGAAGGCCAAGGGGGGAATGGTGTAGCCCAGATAGCCCAGCCTTTCCAGGAAGCGGGAGGCCGGCGAGGGGTAGCGCACCGCCAGGTAGGCGATGGGCAGGGCCATGCCCACCGCCAGAAAGGAGGCGGGGATGGCGGCCATGGCGGAGTGGGAGAGGGCTTCCCAAAGCCCGGTGAGGTGTTCCCGGGGAAAGCGGCTTGCCAGGTGGAAAAGGGCATAGAGGGGGAGGACCAGGGCCAGGAGGACGGGGAGGAGGAGTAGGAGGTAAGCCCAGGGGGTGAACCTGCCCAGGCGCACGGACCTGGCCTTTTTCCCGCTACCCTTTCCCGTGCGGGCCAGGCTAAGGCGGCGGAGGAAGGCGCCTTCCAAAAGGAGAAGCCCTCCGGTAAAGAGGAGGAGGAAAAGGGCCAGCCAGGCGGCGTACACCCGGTCAAAGGCGGCGCTGTACTGAAGGTAAATGGCGTAGGAGAAGGTTTCGTAGCGAAGGAGGCTCACGGTGCCGAAATCCCCCAGGACGTGGAGGCCCACCACCAGGTAACCCGAAAGGAGGGCGGGGAGGAGTTGCGGAAAGACCACTTGGAAAAAGGTCCTTAAGGGTCCCACCCCAAGGGTTCGGGCAGCTTCCTCCAAGCTGGGGTCCAGCCCCAAAAAAGCAGCCCGCAAACCCAGAAAGAGGTAGGGGTAGGTGATGAGGGAGAGGACCAAAAGCGCTCCCCAGTACCCCTCGAGGCGCGGCAGGGGGAGGACCCCCCCGGGCCCCGTGGCCGAAAGGATCACGTAGGCTCCCACGTAGCCGGGGATGGCCAGGGGCAGGGTGAGGAGGATGGAGAAGAGGCGCTTCCCCTTGAGGTCGGTGCGAGTGGTGAGGAAGGCCAGGGGCAGGGCGATGAGGGTGGTGAAAAGGAGGACCCCGAGGAGGAGGGAAAGGGTGTTCTTCACCAGCTCCAGGTTCTTGGGGCGAAGGAGGATATCCCGAAGGGTTTCGGGATCGGCCTCGAGGGCCCTTAAGGCTAGGTAGAGGAGGGGAAGGGCCACCCCGCCCCCCGTGAGGAGGGCGGGCACCAGGAAGGGCAGGAGCCCGGGAAGTTGGTGGAGCCTTCTTGCGCTGGTCATCTTCGGCTTCGGCGCTCGCCCCCGGATCCGGGGGGAGGGGGTGGTCCTAGAGAATCCCCAGTTCCCTTAGGAGCCTTAGGGCCTGGTCCAGGGGGAGCTTCTCAAAGTCCAGCTTGGGGCTTTTCGCCAGGGCCTCCTCGAGGGGCAGGAGGTGGGCATCGGCCACCACTCCCTTGACCAAGGGGTATTCCCCCACGGTGCCCGCGAAGTACTGCTGCCCCTTGGGGGAGAGCAGGTAGGTGAGGAAGCGGTTTGCGGCCACCAGGTTCTTGGAGCTCTTGAGGATGCCCGCTCCCGTGACCAAGGCCAGGTTGCCGACGTCCCCATCCTTAAAGTAGTGGAGCCCCAGGTTGTACCCGGCCCGGCGGAAGCGCACCACGTAGTAATGGTTGGTGGAGCCGAGGTCTATCTCCCCGGCGCGGATGGCGTCCAGCATGGCGGGGTTGGAGGCGTAGCTCTTGGGGTTTAGGGCCTTCATGGCGGAAAGCCATTCCCGGGTCCTGCCTTCCCCGTAGAGGGCGATCATCCCCGCCACCATGTCCTGGAAGCTGGAGTAGGTGGGGGTCCAGCCCACCCTGCCCACCAGGCCCTTTTCCTGGGCGAAGCGGGGGAGGTCCAGGATGCTTGCGGGAAGCTCTTCCGGCTTAAACTTCTGGGGGTTATAGGCCAGCACCCTCAGGCGCAGGGTCACCGGCACCCAGGCCTTGGAGGCGGGCACGAAGGCTACGGGTTGCCTAAGGAGGGTGTCCCCCAGAGGCCTTAAGAGGCCTTTGCTGGCCGCCTGGCCCAGGGCGCCCGCGGTGTTGGCCCAGAAGACATCCGCCGGGGAACGGCTTCCTTCCTCCTGCAGGGCCGCCAGGATCTGGGCATCCGTGCCGTAGCGCACCTGGACCCGGATGCCGGTCTCCGCCTGGAACTGCTTCACCAAGGGCTCCACCAGGCTCTGCCCCCGCCCGGAGTAGAGGGTTAGGGTTTGAGCCTGAGCGAAGCCCAGTCCTAAAGCCATGATGCCCATCAGGGTAACAAGCTTTCTACGCTGCATCTCGCCTCCTTCCTGCTTCCCCAGGGGGTTCCCCGGGGCTGAGGGCGCCCTCTGCCTGGGGACTTTACCCCAAGGGGGGATTAAAGTCAAGTATTCCGGTCGGATTTTGTAAGTTTAGAAGTGATAATCACTTGCAGCCAGGAAAACACCCCCACGAGGTCCTGCGGCCAGAAGGGGGTTTTCCCGGTATACACCAGGGGTACGGGGTTTCGGGTGTGCTTGGAGTGCCAGGGCTCCTCGGCATTCCCGTGGTCGGAGGTGAGGAGGAGGGTGCCCCCTTCCTCCAGGAAGCCCTTCAGGAACAGGGAGAGCTCGTGGAAGCGCTCGGGAAGGGTATCCGGATGGCGGTGGGCAGCCAGGTCCAGGGCCCAGTACTCCAGGACCACCAGGTCGAAACTTCGGGTCAAGGCCGCCATTCTGGCCCCCACCCCGTGGGGATCCTCCCAGAAGGCGGGAGGGAGTGCCAGGGAATGGCCCAAGGGCAGAAGGGGGAGGCCTGCCAGGAGGGCCGCCTGGGCGAAGGCGGAAAGAAGAAGCCTTCTTCCCTCCGTAGCCCGCTTCAGGTATTCCGGGCGGTAGGCGTTGGCGTGGAGGACCCTGAGGCCGGCTTCCTTAGCCCAGGCGTAAAGGCTTTGCCGGAGAAGGGGCCTGAGCCTGGGGCTCGGGAAAGGCCCCTGGTGGTGGCCTAGGAGCCTGGCGGCGTTGACTCCGGTGAGGAGCGTGGTCTGGCCCGTGCCCGACTGGGGCAGGCCCTCCACCCCCAAGGTGGCGTCCAGGGCCCTGGGGGAAAGCTCCAAAAGAAGGGGGAAAAGGTCCTCCAAGGCCTCCCCCAGGCCCAGGCCGTCCACGAAGAGGAAGAGCACCTTTCCATCCTAAGGGGGGGCATTTGTCCTGGAGGGTGAGGGCTATCCTGAGCTTGGGAGGTGAAGGGATATGGGAAGCTACAACCCGCTGGTCTTCGTTTTAGGCCTGGTCACGGCGGCCGGGGTCTCGGGGGTGGCCTACTTGCTCGCCGTGGCCCGGGGTGGGGACGAGAAGGCCCTGGGCCGGCTTTACGGTCCCCTCTTCTTCACCCTTGGGGTCTTTGCCCTTGGGGCGGTGGCCCAGCTCTACTGGACCGACTGGGCGGGCCGTCCGGTGCCCCAGTACACGGAGCTTTTCGGGGTGGCCACGGGGCTTTTCGCCTTCATGATGGTCCTCGCCGGCTTTTACCTCTACCAGGGCCTGGAGCTTAAAGCCCTGGCCTGGCCTTCGTTTTTCCTCGGGCTTTACCTCCTCCAGGGAGCGCGGGCGGTGTTGGACTTCGGCCTCACCCGGAACCCGCCCCTCACCGCCCTCATGTGGGGGGCGGCGGGCCTCGCCAGCCTCGGGATCCTCTTCTACGCCTATAGCCGCCCCGAGGCCCGGCGCACCTGGGCCTACCTCGGGGCTTTGGTCCTGGCCCTGATGGCCCTGGGGGCCTTCCTTACCGGCTTTATGGCCTACTACGGCCACATCGCCAGCGCCGTGGGGGGCGGGGGCTAAGGCGCCTTGGAGTTTGTGTCCCCATGCCCAAAGGGCCTTTGGGCATGGGGTAAGCTTTGGGGGAAGGAGGGTATTATGTCAGTTCGTAAGGCGAAGGCGGTATGGGAAGGCGGGCTTAGGCAGGGAAAGGGGGTTATGGAGCTAGAAAGCCAGGCCTTCCAGGGGGCCTACTCCTATCCCTCCCGCTTTGAGGAGGGGGAGGGGACGAACCCCGAGGAGCTCATCGCCGCCGCCCATGCGGGGTGCTTCTCCATGGCCCTGGCGGCCTCGCTGGAACGGGAGGGATTTCCCCCCAAGCGGGTTTCCACCGAGGCCCGGGTGCACTTGGAGATGGTGGAGGGGAAGCCCACCATCACCCGGATTGAGCTCATCACCGAGGCGGAGGTGCCGGGGATAACCCCAGAGAAGTTCCAGGAGATCGCCCAGGCGGCCAAGGAAGGGTGCCCGGTCTCCCGGGCCCTGGGGGGGGTGAAGGAAATCACCCTCGAGGCTCGCCTGGCCTAACCCTCCCCCTTCCAGAGAAGCCGGCCGCAGGAGGGGCAGCGCACCAGCTGCCCCTGGACCACCTTTTGCGCCACGTGGGTGGGCAGGACCACGTTGCACCCCTCGCAACGGAAGACCTGGCCCTGGCGGTGCATGCGGGCGATGCCGGTGCCCTTCCGGGCCCGGCGGATGGCCTCGTACTCCTTCAGGACAGGGGCAGGGATGGCCTGGGCCATCAGGGAGCGTTCCTCCAGCCTGACGGCAATCTCGGCCTTTAGGGCCTCCACCCGCACCCGGTTGGCCTCCAAGAGTTCTTCCAGGTGGGGCCTTAAGGCCGCCAGCTGGGCTTCCACCTCCTGGATCTCGTTTTCCAGGCTCTCCATGGCCTCCATGATGGGGGTGGAGAGCTCCAGAAGCTCTTTGATGCGGTCCTTGATCTGCTGGATGCGGTTTTCGTATTGGGTTTGCTCGCGGGCGCTTTGGGCCTGGCGCTGCTCGGCCTCCGCCTGCTTTTCCTTGGCGGTGAGGTCCTCGATGTCCAGGCTGTGGCGGTTGTACTCCTTGCGGAGCTCTGCCTGGCGCTCCAGGAGCTCGGCAAGCCGGTCTTCCAGGGCCTCCACCTGGGCCTTCACGGAAACCAGGTCCTCGGGAAGGGTTTCCGCCTCCTTCTGCAATCGGTCTATCTCCAGGTCCTTTTCCTGCAGGTCATAAAGAGCCTTGAGCGCCTCAAGCTGTCCCCTGTGGGGAGCATCCGCCCCGTTCACGTTTCCCATTCTAACCCGAGGAGGAAGGGGTTGGTCTTGGCCTCGAGGGCCAGGGTGGTGGGGGGTCCGTGCCCCGGGTAGACCTCCGTTTCCGGGGGCAGGGTGAGGAGGCGCTTTAAGGAGCGGAAAAGGTCCTCCCGGCTTGCCCATGGCAGGTCGTAGCGGCCGATGCTCCCTTGGAAGAGGAGATCCCCGGAAAGAACCCGGGGGGGTTCCCCGGCCTCGCCGGGATGGATGAAGGCCACATGGCCGGGACTATGGCCGGGAAGGTGCCAGACGGTGAAGCCGTAAAGGACCTGCCCCTCTTCCAGAGGCTCTACCGGGAGGGGAGGGTCGGGGATGGCGAGGCCCCACATGCGGGCCACTTCCGCCGCATGCCGGTAAAGGGGAAGGTCCAGGGGGTGGAGGAAGACCGGCAGGGAGAGGGCCTCCACCAAGGGGGCCACCGCTCCCACGTGGTCAAAGTGGGCGTGGGTGAGGAGGATGGCCTTGGGGGTTAATCCCGTGGACTCCAAAAGGGCCAGGATCCTTTCCGCCTCGTCCCCGGGGTCAATGAGCACCGCTCCTTCCTTCCCCTCCACCAGGTAGGTGTTTTCCTGGAGGGGGCCCACGCTCAGGCCGTACACCTTCATGGCTCGGTGGGAAGCCCTTCCTGCAGCCACTCGTGCATGGAGCCCAGGTAGTTCCTGGCCCGCACCCCGAGGCTTCTCAGCACGAAGAAGGCCACGGCGCTCCGGGCCCCGGAGTGGCAGTAGACCCCCACCTCCTGTCCCGGCTCCAGGCCGAGTTGCTTTAGCACCTTGTCCGGCTCCAGGAAAAGCTCCAGGGGGGCATTCCGGCTCCCCGGGATCCGTCCCCCCTTGGGGCAGCAGGGGGGGTGGACCTTGCCCTGGTATTCCTCGGGGCTTCGCACATCCAAAAGAAGAGGGTGCCTGGCCGCCTCGTCCGCGGTGAGGAGCCAGTCCCGCCGGAGGCGGGCTAGGGTATCCGAGCGCTCGGGCTTGGGCTCTTCCCGTTCGGTGGCGTAGGGTTCCCAGCCCTCCGTCCAAAGTTCCACCTCTAGCCCCCCAAGGCCCAGGAAGAAGGCCGTGCGGCAAAGGCGGCTGGTGAGCCCCTCGTCGTAGAGGACCACCGGGCTTCGTAAGCCAAGTTCCTGGAAGAGGTCGGTGAGGCCGGCCTCGAGGGCCTTAAGCTCCGCCTCTTCCCGCAGGCGGAGCCTGGGGACGGAAAGATCCAGGTGGCGGGCGCCTGGCAGGTGGCCTGCCTCGTAGGCGGCCCTGGGCCGGGTGTCCACCAAGACAGCCTCAGGAGGGATCTCCATACCCTTAATTATAGGGGGCGCAAGGGTAGGTGCATAAGCCTAAAGGTACTTGACAAGAAGGCGCGCAGGTGATATAAGTGAAAAGGGAGGTGATAGGTATGGCCCTGGTTCGTAGGGATGTGCGTCCTGCGGAGATCACTCCCTTCCGTACCTGGGGTCCTTTCTCCCTCCTGGAGGAGGCCAACCGGCTCTTTGAGGAGGTCCTGGGCGACTTTGCCCGGCCCGTGGCCACCTACGTGGCTCCGGCCGACCTCTACGAGACCGACGAGGCCTTGGTCCTGGAGATGGCGGTGCCGGGCCTGGCTCCCGAGGACCTGGAGGTGAGCCTCGAGGGGAGCAAGCTCACCGTACGGGGCCAGGTGAAGCCCGCCGAGGAGGTTAAGGTGCGCCGCTACTACCTGCAGGAGATCCCTCACGGCTCCTTCGTGCGCACCTTCACCCTCCCCGTGGAGGTGGATGCCTCCCAGGCCAAGGCGGAGTTCCGCCACGGGATCCTGCGCCTCACCCTGCCCAAGGTGGCCGAGGCTCGGGCCAAGCGGATCCCCATCGAGGTGGTCCAGTAAGCCCGGAAGCTCCTTCCCCCCGGGGAACGTCCCCGGGGGGTTTACACTTTCTTTAGAGCCTCGGCAAGGCGCTTCAGGGCTTCCTCCAGCACCTCGGGGTAGGTGGCGAAGTTGAGGCGCACGTAGCGGTCGTATCCTTCCCCGAAGTTTTCCCCGGGGTTCAGGGCCACCCGGGCCTCCTTGAGGAAGAAGGAGGCCGCCTGGGGAATGGGGGTTTTGAACCAGGCCAGGTAGGTGCCCTCCGGGGGGAAGTGCCCGAGGCCCACCTCCTTGGCCCAGGCCGCCACCCGGTCGCGGTTGGCCCTAAGCCGGGCTAGGGTTTCCCGAAGCCAGGGCCCAGCCTCCAGCAGGGCGGCCTTCCAGGCGGCCATGGCCAACACGTTGGGAAAGGTGTGGGGCAGGTGGCGCTTGAAGGCCTCCACCAGGGGCCTAGGCCCCACCACCGCCCCTATGGGCAGCCCAGCCAGGTTGTAGGCTTTTCCCGGACCCAGCAGGGTGAGGGTGCGCTCGGGGAGGAAGCGGGCCAGGGGCACGTGGGGCTTCTCGTAGGTCAAAGGGGCGTGGAGCTCATCGGAAACCACGATGAGGTCGTGCTTGCGGGCGATGGTGGCCAGGGCGGAAAGCTCCTCCTCGCTGTAGACCCTTCCCGTGGGGTTTTGCGGGTGGCAGAAGAGGAGGAGCCTGCTGGCGTAGGCCAGGCGCTCCAGGCCCTCGAGGTCCAGCCGGTACCCTTCCTCCGTTTCCCGCAAGGGATTCGCCAAGATGGTGCGCTTCTGTTCCCGGATGGCGGCGAGGAAGGGCGGGTAGATGGGCACCTGGGTCAAGACTCCCTGCCCGGGTGCGGTGAAGGCGGCCACCGCCCCGTAGAGCCCCACCACCACCCCGGGCATGAAGGCCAGTTCGCCTTCCAAGCCCGTTTGTTCCAGGATGAGGGCCTTGAGCTCCAGGTCCCCTTCCCGGGGCGGGTAGCCCAAGAACCCCTTGGCCCTTTCCTCTATGGCCCGGCGGATGGGTTCGGCCACGGGGAAGTCCATGTCCGCCACCCACAGGGGCAGGACATCTTCCGGATAGGTGCTCCACTTGAGGGAGTCCTTGCGGGGCGGAAGCTCCATGGGGTTATCTTAACCGGGGCCCTTCCCCAGCCGGCGGAGCATGTACCAGGAAAGGAGGATGAGGGGCAGGCTCACCACCTGGGTGGCGGTGAAGAGGCCGATGCCCAGCTCGTCATTGCGGTACACGGGAAGCCACAGGGGATTCAGCCGGAAGGGCTCCTCGAGGACCGAGCGGAGCACGCTGTACCAGAGGATGAAGTTCCAGAAGGCATACCCGTAAAAAGGCTTTTTGCGAAGCCAGTAGTAGGAGAGGGGCAGAAGGATGAGGCCCACCAGGGCCCCATAGATCTGGGTGAGGTGCACGGGGCCCCGGAGGAGCTCCGCGCACCGGTACACCTGGGAGATGTCCTCTATGCCAGGGCAGATTCCCGGGAAGCCCTTGGCCCACTCCGGCCAGGTGAAGCCGATGGGCAAGGAGGTGAGGCGCCCCACGGTATCCGAGCCATTCATCAGGTTCCCGATCCTGCCGGCGATGATGCCCAAGGCCACCCCCGGGGTGGCGGCGTCCAGGTAGGGCCAGAGGGGGTAGCCCTTTCGCTTATGGAAGTAGAAGAAGACCAAAGCCCCGCCCAGAATGGCCCCGTGGAAGGAGAGGCCCCCCTGCCAGATGTACAGGACCTCCACGGGGTTTTGCAGGAAGTAGCTGGGGGAGGTGAGCACGTAGCCCAGCCTGGCCCCCACCACTCCCCACACCACCGCCCAAAGGGCCACGGTTTCAAACTTGTCGGCATCCAGCCCCCAGGCCCTAAGCCGGCGCTTGGCCAGCTCAAAGCCGATGAAGATGGCCAGGGTCAGGAGGAAGCCGTACCACTGGATGCGCAAGGGGCCGATCTGGATCATGGTGGGGTTCATGCCTCACCTCCCTTGGACTCCTGCCAGCGCTCCACCAGGGCCAGCAGGTCTTTCTCGCCAAAGGCTCCTTCCAAAAGCACCTCTTCCCCCAGGAGGAGCACGGGTACCCGGAAGGTGTAGAGGCGGAAAAGCCCGGGGTCTTGGTCCACATCCCGGCGCACATAGGGTATTCCCAGGGTCCAGAGGGCCCTTTCCGCCTTTTCGCAAAGGCCGCACCCCTCGCGGGTGACGAAGACCAGGTCCATGGGGAAAAGCATACCTTGCACTGGGGTAGTACCGCCGGGGGCCCCTAACCTGGTTTGGCCAGGTTGGGGTGCCATCAGAAGATGGCCCGGATCACCAGGATCCCCATGGCCACGTGGACGATCGCCTTGGCCACCACGCCCCCCATGAGGCCCACCAGGGTGCCCCAGGCGGCCTTAAGGGCTTCCTCCGGCCTTCTTCCCGAAAGGTACTCAAAGAGCCAGGCCAGGAGGAAGGGAAGAATCAGCACCCCCAGGACACCCAGAAAAAGGCCTAGGATTCCCCCCAGAAAGGCCCCCCAAAGCCCTGCCCGCCCGGCCCCGTACCTTCTGGCTCCCACGAGGGTGGCGAGGTTGTCCAGGCTCATGGCCAGAAGGGCCAGGACGCCCAGGGCCAGCCACAGGCCCAGGGAAAGCTCCCGGAAGCCCACCAGGGCCTCGTGGAGGAGGGCGGCCGCCAGGATCAGGAGGGTGGCGGGGACGAAGGGCACCAGGGTGAGGAGCACCCCCGCCCCCCAGAGGACCACGAAGAGCCAGTCGGCGAAGGTATCCACGAAAAAAGCCTAGGGTGGGATTTCATGAGAAGGAAAAGGACATCCGCCCTGAGGCAGGACCTTAAGCTAGAGGCGAGGAGGCGGGTATGGAGTTTGGCCTACCCAAGGAGCAAGCCGTGGTCAAGACCCAACCCCCCTTCGGGGAGGTGCGGGAGGGGCGGGTGGCCCTTACCCCCCAAGGGGTGCGGGAGCTGGTGGAGAGGGGCCACCGGGTCTATGTGGAGCGGGGGGCGGGGGAGCGGGCGGGCTTCCCCGATGGGGCCTACGAGGAGGCCGGGGCCCGGCTGGTGAGCCGGGAGGAAGCCTTTGGCCGTGGGGAGGTGGTCTTGAAGGTGGGAAGGCCCACCCTCGAGGAGATCGCCTTGCTCCGGCCCGGAGCCACCATCATGGCCTTCATGCACCTGGCGGTGGCGGAATCCTCCCTGGTGGAGGCCATGGCGGAAAAGGGTTTGACCGCCATCGGCTACGAACTCATTGGAGCCGGGGGGAGGCGCCCCGTGCTCAAGGCCATGAGCGAGATCGCAGGCCGCCTGGCCCCCCAGATCGCCGGGAGGCTTCTGGAGGCTCCCTTTGGTCCCGGGGTGCTTCTTTCCGGGCTGCCGGGGATTCCCCCTGCGGATGTGGTCATCCTGGGGGCGGGGGTTTTGGGAAGGGCGGCGGCCCGCTCCTTTTTGGGAATGGGGGCCTCGGTCTATCTCCTGGACAAGGAGCTTTCCGCCCTGGAGGAAGCCTCCAAGGAGGCCAAGGGGGCGGTTGCCGCCCTCATCACTCAAAGCCGGCTGGAGCGGTACGCCGCCTTTGCCGACGTCCTGGTGGGGGCGGTGGCGGTGCCTGGGGAGAGGGCCCCCTTCCTCCTAAGCCGGGCCCTGCTCTCTCGCATGCGCCCGGGGGCTGTGCTCCTGGATTTCGCCATCGACCAGGGGGGGATTGCGGAAACCAGCCGGGTGGGGGTGTACCAGGAGATGGGCATTACCCATTTCTGCCTCCCCAACGTTCCCGCCCTGGTGCCCCGTACCAGCAGCCACGCCCTCACCGCCACCCTTTTGCCCTTTCTCCTGGAGGTGGAGGAGGATCCCTTGGGGGTTCCCGAGCTCCGGCAAGGGGCTTACCTCCTCCTGGGCCAGAAAGGAGGCCACCTGGAATGAGCTACCGCAAGAAGCTGACTTCCCCCGAGGATGCCGTCACCCTCATCCGATCCGGGATGCGGGTCTTCGTTTCCGGAAACGCCGCCACCCCTACCCCCATCCTGAAGGCCCTGGCTGATCGCAAGGACGAGCTTGTGAACGTGGAGCTCGTGCACCTCCTCCAGTTGGGGGAGGATCCCTTTGCCTCCCCGGAGATGGAGGGCCACTTCCGGCGCCGCTCCCTCTTCGTGGGGCCCGCCGACCGGGAGGCGGTGAACCAGGGCCGGGCCGACTACGTGCCCATCATGCTCCACCAGGTGCCGTGGCTTTTCAAAAGGAGCATCCTTCCCCTGGATGCCGCCATCGTCCAGGTTTCCCCACCCGACGAGCACGGCTTCTGCTCCCTGGGGGTGGAGGTGATCGCCACCAAGGCGGCCCTCGAGGCGGCCCCCATTGTGATCGCCATGGTGAACCCCAGGATGCCGAGAACCCTGGGGGATACCTTCGTCCACGTCTCCCGCTTCACGGCCATCGTGGAGCTGGACTGGCCCCTGCCCGAGCTGAAGCGGGAGGGCTTTGGCGAGGTGGAGCGGAGGATCGGGGAGCATGTGGCGAGCCTCATTGAGGATGGGGCCACCTTGCAGATGGGCATCGGGGCCATTCCCGATGCCGTGCTGGCCAGCCTGGAAGGGAGGCGGGACCTAGGGGTCCACACGGAGATGATCTCCGACGGGGTTCTGGAGGCCTTTGAAAAGGGCCTTATCACCGGGGCCCGCAAGACCCTCCACCCTGGCAAGGTGATCGGCACCTTTGTCCTGGGCTCGGAACGGCTCTACCGCTTCGTCCACGACAACCCCCTCTTTGAACTCCACCCCGCGGACTACGTGAACGATCCCTTCGTGGTGGCCCAGAACCGCAAGATGGTGGCCATCAACTCCGCCATCGAGGTGGACCTCACCGGCCAGGTGGTGGCGGACTCCATCGGCACCCGCATCTACTCGGGCTTCGGCGGCCAGCTGGACTTCATCCGCGGGGCAGCCCGGAGCGAGGGGGGCAAGCCCATCATCGCCCTGCCCTCCACCGCCAAGGGGCAAAGCCGCATTGTTCCCTACTTGAAGCCGGGGGCCGGGGTGGTCACCACCCGGGCCGATGTGCACTACGTGGTCACCGAGTGGGGCATCGCCGAACTCTTCGGCCGCTCCCTAAGGGAGAGGGCCCTGGCCCTTATTGAGGTGGCCCACCCCGACTTCCGGGAGGAGCTTTTGAAAGCGGCGTGGGAGAGGAGGCTTCTGCCCAGGGCTTATCCGGGCATCGACTTGGGGCCTAAGGGTTCTGGCTAGGAAGGCGTTGCCCGAGGTTTTCCTGGTTGTTTGGGGCCTAGCGGCCTTGACAAGTGGGGGGATGAGGCTCCTAAATAGGGGGCGATGCCGAGCAAGAGCCGGCCCGAGGGGGCGCGAAAGGCGACCAAAGGACGAGAGAAAGGCTTGAAAGATACCCAGCGCGCGAGCCCTGCGTCGTCGGCCAGCCTGGATGCCGACCGGGCCGGGACTCCCCGGGAGGGAGGGATTTCCACCCTGGTGGTGGTGGAATCCCCCGCCAAGGCCAGGAGCATTCAAAAGATGCTGGGGCCCGGCTATGAGGTGCGGGCGAGTTTGGGGCACGTGGCCGACCTGCCGGAACGAGAGCTCGGGGTGGATGTGGGGCGGGACTTCGCCCCCACTTACGAGGTGAAAAAGGACAAGAAGCCCGTGGTGGAGGCGCTAAGGCGGGCGGCTAAGGGAAAGCGCCTTCTCATCGCCACCGACCCCGACCGGGAAGGGGAGGCCATCGGCTGGCATGTGGCGAGGCTTCTGGGCCGCGATCCCAAGGAGCCTCTAAGGGTGGAGTTCCACGAGATCACCCCCAGGGTGGTGCGGCAGGCGGTGCAAAACCCGAGGCCCATAGACCAGAACCTGGTGGACGCCCAGCAGGCCCGGAGGGTCCTGGATCGTCTGGTGGGCTATAACCTCTCTCCTCTTCTTTCCCTGGAGTTCCGCAAGCGGGCCCTCTCCGCGGGAAGGGTCCAGAGCGTGGCCCTGCGGCTTTTAGTGGAGCGGGAGGAGGAGATCGAGGCCTTCCGCCCGGAGGAGTACTGGACCCTGGAGGGGGTTTTCGCCCTGGGCCAGGACCGAACCCTTCCCGCAAGCCTCTATGAGGTGGAGGGCAAGCGGCTATGGGCCGGCCAGGGGGAGAAGGAGGGGAAGCTCCACCTGGCGAACGAAGCCCAGGCCAAGGCCTTGACCGAGGAGGTCAAGGGGCGGTCCTACCGCGTGGTCCAGGTGGAAACCAGGGAGCGCCGCAAATCCCCCCCGCCTCCTTTCACCACCTCCACCCTGCAGCAGGCGGCCAGCAGCCGCCTGGGCTACACCGCAAGCCGCACCATGCGCATCGCCCAGCGCCTCTACGAGGGCGTGGACCTTCCCGAGGGGACGGTGGGCCTCATCACCTACATGCGCACCGACTCGGTGCGGGTTTCCCCGGAGGCCTTGCAAGCGGCCCGGGAGGTCATTCAAAGGATCTTTGGCCTCGAGTACCTGCCGGAAGGCCCCAGGGTTTACCGGAACCGCAAGGAGGGGGTGCAGGACGCCCACGAGGCCATCCGCCCCACCGACGTGCGGCGCACTCCCGATAGCGTGAGGAAGTACCTTTCCGACGAGGAGTATCGCCTTTACGACCTCATTTGGCGGCGCTTTGTCGCCAGCCAGATGCGGGATGCCCTCTACGACCAGACGGTGGTGCTTCTCAAAGATGAGGGGGAGAAGCCCCGTTTCACCTTCCGCGCCTCGGGCTCGGTGCTTAAGTTTGAGGGGTACCTGAAGGCCTGGGGGCGGGGGGATGAAGGGGGGGTGGCGCAGGCGGTAAATGAGGGCCAAGAGGTGGAGGCGGAACCCCCCTTGCCCCTGGTGGCGGAGGGCACAGGGGCAGAGCTTTTGGAGGTCAAGGCCCAGCAGCACTTTACCGAGCCCCCGCCCCGGTACACGGACGCCACCCTGGTGAAGACCATGGAGGAGCTTGGCATCGGGCGTCCCTCCACCTATGCCCCCACCCTGGAAACCCTGGAAAAGCGGGGGTACATGGTGCGCAAGGGGCGCACCCTGCTGCCCACTCCCCTGGGCCGCCAGGTGACCCACTACCTCAAGGAGCGCTTCCCTCAGGTGGTGGCCTACGAGTTCACCGCCCGCATGGAGGACCGCCTGGACCAGGTGGAGGAGGGGAAAGCCCCCTGGCCCAAGGTGGTTTGGGAGTTCTACGAGCCCTTTCTGGGGGAGCTTTCCCAGGTGCCCAAGAAGACCTGTCCCCGGTGCGGGAGGCCTTTGGAGCTAAAGGTAAGCCGGTTCGGCCAGTTTCTGGGGTGCACGGGCTACCCGGAGTGCACCTACACCGAGCCTTTGGAGAGGAAAAAGGAGGCCGAGCCCATCGGGGAGGCTTGCCCCAAGTGCGGAAGACCCCTGGTGCGCAAGGAGGGCCGGTATGGCAGCTTCATCGCCTGCTCCGGCTACCCCGAGTGCGATTACACCCGGGACGATGGCGAGCCCACGGGGCATACTTGCCCCAAGTGCGGAAGCCAGGTCCTCGAGAAGCGAAGCCGCCGCGGTAAGCCCTACTACAAGTGCGAGAACAACGCCTGCGATTTCCTTTCCTTCTATCCCCTTCTGGACCAGACCTGCCCCTCCTGCGGCTGGCCCTTGGTGAAGAAGGGGGAAGGAGCCTGCATGAACCCTGCCTGCCCGGTTCACGACCCCAAGCTGGTTCCTCCCCCCAAAGCTTCCAGCCGGGCTGCCTCCTCGTCAGGGGAGTTGGCTTCCAGGGGCAGGAGGTCCTCCCGCCGCAAGGCCGCTAGGGCAGGAGAAAGCCGCACTGGGGCGAAGGCCAAGGCGAAGGTTCAGGAACCTTCCCCACCCAAACCCCCCAAGGACTGGGAGGAGCTGAAACCCTTCCTTGGGGAACTCACCCCGGAAGAGCGCCAGGCGGCGGAGGCCTTGGCCCTTGGGGAAGTCCTTTCCCCGGAAGCGGCCAAGCTGGCCCAGCGGGCCATCTTCAAGCTACGCATGAAGAAGGGCCGCGCCAGGAAGGAGGCGGTTACCTGATGGAAAGCTTCAAGCTCCACCTCCTGCGCCTGGCCCGGGAGGGGAAGGTGGAGGTGCCCGGCGTGCCGGTGCGGGGTTATACCCTGGTGGGGGAAGAAGAACGCCAGGATATGGCCTTTTACCTGGTTCTGGAAGGGGAGTTGGTCATTGACCTGCCCCAAGGCCAGTATCTGCACCTCAAAAGGGGGGAGGCCGCCCGGGTTACGGAGCCCCACCGCCTTGTGCCGGTGGAGCGGGTGGTGCTTCTGGAGGTGGGGTAGGCCCTACCAGGTACACGGCACCCCAGGGCCTGTACACGCTCACCACTTTGTTCTCCAGCACCCGGCCGTCCCGGTAGCGCACGGTGCGCCTCACCTCTACCCTGGCCCCCTCGGCGGCGAAGTCCACCTGTTTGCGCACGCCAGGGGGTAAGGAGGGGGCCGGGATCTCCCGGGGGGGTAAGGGAGGCTTCCTATCGGAGATGAAGGGGCCTTCCCAGCGCACTTCCCGGTCCTTGGTGCCGAAGAGGTGAAAGCGGAGCCGGGTGCCCACCACGGAGCGCTGCACCAGGATGTGCCCCGGGGTGTCGTTCACCACCTTGAGGTCCTTGTAGGGTTGGATCACCGCGGCGTCCAGGCCCGTGGGTTTGTAGTAGGCCACCTGGTAACTGTGGGCGTGGCGCTCCTTTATGGGTAGCCCGGCCAGGAAAAACGCCCGGAACAAGGTGGTGGAAACCTGGCAGACCCCGCCCCCCACCCCCTGCTCCGTGCGGTCCCCTACGATGACGAAGGCTTCCTTGTATCCTTCTTCCTCGGTGATGGGCCCCAGGGCTTGATTGAAGGAGAAGGTGCCCGGGGGGATTAAGAGGCCGTCCAGCTTGCTGGAGGCAAGGAGCAGGTTGTGGGCACGCTCCCGGCTGGAACCCCGGAAGTCCGTTTCCCCGGTGGCCAGGTGCTCCCGGATTCCCAGGGCGTAGAGGTCCTTGAGGCTTGGGGTGGGCGGGAGGTAGCGCACGGGCAGGCGGAAGCTTTTGCGCCCGTTGGCCAGAGCCTCGCGATAGGCGGCCAAAACCTCGGCCTCGTCAAAGGCGAGCCCCTTTTTCTCCACCCCCCGCCAGCGCCCATCCTGCAGGATGAAGCGGGGCCTTTTGGGTTCACGGGCCAGCTTTTTGATGAGGACTCTCAGCTCCTTCTCCGTGGCCACAGGATAGGGTTGGCTACCTACATAGCTGAGAATCTGACCATCTTCAATGACGTCCTCTTCCAGGACCAGGATGGCGGTGATAGGGGAGGAATCAGGGGTGGTGCTACCCTGGGCCAGGGCAAGGCCCAGGGCCAGCGTCCAGGCGAATCGCCGAAGCATGGGGGCAATCTATCACAAAACTCCTTTCGTGGATGCTCCGCATTTCAATGCGGAGCTGCTTTTGCCGAAGGCAAAACAAGTCTTGAGGAAACGAAAGCCGCCCGCAGGGCGGTACTTCCGCATGGCTCTTGGCATACTGATTCCATGCCCAGGGCAGAAGCCGTGGTGCTCAAGCTGCGCTTCCCCAGTAAGGCCAAGCGGGAATGGCTCGACCGGACCGCAGGGCTCTTCCATCAGGGGGTGCAGCTGGCACTGGACTACGCTCTGAGCGCCAAGACTTCCAACAGGGGGAAGATCCATGCCGCCACCTACAGCTCCATCCGAGCCTTGGGCCTGCCTTCCGAATACTGCCGGATGGCGGTGAACGAGGCCGTACAGGTTGCCAGAAGCCACTTCGGGCTGCGCAAGAAAAAGAGGCGGGCCGGGAAACCCAGGGTACACACCCAGCGCATCGGCCTGGGGGTTAGCGCCTACAAGGTGGTAGGCACGGCCCTGCGGGTTTCCACGGAAAAGAAGGGTGAGTTCCTGTGGTTTCCCTTGAGCGTCCCCGCCCGCTTCCGGGACAAGCTCCAGTACGTTAAGGGGGACGCCCGGCTCTTTAGACGGGGCGACGAGTGGTTCGTGATGCTGCCCCTGAGCGTGCCCCACACCCCTACCGTCCGTGACGGGGACGGCTCAGTACACGTCAAAACGTGGGACCACCCCTTTAGGATGGACCTGCGCCCACGTGGATGGGCAGGTACCCATAGGAGGTGGTCCCCATGGAACAGCTTACCCCACTCATCAACGCCTTGAAGCGATACTGGAAGGCCGACCTCAGGCGCCTCACCTTCCTGGCCGCCCTGGTGATGGCTCTGGTCACCGCCCGCACCACAAGCGGCCCCAGACTCGCTCTTTCCCTCGGCTCCATAGCCAGCCCTGACCCCCGCTCCGCCTACCGAAGGTTCCAGCGGTTCTTGGCCTGGCCGGGGCTGGACGGGGAGGGCTATGCCCGCTTCATCTTCGCCCTCCTCCGACCCCAAGGGCTCCTCCTGGTCATGGACCGGACCGAGTGGGAGCTGGGGAAGAGCAAGGTCAACCTCCTGATGCTGGCCTTCCTGTACCAAGGCCTGGCCGTCCCCCTGTTCTGGAGCTTCCTTCCCCACGACGGCAACTCCTCCACCCCCGAACGCATCGCCCTGATGGAGAGGGCCTTGGCTTTCCTGAGGGCCCACTTCCCCCACCTCCGGGTGGAGGGGTTCCTGGCGGATCGGGAGTTCATAGGGGAGGCGTGGTTCCGGTACCTGGAGGAGAAGGGCATCCCCCGGTGCATCCGAATCAAGGCCAACACCCGGATGTGGCGGTTGGGCTCGGGCCCTCGGGCCTGGGAGCTCTTTGCCTCCCTGAAGGTGGGAGAGAGCCGGGTGCCCAGGCGGCGGTACTGGGTCTACGGGCGGCGCATGTGGGTGGTGGGGTTGCGCCTTGGGGTCCGGGAGTGGCTGATTGTGGCTACGGACCTGGACCCTCACCGGGTGCTGGAGGTGTACGGGCTCAGGTGGGGGATAGAGCGGCTCTTTGGGGCCCTGAAGGGGCGGGGATTTGACCTGGAGGCCACGCACGTGACGCGGGGGGAGAGGCTTTCGCGGCTTTTGGTCCCCTTGAGCCTGGCCTTCGTGTGGGCGTTTCGGACGGGGCTTGTGCTGCACCGGGTGCGTCCGGTGAGGCCCAAGAAGCACGGGAGGCTGGGACAGAGCCTCTTCCGGGCGGGGCTGGACCTGCTCACCCTTTGGGCGCTTGCCCTCTGGGGTGCAGGGGGAGGAAGGCGCGGAAGTCCCTTGGGGTTATGCCCTATGGAGGTTTTGACGTGTACATAGCGGGGACGGTCAAGTGACCGTCATCGGGGTGGACCTCGGGATCGCACGCCTCTTGACCGCAAAACATCCCCAAGGCTGCCTGGTTGTGAACGGAAAGCCCATCCGCCACCGCCGGGAGCGGTTTGCTTCCCTCCGCCAGCGTCTCCAGCGCCACCGCCGCACCGACCGGGTGAGGGCTATAGGGAGCAAGGAGCGGCGTTGGATGACCCACATCAACCACAAGGTCAGCAAGCAGCTGGTGGACCTGGCGGCCCGGTACCCGAACCCCGTCCTGGCCCTTGAGCGGCTGGACGGGATACGGGACAGGGTGAGGGGGAGCAAAAAGTTCAACCGCACGCTGAACAGTTGGGCCTTCCGCCAACTGGTGGACTTCGTGCAGTACAAGGCCGCCAGGAAGGGGGTGCAGGTGGTCTTTGTGGACCCAAGAGGGACCAGCCGCACCTGCCCCCGCTGCGGACACGCTGACCGTTCCAACCGGACCACGCAGGCCATCTTCCGATGTGTGGCCTGCGGCTACCAGGGCAACGCCGATGTGGTAGCCAGCCTCAACATCGCTGCCGCCGCGCTTGATGTGCTGCGGCATGGGCCGCCTGACACGGCCCGGCCCCATAGGGGCCAGGCTCCTTCCGTTGGGAGGGGGCTGGGTGGAGTAAAGGTATGGGTTTCGGCTCATACAGACTCCAACCTCCAAGGTTCCATGTAGGAACCCCCGTTCTTCAGAACGGGGAGGATGTCAGGTGTTCTGTTAAAGGTCTGCGAAAAGCCCCACCACCCGGTACAGGACTTCCTCCTCCTCTTGGGAGAGGTAGCGGGCCTGTCCTACGGGGAGGTCCCCTAGGGTGAGGGGGCCCAGGGAGAGCCGCTTCAGGTAGAGGACACGGTTCCCTCGAGCCTGGAACATGCGCTTTACCTGGTGAAAGCGCCCTTCCCTCAGGACCAGCTCCACCCGGGTGGGGTCTTGGTCCCAGGAGAGCTCCGCGGGAAGAAGCCGCGTGCCCTCTAGAACCAGGCCCTCTCTAAAGGCCTCCTGGTCCTCCCTTGTGGCGGGGCGTTCCAGATGGACCAGGTAGCGCTTTTCCACCTTGTGCCGGGGATGGGTGAGGCGGTGGAGAAGCTCGCCGTCGGTGGTGAAGAGGAGAAGCCCTTCCGTGTCCTTGTCCAGGCGGCCCACCGGGGAGAGGTCCCGGGTGGGAAAGCCTTCCAGGAGAGCGTAGACCGAAGGGCCTTCCCTCCGGCTGGTCACGTACCCCGCCGGCTTGTGCAGGAGGATGTGGTGGTGGCACCGCAAGACAAGGGGTTCACCGTCCACCTCGAGGCGGGCACCTGGGGGCACGTGAAAGGCTGGGTCCCTGACCACCTGGCCTTCCACCTGTACCTGGCCGCTTCGCACCAGGCGGGCCACCTCCTTACGGCTTCCCAGGCCCAGGCGGGCCAGGAGCTTGTCGAGCCTTTCCCCCCTCATAGCTCCAAGGCTCCTTCCAGCCACCACAGGGCCCCCTTGGCCATGGCCTGGGCGAACTCCTCCGGGGTTAGGCCCTTGGCCTCCACCCGCCCGGGGTTGAGGCCTTGGAGGAAGAGGAAGCGCTCTAAGGGGTCTTTCGGCAGATGGGGGGAGACCACCAGGAGGTCTATGTCGCTTTCCAGGTTGAAGCTACCCCGGGCTACCGAGCCATAAAGGTAAACCCGGGCCTCTCCCAGGGTTTCCCGCACCTTTGTGGCGTAGGCTTGGGCCTCTTCCAGGAGGGCCTCCCAGGCGGCCATTCGCAGCCTAAGGGCTTCCGAGGCCACGCCAAACCTCCTCTGCCCATTTCAGAACGCCCTCGGCTGCCCTTAGGGCCTCCTCAGCCCGGGCCCGCGTGTAGTACTCGTAGGGGCTTCCTTCGGGGTAGGCATCGGGATAGCGGGCGGGAATGTAATGGGCGTCTAAGGTGCGCGCCTTTTCTTCCAAGGCTTCGGGGACCTCATGGCCCGCTTCCTTCAGCGCCTGGAGCAGGCGGATCAGGGCGTGACCAAAGGCGGGCTGTCCTAGTCCCCGTAGCAGGCCCTTAAGGGCGTATTCCCCTGCCTGGTGGGCCTTAAAGCTGGCCCAGTCGTAGTCCCCTTCCTCCAGGTCCCGCTTCCCAGAGGCCAGGGTATGCTGGGCTTGCGCGTACCATCTTGCCCATTCCTCCCAGTCCAGGGGTGCCATCCTCTTTATTCTAAAGGGCATGAGGCTTTACCAGGAGGACAGCTACGCCACCCGCTTCCAGGCCCGGGTGGTGCGGGCTTGGAGCGATGAGCAGGGCCACCATGTCGTGCTTTCTCAAACCCTCTTTTACCCGGAGTCCGGGGGGCAACCTGCGGACACGGGCGTGCTGAAAAGGGAGTTTGGCCAGGTGCGGGTGCTTTACGTCTTTGAGGAAGCCAAGGCCTTCGGGGATGTGGTGCACCGTGTGGACGGCCCTATCCCCGAGGGAGCGGAGGTGGAGGGAGAGATTGACTGGAACCGGCGGTTTCGCCACATGCAGCGCCACACCGCCCAGCACATTCTTTCCCAGGCCCTCCTCAGGGCCGGGGGGTACCACACCATTGCCGTGAGCCTGGATAGCCCGGTTTCCACCGTGGACCTCGAGGAGGAAGTGGAGGAGGCCAAGCTCCAGGAGGCGGAGGCCCTGGCCAACTTCGCCGTGTACGCGGACTACCCCATAGAGGCCTTTTGGGTTTCTGAGGAGGAGCTTGCCCGTTACCCTTTAAGGCGGCCTCCCAAGGTTCAGGGCCAGGTGCGCCTGGTGCGGATCGGGGACTTTGACCTGGCGGCCTGCGGGGGCACCCACCTGAGGACCAGTGCCCAGGCGGGCCCCATCAAGGTCCTGAAGTGGGAGCGGTACAAGGGGGGAAGCCGGGTGTACTTCATGGCGGGGTGGGAGGCTTTGGAGGACTACCATGCCAAGCACGCCCTGCTTTCCCGCCTGGCCCTTTCCTTCTCCACCAGCCCCCTGGAGCTGGAAAAACCGGTGCGTCGGCTTCAGGAAGAGGTGTACGCCCTAAAGGGCGAGAACCTGGAGCTTAAGGAGGCTTTGGTGGAGGCCCTCCTGCCCCGGGCCCTCGAGGAGCGGGTGCTCCTGGTGCCGGCTCCCGTCCTGGGGGACCTGGCCAAGAGGCTTCTTTCCTGGAGCGAGAAGACCTTTTTGCTCCTTTCCCCCGAGGGTCGCTTCGCCGCCCTGGGCCCCGGCCGGCAGGAGGTTTTGGAAAGGCTTAAGGCCCTTGGGGCCAAGGGCGGGGGAAAGGAGGTGGTCCAGGGAAGCCTGCCCAAGGAAAAGGTGGCCGCGGCCTTGGATCCAAGCCTCGTAAGGTGAGGCCATGGGGCTTTTTGAGGGAAAGGGAATCCTGGTGACGGGAGCGGCCCGGGGTATCGGCCGGGCCATCGCCCGGGAAGGGGCCCTGGTGGCCCTTTGCAATCTGCATCCCGTGGGGCGGGGGGTGGCGGAGGAGATCGGAGGCTTCTTCGTGCAGGCGGACCTGGCCGAGGAAAGGGACCGGGTGCGCTTCGTGGAGGAGGCAGCCCATGCCCTGGGGCGGGTGGACGTACTGGTCAATAACGCAGCCATCAGCGCCCCAGGGTCGGCCCTGACCGTGAAGCTCCCCGAGTGGCGAAGGGTCTTGGAGGTGAACCTCACGGCCCCCATGCACCTCTCCGCCCTGGCGGCCAGGGAGATGGCCAAGGTGGGAGGTGGGGCCATCGTGAACGTGGCCAGGGTCCAGGCGCTTTTCGCCGAGCAGGAAAACGCCGCTTACAACGCCTCCAAGGGAGGGCTGGTCAACCTCACCCGTTCCCTGGCCCTGGACCTGGCTCCCTTGGGCATCCGGGTGAACGCCGTGGCCCCGGGGGCCATTACCACGGAGGCGGTACTGGAGGCCATCGCTCTTTCCGAGGACCCGGAGAGGACCCGCCGGGACTGGGAGGACCTTCACGCCCTGAGGAGGCTGGGCCAGCCTGAGGAAGTGGCGGAGGCAGTGCTTTTCCTGGCCTCGGAGAAGGCCAGCTTCATCACCGGGGCCATTCTGGTGGTGGACGGAGGGATGACGGCCAGCTTCATGATGGCGGGTAGGCCAGTGTAGCGCCGCCCCACCCTGGTTTTGCCAGGGTGGGGGGCGGGGCCCGGCCAATCCCTGGCCCGTGCTATTTAGACTTTTACCGATATGGCGAAAAAGGGCATCACGTGGCGTGGTCCTTGTAGGGCTCTCCCCGCAGGTCGGAGATCAAGTGGATGGCCACGTAGGCTCCGTCCCCTGCGCTCACGATGGCGTGTCCCGGCACCTTGCCCCGGGCCACCCCAGCGGCGTAGACCCTGGGATAGCTGGTACGGCCAGCCTCGTCGGTTTCTATGTGGACTCCCTTGCGGGTAAGGCCCAGGAGGGAGGGCAGGGTGGGGTCTTTGTGGGTGCAAAGGAGAAGCCTTTCCGCTTCCACCACGCCCTCCTCGGTTTCCACTTCAAAGACCCCTCCCAGGTCCCGCACTCCCTTGACCACGCCCCTTTGGATCTCTGCCCCGTAGCGGCGGGCGTGCTCTTTTAGCCTCTCTAGAAGCTCCTTGCCCGAGGGTTCGTCCAGCAGGCCAGGGTAGTTGGGGACCCGGCTTACCTGGGCGATCTTGGAATGGCCCCCGTCCAGCACCAGGACCTTAAGCCCGGCCCGGGCCAAGAAAAGGGCTGCGGAAAGACCCGAGGGGCCGCCGCCTACCACGAGAACGTCCCACATACTTTTTAGAGCCCCCCTTTCGGATATTCAATGCATACCCCCTTGACAAGCCAAAGGAAAAGGGGGCGCTTGGTGAGCTGTGGAAGAACACCAGACGCCCCCTTCCATCCTACCCCTGCCCCTGGAGGAACTGGTCCCCCTGCTCCAGGCATGGCTCCAAGCCCGCTTGCCAGAAGGGGAGAGAAAACCCGGCAGGCCCAGGACCTTCTCCGACCTCAGCCTCTTTCTCTTCCACCTGGTCCGCGCCCTCCTGGGCTTCTCCAGCGAACGCATGCGCCGGGAACTGGCCCGCAACCCTAGGCTCCGCAAGCGCCTCGGTCTAGAGCGCGTTCCCTCCTCTGCCACCCTCAGCGAGCGGAGCCGGAAGCTACCCTGGCCCCTCCTGCGGGGAGGGAAGCGGGTGGGCCGGGGGAGGCGGGTGCTGGCCATGGACGCCACCCTTCTCCCCGCCCAGAGGTCGGATGGGGAGGCGGCTTGGGGCGTGGGCTCGGATGGGGGCTGGGTTTATGGGTACAAGCTCCACCTCCTCGTGGACCTGGACACGGGGGAGGTGCTGGCCCTACGGGTGACCCCGGCCTCATGGCACGACTCCCCGGTGGGGCGGGGGATGCTCTGGGGGGTGGAGAGGTTTCCTGGGGAGAAGCCCCCCGTGGTGGTGGCGGACGCGGCCTACGAGGGGGAAGCCAACTTTCGGTTGGCGAGGAGGCGAGGGATGCTTCTGGTGACGGGGCATAACCGGAGACGGGGAAGGCCAAAGGGGAGGGGGCGGCTTTTGAACCTGCGGCGGCGGGGGAGAGGTGCGTACCGGAGGCTTTTGGGGCGGCGGTGGGAGCTGGAGACGGTTTTTGGTCTGCTGAAGGGGCCGATGGGGCTGGTGGGGGCGGTGGGGAGGGTACGGGGGCTGAAGGCGGTGGCCCTGCAAGTGGAAGCTTGGGTGATGGCCTGGAGCGTGGTGGCCCAGCTTCTTGGGCAGGCGGGTCTGCCCATCACCCGGGTGTTGCGGGTGGTGGCGTGAGGTGAGTACGCAGGTGAATATCCGAAAAGGGGGTTTTTAGAGTATATGGGTCGGGAACGGAGGAGAGAAGGCAAGGTATAATCGGCGGCGCATGATCTTGGACGACCGCTACCCGGTGCTGGAGACCCTCGAGGAGAAGGAGGGGATCACCCTTTATCGGGTGGAGGGCGGGGTGGTTTTCTTTTTCCAGGTGCGCACCCCCGAGGACAAGGAGCGCTTTTACCGGTACCGGGCGGCCATCAAACGCCTAGAGGAGCTCGGGCTTGTGGAGGCGGCGGTTTCCGCCAAGCCCGGGCGCTACTACGCCTTTTTTCCCGAACGTCCCCTGGCCCGTAAGGCTCCGCCCCGGGCTGCCCTCGAGGCCCTGGCTCCCTTGGGTTTTGGCCCGGAGCATCTGGCCATGGCCGAGGAAGGGGTGGCCTATCTTTCCCCCTGGCCCCTGGGGTCTAGCCGGCGGGCCTTGGCCCGGGGTCCTTCCCGCCTCCAGCCGGGCTTCCTTCTAGGGGTAGCCCCGGGCCTTCTCCTCTTCCTCCTGGGGCTATGGCTTTTTTCCCAAGGGGTTTACCGCTACTTCAACCCTCCGGAGTACGCTGTGCCGAACCTGGTGGGCAAAACCGCCCGGGAGGCCTTTCTCCTTTTGAAGGATATGGGGCTCAGGCTGGAGGTGGTGGAGGGAAACGACCCGGCCAAGCCCAAGGAGGTGGTGCTGGCCCAGGAGCCTCCACCGGGAACCCGCCTTAGGGCGGGGCGCACCGTGCGCCTCACCCTTAACCAGGCCCGGCTGAACCCTCTGCCCGAGCTCAAGGGACTTCGCCAGGAGGAGGCGGAAGCCCGGCTCTCCGAGCTGGGCTACCGCCTGGCCGGGGTGGCCCAGGTGGAAAGCCCCGAGCCCCTGGGCACGGTCCTGGCCAGCGACCCACCTCCTGGCACCCCCCTGCCTCCTGGGGCCCCGGTGCGGCTTCTGGTTTCCCGGGGTGCTTCCCTGGGTCCCACGGTGCCCCTTCCCCAGCTCACGGGTTTAAGCCAGAAGGAGGCGCTTTTCCTCCTGAACGCCATGGGCCTGCAGGTCCAGGTGGAGGAGGTGCCCTCTGGGGCTCCGCCCGGCACGGTGCTGGCCCAGGAGCCCGCCCCCGGCACCCCCATGCCGCCAGGAAGCGGGGTGCGCCTGAGGGTGGCGGCGAGGGGAGAGGTGCGGGTGGGGGCTTTGAGCCCTCTGCCTGCCCCTAAGCCCGAGGCCCGTACCGTGACCCTGGCCCTGAACCTGCCCCCGGAGGTGGAAGGACGCCAGGTGCGCCTGGTGCTGGTGGACGACCGGGGGGAGCACCTGGTTTACGAGGGGGAAGGCCGTGAGGGCCTGAGGGTTTCGGGTACCTACGAAGCGGTGGGGGAGGCCCACTTCCGCCTTTACCTGGACGGGGAGCTCTTCCAGGAGTGGGCCCCCTGAGGTTTCCCTGGATTGGGGAGGAAGGCGTGAAAGGAGGCTGGGCCGAGGACCTGGCGCTCGCCTACCTTCTTGAGCGGGGCTACCGGCTTCTTGGCCGCAACCGCCGCACCCCCTTTGGGGAGGTGGACCTGTTTCTGGAACAGGACGGGATTTACGTGCTGGTGGAGGTCAAGCAAAGGAGCTCAGGGGCGTTTGGAAGTCCTTTGGAGGCCATTACCCCTAGGAAAGTGGAGCGCCTGCTGAAAAGCGCCCGCTATCTCCTGGGTCGGGACGATCTCCCGGTGAGGCTCGAGGCCATCCTGGTCCACGGGACCCCGAGGGCCCACCGGATAGAGCACCTGGTGTTGGAAGTGTAGGCGGCAATCCTCACGGCTTTCCCCTTTTGGGTAAGCTTGGGGGTGTTTAGGAACCTCGAGGCCTACCTCCAAGCCTTGGAGAGGCGGGGGGAGCTCAAGCGGATCAGGGTACCCGTTTCCAGCGAGTTGGAGATCACGGAGATCGCCGACCGCATGGTGAAGACGGGGGGTCCTGCGCTCCTCTTTGAAACGGTGGCGGGGAAGGATTTCCCTGTGGCCATCGGCCTTTTCGGCACCCGGGAGCGCACCGCCTTCGCCCTGGGGGTTCGGGACCTGGACGAGCTTTCTGAGAAGGTGGCCCGCTTGCTGGAGTTGAAGCCGGGAAGGGGGGGGATCTCCGCCCTCATGGGCCTTCTTCCCAAGCTTCCCCTTCTTAGAGGGTTCTTCCCCAGGTGGGTGGGGAGGGCCCCGGTGCAGGAGGTGATCCTGAAGGGAGAGGCAGTGGACCTCTTCCGCCTTCCCATCCTGAAGTGCTGGCCCTTGGACGGAGGGCCCTTCCTCACCCTGCCCCTGGTGATCACCAAGGATCCGGAGACCGGGGAGCTCAACGTGGGCATGTACCGCATGCAGGTTCTGGACAAAAGGAGCACGGCCATGCACTGGCAGCTCCACAAGGTGGGCCGCCAGCACCTGGAAAAGGCCAGGAAGCTGGGGAAAAAGCTGGAGGTGGCCGTGGCCCTGGGGGGGGATCCCATCCTCACCTACGCCGCCACCGCCCCTTTGCCCCCTCTTCCCGGGGTAAGCGAGTTCCACCTGGCGGGATTCCTGCGGGGTGCACCCCTGGAGCTCACCCGGGGTGTCACCGTGGACCTTCCTGTCCCCGCCGAGGCGGAGTTCGTGCTGGAGGGCTACATTGACCCGGAAGAGCCCCTGGTGGAGGAGGGTCCCTTTGGGGACCACACGGGCTTCTACACCCCCGTGGATCTCTATCCCCGCTTCCACGTGACCGCCATTACCCACCGGAAAAGGGCCATCTACCCCGCCACCATCGTGGGGGTACCTCCCATGGAGGACGCCTACCTTATCGAGGCTTCCGAGCGCCTTTTCCTGCCGCCTTTGCGCCTCATCCTTCCCGAGGTGGTGGACTACCACATGCCCCCGGAAGGGGTGGCCCACAACTGGGTGAACGTGGCCTTGCGCAAGGCCTATCCGGGCCAGGCCTACAAGGTGGCCTACGGGATGCTGGGGCTTGGGCAGATGATGTTCGCCAAGGTGATCGTGGCCGTGGATGGGGATGTTCCGGTGAGGCCGGGGTTTCAAACCCTTTTGGAAGCCCTCAAGCATGCCCTGCCCGGGCGGGATACCCTCCTCCTTCGGGGGCCTATGGATGTGCTGGACCATAGCTCAAGGAGCTTCGCCTTCGGTGGGAAGCTTCTTGTAGATGGTACCCGTAAGCTTCCCGAGGAGGGGGGGGAGGTACCCTTCATCCCCAGGGTTCATGCCGAGCTTCCCCAGGACCCGGAGGCCCAGGCCCAAAGGCAGTGGCCGGGCATCTGGGGGGTTACTTTGGGCAAGGAGAGGCCAGGCCAGGCCCTGGCCCTGGCGGAAAGGCTCCTCAAGACCCCGCAAAGCGCTGGCATACGCTTGATGCTCCTGGCAGACCACGACATCCTCCTTACCCCCGAGGAGCTTCTTTGGGCTGTGCTTAACAACATAGATCCGGAGCGGGATGCCCGGGTGATGGAGGGAGTGGAGGGCCCCGTCTTGGTGCTGGACGGCACCCGCAAGCTGCCCCAGGAGGGCTTTGCCCGCACCTGGCCCGAGCGCATCCTTATGGATGCCCGGATCAAAGCCCTGGTGGACTCCCGCTGGGAGGAGTACGGCTTTTAGGCGGTTCGCAGGGCCCGGTTGCGAAGGAGGGCGCTTTTAAACGCCCGGACCACCTCCCGCTCCAGGCGTCCTTGGCGGACCTCGTTTTCCAGGGCCTGCAAGGCTTCCTCGGGCCGAGCTACCTTGCGGTAGGTGCGCACGCTGGTCAAGGCATCGTAGATGTCGGCGGCGGTCACCGCCTGCACCAAGAGGGGTATCTGGGTAAGGCCGTCGGGGTAGCCGGAGCCATCCAGCTTCTCGTGGTGCCAGCGCACGTAGGGTTTTAAGCGGGTGTAGGCCCTTAGGGGCCGGATGATCTCGTCTCCCTTCACCGGGTGCTCCCGGATAAGGCGCCACTCGTGCTCCGTGAGGGCGTAGTCTCCCCGCAAGATGTGGTCGGGGATGCCGATCTTGCCCACGTCATGAAGAAGCGCTCCCATGCGGAGGTCCTCGAGCTCCTCGGGCTTCGCCCCAAGCTCCTCCGCGGTCCAAAGGGCGTACTGGGCCACCCTTTCCCCGTGGCCTGCGGTGTAGGCGTCCTTGGCCTCCACCGCCCGCACCAGGGCGAGAAGGGCCCTTTCCAGGTCCTCCAGCTTCTCTTGCAGTTTCCGGCGCTCCAGATGGCCCTTGACCCGAAGCCTGAGCTCCGCCAAATCCACGGGGCGGTTTAGAAAGTCGTCGGCCCCGGCCTCAATACCCTTAAGGCGCACCTCCCGGTCCCCATCGGCGGTAAGGAGGATGACGGGGAGCAAGGGGTCTATAGCCTTAATCCTCTGGGTGAGCTCGAGGCCATCCATTACAGGCATGTGGAGGTCGGTGAGGATTACGTGGGGATGGTTGTCTTTGATGAGGTCTAAGGCCTCTCGGCCATTGCGGGCTTCCTGGACCTCTACCCCTAGGGGCTCGAGGGCCCGCATGAGGAGGAGGCGCTGGATGGGTTCGTCGTCCACCAACAGAACCCGCCTTGGGGGGCGTGTCGCGGCGCGCTTCATAGCCCCATCCCCTTAAGAAACTTAAGAAACAGCCCTAAGAGGCCTGGCCGAACCCCTTCTATCTTGCCCGTGCGCTCTACCAAGCCCTTTCGTTCCAGGCGAAAGAGGTAAAAACGCACCAGGTCCAGGGGCATTTTCAGGGCTTTGGCCAAGGTTTCCGCAGAGACCCCTTTTTGCAGATAGGGCAGAGCCTTCCTCAAAAAGCTTTCTTAGGGAAGGCTCTTCTTCGCCATAGGGGTGACCTTGAAGACCGCCCGGGGGTCGGGGAGAAGGGGCCGGTAGCGCTCTAACTCGTCCTGGAGGGCGATGGTGCTCAGTAGCACTTTTTCCAGGGACCAGTTCAAGCGGTATTTGTGTTTGGGCTTTGCCCCGGGGAAGAACTCAAAGCTTCCTTGCCGGGTCTGGATCAAGGTTTGCAAGAGAGCCTTGGCCGCCAAAGGCTCCAGGGGCTTGCCGTTTTGGTCTATGGAGCGGATGAACCCGGGTTTGAGGTAAATGACGGTGGAGGGAATATCCTTTAGGTTCCAGATCTCCAGGGCCCCTTCCTTCTGGGCAAGGAGCTGGAGGAGCTCCTCTAGGGGTAAGGAATCTAAGCTTCCAAATAGGGCCATAACCCAACCTCCTGCTTTTACCCTAGAGGGACCCTGTGAAAAGGCTTTGAAAAAACCGTATAATCCCCCCTCGTGCTGGTGCGGCCTGCCCTACTCCCCGTTTGGCCCCCTCGGGTAGCGGATCTGTTTGGTCGGGAAGGGCCTTTGCTCCTCGAGGTGGGCTTTGGCGACGGGCGCTTCACCGCGGAGCTTGCCAAGGCCCATCCGGAATGGCTCATCCTGGGGGCTGAGGTCTCGGCGGCCAGCGTCCTGAGGGCCTATAGGCGCCTGAAGCGCGAGGGCATAGGAAACGTGCGCCTTTACCACGGGCAAGGCCCCTTCGCCCTGAGGAACCTGGTGCCGCCGGGAAGCTTAAGGCGGGTCATCGTCAACTTCCCCGATCCCTGGCCCAAGAAGCGGCACCAGCGGAAGCGGCTTTTGCAGGAGGGATTTTTCCGCAGGCTTTCCACTAGGCTCATGGGGGGCGGGGACCTCCTCCTCACCACCGACCACGAGGAGTACTTCCGCTTCGCCCTGGAGGAGGCGAAACGGAGCGGGCTTTACCGGGTGGAAGTTAAGGAGCCCCCGGAGGCCCACCTGCGCACCAAGTATGCCCTCAAGTGGAAGGAGGCGGGCCGGACCTTCTTCCATGCGGTGTTCACCAAGGTGGCCGAGGATCCCACGCCTTGGCCGCCCATAAGGAGGTACGAGGTGGCCCATGCGCTGTTAAGGGGGGAACTGCCCAAGGAGCTTACCCTTGCCAAGGCTCCCGTGGCCATCCCCGGGGGGGTGGCGGTCTTTCTGGAGGTGGCCCGGGGGGAGGAAGGGTTTTACGTGCTCACCCACGTGGAGGAAGAAGACCTCACCCAGGATTTGCTTCTGGAGGTGAGGAGGAGTGCCCACGGACTCTACGCAGGGGTTAGCCGCTTCGGTAGCCCCCTCATCACCGAGGGGGTGAAGGAGGCGGTGCGGGCTTTGGTGCGGGAGCTCGGGAGGGTGGGCCTCGAGGTGGTCCAGGACCACACCTAGCCCACGCCCTAAAATAGCCCTATGCACGCCCATGTGATCCTGGCCGCCGGGCAGGGAACCCGCATGAAATCCCGCCTGCCCAAGGTACTCCATCCCCTCCTGGGCAAGCCCATGCTGGCCTATGCGGTGGACACGGCCCTGGCCCTGGAACCCCAAAGGTTGGTGGTGGTGGTGGGGCATGGAGCCGAGCAGGTGGTGGAGGCCCTAAAGGCCTATCCGGTGGAGGTGGCGGTGCAGGAAGAGCAGCTCGGCACCGCCCACGCCCTTTTGCAGGCGGAGCCCTTGTTAAAGGACTTTCCTGGCCCCACCCTGGTTACCCAGGGGGATACGCCCCTTCTTCGCCCGGAAACCCTAAGGGACCTTCTGGAAAGGGTGGAGGAGGGAGCGGGGATGGCCCTCCTCACCGTGGAGCTTTCTGACCCCACCGGCTACGGCCGCATCCTGCGCCAGGGGGAGGAGGTCTTGGGCAACGTGGAGGAGAAGGATGCCTCCCCTGAGGTCAAGGCCATCCGGGAGGTGAACGCCGGGGCCTATGCCTTTGACGGCTTCCTCTTCCAGGCCCTCAAGGAGGTGCGAAACGAAAACGCCGCCCGGGAGTACTACCTCCCCGACCTCATCGCCATCTACCGGGCCAGGGGGCGGAGGGTGGTGGCGGTGAAGGGCGTGGTGGAGGAAGCCTTGGGGGTGAACACCCGGGAGGAACTCGCCCGGGTGGAGGGAGTGCTCCTTTCGGCCTTGCGCCGGGAGTGGATGCGAAAGGGAGTGCGGATGATCCTTCCCGAGAGCATCTACCTAGAGGCCAGCGTGGAGCTGGCCCCGGACGTGACCCTCTGGCCAGGGGTGGTGCTTAAGGGAAAGACCCAGATCGGCGAGGGGGCGGAGGTGGGACCCTATGCGGTCCTCGAGGACACCCTCCTGGAACCGGGGGCCCGGGTATTGGCCCACACCGTGGCCCAGGGGGCGGTGATCGGTAGGGGAGCCGACGCCGGGCCCTTTGCCCGGCTACGCCCCGGGGCCGTTCTCAGGGAGGGGGTCCACGTGGGCAACTTCGTGGAGGTGAAGAATAGCCTCCTCCACCCCGGGGTCAAGGCGGGGCACCTGGCCTACTTGGGGGATGCCGAGGTGGGGGAGGGCACCAACATCGGGGCCGGGGTCATCACCGCCAACTACGATGGCAAGCGCAAGCACAGGACCTTCATCGGCAAGGGAGCCTTCATCGGTTCCAACAGCGTGCTGGTGGCCCCGGTGCGGGTGGGGGATGGGGCCATGGTGGGGGCGGGGAGCGTGATCACCCACGATGTGCCCGAGGATGCACTGGCCGTAGCGCGGGAGAGGCAGCGGAACCTCGAGGGCTACGCCCGGCGTAAGCTGGAGGGGGACTAGGGTTTCACCTTCCTTTCAGCCCGGGTGGTAAACTGGGGGGTATGAACCTGGGCATGCCGGAAATCCTGGTGATCCTGGTGGTGGCCCTCCTCATCTTCGGGCCCAAGAAACTCCCCGAGCTCGGCCGTTCCCTGGGCCAGAGCATCCGAGAGTTCAAGCGGGGGGCCCAGGAGATCCGGGAGGAGCTGGAAAAGACCGTGGACGTAAGGGAAGAGCCGAAGCCGAAGCCGGTTTCCGAGGCTTCCAGCAAGGCCCCGGCGGTTTCCGAACCCCAAGAGGAGCGCAAGGCTTGAAGGAAGCCCCACTGGTTGAACACCTGGAGGAGCTCAGGGCCCGTATCCTCTGGTCCCTGGTGGCCTGGGTGGTGGGTACGGGGGTGGCCTGGAGTTTTAGGGTCCAGCTCCTGGAGTGGCTGAAGCGGCCCCTGGACCTGGCGGCCCAGCAGAACCACATCCAGGTGAACCTCATCGTCTTGGACATCACCGAGCCCTTCTTGGTTTCCTTGAAGGTGGCGGCCTTCGGGGGGCTGGTGTTGGCCCTGCCCTTCATCGTCTACCAGGTCTGGGCCTTCATCGCTCCTGGGCTTTACGAGCACGAGAAGCGGCTGGCGGTGCCCTTCTTGCTGGGGGCTGGGTTTAGCTTCGCCTTGGGGGCCCTCTTCGCCTACTACGGCTTTTTGCCCTTCGCCATACCCTTCCTCCTGGGCTTTTTGGGTGAGGTCATCACCCCGCAGATCTCCATCGGCCGCTACATGGGCCAGGTCCTCATGATGATGGGGGTCATGGGCCTGGTCTTTGAGATGCCGGTGGTGAGCTACCTCTTGGCCCGCCTGGGGATCCTTTCCTCCGCCTTTTTGGCCCGCAACTGGCGGATCGCCGTGGTCCTGCTCCTCACCCTGGCGGCCCTCATCACCCCCACGGTGGACGTGGTGTCCTTGGCCATCGTTACCGGTCCCCTATTGGTCCTTTACTGGATCTCCGTGCTGGTGGCCAGGGTGGCGGAGCGGGCCAGGCCCAAGGAAGAAGCCGCTTGACACCCTAAGGGGCTTTGCCCCATAGAATAGCCCATGGACGAGCGCATCCTGGCCCTGCGTAAGGAGGTGGACCGGGTTAACCGGGAAATCCTGCGCCTTCTTTCCGAACGGGGAAGGCTGGTGCAGGAGATCGGCCGCATCCAGACCGAACTGGGCTTACCCCACTACGACCCCAAGCGGGAAGAGGAGATGCTTTCCTACCTCACCGCGGAAAACCCGGGTCCCTTTCCTCCGGAAACCATCCGAAAGCTTTTCAAGGAGATCTTCAAGGCCAGCCTGGACCTCGAGGAGCGGGAGGACCAGAAGAAGTTCCTCTATTCCCGCAAATACAAGCCCGAGCCCACCCGGGTGCGGGTGGGGGAGGTGGTCTTCGGGGAGAAGCCCCTCCTCATCGCCGGACCCTGCTCCATCGAGTCCGAGGAGCAGATGATGGAAACCGCCCGCTTCCTTTCCGCCAAGGGAGTCAAGGTCCTAAGGGGCGGGGCCTTCAAGCCCAGGACCAGCCCCTATGGCTTCCAGGGCCTGGGGGTGGAGGGGCTGAAGCTTGGCCGCAAGGCGGCGGAAGCTTTTGGCATGGTTTTCGTCACCGAGGTCATGGATACCCGGGACGTGGAGGTGGTGGCGGAATACGCGGATATCCTCCAAATCGGGGCCCGGAACATGCAGAACTTCGCCCTCCTCAAGGAGGTGGGGCGCTCGGGTAAGCCCGTCCTTCTCAAGAGGGGGCTTTCCGCCACCATGGAGGAGTGGTTCTATGCCGCCGAGTACATCCTGAGCCAGGGCAATGAGCAGGTCATCCTGGCGGAAAGGGGAATCCGCACCTTTGAGCGCTGGACGCGGAACACCCTGGACCTCTCCGCCGTGGCCTTGGCCAAGCAGGAAACCCACCTGCCTGTAGTGGTGGATGTGACCCACGCCGCCGGGCGCACGGATCTTCTTGCTCCCCTGGCCCGGGCGGCCTTGGCGGTGGGGGCGGATGGGGTGCACGTGGAGGTCCACCCCAACCCCAAGGTGGCCCTTTCCGACAACCAGCAGCAGATGGACTTCCGGCAGTTTGAGGCCTTCCTTAAGGCCATAGAGGACCTTCTAGGGGCGTGAATGGGCTTCTTGGATAACCTTCTGAACGCCTTCCTCAAGGCCACGGACCCCAGGCCCCGCTACACGGAGGCTCGTTGTCTCCTCTACAAGAACAGCGTGGGGGGGTGCGACCGCTGCTACCAGGCCTGTCCCAAGGGAGCGGTACGCTTGGAAAGCTTCCGGGTGGAGCTGGACGAGGTGCTCTGCACCGGGTGCGGCCTCTGCACGGGGGTCTGCCCGGGGGTGGCCCTGGAGTATCCCTTAGGAGCCATCCAGGAGGCCCTGATCCGGGGCAAGGGGCAGATCCGTTGCTCCAAGGCCGAGGGCAAGGGGGAGGAGGTGTTGTGCCTGGGCCGCCTGACCCCGGGGCTTTTGGCGGAGGCGGGTAGCCGTTTCGGGAAGGTGGTCTTGGCCCGGGGGGATTGCGCCTCCTGTAGGATCGGGGGGCCTGCGGTGCCCGAGCACCTGGAAAGGATGGTGGAGGAGGCCCAGCGCTACCACCCCGTGGAGGTGGAGGTCCTGCAAGGGGAGCTTCCCGGGGAAAAGGTGGGGCGGAGGGAACTTTTCCAGGCCCTTATGGGAAGCGCCAAGCGCACCG
Source organism: Thermus sp. NEB1569 (assembly GCF_022385295.1). Lineage (NCBI taxonomy): Bacteria > Thermotogati > Deinococcota > Deinococci > Thermales > Thermaceae > Thermus > Thermus sp. NEB1569. The sequence continues at coordinate 223,919 of NZ_CP092445.1, forward strand.
CCGCCGACCTGGTGCCCGAGCTTCCCCTTCCTGCCCCGGAGGAGGAAAAGGGTATGCCGGCGGAGCTTCGCCTGCGCCTTTTGGCGGCCAGGCGGGCTTCCGAGGTGCGCTGGCCCAGGATCCTGGTGGAGGAGGGATGCACCCTTTGCCCGGTGTGCACCAACGTCTGCCCCACGGAGGCGGTCTACAGGGTGCGGGAGGGGGAGGAGTACGTCCTAAGGCTTAAGGTGGAGGCCTGCACGGGCTGTGGGGCCTGTGTGGAAAGCTGCCCGCCCCAGGTGATCCGCCTCGAGGAGGCGGGTAAGGAGGAGCTTTTCCAGGAGCTGGAGCTTTACCGGGGGAAGCCCCCCTGGTACGACCTGTAGAATCCTCCCATGCGGCTGCACCACGTGGGCATTGCGGTGGAGAACCTAGAGGAGGCCAAGGCCCGTTACGGGCTTTTGGGCTTTGGCGTGGTGGCGGAAGGGGAGGTGGCCGCCCAGGGGGTGCGGGTGGCCCTGCTCCGGGGGGAAGGGGAGACCCTTCTAGAGCTCCTCGCCCCCTTGGGGCCGGATACCCCGGTGGGGCGCTTTCTGGCCAAGCGGGGCCCTGGGCTTCATCACCTGGCCTTTGCCACCTCCCGGATTGAGGAGGAGCTTGCCCGGCTGAAGGCGGCGGGGGCCAGGCTCATCGACGAGGTCCCCCGGCCGGGTTTTGGCGGGCACCGGGTGGCCTTCCTCCACCCCGGCTTTGGCCTCGGGGTGCTTTGGGAACTGGTGGAGACGGAGGGTGCGTAGGCCAGGGTTCCGCTGGGTGCCGGCCCTCCTCGCCCTGGGGGAGATGGGGCTACTCTGGTGGCTTTCGGACCAGCCCGCCACCGGGATGGGCCTGCCCCATCCCTGGGACAAGGGTGCCCATTTCCTGGCCTACGGGCTTTTGGGCTTCCTCCTGGGGGTGGCCTTCGGGGATTTCCGTCCCGCCCTCCTCCTGGCCGCCCTCTACGGGGTGGTGGACGAGTGGCACCAAAGCTGGGTTCCCGGGCGGGAGGCCTTCGGCTGGGACCTTGTGGCGGACTTTCTAGGAGCTTGTCTGGGGGCTAGGTGGGGGGGTAGATGGGGAGCTCCAGGAGCCTTCCGCCCTTGGCGGAGGCGGCCAGGAGGATGGCCTCGGCGATGAGTTCCGGGGCGATCCAGCGGCTGGGGTCGGCCTCCGGCATGGCCTTCCGGTTGGCCTCGGTGTCCAGGGTACCCATGGGGTAGACGAGGAGGAAGCGCACTCCCTGCACCTCCCCCTGGAGGGAGCGGATGAGGCTGGCCAAGGCGGTCTTGGCCATGGTGTAGAGGGCTCTTCCTGGGCCGGCCCCCGTCCAGGCGGGGCCGGCGGCGATGGCGGCGAAAAACCCCTCGCCTCGAGCCTCCAGGTAGGGCAGGGTGGCCTTGAGGAGGTTGAAGGTGGTGCGCAGGTTCAGGTCCAGAAGCCAGTCGTAAAGCCCGGGGTCCGAGTCCAAAAAGCGCCCGGCGGCGAACCCGCCCACGGTGTGCACCACCCCGAAAAGGGGAGCCTCCCGCTCCACGAAGCGGGCCAAGGCCTCGGCCTCCTCCAGCCGGGTGAGGTCGGCCACAAAGGTCTTGGCCCCGTAGGCCCGGGCCCGTTCCGCCATCCGTTCCTCCCGGGGGTCGGAGAGGAAAAGCCGGGCCCCGGCGCGGTGCAGGGCGGGGATCACCGCCCGGGCCAAGGCCCCCCCGGCCCCCGTGACCAAGAAGGCTTTACCCTGGAGCATGCCTCATTCTACCGGGATGAAGGCCAAGGTGGTGGGACTGAAGCCCAGGTTCAGGCTCCGCAGGAAAAGGGGCGGGGAGGGTACCAGATCGTAGACCTCCAGGGCCTGCCCCTGGACCAGGTAAAGGTAGCCATCCTGGCCCACGAGCCCGGCTGTATAGGTGTGGAACTGCCGCTGCACGGGGGACTCCCGGGGAAAGAGCACCTGGAATCCTTGCCCATAGGCCACCCCTCCCCCCACGGGATCCAGGGCCAGGCGGCTAGGCCGGGGAAAATCCGCCAGAACCTTGCGGCTTGGGACCTCCTCCCCCTGGAGGGTGTAGAGGCGGACCTCGGTAGGGGTAGTCCCGAGGCCCAAAAGCCGCCCCTGGCCGTCTGCCCTCAGGTCCCAGGGGGTCTGGAGGGGCGGGTTCAGGGGCTTTTCCAGCCTAGGGGTGGCGCCCGGTGCCTCGGCCGGGCGGAAGCCCAGGGCCCCCGGGGCCAGGTAGGCCAGAAGGTCCAGGCCTTCCTGGGGCAGGAGGGCGAGGCGGGAGGCGGGGTCTAAGCCCGTGAGGTCTGCCTCCTCCGGGGTTCCGGGGTCGGGAAGCCCGAAGAGGAAGGCCTTTTGCGTCCCAGGGCAGTGGACCAGGAGCTTATTCTGCCCCAGGCGCAGGTAGCCCCCGGTGCAGTCCACGTCGTTCGGGAAGGTCGCCTGCGTGGGGGAAGGCTGGGGGACTGTGGTTTCCGAGAAGCCTTGGGTGGAGTAGGCCTCGAGGCGGTCAGGGAAAAGGAGGTAGAGCCGCCCGAAGGTTTGGCTATGGGCCAGGTCCTGAAGGCTTGGGGTGGTCCAGGTGCCCACGGGGTTTGGCGTGCCTCCCTGGAGATCCCGGGCCCGGAAGAAGCGCACCTCCCCCTCCCCTCCCATGGCCACCAGGGCGGGCAGGGGAGGCTCCTGGCTTCCCGTGCAGGCGCTTAAGGCAAGGGCCAAGAGGGCTAGGGATAGGGGCCAAAGCTTTTTCACCGGCCACCTCCCAGCTTTACCCCCTCCTCGGAAAGGAGAAGCCCTGCCGCCTGTCCCCCGTAGAGGAAGGCCAGGCCCACGCTCCCCTTGGCCGCATCCAGGGTAAAGCGCATGGCCCAGCAACACCGGTCCAGGACCAGGATGAAGCGGGGTTTTAAGGGTTCTCCGGGAAGGTTTTGCGTGAGAAGGGCCGCCAGGTGGAGCTTGGTGTTTTCCCTGCCCAGGAAGGTGAGGGTGGGTCCGAAGCTGCGTAAGGCCAGGCCGTAGCCCTCGGGGGTTTGCGGCCTTCGGGTGTAGGTGAGGCTTCCCGAGAGGGAAAGCCCGGGGATGGCTCCTTCCCCCGCCTCGTCCGCGGGCACGGGCTTCCAAAGCTCCATGCCGCCGCTGAAGGTGGCGTCCTTGAGGTAGATGTCCTTATCCTCCACCTCGGGCAGGTGCAGGTTGGCGTTTAGGCGGAAGCCCACCTCGGGGAGGGCCTGGGTCAAGCCCAGGCGCAGGTTGGTGGCCCGGAAGCCCTCCTGGTACCGTCCGGAAAGCTCCAGGTCCAATAGGGGTCCCGGAACGGCCCCAAAGCGGTAGCCCAGGGCGTAGCCCAGGGCCTTGGGATCCAGGGTGGTCCGCAAGGAGAGGCTTTCCGGACCGAGGATGGCCTGGCCTTGCAGGGCCAGGGTGTCCACCTCCCAGTCCCGCCGGCCTTGCAGGGTGTAGGCTGTAACTCCCTCCCGCAGGGCATAGGTGAGGTCGGTGGTGAGGGCTCCCTTGCCGTTCAGGTCGTGACGGTGGGTGAGGTTGAGGCTTCCTCCGGGAAGGGCATAGCCTGCTTGCAGGAGGAGGGGGTCAAAGAGGGCCTTCGGGTGGTCGAAGCGGAGGCTAGCTTTGAGGGAGAAGGGATAGGGGGTGAAGCCCGCCTCGAGGCGGGTTTCCAAGGGGCCTTCCCCCTCGAGGCCCCGCTTGTGCCCCACCGTGAGGCTGTAGCCCTGGTCCTGCAGGAGGACCTGGGCCTCCAGGGGGAGGTACCTTTCCTCCTCCAGGTTCCTGCCCGCCTTCAGGCTCAAGGAAAGGGGTCTTTCCTGGAAACCCAGGGCCAAGGTGGCCTGGTGGCTTCGCCTTTGGGGTAGGGCGTCAAAGCGAAAGGGGGTTTCCCCCTCCTGGACGCTTCGGGCATAGCCCACCTCCACGCTGAATCCCCCCAGGCTTTGCCGCAGGCTGGCCGAGGTGGTCCAGTCCACCTGCCGCTCGCGCTCCCCATCGGGGTTTTGTGTGGTGTAGTAAAACCCCCGGAAGCGGTTCTCGGCCCGGAAGGTGGCCCCGGGCCAGGGGGAGAGGGAAAGGCTTTCGCTGTGGGCAAGGAGGGCTCTTCCCGCCTCGGCATAGGGCCCGAGGGCCCGGGCGGAGCGGTTTAGGGGGTTGGTTTCCGCCAGGTAGCGGCCCAGGACGAAGCCTGCCTGCAGGCTAAAAGGACCTTCCCGGAACACGGGGCTTTGGGCCTCCACCTCGGGCAGGCGCTGGAGGGTGCGGGGGGGTGGGGTGGCGGGGTCGTGGTCCCAAAACCCCTCCACCCTCAGGGTGTAGCGCCAGTCCTGGGGCGTGGGGGTGCCGGGGGAGAGGGCCTCGAGGCGGAAGCGGGTCAGTTTTTCCCGGGTATCGTCCCGCTCCACCAGGGCGCTGAGGGAAAACTCCTGCCGCTTTAGGGCGTACTCCCCCCGGTACTGGAAGGTGTCCGGGGGAGTGTGGAGGAAAAAGTAGCGCTCCTTGGCCTCCCCGGTGCCGTAGTGGTCAAAGCCGAAGCCGTAGCCCCGGCCTTGGTAGTAGGAGAGGAGGGTGAATCCCAGGCCGGAGTCGGCCACGTAGGGCAAAGCGGCCTTCAGGTAAAAGCCCCCTTCGTCCTGGCCCACCTCGAACCGGGGCCGGCGCTCGGAGAGGAAGAGGAGGAGGACGGGAAGCTCCAGAACCGGTTTCTCCTGCACCAGCACCACCACCCCCCGGGCCACCACCCGGTCCCCTGGGTACAGGACGATCTCCCGGGCGCGGAAGGCGTAGTCGGGTACCTCCTGGCCGCACGAGGCGCAAGGGGTGGCGTAGCCGTTTTCCAGGAGGATGGCCCCTGCCACCCGCTGGCAAAGGGGGCCGGTGAGCAGGAGGTCCTTGGCCTCGATGCGCACCTCGAGGGCGTCAAAGCTTTCGTCGGAGAGGTCTATCTGAAGTTCCTCCGCCTCCACAAGCCTTCCCTCCCGGTCCCGGTAGCGCACCCCTTCCGAGAGGAAAAGGAGCTTACGGGTGCGAAAGTAGGTGGCCCTTCCCGCCTCGATGGCCTCCCCATCCCGCTCCAGGCGCACGGGGTTCCCCGTGAGCACGTAGACCTCCTCCCCTCCTTCCTGCCTTAGCTCCAGCTTTTCCGCCTCCAGGATCCTCAACACCTTCTCCTGGGCCAGGGCCAGGGAGAAGAGGAGCAGGACCGCGGCCAGCCCAAAAGTGGCTTTTCGGATAGCTCCAGGCCAGGGCCGGCTCACCTCCGCCCTCCCAGGAAGAGGAGGAGGCCCAGGATCCCGTAGAACAGGTTGGGCCCCCAGGCGGCCAGGATGGGATCCAGGGCGTTTTGCTCCCCCATGATCCGCCCCACGCTCCAGGTGGCGTAGTAGAAGAAGGTGAGGACCGCCACCCCCACAAGCCCCAGGCTCCGGGACCCCCCGAGGAGGTAGAAGGCCAGTCCCGTGGCGAAGAGGGCGAAGACCAGGCTGGCCGCCGGCTCGGCGTAGCGGCGGTAGTAGGTGGTGGCCTCGAGGCCCGCCTTCACCCCGCTTTTCCTCAGCCTTTCCACCTCCTCCTTGAGCTCCTTTAGGGTCATGCGGTTGGCCGGGTTCTGCCAGGGCTCAAAGGTGAGGTCCCTGAGGACCAGCTCCCCCTCTTGAAAGCGGGTCAGGGTCCTGGGCCTATCCCCCTCGTAGGTGACCCTCAAGCCCTTTTCCACCTGCAAGACCCCTCCTTGGAACCTCCCCTCCTCCGCCAGGACCACCTCCTCCTGCGAAAGGATTCTAAGCTTTCCGATCCTGTCCCGGGCCACCTCCCCCACGTAGACCACCCTGCCCCTGGCGTCCTGGAAGGTGGTGCCCGGGGTGAGAAGGGCCCTGGGCCGTTCCAGCACCTGTCTGCGAAGGAGGTCCTGCCCCTGGGCCAGGGCTTTGGGCACCAGGCTTTCCCCCAAAAGGAAGCCCAAAAGGGCCAGGAGAGCCCCGAGGCCCAAAAGGGGTAAAAGCACGCGTTCCCGCCTTATCCCCAGGGCCAGGAGGGCCTTGAGCTCCGAGTCCTCGCCCAGGCGGGAGAGGAGGAAGAGTAGAGCGAAGAGGTAGGCCACGGGAGCCCCCCGCACCAGGGCCTCGGGGGTGCGGTAGAAGAGGTAGAGGAGAAGGGTGTAGGGATCCGCGCCCTTGGCCACCAAAGGGGCCAGGACCTCGTAGACCGCCCCGGCCAGGAAGAGGAGGACGATGACCGCAAGCCCCAGGCTGAAGTGGGCCAGGACCTCGCGCAGGAGGTAGCGGTCCAGGGTCTTCATCTAAGCCTCCAGGTGAGGTAAAGGGCCAAGGCGGCAAAGAAGGCGTTGGGGAGGAAGGCCAGGAGGGGGTTCACGTCGTAGCGGGCCAGCTGGGCGCTCAGGGTCCAGAGCACGTAGTAGCCGAAGATGAGGAGGACGATGCTGAGGAAGGCCCAGGCAGCCTCCCGGAAGGAAAGCCCCAAGGCGGCTGCCACCAAGCCCAGGAAGAAGCCCCCGAGGGCATCCGAAAGCCGGCGGTACAGGGCGAAGCGGGCGCTGGGCTCCACCCGGCTCCTTTCCCAAAGCTCCCGCAGGGTGGTGGAGTCGTAGGGATCGCGGGAGCCCAGGCTTTCCTTGGGGCGGAACTGGGTGGGGAAGGGAAGGGTGCCGGCAAAGGGCTTGGGTTTTCCCCCCTCAAGGACGTACCCCCGGAAGTGCCACCCCTCCTTGTCCCAGACTCCTTCCTGGCCGCTGTAGATCCGGCTCCTTTCGTCCACCACCCGGATGCCGTAGAGGCGGTTTTGCCCCACCTCGGGCCGCACCTCCTCCGCGTAGTAGACCCCAAGGCCCTCCGCGGCGTAAAGCTGCTTGCGCAACACCCCGCTTAGGCCTCCTTCCCCGTAGAGGAGCCGGGCCAGGTGCTGGTCGTAGGCCTCGAGGGCCCGGGGGCGAAGCTCGGCCAGGTTGAGGAGGTTGAAGAGGCTAACCAGAAGGGCCAGAAGCGCCAGGGGTTTCAAAAGGGCCCAGGGGGGTACGCCTGCGGCGTAAGCGGCCTTCAGCTCCGATTGGCGGATGAGGCGGGCAAGACCCACCAAGATGGCGAAGACCAGGCCCAGGGGAAGGGCCAGGCTCAGGGTCCAGGGCAGGCGGTAGAGGATGAGCTTTAGGATGGCCTCCACGCCGGCTCCCCGGCTTAGGAGCACCCCGGAGAGGCTGGAGAGGAGGTCAAAGGTGAGGAGGGCCGCGAAAAGCAGGACCCCCACCAGGTAGGGGATCAGGACCTCCTTGAGGACATACCGGCCCAGCACCAGACCGAGTATACGGGGCCAGGATGAGAAACAAGCGCAGGAGGCGGGAGCTCAGTGGGCGATCACGTGGATCACGGGCAGGCCGAAGCGCTCGGCCTGAGCCAGGGGGAAAGCCCCGGGAGAGGGTGGCCCGGCAGGTCCCGGGATGGGCCAGGAGGGGGGAGACGTCCCCGGCCTTGGCCAAGGCGATGGGGATGCCCTGGGCCTCTAGGGCTTGCCTGGCCGCCTCGGCTTCTGCCTGGGCCCGCCTTTGCCTCTCGTTTTCCTCATAGACCCACCCGGGCGGGAGTATAGCGGGCACCAGAGGACGAATTCGGCCTCGAGGTCCTGCCCTAGGTTCTCCCTTGGCTTTGCCGCCAAGGGCTTTTGGGCCACCCCAGGTACCGGGCCATGGGGTGCCTCCTTTTCCCTTCCGGAAACCCCAAGGATGCTCTGGGGAGAAGGCCCCGGGGCTCTTCGGGATCTAATTTGGATTGAGTTCCTTTAGTTCGCCTAACCCCCGTCAAACCCCTTTTGGGGACGGGGTTTATCGCATACCACTTTACATACCGGAAACCCGTGGTATACTGAAGGAGTCAGAGCAAGGGAAGCCGCCCGCGGGCGGCGGGTTTTTTGGTGCCCTGCCTTCCACTCCTCCAGGGGCCGAGCCCGCTCCCCTTGGCCCCCTCGGGGCCGGGGGGAGGAAACCGGGGTACGGGCTTATACCCTTTACTTTTGGTTCCTGCGCTTCCAGGTTCCCAAAAAACTTCACAGGGACTCCCTACCAGGGCCCCCATGCAGGCTTGGGCCTGCATGGGGTGGTATTAGATGTCAATTTCCGCGTAGCGGGCGTGCTCCTCGATGAACTCCCTCCTGGGGGCTACTTCCTGTCCCATGAGCTTCTCGAAGAGCTCGCTGGCCTCGAGGGCGTCCTGGAGCTCCACCTTCTTCAAAACCCGCTTCTCCGGGTTCATGGTGGTTTCCCAAAGCTGCTCGGGGTTCATCTCCCCGAGACCCTTAAAGCGCTGCACCTCGTAGCTTTTCCCCTCTAGCTCCTTCAGGCGGGCGGCAAGCTCCTCGTCGGAGTAGAGGTACTCCACCTTTTTCCCCACCTGCAGGCGGTAAAGGGGCGGCTGGGCGATGTACACGTGCCCCCTTTCAATCAGGGGCCGCATGTAGCGGTAGAAGAAGGTGAGGAGGAGGGTGCGGATGTGGCTTCCGTCCACGTCGGCGTCGGTCATGATGATGATCTTGTGGTAGCGGAGGCCCTCGAGGTCAAAGTGGGCTTCGTCGCCCGTACCCCCGATCCCCACCCCGATGGCCGCCACCATGGCCCGCACCTCGGCGTTTTTCAGGGCCTTGGAAAGCCCCGCCTTTTCCACGTTGAGGATCTTGCCCCTAAGGGGCAGGATGGCCTGGAAGCGCCGGTCGCGGCCCTGCTTGGCGCTTCCCCCGGCCGAATCCCCCTCCACGATGAAAAGCTCCGCTTCCTCCGGGTTTTCCGTCTGGCAGTCGGCCAGCTTCCCGGGAAGGTCGTCGGACTCCAGGGGGTTTTGCCTTCGCACCAGCTCCCGGGCCTTCCGGGCAGCCTCCCGGGCTTGGGCGGCCCGCAGGGCCTTCTCGTAGATGGTCTTGGCGATGCGGGGGTTCTCCTCGAGGATCTCCAAAAACTTCTCGTAGACCACCTGGCTTACGGCGCTCCCCGCCTCGGGGTTTAAAAGCTTTCCCTTGGTCTGGCCCTCAAACTGGGGTTGGGGTAGCTTTACGCTCACCACGGCATAAAGCCCCTCCAGCAGGTCGTCCCCGGTGGGCTGGGGGCCTTTTTCCTTGTTTAGGCCCGCCTTCTTGGCGTACTGGTTCAGGGCCCGGCTGTAGGCGCTCTTAAAGGCGGTGAGGTGGGTACCGCCGTCCCGGGTGGGGATCATGTTGGCGTAGGTGAGGATCTCGGCGTTGTACCCCTTGGTGTGGATGAGGCCCACCTCCACCTCCACCTCCCCCTCCTGCCCCTTGAGGAGGAAGGGCTTTTCGTAAAGAAGCTCCTCCCCTTCCGCCAGGGCCTTGGCGAAGGAGGCCACCCCCCCTTTGTCCAGGTAGACGTCCTCCCGCCCGTGGATGAGGTCCTTGAAGACCAGCTTGAGCCCCGCCACCAGGTAGCTCACCTCCCGCAGGCGGGCCCTGATCTTGCTGGGGTCAAAGGCCTGGTTCCCGAAGATGAGGGGATCGGGCTTGAAGGTAACCCGGGTGCCGGTCTTGCCCTTGGGAGCGGGCCCCACCAGGGCAAGGGGTTCGGTGACCTCGCCCCGGCTGAAGGCGATCCGGTGGTGCTTTCCCTCCCGGAACACCTCCACCACCGTCCACTCGGAAAGGGCGTTCACCACGCTGGCCCCTACCCCGTGGAGGCCCCCTGAGACCTTGTAGGCGCTGCTGTCAAACTTGCCGCCGGAGTGCAGGGTGGTGTAGATCACCTCCACCGCGGGCTTGCCCTCCTCGGGCATCAGGTCCACGGGGATGCCCCGGCCGTTGTCCTCCACGGTGAGGGAGCCATCGGGATTGAGGGTGGTGACGATCTCCGTGGCGTAGCCCGCCAGGGCCTCGTCCACGGCGTTGTCCAGGATTTCCTTGAAGAGGTGATGGTACCCCTCCACCCCCGTGCCCCCGATGTACATGGCGGGGCGGTGGCGTACCCCCTCTAGGCCTTTGAGTACCTTAATGGCGGAAGCGTCGTAGCTCACCCCCTTAGTATACCATAGGTTAGAGCCCCCAAGTTTTCCCTTAAGGATGGGCCTTGGGCGGATGCGCCGGATCCAAGATGTTTGTTTTCATTACCGATTATGCGCCTTGTCCCCGCCTTTCCTGGGTTATATGATGCCTGCCGTGCCCGCCTTGGTTTTGCTCCACTTCCTTCTGGGGTTTTACCTGCTGGTGGCGGTGCTGGTTCTGGCCTTGGTGGGGCTATGGGGCTTTTGGCGGCCCCTTTCTGGGGGGTTTTACCGATTCCTGAGGGGCACGGCCTGGGTGGCCATCCTTCAGGTGGCCCTGGGGTTTGCCCTTTTCCTGGCGGGCCTCAGGCCCAAGGATGGCCTGCACCTCCTTTACGGTCTCCTTCTGGCGGCGGGGCTTCACTACCTGGGGGGCCTCGAGCCGGGAGGGTGGTTCTACAAAGGCCTGAAGGACCCTCCCAAGCGCCCAGAGCTCTTTGTGGCCTTGGGCCTCCTCTTTGCCGTGGGGCTTGTCCTTCGCGTTTACTTCACCGGGCGCTAGCGGCAAAGGGGACCTGGTTCAAGGCCAAATCCCTGGGCACTGGAATCCGCAAGAGCATCTCCCGGGTGAGATGGGGCACCACCTCCCGGTAAAGCCCCCGGTAGTAGGCCTGGACCTCGAGGCCATTCAGGTAAGACACCAGGCCTTCCGGGTCCACCCTCACCCCTGCCTTGGGCAGGAGGTGGAACTCCTCCCGCCAGGGATAAGTCCTCTTATCCCAGGCGGCCACCACCCGGTAGTGGCGGGTGTTCCCCACCACCAGGTGAGGGGTGGCGTAGAAGGGCTTGAGGAGCCCTGCGGCCTCCTTGGGGAAGTAGAGGCCGGAGTAGGGGGCCTCGTAGTCGATCTCCCCCGGCTTCAGGTTCCTTCCCGTGAGGATGGGCACCAGGCCGGGACCCGGGGCGGTGCGGGTGAGGGGGTGGGATCGGATCTCCGGGCTCCGGGCGGCGAAGTGGGGGAGGAAAAGCGCCCCCAGGGGCACCCCCTTGCTCTCCATCTCCAGGGCCTTGGGGTCGGGGAAGCGGATCATCTCCCCCTGCCAGGCGGGGTCTTCCAGAAGGAGGACGGGGCTATGGAAGAGGGGGCCTTCCGCATCGTAGAGCTTTAAGCCCCTTCCCCCCTTCCTGAACCGGACCACCGCGGCCACCACCTTGACCCCGGGGAAGGCCCGGCCCAGGTAGTAGACCTCCGTCTCCCCCTCCCGGGCCAGGAAGGCCCTGAGCTTATGGAACTCCGAAAGGACCATCCACCCCGCGGGGATCACATAGACCAGCATCCCCGAAGGGGCTAAGAGCCTCACCCCCTTCTCCAGGAAGGCCCCGTAGAGGTTGTAGCGCCCGTGCCAGGTGGCGAAGCGACTTCGGTAAAGCCTCCGCCGCTTTGGGTCCAGCCGGGCTCCCGCCCCCAGGGCCCCGTAGGGAGGATTCCCCAGGATGAGGTGGAAGGTCTCGTGGGGCTCCCAGAGGAGGAAGTCCGCCAGGTGGCTTTCGGCCCAGGGGGGCGGGTCCAAGGCCAGGGGGTCCACCTCTACCGCATGGAAGCGGTAGCCTGAGCCGTGCGCCTCTCGGAAGGCCCGCAGGAAGGGGGCGTGGGCTGAGGCGGGCTCGAGGATCCTCCCCCCCTTGGGGGCCTCCGCCAGGGAAACCATGAAGCTCACCAAGGAGGGAGGGGTGAGGATGCGGCCCAGGGTACGGGAGGGCAAGGAAGCCACCAGGTGGGTCCTTCGGGAAGCGGCCTAGCGGATCACCCCAAGCTTACGGCCGACTTTCTCGTAGGCCTCGAGGGCCTTGTCCAGCATCTCCTTGGTGTGGGCGGCGGTGACGATGTTGCGGATCCGGGCCTTCCCCCTGGGCACCGTGGGAAAGCCAATGCCCACAGCGAAGACCCCTTCTTCCAGGAGGAGGCGGCTCGCTTCAAAGGCCAAGGGGGCCTCCCCGAAGAGTACCGGGGTGATGGGGGTCTGGCTTCCTAGGGTGTCGTAGCCCATGCGGGCAAGCTCCTGCTTGAAGTAGCGGGTGTTTTCCCAAAGCCTTTCCACCCGCTCGGGCTCCTTCTCGATGAGCTCTAAGGCACCCAGCAAAGCCCCCACCACCGCCGGGGGGTGGCTGGTGGAGAAGAGGAAGGGCCGGGCCTTGTTGATGAGGAGGTCCTTGAGCTCTAACGCCCCGGCGGCATATCCCCCCACCACCGCCCAGGCCTTGGAGAGGGTGGCCACCTGGATCACGTCGGGGTCCTGGTGGAAGCCAAAGTGGTGCACCGTGCCCTTGCCCTTTTCCCCCAGGACGCCGCTTCCGTGAGCATCGTCCACGTAGACCACCGCCCCGTACTTCTTGGCCAAGGGCACGATGCGGTCCAAGGGGGCGATGTCCCCGTCCATGGAGAAGACCCCGTCGGTGACGATGAGTTTGAGGCCTTCGGTGTCGTGGGCCTTCAGGAGTTCCTCCAGGTGGGCCACGTCGGCGTGGCGAAAGACCAAACGGGTGGCCTTGGTGAGGCGGAGGCCGTCGATGATGCTGGCGTGGTTGAGCTCGTCGGAAAAGACCAGGTCCCCCTCCTGGAGCAGGGCTCCCAGCACCCCCTGGTTGGCGGTGAAACCCGATTGCAGGACCAAGGCGCTTTCCGTGCCCTTGAAGCGGGCCAGGGCTTCTTCCAGCTCCAGGTGGTAGGTAAAGGTGCCGGCGATGGTGCGCACGGCCCCGCTTCCCGCCCCCCACCGTTCCAGGTACTGGCGGGCTTTCTCCTTCAGGTAGGGGTGGTTGGCGAAACCCAGGTAGTTGTTGGAGGCCAGGTTCACCACCTCCCGCCCCTCCACCCGGGTCACGGGCTCCTGGGGAGCCTCGAGGACCTTGGGGCGGATGTACAGCCCCTCCTGCTTTAACCTTTCCAGTTCGCTTTCCACGCGGGCGCGCAGGGATAAACTCATGGCCTTATCTAACCCCGGGGGGTGGGTTCATGGCAAGCCGCACCTGGACCTGCGGGTGTTTCTTACCTTCTCTTGATCGGGAGGGGTTAACCTGAGTGAGGGGGTGGGAGCGCTTCCATAACTATGGACCGATCCACACCGAGGGAATCCTGGCAGACCTTTACCGGCTCACGGCAGAGGCCATCCGCCGCCTGGGCTTGCTGCGGGAATTTCCCGGCCGCACCGAGGCCGACCTCTACCTATGGGTGATGGACCACCGCTACTTCCTGGCCCAGGAACTGGGGGCGGACCTTGGCCCCGAGGAGGCCGCCCGCTCGTACGAGGCCCGGTTTGGGCCCTGGTGGAAGCGGCTTGGGGGGTGGCTGAAGAAGGCTATTTTGGGGTAGGCATGAAATCCCTCATTTTCTCACAAAGGCATCATTTGTCAAGTGCAAATAAACAGCAGGACTTTACCCACATCTCCGTTTCGTGGTAAATCTCCCCTTGCGGGCGCAGCCCGTATCTGGTACCGGGGGTGATCCATGGACATGCTCAAGGTGGCCGAGGCCAGGCTCCAGGAGTTCACGGGCCGTTTTGCGAGCGTTTTCCCCCGATAAGCGCCTCCACCGACGGTTTGAAGAGGTGGTGCGGGGCGCCTTGGCCGCAGGCTCAGCCCGGGTGAGCGAGATGGTGGCCTCGCTCCCTTCTCCCCTCCAGAACCGCTTCCACCAGGCCAAAGCCCTTTACCGCTTCCTGTCCAACCCACGGGTGGAGGCAGAAGCCCTCCTTGACCGGGTCTATCAGGAGAGCGCGACTGCCCTGGAGGGTGAGGAGGTTCTGGTCCTCCTGGACCTGAGCCCGGTGGCCAAGCCCTATGCCCGGGCCCTGGAGGGGATAGCCCGGGTGGGGAAGGATAGGCGGCCCGGGTACGAGCTCCTCACCGCCCTGGGGTTGGACCCCGCGGGGCGGCTGGCCCTGGGGTACGCCCACCTGGTGGCCTACGGGGAGAGGGGGTTTGCCAGCCTGCCCAAGGAGGTGGAGGGAGCCATTGAGGCGGCCCGGGAGCGATTGGGGGGCGTGGGCAGGAGGCTGGTGTATGTGGCGGACCGGGGGTTTGACGACCGGAAGGTGTTTGGGCAGGTGCTGGCCCTGGGGGAGGAGTTCGTGGTGCGGGTCTACCGGGACCGGAAGCTTGGGGAGGGGGGTTCTCTGGCGAAGGTGGCTTCTTCCCTGGCCCTTCCCTGTGGGGAGGAGGTGGAGCTGAGGGTAGGGGGCAGGTACCAGCGGGTGCGGCTCCACTTCGGATGGAGGGAGGTGGAGGTGGAGGGGAGGCGGCTCCACCTGGTGGTCTGCCGGGTGCCAGCCCTGGGGCGGCGTGGGGAGTGGTGGCTACTGACCAGCTTGCCGGTGAGGGGGAGGGAGGAGGCGGCGCAGGTGGTGGAGGCGTACCGCAGGCGGTGGGAGGTGGAGCGGTTCTTCCGGCTTTTGAAGACGGGGCTGGGGCTTGAGACCTTCCAGGTGCGGGGGCTTGCCCGGATCCGGAAGGTGGTGGCGGTTTTGCTGGGGCTGGCGGTGTTCCTTTGGGAAGTTGAGCGGTTGGGGGATCCGTTCAAGGGGTTTCTTTTGCAGCTCGGGGGCAAGCTGGGGCTGCCCAGCGAGAGGGATGGTCCGTACCTGCTCCTGAGGGGCCTGGTTCGCCTGCTCAACTATGAAGTCACCCAAGAACTCTTGAAGCAGGCTAAGGGAGGGCGAGGAAGGAGTTTTGGGTAAAGCCCTGTTATGTGTAAGAGTCTGTGTACGGGGGGCATACCGCTCCTGAAGCATCTTCTCCAGCACCTCCTTCACCTCCGAGAACCCCTTTAGTTTCCGTTCTGCCCACCTCCCTTCCTGCCTCTCCGACTCCAGGTAAAGAAGCTTGTACACCGCCTCTTCCTTAGGAAACTTGTGGTCCCGCACCTTCGTCCCCCGCCGTAGCTCCCGGATAAACCGCTCCATCAGGTTGGTGCTCCGCAGGTACGGCCAAAGCACCTTGGGGTACCCGTAGAACCGCAGGAAGGCCCCCGAATCCTGTACCCAAAGCCCCACCACCCCCGGGTACCGCGAACCCCAGGCGGCCTTCACCTCCTCCAAGGCCCCAAGAGCTTCTTCCCGGCTCTCCGCCCCGTACACCCGCCTCAGGTCCTCCGCCAGCAGGCCCCGGTCCCGGGAGCGCACCTGGGACAGGCTCCACCGCACCCCGTGCACCACGCACCGCTGCCACTCCGCCTGAGGGTAGACCCTGCGGATCGCTTCGGGAAGCCCGGGCAGCCCGTCGGTGACAAAGAGCAACACCCGCCGCAGGCCCCGCTGCCAAAGCTCCCCCAGGACCCCCTCCCATCCCAGGGCGCTCTCCGTGGGCAAAAGCCAGAACCCCAGGACCCGCCTCTCCCCATTAGGGGCGATGCCCAGGGCCACATACACGCTTTCCCGTACGATCCCTTCTCCTTCCCTGAAGACCTTTAGGGAAAGCCCGTCCAGGTAGACGAAGGCCATCTCCTCGGGCAAAAGCCGGGTGCGGAAGGCTCCTGCCGCCTCCAGGACCTCGTCCGTCAGGGCGCTCAGGGTCTCGTGGGAGTAGCGGTGGCCTAAGAGCAGGCTCAGTATCTCGGCCGCCTTGCGCTGACTGACCCCGGCGGCGTAAAGGGCTACCGCCACTTCCCCCACGTCCACCAGGCGGCGGACGTAGGGCTTAAGGAAAGCCGGGTAATACCGAGATTCCCGATCCCTAGGGACCTTCAGGTCCACCTAGCCAAAGGCGGTCTCCAGCTTGCGGGGGTAGTAGCCGTTCCTGCGGCCTCCGTGCACCTGCAAGAAGGCCGTCCGGTCCAACTCCAGAACCGTCTGCAAAACCTCGGCCACCGTCTCCCGCACCGCTGAACCCGGCCAGACACATGTGAGACTGGACGAGTAAAAATGTGGGGACCACTCCAGAAGAGAGGGGGTCCCCACGAATGCAGCTTACCACGGTTGGCAAAGAGGTTTTGCGGGGAGCGCGGAAGGCCCGGGAACTCCAAGAGGCCGGGGCCGGCGATCCCACGGTTCAGGACCGCTTACGGAAGCTCAAACAGGTGGAGGCGCTCAGGAAATACCGGGTGGGCTGGCCCGAGATCCAGGAGCTTTTGGGGATCAGCCGGGCCACCTACTACCGCTGGGAAAGGGCCTTGAGGGAGAGGGGCCTAGCCGGACTAAAGCCCAAGTCCCGCCGCCCCAAGCGTACACGGGGAAAGGTGCAGTGGAAACCTGAGCTCCTGGTCAGGGTAGAGGTTCTCCGGAGGGCGAACCCCACCTGGGGGCGGTGGCCCATCTGGCTGACCCTCCGGAAGGAGGGTTTTTCGGTGAGCGAACGCACGGTGGGGCGTATCCTGGCTTACCTGGAGGGGAGCGGACGGGTGGAGAGCGTGGCCAGTTTTTTGGCCAGGAGGGGAAGGGGAAAGGGAAGGGGAAGGCCAAGGAGACCCTACGCCCACAGGAAGCCCCGGGGATATCAACCGCAAGCCCCTGGGGACCTCATCCAGGTGGACACCCTTATGGTGAGCCTGGGGCCTGGGGAGGTGGTGCGGCACTTTTCGGCGGTGGACCTGTTTACCCGGTATGCCCTGGGGGAGGTGCATAGCCGGGCCACGGCGAGGCTGGCAGGGGAGTTTCTATCCCGACTGGTGGCCCAGGCGCCTTTCCCCATCCGAGCGGTGCAGGTGGATGGGGGTAGCGAGTTCATGGCGGAGTTTGAGATGGCGTGCCAAGGCCTGGGCATCGCTCTTTTTGTGCTGCCTCCCCGGAGTCCTAGGCTTAACGGGCACGTGGAGCGGCTGCAACGGACTTTTAGGGATGAGTTTTACACCCGACCTTTGCCCACGAGGGTTAGCGAGCTACAGGTGGAGCTTAATGCCTACCTGGACTACTACAACCGCAGGAGACCCCACATGGCCCTGGGTGGCCTTGCCCCCCTGGAGTTCTTGGCTAAGATACGGGAGGGGTCGGTTCCCCAAGCTGTCTCAAATGTGCTGGCCGAATACAACCGCTTCCCTCAGCAAGATTCGCAAGGTATCCTGGTCCACGGGGCACCTCCTCGTGCTAAGGTGTGCCCCCCTATTAAACACGGACCCTTACACATAAATCCTTACACGACCTGTGGGCATGGCACCCGTCATCAGACGGGAAACCCGCAGCCCTTTTCAAGTGCCCCGGTTGCATAGGGTTGAGAGGGATGGATAAGTGCAAGTTTTGAGTCACCCCAAAGCCCTCCTTCCTCAAAGCCTCCACCTTCAGGAGAAGCTCAGGAGTCCAGTGTCGCTTCCGCCGCAAGCGTTTGGGGCGCCTGGACCTGGGGACCAAACCCTTGAGCCCCTCTTCCTTGAGCCTCCTCTTCCAACGGTGGTAGGTGGCCCGGCTGAGGCCCACCAGGTCCTGGACCTCTTCCCAGTCCACCCCGTGGCGGCGTAGGGTCTCCACCTGCTTGAGCTTGCGCAGGCGTTCCTTGACTTTGGGGTCGCCGGCTTGAGCCTCGGCGAGCTGGAAGGCGAGCTTGGCCCCTCTTATGACCTCTTTGCTAAGTACCCTCCCCCAAGATTTTCAACTCCACACCCCCCAGGGCTTTCAGGGCCTGCGCCACCGCCTCCTTAAGCTCCTCCACGCTCCCGTAGTGCCGCCTTGGCATCAGGAACCCCTTCACCCGCCGCCAGACGCTCTCCATGGGGTTCAGATGCGGGCTGTACCGCGGCAGGTAGGCCACCATAAGCCCCCGCTCCCGCCACGCCTCCTTCCTCCCCTCCACCTCCCGGGACCGGTGGAAGGGCGCGTTGTCCATGAACACCTTCAGGGGCTTGGCTAAACCTTCGGCCACCCGGTCCAGATACCCCCGCACCACCTCCCACCGCACCGGCCCCTCCAAAAGGGCAAAGAAAAGCCGCTCCCCCTCCCGTCCCCGCACCAAGTGCCCCACCACGTTCACCCGCCCCCGGGAACCCCAGGCCCGGGGCACCCCCTTGGCCTCCCCCCTCCGACCCCAGGCGTAGGTAGGGGGAAGGGTCAGGGAAAACCCGCTCTCATCCAGGTACCCCACCTCCATCACCCCCTCCTCCGCCCCCTTTTTGCTTCCTCTTCCTCCTCCGCGAAAGCCTTCACCTCTTCCTCCGTGGGCTTTCCCGGAGGCACGTACCGCGTCCGTCGCCACACGTACCCCATGGCCCTCAGGTGCCGGGCCACCACCTTGGGGGCCAGGCGGACCCCGAAGCGCTCGGCTAGGGCTGCCGCAAGCTGCGGGGCGGTCCAGACCCTATCCTCGGCCAGCCTTTCCTCCACGAAGGCGGCCATCTCGGGGGTGAACTTCCTGGGAGCTCCCGGGGGTTTGCGGTAGGCGAGGCCCTGGAGACCCTCCCTCACGAAGCGCCGGAGGACGAGGTAGACCGTGGTGCGGTCCTTGTGGAAGTGCTGGGCGATCTTTGGGGCGGTCCAGCCCTCGGCCGCCAGGCGGACCATCATGGCCCACAGGCGGGTCTTCTTGTGGGTCCTTGGGTCCAGGGAGAGCTCCAGGAGGAGCCGGTCCTCCTCAGGGGTCAGCTGGATCCGAAGTGGGGCCGCCATGTTGAGATGATAAGGGGTTGGCACTTAACTGTGGCAAGCTGCGCTTGGGGGACCTCCTTTCGGAGTCGGTCCCCCTCCTTTTTATCCCATCCCGGGTCTCTAGAGTCTCACATGTTGAGTCTCACATGTTTCTGTCCGGGCTCAGGCCCCCTGGGCTTGCCTAGTAAATTGGCTTGAACCCCTTGGGAACAGGGGTGAGGGTAAGGAGGATCCGGAGGTCATAGGCGATGGCCTCCAGGAAGATCCGCTTCATCGCCGAAGAGGGCTTGCGCTCCATCAAGTAGCCCCCGGCCCACCGGCTCTTCATCCCCCCAAACACCCCCTCCACCACTCCACGAAACCGATACAGCGCATCCTCCCAGTGGAAAGCCGCCCAACGCCGCACTGCATCCCGGACCTCCCCCTTCTCCCGCAACCGGATCAGGGGCCGCACCCCAAGCCCCTTCACCACCCGCCAAACCTCCTCCCCGTCAAATCCCGCGTCCCCCAAAAGCACCCCACCCTCCCGACCAAACCGCCGCAACCCTCGGCCCAAGCCGGGGGTCCGAGGCATACCCTGGCCCCACCCAAACCCCCTCCAGAACCAGAAGCCTTAGCCCCCTCCACCATCGGGCAAGGGCCCAGAGCCTCCCATGCCCTCGCACCCGCCGCGCCTCCTGTCCCCTGCGCCACCGGGGGAGGCGGTCCTTGCTTCGGTAGGGAAGCCCCGTGGTGTCCCTTAGGCGAAAGGGCCCGCCTCATCCTCCCGGGAAAGCCTTTCCTCAGGTCTCGCCCGGAGCTTTTGCAGTAGGGCCTCCAGCATGGCCTCGTCCAGGTAGCGGTGGGCAAACCAGACCAGGGACTGGTGGGAAGGCGGGGGCTCGGGAAAGAGATCCTGGGCCCAGGCCTGGGTGGCGTGGTAGGTGATACCCTTTTTACCCCCATGACCGTCGTTGATCACCTGACCCTCCCCCAGCTCCAGCAACGGATCAAGAAGGCTCTGGCGGCGTACCACGCCAAGCAGGGCCTCACCGCCCAGGAGGTGGCCGCCATCGCCCTCCATACCTCCCGCTGGGTTTGCGCCACCGTGGCCCGCTACAACCGGGAGGGCCTCGAGGCCCTCCCGGATAGGAGGCACGACAACCGCCAAAGCTGACCCCAGAAGAACGGGAGAGGGTTCTGCAGGCCCTCATCTACCGCCAAGGCCTCCCGCCTGAAGGCGGCTTGTGGACGGGGCTCAAGCTGCAACGCTGGGTAGCGGAGGCGCTGGGGAAGGAAGTCTCTCTCTACCCCATCTACCGCCTCCCTATCTACCTGCACGCCCTGGGCCTGAGCCTTCTGGTGGACACCCGGGTGATGGGCTTACTGCAGGGGCTAAGGGCCTGGCTGAGGGCGGGGGAGGTAAAAGCGGATCCTAGGGGCCATGTAAAATCGAGGCGAGTTTTCCCGTTGACCTTTACGACGGCTTCTTAGCTCGCACATCGCGGGCGCCTGCGTGGGAAATTCGCATTGCCACGCCAGACCACTTGTGGTGTGGGTCCACCTGCCACGTTTCCACCAGATAGTCCGCCATCTCCTTGACGTGCTGCTGGGACACCTTCAGCCCAAAATGCCCAAGCAGCATCGACAACGCGGCAGCACCGCTGGCAGTTGGCTCGGCCTGGGGCTCAAAGATGAGATGTGAGACCCGCGCTTGCTGAGGTAACCCCAATGTAGGCCCACGGTTCATTCCGAGATCGACGAGAATCGTGTTCCAGATGAGCTTATCCTGGCGCCACAGTGCCACAGGGAGGGCGTACTTTCCGATGCGCTTGCCGGGGGCGAGCGCAATGCGAAAGTAAGCCCGATCTGCCCGACGAACAGGACGAATCACCGCATCCGCCCCCAGGGGCCGTCCATCGAGCCAGAGGTCTGTAACCAAAGGTGGAACCCGGAAGGAAATCTGAATTTCCCAATCGTTAGCTTGGATTTCAAGATCGGCGAGGTTTTGGTCCGCCATGCTGGTGGGATCGGCCACCGCCAGGTCCACCGCGAAGAGATAGCCCGTGAACGGGGGATCCCCACCGCCCACGAATACATGAGTTCCGGAGGGAACGGGGGCGGAGTAGGGGCCATGACCCACCGCAACTTGTGCCACGGACGACCCGTTGGACGGGTCGATGGCCTCGAGGACACCACCACCCAGGACGATCAGAAGTCCAGCCGCCAGGGCTGGAGGGGCCCAGATCCCCTCCGCGTACAATTGCCGCTCCCACAACCGGGCCCCCGTGTGCAGGCTGTAAGCGAGAATGGAGCCCCCGAGTGTGGTGACGTAGACACGTTCCCCATCCGTAAAGGCAGCGCTGCGAATCGTGACCTCCCCCACGTGATCTGTCCACAATACCTGCCCCGTGGCGCATGCGAAGCAGGTAACTGTGCCGTCGAGCGATCCGATCACGATACGGTCGGCGCCCACGGCAGGTCCGGCCGTTTCCGACGACACAACTCCGGTCTTACCAATTGGCCGTTTCCACTCAAGACTGACGGGTGCTCCCGTGTCGTCTAGGGAGACGCAGTACAGGTAATTGTTTGACGGTTCCGCACCCAAGACAAACAACAAAGGATGGGAGTCAATAAGGGAGACGCAGGGGTTGCCGAACAGAAATGTTCGCCCCACCTGGAACCTTCGTGTTTCCCGCCCATCTTCTTTGTTGACGGCGATGATAGAGTCTCCAGCACATAGGTAGACCATGTCTTTAAAAAGAACCGGGCCGCTCCTGATCCGCCACGGTGTTTTCCATGCCCACTGCAGGTCTCCGTTCTCGACGTTTAGGGCAGCCAACCCGGACTGGCCCCAGAGCATGTAAAGCCTCGATCCGTCCGTTGCTGGACGTCCGTAGCCGCCGGCAGGGAGAGCTAACTTCCACCTGAGCTCCCCGTCGTGGGAGCGGCAGGCCATCACCTCGTACTGGTGTACCGTCCGGTTATATGCCACGATCATGACTTTGTCGCCAGCCAGAACAGGATACCGTGGGACTCCTTGGATGTACTGGATCCACCGCAGCTTCATCTTTGTATCACCTCCTCTTTGTAGCTTCTCCTCGCAGTCTCTCCCCAACCCGGATGGCCCTATTGGAACCCCACCTCATCGGTTTTTCTCTCGCGCACCCCGCACCCTGAGCTGGAGCAAGAGCGCCGCGATGAGAACAGTTATAGAACCCCCCACGATCAAGAACGTTTGCACGCCGAACGTTTGGAGAACAGAACCGGCACTCAGGAACACGACCGCGGGGACGATCCGTAGGGCCGTAAACTGGGCAGCAAAGGCCCGGCCCAGGACATCCGAAGGAAGGGTCCGCTGCAGAATGCTGGAGGTGTAGACCGAAACCAATTCGGCCGTCAGACCGATAAGCGTCATCGCCAGC
This sequence comes from Thermus sp. NEB1569, assembly GCF_022385295.1. Lineage (NCBI taxonomy): Bacteria > Thermotogati > Deinococcota > Deinococci > Thermales > Thermaceae > Thermus > Thermus sp. NEB1569. Next base: position 245,877 of record NZ_CP092445.1, read on the forward strand.
AGCCCCCACTCCAGTGCCCTCACGAAGCCCAGGGAAACAACCAGGAGGCCGAACAGGACCGTGGCAAGCCCAGACAATCGGCCCTCGTCCATGCGTCCGACCAGCAGAGCGGCTATCAGGGTGGCAACGATGGCCCCGAGCGCCATCGCTCCGGTGAGGAGCCCATAGCCAGCGGCACCCTGGCGCAGGACCTCTTCAGAAATGACGGGAAGGGCTATTGCCAGGACCGGAATACCGACGTTGATCACCACCAGATCCGCCATGGCAAGCACAGCCGCGCTGTGGCGGCGCAGGATACCCACTCCACTCACAAAGTCCTGTAGTACCCTTGGCCGCCAGCCCCGCACCACTGGGGATCCCCCGTCTATGCCCCGGAGCGGCAACAACAGAGCCGCGGACGCGAAAGTCAAGGCGGCATTCGCCAGGAACGTGTACGCCGGGCCCAGCCAGGCCAAGAGTAGGCCGGCCATGACCTTGCCCAAGATGTCGCACAGGTTGCGGCTCAACCTGATGAGCGCGTTGGCGTGCGTTAAGTCAACCTGGTCCACGAGGGCCGGAATAGCAGCCCCGGCTGCCACGGTAAGAAAACTGGCGGTGACCGCATGGGCCACCACCGCGAGATACAGGTGCCACACCTGGAGGCTACCCAGGAGGGACAGCCCAGTCACAGCCAGACCGAGCAGTGCCCGGCAACCCTCCGAAACGAGCATCGCTCTTTTTCTGGAAGCGGCGTCCACGTAAACGCCAGCAAAGGGAGCTAGCAGCAGTGAAGGGACAACCTGGAGGGCAAAGGCCAGTCCGAGTTGTAGGGTGCTGCCCGTCAGCTGAAACACCAGCCACGGGACGGCGATGGAGAATAGATTCTCGCCAATGCGGGACAGGGTCCTGCTGATGAAAAAGTACGAGAATGGGAGTTCTCGGGTGAGAAGTACTAGCCCTAACCTAGCCTTCAAGGCCTTCAAGGTGGCGATGGCTTTATGCATAAAACGCCCCCGCAGAGGCTAGTGTTTGAGGAAGCATGGCCTCCGTGAGATGACGGAATAGGGGATACGGTAAGGCTATGCGCTACCTGGCTAGACCATGGCCCGCTCAATAGCAGTGATACGATGACGGGAGACGACCCGGATGGTCTCCTTCCAGTCTCGCAACCAGAGGGAGCGGATGACAAGATCAATCTCTGCCGTAATCTCGCCGTTTACAGGGTCTTCCAAGATCACGGGAATAACCACGGAGCGTGTTTCCCCCGGCTGCAGCTGGCCAAGGCTTATCTGGTCCCCGTCCGTGTCCAGCTGCAAGCCTTTTGGCACGGTCAGCGTCAGGAATGCCTCCTCTGCAATAAAGGTCCGGAAGAGAGGCTCGGGACAAGAATACGTGACGTTGCATTGGAGTGCATCCACGCCGTCGAACTGGATTTCTACATTCGGCAAGACACCGGTAATCACAGCGTCTCTAGTGCAGTCCACGGCAAGGAGGCCAAGTTCACGGTAGCCGATACGCCACTCTCCGCCCCTGCTTCCCCCCCAGTGGCTTTGATCCCACGGGTCGAGAAGGATGAATTCCTCGGCGGCGTCGTCATAGCCCACCACCAGCACCGCGTGCCCAGTGCGGTCGACTTCCTTCCGGAGGATGTCCTCCTCCATAGGGTAGTTCCACCCCGGATGCAGACGGACCAGAACAGGCAGGTTCTGGGCCACCAGTAAGCGGATATAGTTGACAAAGCGCTCGTGATAGGGGTCATGGTACATGAAGCATGGGAGCCCCGTCACCGCCAGCTCGCCAACCTTACTAACAACAATTCCAATATCCCTGGTCGGTGCGCTCATGGTTTTTTCACGCTCCTTTCTATCATTATATATCCTGCCCCCCTTTCGGATATTCAATGCATACCCCCTTGACAAGCCAAAGGAAAAGGGGGCGCTTGGTGAGCTGTGGAAGAACACCAGACGCCCCCTTCCATCCTACCCCTGCCCCTGGAGGAACTGGTCCCCCTGCTCCAGGCATGGCTCCAAGCCCGCTTGCCAGAAGGGGAGAGAAAACCCGGCAGGCCCAGGACCTTCTCCGACCTCAGCCTCTTTCTCTTCCACCTGGTCCGCGCCCTCCTGGGCTTCTCCAGCGAACGCATGCGCCGGGAACTGGCCCGCAACCCTAGGCTCCGCAAGCGCCTCGGTCTAGAGCGCGTTCCCTCCTCTGCCACCCTCAGCGAGCGGAGCCGGAAGCTACCCTGGCCCCTCCTGCGGGGAGGGAAGCGGGTGGGCCGGGGGAGGCGGGTGCTGGCCATGGACGCCACCCTTCTCCCCGCCCAGAGGTCGGATGGGGAGGCGGCTTGGGGCGTGGGCTCGGATGGGGGCTGGGTTTATGGGTACAAGCTCCACCTCCTCGTGGACCTGGACACGGGGGAGGTGCTGGCCCTACGGGTGACCCCGGCCTCATGGCACGACTCCCCGGTGGGGCGGGGGATGCTCTGGGGGGTGGAGAGGTTTCCTGGGGAGAAGCCCCCCGTGGTGGTGGCGGACGCGGCCTACGAGGGGGAAGCCAACTTTCGGTTGGCGAGGAGGCGAGGGATGCTTCTGGTGACGGGGCATAACCGGAGACGGGGAAGGCCAAAGGGGAGGGGGCGGCTTTTGAACCTGCGGCGGCGGGGGAGAGGTGCGTACCGGAGGCTTTTGGGGCGGCGGTGGGAGCTGGAGACGGTTTTTGGTCTGCTGAAGGGGCCGATGGGGCTGGTGGGGGCGGTGGGGAGGGTACGGGGGCTGAAGGCGGTGGCCCTGCAAGTGGAAGCTTGGGTGATGGCCTGGAGCGTGGTGGCCCAGCTTCTTGGGCAGGCGGGTCTGCCCATCACCCGGGTGTTGCGGGTGGTGGCGTGAGGTGAGTACGCAGGTGAATATCCGAAAAGGGGGATTATATATCCTGGTCTGAGGTCGTGTCAAGAGTTTGTGCAGGACTTTACCCACATCTCCGTTTCGTGGTAAATCTCCCCTTGCGGGCGCAGCCCGTATCTGGTACCGGGGGTGATCCATGGACATGCTCAAGGTGGCCGAGGCCAGGCTCCAGGAGTTCACGGGCCGTTTTGCGAGCGTTTTCCCCCGATAAGCGCCTCCACCGACGGTTTGAAGAGGTGGTGCGGGGCGCCTTGGCCGCAGGCTCAGCCCGGGTGAGCGAGATGGTGGCCTCGCTCCCTTCTCCCCTCCAGAACCGCTTCCACCAGGCCAAAGCCCTTTACCGCTTCCTGTCCAACCCACGGGTGGAGGCAGAAGCCCTCCTTGACCGGGTCTATCAGGAGAGCGCGACTGCCCTGGAGGGTGAGGAGGTTCTGGTCCTCCTGGACCTGAGCCCGGTGGCCAAGCCCTATGCCCGGGCCCTGGAGGGGATAGCCCGGGTGGGGAAGGATAGGCGGCCCGGGTACGAGCTCCTCACCGCCCTGGGGTTGGACCCCGCGGGGCGGCTGGCCCTGGGGTACGCCCACCTGGTGGCCTACGGGGAGAGGGGGTTTGCCAGCCTGCCCAAGGAGGTGGAGGGAGCCATTGAGGCGGCCCGGGAGCGATTGGGGGGCGTGGGCAGGAGGCTGGTGTATGTGGCGGACCGGGGGTTTGACGACCGGAAGGTGTTTGGGCAGGTGCTGGCCCTGGGGGAGGAGTTCGTGGTGCGGGTCTACCGGGACCGGAAGCTTGGGGAGGGGGGTTCTCTGGCGAAGGTGGCTTCTTCCCTGGCCCTTCCCTGTGGGGAGGAGGTGGAGCTGAGGGTAGGGGGCAGGTACCAGCGGGTGCGGCTCCACTTCGGATGGAGGGAGGTGGAGGTGGAGGGGAGGCGGCTCCACCTGGTGGTCTGCCGGGTGCCAGCCCTGGGGCGGCGTGGGGAGTGGTGGCTACTGACCAGCTTGCCGGTGAGGGGGAGGGAGGAGGCGGCGCAGGTGGTGGAGGCGTACCGCAGGCGGTGGGAGGTGGAGCGGTTCTTCCGGCTTTTGAAGACGGGGCTGGGGCTTGAGACCTTCCAGGTGCGGGGGCTTGCCCGGATCCGGAAGGTGGTGGCGGTTTTGCTGGGGCTGGCGGTGTTCCTTTGGGAAGTTGAGCGGTTGGGGGATCCGTTCAAGGGGTTTCTTTTGCAGCTCGGGGGCAAGCTGGGGCTGCCCAGCGAGAGGGATGGTCCGTACCTGCTCCTGAGGGGCCTGGTTCGCCTGCTCAACTATGAAGTCACCCAAGAACTCTTGAAGCAGGCTAAGGGAGGGCGAGGAAGGAGTTTTGGGTAAAGCCCTGCAAATAAACAAGGCGAAAACCTGATGCCTGTTAAAGTTTTCTAAGCCACCCTCCTTAGAACCGGGGGTGGAGAGGGAGGTGACCCCGCTATGCGAAAGGGCTTGCTTTCTCTGGCTGTCCTTTTTCTGGCCGCATGTGCTCCTCAGGTGACGACCAAGGTAGACTCGGGACTTTCACCGGATAACCCCTATGCCACCTATACGGGTCCTAGGGCAAAGGTCGTGGTTGCCTCGTTTTCATGCAAAGCGGAGAAGTGTGGACCCGGTGTGGATTCTTCTCAGCTTGGTGCGGCTGTTTTGGGTAAGCTGTTTGGAGTAGAGGTTTCAACGAGCCGAGGAGACGTGGGAGCTGGGATTTCTGATATGCTCACCACGGCGCTGATTAACACCAATCATTTTATCGTGTATGAACGGTCCATTCTTGAGCAACTACAGAAAGAAGCAGGTATAGGCAACCAAGTTCAGCAACTTCAGGGCGCGGAAATCCTGATTACTGGAACCATCACCGCTTTTGAGCCCGATGCTAGTGGTACACGGGGTGGGGGCGGTGGATTCTTGGGGGGTTTATTAGGTGCGGTGGCGGGCGGCCAGAAGAAGGCCTATGTAGCCGTGGATTTCCGGGCGGTTGATGTTCGCACGGGGGCCGTGGTGGCCGCTTTCCGCGTGGAAGGGGAGGCTTCCGACACTGACTTCGGCGGTTTGCTGGGAGCTTTTGCCCTGGGCGGGGCCCTAAGCCAGTATCAAAAAACCCCCATGGGTAAGGCCCTTGCGGTCATGGTGAGCAAGGCGGTGGAGGAGCTCATCCGGCGCATACCCCCCTCCTACTTTAAGTACGGTCCGGATGGCCAGCCCCTGCCCCAAAAGGGCTAGGAAGGCCTATCTTCGCGGGGATGGCGGCCAAGGGAGGCCGCCATCTCCCTTCTTGACAACGGGAACAGGCCGGAGCATCCTGTATACAGGATGCAGACCTTAGGCTTTCGCCGGCCCAACCAGGTGCGGGAGGCCGTGTACCGGCACCTCAAGGACCTTCTCCTCTCCGGGCGGTTCGCCCCTGGGGAAAGGCTTTCCGAGCCCCTCTTGGCCCAGGAGCTCGGGGTTTCCCGCACCCCCGTGCGGGAAGCCCTCATGCGCCTTGCCGAGGAGGGCCTGGTGGAGCTGGTGCCGGGCCGGGGGGCCAGGGTGCGGATCTTCAGCCCGGAGGAGGTGGAGGAGGTCTATGGGGTGCGGGCCCTTCTGGAAGGGGAAGCGGCCCGGGAGGCAGCCCTTAGGGCCACTCCTTGGGAGCTTGCCGACCTCGAGGCCCGCCTTGAAGCCATTGACGAAGCTCCCCCTGAGGACTACTCCGAGCAGATGCGCCGGGACCTGGAGTTCCACCGGGCCTTGGTGCGGCTTTCCGGGAACAAGACCCTCTACCGCCTCTACGAGGACCTCCTTTCCAGCCTGGCCCTGGTCCGGAGCACCCTGCCCACCCTTTCCCAGGAGGAGGCCACCCGCAAGGAGCACCAGGCCATCCTCGAGGCCCTGAGGAGGCGGGACCCCGAAGGGGCCAAAAGGGCGGTGGAGGCCCACGTGTACCGGTTCCGCGACCTGGTGGTGGCCAGGCTTAGGAAAGGAGGGATATGAACCTGGATTTGTTCTATCGGCAGGCGGTGCTTTCCGTGGCCGGGAACCCCAAGGTGGAGGCCCTCATCAAGACCCGGGCCAGGAGCTTGGTGCGGCGCTATGTGGCGGGGGAGACCTTGGAAGAAGCCCTCGTGGTAGCGGAAAGACTCGAGGCCCAGGGAGTCCACGCCATCTTGGACCTCCTGGGAGAAATGGTGAGAAGCGAGGAGGAGGCCCGCGCTTTCCAGAAGGGGATCCTGGAGCTCATCCGGGCGGTGGCCGGGCGCCCCTGGCCCAAATACGTGTCCTTAAAGCTTACCCAGCTTGGGCTGGACCTCTCCGAGGCCCTGACTTTGGAACTTCTTCGGGAAATGCTTAGGGAGGCGGAGCCCAAGGGGGTCTTCGTGCGGATAGACATGGAGGACTCTCCCCGGGTGGAGGCCACCCTGCGCATCTACAAGGCCTTGCGGGAGGAGGGCTTCAGCGGGGTGGGGGTGGTTTTGCAAAGCTACCTGTTCCGCACGGAAAAGGATTTCTGGGAGCTATTGCCTTACCGGCCCAACCTGCGCCTGGTGAAGGGAGCCTACCGGGAGCCCAAGGAGGTGGCCTTCCAGGATAAGCGCCTCATCGACGCCGAGTTTTTGCACCTGGGGAAGCTAGCCCTGAAGGAAGGGCTTTACGTGGCCTTCGCCACCCACGATCCCAGGCTCATCGCTGAGGTAAAGCGATACACCGGGGCCATGGGCATCCCCAAGGACCGCTTTGAGTTCCAGCTCCTCTACGGGGTGCGCCCCGAGGAGCAAAGGCGCCTGGCCCAGGAGGGCTACACCGTGCGTGCCTACGTGCCCTACGGCACCCACTGGTACCCCTACCTAAGCCGGCGCATCGCCGAACGGCCCGAAAACCTGTTTTTGGTGCTAAGGAGCCTCCTAGGAGGCTAAAGGAAAGGGAGGTAAGGCATGACGGTGGAACCTTTCCGCAACCAGCCCATAGAAACCTTCCAGACGGAGGAGGCCAAGCGGGAGATGCGGGAGGCCTTAAGGCGGGTTAGGGCCGAGTTTGGCCGCCATTATGGCCTCTACATCGATGGGGCCTGGGTGGATACCCAGGAGAAGATCCAGTCCCTAAACCCCTCGGCCCCCAGCGAGGTGGTGGGGAGCACCGCCAAGGCGGGGCTTTCCGAGGCGGAAGCCGCCCTGGAGGCGGCCTGGAGGGCCTTTAAAACCTGGAAGGACTGGCCCCAGGAGGACCGGAGCCGCCTCCTCCTAAAGGCGGCGGCCCTCATGAAAAGAAGGCGGCGGGAGCTGGAGGCCACCTTGGTCTACGAGATCGGCAAGAACTGGCTCGAGGCCAGTGCCGAGGTGGCCGAGGCCATTGACTTTCTGGAGTACTATGCCCGCCAGGCCCTCAAGTACAAGTACCCTTCCGTGGAGGTGGTGCCCTACCCCGGGGAGGATAACGAAAGCTTTTACATACCCTTGGGGGCTGGGGTGGTCATCGCCCCCTGGAACTTTCCCATCGCCATCTTCACCGGCATGCTGGCTGGGCCCGTGGCGGTGGGGAACACCGTGGTGGCCAAGCCCGCGGAGGACACGGTGGTCATCGCCGCCAAGGTCTTTGAGATCCTTCACGAGGCAGGCTTCCCCCCAGGGGTGGTGAACTTCCTGCCCGGCAAGGGAAGCGAGGTGGGGGCCTATCTGGTGGAGCATCCCAGGACCCGGTTCATCAACTTCACCGGGAGCCTCGAGGTGGGGCTTTGGATCCACGAGAGGGCGGCCAGGCTGGCCCCGGGCCAGCGCTGGATCAAGCGGGTATTCCTGGAGCTCGGTGGCAAGAACGCCATCATTGTGGATGAAACCGCCGATTTTGACGCGGCCACCGAGGGCATCCTCATCTCCGCCTACGGCTTCCAGGGGCAGAAGTGCTCGGCAGCAAGCCGGCTCATCGTCACGGAGAAGGCCTTTGAGCCCTTGATGGAAAGGGTTCTGAAGCGGGCCGAGCGCCTGGTGGTGGGCCCGGCCGAGGAGAACCCCGACCTGGGCCCTGTGGCCAGCAAGGCCCAGGAGAAAAAGATTCTTTCTTACATCGAGATCGGCAAGGGGGAAGGCCAGCTGGTCCTTGGGGGAGAGCGCCTGGAAGGGGAGGGCTACTTCATCGCTCCCACCATCTTCACCGAGGTGTCCCCCACGGCCAAAATCGCCCAGGAGGAGATCTTCGGCCCCGTGCTTTCCGTGATCCGGGTAAAGGACTTCGGGGAGGCCCTCGAGGTGGCCAACAACACCGTCTACGGCCTCACGGGTGGGGTTTACTCCCGCAAGCGGGAGCACCTGGAGCGGGCCAGGCGGGAGTTCCACGTGGGAAACCTCTACTTCAACCGCAAGATCACCGGGGCCCTGGTGGGCGTGCAGCCCTTTGGCGGCTTCAACCTTTCCGGCACCGACACCAAGGCCGGGGGGCCCGATTACCTCCTGCACTTCCTGCAGATGAAGACGGTGGCCGAAAGGTTCTGAGGCTTCCTTGAGGCCCGGCTCCCCCTGGACGCCAGGGGGGGCTTGGGCTATTCTGGGAACATGAGCCCGCTTCCCGCCCTTTGGTGGCCCGGTTAGGTCCCCGGGGGCGGATGGGCGTGTTTCCCCGGGGCTAGGCCCCGGGGTTTTTGTAAGGAGCGGCATGGAAACCATAAGGCCTTTTCGCAAAACCCTCTTGGCGGACCTGGAAACCCCGGTGACCGCTTACCTGAAGCTTTCGGAGAAGGCCCCGGTGAGCTTTCTTCTGGAGTCGGTGGAGCGGGGAAGGCAAAGCCGCTTTTCCATCATCGGGGTGGGGGCCCGGCGGACCTTCCGCCTGAAGGACGGGATTTTCACCGTAAACGGGGAAAGGGTGGAAACCCGGGATCCCTTGCGCACCCTTTACGAGGCAGTTCACGCTCCCATGGAGCGGCATCCCGACCTGCCCCCCTTCTTTGGGGGGGTGGTGGGGTACGCCGCCTACGACCTCATCCGCTCCTACGAGCGCCTGCCCTCCCTCAAGCCCGACGACCTGGGCCTCCCCGACCTCCTCTTCGTGGAGCCCGAGGTGGTGGCGGTCTTTGACCACCTGAAAAACCTCCTGCACCTGGTGGCCCCGGGGCAGGACCTCGAGGAGGCCGAAGCCCGCCTTCTTTGGGCCGAGAAAAGGCTTAAGGGTCCCTTGCCGGGGGTGCCGGGGGAGAGGCCGGGGGGGAGGGCCCGCTTTGAGCCCGACATGAGCCGGGAGGAGTACTTAAGGGCGGTGGAAAGGGCCTTGGAGTACATCCGCGCTGGGGACATCTTCCAGGTGGTCCTCTCCCTACGGCTTTCCTCCCCTCTTACCGTGCATCCCTTTGCCCTATACCGGGCCCTGAGGAGCGTGAACCCTAGCCCTTACATGGGCTACCTGGACCTGGGGGAGGTGGTCTTGGTTTCGGCGAGCCCCGAAAGCCTCCTCCGCTCCGATGGCCGCAAGGTGGTCACCAGGCCCATCGCCGGCACCCGGCCCCGGGGAAAGGACGAGGAGGAGGACAGGAGGCTTGCGGAGGAGCTTCTTAAGGACGAGAAGGAAAGGGCCGAGCACGTGATGCTCCTGGACCTTTCCCGCAACGACATCGGCCGGGTTTCCGCCTTCGGCACGGTGCGGGTCCTGGAGCCTTTGCACGTGGAGTACTACTCCCACGTGATGCACCTGGTGTCCACGGTGGAAGGGATGTTGGCGGAGGGCAAGACCCCCTTGGACGCCTTGGCCAGCGTCCTTCCCATGGGCACGGTCTCGGGGGCTCCCAAGATCCGGGCCATGGAGATCATCGAGGAGCTGGAGCCCCACCGCCGGGGGCCCTATGGGGGAAGCTTTGGGTATCTGGCCTACGATGGGGCCATGGACGTGGCCTTGACCCTGCGTACCTTTGTGATCGCGGGTGGGTGGATGCACGTGCAGGCGGGGGCGGGCATTGTGGCGGACTCGGTGCCGGAAAGGGAGTACGAGGAGTGCTGGAACAAGGCGAAGGCCCTTTTGAAGGCGGTGGAGATGGCGGAGGAGGGGCTATGAGGGTTTTGGTGATCGACAACTACGATAGCTTCACCTACAACCTGGTCCAGTACCTGGGGGAGCTTGGGGCAAGCCCCGTGGTTTGGCGGAACGACCGGTTCGCCCTCGAGGAGGTGGAGGCCTTAAATCCCGACCGCATCCTCATAAGCCCCGGCCCCTGCACCCCCTTGGAGGCGGGGCTTTCCCTGCCCTTGATCGGCCGCTACGCTCCCCGCTACCCCATCCTGGGGGTCTGCCTGGGGCACCAGGCTATCGGCATGGCCTTTGGGGGGAAGGTGGTGCCCGCCCCCATCGTCATGCACGGAAAGGTGAGCGAGATCCACCACGACGGCACCGGCATCTTCCGGGGTCTTCCCAACCCCTTCCCCGCCACCCGCTACCACTCCTTGGTGGTGGAGGCGGTGCCGGAGGAGCTTTTGGTGAACGCCTGGGTGGAGGAGGCGGGAGGGAGGACGGTGATGGGTTTCCGCCACCGCCAGTACCCCACCCACGGGGTGCAGTTCCACCCGGAAAGCTACCTGACGGAAGCGGGTAAGATCATCCTTAAGAACTTTCTGGAGGACCCATGGACGCGGTAAGAAAGGCGCTTTTGGGGGAGGTGCTCACCGAGGAAGAGGCCTACGGGCTCATGCAGGCCATGATGGCCGGGGAGCTTTCCCCCGTGCAGGTGGCGGGGGTGCTCACCGCCATGGCCCTGAGGGGGGAGACCCCCTCGGAGATCGCCGCCATGGCCCGGGCCATGCGGGAAGCGGCCCGGCGCATTCCCGTAAGCCGCAGGCCGCTTTTGGACATCGTGGGCACCGGGGGGGATCACAAGGGGCTTTTGAACCTCTCCACCCTGGGGGCCTTGGTGGCGGCGGCGGGAGGGGTGGCGGTGGCCAAGCACGGAAACCGGGCGGCCAGCTCAAGGGCGGGCTCGGCGGACCTCCTCGAGGCCCTGGGGGTCAACCTGGAGGCTTCCCCTGAGCGGGTGGGGGAGGCCATTGAGGCGCTGGGCTTTGGTTTCCTCTTCGCCCGGGTTTTCCACCCCGCCATGCGCCACGTGGCCCCCGTGAGGGCCGAGCTGGGTATTCGCACGGTCTTTAACCTCCTGGGCCCCCTCACCAACCCTGCGGGGGCCGACCGGTATGTGCTCGGGGTCTTTAGCCCCGACTGGCTTTCCCCCATGGCCGAGGCCTTGAACCACCTGGGGGCCAAGGGGCTTGTGGTCCACGGGGAAGGGGCGGACGAGCTCATCCTGGGGGAGAACCAGGTGGTGGAGGTGGGAAGGGGGGCCTACACCCTTACTCCTGAGGAAGTGGGGCTTGAGCGCCTGCCCCTCGAGGCCCTAAAGGGCGGCTCCCCAGTGGAGAACGCCGAGCTGGCCAAAAGGATCCTAAGGGGGGAGGAGAAAGGCCCTCACGCCCAAGGGGTGGCCCTGGCAGCGGGGGCGGGCTTCTACGCGGCGGGCAAGGTGGCCACCCTGCGGGAGGGGGTGCGCCTGGCCCAGGAGGTCCTGGCCTCCGGGGAGGCCTACGGGCTTTTGGAGCGGTACGTGGCCTTCTTAAGGGGGTAGGGCCCTGGAGACAGGCTTGCGGAAGGGATCTGCCAGGGCCTCCCACCCTGGCGAAAGCCAAGGTGGGTTGGGGTGGCCTTAGACCCAGCTCACCGCCCCGAAGGTGTCCTCCCGTCTTGGGCTTGTGGAGAAGAGGACCACGGGTACCCCGGTGTACTCCTCGATGAGCTCCAGGTAGCGCCTTAAGGATGGGGGAAGGCCCTCCCGGCTTCGCACCCCGGAAAGGTCCCCCCAGCCCTCCAGCTCCAGGTAGCGCACCGCCTCAGGGCTCGCCTCCCCGGGCCGGGCCCCATCCAGGTATTCCACCGCCACCTTCACCTTTTCCAGCCCGGAAAGCACATCCAGCTTGGTGATGGCCAGGCCGTCAAAGCCGTTCACCTCACAGGCGTACTTGAGGGCCACCAGGTCCAGCCAGCCCACCCGCCTGGGCCTGCCCGTGGTGGTGCCGTACTCCCCGCCCCTTTCCCTTAAGTAATGGGCCAAGTCCCCTTGGAGCTCCGTGGGGAAAGGACCCTCCCCCACCCGGGTGGCGTAGGCCTTGGCCACCCCGTAGACCTTGGTGATGGCCTTGTGGTTAAGCCCCGTGCCCACCAGGATGCCTCCCACGGTGGGGTGGGAGCTGGTCACATAGGGGTAGGTGCCGTAGTTGAGGTCCAAAAGGGTGGCCTGGGCCCCCTCAAAGAGAAGGCGCTTGCCCCGCTTCAGGGCCTCCCGCAAGAGGCTTCCGGTGTCCGCCACAAAGGGGGCCAGGATCTCCCGCATCCGATAGAGGTCGGCCAGGGCCTTTTCCTCCGTGTCCCAGCCCGCTTCCCGGGTGGAGTTGGGCTTTTCCAAAAGAAGGCGGCGCACCCGTTCCCTTAACACCTCCTCCTTTAGGAGGTCCCCAGCCCGGATCCCCACCCTCCTGGCCCGGTCGGAGTAGGCGGGGCCGATGCCCCGACCGGTGGTGTCCACGAAGTTATGGCGGCTTTCCACGTGCTTGTGGTGGGGAAGGACCAGGTGGGCCCGTTCCGAAACCAGCACCTGAGGGTTAAACCCCTCCTTTCTCAGGGCCGCAAGCTCCTCCTGGAAGCGGAAGGGATCTATGACCATCCCGTCCCCCAGGATGTTCACCGCATGGGGATGGATGACCCCCGAGGGCAGAAGGTTCAGCTTGAAGACCCGCCCCTCCGCCACCACCGTGTGGCCCGCGTTGGCCCCGCCTTGGTAGCGGATCACGTAGTCGGCTTCCTGGGCGAGGGCGTCCACCACCTTACCCTTGCCCTCGTCCCCCCACTGGGCTCCGATGATGGCGACTCCCGGCATCCCCTAAAGCTTACACCAAACGGAAGGGATTGAAGTCCGTATCCCGGTCGTAGACGTCAAGCCCTTCCACCCGCTTAAGGAAGCCCACCACCCCGTAGGTGATGGGGAGCATGAGGGCCTCCACCCCCACCTTGAACACGTAGTTGGAGAGGAAGACCGCAAGGAGCACCTCTTTGGGAAAGACCCCGTAGAAGGCCACCAGGAGGAAGATGCCCGTGTCCAGCCCCTGGCCCACCAGGGTGGAGGTGAGGGCCCTAAGCCAGAAAAAGCGCCCTTCCGTCTTCACCTTAAGCTTGGCCAGGACGTAGGCGTTGGCGAACTCCCCCACGAAGTAGGCCAGGAGGCTTCCCAGGACGATCCTGGGGGTAAGGCCCAGAAGGAGGCCGAAGGCCTCGGCATAGCGCTGGCTTTCCTCATCCTTGGGGGCGGGGAGGGCGGCTACCCCCTGGAAGGTGAGGGTGGCCAGGAGGAGGGCAAAAAAGCCGAGCCAGATCACCCGGCGGCTACGCCTATAGCCGTAGACCTCGGTGAGCACGTCCCCGAAGATGTAGGCCAGGGGGAAAAGCAGGGTGCCGCCGTCAAAGGTGAAGGGCCCCAGCACCACCAGCTTGGTGGAGGCCACGTTGGAAACCAAAAGCACGGCGGCGAAGAGAACGGCGATCAGGTCCAGGTACTTCATTCTTCCTCCGGGCGGATGGAGGTGATGAAGGGCAGGTTGCGGTCAAACTGGGCCCGGTCCAGGCCGTAGCCGTAGACGTAGGCGTCCTCGATCTCAAAGCCCAGGTAGTGGATGGGCACCTCCACCTGGCGCCGGCTGGGCTTGGAGAGGAGGGCGGCCACCCGCACCGAGGCGGGTTTGCGGGCCTCGAGGTAGTCCAGGAGGTAGGTGAGGGTGAGCCCGGTGTCCACGATGTCCTCCACCACGATCACCTCCCGGCCATGGATGGGCAGGCGGAGGTCCTTCAAAAGCTCCACCTCACCGCTAGACTTGAAGGCGTTCCCGTAGGAGCTGATGGCGATGAAGTCCAGGGTGAGGGGGAGGGGGATGGCCCTGACCAAGTCGGCCATGAAGATGAAGGCCCCGTTCAACACGCAGATGAGGTGGGGGGTTTTCCCCTGGTAGTCCTGGGCGATCTGGGCTCCCAGCTCTTTTACCCGCTTCTCTATGGCTTCGGCTGGGATTTGCACGGGTCCGTTCCCCGCAGTGAACATGGCCCTTATTCTACTGGGGTTTCCCGTAAAAGGGCTTCCACCTCCCTTGGCGAAAGTCGCCGCCACTTCCCCGGGGGTAGGTGGCCCAAGCGGATGGGGCCTACCTGGAGCCTTATGAGGCGCTTCACCGGGTAGCCCACCGCTTGCAGCATACGCCGCACCTCCCGCTTCCGGCCTTCCGCCAGGGTGAGAAGGGCTCCTCCGGGGGCCGGGCGGCAGGCCAGGGCCCGGGCAGGGCCATCCTCGAGGTCCACTCCCTCTAAAAGCCGCTGACAAATGGCCAGGGGTAGGGTGCCCCTTTCGGTATAGACCCGGTAGACCTTCTTGACCCCGTAGCGGGGGTGGGTGAGGCGGAGGGTCAGGTGGCCGTCGTTGGTGAGGAGGAGGAGCCCCTCCGAGTCCCGGTCCAGGCGGCCTATGGGGTGCAGGCCCGGGATACTGGGCAGAAGGTCATAGACCGTCTTTTGGGCGTGGGGGTCATGGCGGGTGGTGGTGTAGCCCCTGGGCTTGTGGAGGGCGAGGACGATCCTTTCCCGGGGGGGTTCCACGGGTTTCCCGTCCACCTCCACCACATCCCCCGGGTTCACCTTTTGCCCCAAGACGGCCACCTTTCCGTTCACCCGCACCCGGCCTTGGCGGATAAGCTCCTCCGCCTTCCTGCGGCTTCCCACGCCGGCGCGGGCCAGGAAGGCCTGTAGGCGCAGGGGTTTCTCCATGCTAGAACTGGGGTTTGCGCTTTTCCTTAAGCGCCCGTAGCCCTTCTTCCAATGCTTCTCCTTGGAACCCCAAAAACTCCAGGGCCAAGGACACCTCAAAGTGGGGCACGAAGGTGCGGAACCAGTTGTTCAGGGCGTGCTTGGTGAGGCTTAGGGCCTCCTTAGGGCCTTCGGCCAGGCGCGTGGCCACCTCGAGGGCCTTTTCGTACACCTTATCATCCTCCACAGCCAGGGCCACCAGGCCCAGCCGCTCCGCTTCTTCCCCGGTGAGGGGTTCATTGAGGAGGAGGTGGTACTTGGCCTTGGCCATGCCCACCAGGAGGGGCCACAGGAGGACCGCATGGTCCCCGGCTGCCACCCCAAGCCTAAGGTGACCGTCCAGAAGCCTGGCCTTCTTGCCCACCACCACCACGTCGCTGGCCAGAGCCAAGGCCAGCCCCGCTCCCACCGCCACCCCCTCCACCGCGGCCACCACCGGCCTGGGGAAGTCCATGGGCCCGAGCACCAGCTCCCTCGCCTCCCAAAAGACCCGCATCAAGGCTTGGTGGGAGGAGCGCATCTCCTCGATGAGGGCGAAGGAACCCCCGGCGGAGAAGACCCCACCCTCGCCCCTCAAAAGAACGGCCTTAACTTCCTCGAGCTCCCCTAAGTCCCGCCAGATGCGGGCCAGGTCCCGGTGGGCTTCGGGGCCCAAGGCGTTGAGTTTTCCCCCCCGCAGGGTGATCTCCAGCACCCCGGGCCGGGGCCAGGTGAAGGAAAGGCTGGGGTAACGGCCTTCTAGGTCCATGCCTCCATTCTTTCCCCTGGCGGGTGGTGATACAATCCCCTAGGCATGGCCCTCTATGCGGTGGACAAGCCCCTCCACCTCACCTCCCATGATGCGGTGGAGGAGGCGAGGCGCCTTCTTGGTACCCGCCGGGTGGGGCATACGGGAACCCTGGACCCCCTGGCCACGGGCCTTCTCCTTCTGGTTTCCGACGAGAGCACCAAGCTGGTTCCCTTCCTCTCGGGGGAGGACAAGGAGTACATCGCTTGGGTTTCCTTCGGGGCCACCACCCCCACCCTGGATGCGGAAGGGCCGGTGAGCGAGGAAGCGCCGGTGCGCTTTGACCGCAAGGACTTGGAAAGCGTTCTCCCTTCCTTTTTGAAGCTCAAGGAGCAGGTGCCTCCCCTCTACTCCGCCATTAAGGTGGGGGGGAAAAGGGCCTACGAGGCCGCTCGGGAGGGGAAGCCCTTGGAGCTTGGCCCGAGGCCGGTAAAGTACCTGGAGGTGGAACTCCTGGCCTTGGACCCCGAGCCCATACCCCATCCCATCGCTCCTTCGGCCAAGGGCTGGCGGCTTGCGGAAAAGGGCGGGCGCAAGGTGGAACTTCCCAAGCCCTTGGGTCCTTACCCCACCGCGGTGATCCGCCTGGTGGTGGGCCCCGGCACCTACGTGCGGGCCTTTGCCCGGGACCTGGGGGAAAAGCTCAAGACCAAGGCTTTCCTTTCCGGGCTGGTGCGCACCCGTATCGGCAAGGTGGGGCTGGAGCGGGCGGTGAAGCTTTCCGAACTCTCCCCGGACAAGGCCATCCCCGAGACCGATGTCCTGCCCTTTCCGGTGGTGGAGCTCTCCCACACCGAGGCCCGGCGGGTGCTGGAAGGGGTGCCCTTGCCCATCCCCGCCTTGGGCTATGTGGCCTTGGTGGACTCCCGGAGAAGGCTTCTGGCCATCGCCGAGGGGGATGGCTTCAAACTCAAGATAAGGCGTGTCTTTGTCAAGGAGGCGTAGTATGGTGATCGGCGTACCCAAGGAGATCAAGACCCTGGAAAACCGCGTGGCCATGACCCCAGGTGGGGTGGAAAGCCTGGTCAAGCGGGGGCATACCGTCTTGGTGGAGCGGGGGGCGGGTGTGGGCTCCGGCCTATCCGATGCCGAGTACCAGCGGGCGGGGGCCGAGCTGGTGAGCCGGGAAGAGGCCTGGGGGGCAGAGATGGTGGTGAAGGTGAAGGAGCCCCTTCCCGAGGAGTACCCCTTCTTGCGGGAAGGGCTTATCCTCTTTACCTACCTGCACCTGGCCGCCGACCGCCTTCTCACCGAGGCCATGCTGCAAAGCGGGGTCACGGGGATAGCCTACGAAACCGTGCAGCTTCCCGATGGCTCCCTGCCCCTCCTGGTGCCCATGAGCGAGGTGGCGGGGCGCATGGCTCCCCAGGTGGGGGCCCAGTTCCTGGAGAAGCCCCACGGGGGGCGGGGGGTGCTTCTCGGGGGGGTTCCCGGGGTAGCCCCGGCCAGCGTGGTCATCCTGGGGGGTGGCACCGTGGGCACCAACGCCGCCAAGATCGCCTTGGGCATGGGGGCCCAGGTGACCATCCTGGACGTGAACCACAAGCGCCTCCAGTATCTGGACGATATCTTTGGGGGCCGGGTCATCACCCTCACCGCCACCGAGGCCAACATCAAGAAGAGCATCCAGCACGCCGACCTCCTCATCGGGGCGGTTTTGGTGCCGGGGGCCAAGGCCCCCAAGCTGGTCACCCGGGATATGCTTCCCCTCATGAAGGAGGGCTCGGTGATCGTGGATGTGGCCGTGGACCAGGGGGGATGTGTGGAAACCATCCGCCCCACCACCCACGCCGAGCCCACCTACGTGGTGGAGGGAGTGGTGCACTACGGGGTGGCCAACATGCCGGGGGCGGTGCCCAGGACCAGCACCTTCGCCCTCACCAACCAGACCCTCCCCTACGTGCTGAAGCTGGCGGAGAAGGGCCTTCAAGCCCTCCTGGAGGATGGCGCTCTTCTTAGGGGCTTGAACACCCATCGGGGCCTTCTCACCCATCCCGGGGTGGCGGAGGCCTTCGGCCTGCCCTATACTCCCCCGGAGGAGGCCCTAAGGAGGTAGGATGCAAGGACGGGTGACGGTAACCGAGGGGGCTTTAGCCTCCTTGCTGGCCCTGGCGGCCCACGAGGTGCCGGGGGTGGTGGGGATGGCTCCGGCAGGGCTTAAGGATCAGGTGGTGCGCATTCTGGGGCGGCAGGAGGCCAGCGAGGGCGTGGTGGTGCGCCAGGACCCGGCCAACCCGGGTAAGTACACGGCGGACTTCTACGTGGTGGTGGCGGTGGGGACCCGGATTCCCACGGTGGTGGAGTCCTTGGCGGAGCGGGTAGCCTTTGCTGCCAAAAAACTGGCCGGGGTGGAGCTTTCCCAGGTGCGGGTGCACGTGGTGGGGGTGGGGCGTGGGTAGCCTAAGGCCGGAGGAAGTGGCCGAGGCCTTCCGCTATGCCGCGGATTGGTTTTCCGTGTTCGTGGAGGAGATCAACGCCCTTAACGTCTATCCTGTCCCCGACGGGGATACGGGCACCAACATGCACCTCACCCTCCAGTCCGCCCGGCGGGAGCTGGATCTGGCCGACACCTCCAAGATGCCCGAGGTGGCCCGGGCCATCGCCTACGGGAGCCTTTTGGGAGCCCGGGGGAACAGCGGGGTGATCCTTTCCCAGATCCTGAAGGGGTTTAGCGAGGTCCTCCGCAAGAAGGAGGTGCTGGATGGCCCGGGACTGGCCGAGGCCCTACGCCTGGGGGCGGAAACCGGCTATAGGGCGGTGATGAAGCCGGTGGAGGGCACCATCCTCACCGTGGCCCGGGCGGCTGGGGAAGGGGCCAAGGGGGAGACCCTCGAGGAAACCCTGGAAAATGCCCTTGGTGCAGCCCAAAGGGCCCTGGAGAAGACCCCGGACCTCCTTCCCGTGCTGAAGCAGGCGGGGGTGGTGGACGCTGGGGGTGCGGGGTACGTGCGCTTTTTGGAAGGCATCCGGGGATACCTCCTTAGGCTTCCCCTGCCCGAGCCCCCCAAGGTGGAGCGGTACGCCCAGACCGCCTTCGCCACCGAGGAGTTCGGCTACTGCACGGAGTTCCTCATGAAGGGGGTGGAGGTGCCCATTGAGCGGATCCGGGAGGCGGTGGCGCCTTTCGGGGATTCCCTCTTGGTGGTGGGGGCCGAGGGGTATGTGAAGGGGCACATCCACACCGACGACCCCGATGGCCTCCTGGCCACCGTGGCCCGCTTCGGCCGCATGGTGCGCACCAAGGTGGAGGACATGACCGAGCAACACACGGAGATCCTGGCCATGGTGGGGGCAGGGGAGGAGGCCCCTCCCCCCACGGGCCTGGTGGTGGTGGCCCTGGGGCATGGCCCGAGTCGGGTCTTCCGCAGCCTGGGGGCCCGGGTGGTGGCGGGAGGACAGACGCAAAACCCCAGCGTGGAGGACCTGCTTTCCGCCATCAGGAGCGTGGCGAGCCCCAAGGTGATCCTCCTGCCCAACAACCCGAACGTCTTCCTGGCGGCGGAGAAGGCGGCGGAGCTCGCTAAGGAGCTAGGCAAAGAGGTGTATGTGCTCAAGACCCGCACCCTGGGCCAGGGCCTGGCGGCGGCGGTGCGCTACCTGCCCGAGGCGGAGGTGGAGGAGCTTCTTCCCGAGATGGAGGAGGCCCTGAAGGGGGCGGTGACCCTCGAGGTCACCTGGGCCAGCCGGGACGCCGAGGTGGATGGGGTCAAGGTCCTGAAGGATAAGCCCATCGGGCTTCTGGATGGCAGGCTGGTCCTCATGGGGGAAACCCCCGAGGAGGTGCTGGAGGGCCTTATCCGCCTGGCCGGGGAAGGTAAGGAGATCCTCACCCTTTTCCTGGGTCCCAACACCCCCAAGGAAAAGGCCGAGGAAGTGGCCAGGAAGTTCCCGGGGCTCGTGGTGGAGATCCTTCCCGGCGGGCCCGAGCTCTACGCCTACCTGGGGTTTTTGGAGTAGCGTGACGACTCCCCGGACTAAAGTCCGGGGCTTCTCGGGGTTTCCCCCGAAGGCCCCGTCCGGGCCCAGAAAGACCTTGACTCCGTATCGGCAGGCGAGCGCAATGCTTCTGGCTCTGCCACGGGTGTTCGTTTGGAGTTTTACCCATCGGACTACCCGATGGAACCCCCTACTCCAAGTTTCAAGGTCCACGGGGAACTTTGCCCCCAAGAACATTGTACCAAATCCGTGTCCACCTGTGGTGGATGTGGGGGAGTCCATGTATCCCCGGTTTAAAAACCGGGGGATTATAGCTCCCCCACACCCCCTCTTTTCTCTAAAGAAAGCTTAAGCTCCTTCCCCCTTTCCCTAGGTATCCTTAAGGAGAAGGGGGATTTATGTGGTGGGATAGGCCAGGAATAGCCAGGGGTTTTCTTGCCGGCCTTGTGGCCTTGGTGCTTACGGCCTGTAACCTGCAAGGCGCTCCACCGGTGAGCGGGGACCTGCCCGTAGGAGGGTATGCCATTGCCCAACTTCCCCCTGCCCAGGAAAGCGGTGGGGAGCTCCGCCCCGGGGTGAGGGTGTACCGTATCGTTCTTCCTCAGGATGGGGCGGTGCGGGTAAGTGCGGTTTCCGCCGATCTCCAACTAAGGGCCCAGCTTCGCCTGGTGCTTTTGGACCAACAGGGGGTGGTGCAGGCGGTGAGCGTGGCCCGGAACTGGTTTGCCGCCAGGCAGGAGCTTGCGCCCCTTTCCTTACGGCCCCAGATCACCACCGACCTCGGGTACCGCCTGAACTTTAAGGGCCAGGAAGGCCAGGTCTTTTACCTAAGGGTGGAAAACTACGCCTTAAGCAAGGACCAGGTGACCCTGTACGCCGACGCCTTTACCCCCAACCCTGCAGGAAACGGGGAAGCCTTCACCACCGGGACCAAGCAGGGGGCCATAGAGTTCGTGGGCGAGTTTGACCGCTATGACGTGGCCTCGGCCACGGGGTACCTGCGCCTTACCTACTCCGGTCCCTTGGACCTGGTGGCCCGCCTCTACCTTTCCCCCGCAGACCCCAACCCCCTGACCTTGGATCCCGTGATGAATTGCGCCCAGATCAGCCCAGCCACCCTTCTCGTGGTGCGTGACCGGGGTCTGGCCCGGGCCGGGTTTGACGAGGAGAATAGCGGGCGGTACAGCCTGGAGATCTCCTCTAACCCCTGTCCCTAAGCCCTTGAAGGATAACTGAGGGAGGACTAAAGGGAGCTAAGCATTTTCTCATGCTTCTTCTTGCCAGAGCGTCCCTTAGAGTGGGGAAATCTGAGTTTTTGTAAACGTTCTAATAGGCTTGGGGGGTAGCCAGGATGAGGCTACCCCCTCATCCTTCTCAGGAAGCTCCAGGATTGACCCGCATACTCAGGGGCGCTATGCGGGGTTTGCTGATCTTGCTCTTCTCTGCCCTGGCCGTTGCCGGGGCCTGGGCCCAGATGGCGGGCCAGAAGACCATGGTCCTCGAGGCCACCGCCTACACCTCCAGCGTGCGGGAGACCGACGCCACGCCTTTCATCACCGCCACGGGGATGCGTACCCGCCTGGGGGTTTTGGCGGTAAGTCCGGACCTCCTTAAGGTTTTGCCCTACGGCACCAAGGTGCGCCTTAAGGACCTGGGTTCCGTGTACGGCCGGGGCCGCGGGCAGTTTGACTACCTTTTCCGGGACCGCATCTTCGTGGTGGCCGACGTGATGCACCCCAGGATGCGGGAGAAGGTGGACGTCTGGCTTCCCGACCGGGCCACAGCCCTGCGCTTTGGCCGCAGGGTGGTGAGCCTCGAGGTGGTGGAGTACCCCAGGCGCTAAAGGCCAAGAGTTTCCTTATCCTTAGGGCGTGCGCTTCGCCTTCTTCCTGGCCCTGGCCCACCTTCGGCGTAGACCCCTGCAGACGGGGCTGGCCCTTTTGGGGGTGGGGGTGGGGGTGGCGGTCCTCCTCACCGCCCTTTCCCTCACCAATGGCTTTGTAAGCGGCCTGGTGCGGGCCACCTTGAAGGCCTATCCCCACCTGGTCCTCTTCAGCCTGAGCGAGGAGCTTCCCCCCTTTCCCACACGGGAACACCCGGAGGTGGAAGCCTACGCTCCCTTCGCCGCCACCAAGGCCCTTTTAACCCGTCCGGCGGAGGGCGCCAGGGGCCCGGGGGTGGACTTCGCCACCCTGGTGGGCCTGGGCCAAGGCGGGGAAGCCCTTTATCCGGAGCTGGGCTTAAGGCTGGAACCCGGGGGCATCTACCTGGGCTCGGCCCTGCAACAATCCCTGGGAGCCTTCGTGGGGGACAGGCTCTACGCCATGTCCGCCACCCAGGAGCGGGTGGAGCTAAGGGTCTTGGGGGCGTTTCGCACGGGAAACTACCTCCTGGACTCCGCCTATGCCTTCGTGGACCTGAAAACGGTGGAGAGGCTTTCCGGCATACGGGCCCAGGGGTACCAGGTGCGCCTTAAGGACCCCTGGCGGGCCAAGGAGATAGGGGTGGCCCTTGCCGGCACCCGTTTTTTCCCCCAGGCCTGGCAGGACACCCAGCGCACCCTTTTGGAGCAGCTTTCCCTGCAGAAGCGGGTCCTGGGCATCCTGATCTTCCTGATTGTGGCGGTGGCCGCCCTGGGGGTGGCCAACCTTCTGGTGTTCAAGGTGGTGGAGAAGACCCCCGAAATCGCCCTTCTTCGGGCCATGGGCGCCTCGAGGCTCACTGTGGGGATGGTCTTCGCCCTGGAAGGGATTTTTCTGGGAATCGGGGGGGTTCTTCTGGGCAATCTCTTGGGGTATCTTCTTTGCCTCTACCTTTCCCTCCGCCCGGTGGACCTTCCCGGGGAGCTTTACTTCCTCACCCACCTGCCCGTGGAGATGCGCCTTTCCGACTTCCTTCTGGTGAGCGGCGCAAGCCTGGTCGCCACCTTCCTTTCCGCCCTTTTGCCCCTCTTCCGGGCCCTAAGGGTCCAGCCCGGGGTGGTGCTCAGGTAGTTGCCAAAAAGAGCCTCCTGCCCTAGACTCTTTAGGGCGGGCCGGTGTAGCTCAGCGGTAGAGCAACCGCCTCGTAAGCGGTAGGCCGCCGGTTCGAATCCGGCCACCGGCTCCAGGCCAAGCCCATCCCTTTAAGCCCCGCCGGCTGGCGGGGTTTTCCTTTGCCTCGCTTGCCAAAATGCCTCTTGCCCTGTACACTAGTCAAGTTGAGGGCCCTCAGGGCCAGCCCCCTGGTCCTGAGGGTGCTGCCCTGTGTGGGCGAACGTCGGGGGAAGGCGCTTCCCCCGGGTGGATCTTGAGAACACGGGGGCAAGTCCAAGAAGAAGGGAGTGGTGGCACTGCCGACGATCAACCAGCTGGTCAGAAAGGGCCGCGAGAAGGTCCAGAAGAAGAGCAAGGTTCCGGCCTTGAAGGGCTCGCCCTTCCGCCGGGGGGTGTGCACCGTGGTGCGCACCGTAACCCCCAAGAAGCCCAACTCCGCCTTGCGTAAGGTGGCCAAGGTGCGCCTTACCTCCGGGTACGAGGTGACCGCCTACATTCCCGGCGAGGGGCACAACCTGCAGGAGCACTCCGTGGTCCTCATCCGGGGTGGCCGTGTGAAGGACCTGCCGGGTGTGCGCTACCACATCGTCCGCGGGGTCTACGACACCCAGGGCGTGAAGGACCGCAAGAAGAGCCGCTCCAAGTACGGAACCAAGAAGCCCAAGGAGACCAAGGGCGCGGCTCCGGCCAAGAAGAAGTAGGTGAGCTATGGCACGGAGAAGAAGAGCAGAGGTACGCCAACTCCAGCCCGACCTGGTCTACGGGGATGTGGTGGTGTCGGCCTTCATCAACAAGATCATGCGGGATGGCAAGAAGAACCTGGCCGCCCGCATCTTCTACGATGCCTGCCGCATCATCCAGGAGAAGACCGGGCAGGAGCCTTTGAAGGTCTTTAAGCAGGCGGTGGAGAACGTGAAGCCCCGGATGGAGGTGCGTTCCCGCCGCGTGGGTGGGGCCAACTACCAGGTGCCCATGGAGGTCTCCCCCAGGAGGCAGCAGTCCTTGGCCCTGCGCTGGCTGGTCCAGGCGGCCAACGCCCGTTCCGAGCGGGGGGCGGCCGTGCGCATCGCCCATGAACTCATGGATGCGGCCGAGGGCAAGGGCGGAGCGGTCAAGAAGAAGGAGGACGTGGAGCGCATGGCCGAGGCCAACCGCGCCTACGCCCACTACCGGTGGTAAGCCATGGCGGTTAAGGTAGAGTACGACCTAAAGAGGCTCCGCAACATCGGCATCGCCGCCCATATCGATGCCGGTAAGACCACCACCACGGAGCGCATCCTTTACTACACCGGCAAGATCCACAAGATCGGTGAGGTGCACGAGGGTGCGGCCACCATGGACTTCATGGAGCAGGAGCGGGAGCGGGGCATCACCATCACCGCTGCCGTGACCACCTGCTTCTGGAAGGACCACCGCATCAACATCATCGATACCCCGGGCCACGTGGACTTTACCATCGAGGTGGAGCGCTCCATGCGGGTTCTGGACGGGGCCATCGTGGTCTTCGACTCCAGCCAGGGGGTGGAGCCCCAGTCCGAGACCGTCTGGCGCCAGGCGGAGAAGTACAAGGTTCCCCGCATCGCCTTCGCCAACAAGATGGACAAGACGGGGGCCGACCTCTGGCTGGTGATCCGCACCATGCAGGAGCGCCTGGGGGCGAGGCCCGTGGTCATGCAGCTCCCCATCGGCCGTGAGGATACCTTCTCCGGGATCATCGACGTCCTAAGGATGAAGGCCTATACCTACGGCAACGACCTGGGCACGGATATCCGCGAGGTTCCCATCCCCGAGGAGTACCTGGCCCAGGCCCGGGAGTACCACGAGAAGTTGATCGAAGCTGCCGCCGACTTTGACGAAAACGTCATGCTGAAGTACTTGGAGGGCGAGGAGCCCACCGAGGAGGAGCTGGTGGCGGCCATCCGCAAGGGCACCATCGCCATCCAGATTACCCCCGTGTTCCTGGGATCCGCTTTGAAGAACAAAGGGGTCCAGCTTCTCCTGGATGCGGTGGTGGATTACCTGCCCTCCCCCTTGGACATCCCCCCCATCAAGGGCACCACGCCCGAGGGGAACGAGGTGGAGATCTACCCCGACCCCGACGGCCCCCTGGCCGCCTTGGCCTTCAAGATCATGGCCGACCCCTACGTGGGCCGCCTCACCTTCATCCGCGTCTACTCCGGCACCCTCACCTCGGGCTCCTACGTCTACAACACCACCAAAGGCCGTAAGGAGCGGGTGGCCCGGCTTCTTCGCATGCACGCCAACCACCGCGAGGAGGTGGAGGAGCTCAAAGCCGGCGACCTGGGGGCGGTGGTGGGCCTTAAGGAGACCATCACCGGGGACACCCTGGTGGGCGAGGATGCCCCGCGCATCGTCCTGGAGTCCATTGAGGTGCCCGAGCCCGTCATCGACGTGGCCATTGAGCCCAAGACCAAAGCGGACCAGGACAAGCTTTCCCAGGCCCTGGCCCGCCTGGCGGAGGAGGACCCTACCTTCCGCGTTTCCACCCACCCCGAAACCGGCCAGACCATCATCAGCGGGATGGGGGAGCTCCACCTGGAGATCATCGTGGACCGCCTGAAGCGGGAGTTCAAGGTGGACGCCAACGTGGGCAAGCCCCAGGTGGCCTACCGCGAGACCATCACCCGCCCGGTGGACGTGGAGGGCAAGTTCATCCGCCAGACCGGTGGCCGCGGCCAGTACGGCCACGTGAAGATCAAGGCCGAGCCTTTGCCTCGAGGGTCGGGCTTTGAGTTCGTCAACGCCATCGTGGGCGGGGTGATCCCCAAGGAGTACATCCCTGCGGTGCAGAAGGGCATCGAGGAGGCCATGCAGTCGGGCCCTCTGATCGGCTTCCCCGTGGTGGACGTGAAGGTGACCCTCTACGACGGCTCCTACCACGAGGTGGACTCCAGCGAGATGGCCTTCAAGATCGCGGGCTCCATGGCCATCAAGGAGGCGGTGCAGAAGGGGGATCCCGTGATCCTCGAGCCCATCATGCGGGTGGAGGTCATCACCCCCGAGGAGTACATGGGCGACGTGATCGGCGACCTGAACTCCCGCCGGGGCCAGATCCTGGGCATGGAGCCCAGGGGGAACGCCCAGGTGATCCGGGCCTACGTGCCCCTGGCGGAGATGTTCGGCTACGCCACCGACCTGCGCTCCAAGACGCAGGGCCGGGGCTCCTTCGTCATGTTCTTCGACCACTACCAGGAAGTCCCCAAGCAGGTGCAGGAGAAGCTCATCAAGGGTCAGTAGGAATGCCTGGGGGTGGGCCTTCGGGCCTGCCCCGCATACGGAAAGGAGAGCGAAGATGGCCAAGGGCGAGTTTATCCGTACGAAGCCTCACGTGAATGTGGGGACGATTGGGCACGTGGACCACGGGAAGACGACGCTGACTGCGGCTTTGACGTTTGTGGCGGCGGCGGAGAACCCGAACGTGGAGGTGAAGGACTACGGGGAGATTGACAAGGCGCCGGAGGAGCGTGCGCGGGGGATTACCATCAACACGGCGCATGTGGAATACGAGACGGCGAAGCGGCACTATTCGCACGTGGATTGCCCCGGGCACGCGGACTACATCAAGAACATGATCACGGGTGCGGCGCAGATGGACGGGGCGATTCTGGTGGTGTCGGCGGCGGACGGACCGATGCCGCAGACGCGGGAGCACATTTTGCTGGCTCGCCAGGTGGGGGTGCCGTACATCGTGGTGTTCATGAACAAGGTGGACATGGTGGACGACCCGGAACTTTTGGACCTGGTGGAGATGGAGGTGCGGGACCTCCTGAACCAGTACGAATTTCCTGGGGACGAGGTTCCGGTGATTCGCGGGAGCGCGCTTTTGGCGCTGGAGCAGATGCACAAGAATCCCCAGACGAAGCGTGGGGAGAACGAGTGGGTGGATAAGATTTGGGAGTTGTTGGACGCGATTGACGAGTACATTCCCACGCCGGTGCGGGACGTGGACAAGCCGTTCTTGATGCCGGTGGAGGACGTGTTTACGATCACGGGTCGTGGGACGGTGGCCACGGGTCGTATTGAGCGTGGGAAGGTGAAGGTTGGGGACGAGGTGGAGATTGTGGGTTTGGCTCCTGAGACGCGGAAGACGGTGGTGACGGGTGTGGAGATGCACCGTAAGACGCTGCAGGAGGGGATTGCTGGGGACAATGTAGGTTTGTTGCTCCGGGGTGTAAGCCGGGAGGAAGTGGAGCGGGGGCAGGTGCTGGCGAAGCCTGGGAGCATTACGCCGCACACGAAGTTTGAGGCCTCGGTGTACATCTTGAAGAAGGAGGAGGGGGGTAGGCACACGGGGTTTTTTTCTGGGTACCGTCCGCAGTTTTACTTTCGGACGACGGATGTGACGGGGGTGGTGGAGTTGCCCTCTGGGGTGGAGATGGTGATGCCGGGGGACAACGTGACGTTTACGGTGGAGCTGATCAAGCCGGTGGCGTTGGAGGAGGGATTGCGGTTTGCCATTCGCGAGGGTGGGCGGACCGTGGGCGCCGGCGTGGTCACCAAGATCCTGGAGTGAGGTGAAGCATGCCCAAGATCCGCATCAAGCTACGGGGCTTTGACCACAAGACCCTGGACGCCTCGGCCCAGAAGATCGTGGAGGCCGCCCGGCGCTCCGGGGCCCAGGTCTCGGGTCCCGTGCCCCTGCCCACCCGGGTGCGGCGCTTCACCGTGATCCGGGGTCCTTTCAAGCACAAGGACTCCCGGGAGCACTTTGAGCTTCGCACCCACCACCGCCTGGTGGACATCCTGAACCCCAACCGCAAGACCATCGAGAGCCTCATGTCCTTAGACCTGCCCACCGGGGTGGAGATTGAGATCAAGACCGTGGGGGGTGGCAAATGAAGGGCATCCTGGGCATGAAGGTGGGCATGACCCGGATTTACCGGGAGGACCGGGCCATTCCCGTCACCGTGATCCTGGCTGGGCCCTGCCCTGTGGTCCAGCGACGGACCCCGGAGAAGGACGGGTACACGGCCGTCCAGCTGGGCTTCCTACCCCAGAATCCCAAGCGGGTCAACCGGCCCATGAAGGGGCATTTTGCCCGGGCCGGGGTGGGTCCGGTGCGCATCCTGAAGGAGATCCGCGACTTCAACCCTGAGGGCGACGTGGTGACCGTGGAAATCTTTAAGGCTGGCGAGCGGGTGGACGTGACCGGCACCTCCAAGGGCCGGGGCACGGCGGGGGTGATGAAGCGCTGGAACTTCGCCGGCGGCCCCGATTCCCACGGTGCCCACAAGATCCACCGCCACCCCGGGTCCATCGGGAACCGCAAGACCCCGGGCCGGGTCTACAAGGGCAAGAAGATGGCCGGCCGCTACGGGGCCGAGCGGGTCACGGTGATGAACCTCGAGGTGGTGGACGTCATCCCCGAGGAGAACCTCCTCTTGGTCAAGGGGGCCGTGCCGGGACCCAATGGGGGCCTGGTGCTGGTGCGCCAGACCAAGAAGGTGGCCAAGTAAAGGAGGGCATGGTGTACCAGATTCCTGTTCTCTCCTCTTCCGGCAAGCGGGAGCTTGCCGCCGATCTCCCCCAGGAGGTTAACCCCCATCTCCTATGGGAGGTGGTGCGCTGGCAGCTGGCGAAAAGGCGCCGGGGGACGGCCAGCACCAAGACCCGGGGCGAGGTGGCTTACTCCAGCCGCAAGATCTATCCCCAGAAGCACACCGGGCGGGCCCGCCACGGGGACATCGGCGCCCCCATCTTCGTGGGCGGGGGTACGGTCTTCGGACCCAAGCCCCGGGACTACAGCTACACCCTGCCCAAGAAGGTGCGGCAGGCGGGGTTGGCCATGGCCGTGGCCGATCGGGCCAAGGAGGGCAAGCTCCTTCTGGTGGAGGACTTCGCCGGGGTTAACGGCAAGACCAAGGAGTTTTTGGCCTGGGCCAAGGGTGCGGGGCTAGATGGATCGGAAAGCGTGCTCCTGGTGACGGCCAGCGAGCTGGTGCGCCGGGCTGCCCGGAACCTTCCTTGGGTGGTGACCCTGGCGCCGGAGGGGTTAAACGTCTACGACATCCTGCGCACCGAGCGCCTGGTCATGGACCTGGCGGCTTGGGAGGCCTTCCAGGCCCGCATGGGGGGTGAGGCATGAAGACCGCCTTTGACGTGATCCTGGCCCCGGTGCTTTCCGAAAAGGCTTACGCCGGCTTCGCCGAGGGCAAGTACACCTTCTGGGTCCACCCCAAGGCCACCAAGACGGAGATCAAAAACGCCGTGGAGGCGGCCTTTAAGGTCAAGGTGGTGGGGGTGAACACCATGACGGTGCGGGGCAAGAAGAAGCGCCTGGGCCGCTACCTGGGCAAGCGCCCCGACCGCAAGAAGGCCATCGTGCAGGTGGCCGCCGGGCAGAAGATCGAGGCCCTGGAGGGCCTCATCTAAACCTAAGCCGGGAGGGGGGCCCGGCCCCGATCCGGCAAGGGAGGCATAGAGGATGGCAGTCAAGAAGTTCAAACCCTACACCCCAAGCCGCCGTTTCATGACGGTGGCGGACTTCTCCGAGATCACCAAGACCGAGCCGGAGAAGTCCTTGGTCAAGCCCCTGAAGAAGACGGGGGGCCGCAACAACCAGGGCCGCATCACCGTGCGCTTCCGGGGGGGCGGCCACAAGCGGCTTTACCGCATCATCGACTTCAAGCGCTGGGACAAGGCGGGCATCCCCGCCAAGGTGGCGGCCATAGAGTACGACCCCAACCGCTCCGCCCGTATCGCCCTTCTGCACTACGCCGACGGGGAGAAGCGCTACATCATCGCTCCCGAGGGCCTGCAGGTGGGCCAGCAGGTGGTGGCGGGGCCGGATGCTCCCATCCAGGTGGGCAACGCCCTTCCCCTCCGCTTCATCCCCGTGGGCACCGTGGTCCATGCGGTGGAGCTGGAGCCCAAGAAGGGGGCCAAGCTGGCCCGCTCCGCCGGCACCAGCACCCAGATCCAGGGCCGGGAAGGGGATTACGTGATCCTGCGCCTGCCCTCGGGGGAGCTTAGGAAGGTGCACGGGGAGTGCTACGCCACCATCGGGACCGTGGGCAACGCCGATCACAAGAACATCGTCCTGGGCAAGGCGGGGCGCACCCGCTGGCTGGGCCGCAAGCCCCATGTGCGCGGCGCCGCCATGAACCCGGTGGACCACCCCCACGGCGGTGGTGAGGGCCGGGCACCCAGGGGCCGTCCCCCGGCCTCCCCTTGGGGCTGGCAGACCAAGGGGCTTAAGACCAGGAAGCGGCGGAAGCCCTCGAGCCGCTTCATCATCGCCCGCCGCAAGAAGTGAGGTGAGCCATGCCGCGTAGCTTGAAGAAGGGCGTTTTCGTAGATGACCACCTCTTGGAGAAGGTGCTGGAGCTGAACGCCAAGGGGGAAAAGCGGCTCATCAAGACCTGGAGCCGCCGCTCCACCATCGTTCCCGAGATGGTGGGCCATACCATTGCGGTCTACAACGGCAAGCAGCATGTGCCCGTCTACATCACCGAGAACATGGTGGGGCACAAGCTGGGAGAGTTTGCCCCCACCCGCACCTACCGGGGGCACGGGAAAGAGGCTAAGGCCACCAAGAAGAAGTAGCCATGGAAGCGAAAGCCATTGCCCGTTACGTGCGCATCTCCCCCAGGAAGGTCCGCCTTGTAGTGGACCTGATCCGGGGGAAGAGCCTCGAGGAGGCCCGCGCCATCCTGCGCTACACCCCTAAGCGGGGGGCCTATTACGTGGCCAAGGTGCTGGAGTCCGCCGCCGCCAATGCGGTCAACAACAACGACATGCTGGAGGACCGGCTTTTCGTGAAGGCGGCCTTTGTGGACGAGGGGCCCGCTTTGAAAAGGGTGCTTCCCCGGGCCCGGGGCCGGGCGGACATCATCAAGAAGAGGACCAGCCACATCACGGTGATCTTGGGAGAGAAACATGGGAAATAAGATCCACCCCATTGGGTTCAGGCTCGGTATCACCCGGGACTGGGAGTCCCGCTGGTATGCGGGCAAGAAGCAGTACCGCCACCTCCTGGTGGAGGACCAGAGGATCCGCGAGGTCCTCACCAAGGAGCTCTACCCGGCTGGTTTGGCCCGCATCGACATCGAACGGGCCGCGGACAACGTGGCCGTGACCGTGCACGTGGCCAAGCCGGGTGTGGTCATCGGCCGGGGCGGGGAGAAGATCAAGGTCCTGAGGGACACCCTTTCCCAGCTCACCGGCAAGAACGTGGCCCTGAACGTTCAAGAGATCCACAACCCCAACCTCTCCGCTCCTTTGGTGGCCCAGCGGGTGGCGGAGCAGATCGAGCGCCGCTTTGCCGTGCGGCGGGCCATCAAGCAGGCGGTGCAGCGGGTCATGGAGGCGGGGGCCAAGGGAGCCAAGGTGATCGTCTCCGGCCGCATCGGCGGCGCCGAGCAGGCCCGCACGGAGTGGGCCGCCGAGGGCCGGGTGCCCCTTCACACCCTTCGTGCTAACATAGACTACGGCTTCGCTTTGGCCCGCACCACCTACGGGGTGCTGGGGGTCAAGGCCTACGTGTTCCTGGGCGAGGTGATCGGCGGACAGAAGCCCAAGGCCCGCCCCGAGGGGCCGAGGGCGGAGGAAAAGCCCCGCCGCCGCCGCCCAGCGGTGCGCGTGAAGAAGGAGGAGTAGGCCATGTTGATGCCCAGGCGCATGAAGTACCGCAAGCAGCACCGGGGTCGCATGAAGGGGGCGGCCAAGGGGGGTGATTACGTGGCCTTCGGGGACTTCGGCCTGGTGGCCATGGAGCCCGCCTGGATCACCTCCCAGCAGATTGAGGCGGCCCGTGTGGCCATGGTGCGCCACTTCCGCCGCGGGGGCAAGATCTTCATCCGCATCTTCCCCGACAAGCCCTACACCAAGAAGCCCCTCGAGGTGCGGATGGGTAAGGGTAAGGGCAACGTGGAAGGGTATGTGGCGGTGGTGAAGCCGGGCCGGGTGATGTTCGAGGTGGCGGGCGTCACCGAGGAGCAGGCCCTCGAGGCCTTGCGCATCGCCGGCCACAAGCTTCCCATCAAGACCAAGATCGTGAGGAGGGACGCCTACGATGAAGCCCAGTGAGATCCGCAAGCTCTCTCCCAGTGAGATCGAGAAGCTGGTTCGGGAGAAGAAGCGGGAGCTGATGGAGCTTCGCTTCCAGGCCTCCATCGGCCAGCTCTCCCAGAACCACAGGATCCGGGAGACCCGGCGCCTCATCGCCCGGCTCCTCACGATCCTGAACGAGAGGAGGAGGGCCAATGCCTAAGAAGGTGCTGACCGGGGTGGTGGTGAGCGACAAGATGCAGAAGACCGTTTCGGTACTGGTGGAGCGCCAGTTTCCCCACCCCCTCTACGGCAAGGTGATCAAGCGCTCCAAAAAGTACCTGGCCCACGACCCCGAGGGGAAGTACAAGGTGGGGGACGTGGTGGAGATCATCGAGTCCCGCCCCATCTCCAAGCGCAAACGCTTTAGGGTCTTGCGCCTGGTGGAGGGGGGCAGGCTGGACCTGGTGGAGAAGTACCTGGTGCGTAGGCAGAACTACGCCAGCCTTTCCAAGCGGGGAGGTAAGGCATGATCCAGCCCCAGACCTACCTGGAGGTGGCCGACAACACCGGGGCCCGCAAGATCATGTGCATCCGCGTGCTTAAGGGCTCCAACGCCAAGTACGCCACCGTGGGGGACATCATCGTGGCCAGCGTCAAGGAGGCCATCCCCCGGGGGGCGGTGAAGGAAGGCGACGTGGTGAAGGCGGTGGTGGTGCGCACCCAAAAGGAGGTCAAGCGCCCCGATGGCTCCGCCATCCGCTTTGACGACAACGCCGCCGTCATCATCAACAACCAGCTAGAGCCCCGGGGCACCCGCGTCTTCGGCCCCGTGGCACGGGAGCTCCGGGAAAAGGGCTTCATGAAGATCGTCTCCCTGGCTCCGGAGGTGCTCTGATGCAGGCCAAGCTACATGTGAAGAAGGGGGACATGGTTCTGGTGGCCTCCGGCAAGTACAAGGGCCAGGTGGGCAAGGTGAAGGCCGTGCTGCCCAAGAAGGGGGCGGTCATCGTGGAGGGGGTGAACATCGTTAAGAAGGCGGTGCGGGTGAGCCCCCAGCACCCCCAGGGTGGCTTTGTGGAGCAGGAAGCTCCCCTGCATGCCTCCAAGGTGCGCCCCATCTGCCCCGCGTGCGGCAAGCCCACCCGGGTGCGGAAGAAGCTCCTGGAAAACGGCCGCAAGATCCGGGTGTGCGCCAAGTGCGGCGGGGCTTTGGACGTGGAGGGATAAGATGCCGCTAGAGGTTGCGCTGAAGAAGAAGTACTACGAGGAGGTACGGCCCGAGCTCATCCGCCGCTTCGGCTACCAGAACATCTGGGAGGTTCCCCGGCTGGAGAAGGTGGTGATCAACCAGGGGCTGGGGGAGGCCAAGGAGGATGCCCGCATCCTGGAGAAGGCTTCCCAGGAGCTTGCCCTCATCACTGGCCAGAAGCCGGCCATAACCCGGGCCAAGAAGTCCATCTCCAACTTCAAGCTCCGCAAGGGGATGCCCATCGGCCTCAGGGTTACCCTGCGCGGCGATCGGATGTGGATCTTCCTGGAGAAGCTCCTTTCCGTGGCCCTTCCCCGCATCCGCGACTTCCGGGGGGTGAACCCAGGTAGCTTTGACGGCCGCGGCAACTACAACCTGGGATTGAGGGAGCAGCTCATCTTCCCGGAGATCACCTACGATATGGTGGACGCCCTTCGGGGAATGGACATCGCGGTGGTGACCACCGCCCGGACCGATGAGGAGGCCAGGGCCCTTTTGGAGCTTCTGGGCTTCCCCTTCCGCAAGTGAGGCGAGCATGGCGAGAAAAGCGTTGATCGAAAAGGCCAAGCGTACCCCCAAGTTCAAGGTGCGGGCCTACACCCGTTGCGTGCGCTGTGGGAGGGCCAGGAGCGTGTACCGCTACTTCGGGCTCTGCCGGATTTGCCTTAGGGAGCTGGCCCACAAGGGGCAGCTTCCCGGGGTGAAGAAGGCCAGCTGGTAGGCCGTGGCCGGTCGGGGGGGTTCCCTCGAGACCGCATGGTCCAGGAGTGAGGTAAAAGGAGAGAGGAAATGTTGACGGACCCCATTGCCGACATGCTGACCCGGATTCGGAACGCCACCCGGGTCTACAAGGAGAGCACCGAGGTACCCGCCTCCCGCTTCAAGGAGGAGATCCTCAAGATCCTGGCGCGGGAGGGCTTCATCAAGGGGTACGAGCGGGTGGAGGTGGACGGCAAGCCTGTTTTGCGCATCCACCTCAAGTATGGGCCCAGGCGCCAGGGACCTGATCCCCGGCCCGAACAGGTCATCAACCACATCCGTCGCATCAGCCGTCCTGGGCGACGGGTGTACGTGGGGGTCAAGGAGATTCCCCGGGTGCGCCGCGGCCTGGGGATTGCCATCCTGTCCACGCCCAAGGGCGTCCTTACCGACCGGGAGGCCCGGCGTCTGGGCGTGGGCGGGGAGCTTATCTGCGAGGTGTGGTGATGTCTAGGATTGGCCGGCTTCCCATTCCCTTGCCCAAGGGGGTCACTGTGGAGGTGACCCCGGGGCTCGTCAAGGTGAAAGGCCCCAAGGGCGAACTTTCCGTGCCCATCTCCCCGGAGATGCGGGTGGTGGTGGACGGAGGGGTGGTGCGGGTGGAGCGGCCCTCGGACGAGAGGCGCCACAAAAGCCTCCATGGCCTCACCCGGACCCTCATCGCCAACGCCATCAAGGGGGTTTCCGAGGGGTACGTGAAGGAGCTCCTCATCAAGGGCATCGGCTACCGGGCCCGGCTTGCGGGACGGGCGGTGGAGCTCACCGTGGGCTTTAGCCACCCCGTGGTGGTGGAGCCCCCGGAGGGCATCACCTTCGAGGTGCCCGAGCCCACCAAGATCCGCGTTCTGGGCATAGACAAGCAGAAGGTGGGCCAGGTGGCCGCCAACCTGCGCGCCATCAAGAAGCCCAGCGCCTACCACGAGAAGGGCATTTACTACGCGGGCGAGCCCGTCCGCCTTAAGCCCGGCAAGGCCGGGGCCAAGAAGTAGGGGGAACCATGGCACGGCTTACCGCATACGAACGCCGCAAGTTCCGGGTGCGTAACCGCATCAAGCGCACGGGCCGGCTCCGCCTGTCCGTCTTCCGGAGCCTTAACCACATCTACGCCCAGATCATCGATGACGAGAAGGGCCATACCCTGGTGGCCGAGTCCAGCCTGGCCCTGAAGCTGAAGGGCAACAAGACCGAGGTGGCCCGGCAGGTGGGGCGGGCCCTGGCGGAGAAGGCCAAGGCGTTGGGGATCACCAAGGTGGCTTTTGACCGTGGCCCCTACAGGTACCACGGCCGGGTAAAGGCTCTGGCGGAAGGGGCCAGAGAAGGGGGCCTGGAGTTCTAGGTCGCTTAGCGAGGAGGAAGCATGCCCGAGACCGACTTTGAAGAGAAGATGATCCTGGTGCGGCGCACCGCCAAGACCTACCAGGGTGGCCGCCGCTTCCGCTTCGGGGCCTTGGTGGTGGTGGGTGACCGGCAGGGCCGGGTGGGCTTGGGCCTGGGCAAGGCCAAAGAAGTTCCGCTGGCGGTGCAGAAGGCGGGGTACTATGCCCGCCGCAACATGGTGGAGGTACCCATCCAAAACGGCACCATTCCCCACGAGATCGAGGTGGAGTACGGAGCCTCCAAGATTCTCCTGAAGCCTGCTGCCCCGGGCACGGGGGTGATTGCGGGGGCAGTGCCCCGGGCCATCCTGGAGCTGGCGGGGATCACGGATATCCTCACCAAGGAGCTGGGGAGCCGCAACCCCATCAACATCGCCTACGCCACCATGGAGGCCCTCAGGCAGCTTAAGACCAAGCAGGATGTGGAGCGCCTGCGGAAGGGTGGGGAGGAGTGATGGCCAAGCTCAAGGTTAAGTTGGTGAAGAGCCCCATCGGCTATCCCAAGGACCAAAAGGCGGCCTTGAAAGCCCTGGGGCTGACCAAGCTCCACAGGGAAAAGGTCCTCGAGGACCATCCCGCCATACTGGGCAACATCAAGAAGGTGGCCCACCTTGTGCGGGTGGAGGTGCTGGAATGAAGCTTACCGATCTAAAACCCAATCCTGGGGCCAACAAGAGGCGGAAGCGGGTGGGGCGGGGCCCTGGCTCCGGCCACGGCAAGACGGCCACCCGGGGTCATAAGGGGCAGAAGTCCCGCTCCGGTGGCCTCAAGGATCCCCGCCGCTTTGAGGGGGGGCGCTCCACCACCCTGATGCGCCTGCCCAAGCGGGGCATGCAGGGACAGGTGCCCGGGGAGATCAAGAGGCCCAAGTACCAGGGGGTGAACCTGAGGGACCTGGCCCGCTTCGACGGGGAGGTGACCCCGGAGGTGCTGGTCCAGGCTGGAATCCTGAAGAAGGGCTACCGGCTTAAGGTGCTGGGGGAAGGGGAGGCCAAGCCCCTTAGGGTGGTGGCCCACGCCTTTTCCAAGACCGCCCTGGAGAAGCTAAAGGCTGCGGGCGGCGAGGCCGTCCTCCTGGCTCCCTCGCCCGAAGGGCAAGCACCCAAGGAGGCTTAGGATGCTTAAGGCCTTCCGGAGCGCCCTGGCCATTCCCGAACTGCGCCAGCGGATCCTCTTCACCCTGCTGGTGTTGGCCGCCTACCGCCTGGGGGCCTTTATCCCCACCCCGGGGGTGGACCTGGACAAGATCCAGGAGTTCCTGCGCACCACCCAGGGAGGGGTTTTCGGCATCATCAACCTCTTTTCGGGCGGTAACTTTGAGCGCTTCTCCATCTTCGCCCTGGGAATCATGCCCTACATCACCGCCGCCATCATCATGCAGCTTTTGGTCAATGTGATTCCCACCCTGGAGAAGCTTTCCAAGGAGGGTGAGGAGGGCCGCCGCATCATCAACCAGTACACCCGGATCGGCGGCATCGCTCTGGGGGCTTTCCAGGGTTTCTTTCTGGCCACCGCCTTCCTGGGGGCGGAGGGGGGGCGTTTCCTGCTGCCTGGCTGGGCACCCGGTCCCTTCTTCTGGCTGGTGGTGGTGGTCACCCAGGTGGCGGGCATCGCCCTCCTTCTCTGGATGGCGGAGCGCATCACCGAGTACGGCATCGGCAACGGCACCAGCATGATCATCTTCGCGGGGATCGTGGTGGAATGGTTGCCCCAGCTTGTGCGCACCGCAGGCCTCATCCGCACGGGAGAGGTGAACCTGGTGGCCTTCCTCTTTTTCCTGGCCTTTATCGTCTTGGCCTTCGCCGGGATGGCGGCGGTGCAGCAGGCGGAAAGGCGCATTCCCGTCCAGTACGCCAGGAAGGTGGTGGGCAGGAGGGTCTACGGGGGGCAGGCCACCTACATCCCCATCAAGCTGAACGCTGCCGGCGTCATCCCCATTGTCTTCGCTGCCGCCATTTTGCAGATTCCCATCTTCCTTACCGCCCCCTTCCAGGACAACCAGGTGCTCCAGGCCATCGCCAACTTCTTCAACCCCACCCGCTTTCCCGGCCTCCTTATAGAGGTGGTGCTCATCGTCTTCTTTACTTACGTGTACACGGCGGTACAGTTTGACCCCAAGCGCATCGCCGAGTCCTTGCGGGAGTACGGGGGTTTCATTCCCGGCATCCGCCCCGGGGAACCCACGGTGAAGTTCCTGGAGCACATCGTCTCCCGCCTCACCCTCTGGGGCGCCTTGTTCCTGGGCCTGGTGGCCCTGCTCCCTCAGATCATCCAGAACCTTACCGGGGTGAAGAGCATCGCCTTTTCCGGCATCGGCCTTCTCATCGTGGTGGGCGTGGCCCTGGATACCTTGCGGCAGATTGAGAGCCAGCTGATGCTGAGGAACTACGAGGGGTTCCTTTCCAAGGGCCGCATCCGTGGCCGCACGCGCTAGGAGGGAGGATGGGGGAAGCGGTGATCTTCTTGGGGCCGCCGGGGGCGGGAAAGGGCACCCAGGCGGCCAGGTTGGCGGAGGAGCTGGGCTTTAAGAAGCTCTCCACCGGGGACATCCTCCGGGACCATGTGGCCCGGGGCACGCCCCTGGGGCAGCAGGTGAAGCCCATCATGGACCGGGGGGATCTGGTTCCGGATGAGCTCATCCTGGCCCTTATCCGGGAGGAGCTTTCGGAGCGGGTGATCTTCGACGGCTTTCCCCGCACCATACCTCAAGCGGAGGCCCTGGATCGCCTTCTCCAGGAAACGGGCACCCGGCTCCTCGGGGTGGTCTTGGTGGAGGTGCCTGAGGAGGAGCTGGTGCGCCGCATGTTAAGGCGGGCGGAGCTCGAGGGGCGCTCGGACGACAACGAGGAGACCATCCGGCACCGGCTCCGGGTCTACCGGGAGAAAACCGAGCCCTTGGTGCAGTATTATGAAAAAACGGGTGCCTTGAGGCGGGTGGACGGCCTGGGTACCCCCGATGAGGTCTACGCCCGCATCCGGGCAGCCCTGGGAATCTGATGGCCATCAAGCTGAAGAGTCCATGGGAGATTGAGCGCATGCGGGAGGCGGGTGCCCTCCTCACCGAGGTGGTGGAGGAGGTGGGCCGGCATGTGGAGCCCGGCATCACCACCAAGGAGCTGGACCGGATCGCCTACGAGGCCATAAAAAAGCGCAAGGCCAAGCCGGCCTTCCTGGGCCTTTACGGGTTTCCCGCCACCCTCTGCACCTCGGTGAACGAGGTGGTGGTCCACGGCATCCCCTCGGAGGAGCCCCTGAAGGAAGGGGATATCCTTTCCGTGGACGTGGGCCTCATCTACGGGGGCTTTGCCGCGGATATGGCCCGCACCTTCCCGGTGGGCAGGGTTTCCCCGGAGGCGGAAAGGCTCATCCGGGACACGGAGGCGGCCTTCTTTGAGGGGTTGAAGTATCTTAGGCCTGGTTTCCGCATTGGGGACGTGGCCCATGCGGTGCAGACCTTTCTGGAGAGCCGGGGCTACGGGGTGGTGCGGGAGTTCGTGGGGCACGGGGTGGGGCGGGAGATCCACGAGGACCCTCAGGTGCCCAACTTCGGCAAGCCGGGAACGGGCCCCAAGATCCGGCCGGGCATGACCCTGGCCCTCGAGCCCATGGTCACCCTACGCCCGGCTTCTGTGGTAATATTGGAAGATGGCTGGACGGCGAGCGCCGGACCTGGCAACCTCGCCGCCCACTACGAGAACACCGTCTTGGTGACGGAGGAGGGCCCGGAGCTTCTCACCGGGGTTTCCCTGGTGCGGGCGCGGTAGGAGGGGTATGGCGAAGGAGAAGGACACCATTCGGGCGGAAGGCGTGGTTACCGAGGCTTTGCCCAACACCACGTTTCGGGTGAAGCTGGACTCGGGACCGGAGATCCTGGCCTACATCTCGGGCAAGATGCGCATGCACTACATCCGCATCCTGCCCGGGGACCGGGTGGTGGTGGAGATTACCCCCTACGACCCCACGCGGGGCCGCATCGTGTACAGGAAGTAGGAGGCGAGATGAAGGTACGGGCATCGGTTAAGAAGATGTGCGAGAAGTGCAAGGTGGTGCGCCGGCACGGCCGGGTGTACGTGATCTGCGAGAACCCCAAGCACAAGCAGCGTCAAGGCTAAGGAGGGAACGTGGCGAGGATTGCAGGTGTGGAGATTCCTAGGAACAAGCGGGTGGACGTGGCCCTCACCTACATCTACGGGGTGGGGCCGGCCCGGGCCAAGGAGGCTCTGGAGAAGACGGGCATCAACCCGGCGACCCGGGTGAAGGACCTCACCGAGGCGGAGGTGGTGCGCCTTCGGGAGTACGTGGAGAACACCTGGAAGCTGGAGGGTGAGCTCCGGGCCGAGGTGGCCGCCAACATCAAGCGCCTCATGGATATCGGCTGCTACCGGGGCCTCCGCCACCGCCGTGGATTGCCGGTGAGGGGGCAGCGCACCCGCACCAATGCCCGTACCCGCAAGGGTCCCCGCAAGACCGTGGCGGGCAAGAAGAAGGCTCCTAGGAAGTAGTTCTAGGGCCAGTGGATACTCCTAAAGCTGAGGGAGAGTATGGCCAGAAAAGCGACCAAGAAGAAAGTCAAACGACAGGTGGCCAGTGGGAAGGCGTACATCCACGCCTCCTACAACAACACCATCGTCACCATCACCGACCCGGACGGCAACCCCATCACCTGGTCCTCGGGCGGGGTCATCGGCTACAAGGGGAGCCGCAAGGGCACCCCTTATGCTGCCCAGCTTGCGGCCATGGATGCGGCCAAGAAGGCCATGGCCTACGGCATGCAGAGCGTGGACGTGATCGTGCGCGGCACCGGGGCGGGCCGGGAGCAGGCCATCAGGGCCCTTCAGGCCTCGGGCTTGCAGGTGAAGTCCATCGTGGACGACACCCCTGTGCCCCACAACGGCTGCCGGCCTAAGAAGAAGTTCCGCAAGGCTTCGTAAGGAGTAGGAGAAGATGGGTCGTTACATTGGTCCAGTTTGCCGTCTTTGCCGCCGGGAAGGAGTCAAGCTCTACCTGAAGGGGGAGCGTTGCTACAGCCCCAAGTGCGCCATGGAGCGCCGCCCCTATCCTCCGGGGCAGCACGGGCAGAAGCGTACCCGCCGCCCTTCCGACTACGCGGTGCGCCTGAGGGAGAAGCAGAAGCTCCGCCGCATCTACGGGATCTCCGAAACCCAGTTCCGCAACCTCTTTGAGGAGGCCAGCCGCAAGAAGGGGGTTACGGGTACCGTCTTCCTGGGGCTTTTGGAGTCCCGCCTGGACAACGTGGTCTACCGGCTGGGCTTCGCGATGAGCCGCCGCCAGGCGCGGCAGATGGTGCGCCACGGCCACATCACCGTGAACGGCCGCCGGGTGGACCTTCCCGCCTACCGGGTGAAGCCTGGGGACGAGATCGCCATCGCCGAGGGTAGCCGGAACCTGGCCTTCATCCGGGAGAACCTCGAGGCCATGAAGGGGCGCAAGGTGGGCCCCTGGCTCTCCCTGGACGTGGAAGGGATGAAGGGCAAGTTCCTGCGCCTGCCCGATCGGGAGGACCTGGCCCTTCCCGTGAACGAGCAGCTGGTGGTGGAGTTCTACTCCAGGTAGCCCTAAAGGGGCCCGGCTGGACCGGGCCCATGTGTTGCCGGCAAGGAGGTCTATGTTAGAGAGCAAGCTGAAAGCCCCGGTCTTCACGGTGCGCACCCAGGGGCGGGAGTACGGGGAGTTTGTCCTGGAGCCCCTGGAGCGGGGGTTTGGTGTTACCCTGGGCAACCCCTTGAGGCGGATTCTCCTCTCCTCCATCCCCGGGACCGCGGTCACCAGCGTCTACATTGAGGATGTCCTTCACGAGTTCTCCACCATTCCTGGGGTCAAGGAGGACGTGGTGGAGATCATCCTGAACCTCAAGGAGCTGGTGGTGCGTTTCCTGGACCCCAAGATGCAGACCACCACCCTGGTCCTGAAGGCGGAAGGGCCCAGGGTGGTCAAGGCGAGGGATTTCGTGGTGCCCCCCGATGCGGAGATCCTGAACCCGGACCTCACCATCGCCACCTTGGACAAAGGGGGCAAGCTTTACATGGAGGTGCGGGTGGATCGGGGTGTGGGGTACGTGCCCGCCGAGCGCCACGGCATCAAGGACCGCATCAACTCCATCCCCGTGGACGCCATCTTCTCCCCCGTGCGCCGGGTGGCCTTCCAGGTGGAGGATACCCGGCTTGGCCAGCGCACCGACCTGGACAAGCTCACCTTAAGGATCTGGACGGATGGCTCCGTCACCCCCTTGGAGGCCTTGAACCAGGCGGTGGAGATCCTCAAGGAGCACCTTTCCTATTTCGCCAACCCCCAGGCCACCGCCCTCCCTGCCCCGGAACCCGCTTCTGTGGAGCGTGCGGAAGGGGAGGAGGACCTGGACCTGCCCCTGGAGGAGCTTGGCCTTTCCACCCGCGTTCTCCACAGCCTCAAGGAGGAGGGGATCGAGTCGGTGCGGGCGCTTTTGGCCTTGAACCTCAAGGACCTTAAGAACATCCCCGGCATCGGGGAAAGGAGCCTCGAGGAGATCCGCGAGGCTTTGGCCAAAAAGGGATTCGCCCTAAAGGAGTGAGACCATGCGCCACCTGAAGTCTGGAAGAAAGCTGAACCGTCACTCTTCCCACCGCCTGGCTCTTTACCGCAACCAGGCCAAAAGCCTTCTCACCCACGGCCGCATCACCACCACCGTGCCCAAGGCCAAGGAGCTCACCGGCTTCGTGGACCACCTCATCCATCTGGCCAAGCGGGGGGACCTGCACGCCCGCCGCCTGGTGCTGAGGGACCTGCAGGACGTGAAGCTGGTGCGGAAGCTCTTCGACGAGATCGCCCCCAAGTACCAGAACCGGGCCGGAGGGTACACCCGGGTGCTCAAGCTGGCGGAACGCCGGCGGGGGGATGGGGCGCCCTTGGCCCTGGTGGAGCTGGTGGAGTAGGAGCGCCGAAAAAAAGGGAAGGAGGCCCCTAAGCGTCGGGCCCCGGGATGGGGTGCCGGCGCTTACGTGTTCTCTCCTCCCCGCCCCTGAAGGAGCCTTAGGAGCTGGTCTTCCAGCTCGCCGATGTAGGCGGCCAGGGTGTTCCCGTGCTTTTCCAGGGTTTCCGCCAGGCGGGCCTCGAGGGCCCGGATCTCCTCCTTCTCCGCCTCCGCCAGGCGCTTGAACTCCGCCTCCAGATAGCCTCTAAGCTCGGTGTATCGGCTCTGCTCTGCCTCCTCGGCCAGCTTCTTGTAGTGGAGAAGCTCCCGGGCGTAGCGCCGCACCTCCAAAAGGGCGGCGGTTTCCAGGCCGATGGTGAAGATGAGGTAGAGGAGGGAAACCACCCCCAGGGCCACCACCAGAACCAGGCCCAAGGGGGCTTCCACCCGGCTGAGGCCCAGGGATAGGGAGGTGGGCTTGGTGATCTCCCCCCAGTTGAGCCAGGAGAAGAGGACCAAAAGAAGGAGGACAAGGAGGGCAAAAAGGGTACGCGCGCTCATAGGTCAGCCTCCATAGGGCACTGGGGGGATTATACACTCTTCCCCATGGGCTACCTGTACCTGCTCCTGGCTGCCTTCCTTTGGGGTCTCATCGGCCCCGTAAGCCGCCTGGCCTTTGAGGAGGGGCTTACCCCCCTGGCCGTGGCCTTCTTCCGGGCAGGCATCGCCTGGGTCTTCTTCGGCCTGCACGCCCTGCTCCTGCGCCAGGTTAGGGTGGAAAGGCGGGATGCCTTGCCCCTCCTTCTTTTCGGCCTGGTGGGGGTTTCCCTCTTCTACGGTTCCTATCAGCTGGCGGTGGTCTACGGGGGAGCGGCCTTGGCCTCCGTTCTCCTGTACACGGCTCCGGCCTGGGTGGCCCTCCTTTCCCTGGTGGTCCTGAAGGAGCCCCTGGACCGCACCGGCCTTTTGGCGGTGGCCCTGACCCTGCTGGGGGTGGGGCTTATGGGCGTGGGAGGGGGAAGCGGGGTAAGGGTCCTGTCCCTCGCCCTTTTCTTTGGGCTCCTTTCCGGCTTCACCTATGCGCTTTACTACATCTTTGGCAAGCTCTACCTTCCCCGCTACGCCACCCCCACCCTCTTCCTCTACGCCCTGCCCGTGGGGGCCTTGGGGCTTCTGCCCTGGGTGGAGTTTGCTCCCTTGAGCCTAAGGGCCATGGAAGCCTTGCTCTTTTTAGGGGTATTTTCCACATACGGGGCCTATCTGGCCTACTACGCAGGGTTGAAGCGCCTTCCCGCCACCCGGGCCAGCGTGGTGGCTACCCTCGAGCCCGTGGTGGCCAACCTGTTCGCCTTCCTCCTCTTTAGGGAGGTGCTTTCCCTCTGGGCCTACCTGGGGGCAGGCTTGGTGCTTTTGGCCGTGGTCCTCACGGTGCGGCGCTAGGGGTTAGGACAACCAGGCTTGAAGGTAGGGCTGCCAGTCCTCGGGGACCTCCTTCAGGTCGGAAAGAAAAAGGGGCGCCTTGGGCGCCCGGGGAGGCTTTAGTAGGCGCATCCCCGCCTCCTCGGGGGTGCGGTCCCCCTTCTTCAGGTTGCAGGAGCGGCAGGCGGCCACCAGGTTCTCCCAGGTGCTCCTGCCTCCCCGGCTTCTGGGAAGCACGTGGTCCACGGTGAGCTCCCCTCCCTGGCGGCCGCAGTACTGGCAGGTGTAGCGGTCCCGCCTCAGGATGTTGCGGCGGTTTAGGGGGATGCGGCTTGGCCCCCGCCGCACCAGGCGCTTCAAGCGGATGACGCTGGGGACTGGGATCCGGGTGGAGGGAGTGTGCAGGTAGCGCCCGCTTTCCGAAAGCATCTCTGCTCCGCCGGAAAGCACCAGGAGGACGCTTCGCTTGATGCTGGCGAGCCCCAGGACCTCGTAGGCGGCATTCAGCACCAGCACCCTTGGGGCATCCAGGTCCAAGGGTTTAGCAGGGACCCCACCCACGTCCTTAGGATAGCAAAAGGCCTTTCGCCTGGAGCTATGCTATGCTAAGGGCAACGACGGGTTTGGAGGCCCTTATGATGAGACCTTTTCCCAAAGCCCTTTCCCTTCTCCTCGGGCTGGGTTTGGCTTTGGCGCAAACCTCCTTGGAGCGGGCAGAATCCCTTTTCAAAGCCGGGGAGTACGTCCAGGCCGCCCTGGCTTACGAAGAGGTTCTAGCGCAGGACTATGGCCGCTTTGAGGCCCATCTGGGCCTTGGGGTGAGCCTCTTCCGCCTGGGCCGCCTCGAGGAGGCCCGCTTCGCCTTTGACCAGATGGTCCGGCTCTTCCCGGACCGCTACGAGGGGCATTTCAACCTGGGCCAGGTCTACCTGCGCCTGGGAAAGCCTAAGGAGGCAGCGGAAGCCTTTGCCAAGGCGGCGGAGCTTTCCCCCACCGAGGAGGCCTTTTTGGGCTGGGCCAGCGCCCTCACCCAGGCGGGACAGGCCAAGGAGGCGGCGGAGGTTTTAAGGAAGGGGCTTACCCCAGAGCGTAGCCCCGCCTACCACTTGGCCCTGGCCCAGGCCCTTTATGCCGCCCAGGCCGGGCCCGAGGCGGTTCCGGTCCTCTATCGTCTGCTTAACCACACCCCTCAGCTGGCCGAGGCCTGGGACCTTCTGGCCCGCATCCTGGCGGAGGAAGGGCTTAAGGAAAGGGCCTTGAGGGAGCTGGACCGGGGGCTTAAGGCGGTGGAGGGGAAGGCCAGGGCCAGGCTCCTTCTGCGCAAGGCGCTTCTCTCCTCCCGTCCCGAGCCCTTGCTGAAGGAGGCTTATGCCTTGGATCCATCCCTTTGGGAAGCCGCCTACCTTCTGGGGCAGGCGCGCCTTCAGGCGGGGGATGCCAAGGGAGCCATGGGTTATCTGCTTTCCGCCTATCGGGTAAGCCCGGAGCCCCAGGTGGCCTTGAGCTTGTCGGTGGCCTCCTTGCGCCTGAAGGATTACCAAAACGCTTACCGCTATGCCGACGAGGCTGGGCCTTTGGGAACCTTCCTCAA
The DNA here is from genome assembly GCF_022385295.1 of Thermus sp. NEB1569. Lineage (NCBI taxonomy): Bacteria > Thermotogati > Deinococcota > Deinococci > Thermales > Thermaceae > Thermus > Thermus sp. NEB1569. The sequence continues at coordinate 290,685 of NZ_CP092445.1, forward strand.
GGCCCAGGCCGCTTATGCCTTAGGCCGGAAGGAGGAGGCCCTTAAGCTTCTTGAGGGAGTGGGTTCCCCGGAGGCCCAGGCCCTACGGGGCACGTTGCTCCTGGAGATGGGCCGCCTCGAGGAGGCCCTGGCCCTCCTCCGCCCCCTTTATGAGTCCAGCCGGAGTCCGGAGGTGGGGGTGAACCTGGCGGCGGCCCTGGTGGGCCTCGGCCGCTTTGGGGAAGGGGAGGTGGTGCTGAGGGAGGTGTTGGCCAAGGCGCCCAAGCAGGCGGCAGCCTGGTATAACCTGGGCCTGGCCCTGAGGGGCTTGGGCCGGGAGGCGGAGGCAGAGCGGGCCTTGGCCCAAGCGGCGGCCTTGGGCTCCAAGGAGGCCCAGGCGCTCCTTCGGAGGTAGGATGCGTTGGCTACGTGAGAACTGGTTGGACTTCCTCATCTTTCTCCTCATCGCCCTGGTGGCGGCGGGCATTGTCCTTTACCTAACCGGCATCAATCCCTTTGCCCGGCCAAGGGAGAGTGCCTCGCCCATGCCCGGGCCTTCGGTCACCTCCTCGCCCCCTCCTTCCCCGGACCAGCCTCCCAAGGTGGAGCCTGCCCCCCAGGTGCCCTCCCCTGAGGCCAAACCGGCCCCTGAACCCGTGGTTACCGTGCTCCCCCTACCCCAGGCTCCAGCGGAGTCCAAGCCAGCACCCCAGGAAAAACCCACAGCTTCGCCTGGAGGATCCCCTCCAAGCGCACCTGCTCCTTCGGCACCCGCGTCGGGGGGAACCTACCGGGTGGCGGTGGGGGCCTTCGCCGACCCGGGGAATGCGGCCAGGCTCCGCCAGGAGCTGGTAGAGAAGGGTTACCCAGCCCGGCTGGAGCCCGCGGGGAACCTGACCCGGGTGGTGGTGGGTCCCTATACCAGCGAGGCCGAGGCCCGCAGGGTGGCGGAGGTCCTGGCCTCCTATGGGGCCCAGGTGTACCGGGGCCAGGGGGCACCCCCGCCCGCCTCCAGCACCCTCTACCTGCAGGTGGGAGCCTTCCAAAAAGAGGAAAACGCCTTAGCCCTGGCAAGCAAGCTTAGGGAGATGGACCTGCCGGTGGTGTTGGTCAAGGATGGGGTTTACCGGGTCCGCATTGGCCCGGTGGCCGAGGAGGAAAAAGAGGAGCTAAAAGCGAAAGTGCAGGCCTTGGGCCTCGAGGCCCTGGAGGTGCGATGAAGGTACCCAGCGCCGCCATCAGCCGGTTGGTGACCTACCTGCGTATCCTGGAGGAACTGGAGGCTAAGGGCATCCACCGCACCAGCTCCGAGCAGCTGGCAGAAGAGGCCCAGGTAACGGCTTTCCAGGTGCGGAAGGACCTCTCCTACTTCGGTTCCTACGGCACCCGAGGGGTGGGTTACACGGTCCCCGTGCTTAAGCGGGAGCTCCGCCACATCCTGGGGTTGAACCGCAAATGGGGTCTTTGCATCGTGGGCATGGGCCGCCTGGGTAGCGCTTTGGCCGATTATCCGGGGTTTGGCGAGAGCTTTGAGCTTAGGGGCTTTTTTGACATAGACCCGGAGAAGATCGGCCGCAAGGTGGGAAGCGGGGTGGTGGAGCATTTGGACCTCCTCCCCGTGAGGGTTCCGGGCCGCATTGAGATCGCCCTTCTCACCGTGCCCCGGGAGGCCGCCCAAGAGGCCGCCGACCGCTTGGTGGCCGCAGGGATCAAGGGCATCCTCAACTTCGCTCCCACGGTGCTGGAGGTGCCTAAAGAGGTGGCGGTGGAGAACGTGGACTTCCTGGCGGGCCTTACCCGGCTGAGTTTCGCTATACTGAATCCCAAGTGGCGCGAGGAGATGATGGGGTGAGATTATGAAGGGACTAAACTGGGTGGCGCTTGACACGCAGACGGGCAGGATGGCTGGGTCCTAGCTTAGGATTGCCCTGGGGCCTAAGGCTATACTGGGGGGCGTGGTGGTCCTTCCCGACCTCGAGGCCTCCCTTCGTCGCTTTGAGGAGGCCCTCTCCGAGCTGGTCCAGTCCGATGTCCTCTTCGTGCGCCTCATCCACCAAGACCTGGTGACGGCGGGGGGCAAGCGCATCCGCCCCCGGTTGGTGTTGTTGGCCTCGAGGGCCCTGGGAGGTGCTCCCTTTGAGATGGAGCTGGCTTTGGCGGTGGAGCTTTTGCACTCCGCCACCCTGCTTCACGATGACCTCATTGACGACGCCGAAACCCGAAGGGGCAAGGAGGCGGCCTTTCGTAAATACGGCAATGCGGTATCGGTACTCTCCGGGGATTTTCTCCTTTCGCGGCTCCTTCATGTGATCGCCAAGACGGGAAGCCTGGAGCTGGTGGAGCGCTTTGCCCAGGTGGCCAAAACCCTAAGCGAGGGGGAGGTTTTACAGTTCCAGGTGGCGGCCCTTGAGGACTACTCCCTGGAAAACTACGAGCGCATCATCACCGCCAAGACGGCGGTGCTTATGGAACTCAGCACGGAAGGCCCCGCCCTCCTCAAGGGGGTGGATGGGGAGGTGCGGGAGGCCTTGGCCCGCTTTGGCCTCCTCTACGGCCAGGCCTTCCAGATGCGGGACGATTACCTGGACCTCATGGGCACCCCTGAGGCCTTGGGCAAGCCCGTGGGGGGGGATCTGCGGGAGGGCAAGGCCACCTTGATCACCCTGCTCCTCATGGAGCGTTACCCGGAGGTGCGGGAGCTCCTTAGGCGCAAGGGGCGAGGGGAAGGGGACCTCGAGCGCCTCCGCACCCTGGCCCGGGAAAGCGGGGTGGCCAAGGAGGTGGAGGAGCGCATCCGGGAGAGGGCAGGCTCGGCGGCGGAGGCCCTGAGGCCCTTGCCGCCATCCCCTTACAAGGAGGCCCTTAGGGCCTTGGCCCTTAAGGAAGCGGAGAGGCTCTCCTGATCCCGCCCCGGGCCGAGGCTGGTCGATTTGAGGGCCCCATGGGGTTTGGGCTTTGGAGCGGGGTATAATCCCCTCCGGTGAGGCTATGGCTATTCCCGCATACAGGTCCCCGGAGGACCCTGGCCTCTGGGAGGCCTTCCTGGAGCGATTGGAAAAGACCTTAAGGGTGGCGGCGATCCACCCCACCACGGTGGAGTACCTGGCTCACCCCAAGCGCCTGGTCACGGTTTCCCTGCCCGTGGTCATGGACGACGGGAAGGTGCGGGTTTTCCAGGGCTATCGGGTGGTGCACGATATCGCCCGGGGGCCCGCTAAGGGGGGGGTGAGGATTCATCCCAAGGTAACCCTGGGCCAGACGGCGGGCCTGGCCGCCTGGATGACCTTGAAGGCGGCCGTTTACGATCTGCCCTTTGGCGGGGCGGCGGGGGGGATTGCCGCCGACCCCAGGCTTCTTTCCCGGAGGGAGCTCGAGCGGCTGGTGCGCCGTTACACCGCCGAGCTGGTCAACCTGATCGGGCCCGACATCGACATCTTGGGCCCCGACCTGGGGACCGACCAGCAGGTGATGGCCTGGATCATGGACACCTACTCCATGACCGTGGGCTCCACGGTGCCCGGGGTGGTGACGGGCAAGCCCCATGCCCTTGGGGGGAGCGAGGGCCGGGACGATGCCGCTGGGCTTGGGGTGGCCCTGGTGCTCAAGGAGCTTGCCGGGCGCCGGGGGCTTCCCCTGGAAGGGGCCAGGGTGGCGGTGCAGGGCTTCGGCCAGGTGGGAGGCAGTTTCGCCTTGCATGCCGAAGGGATGGGCTTGAAGGTGGTGGCGGTATCCACGGCCCGGGGGGCCATGTACCAGGAAGAGGGCCTCGAGGTGGCCGAGGTCCTGCGCCACTACGAGGCCACGGGAGAGCTTCCCCGCTACGACCTTGCCCCGGAGGAGCTTTTCGCCTTGGATGTGGACTACCTGGTCCTGGCGGCCCTCGAGGGAGCCTTGAAGGGGGACACAGCCAAGGCGGTCCGGGCCCAGGTGGTGCTGGAGGCTGCCAACTTCGGCCTGACCCAGGAGGCCGAAGCCTACCTCCTGGGCAAGGGGATTTTGGTGGTGCCGGATCTCCTAACGGGGGGCGGGGGGCTTTTGGCCAGTTACCTGGAATGGGTACAGGATCTCAACATGTTCTTCTGGAGCGAGGAGGAGGTGCGGCAAAGCTTCGCTAAGAGCGTGGCCAAGGCGGTGGCTGAGGTGTGCGATAGGGCTGAGGTTCTTTCCACCGATTTGCGCACCGGGGCCATGGCCCTGGCCTTGGAACGGGTGAACGAGGCCACGCGGCTAAGAGGCGTCTACCCCTAAGAGGAGTGTCTATGAAGAGCGAACCCCTTTCCTACCTGGGCAAGGACGGCGGTCCTTGGGAGATCTTCGTGGAGCAGGTGGACCGGGTGGTCCCCTACCTGGGGCGGTATGCCCCCTTGGCGGAAAGCCTTAAAAGGCCCAAGCGGATTTTGATCGTGGACGTACCCATTCACCTGGACGACGGCACCGTGGCGTATTTTGAGGGCTACCGGGTCCACCACAACACCGCCCGGGGGCCGGCCAAGGGGGGAGTGCGCTACCACCCCGAGGTGACCCTTTCCGAGGTGATGGCCCTGGCCGCCTGGATGACCATTAAGAATGCCGCCGTGGGCCTGCCCTATGGGGGCGGCAAGGGGGGCATCCGGGTGGACCCCAAGAAGCTTTCCCCGGGGGAGCTGGAGCGCCTCACCCGCCGCTACACCTCGGAGATCGGGATCCTTTTGGGCCCGGATCGGGACATTCCTGCCCCCGATGTGAACACCGGAGAGCGGGAGATGGCCTGGATGATGGACACCTTTTCCATGAACGTGGGCCGCACGGTGCCCGGGGTGGTGACGGGAAAGCCCATTGCCCTGGGGGGTTCCTTGGGAAGGCGGGATGCCACGGGCCGCGGGGTCTTCGTCACCGCCAGGGCGGCGGCGGAGAAGATCGGCCTTCCCATAGAGGGAAGCCGGGTCATCCTCCAGGGCTTCGGCAACGTGGGGAACGCCGCTGCCCGCATCTTCCACGACCACGGGGCCCGGATCATCGCCATCCAGGACCACACGGGCACCATCTACAACGAGGCGGGGATAGATCCTTATGACCTTCTCCGGCACGTGGCGGAGTTCGGAGGGGTGCGGGGTTACCCCAAGGCCGAGCCCCTGCCCAATCCCGAGTTCTGGGCCGTGCCCGCAGAGTTTCTCATCCCTGCGGCTTTGGAAAAGCAGATCACCGAGCAGAATGCCTGGCGCATCCAGGCCAAGATCGTCGCCGAGGGAGCCAACGGCCCCACCACCCCGGCTGCCGACGATATCCTCCTGGAGAAGGGGGTTTTGGTGGTGCCCGACGTGATCGCCAACGCCGGGGGGGTGACGGTGAGCTACTTTGAGTGGGTGCAGGACTTCAACTCCTACTTCTGGACGGAGGAAGAGATCAACGCACGTTTGGAGCGGGTCCTTAGAAATGCCTTTGAGGCGGTGTGGCAGGTGAGCCAGGAGAAGAAGATTCCCTTGCGCACGGCGGCCTATGTGGTGGCCGCCACCCGGGTCCTCGAGGCCAGGGCCCTCAGGGGGCTTTACCCCTAGCCTCCGTTAGGCTATTCGTGTGGACTGGCCCCGCTATGGCCGCGTTACGCTGAAGCCCTTTAGCGCGGGGCTCACCGAGGAGGAGTGGAAGGGGCTTTACGAAACCTTCCGCGATCCTGAGGTGGCGGAGTGGAACGGCTCGAGCCCCTTGCGCTCGCCTTTCTGGCTTTTCAAGCGTTTCGTCCTGGCGGAGATGCGCCGCAAGGACCGCCTGGCCTTTGTCATTTTGGACGAGAAGGGGGAGTACCTGGGGACCCTGGAGCTTTACGATCTCACCCCGGAGGAGGCTACCTTGGGCATCCTCATCGGGCGGAAGGACCGCTGGGGGCAGGGCTACGGCACCGAGGCGGTGCGGGCGGCCTTGGCCTACGCCTTCGGCCCTTTGGGCCTTAAGCGGGTGAAGCTTCGCACCTTCGCCCATAACGTAAGGGCCAGGCGGGCTTTTGAGAAGGCGGGTTTCCGCCAGGTGGGCCTGGGCCCGGGGCCCAAGGGCAGGGAGGATGTGTACATGGAGGTGACCCGTGGTCAGCCGGAAGGCTAGCGTGCGCATCTTGAGCCCAAGGCTTAGGGAAGAGGTCTTTGCCCTTTTACCCCAAGAGGTGGAGGTATATTACCTGGAAGAGCCTTGGCCCAAGGCGGTGGACTTCTTCCTGCCTCCTTTCGGCCAGGAGGCGGTGGTGCGGCGGGTGCTGGAACAAGTGGAGGTCAAGGTGGTCCAGACCCTTTCCGCCGGGGTGGACTGGATCCTGCCCCTTGTGCCCGAGGGGGTGGTGCTTTGCGATGGCTCGGGCATCCACGACGTGCCCGTGGCGGAGTGGGTGATGATGAGCCTTTTGGCCCTCCTTAAGGACCTGCCTGCCTTTTTGCAGGCCCAGGGGGAAGGGCGCTGGGCTCCCAGGGTGCTGGCCGACCTCGAGGGCAAGAAGGTGCTTCTATTGGGCTACGGTTCCATCGGGAAAGCCGTGGAGGAGAGGCTTAGGGCCTTTGGGGTGGAGGTGCTTCCCGTGGCCAGGCACGCCCGCCCTGGGGTCTACACTCCCCAGGACCTCCCGCATCTTCTGCCCCAGGCGGATGCCGTGGTGGTTCTGCTTCCCCTTACCCCCGAAACCCGGGGGCTGGTGGACCGGGAGTTTCTTTCCTGGATGAAGCCGGGGGCCCTTCTGGTGAACGCCGGCCGGGGGCCAGTGGTGGACACAGAAGCCCTCCTCGAGGCGCTACGGGAGGGGAAGGTTCGGGCAGCCTTGGATGTCACTGACCCTGAGCCCCTACCTTCCGACCATCCTCTTTGGCAGGCTCCTGGAGTCCTCATCACCCCGCATGTGGCTGGGCTTTCCCAGGGTTTCCACCGCCGGGCGGCCCGGTTTTTGGCGGAGCAGGTGGGGCGATACCTCCGGGGGGAGCCTCTTAGGAACGTGGTGCAGGAGGGATACTAAAGCTGGGGTTGCCGGTGACGAGAATAGACACGGGGTTTTTGAGGATCATCCCATGAGGGTCATTCTCCACGGGGACCTTAGGCGGTTTGGGGAGGCTTTGGAGGTGGAGGCCAAGACGCCCAAGGAAGCCCTGGAGAAGCTGGGCATTCCCCTGGAGGAGGCCTGGCTTCTGGCGGTGGGTGGAAGGATGGTGGAGCCCCACGAGGAAGTGGAGGGCCCCCTCGAGGTCTACCCCCCCATCGCCGGGGGTGGTATACTGGAAGTCCTGCCCTAAAGGCAGGGGGCGCGAACAAGGGGGGAGCCGCCCGACGCCCACCCCGCGTAGAAAGGAGAAGGATGGAGAAGAAAGAACTCCTCTCTACGCCCGTGGTCCCCATAGACATCAAGGCCTTTGACGCTGGGCCCATCCTCGAGGCCATGGGAAAAACGGCCTTCCAGGCCCGGAACCTCCACCGGGCGGCGGAGATCTACCTCAAGATGCTGGAGGACGACGCCGGCGTCATCCTCACCCTGGCGGGGAGCCTGGTTTCCGCGGGCCAGGGCCTCATCATCCACGACCTCATCCGGAAGGGCCTGGTGGACGTTATCGTGGCCACCGGGGCCAACATTGTGGACCAGGACTTCTTTGAGGCCTTGGGCCACCGCCACTACCAGGGAGACCCCAAGGCTGACGATGAAGCCCTTAGGCAGCTTTGGATTGACCGCATCTACGACACCTACATCGACGAGGAGGAGCTCCGCCACACGGACTACACCATCGCCGAGATCGCCGATTCCCTGGAGCCTAGGCCCTACTCCAGTCGGGAGTTCATCTGGCACATGGGCCGCTACCTGGCGGAAAGGGGCCTGGGGGAGAAGAGCATCGTCCGGGCTGCTTACGAGGAGGGGGTGCCCATCTTCGTGCCTGCCTTCTCCGACTCCTCCGCAGGCTTCGGCCTGGTCTACCACCAGGTGAAAAACCCCAAGGCCCACGTGACCATTGACTCCGTGGCCGACTTCCGCGAGCTCACCCAGATCAAGCTCAAAGCCGGCACCACGGGCCTGGTGATGCTGGGGGGTGGGGTGCCCAAGAACTTCGCCCAGGACATCGTGGTGGCGGCCGAGGTGCTGGGCCACCAGGTGGAGATGCACAAGTACGCTATCCAGATCACCGTGGCCGACGAGCGGGATGGGGGGCTTTCCGGCTCCACCCTCTCCGAGGCCCAAAGCTGGGGCAAGGTGGACGCCGCCCTTTCCCAGATGGTCTTCGCCGAGGCCACCCTGGCCTTCCCCCTCCTGGCCTCCTACGTTTACCACCGGGCTCCCATGCGGGCCAAGCGGCGCTACGCCGACCTCTTCGCTAGGGAGGTTCCCGCCTAGCGGGCCGGGGTTCCCCCCGCTTGGGGTTATGCCCGGGCGGGGGGTTTCTGCTGGACCAACCCCCCCTCCCTTTGGTAGACTTCCGGCAAATGCCCGATGAGCTAAGGCTATACCTGAAGGAGCGGTTTGGCGTTTTGGGGCCGGTTTCCCCTGGGCGTTTTGAGGCCGAGTTGGCCAAGCGGGTGGGAAGCCCCGCCAAGCGGGAGCCTGTTCTCAAGGCCTGGCGGGCCTACCTTTCGGGGGGCGGCAGGGAGGCGGTGCGAAGTTTCTACCAGGAGATCCTCAAGGTGCCCAAGGGGGAGGCCCTGGTCTACGGCATGCACCTGCCCTTTTTGGAGTTCTACGCCCGGGAGGTGCCTTCCCGCTTGGAGGGGCGGGTTTTGGAGGTGGGGGCCTTCACCGGGGCCTTGGTGGGATATTTGCAAAGGAAGCGGCCCGAGCTTTCCTTCCACGCCCTGGACGGGGTGGAGAAGGCCGTGGAGCTTGGGAAAAAGCGGGTGCCCGAGGTGGTTTGGCATGCGGCCTGGGCGGAGGAGGCGGAGCTTCCTCCCTTTGACACCCTGCTTCTCCTTTCCGTGTTCCCCGAGGGCTTTGTAGACCAGGAGCTGGAAAGCCGCCTCGAGGCCCCTTCCTTCTGGAAGTGCTTCAGTTTCTTTGATCGCCTTCCCCTTCTGGCCCGGCTTTTGAGGCCCGGTGGGCTTTTGATCTACGGCCACGGACCCTTCCTGGGCAAAAGCCCGGAAGGGGTGGAGGAAGGCCTAAAGCACCTGGGGTTTGACCAGGTGGAGCGGGTGGGGGAAGGGGAGTACTTTCTGGTGCTGGCGAGAAGGCCCGAGGCACTGGAGGTTAAAGAGGAGGCCTGGTCCCTGGCGGTGGACGAGGAAGCTTCCCTGGACCTCGAGGAGGCACCCCTGCAGGTTCCCGTTCTGGTTCAGGGGGATCTTTCCGAGGTGCGGGAGCTTCTGGCCGCAGGGCGGTATGCGGAGGTGCTGGCCCATCTGCCCGAGGGAGTGGAAGGGGAGGCGGCCTGCCTGAGGGGGCGGGCCCTTTTCGCCCTTTCCCGCTATGCCGAGGCGGAGGAGGTCTTAAGGCGGGCTCTTTCCGAGGAGGCGGAGGACCTGAGGGCCATGGTGCTGGTGGAGCTCGGGGAGTACGAGCGGGCCAGGCCCCGCCTCGAGGCCCTGGCCGGGAGGGGTGGGAGGTACCGCATTTACCTGGGCCGGGTCTACCTGAGCCTGGGGCGGTATGCGGACGCCCTCAGGCAGTTTGTGGAATCGGGCCTGCCCGAGGCGGAAGGGTACGTGCGGGAGGCCCTGGAGCGGATCACCGAGCGCATGCGCCGCTTCGCCCGGGAAGGGGAGTGGGCGGAGGTAAGCCGCCGGGCGGAGTTTGTGGAGGACCTTTCCCCAACCCTCCTGACCCGGGAGATGCTCCGGCTTGGCTTAAAGGCCGCCCTGATCCAGGGGCTTTTTGCCCGGGCGGAGCGGTATGCCAGGAGGCTTGCGGATCTGGACGAGGCCGAGGGCTTCTTAGGGCTCGCCTTGGTGGCCCTAAGGGTGCGCTCCCCTCTGGAGGTGCGGCCTCTAGAGGATTTAAAGCCGGTGGAGCCCTACCTCACCGAGGCCTTGGCCCGGGCGGAGATCCCCGAGGCCTTGCTGCTTCTTGGGATGCTCCGGGAACGGGAGGGGCGCCACCTAGAGGCCCTGCGCCTTTTGGAGCGGGCGGCGGAGCGGGGAACAGGGGAGGTGGCGGGCCTGGCCTACCACCACCTGGCCCAGGTGAAGAGGGCCCTCAGGCGGCCCCTTAAAGAGATCCTGGGGGACCACAAGCGGGCCCACGCCTTGAGGGCCTACCCTGCCCCCTACCTGTTCCAGCTGGCCCAGGAGGCCCTGAAGGGGGGAGAGGAGGTCCTGGCCAGGGAGCTTCTCTCCCGGGCCCGGGATGCCGGGCTTTCCGAGGTGGCCGAGGAGGACCTCATGGGGCTCCTTGCCCTTCTGGAGAGGTTGGAGGGTCCCTGGGCTGCTTTCAGCCTTCTCTACCAGGCCCTTTCCCGCACGCCCAAGCCCCCCCTGGAGCTTCTGGCCCTGGCCTACCGGCTTTCCCGTGGTTTCCGGGAAAGCCCCGAGGCCTCGGAGGTGCGGGGGCAGTATCTGGCAGCCCTGTATGCCGAGGGGCGGGGGGAGGAGGTGGAAAGGCTCTTGCTGGAGGAACTGAAGGCTGACCCCCAGGCCCTGGAGGTGCTCTTTGACCTGGCGGAGCACCACGAGGCCCAGGGCAACTGGCGGAAGGCGGCGGAGTACTGGCAGAAGGCCTTGGAGGTAGCCCTCTACCGGGAAAAGGACCTGGACCTTTCCCGGGAGGTCCTGAGAAACCTCCTGTTCCTCAGGCCTCACGACGAGAGCCTTACCCTTTACCTGGAGGAGCTTAAGGCGGTGAGCCGGGGCCTGGAGGCCTTGGAGGAAAGCCCAAAGGCCCTGCCCGAGACCAAGGAGGAGCTCCTTCAGGAAGGCATTCCCCAGTTCCACGGGGAACACCTTTTGGTGGTGGGTGGGCACACCCAGCTTAGAAGCCGGCTTGTTCCTTTCCTCGAGGCCCGGGGCCTCAAGGTGGACTGGTTTGACGCGGATACCGCCGGGGTGGGCAAGGAGGCCCTGAGGCGTATCCTGAACCGCCTGGAGAAGGCCCATGGCCTGATGATCGTTTCCAGCTACGTGGGGCATGACTTCTCCGAGCCCGTGCGCCTCGAGGCGGAGCGCCTGGGGGTTCCGGTCTACGTGATCCCGGGGCGGGCCCGGGGGGCCACGGGGTTTTTAAGAGCCCTCAAGGCCTTCGCCCCCGAGCTCTTCAAACGAGCCCTCAAGGGGGTACAGTAGGGTTCATGGAGGCGCCGGTTCTGAAGCTGGGCTACTCCCCCTGCCCCAACGACACCTTCATCTTCTACGCCCTCACCCATGGCCTTGTGGAAAGCCCCCTTCCGGTGGAGGCGGTTTTGGAGGACGTGGAAACCCTGAACCGCTGGGCTTTGGAGGGGAGGCTACCCCTGACCAAGCTCTCCTATGCCGCCTATGGGAGGGTGCGGGACCGGTATGTGGCCCTGAGGAGCGGAGGAGCCTTGGGAAGAGGGGTGGGCCCTTTGGTGGTGGCCAAAAAGCCCTTGAGGAGCCTAAAGGGAGCCCGGGTGGCTATTCCCGGGCGGAACACCACGGCCTTTTTGCTCCTCTCCCTGTACGCGGAAGGGTTTGAGCCGGTGGAGGTGCGCTACGACCGGATCATGCCCCTGGTGGCCCAAGGGGAGGTGGAGGCAGGCCTCATCATCCACGAAAGCCGTTTCACCTACCCGGAGTACGGCCTGGTCAGGGTCCTGGACCTGGGGGAGTGGTGGGAGGGGGAAACGGGCCTGCCCCTTCCCTTGGGGGCCATCCTGGCCCGGCGGGATCTGGGGAAGGAGCTCATCCAGGCCCTGGACGAGGCGGTGCGGCGGAGCCTGGAATACGCCTTTGCCCATCCCGAGGAAACCCTTCCCTACCTGAAAGCCCATGCCCAGGAGCTTTCGGAGGAGGTGATCTGGGCCCATGTGCGCACCTATGTGAACGGGTTCAGCCAGGACGTGGGGGAGGAAGGGGAAAAGGCGGTGAAACGGCTCTTCGCTGAGGCCGAGGCCCGGGGGCTTATCCCTTCCTCCGAAGCCCCCCTCTTTTTGTAAACTCGGGGCATGTTCCAGGAGCTTTCCCTCGAGGCCCGGCGGGAGATGGCCAGGGTGTTCCAGCCCAAGAGGGTCTTGCGGGGTACCCCCCTCTACGCCCTGGGGGACCGGGCGGACGGGGTGTACCTGGTGCGGGAAGGGCTTGTCTGGCTGGAGGGACCCCGCTCGGCGGAAGGGGAGCCCGCCACCTTGGGGGTGGTGGGGCCTGGGGGGCTTTTTGGGGAGGAGGCCCTGGTGGGGGGAGGAAGGCGCACTTCGGGGGCCACCGCCCTGACCTACGCCGAGTTCCTCTTCGCCCCCCAGGAAGCCCTGGCCCCCGTGCGGGCGCGTTTTCCCGAGGTGGAGCGCTTCCTCCTGGAGGCCCTCTACGCCCGGCTGAAGGAGGCGGAGGAGCGGCTTTGGGAACTGCGCCACCTCTCCGTGAGCCAGCGCTTGGCCCGGCTTCTCCTCAGGCTAAGCCAGGCGGGGGAGGTGGCCTTTTCCCACCAGGACCTGGCCCGTATGGTGGGGGCCACCCGGGAGACCGTGACCAAGCTCCTGGGGGAGTGGGCCCTTTCGGGGGTGGTGGACCTGGGCTACCGGAGGGTGGAGGTCCGGGAACCCCAGGCCCTTGCCCGCCTGGCTGAGGCGCTTTAGGCTTTGAAGCATGGAAGCCCAGGTCCTGGCCCAGCTTTTGGGCCTACCCCAGGGGGAAGAGGTCCTCAAAGAGCGCTTGGGCCGGGAAGGACATCCCCAACTCTCTTCGGCGCTTACCGCTTACCTGAAGCGTCTGCAGGCTCCACGGGAGGTCCTGGCGGCCCTCGAGGGCCTGGGGCAGGGGGCGGTGGTCACGGGCCAGCAGGCGGGGCTTCTGGGAGGGCCGGCCCTGACCTTCTACAAGGCCCACACCGCCTTGGGCCTGGCGGAAAAGGTGGGGGCGGCTTCCCTCTTCTGGGTGGCTTCCCAGGACCACGATGTGGAAGAGGTGCGCCACCTTCACCTTCTCCTGGAGGAGGAGGTGCGTACCCTGTCCCTGCCCCTGCCGCCCCTTCCCGCAGGGCGGATTCCATTTGCCCCTTACCGAGAGGCGGTGAGGGAGTTTCTGGGCTTCTGGTCCCGGGATGCCCGGGTGGCCTACGCCCTCGAGGGGGAAACCCTGTCCGAGTTTTTCGCCCGCACCCTCTTGGCCTTTTTGGGGGAGCGGGGCCTCATTCCCTTTGACCCCATGGCCCCGGAGCTTGCCCCCCTTTTCCAAAAGGCCCTGGAAAGGGAGCTGGAGGACCCCAGCTCAAGCGCCCAGGCCATCAACCAGGAGGCGGAGCGCATCCGCGCTTTGGGGGGCAAGCCTCCTTTGAAGCGCAAGCCAGGAGCCACCAATCTTTTTTTAGAAACAGACCAGAGAAGACTGCTTTTTTACCAGGATGGTGCCTTTACCGACGGGGTGCGCCGCTACGGCAAAAAGGAGCTTCTGGAGATCCTCAGGACCGATCCCAGCCGCCTCACCCCCGCAGCGGGCTTGAGGCCGGTATTCCAGGACCTGGTTCTGCCCACGGCGGGCTTCGTGGTGGGTCCCAACGAGTTCCGGTATGTGGCCGAGCTTTCCGGGGTCTACGCCCTTTACGGCATCCCCATGCCTGCCCTCTTCCTTCGCCTGAGGGCGGTGGTTTTGGAGCCTCCCATCCGCCGCATTGTGGAGAGGTACCGCCTGGATCCCTGGGCGTTTGTGGATGGGGGGGAGGATGCCTTTCTTAAGGCTGTCAAGGAGGTGCTGGAAGGGTTCAGGGGCCTCGAGGCCGAGCTTTTGCGCCTCTTGGAGGAGGTGGAGGCCCTGGGCCAGAAGGCCCATGCCCTGGAGCCCACCTTGGAAAGGCCTTTCCGCCGCTTCCAGGCGAGGCTGAAGGGGGAGGGGGAAAGGCTTTTGAAGAAGCTCCTTCGCGCCCGCATGGGGCGGGATGCGGTCCTTCTGCATCACCTGGAGCGCCTCAAGCGGCACCTTTTGCCTCGAGGCCTGCCCCAGGAACGGGTCTACCCCTTCGCCATGTACGCCTTGCGCCACCCGGAGGCCCTCTTTAAGCTCCAGGAGGCACCCATCTCGGGAAAGGCCACCTTGGTTTTGGGCTAGGTGGTAGGATGGGGGCAGTATATGACGCATGGGTTAAAGGGTGCCCTTCTGGCATGCCTCCTTTTGCTGGTCTGGCTCCTGCCCTCCCGGGGCCAGAAGGAGGACCTCCTCCTCAGGGTGCTCCTTAAGGAGGTGCCGGAGGGCCAGGAGGTATCCCTTCTCCTGCCGGAGGGCCAGGGAACCGTGCGGGCCAGGGGGGAGGCCCAAGGGGTCTGGGTGGAGGGCAGGCTCCAGCCCTTTTGGGAGTTTCCCGGACCCTATTTCCGCCTTGATGGGCGCACCTATAGGGGTGGGGTGCGCCTTCTTGCCCAGGGGGGGAGGCTTTGGGTGGTGAACCAGGTCCTTTTGGAGGACTACCTCCTCGGCGTCCTCCCTGCCGAGATGCCCGAGGGCTTCCCCCAGGAGGCTTTAAAGGCCCAGGCGGTGGTGGCCCGCACCTTCGCCGTGAACCGCTTGAATCCCCGGGCTCCTTACGACCTCTGCGCCAGCGAGATCTGCCAGGTCTACCTGGGCTTGGCCGTGGAAACCCCCAGGCATACTGAGGCGGTGAGGGGTACCCGGGGGAAGGTCCTCAGCTACCAGGGAAGGGCCATTTCCGCTCTCTACCACGCCGACTCCGGGGGTATGACCGCAGGGAGCGAGGAGGTCTTTCAGAAGGCCCTGCCCTATTTGCGGCCGAGGCCGGACCCCTACGCCCGGGGTCCCAAAAGCCAGTGGCAGCTTTCCGTGAGCCCGGAGCGGGCGGCGGCGGCCTTGAGGGCCATGGGCCGTACGCCCCAGGCTGGCTCCCCTGGGGATTCCCCGGTGGTGCTGGAGCGAAGCGCCTCGGGAAGGGTGTGGCGCCTGCGGCTTTTGGGGGTGGAGGTGCAGGGCCCGGAGGCCCAGCGGCTGGTGCGGAACCTGGGCCTGCCTTCGGCCTTGGTGGAGTTTAGGGGCTGGCAGGCGGAGGGCCGGGGAGCAGGGCACGGGGTGGGGCTTTCCCAGTGGGGGGCCAAGGGCATGGCGGAGGCAGGGTACGGGTACCGGGAGATCCTCGGGCATTACTTCCCCGGCACCTTCCTCTCCGACCTTTTGCTGGGTGGGATTTCGGACCCCGAGGAGGCTTGGGCCACAAGATAGCCTCGGCCGACCCCGCTAAGGAGCCATGTTGATTCCCACGCCCATCGGTCCTTTGTGGCTCGAGGTGAGCCCTGGGGGAGTGCGGCGTTTGGAGCCCACCCTCTTCCCCCGGGGCCTCGAGGCCAGGGGCCCCTTGGCGGAAGCTGTGCGGGAGCGGGTGCTGGCCTACTTTGCCGGGGAAAAGCCCGATTTTTTGGACATCCCCCTGGACTACACGGGGTTTTCCCCCAAACGGGTGGCCCTTTACGAGAGGGTGCGCCTTATCCCCTACGGGCGCACGGAAAGTTATGGGAGCCTGGCGCGGGAGCTTGGCCTTTCCCCGAGGGCGGTGGGGGCGGGGATGCGGGCCTCGCCCTTTTTCCTCCTGGTGCCTGCCCACCGGGTGATCCACGCCGACGGGCGGCTTGGGGGGTTTGCCGGGCAGGAAGGGCTTAAGGCCTGGCTCCTGCGCTTTGAAGGAGCCTGGCCCTAGACCTCCACCCAGATGGCCACGGAAAAGGGGGGAAGCTCGGGCCCGCAAAGGCGTCCTCCTGCCGGGGTGCAGGTTTTCCCGGAGAGGAGGTCCACGGCCTGGGCCCCTCGAGGCAGGGCACCATGCAGGGGAAAATCCTGGCGGAAAGGCTCAGGAGAAGCGTTCACCACCACCAGGTAGGGCCCCCGGGTGAAGGCCAGGTGCCCGTCTGCGGCATAGACCCGCTGATAGGGGGCGGTGCGGAGCTCAGGGTGTTCCTGGCGCAGGCGGGCCATGCGCCGCACGGTTTGGCGGATTTCCTCCTGCCAACGGGCCTCGTCCCAGATCATCCCTCCCCGGTTTTCCGGGTCGTGGCCCCCTTCCATCCCCACCTCTTCCCCGTAGTACACCGTGGGGTTTCCAGGCAGGAGGAAAAGCAGGGAAAGGGCCAGCTTAGCCCGCTCCACGCTTCCCCTAAGGAGGGTGAGGAGGCGGGGGGTGTCGTGGGAGGTGAGGAGGTTCATCTGGGCCCGCACCACCTCCGGGCGGTAGCGGCTGAAGAGGCCTTCCAGGCGGTGGCTGAAGGCCAGGGCCTGCAGGGGTTCGATCCGCCCCAGGCCCGAGCGGGAGGATAGCTCCTGGTCCAGGACCTCTCCCCCCACGAAGCCCAGGATGGCCCGGCTCAAGGGGTAGTTCATGGTGGCGTCGAACATATCCCCCTGGAGCCAGAAGTCGGCTTCCTCCCAGATCTCCCCCACGATGTAGGCCTCAGGGTTGGCTCCCTTGACCCTCCTGCGGAAGGCCCGCCAGAACTCGGGGTCGGGGATCTCGTTGGGCACGTCCAGCCGCCAGCCGTCCGCGCCGAAGCGGATCCAGTGCTCCGCCACCTCCAGGAGGTACTCCCGCACCGCCGGGGTTTCCACCCGGAGCTTGGGAAGCTCAGGATTGCCCCACCAGGCCTCGTAGTTGGGGTGGCGGCTATAGGGGTTTAGGGGAAAACCCTTCACGTAGTACCAGTCCCGGTAGGGGCTTTGTTCTCCGTTTTCCAAAAGGTGCTGGAAGGCAAAAAAGCCCCTACCCGTGTGGTTGAAGACCCCGTCCAGGATGACCCGCATGCCGTGGGCGTGGGCGACTTCCAGGAGGTGCCTTAGGGCCATGTTCCCCCCCAGGAGGGGATCCACCTGGAAATAGTCCGTGGTGTGGTACCGGTGGTTGGCGGTGGAGGCGAAGACGGGGTTCAGGTAAAGGGCTTCCACCCCCAGGTCCTTGAGGTAGGGGATTTTCTCCGCTATGCCCCAGAGGGTTCCCCCCTTGAAGCCCCTGAGGGAGGGGGGTGCTTCCCAGGGTTCCAAAGGACCCGCCGGGGCAGGCTTTCCGAAAGGGCCAGCCCGGAAGTAGCGGTCGGGAAAGATCTGGTAGAAGAAAGCGCCCTCGTACCAGGCCACGGGGCCAAGTGTACCACGCGGGTAGTGTGTTATAGGTCACAAAAATCCTTGCCTCCTCCAGGTGGCTTTGGTATCCTCCCGGGGTGAGGGGTATGGGGGGCCGCCTTTTCGTCATGACCGGGGCCAGCGGGGTGGGGAAGGGCACGGTGCGGGCCAAGGTGCTGGAGCGCACCCGCCTCTTCTACTCCATCTCCATGACCACCCGTCCCCCGCGTCCCGGGGAACGGGATGGGGTGGACTACTACTTTGTGGACAGGGCCACCTTTGAGGCCCTGTTGCGGGAGGATGGGTTCTTGGAGCACGCCGAGTACGTGGGGCACCTGTACGGTACCCCCAAGGCTCCGGTGGAGCGGGCCTTGGCCCGGGGGGAGGATGTCCTCCTGGAGATCGAGGTCCAGGGAGCCCTGCAGGTGCGCAAGAAGGTACCGGAGGCGGTCCTCATCTTCCTCCTGCCCCCTTCCCTTTCCGAGTTGAGGCGGCGTCTGGTCTACCGGGGCAAGGATAGTCCCGAGAAGATTGAGAAGCGCCTAAAGCAGGCGGAATGGGAGATTCAAAACGCCCACCTCTTTGATTACGTGGTGGTGAACGAGGTGCTGGAGGAGGCGGTGGCCGACTTCCTGGCCATCCTTACCGCCGAGAGGCGGCGCACCCCCAGGATGGGCCCCGCCTTGGAGAGGGCCTTGAAGCGGGATAAGGACCTGGAAGCTGAGCTGGACGAGATTCTACGGAGGAGTTATGGCGGAACCCGGGATTGACAAGCTTTTTGACATGGTGGATTCCAAGTACCGGCTCACCGTGGTGGTGGCCAAGCGGGCGGAGCAGCTTCTCCGCCACCGCTTTAAGAACACCGTGTTGGAACCGGAGGAAAGGCCCAAGATGCGGACCCTCGAGGGGATCCTGGACGACCCCAACCCCGTCACCTGGGCCATGAAGGAGATGCTCACGGGAAGGCTGGTCTTCGGGGAGAACCTGGTGCC
Organism: Thermus sp. NEB1569; assembly: GCF_022385295.1. NCBI lineage: Bacteria > Thermotogati > Deinococcota > Deinococci > Thermales > Thermaceae > Thermus > Thermus sp. NEB1569. The sequence goes on from NZ_CP092445.1 coordinate 308,786, forward strand.
CGAGGACCGCCTGCAGAGGGAGATGGAGCGGCTTTACCCGGTGGAAGAGGAGGAGTAGGTGGCCCGGGTCCTGGTGGCGGTGACGGGGGGGGTGGCGGCCATCAAGGCCCCCCACCTCCTCCGTCTTCTCAGGGGCCAGGGCCACGAGGTACGGGTCCTGGCCACCCCCAGGGCCCTGGAGTTCATCACCCCCCTTTCCCTGGCGGTGGCCGCTGGAGGGGAGGTGGCCACGGAGGAGGCCTGGTTCAGGCCGGATGGCCGGGCCTTACATATAGAACTCGCCCGCTGGGCCGATGTGGTTTTGGTGGCTCCCGCCACCGCCGACGCCATGGCCAAGGCGGCCCTGGGCCTGGCCGACGACCTCCTTTCCGCCACGCTTCTCGCAGGGGCTAAGCGGGTGGCCTGGGCCCCGGCCATGAACGAGGCCATGTGGCTTTCCCCCAGGACCCAGGAGCATGCCCGGACCCTCGAGGGCATGGGCCATGCCCTCTTCGGCCCCGCCCACGGACCTCTGGCGGCGGTGGGGGAGGGGGAAGGATGGGGACGGATGCTGGAGCCCGAGGAGCTTTTGGAGAGGCTTCAGGCCTTCCTCACCCCCAAGGACCTTAAGGGCCTTAAGCTTCTGGTGTCTGCCGGCCCCACCCGGGAGTACCTGGACCCGGTGCGCTACCTTTCCAACCCTTCCTCGGGCCGCATGGGCTACGCCGTGGCCGAGGCTGCCCGGGACCGGGGGGCGGAGGTGGTGCTGGTTTCCGGGCCCACGGCCCTGCCCGCCCCCTGGGGGGTGGAGGTGGTGCGGGTGGAAAGCGCCTTGGAGATGCGCGAGGCCATTCTGGGGCGCTATTCCTGGGCCCAGGCGGTGGTGATGGCGGCGGCGGTGGCCGACTACCGCCCGGCGGAGGTGAGCCGGGAGAAGGAGCCCAAGGTGGCGGCGGAGAAGGTTCTCCGCCTCCTTCCCAACCCCGACATCCTCAAGGAGCTGGGGGAGAACAAGGGACCGAGGGTCCTGGTGGGCTTCGCCATGGAAACCGGGGAGGGCCTGGCGCGGGCCAAGGAGAAGCTTCTCCGCAAGAACCTGGACCTCATCGTCCTCAACTGGGTGAACCGGGAGGGAGTGGGCTTCGGCAGCCTCGAGAACGAGGTGGTCCTCCTCCTGCGGGATGGCCGGGTGCTGGAACTCCCCCGCATGCCCAAGCGGCAGGTGGCCGACCGTATACTGGACTTGGTTAAAGAGTTCTGGAAGGGTTAGAGGGGTGTCTATGCGAAGCAAAGCGGAGCGGCACCGCGCCATTCAGGAGATCGTGAGCCGGGAGGAGATCGGCACGCAGAAGGAGCTGGTGGAGCGCCTGAGGCAGCTGGGGTTTGAGGTGACCCAGGCCACGGTGAGCCGGGACATCGCCGAGCTGAGGCTGGCCCGGGTTTCCCTGGGCAAGGGGCGGCACAAGTACGCCCTGCCCTCCATGGAGCTTCCCGAGGACGTTTACGAGGAGCTGAAGCGGCAGTTTGGCCTCTTTGTCAAGGACGTGGACCGGGGGGGGAATATCCTGGTGGTGAAGACGGCGGAGGGCCACGCCTCCGGCATCGCCCTTTTGATGGACCGCCTCAAACGGGACGAGATCGTGGGCACCCTGGCGGGGGAGGATACCATCCTGGTGGTGGCCCGGACCGAGGAAGGGGCGAGGGCCCTGGAGGAGGAGTTCGGGGAACTCCTCGTGGCGGGGAAGATGCGCCTTTAGGCCTTCGTGCTGGAGCTTTTCCTCAAATCCTTCCTCACCCTCTTCGTGGTCATGGACCCGGTGGGGCTGGTGCCGGTCTTTCTGGCCCTGGCCGGGGACCGTCCTCAAAGGAAACAGGCCCAGATCGCCAGGAAGGCGGTGCTGGTGGCGGGGGGGCTTTTGGTCTCCTTTTTTTTCTTCGGGCGGGGGCTTTTGGGCTACCTGGGGATCAGCCTCGAGGCCCTGCGCATCGCCGGGGGCATCCTCCTCTTCCGCATCGCCACCGAGATGGTTTTCGCCCACCACGAGCGGGAAACGGAAGAGGAAAAGGATGAGGCCCGCCTCCGGGCGGATATCTCCGTCTTTCCCCTGGCCATTCCCTTGATCGCCGGCCCCGGGGCCTTGGCCAGCGTCCTTATCCTTGCCGCAGAGGCCCGGAAGGAACCCCTGGGCTTTGTGGTGGTCCTTTTCACGGTCTTTTTGGTCCTGGCCCTGGCCTATGTGTTCCTCCGGCTTGCGGCCCAGGTGCGCCGGGCCCTGGGCCGCACGGGGGTGAACGTGGTTACCCGGGTCTTGGGGATCCTCCTGGCGGCCTTGGCGGTGCAGTACGTGGCGGATGGGGTTAAAGCCCTTTTCTAGCCCTCTTGGCCCGGTACATGCGTTTGTCGGCCTCCTTGAGGAGGGCCTCCAGGTCCTCCCCCTCCACCAGAAGCCCTCCTGCGGCCACTTGGTAGGGCAGGTTCTCCTGAAGCCGAGCGATGAGGGCGGGGATCTCCTCCGCCTTCAGGCCCAGGTGGAGGCTCACGAACTCATCCCCGCCGATGCGGAAGGCCACGTCGCGGCGGCGGGAGAGGTTTCTTAGGGCCTGGGCCAGGCTCTTCAGGGCCTGGTCGCCCACTGCATGGCCCTCCCGGTCGTTCAAGGCCTTAAGGCCGTTGAGGTCCCAGTAGATCAGGGACAAAGGCTCCCCCAGGGTCCGGGCTTCCTGCAGGAGCAGGGGAAAGGCCTCCTCCAGGGCCCGGCGGTTGCCGAGGCCCGTGAGGGGGTCGGTGCGGGCGGCCTCCTGCAGGGCCTGGCGCTCCTTAAGGTCCTTGAGGAGGAGGGCGGCTTCCAGGGCGAAGGCCTGGGCCAGCTCCAGGGAAAGGGAGCCGAAGGCCTCGGGGTCCGAGAAGCTATCCAGGTTCATGGTCGCCAGCACCACCTCCAGGGTGTCCCCCTGGGGGAGGGGGAGGCCTTCGGCCAGGGAGTTGCGCACCACCTCCGTTTCCCGGACAAGATAGACGGGGTAGGGAGCCTCGAGGGGATTCATTCCTGGGCCTCCACCCAATCCTGTGCAAGGTGGCCGTTTCCTTCCAGAAGGAGGCGGGCGTGGGCCAGGGCGGCCTCGGTGTACTGGCCGGAGAGGAGGCGGGCGAGCTCCCGTATGCGCTTCTCCCCTTCCAGCACCTCGATGCGCACCTCTTCCCCCTCCTTCACCACCCTGAGGTGCCTCTTTGCGCGGGCGGCGATCTGGGGCAGGTGGGTGACCACCAGGACCTGCCGGGCCTGGCCCAGCTGGGCGAGCCTTTCCGCCACCTTCCAGGCGGTTTCCCCGCCCACCCCGGTGTCCACCTCGTCGAAGACCACCGTGGGGGCCTCGGCCCCGGTGAGGAGGGCTAAAGCTAGGGCGATGCGGGAGAGCTCCCCGCCGCTGGCCGCAGAAAGGGGAGCGGGGGGAAGGTGGGGGTTGGCGGAGAAGCGGAAGAGGACCTCCTCCAGGCCCTGGGGTCCGGGTTCGGGAAGAGGCTTGAGCTCCACCTGGAAGCGGGCTTTCGGGAAACCCAGGGCGGAAAGCTCCGTCTCCATTTCCTTCTCCAGCTTCCGTGCCGCCTCGAGGCGGGCTTCGGAAAGGCGCTCCCCCGCTTTATAGAGGGCCCCCGAGGCCACCCTTAAAGCCCTTTCCAGCTCCAAAAGCCGCTCTTCCCCTCCCTCCAGGGCCTTCAGCTCCTCCTCTGCCCTTTCCCGGTAGCGCAGGACCTCCTCCAGGGTGGGGCCGTACTTGCGCTTAAGCCTTTCCAGAAGGGAAAGGCGCTCCTCCAGCTGGGCCAGACGGCTGGGATCTCCTTCCAGGCTTTCCAGGTAGTCCTCCAGCTCCCGGGCCACGGCCCGGCCTCCCTCCAAAGTCGCCTCCAGGTCCTTAGCCAGGGCCTCGAGGGCCGGGTCAAAGCGGCTTCCCGCCCTTAGCTCCCGCAGGGCTGCCTGAAGAAGATCCAGGGCACCTCCTTCCGCCAGGAGGGCGTAGGCCTTTCCCGAGCGCTCCCTCAGGGCTTCCAAATGGCGAAGCCTTTGCGCCTCGGCTAAAAGCTCCTGGTCCTCGCCAGGCCTGGGGCTTGCCTCCAGGATCTCCTTGAGCTGGAAGCGCAAGAGGTCCTCCCGCTCGGTCTTGGCTCTCAGGGCTTCCTCCAGGGTGCGTTTTTCCGCAAGGAGGGCCTGATGCTTCCTGTAGGCCTCCCCGTACTCCTGGAGGAGGCCCGGGGGCAGCAGGGTATCCAGAAGCTCCCGTTGCCTTTTGGGGGAGAGGAGGGCGATGGCCGTGTGCTGGGCGTGGAGGGAAAGCCACCTTTCCGCCTCCTCTTGGAGTTCTTTGAGGCTCACCACCTCCCCATCGATCCGGGGGGTGGAGCGGCCCCCGACGCGGCGGGAAAGGATGCGCTCCTCGCCCTCACCTTGGAAGAAGGCGGTCACCAGGAGGCTATCGCCAAAAGGCCCCAAAAGCCCCTCGGACCTGGCCCCCAGGAGGAGGGCTAAAGCGTCCACCAGGAGGCTTTTCCCCGCCCCGGTTTCCCCGGTGAGGACGTTGAGCCCAGGCCCGAGCTCCAGGGTAGCCTCGCGGATGACGGCGAGGTTACGCACCTCGAGGCGCTTGAGCATCTTCTTCCATTGTGACGACTCCCCGGACTAAAGTCCAGGGCTTCTCGGGGTGTTTCCCTGCGGGAAAGCACGCAGGGTCTCCCCCGAAGGCCCCGTCCAGGCCTTTGCCAGGATGTTTTGAGCGGCGGCCACATCCCGGTGGAGAAGCGCCCCACACTGGGGACAGGTGTACGCCCGCACCCAGAGAGGCTTCTTCTCCCTATGGCCGCACACCGGGCAGTCCTGGCTGGTGTACTTGGGGTCTACCTTGATGACTCGCCTACCAGCTTCCGCCGCTTTGTAGGCGAGGATTGCGAGAAACTGGGCCCAGCCCGCATCCTGTACGCCCTTGGCTATATGGGAGCGGGAAAGGGCTTGAACGTTCAGGTCTTCGTGGACGATGGTTCCGTAGCGGTTTACGAGCCTCCTGGCGAGTTTGTGGTGGAAGTCTTTGCGCTGGTTGGCGATTTTGCGGTGCAGCTTGGCAACCCGCTTTCTGGCCTTCTCGCGACGACGGCTGCCCCGCTTCTTGCGGGCAAGGCTGCGCTGTGCGGCGGCGAGTTTGGCTTGCGCCTTGTGGAGGTACCGGGGGGCCTCGACCATCTCCCCTTCCGAGGTAACGAGGAAGTGGGGGTTGGTGCCCAGGTCTATGCCGATGGCCTCCTCGCTTGGAGGCAAAGGCTTGGGGTCCACCTCGGTGATGAAGATGATGTACCAATGCTCGCCTTCCCGCTTAACCGTCGCCGTCTTGATCTTCCCTTCCAAAGGGCGGTGGAGCTTGACCTTGACGGAACCAATCCCGTAGAGGAGTACACGCCTTCCCCCATCCTGGAGCTTGACCCCGGTTTTGTAGGCCTGGGGGAAGGTAAAGGAGTCGTAGCGCCCCTTCCCCTTGAAGCGGGGGTATCCCGCCTTACCCTTCTTGGCCTTGAGCCTCCGGAAGAAGCCCTGGAAGGCTTTGTCCACCCGATGAAGAACATCCTGGAGAACCTGGGAGTGGACCCTTGTGTACTGGGGCAGTTCCTCTCGTATCTGGGGCAGGTACCTCTTCTGTTGGTAGAGGCCGACACTTTTCCCGGCCTTCTTGTAAGCATCCCTACGCTCCTGCAAGGCGGCGTTGTACAGCTCACGGCAAAGCTCAAGGGTGCGCTCCAGGTCTTTCACCTGGGGCTTGGTGGGGTAAAGGCGGTATTTGAAGGCTTTACGCATGGCTGGCTTCTTCTACACTGTACCAAATCCGTGTCCACCTGTGGTGGACGTGGGGGAGTCCATGTATCCCCGGTTTAAAAACCGGGGGATTATAGCTCCCCCACACCCCCTCTTTTCTCTAAGGCTTCCCTAGGGCATGGGGTGGGCGAGGGCGAGCCGCCTAACCTCCTCCCGCAGGGCCTCCGAGGGCCCCTCCATGAGGGCCCGGTCGATGAGCTCCGCCACCAGGGGCATCTCCTCCGGGGTGAAGCCCCGGGTGGTGATGGCCGGGGTGCCGATGCGGATCCCAGAGGTGACCCTGGGGGGCTTGGGGTCAAAGGGGATGGCGTTCTTGTTCACGGTGATGCCCACGGCATCCAGCTTCTCCTCCGCCTCCTTGCCGGTCAGGCCCTTGGGGCGGAGGTCCAGGAGGAAGAGGTGGTTGTCGGTTCCCCCCGTGACCAGGCGGTAGCCCCTTTTGGCCAGCTCCTCGCCAAGGCGCTTGGCGTTTTCCACCACCAGCCGGCTATACTCCTTGAACTCGGGCTGCAGGGCCTCAAAGAAGGCCACCGCCTTGCCGGCGATCACGTGCTCCAGGGGCCCGCCCTGGATGCCCGGGAAGATGATCTTGTCGATCTTCTTGCCCAGGTCCGGGTCGTTGGAGAGGATGAGCCCACCCCTCGGGCCCCTTAGGGTCTTGTGGGTGGTGCTGGTGACCACGTGGGCGTGGGGGAGGGGGTTGGGGTGGAGCCCCGCCGCCACCAGGCCAGCGAAGTGGGCCATGTCCACCACCAGGTAGGCCCCCACCTCCTCGGCGATCTCCCGGAAGGCCTTAAAGTCCCAGAAGCGGGGGTAGGCGCTGGCGCCCGCCATGATCACCTTGGGCCGGTGCTCGAGGGCCAGGCGTCGCACCTCCTCCAGGTCGATGAGCTCGGTGTCGGGCCGGACCCCGTAGGAGACCACCTTGTAGAGCTTCCCGGAGAAGTTCACCTTGGAGCCGTGGGTGAGGTGGCCTCCCGCGGCCAGGTCCATGCCCATGAGGGTATCCCCCGGTTCCATGAGGGCCATGTACACCGCCATGTTGGCCTGGGAGCCGGAGTGGGGCTGGACGTTGGCCCAGGCGGCCCCGAAGAGCTCCTTGGCCCGCTCGATGGCCAGGCTTTCCACCTGGTCGATGATCTCGCATCCCCCGTAGTAGCGGGCACCCGGGTAGCCCTCCGCGTACTTGTTGGTGAGGACGCTTCCCACCGCCTCTCGCACCTGGGCGGAGACGAAGTTCTCGCTGGCGATGAGCTCCAGGCCTTCCCGCTGGCGCTTTTCCTCCAGGGCGATGAGCTGAAAAAGGGCCTCGTCCCGTAAGCTGGTCCTGACCATAGGCCGATTATAGGCCCTGCACCGGGGCGCTACCAGGTTACCTTTACCGGGAACCGGGGCCTTAGGAGGAGGCGGAAGTACCCCGGAAAGGGTCTTTCCTTTGGTAAGCTTGGGACATGAAAGGAAGTGTTTTCCCGATTTTGAAGTGGGGGCTTGCCCTGACCCTGGCTATCCTGCTTGTGGCCATTATTCTCATCAACTTCACCAGTAGCCGCGACCTGCCGGAGCTGGTCCGGGTGCAGGTGGAGCGGTATGCGGTGTGCAGCTACTGGTTCTTCGGCTGGCACCTGGCTTCCACCGGGGCTTTCGCCTTTATCTTCCTGCTGGTGGGGTTTCTCCTGGGCCTTGGGGCGGGGTTTTTCCTGAAGCGGGGGCTGGCCTCGAGGGGCTAGTACCCTCCAGGCTTGGCTAGGGTGGGGATTAGGAATAGGGCCTAGAGGATTTCCAAGGCCAGTTTTTCCCCTTCCACGGGCACCCCGGCCGGGTAGCGCCCGTTGAAGCAGGCCAGGCACACGGGCCCCCCGATGGCCCGCCTGACCCCTTCCTCCGAGAGGAAGGCCAGGGTATCCGCCCCGATGAAGGCCCGGATCTCCTCCACGCTCTTCTCGGCGGCGATGAGCTCCTTACGGGCGGCGGTGTCGATGCCGTAGTAGCAGGGGAAGCGGATGGGGGGGCTGGAAACCCGGAAGTGGACTTCCCGGGCCCCTGCTTCCTTCAGCATGGCCACGATGTGGCGGCTGGTGGTGCCTCGCACGATGGAGTCGTCGATGAGCACCACCCGCTTGCCCCGCACCGCCGAGGTGGGGGAGAGCTTCAAGCGGGTCTTCAGGTCCCTCAGCGCCTGGGTGGGCTGAATGAAGGTCCGGCCCGCATAGGGGTTCTTGTAGAGGCCGTACTCCAGGGGGAGGCCGCTTGAGCGGGCGTAGCCCACCGCCGCCCCGATGCCGGAGTCGGGCACCGGCACCACCATGTCCGCTTCGGCCGGGGCTTCCCGGAAGAGCTCCATGCCCATGCGCACCCGGGCCTCGTAGGCCTCCACCCCGTCCAGGAGGCTATCGGGCCTGGCAAAGTAGATCCACTCAAAGGCGCAAGGGGCGGGGCTTGGGGGAAGGGCCTGGAGGCTTTTAAGCTCCCCCTCCTCCACCCAGACCACCTCCCCGGGGCGCACGTCCCGGATATACCGGGCCCCCATGAGCTCGAGGGCCGGGGGCTCGGAGGCAAAGGCGTAGCCTTTAGGAAGCCTGCCGATGGCCAGGGGCCGCACCCCGTGGGGATCCCGGAGGGCCACCACGGTCCTGCGGTCCATGAGGAGGATGGAATACCCTCCTTCCAGGGCCTTCATGGCCTCGGCGGCCGCCTCGGGGAGGGAGAGGTGGCCCAAGCGGGCGAGGAGGAGGAGCATCACCTCGGTGTCCGAGGTGCTCTGGAAGGTGGCTCCTTCCCTTAGAAGCCGGTCGCGAAGGGGTTTGGCGTTGGTGAAGTTGCCGTTATGGGCGATGGCCAGAACCCCGTGGGCGGTGCGGGCGGTGAGGGGCTGGGCGTTGAAGCGCAGGTTGGAGCCCGTGGTGGAGTAGCGGGTGTGGGCCAGGCCCAGCCGCGCCTCGGGAAGCCTCAGGCGGGAAAGCCGTTCCTCGGTGAAGACCTGGTTCACCAGTCCCAGGTCCTTTTCCACCAAGAACTCTTTTCCGTCGGACACGGCCATGCCCGCCGCCTCCTGCCCCCGGTGTTGGAGGGCCAGGAGGCCCAGGTGCAAAAGCCCAGGTATATCCAGGGGCTCTTGGCTATAGATTCCCAGGACCCCGCATTCCTCCTGAGGCTTATCCATCCAAAACCTCCCTAAGGGGCTTCTGCCAGGCCGCCCTAAGCTCCTCTACCCCCCACTCTAGCACCCCCTCGGGCGTCAAGACCGTGAGGCTGTTCCCCCCGGTCTCCCCCAGCACCCGGTAGGGGAGGCCCATCTCTTCCAGGCGGAAGGTTGCCTCCTTGAGGTTTTCCTTGACCACGGTGAAGAGGATGCGGCTAGGGGCTTCCCCAAAGAGGGCCTTTAGGCCTGGGGTACGCACCTCCACCGTGGCCCCCAGGCCGTAGGGGAAGGTCATCTCCGCCAGGGCCACCAAAAGCCCTCCCTCCGCCAGGTCGTGGGCGGTTTGGGTGAGGCCCAAGCCGATGAGCTCCCGGATGGCCTCCTGCACCCGCCTCTCCCGTTCCAGGTCCAACCTGGGCGGGTGGCCCGCCTCGAGGCCCGTGAGGAGGTAGAGGACCTCGCTTCCCCCAAGCTCCCCTTTCTCCTCTCCCAAAAGGAGGATCACCTCTCCCGGGCGGCGGAAGCCCATCTCCGCCCGCCTCCTGATGTCCAAGACCCCCACCACCCCCACCATAGCCGTGGGGGGGATGCGCCGGCCCCCGCTTTCGTTGTAAAGGGATACATTTCCGGAGACCACCGGCACTCCCAGGACCTCGCTGGCCTCCCTGAGACCGGCGATGGTTTCCTGGAGCTCAAAGTAGCCTTCCGGGGTTTCCGGGCTTCCCAGGTTGAGGCCGTCGGTGTAGGCCAGGGGCTTGGCCCCCACCACGGAGACGTTCCGGCAGGCTTCGGCCAGGGCGTGCATGGCTCCAAGCCGGGGGTGGAGGCGGCTATACCTGGGGTTCTGGTCCACCTTGGTGGCGATGCCCAGGTGGGTTCCCTTTACCCAGAGCACCGCGGCATCCCCTTTGCCTGGCAGGAGGGCAGTCCGGGTTCCCACCTGGTGGTCGTAGCGCTCGTAGACCGCTTCCCGGCTTGCCAGGTTGGGGGAGGCGAGAAGCCTGGGGAGGACTTCTTTGGGGTCGGCGGCCAGGGGTGGTAAGGGTGTTTCCCGGAGTTTTCGGATCTCGGGGTCCTCCCTTCCCAGGCGCACGTAGGTGGGGGCTTCCGCCAGGGCTTCGGTGGGGACCTCGGCCACCACCTCGCCCCGGAAGAGGACGCGGAAGACCCGTTCGGGGATGGTCCTGGCCACGGGCACGCAGTCCAGGCCCCACTTCTTAAAGACCTCCTCCAGCTCCCTTTCCCTGCCCTCCCTGGGCACCAGGACCATGCGCTCCTGGCTTTCGGAGAGGAGAAGCTCTATGGGCCCCATGTCCCTTTCCCGGGTGGGGACGCGGTCTAGGTCCAGCTCCACCCCGAGGCCCGACTTATGGGCCAGCTCCGAGAGGCTACTGGTGAGCCCTGCCGCCCCCATGTCCTGGACGCCTTCCACCAGGTCCTTTTCGATGGCCTCGAGGGTGGCCTCCATGAGGAGCTTCCCCAAAAAGGGGTCCCCCACCTGGACCGCTGGCCGGTCCTCCTCCTTGTCCTCGGAAAGCTCCCGGCTGGCGAAGGCGGCACCCCCAATCCCATCCCTTCCCGTCTTGGCCCCGGCATAGTAGATGGGCCGGCCTAAGGAAGCCTGGCTACGCCTTAAGTGCTCCTCCCTAAGAAGCCCCAGGCACATGGCGTTCACCAGGGGGTTTTCCCGGTAGCCCTCGTGGAAGTAGAGGTCCCCGCCCACCGTGGGGACCCCGATGGCGTTGCCGTAGTGGGCGATGCCAGAGACCACCCCCTTGAGGAGGTAGCGGCTTCGGGCATCCTCCAGGGGACCAAAGCGCAAGGAATCCAGCAGGGCGATGGGCCGGGCCCCCATGCTCATGATGTCCCGGATGATCCCCCCCACCCCGGTGGCAGCACCCTGGAAGGGCTCCACCGCCGAGGGGTGGTTGTGGCTTTCGATCTTAAAGGCTACCGCCCAGCCCTCACCGATGCGCACCACGCCGGCGTTCTCCCCCGGGCCCTGCAGGACGGCCTCCCCCTCCTTGGGAAGCTGCTTCAGAAGGGGCCGGGAGTTCTTGTAGGCGCAGTGCTCGCTCCACATCACCTTGAAGAGGAAAAGCTCCACCCGGTTGGGCTCCCGGCCAAGCCGCTTGCTGATCTCCCGATACTCCTCTTCCGGGATGCCGATTTCTTGGGCTAGGGTTTCCATCATTGGAGAAGGGGAAGAAGCTCCCGGTGGTCCTTGATCTTGGCCGTGGGCTTGATCTCCCCGTTCACCTCCCTCAGGCCCACGTACTGCACCGCCCAGGGGTAGCCGGTGGCGAAGGCTCCCTTGATGTCCGTCTGGGGCAGGTCGCCCACGTGCAGGGCTTCCTCCGGGGCTACGCCCAGGGCCTCGAGGGCCACCCGGAAGGCCTCGGGCTTGGGCTTCACGTAGCCGGTTTCGTCGGAGAAGCTAAAGGCCTGGAAGACATCCAGCCCCTGCCGCTTCAGGTGTTCCCGGATGAGACGGCCCGGGGTGAGGCCGGTGTCGGAAACCAGGGCCAGGGGGTATTTCTTGGCCAGCTCCTTCAGCACCCCCACTCCAGGGAGGGCCTCGAGGTCCACCAGCAGGGAGCTTTCCTCCAGCTTCCTGGCAGTGAGGGCGATGAGCCCAGGGTCATGGGGAGCCCCAAGAAGGGCGAAGATGCGGGCCACCCGGTCGTATACCGACATGTGTTCCCCGGCCTTCCAGGCCTCCTCAAAGGCGATGGCCGCCTGGCGGTAGGCTTCCCGCACCTCGTGCTCCTCCGCCGGGTGCCCGGCCTCGGATAGGGCGTCCAGAAGGATCTCGTACCGGGCGGGCATGACCTTTTCCAAAAACGCCTTTCCCTCCGTGAAGAGGGTGCCCCAGAAGTCAAAGGTGATGGCCTTGGGTTTCATCCCGTTACCTCCTCTAAGAGCCCCAGGAACAAGGGGAGCCCATCTGTGCCGCCCAAAACCTCGTCCGCCGCCCGCTCGGGGTGGGGCATCATGCCGAGAACGTTGCCCCTTTCGTTGGTGATCCCGGCGATGTCGTTAAGGCTCCCGTTGGGGTTGTAATCCTTCTCCCCGCCCAAAGGGGCATAGCGGAAGACCACCAACCCTTCCCCCTCCAGCCGGGCCAGGGTTTCCCCATCGGCGTAGTAGCGGCCCTCCGCATGGGCGATGGGCAGGCGGAGGACCTGCCCCTTCTGGTAAAGCCGGGTGAAGGGAAGGTCGGTGCGCTCCACCCTTACCCCCACCTCCTTGCAGGTGAAGTGCAGGTTCAGGTTGGCGAGGAGGGCCCCGGGGAGGATCTCGGCCTCGGTGAGCACCTGGAAGCCGTTGCACACCCCAATCACGGGCCGCCCTTCACGGGCGAAGCGCCTTACCTCCTCCATCACCGGGCTTTTGGCCGCCAGGGCCCCGGCCCGCAGGTAGTCCCCGTAGCTGAAGCCCCCGGGCAGGAAGACCCCGTCAAAGCCCCTTAGGCTCCTTTCCGTGTGCCAGACGTACGCTGCCCTTATCCCCGCCTTTTCCAGGGCAAAGCGGGCATCCTCATCGCAGTTGGAGCCAGGGAAGCGGACGATGGCCCACTTCATGGGAGTTCCTTTAAGGCCTCGAGGGTGAAGACCTCCATCACCGGGTTGGCGAGGAGGTTCCCCATGGCCTTGGCCTTCTCCTCCGCCTCGAGGAGGGTTTCGGCAGGGAAGACCACCTCGAGGACCTTTCCCACCCGCACCGCCTCCACCGGGTGGCCAAGGCTTCGTAGAACGCCCTCTACCGCCCGGCCCTGGGGGTCCAGGATGCCCTCTTTGAGCTCAATGAGCAAGGTGGCCTGGTACTTGGGCATGGCTACCCCCTTAGAACCCGCCTAAGGACCTCCTGGTAGGCTTCCTCCACGCCTCCCAGATCTTTGCGGAAGCGGTCCTTGTCCATGGGCTCTCCCGTCTTTTGGTCCCAAAGGCGCATGGTGTCGGGGGAGATCTCGTCGGCCAAAAGGATCTCCCCCTGGCGCTTGCCGAATTCCAGCTTGAAGTCAATGAGGTCCAGGCCCCGTTGGGCGAAGAAATCCCTTAAGAGTTCCCCCACCTTAAGGGTGGTGGTCCTCACCTGGGAAAGCTCTTCTTCCACGGCCAGTCCCAGGGCCAATATGGCCTCGGGGCAGATCAAGGGGTCGCCCAGGGGGTCGCTCTTTAAGGAGAACTCCACCAGGGGGGTCTTTAGAGGGGTGCCCTCCTTTACCCCGTAGCGCTTGGCGAAGCTCCCCGCTGCTTTGAAGCGGAGGATAACCTCCAGGGGGAGGATCTCCACCCGTAGGACCCGCATTTCCCGGTCGGAAACCTCTTCCAGAAAGTGGGTCTTCACCCCGTGGGCCTCGAGGTAGCGGAAGAGGGTTGCCGAGACCTTGTTGTTGACCACTCCCTTGCCGGGGATGAGGCCCCGCTTCTGCGCGTTGAAGGCCGTGGCCTCGTCCTTGAAGTAGACCCTAAGGGTATCCGGCCCTTCGGGAAAAAGAACCTTCGCCTTGCCCTCGTAAAGCTTTTCCATGTGCCTCCACGTGGGGACCTCCATCCCGTCTAGTCTTCATTTTAAGCCGAGAAGGTGCCTGAGTGAGGAAGGCAAGGGGCCCCACCTTGCCGCAAGGCAGGGTGGGGGGGCATCACAGCCCAAAGCGGGCGTAGATGGCGTCCACGTGCTTTAGGAAGGGCGCAGGGTCAAAGAGGGCCTTAAGCCTTTCCCCCTTGAGGGGGTTTTCCGAGTCCTCTTCCAAAAGCTGGGCGAAGCTAAGGCCCTCCTCCCAGCTTCTTAGAGCGTTGCGTTGCACGATGGCGTAGGCCCTGTTCCGGGGAAGGCCCTCGGCGATGAGGGCGTTCAGCACCTGCTGGGAGTAGACCAGGCCCCGGGTGAGGTCCAGGTTCTTCTTTAGGTTCTCCTCAAAGACCACCAGGCCCCCCAGGATGCCCTTTAACCGCCTAAGGGCGTAGTGGCTGGCGGTGGTGGCGTCGGGGAGGATGACCCGTTCCACGGAGGAGTGGGAGATGTCCCTTTCGTGCCACAGGGCGATGTTTTCCAGGGAGGGGCCCAGGTATCCCCGAAGGAGCCTGGCCATCCCGGTGAGGTTTTCCAAACCCACGGGGTTTTTCTTGTGGGGCATGCTGGAACTTCCCGTCTGGCCTTCCCGGAAAGGCTCCTGGGCTTCTAGTACCTCTGTGCGCTGGAGGTGGCGAAGCTCCACCGCCACCCGCTCCAGGTTCCCCCCCAGGATGGCCAAGGCGGCCAGCACCTCCGCGTGCCGGTCCCGGGGCACCACTTGGGTGGAGAGGGGCTCTGGGCTCAGGCCAAGCCGCCGGGCCACGTGGGCCTCCACCTCCGGGGGGATGTGGGCGTAGTTTCCCACCGAGCCCGAGAGCATGGCCACCCCGATGGTCTTCTGGGCGCGCTCAAGCCGTTCCTTGTCCCGCTGAAAGGCGGCGTAAAAGCTCAGGAAGCGGAGGCCGAAGCTGGTGGGCTCGGCGTGGACCCCGTGGGTGCGGGCGATGGCCGGGGTGTGCTTGTAGCGGAGGGCCAGGCGCTTGAGCTCCTCCTGGACCCCGGATAGCTCCTCGAGGATCAGGTCCAAGGCCCTCACCAAAAGGGCGTTTTGCGCGGTGTCCACGATGTCCGAGCTGGTGAGGCCCAGGTGCAGGTAGCGCCCCACCTCCTCGTCCCCGGTCCACTCCACCAGGGCCCGGGTGAAGGCCACCAGGTCGTGGCGGGTGACCTCCTCCAGCTCCGCCACCCTTTGGGCGAAGCGGGCGTCCAGGGGATGCTCCTTTAGGTGCTCAAGAAGCCTTTGGGAAAGCCCTTTGGGCACCTGGCCCAGGGATTCCCAGGCCTCGAGGGCATAGGCCTCCACCAACGCCCACATGCGGTAGCGGTTTTCCTCCGACCATAGCTCGGCCATCTCCGGGGTCTGGTAACGGGGGACCATGCCTTAAGGGTACTAAAAGGGCAGGGTAAGGACGAAGCTTCCCCCATAACCCTCGGTATAAACTTAAGACCATGGTCCGGGCTGTTCTCTTTGATGTGGGCAACACCCTGATCCTGGCAAGTCCCCGGTTTTGGCTCCTGCCTTTTTTGGAGGAACGGGGCCTTAAGCCCAGGAGGGATCCCAAGGCGGCGGCCTTGGCGGCTTTTCGCTTCTATGAGGACCATCATCTAGAGGCCCGGGATCTGGAAACCGCCTTGGGGCTTTGGCGGGAGTTCCACCGGAGGCTCTTTACAGGGATGGGCCTCGAGGAGCACGCCGAGGCCTTGAGCCGGGAGCTGGTGGAGAACTGGAAGAACCCCCGCTTTTGGCCCGTAACCCCGGGGGCCAAGGAAACCCTGCAAAGGCTAAAGGAACAAGGTTATGCCCTGGCGGTGGTGTCCAACTGGGATGCCACCCTGCCGGAGATCCTCGAGGTGGTGGGCTTAAGGCCCTACTTCCAGCACCTTTCGGTGAGCGCCCTTTCCGGGGTGGCCAAGCCCGACCCCAGGCTCTTTCAGGAGGCGCTAGACGCCTTGGGCGTGCCGCCAGAGGAGGCGGTGCACGTGGGGGATTCGGAAGCGGATCTGGTGGGGGCCAAGGAAGCCGGGGTTAGGCCCCTTCTCTTTGACCCCCTGGGGGAGACCCCTGGGGCCCTCCACCGGCTGGAGGGGGTGCTAGACTACCTGCCATGAGCGTGCGGCAGGCCATCTGGGGGGAGAAGCAAGGGGCCATTGAGGCAAGCCTGAAGGAGGTGGACGAGGATCTTTTCCGCTACATCCGGGACTTCGCCTACGAGGAGGTCCTGGCCCGGCCAGGGTTGGACCTCAAAACCCGGGAACTCCTGGCCATCACCGCCCTGATCGCCCTGGGTAGCCCCAAGGAGCTGGCCACCCATCTGGAGGGGGCTTTGCGGGTAGGCGCCACCGAGGAGGAGGTGCGGGAAACCATCCTGCAGTCCGCCCTTTTCTTGGGGTTTCCCCAAGCCTTGGCGGCCATGAAGCTCTTCCATAAGGTGCTGAAAGGTCGTGATTCTGCTTACCCGCGGGAAGGATAAGGGGCTATTGGACCGGCTCCGCGCCTTGGGGATTGAGGCGGCGGAGGTGGCCCTTTTGGAGCAGGTGGACCTGCCGGGCCTCGAGGTCCTTCCCGGAAGACTCCTCCAGGCGGACTGGGTGGCGGTCACCTCCAAAGAAGGGGCTAAGAGGCTCCTTTGGGCCTGGGAAAAGGCGGGAAGGCCCCTTCTCAAGGTGGCGGCGGTGGGGGAAGGGACGGGGGAGGTGCTGCGCCAGGGGGGCCTATCCCCTGCCTTTGTCCCTCCCCGGGCCACGGCCAAGGACCTGGCGGCAACCTTTCCCCCAGCCCAAAGGGTGCTCTTCGTGGCGGGGGATCTGGCGGGGAAGGATTTGGAGGAAGGCCTCGAGGCCCGGGGGGTGGCGGTGGAGCGAGTGGAGGTGTACGCTACCCGGGAGAGGGAGCTTTCCCCTGAGGAGCTGGCTCTTTTGGAAAGGGCCCAGGTGGTGGCCTTCTTCAGCCCAAGCGCCGCCAGGGCCTACGCCTTAAAGACCCCTAGGAGGCCCAAGGCGGCCTGCATCGGCCCCAGCACGGCCGAGGAGGCGGGGAGGCTTGGTTTTCTCCCTTACGAGGCGGAACGCCCGGGCCTCGAGGGCCTCTATGGGGCCATCCTTCGGGCCTTGGGGGGGTAGGGGGGGGTAGGGCATATGCCCCTATCCCCATGGCGTATACTGTGGGGCAGCCTATGGCCCTGCCCCTCTACCTGGTGGGCCTTTCCCATAAGACCGCCCCGGTGGGGGTGCGGGAAAGGGTAGCCTTGGACCCCGTGGCGGGCCTACCCGCCGCCCTGGCGGTCCTGGGCAAGGCGGTGGTGCTCTCCACCTGCAACCGCACGGAAATCTACGGGGTGGGTAGCCCCAAGGAGGCCAAAGCCCTCCTGCTTTCCCGGGGGGTGGAAGCCCGCCACCTCTACCAGAAGGAGGGAATAGAGGCCCTGCGGCACCTCTTTCGGGTGGCGGCGGGCCTGGACTCCTTGGTGGTAGGGGAGGCCCAGATCCTGGGGCAGGTGCGGGAGGCCCTCTTCCTGGCCCGGAAATATGGGGCCACGGAAAGCCTATTGGAGAAGGCCTTCCAGTCCGCCATCGCCCTCGGCAAGCGGGCTCGGAGCGAAACCGGCATCGGGGCGGGAGCAGTGAGCGTGGCCTACGCGGCCTTGGAGATGGCCCTGGCGGTGTACGGGGACCTTACCGGCCTTGCGGTGGCCGTGTTGGGGGCAGGGGAGATGGCGGAGCTTTTCCTTACCCACCTGAAAGCCCAGGGGGTGGGGAGGGTCTTGGTGGTGAACCGCACCGTGGACAGGGCCAAGGCCCTGGCGGAGCGGTTTGGAGGGGAGGCCTATGGCCTTTTGGCCCTTCCCCAGGTCCTGCGCCAGGCGGACCTGGTGGTGGCCTCGGCTGCTGCCCCCCACTACCTGGTGCGCCCGGAGGACCTGCCGAGGCGGTCCAAGCCCCTTTTCCTCATCGACATCGCCCTGCCCCGGAACATCGACCCCCGGGTGGGCCGCCTGCCCCAGGCCTACCTGTACAACCTGGACGACCTCAAGCGGGTGGTGGAGAAGAACCTCAAGGCCCGCCAGGGCGAGGTGCCCAAGGTGGAGGTCCTCATAGAGGGAGCCATTGGGGACTACCTGGAGTGGTATGCGGGCCACCGGGTGCGGGAGGCCATACGGGCCCTGAAGGGCCTGGCCTATAAGGAGGTGGTGCGGGAGTACCCGGAGGCCGATCCCCTTACCTGGCACAAGGAGGCGGGGCGCAGGGCCCATCCCTGGATTCTGGCCGTAAAGGCCCGGACCCAGGAGTTTTTCCAGGGTCCTCCCTGCCCTGGGGAGTGCCCGCTTCTGGCCTTCCGTCCCCCACGGCTATGACCGCGGTTTCCCTGCTGGCCCTGGTGGGGGTTCTCCTCCTGGCGGTGGGGTTGTTCTGGCCTCGAGGGCTTTTCCTCGGGGCCTTTCTGTACCTGGGGGCCGCCTTGGCCGATGCCTTCGCCAAGGGGTTTTTCTCGGGTCCAGCCCAGCCCGCCTTGGTCCTGGGGGGGCTTTTGGCCTTGCGGGGGGAGAGTTTGTTGCTTCGGCCAAGGCTTACCCCTCTCCGCCGCTACTTGGTTCTCCTGGCCATGCTCCTTGGCCTCTTTGCCCTCAAGGCCCTGCCCCATCCGGGGGGAAGCCTGCCCCTCCTCCTTACCCTGGTGCACGCCGGGGCCTTCCTGGTGGCCTACCTGGCCCTGGCGGTGGGGGTGGGGGCAGGGGTGATGTGCGCCATGCAGGACCTGCGCCTAAGGTCGGTGCCGGAAAAAGCCCTGCTTTCCGCCCCCCTTTGGAGCCTGAGGCGGCTGGAGCAGGGCTACCTTCGGGTGGGGTACCTGGCCACCACCTTGGGCCTGACCAGCGGCATGGCCTGGGCCTGGGGGTATTTCGGTAGCCCTTTGGTCCTGGATCCCAAGGAGATCTCCGTGCTCCTGGGCTGGCTGGGCCTCACCCTTTACTTCCTTCTCGAGGAGAGGCTTCAGGGCTACCCGCGCATGGCCTTGCTCCTACTGGCCTATGCTCTTTTGCTCTTCGCCTTCATCGGCGCTCCTTTCCTGGGTTCCCGCCATCCTTCGGGCCTGGGGTTTTAGATATGGAAACCTCAACTTGACAGATTTGGAACAACGGGTTTATAATCCTTCACAAGGAGGTGAAGGATGTGGAGCCCATGGTGGGACCCGGGGGCGGGGAAGAGGAGGCACGAGGAGCTCCTTTTGGAGGCGGAGGGTGGAGGGGTAGTCCTGGAGGGCGGGATCCCGGTCTATCGGGTTTCCCTGGGCGAGGGGAGGCTTAGGGTTCCCGAGGGGGCCGAGGTTTTGCTTTTGGCCAAGGGAAGCCACGTGGAGCTTGCCGGGGTGCTCCTCAAGGGCCGGGCCCTAGGGGCCAACCTGGAAGGGGATGGGCTTTTGGGCCTGGACCTGGCCCTTTCGGGAGGCAACCTGGAAGCAGGCCTTTTCCTTCGGGATGGAGAGCACCGCCTGGAGGTGCGGGCGGGCAACGCCGAGCTCCGCTTTCTGCCGGGTTCGGACCTGGAGGTGGAGGCCCAGGTGCGCCTGGGGGGCCTCGAGGTGGCGGGACCTTGGCGGCAGGTGGCGGCCCATGGCGGGCGGCGCTGGTCCCTGGGAGAGGGGAAGGCCAAGCTCGGGGCCAGGGTGGCCATGGGGAATCTGGAACTGGAGGCATAAGATGGAGGAAAAACGGCGTATTCTGGAAATGGTGCGTTCCGGCGAGATTGGGGTAGAGGAGGCCCTGGCCCTGCTTCAGGCGGTGGAGGAACCCAGGCCCCGGGCGCAGATTCCTGCCAGGCTCCTCAGGGTGCGGATCCAGGCCCACGACAAGGGGAAGCCGGTTCGGGTCCACGTGAACCTTCCCCTGGCCTTGGCGGAGCTTTTGGAGAAGTTCCTGCCCGAAGAGGCCAAGCTCACCCTGGAGGACCGGGGGGTGCATTTGAAGGACCTCTTGCGCCTGGTGCGGGAGGGGGTGCCCGAGGGGAAACTGGTGGAGATCGAGGCGGAGGAGGAGGGCAATCCGGTGCAGGTGCTGGTGGAGGTGGTGTGAGGCCAGCTTGGCCCCCTTTGCGCCCCAGGTTCCTCTACCTTCGGGTGCGGGGGCCTTTCCCCCTGCCCCTGGTCTTCCCCCTTCCCCTTTGCGCCCTGGAGTGGGGTTTGCTCCTGGCCCTCTGGGTGTGGAAAACCCGGGCCCTTTTCCGGGGAGGAACGCCTATTCCCTTGCCTCTTGGTGCCCTTTGGACCTTTAGGGTGTTGCCGCCTTTAACCCTGCTGGAGGTGGAGGCGGGGGAAGTAGAGATCAAGGTGGGGCTATGGTGATGAAACCCGTTCCCGTGCGGTGCCCGGCCTGCGAGGCTCCTTTGGCGGTGAAGGTCCTCTTTTGCCCCTCTTGCGGCACCGAGGTGCACGGCCGCTTCCAGCTGAACGAGTTCGCCCTCCTTTCCAAGGACCACCTGGACTTCCTGCGGCTTTTCGTGAAGGCCCGGGGCAACCTGAAGGAGGTGGAGAGGATCCTAGGGGTTTCCTACCCCACGGTGCGGGCGCGGCTGGACGCTCTCCTCAAGGCCCTGGGCTACGAGGCCGCAGAGGAAGGGGAAGACAGGCTTGAGGTGTTGGAGGCTTTGCGCCGGGGGGAGATCAGCGTGGAGGAGGCGGTGGCGCGGCTGAAGGAAGGGAGAAGCTGAAGGCCGTTCCCTTGCCCACCTCGCTTTCCACCCAGATCTCCCCCCCGTGGGCCTCGAGGATGGCCTTGACGATGGCCAGGCCCAGCCCTGACCCCCCCCGCTCCCGGTCCCGGGCCTTGTCCACCCGGTAGAAGCGCTCAAAGATGCGGGGGAGGTGTTCCTGGGGAATACCTTCCCCGTCGTCCTCCACCCGCACCACCACCCGCCCTTCCACCCCGAAGGCCTTGAGGGTAATCCTTTGCGCCTTGGCCTTGATGGCGTTGGTCACCAGGTTGGCCAGGACCTGGTGGAGGCGGTAGGGGTCTCCCAGGAGGTAGAGGCCGGGGTCGGCCTCCACCCGGATTTCCCCCGCAAACCCGGGGGCGAACTCCTCCCGGATCTCCTCCAGGAGGTCCAAGACCCTTAGGGGCACGGGCTCTATGCGCCAGGTGCCGCTTTGGGAAAGCTCCAGGAGGTCTGAGACCAGCTTTCCCATACGTTCTGCTTCTCGTTTTACGATCTCCAGGCTTTCCCTTTGGGCCTCGGTGAGGGGGGTGCGGCGGAGGAGGTAGCCCACATGGCCCAGGATGGCGGTGATGGGGGTCCTGAGCTCATGGGAGGCATCCTGCAGGAAACGGGTCTGGGCCAGAAAAGCCTCCTGCATTCGGGAGAGCATCCCATTCAGGGCCCGCACCAGGGTGGCCACCTCGTCCCGCCCCTCGGGTTCGGGCAGGGGTTCGGGGCGGGTGGTGATGGCCTCGGCCCGCCGGGCCACCCATTCCAGGGGTTCCAGGGCCCGGGCCACCAGGCTCCTGGCCAGGAGGATGGAGAGGAGAAGCACCAAAAGTGCCGTACCCGCATAGATGCGGGCGAACTGGGAGAGGGTGCTTTCCAGGCTTTCCACGGGCTTCCCCACCAAGAGGGCTCCCTGCCACACGGTTCCCCCCAGGTTGACCTCCACCCGGCGGGCGTAGACCAGAAGCTTTAAGGGGGGTCCTTCCCGCGGCAGCTCGGCGTAGGCCCAGGCCTCGCCCCGCTCCAGAAGGGTGCGGTAGTCTGCCTCCTTTAGGAGAAGGCGCTGGCTTCCTAAGGCGGGGCTTTTCTGGAGGCTAATCCCCCCTTCCTGGGCCAGGAGGGCAGGGTTCTCCTCGGGGATGAGGACGAGTTCCGCATAGAGGCTTGCAGGTAGGCCGGCTTCCAGAAGCGCTTGTCCCCCCAGGTTGAGCAGGCGGGCCACCTGGTTGCTGGCTTCCTGGAGCTCCTGGCGCAGGGAGCGGTAGAGGAAGTTTCTTAATAGCCCTTCCAGGGCAAGCCCCAGGACCAAAAGGGTTACCAAAAGAAGGCCTGCGGTGAGGAAGGTTATGCGGGAGCGCAGGGTCATTAGTCTTCGCGGAGCACATAGCCCACGCCCCGCACCGTGTGGATGAGGCGGCGCTCCCCGCCCGCCTCCAGCTTCTTGCGCAGGTAGCCGATGTAGACATCCACCACGTTGCTACCTCCCTGGTAGCCGGGCCAGACCTTCTCCTCAATCTCGTAGCGGCTGAAGACCTTGCCCGGATTTTTGGCCAGGAGCTCTAGGAGCTCAAACTCCTTGTTGGAGAGCTCTATCCGGCGCCCCCCCCGGAAAACCTCCCGGCCTTCGAGGTTGATGATGAGGTCCGCCACCCGGATCTCCCCGGTGATGGCGGGGCTCACCCGGCGCAGGTGGGCCCGCACCCGGGCCAGGAGCTCCTCTATGGAAAAGGGCTTCACCAGGTAGTCGTCGGCCCCGGCGTCCAGGCCCTCCACCTTGTCCTCGATGCGGTCCTTGGCGGTGAGGATCAGGATGGGCACGTTGGAGGTCTTGCGGATGCGCTTGGCCACCTCGATCCCGTCCATGACGGGAAGCATCAGGTCCAGGATCACCAGGTTGGGGTTCACCTCCCGGAAGCGAGAAAGGCCGGTGATGCCGTCGTAGGCCACCTCGGTGCGGTAGCCCTCGGCTTGCAGTTCCAGCTCGATGAAGCGGGCGATGTCCTTTTCGTCCTCCACGATCAGGATAAGGGGAGGTTCCATACCCTCCAGGATACTCACTTTCTCATGAGAAAGCTAGGTGTACAGGCTTAGGACCCCCAGGTACATAAAAAGGCTTCCCACGAGGACCAGGAGATGCCACAGGCCGTGAAACCCCACTTTCCCCGGCCAGGGGTCAGGCTTCTTTCTCGCATACACCCAGGCTCCCAGGGTGTAGAAGGCCCCGGAGAGGGCCATGAGGGCAAAGGTGGAAAGGGGCAGGTGGAGCTTGGGGAGAAAGAAGACGGAAAGCCAACCCAGGGCCAGGTAGGCCAGGGTGTAGAGCCACCGGGGTGCCCTGAGGAAGAAGAGGCGGAAGCCCACCCCCAGGAGGGCCAGGCTCCACACCAGGCCCAGGGCGAAGGGTTTCCAGCTTTCCTGAAGGCCCTCCACCAGAAAGGGGGTGTAGCTTCCGGCGATGAAGAGGAAGATGGCCGCATGGTCCAGCCGCCTGAGCCAGGCCAGGGCCCGATCCCCCACCCGCAGGGCGTGGTAAAGGGTGCTGGCACCGAACATGAAGGCCATGGTGAGCCCGAAGATGAGGAGAGCGGGCCAGACCTCCCTGGGGGCGAGGAGAAGGAGGAAGGCGCTTCCCAAAAGGGCTAGGGGCACCCCCAGGGCATGGCTTAGGGCGTTAAAGGGTTCGCGGACCATGCCCCAGCGTACCCTGACTTGGGCTTCAGGCACCAGAGTCCAGGGCGGCTTCGATCTCCGCCACCTTCTTCACCGTGCGCAGGAGGGCGTCGGGGTTGAGGCTTAGGGAGTCGATGCCCTTGGCCACCAAGAAGGCGGCGAACTCGGGGTAGTCGGAAGGAGCCTGGCCGCAGATGCCCACCTTTTTCCCCTTAGCATGGGCCTTCTCGATCAGCATGGCGCAAAGGGCCTTGACCGTTTCCCTCCTTTCATCGAAGAGCCAGGCCACCCTTTCCGAGTCCCGGTCCAGGCCTAAAGCCAGCTGGGTAAGGTCGTTGGAGCCGATGGAAAACCCGTCAAAGAGCTCGGCGAAGGCCTCAGCCTCGAGGACATTGGAGGGAATCTCCGCCATCACGTAAACCTCGAGGCCCTCCTCTCCCCGTTTCAAGCCTCCCTCCGCCATCACCTCCAAAACCCTGGCCCCCTCCTCGGGGGTGCGGCAGAAGGGCACCATCACCATGAGGTTCTTGAGGCCCATCTCCTCCCGCACCTTCTTGACCGCCGTCACCTCGAGGAGGAAGCCCTCCTTGTAGTCGGGGTGGTAGTAGCGGCTCGCCCCCCGCCAGCCCAGCATGGGGTTTTCCTCCTTGGGCTCAAAGAGGTGCCCCCCGATGAGGCGGGCGTACTCGTTGGTCTTGAAATCGGAGAAGCGGAGGATCACGGGCCTGGGGTAAAAGGCCGCGGCGATGAGGCCGATCCCCTGGGCCAGGGTGTCCACGAAGTAGGCTCGTTTGTCGGGGTAGGCCTCGGTGAGCTCCTCCACCTGGCGCTGCACCTCCTTGGGCAGGGTGGCAAAGCGGGTTAAGGCCAAGGGATGGATGCGCACGTGGCTGGCGAAGACGAACTCCATGCGCAATAGCCCCACACCGTCCGTGAGCAGGAGGCTTACCCTTAGGGCCTCCTCCGGGGTACCCACGTTGACCAGGATCCGGGTGCGGGTCCTGGGGAGGGTTTCCGGGCGCACCTCCTCCACCTCAAAGGCCAGGGCCCCGCGGTAGACGCGCCCCACCTCCCCCTCAGCGCAGGAGACCGTGACCTCTTCCCCCTCGGGAATGAGCCGGGTGGCCCCCACCGCCCCCACCACCGCCGGTACCCCCAGCTCCCGGGCCACGATGGCGGCGTGGGAAGTGCGCCCACCCCGTTCGGTGACGATGGCCGCTGCCCGCTTCATGATGGGCTCCCAGTCGGGGTTGGTGGTTTCCGTGACCAGGACCTCACCCTCCTGGAAGCGATCCATCTCCCTGGGATCCTTAAGCACCCGGGCCCTTCCCGTGGCGATGGCTTCCCCCACCGCCAGGCCCTCGGCCAGGACCTCGCCCCTTTCCAAAAGGCGGTAGATGCGGAGCACCGGGGCCTTCTGGGAGTGCACGGTTTCGGGCCGGGCCTGCAGGATGAAAAGCTCCCCCGTGGGCCCGTCCTTGGCCCACTCGATGTCCATGGGGGTGGGAGTTCCCCGCTTCCCGCTGTAATGCTCCTCAATCTTGATGGACCAGTCGGCCAGGAGGAGGGCCTCGTCGTCGGACAGGGCGAACTGCTTGCGAAGGTAAGGCGGGGTGGGGCGGTTTCTCAGCCGGCCCTCCTTGGGGTCAAAGGCCAGGGTAAGCTCCTTGGGGCCCAGTTTCTTGTGGACCAGGGCCCGGTAGCCGGCTTTGAGGGTTTCCTTGTGCACGTAGTAGGCGTCGGGTCCCACCCGCCCTTGGACGATGTTCTCCCCCAGGCCGTAGATGGCGGTGATGTAGACGAAGCCCCGGTGGCCGGTGTCGGGGTCCAGGGTGAAGATCACCCCGCTTGTGGCGGTGTCCGCCCGCACCATGCGCTGCACCCCCACGGAGAGGGCCACCTTCAGGTGGTCAAAGCCCATGTGGGCCCGGTAGCTGATGGCCCGGGCGGTGAAGAGGCTGGCCATGGCCCGCTTCACATGGAGGAGGAGTTCCTCCTCCCCTTGCACGTAGAGGTAGCTTTCCTGTTGCCCGGCGAAGCTGGCGGTGGGGAGGTCCTCGGCGGTGGCGCTGCTGCGCACGGCCACAGGGAGGGCTTCCTCCCCGGCTTCCTGGGAAAGCGTTCGGTAGGCCTGGCGGATCTCCTCCTCCAGGTCCTCGGGATATTCCCCCTTCAGGATCAGGTTTCTCAGGCGGCGGCTTGCCCTTTGCAAGGCCAGGAGGTTGTCGGGATCCAGGTCCTTTAGCTCCTGGGCGATGGCCTCCTTGAGGCCGTTGGCCTCGAGGAAATACCAGTAGGCCTCGCTGGTGGTGGCAAACCCCCCGGGGACCTTCACCCCCAAAGGGGAAAGTTCCCGGATCATCTCCCCGAGGGAGGCGTTTTTACCCCCCACCAAAGGCACATCCTCCAGGCCCACCTCGTGAAAAAACCGGATCCAGCGCATACCTTGCCTCCTTCCTAGGGGATGCCCCCCTTCTTGAGAAGCTCCTTCAGGATTCCCTCGGCGCTTTCCCCCCCGTAAAGGGCCTCCTCCGTGAGGAAAAGCCGGTGGGGAAGGGCCAGGAAGGCAGCGTCCTTTAGTTCCTTCCAGTCCACCAGGGGCTTGGCCCTGAGGTAGGCCAGGGCCCGGGCCAGGGACAGCCAGGCCTTGGCCCCGCGGGGGGAGAGGCCCATGCGCAGGCGGCCATCCTCCTGCGTGAGAAAAGCCACGTGGGTGATGGCCTCGAGGGCCTCCCTGGCCACCCTGACCCCCCGCACCTCCTCCTGGGCCTTAGGGAAGTCCACCCCCAGGGGTTCGGGAATCCGGGGTTCCTCCGTGAGAATCCTGAGCCACACCTCCCGCCTGGGGGGGCGGAAGGGGATTTTGGCGGTGAAGCGGTCCAGCTGGGCCTCTGGGAGAGGGTAGGTGCCCTCAAGCTCTAAAGGGTTTTGCGTGGCCACCACGAAGAAGGGCTCGGGCAGGGGGTAGCGCACCCCTCCTGCGGTCACGGCCCGTTCCTGCATGGCCTCGAGGAGGGCCGACTGCACCTTGGGCGGGGCCCGGTTGATCTCGTCCGCCAGGACCACCTGGGCGAAGAGGGGACCTTTCACGAACTCAAACCGCCCCTCCCTAAACACCTCGCTTCCCGTGAGGTCCTGGGGCAGGAGGTCGGGGGTGAACTGGATGCGCTTGTAGCTGAGGCCGCTTCCCTTGGTGAAGCCCTCCGCCAGAAGGGTTTTTCCCAGGCCCGGAACACCTTCCAAAAGGGCGTGCCCCCGGGCCAGCAGGGTGGCCAGAAGGGCCTCTATGGCCTCTTCCTGGCCGAAGAGGACCTCCTGCAGGGCCTCCCGGAGCCGGGCAAGCGCTTGAAGGGGGGTTTCCGCCATGGCCTCCAAGGCTTAGGTTTCCTCGGCGCTCTTGCGCTCCTGCACGATCTTCTGCGCCAGGTGGGGGGGCACCTCCGCGTAGTGGCTGAACTCCAGGGTGTAGGCCCCTGCCCCCCCGGTGAGGCTGGGCAGGGCTTTGTAGTACTCCAAAACTTCCGCCAGGGGCACCTCGGCCCGCACCGCCGCCAGGGCCCCTTCCTGCTCCATGCCCAGGATGCGTCCCCGCCTTGCCTGGAGGTCGGAGAGGATATCCCCCACCCGCTCCTGGGGGGCGATCACCTTGATCTGGTAGATGGGCTCCAGAAGAACCGGGCTTGCCAGCTCCATCACCTTCTTGAAGGCCATGCTGGCGGCGATCTGGAAGGCGAGGTCCGAGGAGTCCACCTCGTGGTAGGAGCCGTTATAGACGATGGCCTTGAAGCCCATCACCGGATAGCCCGCCAGGACCCCCTTTTTGGCCGCCTCGAGGATCCCCTCCTCAATGGCCTCCTGGTACTTGCTGGGGATCACCCCCCCGGTGATGCGCCATTCAAAGCTGTACTCGGGGGCGGGTTCCAGCCTCAGCCACACATCCCCGTACTGGCCGTGCCCCCCGGTCTGCTTCTTGTACTTGCCCTGTCCCTCGGCCACCTTGCGGATGGTTTCCCGGTAGGGGACCTTGGGCACGGAGAACTCCACCTCCACCCCGTAGTCGGCCAGGCGCTCCTTGGCGGTGGTGAGGTGAAGCTCCCCGTGTCCCCAAAGCAGGAACTCCCCCGTCTCCTCCTGGCGCTCCAGCTTGAGGCTTGGGTCCTCCTCCAGAAGCTTCCTCAGGGCCTCCCCCAGCTTGGCCTCGTCGGTCCTGCCCTTGGGCCGGATGGCCACGGGCACGTTGGGCTCGGGCAGGCGGGCGAAGGGTACCGCCTCGCTTTCCGGCCGTTCCCCCTGCCAGAGCACCATGCCCCGGTGGAGGTTTTCCGCCTTGGGCACGCCCAGGACATACCCTGCCTCCGCCTCCTCCACCTCCAGGAGGTCCTTGCCCATGGGCACGTAGAGGTGGGGTAGGCGGATGGCGCCCGCTTCGCTTTGGAGGGTATCCCCTGGCTTCAGCCTGCCCCGGTAAAGGCGCACGTAGGCTACCTGGCCCATGAAGGGGTCCACCTGCACCTTGAAGACCTTGGCCAGGGCGGGGCCTTCCCCAAAGCGTTCCTCCGGGGAAGGGAGGGCCTCCAGGATCAGGTCCAAGAGGGGCAGGACCCCGATGCCTTCCGTGCCCGAGGCCAGGGCCACCGGGTAGAGGAGGCCCTGGCGCACCGCCTCGTGGAAGGCTTTTTCCAGGGCCTCCCCGGTCACCTCTTCCCCCTCCAGGTACTTTTCCAGAAGGGCTTCGTCGGTTTCCACGATGGCCTCGAGGACCTCCTGGCGGAAGCGCTCGGCCCGCTCCCGCTCCTCCTCGGGCACGGGGACCTCCACCTCCTGCCCGTTCTCGTACCGGTAAGCCTTGCCGTGGAAGACGTCGATGAGCCCCACCCAGCGCCCGCCTTCGAAAAGGGGCAGGTCGATGGGCAGGATGTGCCCCAGGGTGGCCCGGAGGTCCTCCAGAAGGGCGTAGTAGTCCCCGCCCTTGTCCAGCTTGGTGACCACCACCATGCGGGGAAGAGCAAGCCGCTCGGCCACGGTCCAGGCCCTTTCCGTGCCCACCTGCACCCCGTTTTCCGCGGATACGGCCACCAAGACGGCGTCGGCGGCCTCCAAAGCCCCCCTGATCTCCCCCACGAAATCCCCGTAGCCGGGGGCGTCCAGGAGGAAGATGCGGTGGTCCTTGTACTTCAGGGGGGCCACCCCGGTGCGCACCGTGGTGCGGTGGAGCTTGGCCTCGGGGGTGTAGTCGGTGGTGGTGGTGCCGTCCTCCACCCGGCCCATGCGTTCCTTGGCTCCCGTTCGGAAAAGCAGGGCCTCCGTGAGGGTGGTTTTTCCGCTTCCCGCATGGCCCACCAGGGCCACGGTTCGGATGGGAGAGGTTCCTGGGATCATCTTCCCTCCTTCTTGGTGCCCATAGTATAGGCCTAAGGAGGGGGCGATTGTCCCAAGTGCTCTACGTGCCCAGGAGGCTTCTGGAGGAAACCCGCACCCACCTCCAAAAGGAGGCGCCCAGGGAAGGGGTGGGGCTTTGGGCGGGGAGGCGGGAGGTGGAGAGGGTGATTCCCCTGCCCAACGCCCATCCCGAGCCTCTGGTGGGATATCTGGCCGAGCCCTTGGCCCTGCTTCGGGCCCTAAAGGAGATGGAAAGGGAGGGTCTAGCCCTCCTGGCCATCTACCACTCCCATCCTCGGGGGCCTGCCTTCCCCAGCCCCACCGATATCCGCGAGGCCCGCTGGCGGGTGCCCTATGTCATCTTCGGCACCGATGGGGTCAGGGCTTTCCTTCTACCGGAAGGGCTGGAGGTACCCGTGGCCTTGCTGCCCTAGCCCCCGTAGAACCAGCCCGTGTCCCACATGATGAGGGGCTTGGCCTCCTGCCTCACCCCGGCCTCCACCACCTCAGCCACCACCACGCTGTGGTCCCCGCCCTCGTAGATGTGGCGCACCTCGGCCTCGAGCCAGTAGGGAAGCTCGGTGAGGAGGGGAAGGCCAAAGGTGGGGGAGGGTTCAAAGGGATGGCCGTTCAGGGTGCTCCCTTCCCGCACCGTGGGTTTGAAGAAGTCCTGGGCGATCTGCTTCTGGTCCTGGGCCAGGGTCATGAGGGCCAGCCTGCCCGTGCGCTGGATAAGCTCATGCAGGCGGCTATCCCGCTTAACCCCCAGGGCGACGAGGGGAGGGGTGAAGGAGGCCTGGGTCACCCAGTTCACGGTGCCGGCGGCGTAGTCCTCCCCGTCCTTGGCTGTGAGGATGTAAAGGCCATAGGTGAAGCTCCGCAGGACTTTCTTCTTGGCCTCGAGGTCCATACCAGCTTCCATTCTAGCCCTGGGCCAGGAGGGTTTGGATGAGGGCCTCATGGATGTGGCCGTTGGTGGCCACGATGTAGCGGTGCCCAAGGCGGTAGGGCCTTCCTTCCAGGTCGGTGACCTTGCCCCCCGCCTCCTCCACGATGAGCCAGCCTGCGGCCACGTCCCAGGGGTTCAGCTTCACCTCCCAGAAGCCCTCCAGCCTCCCGGCAGCCACATACACCAGGTCCAAGGCCGCCGCCCCCGGCCGGCGCACCAGGAGTCCCCTGGACAGGGCCCGGTGAAAGTAGGTGAGGTTTTCCGGGTCCTTGGCCACATCGTAGGGAAACCCCGTGGCGAGGAGGCTACCCAAAAGCTCCTTCCGCTCCGTGACCCGGATGGGCCGGCCGTTTAGGAAGGCGCCTTCCCCCCGTACCGCGTAAAAGGCCTCGTCCCGGCTGGTGTCCAGCACCACCCCCACCTGGATCTTCCCTTCCACCTCGAGGGCAAGGGAAACCCCATAGAAGGGAAAGCCATGGGCGTAGTTCACGGTGCCGTCCAGGGGGTCCACGATGAAGCGGAGGGCCTTGCCCCCCTCGCTTCCCCCCTCTTCCCCCAAAAAGCCCGCCTCGGGGAAGCGGGAGAGGAGAAGTTCCTTGATGGCTTCCTCCGACTCCCGGTCCGCCTGGGTCACCAGGTCGGTGGGGCCGGATTTGGTTCCGTGGGTGAAGCCCTTGGCCTGGTAATAGGCGTGGATGCCCTTGGCCAGGTGGGCGGCTTCCAGCATGGCCTCGAGGTAGGGGAAGTAGGGATGCTTCCTGCCAATCACTTCCCCATCATACGTCGGGATTCCAGGCTCTTCCTTTAGTGAAAAGGGCTTTTAGCTTCGCCTCGTCCTTTATCCCCGGGGCCCTTTCCACCCCGCTGGCCAGGTCGATGGCGTAGGGCCTCAGGGCCAGAACCTCCTCCAGGTTTTCGGGGGTTATCCCACCCGCCAGGATGATGCGCTTTCCCGTTTGCAAAAGGGGTTTGGCCCAGTCCCTGGGGTAGGTTTGGCCGCTTCCTGGAGCCTTGCTATCCAGCAGAAGGGTGCCTGCGGGGTACTGGGCCCAGCCGGGATCCGCAGGACCGGTTAGGGGAAAGGCCTTGATGACGGGAAAGTGCTTGCCGATGGCCTCGGCCCACTCCGGAGGCTCCTGGCCATGCAGCTGGACCACCTGGAGCCTGGCCTGTTCCGCAAGCCTCAGCACCTCCTCGGGGCCTTGGTTTTGGAAGACCCCCACCCGAACCACAAAGGGGCCCAAAGCCTCCGAGATGGTCCGGGCCACCTCGAGGTCCACCCGCCTTCTGGAGCCCGGAGCAAAGACGAATCCCACGGCGAAGGCCCCCAGGGCTTCCGCCAGAAGGGCGTCCTCCAGCCGGGTGATGCCGCAGATCTTGATGCGGATCAAGGGAGAACCCTCCTCCCTTTGTCCTCCTGGATCACCCCTGTTTCCAAAAGGTAAGGGTGCTTCTCCCAGGTGAAGCGCCGGGGCTGGACCATGCCTTTAGTTTAAGGGCCCCACCAGGGCGGCTGGTGGGGCCTGGACACCCTTACCTGAGGTCTAACCGCACTTGGAGTAGCCGCAGGCCTGGCATTTGTAGCATCCTTCCTCCCGCACCAGGGCCACCTCCCCACAGGAGGGGCACTTGGTGGCTCCCGCCAGGGCCAGGCCGCCTTGGGGCCCCCATACCCCGAGCGAACCGCCAGAGAGAGCGGGTACCTCGGTCAACTCGTCAAGGTAGCCCCCACGGGGCTGACCAGGGACTGCCTTGGCAGCGGTGGCCTCCCCCTTCAGGACCTCGGGGATGGTTTCCAGGGCCACGGCGATCAGGTCCGCCTTGCTGGAAACCAGCCTGCCCTGGTAGGTGCCGTAAAGACCGCCGTTGATGCCCCTTAGGGTCCTCACGATGGCCTCCGCAGGCACCCCGTACTGGAGGGCGATGGAAACCACCCGGCCCAGGGCCTCGGAGTCGGCGTTGGCCTCGTCCCCTGCCTTGCCCGAGGTGAGGATGACCTCTATGGGCCTTCCCCCCAGCATGTTCACCGTGACCAGGAAGCTCCGCTTGCCCCCGTCGGGGGAGAGGAGCTTGACCATGTCGGTAAAGCCCATGAGCCTGCCCGGGCGCTCGTACATGGGGGTGCCCGGTTGAGGCGCTGGCGAGGGGGCCTGGGGAGCAGGGCGGGAAGCCAAGGG
This sequence comes from Thermus sp. NEB1569, assembly GCF_022385295.1. Classification (NCBI taxonomy): domain Bacteria; kingdom Thermotogati; phylum Deinococcota; class Deinococci; order Thermales; family Thermaceae; genus Thermus; species Thermus sp. NEB1569. Next base: position 340,205 of record NZ_CP092445.1, read on the forward strand.
AGCTTCTTCCTTGTCCTCCTCTGCCTTCTTCTCCTCTTTCCTCACCGTGAGCACCTGGAACTCCCGGGAGCCGTCCCGGTAGACGGTGATGCCCTTGCACCCCGTGCGGTAGGCCTCCAGGTAGGCTTCCTCTACCTCCTCCACGGTGGCGTGGTTGGGCAGATTGATCGTTTTGGAGAGCGAGTTGGCAGCGTACCCTTCGGCGTCGAAGGCTCGCTGCACGGCTCCTTGCATCCGCACGTGGTCCAGGGGATGGATGTCGTGGGCGCACTCGAAGACCCGGCGAATCGCCTCGGGGACAAAGGGAAGGTTCTTGACCGAGCCGTGCCCGTCCTCCTGGATGGCGGCGATGATCTTCTCCCAGTCCCACTTTCCGTCCTTCTCGTAATCGGGATGGGGCGGGTAGGTCTCCATCAGCTCCACGAAGAGGGGGTGGAGGAGGGGCTTGTACTCTCCGCCGATCCGCCGCCACACGAAGGGGCTGAAGACGGGCTCGATGCCGCTAGAAACCCCCATGACCATGCTGGTGGTGCCGGTGGGGGCCACGGTGAGGAGGGCCACGTTGCGCCTGGGCCTGATTCCCAGGGCCTCAAAGTACTCCTGGTGCGCCTCGTAGAGGGGAAAGACCCCCCTTTCCTTTGCCAGGGCCTCCGAGGCCTTGATGGCCTCCTCCCGCACGGCGGACATGATCTCGTAGACCTTCTCCCTGGCCTCCTCGGAGGAGTAGGGGAGGCCCATCTTGATGAGGGCGTCCGCCAGGCCCATGACCCCGAGGCCAAGCCTCCTGAGCTTCTTGGCCGCCTCCTCGTTATCGGGGAGGGCGAACCTGTTCACGTCCAGAACGTTGTCCAGGAAGCGGATGGCTGTGTGGACATCCCTCCTGAACTCCTCCATCTGGAACTCCCCGTCCTGCACGTAGGCGGCGAGGTTAAGGGCGCCGAGATCGCAAGGTTCGCCCACGGTGAGCGGGATTTCCCCGCAATTGTGAGCTACAACGCCGTTTGCGATGAGGCTATGGCTTGCGGGTTCCGTAAGGTCGAAGACCGGGGCCTTCCCTGCAGGCTCCACGCTTTCCACCGTGGCCAGGAAGGGCTTGGTGTAGCTCCCCCGCTTCCTTCCCTGCAGGAAGGAAAGAAGCTTGGCCTGCTTCTCCTCCTGCAGGAAGCCTATGACCTCGGCAAACCGGTCCCGGTTTTTGCCTCCCAGGATGAGCTCGTACTGGGGGGCTACAGGGGACACCTTGCGGCCACCCTTGCCGTCGGGTAGGGCCTTGGTGCCCGCTTCCCGGCGCTTATGGATCTTTCCAAAGATCCCCAGGTTGAGGAGGAGGAGCTGGACGTCCTGGAGGAGGCCCAGGCTGGAGGAGGCCAGGCGAACGGTGGCGTCCTGTTTCTTCTCGTTTACCTGCACCGAGCCGTCGGCGCTGAAGAGGCCTTGGAGGAAGCCCACCACGGCTTCCCTGGGGGCACGGAAGAGGCTTTCCGGGACCCGTTTCTCCGTGGCCTTGGCGACCTTAACCCCTAGGGCCTGGAAGAACTCCGCGGGGATGCGGTTGAAGTGGAGGTGGAAGGTGTTAGAGGGGGTTTCCTGGAGGCTTCCTCCGCCGAACCAGTCCCGGAGAAGGTCAGGAAGCCAGCTGAGGGCGGCGAAGTCCTTGCGGGAGAAGTAGAAGCCCACCCCATCTTCCCGCAGGTAGCCGTCCCCTAAAAGCCAGCCTAGGGCTATCCCGAGCTCCCGGCTCCAATGGGTGGGGAGGTTGTGGTACTTTTCCCGGACGTCCGCCCGGCCTTTTCCTCCCCGTCCCCCTGCGGTGGCCACCCGCTCCCGGGCCACGGCCAGGGCAGGGGCGGGCAGGGTGTCCTCCTTGGGGAAAAGCCCCTCGCCGCTTTGCACCAGGACCTTGTCCCCCGGCTTCAGGCTCCCCGCCTCCTTGTACCCCCTCGGAGTCAGGAGGAGGTGGTCCGGGGTGAGGGTGAGCTCTAGCCCCTCCCGGGTGCGGAGGCGAACTACGGGCTTCACCCCGGTGAAGAAGGCCTGGGTTGCTTTTCTCACTACCGCACCCTTACCTGAGGCAGGCCGCCCCATCCCTCCAAGGGGGGCCCGGGCGTCCGTGACCAGGTAGAAGCTACCCCCTTCCTGGGCAAGCTCCTCGATGGGGACGAGGCCCCTTTCCGTGGGGATGCGGGTGGAGCCCACGAAGCAGGGGTTGGTGGAGCGGATCTGGTACCTGGGCCCGAGGCCCTTGAGGGCGGAAAGCTCGTTGATGCGGTCCACGAAGATAAGCCCTGGCTCCCCGGTGGCCCAGGCGTGCCAGGCGATCTCGTGCCAGAGCCAGCGGGCGGGAACCTTGCCCCCGAAAAGGGGGATGGGTTTGGCCCCATCCTCCCGCTCCGGCAGGGTAGGGATCTGGCCCGTGTAGGTGCTTCCTAGGGGATGGGGGTAGTACTTTCCCGGCACCTCAATGGGGGTCACGGGCCAGAGGGCGTCCTCCTCGAGGGCCTTCATGAAGGCTTCGGTGACCAGGACGGAGATGTTGAAGGTGGAGATATCCCCCTCGGCCTTTTCCCGGTCCAGGTCCTTGGCGGTGAGGAAGTCCAGGAGGTCGGGGTGCTCTATGGAAAGGGTAGCCATCCCCGCCCCGCGGCGGGTGTTGTGGCTCACCAGCCCGTTGGCGAGATAGGTGTGGTTCCCCTCCACGGAGAGGTCCAGGGTCAGGATCGCCCCGCCGGGCTCCACGGAGCGTACCCGGACGTAGTACTCGTTGAAGGAGAATTCCGGAAGAAGGGAACCGACGAAGGGGTCCTCTCGCAGGGAAAGGTAGCTTGTTGCCGTCAGGTTGCGCTCGCCCCGGATGTAGCGAAGAAGGGTTTTACGAATGCCCGTGTGCTCCGAAGGGGAACCCTTGCGCCCTTTAAAGGTGGCCGAAAAGGCCGGTTGGAGCAGGCCCTGGACATGGGGGAAGGGCCAGGAAGACTCCCGCCTCGTATCCGGCTTGGAGGCGTATAGCGCCTCAAAGCGGGAGCCCTTGGGTACCCCGATCCTCTCCAGGTAGCGCTCCAAGCCCTTAGCCGTCATTACCCGCACCCGGTAGTGCTCTCGCTTGGAGAATCGGCCCGGTAGAGGGTTGTAGCGCACAAGCTTAGCCGGGATGCCGAGGCCGCCGAGGGCGACCAGGACGTCGTGGGCAAGCCGCTTTGAGGCGGTGGTGAGCAGGGGGTAACCTGCCGTGATGGCCCCGTCTGCCTCAAAGAGGCCCCGAAGGAAGGCGGCAAGGACGGGACGGGGGCTTTGGCGGATGGCCCTAGGGACCTCCAGCTCCTGAGCCTTCCCCTTAAGAAGGCCGTTTTTCCTGAGCCAGGTGACCAGGGGACGGCTCCGGACCACCAAGGTGACGCTCCGGTCCCCCGGCTTCCGTTCTTCCCGGAGCTCTAACCCGAAAAGCTCGCGGAAGAGGCGCTTGGCCTCTTCCCGCATGGGCTCCTCCTCGTGGACGGAGAAACCGATCCGGTCCCCGCTCACGAAACCCTCCCCGAAGAAGAACCCCAGGAGGAAGGCCAGGTCCTCGGTGAGCACCTCCGGGGTGCGGATGGGGGTGGCGTTGGGGTGGAAGGCTTCATCCAGTGGGGCGAGCTGGACCGGGGTCCCAGTGTGCTCGTCCAGTACCCAGATCACCCAATCCCCCGGCTTGAGGTCCTGGAGTTCCACCCAGGACCGGGTGCCGTCTTCCCGGAGAACTTTGAGCTTGTGGTTGGGGGTTCCTTGGACCTCGAGGCCGTTTTCTAGGGTAACTTTCAGGGTTTCGGCAATGCCGTTGTTGTACCCCTCCGGGCTTCGCCGCCAACCCTCGTCCGTGGCCACGCTTAGGGCGTGGGGCTGCCAGCCCCGGAGAAAGGGGTCCACGATCTCCCGAAGGCGCAGGGTACCCCTATCGGTGTGGACTAGGGTGTCGGGGTGCAAGCACCCCCCCTGCCTCACCACCCGAAGCACCGGGGCGTACACATACCGTAAGGTGGCCACGGGCCCGGCTTCCTCCCCTCCCAGGGCGGCCCACTCCAGGAAGTTGTCGAAGATCTCCATAAGGAAGCTCACCGGGCCGGAGCTGGTACCCCCGGAGCCCCGGATGGGGGCTCCTTCAGGCCGGAGGAGGGAGAAGTCCACGTGGGGCTCGAGGCCCTTCAGGGCCAAGGCGGCTGCCGCCTTGGCGGCTTCCACAATGCCCCCCATGTCGTCGGGTACCTGGATGGCCCCGGGAGGGGGTTCCTGGACCACCAGGACCCCGTAGCGTTCCGCCAGGTCCCTAAGTTCAGGGGAAACCTCCCCGTAGACCGCCCGCACGAAGTTCTTCAGGGCGATCTCCTCCTTTTCCCCTTCCGGGTTGGTGGGGGGGCGCATGAGGCCCCGGATGAAGTCGGCCACGTCGGGGTGGCGGGCGGAAAGATAGGCCACGCCCCGCACCGCCTGGCGCTGGCGGTTCCCCTTGGAGCGGTAGGGGTCCAGGTTGACCCCGTTCCCCCCGCCCACCTTGGTGACCAGGGCCAGCTTTTTGGCCACCTCCATGATTCCATTGAAGCTTTCCGGGGGGTTCTCCGTGGCCCCCTGCACGAAGCAGTTCAGGAGGTTGCCGTGGGGGGTGCCTGCCCCGGCCAGGATGCGCCCGCCGGGGGAGAAGCGCTTGGAGGCCATGAGGTCATAGAACTTTTCCTCCCAGTAGACCCGGTCCTCGGGTTTTTCCACCTTGGCGATCTCCCGGGCCACCCGGCGGAACATCCCGAGAATATCCCCGTCCCCTTCCTGGAAATACTGGCGCCTGGCGATGGCTTGCGCGTGATCGTCAAAGAAATACCGTTCCATAAATCCTCCAGGCCCCCTCGGGGGGTTTCCCCCACATCTTGGGGCAGACGCCTGGAATACTACAACCTTTGGGGTTTTCCCGGCAAGTGGGGTCGGTCACACTCTGCTTGCGGTTGTTGACTAAGCCCCCTTAGCCTACCAGAATGGGAAGGATGCGCGCGGCTTTCCGCACCCTCGGGTGCAAGGTGAACCAGGTGGAAACCGAGGCCCTGCTGGGTTTCCTCAAGGCCCTGGAGCCGGAGGTGGTTCCCCTCGAGGCGGGGGCCGACCTGGTGGTCATCAACACCTGCGCCGTGACCACCACCGCCGAGGCCGATGCCCGCAAGGAGATCCGCCGGGCCAGGCGGGCCAACCCAGGGGCCTTCATCGTGGTCACGGGGTGTTACGCCGAGCTCTCCCCGGAGGAGGTGCGGGAGCTGGGTGCCGACGCCGTGGTGCCCAACTCCCGCAAGGCGGAGCTTCCCAAGGTGATCCTGGAGCATTTCGGGCTTCCCTCGGATCCCATCACCACCCCCCCCAACGAGTTCTGGGGGGCGGGGGAGAGGGGGCTTCTCAATAGCCGGGTCCGGGCTTTTTTGAAGGTGCAGGATGGCTGCCAGGTGGGCTGCGCCTACTGCATCATCCCCCGGCTAAGGGGCAAGGAACGGCATCGGGATTACCGGGATGCTTTGGCGGAGGCGGAGGCCCTTCTGAGGATGGGCATAAAGGAGATCGTGCTCACGGGGGTGCGGCTTGGAAGCTACCGGGGCCATCCCAGGGGCCTTGCCGGCCTGGTGGAGGACCTCTACCACCTGGGGGCCAAGGTGCGGCTTTCCTCCATCGAACCCGAGGACACGGGGGAGGACCTCCTTAGGGTCATCGCCCGGTATGCCCCTGGGGTCAGGCCCCACCTGCACCTTTCCCTGCAGACGGGTTCGGACCGCCTCCTAAGGCTCATGGGACGCCGCTACGACAAGGCCTATTACCGCAACCTGGTGCAGAGGGCCTACGAGCTCATCCCCGGCTTCGCCCTCACCACGGATGTCATCGCCGGGCTTCCCACGGAAACCGAGGAGGAGCACCAGGAAACCCTGACCTTTCTGGAGGAGCTAAGGCCCACCCGGGTTCACGCCTTCACCTATACCCCCCGTCCCAAGACCCGGGCGGCCTCCATGCCCCAGGTGCCGCCGGAGGTGCGCAAGCGGCGCACCAAGGAGATCATCGCTTTGGCCCAGCGTCTTGCGGAGGAGCGCATCAGGCCCAAGCTGGGAAGCCAGGTGGAGGTGTTGGTGGAGAGGATCCAGGGGGGCCTTGCCCTCGGCCACACCCCCGACTACTACGAGGCCCGCCTTTCCGGTTCTGCCCGGCCGGGGGATACGGTTTTGGCGCGGGTGGAGGGAGCGGAGGGATACACCCTTTTGGGCCGGGTGGAAAGGGTGGAGGAGGCTTTGCTTCCCTTGGAACTCCCCATAAGGTAGACTTTTTCCCATGGAGTGCGTGTTCTGCCGCATCATCGCCGGGGAACTTCCTTCCCGGAAAGTCTACGAGGATGAGGGTTTCGTGGCCTTCCACGACATAAGGCCCAAGGCCCCGGTGCACGTGCTGGTGGTGCCCAAGGAACACATAGCGAAGCTTTCCGACTACCCCGACACGGAGGAGGGGGAGAGGAAGCTCGGGGCCCTTTTCCGCACGGCAAACCGGGTAGCCCGGGTCCTGGGCCTCGAGGGGTATAAGGTCCAGGTGCACGTGGGGGAGAAGGGAGGGCAGGAGGTCTTCCACGTGCACGTGCACGTCATGGGGGGCTGGGAGTAAGGAGGAAGCGGTCCAGGACCGCCCCCCTTGGGTCCCGGGCATAGACCCAAAGCCCCTCAGGGGTCACCTCCAGGAAAAGGGCGTGGTGGGCCTTGTGGACCAGGAAGCCGGGGAGAGGCCTAGGGGTGTAAAGGCCGGCCCCGCCCCCCCCTGTGACCACGTGGACCGTGCCCCCCACCCGAGTGCGGGCGTAGAGGTGGTCGTGCCCCGCAAGGACCAGCCCCACCCGGTAGCGGACAAGGAGGGGCCCCAGGAGGGTCCTTAGGGTGGGGCTACCCCCGTGGGGCCCGGGGGAGTAGAGGGGACGGTGGAGGAGGAGGATCCGGAAGGGGGCTGGGCTTTTCCTTAGGCTTTCCTCCAACCAGGCCCGCTGGGCCGCAAGGTCCATCTCGGTGTAGAGGACGAAGACCTCGAGGTCCCCGAAGCGGACCCGGTAGTAGGGCCTTTCCAGGCCGAAGCGCTCCAGCTGGGCCCTGAGGTTCGGGGCATCGTGGTTGCCGAAGGCGGGGTAAAGGGGTATGGGAGGAAGCTCCTTTAGGAAACGCTCCACCACCAGCCCCCGGGGATAGAAGTTGTCCCCCGCGGTGAGGAGGGCGGCCAGGGGCTTGCGGGCGTGCTCGGTCCGAAGCAGGTTAGCCACCTGGGTCCGGCCCGGGGTGTCCTGCCCCCAATCCCCTATGACCGCCACCCGCTGGCCAAAGGCCAGTCCAAGGAAAAGAAGGAGGAAAAGGAGCCTGCGCACTAGGCCTCAGCGGCTCCGTGGGGCTTTAGGCTGGCTTCCTCCACCCCCGCTTTTTCCACCACCTCCTCGGCCACCAGGATGGGGGCCTGGGCCCTGAGGGCCAGGGCCATGGCGTCGGAGGGCCTTGCGTCCACCTCCAGCTCTATCCCCCGGTGCTCCAGGATGAGGCGAGCATAGAAGGTGCCATCCCGGAGGTCTATGATCTCCACCCGCTTCAGTTTAACCTGGAGCATTTCCATCACGGAGAGGAGGAGGTCGGGGGTAAGGGGGCGCGGGGGTTTTTCGCCTTGCAAGGCCACCACGATGTGGTGGGCCTCGAGGGGACCAATGACGATGGGGAGAAGCTTGTCGTTCTCCGTCCTGAGCAGGACCACCACGCTCCCGTTCTGGGGGTCCACGCCCAGGGTCTCGATCTTGGCGTTCAGCATACCTTGAGTATACTAGCGGCGTGAGGACTTACCCTGTGGAGATCGCTGGGGTTCGGCGCGAGCTTCCCATCGTCCAGGTGGGGCCGGATGTGGCCGTGGCCCTTTTAAACCTTCTGGGGGACACCGAGCTCACCGAGGCCGCCGCCGAGGAGCTGGCCAAGCGCTTACCCCCTGAGGTGGAAACCCTGGTCACCCCTGAGGTCAAGGCGGTGCCCTTGGCCCATGCTCTTTCCCGGATTGCCAAGAAGCCCTATGTGGTGGCCCGGAAGACGGAGAAGCCCTACATGATCAACCCTGTGAGCCGCCAGGTGCTCTCCATCACCACGGGCAAGCCCCAGCTTCTGGTGCTGGATGGGGCGGATATCCCCCTCATCCGGGGGCACAAGGTGGCCATCGTGGACGATGTGGTGTCCACGGGTTCCACCCTTTCGGGCCTCCGGGAGCTCATTGAGAGCGTGGGGGGGCAAGTGGTGGCGGTGCTGGCGGTCTTCACCGAGGGCACGCCCCGCCAGGATGTCATCGCTTTAGGCCACCTGCCCCTCTTTAAGCCGGAATAGGAGGTTTTTATGGAAACCTATCCCATCACCATCAGCGGCGTCACCCGCCACGTGCCCCTCATAGAGCCCCTCCCAGGACGGCGGATCCCCCTGGTGGAGTTTTTGGGGGACCCCGAGCTGGTGCGGGCGGCGGCCCAGGCCCTAAAGCCCTTGGTGCCCGCGGGTACCGAGGTACTCTTCACCACGGAAACGAGCCCGATTCCCCTCACCCACGTCCTTGCGGAGGAGATGGGCCTACCCTACGTGGTGGCAAGAAGGCGGCGCCGCCCCTACATGGAGGATCCCATCATCCAGGAGGTGCAGACCCTGACCCTGGGAGTGGGGGAGGTGCTCTGGCTGGACCGGCGTTTCGCCGAGAAGCTTCTTAACCAGAAGGTGACCCTGATATCCGATGTGGTTTCCAGCGGGGAAACCATGAAGGCCATGGAGAAGATGGTGCTCCGGGCAGGGGGGCGGGTGGCGGGACGGATCGCCGCCTTCCGCCAGGGTACGCCTGCTTTGGAAGTGCTGACCGTGGCTGAGCTTCCCGTGCTGTGACGAGCTCTTCCTTCATGGATGTGTTTATCTTGAAGAGTCCGGAATTGTAGCGAGATATACCGAGGCTTTGAGCCCCAGGTTTGAGGCTACTTCCACGTTCTCCGGGTCGTCGTCCAGGTAAAGGGTTTCCTCCGGAGCCAGACCCAGGGCCTCGATGGCCATCTGGAACGCCCTGGGGTCAGGCTTGGTCACCCCCAGGGTGCAGGAGGCAAAGAAGCCATCCACGTAGGCATCCAGGCCGTGGTAGGCCAGGCTTTCCCGTAGGCTTGGCAAGGTGTTGGAGAGCACGCCCACCTTAAGCCCCTGTTCTTTGAGGCTCCGCAGGAGGGCTTCCGCCCCAGGGGCTTTGCGCATGAAGTGGTAGTAGCGCCAGGAGTGGATCTCCTTGGATAAGGAGGTTTTCCCGAGGCCGGAAAGCCCAAGCTCCTCGGCCACCTTTTGGGCCAAGGTGTTCCAAAAGGTGGCTTCCTCCTCGAGGGTGCGCACCTGAAGGGTGCGCACCACCTCGTTGATCTCCCGCACCGCCCGGGCCAGAACCGCCAGGGTCTTTTCCAGGCCAGCCCCGTGGATGGAAAGCTCCAGGGCCTTCTTGTAAAGGGCTTCCTCGTTCAAGAGGATCAGAACCCCGTCCCGATCCAAAAGGGCTCCCCGCATGGGCCTAAGTGTAGCACCCTCGGGCCTGACCCACGGGTCATTTGACCGGATGCACCCCCTCCTCGGTGGCCAAGGAGCTTACCGGCACGTCCCAGGGATCCCGGGGAAGGCGGGGAAACAGCAGGGCCTTGGGGATGACCCCAAGCTTCTCGGCCCGGACCGTGGCCAGGAAACGGTCATAATACCCCTTGCCGTGCCCCAGGCGGTAGCCCTCCTCATCAAAGGCCAACCCGGGGACCACCACTAGGTCCAGAACCTGGGGGTCCATCGCCTGGGTGGTGGGTTCCAGGAGGCCGAAGGGTCCGGGGACCAGGGGGCCTAAGGGGTGAACCGTAAGCCCTGTGCCGGCCACCTTGGGCAGGTAGTAGCGGGCAGGGTAAAGCCGGGTGAGGGAAAGGAGGTCCAGCTCGTGGGGCAGGGGATGGTAGAGGAGGATTTCCCGGAAGCCCCTGGCCTTAAGCCAGGGCAGGAGAATCTCCACCATCCGCTCGGAGAGGGCCCTTCGGTCTAGGGTCCGCCAAAGGCGGAGGCAGTGGCGGCGTAGGCTGGGCTTGTCCACGGGGGGAGGGTACCACTGCCCCTCCTTGACACTCAACCACCTTGAGTGTCAAAATGCCCAAACAGGAGGGTGGGTATGCCGGTGTACGTCTACAAAGGACTGGAAACGGGCAACTACTACGAGTTTGAGCAGGGTTTCCACGACGAACCCTTGAAGGCCCATCCGGAGACCGGGGAGCCCCTTAAGCGGGTCATCACGCCTCCCGCCATCATCTTTAAGGGGTCGGGCTGGCACGTGAAGGATTACGCCAAGAAGGACTCGAGCTCCAAGTCGGAAGGCGGGGAGTCCAAGGAGTAGCTCCAGCGCTATCCTGGGCAAGGCCATCCTGCGGGCTGGATCTCAGCTAAGGAAGCACCCGGTCGCCCGGGGCAAGTTTGAGAAGGCCTTCCCGTACCTCCAGAACCCCCCGGTAGGCCAGGCCCGGGGCGTAGGTCTTCCCGGGTTCCAAACGGACCACTTTCAGCACCCGGCCCTTGGCATCTAGGAAGGCCAGGACCACGGAAAAACGGTAGCCTTCCGTGTGGAAAGGGGCGTCGGTGGCCTCCGGAAAAAGGTATAGGAGGGCTTCTAGATCCTCGCCCCGCACCCCCAGGCCCCGGCTCCAGGCCTCCGGGGTGCGGGCTAAACGGGCCTGGAGCACCCTTTGGCCATGGGCGGTTTCCACCACCACCTTTTGGGGTGGAGGGGGAGTTTGCAGCCTCCTGGCGGCGAGCAGGTAGCCCATGAAGGAAAAGACGGAAAGGGCGATCAGCAGGGCAAAGGCCATCAGGGGGAAGAAGGGGTTTCGTTCCACCTTACTTGGGCCAGAGCTTCAAGGCCTCACCCCCCACCCTGGCTCCGGGGGTGAGGCCCCGCCTTTGGAACCAGCCTTGGTTCACCTCGAGGGCTCCTTGGTACACCACCCCAGGGTAGTACACAGGGCAGGGGTCTTTGCGGCAGGGCTCCATGTCCAGAATGCGGAGGATCTGCCCCTGACGGTCAAAGAAGGCGATGGAAAGGGGGATAAGGGTGTTTTTCATCCAAAATCCCCCGGCCGTGGGGGTGGGGAAAAGAAACACCATACCCTCATCCTCCCCCAGGTTTTTGCGGAACATGAGGCCCTGGGCCCGGCGTTCGGGGGTGTCGGCCACCTCCACCTTGAGGGTGTAGCGCCTTCCTCCCTGTTCCACGTAAAGGGTGCTCTTGGGAAAGGATAGGCCCTGGGCCAAGGCTACAAGCCCCAGGCTTAGGAGGGCCAGCCACCGTGCGAGGGGCAAAAGGGGCATGGGACCATTATAGCAGAGGGGGATGCTTTTCTTCTAGGGAAAGAGCTTTAGGATGCTTTCCCGGATGGTGGTCTGCACCTCCTCCACGGGCCTGGTGGCGTCCACCACCAGGAAGCGCCCGGGCTCCCTTGCGGCCAGCTCTAAATACCCCTGCCGTACCCGCTTAAAGAACTCCAGTCCGGCCTTTTCCAGGCGGTCTGGCGTGGAAACCCGCTTAAGGGCCTCCTCCGGGGGCAGATCCAGGAGGAAGGTGAGGTGCGGCTGTAGGCCCAAGGTGACCTCCTTAGCCACCTGCAAAAGCCAGGAGAGGGGAAGGCCGCGGCCGTACCCCTGGTAGGCCAGGCTGGAGTCCAGGTAGCGGTCGGAGATGACCCAAAAGCCCTCCTCCAGGGCGGGAAGGATGACCTTGCGCACGTGCTCCGCCCGGTCGGCGCTGAAGAGGAGGTACTCGGCTTCCGGGGAAAGGGCTTCTCCCTTTAAAAGGAGGTCCCGCACTCCCGGAAGCCCCCCGCCGGGCTCTCGGGTTAGGCGCACTTTTATCCCCTTTTCCTCCAGGAACTGGGCCAGGAGCCGGGCCTGGGTGGTTTTGCCCGATCCGTCCAAGCCCTCGAGGGTGAGGAAGAAGCCCTTCATAGCCCCGTGGGATGGTCCAGGAAGACCCAGGGCAGGCCGAAGCGGGCCTCCAGGTGCCGGGCCAGGGCCTTGACCCCGAAGACCTCGGTGTCGTAGTGGCCGGCGTAGATGACGTTTAGGCCCCGCTCAAAGGTTTCGTGGAAGACGCTATGCTTGGGTTCCCCGGTGATGAAGAGGTCCGTGTCCACCTGGCCGATGAGGCTCGCCGCCCCGCCGGATACGATGGTCACCGTTTCCACCAGGCCTTTGCCCCCTTGGTGGACCAGGGGCTGCATCCCGGTGAGCTGGCCCAGCATGTCCGCCACCTGGACCAAGGGAGTGGGAAGGGGAAAGCGCCCCTTCACCCCCACGTCGAAGGGCTCCAGCTCCACCAGGCCCAGGGCCCGGGCCAGCTCGTGGTTGTTGCCCACCTCGGGGTGGGCGTCCAGGGGAAGGTGGGCGGCGTAGAGGTTGATGTCCCCTTGGAAGAGGAGTTCCAGGCGGCGCTTGTGGTGGCCCACGATGGGAAAGGGTTTGCCCCAGAAAAGCCCGTGGTGGACCAGGAGGAAGTCCACCCCCTCCTCGAGGGCCTTCTGGAAGATGGCCTCGGCGGCATCCACCGCCGCCCCCACCTTGCGCACCTCCTTCTTTCCCTCCACCTGCAGGCCGTTTAAGGAAAGGTCCTGAGGGAAGTCCTTCAAGCGCAGGTACGTGTCCAGGTAGCGCACCAGCTCATCCCGGTCCATGGCGCCCAGCTTACCGGAAAGGCGGACCTGGGGGCAGGCGAATGACCGGTCAGTATTATAGAGGCATGGAACCGGAAATCCTTTTCAAGCTCCGCTTCCTGTCGGACCTCACCCCTGGCCCCGATGGCTTCCCCCTTTTCCTGCTGACCGATATCCAGGAGGGGGACCCGCCCCGGTACCGCTCGAGGCTGGCTCTTTTTGACGGCGCCTTGCGCTTGCTCACCCAGGAGGAAGCCAAAAAGCCCCGCTATGCTCATCCTTACGTCTACTTCCTGCGGAAGGTAGGCGAAGTCCAGGAGCTCTTCCGCCTGGACCTAAGGGGTGGGGAGGCGGAGAGGCTTACGGAAACCCCGGGGGGTCTTGGACTACGCCCTGGGCCCTGAAGGGGAGGTGGTTTTCCTGGCCCTGAAGGAGGCTCCCAAGCCGGGTAGCCCCCGCGTGTACGAGGGGTGGCCCTTCAAGTTCGACGGCCGGGGCCTCCTGCCCGAGGGGAATGTGGCCCTTTATGCCCTCGAGGGGGGCCAGAAGAAACTTCTTCTGGACCGCTACCCCGCCCCTAAGGAGATGGTGCCTTCCCCCGAAGGGCTCTACCTGGTGATGGCCGAGGATAAGGGGGCGCAGGCGGAGTGGCGGGATACCCTCTACCTGCTTAAGGAAGGCAGGTTGCAAAAGGTCTACGGGGGCTTTGGCCCCATCTTTGCCCTGGAGTGGAGTCCGGAAGGGCTCTTCTTCCTGGGCCACGCCTTTGAGCGGGGAGGGGGTACGGAGGCCCGGCTCTACCACCTGCATGGCGGGGAGGTTCGGGTTCTCTTTGAGGGTAGCCTGCAGAACTCCATCAACTCCGATCTCCGCCACGGGGCCCATACCCAGGGGCCCAGGTGGGCCGGAAATGGGGTCTATATCGTGCGCACGGAGGAGGGGACAGGAAGGCTTTACCGGGTGGGCCTCGAGGGGGAGGCCGAGGCCCTGGGCGTGGAGGGGAGCGTCCTCTCCTTTACCCACACGGAGCGAGGACTCTTCCTCCTCACCGAGGACTTTACCCATCCGGCCCGGCTTTGGGGTCCCCTGGGGGTCTACGACCCCAACGAGGGGGTTTCCCTACCCCTGGCCGAGCCCATCTACACCGAGTGGCCGAGCCCGGAAGGGCACCGGGTGCCGGGGTGGGTCCTGCTTCCGGAAGGGCAAGGACCCCACCCGGTCATCCTGTACATTCACGGGGGGCCCCACACCGCCTTCGGGCGGGCACCCATGCTGGAGCTCCAGCTCTTCCGCCAGGCGGGGTATGCGGTGGCCTTCGCCAATCCAAGGGGGTCCACCGGCTACGGCCAGGACTTCGCCCTGCTCCAGGGGGAATGGGGGGAGCGGGACGAGCGGGACCTCCTGGGCTTCTTGGACCACGTTCTGGCCCGCTTCCCCCTGGATCCTGGCCGTGTGGGGGTGGCGGGGGGAAGCTACGGGGGCTATATGGTGAACTGGCTCACCGCCCGCCACCCTGGTCGCTTCAAGGCGGCGGTCACCGACCGGAGCATCGCCAACTGGTTCAGCTTCTTCGGGGCCAGCGACATCGGCCCCCGCTTCACCTTCATGGAGCTTATGGCTAGGCCCTGGGAGAGGGCGGAAGTGCTTTGGGAGAAAAGCCCCTTGCGCTATGTCCACCAGGTGCGGACGCCCACCCTGGTGGTCCATTCCGAGCAGGACCACCGTTGCCCCATAGACCAGGGGGAAACCTGGTACACCGCCCTCCTTCACCTGGGGGTGAAGGCCCGCTTTTTCCGCGTCCCCGAGGAAGGGCACGAGCTTTCCCGCTCCGGAAGGCCAGACCGCAGGATCGCCCGGCTCAAGGCCTACTTGGACTGGTGGCGGGAAAACCTCTAGGGCTACCCCGCCCTGGCTTGTGCCAGGGCGGGGACCCGTGGCATTCCTTTAGGCCTGGCTTTCCGCCACCGGCTCGGGAATGGGGCCGAAGGTTTCCTCGTACCGGGCCACGTTTTCCGCCAGGCTCCGGAGAAGGGCCTTGGCGTGCTGGGGGCTCGTGATCACCCGGCTGACCACCATGGCCCCGCCCTGGGGTTGCAACAGGGCGAAGTCCAGGATGAACTCGTTCTTGGTGTGGGCGATGAGGGCCAGGTTAGTGTACCGACCCAGGGCCACGTCCTTGTCGATTTGGATGTCCAGCTTTAGCTCGCTCATCTAAGCGCCTCCTCCAACTTGGGTACGGCCCTTTTCAAGGCTAGGCGTACCCGCCCCAGGCTTCTCACGCTGTCCAGGAGAAGGAGCAGGTGATAGCCGGGAAGGGGCACCAAAAGCAGGGCCCCCTCGGGGTACTCTACCATGACCTCCTCCACCCCTTCCTGGCCCAGGGTCTGGGCCAGGGCCTTGGCGGTCCCCAGCACCGTGGCCGCCCGGGCGGAAAGAAGGCTGGCCTCCGGGGCATCCGCTTCCCGGGCCTCTTCCACCACGAACCCGTCCTCGCTGAGGAGGGCGGCCACCCGTACCCCCTTGGTGGCCTTGAGTTCCTGTAGGGCTTGCTCCACCATGCCTCCTTAACCGTCAGAGGTTCTGCACCTTTAGGGCGATGCGGGTTAACTCCTGGCCCACGGCCTTGCGGTCCATGCCCCGCTCGATGACCGCCCCCAGGACGTACTCCCCCACCCTTAGGGCCAGGATCTCGTGGTTTTCCGTGGCCAGGGTGAAGCGGCGCACCTCCCCGGAGAGGGCTTCCGCCAGGGGGGTCATGTGCCGCACCAGGGAGGCCAGCTCCGCCGCCAGGACCTCCGCCGGGGGGTTGCCCCGGCCCAGGGCCTCGATGACCAGGCCGTCCAGGCCCGTGAGCACCGCCCGCTTGACGCCAAAGGGGGCCAGGCTCTCTAGGTAAGCCATCCCGCCACCTCCGCCAGCTTTTCCACGGCCTTGGCTGTTTGCAGGCGCGCCTGGCCCAGGTTGGCTTCCGGTGCCATGAGGAGAAGGAGGAAAAGATCCTCGTGTCCCTTGCCTCGAGGCACGGGTCCCTGGGGTCGTGGGCCTGCCCTACGCACCACGTGGACATAGCCTACCACGGGGTGCCCCCCCACCAAAAGCTCGTGCACCCGGGGGGTGCCCAGGCTTCCGGCGTAGGCAGCCTTGGCCTGGCGCAAAAGGGCGGCGTGCTCTGCCACGGCCGCCTCGAGGTCCACCCGCCTGCGCCTGGCTCCTTCTACCAGGAGCCCGTCCAGGGTGCCGATGGCGGCGGCAAAGGCCCCCTCCACCTGGTCCAGGAGGTGTTGCAGAAGCTCCTCCATGCCCTTTCCCCAGGGCCTAAAGGGGTTTCCTCCCCTCCAGGGCCCGGCCTAAGGTTACCTCGTCCACGTACTCCAGGCTTCCCCCCACGGGGAGGCCGTAGGCCAGGCGGCTGGCCCTGATCCCCCGGCGCTTGAGCTCCTCCGCCAGGAAGAGGGCGGTGGCCTCCCCCTCCACGGTCATGGAGGTGGCCAGGACCACCTCCTCCACCCCGGAAAGCCTGGCCCAGAGGCCTTCCAGGTTGAGCTCCCTTGGACCCACTCCTTCCAGAGGGTTCAAGGCTCCACCCAGTACGTGGTAAAGCCCGTGGAACTCCCCGCTCCGTTCCAGGGCGTACAGGTCGGAGACCGTTTCCACCACGGCGATCACCGACCGGTCCCGCGTTTCGTCCTGGCAGATGGGGCAAAGCTCCCCCTCCGCCAGGTTGCCGCAGACCCGGCAGACGCCCAGGGCCTCGAGGCCCGCCAGGGCCCTTTCCAGCTCCTCGGCCTCCTCCCGGTGGAAGGCCAGGTGAAGGGAAAGCTTCTGGGCGGTCTTGGGGCCGATCCCAGGCAGGCGGGAGAGGGCGCGGGCCAGCTTGAGGAGGCTTTCGGGGTACCTCATCCTAGAAGAGCTTGCCCAGCATCTGCCCCACGCCGCCAAGCTCCCGGGCCATTTCCTTCTCCGAAAGCTCGTGGGCCTTCCTCTGGGCGTCCTGGATGGCCACCAGGAGGAGGTCTTCCAGGCCCTCGAGGTCCTCCTGGAAGTTCTTGAGCACCTCGGGCTTCAGGCGGACCGCCAGGATCTTGCCGTGGCCGTTGGCCTCCACCTCCACCAGGCCCTGGGCCGTGCCCACCACGGTC
Source organism: Thermus sp. NEB1569 (assembly GCF_022385295.1). Taxonomy (NCBI): domain Bacteria; kingdom Thermotogati; phylum Deinococcota; class Deinococci; order Thermales; family Thermaceae; genus Thermus; species Thermus sp. NEB1569. The sequence continues at coordinate 357,065 of NZ_CP092445.1, forward strand.
ATGGTTTCCAGCCGCTCCTGGATCTCGGCGGCTTTCTTCTGGGCTTTCTGCGCTTCCTTCAAGAGCTTCTGCAGGTTCATGCTCCCTCCTTCCTGAGTATAGTGGAAGGCATGGAGCGCCCAAGAAGGCTGCGTTCGCCCCTTTTAAGGCCCTTGGTGGCGGAGGTGGAGCTTAGCCCCAGGCACCTGGTCCTGCCGGTCTTTGTGAAGGAGGGAGGGGAGCCGGAGGAGGTTTCCTCCATGCCTGGGGTCTTCCGGCACCCCCTGGCCCAGCTGCCCCGCCTGGCGGAGGAGGTGCTCAAGGCGGGCCTGGGCGGGGTGATTCTCTTTGGCGTGTTGCCCGAGGAAGAGAAGGATTCCCTGGGGCATGGAGCCTATGCGGAAGAGGGCATCGTCCAGCGGGCCATCCGCCTTCTGAAGCGGGAGTTTCCCGAGCTTCTCGTCATGGCCGACACCTGCCTTTGCGAGTACACGGACCACGGCCACTGCGGGGTGGTGCGGGAAGGCCCCTTGGGGTTTTACGTGGATAACGACGCCACCCTGGAGCTTTTGGCCAAGACCGCCCTTTCCCAGGCCCAGGCGGGGGCGGATGTGGTGGCCCCCAGCGCCATGATGGACGGGCAGGTCAAGGCCATCCGGGAGGCCCTGGACCGGGGGGGCTTCCTTCACGTGCCCATCCTTTCCTATGCGGTGAAGTACGCCTCCGCCTTCTACGGCCCCTTCCGGGAGGCGGCAGGGAGCGCCCCCCAGTTCGGGGACCGTACGGGCTACCAGATGGACCCGAAGGCCGGCCTCTGGGATGCCTTGCGGGAGGCCAGCCTGGATGACCTCGAGGGGGCCGACATGCTTATGGTCAAACCTGCCCTTCCCTACCTGGACGTGCTCTTCGCCCTTAAGGGGCGGTTTTCCAAGCCCCTTTTCGCCTACCAGGTATCCGGGGAGTACGCCATGCTGAAGGCGGCAAGCCAAAGGGGCTGGCTGGACGAAAGGAGGGCGGTTCTGGAAAGCCTTTACGCCCTAAGGCGGGCCGGGGCCCAGGGGATCCTTACCTACTACGCCTTGGAAGCGGCCCGCTGGCTGAAGGAAGCCTAGGTCAAGCTTCCTGGGTCTGGCGGGTTTCCTGGGGTGCGGGGATGCCCCCGGTGAGGAGGGTATAGCCTGCCGCCAGGCTCACCATGGCCCCCGCCAGCAGGAAGACCCGGGGGGCCCCCATCCATCCCTCCAAGGCTCCGCCCCACAGGGTGCCCAGGAGAACGGCGGCGTTCATCACCGCGCTGAAGGCGGCGAAAATCCGTCCCCGCATCTCCTGGGGGGTGTTGAGCTGCAGGATGGAGCGGGCGGGGACGATGAAGGCCATGTTGAGGAAGCCGCTTACGAAAAAGGCCAGGAGCACCCAGGCGAAAAGGGGAAAGGCTCCGATGGAGGCTTCAAAGAGGCCGAAGAGAAAAAGCGCCAACAGGAAGAGCCTCTCCCTGGGAAGGCGCCTTAGGAGATAGGGGATGGCAAGCCCTCCCAGAATGGCCCCCAAGGCCATGGCCGCTTCCATGAAGCCGAATCCCGCCGAGCCTACCTTGAGCCACTTGATGGCCAGCACCACCCCTAGAGCAGTTTCCACGGAGCCGAAGGCGGCGGCCACGAAGAGGGTGCCCACCGCCCGGCGGAGGGCGGGATGGCCTGCGAGGTGGCCGATTCCCTCCTTCACCCGGGCGAAGAAGGCCGCCTTGGGAAGCCTCTGGGGCTTTAGAGAGGGAAGGCCCATCAGGATGAGCCCCGAGGCCAGGTAGGTGGCGGCATCCAAATAGAAGGCAAAGGCAGGCCCCACCGCCGCCACCAGCACCCCCGCCGCCCCCACGAAAAGCACCTCGGAAAGACGGTCGGCAAGAAGCACCAGGCTGTTGGCCTCATCCACCTCTTCCTTGGGAACGAGGTCCGGGACCACGGCGTTTTGGATGGGGTCATGGAGGTCCCGCAGGAGTTCAATCAGGAAGACCAGAAGAAGCAGGATGGGAAGGCTCTTGGCCCCAAGGAGGGGGATAAGGGCCACCAAAGGAGCCCGAAGAAGGTCGGACCACACCAGGAGCCGCTTGCGGTCCTGGGTATCAGCCCAGGCAGAAAGGAGGGGGGAGAAGACCACGGTGCCCACAAGCTGGACTCCCAGGACCAAGGAAACCCAAAGGGCCTTTTCTGTGAGCAAATAGACCAGCACCAGGAGGGCCACCCGGTGTACCTTGCTCCCCGCCTGGGAAACCAGGTAGGAGAGGATTAACCGGGCAAAGGCTTTGTGCCCCAAAACTTTCATACTACCCCCTTGCCCGGGAGTATACCAGGAATGGCTTTAAGTCAAGGGTTTTCCATCACCAGGTACGCAAGCCGCCTTCCCTCTCGGGCCAGGATCACGGTTCCTTCAGAGAGGCGGTAGACCAGAAGGTCCTTGAGCCTTTGGGGTACCTCGCCCGCCTGGCCCACGTAAAGGACGTCCTCCTGGGGGTCTCCAGAAGGAGCGTTCCTGGGGCGCAGGGAGAGGACGGTTTGCCCCACCTTGAGGGCCAGGGGCTCGGCCCCGATGGAAAGCAGGTGCACTTCCCCCCCCAGGGTTTCCCGGGTGGGGGGGCGGCGGCCCAGGTACTCCCTTAAGGCCTCCGCCAAAACCAGGGCTTCCCGCTCCTGCCCCAGGGCTTGGCCCACCTCCTTGAGGAGGGGGGTGGGGTCCGCCCCACCCAGGCGTTTCAGGGCGAGCTCCAAAACCTTGCGGGCGAAGTCCTGCAGGGCTTCCCAGGGGGCCTGGCGGTACTTCTCCGCCAGCTCGGGGCCAAAGGCCTGGGGGCTGAACTCACCCTTCAATCGGGCATAAAGGGCCCTGAGGAGGCGCAGGTAGATGTAGTCCTGGTTGGGGCTTAGGAGGAGGGCTAGCATCCGCCCCTCGGCCAGGAGCTCGTAGAGCCTGATTCCGCTTCGGGCCTCGAGCCTCAGGTGGAGGAGATCCCTTTCCCGCACCGCCAGGACCTCGAGGTCCTCCCAGGGAATCACCAGGGTGTCCTCCAGCACGTAATCCTCCCCGCCCAAACCCAGGTGCCAGGTTCCTTCCACCTGGCTTAGGGTGAGGGTGAGGGGTCCCAAGGGGATCCGCCCTGGCCTCAAGGGCAAGGTGAGGAGGCTTTCCTCCCCCTGGCCGGGCTCGGGAACCCGGGGCCAGGGGGTTTCCCCTTGCGGGGTGGGAAGCAGGTTCAGGAGGGCGATGACCTTTTCCAGGGCCACGCGGAAGCGGCGCCGCTCCTCTTCCAAGAGGAGTTCCCGCCGCCTTTCCTCCTGGGCCTCTTTCCTGAGGCGTTCTTCCAGCCTGGCAATCTCCAGGGCGCTTGCCCCCAGACGCTTGGCTTCCTCCAGGGCTTTTTTCAAGGGCATGAGGTCCCGCTTGGGGGGAAGGCCGTAGGCGTCGTCCCACTCCAGGATGCGGTTCAGGAAGCGGCGGATGTAGGTGCGGGTTTCCTCAGGGGGCAGGGGAAGGTCCTGAGGAAGGTGCAGGGCGGTTTCCAAAAACTCCATCACCAGGGCCTCGGCCACCTTGGGGTCCTCGAGGTCCATGAGGCTATCGGAAAGAGAGGGGATGGGGTGGGTGGGGTGGAAGCGGGAGAGGTTGAAGTCCCGCTTGAAGGTTTCCTTTTCCTGGTACTCCAGGTAGTTCTGCAAGAAGGCGTGGATGAGCCTGAGTTCCTCCCGCCTCCCCGTCAGAAGGTCCTTGGCCCGGGCTTTGGCCTCCCGCTCTGCCAGGAGGTGCCACACCTTTAAGGCGATGGCCCGCAAGGGGGAAGGCTTGGGGGTGGGTTCTTCCAGGTGCTCCAAGGCCTGGGCAGGAAAGTCCGGGGAAGGGGTCTCTACGGGTGGGGGAGGGTTCGGGCTTTGCCGCAGGGCTTTGAAGCGAGCATCGGCCTGGCGGAAGCGCTTGGCCAAGGGCCCTGGCAGGCGGGTTTGGATGAGGAAGGCCCTCAGTTGCAAAAGGGCCCTCTTCCCCCCCTTAGGGGTGCGGCCTGCGGCCAGGTCCTCCACCCGGTACTCGTAGAGGTCCACCAGGTCGGCCAGGTGCTCCACCCATTCATCCTATAATGGGTCCGATGCGCCTTGCTCCCCGGTACAGCGTGGCCGCGGTCTCCCATGTGGGCCGCCGCCAGAACAACGAGGACTTCCACCGGGTGATGCGCCTCGAGGTCCCCCAGGGTAACCTCCTCCTCCTGGCGGTGGCCGACGGCATGGGGGGGATGGAGGCAGGGGAGTGGGCCAGCAAGGTGGCCATAGAGGCTATTTCCGAGGCAGCGCGGGCCTATGCGGAGCACCTGAAGGGAGGCCGGCCAGCGGTGGGCCTCTCCAAGGTGATGGAAAAGGCCTTCACTCTGGCGGCCAGGCGGGTGGAGAAGGAGGCGGAAAGGCTTGGGAAGAAGGGCATGGGCACCACCCTTACCGCCTTCCTCTATGCGGACTGGCTCAAGGAGGGGGTGGTGGGGCACATCGGGGACTCCCGGGCCTACCACCTCACCCCCAAGGGGCTTAAGCGGCTCACCGAGGATCACTCCTGGGTGGCCGAGCGCTTGAGGGAAGGGGTTCTGACCCGCACGGAGGCCGAGCGCCATCCCTACCGCAACGTCCTCACCCGGGCCCTGGGCCTGCCGGAAGCTCGCTTTGACCTCAAGGAGGTGCACCTTGCCCCTGGGGAAGGGGTGCTTTTGGTCACGGATGGGCTTTACGGCCTGGTGCCCGAGGAGGAGTGGGTCTTGGGCAAGGACCTGCAGGCGAGCCTCGAGGGCCTTCTGGCCGAGGCTTTGCGCCGGGGTGGGGACGACAACGTCACCGCCGTGGCCTTACGGGTGGAGTGATGCAGGGGCTTCTGGCCTTCCTCCTGGTTCTCCTCACCGCAGCCCTGGCTTCCCGCCTTTCCCCGTGGGCCCTATGGTTCCTCCTGCTCCTCCTCTCGGGAGCCGCCTGGGCCACGGGGGCCCGGGCGGAGGTGGTTTTCCCCTGGCTGCTTATGGGCCTGGGGCTGCTGGCCTCACCCCGGGTCTACCTGGGTCCCCGGCGGAGGGTCCAAAGGCGTTCCCGTACCCAGGGACGGGCTTCCTCCGGTTCCAAGACCACGGAGGAGGCCCGGGCTCTGGAGAAGCAGTACGAGATCCTGGAGAAGGTGGGCGTGGGGGGTATGGCCACCGTGTACAAGGCCAAGGATAGGAAAACCGGCCGCCTGGTGGCCCTCAAGGTTCCCCAGGAACGCTTTGTGGGCGACCCCCGCTTCGTGCGCCGCTTCCACCGGGAAGCGGAGGTCTTGGCCAAGATGGACCATCCCAACATTGTTAAGGTCTACGACCATGGCCAGGTGGATGGAGTGCACTTCATCGCCATGGAGTACCTGGAGGGGGAGGGTCTGGACAAGCTTATAGAGGAAAGGCGCCTTTCCCTGAAGCAGGCGGCAGCCATCCTCGCCCGGGTGGCCGATGCCCTTAAGCACATCCACGCCCAGGGAATCGTCCACCGGGACATCAAGCCGGGGAACATCATGGTGCTCAAAGGGGCCCTCAAGGAGGATGGCGTGGACCCCAGGGGGGTGCGGCTCATGGACTTTGGCATCGCCGCCGGCAAGGTGCTCACCCGCCTTACCATCACCGGTGCCCGCATCGGCACTCCGGTATACATGAGCCCGGAACAGGCCAAGGGCCAGAAGCTGGACCACCGCTCGGACATCTACTCCTTGGGCATCGTTCTCTACGAGGCCCTCACCGGCCAGCCCCCCTTCACCGGGGGGTATGAGACGGTGATTCACCAGCAGATCTTCCAGGTGCCCACCCCTCCTAAGCAGCTCAATCCCCAGATTCCCCAGGTTCTTTCCGACCTGGTCTTGAAGATGCTGGAGAAGGACCCAGCCAAGCGCCCGTCCTTGGACGAGGTGATCCGGGGCCTTTCCGCCTCCTGGGAGGAGGAGCGGGGCCTGCCCCACCCCTTCTACCTGCTGTTGGGGGTGGAGGCCAAGAAGGGCACGGTGCGGCTTCTGGACCTTTCCGGTACCGCTGCCCGGCTCCTTTCCGGCATTGGCTCCGGTCCGGGCTACTTCCCGGCCCCTCCCCTCTCCGTGGCCGCCGATGGGGAGGGGGGCATCTGGATCTCGGTTTTTGAGCACGGGGCCAAGCTCCTTCACCGCTTTTCCCCGGAAGGGGAGCTCCTCCTTTCCGCCGGGCCTTACGGCATGAAGCCCGGGGAGTTCCTCTTTCCCGCGGCCCTGGCGGTGGCCAACGGTAGCCTGTTTGTCCTGGACTCGGAGACCGCCACGGTGAGCCGGCTCGATTTGAAGGGGCAGTACCAGGAGCGCTTTGGCGGCCAGGGGCCGGGCCGGGGCACCTTCCAGGATCCCAAGGCCCTGGCGGCCACGCCGGAGTTCCTTTTCGTCCTGGACTACGGCAACCGCCAGGTGCAACGCCTGGCCCTGGATGGGCGCTACCTTTCCCGTTATGCCTTCCGCCGTTCCAAGGAAAGCGAGGAGCTGAGGCTTCTCGGTGGGGTGGGGGTGGAGGGGGAGAGGCTTTACCTCTACGATGTGGAGGCGGCCAAGGTGCGGGTGCTGGATCTGGCGGGATCCCTTCTCGCCTCCCACACCCTGCCCCTGTTGGAGGGGGAGGACCGCATGAGCCTGGTGGAGCTTCTGCCCTTTGGGGGCATTCTCTATGCGGCCAGGCGCGGGGCGAGCCGCATCCATCGCATAGACCTGAAGACCGGGGAGGCCCTGCCGCCCTTGGAGGTGTACGCCCCCGTGCGGGCCCTGGCCCTTTGGCGGAACCCGGCATGAGGGTGCTTCTGGTAGAGGACGACCCAGGAGTGCGGGAGGCCTTGGAGCTTGGGCTTTCCCTCGAGGGGCACGAGGTCAAGGCCACGGAAAGCCCAAAGGAAGCCCTAAGCCTCCTTCCCTGGGCGGAGGTGGTGATTTTGGACGTGCTTCTGCCCGAAAGGGATGGCTTTTCCCTGCTTAAGGATATCCGGGCTCGCTCGGAGGTGCCCGTGCTGATGCTTACCGCCTTGGATGCGGTGGAGTGGCGGGTGAAGGGCCTCAAGGAGGGGGCGGACGACTACCTGGTCAAGCCCTATAGCCTCTCCGAGCTCCTGGCCCGCCTCGAGGCCCTCTGGCGCCGCGCCCATAGGGGGAAGGAGGCCCCGGAAGTTTTGGCCTACAAGGACCTGAGGCTTTATCCCAGGCGCATGGAGGCCTTCCGGGGGGAGAGGAGGCTTTCCCTTCCCCCCAAGGCGTTCCTCCTCCTGAAGGCTTTTCTGGAGTCCCCGGAGGAGGTGCTTTCCAAGGAGGCTTTGATGCTGAGGGTCTGGGGGGAGGAGGTGGACCCCGCCACCTTGGAGGTGCACCTCTCCCTCTTAAGGAAGGCCCTGGGGGAGCCCAACCCCATCCAGACGGTGCGCGGCTATGGCTACCGCCTTTTCCTCCCTTAGGGGGAGGCTTTTTGCCCTTCTCTTCCTGGCCCTCTTGCTTCTGGCCCTGCCCCTGGCCTTTCTTTCCGCCAGGGAGGCGGAAGGAGCGGCCAGCGAGGACCTGCGCCGGGCCCTTTACACCCGGCTTTACCTCCTTGAGGAGGAGGGACCCAAGGAAGAGGAGGCCCTTCTTCTTGAGCTTTTCCGCCTGGCCCAGGTCTATGGGGGCGGCACGGGCTTCGCGATAGGGAAGAAGGGGGTGGCCTTCACCGAGGTGCCCTCCCCCGACCTTCCCCCTGGTCTCCTCGAGGCCCTTGCTCAGGGACGAGCCTACCAGGGAGTGTGGCGGGGGGTGCTTTACGTGGCCCTGCCCCGGGAGGAAGGAGGATTCGGCATGGCGGTCCCCTTGGAGGGGGTCGCCGGTCTGGGGCGGAAGCTTCTCCTCCTCTACGCCACCTGGGGTGGAGGGGTGCTTTTGGCCATCTTTCTGCTTTCCGCCCTGGGGCTCGCTTGGGCCCTGCGCCCCCTGGGGCAGCTGGCCAACCTCCTGGAGGCCCGGCGGCCTGAGGACCTAAGCCCCCTTCCCGACCCGGGCCTGGCGGAACTGAGGCCCTTGGTGGAGGCCTTGAACAGCCGCCTGGCCCAGGTGGGGGGGCTTCTTAGGGAGCTTTCCGAGAAGGAGGAGGCGGCCCGCCGGTTTGCCCGCCATGCCTCCCACGAGCTCCGCAATCCCCTGGCTGCCTTGAAGGGGTACTTGGAGGTGCTCCTGCGCAAGCCCGAACCCAGGGCCCTCACCGGAGCCTTACGGGAGGCGGAAAGGATGGAGGCTTTGCTCTCCGGGCTCCTCAGGTTATCCCGCCTCGAGGCCACCTCCTCCAGGCTCATCCCCCTGGACCTGCGGGCTTTCTTGGGGGGATGGGGCCTGGAGGTGGAAGGGGAAGGCCAGGTTCTGGCGGACCCCGAGCTTCTCGCCCTGGCGGTGGAAAACGTGTTGGACAACGCCCGCCGCCACGGGAAGCTTCCCCTTAAGGCCAGGATCCAGCGGGACAGGGAGGGGGTTTGGCTTTGGCTTGTGGACTCCGGGCCCGGCTTCCCCAACGAGCTTTTGCCCCGGGCCCTGGAGCCCTTTGTCCATGGGGGAAAGGGCACGGGCCTGGGCCTCGCCTTGGTGGCGGCGGTGGCCCGGGCCCATGGGGGAAGGGCGTGGGTGGACAACCAGGACGGGGCGGCGGTGGGGCTCTACCTGCCTTTGGCTTCCCTTAAGGTTTCGCCCGATGCGCCCTTTAGCCAGAGGGGATAGCCTCCAGTTCGGAGGTGATAGGGAATGAAACAGGTGCTCATGGGTTTGGTTCTCCTGATGGCGGGCCTTTCCTTGGCCCAAGGCACGGATTACCAGCAGGCGGCGGTAGCCTCGGCGGCCTTGGCCAGGCTCCAGGCGGTGGTCCAGGGGGCCACGGGGGAGGAAAAGCTTCTCGCCTGGGCCAAGGAGGTGAAGGCCCGGGCGGAGAAGAGCTACGAGGCCAAGGCGTACTTCAAGGCGGCGCGGGAGGCCCAGGCCGCCCTTCTCCTTTTCCGGGCAGCCTCAGGGGAACCCCAGGTGCAGGCCCGGGGGCCGAGGCCAGCCCCCCGTATGGGGATGGGGATGCACCATCCCTTTGGACCCAGGGGCCATGCCTTTGCCCCGTGGGGTAAGGGGCGGCCGGGCCCGGATGCCCGCTTGACCCAGCGGGTCCCGAGTGTGGTGGACCGGGCGGAGAAGGAGCTCGCCTACTACCGGGCCCAGGACAGCCTGGTGAAGGATCTGGTGGCCGAGGCCAAGAATAGGCTTTCCAAGGAGCCCGGACGGGCCTTCCTGTTGGCCCGGGCGGCCTTGGCCCTGATCTCGGCGGAGCGGGGCTTCTAAGCCCACCCCACCCTGGCCAGGCCAGGGTGGGGACCCTGGTTAACCCCATCCCGGGACGGATATGGGCGAGAAGGGGTACAAGGCCAGATCGGTCAAACTGGGAAGGATGCGGTGGCTTGGGGTCTTCCTCCTCCTGGCCCTCGGGGGCTGGGCCCTGGGGGAGGAGGGCCCCAAGGGCTTTGGCCCCTCGCCCGAAGAGGTGCTGACCCAGTGCTTTAAGGTGGTGCGGACCCTCGAGGTCCAGGCCCTCTACCGGGAAGGGGATACCCTGGTCCTGGTCCTGGGCCAAGCGGTGGGGGAGAGGCCCCTGCTTCTCTTGGCCCTCGAGGGGGGCAGGCCCATGCCCTACATGGGCCCCATCCGCGGTAAGCCCATGCGGATGCGCCCCTTCTTCTTCCTGCGGGAGCTTTCCCTGGCCCGGCGGGTGCTGGTCCTGCCGGAGGGGTACCGCTGTTTCGTCCTCCACCGGGGGCGGGTGGTGGGGGTGCTGCGCCTGGGCTTGGATCTCACTCCCCTGCCCCTTTCCCCGGAAGCCATTCCCTGATATAGCGCCAACCTGGTTTTCGCCAGGTTGGAGGCCCCGGAAGATCCCTTCCACAAGTCTTTTTCTTGGAGGGTGTAAGGGGTAGGGTTCGGCACGAAAGGGTATCACGGGTTCCCGGGCTTTCCGGTTTTAAAATGCCCCCATATGAAGCCGGGCCTCTATCCCCTCCTGGGCCCCCCCGCTTCGGGGAAGACCACCCTGGCCCGGGAATGGGCCCTGGAGGTCCTGAAGCGGCGGGGGAGGGTCTACTGGGTGGGCCTGCCCCACCAAAGGGCCTATGTGTACCGCCTTTTCGGGGGGGAAGGGGCGGTGCTGGGCCTGGAGTTCATGTCCTTCCAGGCCCTCTACTACCGGGTGCTGGCGGAGGTGGGCCGGCTTGGGCCCTTGCTTCCCGGGGCGGGAAGGGTGGCCCTGGTGGGGGAGGTCCTTAGAGACCTCTACGGGGAAGGGGTTGCCCCCGGGGAGGCCCGGCTTTTCGCCCGGGCCATTGCGGAACTCAAGCGCTATGGCCTTTCCCCCTTCGCCCTGCCCAAGGAGGGGGAGGCGGGAAGGCTCAGGCGGGTTTACTTCGCCTACGAGCGCCTGAAGGAAAAGGCCTTGGACTACGACGACTTCCGCCACCGGGCGGGCCGCGTGCCCCTTCGCCTTTTCCCGAGGCCGGACCTGGTGGTGGTGGATGGCTTTAGAGAGGTGGGTCCTTTGGACCTCCGCTTCCTTAAGCGCCTGGCCCGGGAGGTACCCGTCCTCCTCACCCTGGAGCTTCTTCCGGAGGGGCTGGAACCCTGGCAGACCCTTTCCCAAAGGCCGGTGAAGAAGGAGGTCTGGGCCCTGGCCAACCCGGTGGAGGAGGCTCGCCACCTCCTGAGGGCCCTCAAGCGGGCTTTGGCCTCGAGGGACCTGGGGGGCGAGGGTTTGGACCCCTTTGAGGTGATGGTGGTGGCCCCGGAGGACCGCATCCCTGGGCTTCTCCTCTTTCAGGACGAGTACGGCTTGCCCCTTTACGACGGGCGGGAGGGGGCCTTGGCGGACACGGAGGAGGGGGAAAGGGTCCTGGCCCTCCTGAACCCCATGCCCACCGGGCGGGACCTTCTGGCCCTGGGGTTTTCCGCCCTGGGCCGGAGGGCCCTGCGGCTTGGGCTTGCGGGGGAAGAGGCCCTGGCGCTTTTGGCGGAAAGGGAGGGCTTGCTTCAGGAATGGCAGGCGTTTTTGGCCCTGCGCACCCCCGGGCCCAACCTCCTGGCCTGGGCGGAGGAGGTCTTGGAGCGGCTTGGGGTGGCGGCCAAGGAGTTCTTCCTCTCCCGGCTTCGCCTGGCTTTGCGGGCGGATGGGGGAAACCCCTTGGCCTGGTGGCGGAGCTTCCTTCTGGATGAGGCCCTGCCTAAAGAACCCCTCCGGGGGGTGGCCCTCCTCCCCCCGCTTCGGGCCATGGGGGTGCGGGCCAGGCGGGTTTACGTGCTGGACTGGGTGGCGGGGCGCTACACCCTGGGAGAAGGGGAGGACTACTTCCTTTTGGAGGAGTTGCGGGAGCGGGGGCTTCTCAGGAGGCTACCTCGACGCCTTCGGGGCCTTGACCCCCTTTTCCTCCAGGCGCTTTCCACCCGGGGGGATGAGGTCTATCTCCTCTACCCAGAGGCGGGGCCTTCGGGGGCCTACGAACCCCTGGAGAAGGGAATGAGGCCCGAGCCCCTGCCGCCTTCAGGCCGCCTCGAGGCCCTGCCGGAGGAATCCTTCACCCCGCCCCTCCCCACCTCCCACGCTCCCCCGGCCCACCTGGAGGTCCTCCGCCGCCACGGGGAGTGCCCCTTTCGGACCTATCTGGAGCGCTTTCCCCTTCGCCTGGAGGATGGGGCCCTGGGCTGGCACCTCCTGCCAGAGGAGCGGGAACGGCTGTTGCGTGACCCCGAGGTAGGCCCCTGGCTGGAAGCGTATAGAGAACATTGGCAAACCATGCAGTTTTGGAGACTGTGGGAACGAAAGCCCCTGAACCTGCGCCTGGATGGGGTCCGGAGGGAAGGCGACATCATTCACCTTTACCGCCTTCTGCCTCAGGGAGGAGAGCCCGACCTGGGACCCCGAAAGCGTTGGACTGAGTGGTATGCCTTGGGGGTTTTAGTGGAGCGCAGGGATATCCATGAGGTCCACCTATGGACTTGGCCCTGGATGGGGAGGCCTACCCTTTACCGCCGCCAGCGGTCCGCTCAACTTCCCAAAGCAGTGGAGGAGGTGCGGCGACAAGTGGAGGAAGCCTATTCGCTTTGGCAGCAAGGGGCTTTCCGCCCAACACCTGGGAACCACTGCTACGCCTGCGGTCTGGCGGACATCTGCCGCAAGGAGGAGGTATGAGGCTCTACGTGGCTTCCGCGGGCACGGGCAAGACCCATGCCCTGGTGGGGGAGCTCCTGGCGCTCTTGCGCCAGGGGGTGCCCCTCCGGCGCATGGCTGCCGTCACCTTCACCCGCAAGGCGGCGGAGGAGCTGAGGCGGCGCATCCAAGGCGAGGTGGCCAGGCTCTCCTCCGCTTCTTGGGCAGAGGAGGCGCAGCGGGAGGTCTACGGGGCAGTCTTCACCACCATCCACGGCTTTATGGCCGAGGCCATCCGCCACACCGCCCCCCTCCTCTCCCTGGACCCGGACTTTGCCCTATTGGACGAGCTTTTGGCCGAAGCCCTCTTCCTGGAGGAGGCGCGAAGCCTTCTTTACCTGAAGGGCCTGGACCCAGCTCTGGAGGGGTCCCTCCTCGCTCTTTACCGGAAGCGCTCCCTGGCGGGGGCGTTTCGGGCCCTGCCCGGGGCGGAGGGGCTTCTTGAGCTGTTCCAGGAGGTCCTTTCCGGCTACCACCGGCGCACGCGGGAGGCCCTGGGGCCAGGGGACCTCGAGGCCCTGGCCCTTCGTCTCCTGGAACATCCCCAGGCGGTGAGAAGGGTGGTGGAGCGTTTCCCCTACCTCCTGGTGGACGAGTACCAGGATGTGAATCCCTTGCAGGGGCGGTTCTTCCGGGTCCTGGAGGAGGCAGGGGTGCAGGTGGTGGCCGTGGGGGATCCCAAGCAGTCCATCTACCTCTTCCGCAACGCCCGGGTGGAGGTCTTCCGCCAGGCCCTCAAGGAGGCGGCGGAGGTCCATCGCCTCGCCGAAACCCGGCGCCACGCCAAGGCAGTGGCACGCTTCCTGAACCGTTTTGTGGAGCACCTTTTCCCCGAGCCCGAGCGGGTGCCGGTGGTGCCCCTAAGGGAGGAGGAGGGCCTGGTGGAGGTCCACTGGGTGGTGGGGGAGGGGGGCTTGCCGGAAAAACGGGAGAAGGAGGCGGCCCTTCTGGTGGAGCGGCTTGCGGCCCTTCGGGGCCAGGGCTATGCCTACCGGGAGATGGCGGTCCTGGTGCGGAGCCGGGCAAGCCTTCCCTTCCTGGAAAGGGCCTTCCGGGCCCTGGGGGTTCCTTACGTCCTCAGGCGGGGGCAGAGCTTCTTCAAGAGGCCCGAGGTGCGGGATGTCTACCACGCTTTGCGCCTCGCCCTGCTGGAGGGTCCCCCAAGCCCTGAGGAGCGCATTTCCCTCCTGGCTTTCCTGAGGGGTCCTTTCGTGGGGGTGGACCTCGGGCAGGTAGAGGAGGCCCTGCAGGCGGAAGATCCCCTTCCCCTCCTTCCCCCGGAGGTGCGGATGCGCCTGGATGGGCTCAAGACGCTTGCGGGCTTGCGTCCCCTCGAGGCCCTGAAGGCCCTTGTGCGGGACGAGGTCTTCCTAAGGCGGCTTTCCCGGAGGGCCCGGGCCAATCTGGACACCCTTCTCCTCCTGGCCGCGGAGGAGCGCTTCCCCGACCTCGAGGCCCTTTTGGAGTGGCTAAAGGTGCGGGCCGAGGACCCGGAAACCTCCGAGCTTCCCGAGGGGGGAGAAGGGGTGCAGCTCCTCACGGTCCACGCGGCCAAGGGTCTGGAGTGGCCGGTGGTGGCGGTCTTTGACCTCGCCCGCCACGAGGGAGGGAGGTCCGAACCCGTGCTGGTGGGCTTAGACGGCGAGGTGGCCCTGGAGGGGACGGAGGGGTACCAAAACCTGAGAAGGACCCTGGCCCGCGCCCAGGAGGAGGAGTCCCTGCGGCTCCTTTACGTGGCCCTCTCCCGGGCCAGGGACGTGCTTCTCCTCACGGGAAGCCTTTCCGAACGGCCTGGACCCTGGGCCGAGGCCCTCATGGACCTGGGCCTGGGGCCTGCGGACCAGGACCCCCTGGTGCACCGCCACCCCTTGGCGGGCCTTCCTCCCTTGCCCTCCCCCCCACTTCTTCCTGAACCCCAGCCCCCCGCCCCTTACGCGGAGCACCTCATCCTGTCCAAGCGCTTTCCCCCGGTCTTTTCCCCCAGCGCTTACCGCAAGGGGGAGGGGGAGCCTTTGGCTCTTTCCCAGGCCCTCGAGGCCGAAACCCTCCCCGAGTACCCCCGGGCCCTGGGCACCCTGGTGCACTACGCTTTAGCCCGCAACCTGGACCCGGGGGACGAGGGGGCCATGCGGGCCCTCCTCCTGCAGGAGGTGGCTTTCCCCTTCCCCGAGGAGGAGCAAAAGCGCCTTCTTGCGGAGGTGCGGCTCCTCCTTTGGAACCACCGGCGCATGCTGGGGGAAGTCCTCCCTGCTTTGGAAAACCGGGAGGAGGACCACGCTGAGCTTCCCCTGGTCCTGCCCCTTGCGGGCACCGTCTGGTATGGGGTTCTGGACCGGCTTTACCGGGTGGGGGACAGGTGGTACCTGGAGGACTACAAGACCGACCAGAGGATGGCCCCGGAGCATTACCGCCTGCAGTTAGCCCTTTACTGGGAGGCGGTGCGGCGGGCCTGGGGGGTGGAGGCCGAGGCCCGTTTGGTCTATTTAAGGCACGAAAGGGTTCACGCCTTCTCGCCAGAGGAGCTTCAGGAGGCCCTTCGGGAGTTGGAAAAAGCCCCCGGGATCCTCTCCCAGGGGCTTGAGCCGGACCTGCTTTAGCGCTTGGAGTACTGGGGCGCCCGGCGGGCCTTGTGCTTGCCGTACTTCTTCCGCTCCACCACCCGCGCATCCCGGGTGAGGAAGCCCAGGGGCTTCAGCTTGGCGCGGTAGTCGGAGTTGTACTGGAGAAGGGCCCGGGCCACCCCCAGCCTAATGGCGTCGATCTGGCCGCTCTTGCCGCCTCCCTTCACGGTGATGTAGGCGTCAAAGCGCCCCAGGGCATCCACGGCCCTCAGGGGATCGAGGGCCGCCACCGCCCTTACCAAGCCCTGGAAATAGTCCTGGAAGTCCTGGCCGTTCACGGTGACCTTGCCGCTTCCGGGCCTCAAAAAGACCCGGGCCACCGCCTCCTTGCGCCTACCGGTGCCGTAGTACTGCTCCATCACTTGACCTCCAGCTTAACGGGTTTCTGGGCCTGGTGGGGATGGGTGGGGCCGGCGTAGACCTTGAGGCGCTTGAAGAGCCTCCGCCCCAGAGGCCCCTTGGGGAGCATGCCCTTTACCGCATGCTCCAGCACCCTCTCCGGGTGGGTGGCCAGCATCTTTTCCGCGGGGATCTCCTTCAGCCCCCCCTGGTAGCCGCTATACCGGGTATAGATCTTCTGCTTCAGCTTTTTGCCGGTGAGGCGGATCTTGTCGGCGTTGATCACCACCACGAAGTCGCCCATGGGAAGGTTGGGGGTCCAGTCGGGGCGGTGCTTGCCGCGTAGCAGGGTGGCGATCTGCGTGGCCAGCCGCCCTAAGGTTTTGCCCTCGGCGTCAATGAGAACCCACCGGGGTTCGATCTCCTTGGGTATGTACGTCTTGGGCTGCATGCGTTTGGGCCCTCCTTCAACTCTGTGTGCCAGGCACCATGTTCTTGCCGGGGGATCGGGGGACCCCGCAAGAACGCCAAAGAAAACTGTACCATAACCCCGGGGTCTTTTGCCAGATGTGGTAGGCTGAAGTCCCGTGAACGGGGTTTCCGAGAGCACGCAAAGGCCGAGGAAGTACGTGTTTGTCACCGGGGGTGTGGTGTCCAGCCTGGGCAAGGGCATCCTCACCTCTTCCCTGGGAGCCCTCTTTCGGGCCCGGGGGTATAGGGTTACCGCCATCAAGATCGACCCCTACGTGAACGTGGATGCGGGGACCATGCGTCCCTATGAGCACGGGGAGGTCTTCGTCACCGCCGACGGGGCGGAAACCGACCTGGACATCGGCCACTACGAGCGCTTCCTGGACCTGGACCTCTCCCGGGGCAACAACCTCACCACGGGCCAGGTGTACCTTTCCGTGATCCAGAAGGAGCGCCGGGGGGAGTACCTTTCCCAGACGGTGCAGGTGATTCCCCACATCACCGACGAGATCAAGGACCGCATCCGCAAGGTGGCGGAGGAGCAGGGAGCCGAGGTGGTGGTGGTGGAGGTGGGGGGCACGGTGGGGGATATCGAGAGCCTTCCCTTCCTGGAGGCCATCCGCCAGTTTCGCTTTGACGAGGGGGAGGAGAACACCTTCTACATCCACCTCACCCTGGTCCCCTACCTGGAAACCAGCGAGGAGTTCAAGACCAAGCCCACCCAGCACTCCGTGGCCACCCTGAGGAGCGTGGGTATCCAGCCCGATGCCATCGTTCTCCGCTCGGTGAAACCGGTGCCGGAGGAGGTGCGTAGGAAGGTGGCCCTGTTCACCAATGTGCGCCCTGGGCATGTGTTCAGCAGCCCCAACGTGGAGCACATCTACGAGATACCCCTCCTCCTCGAGGAGCAGGGCCTGGGCCGGGTGGTGGAAAGGGCCTTAGGCCTCGAGGCCGTCTTCCCCAACCTTTCCTTCTGGCAGGAGGCGGTGAGGGTGCTGAAGCACCCCGAGCGCACCGTGAGGATCGCCATCGCCGGCAAGTACGTGAAGATGCCGGACGCCTATCTCTCCCTTCTGGAGGCCTTGAGGCATGCAGGCATCCGGCACGGGGCCCGGGTGGAGGTGAAGTGGGTGGATGCGGAGAGCCTCGAGGGAGCCGACTTGGACGAGGCCTTTAGGGATGTTTCCGGCATCCTGGTCCCCGGGGGGTTTGGGGTGAGGGGCATTGAGGGGAAGGTGCGGGCGGCCCAGTACGCCCGGGAAAAGGGAATCCCCTATCTGGGCATCTGCCTGGGGTTGCAGATTGCGGTCATTGAGTTTGCCCGGCATGTGGCCGGGCTCAAGGGGGCCAACTCCACGGAGTTTGACCCCTACACCCCCCACCCGGTCATAGACCTCATGCCCGAACAGCTGGAGGTGGAGGGGCTGGGGGGCACCATGCGCCTTGGGGACTGGCCCATGCACATCCGCCCGGGTACCCTCCTCCACCGCCTTTACCGGAAGGAGGAGGCGCTGGAGCGCCACCGCCACCGGTACGAGGTGAATCCCCTCTACGTGGACCAGCTGGAGCGGGCTGGGCTGGTGATCTCCGCCACTACCCCGGGGATGCAGGGCCGGGGGGCGGGGCTAGTGGAGGCCATAGAGCTTAAGGACCACCCCTTCTTCCTGGGCCTGCAAAGCCACCCCGAGTTCAAGAGCCGGCCCATGCGCCCCTCCCCTCCCTTCGCGGGCTTCGTGGAGGCGGCGTTAAAGCACGCGGGGCTTTAAAGCAGGCTTCGGGCGAACTGCCGGGCCACGCGCCCGGAGAAGTCTTTTTGCAGGGCAAAACGCAGGGCCTCCCTTTCCTCCTCCGGGGTCAAGGAGCGGCCCAGGTGGTGGGCCACTGCCTTCAGGTAAAGGGTCTTGTCAAAAGGCGGGAAGGTGAGGACCAGCCCGAAGCGCTCGGAGAGGGCCAGGGTGTCCTGAAGCTCATCCCAGGCGGTGGGGTCGGCCCCGGGTAGGGGGTTTTCCCCGGTTTGGCGCACCAGGTGGCGGCGGTTGGAAGTGGCCAGCAAGAGAACGTTCTCCGGAGGGCCCTCCAGGCTTCCTTCCAGGAGGGCCTTCAGGTGGTGGAAGGATTCCTCTTTGGGATCCAGGGAGAGGTCGTCCAGGAAGAGGAAGAAGCGATGGGGAAGGAGGGTCAGCCTTTCCAGCAGGTCTTCCAGGTGGGCCAAGGCCTTGGGCTCCACCTCCACCATGCGGGCTTCTCTGAGGTGCAAAAGGCTTTTGGCGGCGGTGCTTTTGCCCGTGCCCCGGGCCCCGTAGAGGAGGGTGTGGAGGGCGGGTTTTCCCGAGAGGAAACGGAGGGCGTTGGCCCTGAGGGCCTTAAGCTGTTCCTCGTAGCCCAGAAGTTCGTCCTCCCGGGGCAGGCGGTAGCGTTCCAGGGGGCGCACCTCGCCAGCGAAGCGGAAGGCCCGGTAGAGGGCAAAGGGATAGGGTCCGTGGGTTTGGAGCACCCGGACTAGGGCCTCGGGGTCGCGGGTGAGGAGGGCGGCCAAAGCCCCTTCCTCAGCGGGGTGGGGAGGGCGT
This sequence comes from Thermus sp. NEB1569, assembly GCF_022385295.1. Taxonomy (NCBI): domain Bacteria; kingdom Thermotogati; phylum Deinococcota; class Deinococci; order Thermales; family Thermaceae; genus Thermus; species Thermus sp. NEB1569. The sequence continues at coordinate 375,319 of NZ_CP092445.1, forward strand.
TCCCCCAGGTCGGCTAAAGGGTACTCCCTCCGCCTTCCCTCCAGTTCCAGGGAGAGGACCTCGAGGTCCTGCCGTATAAGCTGAAGAAGCCCCGGGGTGGGCCTTAAAGCCCGCCAGGCCCAGGGGGCTTTGAGGAGGCTTTGGGCGAAGGCGTAGCCCCAGGGTTCACCCCGGGGCAGGTCCAGGTCCAGGAGGTCCAAAGGGGTCTTGGGAAGCCTCATGGGCCCCATGGTAAAGGAAAACCCCCGGGGAAGGCCCCGGGGTTCTGTGGTGGGCCGCACAGGACTCGAACCTGTAACCCACCGATTAAGAGTCGGTTGCTCTACCGGTTGAGCTAGCGGCCCAAACGCCAAAAGCTAGTGTAGCTCTCCTTCAAAGCCCTGTCAAGGCAGTGTAGTCGGTCAACACATTTGAGACTCTGTGGGGACCGCCTCCCCCCGTATTCTAGCCAGGTACTCTAAAGGGGCCAGGCCCCCCAAGGCCTGGTGGGGTCGCCGGCGGTTGTAGTGGTCCAGGTAGGCATTAAGCTCCACCTGTAGCTCGCTAACCCTCGTGGGCAAAGGTCGGGTGTAAAACTCATCCCTAAAAGTCCGTTGCAGCCGCTCCACGTGCCCGTTAAGCCTAGGACTCCGGGGAGGCAGCACAAAAAGAGCGATGCCCAGGCCTTGGCACGCCATCTCAAACTCCGCCATGAACTCGCTACCCCCATCCACCTGCACCGCTCGGATGGGGAAAGGCGCCTGGGCCACCAGTCGGGATAGAAACTCCCCTGCCAGCCTCGCCGTGGCCCGGCTATGCACCTCCCCCAGGGCATACCGGGTAAACAGGTCCACCGCCGAAAAGTGCCGCACCACCTCCCCAGGCCCCAGGCTCACCATAAGGGTGTCCACCTGGATGAGGTCCCCAGGGGCTTGCGGTTGATATCCCCGGGGCTTCCTGTGGGCGTAGGGTCTCCTTGGCCTTCCCCTTCCCTTTCCCCTTCCCCTCCTGGCCAAAAAACTGGCCACGCTCTCCACCCGTCCGCTCCCCTCCAGGTAAGCCAGGATACGCCCCACCGTGCGTTCGCTCACCGAAAAACCCTCCTTCCGGAGGGTCAGCCAGATGGGCCACCGCCCCCAGGTGGGGTTCGCCCTCCGGAGAACCTCTACCCTGACCAGGAGCTCAGGTTTCCACTGCACCTTTCCCCGTGTACGCTTGGGGCGGCGGGACTTGGGCTTTAGTCCGGCTAGGCCCCTCTCCCTCAAGGCCCTTTCCCAGCGGTAGTAGGTGGCCCGGCTGATGCCCAAAAGCTCCTGGACCTCATCCCAGCTCCTCTTGCCCTCCCGCAGGGCTTTCACCAACTTCACCTTGCGCAGGCGTCCCTGGACATCCGGGTCGCCTGCCCCGGCCTCGGCCAGTCTTGCCCCTTGGCTAGCTCCTTTCCATATCGTTCGGCCAACCGTGGTAAGCTGCATATGGGGAACCTCCTCTCTCGGGTCGGTTCCCCATCTTTTTATCCCATTCAGCGTCTCACATGTGTCTGTCCGGGTTCAGCACCTTGCCCGGGTTCAGGAGCCCCTCGGGGTCAAGGAGGTCCTTTAGTTTTCGCATCCATTCCAGGGCAGACCCGTGTTCTAAGGGTAGATACTTCTTCTTCCTCAGGCCCACCCCGTGTTCAGCGGTGCAGGTGCCTCCCAACTCCAAGGCTTTTCGCACCAGGGCCTCGGCGTAGGCCTCCGCCTTGGGGTAGTCCTGGGGCAGGATGGGGACCAGGGTGTGGAAGTTCCCATCCCCCACGTGGCCCAGGATGTTTCCGGTAAGGCCCATTTCCTCAAGAAGCCCTTGGGCGTAGCGCACCATCTCCGGTAGACGGGAAAGGGGGACGGCCACGTCGGTGATCACGAAGCGATGGCCGGGGAAGAGGTGCACCAGGGCCCAGTAGGCCTGGTGGCGGGCTTCCCACTGGCGCCTGCGCTCCTCTTCGGTCTTGGCGGCCTCCACCTTCAAGGCCACTGCCTCCCGCATGATCTCCAGGGCCAGGGCGCTTTCCGCCTCCAGGGCCTCCCGGGTGGAGGAGTGGAACTCCAGAAAGAGGGCCGGGCGCTCCGGGAAGCCCGCCTGAAGGTAGCGGTTTAGGGCCCTTAGGGCTAGTTCATCCAGTAGCTCCAGCCGGGCCACGGGAAGCCCGCTGGCCATTACCTTGTAGCTGGCCTCCGCGGCCTCTTCCACCCGGGGGAAGAAGACCCTCAGGGTGTGGATGTGCTCGGGCAAGGGGTGGAGCCTTAAGGTGAGGCGGGTGATGATCCCCAAGGTGCCCTCCGAGCCGATGAAGAGGTCTTTCAGGTCATAACCGGCGCTGGTTTTGCGTACCCCCCGGCCGAGCTCCAGGACCTCCCCGTTGGCCAAGACCACTTGCAGGGCTAGGACATTCTGCCGCATCCCTCCGTAGCGCACCGTGGTGGTGCCGCTGGCGTTGGTGGCGGCCATACCGCCTAGGGTGGCGTCCGCCCCGGGGTCCACGGGGAAGAAGAGCCCTGTACCCTTTAGGGCTTCGTTTAGCGCCTTGCGGGTGAGGCCGGGCTCTACCACGCAAAGGAAGTCCTGGGGCCTCACCTCCAGGACCCGGTTCATCCGGCTCAGGTCCAGGCTGATGGCCTCCCTGACGGGGTAGAGGTGCCCCTCGAGGCTCGTCCCCGCCCCATAGGGGATCACCGCCACGCCCCACTCCCGGGCCCAGTGGAGGGCCTTCTGCACGTCCTCCACGCCCTCCGGGTAGACCACGGCCAAGACCGGCCTGGCCTCGGGGTAGCCCTCGTCTTTTCCATGGCGCAGGCGTTCGCTTTCCGAGAGGTCCACCCGGCCCGGGAAGAGGCGCCTTAGGGCCTCGAGCTTTTCCATACCCCTGAGTTTACGCCGCCCTTCCTCTTCTCCAAAGAAGGGCCAGGCCGAGGAGGAGCCCCCCGGCCAGGAGGAAGGGGAGGGGAAGGGCCACCCCCGCCAGGGCCCCGCCCAGGAGGGGGCCTAAGGGGGCCAGGGCCCCACTTAGGAAGAGAAAGCCTCCCGCCACCCGGCCCCGAAGCTCCGGGGGGGCCTCACCTAGGCGGATGGCCCCGGCCACTGCGCCGAAGAGGGCACCTCCAGCCCCCAGGAGAAAGGCCGATCCCGCAAGGAGGGGCCAAGGGGGAAGGAGAGCTCCTCCCAAAAGACCGAGCCCCGCAAGGCCCAGGGCTAGCCTTAGCGTCCTCCCTTCCCCCAGCCTTCCCAATACCGCCCCTACCAGGAGCCCTCCCAAGGCCCCTCCGAGGCTTTGGGCCGCGCCCAGAAGGCCCAAGGCCCAGGGGGCTTCCCCCAGGCCCCGCAGGACTAGGAAGGGCAGGAGGCCAGCGAAGAGAGCATAGGCCACGTTTAGGAGGGCTTCCAAGATGAGAAGGGGGCGGAGAGGGCTTTGCCAAAGGAAGCGCAGGCCCGAGAGGCTTCCCCCTTCGGGCCTCCCCGGGGGCCTTGGGGGCAGGGGGAGGGTGCGGTAGAGCCCGGCCGCGAGGAAGAGGAGCCCGCTTCCCAGGCCTACGGTCCAAGGGCGGCTTCGGGTGAAGAGGAGGCCCGCGAAAAGGTCGGAGAGGGTGTCGGCGGCGGTGTAGAGGGCTCCCAGCTTCCCCCGGGCTTGGGCTAAGGCCTCTTTGGGGAAGAGGTCAGCGAGGAGAGCCCCGGCAGCCACCATCCGCAGGGCCTCCAGGAGGGCGAAGAGAAAGCCCAAGAGGTAGAGGGGGAGGGGAGAGGGGGCACCGAGGAGGGGAAGGAGGGCCAGAGTGAGCCCTCCCTGGCCCGAAGCGGCCAGGAGGAGGAGCCTGCCTCTGGGCCACCGGTCGGCCAGATGCCCCCCATAGAGGGCGAAAAGGGGCTCGGCGAGAAGGCGCAAGGTTAGGGCCAGGCTGGCCTCCAGGGGACTTAAGGCCCCAAGGGCGGCCAGGGTGGCGTGGGCGAAGTAGAAGAACCCCGCCCCGAAGAGGCGGAGGGCTTCCAGGGCAAGGAGCGGGGCCGCAAGCATTAGGGGACGCTGGTCAAGAAGAGAAGCCTGCCTTCCGGGGTCCCCTCCACCTGGGTGGGCGCGTGCAGGTTCCAGGCGAAGGGCTTCACGTAGACCCGCCGCGTCCGGCCGCCGGCCTTGACCTCCTGCACTTCCTTGAGCATCTCCTTCACCCCCTTCCGGGTTAGCCCCAGGGTAGCAGGGGGGAGGTTACGCGAGGTTACGTGGAAAGGGTGCCACGGCCAGCATCCCGCGTGGCTCCCCGTAACCAGGGCCCCAAGCCCTTGCCAAATCCGGCCGGCCCCTCTAGCGGCGGGGCTCCTGACGGGCTAGCCGGGCCGTGGGGCCGAGGAGGAGAAAGGAGGCGAGGCAGAAAACGCTCCCAGGAGATCACCGGGTCCGTTTCTCCATTTGGCCGAGGAAGCCCCAGGCGACCAAGGCCAGGAGGAGAAATCCAAGCCCCGCTCCCAGATAGACCTCCTCCAAGCCCACCTTTCCCCCCACTGCCCCCGCCAAAAGTGCCCCCAAAAGCCCGGCCGAGCCGCTAAGGAACCTCATTCCACCCCCTACCCGGCCCAGCAGGGCATCCGGGGCCAGGGCCTGCCTTAGCACCACCTCTTGGACCCCCAGGAGGATGGCGCTTATCCCCAGGAGGGCCACGAGGAGCAGGCCCAGGGGAAGGGGAGGCTTGAAGAGCAAACCCAGGACGGCCCCGGCGTCCATGAGGAAAAGGAGGCTAAGCACCCTTTGCGGCCTTTTGCCTTTAAGTTTCCCTGCCAAAAGCCCTCCTAAGGCCCCCCCAAGGGAGAAGGCGGTGCTGAGGAGCCCATACCCTATGGGTCCGTACCCGGCTTGGAGGGACCAGAGGGGAAGAAGGGCGAAGGGCATGACCCGGAGGAAGCTGGCTCCAAGGACCGCTCCGGCTAGCCGACGAAAGAAGGCTTCCTGGTACAGCCACCTCAGGCCAGCCAGCACCCCCGGGGGGGCTTTTCCAAGAGGCGGTATGGGAGGGAGCCTAGCGGCGAAGTGAATGGCCACAAAGCCTAGCGCGCCCCCGAGGAAAAAGGGCCAGGAGGGATTCTGGACGAAGAGAAAGGCGCCTAAGGGGGCGCCGAGAAGGTCAGCAAGGAGACTTGCCGTGTAAAGACGCCCATGGGCCTTCTCCCGTTCCTGCGGCACGAGTCTAGGGACCAGGACCCGGACCTCCAGAAGAAGCTCAAGGATGTTGTCTACCAGGTAAAGGCCGAGAAAGGTCCATGGACCAATGAGGCCGAGGCTTGTTCCTAAAAGAAAGCGCAGGAGACTGCCAGAGAGAAGCCCGAAGCTGAGGGCTTTTTTGCGGTCCGTCCGATCTAGAAGGTAGCCTGTGAAGAGGGCTAAGACGGAGGCACCCCAACCGATGGCGTGTTGCAGACCCAGGTAGAAGGGGTTGTCTAAGCGAGCGAGGTGGAGGGAGGCCGCGGTGCCTACGGCCCCCCCAGCGCAGCTGGCCAAAAACAGGATCGTGGCTAATAAGAACACCCTCAGCTAAGTCAAGAAACCCTCTACTTCCCAGACCACCCCGTCAGCAGAGGAGCAAACGTACATTTTCTCCGAGTCCTGAGAGAACCTTACGCAAGTAGGCATCCTTAGCCCTCTCACAACGGGAGGCTGGAAGTGGTAATTGCCAGGTTGAGCGGGGTCTACGGCAATGACTTCTCCCATCTCTGGCTGAACGGCAAAGAGCAATCCGGATGAGGGATGAAACCGCATCCCTCCTAGGCGATGAAGCCCCCAGGCTACCAACGCATTCGGATGGGCAACCAACTCAGAGTAGGTAATTTTCTCCGGCAATTCATCCGGATTTATGCGGAAGATTTGGCCCAGGCTTCCTACAGCGAGGTAGAAGAAGCCCCTTCCAGCAGCATCGTCAATCCAATTTTTGACACATCCTGCTGCTGCATACTTTTCCCACTTGTCGGGCCATGACTCTGGGGGGGTCAGCCCAGGCTCACCATGTCGGGCAGGTATGTCTAGGATAAAAGCTTTGGGCTCTCGCTCATGGTCACCTAGACTTAGACAGGTGATTTGTGTCATGAAGGAAGAGGAACTTTCGCTTACAAAAAAGGTCTCCCCCTTTTTCCCTAGGTTCAGCACGGCTAGGGTGTAGGGGCCCTTTAGGTTTTCGGCTAATTTAGGTAGTTTTGTTGCATCACCCCCTCCGGCGATATCCGCAATAGCTCCTCCCCACGTTTCCACAACGAGAACCTTGCCGTCCTCAGTAGGGCGAATAGCAGCGGGACCCTGTAGATTGTACACCAAAGGTTTAGCCTCCGAAGCGTCCCCCCCTTTTGTAATGTCCCGAACAGTGCCCGCAGTGTGTTCGGAAACCAAAAGCCTGCCGTCTGGGGTCCACTCCATGTGGGAGGGATTCTTCAAACCCCAGGCGAAGGGCCTCACGTAAACCCGCCGCGTCCGGCCGCCGACCTTGACCTCCTGCACTTCTTTGAGCATCTCCTTTACCCCCTTACGGGTTAGCCCCAGGGTAGCAGGGGGAAGATTACGCGGGGTTACGTGGAAGGGGTTCCACGCCTGGCCTCCCGCGTAACCTCGCGTAACCCCAGGCCCTCCGCGTAACCCTCCCCGTGGCACCCTGGGGGCATGAGGGGCAAAGTCTTTTGGCTTTTGCTCTTGGCCTGGCTTCTCCTCCTGGCCCGGCCTTCCGGGCCCGCTTTGGCCTGCTGGGACCCCAACTGCGTCCCCCCGGCCTCACACCCCGTACTCCCGGCGGAGCCTCGCCACCCGGGCCCGGGCGATGGGGCGGCGGGGATCTTGGGGGGATAGCTTCTGGCGAGGAACAGGCCGAATCCTAGGGAAGCAGCTCTACCCCGGCCCGCCTTCGCAGCTTGCGGTCCAAAGTGGCGAGCCCGGCCCCTTGCCTGCGGGCGCGTTGAGCCAAGAAGGCGTCCACCAGGCTGAGCCCTTCCTTCCCGGCCTCCTCCAGGGCGGGGCGGAGGTCCTCCTCGTCTTCCAGAAGGACCCCCTCCCGGTCCAGTAAGTCCAAGAGGGCCCCCGCCGCCTCGGCCCGCCCCACCCCGTAGAAGGAGACCAGGGTGTAGAAGGCCTCGGCCACCGCCAAGGGGTGGACGGCCAGGGTGTAGCGCCCCTCCTCGGCCCCGCGAAACACCTCCAGGGCTTGGGCGGCAAGCTCCGGAGGGTCCCCGGTCAGGAGGCGGAGCATCAGGGAGGTGTCCAGATAGTAGGGCTTCAAGCCCCTTCCCTCCACGCCTCCTCCCGCGCCCGCCTCTCCGCCTCTTCCCCGGGGAACCCCCGCTTGCCCTTCAGGCGCCCGAGCAAGGCCTCCAGGGGTACGCGGCGCCGGGGGCGGAGAAAGGCCCCCCCTTCCCGGAGCTCAAAGACCACCTCTTCTCCCGGGCGGAGGCCAAGGGCCTCCCGGATCGCCTTGGGAAGGGTGATCTGCCCTTTACTGCTTACCCTGGACTTTACCATTCCCTTCTCACTTTACCACGGCCCCCATTCCGGCGCCACAAAGCCGCGTTTGCCGGCGAGACCTAGCCTCCTTTCACTGCCACCCCCTTCCCGCCGGGGGGCGAGGGGGAGGAGGAGGGGAAGACTCACGGGGACCTCCCCTCCCTCAAGGCGAGGAGCCGCCCGCACCCCAGGGGCCCCAAGGCCAAGGGCAGGAGGAGAAGGAGGCCCAGGAGGGCGGTAAGGAGGGGCACCCGGGGGCCAAGGGTTCCCAAGCCCCCCGCCAGGAGGGTGCCGAGGAGGCTCCCCAGGGAGAGAAGGGCCACCGCCCCCGCCTGCACCCGGCCCAGGAGGGCCTCCGGCGCGAGGCGCTGCCGGTAGGCCCGTAGGTGGACCCCGCTTAAGGCACCGCCTCCGCCCACAAGGAAAGCGCCAAGAGGCCCGAAAGGAAAGGGCAGGAGGAGGAGGGCAAGCCCCAAGACCCTCAGCCCGTGCCCGCCCCAAATCCCCAGGCAAGGCCCTACCCTCCCCGCCGCGAGGCTTCCCAGGAAGCCCCCCAGGGAGAGGCCCAAGGGGTAGAGGCCGTAGAGGGCAGGGGGCGTCCCCTGGGCCAGGGCCAGGAGGGGGAGGAGAGCCAGGGCCAGCCCGGAGAGGAAGCTCAGGGCCAGGGCGTAGAGGGTAAGGGGAAGGAGCCGCCTGTCCTCGAGGAGGAAGGCGAGCCCCGCGAGAAGGGCCCTCAAGGTAAGACCCTCCCCCTTCGCCGCCCGTGGAGGCGGGTAGGCGGGGAGGTCCCGGAGGAGAAGGCCCTCCCCCGCGAGGAGGAGGCCTCCCAGGGCAAAGGGCAGGGGCTTGGCCAGGAGCAGGAGGGGGGCGGCTAGGAGGTCCCCCAGGCCGTCCCCGAGGAGCTGGGCCGCTTGAAGCCTCCCCCCTTCCCGCTCTAGCCTGCCCTGGGCCAGGCGGACCAGGAGGGCATGCCAGGCGGGGAGGTCCAGGGCCAAGACGGCTTGGAAGAGGAAGGCCAGGGGGAGGAGGAAGAGGGGTTCTTTGGGAAGGAGGGCGAAGAGGCCCAGGATCCCAGCCCTAAGCCAGACCCCTGCGAGGAGGAGGGTCCTGCGGTCCAGCCGGTCCAGGAGGAGGCCGGCGAGTAGGTCCAGGGGCAGGGTGAAGTAGGGGAGAGCGGCCAAGAGGGCCAGGGTCCAGGTCGTTCCTTCAAGGCCCAGGAGGAGCCCGAGGCCTGTGAAGGCCAGGCTCCCCCCGAAGACGCCTAACGACTCGGCTAAAAGGTACCTCGCCCGCAAGCTGAAAGGCTCCAAGAAAAGGACCTCATGTGGCCCTCCTGCGTCCGGCCGCCGGCCTTAACCTCCTGCACCTCCTTGCATCCGCGTCGCCCTCTAATGGCTGACCCTCAATTTAGGCCCTCCGGAGCCACTTTCCTGGCTTTCGTACCATTCTCTTGCCGTTATCCCGTAGATTTCCATGTCTTCCCACTGCCCGGATTTCCAAACGGCGGCCCTCCGCTTCCCCTCCCACGTAAAACCGACCCGTTTTAGCAGGCGGATAGAGGCTTCATTAGAACTGAGCACATTGGCTTCCACGCGGTTTAAGTTTAGCCCCTCAAAGGCGTACCGAAGCGCCAGGCGCGCGGTCTCGGTTCCCAAGCCTTCACCCCGCCTAGACTCTTCGCCTAGGATGACGGCAAAAAAGGTGGAGCGGTTTCGCCAGTCTATCGGTTGAAGGGCGACCTCGCCTACGATCTCCTCTGTTTCGCGGTAGACCACGGCAAGGACCCTGGCGTGGGGGTTGCTTCGCAATTGCTGGAGCCAGGCCTCCATCTCTTCTAGCGATCTGGGTAAGGGGTCACCGAAGAAGGCGCGTGCGATGACCTCTTCTTTGTACATCCACGCGATAATTTTTTGTAGATGGGCCCGCTGTACCGGATCTAAACGGACTCTTTCCCCCACGAACATTCCTACCCTCCTAGGGCGATGTAGCGGCGCAGGCCTAGCCAAAAGGCCAGGCTTCCCAGGGTGAGGAATCCCAGACCGAATCCCCAAAGCGTGGCGAGACCAGAACCTTCAACAACGGCCCTTGCCGGTAGCGGTCCCAACCAGAGGGCCGGGATCAGGCTGAGAAGGAGCGCCTTGATGGCGGGTTTGTACACGCTAGGCGGCCAGGTGGCAAACTGAACGAGCCCGGCGTAGGCCACCGGGAGCAGGCTTTGCACCCTGAGGCCCCAGAGGGATAGGGAGGCCAAGGCGAGGAAGAAGCCCAAGGCCACTAGGGAAGCTCCTATCAGGGCGCATAGGGCGTAGAGCCAGTTCACGCCGAGGAATACCAGGGTCCCCATGGACCAAAGAAGGTCACCTAGACCTGTGGGCTGGAGGCGAAGGGAAAGGAGGTAGGGCAAGGGAGGAACGGGAAGCGCAAGGTGGACTTCTAGCTCCCCCGTTTCCGCCAAACGGGCTAGGCCCAACACCCCGCCCCAGAGCACCTGCAAAAGCCCCAAGGCGCCAAAGGCCATCGCCCAGGTGAGCACTAGGTCCTCAAAGCGGAAGCCCCGTACCTCAGGGAAGCGCAGGAAGAAGAGGTAAAAGACCAAGAGCCAGAGGCTGTTGTTGATCCCTCTAGCCAGGATGCTTGCCCAGAAGCCCGTGGAGTCCTGCCACGCCTCTAGGAAACGGCCTCTCAGCAGCAAAGGCCAGGCTCTAAACCACCGGGACCAGGCCTCCATCTACACCTCCCCTCTTTCCGATAAAGCGGCCAGGGCTCGAGGAAAAAGGCGGGCCAGAAGCCCTAGGAAAACCAGGATCCAACACAGGCTAACCAGAAGCCAAACCGGTTCACCCCCAGCGGCCACACGGGCCGGCAGGTAGAAGGTCGCGGCCAGAGGTTGGAGGAGGAGGGCTCCACCTTCGGGCCAAAACTCCAAGGGCAGCACCACGGCTCCCCCCAAGAGCCGCAACATCTCCAGGAGGACTCCCAGGGCCATGGGTGAGGTAGACCGAAAGGTCAGCAAGGCGAAGGTGAGTTCCAAAAGGAAGTTCAGGATGAGGCCCAAAGCCAAGGCCGGAAGGCTCCAAAGGCTTAGGGAGGCAGATAGTCCTAGCGCCCCAATGACCGCGCCCCCCACGGCGGCCACCAAAGGGATCTGAAGGAGGGCGGTGGCCAAGTAGCGTTGAAAGCGAAGGAAGACAAAGGGGTACGGAAGGGCCAGGCGTAGGCCTAACTCTCCCCTCTGGGCCTCCTGGTGAAGCTGGCCCCAAAACCTGGGTACCCCCATGTAGAGGGCCTCTGCCGCCCAGAGGTACCCTAGGACCCACGGCGGCGCTTCCAGGCTTCCCCAAAGGGAAAAAAGCACTACATAGACGATTAAGGTGTAGCCGAGGTATAGTGCCATTCCCGGCCAACCCCGCCAGGCCTCCTTGAGATGGAATCCCAGGACGGCTAGGTGCGAAGCCACTCCTCCATCACCTCCTCCAGGCTGGGTTCCTGGACGGAGACTTCCCGCATGCTCCCGAGGGCCAGCATCTGCGATAAGAAGCTAGGAATTTCCTCCGGGGCAACCTTAGCTTCTAGAACATACCCCCCCTCGGAAACGTTGGCCCCTGGGGGAGGGTTTCCCTGGAAGGGATCCTGGAAGAGCACCCTGACGCGGCGGAAGTTCAAACCCCTTCGGAGGGTGGCGAGGTCCCCTAGAAAGGCCACCTTCCCGCGCCGCAGCACCAGGGCTCGCTCCAGGACCCCTTCCACTCCCGAGAGCTCGTGGGAAGCCAGGATGAGGGTAGTACCCCGGTTGGCCTTAAGGGTTTGTAGGAGCCCTAAAACAGATTTGCGCCCCAAGGCGTCTAATCCGATAAAGGGCTCGTCCAAAAGGAGGAGCTCCGGTTCGGGTAGGAGGGCCAAGGCCAGTTCCGCCCGGTTGCGTTGTCCCAGGGAAAGGCGGGAGGCGGCAACCCCGAGGAGGGAGGTGAGGCCCAGGGCCTCCGCCACCTCCTGGATCCTACGCCTGGTGTGCGCCCGGGAAAGCCCGTAGAGCGCTCCCCAGAGCTTTAGGTTTTCCTCCACGGAAAGCAGGGGCGAAAGGCGGGATCGCCCGCCCAGAACAAGCCCGTAGCGGCGGGCCAGCCGAGTGCGGAAGCGCCAGGGATCCAACCCCCAAAGCCGGGCTTCTCCTTCTTTGGGCAGGAGAAGTCCAGCCAGAACCCGGATCAGGGTGGACTTGCCAGCCCCGTTCCCTCCAAGAAGGGCCAGGCCCTCCCCGGGACCAAGGCGAAACGTGACCCCCTGGAGGGCCTGCACTTCCTCCTTAGCCCTCCGGAAGGTCACCCCTAAGCTGCGGGCTTCTACGGTGGGCTTGATCTCGTCGTGGATCACCGGGCTAGGGCCTTAGCGTCCGCAAGAGCGAAGGCTTCTTCACGGGCAATGCAAGGGTTGCATGCCCCACACGGGGCTTCCCCTGAGGCAACGCAACTCCACGTTTCTTCAAGCGGCACTCCGAGCTCGTGGCCCAGAGCCACCACTTCTTGCTTGGTAAGCCCTGAAAGGGGCATCTTGAGTCGAACTTGGTTAAACTCCAAAAATTTCTTCACGAGGGCAAGGTACGCCTCCAGCCTGGGGTGAGAAGCAAAATCGTCCTTGATGACGCCCAGGTAGACTTCCTCCACGCCCATTTTGGCCGCTAGGGATCCCGTGATGGGGGTCATCGTACAAGGGTCTGTCCAGCCAGCCTGTATCGATTCCCTTCCAGGGAAAGCCAGCTCCGGTGGGCTGAAAAGACGATCTCCGAGCTCAAAGTGAGGCACGCGGTTCCGGTAAATGGCAACGCCAAGGCGCGAAGCCACCTTTTCCGCTGCCCTCCACTCCTTTTGGGTGGGAGGCGTACCCAGGTCCAAGTAAACCGCCGCGAGACCTTCTAAGCCGTCCTGCTTCTTGAGCTTGTACAGGAGAACGCTGGAGTCTAGGCCACCGCTGAGCATCACCAACCTTTTCATGCCCTATCTCTCCTTGTACCCCTGGGAAGGGGTGCTCCCCTTCCGGGTACCCCCAAAGTAGCAAGGGGAAGGTTACGCAGGGTTACGTGGAAGGGGTTCCACGCTTGGCCTCCCGCGTAACCTCGCGTAACCTCTGGCCCCCCGCGTAACCCTCCTCGTGGCACCCTAGGGGCATGAGGGGCAAGGTTCTTCTCCTCCTCCTGGCCTGGCTCCTCTTCCGGCCTTCCGAGCCCCATCTGGCCTGCTGGGACCCCAACTGCTTTCCCCCGGCCTCACACCCCGTACTCCCGGCGGAGCCTCGCCACCCGGGCCCGGGCGATGGGGAGGCGGGGGTCTTCGGGGGGAAGCCTCTCCAGGAGGGCCTCCCAAAGCTCCAGGTCCTCCCCCAGGCGCTCCGCCAGGGTGAGGAGGAGGTCTAGCCTCCCGCTGGCGAGCACCGCTTGCCTCAGGGCCTCCTCCAGCTCCAGGCGGAGTTCCTCCACCCCTGGGGCCTGGCTCCAGGGGAGGAGGGGGCCCCGGTAGAGGGCTAGGGCCCCTTCCAGATCCCCCTGGGAGAGGGCCTTTAGGAAGGCCGAAAGGTCCGAGGGGGGAGGGGTTGCCAGGCGGTAAGGAGCGCAGGAGACCCGGAGGCCTTTTCCCCGCAGGCGGTGGAGGAGGGCCTTCAGAGCCCCCAGGTTGGGCTCCCCGTAAAGCGCCTCCGCCAGGGCCTCTCCGGAGAGGCCCTCCTTGTGGGCGAGGAGGAGGGCCAAGGCCTCGGTGCCCCTGGGGCCTAGGGAGGGAAGGGGGCCTTCCCCAAGGAGGCGAAGGAGGGGCGCTTCGGCCTGGCCCAGGAGGAAGGCGCGGGCCTCCGGGCGGAGGCCGGGGGCAAGCCCCGGGGCCAGGGGGGCTTCCACCTCCACGCCAAGGGCCTTTAGGCGGGACTCGGCCAGGAGGGCGTAGAGGGCCCCATCTTCCCGCAAAAGGCCGTGGGCGGCGAGAAGGCAGGCCTCATCCCCCTCTCCAAGCCCCCGGGCGAGGAGGTAAAACCCCCAGGGCCAGCCCTCCCGGGGGAGGAAGACCTGGGCCCCCTCTAGGAGAAGCCGGACCTCCGGGGGGTCCAGGGCCAGGGCGCCAAGGACGAGGAAGCTCGCGAGGCTTGGCGACGCCAGGAGGGGGAGGAGGCCCCGGAGGAGGTTCCCCGCCCTCCCCCGGTTTCCCCGGAGGAGGTGGGCCAGGGCCAGGGTGTGCCCCGCGAGGAGGCGCACCCCGGGGAAGGGGTGGGGCAAAAAGGGCTCCGCCTCCTCCAGGACCGAAGGGAGGGGGGTGGTGCCGAAGAAGAGCTCGAGGCGCAAGTGATGCAAGGTGGTCCAGGGGGAGGGGTCCTTGAGGCGGGCGAGGGCCGCGTGGGCCAGGGCCTCGGGCCGGCCCAGGCGCTCCAGGGCCATGGCCAGGGCCAGGTGGAGCCGGGCCTCCCCCTTGGCGTCCCCCTGGAAGCGGCTTAGGGCCTCCTCCAGGGCCAAGGCCCCCGCCCTTGGGGGAAGGGCCAGGCCCAGGTGGTAGAGGGTGAGGGGGGTCTGGGCCCTCTGGGCGGCCTCCCAGGCCAGGGCCCGGTAGGCGCTCGAGTTCCCCTTGCGGGCCTCCACGAAACCTAAAAGGGCCAGGCGTTCCGCCTCCGGGAGGTCCTCTTGGGCGCCTTGCAAAAGGGCCAGGGCCTCCCCGTCCTTCCCCTCCTCCAGGAGGCGGAGGGCCGGGGCGAGGAGAGGCTTCCCCATAGGGGAAACCTACAGGCTCCCCCTTCCCTTGGGAGGGAAGGGAGGCACATTGCAGGGGCACCCCTTGGCCTTGCTCCGGCGTCCGGGCCCGATCACGTCGGGGGCGCGGGCTCCTCCTTTGCCAGAACGGCGCCGCCCTCTTTCCGGTTCGCCAGGAAGAGGGCCAGGCCCGCTACCTCCTCCACCTGGACCTGGCCTTAAGCCCCCTAGGCCTCCCCCTTGAGGATGGCTTCAATCCGCTCCAGGGCCTCCTTAGGCAGGTCCACCCCTGCCGCCCCCAGGCTTTCCCGGATCTGCTCGGGGCGGGTGGCCCCGGTGATGGCGCTGCTGATCCCGGGAAGCCGCAACACCCAGGCCAAGGCCAGCTGGGTGCGGGTGAGGCCCAGCTCGTCCGCCACCTCCTTCAGCTTCAGCACCTTCTTCCGGTTTTCCTCCGTGAGGAAGCGCTCGGCGAACTGGGGGTAGCGGGCGAAACGGCTGTCCTCGGGGATTCCCTGGTCGTATCGCCCGGTGAGCATGCCCATGGCCAAGGGGCTCCAGACCACCAGGCCCACGCCGAAGCGCTCTGCCTCGGGGAGGATCTCGTTTTCCACCCGCTCCCGGTAGAGCATGGAGTACTGGGGTTGCTCCACGATGGGCGGGTGGAGGCCGTTTTCCCGGGCAAAGGCCACCGCCTCGGCGATCCGGGCGGCGGGCCACTCCGAGGTGCCCCAGTAGAGGGCGTAGCCCCTTTCCACGATGGTGTGCATGGTGTGGACGATCTCCTCCATGGGCACCTCGGGGTCATAGCGGTGGGCGAAGAAGATGTCCACGTAGTCGGTCTTTAGCCGCTTCAGGCTTTTGGTGATGCTCTCCAGAAGGTGCTTGCGGCTAAGGCCCCGGTCGTTGGGGTCCTCGGACATGGGCCAGTAGGCCTTGGTGGAGAGGACCAGGGTGTGCCGGGGAAACTCCTTAAGGACCTCCCCCATGATCTCCTCGGCAAGGCCCTTGGCGTAGACGTCGGCGTTGTCAAAGAAGTTGACCCCACCTTCATAGGCGATCTTGACGATCTCCCGGATGGTTTCCTTGTCCTTCACCACATCCCCGAAGGTGACCCAGGCCCCCAAGGAGATCTCCGAGACCTTAAGCCCCCATTTGCCCAGTTTCCGATAGCGCATCTCGCCCATGGCTACCGGAGTTTACCCCTCGAGGCGGAAATTGACCAGCGGGTCAGTCCCCCATCTCCAGCTCCCCTCCCGGGGCCTGGAAGCCGATTCGCTTGTGGGTGCCGTCGCAGAAGGGCTTGTTGGCTGAGCCCCCGCAGCGGCAAAGGGAAACCCTGCCCTCTCGAACCTCCTCCCGTTCCCCGATGCGCACCACGATGCGCTGGCCTTCCAAGCGGATGGGCCCGTTTTCCACGAACACCAGCCTCATGATTTCTATTATAGTGACCCCCCTTTCGGATATTCAATGCATACCCCCTTGACAAGCCAAAGGAAAAGGGGGCGCTTGGTGAGCTGTGGAAGAACACCAGACGCCCCCTTCCATCCTACCCCTGCCCCTGGAGGAACTGGTCCCCCTGCTCCAGGCATGGCTCCAAGCCCGCTTGCCAGAAGGGGAGAGAAAACCCGGCAGGCCCAGGACCTTCTCCGACCTCAGCCTCTTTCTCTTCCACCTGGTCCGCGCCCTCCTGGGCTTCTCCAGCGAACGCATGCGCCGGGAACTGGCCCGCAACCCTAGGCTCCGCAAGCGCCTCGGTCTAGAGCGCGTTCCCTCCTCTGCCACCCTCAGCGAGCGGAGCCGGAAGCTACCCTGGCCCCTCCTGCGGGGAGGGAAGCGGGTGGGCCGGGGGAGGCGGGTGCTGGCCATGGACGCCACCCTTCTCCCCGCCCAGAGGTCGGATGGGGAGGCGGCTTGGGGCGTGGGCTCGGATGGGGGCTGGGTTTATGGGTACAAGCTCCACCTCCTCGTGGACCTGGACACGGGGGAGGTGCTGGCCCTACGGGTGACCCCGGCCTCATGGCACGACTCCCCGGTGGGGCGGGGGATGCTCTGGGGGGTGGAGAGGTTTCCTGGGGAGAAGCCCCCCGTGGTGGTGGCGGACGCGGCCTACGAGGGGGAAGCCAACTTTCGGTTGGCGAGGAGGCGAGGGATGCTTCTGGTGACGGGGCATAACCGGAGACGGGGAAGGCCAAAGGGGAGGGGGCGGCTTTTGAACCTGCGGCGGCGGGGGAGAGGTGCGTACCGGAGGCTTTTGGGGCGGCGGTGGGAGCTGGAGACGGTTTTTGGTCTGCTGAAGGGGCCGATGGGGCTGGTGGGGGCGGTGGGGAGGGTACGGGGGCTGAAGGCGGTGGCCCTGCAAGTGGAAGCTTGGGTGATGGCCTGGAGCGTGGTGGCCCAGCTTCTTGGGCAGGCGGGTCTGCCCATCACCCGGGTGTTGCGGGTGGTGGCGTGAGGTGAGTACGCAGGTGAATATCCGAAAAGGGGGTTATAGTGATATACTCGGTCCAACTATGAAACGCCTTTTGCGGGTTTTTGCCTGGCTTTTGGGCCTGGCCATCCTGGCGGTTTTGGGGGTGGTTCTGGCGGCCTATGTCACCCTGCGGGCCTCCCTGCCCCAGGTGGAAGGGCGGATGGTTCTGAAGGGGCTTTCCGCACCCGTGGAGGTGGGGCGGGATGCCCGGGGGGTGGTGCGGATCCGGGCCCAGACCCTAAAGGATCTCCTCTTCGCCCAGGGCTTTGTTCACGCCCAGGAAAGGCTTTGGCAGATGGAGTTTCAGCGGCGGGTGGGCCAGGGAAGGCTTTCCGAGGTGCTGGGGGAGGCCACCCGGGCCCAGGACCGCTTCCTGCGCACCTGGGGCTTTTACCAGGCGGCAAAGAGCGCCTACGAGCGGCTTTACCCTGAGGAGAAAGAGGCGGTGGACGCCTACGTGGCCGGGGTGAACGCCTTTTTGCAAAGCGGGGCTCCTCTTCCCCCCGAGTTCCGCCTCCTGGGCTTCCGCCCCGAGCCCTGGACGGGGCCGGATGTGTTGGTCTGGGCCAAGATGATGAGCTTTGACCTTTCCGGGAACTGGGAGGAGGAGCTTCTGCGCCACCGCCTCCTGGCCCGGGGGATCAGTCAGGAAAGGCTTTTGGAGCTCATTCCCCCTTACCCGGAGGATGCCCCCACCATCCTGCAAGGGGAGGACCTGGAGCTTCCCCTGAAGCGGGAGGAAGCCCCGGCGGCCCTGCTTAGGATGGCCCCGCCCCGTTTCCTGGAGGCCAGCAACAACTGGGTGGTGGCGGGAAGCCGCACGGTCACGGGAAAGCCCTTCCTGGCCAACGACCCCCACCTGCGCCTGGGGGCTCCCAGCCTCTGGTTCCTCATGGCCCTTGAAGCCCCCGGCTACCGGGTTATCGGGGCCAGCCTCCCCGGGGTTCCCGGGATCGTCATCGGGCGCAACGACCGCATCGCCTGGGGGGTCACCAACGTGGGGGCGGATGTACAGGACCTCTACCTCCTGGAGGACGTGGGGGGGAAAGGGTACCGCTACAGGGGCCAGGTGCTTCCCTACCGGGTGCGGGAGGAGAGGATCCCGGTCAAAGGGGGAAAGGAGGAGACCCTTCGGGTGCGGGAAACGGTCTATGGACCGGTGATCACCGACGCCCTCGAGAACCCTCCCCAGGTTCCCATGGCCCTTCGCTGGGTGAGCCTGGATGAGGAGGACCACATCCTCATGGCCTATCTGGGGATCAACCGGGCGCAGAACTGGCAGGAGTTCGTGGCCGCCCTAAGCCACTACTCCGCTCCCAGCCAGAACCTCGTCTACGCCGATGCGGACGGCAATATCGGCTACATCGCTCCCGGAAAGTTTCCCATCCGTAAGGAAGGGTACACGGGCATGGTGCCGGTGCCGGGGAATGGGGAATGGGACTGGCAGGGCTACCGCAAGCCGGAGGAGTGGCCCAAGGTGTTGAACCCCAAGGAGGGCTTCCTGGTCACCGCCAACAACAAGGTCACTCCCCAGGGCTTCCCCTACGCCCTCACCTACGACTGGGCCGAACCCTACCGGGCGGAGCGCATCCGGGAGCTCCTCCTGGCCAAGGAAAGGCTTGCCCTCGAGGACATGAAGGCCATTCAGCAGGACCAGAAGACCCTCCTCTTCCGGGACTTCCGCCCGGTGCTGGAGCTTCTAAACCCCCTCTCCGAAAGGGCTAAGACCGTTCGGGAAAGGCTTTTGGCCTGGGATGGAACCATGGATAAAAGTTCGGAGGAGGCCCTGGTCTTCGCCCTGTGGTACACGGAGCTCACCCGCCTGCCCAAAAGGGAGGTGGGGGAGGAGTTCTGGGACGAGCCCCGCTACCTCCTGCGGGCCATGCGGGAAGGGGATCCAAACTGCGACCAGCCGAACACCGAGTACCGGGAGTCCTGCCTGGACTTCGCCGCCTTGGCCCTGGAAAGGGCCTTGGACCGGAAGGAGGCCTTGAGGGTGCGCTCCTGGGGCCAGGTGCACCGGGCCACCTTCCCCCATGCGGTCCTCACCCACACCCCCTTGAAGCGGTTTACGGACCGGAGGGTTCCCTTTGGCGGGGACCGGTACACGGTGAACGTGGGCCCCTTTGACCCTGAAACCCTCCTCATGTCCCATGGGCCCAGCTACCGCCAGATCGTGGACCTGGCCCATCCGGAGGCCTCCCTCTTCATCTACCCCATGGGCCAGGCGGGGCACTTCCTGGCCCCTGGCTACGGGGACCTCCTGCCCCTTTGGGCCGGAGGGGAGTACCTGCCCATGGCCTTCGCCGCCCCGGCCCGGGAGAGGGTGTTGCTTCTGGAACCCGGGCGTTAGGGGGAGGGGTTCTCCTCCCCGTTTTCCATCTTGCGGAACTCCCCCAGGACCTCCCGCACCTTGTTGTGGACCCAGTAGGCCTTGCGGCCGAAGAGAAGCTCTATGGCCTGGTCCACCTCCTCCACCGCATAGAGGTGGAAGCGTCCCTTGGCCACCGCCTCCACCACCTCCTTCCGCAGGGTCAGATGAGGAAGGTTGGCCTTGGGAAGCACCACCCCCTGGCTTCCCGTGAGCCCCAGGGTTTGGCAGACCCGGAAGAATCCCTCCACCTTCTCTGCCACCCGGCCCACGGCCAAAACCCTTCCCGTCTGGTCTATGGCCCCGGTGACCGCCAGGTCCTGCCTTAGGGGAAGGCCAGAGATGGCGGAAAGCACCGCCAAAAGCTCCGCAAGCCCCGCCGAATCCCCCTCTATGCCCCCGTAGCTTTGCTCAAAGACCAGGCTCACCGTGGCGGAAAGGGCCCCCAGGCTGGCGTAGCTTCCCCGCAGGTAGCCCGCCAGGGTGAGGACCGCCTTGTGGAACACCTGCCCCCCCAGGCCCACTTCCCGGTCGATGGAGAGGATGCCTTCGCGCCCGGGGCCCGCCTGGGCGGTGATGCGCACAGGCCGTCCCCGGGGCAGGGGGCCTTCCACCACCACCAGGCCGTTGATCTCCCCCACCTGCATACCCTGGACCTCGAGGGCCACCACCCCCTCCTCGAGGTCCTTCAGGTACAGTTCCTCCTCCAGGCCGAACCGCTCCTCCCTTGCCAGTAGGGCTTTTTCTACCGCCTCCCGGTCCAGAGGGTGCTTGAGGGCCGAAGCCTCCCGGGCCAGGTCCAGAAGGCGGTAGAGCCTGGCGTCCAGGCGTTCCTTGTGCCCGGTCCAGCGCCGGGCCTCGTCCGCCAGGGCGGAGAGACCCTCAGGGGTCAGGGCCACCCCCTCGGCTTGCAAGAACCCCCCCAGGTAGGCCACGTTCTCCTTCGTGTAGGGGATTTCCGGGCTGAACTCCACGCGGAAGGGGAATAGCTCCAAGAACTCCTCATCCTCCTCCAGGAAGGCGATCACCTCCGGGGGGCCCACCAGGAAGACTTGGGCCTTGAGGGGGGCGGGTTTGAGGCGGGGGCCCTTGACCTCGGGCCGGGGGGAGAGGGGTTCCACCTCTCCCGTGGCCAGGGCCCGCTTCAGGAGGGGGTAGCTTCCCAGCTCCAGTACCCGGTGGGCCTCGAGGACCTCCACCCCCCCGGTGGCCCGCATGAGGGCCCCGGGGCGGAGGAGGCCCAGGTGGGTGGAGAGGACCCCATCCCGGGCCTCGTACTCCAGGTGGCCAAAGAGCCTCTCCGGGGTCGGGTTGGCCTCGTAGACTACCCGCTCCCCTCCCTCTACCAGGAGCCGGGGGAGGAGGTGTTCTAGGAGGAGCTCCTCCTCCAAAGCGGCGGCCCGGAGCAGGGTCTCCAGGATCCGGTCCAGGTAGCGCCCCGCTTGGGGAAAGCGGGCCTTTAGGGCCTCGGCCTTGGGCAGGAGGAAGCGTTCGGCGAAGCCCCGCCTCAAGGCGGCCACCTCCGCCTCCGCCCGCTGCCTTATGTCCACGTAGGCCAGGATGGTCTCCTCCAGCTTGGCGGAGAGCTCAGGGGGTAGGGGGCCCTTACCGGAGAGCTGGAGCCCTTCCTCGCCTTCCAAAAGGGTGAAGCCGAGGCTTTCCGCCTCCTTTGCTAAGGCCTTCAGCAGGGCTTCGGCCTCGCGCTCGTGGCGGGCCTCCACCAGGCTTTTAGCGTAGAGGAAGCCCTTTTCCCGAAAGAGGGCCGGGGTGAACTCGGAGAGGAGGGCCTCCACCCCTTCCACCAGGGCCCGGCCCTGCCCCTCGGGGAGGAGAAGGGGGAAGGCTTCCTCCCCCAGGGGCAGGTAGACCAGCTCCTCCTTGGGGAAGGGGCGGTCCTGCAGGTAAGCAAGGAGGCGCTTTCTTTTGCCAAGGCCGCTTGGCCCCACCAGATAGCCGTGCCCTCCCTGGCGGAAGGCGGCCTCGAGGGCCTTTAAAGCCCGCTCCTGGCCGAAGAAGGGAGGGGCAGGCTCAGGCTTGGTAGGTGGAGTAAACCAGGAAAGGGCACTAACCCGCATCGGGCTCACTATACCCGGACCCACGCCCTGAGGGGCCTGGGGTAAACTAGCGGACAAAGGAGGGATTTCATGGTTAAGGTGGAGGTCCTGGGCATGATCCTGGCAGGGGGGCAGGGAAGCCGCCTCTACCCCCTCACCGCCAAGCGGGCCAAGCCGGCGGTGCCCTTCGGGGCCAAGTATCGGATTATTGATTTCGTCCTGAACAACTTCGTGAACTCGGGCATCTACTCCATCTACGTCCTCACTCAGTTCAAGGCCCAGTCCCTCACCGAGCACATCCAGCGTTACTGGCGCTTCGGGGCTTTCCTGGAGGACCACTTCATCCTCCTGGTGCCCGCCCAGATGTACCGCTACGAGGAGCTGGGCCCCGTGTGGTACCGGGGTACCGCCGACGCCATCTACCAGAACCTGCACCTGGTGCACAATCACGCCCCCATGGCCGTGGCCGTCTTCGGGGGAGACCACATTTTCAAAATGAACATCCGCCACATGGTGGAGTACCACTATGAGAAGCGGGCCGACATCACCATCGCCGCCTACCCCGTGCCGGTGGAGGAGGCCCGGCGCTTTGGGGTTTTGCAGGTGGACGAGGATTGGCGCATCACCGAGTTCCAGGAAAAGCCCCAGAACCCCAAGCCCATTCCCCGCAAGCCCCACCTGGCCCTGGCCTCCATGGGCAACTACATCTTCCGCACCGAGGCCCTCTTTGAACTCCTGGAGGCCGATGCCAAGGAGAGCGCTTCCAGCCACGACTTCGGCAAGGACGTGATCCCCCGGGCCCTCAAGGAGGGGTACCGGGTGTTTGCCTACGACTTTCACCGCAATCCCATCCCCGGCCAGGAGGGTCCCAACCTGTACTGGCGGGACGTGGGTACCCTGGACGCCTACTTTGAGGCCAGCATGGACCTGGTGAAGGTGGTTCCCGAGTTCGACCTCTTCAATCCCGAGTGGCCCCTCAGGACCGCCAACCTCTTCAGTCCCCCCGCCAAGTTCGTCCACGAAACGGGGGAACGGATAGGGCGGGCGCTGAACAGCCTTCTGGCCGGGGGGGTCATCGTGAGCGGGGGAACGGTGCGGGAGTCGGTCCTTTTCCGGCGGGTACGGGTGAACTCCTACAGCCTGGTGGAGCGCTCCGTCCTCTTTGACGACGTGGAGGTGGGCCGCTACTGCAGGATCCGCAACGCCATCATCGACAAGGACGTGAAGATTCCTCCCCATACCGAGATCGGCTACGACCTCGAGGCCGACCGTGCCCGGGGCTTCACCGTTACCCCGGAAGGGGTGGTGGTGGTGCCCAAGGGGTACCGCTTTTAGCCATGGAGAAGCATCCGGGTAGGCTTTTCTATCGCCTTTCCCGCCTGGCCCAAGGGGAGGAGCTTCCCCTAAAGCGGAAGCCCAAGTCCAAGGTTTACGCCAATCCCCTGGAAACCCAGGTCCTGCCTCCCTTCCGGGAGGAGGGAGGGCCGCCTTTGTTCCGGGTTCTTTCCCAGCTCAGGCCCCTCCTGCCCGAGGTGGGTTCGGCCCTGACCCTGAAGGATCTTTCCCAGGTCCTCTATCCCCTGGCGGAGCGCTCGGGGAGGCGGGGTTTTCCCTCGGCGGGGGAGGCTTATCCCGTGGAGGCCTACCTGGTGGTGCGCCGGGTGGAAGGGGTTTTCCCGGGGGTCTACCACTACTTCCCCAAGGAGCACCAGCTCTTCCAGATCGCCGCCAGGGTGGAGGAGGCTTCCTGGTCCGAGGCGCTTTTGGGCCTTGGCCTCGAGCAGGCGGCGGCCCTTTTGGTCTTGACTCTGGTTCCGGAAAGGAGCGAGGCCCTCTTCGGCCTCAGGGGATACCGGTATGCCCTCCTCGAGGCGGGCTATGCGGCGGGCTTGGTGCTTCTTTCCGCCATCGGTCAGGGACTGGCCGCATACCCGGCCGAGACCTTTTATGATGAGATGGTGGCTCACCTCCTGCGGTTGCCCGAGGGGGAATACCCTGGGGTGGTGGTGATTTTAGGACGCTAAAGGGTATTTGGGGAAGGATTTATGGCACGGATTTTCTTGGTGGAAGATGATCCGCAGGTAGGGGAGCTGGTCAAAAGGTTTCTGGAAAAGGAGGGGCTTTTGGTGGTGTGGGCCCGCACGGGGAGGGAGGCTCTGAAGCAGGCCTGGGAAGGGACCAAGCCGGATCTGGTGGTCCTGGATCGGGGGCTTCCCGATTTGGAGAGCCTCGAGGTCCTCAGGTCCTTGCGAGACCTGGACCCCCTTCTCCCCGTCCTCCTCACGGGCCGCGCCGAAGAGGATAGCCGGGTGGAAGGGCTTTTGGAGGGGGCGGACGATTACCTGGGCAAACCTTTTTCCTTGCGGGAGCTGCTTGCCCGCATCAAGGCCCTCCTGCGCCGGAGCGGCAAGGAGGGGAGGCGGCGGTATGGGCCTTTGGAGCTGGACCTCGAGGCCCGCAAAGCCTACCTGGAGGGTGAGATCCTAAAGCTTTCTCCCACGGAAACCACCCTCCTTCTCACCCTGGCCCAGGCGCCGGGCCGGGTGTACACCCGGGAGGAGCTGCTGGAAAGGGTCTGGGGGCCCGAGTTTGAGGGTTCGGAGCGGGTGGTGGACGCCTACATCCGGCTTTTGCGAAGAAAGCTAGGGGACAATCCCCAGGCCCCTCGCTTCATAGAGACGGTGGTGGGGATGGGCTACCGCTTCCTGGGGGGTGAGGGCGAGTGATGGAGCGGGTTTTCGTCTACGGGACCCTGAAGCGGGGGGAAAGGAACTACCCTTTGGTGGAAAGACGGGTGGTGAAGGTCCTTCCCGGGTACGTGGAGGGGTATCGCCTCTTTCACCTGGCCGAGGGACTGGGCCGTCCTTACCCTTATCCCGGCATGGTTCCCGGGGAGGGAAGGGTCTATGGGGAGGTCCTCTTCTTGCCGGAGGAGGCCCTCTCCCTATTGGACGAGCTGGAGGAGGAGGGGGTGGAGTACCGGCGGGTTAAGGTCCTGGTGGAAACGGAAGAGGGCCCCCTTCTCGCCTGGACCTACCTCTACCTGGGGGGCCTGGAGGGTGCGGTTTGGCTTCCCCAAGGGGTGTGGCCGGCCTAGGCTTCCCCCGGGTCGGGGAGGACGGGAAACCCTTCCCTAAGGGCTGCTCCCGCCAGGCGTGCATCCAGGGTTACAAAGGGAAGGTCCTGGGGCCGGCCCCGGCTGGCCACCCAGGCTGCGGCCAGCTGAAGGGCATCCCCGGTTCGCAAGGGGTGGGCGAAGAGGAGGCGGCGTGCGGTTTTCCGCACCTCCTCCCCCGGCAACACCTCGTACCACGCCCTTTGTAACCTTTCCAGACGATCCAGGGCTTTGGCCAGGGGCGCATCCTTTAGGATTCCCTCTCGGGCTTTGCGGGCAAGAGCGGAAACCAGTTCCAGCTCGGTTCCCCACCAGACCACCACCAAGGGATTTTCCAGATAGAGGTCCTGCACCCTTTCCGTGGCGGCCTCGAGGGCCAGAAGGGGAAGAAGAGCCGAGGCGTCCCAGAACCTCATCCTTCCTCCCGTCGCTCCTCCAAAAGGGCCTCCACCAGCCCGGGTATCCGGGGCATTCCGGCAAAGTCCAGCACCTCCCCGCTCCCCGGACGCACCATTCCCAGGCGTACCAGCTCTTCCAGGCCCTCGGGCAAGGCGGCGGGCACCAGCCTGGCCACGGGTTTGCCGCGGTCTAGGATGAGGATTTCCTCCCCCGAGCGCACCTCCCTTAGGAGCTTGGAGAGGTGGGCCTTGGCCTCGCTCACCGACACCCTACGCATAAGACCATTATAGTCGATTATAGTATGACCATGAAGGTCCTTATGGTGGCCCCCGAGGCCTATCCCCTGGTGAAGGTGGGGGGGCTCGCCGACGTGGTGGGGGCCCTGCCCAAGGCCTTAAGACCCCTGGGGGTGGAGGCCACGGTGCTTCTTCCCTGGCACCGCTTTGTGGAGGCGCAGCGGGTGGGAGAGGTGGCCTATGCCTTCGCCGGACAGGAGGAAAGGGCTCCCCTGGGGGAACGGTGGGAGGGAGGGGTGCGGTTTCTCCTTCTGGGCGTGCCCGGGTTTGAACGGGACCGGGTCTACGGCTACCCCGACGACGTGGAGCGCTACCTCCGCTTTGCCGTGGCGGCGGGCCGGGTGGCCCTGGGGTTTGACCTGGTCCACGCCCACGACTGGACCGCTGCCCTCCTGCCCCTTACCGCCAGGGTGCCTGCCGTCTACACCATCCACAACCTGGCCCACCAGGGCCTGGTGGACCCCGCCCTCTTCTTCCACTGGACGGGGCTTCCCTGGAGTCTTTTCCACATGGAGGCCCTGGAGTTCTACGGCCAGGTGAACCTGATGAAGGGGGGTATTGTCTTCGCCCGGGCGGTGACCACGGTGAGCCCCTCGTATGCGGAGGAGATCCAGACCCCGGAGTTCGGCATGGGGCTGGATGGGGTGCTGAGGCGCCATGCGGGTAAGCTTTTCGGCATCCTGAATGGTTTGGACCTCGAGGTCTTTGACCCGGCCAAGGACCCCCACCTTCCCGCCCCCTACTCCCGGGAGGATGTAAGGGGCAAGGCCCTGGCGCAAAAGGCCCTTTGGGAGCGCACGAGGCTTAAGGGGCCCCTCCTCGCCTACGTGGGCCGGCTGGACGGGCAAAAGGGCCTGGACCTTATCCTGAAGGCTGTTCCCCGCTTGAAGGAGCTGGGCTTTTACCTCCTGGTCCAGGGGGTGGGGGACGAGGGCCTAGCGCAAGCCCTCAGGCAGGTGGAGGAGGAGAATCCCGGCTTTGTGCGCTTTGTGGAGGCCTACGACGAGGCCTTGGCCCGCCTGGCCTACGCGGGGGCGGACGCCCTTTTGGTGCCGAGCCGCTTTGAACCCTGCGGCCTGGTGCAGATGATCGCCCAGCGCTACGGCACCCCGCCCGTGGCCCGGGCGGTGGGGGGGCTTAAGGACACCATAGAGGATGGCCGCACGGGGGTACTCTTCCAGACCTACCACCCCGAGGGCCTCCTCTACGGGGTCTTGCGCCTTTTCCGCTTGGGGCCGGAGGCCCTGGGCCTGAGGGGCATGGAGAAGGACTTCTCCTGGGAAAGGTCCGCCCGGGCCTACCTGGAGGTCTACCGAAAGGCCCTGGGCTAATATGGGGGGGATGCTTCCGGACCTCGAGGCCAAAGCCCTGGCGGGGGATCCCGAAGCCCAGGCCCTGCTCCACTTTCTCCGGCTTCTAAGGCGCAAGGAGTACCAGGAGGCCAGAGTCTATGCGGAGGGTTTCCCCGAGGAACTTAGGGAGAGGCTTTTGGCCGGGCTTAGCCTGCTAGTTGCTTTTGCCGAAGGCAAAACAAGTCTTGAGGAAGCCCCTGAGCGCCTGGAAGACCCCCTGTTCGCCGCGGAGCGGGAGGTCCTCTTGGGGGTAAGGGCCGTGAGGGAGGGGAGAAGGGAGGAGGCCGAGGCCCGTTTTCAAAAGGCCCTTGCCCTGGATCCCCATCACCACCGGGCCCTCAGCAACCTGGGCAACCTTTACCTGGAAAGGGGCGAGCTGGAGGCGGCCTTGGATCTTTACCAGCGGGCGTTGAAACTGGCCCCGGAGGACCCCCTGGTCCACGAGAACCTGGCGGCCCTTTATAAGCGGAAGGGGGACCTGGACAGGATGATAGCCCACATGAAGCAGGCCACCCGCCTCAAGATGCGCCCGCCTGTTTCCCTAGATCCCCTGACGGGAAAACCCCAGCGCCGCCCGCTTCACCGCCGCATTCCCCTTTGGGTCTGGGTGTTCCTCCTCACCCTCCTGGCCTACCTGCTCCTGAAGAAGCCCTAGGGCCTGGTCCAAGGCGTCCAGGGAACGCCCTTCCGAAAGCAGACGTCGCCAAAGCCGCCCCCCAGGCTGCCCCCGAAAGAGGTTCAACATGTGCCTCAGCACTGCCCACGGAGGGGTACCCTTTTGCGCCTCCGCTTCCAGGTAGAGCCGCATGCGCCGGGCCACATCCAGCCGGCTTGGCCTATGCGCCAGGCCGAACACCCGCCGGTCCGCCTCCGCCAGCACAAAGGGGTCCTCGTAGACCGCCCGGCCCATCATGACCCCATCCACCTTCTCCAGGTGGGGAAGGGCTTCCTCCAGGGTTCGCACCCCTCCGTTCAGAATGAAGGTGAGGTGGGGAAAGTCCGCCTTTAGCCGGTGGACCCAGTCGTGGCGCAAGGGGGGAACCTCCCGGTTTTTCCGGGTGGAGAGGTTAAGGAGGGCGCTACGGGCATGGACGATGAAGACCCGCACCCCGGTTTCCCCATACGCTTCCACCCAGCGGGCGAGGAGGGGGTAGCTTTCCCCTTCCACCCCCAGCCGGAGCTTCACCGTGACGGGGATGTCCACCGCTTCCACCATGGCCTTGAGGATCTCCCTCACCCTTATGGGGTCCAGGAGGAGGCAGGCGCCAAACCCCCCCTCCTGGGCCTTTTCCGAGGGGCAACCCAGGTTTAGGTTCACCTCGTCGTATCCCCAGGCCTGGCCGATCCGCGCCGCCTCCGCCAGGCTTTTGGGATCCGAGCCCGCAAGCTGCAGGGCGATGGGGTGCTCCTCGGGGTGGAAGGCAAGGAGCCTTTCGGCTTTTCCCCGGAGCACCGCCTGGTCCACGGTCATCTCCGTGTAAAGCCGCACCTTGCGGCTGATCTGGCGGACCAGGTAGCGGAAGTGCCGGTCCGTCCGGTCCACCATGGGGGCCACGGACAGGCGGTGGTCAGACATCCTGCAAGACCTCCGCCGGGGACAGGACCCTGGGTTCGCGGAAGGCGATGTCCTCTTCTTCCCCTTCCTCGATCACCTCGAGGCCCGGGTATTTTGCCCGGAGCAACTCTACCAGCTCCTGCACCAGGTCCTCGGGGGTGCTGGCGGCAGAGGTGATGCCCGCGCTTTCGGCACCCTGGAGCCACTCCTCCTGGAGATCCCTGGCGCTTTCCAGGCGGTAGGCTCTGCCGGTAAGGCTTTGGGCCAGTTCCAAAAGGCGCATCCCGTTGGAGGAGTGGGGGCTGGTGAGCACCAGGAAGAGGTCCACATGGGGGGCGATGCGCCGCACCGCCTCCTGGCGGTTCTGGGTGGCGTAGCAAAGGTCCTTTCGCCTGGGCACCACCAGCTTGGGGAAGCGGGCCTTGAGGATCTCTATGGTCTTTAAGGTGTCTTCCACGCTCAAGGTGGTCTGGGTGAGGACCACTACCCGTTCCGGGTCGGGGACCTCCACCGTGTGCGGGTCCGCCAGGCGGGGGTCCTTGCCCACGTGGGTGTGCACCGCCACCAGGATGGTCCTTTCCGGGGCCTCCCCGTAGGTGCCCTTCACCTCCTGGTGGTCGGCGGAATCCCCCACCAGGAGGATCCAGTACCCTTCCTGGGCATAGCGTCTAGCCTCGATGTGCACCTTGGTGACCAGGGGACAGGTGGCGTCCAGGATGTGGAAGCCCATTTCCGCCGCCTGCCTGCGCACGGCCGGAGGGTGGCCGTGGGCGGAAAAGACCAGGGTGCCCGCCAGGGGCTTTTCCCGGCGAAGGCTATCGATCTCGGAAAGATCCTCCACGAAGTGCACCCCTTTGGCCCTAAGCCGCTCCACCACCGCACGGTTGTGGACGATCTCGTGGTACACCACCAGCTCCCCCTGGGGTTTCAGGGCCTCCGCCCAGCGCTCCACCGTCTGGATGGCCATCACCACCCCGGCGCAAAAGCCCCTGGGCCGGGCCAAGTAGAGGCGCTTTAGCCCCCTCTCCATGCCCTCCATTCTAGGCGTCCGCCTCCTGGGCCTTTGTGTCCCGGGCGAGGAGCCTTTCCGCTACCTCCCGGGCAAAGGGGGTCTTGGCCCTTTCCAGGGCCTTCCTGGCGGTTTCCCGCCCCTTGCCCCCAGGGCGGAAGCCCTCCTGGGCCAGGGCCAGGAGGGCCAAGGCAGTGGCAGGGAAGGGGAGACCTTCCTTTTCAAGAAGCCCCAGGCCCTCCCCGTAGCGGTGGAGGGCCTCCCGGTACGCCGCCCTTAGGAGGGCCTGGCTGCCTTCCTGGAAGGCCCGGGCTAC
Source organism: Thermus sp. NEB1569 (assembly GCF_022385295.1). Lineage (NCBI taxonomy): Bacteria > Thermotogati > Deinococcota > Deinococci > Thermales > Thermaceae > Thermus > Thermus sp. NEB1569. The sequence continues at coordinate 404,451 of NZ_CP092445.1, forward strand.
CCTCAAGAGGCCTTCGGCCTCGGCCAGGGGTTCGCCTTCCTGGGCGGAGAAGTGGGCCGCCTCGAGGAGCCTTTCCAGGGCCAGGGTTCGCTCCTCCTCGGGCAGGAGGGGGGAGTATTCCCGCTGGAAAAGGGGGGCGAACCAGGAGAGGCGGAGGGGTTTCCGCAGGCGAAAGGTTTCCCCTTGGGCTTCCACCTCCTGGTCCAGGGCCTTGAGCAAGGGCACCAGCTTGGGGAAGCGGGCCCGCACCTCCTCCCGTCTGGCTTCTCCCCTTAGGGCCAGGAAAAAGAGAAAGGCCTCTACTCCTTCCACGCCTCCACTTCCTTGTAGTGCACCAAGGCGGCGAAGAGGGGAGAGGACCCCTCGGCCACGGAGAACTTCACCTCCACCAGGACCGCGTCCTCGGGAAGCTCCTCCACAAAGCGGTTGAGCCTTTCTTGAAAGATATCGGGATCGTTGGCGGTGATCACCTTGAACCTAACCCCCTGCATGGCCCCATTATGCCCTGCGTTCCACCAGGGCGGTGAGGAGGTTTTGCAAATGGGAGGTGGCCTCCCGTCCGGGGAGGGTGTCCAGGTAGGGAATAAGGGCACCCATCCCCTCTTGGGCAAGTCTCCTGGCCTCCTCCTTGGCCCAGGCCACGGCTCCGGAGACCAGGAGGTTTTGCCAAAGCCAGCGCACCTCGGCCTCGGGCTTGGCCTCCCGGGGAAGGCTTAGGAGGGCCTCGGCCCGGATGCGGTCCTCCTTGGGGGCTTCCTGGAGGTAGCGGATCAGGATCAGGGTGCGCTTGCCCTCGTAGAGGTCACCGGCGAGCTCCTTGCCGTAAGCCTGGTCCCCCTCGAGGTTGAGAACATCGTCCATGATCTGGAAGGCTATCCCCAGCTTTAGCCCTGCTTCCTCGTAGAGGGCAGGGGGCGTTTTCCCGGAAAGCAGGGCTCCAAGCCTCAAAGGAGCCACGGCGGTGTAGTAGGCGGCCTTATGGGCCACCAAGTGGAGGTAATCCTCCGGGGTCAGGTCTAAGCGGCCGGAAAGGGTCCAGAGGAGGTCCAGGTGTTGCCCGTAGGCAGTGCGGTGCACCACCTGATGGAACTCGGCCAGCACCTCCGGTCCAAAGAGGCCTTCGTTCAAACCTCGGATCAAAAGCCCCCACATCTCCCCATGCAAGGCATCCCCGGCATTCAGGGCCAGGGGCATGGGGTAGAGGCGGTGCAGGGCGGGCCTTCCCCGGCGTTCCTCGGAGCCATCTTCGATGTCGTCGTGGATGAGCACCCAGTTTTGGAAAAGTTCCAGGGCAGTTCCTGCCCAAAGGCTGGCCTCGAGGGTAGCACCATGGGCCAGCCCCGCATAGACCACCAAAAGCCCCCGGAGCCTCTTTCCACCTCGGGATGGATACTCCTGAAGAAGCGCCTGGTAAGCGGGATCCGGGTGGGTCAGGTAGCCCAGGAGTCTTTCGTGGAGGGCATCCTTCACTTCCTGGGGAGAGGGCACCATGCTATACACTTTAGGCCATGCGCGGCTATGCCTTGGGCCTCCTGGCCCTCAACCTCCTCACCCTTCTTTGGGGCACCACCTTTGTGGTGGTCAAGGGGGCGGTAGGGGAGATGACCCCAAGCCTCCTGGTCTTCCTGCGCTTTCTTTTGGCCAGCCTCTTCTTCCTCCCCTGGGCCTTTCGCCTGCCCAAGGGGGTGTGGGGCCCGGGGATGGAGCTGGCCTTTTGGCTGCTTCTGGGCTATGCCTCCCAGGCCGTGGGCCTCATGTACACCTCGGCGAGCCGAAGCGCCTTCATCACCGCCTTGAACGTGGTCCTGGTCCCCTTGATCCTGGGCCTGGTGGGCCGGAGGCTTGGGGGGGTTTGGCTGGCGGCCCTTTTGGCCTTTTTGGGCGTGGGGTTTCTCTCCTATGATCCCCGGCAGCCTCCCTTGAACGTGGGGGATCTCTGGACCCTTCTTACCGCATTCACCTACGCTCTATACATCGTGCGCCTCGAGGTGCACGCCAAGGCCTTTCCCTCCTTGCCCCTCACGGCGGTTCAGATCTTCGGCACGGCATTACTTGCCCTGCCCTGGGCCCTTTGGGAGGGGGTGAGGTGGGAAGGGATACCCTGGGGTGCTGTTTTCTACCTAGGGGTGGTGGCCACGGCCCTCACCACCTGGCTCCAGACCTGGGGACAGAGGTACGTGCCTGCACCCCAGGCGGCCATCCTTTACACCATGGAACCCGTCTGGGCCACCCTTTTTGCCTTCGCCGTTCTGGGGGAAAGGCTGGGCTTTCTGGGGGGCCTTGGGGCCTTTCTGGTGGTCCTGGCCACCTTCCAGGCTATCCGCCGATCCCCAGCATGACCCGCTTCCTTAAGGTGGGGAGGGTGTTGCCGAAGGCGGGCTTGCGGTTGGTGGCGATCAGGATGGCATCCACCAGGGCCTCCACCGGCTCCTCTGCGGCAAAGGCCCAGGAAATATCCATCTCCAGATCGGTGAGGAGGCAGGGCCGGAGCTTTTTGTCGGAGGTGAGGCGAAGCCGGGAGCAGTTGGAGCAGAAGGGCTCGGTGACGGGGTTGATGAACCCCAGGGTGCCCTGGGCCCCGGGGATCCGAAAAACCCGGGCCGGGGAGGTGGGGTCATGGGGAACGGGTTCCAAGGGACCAAAGACCGCCTCGATCCGCGCCCGGATCTCCTTTCCTGACACAAAGCGGCGGCGGTACTCCTCGGGGTCGGAGTTGTCCAGGTGCATGTACTCGATGTAGCGCATGTGCAAGGGACGGTCCAGGGAGAGGCTGGCTAGGGGCACCACCTCTTCCTCGTTCATCCCCCGGATGACCACGGCGTTGAGCTTGACGGGGTGAAGCCCAAGCTCCAAAGCGGTTTCTATGGCCTCTAAAACCCGCTCCACCTTGCCGCCCCGGGTGATGCGGGTGAAGACCTCAGGGGTGATGGCGTCCAAGGAGATGTTCACCCGGTTCAGGCCTGCTTGCACCAGCTCCTTGGCCCTTTTGGCGAAGAGGAGGCCGTTGGTGGTGATGGCCACGTCCTCGATGCCCTCCTTGCTCCGGGCCCGTTCGATCATCTGGGGAAGCTCCTTGCGCACCAAGGGTTCCCCGCCCGTGAAGCGCACGGCGGATAAGCCCAAGAGGGAGGCGGCCTCGAGGAAGTGGTCCACTTCCTCCACCGTGAGGGTCCCTGGGGGTTCGGCCATCTCGAGGCCTAGGGGATGGCAGTAAAGGCAGTGCAGGTTGCACCGGGGGGTGATGGAGATGCGAAGGTCTTTGATAAGGCGCCCGTAGTTGTCCAGTAGCTTCATGCCTTTCCCTCTTCGGGCCACCATACTACGCCCTAGGCCGGAGGGCAAGGGATAAAAAAACAAACCCCCAGGCCTAGGCCTGGGGGTTGATGTGGAGCGGGAGACGGGACTTGAACCCGCGACCCCGACCTTGGCAAGGTCGTGCTCTACCAACTGAGCTACTCCCGCAAGGAAAAATCCCCCGCACCGACCTACTCTCCCAGGACCCTGCGGTCCCAGTACCATCGGCGCTGGCGCGTTTCACTTCCGTGTTCGGAATGGGAACGGGTGGTTCCACGCCGCTATGGGCACGGGGGATTCTCGTGTTTTGTTTTTCAAAATCCCACGCCGCCTTCAAGCGGCAGGGGATCCAAGCTGGGGTGGTCATCAGGGCAAAAGGGTCAAGACCTCGGACGATTGGGACCGGTCAGCTCAACGCCTCACGGCGCTTACACCTCCGGCCCATCCACCGGGTAGTCTTCCCGGGTCCTTACCGGCTTCACACCGTGGGAGGCCTCATCTTGGGGCGGGTTTCCCGCTTAGATGCTTTCAGCGGTTATCCCTCCCGCACATGGCTACCCAGCTTATGCCCCTGGAGGGACAGCTGGGAAACCAGAGGTGCGTCCCTTCCGGTCCTCTCGTACTAGGAAGAGCCCCCCTCAAGCCTCCTGCGCCCGTGGCGGATAGAGACCGAACTGTCTCACGACGTTCTGAACCCAGCTCGCGTGCCGCTTTAATGGGCGAACAGCCCAACCCTTGGGACCTTCTTCAGCCCCAGGATGCGACGAGCCGACATCGAGGTGCCAAACCTCCCCGCCGCTGTGGACGCTCGGGGGAGATCAGCCTGTTATCCCCGGGGTAACTTTTATCCGTTGATCGATGGCCCTTCCACACGGGACCACCGGTTCACTAGGCCCGGCTTTCGCCCCTGCTCGGCTTGCAGGCCTCACAGTCAGGCTCCCTTCTACCCTTGCGCTCTCCGGCGGATTTCCGTCCCGCCTGAGGGAACCTTTGGGCGCCTCCGTTACCCTTTAGGAGGCGACCGCCCCAGTCAAACTGCCCGCCAAGCGCTGTCCCCAATCCCTTGGGTTAGGCCCCCAGCCGCATCAGGGTGGTATTTCACCGGCGCCTCCACCGCCCCCGAAAGGGCGGCTTCACAGGCTCCCACCTATCCTACGCAGACGCGACCAAGAGCCAACACCAGGCTGCAGTAAAGCTCCACGGGGTCTTTTCGTCCTGCCACGGGTAGGCCGCATCTTCACGGCCAGTTCAATTTCACCGGGTCCCTCGCCGAGACAGCGCTCCGGTCGTTACGCTTTTCGTGCAGGTCGGAACTTACCCGACAAGGAATTTCGCTACCTTAGGACCGTTATAGTTACGGCCGCCGTTCACCGGGGCTTCGGTTCAGGGCTTGCACCCCTCCCCTTGACCTTCCGGCACCGGGCAAGCGTCGCTCCCTATACCTCCTCTTACGAGTTCGCAGAGAGCTGTGTTTTTGGTAAACAGTCGCCAGAGCCTGTTCACTGCGGCTCGCCCAAAGGCGAGCACCCCTTCTCCCGAAGTTACGGGGCTAACTTGCAGAGTTCCTTGGCGAGGGTTATCCCGCGCGCCTGAGTGCTCTTGCACCCGCCCACCTGTGTCGGTTTGCGGTACGGGTTCCCGCAGGTTGTGCTTAGAGGCTTTTCTTGGCTCCCTGGCTTCGGGGGGTTGTCACCCGTACGGGCTTCCCCACCACGCAGAGCTTGTTGGGAGGCGGATTTGCCTACCTCCCACCCTGCGCTTCTGGCCGGGCTCGTCCATGGCTCCGGTCCCCCTAGCCTAGAGCGTCCCCCCATCGCACCTGCGGGAAGGGCCGGAATATTAACCGGCTGTCCTTCGGCTACGCCTCTCGGCCTCACCTTAGGCCCCGCCTAACCCTACGCTGACGACCATTGCGTAGGAACCCTTGGGCTTACGGCGACAGGGATTCTCACCCTGTTTATCGTTACTCATGCCGGCATTCGCACTTCCCTTACCTCCAGCCGCCCTCGCGGACGACCTTCATCGGCATCGGGAACGCTCCCCTACCGCCTGAGGGATCACCCCTCAGACCCGCAGCTTCGGCGCTGGGCTTAAGCCCCGATCATTTTCGGCGCAGCGTCACTCGACCAGTGAGCTATTACGCACTCTTTAAAGGATGGCTGCTTCTAAGCCAACCTCCTGGCTGTCTCAGCAACGCCACATCCTTTCCCACTTAGCCCAGACTTCGGGACCTTAGCTGGCGGTCTCGGTTGTTCCCGCGCTTGGACACGGACGTTATCGCTCGCGCCCTCACTCCCAGGCTCCACCTTAGACCCTTCGGAGTTTGACAGGGTTTGGTAGGCTGGTGGGCCCCCTAGCCCTATCAGTGCTCTACAGGCCCCAGTCAGCACCTGAGGCTGACCCTAAAGTCATTTCGGGGAGAACCAGCTATCTCCGGGTTCGGTTAGCTTTTCACTCCTAACCCCAGCTCATCCGAGGGGTTTGCATCCCCCACCGGTTCGGGCCTCCACTGGGCTTCACCCCAGCTTCACCCTGGCCAGGGCTAGCTCACCCGGTTTCGGGTCCACGGCCGCGGACTAACGCCCTATTCGGACTCGGTTTCCCTACGCCTCCGCCTCAACGGCTTAAGCTCGCCCACGACCGTGAGTCGCCGGCTCATGCTTCAATAGGCACGCCGCAACCCCTAAAGGGGCCGCGACTGCTTGTAAGCCCACGGTTTCAGGCTCTATTTCACTCCCCTCCCGGGGTTCTTTTCACCTTTCCCTCACGGTACTGGTTCACTATCGGTCACCCGGAGTACTTAGCCTTAGGCGGTGGTCCGCCCAGATTCCCCCATGGCTCCACGAACCACAGGGTACTCGGGTACCCTCACCTATCCCCTCCCCTTTCGCCTACAGGGCTTTCACCTTCTCTGGCGCTGCTTCCCAACAGCTTCGGCTAGAGTCGGGGATTCGGTATCCGAGGGCCCCACTACCCCGCCCGGACAAGCCAGACGGTTTAGGCTCTTCCCCTTTCGCTCGCCGCTACTCAGGGAGTCGCTTTCGCTTTCCTCTCCTCTGGGTACTGAGATGTTTCAGTTCCCCAGGTTCCCCCCGCCAATCGGCGGTGACCCGTGTTCCCACGGGCCGGGTTCCCCCATTCGGACATCCAGGGATCCACGCCCGCTACCGGCTCCCCCTGGCTTATCGCAGGTAGCCACGTCCTTCATCGGCTCGGGTGCCAAGGCATCCACCGTGGGCCCTTAGCATCTTGACCCTCAAAGGCCGCTCATCACGGCCTCTAACTACCTATCCTCCACCCCAGCTTTCAAGATCCCCCGCCGCCCCTTCAGGCAGCGCAAAGAAAAAACTACCAGACCAACACAAGACTGTCAAGGGGGGCCGTGGGGGTAGGCCTCTGGGTATCTTGACGGAAAGGCTTCCCCTCGTTAAGCTAGTTTTTGCGTGCGGGGGCGATTAGCTCAGCTGGTCAGAGCGCACGCCTGATAAGCGTGAGGTCGGTGGTTCAAGTCCACCATCGCCCACCACGATGAGAAAGGCAAATCCCCGGGGTCACCAAGGCCCCGGGGAGCGCCTTTTGACACCTACACGACACCTAATAGCCCGTTGTTAGGTGGTAGACCAAATAACCCATAGCCCCGCCCAAAAGGGCGGCCATGACCCCTGCCCACCACGGATGCCTTCGGGCCCACGCCAGAAACTGCCCCGAGATGGTGAGCCCCGTGCGGCGCACGGCCCACAGCTCCACGATCCCAAGCCAAAGGATCAGGCCGCCTAGGAAGAGCAGCCACCACCAGAGGCCCGCCAACGCAAAGGCGACAGCCAGTGTCGCAAACATGAGCAGGATGCCCCAAGGAAGCTGCCTCATACCCTCAGCTCGGAGTATTGGGACGCCCAGGCCAGGATCTGGTCTACATAGGCGTCATTCCGCTCACCCCGCCTATAAGCGGTAGGCCCCCGGTTGTAGGCGTGCAGGACATCGCACCACGTGGGAAACTGCCCCTTCAACCACGCCAGATAGCGGATCCCCGCCGCCGTGGCGTACTGCACCCGGGCCGGGATGGGCATGTTGAGGAGGAGGGTGGGGTCCATGCCCACCTGGCGGAAGGCGCAGGGTTTGACCTGAAGCGGGCCGATCTCGGACCCCGAGGCGCAGGTGGCCCCGTTGCTGCTGATCTGGAGGGCGTACGCCACCCGGTCCACGTGGGGGTTGAAGGAGGACTCTCGCCGGGCCAGGGCCACCACGAGGTCCGGGGGCACCCCCATCCCTTCCGCCTGGGCCAGGGCCCCGGCCACGATCTGGGCCAGGTTCCGCCCCCCGCAGTCCCCGCAGGACTGCCGGGCCAGGGCGGGGTTGACTTCCGAAATGCGAGCATAAATGCGGTCAATCAAGCTCCACCGGTCCTTGTCCAAGGGCGGGGGCCCCGGGGGAGGGTAGGGGCAGGCGCTTCCAGAACCAGGGGTTCCCCCACCCCCACCACGCGCCGGGCGGGGCCGAAGGAGGAGGAAGGCGGCCAGGCCGCCCAACGCCACCACCCCCCAGCTAACCCCTCCGGTGCGCAACGTCTTCCACCCCCCTAGCCGTGCGGCGGATCCGCTTCATGCCCCGGTTCAAGGTCAACATCCCGCCGGCGTGGTACCAGACAAAGCCGTGGATGTCCCAGTAACGCGCCATGCCCCCTTTGGCCTCTGCTCCCGGGACGTGCCGTCCATGTTTGCGGGCCAACGGGAATAGTCCAACGTCCAAAACGGGCACCCCCTGAGCCGGGGGTACAACCAGGTCTCGGATTGCCCATCCTTGCGGGATCATCACGGCCCCCAGGTCAAAGTCCATTCTCCAACGACGAGCTTGTAGAGGTTGCTTTTGGTGAACTTTACGCCGCTGTTGAACGCGAGGGCGAAGCCGCCGACGTGGGACGAGCCAGAGTACCTGATTATCGCAAACCCATAGATGTCGCGGTTGTAATCGGTGGCGGGGATGGTGATGGCGTTTATCTTCCGACCTCTGGTGATGGCTGTGAACATCCCGGAAGTTATTTGGTACCCGACTGGGGAGGAGTAGTTTCCAAACTGAGAGTCTAAGTTCGGCGCCTTATAGGCGTCTAGGGGGTAGAAATACAAGGCGTCGATGTTGTTTCCCACGTACGCCATAGCCCACCACGACAGCAGATAGAGGTCGCCCATTCCGCTATCGTATGCGTTATAGTAGCGCGTGGCGAACACCTTCCCGGCGAAGGTACCAAGGTTGGCAATGTTTATGCTTGCGTCCTGCGGCGCCCCGGCGTTTGGAGAGTAGCTGACCTGATAGGCGTAAATGAGCCGTAGCCTCTGGTCCGAAGCTAGCGAGATGACCACGGGGTTACCCAGCCCGTCCCGGAACAGCTCCCTGGTCATCAGGTTGCCCCCTGCGCTACCGGAGGGACTGAACCCCCACTCGGTGAGGTTTCTGCCGCCCACCTGGGCTTCGGTGAACTCGCGCTTCTTTGTGATGATGAATGTTCCAACCCCGGGGCCGGAGGTGGACTGGCGCGCAATCGTGTCGGGTTCGCCGCTTACTCCGGCGTTCGTCCTCGCTACTTCGGCTACTAACCCCGCCTGGGTCGCATTCGGTGGCGTTGAGCCCGTGCCCACTACGGCGTAGTCGGCGAGCGAGGCAAATCCGCTGCTCGGTATTAGCGCGTCATAGGTCTGGGTCAAGATGAGGTTGTGCTGTTCGGCCTCCTTCTCAACGACCCAAATCTTCTCCCTTCCGAGCCCGCCCGGGCCGGAGGTCAGGCGCTCCTTATAGCGCCCCACCTGCCAATGCAGGTGTTGCGGTTGCAGGCGGGCGCTGAATGTCGGTGGCGGCGGCAGAAGGGGCCGCACCACAACCCTCGGTATCAGGATTTCCTTGCCGGGCACGATAATCTTTCCCATGCTTCCTCCTTAGGCGAGTTCGTAGCTCCCTGTGGTTGGGGCAGAGAGGGTAGCCGAACCCAGGGCTTCGTAGCCAGGGGGGAAGTAGTTTGCCCCTCTCGAGTCCACGACCACCACTACCAGGGCGTAGGTTCCCGTGGTCGGGGCGGAGAGGGTAGCGGTGCCAAGGTTCTCCGTCCCAAGGTTCTGAACGACCACGATAGGAACGTAGCTCCCCGTGGCGGGTGCCGATAGGGTGGCCGAGCCAATGCCCTCCGTCCCGAGGTCCACGATGACCACGATGGGGATGTAGTCCCCAGTAGCGGGAGCGGTAAGGGTAGCTTGGCCTAAGTCCTCCATCCCGAGGTCCAGGGTGACTACGATGGGGATGTAATCGCCCGTGGTGGGGGCGGAGAGGCTGGCCGGGCCCAGAGCGTCCTCAACCCGCACGGGATATATCTCGGACCGCACGGCGTAGCCGGTGGCCCCCAGGGCGTCCAAGAAGCTTCCCAACAGCTCCACCTGGTAGGGCAAGGCTACGGCCTGGTCCAGCACCACAGGTTGGTCAAAGGTCTGGATGGTGTGGGCCGTGGCGTACAGCTCCCGCTGGACTCGCATGGCCAGGCTCGTGCGGTCGGGGGAGAGATGGAAGAGGAGCACGTCCGAGTCCGGAGGGTAGTAGCCAATGGTGGCGTCCTGGATGAGGACGGGGTCCACGCCCGGGAAAGGGCCCCGCTGAACGAAGGACTGACTAAGGGGGTCCCACTGCCGCACCCAGACCTCCCCCTCCCGCTCGTAGGCCACCACGTGCCGGGCCGCCTGGTCAAAGGCCAGGGCCATATGGGCGACTTCCTCCACCGGGTGAGGGAGGGGAGGCACCTCCACCTCCACCCACACCGCCACTTCTGCCCCCCGTGAGTCGTGCAAGGGCCAGGGGCCCTCCCCGGGCACCTGGGCCTGGAAGAGGCGGAAGCGCCGCTCCACGCGGTCCAGGAGGCCCGCCCACGCGTAGCCGTAGAGGGTGGCATAGGAGCCGTCCCCGGTGTCCCCCATGCTCCGAGGGCCGGGGGCTGGGCGCACCTCGGGGGCGAAAGTGTCGCCCCGTTTGTACGTTTTGGCAGTTACCATTGCTACATGCTATTCCAGCGTTGCAACGTTACCCTCTCTATGTCTTTGAAGTAATCGTGAGGGCCACACGGGTCGTGTAAGGATTTATGTGTAAGGGTCCGTGTTTAATAGGGGGGCACACCTTAGCACGAGGAGGTGCCCCGTGGACCAGGATACCTTGCGGATCTTGCTGAGGGAAGCGGTGCGGGAGACAGTAGCCGAGGTTCTGCAGACGGTTCTGGAGCTGGACCGGACGGCCTTCTTGCAGGTGCACGGAGGCCGCAGGAACGGCTACTACCCCCGCAAGCTGGAGACCGCCTTCGGCCAGGTGGACCTGAAGGTCCCTAGGGATCGGGAATCTCGGTATTACCCGGCTTTCCTTAAGCCCTACGTCCGCCGCCTGGTGGACGTGGGGGAAGTGGCGGTAGCCCTTTACGCCGCCGGGGTCAGTCAGCGCAAGGCGGCCGAGATACTGAGCCTGCTCTTAGGCCACCGCTACTCCCACGAGACCCTGAGCGCCCTGACGGACGAGGTCCTGGAGGCGGCAGGAGCCTTCCGCACCCGGCCTTTGCCCGAGGAGATGGCCTTCGTCTACCTGGACGGGCTTTCCCTAAAGGTCTTCAGGGAAGGAGAAGGGATCGTACGGGAAAGCGTGTATGTGGCCCTGGGCATCGCCCCTAATGGGGAGAGGCGGGTCCTGGGGTTTTGGCTGTTGCCCACGGAGAGCGCCCTGGGATGGGAGGGGGTCCTGGGGGAGCTTTGGCAGCGGGGCCTGCGGCGGGTATTGCTCTTCATCACCGACGGGCTGCCCGGGCTTCCCGAGGCGATCCGCAGGGTCTACCCTCAGGCGGAGTGGCAGCGGTGCGTGGTGCACGGGGTGCGGTGGAGCCTGTCCCAGGTGCGCTCCCGGGACCGGGCCCTGCTGGCGGAGGACCTGAGGCGGGTGTACGGGGCGGAGAGCCGGGAAGAAGCTCTTGGGGCCTTGGAGGAGGTGAAGGCCGCCTGGGGTTCGCGGTACCCGGGGGTGGTGGGGCTTTGGGTACAGGATTCGGGGGCCTTCCTGCGGTTCTACGGGTACCCCAAGGTGCTTTGGCCGTACCTGCGGAGCACCAACCTGATGGAGCGGTTTATCCGGGAGCTACGGCGGGGGACGAAGGTGCGGGACCACAAGTTTCCTAAGGAAGAGGCGGTGTACAAGCTTCTTTACCTGGAGTCGGAGAGGCAGGAAGGGAGGTGGGCAGAACGGAAACTAAAGGGGTTCTCGGAGGTGAAGGAGGTGCTGGAGAAGATGCTTCAGGAGCGGTATGCCCCCCGTACACAGACTCTTACACATAACTCTTGACACGACCGCCACACGCCTCAAAGTTGCCGTCAGGCCAGTAGGCATTTAGGACACGCTGGTAGTACGACTGCAACGTGGGCATGCTTCTCCCTTGGTATTCCCACGAGAAAATGCATGGCCCAAACCCCGCCTGTTTTGTTTTATGAATCACGTCCGCCGCTAACGACTCCGCCACGCTGTGGGTAGTGTTGTAAAAGCCGGGGTTTTCTAGACGTAAAACGGCTTGGTACAGCTCATCTTGAAGGGTTCGCGCTTCCTCTGACACCTCATCGTAGTATGCAGATCGGTCAACCTGAGCTAAGTTAGTCAGGCTCACAAGCCCTAACTCCCACAAATGTCCTTTTCTACACATCGCGTCTAACGTAGTTAGTGCGTTTCGTTTCCCATCTTTCGAACGCCATGGATACTCTTCAATCCTTTTTCTGAAAACCTCCCTCCAGTTTGGCCCATACATTTTCACCATGTGCTCTTCACATGCATCGGCAGACGATTTGGGAACATCGGGGATCGGTCCGGCGTAGTTTAATGAGTCTTTAGACAAAGGCGCATTTTCCCAAGGGCGAGACTGCTCAACAGGGCTTCGATCAGGAGGAGCCTGTTCACTAACCGGAAGCGGAATCTCTTTGTCTTTTTCTAGTTTTTGTGATTTGCGCCTTCGGGCAAGTGCGTATCCAAACAATCCACCCGCTACTATTGGGGTAAGCAATATCGCTATTTTGGCTGGCATGTTTACCTCCTCATTGCATGAGGAACTGAACCACGACAGGTCCTTCCCCGGCGTCAGAGATCTCCAGCACTTCTAGAGCAAAAGACAACTCTAGCGCAGCCGCGGGCGGGAGGATGTAGGGCCCCACCCGCTGCGGCCCGAAGGTGAACCAAAGGCGGGCCTTGGCGTCCCCGATGTTCACGATGTGCCCCCGGGTAGCAGGTTTGCCCAAGAGGCCAGTCACGTCGATGCGCCGCACCTCCCCTTCCACCAGCACCTGGGCCACCAGGGGCATCCGGGCCGGGTCGTGGCCCTGGAGATCCCGCCGGGGGCGGCCAAACTCGTACTCCAGGGTGCGCTGCACCGCCCCGAGCTGGTCCTTCAGGCAGGCCATGTCCTCCCGCAAGGCGGCCAGGGCCTCTTGAAAACGTTGGGGCAAGCTCGCCAACTCTTCTTGCTTCAGACCCAAGAGGTTGAGCACGCACCACCTCCTTTAGGGGCACTCTGCCCAGGGTTCCCCAGATTTTCAAGTGCGGGACGCACCACAAGGGCCCCGATCAGGATGAGGGCCGCCAGGTAGATGGTGAGGAGCCCAAGGCCCACTCCTAGGCCCTGCTTGTAGGACTGCCAGAAGATGTTCTCCACGGCCTACTCCTTCTGCGCGCCCACGAGAGCTCCGATGAGGGCCAGGATCAGGGCCAGGCCCACCCAGACCAGAAGAGCTCCCACCACGAAGCCAGCGCCAAGCTGCACGCCGTCCCGAAAGCTCATTTCCCACCTCCTGCCTTCTGCTCCATGCCCATGGCCCGGATGCGGGCCAGGGCGGCCTCGATCTGCTTCTCCGCAATAGACCGGGAAAGGCCAGGCGCAAGCTCCTGCAAGGTGCCGATGGCTTCCTCCAGCTTGCGGGCCGCCCGCTCTTGCGCGGGCAGATCGCTCTTGCGGAAGCGCTCCTCTACGGCTAGCACGGCCTGCTCCGCCAGGCGGGGCACCCTTTCGCTCAACCAGCGCTCATAGTTCGAGGCCAGGATGCGGATCAGGCTTGCCAGGAAAGGCCCCACTACGGGAATCCCGGCCACTAGGCGCACCAGCAGGCCCGCCAGAAGAGCCACCACGCCCAGGGCTACCACGGCCTGCAGGGCCCACGCCGCCCACACGCTCCCAGGAGGCACCAAGTCCGTCCAGCTCATAGCGTGGCTCCCAGCCCGGCCACCCCGCCCCGGCTAGCGCAATCGCAGGGCGTGGGGGCCACGGATCCGTCCTTGCACGTGGCGATCACCTGGGGGCACATGGTGGTTTCGGAGTAGCCGGAAGATCGGTCTTTCCAGCGCACCGTGCCCCCGCCGCTGGGGGTGCTGGATGGGGCAGGGGAGGCCTCCTTGCCCTTTCGGGCCCACCACATTCCCACAAGGGCTCCACCTGCCATAGCCACAGCTATCCAGAAGGCCTTCATCCCCACCTCCTACCAGAGGAGCTGCCCGGGAGCAGGGCGGGGCACAAGGGCAGGGTTGTACCAGGAGCACAGGCTGGGGGCCACGCGGCAAAGGGCGTTGTCCCCCAAGTCGCTCAGCCCGAAGCCCGCCAATCCCCCAGGTTCATTGCCGTAGTCCACCACCGCCGGGGGTGCGGCCTGGCCCCCACTACTCCCTCCAGCCTCCCCACCGGAAGTACCAGAGCTGGGTCCCCCTTTTGCCAGGGAATAGGCCAGGTACGCAGCCACTCCACCGCCGATCAGTACCAAGATCAAGGTCTTCCCATCCATCTAGGTCTCCTTCTCCTTCCTTAGTCGGACCCCCTGGCGGTAGGCCAGGGCCTCCGTGGCGTTGACCAGGCGCTGGAGGAGGTGGGTCTGCTCCCGCTGGCCTCCCTCCAGCTGGGCCAGGCGCGCCTTCATCTCGGCGATGTCCACGAACACCACCCTTAGAAAGGCGGCGAAGGCCGCCACCGCCAGGCCGGAGTCCAGCAGGTCCTTCCACTCCATTAGCACACCACCCCTTCGCTCGCGAGTTGCGTCAATTGCTTACGCAAAGCCTCTATCTGGGTTTCGTAGGTGGCCAATTCATCCTTCAGTTTCTTGTATTCTTGAGCCGCGGCATCCACGGCTCGAGAATCATTGAAGTTGAAGAGGTTAGCGGGGCTCGGCCCCTCGCCTTTTACGTACTTCATGCAGGCATCGTAGTTTCCGCCCAGGGCAGGGGAGCAGATTTCCCAGAAGCACGCCTCCCGCTTGGCGTAGCTCCAGCAGTTAACATCCGCACTGGACCCCTTTGCCACCAGATCGTTCAGCTTCTTTCGCACATCATCGGCCAACGACTGAAGCTTTTGGAGATTTGCTTTGGTTTCAGAGCAAAGCTGCCCCTTGGTCACTGTAGGAGTTGGCGGGGGAGTCGTTGGCGGAAGAGTCTGAGGGGGTGGATAGTAAGGCGGAGCTACGGGAGGTTGAGGAGTAGGGGCAGGTGCGGGCAAAGCTGGTTGCTGGGAAGGGGGTAGGGCAGGCTGCTGAGATGGGGGCAATGCCGGCTGCCCAGGGGGATACGGAACCTGCTGCCCTGGCGCGTAGGCCACCCGCTGGCGATTAGGATCCAACATCCTCCAGGCAATAAGGCCCCCGATGCCAACTGCCCCGATAGCCGCGATGCCTAAAAGGGTATCGCTGTTCATGCTGTCCTCCAGATGAATGCCGCCACCACGACGGCTGCCCCAAGGGTTAAGGCGGCCACCATGATGGCCTGGGTCTGGCGGGCTTTAGCCGCGGCTTCCAACATGGCCCGTTCCTGAGCCAGTTTCGCGGCTTCCAGCTGGGCCTGGGCCACCTGTTGTTGGGTCTCTAGGGCCATACGCTCCTGATCCGTAAAGATCCAGTCATCCAACAGATTGCCGATTGCGCCGACACCAGCTGCAATGCCCGCCAGGATCTCCATGCTTACTCCCTCAAGAGCAGGACCAGCACGACCACGACAGCTCCCCCTGCCAGCAGCCAGGCCCAGATGGGGACACGCGGCTGAGTTTCAATGCCGGCCTGACGTGCTTTCTCCATCTCGGCCAGATACTGGAGCCGCTGGAGCTCAGTCTGGGCCATTTCCTGCTCGGTGAAAATGTAGGGGTCCAGGATAGAGTTAGCCTGCTGCAGGCCGTACAGGATTTGAAGCCAGAGGGGATCCGAGGCCGTGGGGGCTGCCCCGGCCCCGGTCCCGTTAGTCAGGGTGTATGGGGGGGTGTAGCCCGCGAGGGGGAGAGACGGGGAAAGGGCGTTGCCGATGCTGAACATAGCCCCTCCTTAGAGGCCGCCCCGGGCTTCCAGCTCCGCCAAGCGCTGGAGTCTGCCCTTGTCCAGCACCTCGATGCGCCGCCCCAGGGCCGCGATCTGGATGTAGTGCCCGGCCCGCTCGTTCCAGACGATGGGGGTGTTCTGGGTGAAGACCTCCAGCACCAGGCGGGTGCCGGGCACCAGCTCCACCTGCTGGGGCCAGGCGATCATGGTTTCCAGGTTGTTCTGGTCGATGGCGTGCATTGTGGCAAAGGACTGGTTGAACACCGTGGCCGCGCTGTCGTCCACCCCGCCCCCGTCCCGGGCCACCCGGAGGCGGAACTGGCCATCCCCGTGCACGTAGTAGACCTCAATGCCCTGAGGATCAGTGACCCCGGCGGGCTCCTGGATGGTCACGTCTCCCGTGTTGTAGTTAACGCTCACGATCGGGATTGCCTGCCATACCCCGCCCACTTTGGCCCAAGCGGCGATCTCTGGATGGTACACGCTGGGCAACGTGGGTTTCGCTTGAGGAGTTTGCACGAGACCAGGCAGGTTGACCGTGCGGTTGGCGGCAGAAGCCAGGTTCTGGCCTGCAAGAACCTTCTGCCCTTTGATGTAAATCCGCAAACGGCGCTCCTGGGCCAGGATGCGGAAGTGGGCAGTCTCCGGGGTGCGCATTTGGGCCACAGGGAAGTATTCGTTGGCCCGGTAGGCCAGACCCGTGGCCTCAAAATCCTCGTTGTCGATCCAGGTGAAGCCCCAGACCCCCACCTGCACCGCCGCCGGGGGAGGCGGGGGAGGGGCCACCGGGGCCTGGGCGGGTTGCACCTGGGGCACGTCCCCCCGGAAGACGTCCAGCCCCCGCCCGAAGGCCTGGCCCACGCCCCGACGGATCCGTTCAAGTAAGCTCATGGCACCTCCTCAAAGGGTGGGGTTGGAGTTGTCCACGCCCACCGGAAGCTCAATGCGGGTCCTGGGATCATTGAGGTTCACCGTGACGCCTGCGGGGGCCTCCACGTACACCTCCACGGTGTCCCCCTCCCGGAAGACCAGGCCCGTGGGGGGCGTGGGGGCCCGCAGGGGGGATGCGGTCTGCAGGATGTTCTGGTAGAACTTCGCATCCCTGAGCTGGGCCTCGCTGAGGTCATAGTAGCTGGCGTACTGGGCCTTGATGAGGAACTCGGGGAAGTCAAAACCCTTGGTGCGCTTGGCGAAGAAAACATCCGTGGTATGGGGAAGCTGGTTCCCTGAAGCGTCGTACAGCTTGAGGATAATGGGCACAGGGTTAGGCACGACCCAAGCCGCCCCTGCAGGCACCACAAACTCCCCCACCTTTACCCGCTGCGTGCCCGTGTACTCCTTAAATTCGGGCCCAGACTGCAGGATGGTCACGGGCCTAGCCCCAGGCCGAAGGGCCTTAATCCGATTGAATGCCTCTTGCATCTCCCTTTACCTCCTCAGTCAATGTTCAGAATCGCCATGACGAGGTTCGCGAACGACCCCGCCGCCACGCCTAAGCCGATGTAGTCCACCATCGGGTCTTGGGTGAGCTGGTTGTTGATGAGCAAGGAACCCAGGATCACCCCGCCCAAGTTCAGCAAGATGCGGTTGGTGTAGGCGTTGGGCACCTCCTTGGTGGTGTCGGGCTTCCCGTCAGGGCCCACTTGGTAGTAATGGATGCGCCCATCTGGCCCCTTGGCTGCCCAGCCAAAGAGGTCGCGCCGGGACGTGTAAAGGCTTTTGCGGGCCAGGTACGCTCCCAGCACCCCTAGGCTGACCGAGACCACTATGGGGTTCTGCACCACCTCCAACGGGTTGGAGGTCTGGGCCAGCTTGCGCATGTCTTGCGCCGCGATTGCCGCCGTGTCCGCCATTCGCCCTCCTTACATGGGCCATGCTGAAAAAGAGGACGGGGCATATAAAGGGCGTTCCGGTGCGCCCATAGGGAGGAGCAAGGGGCACCCAAGGGGCATGGCGGAGGTGCGCCTTGCACCTCCGCCGCGGAGAAATGCCGTTTAGAAGCCTATCGGCACGTACACCCGCCGCCTGGGGTCCCGGGGGTCCCTCAGTATCAGGCCCGCCCGGTCCCGGTCCAAGTCCTTCACTCCATACTCAGGGGGCAATCCCCCTTCAGGCCGCTTGAGGGCGGCCACCCGCTCCCCTAGTTCAGGGAACATCTCCGCCACAGCCCGCACCTCGTTGGGCTCACTCACGCGGAAGGCCACCAGGTGGGAGGCCTGGCGGCGCACCCCGGGATCAATGCCCCCCACTGCCCCCCGCATCATCTGGGTCACGAAGATCACAGAATGGCCGGCCTCGCGGCCTCCCGTCAGCACCTCGAAGAGCCCCCGGGGTACCTGCCCCCTGGGGAAGAACTGGTGGGCCTCGTCCACCACCAGGAGGACGTCTTTCAATCGCATGACCTCCTGGCCCAGGGCGTCCAGGAAGGGGCGGGGGTCATAGCCCGTCACGTGGAAGTGCACCCGGGTGTGGCGCTTGAGGGCAGGCCCGGGGTCCCCCTCCTCCCCCACGCGGTAGCGCCCCTCTGCCAGATCCCAGAACTCCGTCTTGCGGTTCACGATGACCAGGCGGCGGAAGCGGCCTTCCATGCCCTGCACGATTTGCCGGGCCAGGGTGCTCTTCCCCGAGCCTGACTTACCGATGATGAGGATGCGGAAGGTCTGCCTGCCGCCCATGCCCATCTAGCCCTGGTAGGCCTGCCACAGCTCCCACCCGGCCCACGCGGCCAGGGCGAAGGCCACCACGGCCTGGGCGGTCTCGCACTTGGGGCAGCCCTTGCCCTCCCGGAGGTTTTTCAACCGTCCGAGGCCCAGGTAAAGCCCCCCGGCCAGGACGGCCAGGGGGAAGGCGTTTTCCTTGGCGAACTCCATCATCTTCTCCTCCTTCAGGCGGTCCAGCGCGTCGGCTCAAAAAGCCTCCCCGCCTGGGCCTGCTTGGCCAAGAAGGCCTCGGGGTCCACGCAATAGGTGAGGACCTTTTGCCGGGCCTCCTCTCCCCCGCGGGGGAAGAAGGCCCACAGGCCCTCGCTGGCGGGGGGTTGGCGGTGGAAAACATCGAAGTGCAGGTGGCAATAGCCCCCCGTGGTCATCTTGCCCACGGTGCCGATGATCTCCCCGGCCCCCACCACTTGCCGCAGGCTCACCCGAATATCCCGCAGGTGCCCGTAGCGCGTCCACACCCCGGCGTGGGGGTGCCTGAGGACCACCACCCCGCCCCACACGGGCAGGCGGCCCGCAAAGACCACGTACCCGTCCGTCATGGCGTGCACGGGCTGGCCGCAGTCCGTGTCCCCTCCCCCGGGGCCGTTCAGGTCAATGCCCGTGTGCCAGTAGCCGGGGGGCACCAGCCACTTTCCATCCGCCCCCCTCACCCCCTGGTAATAGTTGGGGTCCAGGAAGCGCACGTCTGGGCGCGGCTTCCTGGGGTTCATGGGCCAGTAGTAGCGCCCCGAGCGGGGCACCTCAGGCTCGCCCACCATCCACCTCCCTAGCCACGCCAGGCCCAGTAGGCCCAGCGCGGCTGGCACGAACTTCCATAGCTGCACGCACACCTCCATACGCTGCCGCGGCCAACACCACCCCGCCCAGGGCTACCCGCACCCAAGGGGGCAGGTTTTCCGCCTGGCCCATGCCTGGCAAGCGGTTTTTCCCGATGCCGTACTGGGCCAGTGCTTCCCCCACCTTGAGCATGTCCAGCACCTGGGCCGGGGGCAGGAAGGTGCTGGCCTGAAAGGCCCGCTGGAAGGCCTCCACCTCCTCGGGGGACTGGAGCCTCAGGCCCAAGGCCAGGAGCATGGCGGTACCGTTCGCCAGCTCCTCCCCGGTGAAGGGGATTACGGGCTCCAGGGCCGGGGGCAGGTCCTGGAAGCCGGGCTCCCCGGTTACCTGCGTGTCGTCTATGGGCTGGAAGCCAGGCTCACTCCCAGAGTCTGGGGGCGGGGGCCCGGGGGTCACTGACCCCGGGGGCGCTCCCTGTCCCGGCGTGGGTTCCGCTACCGCCTCCACTCACTCCTCCCTTCATGCCCAGGGCCAGGCCCAGGACTACCGCCACCCCGGCCCCGAGGGCCGCCAGAAACCCCAGGGGGGTTTTCTTGACAGGGGGTGTGGCCGTTTGGGGTGGGTTTGCGTCCTGGACGGGGCCGTTGCCCTCCCGTTCACCGGAGAAGGCCTCCGCGGATCCTGCGGATACCCCCCCTCCCACCATGGGCTGGGACTCCACGGCCTCCTCTAGGACGGGGTCCAGGGGGCCTTCCAAGGGAATGGCCCGCACCTCCTGGCTCCCTTCTGCAGTCCCCTCCTGTTCCAGCACGGCCTTCTCGCCCAAAAGCTCCTCCGGCAAGCGGAGCTTTAACATGGCCTACCTCCGGGTCTTCCGCTTAGGCATACCTTCTCCTCCTTCCGCCCACCAGGGCCAGGGCCACCACGCCCAGGGCGGCCAGGCCCATGGCGCCAGCGCCTATCCCTGCTCCCGCCACGGCGATCCCCCGTGCAGGGGCGGGCACTAGCTCAACCGCCTCCTTCAGCTCGGAGATGATCCGCCACACCAAATAGAGCACCGCCGCCACCGCCGCCGCAGTGAGTACCACAGGCAGCACCGCGGGGTAGACGTACTCCTCCGTGCCCCCGTACCACACCATGGGCTGCGGGCACCGGGTGGAGCCGCACCCCCCGCCCCCGTAGGCCGGTGGCGTGGAGGCGTTCTGCGTGGAGGCCACCACCTTCAGGCGGATGACCAGGTCCGCCCCCCGCTTGCCCCAGTCCAGGACCCGGACCCCGGGGCCGTAGCGCTGCTGGAGCGCTTTCTCCAGGCCTGAACGGGTCACGCGGGAGATGTCCCCACCCTTGTGGGCTAGGACAAGCTCGTAGAGCTTCCCCGGCTGCAGGGGCGCATCCTTGCCCACGGGCACCCGTTGGTACTCCGCCATGCCCCCATGCTGGGCGGGCGCAATGGGCGCACGAAAGCCCGCCCCGGCGGTGCGGGGCGGAGATACGCGGGGGAGGTGCCTCTCGGAGATGCGCCGCGGAGATTACCGCTTCTGCACGAGCCTGCGGATGATTTCCACCAGCGCCACCAGCTTGCCCACCGTGCCCTGACCCACCCCCGGAAGGGCCTCCAAGTCCCTCACGTCCCAGTTGTGGATGTTGCGAATATCCCCGTTCAGAGCATCGGCGATGGCCTCCGCCGCCTTTTGGTTGCCAAGCAGGGAGTAGAGGAGTTCGGCCAAGGACATGCTTTCAGGGCGGATGGGATCGCGCTTGCGGCTCGCCAGCTCCACCAGACGCTTTGAGGGGCGGCCTTTTTTGAGTACCATCACCCGCATGATAGCACGCTTCTAGGTGTCAAGGCACTTCTACCCACGGACACGCATCTAGTGCGATCTGCACCTCCGAGAGGGCAGGCCGCGGCAACACCAAGCGGCACTCCGTGCCCGTGCAGGTGTCTGCCACACGCGCTTTGTACTCCCCGGAGGGCCACCGCGCATATACGTTCTCTGCTTCCCCTTCAAACGCAAAGTTGATCTCCGCCCCCGCGCGCGTTATCCACGTGATTCGTGCGTGGCAGAGTTCCGATGCGGACACCCGTGCCTCCCGGTTCTCCGAAAGGGAGATTTGCGCACTGGCGGGCATTTCTACCTTTTGCATCTCCGCCTCAGCTCTCCCTTGCGGTTCTCCGATATGCCAGATGGACCAGAAATAGCCGATGATGCCGGCCAAAACCACGAGGCTCAACGCGGTGGTCCGAGTCATATCTCCCCCTTGATCACTCCAGCCTTTACGCTACTCCTTCCAGCTTCTCCGATTCGGAGATTTTGGCACACTGGGCCACTAGATAGCTTCTCCTTCCCGCCCAGCCGGGGCGCACCAGCTTCCCCTTTTCCTCATACGGGCCCTTGACGATGCGCAAGCCCATATGCCGGGCCAGGGCCTCCATTTCCCGGGGATCCTCCTTTCCCCCAGGCCGGCGAAGGGCCACGTAGACCACCCCGTCCCTGACCTTCACGAAGATCTGCACGCCATCGGAGGGGCTGGTGGGCAGGGCCATGCGGACCACTTTCCCCGGTTCCATCATGGCCTCCTTCACCATGGCCCGCAGGATGTCCGAAACTGCCCGCAGGTTCACCCGATCCAGCCTCATGCCACCACCCCCACCTTGAAGGCCCGGAAGGGATTGACCAGGTCCCAGTACCCTTCCCGACGGAGGAGGCATTGGGCATAGGCCCCGGGCTTGCGGGCAAAGCCGTCCTCCTTAGCCTCCTGGGCCATGTAGATCACACGGGCCAGAACCCGCAGGGCTCCGTCCCCCCCGCCGAAGAGGACCGCCTTCAGGGCCGCCCACACCACCCGGAGCCAGAAGCGGAAGCTTTGGGCGTCCCCAAGGGCGGCGCTGATGGCCGCGGCCACGTCCTGGGCCCACCGCCGCCTTCCCTCGCGGCCCCCCGGGATGCTGGCCGCCCGGAGGAGTGCCCGCAGGTTCCGGGCAGTGTCGGGATATAAGGGAAGTAACGGGTTTTGTTTTTGAACCAGGGTGGCTAACGGCGCACCTACTACACCTTGGAGAGTTATTCCTTGTCCTAGAAGAAGACCCTCTTTATATCCCGACACTGAGTCCGGGGCGCTCAAGACCCTTGCGGTTTTGCCCTTAGCTTTGTCCTCCTTCAGGTCCCGCCAAGGGAAGCGCAGGTAGGGGGCCAGGACCTTCAGGCCTCTATCGCGGAAGACGGGCCGCACCCGGACCCGCCATAGGGTGCCCCCTCGGACCGCGTGGGCCTTCTCGAGGGCCTCCCCGTCCGTGTACCAGGTTTCCCAAGCGATCCACATGCGGGCCGCTTGGCGGTAGCGCTCGTACCGGGGGTCGTGGAGCCAGCGCTCCACCGTGCGCTCGGACACCCCCAGCATGGCCGCCATCTCCCATTGGGCTAGGAAGACGTGGGCCTCCCGGCTGGGGTCCTGGCGGGCCCCGAGGCGGATGGCGTGGGCCACCAGGAGGCGGACCATGGGGGCCAGAGGGCCCAGGAGCTTCCAGTGGCCCCAGCGCTTTAGGAGGTCCTCTGCTTTGGTGAGGAGGTCCTGCCACTCAAAGGCCCGCACGTCCCGCCAGGTGGGGTCGGCCTGGGGCACTGGAGAGGGGCTGGTGGTTTCCTCCGGGGCCTCCACCTGAGGGGCCTTTTCTGCCGTTTCAACACGGGTCGCTTTCCAGGAAACGGGGGGAGGGGAGTCCTCTGCCTGGTCCGCCTCCCCAACCCTGGCCTTTGTCGCGGCCTGGGCTTTGGCTTCCCGCTCCTTCTTGGCCTGCCAGATCCGTAAGAGGCCTTCCGCCATCTTTGGGGACTTCCGAGCCACTTCCTCCAGCTGGGCCCGGATGTCCTCGGGCATATCGGGAGGGAACTGGATCATGATTGCTCCTTTGCAAACAAGAGATTCTCAATGGCCTGCCGTTCCGTTTCGCCTGTGGCCGCCCAGATGCTCCGGTACTCGCGGTGGACCCCGTGCGCGATCCAGCCCGGACCATCCGGGTTCTGATAGACGTGGAAGGCGAAGAAGGCCTTCTTGGCCTGCTCGTACAACTGGGCTTTAGTCAGCCGCTTCCGCATGGCCAAGCTCCCGGGCCAGGGCCACGATGGCCTCGTCATGGTTCGTTCCCCAGGCCTCCGCCACCTCAACGCCTTCCACTAGGGCCATGGCAATCCATTCCCACGACTCCAACGATGAATCGCGAGGCTCTGGCCAAACGGTCACCTCGTACCCCAACTCCTGCAAGCGCATGAGCAGCCGTTCCGCCTTAACAGCTTCCTCGGAAATCTCCTGGCCCTTATAGAGCAGCTCGGCGATGCGGATGGATACATGCCGTATTCCCTCGGCCTCTTCTACCGCTTCGAGCGCATTCAGCACGCGCTGCACGTCTGCCCATGAGGCCAGCCGGTCCAGGCCAAGATGGCGGTCAAAGGCGTTCAAAGCCCGAGCAGGCTCGGCCACGGGATCAACCTCAGCCGCCATCCGATCCAGGGCCAAGGCGATAACAGGGGGGTTGTCTGCCCGTCCAATCAACGCCCGCATCTCCCGTTTTGCCCGATCCAACGCAATCCCCAAAGCCCTTTCCAACCGCTCCTTCATCACTCACCTCCCAAGCGCTGCTCCAGGCGCTTTATCTCCGCTTGCAGGTCCTTCGCGCTGGACCACCGCCGGCGCGGAATGCCGGCATCCGACCGCATGCGCGTCAGCCATTCCTCTACCCAGTCCTCCCGAGTCCAGATGGTTCCGCCCGCCCCCAGGCGTACATGGGGAAGGTGATGGGGATCAGCCGGAGACGACCGGGCTGCCCGATAAAGGCTGTCCATCGGGATGCCGTAAAGCTCCGAAACCTCCTTGAGCCGCAAAAGCCGCATAGCTACCACCCCTCCGGTACCCGGGCGAACATGAGGGCCAGGCCCAGGATCAGCCCCGCAAGAAGGCCTCCCAAAACGTCCAGGCCCCAGGCGTGGAGCCAGGAGCCCTTGGAGGGCCAGGTGGGGTAGTCGTTTAAGGCTTTGAACGCTTCCCGCTTCACCTTCCACCTCCCACGGCCAGCACCACCAGCACCGCCGCCATGAGCCCCGCCAGGAAGGCCATGGCGGCGGCCAGGGCGGGCCCGGGCTGGCCGTACCGGGCCCGCACGTAGACGCCCAGCAGGGCGTAGAGGGCGAGGGCGAGGAGAAAGTAGGGGGCCGCCAGCTCAATCACGGCTACCCCCTTTTACCAATCCATTGGTATCTGCGTTCAAAAAAAGGTCCAGGTCTTGCTCCGTAATCCTGTAACCCTTGCCTAGTTTGCGGGCTCGCAACCTGCCGTTCTTTATCCATCTCAGCACGGTGATGCGGCTGACCTTAAACATGCGGGCTACCTCGTCTACCCTGTAGACCTGCATACCCACACCTTACCAGCACATTAATGATTAGTCAAGCATTGGTAACGATGCGCCTAGTAAAGTGAGGGCATGCTTCTCCAATACATTGGAGACGTGGCCGTGAGGGTTAAGTCTAGGCCGCCATGGGCCGAAGCTTTGCGCAGAAGGCGCGAAGAACTAGGCTTGACCCAAGAGCGTCTAGCAGAACTGACTGCTTTGGATGGACCGGAGCCTCTAGTCTCCCAAACCATGATTTCCGCCTTAGAAACAGGCTCCAGTTTGCCCACCAAGCTTCAAGCGGAACGCCTATTTGCTTTGCTTCGCGCCCTCCGCTGGACCCCGGAGGAGTTCGCCGAAGCCACGGGCCTGGACGTGCCCCTGGTCTACCGCCCCTCGGGGGAGCCTCGGGAGGATGTGGTCTGGGTGCCCGTGGTGGGCTCCGGCGTGGCGGGGCGGCCCTGGCCCGAGTCCGGGAGCATGCCCGTCCCCCGCCCCCTGGTGCGCCCGGGCTCCGTGCTCATCCAGGTGGATGGAGACTCCATGGACACCGGGGAGGAAGACGGCCTCCGGGACGGGGACTTGGTGCTGGTGGACCAGAACCTCAAGGACCTCCGGGAAGGCCGGGTCTACGCCGTGGAGATCATCGGGGACGGCATCGCCATCAAACGGGCCCGCAAGCTTGGCAACCGCTGGATTTTGATTTCGGACAACCCGAAAGGCCCGCTTTTGGAACCCGAGGAAGTGCGCGTGATTGGGGAGGTCTACCGGAAGATCAGCATCCGGGAGGTGAAGTGATATGAAACCATCAGGAATACGGTGGGGTTTAGTGGTCTTCGGCCTGGTACTGGCGGCATGCAGCTCCAACCCGCCCATAAACGCCACCGGCACGTGGCTTGACCTCACGGCTAAAACTCGCCCCCTCAACAAAGCAGATTGCCCTGAAGACCCGATAAACACAGGGGAGTTAAGATTCTCCCTCAACCAAAGCGGCTCAAATGTGTCGGGCACCGTCCGAGCTTATACCCCCGGGCAACCCGCCGCTTACGGAGACGTGACCGCGCAAATAAGACAGGACGGCACCATAAACGGCAACATGGTATTTAGCTCCCAGTCTGGAAACTCCGTCATTTCAATCGCTTTTGAAGGTCGGATACAAGGCACTTACTTCATCGGCAAAACCATCAGCCCCCTCACGAGCCAGTGCCCTTCCAACCAGAACATGGTGAGCGTTTACCTTGAATGGAACGCCCAGAAACAATAGGCACCTTGACTGAATCTTGGCTCATAGGGGGGTCTTTCCCACGAAGTCAAATGAGGCCCGATCCGCTGCTAAAACTGCTTGAGGACCCGGCCTATTTGGTCCAGGCGGATAGGGGGGAGCTTCTTGAGGTGGTGGTCCAGGCCCTCTTCGCCCGCCTGCCCGGGTGGAAGGCCTCCCGCCCAAGCCAGACCAACGCCCCGGACAACGGCCTTGACGTGGAAGCCATAAGCCCCCAGGGCAAGCGCTACCTCATCCAGTGCAAAAACCTTTCCACGCCCGCAGATGCCAACCTGGTGAGGCTGACCCATGCGGCCAAAGACCTCCACAGGACCCACAAGGGCATCCTCATCTGCCCCTCGGGGTTCACCAAGCCGGCGCTGGAAAACGCCGAAGCCCTAGGGGTGCTGACCTGGGGACCCGAGGAGTTGAGGCTTCTATACCAGGCGGCTTCCTCCGAGGCCGCCATGCGCAAGCTCGGTCTTTGGGAAGCGCCAAAGTCTCCGGGATTTTGGGATGGCCTCGCAATCCACTTCAAAAACTGGCTTGCCCAAACCCGGAAGGAAACACTTTACGTGGGCATCGCCATCCTGATAGTCCTCGGTTTCCTCTTCCTTTTGACGCAGGGGTCTTCGCCCCAAAAGGCCAAACGCCCGGTCTCCTCACCCGAGGCCGTGGCGAAAGGGTACGACTCAGCCTATCGCTACGCCTTGAGCACCAACGACTGGGCCCCCCTCTACGAGTGGGCCTTCGCAGACTTCCTGGAACGGAAGGTTCTCCCCTTCATCCGGGAACGCCAGAGCCGGGGGTGCGTGCTTCGGACCGAAGAGCTTGAACCCATGCGGATCACCGCCGTGGAAGCCCTGCCCGACATGGCCGAAGTCTACGTCAGCAAGAAGTGGCAGCAAACCCTGGTTTGCCAAGACAGGCCCCCCAAGGAAGTGCTCAACAAAGCCTTCAGCACTTACTACCTCATCAAGCCAGATGCAGATAGCCGGCTGAAGGTCTGGCTTTCTGATTGGAACTGACAGAGGTTTTTGAGCAAAAGCCGCCTATGAAGCGTAAACGAGGCAGGGGAGAAGGCTCCATCTTCCAGCGCAAGGACGGCCGCTGGGCCGGCTTCGTGACCCTCGGGTACACCCCGGACGGCCGCCAGCGCAAAAAGTGGGTCTATGGCCGTACCCGCCAGGAAGTGGCTGAGAAGCTAGCCCGCCTCCTTCCCAAAGCGTGGACCGGCACCGTACCGGATCCATCTGGATTGAAGCTGGGGGACTGGCTCCTTCACTGGGTAGAAGAACGCGCGTTGCGGAAAGGGCTTCGCCCCACCACTATCCGCAACTACCGGGTCTACATGGGCCACCTGGAACCCCTCCTGGGCATCCCCTTGCCACGCCTAACCTCCTTGCAGCTTCGGGCCTTTTTCGCTAATCTAGCCCACTTTTCCCCTTCGCACCGCCGCCACATTTACCAGTTCCTTCGGGCCGCCCTACGGGATGCCGTCCGCACCGATTTAATCCCTTCCAACCCTATGGACGCCGTAGATCCACCGGAAGGGGGTGCGGTAAGGCCGGCACGGGCCTGGACCCCGGAAGAAGTGGCCAGGTTCCTGGAGGCCTCCAAGGATCACCGCCTTCACACCCTTTTCCGGCTTATGCTGGCCACCGGTCTGCGGATAGGGGAGGCCCTAGCCCTCCGCTGGGAGGACTGGGAAGGGGAGCGCCTTTGGGTGCGCCATACCCTCCGCCGGGACGGGACGCTAGGACCTCCCAAGACGGCCAATTCCCACGGCTACCTTTACCTAGACCCCAGCACGCAAGCCCTCTTGGCGGATTGGCAGGGCCGCCTCGAAGAGGAGAAGGCCCAGGCTGGGGATGATTGGGAGGAACACGGCCTCATCTTCCCCTCCCGCCGGGGGACGCCCCTCCAGTACCGCAACGTGATGCGCACCTTCCAGGAACTTCAGGCCAAAGCAGGGGTGAGCCCCCTCAACCTTCACGGCCTGCGGCACACGTACACCTCCCTGGCCCTCCGGGCCGGCCTCCCGCCGAAGGTGGTGGCTGCCCGCCTGCGGCATAAAGACGTGAAGCTCACCCTCCAGGTCTACCAGCAGCTTATGGACGAAGACCTCAAAGAAGCGGCCCTTCCCCTTGACACCTTGCTACACCTTCAGAACCGCAACAAACGGGATCGATCCGCCTCCAAAGCTGGGCGAAAAAAGGCCCTCCAGTAAGGGAAATCGGTCACGCTTGCTTTAGTTTGCCTCTCGACCTTTTAGTGCTGATAAGCGTGAGGTCGGTGGTTCAAGTCCACCATCGCCCACCACAGCAGGTCCCCCGGGGAGATTCCCGGGGGGTTTTTGTTGGAAGCGCTCGCTGGGGGGTCTACTGGGATATGAAGCCTACCCTTTACCTTGGCCTTTTCCAAGATTTAAAGAGAAGCTCCACCCCCAAAAGAAGGCCAAGGGCCACGAGACCACCGTAGAGGAAGGCTTCATCAGGGAAGTGGGTTCCCAACCATCCCGCAATGGGATAGACCAGAACCCACCAGAGGTGGTTCCAGGCAAAGTGGGCTCCGTAAACCCGCCCCTGGAGGGCCTCAGGGGTCCGGTCAGCGATCAGGGCTTGTGTGGGAAGGTTAACCCAGTTTTGGCCCGCGCCGGCCAGAACCCAGACGAAAAGGAGCAGGTGCAGGGAGGCCCAGTCGGCGGGTAGGACCGCCAGGCTGGAAACCAAGGCACCCAGAAGGACAAAGGTGGTGCGGGGGATGCGGTTTTCCCAAGCGCCCATGACCAAGGCAGCCAAGGTAGCCCCGATGCCAAAGGCAGCCATGGTCCAGCCGTATTCCAACTCGCCTAGCCCTAACCTTCCCCGGACCAAGCCCACGGTGCCCACCAATACCAGGGCCCCGGACACCGCGGCCGAAAGCCCTAGGAGCAGGGCGTAGCGCAGGGGGCCATCCCGCCACAACCAGAGGGTTCCCTCCCGAATATCGCCCAGGGGGCTGGTGGGAGTGTTTTCCCGTTCCACCCGGAGGCTTGCCGGCAGGGTAAGGATGAGCAGGGCGGAGAACAAGAAGGTTATCCCGTTTAGAGAAAAGAGGGGGCGTGGGGGAGCTATAATCCCCCGGTTTTCAAACCGGGGATACATGGACTCCCCCACCGGGGAGGGATGGGAAGGCAGCACGGTATACTGTGGTGGAGGGCATGACCAAGGCTGAGCGCATCAAGGAGAGCCTCCGCCAAACGAAGGAGCGGAGAAAGGCCTTAAAGCCCACCATCCTCCAGCTCAAGCTGTAGAACTTCACTAAGACCAAGAAAGAGCACCTGAGAAGGGCCTTCCTTGAAGCCAAGCGGAAGGGGCTTGGCCAGAGCCCCAATCAGGCCGTAGGGCTGGACCGGTCCGAACTGAAGCCCCTGGAGAGGGAAGCCGCCATGCGGATTTTGGGGAGTTCTCCCCATATCCGCGTAAGCTTCCACGAGGTGTTTGCCTTCGGGAAAGCACCCGCTGAAGGGGGAAGCCCGCCCCTTTAGGGGTGGGAGGAGGTCACCGGAAAGCGACCAGGCTATAAGGAACCTTTCTGAGGCCTCCCTGAAGGGGTTGCGGAAAAGGGGGAGGGACCTCAGGCGGCCAGGAAAGGGGAAAAGGTCTCCTGGGGTCCTGGGAAGGGGGATCCTGGAAAAGAAGCCAAGCTGAAGGCAGAGCTTGGAAGCCGCTCATCTACAGCTACTGTTAGAGCTGGAGCGCCTATCGCTATAATACCTAAGGTCTTGCCACTGATAGTAGTAACCTGCCCAGGCATAGCTTTGGCAATTTGTGTTGCCATAAGCTACGCTCATGCATTGGGAGAAGGGCCATCCGGAATCGGAACAGGGTGGGGGCCAATCATTACCAGCCCTCGCCGAGGTCCTTGTCTCCACAGACCCCCAGATGATTGAGTTTGTGCTACAGCTCGCTGTGGCATAGGCCTTGGCTCCAGGTGAGGCGGTAGTAGGCATAGCAGAGGCCGCCAGGCTACATGCGGGGAAAAAACTTTGTGGCTCAAGGTTTGAAACAAGAATGTGGAAATTTTCTGGGCCGACCATCATTCCCCCACCTGGAGCCCTAAGCTGCGCAGGCAATTCCTGCTCCGGAAGGCTTCCGGGATTAACGCCCTGCTTCATTTGCTTTACTATCTCCCCCAATTTTACTCGAAGCGCCTGACGATCGCCTTCAGTCAAGGGGAGGGGGAAGCGGCTCAACAGGGCGTACTCTAAGATTTTGACTACTCGATCCTCGTCGGCCCAATTGGTATACTGCTCCTTCACAAAAGCTATCTGTTCATTCCAAAACTCCTTTTCTTCCTCACTTGCAGCTCTAGCCGCCTGATCTCGGGTAAAGGTCTCAAATCGCTTCACACCTTCCTCTGTAAAGAGGGGCGGGGTGTATTCTAGGTTAACTCCCCCCTCTTTTATCTGGTAACGCATTCCAGGAGCAAGCTCCACCCAATCTCCCTTGTCTTGCGGACCGCCAGGCGTCCCACTAGACATGGAGTTTGCCCACCCGTACAACAGCATGGAAAGCGTCATGACCAGCAGAGCCAGAACCCTCGTCATATCTGAACCTCCTTATTTAATGATACCCCCCCTTTCGGTTATTCACTCCGAGGCCCTTCACGCTGCCACCCTGGCCACCCAGGTGGGAGGCAAGCCCTCCCGGGCTAGAACTTGGGCCACAAAGGAAAAGGCCGTCACCACCGCCGTCACCTGCCGACTAACCGCCTTAAGGCCCCGCACCCGTCGCAAACAAGCCGCCAAACCTAAGGAGCCCTTCAACAAACCAAACACCGTCTCCACCTCCCACCTCCGCCGGTACAACCGACGGTAGGCCCCACGCTGAAGCCGCCTCCGGTTGTGCCCAGAAAGGAGCAAAAGCCCCTTCTCCTCTGCAGCCTGAAAAAGCCCCTCGGCATCGTAGGCAGAATCCCCAAGGAGCAGGGAGGGCTTTTCCCCTTCCCAAGAGGCTATCCCCCGCACAAGAGCCCAGCCCACCGGACCATCGTGCCGGTTAAGTACCCTCCCCCAAGATTTTCAACTCCACACCCCCCAGGGCTTTCAGGGCCTGCGCCACCGCCTCCTTAAGCTCCTCCACGCTCCCGTAGTGCCGCCTTGGCATCAGGAACCCCTTCACCCGCCGCCAGACGCTCTCCATGGGGTTCAGATGCGGGCTGTACCGCGGCAGGTAGGCCACCATAAGCCCCCGCTCCCGCCACGCCTCCTTCCTCCCCTCCACCTCCCGGGACCGGTGGAAGGGCGCGTTGTCCATGAACACCTTCAGGGGCTTGGCTAAACCTTCGGCCACCCGGTCCAGATACCCCCGCACCACCTCCCACCGCACCGGCCCCTCCAAAAGGGCAAAGAAAAGCCGCTCCCCCTCCCGTCCCCGCACCAAGTGCCCCACCACGTTCACCCGCCCCCGGGAACCCCAGGCCCGGGGCACCCCCTTGGCCTCCCCCCTCCGACCCCAGGCGTAGGTAGGGGGAAGGGTCAGGGAAAACCCGCTCTCATCCAGGTACCCCACCTCCATCACCCCCTCCTCCGCCCCCTTTTTGCTTCCTCTTCCTCCTCCGCGAAAGCCTTCACCTCTTCCTCCGTGGGCTTTCCCGGAGGCACGTACCGCGTCCGTCGCCACACGTACCCCATGGCCCTCAGGTGCCGGGCCACCACCTTGGGGGCCAGGCGGACCCCGAAGCGCTCGGCTAGGGCTGCCGCAAGCTGCGGGGCGGTCCAGACCCTATCCTCGGCCAGCCTTTCCTCCACGAAGGCGGCCATCTCGGGGGTGAACTTCCTGGGAGCTCCCGGGGGTTTGCGGTAGGCGAGGCCCTGGAGACCCTCCCTCACGAAGCGCCGGAGGACGAGGTAGACCGTGGTGCGGTCCTTGTGGAAGTGCTGGGCGATCTTTGGGGCGGTCCAGCCCTCGGCCGCCAGGCGGACCATCATGGCCCACAGGCGGGTCTTCTTGTGGGTCCTTGGGTCCAGGGAGAGCTCCAGGAGGAGCCGGTCCTCCTCAGGGGTCAGCTGGATCCGAAGTGGGGCCGCCATGTTGAGATGATAAGGGGTTGGCACTTAGCCGGGGTCACGGAGGTCAGCCCCGTAGGGGCTATCTTGTGGGCCAGGATCTCCCCCGTGTCCAGGTCCAAAAGCAGGTGGAGCTTATACCCGTAGACCCACTGCCCCTTGGAATCCCTCCCCCAACGGGCTTCGGGGTCCGTGGCCTGAGCAGGCAGGGCGGTGGCGTCTAAGGCCAGGACCCTTCTTTTGGTCTTCTCCCCCCCTTGCCTTTGCCAAAGGGCCTGCCAGGGGAGGTGTTTACTCCGCTCGCTTACCGTGGCCCGGCTGGGAACGCCGGGCAGGCCCAGGGCCCGGCACAGGGAGGGATCTCGTCGGAGTTCCCGTAGCATGCGTTCCACGGACCAGCCCATAAAGGCGCGGTAGACGTGGATGCGTAGGAGATGGGTGTGGGTGTAGGTTCTGGGGCGACCGGGTTTGGGGCCAGGTTCTGGGACCTGGAGGGAGCGGATCAGTGTGCGCAGTTGCCACTCGGGGAGTTCTGGTAAGCTGGGAGGGGGCTTGGGTGTTCCCACACATTTATCCAAGCCCCTTCCTTGTTGGCGTGTCAATGCATATGCAGGTGAATATCCGAAAGGGGGGTACCCTGAAGGCTTACTTCCCCTCCCTCCCCCACCTCTCCCGTTTCTACCGGATCCGCAAGATGTTCCCCTAGACGGGGAAGCATCCAGAAGGCTCATGGGCTGCTGGCCCACCTCGCCTTAAAGCTCTCCGGGGGACAAAGCCTGCTCCAGGTGGTAGACCTCAAGCCCATCCCCCTGGCCCACGGCCACCGTATCCACGGCCTCTCTCTTCCTGAGGCCGCGGTGGGGGTGGGTCCCCTGGGAGCCTTTGGCGGGTACGTCCTTGTGCCGGTGATGAACGAGCGGGGCCTCTTCTTTCGTTGGACTCTTCTTCCCGGGAATGCCCGGGAGACCTGGGCAGGGGAGCTTCTGGAGGGTTTACCCGCGGTCCTTGGTGACCGGGGGTACAAGATACGCTGACGCGTGACCCGCTGGGTCCAGGGGGTCAAGACACCTTCCTACCGGCTTAGGGGAGGAAAGGTGGTGGAGACGGGGTGGAGAGAGTGGGTCACGCGTCAGCGTAGCTTGTTGGGGAGGGTACGCAACTGGATCGAGACCCGGTTTAGCGTGATGGTACGCTCTTTGGGGCTTCACCGGATAGAGGTTCGGTCCTACTGGGGTCTAGTGGCCCGGGTGAACCTCATCCTGCTGGTCCACAACCTCATCCGTAGCCGGGTGCTCTTGAAAATGGCTAGGGGGGAGCTATGAGGTAGCACACGAAGGTATGGGTATCCGGATAAACGGATAAAGCGGACCCCTAAGGAGTGGGACTTTTGCGTGGGGTGGACTTCGGGGTCTTGGCCCTAGACGGGAGGTCAGGGGGGCATATAGCCTGAAGAACATGTACGAGGGTAAGATCCTCTACGAAGGCCTCACCTTTGACGACGTTCTCCTCCTCCCCGGGTACTCGGAAGTGCTACCCCGGGAGGTTTCGGTGAGGACGCGGCTCACCAAGAAGCTTCACCTCAACATCCCCATCCTTTCCGCGGCCATGGACACGGTGACCGAGGCGGAGATGGCCATCGCCATGGCCCGGGAAGGGGGGCTTGGGGTGATCCACAAGAACCTCAGCATCGAGGCCCAGGCCAGCATGGTGCGCAGGGTGAAGCGCTCGGAGGCGGGGATGATCCAGGATCCCGTCACCCTGCCTCCCACCGCCACCCTCGAGGACGCCGAACGCCTCATGCGGGAGTACCGCATCGGGGGGCTTCCCGTGGTGGACCTTTACGGGAAGCTTCTAGGCCTGGTGACCAACCGCGACCTGCGCTTTGAGCGCAACCTGAAGCGGCCCGTCACCGAGGTCATGACCCCCTTGGAGCGCCTCATCACCGCTCCTCCCGGCACCACCCTGGAGGAGGCGGAGGAGATCCTGCGCAAGCACAAGGTGGAGAAGCTTCCCCTGGTGGACGAGGCGGGTAGGCTCAAGGGGCTTCTTACCCTAAAGGACATCGTGAAGCGCAAGCAGTACCCCAACGCCGCCAAGGACCGCCTGGGCCGGCTTTTGGTGGGGGCGGCGGTGGGGGCGAGCCGGGACCTTCCGGAAAGGGCCGCCGCCTTGGTGGAAGCCGGGGTGGACGTCTTGGTCCTGGACTCGGCCCACGGCCACTCCAAGGGGATCCTCGAGGCCCTCACCTACCTGAAGGAAACTTTCGGCGACAAGGTGGAGGTCATTGCCGGCAACGTGGCCACCCGGGAAGGGGCAAGGGCCCTGGCGGAACGGGGGGCGGATGCGGTGAAGGTGGGCATCGGCCCCGGCTCCATCTGCACCACCCGGGTGGTGACCGGGGTGGGGGTGCCGCAGATCTCCGCCATCCTCGAGGCGGTGGCGGGGGTAATGGACCTGGATGTGCCCATCATCGCCGATGGAGGCATCAAGTACACCGGCGATGTGGCCAAGGCCCTGGCGGCGGGGGCCCATTCGGTGATGCTGGGGAGCATGCTGGCGGGCACCGACGAGGCCCCGGGGGAGGAGGTGCTGAAGGACGGGCGCCGCTACAAGCTCTACCGGGGGATGGGCTCCTTGGGGGCCATGAAGCAGGGCTCCGCTGACCGCTACTTCCAGGAACCCGGAAGGGGAGGGGAGACCGAGGCCAAGAAGCTGGTACCCGAAGGCATCGAGGGCATGGTGCCCTATAAGGGCCCCGTGGCCGATGTCCTCTACCAGATCGTGGGCGGCCTGAGGAGCGCCATGGGTTACGTGGGGGCCCCGGATATAGAAACCTTCCGGCAAAAAGCCCGCTTCGTGCGCATGACCATGGCGGGCCTCATCGAAAGCCACCCCCACGACGTGGTGGTCATCAAGGAGGCCCCCAACTACTCCCGCTAAGGCCCCCCACCCTCTTTGGGCTAGTCCCCGAAGAGTTTCTCGAAGGCTTCCTCGCCCCCCTTCTTGCGGGCCAGGCGGTAGGTGCCGTCCTTTTCCTCCAGTTTTCCCTCCTGCACCAGGGCCTTGAGGGTATCCTCCAGCTCCTTTTTGGAGAAGGCTTCCCCCTCTTCGTCCAGGTAGCGCTGGATCTCCTTGAAGGTGGCAAAGCGCAAAGCCTCCACCGGTCGTGTAAGGATTTATGTGTAAGGGTCCGTGTTTAATAGGGGGGCACACCTTAGCACGAGGAGGTGCCCCGTGGACCAGGATACCTTGCGGATCTTGCTGAGGGAAGCGGTGCGGGAGACAGTAGCCGAGGTTCTGCAGACGGTTCTGGAGCTGGACCGGACGGCCTTCTTGCAGGTGCACGGAGGCCGCAGGAACGGCTACTACCCCCGCAAGCTGGAGACCGCCTTTGGCCAGGTGGACCTGAAGGTCCCTAGGGATCGGGAATCTCGGTATTACCCGGCTTTCCTTAAGCCCTACGTCCGCCGCCTGGTGGACGTGGGGGAAGTGGCGGTAGCCCTTTACGCCGCCGGGGTCAGTCAGCGCAAGGCGGCCGAGATACTGAGCCTGCTCTTAGGCCACCGCTACTCCCACGAGACCCTGAGCGCCCTGACGGACGAGGTCCTGGAGGCGGCAGGAGCCTTCCGCACCCGGCCTTTGCCCGAGGAGATGGCCTTCGTCTACCTGGACGGGCTTTCCCTAAAGGTCTTCAGGGAAGGAGAAGGGATCGTACGGGAAAGCGTGTATGTGGCCCTGGGCATCGCCCCTAATGGGGAGAGGCGGGTCCTGGGGTTTTGGCTGTTGCCCACGGAGAGCGCCCTGGGATGGGAGGGGGTCCTGGGGGAGCTTTGGCAGCGGGGCCTGCGGCGGGTATTGCTCTTCATCACCGACGGGCTGCCCGGGCTTCCCGAGGCGATCCGCAGGGTCTACCCTCAGGCGGAGTGGCAGCGGTGCGTGGTGCACGGGGTGCGGTGGAGCCTGTCCCAGGTGCGCTCCCGGGACCGGGCCCTGCTGGCGGAGGACCTGAGGCGGGTGTACGGGGCGGAGAGCCGGGAAGAAGCTCTTGGGGCCTTGGAGGAGGTGAAGGCCGCCTGGGGTTCGCGGTACCCGGGGGTGGTGGGGCTTTGGGTACAGGATTCGGGGGCCTTCCTGCGGTTCTACGGGTACCCCAAGGTGCTTTGGCCGTACCTGCGGAGCACCAACCTGATGGAGCGGTTTATCCGGGAGCTACGGCGGGGGACGAAGGTGCGGGACCACAAGTTTCCTAAGGAAGAGGCGGTGTACAAGCTTCTTTACCTGGAGTCGGAGAGGCAGGAAGGGAGGTGGGCAGAACGGAAACTAAAGGGGTTCTCGGAGGTGAAGGAGGTGCTGGAGAAGATGCTTCAGGAGCGGTATGCCCCCCGTACACAGACTCTTACACATAACTCTTGACACGACCCCTCCACCGCCCGCATAACCCATGCCTTGCGATCCATACCACCATCCTATCCCCTTTCCCCGTGGCATCCTGGACGTGTGGACCCCTACCGGGAGTACCAGGACTACGTGGTGGCCTCGAGGCTCCTGGTGGCCCTGGGGCTTTCCCGGGAGGTGCTTTCCCTGGCCCAGTATGCCCGGCTTCGCCTTAAGCGCATGGAGCTGGTCCAGAAGGGATGGTTCGGCCGCCTGGAAAGCTTGGATGAGCGCCTGCGCTATGGCTTCTTCAGCAATCCCCTAAAGCTCAAGGAGTTCCTCAAGCGCACCGCCCACGCCCCCTTTTGGGCCTCCCCCCTGGCCTTCGAGGCCCTGCTATTTCCCGAGGAGCAGGCCCGCCTTACCTACCCGGGGCAGGCAGGGGAGTACTACCTGGGCTGGCTCAGGCTACCCCATCTCCTCAGGGATCCCCTGGCCTTTGAGGAGGCCCTGAGGGAGCAGGAGGCCCGGGCCCAAGCCCTTCCCCTCTTCCTCAACGCCTTCCACCGGGTACCCGGCCCTTGATGCCTTGGCCCTAGGCCTCCTCCTCGAGAAGGGGCAGGCGCACCCGGAAGAGGGTCAGGCCGGGCTGGCTTTCCACGGTGATCTCTCCCCCGTGGGCCCTGGCGATGGCCTGGGCGATGGCCAGGCCAAGGCCTGTGCCTCCTCCGGGCCCCCGGGCGAAGCGCTCAAAGAGGCGGGGAAGGAGGTCTTCAGGGATTCCCGGGCCATGGTCCTCCACCTCCAAGAGGGCGTTTCCCCCTTCCCGCTTGAGGCGCACCCAGACCCCTTCCCTCCCCGCGGCCCGCACCCCGTTGGCGATCAGGTTCCTGAGCATCTGCAAGAGCCGGTCCGGGTCCCCAAGGACCTCCAGGGCCTCCCCCTGAAAGGCCACCCCATACTCCCGGGCGGCCTCCTCCGCTAAGGCCTTCAGATCCACGATGTGGGGGTTTAAGGTGCGCTCCGCCTCCCCCCGGGCCAGGGAGAGGAGGTCCTCCACCAGGCGGCGCATCCGCTCCGCGGTGGCCCGGGCGCTCCCAAGAGCTTCGGGGTCTTGGGGGTTTCGCCCTAGCCGGTCCAGGTGGCCGAGAAGCACGGTGAGAGGGGTCCTGAGCTCGTGGCTGGCCTCGGCCAGAAAGGCCCGTTCCTTCTCCTTGGCCTCCTTGAGGGCGAAGAGGAGGCTGTTTACCGCCTCCACCATGCGGCCGAACTCGTCCTTGGGGAGGTTGAGGGGAACGGGGTCCAGGCGCTCGGGGTTACGCCGGGCGATCTCCTTGGCGGCTTCCTCCAGGGGCCTGGCGGTGAGGCGGGCGGTGAGGTAGACCAAGGCCGTGCCCAGGGGGAAAAGAAGGAAGAAGGCCTCGAGGAGGGCTTGTCTCAAGGCCTTTTGCGCCAGGTCTATGGGGGCGGTGTCCTGGGTGAGGGCGAGGATAAGGGCCCCGAAGGGGCTAGGTTGGCTAGGGTGGAGGCCCAAGGGGGTGCGCACCAAAGCGGCGGCGAAACCTCCCTGCCAGATGACCCGGGGAACCTTCCCCACTTCCTTCAGGGCCTCAGGGGGAAGGCGGTGGGCCTCCTGGGTCAGGATCAGGGCCTCCCCATCCTCCGCATAGAGGTGCAGGTAGACACCCCCGGTGGTGAGGAGGGTCCCCGTCTGCCCCTTGCGGTAAGCCTCCGCCGCCCGCTTGGCATCCTCCAGGAGGGTGGCCTCGAGGTGGCCTCTAAGGGCTCGCTCCACTCCCTGTCCCGCCAGGTACAGGGCTCCCACCAAAAAGAGGAGCCAGAGGAGGCTGAAGGACAGGGAAAGCCGAAGCCGGAAGGACATGGGTCCGGGCTAGGTTTCCTCCTCGCCTCTTCCCGGGCGCACCGCATACCCTAGGCCCCGCACCGTGCGCAGGTAGCCGTAGGCCCCGGCCTCGCGGAGCTTGGCCCGGAGATTGGCCACGTGGACGTCCAGGACGTTGGAATCCCGGCCCAAGGATTTGCCCCAGACCTTCTCCTCGATCTCCTGCCGGGGAAACACCCGTCCCGGGCGGCTCATGAGCAGGTGAAGGAGTTCAAACTCCTTGGGGGAAAGCCGCACCTCCTTCTCCCCGAAGAAAACCTGCCGCCTCTTGGGGTAGAGCTCCAGGCGTCCCACGCTCAGGACCTCGCTTCCCTCCTTGTGGCGGAGTTGCACCTGGATGCGGGCCAAAAGCTCGGCGGGGTGAAAGGGCTTCACCAGGTAGTCGTCGGCCCCGTCGGAAAGAAGCCCCACCTTGCGCTCCACGGCGTCCTGGGCGGTGAGGACCAGGATGGGGGTATCGTCGGTGGCCCGGATGCGCCGGGCCACCTCGGCCCCGTCCAGGTCCGGAAGGCCGAGGTCCAGGATCACCAGGTCCGGTTTCCGTTCGCGGTGCTTCACCAGGCCTTCCATGCCGCTTTTGGCCCATTCCACGGCGAAACCCGCTTCCTTTAGCTCCAGCTCCACCAGCCGGGCCACCTCCGCGTCGTCCTCGATGAGCAGGATGCGCTTCATGGCCAGAGCCTTTCTGGAGGGGCGAGGCCATAAACCTCCTTGAGGAGCCTAAGGAGGCTCACCCGCTCCTTGTCCTGCAGGAGGACCACATCCCCGCGGTCGGCCACCCCGGGGAAGGTGCGGGGCTTCTCCCCCGGGAGCACCAGAAGAAGCTGTACCTCCTGGCCCAGCTTGGGGGGTATGGGGGCGGAGAGGGGGATCAGCCTTTTGCCCTCCACCCGCCAAGCCCCGTGCAAGATGCGCAGGTCCTGGGAGAAAAGCCTTAGCTCCGTGCCCGGGGGGAGGCCAGGCCCCAGGAGGGGAGGAAGGGCGGCCAAAACCGTCCCCAGGGAAAGGAGAAGTAGGGCCAGGGGACGCATCGCCTTCCATTCTACGCCGAGGGCCCGGCCTTTTGTGGGAGGGAGGTTAAGGAGCCTGAAGGTTTTTCCGGGAGGAGGAAGCCCGCAGAAACCACGTACTTGAGGGCATCCTCCACGCTGATCTCCAAGGGGATGACCTCCTCCGTGGGCACCAGGATGACCATGCCGCTGGCGGGCACAGGACTCGTGGGCACCAAGACGGCGGTGTACCCTTCCGGCAAGGGGGGGAGCCGGCCGTCCACCGGCTGCACCACGAAGCAGAGGGTGTAAAGCCCTCTCCGGGGGTACTCGATGACTGCGGCCCGGCTGAACTTCACCTCCTGGTGGCCGAAGAGGGTGTGGGTGATCTGCTGCACCGCCTTGTAGATGTCCCGCACGATGGGGAAGAGGAGGAGGGAGCGCTCCAAGGAGACGATGAGCCTTCGGCCCAGGTAGTTTTCCGCCACGGTGCCCACCAGGTAGATGAGCACCCCCGCCAGGAAGAGCCCCACGAAGGGTAGGAGGGGCTGGTAGGTTCGGGGCACCTCGAGGTTCAAAAGGCGCAGGAAGCTCTGGATGTAGCCCCCGGAATAGGTGTAGACCCAGGCCAGGAAGTAGAGGGTGACCAGAAGGGGAAGAAGGGTAACCAGCCCGGTGAGGAACCTCTGGCGCAGGCGCATGGCTTTCAGTTTACGGGGAAACCCCCCTCTCTTGGGCGGGCTGGCGGAGGGGCCTTGGCTTGGGGGCGTGCTTTCCCGAAGGGAAACACCTAGCGGAGGTCTACGGTGCCCCCACACGGGCTTTCCTGGTGTGGGGTGCCCTTGCCGGGGCTCCCAACCTGGCAAGGCCAGGTTGGGGTGGTACCGCTAGCGCCCGTCCCCCCGGCTTTGGGCCAGTTCCTTGAGGCCCTTGATATCCTTTAGGATGATCTTGCCGTAGCCGGAGCGGATGTAGCCTTCCCGGGTAAGTTCCCCGATGACCTTGGTCACGGTTTCCCGCACGCTCCCCACCGCTGCGGCCAGCTCGTCGTGGGTGGCTCGGAGGACCAAGCCCTCCGGCTCCTCGTGGGCCAAGGGGGTTTCCGCCAGCTCCAGGATGGCCGCGGCCATGCGGTTTTTCAGGCGCTGGGTGGCCAGGCGCTCAATGCGCCGGTAGGATTCGGAAAGGGCCTGGGCCAGGCTGAGGAGCACCTGGCGGATCTCCTCGGGATGGGGTTCCTTGGGGAGGGGCTCCGCCACCACCTCGGTCACCGCCTCGGCGAAGTACGTGCGCTCCATGCCTGCCAAGGCCTCCTCGCCGAAGTACCCCCCGGGGCGAACCAGGCGCAGGGTGAGGGCGTTCCCCTCTTCATCCACCGCCTCGAGGCGCACGAGCCCCTCGAGGACCCGGTAGACCCGGTCCCGGGGCCCCGGCACCCCCGGGTACAGGATGACCTCGCCGGGCTTGAAGGTTACGGTTTCGCGGGCCTGGGTCATGGTTACCTCCTTGCCCCCAGGCTACCACGCGGGGAGGATTTTGTAAACCTATAGGTTGCAAAAATCCTCCCCGCCCTACGTTTTGTCCAGGGGCCTTTTACGAGCCACGGGCAGGAGGCGGTCCGTGGCGATCTCAGCTTCCCGGCCCTCCCTCTCGGCCCTTTCGCTCTCCAGCTCCGCCCAGAAAAGGGCCATCTCCCAAACGGCCTTGAGCCGCTCTTCCAGGGGCAGGCTCTGCCACTCGCTGCGGTCGTCTATAGGGGTGGTGAGGGGAAACCTGCGGGCGATGGGCCGGATTTTTCTCATAGCTCCTCCAGATCGCGCAGATCTAAAGGGCGTCCAAAGGCCCCCTTTAGGGTTTTGAAATCCTCGGGGTGGACCACGTAAACCGTTACCTTGGTGAAACGGGGTCGTCCCAAAAAGGCCAGGGCATACCCGCCGATGACCAAAAACCTGGCCCCGGCCCCATGCAGGGCGCGGAGGAAGTCCAGCATGTCAGGGGTCACCGCACGTTCTCCTTAAGCCAGTCCAGGTAGGGCCCGTGCCCCTCGGCGATGGGCAGGGCGATGATCTCGGGCACGGTGTAGGGGTGGAGGGAGAGAACCCGCTCCCTAAGCCGGGGGAAGGCGAAGGTGGTGGTTTTGACGATGAGGAGGACCTCCCGGTCCTCCACCACCTCCCCCTGCCAGCGGTAGACGGAGGTAAGGCCCGGCACCAGGTTCACGCAGGCGGCCAAGCCCTCCTCCACCAGGGTGCGGGCCAGGGTGCGGCCCACCTCCTCGCTGGGGGCGGTGATCAGGACCACCTCCTCCATCACTGTTCCTCCTCCACGGCGAAGGCGCTCACCACCTCGTCGTCCTCGGGGAGGTTCATCACCTTGACCCCGGCGGTGTCCCGGGAGTACTGGCGGATATCGGCCACGGGGGTGCGGATGGCCAGGCCCTTCTTGGAAAGGACCAGGAGGTCCTCCGTGCCCCGCACCTTGAGGAGAGCGGCCAGGCGGCCTACCTTGGTGGAAACCTTATAGGTGATCACCCCCATTCCCCCCCGGCCCTGCAGGGGGTACTCGGCGAGAGGGGTGCGCTTGCCGTAGCCCCGGGTGCTCACCGCCAGGAGGTCCACCATCTCCCCGGGCTTCACCGTTACCAGGGATACCACCCGGTCGCCCGGCTTCTTGAAGCGGATCCCCGTCACCCCCTGGCTGTCCCGGCCCGTGGCCCTCACCTCCTCCAGGGCGAAGCGGATGGCCTGCCCTTCCTCCGTGGCCAGGATGGCCTCGTCCTCGGGGTCGGAAAGGGCCACCCCGATGAGCCGATCCCCTTCCAGGAGGCGGATGGCGATGAGCCCCGCCGCCCCCAGGTTCTGGTACTCCCTTAAGGCGGTGCGCTTCACCAGGCCCCGTTCCGTGGCGAAGACCAGGTAGCCCTCCCCGTCCAGGCCCCTTACGGAAAGCAGGGCGGCCACCTCCTCCTCCTCGGCCAGGGGAAGAAGGGTCTTCACGTGCACCCCCCGGGCCTGCCGGCCCATCTCCGGTAGCTCGTAGACCTTCAGGCGGTAGACCCGGCCCCGGTTGGTGAAGAGGAGGAGGTCCTCATGGGCCTGGGCCACGAACACCTGGATGGCCTCGTCCTCCTCCTTGGTCTTGCCGGCGATCAGCCCCTTTCCCCCCCGCCCCTGGGCCCGGTAGCTCTCCAGGGGAAGGCGCTTTAGGAAGCCCTGGGCGGTGAGGGTGATGACCATGGGCTCGTCCTCTATGAGGTCCTCAGGGTTGAAGCTTTCCTCGAACTCGGTGATCACCGTGCGCCGGGCATCCCCGTACTTCTCCTTGACCCGGAGGAGGTCCTTCTTGACCTCGGCCCAAAGCCGCCCTTCCTCCTCGAGGATGGCCTTAAGCCTGGCGATCTCCTCCATGAGCTCCCGGTACTCCTCTAAGAGCTTTTCCCGCTCCAGGGCCACCAGGCGTTGCAGGCGCATGTCCAGGATGGCCTGGGCCTGGATTTCGCTTAGCCCGAAGCGCTCCATGAGCCCCTTTCGGGCCTCGCTGGCATCCTGGGAGGCCCGGATCAAGGCGATGACCTCGTCGATGTGGTCCAGGGCGATGAGGAGGCCCTCCAGGACGTGGGCCCGCTCCTCGGCCTTCTTGAGGTCAAAGAGGCTTCGCCGGCGCACCACCTCCTTGCGGTGGTCCAGGTAGTGGCGCATGAGGGAGAGAAGGGGGAGGACCTTGGGCTCCCCGTTCACGATGGCCAGGAGGTTCACCGTGAAGGAGGTCTGCAAGGCGGTGTGCTTGTAGAGCTGGTTCAGGACCACCTGGGGGCTTGCCCCCCGCTTGAGCTCTATGGCGATGCGCAGGCCCTGGCGGTCGGACTCGTCCCTCAGGGCCACGATGTCCTCGATCTTCTTGGCCTTGACCAGGGCGGCGATCTGGGCGATGAGGCCCGCCTTGTTGACCTGGTAGGGGATTTCCGTGACCACCAGCATGGGCCTTTGGCCCTTCTCCTCGATGCGTACCTTGGCCCGCACCTTGAGGCTTCCCCGTCCCGTGGCGTAGGCCTCCTGGATGCCTTTCCGGGAGAGCTTCCCCCCGGTGGGGAAGTCGGGGCCGGGGAGGTAGCGCATGACCTCCTCGAGGGTGATTCCGGGGTTGTCGATCATGGCCACCAGGGCATCCACCACCTCGGAGAGGTTGTGGGGAGGAAGGCTGGTGGCCATGCCCACGGCGATGCCGCTCGCCCCGTTTACCAGGAGGTTGGGGATGGCGGAGGGGAGGACCTCGGGCTCCTTAAGGGAGCCATCGTAGTTGGGGCGGAAGTCCACGGTCTCCTTGTCGATGTCCAGAAGCATTTCCGCCCCCAGGGGGGAGAGCCTGGCCTCGGTGTAGCGCTGGGCCGCCGGAGGGTCCCCGTCTAAGGAGCCAAAGTTCCCCTGGCCGTCCATAAGGGGGTAGCGCAGGTTCCAGGGCTGGGCCAGACGGGCCAGGGCGTCGTAGATGGCGGCGTCCCCGTGGGGGTGGTACTTGCCCATGACCTCGCCCACGATCTTGGCGCTTTTCACGTGCTTCCGGCCCGGGAGCACCCCCTCCTGGTAAGCGCCGAAGAGGATCCGCCTC
This sequence comes from Thermus sp. NEB1569, assembly GCF_022385295.1. Classification (NCBI taxonomy): domain Bacteria; kingdom Thermotogati; phylum Deinococcota; class Deinococci; order Thermales; family Thermaceae; genus Thermus; species Thermus sp. NEB1569. The sequence goes on from NZ_CP092445.1 coordinate 448,126, forward strand.
TGGACCGGCTTGAGCCCGTCCCGCACGTCGGGCAGGGCCCGGTCCACGATGACGGACATGGCGTAGTTGATGAAACTCTGTTTAAGTTCCTCGGTGATCTCTACAGGCAGAACCTGGGACATAGCGCTCCTTGGGCGTTTCCGCCTCCTTTAAGTATAGCAACTTCCCCGCCGGGGTCTTCCCCGGCCAGGAGGGGATGGGGCCCTAGGGGGCCCCCACCTCCAGGACCTCCGCCAGGTAGACCAGGGCCAGCTTGTAGGAAAGCACCCCGAACCCGGAGACAATGCCCCGGCAGGCTCCTGCGGTGACCGAGTGCTGGCGGAAGGGCTCGCGGGCGTGGAGGTTGGAGAGGTGCACCTCCACCACGGGAAGGGGCTGGGCCCGTATGGCGTCCAGAAGAGCGTAGGAGTAGTGGGTGAGGGCCCCGGGGTTAAGGACGATGGCTAAAAACCCCTCGCGATGGGCTTGCTGTACCCACTCTATCAGCTGCCCCTCGTAGTTGCTCTGGCGGAAGGCCACCCCTAGGCCCAGCTCCGCTCCCCAGGCCTCGCAGAGGGCTTCCAGCTCCTCGAGGGTTGTCCTCCCGTAAACCTCGGGCTCCCTTGTCCCCAGCAGGTTCAGGTTGGGCCCGTTCAGGATCAGGACCATAGGGGCTCCTTTCCCTACCATTATCCCCCAGGGGGCGGACCCTTTGCTGGCGGGAAGGGCGTGCGCCCGCGGGATCCTGGCCTACTCCTCCCCTAGCCGGAGGAGGGAGAGGACCTCCACGTGGTGGGTGAAGGGGAAGAAGTCGTAGGGCCGGGCGAAGGCCAGTTGGTAGCCACCTCCCACCAGCTCCCCCACGTCCCTGGCCCAGGTGGCGGGGTCGCAGGCCACGTAGAGGACCTCCTTGGGCCGGGACTTCAAAAGGTAGGCCCTCACCTCCGGGGAAAGGCCGGTGCGGGGTGGGTCCAGGACCACCAGGTCAAAGCGGCCGAGATTCCTGGCCTCCTTGGCGTCCCCCCGGTGGAAACGCACGTGTTCTATGCCAAGCCGCCTCCTATCCGCCTCTCCCCGGCGCGCGGCCTCCTTGCTGATCTCCACCGCCACCACCTCCTGGAAACGGGGGGCCAGGAGAAGGGAGAAAAGGCCGCTTCCCGCATAGAGCTCCAGGGCCCGTTTCCCGCCGGAAACCAGGTTCAGGGCCTCCTCCAGGAGTTCCCCCATGGCCAAGGGGTTCACCTGGCTGAAGCTTTCCACGCTGACGGTGGCGGTGAGGGGGCCGAACCGCTCCAGCAGGGTCCTTTCCCCGTAAAGGGGCTGGACCCTTCCCCGGAAGCGGCCCTTGGGGGAGGGTTCGGCCCAGACCACCCCGGCGAACCCCTCCCGCACCAGGGCCCTGGCGGGGCGCTTGAGGTTTTCCGGGTTTCCCCCGATGAGGCCGAGGAGCACCCGGCCCTCGAGGAGGCTTCCCCTTAAGGCCACCTCCTCCACCGGCAAGGGCCAGGTCTTGAGAAGGGAGAAGGCCCAGGCTAGGGGCTCGGCCAGAAGGGGGTCTTCCTCCAGCCGGAAAAGCTCCTGGGTTTCCGGGAAGCGGTAGGCCAGGCCCCCCAGGGGATGGCGGGCGTACTGGGCGGCGGTGCGGTAACCCAGGGCCCTGGGGGAAGGACGGATGGGGGCTAGGGGGAAGGAAAGCTTGGCGATCCGGGTTAAGGCGTCTTCCACCAGGCTTTCCTTAAGGGGGAGCTGGCTTTCGTATAGCAAGGGCAGGTCGGCGGAGGGGGGGAGGGGGTGGGGGTAGCGGTCGGGACGGGGGGTGAGCACCTCCACCTCCTCCAGGAAAAGGGTTCCCTTGCGGCGCACGGGTTTTCCCCGCACCACCTCCCCCGGCAGGGCCCCCTTGATGAGGGCGGCTCCTTCCTCGGTGCGGGCGAGGCCATAACCTCCCGGCACCAGCTTCTCCACGGTGAGAACCTTCACCCTTTCACCCTACACCAAGCCCACCAGCGCTAAGATGGAGGGGTGATTCGGGTACTGTTAGCGGACGACCATGCCCTCTTCCGCCAGGGGCTCAAAAGCCTTTTGGAGGCGGAAGGGGATTTCCGGGTGGTGGGGGAAGCCAAGGATGGCTGGGAGGCCTTGCGCCATGCCCTCGAGGCCAAGCCCGACGTGATCCTCATGGACATCCAGATGCCGAACCTGGATGGGGTGCAGGCTACCCAGGCCATCCTCAAGGAGTGGCCCCAGGCCAAGGTCATCATCCTCACCATGTACCGCCAGGACGCCTATGTCTTTGAAGCGGTGAAGGCCGGGGCCAGGGGCTACCTCCTCAAGGACACGGATGCCAGCGAACTCATCGGGGCCATCCGCCGGGTGCACGCCGGGGAGGTGCTCCTGGATGCTGAGTTGGCCGGGCGGATTATCCAGGACTTTCGGGCCAAGAAGGAGTCCAGCCTTCCCCTCCATGCGGAGCTTTCCGAGAGAGAGATCCAGATCCTCAAGCTGGTGGCCCAGGGCTACACCAACCTGGAGATCGCCGCCGAGCTTCAGCTTTCCGAGAAGACCGTGCGCAACCGCCTTTCCGAGATCTTCCAGAAACTCCACCTGAACAACCGGACCCAGGCGGCCCTTTACGCCATACGGGAGGGGCTGGCCGGACCCGAGCCTCAGGAGTAGTGGGCCCGGTACGGCTTCTTTTGGAGCTTTCCTCCCTGGAGGGGGAGGGGGTGCGGGGGGAGTTCGTGGCCGCCCATCTGCCCAGGGCCCGAAGGGATGGCCTGGGCAACGTGTGGGCGGGGGAGGGGTCGGTGCTCCTCCTCGCCCATCTGGACACGGTGTTGCCGCCAAAGCCCCCCAGGCGGGTGGGGGAGAGGCTCTATGGCCCCGGGGTGGGGGACAACTCCAGCGGGGTGGCCGTTCTCCTCTCCCTTCCCGAGATGCCCGGGGTGGTGCGGGGCTTCACCGTGGGGGAGGAGGGTCTGGGGAACCTCAAGGGGGCCCGGGCCCTGGTGGAGACCCTGGCTCCCGAGGTGGTGGTGGCGGTGGATGGGTACCTTCCGGGGGTGGTGGACCGGGCTTTGGGCTCGGTCCGTTTCCGGGTTACCCTTCTGGGCCGGGGGGGCCACGCCTGGGGGGACAGGGGGACCCCCAATCCCGTGTTTGCCCTGGCGGAGGGGCTTTCCCGGCTGCACACCCTGTTCAAGGAGGTGGGGGGTGAGGCCAGCCTGAACGCCAGCGGCCTCCGGGGGGGCGAGGCGGTAAACGCCATCCCCAAGGAGGCCTCGGCCTTGCTGGAGATCCGCGCTTTGGAGGAGGAAGCGCTTCGCACCCTCTACCACAAGGCCCAGGAGGTTCTGGAGGAGGCGGCCCAACTCCATGGAGTGGAGGTTTCCCTGGAGGTCCTGGGGACGAGGCCTGCGGGAAGCACCGCCACGCCCAGGCTCCTCCAGGCGGCGGAGGTGGCGCTGGCCAAGATCGGGGAAAGGCCCCAGTTCCAGCCGGGTTCCACCGATGCCAGCGCCGCCATCGAACGGGGTATCCCCGCCTTGGCCCTGGGGGTGTACCGGGGGGGTGGGGCCCACACTCCGGAGGAATGGGTGCTTCCCCAAAGCCTTTGGGAGGGGCGGGAGGTGCTTCTGGCTTTTTTAAAGGCCCTTGGCGTAGGATAGGGCGTATGCGCGTGGGTGTCCTGAGGGGCTTCCTGTCCCGGCGATACCTGGGCTTTTGGGAAGCGTATTTAAAGGCCTTGGGGGTGGAGGTGGTGCGGGTGGAGGTGCCGCCTGCCCGCCACCAGCCCTACTGCCTGCCGGTGCAGGAGCTTTTGGCCCAGGTGGAGGCCCTGAAGGTCCAAGGGGTGGATTACCTGCTCCTTCCCGACCTCCAAGGAGGGGTGGAGTCGGAAAAGGGCGGGGGGCAGTGCCCGTGGCTTTTGGACCTCGAGGCCACCCTCCTCCGCTACTTTCCGGGGCTTCCCCCGGTGCTCAAGGTGCCTGCAGAGCTCTCCGAGCGGGTCCTAGGCCGGGCGGGGGAGGTGGGCCACCTCCTCACCCAGAACCCCATGTTGGTGGGGCGGGCCCTGGACCGGGTGCGGGGGCTTTTGAAACCTCCTCCTCCCCTCAAGACCCCCCTGGGGAGCGTGGGGGTGGTGGCCCAGCCCTACCTCCTCGAGGAGGAATCCTTCCGGAGGACGGTGGAGGAGGCCCTGGCCCGGGAGGGGCTCATCCCCTACTTCCCCGACCTGCCCCCGGAGAAACTCAGGGAGGAGGGGGATAGGCTTTTCCCCATGGACCTTCCCACCGACCGGGAACTGGTGGGCATGGTCCACTACCTCCACCGCCTGGGCCGGGTGAGGGGTCTTTTGCTGGTGGTTTCCTACGCCTGTCCCCCCATTCCCGGGATCTTGCGCAAGGCTGTGCGGCGGCTTGCCAAGCCCCACCGCCTGGTCACCCTGGGGGAGGACTGGCAGGAGGCCCTGAAGGCCCTGAAGGAGGAGATGGGGGCTTAATACCCCCCCATGCAGGCCCAAGCCTGCATGGGGGCCCCGGTAGAAGGTCTCCCTGAAGTTTTGGGAGACCGGGAAGTGTAGGAACCGAAAGTAAAGGGTATAAGGGCCCCTGCATAAAGCCTGCTTGGGGTTTTCTCCCAGGGAGGGCCTGAAGGGGTGCGGCCAAGGTCCCAAGGGCCCCCAGGCCCCGGTGGCCTTTGACACGGTTTCACAAAGGCAGCTAAAATTTGGTCCTGGGGGAGGCGATGAACCCTCGAGCCCCAGACGGGCGCCAAGGGCCGGGGAGGAGCCAGTGGCGCGACCGGCCCCCAATGTAGGGAGGTGAAGCATGCGGAAGCCCTTTGGCCTCTGGGCCCTCTTGGCTCTCCTCTCGGGCCTTGCCCTGGCCCAGAACACGGATAGCCACACGGTCACGGTAAAGATTCCCCCGGTTCTCCAGCTCAGCCTGGACGCCACGGACTATCTCTTTGACTTCACCGACGCCACCCTCCAGGGCACGGAGACGGTCACCGTGGGCAATATCCCCTACACCAAGGCCTCCCTGGCGGCCTACCTCAACTTCCTGGACTCCGGCGGCCCTACCCAGGACTTCGCCCCCACGTCCCTTGGGGGAACGACCAACGCCTACGGTACCGTCACCGTCCTTACCAACCGGGGCCAGTGGACGGTGAAGATTGACAGCATCGGGGGCACCCTCACCCTTGGCAACGACCGGGTAAAGGTCTTCGCCGAGAAGGTCTCCGGGAAAGGGAGCTCGTTAACCCCGTCGCCCACCCCTATCGCTTCCGACCTCCCCCTCTTCGGTGCTGGCTCGGTGGGGCAGGGCAAGTCGGTGTACAAGCTCTACTATCTCTTCACCATGGACATCAGCGACGACATCCCTCTTGCTGGCCTGAACGAAAGCATCACCCTCAACCTCCTCCTCTCCTCGCCCTGAGGGGGGAAGGCCGGGGAGGGGCGGAGGCCCCTCCCCCTTTTTAGGCGAACATGAAACGCCTCGCCCTGGGCCTAAACGCCCTCATCCAGCTAGCCCCTGCGGGGCTGACCCTGGCCCTCCTCCTTCCCCCGGCCTCTGCCCAGACGGACCTCACCCTCTCCCCTCCTAGGCTGGAGCTTACCCTCTTGCCCGGGGCAAGCGCGGAGGAGGAGGTCTTCCTGGTAAGCGGCCTTTCCCAGGGGACCCCGGAGAACATCCAAATCCGCCTCCTCCCCTTCGCCCTGGACCCCAAGGGGAACCTGGTGGAAAGCCCGGAGCGGAACCTCTGCCCCCACCTCGAGGTGGCCCCCACGGCCTTCCTCCTCCCCCCCGGGGGGAAGGCTGGGGTCCGCATCCGGGTGAAGGCCCCCGGGGGGGGGGAGGGTACCCTCGCCTGCCTGGTGGTCTTCTCCGCAAGCCCCAGGCCCTTGGAGAGGGGAGGGGTGCGGTTGGCCGTCCGCCCTGAACTGGGCCTTGCCGTCTACCTCACCCTCCGGGGCACGGAGCGCCCGGCCCTCCGGGCGAGGGTGGGGGGAGTGGGGGAGGCCCTTCCCCTCCTCCTGGAGAACCCAGGGAACGTCCTGGAGAGGGTTTCAGGGGAGGCCAGGGTCTTTGACGGGGAGGGCAGGGAGGTGGCACGGCTTCCCCTGGAGGAGGTCCCCGTCTTCCCGGGCGGGTACCGGGAGCTTGCCCTAAGGCCCGACCCTCCCCTCCCTAGGGGGCGCTACCGGGTGGCCCTGATCCTGGGGGGCACCTACGGGCGGTACGCCGCGGAGGGAACGTGGGACGTGCCCTAGCCCTTCTCCTCCTCGCCCTTCCCCGGGCCCTGGCCCAGACCGTCTCCTGCGACGCCGCCGACCTCCTCTTTGACTTCTCCGACCCCGGCCCCCTCCAGACCCTCACCGTGGGGGGGGAAAGCTACTACGTGGCGAACCTCGCCTCCTACCTCCTCCTCCTCTCGGGCACCTCCCCCATGCGCTTCCTCCCCACGCAGGTGGTGGGGGGGTCAGGAGGGCGGGTGGCCTGCACCCTCACCACCTACACCTTCGGAGGCTTCGGGGGGACGCTCTGCGGGGCGGGCACCACCCGGTGCTTCCGGGTGAGCCACGTGACGGGAAGCCTCCCCGTGCCCGGGGACTGGCAGGGAAGGCTCTACGTGCTCGTCCAGGTGGCCTCAGGGAACGCCACGAGCCACGTCCCCACCCCCACCCTTCTCTCCGCTGTGCCCGATGGGCGGGGGCTTGCCAGCGTGGGCCCATTCACCTTCTTTACCCCCGCGCAACTCTGGATCTACTACTTCCTGGAGCTTTCCCCCACCGACGCCTTCCCCTCCCTTCCCGCCCAGGGGGTCCTCACCCTGACCTATAGCCTCCAGAATAACTGATGCCTTCGTGTGCTACTTGATCTGGACCCCTAGGGTGTGAAAGAAAAGGGGGTGCTATGCATCCAAACCGTGAGCACCCCCTCTACTATCTTGACGCAGAAACCCTTCTCGTAGCCACCTACGTTTGGGTGGATGACGAACTCAAGGCCCTCGTCGCCCAAGGTCACAAGCTCCCAAAAAAGCAAAAGCACCAAAAGGCCACCCTGGCAGAGCTCCTAACCCTCGCCATCTTCCTCCTCCTCCAGGGCCAGGACCTCGCCAAAGGCTACCTCGCCGCCAAAACTACCCTGAAGCCTTACTTCCCCTCCCTCCCCCACCTCTCCCGCTTCTACCGGGTCCTTCAAAAGGCTCATGGGCTCCTGGCCCACCTCGCCCTCAGGCTCTCCGGAGGAGAAGGCTTGCTACAGGTGGTGGACCTGAAGCCCATTCCCCTGGCCCACGGACAGCGCATCCACAGCCTCTCCCTCCCTGAGGCCGCGGTGGGGAAAGGACCCCTGGGGGCTTTTGGCGGATACGCCCTCATGCCGGTGATGAACGAGCGGGGCCTCTTTTTCCGCTGGGTTCTTCTGCCCGGGAATGCCCGGGAGACCTGGGGGAGGGAGGTCCTTGAGGGTTTGCCTGCGGTTCTTGGGGACCGGGGTTTTCGCTGGGTCCAGGGGGTGAAGACGCCGCCCTACCGGCTCAGGGGAGGGAAGGTGGTGGAGACGGGGTGGCGAGCCTGGATGGGGAGGGTGCGCAACTGGATTGAGACGCGGTTTAGCGTGATGGTGAGGTCTTTGGGGCTTCACCGGATGGAGGTGCGGTCGTATTGGGGTTTGGTGGCGCGGGTCCATCTCATCCTGCTGGTGCACAACCTGATTCGGAGCCGGGTGCTTCTCAAGATGGCTGGGGTGGAGATATGAGGTAGCATACGAAGGGATGAAAAGGCTCTTCCCCGTCCTCTTCCTCCTCTCCCCGGCCCTAGGGGCCAAGCCCGGCGAGGTGGCCATCCTCCCCTTCCCGGGCCTCCCCCCGGGGGCCCTCGAGGTGGCCTCCGACCTTCCCCTCCTCCTCGCCCCCCAGGCCTCGGACGGGGGAGTGGTCCTGGTGGCGGTGGAGGTGCCCCCTCGCTTCCCCCCTGGGTCCTACCGGGTGTGCCTGGGCCCCGTAGGCGGGGAGGCCCTTTGCCGAGAGGTGACCGTGGAGGCCCTAGCCAAGCTTAGGGCAAAGGTGCCGGGGGAAGCGGTGGGGGGAAGCCTCCGCCTTGCCCTAAAGAACGAGGGGAACCTGCCCCTAAGGGTGTGGCTTTCCCCGGCCGAGGGGAGCGAGGTGTTCTTTCCCCCTCTCGCCCTCTCCCTCCTCCCCGGGGAGGAGGGGGAGGCGGAGCTTTCCCTTTCGGGCTTCGGCCTCCTCCGCTTGAGGGTAGCCTCGGAGGCGGGGGAGGCCTTCTATCTGGTCCGGGTGCGTCCCGAGGGAGGGAAGCCCCTTCCCTACACCCTCTCGGGCCTCCTGGAAGGCGGATACGCCCTGGGTACGGGAACTTCCCTGAGGCTTGCCCTGGAGGGAGCTCTTTCCCGGGAGGCGCGCCTCGCCCTGGCCCTGGAAGGCCCCCATCCCTCCCTCAGGCTGGGGGTGGGGACGGGAGGCTTTTCCTTGGGGTTTAGGGCCACGGGAGGGCGGGGGGTGGAGGAGGCTCGCTTGGGCTTCCGGGAAGGCCCCTGGGAGGGGGCCTTGGGCTACCCCCCCGCCCTGGAGGTGGGCTACTCCGGGGCGGCCTTTTACCGCCTCCGCCTCTCCCCCGAGGCTCTGGCCCTGGGCCTCGCCGATGGTACCTGGGCCTTCTCCGGCACCCTCCCCTGGGGGAGGCCGGAGGGGATTACCTTCCGGCTTGAGCGCTACGGCGACCCCCGCCTCTACGCCCGGTGGGAGGGCGGGGCCTACCTGGGCTTCGCCTCCGGGGGGTGGGAGGGGGAGGGGGGGTTCTCCCCTTCGGGCCCCACCTTTCGCCTGGGGTATGCGGGGTCGGAGGGGAGCTTCACCTACGCCCTCGGCGTGGGCTATAGGGGAGGGCCCACTTTGGGCCTCAGGGCGGGGTACGTGGCCCCTCCCTTTTCCCTTGGGGGGCGGCTAGAGCTTTCCTCTTTTACCGCTGCGCCCTCCTTTGGCCTCGGGGTGGGCTACCGGGAGGCTCCCTTCGCCTTGGGCCTGGACCTTTCCTCTTCGGGGCTTGGGGGCTTCCTGGAGTGGCAGGAGGCTCCCTTCGCCCTGAGGCTCGAGGGGAGGCAGGAGGCTACAGGAGCCCGGTTGCAGCTCTTGGGGAGCTACGCCTTCCGCTTCCCCGTGCCCGAGGAGGCCACCCTCGCCCTCGGAGGGTACGAGGAGGTGCCCCTGGAGGGGCGGGTGGAGCTTTTGGGGAGACCCGTGAGGGGGGCTAGGGTAGAGGGGGGCCTTGCCCCTGTGGCCACGGACGAAGGGGGGCGGTTCCGCCTCTACGCCCCGAGGGCCGGGGCCCGCCTCAGGGCCCTCCCCCCTGAGGGGCTTCTCGCCCTGCCCACCGAGGCCTTCTGGAAACCGGGGGATCCCCCTCCCGTCCTCGCCCTAAGGCCCGCCTCCCTCCTCCGCCTCCGCTGCCAGGGTGGGGGGCGGGGGGCCTACCTGGCGGGGGAGGTGGGGGCCTTCGTGCCCTGTGGCGGGGAGGCCTTCCTCCTCCCGGGGACCTACCGCCTCCTTCCCCAAGCCCTCCCCGGTTTCCGGGCAGGGGAAGAGGAAGTGGCCCTGGAGCCTTTAGGCCAAAGGGAGGTCCTTCTCGCCTTCACCCCTATCCCCACCGCGCCCCTACCCCAGGCGAGGCCCCTGCGGGTGGAGTGGCCCCTCTTGGTGGCCCCAGGGGAGGTGGCCCAGGTGCGGGTGCGCCTGGAGGGGGGGTCCCTCCCTGAGGTGAGGTTTTCCCTCCCCGTTCTGAAGGAAAGGCGGGAGGGGGACGACCTCGTCCTCCTTTTCCAGGCGCCCTGGGAGGCCCGGGAAAGGCTGGAGGTGATCCTTTGGGCAGAAGGGGGGGAGAGCCGGGCCTTCCTCCCCCTTAACCCGGGAAAGGACCTCCTCTTGGTGCGGCTGGACCCCCCTCGAGCCTCCCTGGGGGAGAGGGTAGAGGTGCGGGTAGAGACCCTTTTCCCCGCCGAGGAGGTCCACCTTCTCCTGCCTACAGGGGCTCTCCCCCTCGTGGCGGAAGGGGAGGGCCCCCCGTGGGTCTTTGTGGGAACCTTCCGGGTTGAGGAGGCCCTCCTCAAGGAGGCGCGGAGCCTTACCGGGTCTCTTAGGGCCCTTTCCCTAGAGGTGCGGGCCCGGCAGGGGGAGGTGGAGCGGGGCAAAGAGGTGCGGCTCCTTTTGCGCTAGGCCGGGGCGCCCCTAGCCCTCTCCCCGGGCCCTCCTGGGAGATGGCGCCCTTTCCACCCCGTGCCAGGCCCTAGGGGGCCCTCCCGCTGGCCGGCCACGCCCTGCCGGGTGGAGTGGGGATCTAGTGGGGGGCACCCCGTTTCCTGGCCCGGGCCAGGGTAGACTGGGAGGCATGACCGAGCGGTCAGCCCTCCGCCGCCTCCTGCCCTACCTCGCCCCCTACCGGGGGCCGTACCTCCTCGGGGTGGGGGCAGGCCTCCTTTCCATCGGCTTCTTCGTCCTGAGCCCCTACTTCCTGCGCCTGGCCGTGGATGCCTTGGGTCATGGCGGGCCCTACGGGCGCTATGCCTCCCTTTTGCTTCTTTCCGCCGGGATCAGCGCCCTGCTCTCCTACTTCATGCGCCGCTTGGCGGTGGTGGCGAGCCGCCTGGTGGAGTACGACCTAAGGAAGGACCTGTTTCATCACCTTCTCCGCCTTGACCGGGACTTCTACCAGAAGACCCGGGTGGGGGACCTGATGAACCGCTTGAACAGCGATCTCTCCGCGGTGCGGGAGATGGTTGGGCCGGGGATCATGATGGGTAGCCGCCTTTCCTTCCTGGTCCTTTTGGCCTTTCTTTCCATGTATGGGGTGAACGTCAGGCTGGCCTTCTACTTGACCCTGATCCTGCCTGCCATTGCCTTGGTCATGTTCTACCTCCTGCGCCTTATTGACCGCCGCTACCGGGAGACCCAGGAGGCCTTTGACCAGATCAGCACCCTGGCCCAGGAGGCCTTTAGCGGCATCCGGGTGGTGAAGGGGTATGCCCTGGAAGGGCGCATGCTATCCCGTTTCCAGGAGCTGAACCGCATCTACATGGGTAAGAGCCTGGCCCTGGCCAAGGTGGAGGGGCCCATGCAGGCCCTTCTGGGCTTTCTCATGGGGTTTGCCTTCCTCACCGTCCTCTGGGTGGGCGGGGGGATGGTGGTCCGGGGGGAGATGAGCGTGGGCCAGCTGGTGCAGTTCAACGCCTATTTGGCCCAGCTCACCTGGCCCATTCTGGGCCTCGGCTGGGTGATGGCCATGTACCAGCGGGGTTTTACCAGCTTGAAAAGGCTTTTGGAGCTTCTGGACCGGGAGCCCGCCGTTCGCGACGAGGATCCCCTGCCCCTTTCCGTGGCCGATCTTTCCGGGGAGGTGCGCCTCGAGGGGGTGGGCCTTTGGCGGGATGGGCGCTGGCTTCTTAAGGACCTCACCCTCACCGTCCCCGAGGGCATGACCCTGGGGATCACCGGGCGCACGGGCTCGGGGAAAAGCCTCCTTGCCGCCCTCGTACCCCGTCTTATGGACCCCACGGAGGGACGGGTTTACGTGGGGGGGTATGAGGCGCGGAGGATCCCCCTGGCCACCCTGCGCCAGGCGGTGGGGGTTGCCCCCCAGGAACCCTTCCTATTTAGCGAAACCATTCTGGAAAATATCGCCTACGGTCTGGAAACCCTGGATCGGGAACGGGTGGAGTGGGCGGCGAGGCTTGCCGGCATCCACGAGGAGATCCTCGCCTTCCCCAGGGGGTACGAAACCGTGCTGGGGGAGCGGGGGGTGACGTTGTCGGGTGGCCAGCGGCAGCGGGTGGCCCTGGCCCGGGCCTTGGCCAAGGGGCCCAAGATCCTCATCCTGGACGATGCCCTAAGCGCCGTGGACACGGAAACCGAGGCCAGGATCCTTCAGGGCTTGAAAGGGGTCCTGGGCCGCCAGACCACCTTCCTCATCTCCCACCGCACCGCCACCCTGCGCCATGCAGACTGGATCATCGTTTTGGACGGGGGGAGGATCGTGGAGGAAGGCACCCATGAAAGCCTCCTCGAGGCCGGGGGCCTCTATGCCGAGCTGGACCGCATCCAGCGCATGGAGGTGGAAGGGGAGGTGGAGGGATGAGCCAGGATGCCTCCCATAGGGAGCAGGAGGACGCCTACACCAAGGCCTTTGACCGGGTCCTCTTCGCCCGCATCCTCCAGTACGTGAGGCCCTACCGGGCCCAGGTGGCCTTGGCCCTTCTCTTCCTCCTCCTCACCACCCTCACCGCCGCCCTCACCCCCCTCTTCTTCAAGTGGGCCATCGACGGGGCCCTGGTTCCCAAGGAGGCCAAGCCCCTGGCGGAGCGCTTTGCCCTTCTCCTTTGGGTGAGCCTGGGCTTCCTTCTGGTGCGGGGGGTTAACTTCGCCGCCACCTACGGCCAGACCTACCTGATCCAGTGGGTGGGGCAAAGGGTGCTCTTCGACTTAAGGAGCGCCCTCTTCGGCAAGCTCATGCGCCTCCACCCGGGCTTTTACGACAAAAACCCCGTGGGCCGCCTCATGACCCGCATCACCTCCGACGTGGACGCCATCAACCAGTTCATCACCGGGGGGCTCGTGGGGGTCATCGCCGACTTCTTTACCATCCTGGGCCTCTTGGCCTTCATGATGGTCTTAAGCCCCAAGCTCACCCTGGTGGTCCTCCTGGTGGTGCCCGTGCTCCTCTGGGTCACCGCCTGGGTGCGGAACGGCATGCGCACCGCTTACCGGGAGATGCGCCTGCGCCTGGCCCGCTTGAACGCTGCCCTGCAGGAAAACCTTTCTGGGGTGGAAACCATCCAGCTTTTCGTGAAGGAAAGGGAACGGGAGGAGAAGTTTGACCGCCTGAGCCGGGACCTCCTTAGGGCCTGGGTGGAGATCGTGCGCTGGTTTGCCCTCTTCTTTCCCGTGGTGGGGTTCCTGGGGGATCTGGCGGTGGCGGGCCTCCTCTTCTACGGCGGGGGTGAGGTGGTGCGGGGGGTGGCCACCCTAGGGCTTCTGGTGGCCTTTGTGGACTACACCCGCCAGCTTTTCCAGCCTCTGCAGGACCTTTCGGATAAGTTCAACCTTTTCCAGGGAGCCATGGCCAGCGCCGAGCGCATCTTCGGGGTTTTGGACACGGAGGAGGAGCTCGAGGACCCGGAAAATTCCAAGCCCATCGCCCGCTTCCGGGGGGAGGTGGAGTTTCAGGAGGTCTGGCTGGCCTATACCCCCAAGGGCGTGGAGCCCACGGACAAGGACTGGGTGCTCAAGGGGGTTTCCTTCCGCATCGCCAGGGGAGAGAAGGTGGCCCTGGTGGGGGCCACGGGGGCGGGGAAGACCAGCGTGGTGAGCCTCATCGCCCGCTTCTACGACCCCCAAAGGGGCCGGGTGCTCATCGATGGGGAGGATGTGCGGAACTACCGCCAGGAGGACCTAAGGCGGCACGTGGGGATCGTGCTCCAGGATCCCTTCCTCTTCTCGGGCACCATTCTGGACAACCTGCGCCTTTTTGACGAGACCATCCCCGAGGAGAAGGTGGTGGAGGTGGCCCGGTTTTTGGGGGTGCACGAGGCCATTTTGCGCCTGCCCCAGGGCTACCACACCTGGGTGGGGGAGAGGGGGGCAGGGCTTTCCACGGGGGAAAAGCAGCTTCTGGCCTTGGTCCGGGCCCTTCTGGCCAACCCGGATATCCTCCTCATCCTGGATGAGGCCACGGCCAACGTGGATTCGGAAACGGAAAGGCGCTTACAGGAGGCCCTCTACAGGGCCATGGAGGGAAGGACCTCCATTATCATCGCCCACCGCCTTTCCACCATCCGCCGGGTGGATCGCATCCTGGTCTTCAAAAGAGGGCGCCTGGTGGAGGAGGGTACCCACGAGGAGCTCCTCCAGAAAGGGGGCTACTATGCCACCCTGTACCGGCTCCAGTATGCGGAGGGCTAGGCCATGACCTACCAGGAGGCCACGGGGTGGCTCTTCGCCCAGCGCCGCCAGGGAGAGCGGGGTCTAAGCCGGATTAGGACTCTCCTGGAACGCCTCGGGCACCCGGAGGAGGCTTTTCAGGCGGTGCACGTCCTGGGCACCAACGGCAAGGGGAGCGTGGTGGCCTACCTGGAGGCGGCCTTCCGCGCTGCAGGGCTTCCCTATGGAGCCTATACCAGCCCCCACCTCCTGGACTTCCGGGAGAGGATCCGCACCCACCGAGGGTGGATCCTCGAGGAGGAGGTGGTGGGCTTTGTGGCCTGGGCCAAGGAGGAAGCCTGGCCCGAGCCCCCGGGGTTTTTTGACCTCGCCACCGCCTTGGCCTTTCAGCATTTCCAAAAGCGGGGCGTGGCCTTCGCGGCGGTGGAGGCGGGGGTGGGAGGGGAGAAGGATGCCACCAACATCCTTCCCCGGGTGGCCCTCACCGTGCTCACCAACGTGGGAGAGGACCACCTGGAGGCCTTGGGGGGGAGCCTGGAGGCCGTGGCCCGGGAAAAGGCGGGAGCCTTCCGCGAAGGGGTGCCGGTGGTCACCGGGGCCAGGGGGATCGGCCTGGAGGTGGTGCGGGAAGTGGCCCGCACCCGGGGAAGCCCCCTTTACCTTCTGGACCCCCTGGACCCTCTTTTTGCCCTGCCTGCGCCACCGGCCCTGAAGGGGGCCTTCCAGGAGGAAAACGCCCGGCTGGCGGCAGCGGCCTTGAGGCTCCTCGGATTCCCCGAGGAGGCCATTGCCCAAGGGCTTCGGGAGGCAAGGCATCCAGGCCGGCTAGAGCGCTTTCTTTTGGAGGGGGTGGAGGTGTACCTGGATGGAGCCCACAATCCCCCGGCAGCCCTGGCCCTTAGCCGGGAGCTTTCCGCCTACCACCTGGTCTTTGGGGCCTTTCCCCGGAAGGACGTGAAGGGGGTTCTGGCCCACCTCCTTCCCAAGGCCCAAAGCGTCCGCTACACCCGGGTGGGGGAGGGGGCCTTGGGAAGGGAGCTAGGGGAGCCCTTCTTTGAGGACCCCGAGGAGGCTTTGCGGGATGCCCTAAGGGCGGCCAAGGAGGATGGCCTCCCCATTTTGGCCACGGGCTCCTTGTACCTGGTGGGCGCCTTAAGGGGTAGGCTACTCCCGCGCTTCGGCTAGGACTCGCCCTGAAGGTTCGGTGAAGACCACGCGGCTCACCCGTTCCAGCTCCAGGATCACGTACGGGCTGGTGAGGGCCTGGGTGACGATGGCCCCGGGCCGTGGGCTTTGCAGGTTCAGGATGACCCGGGCGGTTCCGCCTGCATAGGTAATCCCCACCACCTCGAGGCCATACCCCCCGGTGGGCTTTAAGCCCCAGAAGAAGGCGGCCACGCTCCTCGTGCGGAAGTCCACGCTAGGGGCGGGTGGGCGGGGGATGCGGTTCGCCACCACCAGGTTCCAGACCTCGGCGAAGCGGGTCGGGTTGTTGGCCAAGAAGGCCTTGGGCTCGGTTTCCTGGTAGGCGGCATTGGCCCCGCGTTCCAGGATGCGGTAGGCGGGACGGGGTGGGGTCACCACCTCCACTCTAAGCCCGTACTGCACCTGCAGGGCCCCCACCCGGTAACCATCAGGGATGGGGTCAAGGGCCAGAGGCCTTAAGACGGGTTCGGAAAGCTCAAAGACCACCACCTGCCTTCCCCCCCGCCGGGCCAGGATCTCCCTGAGGAGGACCTGGGTTTCCGTCCCGGTGAAGGCGTAGAGGTCCGGGGTCTGGTACTGGGCGGGCTGGACCAGGCTCCGGCTTTCCCCTTCCCTCAGGCTCCCCGTGAGCTGGACCCAGCCCACCCCGTCATAGAACCAGGTGGCGCGCAGGTTGGCCTGGGCGCGGACCTCGAGGAGGCTTCCCTGGATTCCCCGCACCGCCTCGGCCAAGGGGCGGAGGGCAGGTCCCACCTCCCTGAGCACGGGATTTCCCCCCACCCAAAGGGCTCCCGGCACCGCCCAGAGGCTTTCCCCCGAGGCCTTTTCCAGGCGGAGGACCTGGGTGCCGAGCCGGACCTCCCGGGGCTCCCCATAGAAGTAGGTCCAGCGCTCCGTGGCCTCGGGGAAGAGGAGCTGGGCCTCGGCCACCCGGTAGCCCGTGCCTTCCAGAAGCTCGCAGGCGCTGAGGAGAGGCAAAAAGAGCAGGAGAAAGAGGAAGCCTTTTCTCATGGTTCCATGATACCCCTTTGGGGCTTGCTTCCTTCTTAAGGCCGCCTTTAGCCTTTAGCGGCTTCTCGGGTCCAGGGCGTCCCTGAGGCCATCCCCCAGGAGGTTGAAGGCCAAAACGGTGAGCATGATGAAAAGCCCCGGGAAGATCATGGTCCAGGGGGCGTTCATGGCGTAGCCTCCCTTGAAGCTGTCGGCGATCATGGCTCCCCACTCGGGGGCAGGGGGCTGGGCCCCAAGGCCCAGAAAGCCCAAGGCGGCCGCCTCGAGGGTGGCGGTGCCGATGGACAAGGTAGCCTGCACCACCAGGGGGGCCAGGGTACCCGGGAGGATGTGGCGAAAGAGGATCCGTCCATTCCCCGCCCCCAGGGCGATGGCCGCCTGCACGAAGTCCAGCTCCCTTAAGGAGAGGACCATGGAGCGGGCCAGGCGGATGTAGACGGGCACCTGCACGATGCCGATCGCCAGCATGGCGTTTTGCAGGCTGGGGCCGGAAACGGCCACGATGGCGATGGCCAAAAGGGTTCCGGGAAAGGCCAGGAGCAGGTCGGCAAGCCAGCCGATGAGAAGCTCGGTCCTTCCCCGGTAGAACCCGGCCAGGAGGCCCAGGAGGGTACCCAGGAAAAGGCCGATGCTTACCGAGATCACGCCCACCTGGAGGGAGATGCGGCTACCGTGGAGGACCCGGGTGAAGACATCCCGCCCCAGGTGGTCGGTGCCGAAGGGGTGTTCCAGGGTGGGGGGCTTGAGCCGGTTCAGGTAGTCCCGGTCCGTGGTGGGGTCATAGGGCTTCAGCAAGGGGATGAACAGGGCCAGAAGGACCAGGAAGAGGGTCAAAACCAGGCCCACCTTGCCGGAAGGCGATTTCAGGAAACGCCGAAGAGCCTGACGAGTGGGGGTTTCCATGGGTTCACCTGTACTGGATGCGAGGGTCCAAAAGGGCGTAGGAGAGGTCCACCAGGAGGTTGACCAGGACGAAGACCGTGGCCACCACCAGCACCCCAGCCTGGACCACGGGGTAGTCGCGGTTGAGGATGCCCTCGTAGATGTAGGAGCCGATACCCGGCCAGGAGAAGATGGTTTCCGTGAGGATGGCCCCGCCCAAAAGGGTACCGAACTGCAGGCCGACGAGGGTGACCACGGGCAGGAGGGCGTTCTTAAGGGCGTGCTTCAGGATCACCTGGCGCTCGGCCAGTCCCTTGGCCCGGGCGGTGCGAACATAGTCCTGGGAAAGGACCTCCAGCATGGCGCTACGGGTGATGCGGGTGAGAATGGCCAAGGGGATGGTACCCAGGGTGAGGGCGGGGAGGATCAGGTGGCGGATGGCATCCCCTAGGACCTCAGGCCTAAGGGTTAAGAGCCCATCCAGGAGCAAGAATCCCGTGATGGGGCGGAAGTCGATACCCAGATCGGTGGAGAGCCTCCCTCCGGTTGGGAGCCAGTGCAGGTTTACGGCAAAGAGATAGACCAAGAGGAGGCCCAGCCAGAAGACCGGCATGGAAACCCCCACCAGGGAGAGGCTCATGGAAAGCGTGTCCAAAAGGCTGTTTTTCCGTACCGCCGCCAGGATGCCCACGGGGATACCCAGAACCACCGCCACCAAGGTGGCCGCCAGGGCCAGCTCAAAGGTGGCGGGCCAGCGCCTTTTCAGCTCCTCGGCCACGGGAATGGTGGACACGGCGCTGGTGCCCAGGTCCCCGGTGAGGATGTTCTTGACAAAGGTGAGGTACTGGACATAGAGGGGCTTGTTAAGCCCCAGTTTTTCCCTGAGGGCCTCGAGCTGTTCCGGGGTACCCCGTTCCCCGAGGATGGCCTGGGCGGGGTCGCCGGGGATGAGCTGCAGGAACAGAAAGACCAAAAGGGTGATCCCGAAGAGGACGGGGACCAAGCCCAGCAGGCGTCGCAAAACGTAGCTCCACATTTGTCCGCCTCAAAAATCCCGGACCCCCTTAAGGGGGTCCGGGGCGGAAGCACTTAGCGCTTCTCTATGGTCTCAAAGGACTCGGAGCCCAAGGGGCTCGGCACCCAGCCGGAGATGTTCTTGCGTTTGGCCAAAAGGGGTTGGGAGTGGACGATGGGGATGCGCAGGGCCAGGTTGAAGGTGATCTCGTCCGCCTGCTGGTAGAGGCGCTTGCGCTCCACGAGGTTCGGCGTGGTGGCGGCCTTGGTCAGGATGTCGCCGAGCTCCTTCACGCAAAGGGGCTTGCCTGCGCTGTCGAAGAGGTCGGCGATGGGGCAGGCGAAGTGGGGGTCGTAGAAGTTCTGGGGATCGCCGTAGTCCCCGGTCCAGCCCAGCATGTAGGCCTGGAAGCCAGGGGCCTTCTTGCGGTCCGCCAGGTAGCTGGCCCAGTCCTTGGTCTGGAGCTTGACCCGGATGCCGATGGCGGAGAGGTCGGCGGCCATGGCCTCGGCGATCTCCTTGGGGGTGGGGAAGTAGGGCCGGGAGACGGGCATGTACCAGAGCTCCAGGTCAAACCCGTTCGGGTACCCTGCCTCCGCCAGAAGGGCCTTGGCCTTCTGGGGGTTGTACTCGTAGTCCGTGACCTTGGACGACTGGAAAACCTTCATGGAAGGGGGGGTGAAGTGCCCGTCGGTTAGGCCTAGCTTCCCCCAAAAGGCTTGGACGATGGCCTTCTTGTTGACGGCCATGGCGATGGCCTGCCGCACCCTAGGATCGGAAAGGGGCTTATAGGAGGGGTTCAGGGCCAGGTAGCCCACGTTGAAGGAGGGGCGGAAGACGGCGTCCAGGTTGCGGTCGGCCTCGAGGTCCTTCAGGTTGGCCGGGGGGATGTCGGTGGTGAAGTCAATGGTACCGGCCTTCAGGGCCGCCAGGCGGGCGGCGGGGTCCTTGATGACCCGGAAGACCACCCGGTCCACCTTGGGGAAGCCCTGCTTCCAGTAAGTGGGGTTCTTTTCCAGGACCACTTGCTCCCCGGGGCGCCACTCCACCAGGCGGAAGGGGCCCGTGCCCACGGCGCTTCCCGTGGGGGAGCCGTACTTGGCCCCATCCTTCTTGATGGCGGCGGGGCTTGCGATGCCAAAGTAGCCCGAGCCAATGGCGGCAGGGAAGGCGGGGAAGGGCTGGTTAAGGATGAAGCGGATGGTGTACTTGTCCACCACCTGGATATCCTTCAGGATGGAGCCCGGATCCCCCTTAAAGCCGCCGAAGAGCTCCGGCCAGATCTCGTATCGGGCGGCGGCGTCAATGCGGGTGGGGTTCTTGGGGTTCCACCAGCGCTCGATGTTGAACTTCACCGCTTCCGCATCCAGCTCGGTTCCGTCCTGGAACTTGACCCCTTGGCGCAGGCGGAAGGTCCAGATCTTGCCGTCTTGGGAGCTATACCAGCTGGTGGCCAGCCCAGCGGTCACCTCGGTGGAGCCCGGCTTAAAGTCCACCAGGGTGTCGTAGATCTGCCGCTGCACGTAGATGGAGATGCCGTCGGTGATGTTGCCGGGCTCGAGGCTCACCGGCTCCCCGTTGGAGCCGAAAACCAGGGTTTTTTGGGCAAGCCCCAAGCCCAGGGCGACCACAAGGCCGAGAAGGATTTTCCTCTTCATACCTCTCCTTTCCGGGGTATTCCCCTTTGATCCGGACCAAGTATAAAGCGCTCCCATAAGGGAGCGCAAGCCTGGGTATCAGGCAAAGGATGCGGCCTAACCTTCCCCCAGGTAGGCCTTCTGCACCCCGGGGTTTTGCGCCAGGTCCCGGGCCGGGCCTTCCAGGGTAATCTCCCCCGTGGCCAAGACGTATCCTCGGTGGGCGATCTGCAAGGCCAGGCGGGCGTTTTGCTCCACCAGGAGGATGGTCTTGCCCTCCTGGTTCAGCTTTTGGATGGTTTCAAAGATGAAATCCACCAGCACCGGGGCCAGGCCCATGGAGGGCTCGTCCATGAGGAGGATCCTGGGGTTTTGCATCAGGGCCCGGCCGATGGCCAGTATCTGTTGCTCCCCGCCCGAAAGGGTGCCCCCCTTCTGTGCCCGGCGCTCGTAGAGGCGGGGGAAGAGGGCAAACACCTCCTCCTTGCGCTTCTGCACCACCTTGCGGTCGTTTTCCAGATAGGCCCCGATCTCCAGGTTCTCCTCCACGGTGAGGCGGGGGAAGATCTTCCGCCCCTCGGGCACGTGGCCTACCCCCAGGGCCACGATCTGGTGGGCCGGCAGGCGGTGGATGGGTCTTCCCTGGAAGAGGACCTCCCCCTGTCGGGGCTTCACCAGACCGCTGATGGTGCGCAGGGTGGTGCTCTTGCCCGCCCCGTTGGAGCCGATGAGGGTCACGATCTCCCCCTCC
Source organism: Thermus sp. NEB1569 (assembly GCF_022385295.1). Classification (NCBI taxonomy): domain Bacteria; kingdom Thermotogati; phylum Deinococcota; class Deinococci; order Thermales; family Thermaceae; genus Thermus; species Thermus sp. NEB1569. The sequence goes on from NZ_CP092445.1 coordinate 468,560, forward strand.
TCCACCCTCAGGGAGATGCCCTTGAGGGCGTGGATGTGGCCGTAGTAGGTGTGGACGTCCCTAAGCTCCAGAAGGCTCATGCCGCACCTCCCGCAGCCCCCTTGCCCAGGTAGGCCTCGATGACCCTGGGGTTTTGCCGCACCTCTTCCGGGGTCCCCTCGGCGATCTTGGAGCCATACTCCAGCACGGCGATGCGGTCGGAGATCCGCATGACCAGGCGCATGTCGTGCTCGATGAGGACGATGGTGATCCCAAGCTCCTCCCTCAGGCGCTGGATGAAGGCCTGGAGTTCCTCGGTTTCCCGGGGGTTCATGCCCGCCGCAGGCTCGTCCAGGAGGAGGAGCCTGGGCTTTAGGGCCAGGGCCCGGGCGATCTCCAGCTTCCGTTGCTCCCCATAGGGCAGGTTCTTGGCCAGCTCATCCTTGCGGTGGAGGAGGCCCACGTACTCCAATAGCCTCTTGGCCTCTTCCTCGGCCCGCTTTTCCTCCTTGCGGGCCAGGGGGGTGCGGAATACCGCATGGAAGTAGGGGACGTGGATGTGGATGTGCATGCCCACCAGGAGGTTCTCCAGCACGGTCATGGCCCCGAAGAGGCGGATGTTTTGGAAGGTGCGCCCTACCCCTTCCTTGGCGATTCGGTCCGGGGGTAGGCCGGTCACGTCCTTGCCGAAGAGGAGAATCCTGCCCTCATCGGGGGTGTAGATGCCCGTGAGCAGGTTGAAGAAGGTGGTCTTGCCCGCTCCGTTAGGGCCGATGACGGAGAAGATCTCCCCCTGGTTCACGCTGAGGCTCACGTCGTTCACCGCCACCAGACCGCCGAAGCGCTTGGTGGCCCGGGTGACCTCGAGGGCCTTCATGCCTCCCCCCCTTGTTTTCCTTCCGGAAAAGCAGCCATCTCCGCCTTGTGGCGTTTCTCAGGGATGAGGCCTTCCGGGCGGAAGATCATCATCAGCACCAGGATAAGGCCGAAGACCAGCCTTTCGTACTTGGCGGGATCCACCTGGTTGGGGATTTGGGGCAGGCTGGTGCGCACGAACTCGCTGAAGGTCTTGAGCACGTCCAGGTTGAGGATGGTGAGGGCCGCAGCGCCCAGGATGGCCCCGGGGATGGATCCCATCCCTCCCAGGATCACCATGCCCAGGATGGTGATGGAGGCCAAAAGGGTGAAGGACTCGGGGGATACAAAGGTGCGCTGGGCGGCGAAGATCACCCCCATCACCCCGGAGAAGGCGGCCCCGGTCATGAAGGCCAGGAGCTTGGTGGGCAGGAGGGGGATGCCCATGGAGCGGGCCGCCACCTCGTCCTCGCGGATGGCCACCCAGGCCCGGCCGAAGCGGGAGTTGGCCAGGTTCACGTTCACCAGCACCACCAGGCCGATCATGAGGAGGACCAGGAAGTAGAAGAAGAGCTGGTAATCGGTGGTCCGGTCCAGGTGCACCCCCAGGGTGGCCATCAACTGCCGGAACCAGTCGATGGGAGGGCGTTGCACGGGGGTGATCCCCTGGGGGCCGTTGGTGAAGTTGATGGGGTGGTCCAGGTTGTTGGCCAGGATTCGCACCACCTCCCCCAGGCCCAGGGTGACGATGGCCAGGTAGTCCCCGCGAAGCCTAAGGGCGGGAAGGCCGATGACCAGACCGGTTAGGGCGGTGGTGACGATGGCGATCCCCATGAAGAGGTACATGTACTCCCCGGGGAGGGGGAAGTTCCCCTGCATGAAGTTCTTGGCCTGCTCGCTGCCGAAGATGGCCCAGGTGTAGGCCCCCACGGCGAAGAAGGCGGCGTAGCCCAGGTCCAGAAGTCCCGCCATTCCCACCACCACGTTGAGCCCCAGGGCCATGGCGGCGTAGATGCCGATCTGGATGCCCAGTTCAAAGATGAAGGTGTTGGCGAAGCCCGCCAGGGGCACGGAAAGGAGGAGGATGGCCAGGGCCAGGAGCACGCGGATTCCCGTGGGGATACGGGGCAGGGTGGTGAGGGCCACCAGGATGCCCACCAGGCCGATGAGCCCCAGGGTGTTCCCCGAACGCACCAGGCCCAGGGTGAAGGCCAGGGTGAGGAGGGCTAGGTTCAGGGTGCGCCAGCTGGGGGAAAGCTTAAAGAAGGCGGTGGTACCCAGGGCGATGAGGCCAAATAGGTTGCTGAGGGCTCCCGGGGCCAGGAAGACCAGGCCCAGGTAGGCCAGGTTGAGGAGAAGGGAAAGGGCGTTCATACTTTCTCCTTGACCACCTGTCCCAGAAGGCCTTGGGGCCTTAGGAGGAGGATGAGGATCAGGATCAAGAAGGCCACCACGTCCTTGTACTCCGTGCCGAAGTTGCCGTTTGTGAGGATGGGCAGGTAGGTGCCGAAGAAGTTTTCCAGCTGCCCCAGCACGAGCCCGCCCAGCATGGCTCCCGGGATGTTGCCGATACCCCCCAGCACCGCTGCGGTGAAGGCCTTGATGCCGGGCAGGAACCCCACGTAGGGGGTGATGGTGGTGTACTGCAGGGCGAAGAGCACCCCGGCCACACCCCCCAAGGATCCCCCGATGAGAAAGGTGCGGGAGATGATGCGGTCCGGGTCTATGCCCATGAGGCTTGCGGTGTGGAGGTCCTGGGCCACGGCGCGGATGGCCACCCCCAGCTTGGTGTGGTTCACCAGGTAGGTGAGGCCCAAGAGCATGAGGATGGATACCCCCATGAGGATAAAGGACTTGGTCTGGGCGAAGATGGCCCCCCCAAAGAGCTCCACGGAGCCCTCGAGGTCCTCCACGGTGCGCATGCGCAGGAAGAACTCGTTGTGCCAGAGGCCCTCAATGAGGCGCACCAAGTCCTGGAGGATGAAGGACACCCCGATGGCGGTGATGAGGGGCACCAGGCGGTTGGTGGTGCCCCGCTTCCTCAAGGGGCGGTAGGCGAAGCGTTCCACCAGGATGGCGGTGATCCCCGCCACCGCCCCGCCCAGGATTAGGGCGAGGAGGAGGAGCAGGAAGCCGCTTTCCACCTGGGGGGCCAGGTAGCGGAAGACCTCCACCCCAACCACGGCCCCGATCATGAAGATCTCGGAGTGGGCGAAGTTGATGAGTTCCAAGACGCCGTAGACCATGGTGTATCCCAGGGCCACCATGGCGTAGACAAAACCCAGGATGAGCCCGTCGAAGATCACCTGGGGCAGTAGGGCTAGGATTTGCTCCAGCAAGGTGCCTCCTTTCTCCGGGCCAAGGGGGTGGCCTTCAGGCCACCCCCTTGGGTTGGAATCCCAGTTTACTTGGCCCCTGGAGCGGCCATCTCGATGACGCGGATCAGCTTGTTGTCGGCCCAGTTGCCGGTGGAGGCCACCTGCATAACGAAGTACTTGGCCTTCTTGTTGTCGCCCTTGTCGTCAAACTCAATGGTGCCGGTCAGGCCTTCCATCTTCACCTGGCGCACCGCCTGAGCCACCTGCTCCCGGGTGGGCTTCTTGCCGCCCGCGGCCTTGATGGCGGCCTCGAGGCCAGCCAGGATCACGTTGGCGGAGTCGTAGGCGTAGATGCCGAAGCCCTCCATGTCCTTGCCGTACTTCTGCTTGAAGCGCTGGGCCACCGCCTTGGCCTTAGGGAAGGCGGAAACCGGGCCGGCCACCGTGGTGTAGAAGGTGCCGGCGGCGTTCTCCTTACCCGCCAGGCGGACGAACTCGCTGGAGTCCAGCCCGTCCCCGCCCATGAGCCGGATCTTGACCCCCCGCTCGCGGAGCTGCTTCACGAAGGGCCCGATCTGGCTGTAGATGCCCCCGAAGTAGATGAGCTCGGGCACGGGCCGGGCCGCACGGATCTGGTTGATGATGGGCACGAAGTTGGAGGTCTCCTCGGTGCCCACAAAGGCCACCACCTTACCGCCCAGGGCCTCAAAGCGCTTCCTGAACTCCTCCGCCAAGCCCTGCCCGTAGGCGGTCTTGTCGTGGATGATGAAGACGTTCTTCACCTTCAGGTTGTTGAAGGCGTACTGCGCACCCACAGGCCCCTGGACGTCGTCACGCCCGCAGATGCGGTTCACGTTGGGGAGCTTGCGGTCGGTGACCCGGGGGTTGGTGTTGGCGGGGGAGACCATGACCAGGTTCACCCGGGCGTAAACCTCGCTGGAGGGGATGGCCACGCCGGAGTTCAAGTGGCCCACCACGCCCAGGATGTCGGGGTCGTTGATGATGCGGTTGGCGTTGGCCACGCCCACGTCGGGGTTGGCCTGGTCGTCGTAGGGCACCAGGACCAGGTCAAAGCCCAGGGCCTTGAACCGGGCCTTGGCCTCTTCCACCGCCAGTTCCGCCCCCAGCTTGATCTGCTCCCCCAGGGCGGCCTGAGGTCCCGAGAGAGGCGACTGGGTGGCGATCTTGATGACGTTGGCCTGGCCTAGGGCCATGCCCAGGGCGGCCACACCTGCTACCAGCAAGCCGATTTTCCTCATACGCACCTCCTTAAGAGCACGCCTTCGTGTTGCGGCCTCATTCTAGGGGGGGTACCGGTTCTTGTCAATGCCCCCTCGTAAGTTTATGCCTGACCCATGGGTCAGTCCCTCCCCCCGGAGGGGGAGGGAACCGATACCCCTCTTTAGTATGTGGCCAGGTACTGGTCCAGCTCCCACTGGTGGACCGTGACCCGGTAGTCGTCCCACTCCATCTGCTTGGCCTGGAGGAAATGGGTGTAGATGTGCTCGCCCAGGGCCTCCCGGATGACGGGGTCCTTCTTTAGGGCCTCGAGGGCCTCCCTAAGGGTTCCGGGAAGCTCGCGGATCTTGTGCTTGCGCCTTTCCCGCACGCTCATGTGGTAGATGTTGCGCTGGATGGGGGGCGGGGGCAGAAGCTTGCGCTCTATCCCGTCTATGGCGGCAGCGGCCATGACCGCCAGGGCCAGGTAGGGGTTGGCGGAGGGGTCGGGCATCCTGAGTTCGGCCCGGGTGCCCACGCCCCGGCGGGCGGGCACGCGGATCATGGCCGAGCGGTTGGCCGCCGACCAGGCGATGTTGGTGGGGGCCTCGTACCCGGGGGTGAGGCGCTTGTAGGAGTTCACCAAGGGGTTGGTGATGGCCACCATGCCCTCGGCGTGCTCCAGGAGCCCGGCGATGAAGTGGAGGGCGGTTTTGGAAAGCTGATACTCGGCCTTGGGGTCAAAAAAGGCGTTTTCCCCGTTCTTGAAAAGGGAGAGGTGGGTGTGCATGCCGCTGCCGTTGATGCCCCGGATGGGCTTGGGCATGAAGGTGGCGTGGAGGCCGTGGTTCAGGGCCACCCGCTTCACTACCCACTTGAAGGTGGCGATGTTGTCGGCGGTGGTGAGGGCGTCGGCGTACTTGAAGTCGATCTCGTGCTGGCCGGGGGCCACCTCGTGGTGGGAGGCCTCGATTTCAAAGCCCATGGCCACCAGCACGTTCACCATGTCCCGCCGGGCTTCCTCGCCCTTGTCGATGGGGGCCAGGTCAAAGTAGCCCGCTTTGTCGTGGGTTTCCACCGTGGGCAGGCCGTCGGGCGTGCGCAGGAAGAGGAAAAACTCCGGTTCGGGGCCCGCGTACATGTTGTCAAAACCCAGTTTTTGCAGCCGCTCCACCTGGCGCTTCAACACGTAGCGGGGGTCCCCCTCAAAGGGGCGGTCGTCGGGGTAGGTCACGTCGCAGATGAGCCGGGCCACCCGGCCGCGGGCGGGGTCTTCCAGGGCATCGGGCAGGATGACGAAGGTGTTGTAGTCGGGCTTGAGGAGCATGTCCGACTCTTCAATGCGGGTGAAGCCCTCAATGGAGGAGCCGTCAAACATGATCTCCCCGTCCAGGGCCTTCTCAAACTGGGACTCGGGGACCTCCACGTTCTTGACCACCCCTAGGATGTCGGTGATCTGGAGCCTCAGGAACTTGACCTTCTCCGCCTTAAGCGCCTTGAGGATTTCCGCCTTGGTGTACGCCATTTTTTGCCTCCTTGGTCTGCTGAGGCCGGATGTACCCTACTTCTCCCCAGCAGATTGCGCAAAGTGTACAGCAAATATATGCACACTGTCAAGCCTTAGCCTGTCACCCGTCAAGGAAGGTCTGGCCTCGAGGTTCCTGACCCTAAGCTGACCTGGCCTTGGGTAGACTGAACCCTGGAGGTCGGGTATGTATAAGCGGCGCGAGGTATTGAAGGCAGGAGCAGCTTTAGGTTTGGCGGGCCTGGGCTTGGGGCGGGCCCAGGGAGGGTTCACCCTCACCCTGGTGCACACCAACGATACCCACGCTCACCTGGAGCCCATGGAGCTCACCCTTTCCGGCAAGAAGGTGAGGGTGGGGGGTGTGGCCCAGCGGATCACCTTCTTTGACCGGCTTAGGGCCAGCCGGAAAAACCTCCTCTTCCTGGACGCCGGGGATGTTTTCCAGGGCACCCTGTACTTCAACCAGTACCGGGGCCTGGCGGACCGGTTTTTCATGCACCGGGCCCTTTACCGGGTCATGGCCCTGGGCAACCACGAGTTCGACCTGGGGCCGGGGCCCTTGGCGGAGTTTCTGAAGGGGGCCCGCTTTAAGGTGGTTTCCGCCAACGTGGGGGTGGAGCGGGAGCCCAGGCTCAAGGGGCTTTTTGCCCCCTATGCCGTGGTGCCGGTGGGCGGGGAAAAGGTGGGGGTGATCGGCCTCACTACCCCGGACACCCGGGAGATCGCCAACCCCGGGCCCACCGTGGACTTCCTGGATCCCTATGAAACCGCCCAGAAGGCGGTGTACGAGCTGCTGAAAAAGGGGGTGAATAAGATCGTGGTCCTCTCCCACCTGGGCTACGGGGAGGACCTGAAGCTGGCCAGGAGGCTCGTGGGCGTGCAGGTGATCGTGGGTGGCCACTCCCACACCCTTTTGGGGAGCTTTCCCCACAAGGAGCTCGCCCCGGCGGGGCCCTACCCCACGGTGGTGAAGAACCCGGAGGGCAAGGACGTGTTGGTGGTGCAGGCCTGGGAGTGGGGGAAGGTGGTGGGTCTCTTGGAGGTCACCTTTGACGCCAAGGGGGAGCTCCTTGCCTACAAAGGCGAGCCCATCCTCATGACCCCCGAGGTTTCCCCCGAGGACTTCTTCGCCAAGGAGGCCCTTCTGGCCTACGCCCAGCCGGTCATGGCCCTGATGGGGCAGGTGATCGCCCAGGCCAAGGTGGACCTCATCGGCGAAAGGGCCATCGTGCGCAAGCGGGAGAGCAACCTGGGCAACCTCATCGCCGACGGTATGGTTTGGAAGACCCGGAATGCCGGGGTGCAGATCGCCCTGCAAAACGGCGGGGGGATCCGCACCACCATCCCCAAGGGCCCCATCACCGTGGGGAAGGTCTACGAGGTTTTACCCTTTGGCAACACCCTGGTGGTGATGGACCTAAAGGGCAGGGAGATCAAGGCGGCCCTGGAGAACGGGGTTTCCCAGTGGGAGCAGGGTGCGGGCCGCTTCCTTCAGGTTTCCGGCCTGCGCTACGCCTTTGACCTCTCCAGGGCCCCGGGGGACCGGGTGGTGCGGGTGGAGGTGAAGACGGAGAAGGGCTATGTGCCCCTGGACCTCGAGGCCACCTACCGGGTGGTGGTGAACAACTTCATCGCCAACGGCGGAGACGGCTTCACCGTGCTCAAGGAGGCCCAGGGATACCGGGTGGACACCGGCTTCAGCGATGCGGAAAGCTTCATGGACTACCTCAAGGAGCTTAAGGAGGTGGAGGCGGGCCTCGAGGGGCGGATTGAGGTGCTGAACGAGCCCAAAGGCGAAAGGCCCGCCTACTGGGCCTTTGGGCTTCCGGTAGGGGTTGGCGTTTGATGCCAGCGTAAGGGACCGGGGCCCTGGGGACTTCTCCAGGGCCCCTTGGCTTAGGGTCAAGCTACACGGCTACCAGGACCTGCACAGGGTCGCCCACCCGGACCGTGCCCCCCTCGAGGACCCGGGCGTAAAGCCCCCGGCCCTCGTAGAGGAGCTTGGGAAGCCTGAGGTCAAACTGGGAGAGGCTGGAGCAGACTGTGCACACGTAGGAGAACTCCAAAAGGGCCTCCCCCACCCTTAACCGGGTACCTGGGGGAAACCCATGGGGATCCAGGTCCAAAAGGAGGTTCTCCCCCAAGGCCCCGAGGGGAAGCTCAATGCCCGCCCCTTTGGCCTTCTCGTAGGCGGGAAGCCCCGCCACCAGGACGGCCCGGTCGGGGTCCTTACCCGCATGCCGGTCCCCTTTGGCCCCGAAGTCCGCCAGCAGTTCCAAGACCTCCACCCGGGGTATACCGGGGTTATGATGAGTCCCATGCTCAAGGGTGAAGGCCCGGGTCCCCTTCCCCCTCTCCTGCAGCAGTACGTGGAGCTAAGGGACCGCTACCCCGACTACCTCCTCCTCTTCCAGGTGGGGGACTTCTACGAGTGCTTCGGGGAGGACGCAGAGCGCCTCGCCCGTGCCCTTGGCCTCGTCCTCACCCACAAGACCAGCAAGGACTTCACCACCCCCATGGCGGGGATTCCCCTAAGGGCCTTTGACGCCTATGCGGAAAGGCTTTTGAAAATGGGTTTCCGGTTGGCGGTGGCGGACCAGGTGGAGCCCGCAGAAGAGGCCGAGGGCCTGGTGCGGCGGGAGGTAACCCAGCTCCTCACCCCCGGCACCCTGGTGCAGGAAACCCTTCTTTCCAAGGAAGCCAACTACCTGGCGGCCATCGCCACCGGGGATGGTTTCGGGGTGGCCTTTCTGGACGTGTCCACCGGGGAGTTCAAGGGCACCTTGCTTAAGAGCAAAAGCGCCCTCTACGACGAGCTATTCCGCCACCGGCCCGCCGAGGTGCTTCTGGCCCCGGAGCTCCGGGAAAACCGGGATTTTGTGGAGGAATTCCAGAAGCGATTTCCGGTGATGCTTTCCGAGGCGGCTTTTGAGCCGATGGGTGAGGGTCCTTTGGCCCTGCGTCGGGCCCAGGGAGCCCTGCTGCGTTACGCGGAATGGACCCAGGGAGGAAGTTTCTCCCCTAGGCCTTTCCGCCTCTACGACCCCGGGGCCTTCATGCACCTGCCCGAGGCCACGTTAAGGGCCCTCGAGGTCTTCGAGCCCATCCGGGGCCAGGACACCCTCTTCGGCGTTCTGGACGAAACCCGCACCGCTTTTGGCCGCAGGTTGTTGCAAAGCTGGCTCCGCCATCCCTTGCTGGAGGCGGGTCCCCTGGAGGCCAGGCTGGACCGGGTAGAGCGCTTTGTAAGGGAAGGGGCCCTGCGGGAAGGGGTGAGGCGGCTCCTCTTCCGCCTGGCGGACCTGGAAAGGCTGGCCACCCGGCTGGAGATGGGGCGGGCATCCCCACGGGACCTGGGCTCCTTGCGCCGGAGCCTGGAGATCCTGCCCGAGCTCCGGGCCCTCTTGGGGGAAGAGGTGGTCCTTCCCGACCTGGGTTCCCTTCTGGAGGAGTTGAGGGCGGCCTTGGAGGAGGAACTGCCCCTCAAGCTCTCCGAGGGAGGGCTGATCCGCCAGGGCTATGATCCTCATCTGGATGCCCTGCGGCAGGCCCACCGGGAGGGGGTGGCCTATTTCCTGGAGCTGGAGGAGCGGGAGAAGGCCAGAACCGGCATCCCTACCTTGAAGGTGGGCTATAACGCCGTCTTTGGCTACTACCTGGAGGTTACCCGACCCTACTACGAAAGGGTTCCCCCGGAGTACAAGGCCATCCAGACCCTGAAGGATCGGCAGCGCTACACCCTGCCGGAGATCAAGGAGAGGGAAAGGGAGCTCTACCGCCTCGAGGCCCAGATCCGCCGCCGGGAGGAGGAGGTCTTCCTGGAGCTCAGGGAGAAGGCCAGGAAGGAGGCGGAGGCCCTCAGGGAGGCGGCCAGGGTCCTGGCGGAGCTGGACGTCTATGCCGCCTTGGCGGAGGTGGCGGTGCGCTACGGCTACGTGAGGCCCCGTTTTGGCGATCGGCTTCAGATCCGCGGGGGGCGCCACCCGGTGGTGGAGCGGCGCACCAGCTTTGTCCCCAACGACCTGGAGATGGCCCACGAGCTCGTCTTGGTCACCGGGCCCAACATGGCGGGGAAGAGCACCTACCTGCGTCAGACGGCCCTCATCGCCCTTCTGGCCCAGATTGGAAGCTTTGTGCCCGCAGAGGAGGCCATCCTCCCCCTCTTCGACCGGATCCTTACCCGGATCGGGGCCTCCGATGACCTGGCAGGGGGGCGGAGCACCTTCATGGTGGAAATGGAGGAGGTGGCCCTGATCCTCAAGGAAGCCACGGAGAGAAGCCTGGTCCTTCTGGACGAGGTGGGCCGCGGGACGAGCTCCTTGGACGGGGTGGCCATCGCCACCGCCGTGGCCGAGGCCCTTCACGAAAGGCGGTGCTACACCCTTTTCGCCACCCACTACTTTGAGCTGACCGCCCTGCCCCTCTCCCGGCTCAAAAACCTGCACGTGGCCGCCAAGGAGGAGGAAGGAGGCCTGACCTTCTACCACCAGGTGCTGCCCGGCCCGGCCTCCAAGAGCTACGGGGTGGAGGTGGCCAGGATGGCGGGGCTTCCCAAGGAGGTGGTGGAACGGGCCAAGGCCCTCCTCCAGGTCCTCACCGCCCGCAGGGAGGGAGCGGCGGAGGCAGTACTGGAGAGGCTCATCTCCCTGGATCCCAACACCCTGACCCCCCTCGAGGCCCTCTGCCTCCTGCATGAGCTCAAGGCCTTGGCCCTGGGGGCTCCCCTGGATACCATAAAGGGGTGATCCGCCCGCTTCCTGAGGAGCTCCGGGGGCTCCTGGCCCGGGGCGAGGTGCTCTTTTCCCTCAGAGATGTGGTGCGGGAGCTTTTGGAAAACGCCCTGGACGCAGGGGCCAAGAGGGTGCGGGTGGAGCTTTACGGCGGGGGACGGGAGCGTGCTTTCCCGGAGGGAAACACCTGGCGTGCTTTCCCGGAGGGAAACACCTGGCGTGCTTTCCCGGAGGGAAACACCTGGAGGATCGTGGTGGAGGACGATGGCCAGGGAATCCCCTTGGCCGAGCTTCCCTTGGCGGTGGAACCCTTCGCCACCAGCAAGCTTCTGGACCCCGGGAGGATCACCGCCTTGGGCTTTCGCGGCCAGGCCCTTTACGCTCTAAGGCAGGCCGCCCTTCTCAGGATCCGCTCCCGGCCCCGCTTTCAGGTGGGTGGGGGGCTTCTTCTGGCCCAGGGGGAGCGGGTGGAGGTTAGGGAGGTGGCGGCCCCCCCGGGGACCCGGGTGGAGGTGGTGGGGTGGGAAGGGGAAGGCTCGGAGCGGGAGGTGGCGGAACTGTTAAGGCGCTATCTCCTCCATTATCCCTGGCTTTCCCTGGCCTTTTTCGCAGAGGGGGAGGCCCGGCTCCTCTTCCCGGGTGCGGGGCTTAAGGAGGCGGCCCGGCTGGCCTTCGGCCGGGTCCTGGCGGAAAGGCTCTTGCCCGTGGAGCGGGAAGCCGGGGGCATGCGGCTTCAGGGCTTGCTTTCCGGACCCCAGGCCTCCCGCACGCGGCCCGACCTTCTCTTCCTGGCCATCAACGGCCGCCCCGTGGCCTGGCCGGAGGGTTTGCTGAAGACCGTGCGCCGGGCTTACCGGGAGCTTCTTCCCGAGGGGCATTTCCCCGTGGGCGTCCTGAACCTCACCCTGCCCCTCGAGGCCTTCCGGTTGCGGCTGGATGCCAGGAAGGAGGAGGTGGCGGTCTTGGAGGAGGCGGAGGCCTTTGTGGAGGAAGGTCTGAGGGAGGCCTTCCAAAGGCATAATCTGGCCCGTAGCCTCCCCGAACCCAGGCCCCTCATGCCCTTAAGCCCGCCCACCCCTTCAGGGCTTCCCCCTTTGCGGTACCTGGGGCAGTTCCGGGGCAGCTACCTTCTGGCGGAGGCGGGGGACACCCTTTACGTGGTGGACCAGCACGCTGCCCACGAACGGGTGATCTACGAGGAATTTCTGAGGCGCCTTAAGGAGGAGGGCCTGAAGGCCCTGCCCTATCCGGTTTTGGTGGAGCTTTCCCCCCTCGAGGAAAGCCTTTTGCCGGAGAGGAAGGAGGTTTTGGCTTCCCTCTTTGCCCTCGAGGCCTTTGGTCCAGGCAGGGTCAGGCTCCTGGCGGCCCCTTCCTTCCTCCATCCCTATCCCCTCCTCCTTCCGGAGATCTTCCGCGAGGCCCTGAGGGGAGAGGGGAAAAGCCTCACGGAGCTTCTGGCCCGCCTGGCCTGCCTGCCGGCGGTGAAGGCAGGGCACCCCCTGTCCCGGACCGAGGGCCAGGTCCTCCTGGACGCCCTCCTCCAGTGCCAAACCCCCTGGGTCTGCCCTCACGGCCGGCCCACCCTGCTGGCCCTTAAGGAGGAGGACCTCATCCGGCGCTTTGGCCGCCGCTCTGGGGCGAGGGCAGGAGAAGAATCCCGTCCTCGTCGGCCAGAAGAAGGTCTCCCGGAAGAACCCTGGCCCAGGGGAGGTTAAGGGGTACGTCCACCTCTCCCAGGCCCTCCTTGGCGCTTTTCCTGGGAGTGGCCGCCAGGGCCAGGATGCCGATGGGCACTTCCTTGAGCTCCCCGGTATCCCGCACGGCCCCGTGGATCACCACCCCGGCCCAGCCCCGCTCCCAGGCCAGCCGGGCCAGGTTGCCCCCCAAAAGGGCGGTCTTCAGGGAGCCTCCCCCGTCCACCACCAGCACCTGGCCTCCGCCTTCCTCCTCCAGCACCCTTCGCACTAGGGCGTTGTCCTGGAAGACCTTCAGGGTGCGCACCCGCCCTTGGAAGCGGGTCTTGCCGCCGAAGCTCCTGAAGACCATGGGCAGGGTTTCCGCCTCCGGGTGGGCGTCCGAAAGGTCGGTGGTCCGCCAGTCCATGGGGATATAGTAGCGCCTATGGAAGAGGCGCGGCTCCTCATCACCTGCCCGGACCGGCCCGGGATCGTGGCCGCGGTTTCCGGGTTCCTGTACGCCCATGGGGCCAACATCACCGATTTGCAGCAGTATTCCACCGATCCCGAAGGGGGAACCTTTTTCATGCGCCTGGCCTTCACCACCCCCCACCTGGACCTTTCCCGCCCTGCCCTGGAAAGGGCCTTCCAGGACGTGGTGGCAAGCCGCTTCCAGATGGAGTGGCGCCTGACCTATGCCTCGGAAAAAAAGCGGGTGGCCATTTTAGTCTCCAAGCCGGCCCACGCCCTTTTGGAACTCCTTTGGCGCTACAGGGTGGGGGAGCTTTCCATGGACCTCCGGATGGTGATCTCCAACCACCCCCATCACCAGGAGGAGGTGGAGCGCTTCGGTATCCCCTACCATTTTGTTCCCGTGGAAAAGGGGCGCAAGGAGGAGGCTGAGGAGAGGATCCTGGCCCTTCTCCAGGAGGAAGGGGTGGAGCTACTGGTCCTGGCCCGGTACATGCAGATCCTCTCCCCCGGTTTCGTGGCCCGCTACCCCATGCGCATCATCAACATCCACCACTCCTTTTTGCCCGCCTTTGCCGGGGCCGACCCCTACCGCCAGGCCCACGAGCGGGGGGTGAAGCTCATCGGGGCCACCGCCCATTACGTCACCGAGGAGCTGGACCAAGGGCCCATCATCGAGCAGGACGTGGTGCGGGTATCCCACCGCCACACGGTGGCGGAGATGCGGCGGCTTGGGCAGGAGCTGGAGCGCACGGTCCTGGCCCGGGCGGTACGCTGGCACCTGGAAGACCGCATCCTGGTCCACGGCAATAAGACCGTGGTCTTTGTTTAACCTAGGTCTAACCGGGAAGGCGTAAGGTAAAGCCCGGGAGGTGGTGCATGAACCTTGGTCGGTCCTTTTTGGGTTTTCTGGTCCTTGCCCTAATGGCGGGGGCGGTGCTCTGGTGGGGGTTAAGCAACGGCCAGACCCAGCGCACCCAGCCCCAACCTTCCTCCGATACGGGGCTTTTGGAATACGAGCGCAACACCGTGGAGATCGTGGAACGCTACGGGGACGGGGTGGTATACGTCTCCGTGGTCACCCGGCCGCAAAGCGTTCAGCTCCCTCCGGGTTTTGAGTTCTTCGCCCCCTTCCTCCAGATGCCTCCCCAGCAGGGAACGGGCTCCGGCTTTGTCATTGACAAAGAAGGGTACATCCTCACCAACTACCACGTGGTGGAGGGGGCGAGCCGCATCACCATCAAGTTTCACAACGACCCCAAGGAGTACCAAGCCCGCCTGGTGGGGGCGGCCCCGCCTTTGGATCTGGCCCTCCTCAAGGTGAACGCCCCTAAGGAGAAGCTTGTCCCCCTGGTTTTGGGGGACTCGGATCGGATCCGGGTGGGGCAGAAGGCCATCGCCATGGGAAACCCCTTTGGGTTGGAGTTCACTGTGACCCAGGGGATCGTCTCCGCCATCCGGGAAAACCCCGGGGCCATCGGGGATGAGTCGGGCCTGGTGCCCCAGGTGATCCAGACGGATGCCGCCATCAACCCCGGCAACTCCGGGGGGCCCCTTTTGAACTCCCGGGGGGAGGTGATAGGAATCAACACCGCCATCTTCACCCCCACGGGCCAGTTCGGGGCCGCCCAGTTCGCCGGGGTGGGGTTTGCCCTGCCCATCAACCTGGTGAAGCAGTACCTTCCCGAGCTGAAGGCGGGGAAGACCCTGACCGCGGAGGAGATCGTCAGGAGCCGTCCCCGGCTTGGCGTGTCCCTCATCCCCCTTTCCATCTACCCGGAGAAGCTACGCCAGCAGTACGGGCTTCCCGCCTCCGGCCTCATGGTCCAGGAGGTGGAGCGGAATAGCCCTGCCGCCCGGGCGGGCTTAAGGGCCCCAAGCCGGTTTGCCTACATCCAACTTCCCACGGGGGAGACCCTGCAGGTGGGGGTGGACGGGGATGTGCTCCTGAAGGCCGACGGTGTGCCTTTGACCTCCATCGCCCAGCTTCGCCAAGTGCTCTACGGCAAGAAGCCGGGAGAGGCAGTGGTCCTCGAGGTCTGGCGCCAGGGCCGCACCCTTACCCTGAAGGTAGTCCCCCAGATCCTCCGTTAAGGGGGCCAGAGGAGGCGGAGGCGAAGGCACCCCTTTTCCACGCGGAACCAGGTGCTTCCCAGCTTTAAGGCCAGGCCCACCTCGGAGCAGTAGGCCAGGGTTTTCCGCCTCTCCCTGGCCAGGGACTGATTCCAGGAGTATTCTCCGGCGGTGTAGTAGGCTTCCGTTTCCGGGTCGGTGTAGGCCCGGAAGTCCTGGAGGCGGAAGAGGGGGCGAAACTCCAAGAGGACGGGCCTTCCCGTCACCGAGTTCACGAACTCTACCCTCACCTCCTCCCAGGGGAAGAGGGCCAGGTAGGTTTTCCGGCCACCTTCCTCTACCTCCACCACCCGCACCAGAAAGAGGGCAAGAAGAAAGAGCCAAAGGGCCCAACTCCGAAGGAGCTGAGCCCAGGCCAACCTCCTTAGGGTCCTTCCCTCTGGCATCCCTTGGAGGGTTCTACCTCAGGGCCCCGGCTTCCCGGAAGTAGCGCAGGGCCCCCTCGTGGTAGGGGATGGTGCCCCCCACCAAGCGGACGGCGTTTTCCAGGGTGGTGCCCCGGGCGGCGGCCACCGCCTGGCGCAGGGTGGCCAGGTTCTCAAAGGTGGCCTTGGTGAGGGCGTAGGCGGCCTCCTCGGGGAGGCTTGACGGGCATACGAAGAGGTTCCAGAAGGTGAGGGTGGGGGTATCGGCCCGGGTTCCGTAGACCGCCTTGGGGATCACCCCAGGGCCGGCGAGGCCGGGGAAGCGCTTCTGGAAGGTCTGCACCACGGTGCTCTTGGGATCCAAGGGCACCAGGTGGATCCTCTGCCCCTTCCGGGCCAGGGCGGCGGAAAGCTCGGTGATGGCCCCGGTGGGGAGGCCTCCCGACCAGAAGAAGGCATCGATGTTGCCCTCGGCTAAGGCGTTGGCGCTTTCCTGGGCCCCCAGGCGCTCCTGCTTGGCGAAGTCCTTGGGGGAGATCCCGGCGGCCTGCAGGACCAGCAAGGCCTCCACCTCCGTGCCCGAGCCCGGGGCCCCGGTGGATACCCGCTTGCCCTTGAGGTCCTGCACCACCCGGATGCCGGTGCCCTCCCGGGTTACGATGTGCAGGAAGTTGGGGTACATGGCGAAGAGGATGCGCACGCTTTTGGCGGGTTTCTCCTTAAAGCGATCGTGCTGGCCGGTGTAGGCCAAATAGGCGGAATCGGGCAACACGGTGCCGCAGTAGTAGGTGCCCCCGCCTGTGCGGTTTTCCAAAAGGAGCAGGTTGTCAATGGAAGCCGCGGTCTGGATGGCCTGGGCCTCGGCTACCCCGGCTTTGCTCCAGATCTCCGCCAGGGTGGTGCCGTAGTAGAAGTACACCCCCCCCACACCCCCGGTGGCGATCACCACCTTGGGCTTCTGGGCAAGACCCAAACCCGCCAAGGCCAAGAGGATCAACAGGGCTCTCTTCATAGCCTTACCTCCTTTCCTTCGGCCTTACCCTAAGGCTTCCCGCGCGCTCCCGTCAACCCTTTGCGGAAGAAGGGAAGCCCGAGCAGGAAGGCTGCCAGGTTCAGGGGTCCGTAGGGCGCGAAGAGGAAAACCGCAAGGATGCCCAAAGCCCAGGCTTCCCAGCGCGCCAGGGGCCTGCGGGTATACCCCGCGGCGGAGGCGGAAAGGTAGACGATGCCGATGGCCACGGAGAAGAAGCGCTCCAGGATCATGCCCCAGGCCTCGCCGGGAGGGGAGTTCTCCAACACGGGCACGATGAGGAGGGCGGTGCCCGAGTAGGAGAGCAGGAAGAAAAAGCCTACCAGATATTTGGCGAGGGCTACCCGGGCGGCATAGACCCCGGTGACCAGGGGGTTGGTGCCGAAGACGCTGGCTGCGGCGTAGGCGGAAAGGGCCACGGGCGGGGTTACATCGGCCAGGACCGCATAGTAGAAGAGGAACATGTGGGTGGCGAGGATGGCGGCGGAGTCGGGGATGCCGTTTTGCTTGGCCAGGGCGATGATGGCCGGGGCGGTGAGGGCCGAGGTGAGCACGTAGGTGGCGGTGGGGGGCACTCCCATGCCCAGGATCAGGCTGAAGATGGCGGTGATGAGGGTGGCGAGGAGGAGGCTTTCCCCCGATACCTGCTGGAGAAGCTGGCTGAACTTGGAGGGAAGGCCGCTAATCACCATCATGGCGAAGATGAGGTTGGCGGCGGTCACGGCTGTGCCGATGGGGAGCAGGGTGCGGAAGCCCTCGGAAAGCCCCTGGAAGATGGGAGCCAGGTTCTTAGGCCTCAGGGTGGGGTCCAGATAAGTGAGGAGGATGAAGAAGAGGAGGGCCAGGCTGGCGGCGGTGCGCACCTCGTAGCCCATGTAGAGCATGGCGATGATGAGGAGGATCGGCAAAAAGAGGGTGCTATAGCGAAGGATATAGGCCCTTCGGCTCATGCCCAGCTCCGCTCCCACGGGGGGCAGGCCCGCCTTTCGGGAGTAGAACTCGTTGAAGGCCAAAACGGCGGTTAGGTAAAGCAAGGCCGGCCCCAGGGCCATGATGATCACCTTCAGGTAGGAGATCTGTAGGATTTCCACCATGATGAAGGCGATGGAGCCCATGACCGGGGGGGTGATGAGGGCAATGGTGCCCGCGGTGGCCACCAGGCCTGCTGCCACCAGGCGATCGTAGTTGGCCCTTTCGTAAAGGGGCTTAGTGAGGGCGGCCACAAACTGGGTGTCCGCGGCCCCGGAGCCGGAAAACATTCCCATGAACACGCTGGCCAGGCCGGTAACCCGTCCAGGGGTGGCGGGATGCTTGCCCACCAGGGCTAAGGCCAGGTTGGCCACCACCTTCCCCAGGCCCAAGGCCCCGATCATGCCGGAAAGCAAGGTGAAGTAGACCAGGTACTTGGCGGAGACCCCGGTGATGAGCCCGTAGATGCCGGCCTCGGTTTCGTTGAAGGTTTTGCCCAGTAGGAGGTCTATTCCCTGGCGGTTTCCCCTGAAGGCCCCGGGGAAGAGGTCAGCATAGAGGTTGTAGCTGAAGAAGAAGAGGACCAATACAGGCATCACCGGACCCAGAAGGCGGTAGACCAGGCCCAGGACCAGCATGATGAGCCCGAAGGACATGGCCATGTCCCAAGGCTCGGGAAGCACCGCCCGGTAGACCAGCTCCTCAAAGAAGCGGAGCTGGTAGAGGGTGGGGAAGAGGGCCAGGAGAACCGCTAGAAGGTCGGCAGGCGGTTTTAAGCGCGGGAGGATTGCAGGCAGGGCTGCCACCCCCCAGTACAGGAGGCCCACCGCCTTGGCCTCCCACGGCAGGTTTACCCCGGGCACGCTGGGAAAGAGGAAGTTGTAGAGGGGGATCAAGGTGAAGGCGAAGTACACCCAGGCCCCTAGGGTGCGCTTCCTTGGGAGGTAGAAGGAAACGAGATACCCCCCAAGAAGGAGAAAGAGGACGTGGGTGCTTCGCTGAAGCTGGACGATGTCCAGGATGGGGATTTCGGCCTTGGCCAAGGGGGTGAAGGGATGAAGGACCAGATACAGGCTGTAAAGAGCTCCCAGGATTAGGATCCAGTGGGTCAGCCGGGCCAGAGGGGTGGATGGAGTCTTGGGATGTTCTAGCTCCATGGTTTCCTCCAAAAAAGCCCGGGGCCTGGAGGGTTCCAGGGCACCCGGGCTAAGGCATGGCTTACTTGACGAGGCCTTTCTCCTTCAGGTACCGCTCGGCTCCCGGGTGGAAGGGGATGGGGAGCTTCCCGTAAAGCCTGGCGGTGGCCTCGAGGCTGGTGTCCTTGGCGGCGGCCACGGCGGTGCGGAGGGTATCCAGGTTCTCGAAGACGGCCTTCATGATGGCATAGCCGGCCTCCGCGGGCAGGGTGTCCGGGCAGACCACGATGTTGCCGGTGACCAGCCCCGGCACGTCGGTGCGGGTGTTATAGACGTTCTTGGGCACCTTGTAGGGATCCACCAGGCCCGGGAACCTCTTCATGACCACCTGGGCGGTGGTGCTCTTGGGGTCGATGGGCACCAGGTAGATGCGGTCCCCTTTGCGGGCGAGGGTCTGGGAGAGCTCCACGATGGAGCTGGTGGGCACGCCTCCCACCCAGAAGAAGGCGTCCAGGGTGCCCTCGGCCAGGGCCTTGGCTCCCTCCGCCACCGGAAGGCGTTCCCGCTTGGCAAAGCTTTCCGGCTTTATCCCGGCCCCCTGCAGCACCAGAAGGGCGAGGTTCTCGGTGCTGGAGCCGGGCTGGCCCGTGGAGACCCGCTTGCCCTTCAGGTCCTGGACCACCTTGATGCCGGTCTTTTCCGTGGTCACGATGTGGATGAAGGAGGGGTACATGTAGAAAAGGACCCGCTGGTTTTTGGCTGGCTTGTCCTTAAAGCGAGGCTCCTCCCCGGTATAGGCCAGGTAGGCGGAGTCGGTGGTGGTGAGGGCGCAGTAGTAAGTGTTACCCGAGGTTCGGTCCCGCAGGAGTTGCAGGTTGTCGTAGGACCCCCCGGTCTGCACCGGCTGGGCCTCCGCCACCCCGGCCTTGTTGAGAATGTCGGCCACGGCGGTGCCGTAGTAGAAGAATACGCCTCCGGTACTCCCGGTACCTATCACCACCTTGGGCTTCTGCGCCAGGCCAAGGCTTAGGGCTACCAGACCGATGAGGATAAGGACTCTCTTCATGGTCGCCTCCCGTATACTTTTGCGCCCCTAACCTACCCCACCGCCCTCCGCCTGTCAAGGTGAGGAATGCCCCAGCATCCGCACCTGGAAGGCCCTTAGGAGGTCGGTTTTGCTGAGGATGCCCACCAGGCGGCCCCCTTCCATCACCAGGGCCCGGGCATAGCCGTGCTCCGCCATGCGCTCCAAGGCGGTGAGGGCGTCCTCCTCGGGGGAGAGGATCAGGGGTTCTTTTAGGTAGTGGACCACCGGGGCCAGGGGGTTGGCGCCCTCCAGCCCCTCGAGGCCCACCACCCCCAGGACCCGCCCTTCCTCCACCACGGGAAAGCCGGAAACCTTGTGGGCCAGGGCCAGTTCCAGGACTTCCTGGACCGTAAGCTCTGGGGGGATGACCAGGGGGTTTGGGGTCATGAGGTCCTTGGCCTTCAACCCGCTTAAGGCCTGGGCCAGCAGAGTGCCCTCTACCTCGGCCCTCGAGGCCATGTACACGAAAAAGGCAATCAGGACCAGGAAGGGGTTGAAGACCACAAGGCCGAAAAGCCCCAAGGCCCAGGCCACCACCTGGCTCAGGGCCAAGGCCTGCCGGGTGGCCTGGAGGTAGGGTTTGCGCATGGCCAAAAGCGCCCGGTAGACCCGGCCTCCGTCCAAGGGCAGGGCAGGGAGGAGGTTGAATAGCCCCAGCATCAGGTTGACCAAGGCCAAATAGTGGGTGAGAAACCCCAGGGCCCCGGATTCCGCCTGCACCAGACGGAAGAAGAGGGCCAGGGCAAAGCTCACCGTCGGGCCCGCCAGGGCAATCCAGAGCTCCTTTTTGGGTTCCCTGGGAATCCTCTCCATCTGTGCTACCCCGCCCAGGAGCCACAGGGTGATGCGTTTGGTTTCTATACCGAAGCGCCGGGCTACCAGGGCGTGCCCGAGCTCGTGTAAAAGCACGGAGGCGAAAAGGCCAAGGGCCGCGGAAAGTCCTAGAAGGAAGGGCAGGGTGCCCTGGAGCAGGGAGGGGTCCTGAGGAAGGCCAAATAGCTCCAGATAAACGGGCAGGTTGCTGCCGATGAGGAAGGCCAGGAGGGGCAGCATCAGGAGAAAGGAGAAATCCAGGTAAAGGGGGATCCCCAGAATGCGGAACAGGGGAAAGCCGCGCTGAAGCATGCCTCAGTATAGGCACGGGCTGGCGGTGGAGTTGGTAATGACCGGTCAGTCAGCCGTAGGATAAGGGGGTGCTGGCCTTGGCCCTTCTGAAAGACCCTCTTTATCGTTCCTACTGGCTTGCCCTTTTCACCTCCCAGATGGGCACCTGGATGCAGTCGGCGGCCCAGGGATGGCTGGTCCTCCTCCTTACGGGAAGCGCGGAGAGGCTTGGGCTGGTGGTGGCCTTGCAGTTCCTCCCCTCCTTGCTGTTCTCCCTTCCCGCCGGGGTTTTGGCGGACCGTTACCCCAAGCGGAACCTTCTTATTTTTACCCAGGGGGGCATGATGGTTCTGGCCCTCTTCATGGCCTTCCTCATCCTCACTGGGCAGGTGCGCTACGGCCACGTGCTCCTCTTTGCGTTTCTCTACGGGGCCCTCAACGCCATGGACCTCCCGGTGCGCCAAAGCTTCACCGTGGAGCTGGCGGGCAGGGACCGGTACCCGGGGGCTATCGCCCTTAACTCCTTTGGCTTCAACACCAGCAGGTTGTTGGGGCCGGCCCTGGCTGGGGTGTTAATCGCCCTCTTTGGCGTGGGGGTGGCTTATCTGGCCAATGCCCTTTCCTTTTTGCCCCTTCTCTTCGTCCTGCGCCGGGTCCCTTTGGGTCCTAGGGGGGAGGAAGGGGATGGCCGCTGGTGGCGGGAGGCCCAGGAGGGGGTGCGGTTTGTCCTCGAGCATCCCGTGGTGCGCCGGGTGGTGGGACTGGTGCTCTTCGCCAGCCTCCTGGGCATGAACTTCCAGACCCTGGTGCCCTCCTATGCCCGGCTGGTGCTGGGGCTTTCCGCCACGGGTTATGGTGGCCTCCTTTCCAGCGTGGGGTTGGGGGCCTTGGGGGCTGCCTTGGTCATGGTCCTCACGGGAAAACCCAAGCCGGAGAGGCTTCTTCTTGGGGTCTTTGCCCTGGCCCTGGCCCATCTGGGCCTCTTCCTGCCCTACGCCTTCCTGGTCCCCTTCTTTTTGGCCCTGGGAGGGTTCGGGATGATCTCTGTGCTCATCAACGCCAACACCCTGGTGCAGCTATCCGTGCCCGACCGGATTCGGGGCCGGGTGATGGCGGTGTACAGCCTGGTGATGCTGGGCACCGGGCCCCTTGGGGCCTACCTCACCGGGCTTCTCTTTGAACTTCTCGGGGGCCGCTTGGCCGCCTTGGTCCTCGGAGGGGCGGTGCTGGTGGTGGGGCTTTATCAGCTACGCTCCTGGCCTACGGAACCCAGTCCTCCGGCCTAGGCCCCAGGCCGAGCCGCCAGGCCACTCCCTGGGCCACCCGAATCCCCGCCTTCCCATCCCCGTAGGGGTTCTTGGCCTGGCGCATGCGCTCAAGTTCCTCGGGGTTTTCCAGTAGCGCCTTCACCGTGCGGTAAACCCTTTCGGGCTCGGTGCCCGCCAGCCTCAGGATGCCCGCCTCGAGGCCTTCTGGCCTTTCCGTAACGTTCCTGAGCACCACCACGGGAACCCCCAGGGCCGCTCCTTCCTCCTGGAGCCCCCCGGAATCGGTGACGAGGAGGAGGCTTTCCCGCATCAAGGCGGCCATGGGCCCGTAGTCCAAGGGGTCCAGGAGGAGAAAGTTCTTCATCCCTTTGAGCACGGGGAAGACCGCCTCCCGCACCACGGGGTTCAGGTGCACGGGGTAGACGAAGGTGAGGTGGGGGAAGGCCTCGGCCACCCGTTTGAGGGCCCGGGCCAGCTCCGGCAGGATGGGCCAGTTTTCCCGCCGGTGCATGGTAACGGTCACGTAGGGGCCAGGGGGAAGCCCCTCAGGAAGCCGGCCTAGCCGGGCGGCCAGGAGCACGGCATCCACCCCCGTCTGGCCGGTGACCAGGATGGTTTCCTCCTTCTTGCCCTCCCTTAGCAGGTTCTCCTTGGCCAGGGGGGTGGGGGCAAAGTCCAGGTCGGTGAGCGCATCGGTGAGACGGCGGTTGGCCTCCTCGGGGAAGGGTTCTTTGAGGTTACCGCTTCTTAGGCCTGCCTCCACGTGCCCCACAGGAAGCCCCACCAGAAAGGCGGCCCAGGCCACGGCGAAGGTGGTGAGGGTGTCCCCGTGGACCAGCACGTAGTCCGCCCGCATCTCCTCGAGGGCCCTGGCCGCCTGGGGCAGGATGCGGGCCGCCAGGTCCGGCAGGGCCTGGCGCTCTTGCATCACGTCCAGGTTCCGGTCCTCTTGGATGCCGAAAAGCCCCAGGGCCTGCCTTAGTTGTTCCCGATGCTGGCCAGTGAGGAGGATGAGGGGCTTGATATGGGGATGCTCCTTCAAAGCCAGGTAGACCGGGGCCATCTTGGTGGCCTCGGGCCGGGTTCCGAAGGCTAAGACTACCCGCTTCATGCTATTCCACCCCCCTCCAAAGGGCCCTGAGCCGGCGGTAGGTCACCCACCCCAGGCCGGAAACCGTGGCGAAAAGGCTTGCCAGGATGGCTTCCTTCGGCATGCCCAGGTAGGCCATGGCCAGAAGGTTGAAGAGGAGGGCGAGCCCCCACAGGAGGAAGGCCACCCGCCTTTGGGAAAGTCCCCGGGCGAGAAGGCGGTGGTGGATGTGGTCCTTGCCGGGGGTGGAAAGGGGGTTTTGCCCCCGCAATAGCCTTCGCACCACCACCTGGGTGGTGTCCAGGATGGGGAGAAGAAGAAAAAGGGCCGGGGGCAGGAGGCCCAAAAAGGTGGTGAGCTTCAGATTGCCAAGAAGGGAGGTGGCCGCCAGGGTGAAGCCCAGGAAGTAAGCCCCCGCATCCCCCAGGATGATGCGGCTTGGGTGAAGGTTGTGCCGCAGGAAGCCCAGGGCTGCCCCGGCCAGGGCCGCCAGGACCAGGGTGCCTGCCGCCCAGTAGGGAAACTGGGCGCTCACGAAGAGGAGGCTCATGGCGCTGATGTACGCCACCCCGCCCGCCAGCCCATCCAGGCCGTCCATGAGGTTCAGGGCGTTGGTGATTCCCACCACCCAGAGCCAGGTGAGGAAAAACCCCAAGACGGGATCCAGGGGGGTGCCGAAGGCGGCTTCGAACCGCACCCCCACCGCCATGAGGAGGAGGGCGGCCAGGGTTTGCACGAAGAGGCGGAAGAGGGGGGGGAGGCCGAACTGATCGTCGATGAAGCCCACCAGCACCAGCCAAGCTCCTCCCAAGAGGATGGCGAGGATTTGGATAAGCACGTGTTCCACCAGGATGGGCCTTAGGAAGGCGGCCACCACCAGGGCCAGCACCACCCCGGCGTACACCGCCAGGCCCCCGGCGTTGGGCAGGGGCTCCCGGTTGAGGCGCCTTTCGTTGGGCATGTCCGCCCAGCCCACCTTGAGGGCGAAGCGGCGCACATGGGGCAGGAAGCGCCAGGTGAAGAAAAGGGCCACCAGGAAGGCGAAGGCCACGGTAAGCCAGCCTGTGCCCGTGGGTTCAGCGATGCCTATCTTCTTCAGAAGTTCAGTCATTTGGTCCCGTAGATCCGGTCCCCGGCGTCCCCCAGGCCGGGAACGATGTAACCGTGGTCGTTCAGGCGCTCGTCGATGGCCGCCACCACCACCTCGGTGTCGGGATGGTCCTGGGCGATGCGCTCCAGGCCCTCGGGGGCGGCGATGAGGCACATGAGCTTGATCCCCGTGGCCCCCTTCTCCCTAAGAAGGGTAAGGGCGTGGCTGGCGCTCCCGCCCGTGGCCAGCATGGGGTCCAGGAGGAAGACCCGGCGCTCGTGGATATCCGGGGGTAGCTTGGCGTAGTACTGAACGGGCTTTAGGGACTCGGGGTCCCGGTAGAGGCCGATGTGCCCCACGCGAGCATGGGGCACCAGCTTGAGGATGCCCTCCACCATGACCAATCCAGCCCGCAAGATAGCCACCAGGGCCAGCTTCTTGCCGGAAAGCACCTTGACCCGGGCGGGGGCCACGGGGGTTTCCACGGTGGTTTCCGTAAGTTCCAGGTCCCTCATGGCTTCGTAAGCCATGAGGAGGGATACCTCCTCCGCCAGCTCGCGAAAGTCCTTGGCGCCCGTGCGTTTATCCCGGAGGTGGGCCAGCTTGTGCTGGACCAAGGGATGGTCCACCAGGGTGATCCTCATCCCCCAAAGCCTAACACGCCCGGTTTCTCAGGGGAAAGCAGTCTTGGAAGAAGCTCAGAGCTCGGGGGAGCTTGTCCGCCAGGGCCTCGAGGAAGCCCTCGGGCTTCTTCGTGCGGAACCAGTGGAGGTCGTGGAGATAGGTGAGGGGCACGTAAAAGGCCAGGCGCTCCCGCACCTCTTTGGGGTAGAACTGCACCAGGCGGAAAAGGGCCTCCCGGGCCCTTTTTTCCCCCAAGAGGTCCAGGCTTCCCGTCTTGAGGAGGGCAAGGTCCCGGGCGGGATCGTCGCCTCCGGAACGGACCCAGTCCACCAGGAGCACCTCGGGGTCGTCGTGGGAGGGGTTTTCCTGGGTTTTAAGCAGGAGGTTCCCCGCCCAGGCGTCCCGATGGCAGAAGCGCTTCTCCACCCCCGCCACCCAGGCGACCTCCCGCATAAGGGCCTTGATGAGGCTTAAGGCCTCGGGCACGGAGCCCAGGCTTTCAGCGAAGCGCTCTAGCCTCTCCGAAAGCTCTTCCCGCTCCACATACCCCGGCTCGGGGAGGCGGTGGAAGGAGAGGAAGAGGTGGGAGAGGGCGGCGAGGGCCTTGGAGGTGAAGGCTTCGGGGCTGAAGGGTTTTCCGGGAAAATGGCGGATGACCAGGACCCCTTGTCCCTCCACCTGGGCCACCCCCAGGACGAAGCTTCCCAAGCCGGCGCGGGCCATCCTCTCGGCCTCGAGGGCCGCCAGGTGGGCCTCGCCAGGCCGGTATACCTTGTAGACCCTTTCCCCATCCGTGTACACTCGGGCTTCAAAGCCGCCCAGGGGGGTAAGGCGAGAGAGGGTATCGGGGGAGAGGAGGCCCTTCAGGGCCGAGAGCACCACGGGGCTTATTCTAAGGGCCTCGAGGGGGGATGAAATGCCCCGTTGAGTATGGCTTTGTATAGGTCGTCCTCAACCCCATCCCCGGCAGCGCGTAACCTAAGGGCGTGGAGCTTTTGCGGCCGGAGGCCACGGTTCTCTCCCTGGGGGACAGGGTCCTCTCCTTCGACCGGGAGGGACGGCCTTACCACTACTTCCGCCAGGGGCTCACCTACAAGAGGGCCTTGGACGGAAGCCTGCACCTGCGCTACCGGGAGGGGGAGAGGAGGAGGCGACGCCTAGAGAAGGCGGAGGCCCTGGAGGTCTACCGCGAGATCCTGGGCATAGCGGAGGCCCATCTCAAGGATCCTGGACGCCGGGAAGAGGTGCTTCGCTGGACCCCGGAGGCCCTTTCCGACCCCACTCCTTATCGCCGGGCCTACGCCTGGCCCGTGAGCATTCTCCCTCCGGATGCCTACCTTTCCGTGGTCCTTCAGGCCACCACGGGATGCACCTGGAACCGGTGCGCCTTCTGCTCCTTCTACCAGGACCGCCCCTTTCAGAAGCGCAGTCCCGATGCCTTCCGGGAGCATGTGGAACGGGTTTTGGAGCTTTTGGGAAGGGGAAGGCTTTTAAGGAGGGGGGTTTTTCTGGGAGATGGCAACGCCTTGGCCCTGGGCGAGCCCCTTCTTCCCCTACTGGAAGAGGTTCGGCGGGCCTTTCCCGAGGAGCCCATCCTGGGCTTTTTGGACCTCTTTACCGGGTTGAAGAAGGAGGCTACTTGGTGGGAAAGGCTTAGGGCCTTGGGGCTTAGACGGGTTTACATTGGCCTCGAGACCGGGCATCCCCCGTTGCTTGCCCTCCTAAACAAGCCCGGGCACCCCCGGGAGGCCTTACCCCTGGTGAACGCTTTGAAGGAAGCGGGGCTTTCCTTGGGGGTAATCCTCATGGTGGGGGCTGGGGGCCTAGCCTACGCTGAGGCCCACCGCCGGGAGAGCCTGGCCCTTTTGGCCGAGCTCCCCTTGGGGAAAGAGGATGTGGTTTACCTATCCCCTTTCCAGGAGGAGCCGGGTACCCCCTACGCCCTCCTGGGCCTAAAGCCTCTTCCCGATGTGGAGGCGGAGCTTGCTGCTTGGGCCAGGGAACTCCGCCGCTTGGGCCTGCGGGTGGCCCGGTACGACATCCGGGAGTTCCTCTATTAGGGCCAGCGCACCCTGGCCTCTTGGTATACTCGGGCCATGAGCGCCTCGCATGAACGGGAACTCTATGAGGCCTGGGTGGAGCTCCTTTCCTGGATGCGGGAATATGCCAGAGAGAAGGGGGTCCGGTTCGAGAAGGAGGCGGACTTCCCCGATTTCATCTACCGCATGGAGCGCCCTTATGACCTTCCTACCACCATCATGACCGCTTCCCTTTCCGATGCCTTGGGGGAGCCCTTCCTTCTTGCGGACGTCTCTCCCCGGCACGCCAAGTTGAAACGCATCGGCATCCGCCTTCCCCGGGCCCACATCCATCTGCACGCCCACTACGAGCCAGGGAAGGGCTTGGTGACGGGGAAAATCCCCCTTACCAAGGAGCGCTTCTTCGCTCTGGCCGACCGGGCGCGGGAGGCCTTGGCCTTCGCCTAGCCCTCGAGGGCCTCCCATAACTTCAGGACCACCGGATGGAGGAGGGGAAAAGCCCGGCGGGTGGGCTTGAGGCGGAGGCCTTCCACTTCCAAAAAGCCCGCTTCCGCCAGGGATATAGCGGCAGGCTTTAGGCTAGGCCAAAGGCTTAGGCCCGTTCTCCTCTCCACGGCCTCCACATCCACCCCCTCCTTCAGGCGCAGGCCCAGCATCAGGCTTTCCTTGGCGTGTTCTAAGGGGGAGATGGCCTCCTCCTGAGGGGGTTCCCCCAGGAGCCAGCGGGGAAGGGGAGGGTTGGTACGGCGGAAGGCGTAAACCGGCCCCGTGCCCGGGTACTGGCCTGCGGCACTGGGACCCAGGGCCAGCCAAAAACCATTCCGCCAGTAGGCCAGGTTGTGGCGGGCCTCCTCGCCGGGCCTTGCGAAGTTGGATATCTCGTAGCGCACAAGACCGGCACCCTCCAGGATTTCCTCCGCCTTCCCCATGGCCCAGGCTTCCCGTTCCGGATCCTCCTTCAGGCCCGAAAGGGCGAAGGGGGTACCCTTTTCCACCTGCAGGGTGTAGGCGGATACGTGCCCCACTCCTAGGGAGGCGGCCTCCTTTAGATCCTTCTCCACCTCCTGCATGGGCAGGCCCAGGATGAGATCCAGGGAAACCCGGAAGCCCCCTTCCAAGGCCATCTCCACGGCTTTCAAGGCGCCCCTTCGTCCATGGGCCCGGCCCAGGAACCGCAGCACCGCTTCCTGGAAGCTCTGGACCCCTAAGGAGAGGCGGTTCACCCCGAGGTCCTTGAGAAGGGCCATCCGTTCCCGGTTCAAGGTGCCGGGGTTGGCCTCGAGGGTCACCTCCGCATCCGCTTCCAGCCTCCAGGGAAGGGCCTGGAAGAGGGCGATGAGTTCCCGGTCCCGGAGAAAGCTCGGGGTACCCCCGCCCAGGTAGAGGGTCTTTAGGGGCTCAGGGTGGATCTCGTAAAGCCTCTGGGCTTCCTCCTTAAGGCGTTTCAGGTAGGCTTCCACCCACCCTGGGCCCCGGCGTACCACGTGGAAGTCGCAGTAGGGGCAGAGGGTGGGGCAGAAGGGGACGTGGAGGTAGAGGCTGGCCATTCAATCCTGCGTTAAGACCCTTTCTGCCCAGGCCACGGCTTGCTCGGCCAGCAGAAGAGCCTCTTTCCAGTCCTCTTCTGTGGCCTCGGGGAGGTCCCCCGGGTAGCGGCCCGCCACGGCGAAGGGGTTAAGCCGAACCAGGTCTTCTAGCCCTGGAGGCACGGGGAGGTGGGGGCGGATCAGCTCCAGAAGGCGTGCCAGGTCGTGGGTTTTGGGAAAAGGGATGCCAAGGGCGATGAGGAGGGCCTTGAGGGCCTTTTCCGCAGCCTGCTGGGCGTCAAAGCAAGGGTCATCCCAGACCACCTCGGGGCTGGTCCTTCCTACGCGGGCCCGGGCCAGGTTGCTCTTGGCGCGGGCCAGCCAGACTCCTGGGTCTGAGGCGTCATGCGGCATAGAGCACCCGCCCTTCCCGGAGGACATGGGGATAAACCGTTGTCCAGGTTTCCCGGTACCGGGTCAAGTCCTCTTCGGTGGCCAGGAGGAGGTCCAGACTGAAGCCTTGCTGGACCTTGCTGGCAGCCTGATAGAGGTCTTTCCAAACCCGCATGGTCTTGTACTCCGGTGGCACCACCACGAGGAGGTCGTAATCGCTTTCTGGGCGGGCCTCCCCCCGGGCCCGGCTGCCAAAGAGGATGATCTTTTTCGCCGGGACGGTTTTGAGGATGGCCGAAAGGACCGGAGCCAGCTCCGGGTACTCCACCTTTTCAGTCTACAAAGAGGAGGCGGAAGTCGTTGAGGTTGGTGCCGGTAGGCCCGGTTTTTAGGAGGGTTCCCGCCTGTTCAAAGAAGCCGTAGCTGTCGTTGGCTTCCAGGAAGGGCCTTGGGTCCAGCCCCAGGTTCCAGACCTCCGGAGTGAGGAGGGCTCCCGCCGCTTCTGAGGGTCCATCCAGCCCGTCGGAATCCGCGGCCAAGGCGTAAAGGGGGGCTTGGAGGTGGGCGTAGAGGGCGAGAAGGAACTCCAGGTTCCGGCCCCCCCTACCCTTCCCCCTCACCTGTACCTGGGCTTCCCCCCCGGAGAGGAGGAAAAGGGGCTTTTTGAAGGGAAGGCCATGGGCGCGGAGGGTTTCCACCAGCTCCGCATGGAAGCGGGCCAGGGCCCGGGCCTCGCCGCCGAAGCGGTCCGAGAGGATCACCGCCCGGTAGCCTTGCCGCCTTAAGAACCCTTGGGCGGCCTTTAGGAGGTCCAGGTTGCGCCCGACGATCCGGTAGGACAGCCGTTTTAGGGCGGGGTCTTGGGGCTTCAGGGTTTCGGGGAACCGGCCCCTTAGTCCTTCTTCCAACACCCGCCTGGCTTCGGGAAAGGCCAGGCCATACCGGTCCAGGACGGCCAGGGCCTCGAGGTAGGTGCTGGAATCCGGATGGAAGGGTCCCGAGGCGATAACCCCGGGGTCATCCCCTGGCACGTCGGAGAGAAGAAGCACGTGAAGCCGGGCTTGGGTGGCCTTTAGAAGCCTTCCCCCCTTCACCTGAGAGAGATGCTTGCGCACGGCGTTGATTTCCCTAATGCTGGCCCCGCTTTTCAGGAGGGCCTCCGTGAGGGCCCGCTTCGCCTCCAGGGAGATCCCCAGGGGCAGGCACCAAAGGGCGCTTCCCCCGCCCGAAACCAGGGTTAAAACCCGCGCCTTGGGGGAAAGCCCCTTGAGGAGTTCCAGGACCTCCTGGGCCGCCCTTAGGCTTTCCCAATCGGGCAAGGGATGGCCGGCGAAGACCGCTCGTAGCCCCAGGGCATCCTGCCCCTTGGGCAGGGTGAGGTGGTAGGGTACCTCCCCGTAGCGATCCAAGGCTGCCTTTAGCATCCAGGAGGCTCCCTTGCCCACCGCCAGGATCAGGTGGGGCCTGGCCTTGGGAAGGGCCCTAAGGGTGAGGCGGTAGGGGTGGGCTTCCTCGAGGGCCTGGCGGATGGTGGTTAAAAGGAGGTCTTTCATTCTAGTCGAGGGGGGACCTTCCTTCGTAGAGTAAGTCTAAGAGTTCCGCCGTGTGCAGGATGGGGATGCCCTTGTCCAAATAGGCCTGGATCTGGGTGAGGCAGCCGATGTTGCCCGTGACCACCAGTTCGGGCTGGATGGCCTGAAGGTTTTCCGCCTTTCTCCTGCCCAAAACCTCGGCGATCTCGGGCTGGAAGAGGTTGTAGGTGCCGGCGCTGCCGCAGCAGATTTCCCACTCCTTGGGCTCCAGCACCTCCACCCCAGAGGCCTTAAGGATCCTCCTTGGGGCTTCCCTCACCCCCTGGGCGTGGGCCAGGTGGCAGGCGTCGTGGTAGGCCACCCTGAGGGGCCTTGGGGGCGGGGGAGGGGGGATGAAGCCCAGCTCGTCCAGGATGACGGTGAGGTCCTTCACCTTGGCGGCCAGGGCCCTCGCCTCCTCCTCCTCGGGTTCCCCCAGGAAGAGAAGAGGGTATTCCCTCATCCCCGAGCCGCAACCGGCGGCGTTGGTGACCACGTAGTCCACCTCCCGGAAAGCCCTCAGGTTGGTGCGGGCCAAGGCCCTGGCTCCCTCCTTGTCCCCGGCGTGGAGGTTTAGGGCCCCGCAGCAGACCTGTTCCTTGGCGGCTATCACCTCCACCCCGTTTTCCTGGAGGACCCGGATGGTGGCCCGGTTGATGGAAGGCCTCAGGACCTGCTGGGCGCAGCCCAGGAGGATGCCCACCCTGGCCCGCCTTTGGCCCTTGGCGGGGTAGACCTCCTGGTAGGATTCCCTGTCCGGCAGGCGGTCCGGGAGCAGGGCGATGGGAGCCTTAAGAGCCTTGGGCAGGGGAAGGGGCTTGAGGAGGGGTTTTAGCCGGCTTCCCAGCTCGGCCAGGGGCCGAAAGCGCTCGGGGTAGGGGAGGATGCGGAGGAGGGACTGGCGAAAGACCTGTTCCAGGGGGTAGCGGTGACGCTTGCTCTCGGTGTGCAGGCGGAAGGTGGCGATGAGCTCGCCGTAGGGGACGCCGCTTGGGCAGGCGGTAACGCAGGCTTGGCAGGCCAGGCAACGATCCAGATAGGGAAGGGCTTCCTCCAGGGAGAGGTTCCCTTCGAGGACCTCCTTCATCAAGAAGATCCGACCCCGGGGGGAGTCCATCTCCTCCTGCAGGACCAGGTAGGTGGGGCAGGTGGGAAGGCAGAAGCCGCAATGGACGCAGGCTTCTATGGCGTGGGCCATCACCTCCCCTTCCTTGCCCAGGGTTTCCACGGGTATGCGGTGCTGCATGTTCTCACCTTAAGGGAAAACGGCTCCTGGGGTCCAGGGCCAGCTTAAGCTTGCGGAAAAAGGCCTCGGGCGGGTGGGGGAAGAGGGCATCCTCGGCGCCCTTTAGGACCAGGTGGGGAATCCCTGCCTGCCTAAGGGATGCCAGTCCCTTGGCCTCCATCCCGGCGTAGAGGAGTTCCCCTCCCGCCAGGTACCGCCTGGGC
The DNA here is from genome assembly GCF_022385295.1 of Thermus sp. NEB1569. Classification (NCBI taxonomy): domain Bacteria; kingdom Thermotogati; phylum Deinococcota; class Deinococci; order Thermales; family Thermaceae; genus Thermus; species Thermus sp. NEB1569. The sequence continues at coordinate 500,206 of NZ_CP092445.1, forward strand.
CCTAGGGGCAGGTTTTCCAGCTTGGGCACCCAGGCGGGGGTGGAGGGAACCTTGACCCAGATGGGGGCCTCCTCCAGGAAGCGGAGGTTCCGCACCCCTTCCCAGTGGGTTTCGTCCTCCGCCAGCACCTCGCCTTCCTTTTGCAGGATTTCCTGTAGTCGTTTTAGTCTTTTCCCCAGGCTTTCGAGGAACCCCCCTAGCCGAATCTCCAGGGTGGCCGGGGGAATGAGGTCCAGGGCCAGAAGATCCAGGGGAAGCACCCGGAGGCGTTCCATGGCGGCAAGGGCCTCCGCTAGGCTCCCATAGGTGAGCCGCAGGGTTTGGGTGGCCCTGGGGGAGGGGAAGACCTTGAAGGAAAGCTCCACCATGACCCCGAAGGCTCCCAGGGAACCCACCATGAGCCGGTGAAAGGGAAAGCCGGCGGCGTTTTTCACCACCTTGCCTCCGCCCCGCACCACCCTTCCTTCCCCGTCCACGAAGCGCACGCCCAGGATGAAGTCCCTCAGGCCCCCAAACCGTTCCCGCATGGGGCCGGAAAGCCCGGCTGCCACCGTGCCCCCAAGGGTGGCCCCCTGCTCCACCAGGGGTGGGTGGAAGGGCAGGTACTGGCCGTGGGCCCGTAGGGTTTCCTCTATCTCCTTAAGGGGTGTGCCGGCATAGGCGGTGAAGACGAACTCCTCAGGGGCATACTCCAGGATGCCCCTGAGGCCCGAAAGATCCAGGAGGGTCTCCCCGTCCTTGGGGGTGGAGAGGGCTGGCTTGCTCCCACCCCCCTTGGGGCGCAGGCGGGGATAGGTGCGGACCGCTTCCTGGATTTCCTCCAAGGTGCTTGCCCGAACCTCAACCATAAAGGCCCTCCGGCAACACCTTGCCCCGGTTGGCGAGGCCCTTAGGGTCCAGGGCCTCCTTGACCCGTTCCATGGCCAGGAGGTCTTCCGGGGCGAACATCGTTGGCATGTACTCCTTCTTCTCCACCCCGATGCCGTGTTCCCCGGTCAAGGACCCTCCTAGGCGCACGCAAAGCTTGAGGATTTCTCCCGCCAGCTCCTCGGCCCGCTTAAGCTCCCCGGGTTTTTTGCCGTCGTAGAGGACCAGGGGGTGAAGGTTTCCGTCCCCGGCGTGGAAGACGTTGGCCACCCTAAGGCCGTATTCCTGGGAAAGCCTTCCGATCTCCTTCAGGGCTTCCCCCAGGCGGCTTCGGGGCACTACCCCATCCTGGACGAGGTAATCAGGGGAAAGCCTTCCCACGGCGCTGAAGGCAGCCTTGCGCCCCTTCCAGATGGCCTGGCGTTCCGCCTCGCTTTGGGCGACGCGCACCTCCAAGGCCCCGCTTTCTTTAATCACCTGGGCCAGGAGTTTGGCTTCCTCCTCCACCTCCTCCTTGGGGCCTTCCAGCTCCACGATGAGGAGGGCCTCCACCCGGGGATAGCCGGCCTTCACCGCTGCCTCGGCGGCCTCTATGCTCAAGCGGTCCATGATCTCCATGGCCCCGGGGAGGAGCCCGCTTCGGATCACCTGGCTCACGGCGTTGCCGGCGGCCTCGAGGCTCCCGTAGGCGGCCAGCAGGGTGTGGTAGGCCTCGGGCTTGGGAAGAAGCCTCAGGGTGATCTCCAGGGCTACTCCCAAAAGCCCCTCGGTGCCCACGAAAAAGCCGTGGAGGTCGGGACCTACGCTCTCAAGGCCTTCCCCGCCCAGGCGCACCACCTCCCCTTCAGGGGTGACCACCTCGAGGGCCAGCACGTGGCCCGCCGTCATCCCGTACTTCAGGCAGTGGGCCCCGCCGGAGTTGAAGGCCACGTTCCCGCCGATGGTGGAGATGGGCTGGCTGGAGGGATCGGGGGCGTAATAGAGGCCAAAAGGGGCCGCCTGCCGGGAAACCTCCAGGTTCACCACCCCGGGCTCCACCACCGCAATCCGGGCCTTGGGGTCCAGGCGCAGAATGCGGTTCATGCGGTTGAGGACGATGACCAGGCCCCCCTCCACGGGCAAGGAGCCTCCCGAGAGGCTGGTGCCGCTTCCCCGGGCCACAAAGGGCACCCCGTGGCGGTAGCACAGGCGCACCGCTTCCACCACCTCCTCCTTCCGCTCGGGAAGCACCACAGCCAGGGGACGCTTGCGGTAGGCGGTGAGGGCGTCGGACTCGTAAGGGGCAAGCTCCGCCTCCTTGGTCAGCAGCCTCCCCGGGGGAAAGAGGGCCCTAAGCTCTTCCAGGAACCCCATTGCCACCTCCTATCCCACTTTACCGGAAGGGGTGGGTGGCCTGCCCCACCCCTTCCTAGCCCGGACCTGTGTGGTCTTAGTCCAGGTAATCGTAGGCCACCAGGGTCAGGAACTCGATGAAATCCTCTGAGAGGACCAGCTTGTCCAGGATCTCCTCGGCCTCCTTGTAGCGGCCAACCTCCCGTCCTCCCAGCTTGGCGAGCTCCTCTTCCTTGATCTTTTGGTAAAGCTCAGGGGTGACCGGGCGGCCGTCCTCCAAGGTGGCCTGCCGGTGCACCCATTGCCAGAGCTGCGCCCTGCTGATCTCGGCGGTGGCGGCATCCTCCATGAGGTTGAAGATGGCGGCGGCCCCGTTGCCGAGAAGCCACTGGTTCAGGTACTGGAGGGCCACGGAGATGTTGTTGCGAAGGCCTGCTTCCGTCACCTTGCCTCCCGGGACCTCAAAGTTCAGCAGGTCCTCCGCCTTTACCTGGACGTCCTCCCGCTTCACGTGCTTCTGGTGGGGCTTGTCCCCCAGGTACCGGTCGAAGACCTCCTGGGCCACGGGCACCAGATCGGGGTGGGCCACCCAGGTGCCGTCAAATCCCTGGGAGGCTTCCCGCTCCTTGTCAGCCCGCACCTGCTGGAAAGCCCTTTCGTTCACCTCGGGGTCCTTGCGGCTGGGGATGAAGGCGGCCATGCCCCCGATGGCGTGGGCCCCGTGAATATGGCAGGACTTCACCAGAAGCTCGGTGTAGGCCTTCATGAAGGGCACGGTCATGGTGACCTGGGCCCGGTCGGGGAAGATGGGGGCGGTGGTGGCGAACTTCTTGATGCAGCTGAAGATGTAGTCCCAGCGGCCGGCGTTGAGCCCGGCGGCGTGCTCCTTAAGCTCGTAGAGGATCTCCTCCATCTCGAAGGCCGCCAGGATGGTTTCGATGAGCACCGTGGCCCGGATGGTGCCCCGGGGGATGCCCAGGTAGTCCTGGGCGAAGTTGAAGACCTGGTTCCAAAGCCGGGCCTCCAGGTGGCTTTCCATCTTGGGCAGGTAGAAGTAGGGGCCGCTTCCCCGCCTTAGGAGCTCGTGGGCGTTGTGGAAGAAGTAAAGGCCAAAGTCAAAGAGGCTTGCGGAAATGGGCTCCCCGTCCACCCGCACGTGCTTTTCCACCAGGTGCCAGCCCCGGGGCCGGACCACCAGGGTGGCCACCTTTTCCTTCAGCTTGTACTCCTTCCCCTCGGGGCTTACAAAGTCAATCTGGCGGCGGACGGCGTCATAGAGGTTCTTCTGCCCCTGGATCACGTTGTCCCAGGTGGGGGAGAGGGCGTCTTCAAAATCCGCCATGAAGACCTTGGCCCCGGAGTTCAGGGCGTTGATGATCATCTTGCGGTCCACAGGGCCGGTGATCTCCACCCGGCGGTCCAAAAGGTCGGGTGGAGCCTCCGCCACCTGCCAGGACCCGCCCCGCACGAAGGCGGTTTCCTCGGGAAAGTCCGGTTTTTCCCCGGCCTTGTACCTTTCCCAGAGGGTTTTCCTGCGCTCCAGAAGCGCCTTGCGCACGGGGTTGAACTCCCGGTGCAGGGCCACCACGAACCCCAGGGCCTCTTCCGTGAGCACCTCTCCTAAGAGGGGATGGTCTTTGAGGATTTCCACGCCCTTCATGGTGGTTTGAGCCTAAGGGAAGGGCTGGGGATTTGTCAAGAAACAAAATGGTTTTTTGTTACTTGAAAAACAACCCAGCGGGTGCTAGCCTGAGGCCCATGCCACGACCCAGGAGGAAAGGAGCCGAGGAGGTGAAGACCTTGGAGCGGGGCCTGAGCGTGCTTCAGGCCCTGGCGGAGCTTAAGGAGGCCGGGCTTTCCTCCCTGGCAGAGCGGACGGGGCTTACCAAGAGCACCCTTTACCGTCTCCTCCAGACCCTGGTCCGCCATGGCTTCGTGGAGGAGGAAAGGGGCGTTTACCGGGTGGGGGCCAAGGCCTTTGCCGTGGGCCAGGTTTATCCCAGGCAGAACCTGCTTCTTGCGGCGCATCCGGAGATGGAGGCCCTGGCGGCGGAAACGGGGGAGAGCGTGAACCTGGCGGTGCTGGCGGGAAGGGAGGCCCTTTACCTGGACCAGGCGGAGGGGGCCAGATTGGTCCGGCTCTTCACCGCTCCCGGAAGCCGGGCTCCCCTGCACGCCACGGGGGTGGGGAAGGTGCTTCTCGCCTTCCGGGGCATCCCCGAGGGGCTTTCCCTCACCCCGTACACTCCTTACACCCTCACCCGCCTCGAGGACCTGAAGCGGGAGCTGGAAACCGTGCGCCGGAAGGGCTACGCCCTGGACAACGAGGAGAGGGAGCTGGGGGTGCGCTGTGTGGCCGCTCCCGTTTTCGGCCCCGGGGGGGAGGTGGTGGCCGCCCTGTCCCTCTCCGCTCCCGCCAGCCGCCTCTCCCTGGAGGAGGCCCACCGCCTGGCCCCCCGGGTAGTGGAGGCGGCCAGGAAAGCTTCCTTGCGCCTGGGTTTTGTGCCCGCTTTATAATAGCATTGGTTAGGAGGGTTTAGCGGAGGGAGCTAAAGGCCATGGACAAGGACCGTCCCGTGTACGTGATCTCGGTGGCGGCGGAGCTGTTGGAGATGCACCCGCAGACCCTGAGGCTTTATGAGCGGAAGGGTTTGATCAAGCCGAAGCGGTCGGGTGGGAAGACCCGGCTTTACTCGGAGCGGGACATTGAGAAGCTTAGGGAGATCCGCCGCCTGACGCAGGAGCTTGGGGTGAACCTGGCGGGGGTGGAGGAGATCATGCGGCTTCGCTCGGAGCTGGAGGCCCTGCAGGCCCGCTTTGAGGCCGAGGTGGCCCGGCTGAAGGAGGAGATCGGGGCCCGCTTTGAGGAGCTGGAACGCCCGGCCCTTCCCCCTCCCGGGGCCACGGCCAAGCCCTCCCCCAAGGACCGTCCCGTGTACGTGATCTCGGTGGCGGCGGAGCTGTTGGAGATGCACCCGCAGACCCTGAGGCTTTACGAGCGGAAGGGTTTGATCAAGCCAAAGCGGTCGGGTGGGAAGACCCGGCTTTACTCGGAGCGGGACATTGAGAAGCTTAGGGAGATCCGCCGCCTGACGCAGGAGCTTGGGGTGAACTTGGCGGGGGTGGAGGAGATCATGCGGCTTCGCTCGGAGCTGGAGGCCCTGCAGGCCCGCTTTGAGGCCGAGGTGGCCCGGCTGAAGCTCCTTCTCTTGGAAGAGGGCAAGACCCTTCCCGAAGGGAGTAGCATGGGGGCGTGAGTGCGCTAGAGCCCCTTTTGGAGTTCTTGTCCATCCCCTCCGTATCCACCGACCCGGCCCACAAGGAAGACGTTCGCAAGGCGGCCCTCTGGCTTGCGGAAAGGCTTAGGGAGCGGGGTTTCCGCACGGAGCTTCACGAGACCCCGCTACACCCCATCCTCTACGCGGAGCGCCTCCTAGATCCCAAGGCCCCCACGGTCCTGGTCTACGGGCACTACGACGTCCAGCCCCCGGATCCCTTGGAGCTTTGGGAAAGCCCCCCCTTCGTGCCCACGGTGCGGGAGGGAAGGGTCTACGCCCGGGGAGCCTCCGACGACAAGGGGCAGCTTTGGGCGCATGTGGCGGCCCTCGAGGGCCTGCCCGCCCGGGTGAACGTGAAGTTCCTGGTGGAGGGAGAAGAGGAGATCGGAAGCCCGAGCCTTCTGCCCTTCGTGCGGGAGCACCGGGAGAAGCTCCAAGCCGACGTGGTTCTCATCTCCGATGGAGCCATGTTCGCCCCCCTCACCCCCACCCTCACCTATGGCCTAAGGGGCCTAGCCTATTTGGAGGTGCGCCTGAAGGGGGCCCGGCGGGACCTCCACTCCGGAAGCTTCGGTGGCGTGGCTCCGAATCCCATCCAGGCCATGGGGTGGATCCTCTCCAAGCTAAAGGACGAGAAAACCGGGAGGATCCTGGTTCCCGGCCTTTACGACCGGGTGCGGCCGGTTTCGGAGGAGGAGAAAAGGCTCTGGCCCCCCTTGGACGAGGAGGCCTTGAGGCGGGAGCTCGGGGTGGAGGTGCTGCCCGGGGAGGAGGGCTATAGCCCCCTGGAGAGGCTTTGGACCCGGCCCACCCTGGACCCGAACGGGATCTGGGGAGGGTACCAGGGGGAGGGCTCCAAGACGGTGATCCCCGCCGAGGCGGGCTTCAAGGTTTCCTTGCGCCTGGTGCCGGACCAGGACCCCGAGGAGGTGGCCAGCCAGGTGGAGGCCTACCTGCGGGAGATCTGCCCACCCGGCTACACCATGGAGATCCTCCGCCTCCACGGAGGCAGGCCGGTCCTCACCGATCCCTTCAGCCCCCCCATGCACCTCATGGCCAAGGCCCTGGAGGAGGTCTGGGGCAGGCCCCCCGTGTACACCCGGGAGGGAGGGACCATCCCGGTGGTGGCGGAGCTCCAGGATGCCCTTCGTGCGCCCGTGGTCCTTCTGGGTCTGGGGCTTCCCGACGACAACCTCCACGCTCCCAACGAGAAGTTTGACCTGATTAACCTGGAGAAGGGCATCGCTACCCTGAGGCGCTTCTACGAGCTTTTGGCCCAAGGGGGCTAGGCGGGAAGGGAGGCTGGCCTTAGCCTGCCCCTGTTCCGGGGATGGCCCGCTTGGTGAGCCCTGGGGGAGCTGTTTTGAAGATGAGGGCCTCCCCCACCCGGCCCGTGAGGATGGGGACCACGGCGCTTTTGGCCACCTGGGCACAGAAGGGCACATCGGCCTCGAGGCCCACCCCCTTCAGGGCGGTGGCGGCGGCGGAGAGGGAGAGGGCCTCCAGGGGGTCCTGGTAGTTCCGCTTCACCGCCAAAGCGATCCTGGCCCCATCCTCGGGCTCCACCTCCCCCAGGAGGCCCAGGTACTCCGCCAGGACCCCGGCGGTGTAGAGGTCGTCCAGGCCCACCCGCCCCTCCTTGCCGGCGGCCAGAATGGCCACCTCCTCCGTGGCCAGCTCCCGGGCCAGGCGGGCTGCGGCGTGGGCGTTGAAGAGGGAGGCCAGGAGCACGTGCTTGGCGGTCCTGGCGGCCACGTGGGCGGCCTTGGTGCCGTTGGTGGTGCTCATCACCACGGTCTTGCCTCCCACGGGGGCCTCGAGGGCCTCCCGGGGGGAGTTCCCCAGGTCAAACCCCGGGGGCTTTAACCCCCCCACCTCCCCCGCCAGGAGGACGTCGGCATCCTTGAAGGCCCGGGCGGCCTCGAGGCTTGGGACCCAGTACAGGGCCTCTGCCCCCGCCTCCAGGAAGACGACGGCCGTGGTGGTGGAGCGGATCACGTCCACCACCAACACCACATCGGGGTAGACCAGCTCCTCCGCAGGGAGGACATCCACCTTCAAGCGCATGGAAGGCCCTCCGACTCGGTTTCTTCAGACCAGGCCAAAGGCCACCTCCTCCAAAAGCCCGGGGTCCACCACCTCCACCACCCCTGAAAAAAGGCGGAGGACGCCTTGGTCTTTGAGCTCGTGGAGGACCCGGGTGGTGGTTTCCCGGCTCACCCCGGCCAGGGCCGCCAGGTCCTGGTGGCGGAGCTGGAGGTAGGGCCCGTACCCTTGGCGAAGAAGCTTTAAAAGGGCGTAGGCCACGCGGCTTCTTGCCTCCTCGAAGGCCAGAAGATCCAGCTCCAGGTTGAGTTCCCGCAGGCGGTGGGCCAGGATGCGGGCCAGGTTGTGGGCGAAGAGGGGCAGGCGGCGGATGAGCCCGAGGTAGGCTTCCCGGTAGAGGGCGAGAAGCAGGGTTTCCTCCTCCGCCAAGGCGCTGGCGCTACGTTCGCCGCCGTCCAGAAGGCTCATCTCCCCGAAGACCTCCCCTGGCCCCAGGAAGCCCAGGATCTTCTCTTGCCCTCCCAGGTGGGTGCGGTAGAGGCGCACCCGGCCTTCCTCCACCAGGTAAAGGGCCTGGCCCAGATCCCCTTGCTGGAAGATAGCCTTGCCCTTGGGGTAGGCCATGGGCTGGAAAAAGGAGCGGGCCAGGCGTGTATCCTCAGGATCCATATCCTGGAAAAGGGGGGATGCGGGCATCGGCTATACTCTAACCGAGACTTCATCTTTTGCCTAGAGGATGAGAGGGTGAACCCGGTCTTGGAGGCCATAGACCTGGGATTCTCCTACGGGAACGGCTATCTTTTCCGGGGGGTTTCCTTAAGGCTCTGCCCCGGGGAGGCCCTGACCATCCTGGGGCCCTCGGGAAGCGGTAAGACCACCCTCCTCCACCTCCTGGCGGGCCTTCTTTCCTTGCAGGAGGGCGAGGTGTACTGGGAGGGAACCCCCATCCGGGGCCTGCCCGAGGGGGTTTTGGCCAGGAGGCGGCTTCGCTTTATGGGTCTTGTGTTCCAGCACCACTTTCTTTTCCCCGAACTCACCGCCTTGGAAAACGTCCTGGCCCCCGGCTACCTGGCAGGCCGGGTGGACCGGGCCCTTGCCCTTGGGCTCCTTGCCCGGCTGGGCCTTGGGGAAAGGGCGGACTTCCTGCCCCAGAGGCTTTCGGGTGGGGAGCGGCAGCGGGTGGCGGTGGCCCGGGCCCTGTACCTTCGCCCCAGGCTTCTTTTGGCCGATGAGCCCACGGCTAGCCTGGACCGCACCCAGGCCAAGGAGGTGCTCAGGCTCATGCGGGAGTTGGCCAGGGAGGTGGGGGCGGCCCTTCTTTTCTCCACTCACGACGAGGCCTTGGTGGAAGGGCTTCCCACCTTACGGCTTTAAAATGGGGCGGTATGAGCCCCATCCACGTGCGGGGAAACAGGGGAGATGTGGCAGAAAGGGTGCTCCTGCCCGGGGATCCGGGCCGGGCGGAGTGGATTGCCCAAACCTTTCTAGAGGAACCCCGGCTTTACACTTCCCACCGGGGCCTTCTGGGCTTCACCGGCCGGTACCGGGGGGTGCCGGTTTCCGTGCAGACCACGGGCATGGGGGCCCCTTCGGCCAGCATCGTGGCGGAGGAGCTGGTGAGCTTGGGGGCCAGGGTGCTTCTCCGGGTGGGCACCTGTGGGGCGGTGGACGAGGGCCTCTCCCCCGGGGACCTGGTGATCGCCCAGGGGGCGGTGCCCCTGGACGGGGCCACCCGGCAGTATCTGGAAGGCCGTCCCTATGCTCCCGTGCCCGACGCCGAGCTCTTCCGTGCCCTCTGGAAGCAGGCGGAGCAAAGAGGCTACCCCCACCATGTGGGCCTGGTGGCCACCGAGGATGCCTTCTACGCCACCACCCCCGAGGGAGCGAAGGCCTGGGCCCAGTTTGGCCTGCTGGCCTTTGAGATGGAGGCCAGCGCCCTCTTCCTCCTGGGTAAGATGCGGAAGGTGCGGGCGGGGGCCATCCTCACGGTTTCCAACCGCATCGGTGACCCGGAGCTGGCTCCCCCTGAGGTCTTGCAAGAAGGCGTAAGGCGTATGGTGGAGGTGGCCCTCGAGGCCCTTTTGGAGGTGTAGCATGGCCCACGAGCACGAACACGAGCACGAGTTCATCCTGGAGATCCCCGAGTTTGAGCACCTCTCCTACGAGGTGGAGGAGGGCATCGCCCTGGTTACCTTAAGGCGTCCTGAGGCCTTAAACGCCCTTTCCCAGGACCTCCTCAGGGAGCTGGCCGAGGTGGCCGAGGTCATCCATCAGGATCCCGAGGTCCGGGTGGCCATCTTCACCGGGGAGGGCAAGGCCTTCGCCGCTGGGGCGGACCTCAAGGAGATCGCCGCCCTGAAGGATCCCTTCATGGCCCGGGAGTACGCCCTTTTGGGGCAGCAGGTCTTCGCCGAGATCGCCGCCTTGCCCCTTCCCACCATCGCCGCCATCAACGGGTATGCCCTGGGGGGAGGGCTGGAGCTGGCCCTGGCCTGCGATCTAAGGGTGGCCTCCAAGGAGGCCAAGCTGGGCCTGCCCGAGGTGGGGCTGGGCTTGATCCCGGGCTTTGGCGGCACCCAAAGGCTTCCCCGCCTCATCGGGCGGGGCCGGGCCTTGGACCTCATCTTCACCGGGCGGCATGTGTCCGCCGAAGAGGCCTTAAGCCTGGGTCTGGTGAACCGGGTGGGGGAGGATGCCCTGGAGGAGGCCAAGAAGCTGGCCCAGAAGATCATGAAAAATGCGCCCATCGCCCTGGCCCTGGCCAAGGAAAGCGTGGTGCGGGGCGAGGGGCTGGACCTGGCGGAGGCCCTGGAGATCGAGGCCGACCTTTTCGGCTATGCCTCCGCCACGGAGGACATGAAGGAGGGGGTGCGGGCCTTCCTGGAAAAGCGGGCACCTAACTTCAAGGGAGAGTAAGGGTAAGCCCTTTCCCTTGGGGAGGGGCTTTGGCTTCACCCTCTGGCTTCTTTTGGGCGCATGAAGGTGTTGGGTAGGTATGGCCATTCGCAGTGTGGTGTAATGTGGAGTTGCCCATGACGGGAGAGCGCATCGTCCACGTAGCCAGCCCCAAGGCCAAGCTTTACGCCGAGGCCGACCAGTCCATCCGCGAGCGCTTAAAGGCCTTTCCCAAGGCCCTTAAGGCCTACGAGCTCCTCATCCAAGACCCCGAGGCCAGGGCCGGGTGGAACATGGCCAACTACATCACCATGCGCAAGCTGGGCTACAACGACCACGGCCGGGTTCACGCCCTCCTCACGGGGGCGGCCAGCGTGGCCATCCTTTCGTTGCTGGCCGAGGCTGGGGTGCGCTTGGACACGGTGGAGTCGGGGGCCGGGGAGCTGGAGGATGCCTACGTGGTGGTCCTCCTTGCCACCATGCTCCACGACCTGGGCAACCAGGTGCACCGGGACCATCACGAGGCCTTTGGTGTCACCCTGTCCCTGCCCATCCTGAACCGGATCCTGGAGAAGATCTACCCCGACCCCGAGCAACGCACGGCCCTGAGGGCCCTCATCCTTCACGGCATCTATAGCCATGACCTCTCCCCTGAGCCCTTAACCATTGAGGCAGGGGTCACCGCCGTGGCCGACGGCACCGACATCACCAAGGGCCGGGGGCGGAAGGCCTTCGCCCTCGGGAGCATCGATATCCACTCCATCAGCGCCCTGGCGGTGGACGAGGTGCGTATCCTCAAAGGGGAGAAGGTGCCCGTGGAGATCCAGGTGACCATGAACAACTCCGCTGGCATCTTCCAGGTGGAGGAAACCCTCACCAAGAAGGTGCTCCGTAGCCCCTTAAGGCCCTACGTGAGCGTGGTGGCCATGACCGAGGGGAACGGGGGCCAGGACCAGCGCATCGTCCACCGGGTGCGCCTTCACGAGAGCGAGGACCGCTTCGTGCTGGACTGAGGCTTCCGACCCGGTCAGCCCTGGGGCTAGCGTTTGGCCGCCATCTCCTTGGTCAGCTCGCGCTTGAGGATTTTCCCCACGCTGGTTTTGGGCAGGCTGTCCCGGAACTCGATGATGCGGGGAACCTTGTAGGCGGCGAGGTTTTGCCGGCAGAAGGCCTCGAGGTCCTTTTCTGTGACCTTCCCCTTGTACTCCTCCTTGAGGACGATGAAGGCGGCCACGGTTTCCCCGCGGTAGGGGTCGGGTACGCCCACCACGGCGGCTTCCTGGACGGCTTCGTGCTGGTAGAGGACCTCTTCCACCTCGCGGGGGTAGATGTTGTAGCCGCCGGCGATGATCATGTCCTTTTTGCGGTCCACGATGTAGAAGTAGCCATCCTGGTCCATTCGGGCCATATCCCCGGTGAAGAGCCAGCCGTCCTGGAGGGCCTTTTGGGTTTCCTCGGGGCGGTTCCAGTAGCCCTTCATGATGTTGGGGCCTTTGACGACGAGTTCGCCCACCTCTCCCGTGGGGACTTCCTGACCCTCCTCGTCCACCACCTTGGCCTCTACCCCGGGGAAGGGTAGACCCACGCTCCCCAGCTTGCGGACGCCATGGAGGGGGTTGCAGTGGGTCACGGGGCTTGCCTCGGTGAGGCCGTAGCCCTCCACCAGCTTGGCCCCCGTGAGCTGTTCAAAGCGATCGGCCACCTCCAGGGGCAAGGGAGCGGAGCCCGAGATGCAGGCCCGTATGCTCCTTAGGTTCCGTTTCTCGATTCCCGGGAAGTTGTTGAAGGCCACGTAGAGGGTGGGCACCCCGGGGAAAAGGGTCACCCGGTGCTTCTCTATGGCCTCCACGATGGGCTTGATCTCCGGCCGGGGCAGAAGAACCAGCTTGGCCGCTCCCAAGAGGGCCAGGTTCATGGCCACGGTCATGCCGTAGACGTGGAAGAAGGGGATGGCCCCCAGCACCACCTCCTCTCCCTCCTGGAAATCGGGGATCCAGGAGCGGACCTGGAGGGCGTTGCTGGAGAGATTCCGGTGGGTGAGCATGGCCCCCTTGGCCACACCCGTGGTCCCTCCCGTGTACTGCAAAAGGGCGAGGTCGTCCAGGTCTAAAGGGACGGGCTGGGGATTACCCGGCTTGAGGAAGGCACGCCAGGGGGTGCCCTCGAGGCTCCTCGGGGCTTGGCCTTTCCGCTTGAGCATCAAGGGGTAGAGGAGATTCTTGGGGAAGGGCAGGTAGTCCTGAATGCCTGTGCGCACCAGGACCTCCACCGGGGCCTCTGCCTTCACCTCCTGGTAGCGGGGAAGAAGAAGGTCCAGGATGACCAGGACCCTGGCCCCCGAGTCCCTGAGCTGGTGCCCGAGTTCCCGGGGGGTGTACATGGGGTTGGTGTTCACCGCCACGCCCCCCGCCAGAAGGGTGCCGTAGAAGGCGATGACGAACTGGGGGGAGTTAGGGAGCATGATGGCCACCCGGTCCCCGGGTTTCAGGCCGGCCTCCTGAAGGCCTTTGGCGAAGGCCTCCACCTGCTGCCACAGGTTTCGGTAGCTAAGACTTCGCCCCAGGAATTCCAGGGCCTCCTTGTGGGGATAGCGGCGGGCGTTTTCCCTTAGAAGGTCGGTGAGCAGCCAGGGCCTGGGGGCCTCCTTGGGGACCCCGGGATCGTAGTGAGTGTACCAGGGATGCATGGCACCTCCTTGAACTGGGTCAAAGTTTACCTCCACCTGCGGCTTAGGGCAAGGGCTTTAAGCCCGGAAGTACCGGTAGGGGGGGCCTTCCCGCTTTACGTGCCCCTCGAGGCGCAGGTACTCCAGGTGGGCCAGGGTTTCCGCAAAGGCGAAGCGCCTGCCGGGAGCGTCCAGCTCCTGGGGGAAAAGCCTTAGGGAAAGCTCCCAGGCGGTCATGGGGGCTTGAAGAAAGCCGAGCAGGGCCTCCAGGCGCTCCTGGTGGTGGGCGATGAGCTCTTGGGCCCGCTTCTTCACCTCGAGGATGGGGCCGAAATGCCCCGCATACGCCACCTTGGCTGGAAGCTCCATAAGGCGCTCTAAGGACGCCAGAAAGTCCTTTAGGGGGTTCTCCCGGGTGTAGGCCCAAAGGCCCACGTTGGGGGAGACCCGTTCCAAGAGGGCGTCCCCTACCAGGAGGATTCCTTCCTCCTCCAGATAGAAGGCCGCGTGCCCATCGGCGTGGCCTGGAGTCCAGATGACCCTGAGCTTTTTGCCGGCTACCTCCAGCACCTCCCCGTCCTTCAGGGGCGTGGGGTTTTGGGGAGGATGGACCCGCTCCCGGGTTTTGGCCATGGTTTCCCGGATGCCCATAAGGGCTTCCTCCGGGGTGCCGTGGTCCAGGAAAAGCCGCCAGCTGGCCTCCTCAAAGGCTTCGGGTTGAAGCCAGAAGAGGTGGCCCCGCCCTACCTCCTCCTCGTGCAGCCATACCCGGGCCCCAAGCCCTTCAAAAAAGCCCGCCAGGCCGTAGTGGTCCGGGTGGTGGTGGGTGAGGAGGATGGTCTTGATGTCGGTAAAGCAAAGGCCGAGCTCCGCCAGGCTGAGCTCCAGGGTGCCCCGGGCCGTCTTGGTGCCCAGGGCGGTGTCCAGGAGGGCCACCTCCCCGTTGCCCCTAAAAAGGTAGAGGTTTACCGTCTTCAAGGGGTAGGGGATGGGCACGGGGATCTGGTAGAGCCCTGGGAGGACCTCCTTCATAGGAGCTTCCCCATAAGGAGCAGGGCCGCCAGGAAGGGGTCCGGCTCGGGAAGGTACCAGGGGAAAAGGTATCTTCCTTGGCCATCCCCCTGGACCTCCTTCCCCTTAAGGGCCTCCTCGAGGGCCTTTAGGACCCGGTCTGGAGGCATAACCTCCCCCCCGGGAAGGACCACGCTCAGGCGGTCCGCATCCCCATCCAGGGCAAAGCCCACCGCCGGGGGTTCCACCGCCTTCATGAGGACAAGGAGGGTGGGGAGGTTTTCCGGCTTGGGGTCGGGGTCCACCCCGTAGAAGAGGGGGTGGGGAAGGGGGTGGAGTTCCCTAAGTTCCGCCTCGAGGCCCAGGAGCTTGAAGACCCCGGGCAGCACCCCTCCCCCTGCTCCTCCCAGGGTGTCCAGGTAAACCACCCCCTTTTTTCCCTGGGCTCCCTGGCCGGCGTTTTGGGCCAGGTGCTCCAGGTAGGCCTTCTTCCGGTCCAGGACCTGGAAGCTTCCCCGCTTCTGCGGGGCCTCCTGGGGAAGGGCCATCCCTTCCGGGGAAAGGGGTTTCCCGGGGCCCAGGCGGAGCTTCACCCCCTGGAAGCGGGCGGGCTTGCGGCTGGCGGTGAGGTAAAACCCGGCTGCTTCCAGTTCCTTTAGGGCAAAGCCGAAAAGGGGCAAAGGGGAAGGGCCTTTCAGGAGGAAGGTTTCCAGGCCCATTCCCCCCAGGATCCCCGCCGCTTCCTCCGCCATTTCCTTGGCCAGGAAGCGGGTGTCGTGGGCCACCACCACCCGGCGGATCCCTTCCGCCTCGAGCCTGGCTCCAAACCCCGCTGCCACCCGGGCCTGGTGGGCGAAGGTGAACCCCTTGGCGATCTCTCCTAGGAAGCCGTCTTGGGTGGAATAGAGCTCCATGCCTTAAAGTCTACCCCGTGGTACACTCTCCCCCGTGGAGCTAGAGGGTCAGCGTGGTTCCTCGGGGATGCAGGGGCCCCAAAGCAGCCATCCTGGAGACGAGCTCCTTCGCTCCCTGAACGAAGCCCAGCGCCAGGCGGTCTTGCACTTTGAGGGACCGGCCCTGGTGGTGGCGGGGGCGGGAAGCGGCAAGACCCGCACCGTGGTCCACCGGGTGGCCTACCTCATCGCCAAGAGGGGCGTCTTCCCCTCGGAGATCCTGGCGGTCACCTTCACCAACAAGGCCGCCCTCGAGATGCGGGAGCGCCTTAAGCGCATGGTGAAGGGTGCGGGGGAGCTTTGGGTTTCCACTTTCCACTCCGCCGCCTTGCGGATCCTGAGGGTCTATGGGGAAAGGGTGGGGTTGAAGCCGGGGTTCGTGGTCTACGACGAGGACGACCAGACTGCCCTCATCAAGGAGGTGTTGAAGGAGCTCGGCCTTGCCGCCAGGCCCGGGCCCCTCAAGGCCCTTCTGGACCGCGCCAAGAACCGGGGGGAGGCCCCCGAGTCCCTGCTTTCGGAGCTTCCCGACTACTACGCCGGGCTCAGCCGGGGGAGGCTTCTGGACGTGCTGAAGCGCTACGAGGAGGCCCTCAAGGCCCAGGGGGCCCTGGACTTCGGGGACATCCTCCTCTATGCCCTCCGCCTCCTGGAGGAGGACCCTGAGGTCTTGAAGCGGGTCAGGAGGCGGGCCCGCTTCATCCACGTGGACGAGTACCAGGACACCAACCCCGTGCAGTACCGCTTCACCAAGCTGTTGGCGGGGGAGGAGGCCAACCTCATGGCCGTGGGGGACCCGGACCAGGGCATCTACTCCTTCCGCGCCGCGGACATCAAGAACATCCTGGACTTTACCCGGGACTTCCCTGGGGCCAAAGTGTACCGCCTCGAGGAGAACTACCGCTCCACCGAGGCCATCCTGCGTTTCGCCAACGCCCTCATCGTCAACAATGCCCTGCGCCTGGAGAAGACCTTGAGGCCCGTGAAGCCCGGGGGGGAGCCTGTGCGCCTCTACCGGGCCCGGGATGCCCGGGACGAGGCCCGCTTCGTGGCCGAAGAGATCCTGCGGCTGGGGCCTCCCTTCGACCGGGTGGCGGTCCTCTACCGCACCAACGCCCAAAGCCGCCTCCTGGAGCAGGCCCTGGCCTCCCGGGGGGTTCCAGCCCGGGTGGTGGGGGGGGTGGGGTTCTTTGAACGGGCGGAGGTGAAGGACCTTCTGGCCTACGCCCGCCTGAGCCTGAACCCCCTGGATGGGGTGAGCCTGAAGCGGGTGCTGAACACCCCTCCCCGGGGCATCGGCCCCGCTACGGTGGAGAAGGTGGAGGCCCTCGCCAGGGAGAAGGGGCTTCCCCTCTTCGAGGCCCTCAGGGTGGCGGCAGAGGTTCTGCCCCGCCCTGCTCCCTTGCGCCACTTCCTGGCCCTGATGGAGGAGCTACAGGAACTGGCCTTTGGACCGGCGGAGGGATTTTTCCGCCACCTCCTCGAGGCCACGGACTACCCCGCTTACCTGCGGGAGGCTTACCTTGAGGATTACGAGGACCGCCTGGAGAACGTGGAGGAACTTCTCCGGGCGGCCAAGGAGGCGGAGGGTCTTATGGAGTTTCTGGACAAGGTGGCCCTCACCGCCCGGGCGGAGGAACCCGCGGATCCTGCGGGCAAGGTGGCCCTCATGACCCTGCACAACGCCAAGGGGCTGGAGTTTCCCGTGGTCTTCGTGGTGGGGGTGGAGGAAGGGCTTTTGCCCCACCGCTCCTCCTTAAGTACCCTGGAGGGCCTCGAGGAGGAGCGCCGCCTCTTCTACGTGGGGGTGACCCGGGCCCAGGAAAGGCTTTACCTCTCCTATGCGGAGGAAAGGGAGGTTTACGGGCGCACCGAAGCCACCCGGCCAAGCCGTTTCCTGGAGGAGGTGGAAGAGGGGCTCTACCAGGAGTACGATCCCTACCGGACGCCCACCAAGGCTCCTCCAGCCCACCGGCCCAAGCCCGGGGCCTTCAAGGGTGGGGAACGGGTGGTCCACCCCCGCTTTGGCCAAGGTACGGTGGTGGCGGCCATGGGGGACGAGGTGACGGTGCACTTCGAGGGGGTGGGCTTGAAGCGGCTTTCCCTCAAGTACGCCGACCTAAGGCCTGTGGGGTGAGGCCATGCGCCCGGAGTATCAGAAAGTCCGCCCCCTGGCCTTTCTCCACCGGGTGCCTTCTCCCCTGTTTGACCGCCTGGTGGCCGAGGTGGCCACGGCCAGGCTTCCCCTTTTCCCTTATCCCGTGGAGGCCCAGGATCCCTTTGCCCTCTTCCCCTGCCTGGCCCCTTTGGGCCTGGCCGGGGCGGTGCTGGCGGAGGCCCTGCCGCCTCCCAAGGACCTGGCCCCAAGCCTTTCCCTGGAGGCGGAGGCCCTGGAGGCAGGGCTTTTGGACCTGGTGGTCCCCCGGGTGGGGGGGCTGATGGGGCAGTACACGGAAGGGGTGGCCCTGGAGCGGTTCCTTTCCACCCACTTCCCCGGGGCCAGGGGGCTATGGCTTGGGCCTTTGAGGCCTTCTTTGGCTCCTTTCCTGAGGCCTTTGGCCCAGGTTTCCGTGGTGGCCTCAAGCTTCGCCGAAGGGGATAGCTTTTTGGCCCGCCTGCCGGAGCGGGCCCGGGGGCACGTGGCCTTGAGGCCGGAGGAGGCCAGGGCCCTGTCCCTCAAGACGGACCTGATCCTCTACGCGGGTGGGCGGCTTAGCCTGGACGTACTCCACCCCTTCCACGCCCTGGTGGCTTTTTCCCCCCTGGACCGGGGGGTCTGGGAGAGGGTGCAGATAGTTCACCCCCCGGAGGACCTTCTGGGCTTTAGGGTAAGGGCGGTCCTCGAGGGCCTCGGCTACCCCCTTTGACGGGCCTCTCGGGCCAAAAGCCCCATGCTGAGGGCGATGAGGAGGAAGGCGATCAGGGCCTGCAAGGGGATGGGGAACTGGGGGATGTACTCCACGGAGCAGGGCACCGGGGGTTTGCAGGCCAGGGTGAAGAGGTCGGGGAAGCGCTGCTCCAAAAGGTGCAGGGTGCTGATGCTTCCTCCGATGAGGGAAAGGGTGAGGGCGTAGGGCCAGATGGAAAGGTCCTGTCGCCAAAGGGCCAGGCCCAAGAGGACCGCCTGCGGGTACATGAAGATCCTTTGGTACCAGCAGAGTTCGCAGGGCAAAAAAAGCCGCACCTCGGAGTAGTAGAGGCTTCCTAAGGTGGCCACCAGGGCCACCACCCAGGCGAAGGCGAGAACGAGGGGTGCAAGCGGAGCGCGGTTCATGGGGAGAGCATACCCCCTACGGCGGGGTTTGGGATTCGGCTAAGCCACTGTAGCCAGTTTTGAACTTTGGACTGTGTGACGAGAGGATGGCAATGTGCCTGGTTGGCATATGTCAACCTAGCTTGTTGACTTGAAGGAACTCTTCTGGTGTGCTAAAGGCGTTGAAGAATAAAGGTGTTCCCGCGAAGGACAAAGGAGAAACTGGGCCGATAGTCATGAAGGAATACTCCCTGCTCGCAATGTCAAAAGATGAGTGAGGATCGCGGAACAATTGGTAGAGGTCAAGCGCTTTACTGCGACCGCCTACCAGCTCGCTTAACGCCTTGAACTCAGCGCCCATTCCTAGACCAAAGCCAAAGAAGAAAATGCGCAACTGCTCCAATATCTCCCGATGCAGGCTGGATAAGGTTTGGCTAATGAACAGCCAACCAACCCCATATTTGCGCGTAGTTCGCGCCGCATCAATCAGAATGCTCCGAATCGCCTTCTTCTCCTCGCTCTCAGGCTCCTCGCGAGGCGCAAGACGGTGTGCTTCATCAATTAGCACGAGCGTGTTGAGGCTGCGGTTCTGTTTGTAGGAATATTCTGCTGCTGTGCGAATGGGTCGTGTAAGGATTTATGTGTAAGGGTCCGTGTTTAATAGGGGGGCACACCTTAGCACGAGGAGGTGCCCCGTGGACCAGGATACCTTGCGGATCTTGCTGAGGGAAGCGGTGCGGGAGACAGTAGCCGAGGTTCTGCAGACGGTTCTGGAGCTGGACCGGACGGCCTTCTTGCAGGTGCACGGAGGCCGCAGGAACGGCTACTACCCCCGCAAGCTGGAGACCACCTTCGGCCAGGTGGACCTGAAGGTCCCTAGGGATCGGGAATCTCGGTATTACCCGGCTTTCCTTAAGCCCTACGTCCGCCGCCTGGTGGACGTGGGGGAAGTGGCGGTAGCCCTTTACGCCGCCGGGGTCAGTCAGCGCAAGGCGGCCGAGATACTGAGCCTGCTCTTAGGCCACCGCTACTCCCACGAGACCCTGAGCGCCCTGACGGACGAGGTCCTGGAGGCGGCAGGAGCCTTCCGCACCCGGCCTTTGCCCGAGGAGATGGCCTTCGTCTACCTGGACGGGCTTTCCCTAAAGGTCTTCAGGGAAGGAGAAGGGATCGTACGGGAAAGCGTGTATGTGGCCCTGGGCATCGCCCCTAATGGGGAGAGGCGGGTCCTGGGGTTTTGGCTGTTGCCCACGGAGAGCGCCCTGGGATGGGAGGGGGTCCTGGGGGAGCTTTGGCAGCGGGGCCTGCGGCGGGTATTGCTCTTCATCACCGACGGGCTGCCCGGGCTTCCCGAGGCGATCCGCAGGGTCTACCCTCAGGCGGAGTGGCAGCGGTGCGTGGTGCACGGGGTGCGGTGGAGCCTGTCCCAGGTGCGCTCCCGGGACCGGGCCCTGCTGGCGGAGGACCTGAGGCGGGTGTACGGGGCGGAGAGCCGGGAAGAAGCTCTTGGGGCCTTGGAGGAGGTGAAGGCCGCCTGGGGTTCGCGGTACCCGGGGGTGGTGGGGCTTTGGGTACAGGATTCGGGGGCCTTCCTGCGGTTCTACGGGTACCCCAAGGTGCTTTGGCCGTACCTGCGGAGCACCAACCTGATGGAGCGGTTTATCCGGGAGCTACGGCGGGGGACGAAGGTGCGGGACCACAAGTTTCCTAAGGAAGAGGCGGTGTACAAGCTTCTTTACCTGGAGTCGGAGAGGCAGGAAGGGAGGTGGGCAGAACGGAAACTAAAGGGGTTCTCGGAGGTGAAGGAGGTGCTGGAGAAGATGCTTCAGGAGCGGTATGCCCCCCGTACACAGACTCTTACACATAACTCTTGACACGACCTGATTGTCAGTTGCTTTAACACCAACTCTCTGGAAGAATCCGGATTCCAACAGTACCTGTTCAAACAAGCCCCAGCGGTCTAATACCAAATCCTTTACACCATACGTTTGGATAGGTTTGCCTAACTTATTGACAACATGCTTTATCGGCAAGTGAAATTCGCCGGGTACCACTTCTCCCCTGGCCCCCTTGGCAAACTCCCCCTGAGGATCGATAACTAAGATAGCCATGTTAGGGTAACGGGCATAGGCCAGCAGGATCATCTTGGCCAGAACAGATTTCCCGGAACCCGTTTTGCCGAAGATGCCCAGGTGATAAGCCTCACCGGCGCCCTGAGGGCCAGTGTCGAAATGCTTGAACCAAAGGGGCAGAAGGGGCGTTGAGCCATAGACACGCCCCAAGTAGAACAACTGATCACGGTAGGGAGAGAGGAGCTCGGACAGGACGACGTCATCGACAAGATGAATGGGCGTACCTGTGGCTGGGACAGTGCCTAGGATGCTAGGGCGATAGCCATTAGAACTGGCGGAGAAGACGGCGCTGATGGTCATCTCTCCCAGATGGGTATCCTGGCGCTCGCTGACGGCATCCACCCGCCCGCGCTGACGGATCAGGCTCCGCATTGTGGGGTCTTCATGCCAGACGTTGCGTAATTGCACCTCGGTGATCTGTCCCAGTGCATAATGGGAAAGGCCATCCTGGTTATACCGGAACAGAGCAAGCTCGCCCACAAGTTTTTTGTTGACAGCACTGGCCAAAATATCCAGCGCTATTTCGCTGGTGGAGGATGGAGATCCGATTACACCTATCCGCTCGGTTTTGTCTATTAATTGATCGAGCTTCGTCGACATAGGCTTACGCTCCCGATTCTGTGCGATAGCCATGGAGGCCTAGAAAAATCTCGTCTATGTTTCCATGGTAGGTCTCGGCAATCTGCTGACTGGTTACCTGTCGAAAGGTAGGAATAGCCCTAGATAAGTGCTTAACCATTCGATCCGCCATATAGAGCGGATAGGGCTCCATTACTGCGGGCGCGCCGCACTGATGGCGAATGCCATGCAGGGCCGTGGCTAAGCGTGCTGGGTTTTCGGCTACTGCCCGGCTCATTTCTATCCGAAGGGCTGGAAGCCACGAAAAGGGCCGGTAATAAACAACCCGAATTTCGCCTAATAGCGAAATGATTTGCTTGACCATTCGATCAGCTTTTTCCTTCCCAGCAGCCTTCAATGGTTCCAGATTCAAGTGCCAGGGTTCAGCTGGCTGCTGCAAGGCCATGGGCCGGGTGTATTCACCCGGCTCCAACAGAAAGGTCAGGAGAGCACGGTCATCGTACATTTCAGGCCATCCCATCTGTTGGCCGATTTCACGCCTCGTTGTGTACTTAGGAATTGCCAGCCAACAGCGATCGTTTCGAGTAGCAGCCAGTATTGTTAGGTACGCTTGTAAATAATCGAGTATTTTCTCAAGAAAATAGGTCGTGGTCTCAGTACACGTCAAAACGTGGGACCACCCCTTTAGGATGGACCTGCGCCCACGTGGATGGGCAGGTACCCATAGGAGGTGGTCCCCATGGAACAGCTTACCCCACTCATCAACGCCTTGAAGCGATACTGGAAGGCCGACCTCAGGCGCCTCACCTTCCTGGCCGCCCTGGTGATGGCTCTGGTCACCGCCCGCACCACAAGCGGCCCCAGACTCGCTCTTTCCCTCGGCTCCATAGCCAGCCCTGACCCCCGCTCCGCCTACCGAAGGTTCCAGCGGTTCTTGGCCTGGCCGGGGCTGGACGGGGAGGGCTATGCCCGCTTCATCTTCGCCCTCCTCCGACCCCAAGGGCTCCTCCTGGTCATGGACCGGACCGAGTGGGAGCTGGGGAAGAGCAAGGTCAACCTCCTGATGCTGGCCTTCCTGTACCAAGGCCTGGCCGTCCCCCTGTTCTGGAGCTTCCTTCCCCACGACGGCAACTCCTCCACCCCCGAACGCATCGCCCTGATGGAGAGGGCCTTGGCTTTCCTGAGGGCCCACTTCCCCCACCTCCGGGTGGAGGGGTTCCTGGCGGATCGGGAGTTCATAGGGGAGGCGTGGTTCCGGTACCTGGAGGAGAAGGGCATCCCCCGGTGCATCCGAATCAAGGCCAACACCCGGATGTGGCGGTTGGGCTCGGGCCCTCGGGCCTGGGAGCTCTTTGCCTCCCTGAAGGTGGGAGAGAGCCGGGTGCCCAGGCGGCGGTACTGGGTCTACGGGCGGCGCATGTGGGTGGTGGGGTTGCGCCTTGGGGTCCGGGAGTGGCTGATTGTGGCTACGGACCTGGACCCTCACCGGGTGCTGGAGGTGTACGGGCTCAGGTGGGGGATAGAGCGGCTCTTTGGGGCCCTGAAGGGGCGGGGATTTGACCTGGAGGCCACGCACGTGACGCGGGGGGAGAGGCTTTCGCGGCTTTTGGTCCCCTTGAGCCTGGCCTTCGTGTGGGCGTTTCGGACGGGGCTTGTGCTGCACCGGGTGCGTCCGGTGAGGCCCAAGAAGCACGGGAGGCTGGGACAGAGCCTCTTCCGGGCGGGGCTGGACCTGCTCACCCTTTGGGCGCTTGCCCTCTGGGGTGCAGGGGGAGGAAGGCGCGGAAGTCCCTTGGGGTTATGCCCTATGGAGGTTTTGACGTGTACATAGGGTCGTGGTTTTCAATTGCGGAACAGCGGAGCTCTTGTTCAGCGCCTGGTTAAAGTAAATCAGAGGGGTGGTAAGAGAACCGTCCAACAAGACAACCTCGTGGGGCGCTTGCGAGGCCAGAATTAACTCCATACCGATCATCAAAGCGCGTAAAATGGTGCCGGTTTCAGCTTCGTGGGGTTCGGTTTCGACCCAAACATCGTGCCGAGGTTCTGGCCAATGGCGCGTTTCTGTGGGGGGCGTTAAGCCCTCCACTGCGACAGCTGCTGCGGCGACCAAATCGTTGGCTAACAGTCGCTCCACAGCGTAAGAACCATCTACACCACAACTCGTCGGGATGGGCGGGTATGGAAGCGTGGCGTCCCGGCTGAGCAAACCGGCCTGTTCCAGGTTTTCCCGCCATGCCGGGCGGCGAGTGTGCGCTTCTTGAAAGTTGGCAAGCAGCTTCTGGCTTAGATCCTCTGTGCGTTTGAGGACGTCATTAACTAAGGCAACGGGCAACTCTCCAAAGGGGGAGTTGGGTGTTTCTCCCATAGCGCTCTTATAACATTATATCACAAATTTTGGGTTGTGAAAGCTTGCAAGAGAGTATCGGCTATTTTAGTGTTAGTCCAACATTTCCAAGAATCAGTGCGCTTTGCCCTTGGTATTAGCCAACGCTCCCGCCACCATTTGGCAAGTTCAGAAAATGGTAGGTCCCGGTACACCGGTTCCAAATCGCGGCCTTCCATATATGCGTCTAGGTTGTCAATAAGTCGGAACAAATACACTTCTCTTTTAACGCCATGACGGAGGAAATCCTTTGGCAAGCCTAATCTTTCAAGGGCACGGACCATTGTTTGCCATTTCCTCCGCGGTCCAGTCCCAAAGCCACCCCTTGTGGATATACCCTGTCCTTCCAAGATGCTGCGAAAAATGGGGTAAAAAAGCTCTAGGTGAAAGGTGCCGTAACCCTCGGTATAACCGATGGGCTCAGCAATCAGCAGTTTGCGGTAGCGCAAGCGATTATATAGGCTGCTGCGCCCAAATGCGCTTGTGGTGGTTAAGGCCACTAAATGGGGGGGCAAGAGTTTCCCATCCATCTGTGTTAAGCGACCAGTGTATTTGCGCGTATAGGCCATTCGAACCTCGTTTGAGGCGGCAGCCAGGGCAACTAGTTTTCCCCCCAATAGGAAGCTATAAGGAGGCACTGCGCCCAGAATATGGACATCCATCGTTTGATTTACCAGTTCAACCTTGCGTCCTGGGGGGTAGGAAAATAGACGGTCTCTTGCTGGGAAGGTGAGGGGAGGGGATTGGAACGAGAGGATGCCTATCAGTTTGCCGTTTGCGCGGTCCTTTACCAAAAATTGCATCCGGCGGCCAAATCCCTTGGAAACGGGAATTGACCAGAGTAGTTTAGCTATGCGGAAGAGGATTCGATCTTCTTCTGTTTTCACTTCAAGGAGCACGGGATCTACTCGTGCGGGATCGACTTCGTCGCCGCTTGCGAAGGAGGAAAGATACTTTGGCAGAACCCCCTCAAGCCATTTGCGTTGCTTACTAAGTTCCTTTTCTACTGCGAAACGGTGAACTGTTCGCAAAAAGTCCTTTTCCCTCGAAGCGTAATCCGGGTTGGCTCTTTCTTCCAAAACCAACTTCAGTAACTGCATGTGTTCGAGGACAGAACTTCTTAACTTTTCTACGTCTTGAATCTCGCTGTTATTGACGTCTTCAACAACGGTTCGTAGCATGGTTAGGTTAATGCTATCACCCTGGCAGAGAGGTTTACCCCTCCAATAACGCCTCCACAAAGGCCTCGGCGTCGAAGGGTTGGAGGTCGTCGGGGCCTTCCCCCACGCCGATGAACCGGATGGGCACCTTAAGGGTGCGCACGATGGGGATGAGGACCCCGCCCTTGGCGGTGCCGTCCAGTTTGGTGACGATGACCCCGGTGAGCCCCACCGCCTCGTGGAAGCGTTTGGCCTGCTCGAGGCCGTTTTGCCCGGTGACGGCATCCAGCACCAGCCAGACCTCCTTAGGCTCCTCGGGGTCCGCTTTGGCGATGGCCCGCTTCACCTTCTTGAGTTCCTCCATGAGGTTGTGCTTGGTGTGCAGGCGGCCCGCGGTGTCCACCAAGAGGAGGTCGTAGCCCCGGGCCCTGCGGGCGCTGGCGGCATCAAAGGCTAAGGCGGCGGGGTCGGCTCCTTCCGGCCCCTGGATGACGGGGATGCCAAGCCGCTTGCCCCACTCGGCCAGCTGAGCCCCGCCCGCGGCCCGGAAGGTGTCCCCGGCGCAGAACATGACCTTCCTGCCCAGGTTTTGGTAGTAGCGGCCCAGCTTGGCGATGGTGGTGGTCTTGCCCACCCCGTTCACCCCCACCATGAGGACCACGTGCCCCTTAAGCTCTACGGGCTTGGGGGTTTGCGGACGGAAGCCCAGTTTTCTTAAAGTAGCCCGGCGCTCGTCCGGTTCTAGCATCTGGACGAGCTTTTCCTTGACCGCCTCCTTCAGGTCCTTCCGCCCCGAGGCCCTTACCTCGGCGATGAGCTCCTCGGTGGCCGGAAGGCCCACATCGGCGGCAAGGAGGGCCATTTCCAGTTCCTCTAGGACCTCCTCAGGATCCCCACCCCAGGGGATGGCCCTGAGAAGGGTTTCCCGGGTCTTGGCTAGGCCGGCTTTCAGTCGGTCAAAAAAGCCCATGCGTTTCCTATTCTTTTCCCGGATGGACGTTTAGCGGAAGTTCACCCCAAAGGCGAGGTGCCAGGTCTTGGGGAACTGGGCGAAGCCGTACACGTAGGTAGCCTCGAGGAAGAGGCCCGTGTAGGGATCTATAAGGCCCTCCATCCCTCCCGTGAAGCTCACCCCCGCGGTGAGGCTGCTTCCCACCACAGCGCTAAGCCCGCCGCCAAAGTAGGGAAGAAGCCCTGCCAGGCTGGGGTCGTACTGGCCCAGGTCGGGCTTGAAAAGGAGGGCCGCCTCGAGGGCCACACCCGGGGTTGCCGGGGCCAGCATGGCGGCAAGCCGACCCGAGAGGTTCTGCCGCAGGCGGTTTTCCAGCCCCGCCCCGAAGGTGAGCCCAAGGCTTTCCCCATAGCCAAATCGCATCTGAGTGGCGCTCTGGGCGCTGGCCACTCCCAAAACGAGAAGGAGAGCAAGGAGAACCCGCCTCATGGCTCCAGTATACCCTGGCTTGTGGGGTGTTTCACGAAGTTCCTCCTGCCAGGGCCCGGGCCAGCCGGGCGAGGACCCGCTCCTTGCCGAGGAGGGCCATGATCTCGAAAAGCCCTGGGGTTTCCAGGCTCCCCGTGAGGGCGGCCCTTAGGGGCTGGGCCACCTGGGAGAGCTTCAGGCCCCGGTCCTGGGCGAAGCTCCGGAGAAGGGCGTCCAAGGCAGCCTCGCTCCAGTCCTCCTGGGCCCGGAGGAGGGGCTCCACCTCGCGAAGCACAGGAAGGCCTTCCCTCATCTTCTCCAGGGCTTTTTCCGTGAAAGGGTAGTCCTCGCTGAACAGGTAAGGGGCCTTTTCCGGAAGCTCCTTGAGGGTGTCAAACCGGGGGCGCATGAGCTCCACCGCCCGCCTCAGGTAGGCCTCGCTGGGCCAGGAAAGCCCGGCCGCCTGCAAAAAGGGCTTCACCCTTTCCGCCACCTCCTCCAGGGGGAGGACCTCGCGGATGTACTTGCCGTTCAGCCAGCGGAGCTTCTCCAGGTCAAAGACCGGCCCCCCTAGGGAGACCCGCTCCCAGGTGAAGGCCTCGATGAGCTCCTCCAGGGTGAAGATCTCCCGCCCGTCGGGCATGGAGAAGCCCATGAGGGCCAGGTAGTTCCGTAAGGCCTCGGGCAAAAAGCCTTCAGCCCGGTACCACTCCAAGGAGGTGTGGCTCTTCCGCTTGCTGATCTTGGTCTTGTCGGGGTTTCTAAGGAGGGGCATGTGGTAGAACTTGGGCACCTCCCAGCCGAAGGCCCGGTAGAGGAGAACGTGGATGGGGGTGGAAACCAGCCACTCCTCGGCCCGGATCACGTCCGTCACCCCCATGAGGTGGTCGTCCACCACGTTGGCCAGGTGGTAGGTGGGGTAGCCGTCGGACTTGAGGAGGACCACGTCGGGGATCTCCTGGTTGTCGTAGACCACCAGCCCCCGAAGCTCGTCCTTCACCTCGGTGGTGCCGGGCCTCGGCACCTTCAGGCGGATCACGTGGGGCTCGCCCCTTTTTGCCCTTTCCTCGGCTTCCTCGGGGGGGATGTTGCGGGCGCGGCCGTCGTACCCTCCCTTTTCCTTCCGGATCCGTTCCAGCTCCTCCGGGGTTTCAAAAGCCCGGTAGGCCCACCCCCGCCTGAGGAGTTCCTCGGCGTGCTTTTGGTAGAGGGGTAGCCGTTCCGACTGCCGGTAGGGGGCGTGGGGCCCGCCGATATCCGGCCCCTCGTCGTAGGAGATGCCGAGCCACTTCAAAGCGGCCAGGATGCGCTCCTCCGCCCCCGGCACATAGCGGGTGCGGTCGGTGTCCTCTATGCGCACCAGGAAGCGCCCCCCGTTTTTCCTGGCCCAGACGTAGTTGAAAAGGGCGATATACGCTGTTCCCACGTGGGGGTCCCCCGTGGGGCTTGGGGCGATGCGGGTCACCACCATACCTCGCCCATTATCTCACCCGGGACTAAAGGTTGGGGCTTAGGCTTTAGGGTAATGGACGGGGAGCTTCTGGCCCAGGGTTTGCGCAAACGCTACGGCCCCAGGGAGGTGGTGCGGGGGGTGGACCTGAGCCTCAAGCGCGGGGAGATCGTGGCCCTCTTCGGCCCCAACGGGGCGGGGAAGACCACCACCTTCTACATGATGGTGGGCTTCATCCGTCCCACGGGTGGGCGGATCTTCCTTAAGGGACGGGAAATAAGCCAGCTTCCCATGTACCGCCGGGCCCGGCTGGGTTTGGGTTACCTGCCCCAGGAGCCTTCCGCCTTCCGCCGGATGACGGTGCTGGAAAACCTCCTGGCCGTCTTGGAGTTCCAGCCCCTTTCCCGGGAGGAGCGCCTGGAGAAGGCCAAGGCCCTTTTGGAGGAACTGGCCATCTACCACCTCAAGGACCGGATGGCCTATGCCCTCTCCGGGGGGGAAAGGAGGCGGCTGGAGATGGCCCGGGCCCTTTGCACCGACCCCGATTTCATCCTTCTGGACGAGCCCTTCACCGGGGTGGACCCCAAGAACGTGAAGGAGATCCAAAAGGTCATCGCCGAGCTCCGGGAGAGGCGGGGGGTGGGGGTTTTCATCACCGACCATGCGGTGCGGGAAACCCTGGCCATCACCGACCGGGTCTACGTGATGTATGACGGCCAGATCCTCTTCCACGGGGATCCCGACACCTTTGCCCGGGACCAGGGGGTAAGGCGGCACTACCTGGGAGAGGACTACGAGCTTTAAACCATGACCTTCTGGGCCCTCCTCATCCTGATCCTCCTCCTGGCCGCCTTGGTGGCCTATCTGGGGGATAGGGTGGCCAAGTGGGCGGGGAAGCGGCACTACCGCCTTTTTGGCCTCAGGCCCAGGCAGACGGCCACCCTGGTGGCGGTCCTCGCCGGGGTGGGGATCGCCCTTCTCAGCTACCTGGGGTTCCTCCTGGTGTTCCGGGAGGCCAGGGAGGTGATCCTCGAGGCCCAGGCCATCCGGGCTGAGCGGGACCAGCTTAGAAGGGAGAGGCAGGTTCTCCTGGAGGCCAAGGCGGCCATGGAGGCCGAGGCCAGCAGGACCCTGGCGGAGCTCAATGTCCTGCGGGAGGAGCGAAAAGATCTTTCCCGGGCCCTGGAGCAGGCCAACCAGGTGAGGAAACGCCTGGAGGAAGAGGCCAAGGCCCTGGCCTCCCAGGTGCAGGCCCTGGGAAGGGAGCGGGCTACCCTCGAGGCGGAGCGGCAGGTTTTGGCCCGGCTTCTTGTGGAAAGGAACCAGGAGCTGGCCTGGAAGACGGCGGAACTGGCGGAGAAGAGCGAGGAGCTTAAGGCCCTGGAGAAGCGCCTTGCCACCCTCCAGGAGGCGGTAAAGCGGGCGGAGGCGGAAAGGGCCCGGTTTGCCGAGGAAAGAAAGCGCCTGCAGGAGGATGTGCTTAGGGCCCTTTCCCGCCTGGAGGAAACCCGGCGGGAGCGCCAGGTCCTTGCCCAGGAGGTGGAGGCCTTGAAGGCCAGCCTCGCCAGGGCCCGGGAGGAGCTTCTAAAGACGGAGGAAAGGGTGAGGAATCTCCTGGTGCAGGCGGAGGTGCTTCAGGGGGAGCGGGGCCAGCTGGCCCAAAGCCTGGTCCGGCTCAGCCAGGGCCTCTACCTGGGGGAGGTGCGCCTTTTGGCGGAGGAGGGGCGGGAAACCCTGGCGCGGGTGGCCGAGCGCCGGGCCCTTTTGCAGGGTTTCCGGGGAGTGGAGCTTTTGGACGCTCCCCAAGGCCCGGGGCTTGCGGTGCTGGAGGGGGCGGGGTACCAAGAGGGGAGGCTTTTGGTGCGCGTGCGCCTTTATCCCGAGCGCAAGGTCTTCGCCGCCGGGGAGGTTCTGGCCGCCCGCACCTTCCGCCTTTCCACCCAGGCCCGCAACCAGGAGGCCCTCGAGGGCCTGGGGGAGGCCGTGCGGCAACGGCTTCTGCAGGCAGGGTATGCCCCGGAGTACGCCACCTTTCCCTCTCCCGAGGAGCTGGCCCGCGGCCTCGCCCTTCTTCAAGGGAAACGGGGAGTGGTGCGGGTGGGGGTGGTGGCGTCCAAGGACCTATGGACCACGGAAAGGCCCCTTCTCTCTTTCCAGCTCCTGGGAGGGCCTCCGGGCCCGGAGGTACCGGTCCCGACCCGTCAAATCCCTTAGCACCTCTACTCCTTCCCAGCCCATGGCCTTTAGTTCCTGGGCCAGAAGCCCCACGTTTTCCGGCGCCAGCTCCAGGAGGAGGAACCTACCGGGCTTGAGGGCCCTCCCGGCCTCCTGGACTAGGGGGCGGGCCACATCCAACCCTTCCCTTCCCGCATAGAGGGCCTGGGGGTTTTCAAAGGCCAGCTCCTTCGGAGCCTGGGACCGGTAGGCCTCGGGGAGGTAGGGGGGGTTGGAAACGACCAGGTCCAGATCCTTCACCCCGCCGGTGAGGGGAGCCTGAAGAAAGGTTACCTCTAGCCCCAGCCTGCGGGCGTTCTCCCGGGCCAAGGCCACGGCCTTGGGGTCGGTATCCGTGGCCCACACCTGGGCTTCCGGGAGATGTGTTTTTAGGGCCAGGGCGATGGCTCCCGTGCCCGTGCCCACGTCCAGAATACGGGGAGCTTCGGGCAGGGGAAGCCCTAGGGCGAGCTCCACCAGGCCCTCCGTCTCGGGCCTGGGGATGAGGATGCCCTCTTGCACCTTTAGGGGGAGGCCGAAGAACTCCACCTCCCCCAGCAGGTACTGTAGGGGATAACCCCCAAGGCGCTTTTCCAGGAGGGCCAGGGCCCTGGCTTCGGTCCCTGGGGGCGGGGTCCGGGATAGGCCAAGGAGGAGGTCCTTACGGGAAAGGCCCGAGGCCAAGGCCAGGAGGTCCCAGGCCTCCTTTTCCGGGAGCCCTTTAGCCTTAAGCCTCCTCTCCAGTTCCCGAAGGAGCCTGACCACGGGGGTAGACCACCACGTGCCGCTCCTCTCCTTCCCCCTGGCTTTCCGTGGTCACCTGGGGGTGGTTTTTTAGGAGCATGTGCACGATCCGCCTTTCCGAGGGGCGCATGGGGGGAAGGTGCAGGGGCTCCTGGGTCATGGCCACGGTGAGGGCGGCATCCTCGGCGATCTTGCGGATCTTGTCCTCCTGCCGCTTGCGGTAACCGGCGGCATCCAGGATCACCCGGTAGGCGCTGCCGAAGTGCTTGGCCAGCACCACCCCGGCCAGGTACTCCACGGCCTTTAAGGTGCGCCCCTCCTTGCCGATAAAGCGCCCCAGGTCCCCACCCTTGACCTCCGCCTTGAGGAGGTTCCCCTCCTGGCGGATCTCCACGTAGTGGGCGGGGTCCAGGCGCAGCAAAAGGCCCACCAGGAAGCTCTCCAGCACCTCTTTGGGCCCTTTTTGCGTGGGGCTGGCTTTCCCCGCCTCTTTTAACTCCACCCCCACCGGGGCCTCTTCCAGCACCCCCAGGTCGGAGAGGAGGTCGTCGATGCTCTTTTTCTTCTCGTCCATGCCCTCAGTTTACGCCGCTAAGGGCTTGAGGCTTTTGTTGATCAGCCACTGCTGCACCAGGCCGATGAGGTTGGAGAGCACCCAGTAGAGGGTCACCCCTGCGGGGAACTGCAGGACCAGGAAGATGAAGATC
This sequence comes from Thermus sp. NEB1569, assembly GCF_022385295.1. Classification (NCBI taxonomy): domain Bacteria; kingdom Thermotogati; phylum Deinococcota; class Deinococci; order Thermales; family Thermaceae; genus Thermus; species Thermus sp. NEB1569. The sequence goes on from NZ_CP092445.1 coordinate 531,295, forward strand.
AGGTTCATGAAGAGGCTTTGCCGGATGAGGTCCTTGTTCCCGTGGGCGGAAAGCCAGGTGGAGAGGAAGGTGGAGGCCACGTAGAGGGCGGGGAGGATGTAGAAGGGGTCGGGGAGGGCCAGGTCGGGGATCCAGAGGAGGCCCTGGCCGAACTCGTAGTTGGCGATCACCTTCCAGAGGATGAAGAGGATGGGCATCTGGATGAAAAGGGGGAGGCAGCCTGCGGCGGGGTTCACCTTGTGCTCCTGGTAGAGCTTTATGGTGGCCTCCGCCCGCTTGTTGGGGTCGTCCTTGTACTTCTCGTTGATCTTTTGGATCAGGGGCTGGAGGCGTTGTATCTCCGCCATGCTCTTGAACTGCTGGTGCATGAGGGGCCAAAGGAGGAGGCGCACCACCAGGGTCAGGAAGAGGATGGCCAGGCCCCAGCTACCCGTGTAGCGGAAGGCCACCTCCATGAGCCAGAGAAGCCCCAGGGAAAGCTGCCCCCAGATGTTGGGGGAAAAGAGGCCGGGAAGGAAGAGAAGGCCCTCCACGTGGAAGCGCACCAGCTCGTTCTGGCCCCCGTAGACCTTGAGGGTCTCCCCGGGAGTCAGGGTAAGGGTGGCCTCCTTGCCCACCAGCTTCCCCGAAAAGGGCCTTTGGGCGAAGGCCACCAGGGCATAGCCCGCCTTGGGCTTGGTCTGCCAGGCCAGGTAAACCAGCTGGCCCTCCCCGCTCGGGGTGGGTTCCGTTTGCCCTTGTAGGAGCACCTTGGGGCTTCCCTGGGCGGAAAGCCTCAGGGTGAGGGGGAAGTCGGCGCTGATCTGGACGGTGTACCGCCCCTTTTCGATGCGGTAGGTGAGGGTGCCCTCTTGGCCCTGGAAACGGGCCAGAAGGCGGCCATCCTCCACCTGGTACTCCGCTTTCTCCGGGGTGAAGCCCACCGGGGCCACCACGGGGCCGTTGCCGCTCAGGTTGGGGGCGCGGGTGTAGTCGTTGAAGGCCGTGCCCTTGTAGGTCTTCACGTACCAGCCCACCACCTGGCCCTTCTGGTCAAAGGCCAGGTCCATGAGGTTGGTGACGGCGATCTTCTCCGGTACCCCGTCCCCGTTTACGTCCTGGTCCTTGAAGCCCGCCTCGAGGGCCAGGGCGCTAAAGCCCAGCAGGAAAAGGAGGGGTAAAAGCCTTTTCATCGTGCCTCCTTGTGGGTCTTAACGGTTCTCCTGGGTGGGAAGACCAGGGGCACCGGGTCCAGTCCCCCGGGGTGCAGGGGATGGCATTTCAGGATGCGCCTGGCCGCCAGGTAGGTACCCCATAGGGCCCCGTGGCGCTCCAGGGCCTCGAGGGCGTAAGCGGAACAGGTGGGGTGGAAGCGGCAGGTCTTGGGTTTTAGGGGGGAGATGAACCTGCGGTATGCCTTGACCAGAAGGATCAGTAAGCCACGCACGCCGCCTATTGTATCAGCCCGCTCTTCTTGAGGGCGCGGATGAGGTCCTGGAAGAGCTCGGCGTAGGTGGCCTCCCGGGCCTCGGGGCTTGCGATCACCAGGAGGTGGGCCTTGGGGAGGTGGAGGCGGCGGAGGATCTCCCTTAGGCGGCGCTTGATGCGGTTGCGCACCACCGCCTTGCCCACCTTCTTGGACACCACGATCCCCACCCTGAGCTCGGGGGCGGGGAGCCACTTCACGTTCAAAAAACGGCCCCGCCCCATGCGTCCTTGGCGGAGCCTTTGGAATGCCCGGTCGCCCTTTAGGGAAAGGAGTTTACCCCCCGCTGCAGGGGGGGGTTGGCTCAGGCGTTCACCCTGGGGGTGAGGCGCCAGCGGCCCTTCTGCCTTCTCCGCTTCAACACCTTCCTGCCGCCTGGGGTCCTCATGCGGGCCCGGAAGCCGTGGGTCTTGGCCCGCTTCCTCCGGTTGGGTTGCCAGGTCCTTTTCATCCATTTCCCTCCCTGGGGCCTTGGCCCCCAATACCTTAAAGAGTGTAGCATAAGAAGGGCTATACAGGGTCTAACGGTTTTTTACACCCTGGCAAGAGAGCGTTGACATCCGTTTTGCCTTCCCCTTATACTTCTCCCCAAACAGCTGTTAGGGAGGAGGTCCGTGGCCCAGCTTTTGGTGGAGAACATCACCCTAACCTTTGGCGGCGTGGCTGCTCTTTCGTCGGTTTCCCTGGCGGTGGAGGAGGGGGAGCTGGTCTCCGTCATCGGCCCCAACGGGGCGGGGAAGACCAGCCTTTTAAACTGCATATCGGGCTTCTACCATCCCCAGCGAGGTCGCATCCTCTTTGGGGGGCACGAGATCACCCGCGCAAGCCCCCACGAGGTGACCCGTCTGGGCATCGCCCGCGCCTTCCAGAACATAGAGCTATTCTCTGGCCTCACGGTGCTGGAAAACCTCATGCTGGCCCGGCACACCCACCTGGGCTACAACCTTGCCCAGGCCGGGGTCTTTTACGGCAAAGCTTTGGCCAAGGAGGTGGAGAACCGCCGGGTGGTGGAGGAGGTCATCGACTTCATGGAGCTGGAACCCTACCGCAAGGCCTTGGTGGGAAATCTCCCCTATGGGGTCAGGAAGCGGGTGGAGGTGGCGCGGGCTCTTTCCCTTTCCCCCAGGCTCCTCCTTCTGGACGAGCCCATGGCGGGGATGACCCTGGAGGAGAAGGAGGACATGGTGCGCTTCATCCTGGAGATCCGGGCCCAAGGCACCACGGTGATCCTCATCGAGCACGACCTGGGGGTGGTCATGGACATCTCCGACCGGGTGTATGTGCTGGACTTCGGCCAGGTGATCGCCGAGGGGGCGCCGGAGGAGGTGGCCAGGAGTCCCAGGGTTCAGGAGGCCTACCTGGGGGTGGAGGCATGAAGGCCCTAAGGCCCTCCTACGAGATGAAGCGCTACACCCTGCCCCAGCTTCTGCGCCTTAGGGCGGAGCAGGAGGGGGACAGGGTGGCTTTGAGGGAAAAGGACTACGGCATCTGGAACGAGATCACCTACGCGGAATATTACGAGAAGGTCCTCCTCTTCGCCCATGGCCTCCTCTCCTTGGGCTTTGAACCGGGGGAGAGACTGGCCATCATCGCCGACAACATCCCGGAGTGGCTCTATGCGGAACTCGGCACCCAGGCGGTCCGGGGGATCAGCGTGGGGGTTTACCAAAGTAGCCTGCCCGCTGAGATCGCCTACATGCTGGGCTACACCGGGGCCAGCATCGTGCTGGCCGAGGACCAGGAGCAGGTGGACAAGCTCTACGAGATCCGAAGCGAGATCCCGAAGGTCCGCCACGTGATCTACGAGGATCCCAAGGGCATGCGGAGCTACCGGGACCCCTGGCTCCTTTCCTTTGAGGAGGTCCTGGAGCGGGGCCGGGAGCACCGGAGGAAATATCCCGACGCCGTGGAAAGACTCCTCCTCGAGGCGAGCCCCGAGGAGGTCTGCCACCTTTCCTCCACCTCGGGCACCACGGGAAGGCCCAAGGCGGCCATGCTCCGCCACCGCAACCTCATCCACATGGGGGTGGCCCTGCAGGAGGTGGATCCCCTTTTGCCCACCGACGACTACCTCTCCTTCCTGCCTTTGGCCTGGATTGGGGAGCAGATGATGTCCGTGGCCATGGCCCTCACAGGGGGCTTCGCCGTCAACTTTCCCGAGGCGGTGGAAACCGCCATGCAGGACCTTAAGGAGATCGGCCCCCACGTGATGTTCAGCCCCCCCAGGGTTTGGGAGAGCATCCAGAGCAACATTTGGGTGCGCATGTCGGAGAGCTACGCCTTCAACCGCTTCGTCTACGAGAAGCTCTTGAGAATAGGCTACCGAGCGGCGGAGTACCGCATGCGGGGGAAGCCCATGCCCCCGGGGCTCCGTTTGGCCTACTGGTTGGCTGACCAAGTGCTTTTCAGGCCCTTGCGGGACCAGTTGGGTTTCTTGCGCCTCAGGCGGGCCTATACAGGGGGTGCCGCCTTGGGCCCCGATGTCTTCCGCTTCTTCCACGCCATCGGGGTCAACCTGAAGCAGATCTACGGCCAGACGGAGATCATCGGCATCGCCTTCGTCCACCGGGATGGGGACGTGCGCCACGATACCGTGGGCCTTCCCATCCCCGGCACCGAGGTGCGGATCAGCGAGGAGGGGGAGATCCTTTGCCGCTCCGATGCCGTCTGTGCCGGCTATTGGGAGCGCCCCGAGGCCACGGCGGAAACCTTCCGGGATGGCTGGCTCCACACGGGGGATGCCGGCTACCTCACCGAGGATGGGCACCTGGTGGTGATCGACCGGCTTTCCGATGTGATGCGCACGGAAAAAGGCACGGTCTTTAGCCCGCAGTTCGTGGAGAACAAGCTGAAGTTCTCCCCCTATATCAAGGAGGCGGTGGTCTTCGGTGACCGCAAGCCTTATCTGGCGGCCTTCGTTAACATAGATCCCCAGACGGTGGGCAAATGGGCGGAGGACCGAGGCCTGGCCTACACCACCTACCTAGACCTCTCCTTAAAGCCCGAGGTGGCCGGGCTCATCCGTAAGGAGGTGGAGAAAGTGAACCGGGAGCTACCTGAGGACCTAAAAATCCGCCGTTTTGTCCTGCTTTACAAGCTCCTGGACGCCGATGACGAGGAGCTCACCCGCACCGGTAAGGTGCGCCGGGGGCTCATCGCCAAGAAGTACGCGCCCTTGGTGGAGGCCCTGTATTCCCAGGTCGAGGCGGTGGAGGTGGAGGCGGAGTACCGCTACCAGGACGGAACCGTCCAGCGGGTGCGGGCCCGGGTGCCGGTTTTGGACCTCTGGGAGGAGGTGATGGTGTGAGCTTCTTCTTGCAGCTTATCTTTTCCGGTATTGTCCTGGGCTTGGTCTACGCCCTGGCCGCCTTGGGTTTCGTTCTCATCTATAAGGCCAGCCGGGTGGTGAACTTTTCCCAGGGGCAGTTCATCGCCGTGGGGGCCTTTGTGGCCTACTGGGCCATGGTGTCTTTGGGAGCCCCTTTCCTGCTGGCCGCGGCTTTGGCCTTGGCCTTGACCGCCCTTTTGGGTTTTGGGGTGGAGCGGGTGTTTCTGAAGCGCCTGGTGGGCCAGCCCATCATCTCGGTCATCATGGCCACCATTGGTTTGGCCTCCTTGCTGGATGGCTTGATCCACCTGACCCCTTATGGGGCGGGGAACTTTAGCTATCCCAGTTTCCTGCCCGCAGGGGGGGTCACCCTCTTGGGGGTGCAGATCTCCTATGCCCAGCTTCTGGCCGTGGGCTTCACCCTGCTTTTCCTCCTGGCCTTCACCTGGTTTTTCCAGCGTTCCACCCTGGGCGTGGCCATGCGCAGCGTGGCCGACGACCAGATGGCGGCCATGAGCCTGGGGGTTTCCGTGGAACGGGTCTTCGCCTTGGCCTGGGCGGCGGCGGGGCTTACGGCGGCGGCGGCGGGCCTGGTGGTGGGAACCATCTCCGGGCTCAACCTGGATGGCCTGGTGCACATCGGCCTGCGGGTCTTCCCGGTGGTGATCCTGGGGGGTCTGGATTCCATCCCGGGGGCGGTGGTGGCCGGTATCCTCATCGGGGTTTTGGAGAACCTGGCTGCGGGGTTCTTGGACCCTTTTATCCCCGGAGGAGGCACCCGGGATGTCTTCCCCTTCCTGGTTCTCCTTTTGGTCCTTTGGTTCAAGCCCCATGGCCTTTTTGGCACGGAGGAGATTGAGCGCGTATGAGAAACCCCTGGGCCCAGACTGGAAACTACCGCACCTCGTACCAACAGGACACCAGCATCTTTGCCACCCACCGGGAGCTGGTCTCCCTTCTTCTCTTCCTGGGCTTCCTCCTGGTTCTGCCCCAGTTCCTCTCCCGCACCCAGGTTTTCATCCTGGACCTGATCCTGGTCTACAGCATCGCCGTTTTGGGGCTGAACATCACCACCGGTTACGCCGGCCTCATCAACATCGGCCAGGCGGCCTTCATGGGGGTGGGGGCCTACACGGCGGCCCTTCTCGCCCCCCAGGGACTTCCCTTTTGGCTCGTGGTTCCCTTGGGCGGGTTGGTGGCGGCCTTTTTCGGCTTCCTGGTGGGCATCCCCAGCCTTCGGGTGAAGCACCTCTACCTGGCCCTGGCCACCTTGGCCTTCCAGGTGGTGTTTGAGTGGACCGTCGGGCACATGCCTCTTCTAAAGCAGGGTGGGGCCATGGACATGCCCCGGGCCAGCTTTTTGGGATACGAGGCGGGCTTTCGCAACCACTTCCACTTCTGGTACTACGTTTCCCTGGTGGTTTTGGTCCTTCTTGCGGTCTTCTTCCGCAACCTCCTGCGCACCCGTTACGGGAGGGCTTTGATGGCGGTGAGGGACAATGACCGGGCGGCAGACGCCATGGGCATGGACCCTGGCCGCACCAAGCTCTTCGCCTTTGCCCTGGGGGCTTTTTACGCCGGGGTGGCGGGGGTGCTTTACGCCTACCTTTCCCGGGCCGTGGTCATAGAGGACTACACCTTTGCGGTTTCTATCAAGCTTTTAGCCATGGCCATCGTGGGGGGATTGGGTACCTTGGTGGGGAGCTTCCTGGGGCCGGCCTTCCTGGAACTCTTGGACGTGAACATGGAGGCTCTCTCCAACTTCATCAAGGCCTTGGGCTTCAGCGTGGCCGGGGTGGATGTGGCCAGCGCCTTAAGGCCCTTGGCCTTTGGTCTCATCATCGTGCTCTTCCTGATGTTTGAGCCCAGGGGGCTTTACAACTGGTGGCGGATCGTGCGAAGCTACTTCCGCACCTGGCCCTTTAAGTACTAGGCAACCCCCCTTATGGGGTTGGCAATGGGAGGTGAGCGAGATGCGAAAACTCTGGTTCGGTCTTTTGGCGATGGCGGGGCTGGCCTTGGGCCAGCAGCAGGTCACCATCCTGTGGTCGGGGGCCATCACCGGTCCCACCTCGGATGCCGGGGCTCCTTACGGGGCGGCGGTGGAGGACTACTGCAAGTACGCCAACGAAAGAAAGCTTATCCCCGGGGTGGTCTTGAACTGCCTGGTGCGGGACGACCAGTACAACAACGCCAACACCCAGCGCTTTTTTGAGGAGGCCTTGGACCGGTTCAAGATCCCCGTTTTCCTCTCCTACGCCACCGGAGCCAACCTGCAGCTCAAGTCCCTGATCCAGGAGGTGAAGGTACCCACGATCCCCGCCTCCATGCACGTGGAGCTTATTGATCCCCCCAACAACGACTACTTCTTCATCCCCACCACCACCTACTCCGAGCAGGTGGTGGCCCTCTTGGAGTACATCGCCAAGCAGAAGAAGGGGGCTAAGGTGGCCTTGGTGGTGCATCCTTCTCCCTTCGGCCGGGCCCCGGTGGCCGATGCCCGGAAGGCGGCAGCCCAGCTGGGCCTGCAGATCGTGGATGTGCAGGAGGTGGGGGCGGGGAACCTGGATAACACCGCCCTCCTCAAGCGCTTTGAGGCGGCCGGGGTGGAGTACGTGGTTCACCAGAACGTGGCCGGCCCCGTGGCCAACATCCTTAAGGATGCCAAGCGCTTGGGGCTGGACAAGAAGATCCGGCAGTTTGGGGCCCACTACACGGGTGGTCCCGATCTCATCAAGCTGGCGGGGGATGCGGCGGAGGGGTTCCTCTGGGCCACCAGCTTCTACATGTTCCACGAGGATGCCCCGGGCATCCGCCTGCAGAAGGAGCTTGGGCAGAAGTATGGGCGGCCCCAGGCCATCGTGGGAAGCGTGAACTACACCAACGGCATGCTGGCCACGGCCATTGCCGTGGAGGCCATGCGCCGGGCCCAGGAGCGCTTCAAGCGCATCACCGGGGAGACCGTCTACCAGGCCCTCGTGGGCATGAACGGCCCCAATGCCTTCAAGCCAGGCTTTGCCGTTTCCACCAAGCAGGGGATTGAGATCGACTTCACCAAGAGCGAGCGCACCGGGGCCGAGGGCTTGAGGATCCTCGAGGCCAAGGGGGGCCGCTTCGTCCCCGTGACCGAGCCCTTCACCTCGGCCCTCTTCCGCAAGGTGCACTACGGCAAGTAAGACGTTCGGCCCGGGGGAACTCCCCCGGGCATTCCTTACGCCATGAGCCTGAACCCCACGCGCCCCGAAGACTTAGGCCCCATCCTCCTTTTGGTCAACAACATCGAGGTGGTCTACCACGACATCATCCAGGTCCTGCGCGGGGTTTCCCTGAAGGTCCCCGAGGGGCGCATCACCGCCCTCTTAGGCCCGAACGGGGCCGGGAAGACCACCACGCTCCGGGCCATCTCCGGCCTTTTGATCCCCGAGGACGGGGAGGTGGTGAGGGGAGAGATCCTCTACCAGGGAAAGCCCATCCATAATCGCCCCCCCGAGGAGATCGTGAGGATGGGCATCGTCCAGGTGCTGGAAGGCCGGCGGGTTTTCAAACACCTCACGGTGGAGGAGAACCTGCGGGTGGGCACCTTGACCCGTAAGGACAGCCGTCTTAAGGAGGATCTGGAGCGCATCTACCATTACTTCCCCCGCCTGGCCGAGCTCAGGAACCGCCTGGCCGGGTACTGCTCGGGGGGAGAGCAGCAGATGATCGCCATCGGCCGGGCCCTCCTGGCCAAACCCCGGCTTCTCCTCCTGGACGAGCCCTCCTTGGGCCTGGCTCCCCTTTTGGTGCGGGAGATCTTTGACATCGTGGCCCGGGTGAACGCCGAGGAGGGGGTCACGGTCCTGGTGGTGGAGCAGAACGCCAGGGTGGCGCTTTCCATCGCCCATTACGGGTACATCATGGAAACGGGGCGGATCGTCCTGGAGGGGGATCGGGACTACCTGTTGGAAAACCCTGACGTGCAGGAGTTCTACCTGGGGGTGGCCAAAGGGGGCGGACGCAAGAGCTTCAAGGAGGTAAAGGCCTACAAGAGGCGGAAGCGGTTCATGTAGCCTGCCGCAGGACCCCGGCGTGGCGAGGCCCACGCTGGGGTTCGTATCATGGAGAGCGTGGTGCGCTTTCGCATGGAAGGGGTGCGCCTGGACCAGGCGGTGGCCGAGGCCTGCGGGGTAAGCCGCAGCCGGGCCCAGGAATGGATCGCCCAGGGCCGGGTCCAGGTGGGGGAAAAGGTGGTGGAAAAGCCCTCCTACCGCCTTAAGGGGGAAGAGGTGCTGGTGGTTCCCCCGGAGGAAAAGCCCTTCGTGGCCCCTCAGGACCTGGCCATCCCGGTGCTCTACGAGGACGAGGACCTCCTGGTCCTCAACAAGCCTGCGGGGCTTCTTACCCATCCGGCTCCCGGGGTATACACGGGCACCGTGGTCAACGCCCTGTTGGGGCGGTACTTTCCTCTCCAGGAGGCCGAGCGGCCCGAGGAGGTGCGTCCCGGCATCGTGCACCGCCTGGACAAGGACACCAGCGGGGTCCTGGTGGTGGCCAAGCATGGAGGGGCCCTCGAGGCCCTGGCCCGGGCCTTCCGCGACAGGCTGGTGATGAAGCGCTACCTGGCCATCACCGAGGGGCACCCCAAGGAGGGCACCCTCATCGCCCCCATAGGCCGGCATCCCGTGGAGCGGCACAAGATGCACGTGGGGGGGATTGCGCCCCGGTATGCGGAAACCGAGTTCCGCATTCTCGCCACCGCCGGACCCTACGCCCTGGTGGAGGCCCGGCCCCACACCGGCCGTACCCACCAGATCCGGGTCCACCTCAAGCACCTGAAGGCCCCCATCCTAGGGGATGGGGTTTATGGGCGGGAAAGCCCCCTGATCTCCCGCCAGGCCCTCCATGCCTACGAGCTTCGCCTTCCCCATCCCCGCACCGGGCGCATCCTGGAGTTCCAGGCACCCGTACCCCGGGATATGGTGGAGGCCTGGCGCGCCCTCGGGGGGGAGTGGCCTGAGGGGATCCTGTTGGAAGACCCCGTATAATCGCCCTTGATGAAGCGTTTTTCGGTTTCCCCGGAGGAGGGTTTGGACGGCGCTCAACCCCGAGGGGATTACCTCGAAGCCCGTACCGGGGAAGGAGCCTATGTGCTCCGTGTGGGGGATGCTCGGAAAGTGCTTGCCAACTTTCCTGAGGCCTCCGTTCATCTGGTCTTAACTTCTCCTCCCTATTGGACGCTGAAGCAGTACGAGGACGTGCCCGGCCAGCTAGGGCATATCGCGGACTACGAGGCTTTTCTGGACGAGTTGGACCGGGTATGGCGGGAGGTTTTCCGCCTCCTCGTGCCTGGGGGCAGGCTGGTGATCGTGGTGGGGGACGTGGCCGTGGCAAGAAGGCGCTTCGGGCGGCACCTGGTCTTTCCCCTCCACGCCGATATCCAAGTGCGCTGCCGCAAAATCGGGTTCGATAACCTGAACCCCATCCTTTGGCGCAAGCACACCAATGCGAGCCTCGAGGTGGAAGGACGGGGGGTCTTCCTAGGCAAGCCCTATGAGCCTGGGGCTATCATCAAAACGGAGGTCGAATACATCCTCATGCAGCGGAAGCCCGGAGGCTACCGCAGGCCTAGCCCCGAGCAAAGGGAGAAAAGCCGCCTTTCCAAGGAGGACTTCCACCGCTTCTTCCGGCAAATCTGGGAGGACATCCCCGGGGAGAGCACCCGCCTCCATCCAGCCCCCTTTCCCCTGGAGCTCGCCGAGAGGCTGGTGCGCATGTTCAGCTTCGTGGGGGATACCGTCCTAGACCCCTTCGCCGGGACCGGGACCACCCTGGTGGCCGCCGCCAAGTGGGGGAGGAGGGCCCTGGGGGTGGAGCTGGTGCCGGGCTACGCCGCCCTCGCCCGGGAGCGCTTCGCCCGGGAGGTGCCCGGGGAGGTGCTGGAGGTCGTGGGGGACTAGATGGAGCTAGGGCAGGCCCTAGAGGCTGCGGTTTGGGACGGGCTGGAAAAGCCAGCCCAGAGCAAGAGGCGTTGGGATCTTTTGGCGGACTACTGTATGGCTCGGCTGGAGGCCCGGGGCCTTAGGGGCCTTTTGGGAGGAAGCCGGGGTGAAGTGAGCGTCCGGGGTTTTGCCCGGGCGAAGGACTGGGATGTGGTCCTGCTCGCCCCCCTCCTCGCCGGCGGGGGAGGGGGACGTATCCAGCACCCAGGGGAGAAGCCTCGCCTCCTTCTTTCCCTCAAGTCGGTCCTCCGCAATCCCCTGGGTTCCCTCCCCAACCGATTGGACGACCTCCTCGGCGAGGTTTCCTCTGTCCAGATGCTCTACCCGGAGGTGGTCATCGGCTACATTGTGGTTTTAGACCACGGGGCCTTTGGCAAAAGCGCGGGGGGGAAGGCCGCCAAGGCAGGAGGAGAGGAGTGGGAAGAGGGCTACAACCGCTTTAAGGAGCGGCTGGCCCATTTGACCCAGCGGCGGCCTCCCTTGTGGGCCCAGGGCCTCATTGAGGGGCACTGGGTCATTGAGGTGGACAGCCGAACCCCTGGCCTTTTCCTGGACCTCGAGGCCACCCTGGAGGCGGGGGAGGCCTTCTTTGACGCCCTTGTAGGGGCCCTGAGGGAGCGGGAACCCCTCCTCTTCCTAGACCACGGCCAAAAGCCCCTTTAGCGCCTGACCCAAGCGCCGCACGCCTTCTTGGATTCTCTCCCGGTCCAGGGTGGCGTAGGAAAGCCTCAGGGTGTTCTCCCCGCCTCCATTGGCGAAGAAGGGCCCTCCGGGCACGAAGGCTACGTTTTCCTCTATGGCCCGTTGGAAAAGGACCTCGGCGGAGAGCCCCTCGGGGAGGGTCATCCAGACGAACATCCCTCCCTTGGGCCGGGTATAGGCCACCTCCTTGGGCATCTCCCGGTCCAGGGCCTCCAGCATGGCCTGGGCCTTGGCCTTGTAGGTGGTGCGGATCCTCTCCAGGCGTTCCGGGAAGCCTTCCTTCACCAGCTCGTGCACCAGGATCTGGTTGAGGACCGGGGTGTGCAGGTCCACCCCTTGCTTGGCTTGGGTGAGCTTGAGGATGGCCTCGGGCCGGGCCACCACGAAGGCCACCCTCAGGCCCGGGGCCAGCACCTTGGAGAAGCTACTCAGGTAGATCACACCGGGGTAGCCCGCCTCCCGGGCCAGCTCAAAAAGGCTTGGCAGGCGGCTTTCCCCAAAGTAGAGCTCCCGGTAGGCGTCATCCTCCACCACCACCAACCCCCGTTCCATGGCCATTTCCAGGAGGCGCCTGCGGGCTTCCAGGGGCATGAGCCCCCCGGAGGGGTTCTGGAAGGAGGGGATGAGGTAGAGGAAGCGGGGGCGCTCCTGGTCTAGGGCTTCTTCCAGGGCACTGAGGTCCGGCCCCTCTTCCCCGGCCGGCACCGTGAGGAAACGGGGGCCGTAGGCCCGGAAGACCTGGATGGCCCCCATGTAGCTGGGGGCCTCCAAGAGAACCGGGCTTCCCTCGTCCAAAAAGACCTTCCCCAGAAGGTCCAGGGCCTGCTGGCTTCCCGTGGTGATGAGGACCTCCTCCGGGCTCACCCCAAGCCGCTCCGCCACCCAGGCCCTTAAGGGGAAGTAGCCCTCCGTGGGCCCGTACTGCAGGGCCACCTCGCCCTTTTCCCTTAGGATCTCGGCTGCCTTGGCCGCCGCCTCCTCCTTGGGGAAGAGCTCGGGGGCGGGAAGGCCCCCGGCGAAGCTGAGGACGCCGGGGCGCTGGGTGAGCTTTAAAAGCTCGCGGATGGTGGAGGCCTGGATGCGCCTGGCCCGCTCGCCAAAAAGGGTATTCCAGTCCAGGGTTTTCACCTACCCATTTTATCCCTCGCCCCCCCGGGGTTTCAGGGGAAGAGTTTCCGATAGGCCTCGAGGGCGTACCGGTCGGTCATCCCGGCGATGTAGTCGCACACCGCCCGCTCAAGCCCCTCCAGGGGGATCCGGGCCTGGACCTCCTTGGGCAGGATCGCAGGGTACTGGGTGTAGGTGTGGAAAAGATTCTCCAAAACGATTTCCGCCTTGCGCCTCTCCCTCAGGACCTCGGGATGGCGGTAGAAGCGCTCCAGGAGGAAGGCCTTCAGTTCCCGGTGAGCCCGCTCGGCCTCAGGGGTGAGAGCAGCCAGGCGTTCAGGATGCCGGCGCACTTCCTCCGGGCTCCTCACCCCGGCCCCTTCTACCCTTTGGTGGGTGGCCTCTATGGAGGCGGTGATGAAAAAGCCCAGAAGCTGGCGCACCAGGATCCGGCGGGAAAGCTCGGTTAGCTCCGAAAGGTCCAGGCCTTCTTCCCGGGCCAGCTCCGCCAGGAAGGGCACCTCGGTGAGCTCTTGGGGGCGAAGGAGGCCACTACGGAGGCCGTCGTCCAGGTCGTGGGCCGCATAGGCGATGGCGTCGGAAAGGTCCACCACCTGGGCCTCGAGGGTGCCCTTGCCCTCGTACTCCGGCTTGAAGCCCGGGGTATAGGCGGCCTCGTGGGTGGCGATGCCCTCCAAGACCTCATGGGTGAGGTTGAGGCCCTTGAACCCGGGGTAGCGCACCTCCAGCTCGGTGAGGATCCTCAGGGCGTGGGCGTTGTGCTCAAACCCCCCGTGGTCCTGCATGAGCTCGTTCAGGACCTTCTCCCCCGTGTGGCCAAAGGGAGGGTGGCCTAAGTCGTGGGAAAGGGCGATGGCCTCCGTGAGGTCCTCGTTGAGGCCCAGGGCGCGGGCGATGGAGCGGGCCACCTGGACCACCTCCAGGGTGTGGGTAAGGCGGGTGCGGTAGTAGTCCCCAGCCCAGTTGGGAAAGACCTGGGTCTTGTACTCCAGGCGCCGGAAGGCGGTGGTGTGAAGGATGCGGTCCCGGTCCTTCTGGAAGGGCGTGCGGTAGGGGGACTCGGGTTCCGGGTATTTCCGCCCCCGGGTGTCCCGGGCCTTCTGGGCGTAGGGTGCCAGCCTTTCCGCCTCCAGATCCAGAAGCCTTTCCCTGGAGTAGAGCATCCCCTAGATCCGTTTGAAGAGAAGCACGGCGTTCTGACCGCCGAAGGCGAAGGAGTTGGAGAGGGCGTAGGCCACCTTGGCCTCCCGGGGCTCGGGCACGAAGTCCAGGTCCAGCTCGGGGTCGGGGTCCTCCAGGTTGATGGTGGGAGGGATGACCCCGTGGTAGAGGGCCTGCACCGTGGCGATGGCCTCGATGCCCCCGGCAGCCCCCAGGAGGTGGCCGGTCATGCTCTTGGTGCTGGAGACCATGAGCCGCTGGGCGTGCTCCTTGAAGACCTCCTTGATGGCCAGGACCTCGGCCCGGTCCCCCACGGGGGTGGAGGTGCCGTGGGCGTTGATGTAGCCCACCTCCTCGGGGTTCACTTTGGCGTCCAAAAGGGCGCGGCGCATGGCTAAGGCGGCGCCTTTCCCCTCGGGGTGGGGCTCGGTGATGTGATGGGCGTCGGCGCTCCGGCCAAAGCCCACCAGCTCGGCGTAGATCCTGGCTCCCCGCCTCTTGGCGTGCTCGTACTCCTCCAGCACCAAGACCCCAGCTCCTTCCCCCATCACGAAGCCATCCCGGCTTAGGGTGAAGGGGCGGCTGGCCTTGGTGGGCTCCTCGTTCCGGGTGGAAAGGGCCCGCATCACGGCGAAGGCCCCGATGGCCATGGGGGTGATGGCGGCCTCCGTGCCCCCAGCGAGGACGACGTCGGCCTCCCCCAGCTGGATCATGCGGAGGGCGTTTCCGATGGCATCCGACCCCGTGGCACAGGCGGTGACGGCGGTGGAGCTGGGTCCCATGAAGCCGTAGCGCATGGCGATGTGGGCCGAGGCCATGTTGGCGATCATCATGGGGATGAAGAAGGGGCTTATCCGGTTCGGGCCCCGCTCCAGGAAGACCTTGCTTTGGGCCTCCCAGGTTTCCATGCCCCCGATGCCCGTGCCCACCAGGGTACCCACCCGCTCGGGATCCAGGGCGCTGGGCTCCAGCCCCGCATCCTTCAGGGCCAGCTCGGCGGCGATCAGGGCGTACTGGACAAAGCGGTCCAGACGCCTAAGCTCCTTTTTGTCAATGAACTCCTCGGGATTGACGTCCACCTCGGCGGCGATGCGCACCGGCAGGGCCGAGGCGTCAAAGCGGGCGATGGGGCGCACCCCGCTTTTCCCGGCAAGCTGGGCCTTATGGTAAGCTTCCGCCCCCACACCGATGGGGGTGAGGGGTCCGAGGCCGGTAACCACCACGCGTCGCATGGGGGTAGTATACCGGGAAAAGCCCTGGGAAAAAGAAAAGGGGCGCGGGAAGCGCCCCTTAAAAGCCCTATTAGCTCTAGCCTAGCTTGGCCTGGATGTAGGCCACCGCATCCTTCACGGTGCGGATCTTTTCGGCCTCCTCGTCGGAGATTTCCAGGCCGAACTCGTCCTCGAGGCCCATGATGAGCTCCACGGTATCCAAGCTGTCCGCCCCCAGGTCCTCGATGAAGCGGGCATCGAGGGTGATCTTCTCGGGTTCCACCGAGAGCTTGTCCGCAATAACCGCCTTCACCTTTTCAAAGATCTCCTTCTCCGTCATGAAAACCTCCCTTGGGGATTTTACCACGGGGTATAGCTTAGGGCCTGGCCCCTTCAATGGGGGGTGAGCCCCCCATCCACGCACAGGGTTTGGCCGGTGATGTAGCCTGCAGCCTCGGAGACCAAAAAGGCCACCGCCTCGGCCACGTCCTCCGGCCGGCCGAAGCGGCCTGCGGGGATGCTTTTCAGGTAGGCCTCCCGCACCTCGGGCGGGAGCTTTTCCGTCATCTCCGTTTCGATAAACCCCGGGGCCACGGCGTTCACCGTGATCCCTCGGGCGGCGTACTCCTTGGCCACCGCCCGGGTGAAGCCGATAAGCCCCGCCTTGGAGGCCACGTAGTTGGCCTGGCCGGGGTTTCCCAGGATCCCCACCACGCTGGTGATGTTCACGATGCGCCCGAAGCGGGCCTTCATCATGAGCTTGATGGCCTCCCGGGTGGTGCGGAAGACCGCGGAGAGGTTGGCTTCCAGCACGGCTTCCCAGTCCTCGTCCTTCATGCGGATGAGGAGGGTGTCCCGGGTGATGCCGGCGTTGTTCACCAGGGTGTCCAGGCCCCCCAGGATCTCCGCCGCCCCGTGGACCAGGCCCGTGGCGGCCTCCGCCTCCAGGAGGTTGGCCCCCAAAACCCCCACCAGGGGGCTTCCCAGCCTCCTTGCCTCCTCCGCCACCTCCTCCGCCTTCTCCCGGTTCTGCCCGTAATGGATCACCAGGGCATAGCCCTCCCGGGCCAGCCTGAGGGCGATGGCCCGGCCGATGCCCCGGCTGGCTCCCGTCACCAGTGCCTTACGCATCCTCCACCTCCAACGCCTTCCTTACCCCTTCCGGGTCCCCCACGGAAAGGGCGTGCGCTTCCTTCAGGGTACGGGCCACCAGGCCTTTCAGCACCTCCCCGCTACCGAACTCCAAAAAGCGCCGGACCCCCCTCTTTTCCATGTCCTTTAAGATCTCCACCCAGCGCACGGGGGCGGTGATCTGCTCCAGGAGAAGTTCACGGATGCGGCCGGGGTCCTCCTCGGGCGTTGCGGTCACGTTGGAGTAGACGGGGAAGCGGGGCTTCCTCAGGGTTACCTGGGCCAGGTCACGGGCCAGGCGCTCCTTGGCAGGAGCCATCAGGGAGGAGTGGAAGGGGGCGGAGACCGGGAGGAAAACCACCCGGGCCCGTTTTTCCTTTAGCCTTTCCGCCGCCTCCTCCACCGCCTCCTTCCTGCCGGAGATCACCGTCTGTTCGGGGCTGTTGAGGTTAGCGATCTCCACGCCCTCTAGCCCCGCCAAAGCTTCCTGGATGGCTTCCAGAGGAAGCTTCAGGATGGCGGCCATGGCTCCCTCTCCCGGGGGCACAGCCTCTTGCATGTACCGTCCCCGGAGGCGTACCAGCCTCAGGGCATCCTCCAGTTCCAGGGTGCCCGCGGCCACGTGGGCGGTCCACTCCCCCAAGGAGTGGCCAGCGGCCAGGGAAGGGGGCTGGCCTCCCTGGGCTAGAAAGGCCTGGTAGGCGGCGTAGCCCACGGCCAGAAGGGCGGGTTGCTGGTTTTCCGTGAGGGTGAGGGCCTCCTCGGGGCCTTCCCACATGAGCTTTAGGAGCCCGGGCAGGGTGGCCTCGGCTCGGTCCAGCACCTGGCGGGCGGCAGGGAAAGCCTCGTAAAGGGCTTTTCCCATACCCACCTTCTGGGAGCCTTGGCCGGGGAAGAGGGCGGCGTACATTAGGCTCCCCCCCAGGTGAGGACCGTGGCGGCCCAGGTGAGCCCGGCCCCGAAGGATACCAGAAGAACGTGATCGCCTTCTTGGATCCTGCCGTCCTCCACAGCTTCCTTGAGGGCCAGGGGGATGGAGGCGGTGGAGGTGTTGCCGTAGCGGTCCACGTTCACCACCACCCGTTCCCAGGGAAGGCCCAGTCGCTCCCGGGCGGCGTCGATGATCCTGAGGTTTGCCTGGTGGGGCACGAAGACCTTGATGTCCTCCGGGGTGAGGCCGGCTTTTTCTATGACCTCGAGGGTGGCGGTGTTCATCACCCGCACGGCGAACTTGAAGACTTCCCGCCCGTTCATGTAGAGGCGGTTGCGCATGGAGGTCCCGTCGGGAAGCCTGGGGGCCACGCAGGCGTGGTAGAGCTCCTTGGCCCCGCTACCGTCCGCCCCCAGCACGAAGGAGCGGAAGCCGAAGCCTTCCCGCACCCTGCCCACCACCGCCGCTCCCCCGGCGTCCCCGAAGAGGACCGCGGTGGCCCGGTCGTTCCAGTCCACGATCTTGGAAAGGGCCTCGGCCCCCACTACCAGGACCTTACGGGCCAGGCTCGCTTCCACCATGGCGTGGGCCTGGGCCAGGGCGTAAAGCCAGCCCGGGCAACCCGCCAACAGGTCGTAGGCGAAGCCCTGGATGCCGAAGCGGGCCTGCACCAAGGCGGCGGTGTTGGGGAAGAGGGCGTCGGGGGTGTTGGTGGCCACGATGACCCCATCCACTCCCTCTAGGGCCCCGGGGTGGCGCCTTAGGAGGTCCTCCACCGCCTTGAAGGCCAGGTCCGAGGTGTACTCGTCCTCGGCGGCGATGCGCCTTTCCCGGATGCCGGTTCGGGTCACGATCCACTCATCCGAGGTGTCTAGATAGGCCTCAAAGTCCTCGTTCCTCAAGACCCTTTGGGGAACATACGCCCCCAGGGCCAGGATGCCCGGCGCCTGACCTCCCGTCATGGGCTCCACTATACCGGCCCATGGCGCAAAAAGTTGAGACCCCGGAGGCCGGGGTCCCTTAAGTCTTGACCGGGTCTAGACTTCTAGAACCTTGCGCCCATCGTAGTAGCCGCACTCTGGGCAGACGGTGTGCGGGGGCTTCATCGCCTTGCACTCGGGGCAGGGGACCAGGGTCGGGGGGGTCAGGGCATGGTGGCTCCTGCGGGCATCGCGCCGCGCCTTAGAGGTCTTCTTCTTGGGTACAGGATGCTTGGCCATCTCCAGTCCTCCAGGGGGGCTTGGCCCCCGCTAAACCCCTGGTAGTATAGCAGACCCGTTAGAGTTCGGGAAGGAGGTCCTTAAGGCCCAGGAAGGGGTGGTGGGTTTCCGGCTCGTGGCCGCAGTCCACCAGGTTGCGGTCCGCCCCGCACACCGGGCAGAGGCCCTTGCACCCTTCCTCGCAGAGGACGGTGTAGGGCATCTCCGTCACGAACGCCTCGGTGAGGAAGGGGAGAAGGTCCAAGTCGGGCTCGCCAAAGGCGTAGTACTCCTCCTCTTTCTCCTCGTGGAAGACCACCTCTTCCAGGCCTTGCTGGTAGCGGAGGAGGTGCTGGAAGTGGGCGTGGATGGGGGTGGGGGTGGGCTTGAGGCAGCGGCGGCACTCCATGAGGACCACGCCCTCCACCTCACCCGAAAGCCAGTACTCATCCCCTCCCACGGCGGAGACCGCCACCTTCCAGGTGGCCTCTCCTTCCAAGGGGAAGCGCTCCTCGCCTACAAAGAAGGCTTCCCGGACCACGCCTGTGGCGCGGGCCGTGCCTCCTTCCCGCAAGAGGCGGGCCAGGTTGATGCTTGCCACCTCGCAGTGTTCCATCCTTTTAAGTATAGCGCCAAAAGCCCCTTCCTCCTAGGGGGTTGGCATAAAGTTCCCAAGCGGTGCATGGGGTTTTCTGCTAGCATGCCCCCCATGGAGCGGGTGGCCATCCTGGGTGTGCCCATGGACTTAGGCGCAGGCCGGCGTGGGGTGGACATGGGGCCTTCCGCTTTGCGCTATGCCCGGCTGGCGGAGGAGCTCGAGGCCCTGGGTCTGGCGGTGGAGGACCTGGGGGACGTGCGGGTACCCGTGGCGGAAACCCTGAGGCGAAAGGGCTTGCGCTTCGGCGGGGAGAACTACTTGGAGGAGATCCGCCAGGCGGCCCTCGAGCTCAAGGAGCGGCTCCGCTCCCTGCCGGAGGGGGTATTTCCCATCGTGCTGGGCGGAGACCACTCCTTAAGCATGGGTTCGGTGAGCGGGGTGGCCAAGGAGCCCTTGGGGGTGGTCTGGGTGGATGCCCATGCGGACTTCAACACCCCGGAAACCAGCCCTTCGGGAAACATTCACGGCATGCCCCTGGCGGTGCTCTGCGGGCTTGGGCACCCCCGCCTCACGGAGGCCTTCCAGGCGGTGGATCCCAAGAGGGTGGTCCTGGTGGGGGTGCGGAGCCTGGACCCCGGGGAGAGGCGGCTTCTTCGGGAAATGGGGGTTACCGTTTACACCATGCACGAGGTGGACCGCCTGGGGGTAGCTCGCATCGCCGAGGAGGTTTTGGAAAGGCTTTCCGGCCTGCCCCTCCACGTTTCCCTGGACGCCGACGTCCTGGATCCCACCCTGGCTCCCGGGGTGGGGACTCCGGTGCCCGGGGGCCTTTCCTACCGGGAGGCCCACCTCCTCATGGAGATCCTGGCCCAGTCGGGCCGGGTGCGGAGCCTGGACCTGGTGGAGGTGAACCCCATCTTGGACGAGCGTAACCGCACCGCGGAGATGATGGTGGGCTTGACCCTCAGTCTCTTAGGGAAGCGAATTTTATAGTTGACGGCTTATCCCTCCTTCAACTATATTGGGTCCATGAAAGCCCGCTGGGGTCTAACAATTCTTGCCTTTCTTTTAGTCCTCTTGGGTGGTTATCTGGTCCTTTCCCCGTACTGGGCTCTTAAGGGTTTGCAAGCGGCCATCGAGCGCCGGGATCCAGCGGCCCTGGAGCAGTATGTGGACTTTCCCCGAGTTAGGGCAAGCCTAAAGGCGGATCTCAATGCGGCCATGGTAAAGGAGCTGGAGAAGGCTCAGGATGATCCCTTTATGGCTTTGGGGATGATCTTTGCTGGGGGTCTTGTTCAGGCCCTCGTGGACGCCCTGCTTACGCCCGAGGGTCTTGCCAGCTTGGGTACAGGAAAAGATCCCGAGCAGGCCAGTCTGGAAGAAGTGCGCCAATGGCGGCTAAAACTGCAAGGGCTATCGCGGGCTTACGTCCACCACAAGGATGACCCCCAGACTGGTTTGGTCATGGAGCGGCAGGGGTTGAGGTGGCGGGTGGTGCGGATTGTCTATACCCCCTAGGCCCGGTTCCGCAGGTGCCGCCCCAGTTGCCGCCCGCCCTGGAAGGCCAGGGCGAGGCTTTCCCAGGGGGGTTCTTTTTTGTGGTGGAGAAGAGGATCCAGGGCCTCCCTGGCCCACTGGCTCACCAGCACGGGAAAGTCCAGCCCCGTTTCCAGGAAGTACTCCTCCGCCTCCCGCCAGGCACCCTCCATGCGGCGGAAGAAGGCGGAAAGATCCTTGGGCACAGGGGCTTCCGGCCAGAGGAAGCCGCTCACCACCCCTAGGAGCCAGGCCCCCCGGAGGTCCTTGGGCAAAGCCTGGGCCCCCCGGGCCACGTAGCCCAGGGGATCCTTGTGCAGAAGCTCCCGCGGCAGGTGGGCCAGGGGGTCCTCCATGCTTAGAGTGTAAACCTGAAGTGGGAAAAAAGCCCGGGCCCCGGGATACCTTCTGTACCCCAGGGCCCGAAAGAAGGCCCCGGGCTTAGCCCGCGGCCAGGGCGGGAAGAACCGCCCCGGGGATAAGGCCCAGCAGGATGAGGAGAAGGGCTACCCCCAGGGCCACCCCCCGGGCCAAGGGCCGGGGACGGGCCTCCGCCTCACCCTTTTGGAAGACGGCAAGCCCCAGGCCCAGGTAGTAGTAGGCGCTCACGGCGCTGGTGATGAGGGCCAGCACCAAAAGGCCCCACTGCCCGGCCTTGGCGGCCTCGGTGAAGACCAGGTACTTGCCCCAGAAGCCAGCCAGGGGGGGAAGGCCCAGGAGGGACAAGGAGGCCACGAACAGGCCAAGGCCGAGGAGGGGGTCCCGGTGGAAGAGCCCTTTAAGGCGCTCCAGGGGCACCCGGTCCGGGGAGACCTCCGAGAGCACGGCGAAGGCCAGTCCCGTGGCCAGGACGTAGGTGAGGAGGTAAAAGCCCAAGGCCGTGGCGTTTCCCGTGTAGAGGGCCAAGGCCATGTACCCAGCGTGGGCGATGGAGCTGTAAGCCAGAAGCCTTTTGGCTTCCCTTTGGCTCAAGGCGGCCAGGTTCCCTAGGAGGACGGAGAAGGCGACGAGGAGGGCCAAGGCGTCGGGGACGCCGGGGGCGGCCACCCTAAGCAGGGCGGCGAAGGCTGCGGCCTTCACCCCCGTGGCCATGAAGAGCACCACGGGGGTGGGGCTACCCTGGTAGACATCCGGGGTCCAGAAGTGGAAGGGAGCCAGGGCCACCTTGAAGCCTAGTCCCACCAAAAGAAGGCCCAGGGCCAGGGCGTAGAGGGGCCCTTCGCCGGGGGTGCCCGCCAGGAGGTTTCCCGTGGCCCCGTAGTGGAGGGCGGTGCCGTAGAGGAAAAAGGCCGCGGCCAAGGCCCCCAGGAGGAAATACTTCAAGGCGGCCTCCAGGCCTTCCCCCCGTCGCCAGGTGGCCAGGGCGTAGAGGGGGAGGGAGAGGGCCTCGAGGGCCACCAGCATCAGGATGAGGTTTTGGGTGGAGGCGAGGAGGTGCATCCCCAAGGTGGCGTAGAGCACCAGCAGGTAGAACTCAAACCGCCCGCTCCGCACCAGTCCCACGGTCCAAAGGGCCCCCAAAAGGGCCAGCAGGGTGAAGACCTGGGAGATCCCGTCCACGTGGTAGGGGCCAAGGGCGAAGGGTTTTCCCCAGGTGAGAAGGAGGGAAAGGAGGGCCAGGGAAAGCCCCAGGATGGTGAATCGTTTGAAAAGGGGCACCGAGACGAAGAAGCCCAAGAGGGTGAGAGCCACGGAGAAGAGGCTAAGCACCAGGAGGGTCATGCGCCACCTCCAAGGATCTTGGCGAAGGCTTCCGCTAAGGGCTTAAGGCCCTTTACGAAGAAGCCGGGGAAGACCCCCATGAGCACCAAGGCGGCCACCGCCAGCGCGGCGAAGGGCCACTCCGCTCCCTTCAGATCTTCGGTCTTCTGGGTACCTTCTTCCCAGAAGACCTTCTGGAAAGCGGTGAGGGCGTAGGCGGCCCCGGCGATCACCGAAAGGAAGGCCATGGCGGTGAGCCAGGGGCTTTGTTTGTAGGCGCCCAGGAGGGTCATAAGCTCCCCGGGGAAGCCGGAAAGCCCGGGAAGCCCCACCATGGCCAGGAAGAGGAAGAGGGCCAAGGCGGCCATGCCCGGAGCGCTTTGGGCGAGGCCCCGGAAGGGACCGATCTCCAAGGTGCCCACCCTCTCGTAAAGCCTCCCCGCCAGGAGGAAGAGGGCCCCGGTGTAGACCCCGCTTGCGGCGAGGAGGTAAAGCCCCCCCAAGGCCCCCTCCTCCGTGGCGGAGAAGACGCCGAGGGCTGCCACCCCCATATGGGAGAGCCCGGCGTAGGCCAAAAGGGTCTTGAAGTCCTTGGCAGAGAAGGCTACCCAGGCCCCGTACAGGGCGGAGATGGCCGCCAGGAAAAGGAGAAGCCCCTGGAGCTCGGAGAATCCTTCGGGGGCCAAGGGGATGGCGAAGCGGAAGAAGGCGAAGACCCCCACCTTATAGAGGGTCCCCAAGGCATCCGCCAGGCCTGAAGGGTGGTTCTCCTGGTGAAAGGGGGGAAGCCAGGCGTGGAGAGGGAAGAGGGGGGTCTTGATGGCGAAGGCCAGGGCGAAACCCAGAAATACCCAGAAGGCGGCGCCTCCGCCAACTGGGTGGGCCAGGAGGTCCTCGAGGAGGAAGGTGGGGCTACCCCCTAAGACCTTCACCGCCAGGATGGCGGCCAGCATGGGCAAGGACCCCGCTAGGGTGAAGAGGAGAAAGATGTAGAGGGCTTTTATCCGGCCCTCGCCCCCGTAGAAGAAGAGCATGAGGAGGGCGGGGATCAAGGCCGCCTCAAAGAAGAGGTAGAAGACCAAGAGGTCCCGGGCGGCGAAAAGCCCGAGGAGAAGGCCCGACATCAAAAGGGCGAGGCCCAAAAACCGCCCCTCCACCTGGGCCACCAAGGCCCCCAGGAAGACGGTAAGACCGATGGTAAGGAAGAAGAGGGCGGAAAGCCCATCCAGCCCGAAGGCCCAGTAGACCCCCACACCGGGAAGAAGGGGAAGGGTTACTGGGTGGGCCGTCCCCCCGGGGTGGGTGAGGAAGAGGTAGAGGTTTAAGAGGAAGCTTAGGCCCGCTCCCAAGACCCCCAGGGCGCGGGGAAGGCCCAGGAGGAGGAGAAGGCCGAAGAGGATGGGTAGGAGGATCGCCAGGATTACCACCGCATCACCCCCAGTAGCACCAAAGCGCCCAGCACGAAGAGCAGGGCGTAGACCCTTAGGTAACCGGTCTGCAGGCGGGCCATCCCTTGGCCCAGGCTCCGCACCGCCCCGCCCAGGCCCAGGTAGCCGCGAAAGAGGCTGCCATCCCCATAGAAGAGCACCTCGGCCAAGGCCTTCAAGGGGTTCACGATTAAGGCGTTGTACACCCGGTCGACAAAGAAGCTTTCCCGGCTCCAGGCCTCAAAGGTGAGGTACCAGGCGGGGAAGGCCTTGCGCTGGAAGAAGGTGTAGCCCAGCCAAAGCCCCAAGAGGGCCACCGCCCCCGAGAGGGCGATGAGCCCCCACTCCGCCCCCAGGGAAAGGTGGTGGGCTTCCACCTCGGCCAAGGTGGGCTTCAGGAAGGCCTCGAGGGGATTGGGCAGGGGATAGGGCAGGGCCACGTACCCGGCCAGCACCGAGCCCAGGGCCAGGAGGTGGTTGGGCCAAAGCATCACCGGAGGGGCCTCATGGGGATGGTGGTGGCCCCGCTCTTCCCCCAGGAAGACCAGGACGAACCAGCGCATGGCGTACATGGCGGTGAGCACCGCCACCAAAAGCGCTCCCAGGTAGAAGCCCAGGCCGCCAAAGGGGTAGGTGAGGGTGGCGGCCAGGATGGCGTCTTTGGACCAGAAGCCGGAAAGAAGGGGCAGGCCCCCTAGGGCCAAAGCCCCGATGAGAGCGTGCCAGCGGGTGACGGGCAGGTGTCTCCAGAGCCCCCCCATCCGGCGCACGTCCTGCTCTCCCCCCAGGGCGTGGATCACGCTACCCGAGGCCAGGAAGAGGAGGGCTTTAAAAAAGGCATGGGTGAAGACGTGGAAAAGGGCCACCCAGTAGGCCCCCACGCCCGCTGCCAGGAACATGTACCCCAGCTGGCTGATGGTGGAATAGGCCACAATTTTCTTGATGTCGTTTTGGCCAAAGGCGGATAGGGCCCCGTAAAAGGCGGTGATGAGCCCAATGACCGCGATGATGTAGGAAACGTCGGGGAGGTTGGCGTAGAGGAAGGAGCTCCGGGCGATGAGGTAGACCCCAGCGGTGACCATGGTGGCGGCATGGATCAAGGCGGAAACCGGGGTGGGGCCGGCCATGGCGTCGGGGAGCCAGACCATGAGGGGCACCTGGGCGCTTTTGCCCACGGCCCCCAGGAAGAGGAGGAGGCCCGCCAGGGCCAGGAGGCTGGGGTTCTTCAAGGGGCCTTCCAGGGCCTCCTTTAGCTCGCTGATGGAGAGGGTGCCGTAAAGGGCCCACAGGATGGCCATGCCCAGCATGAAGCCCAGGTCGCCGATCCGGTTCACGATGAAGGCCTTGCGGGCGGAGTCGGCGTACTGGGCGTTCTTGTACCAGAAGCCGATGAGGAGGAAGCTGGCCAGGCCCACCCCCTCCCAGCCGATGAACATCACTGGATAGCTGTCGGCCAGGACCAGGGTGAGCATCATGGCGATGAAGAAATTGAAGTAGGCGAAGAAGCGGCTGTAGCCCGCATCCCCGGCCATGTAGCCGATGGCGTAGACGTGGATGAGAAACCCCACCCCGGTGACGATGAGGAGCATGAAGCCGGAGAGGTTGTCCAGAAGCAGGCTAAAGGGGATCCCGGGAAGCCACTCCGCTTCAAAGCGGGCCCCGCCCGAAAGGAGAAGGCCCACCCCCACCAGGAAGGAGGCCAGGACCAGGGCCGAGGCCAGGACCCCGGGGAGGGGTTCTCTCATCCGTTTTCCGAAAAGCCCCAAAAGGGCAAAGCCCAAGAGGGGAAGGAGGATGGTCAGCAGCAGCATCTTCACCCCCTAAGCTCCGAGAGATCGTCCACCGCGGTGCTCTCCCGCTGGCGGAAGATGGCCACGATGAGACCCAGGCCCACCGCCACCTCGGCGGCGGCGATGGCGATCACCATGAGGGCTGCCACCTGGCCTTCCAGGCCAAAGGCCCGGGCGAAGCCCACCAGGGAGAGGTTGGCGGCGTTCAGCATGAGTTCGATGGAGAGAAAGACCAGGATGGCCGTCCTGCGGGTCAGGACCCCGTAGACCCCCAGGGCGAAAAGGATGGCGGAGGCATAGAGGTAGCTCACCGCACCACCTCCTTTTCCGCCTTCCGCTCCTCGGGCCTCAGGGCGTCCAGGGGCCTTTGCGGCTGCACCAGGGCCACGGCCACCACCGTGGCCACCATGAGGAGGAAGCCCACCGCCAAAAGCACCCCGAGCCAGTCCCCGTAAAGGAGGGGCCCCAGGGCCTGGGGCAGGCCGCCCTTAAGGTCCTGGGTGAAGGCCAGGTTTAGGCCCCAAAGCCCCGAGAGGAGGACCAGGGCCACCCCCAAGGAGAGGAGGAGGGCCAAGGGGCGGCTTCGCGCCAGGGGATCAAAGCCCACCTCCCCCTGGGCGGCGTAGAGGATCATGATGACGAAGAGGAAGAGGACCACGATGGCCCCGGCATAGACGATGATCTGGATAAAGCCCAGGAAGCGGGCCTCGAGGGCCACGTAGATCCCGGCCAGGATCAGGAAGTTCCCGATGAGGGCCAAGGCGGCGTGGATGGCGTTTTTCAGGGTGACCACCAGGACCCCGGTGAAAAGAAGGGCCAGGAGGGCTAGGGCTTCTAAGGGGCTCACTTTTTCCCTCCTTCCGTGGGGGCCTTAAACCCCTCCAGCTCCGGGCGGACGTAGGGTACCACGTAGCCGGGCTTCACGGGCTTGCCGGTCATCTTCGCTTCCCGGCGCTGGGGCTTGGTGCCCACCACGTCCACCAGCATGTCCTCCTTGCCGTAGATGAGGTCGGAGTACTCGTAGTCGGCCATCTCAAAGTCGTAGCCCAGCACGATGGCCCCGGTGGGGCAGGCTTCCTCGCAGAGGCCACAGAAGATGCACCGGAGCATGTTGATCTCGTAGACCTTGGCGTAGCGCTCCCCCGCCGAGACCGGGTTTTCCGGGTCGTTCTCTGCCGGTTCCACGTAGATGGCGTAAGCGGGGCAAGCAGCCGCGCACAGGGAGCAGCCGATGCACTTCTCCAGGCCGTTGGGGTGGCGGGTGAGCACGTGGCGGCCGTGGAAACGGGGCTTGAGGGCCACCGGGGCGTCGGGGTAGGGCACGGTTACCGGCTTGGAGAAAAGGTACTTGAGGGTGATGCCAAGGCTTTGGGCCAAGGCCTTAAGGGTCATGCGCCACCTCCTTTGGATAGCCCCTTGGGGGCTTTGCGCGCGGATTTAGGACTGTACAGGATGGCTCCCAAAAGGACCAGGAAAGCGGCCAGCGAAAGGTAGAGGAGGTAGGAGCGGGGAAGGTCTAAGGCCACCACCAAGGCGGTCACCAGGAACCAGACCAGGGCCACCGGGAAGAGGAAGCCCCAGCCAAGGCGCAAAAGCTGGTCGTAACGGAGGCGGAACCAGGTGGCCCGGATCCAGATGAAGAGGAAGAGGAAGAAGGCGATCTTGAGGAACATCCAGAGGTAGGGCACCTCCAGGAAGGGCATGGTCCAACCTCCCAGGAAGAGGGTGGGGATGAGGGCGCTGGCGGTGATGAAGTGGATGTACTCGGTCATCTGGAAGAGGGCCCATTTGATGGAGCTGTACTCCGTGTGGTACCCCCCGACCAGCTCCTGTTCGGCCTCGGGCAGATCAAAGGGGGTGCGGGCGGCCTCGGCCATGCTGGCGATGAGGTAGACCAAAAAGGCCGGGAAGGCGTAGAGGATAAGCCAACCGTTTTCCTTCTGCCAGTTCACGATGTCGTTCAGGTTAAGGCTCCCCACCAGGAGAACAGGGGAAAGGAGGGCGATGCCCAGGCCCAGCTCGTAGGAGATCAGGCTCGCCGAGGAGCGCAAGGAGCCCAGGAGGCTGTACTTGCTCCCGGAGGCCCAGCCCGCCAGGAAGATGCCGTAGATGGCCATCTCGCTCACGGCGAAGAGGTAGAGGAGGCCGAGGTCCAGGTTCAGGACCCAGGGCTGGTAGCCGAAGAAGCTCCCCGGGGGGCCGAAGGGGATGGCCCCGAAGGCCAGGAGGGCGAAGACCACGCCGATCAAGGGAGCCAGGACAAAGAGAACCTTGTCCGCCCGCTCCACCACCAGGTCTTCCTTGAAGATGCTTTTGATGGCGTCGGCGATGGGCTGGGAAAGACCCAAAGGGCCCACCCGGTTGGGGCCCATGCGGACCTGGAAGCGGGCGAGGAGGCGGCGTTCGATCAAGGTCATGAAGGCGAAGGCGGTGAGGAGGCCCACCACCACCAAAAGGGCCTTTAAGGCCACCATCCAATAGGGATCCACGGGGTAAGGGTTCATGCCTCACCTCCTAAAGGCACCAGCACCTTGGCCTCCGCGCACCTTCCCGCAAAGGGGCCAAGGGCCGAGAGGTAGAGGAAGCCCTTGGGCAGGTCTTCCCGGTGGACCACCTGGGCCAGGACCGGGCCCAAGGGGCCTTCCACCTCCACCCAGGCTCCTTCCAGAAGGGCCTCGGCCTTGGCGGTTTCCGGGTGGACCCAAAGCTCAGGGCGGACGGTCTGGGCCACCTTGCCCGTAAGCTGCCAGGCCCTCCACATGGTGGGCCTAAGGTAGAGCCTTCCCTCCTGGGCCCTGGGCCGCAGGCGTTGGGTGCGGTGGATGAGGAGGCTATTCGGAGCGGGCACCTTTTTCTTGAGCTCCCGCTCCACCTCGAGGCCAAGCCGGAAGGGAGGCCGTACCCCAAGGGCCTCGGCCAGCAGGGCCAGGGCCTGGATGGCGCCCTCCGCCTCGCCGTTTTCGATGGGGGCGGGGTTGAGGGAAAGGACCCGCCCTTCCAGGTTCACCACCTGACCCCGCTTCTCGTAGAAGGTGGGGGCGGGGAGGACCACATCCGCATACCGCTCCGCCAGGGGGTGGAGATGGCTTAGGTGCATGACCAGGAAGCGTTTGTCCTTTAGGGCCCCTTCCGGGGGTACGAAGCCGTAGTAGGCGTAGGGGCTTCCGGGTTCGTCCCAGGCCGCCCCTTTCTCCCCGGGCCAGACCCCCAGGGCCTCGAGGCCCCGGGCATTCGCCGCCGGGGTCATGGCCAGCACCTTGGCCCCCTTGCGCTCGGCCAAAAGCCTGGCCCTTTCCGCCGCCACCGCATCCTGCAAGACCCCAGCCCCCAGGATGAGGATGGGGTTTTGGGCCTTCTCCCACGCCTCCTTGGCCTGCTTGACCGCCTCGCTCCCCTCCTTTTCCCCAAGAAGGGCCAGGAGGATATCCCGCTCCTCCCCAGGGGCGTGGACCCCTGCAATGCGGGCCCACTTCATCAAGGGGGCGCGGTAGGGGGCGAAGAGGGCCATCTTGTCGGTGCGGCGGGGCATCCTCTCCTTGATGGAGAGGTCGGCGAAGGGGGTGCCGTGGGCGAACTTAGGGGCGGGCTTGAGGTCCCGCACGAACTCGCTTAGGCGGAGGTGCAGGATGGGGGCTTCCTCCGTGGGATCCCCCAGGACCAGGGCGAAATCGGCCCTGAGGAGGTCCTCAAAGGTGGCGGGCACAAAGAGGCTCGCTGGGGCGGCGGTGCGGCCCTGGAAGTCCAGGTGGGGGGTGTTTAGCCCCCGGGCCAGCTCCGCCGCCATGAGGCCCTCCTCGAGGGTGGCGTCGTGGGGTAGGTAGATGCCCACCTCCTCCTTCCTGGCCTCCTTGAGGCCCTCCCGGATGGCGGCGAAGGCCTCCTCCCAGGTGGCCTCCACGAGCCTTTCCCCTTTCCGCACCAGGGGGTATTTGATCCGGTTCTCGTCCGCCCACTCGTGCCCGAACCGACCCGCATCGCAAAGCCAGATCTCGTTCACCTCGGGGACTTCTCGGCCCCGGATCCTTAAAAGCTCGCCGCTACGGGTGTCCGCGGTGATGCCGCACCCCACAGGGCATAGGGCGCAGGTGGAGGGGGTTTCCTCCATCTCCCAGTTGCGGGCCCGGAAGCGGGCGGTGAGGTCCAGAAGGGCCCCCACCGGGCAGATGTCGGTGATGTTCCCGGAAAACCCCGAGGGAAGCCCGAAGTCCATGGTGCCGATGAAGGTGTGCACCCCCCGCTCGATGAAGTCCAGGACCTCGTCTCCTGGGATCTCCTCAAAGTAACGCACGCAGCGCTTGCAGTGGATGCACCGCTCCCGGTCCAGCACCACAAAGGGGGAGAGGGGGTGGTGTTTGTCCACGTGGCGGCGGGTGAACTCGAAGCGGGTGTAGGTGGGAAGCTCGAGGGGGGCCTTCTGGTAATACTTCTCGTAAAGTCCGTACTCCACCGTTCGGTCCTGGAGCTCGCAGGCTCCCCCCTTGTCGCAGGTGGGGCAGTCCAAGGGGTGGTTGAGGAGGGTGAACTCCACCATCCCCGCCTGGGCCTCCCGCACCACCTCCGAGAGGGTGTCCACCACCATGCCGTCCGCCACGGCGGTGACGCAACTGGCCGCCAGCTTGGGCTGCCAGGCGATCTCGGGCTCTCCCTTCTCGTTCAGGACCGGCTTGCCGTCCGGGCCCCTTTTGGGCAGGCCGATGCGCACCAGGCACATGCGGCAGGCCCCTATGGGGGAGAGGTGCTTTTCCGAGCAGAAGAGGGGCACGTCGTACCCCGCGTGGAAGACCGCGTCCATGACGCTGGTTCCCGGGGGCACTTCCACCATGCGGTCGTTGACCTTGACCTTAACCACCTTCACCTCCAGAGGTTCACCCTGGGCACGGGCTTCTTTTCCCGCACCAGGGCCAGGTACTGGTCCTTAAAATGCTTCAAGGAGCCTTTCACCGGCCACACCGCCGCATCCGCCAGGGGGCAGAAGCTCCGGCCCTCGATGAGGGGCAGAAGGGCCTCGAGGTTTTCCACGTCCTTCTCCTCCCCCTCCCCGGAGCCGATCTTGGCGAAGAGGTTCACCATGAAGCCCGCCACCCCCTCCCGGCAGGGGGTGCACTTGCCGCAGGACTCGTGGGCGTAGAAGCGGGTCACGTTCCACATGGCGTCCACCATGCTTACCCTCTCCGGGATGAGGATCACGCCTCCGGTGCCCAGCATGGAGCCCTGGGCCTGCAGGTGCTCGTAGCTCATGGGGGTGTCCAGGACCTCATCGGTAAAGGGCAGGGGCGGGGTGGAGGATCCCCCAGGGATGAGGGCCTGGATGGGCTCCAGGGGCCCTCCCGCCCAGTCGTAGATGAGTTCCCGGAAGGTGGTGCCCATGGGAAGCTCATAAACCCCTGGCCGCCTAACCGGGCCGGAGATCTGGTAGAGCTTCATCCCCTTGGACTGCTCGGTGCCCATGCTGGCGAACCAGTCGGCCCCCCGTTCCAGGATGGGCACCACCGAGGCCAGGGTTTCCACGTTGTTGATGGTGGTGGGCTTGCCCCAAAGCCCCGACTGGGCGGGGAAGGGGGGTTTGAGGCGGGGGTTGGCCCTTAAGCCCTCCAGGGAGTTCATGAGGGCGGTTTCCTCCCCGCAGATGTAGGCTCCGGCCCCCCGGTGCACGTGCACGTCGAAGGAGAAGCCGCTGCCGAAGAGGTTCTCCCCCAGGTAGCCCCGGGTGCGGGCTTCCCGGATGGCGGCCTCCAGGCGGTCCGCCGCCTTGCGGTACTCCCCCCGCACGTAGATGTACCCCACCGTGGCCCTTATGGCGTAGCCCGCCAGGATCATGCCCTCGAGGAGCAGGTGGGGAACATCCTCCAGGATGTACCGGTCCTTGAAGCTACCTGGCTCGGACTCGTCGGCGTTGCAGATCAGGTAGTGCTGTTTCCCATCCTTGGGCATGAAGCTCCACTTCACCCCTGTGGGGAAGCCTGCCCCGCCCCGGCCCCTGAGCCCCGAGCGCTTCACCTCCTCGATGACCTCCTCCGGGGTTTTCTCCTTTAGAACCCGCTTGGCGGTCTCGTATCCCCCGTGCTTCAGGTAGTAGTCCAGGGTCCAGCTTCCCTCCTGGCCCACGTGGGCGTAGAGGGTTTTTTCAAACCGGGGGTCGCGTCCGGAAACGATGGGCCCGGTCATACCTCCACCTCGTGCACGTGGTGCCCGCATTTGCCGGGGAGCTCGATCTCCTCGATGCGCTTGCCCGCCTTAAGGCCCTCCAGAAGCGCCTCAAGCCTCGCCCGGGTCACGCATTCCACATAGGGTTCGTCGTTCACCTGGATCACGGGGGCGGTGTGGCAAGAGCCTAGGCACTCCACCTTCTGCACGCTGAAAAGGCCATCCGGGGTTACCTCCCCCGGGCCGATGCCCAGGGTTTCCGTGAGGTAGTCCCAAAGCTCGTCGGCCCCGGCCAGCTTGCAGCTCAAGGTGGCGCACACCTGAAGGTGATAGCGCCCCGTGGGCACGAACTGGTAGTAGGAGTAGAAGCTCGCCACCCCCATGACCTCCGTGGCCGTGGTGCCCACCAGCTGGGCGATCTCCTCTATCCGTTCCGGGCGGATCCAGCCCTCCTCCTGCTGCACCCGCCTTAAGAGGGGCATGATGGCGGAGCGTCGCCCCTCCGGTGGATACTTGGCGAAGGTTTCCTCCAGGAAGTCTTGCTTGTCGTCAAAAAACCCCATCTTCCCTTCCCTCCTATCGGTCCACGTCGCCCATCACGGGGTCTAAGCTGGCGATGATGGCCACCATGTCGGGCACCTGCTCCCCCTTGCAGGCGTAGGGGAGGCTTTGCAGGTTCACGAAGCTTGGGGCCCGCACCTTGACCCGGTAGGGCATGCTGCCCCCGTCGGAGACGATGTAGTACCCGAGCTCCCCCCTGGCGGACTCCGTGGGCACGTACACCTCCCCTTTGGGGGGATGGAAGCCCTCGGTGTAGTGCTTGAAGTGGTAGATGACCGCCTCCATGGAGGTTTCCAAAAGGTGCCTGGGAGGCGGGGTGATCTGGGGGTTGGGGTCCCGCACCGGCCCTGGTTCCAGCCTCTCCAGGGCCTGCTGGATGATCTTCACCGACTCCCGCATCTCCCGGATGCGGATGATCATCCGGTCAAACACGTCCCCGTGCTCCCCCAAGGGTACGTCAAACTGGTAGGTCTCGTACCCCGAGTAGGGGTAGGCCTTGCGCACGTCGTAGTTCACCCCGCTCGCCCTTAAGGACCCTCCGGTGAGACCGAGGTCAATGGCCACCTCGGGGGGAATAACCCCCACCCCCCGGGCCCGTTCGTAAAAGATGGGGCTTTCCGCAAAGAGGGCCTCGTACTCGTCGATGCGGTGGGGCAGGACCTGCAAAAGCTTTTTAAGCTCGGGCACGAACTCCTCGGGGAGGTCCTCCTTGACCCCGCCGATGCGGATGTAGTTGTGGTGGAAGCGCTGGCCCGTTACCCACTCAAAGAGGTCCAGGATGGTTTCCCGCTCCCGGAAGGCGTAGAAGAAGGGGGTAAGGGCCCCGAGGTCCAGTAGCCCGGTGCCCAGGAAGACCAGGTGGCTGGCCAGGCGGGAAAGCTCATTCAAGATGATGCGGATGGTCTCGGCCCTAGGGGGTACCACCGCCCCCACCAGCTTCTCCACCGCCAGGGCGTAGGCCAGGTCGTGGGCGAAGGAGTGGAGGTAGTCCATCCGGGGCGTATACGTGATCACCTGCGTATACGTCCGGTACTCCATGTTCTTCTCAAACCCGGTGTGGAGGTAGCCGATGTGGGGGACGAGGTCCAAGACCTCCTCGCCGGAAAGGGTCACCACCACCCGCAGCACCCCGTGGGTGGAGGGGTGCTGGGGTCCCACATTCAGGGTCATGACCTCCGTGCGGAGTTCCTTGGGCTCCTCCGCCACCCTTGGGTCCAGGTCCAGGTAGTCCTTCATTTGACCTCCTTGGCCTTCATGAGATCGGCCCAAAGGGCCCGGTACCCCTTGCGGCTACCGCCCCGGTATAGGGTGAGGCCGGGGTTCTTCCCGGTAAGGGAGGCCCGGAACTCGCTGGGCACGATGAAGCGCCCCTCGCGGAAGAGAGTGGGGGTTTCCCCCAGGGGGAAGTCCTTGCGCAGGGGGTGGCCCTCGAGGTCCTCCGGGGTCAGGATCTTGCGCAAATCCGGGTGGCCTTCAAAGACGATCCCAAAGAGGTCGTAAACTTCCCGCTCCAAAAAGTTGGCGCTTCCCCAGAGGTCGGTGACGGTGGGAAGCCTGGGGTCCTTTTCCGGCACGTAGACCCGGAGGAAGAACCGGCTTCCATCCCCGTCCTGCCACCCGGGAAGGGAGACCAGCTCGTAGACCACGGCGAAGCGCTCCGGGCGGGGGTCGGGGTATTCCAGGTAGTCCAGGCCCACGATGTCCGCCAGGTAGTTAAAGCCCAGGGCCTTGTAGTGGACCATCTCCTCCTTGAAGGCCTCCCGGGGCATCACCACCCAGAGGTTGCCGAGGCCGTTATCCTCTATGGTGTAGCCCTTGGCCCGGGCTTCTTCCAGCACCCTATTGAGCCGCATACCTCACCCCCTGGCGCGCTTCCAGGCGGCCACGGGGGGAAGCCTCTCGCCCCTTTCGTTCACCGCCTGGCCCCGCACCTTTTTCTGTAGCTGCATCACCGCATAGATGAGGGCCTCGGGGCGCGGGGGGCAGCCGGGCACGTACACGTCCACCGGCACCACCGAGTCCACGTTCTGCACGATGGCGTAGTTGTTGAACATCCCCCCTGAGCTGGCGCAGGCCCCCATGGAGATCACCCACTTGGGGTCGGGCATCTGCTCCCAGACCCGCCGCATGACAGGGGCCATCTTCTTGGAAAGCCGGCCCGCCACGATCATCACGTCCGCCTGGCGGGGGCTTGCCCGGAAGACCTCGCTCCCGAAGCGGGCCAGGTCGTTTCTGGCGTCGGTGGAGGCCATCATCTCGATGGCGCAGCAGGCCAGGCCGAAGGTGGCGGGCCATAGGGAATTGGAGCGCCCCCAGGCCACCAGCTTCTCCAGGGTGGTAAAGAGGATGCCTTCCCGCTCCAGCTCCTGCACGTCCCGCTCGAAGAGGTCCTTCAGTGCCACCGCATCACCCCCTTCCACCACTCGTAGAGGAAGCCCACGAAGAGGAGCAGGGTGAAGGCCGCCACGCCCAGGAAGCCGTATAGGCCGAGCGTGCCTGCGCTCACCGCATAGGGCCAGAGGAAGGCCACCTCCACGTCAAAGAGGATGAACAGCATGGCCACCACGTAGAAGTGGACGGGGAAGCGCTTGACCTCCCCCGCCGGGTCGTTCCCCGACTCGTAGGGCATCAGCTTGGCCTTCCCCGGCTTCTTGGGACCCAGGAGGGCCCCCACCACCAGGGCCGCCACCCCGATGAAAAGGGCCACTCCCAGATAGATCAGGATGCTCACATACTCCGCGATCGGCGCCAAGGTCCCCTCCTTTCGTGCATCTCTTCACGAGGTAAGGGCCCAAAACCATCGAGGCCCCCACCTCAGTTCCCGCCCATCTTATCACCCCAGGTGCGGGGCAATAGGGGTGGACTACACCGAAGGGGAGGCTAATCGGTGTAAGCCATTTGATTATCGGCTGCTAAGACATTACACCCTGGTGTAGAGAAGGTCCTTGAGCCTCTGGAAATAGGATAGGTCCAGGGCCTCCGCCCGAATATCCGGGGAAAGACCCAAGCTCCTAAGGGCCTCCTCCACCTCCTCCTTGGGGTACCCGGCGGCGGTGAGGGCGTTTTTCAGGGTCTTGCGCCGCTTGGAAAAGGCGGCCTCGAGGAGCTGGAAAAGGGCAGGATCGTCCGCCACCTTCCTGGGGGTGAGGCGCACCAGGCTGCTCACCACCTTGGGAGGGGGAAAGAAGGCTCCGGGGGGGAGATCAAAGAGCTTTTCCGCCCTTGCGTGGTAGGCCACCCGCAAGGAGAGGAGGCCATAGGAAGGGGTATTGGGCCGGGCCACCATGCGCTCCGCCACCTCCTTCTGCACCAGAAAGACCAGGCGGGCAAACCGCCCGGTCCTGAGGAGGCGGGTGACCAAGGGGGTGGCGATGTTGTAGGGGAGATTGGCCACCAAAAGGCTTCCCTTAGGCACCTCTTCCCACGGGAAGGCCAGGGCATCGGTAAAGACCAGGTTCACGGGAAGGCCCTTCAGGGTTTCCTCCAGCAGGGGTTTTAGCCGCAGGTCCTTCTCTATAGCTGTGACCTGAGCCCCGGCCTCCACCAAGGCCCGGGTCAAAACCCCCAGGCCCGGGCCCACCTCATAGACCGGGCCGGTGAAGGGCTTTGCCGCTTCCACGATCCGCCTCAGGTGGGCGAAGGAGACCAGGAAGTTTTGCCCTAAGCGCTTGTCGGCATAAAGCCCGTGCCGCCGCAGTAGCTCCCGCACCCCTTTGGGGGAAAGCAAGGCTTCAAGCATGGTTCAGGCGTTTCACCTTGGGGCGCAAAGGCTCTTCCTCTGGAAAGAGCTCCAGGTACTCCCCCAGGTCCAGGGCGTCGATGAGGGCGAAGCGTTCCTTGAGCAGGATCCCCTCCTTCATGGGCACATGGCCGTACACGCCGTAGCGGTAGCCCATCCGCTCCACGTAGTCGGGGGTGCGGAACCACCAGGTTTTGGGCTCGCTTTGGGCGTAGAAGAGCTCGTCGTACTCCTGGAGCCAGGGCACAGGTCCCACGTGGGCGAAGTGCACCCCATGGAAGACCACCTCCCGGGGGAAGCCCGCTATCCAGCTCCTTAGGGCCTTGGGAAGGGGGCGCCCCCCGTGCTCGGGATGGAACTCCAGGTGCTTGAGGTGCTGGTTTCCCAAGATGGGTTCCCCTTTTAGGACCGCCTCGTCGTGGTTGCCCAGGAGGATGGTCACCTGCCCCTGGGCTGCCTCCTGAAAGGCTTTTAGCCGGAATAGCTCCCGGATCTGAGCCCCTGCCGCCAGGCGCAGGTGGTTTGGGTCCAGGGGGTCGAAGGGGCTAAGCCCCGTCAGGCGTTCGTAGTCCCTGGGGGTCTTGGGGTGGACCAAGTCTCCCAGGAGGACCAGATAGGTCTTCCCCGAAAGGAGTTCCTCGGTGGGCTTAAGCCCAGCATCCGCCAGTCCCTCTGTCTTGAGGATCCGCCAAAGGGCGGGGAAGTTGGCGTGAAGGTCCCCGACGGCGACGATTCTCATCCCTTAAGCAGGGCCCTGAGCTCCCCGTAAAGCCGCTTGGTTTCCTCGGGGGTTTTGCCATAGCCGCCGTACCTGGTAACGATTTTGGCGGCCTCCTTGCCCAGGCCCTTTTCCTTGAGCCTTTCCAGAAGCTGGTCGATGAGCCGGTAGGCCTCGGGCTTTTCCTCCTCGAGGCCCTCCTCCTCGCCAGGGGAGGGTTCGGGCAGCTTGGGTGGGGTGAAGCGGCCCTTCTCCGGGTCGTAGTCCACCCACTGTTTCTCGAGGCGGTAGAGGTACCGGCCCACCCCGAACTTCACCGCAGCCCTCTTCAAGGCATCAGAGAAGGCCGCCTTCAGGGAATCCCCTTCCCCCACGTCCTCCTTGGTCACCCCCAGGACCGTGAGGCGGCACTTCACCTCCACCAGGCGTTCCCGCCGCTCCCCCCGCTCGTCCCTCACCGCACGCTCGGCGTCGGCCAGCACCTCGTAGGCGTCCTGCCACCCCTCGGGACCCACCACCCGGTCCAGCCGGTCCAAAACAGTGCGGGCATCCACATAGGGGACCACCAGGGCGCGTTTTTTGTCCCGGGAGAGGGCCTCGATGCGCCACTGCACCTCGCCGGGGGGGAAGGGTTCGGAGAGTTTTTGCCAGACTTCGTCCATAGCTAAAGTGTACTTTAGGCCACCCTCAGGGGTTAGGGGAAAGGATGGGTTAGGCTAAGGCCATGCGCAGGATATTCGGGATGCTACCCTTGCTGGTTCTGGCTTGGGCCCTCGAGGTAAATCCCTCCGGCTCCATGGAACTCCGCATCACCGCCACCCTCTCCTTTAACCTTTTCCCCCAGGCGGTGGTGGTGGAGCGCCTTCCGGAGCCCCAAGGGCTCGTGGTGGTTTACCGTTTCTCCCAGGCGGGGGCCATCTTCCGCTACCACGACGAGGACCTCCGCCGCCGGGGCTGGGTGCGGGTCAAGTACGAGGTGAAGAAGGACGAGTGGAAGGCGGAGTACAAGAAGGGTAAGGCCAAGGCCAAGCTTTCCGTGAAGGACAAGAAGGGCCGGGTGGAGGTGCGGCTTAAGGAAGGGGACTAGACAAGGCCACGGCCCCCCGCTACCATATAGGGCGCGTGGGGCCGTGGCGCAGCTGGGAGCGCGCCTGAATCGCACTCAGGAGGTCACGGGTTCGAGTCCCGTCGGCTCCACCAGCTCCAGAACGGAGTTTTTGACCCCCCGGGCTTCCCCGGGGGGTCGCTCTGTAGCAGAAGGTGTAGCAGGAACCCCGCTAACCGATGTCCAGCACCCACCCCCGCCGCTCCTCCTCCAGGAGGTGGCGGTAGATGCCCAGGGTGATGTTCGGGTTTGCGTGGCCCATGCGCTCAGCCACCAGCTCCACGGGAGCCCCGTGGGCGAGGAGGAGGGAGCCGTAGGTGTGCCGGAGGTCGTGGACCCGCACCTGGGGGAGACCGAGCCGGGCGAGGAGCCTGCGGAGGAAGTGGTCCGGGGCGTCCGGGTGGACGGGCTGGGAGGGGTCCCGCCCCGGGAAGAGCCAGCTCCTCCGCACCTCCTCCTCGCTGAGCCCCTGGACGCTCTCGCGGTAGGCCCGCAGGCGCTCCAGGGTGGTGGGAGGGATAGGGACCGCGCGGTAGCCAGAGGAAGTCTTCGGTTCGGATATGACTCCCTTCCCGCCCACCTTCGCCCACGCCCGGCGCACGTGGAGCACCCCCTCCTCGAGGTCCACGTCTTCCCACCGGAGGCCCAGAGCCTCGCCCCTTCGGAGCCCGCAGGTGAGCATGAGCCGGAGGGCGAGGGCGAGGGGGGAGGGGTGCTCGTCCAGCGCGGCGAGAAGTCTCCTAGCCTCATCGGGCTCCAAGGTTCTTCCCGGACTCCTCCTCGGCGGCCCCTTCACCTTCACGGGAGCCACAGGGTTGCGGTGGATGAGCTCCATCCGCACGGCGTCCTCAAAGACGGCGTGGAGGAGCCAGCGGATGTTCGTCATGGCGTGCGGGGTGAGCCTGAGCCCGTCCAGGTGCCGCCGGACGTGGAGGGGTTGGACGCTCTGGAGCCGCATGCGCCCAAAGCGGTCGTAAGCCGTGGGGTCCCTGAGGGAGGGTATGGCCTTCGCCAGGTGGTAGCGGTAGCTCTCCAGGGTGCGGGGGCGAACCTCCGCCGCCTTGCGCTTGAGCCAGTCCTCGGCCCAGTCCCGCACGGTGATCTGGGCGGGCTCGGCGAGGAGCCCCCGGTGGTGGAGCACCTGGAGCTCGGCGAGCTTACGGGCGACCTCCTGGCGGGTCCTGCCGTAGACGACCTTCCGCCGGGGGTTCCCGCGAGGGGTGTAGCCCACCGTGATGGCCCCGACCCAGAGCCCGTCCTTCCGCTGGTAGATGGACCCTTCTCCTGGAGGACGCTTGCGGGCCATGTCAGCGCAGGTGCTGGCTCAGCCAGGACTCGTAGTCCCGGTGGCTGACCTCCAGGGTGTAGAACGTCCTTGGGTTGCCGCTGAGGACGAACACCGCCTCGCCCACACGCCTCTCCAAGGGTTCCCCTGGCCGCACCCTGTTCAGGTTCTCCTCCACCCAGCGTTTGGACTCCACCTGGGGGTTCCCGTCAAAAGGGGCGGTGGCGAGGTAGGGGAGGAGCCAGGACGCCGTGGGCTCGGCGTTCAAACCGGATACGCTGACCTCGTAATGCAGCACCTTGTCCCCGTAGGAGTAAACCTCCACGACCATTTCCGCCCCCGTGTCCGGGTCCACCTCGCTGGCCCTCCTAACCCACACCCCGGGGAGCACGTTGGACTTCTCCGCCTTCCACCGGAAGCCAAAGGGTTCCTTCTCCAGGTTCAGCGTGATGTCTACCCAGGCGAGGCCGGGGAGGGTGGGGGGCGGGTTGCTTGGCTCTTCTGGCTGGGGTGGCTCCTCTGGCTTGGGTGCTTCCGTTGGCGCGGTTGGCTGGGTTGGCTCCGTTTGCTGGGTTTGCTGAGCCGTCTGGGGCTGCTGGGGTGGCTGCGGGGCGGGGAAGAGGTACGCCAGTCCGATGAGGAGGAAGACCACGCCGAAGGCAAAGCCTCCAATCCGCTGACCCTGGGTCAACTGCCGCCTGGACTCTCTAGAGAGGGCGCCCGCGATGAAAAGGACGCCGAGGATGAGGAGAACCCATCCCACCGCTACCTCCTACATCTTCCGCACCAGGGTGGCCGCCACCCCGAGGATGCGGTCGCGCTCGGTTAGGGGAACGGGAGGGTGGTCCGGGTTGTCGGAGTAGAGGTACCAGGAGCCGTTGTAGCGCTGGAGCCGCTTTGCCACAACCCCGTCCCAGTGCACGTGCACCGCCACGATGCGCCCGGGCTCCGGGGCTCCCCCCGTCCAGAAGACCACGATGTCCCCGTCCCTGAGCGTGGGCTCCATGGAGTCTCCCTTGACCCGCACGGCGAAGAGCTCTTCCTCCCGCTTGCCCCTGAGCTCGGGGATGTGGAGGGTGATGTATTCCGCGCCCTCGTTCCACATCGGCGGCCCAGCCCCGGCGTCTATGACAGGAATACGATACCGCACCACGGGGATGGACCCGGGGATTTCCGCACCAGGAAGCTGGATGCCGGTTTCGCGGGAGAACTCCTCGGGGGTCCATTGGAGAACATGAAGGATGCGTTCAAGGGTGGCGGGCTCTTTATAAGCGAGGTAGCGCACCATGTTTTCCACGTTGGGTAAAAACCTCGCCCCGGCCCACCCAGGGCTTTTGCCTACCCGCTTGGAAAACTCCGCCTGGCTAATGCCAAGCTTTTTCAACCTGGCTTTTATGACTTCTGCTGCTTCATCTATCGCCACCATCTTCTCCCCCCAAATACCTTTGGTATTAGGATAGCCCCGTAATGACTACTGAGGGTATTGACAAGCGCGGGAGCTTTGACTACAATGGGTAGCGATGATCGGTGAACGGCTCAGGGAGCTCCGGTTGAAGCGCGGCCTCTCCCAGTACGAACTGGCCCGCGCGGCCAATGTGAGCCAAGGGCTCATTTGGCAAATAGAGGCCGGGCGCAAAACCCCCAGGCTGAAGACGCTTTTGCGCCTGGCCGAAGCGCTTTCCGTTTCCCCCGAGGAACTACTACCAGTAGTATCTAAGGAGGAGACCCATGCATAACCCCGTGGCCTACAACATCGCCCAGGCGGCCAGGGTCCTGGGCATCGGCGAGAGGACCCTCCGGTATCTCATCCGGGCCGGGCAGATCCGCGTGGCCCGGGTGGGGAGGAGGGTGCTGGTCCCTCACTCGGCCATCGTGGAGTTTTTAGAACGCGGTGGCGTTGAACAGGTCCTTTACGGCCACGTGGCCGTGAGGAAGGCCAGGGTGGAGGCCCTGGCCTAGTGGAGGTGATGCGAATGACTAGACAGGCGCAGGTTCAGTATACCACAGCTCTGCGGCGGGTGCTGGAGAAGTACCCAACCCTCCCCCCTCGGAAGCGCGGCGAGTCCTGGGAGGAGTACCTCCAGCGCTTGGAGCACCGGCTCCGGTTGCTGGAGTACGCCTGGGGGGACTGGGTGGAGTCCCCCCCTAGGCCCGAGCTCTACCTCTCCGACCCTTACTTGGCACACGCGTGGCCGAAGGCCCGGGGGGAGATTTACCTGCTCCGGATGGCTATCCCGGAGCTTCGGCGGGCCCTCAAAGGGGTGCGCCATGCGTAGGGACTGGCGCACCGCCTGGTATCAGGCCAACCCAGAGGGACTGGTGGGGCGTCTCAGGGACCTCGCGCGGTCCCGCCCCGAGGCCGCCAGGGCCCTGGCCACGCGGCTGGAGCGCGAGGGCTGGGGCCCCTGGTGGGAGCTCCTGGGGGACCTCCAGGCCCCCCGGGCCCTCTGCCCCGTGTGCCGGGGGGAGGGGGTGGTGTGGACGCATCCCATGGCTCGCTCGTGGGAAGTCCCCCAGGACCTCGCGGACGAGTGGTGGCAGGACTGCCACGCATGCGGGGGGGAAGGCCTGGTGCCCTTCCCCGTTGACGCAGGGGACTACGGGGAGGAAACCCCGTTCCCAATGGCCGAAGAAGGCCAAAGGAGGTAGATCATGGGGATCTTTAAAGGGATGGTCGCGGAAAGGAGCGGCGAGCAGGC
Organism: Thermus sp. NEB1569; assembly: GCF_022385295.1. Taxonomy (NCBI): domain Bacteria; kingdom Thermotogati; phylum Deinococcota; class Deinococci; order Thermales; family Thermaceae; genus Thermus; species Thermus sp. NEB1569. The sequence continues at coordinate 572,832 of NZ_CP092445.1, forward strand.
GGTTAGGGAGCCTGGGACTTACGAGTTCCAGCTTGTAGAGGTGCAGGCGGGGCTCATGGCGAGCCAGTTCAGCGAGGAGCCCAAGCCCGCCCTGCGCTTCCTCTTTGAGGACGACGAGGGGCGCCTCTCCGGTCTCGTCAACATCCCCTCCATCGGTAGAACCCCCGATGGCTCCTACGGGCTCCTCTACAACGAGAAGTCCAAGTTTTGGCAGGTGGTGGGGGCCCTCTGGGGCCGGGCGGTCGGGCCTCAGGACGCGAGCCTCCTGGACATGGACATTCCCGGGGTGAACAGACCGGAGGACCTGAAGCGCTTACCTCTCTTCTTCACAGAGGGGCAGGAACCGGTGAAAGGGGTGGTGATTCGCATGGGCGAGGAGGAGATCACCGCCCCCGGCAGGCCCGTGCTCCTCACCATCGCCACGAAGGAGAAGGGGGACCGGGTGGTGACCAACATCATCCAGTACGCCCCGGTTCCGAGGAAGCGGGCTCAGAAGGCGGCCCAGAAGGCGGCTGAAGACCTCTGGTAGGAGGAGCCATGGCCCACCGCGCCCTGTACGACCCGACCCCGGAGGAGTGGCGCTACTACTCCTTCTCCCCCACGGCGGTGCGGTGGGCCAGGGTCGCCCTCGAGGCGGAGGGGTACGAGGTGGAAGCGCACGCCGCCCTGCTGGAGTTCGGCGTCCTCCTGGCGGCGTGGCACCCCGAGAAGGGGACCGGATTCCTCCTGGACGTCTACGATGTGAACCTCGTGGCGCGCCACGGCCCCGAAGCCCTCAGGAAGGGGCTCGTCCGGGGCTACGCCGCCAACCACGTCCGGGAGGACGAGCCCGGCTACCACATCCGCCGCTACGCCGAGGCGGCCCTGGCTCGCATCGTCAACGAGTTCGCCCGCGAGGCCACGCCGGGGAACCGCAACAACGCCCTGAACCGCATGGCCTACCAGCTCGGGCGGCTGGTGGGTGGTGGGCTCATCACCGAGGAGGAGGCGAGGGCGCTCATTTTCGGGGAGGCCGAGAAGGTCTTCCAGCCCTCCGAGCGCGCCGAGGTGGAGGGGACGGTCCGGTCGGGCCTCGAGGCCGGGAAGCGGAAGCCCGCCCCGCGCCCTGAGCGCCTGCTCGGCCTCAAGCCCAGGAAGGGGGTGGTGCCGCCGTGGGCGAAGTGAGCATGGCCCCGCCGGAGCGCCTGCCGCGGGAGGAGGCCCTGGCCCGCCTGCGGGAGTGGATCCCCGGGGTGGAGCGGGTGCTGCGGGTGCTCTCCACCCCGGTGCACTACGCCCTGGTGGTAGAGGGGAAGCGGGTGGAGCTGGGGCCGGTGGACACCCTCCTCTCCCAGCGCCGCTTCCGGGCCAGGGTGGTGGAGAGCTTGAACGTCCTCCCCCGCTGGCTGGACCAGCGCTACTGGGACAGCATGGCCCAAGCGGTGCTGGACGCCGCCGAGGAGGTGGAGGCCCCAGAGGCGGAGGAGCTGGACCTGCTGCGGGCCTGGCTGGAGGCCTATCTAGAGGAGCGCGCCCCCGCCCAGGCCTCGGACCCTCAGAGCTACGAGGCCCACTTGCGCCTGGAGCTCCCGGTGGTCACCCCCGATGGGGAGGTGGCGGTGAACGCCGTGAACATGGCCACCTGGGTCGGGGACAGCCGGGGGGCGAAAATCCAACCCCGGGCTCTAGCTCTCCTCCTCCGGCGCTACGGGGCAGAGGCCAGGAAGCTCCAGGTCTGGAAAGAGGGGCGAAACCGCACCAAGCGCTACTGGATCGTCCCCAGCACCGTCTTGCCCGAGTGGGCCCGGGGGTTGGGGGAGGATTTTGAACCCGGTCAAGGTTCTAGTCACATAGTCACTTCTCCGGAACAAGTGACTAGAGGGGTTAGCCCCGTCCAGGACGAGAAAAATGGGGGGTCTAGTCACATAGTCGGAGAAAAAATCGCCCCCGCACCATCTCAAGTATCTGACTATGTGACTAGACCCCAAGGAAACCCCGTGCAGGACGGCAGTAATGCTCTAGTCACATGGGGCAACTCATCTGACTATGTGACTAGACTTAGTGATGCGGAACACACTTCTGAACCGGAGAAGGATTTCTCAACCCCACCAGGAGGTGGAGACCAGGAATGGCCCCCCGATGGGGAGACAAGTTTCACGAAGAAGGAGGTGGGCGGTGGCAAGATCCGCATTGTCCTCGACCCCTAGCCTGCGGGTCTACGGGCCTCCAGGCACGGGCAAGACCACCTGGTTGGCCCAGGAGGTGCAGGCCCTTTTGGAAGAGGGGGTGCCCGGGGAAGATATTGCGGTTTGCTCGTTCTCCCGGGCTGCTTTCCGGGAGTTCGCCGGGAGGCTAGGAGGGAAGGTGCCAGAGGAGAACCTGGGCACCATCCACTCCCTGGCCTACCGGGCTATCGGCAGACCCCCGCTGGCTTTAACCGCTGACGCCCTGAAGGATTGGAACGCCAGGGTACCGGACACCTGGCAGATCACCCCCAGGGTCAAGGGTAAGGGAGCGGATTTCTTGGACGTCATGGACCCGTACGAGGACGAGGACAACCGCCCCTACGGGGACCGGCTCTACGATCAAGTGGTCCTTCTCCGCAACACCCTCACCCCCATGCGGGAGTGGACGGAGGAGCAGGTGCACTTCTACCAGGCGTGGAAGTCCTGGATGCACGCCCAGGGGGTGGTGGACTTCCCGGGCATGCTGGAAGCGGCCCTGGCCCAGCCCGGAGGCCTCGGGGTGCGGTTCCTCCTGGTGGACGAGGCCCAGGACCTCACCCCCCTGCAGCTCCAGCTGGTCCTCAAGTGGGCCCAGGGAGCCCGCTACGCCCTCATCGGGGACGACGACCAGAGCATCTACGCCTTCATGGGGGCGGACGGCTCCTCGTTCCTTTCTGTGCCCGTGGCAGGGGAGCTGGTCCTCTCCCAGTCCTACCGGGTGCCCGCCCAGGTGCAGGCCCTGGCCCAGGCGGTGATCCGCCGGGTGGGGCGCCGGGCGGAGAAGGAGTACGCCCCCAGGGACGAGGACGGGGTGGTGATGCGCCTGCCCGTGGACCCCGAGTGGCCGGCTCCCGCGGTGGAGGATGCCCTGGAGCGGGTGCGGGCGGGGGAAAGTGTTCTTTTCCTTGCCACCGCCAAGTACCTCCTGGACCCTCTTACGGAGGAGCTCCTCTTGCGCGGGGAGCCCTACGGCAACCCCTACGCCCCTCACCGGCACAGCTTCAACCTCTTCCCCAGCGGGGCCAGGGGGGCGTGGGAGAAGGCCAGGGCCTTTCTCTTCCCCAACCGGGTGGGGGCGGACCTGAAGGCCTGGACCCCCTACGTGCGGGCGGAGGTATTTGCAGTCAAGGCGGTGAAGGCCAGGGAGATCATCGACGCCCTCCCGGACCACGAGCGTTTGGACGACCGCCACCCCATCTGGGAGGTCTTCGCCCCGGGGCACCGGGAACACGCCGTGGGACGCAACCCCTCGTGGCTTCTGGATCACCTGCTTGGCAAAGCCCCCAAGGGCTTCAGGCAGGCCCTCATGGTGGCCCTGCGCAACCCGGCGGCGGTGCTGAAGGGGGAGGCCAGGGTGTGGCTCGGGACCATCCACAGCGTCAAGGGCGGGGAGGCGGACTGGGTGTACCTCTGGCCCGGCTACACCCGCAAGGCGGCCAGGGAGAACCCCGACACCCTGCACCGCCTCTTCTACGTGGGCCTCACCCGGGCGAGAAAAGGGGTGGTGCTGATGGCTCAGGGTGAAGCCCCGCACGCCTACGTCTGGCCGGAAAGGAGGAGGGTTTACGTATGACCGGGATGACGGCGCTGGAGGTGTTGCTGGCGGCCCAAAAGGCCGGGGTGCAGCTGGTGGAGGAGGAGGGGCGGCTGGGCCTCGAGGGCCACACCGAAAACATCCAGGCTTTCATGGCCCGCTACGGGGAGGCCCTGAAGACCCGCCGGAAGGAGGTCCTGGCCCTCCTGCGGGGGGAGGTGGACGAGGACACCCGCCGGGCTCAAGCCCGCCTGGAGTTTGCCCTGGCCTTTACCGCCAAGCTGGAGGCCGAGGCCGAGGAGGAGGCTGGCGTGCCCACCTGGTTGGCCTACGCCACCTGGTGCCTGGTGGGGGACGCCATGGAGGGCTTCGTCCGCTGGGGCCTGGGGGATGCCTGGCCTGCTATCCAGGAGGCCTGTCAGGACCGGGCGGAGGCCAGGGGGCTCAGGGAACGGGCATTAGAGAAGTGGGCAGAGGCCCACAGCAAGCGGGAGGCGTTGCGGGCTGAACTCCGCTGGAACGACCCTCAGTGGCACCTCTGGATGGACCAGTTGGGCCACGAGGCGGAAACCTGGGCGTGGCGAGCCTTCTTGGTGGAGCTGGCGCTGAAAAACCCGGGGGCGTCCAGTGAGGTGGAAAAGGGCTTCGACCCCTGGGTGGACCTCACCCCGTGGGCGCACTACCTGGCGCAAAACGGCAAGCGCTTGCGGCTGGTGTGGCGGGAGGCAGCGTAGGGGTGGCCCGTGATGGAGATGGCATGGTGCCCGGTGTCCGATAGGTGGGAGGTCCTGGTGATCCACGGGGGCCGCACCGTCGGCTACGGCCAGGGGGTGACCCGCGCTCAGGCGGTGGAAAGGGCCATCCAGGACGCCCTCCGGCACGGCTACTCGGTGCCTTTGGCCCAGGCATACCTGGCCTGGTGGGAGGGCGTGGTGCTGGACGTGCGGGATGTGCTCCTGCGCGTGATAAAGGAGCTGGCGAGATGAGCTTGCTTCAGCTGGTACTCGTCTACGTCCTGACCTCCTACCTGGCCCTGGGGCTCCTCCTGCTCTACCTTTCCCGGCGGGGGGAGGAGCTTCCCGAAGGGGCCAGTGTGGGCATCCTCGGTCTGGCCGCCCTTGCGGGACTGGTGGGCGTGCTGGTGGCGCTGGTGTGGAGGGGGGTATGAGCCGCACTCTGAAGTACTGCCGCTACGTGGCCCTGATAGACGGGGGGATGGGCTGGGAGGTGTTTGGGTCTACCTTCACCCAGGATTGGCTTGCCCCCCGCATGTCCGACCTGCTTGCCGCCCTGGAGCGGGCAGGGTACGACGACTGGGAAGACATCGGCAAGGCCCCCAAGCTGGAAGCCGAGCTTGCCACGACCGTTCTTCCCTGGCCCCTGGACAAGCTCACCATCGGCGAGGGGGTGAGCGTGTACGCCGGGCCGACCAAGGTTGTGGAGGGGCGCTTGGTGCGCTCGGCCATCTTGGAGCTGGGCCCGGAAGCCCTCGAGGCCCTGGGGTACTTCGAGCGCTACGCCTGCCCCGCCGAGGGGTGCCAGGGCACCATCCGGGTGCCCAAGACGATTACCCCGGATATCTACACGTGCCCGTGCGGGGCCAAGCGGATTTTTGTGCGGCTTCCCCGCTACGGGGAGCGCTTAGAGCCTGATAAGCACTTCATCCTGGAGGTGGTGGGGTGAAGCGTCTTTGGTACGTACGCTACCGGGAAAACGGCTATAGCCGGGTGAAAACCTTCGCCCACCGGGAAGCGGCAGCCCAAGAGGCTCAGCGCATTGCGGACGCCACCGGGCGGCCCGTGGAGTTGGGCATGTGCTCCACCGGTTACCGCGAGGGCATCCGTTACACCGTCTATCCAAGGAGGGAGTCATGAGGGCCACTTTGCCCTGGCCCCCCTCGGTCAATCACTACTGGGCCGCCCGTGACAATGCCCGCTACCTGTCCCCCCGCGCCAGGGCGTGGCGGGATGAGGCCGCTTGGCGGCTCCGGGAGGCCAGGAATGGGAAGGGGCGCATCTCTCAGGAGGTGGCCCTGTTCCTCTTCGCCTACCCCCCGGACCGCCGGAAGCGCGACCTGGACAACATCCTCAAAGCCGTCCTGGACGCCCTCGTGCACGGGGGCGTGCTGAAGGACGACCACCAGGTGGCGGAGATCCACCTCATCCGCCGGAGACCGGAGCCGGGCGGAAGGGTGGAGCTCTACCTGGAGGTGATGGACCCTTGACGCCATCCGGCGTGAGGTACTGGCCCAATCGGGGCGTGGCCCCGGCCCCTAACCCACGGGGCGCCCCATATCTTGGGGCGGGTCCGAGACGCCGCACCATGGGCGAGGTCCAATCCCTCCCCCGCCACAGCGGCGTCGCCAGGGGCCACTCGCCCGCAGGCCCTGGGGGGCCAGGGGGCCTGGAGGGCGGGGTGACACTTGCCGACATTTGGAGGGAACCTTGAGGAGAAAGAAGCTCATTTTGACCAAAACCGCCGTGATGGAAGCGCTGAGGAAAACCCACGGGCTGGTTTCTCCGGCGGCCGAGTTGCTGGGCACCGACCGCACCACCCTCTACCGCGCTATCAAGCGCTTCGGTTTGGAAGACTTCCAGCGCCAGATGCGGGAGGAGGTGATAGGTGATGTTGCTGAGCTGAAGCTTTTTGAAGCCATCAAGCAGGGCAAACCTTGGGCGGTGGCGCTCTACCTGAAGACCCTCGGCCGCCACCGCGGCTACGTGGAGCGGCAGGAGGTGGCCAGCGTCGAGGAGGTGCGGATCCGGTTGGTGGAGGAGGATGGCCCGGACGACTGAGCCGCGGGTGGTGGTGAGGCCCCTGCACCCCGGGCAGCTCAGGGTGCTGAGCCAGGCTGGCCCGCGGGGCAACATCCTGCGCTGCGGCAGGAGGTGGGGAAAGACCCGGCTCCTTGGGCGCCTGGCGCTGGAAGCCTTCCTGCGCGGGCGGCGGGTGGGCTGGTTCGCCCCCACCTACGCCCACCAGGAGGAGATATGGCGCTGGTTGGAGCGGCGTCTGGCCCCGGTGGCCCCCTTCCTCTCCATGCGGGAGAGCCCCCACCCCCGCATCGCCGAAGGGGGAGGGGGGCTGATCGAGATCTGGTCCCTGGCGTCGGGAGACGCCGTGGCCCGGGGGCGCTCCTACCACCTGGTGGTCCTGGACGAGGCGGCGTTCGCCCCGGACCTCGAGGCCCAGTGGGACTACGCCATCGGTCCCACCCTCCTGGACACGGGCGGGGTGGCGTGGATCGCCTCCACCCCCAGGGGGCGCAACGGCTTCTTCCGGCTCTGGGCCCGCTACGAGGGGGTGGAGGGCTGGGCCCTCCACCACGCCCCGAGCCACGAGAACCCCTACCTCGACCGGGAGTGGTTGGAGGAGTACCGGCGCACCCGGCCCGCGGAGGCGTACCGCCAGGAGATCCTGGCGGAGTGGGCGGACGTGGAGGGGCGGGTGTTCGCCGAAGACGCCCTGGCCAGGGCTCTGACCCTCGAGGGCCCCACCTTCCCCCAGGAGAGCGGGCGCTACGCCGCCGGGGTGGACCTGGCCCAGGCCCAGGACTACACGGCGGTGGTGGTGTTGGAGCTGGGGCCGCCCCTTCGTCTGGTGCATGCCGACCGGTGGCGGGGGCTTTCCTACACCCTCACCGCCCGGAAGGTGGTGGAGGTATTGGAGCGCTACCGGGCTTGGGCGGCGGTGGACGCCACGGGGGTGGGCAGGCCGGTGCTGGAGGAGATCCGCGCCCTCTGGCCCCTGGCCCGAGGGGTAACCATCACCTCGGGCCGGGGGCGGCGGGAGGGGAGCGTGGGCAAGGAGGACCTGGTGAGCGAGCTGGTGGTGCACCTGGAGCGGGGGGCGCTGGAGCTCTACCCGTACCCTCCCCTCCTGGAGGAGCTGCGGGCGTTCGAGGCTTCCCCCCTGCCCGGGGGCGGCTTCCGGTACGCGGCCCCCTCCGGCGGGCACGACGACTTGGTCATGGCCCTGGCCCTTGCGGTGTGGGCGGCCCAGCATGCGGCCCCTACAGGTGGGCCCTACCGGGTGAAGGGGAGGTGGTAGTGGGCTCCAAAGAGCTGTATACTAGGGCTAAGCTGGGCAAGACTCTACCCTGCCCCCGGTGCGGCTCCACGGAGGTGGAGTCCAGGGGGCGGGTGGGCGTGGAGGGGGTATGGCCGGACGTGATGCTGGTGCGGCGGTACAGGTGCGGGCGCTGCGGGCTTACGTACGAGAGCGCCGAGGTCGCCCTGGCCCTGATCCCGCCCTCCTCCTCTGGGGGGCCCTGAACGCCCGCATGCGCCGCGTGGGGCCTCCTGGCCGGGGGCGCCGGGGGGAGGTGGAGCGGCTGGTGGGTCAGGCGGGGAGCTACGCCCTGCGGGTAGGGGGGCGCTGGTACCCCTGGGACGTGGTGAGGGCGGCGCTCCGCAGGGCCCTGGAGTTGGACCGGCCCCCTCACGAGCGGAGCCGGGAGGCGCGGGACCTGGCGGCCTTCCTCTGGTCCCCTCGCCCCGACCGGGTGGGCTATGTCCTAGCCCGCCCCAGGCTTCTCCAGATATGGCGGGAGATTCATGGCTAAGGAGAAGATGAACACCTACCAGGAGCCTCGGGGCTGGCTCCGGGCCGAGTGGACCCCGGCGGAGGTCCGCACCGTCTGGGCCATCGCCCAGCAGGGGGACATGCGGCCCGTGGCCGAGCTCGCCCGGGCCATCTTGGGGGACGAGCGGGCGCAGGGGGTCCTCTCCGTGCGGGTCCGGGGCCTCTTGGGCCTCCCCTTCACTCTGGAGCCCGCCCCCGGCGGGGAGCGCTGGGCGAAGCTCCTGGAGGAGCGGTGGTGGAGCCTCTTCCCCGAGGAGGTCCTGCACGACCTCATGGTCTGGGCTCTCCTCACCGGGGTGGGCCTCGCCGCCCTCTCGTGGGTGGAGGAGGACGGCCTCCTCTGGCCCAAGCTGGACGTCTGGAACCCCGGGGCCCTGGTGATGCGGGACGGGGAGTGGCGCGTGCGGGACGCCACAGGGCAGGAGCATCCGTTGGAGCGGGGGATGTGGCTCCTCTACACCCCCTACGGGCCGAAGCGCCCGTGGGAAAAGGGGCTCTGGCGGACCCTCGCCCTCCCCTGGCTGGTGAAAGCTGACGCCATCCGGTACTGGGCCCGTGACAACGAGGTGGGGGCCCTCAGGGTGGCCTACACCGATGGGCCCACGGGGGATACGGGGAAGGAGCTCGCCCAGCTCCTGGCGGACCTCGGAGGCGACACGGGCCTCGTCCTCCCCGAGGGGTGGCGGCTGGACGTGCTCTCGCCCTCGGCGGAGGTGTGGCGCTCCAAAGCGGAGGCCATCGCCTGGGCGGACCGGGCCATGACCATCGCCATACTCGGGCAGAACCTCACCACGGACGTCCAGGGCGGGAGCTACGCCGCCGCGCGGGTGCACGAGGCCGTGCGAGCGGACCTCCTGGAGGCGGACGTGGAGACCCTAGCCACCGGGCTCAGAAACGGCGTCCTGTCCCTCTGGGCCGAGTGGAACGCGGGGGACCCCGCCCTCGCCCCCTGGCCCCGCTGGGACCCCAGGCCCCCCGAGGACCTGGCCGCCCGGGCGGAGACCCTGCAGAGGCTGGCCCAGGCCGTGGCGACCTTCGCCCAGGCGGGGGTGGACGTGGACCTGGACGCCCTCCTGGAGGAGTACGGCCTCCCCGTGCGGAAAGGGCAGGGGCTCGTGCGCCTCGCCTCGGGGGACCCGCCCCAGGAGGCCCCCGGCTTCGTCCAGGGCCAGCTCTACGCCGACGCCCTCGCGGATCGCCTCCTATCCCGCCTCCCCGACCCCCTGGCGGGCCTCGAGGCCGAACTCGCCCAGGCCCAGAGCTACGAGGAGGTGCGGGGCCTCCTCATGCGCCGCTTCCGGGAGGCCTCCCCTGAGGAGGTGGCCACCCTCACGGAGCGGGCCCTGGTCCTCGCGGGACTGGCGGGGCGGTACTCGGTGATCCGGGATGTGGAGCGTTAGCGCGGACCCCCTCCGCTTCCAGGAGGCGGCGGAGTGGTTCCGGGGCAAGGTGCCCCTCCTCAAGGGGGAGTGGGGCCAGCTCACCCAGGAGGCCCGGCGGCGGGCCTTCACCGCCGCCGGGGTGGCCCTCTTGGACCGCCTCGCCCTTCTCCACCAGAGCGTCCTCCGGGCCCTGGAGGAGGGGACGCCCCTGGAGGAGTGGCGGAAGGAAGCCCTGGCCATCCTCGGCGGGGGGTGGAGCCGGGGGCACCTGGAGACGGTCTTCCGCAACAACGTGCAGGCGGCGTACTCCGCCGGCCGGTGGGATCAGCTGCAGGACCCCGCGGTGCGCCGCTCCCACCCCTACCTCATGTACGATGCCGTCCTGGACGCCCGCACCACGGAGATCTGCCGGGCCCGGGACGGGGTGGTGCGCCCGGCGGACGACCCGTGGTGGAAGGCCAACTGGCCCCCCCTCCACCACAACTGCCGGAGCGGGGTGCGGGCCCTCACCCGCGCGGAGGCCGAGCGGCGGGGCGTGACCCAGACCCTGCCCAGCCTCCCCCCGCAGGAGGGCTTCGGCCTCTCCCCGGCGGAGGAGGAGTGGGTGGAGGGCTACGCCAAGGGCCAAAGGGACGCCGCCCGCCTCCCCTGGGCGCCCGCCTTCGCCGGGGAGCCACCCACCTGGCGCTCCTACGGCCTACCTGAACGCCTGGACCCTACGCCCGCCCCCGGAGACCTCCTGCCCACGCTGGCGGAGGTGGGGGAGGCGCGCTTCCTCGCCCTCCTGGAGGAGCGCTTGGGAGGCCTCCCCGCCCTCCTCGTGGACCCCACGGGCCTCCCCGTGCTGGTGGACCGGGGGCTCGTGGGCCACCTCAAGGGGGATGGGCGGGAGCGCTTCCTCGCCTGGCTCCCAGACCTGGTGCGGACCCCGCAGGAGGTCTGGCTCCTCCCCCTTCAGCACGAGCGGCGAGTGGTCTTCCGCCAGCGGTACCTGAAGGTCTACCGGGAGGGGCGGGACCGGCACCTGGTCCTCTCGGCGGAGGTGCACCGGGGGGCCCTGGTAGCCCTGACCTTCGTGGAGTCTAGGGACTACGCCTATCTCCAAAACCAGCGGGTGGGGTTTCTCCGGTGGGTGGCCAAATAAAACGGGGAACGCCCCCCTGGAGGGGCGCCCGTCCTGCACCGGGCTATCGGGAACCCAGGCCCAGCCCGGTGGGTTTGCCCTGATTCTAGCACCCCTTGTAGCGGAGTGCAAGGTGTGCTATCCTAGAGCTAAGCTCGGATAACTCTACCCCCGGGAAGCCCCGGGGGGGTTTTCGTGGACCATGACACGGCATGCCCTGACCATCCCCGTCCCCGGGGGCGAGCCCCCCCGCGAGTTTCGCATCTTCCCCTTCGGTCGCGTGGAGACGACCAAGGGGGTCTTTCTCTTTGACCAGGAGGCGGCCCGCCGGGTGATGCAGGCTTGGCGGGACTACGGCAACCGGCTTTCCATTGACTACGAGCACCAGGCCCTGGAGCCCGTGGCCAACGGCCCCGTCCCCGCCGCCGGGTGGTTTGACCTCGAGGTCCGGGAGGACGGCCTCTGGGCGGTGAACGTGGAGTGGACCCCGAGGGCTATGGAGCTTTTGCGCAACCGGGAGTACCGCTACTTCAGCCCCGCCTTCTACGTGGACGAGGAGGGGCGCATCGTGGAGCTCATCAACCTCGCCCTCACCAACCTCCCGGCCACCAAGCGCATGGAGCCTCTGGTGGCGAAGGCGGTGGGGTTTGAGTCGGGCCCGGTCTACGAGGGCTCCTCCTGGGACGCGGACGCCGCCCTGGCCCGGGTCCGGCGCTGGGCCAGCCGGGACGGGAGCGGGGACAAGGACACCATTGACTGGGGCAAATACCGCCGGGCGTTTGCGTGGTACGACGCCACGGACCCAGAGAGTTTCGGCTCCCACAAGCTCCCCCACCACGACGTGGTGGACGGGAAGCTTGTGGTGCACAAAAGGGGGGTCTACGCCGCCGCCGCCGTTCTGCAAGGGGCGCGTGGTGGCGTGGACATCCCAGAGGCGGAGCTGGAGGCGGTGAGGAGGCACATCGCGGCCCACTACCACCAGTGGGGCGAGAAGGCCCCCTGGGAGCGGGAGGAGACCAGGAGGACGAGGATGGAGAAGGTTCTGAGGCTTTTAGGGCTTAGGGAGGACGCTGGCGAGGCCGAGGCCGAAGCGGTTCTCCGCAGGCTCATGGCGTTCCCGGAACGGGTCTTCGCCCTGACGGGGACGCGCCGGGAGGACGAGGCCGAGGCGGTGCTCCTGGCCTGGAAGCAGGCCCACGAGGAGCTGCCCCGGGTCCAGGAGCGGCTGGCCGCGCTGGAGGAGGAGCGGAGGAAGGAGCGGCTGGCCCGCCTCATTGAGGAGGGGAAGAGGGAGGGCAAGCTCACCCCGGCCATGCTCTCCTGGGCGGAGAGCCAGACTCCCGAGGCGCTGGAGGCGTTTTTGCGGGTGGCCCCCAGGGTGGTCCTTTCCAACGGGGCAGAGGAGCCCCCTGTGGGGCAGGAGGGGCTGGACTGGCATAAGCTCAGCCCCGCGCAGCGGGCTGAGCTGTACCGGGAAAACCCGGAGGTGTACCGGGCCCTACGCAAGCGGGCCCTGGGCTACTAGGAGGTAGAAGATGCCTGCAACGACTCGGGCCGATCTGATCATTCCGGAGGTTTTGGCGGACGCGGTGGCGGGCGCGTGGCCCAACCGCATTGCCCTCTACGGCACGGATGCGGTGGTGGAAAGCCGCACCCTACCCGGTGGGGTGCGCGGCGGGGACAAGGTGAAGGTGCCCTACTTCGGCATCCTGGGCGAGTTTGAGCAGGTGGCTGAAGGAGCGCCCCTTACCGTTACCAAGCTCTCCATGACCTCGGAGGAGGCCACCGTGCGTCGGGCGGGGAAGGCGTTTGAGGTCAACTCGTGGGCGCAGTTGGCCGCCATGTACGCCGACCCCTACGCTGAGGCTACCCGCCAGATCCTGGAAGGGGCCCAGCGGGAGTTTGACCGGGCCCTGGTGGAAGCCGCCAACAGCACCACGGGCGGGGGTGTGGCCACCCAGGATGCATCCACGGGCACCATCACCTACGACGCCCTCGTGGACGCCCTGGCCAAGTTTGGGGACGCTCAGGTGGACGTGGCCGCCGTCATTGTCCACTCCAAGGTGTTGGCGGACCTGCGCAAGCTCAAGGACACCACGGGCCAACCCATCTTCGTGGACGCCCAGCAGGGTGGGCTGCCCCGGGTGATGGGGCTTCCCCTCATCGTTTCCGACCGGGCCCCTGTCATTACGGGCACGCCCACCAAGTACGTGACCCTCATCGTGCGCCGTGGGGCCCTGGCCCTGTGGTACAACGGCACCCCCACCGTTGAGACCGACAAGGACATCCTGGTCGACTCCACGGTGGTGGCGGTGAACGTCTACTATGCCGCCCACCGCTATTCTCGCTTGCCGGGAAGCGACAAGCCCACGGTGGTGCGGCTTATCACCCAGTGAGGTAAGGGATGGGCTTGACGACGTTTCGCCGCTGGCGCTACGGGGGGGAGGAGGAAGCTCAAGCCCCCTCCAGTACCACCACCCCCCTTCCCGAGAACTTCCCGGGGCGGGCGCTTCTGCTCGGGGCGGGGTACGGCACCCTCGAGGCGGTGCGGGACGCCCCAGACGATGCCCTTCTGGGAATAAAGGGCATCGGAAAGAAGCTCCTGGAGGAGATCAGGCATGCCCTACGCCAGCAGGGCTGACCTGCGCGCCCTCGGGCTTCCCGAGGCGGCCCTGGCCTCCATCCCGGACGTGGAGCAGGAGGCGGCCCTCGAGGCTGCCTCCGCCCTGGCGGACTCCTACCTCCGGGCCCGCTACGACCTCCCCCTCGCTTCCTGGGGGCGCGGGCTCACCCGGGCCGTGGCCCTCATCGCCGCCTACGACCTCATGAGCCGGAGGGGGTACGACCCCACCCGGCCCGGGCAGGAGAACCTGCGCATGCGCTATGAGGACGCCATCCGCTGGCTGGAGGGGGTGGCCGCAGGGAAGGTGGACCCCGGGGTAGAGGACGCTACCCCCGAGGTTTCCTCCACCGCCGTCCAGGCCGTGACCCGCGAGCGGAGGTGGCCGTGAGTGTGCGCGGGGATTTTGACGAGCTGAAGCGGCTCCTGCGTGGCTTTGAACGGCTAACCCGGCCCGGGGCCCTGCGGGAGGTGTCCCGCGCGGCGGCGGAGGGGGCCATGAGCGCCCTCATGGACCGCTTCCGCACCGCCACCGACCCGTACGGGAGGGCGTGGCCGCCTTCCCTCCGGGCCCAGCTGGAAGGGGGGCAGACCCTTTCCGACACCGGGCGCTTGCGGCGGTCGTTTTCCGTGCAGAATGTGACCGAACGAGGCTTCGTCATCGGCACCAACGTGCGCTACGCCGCCGCCCACCAGTTCGGGGCGGTGATCCGCCCCCGCCGGGCACGTTACCTCCGCTTTCGCTTGGCCGGGGGGCGTGGGGCGCGGAAGGGCGGGAGAGGGCGGTGGGTCACCGCTAGCCGGGTGGTGCTCCCCGCCCGGCCCTTCTTCCCCGAGGGGCATGACCTCGGGGAGTACGCCGAGCGCATGCGCGAGGCTATCGCCGCCTGGCTGGAGGCCGAGCTGTGATCGCGGAGTTCATCCAGGTCCTCGCCCAGGAGCTTCCCGCCGTGCCCATCTACGTGGGGCTCGCCGGGCTGGACGAGCACGCCCACCCGCCCCGTCTGGTGGTGGTGCCCGAGCGGGAGACCCTGGAGGCCTCCACCCAGTACACCTTCCCCGCGCCCACAGGCCGCCCCCTCTACGCCCGGCGGGTGCGCCTCTCCCTCTACCTCTGGGCCAGCGCCTACTCGGACGTGGAGGGGATGCTGGCGGAGGTCCTCACCGCGTTGCGGAAGCGGCTGGGCACCCTCGCCCAGCCGCGGGACGGGGAGTGGGTGGAGGGGGGAGCCATCGCCCTGGGGGTGGCCTACCGGCTGGGCCTCGAGGTGGTGGCCCCGGTGGAAGAGCGGGAGCAGTACGTAATCCTGGAGCAGTTAGCCATGCAGTGCGGAGGTTGAGTATGCCTAGGAAGGACGAGACCCAAGAGGTTCAGGAAGAGCCCCGGCGCCCCTACGAGGAGTGGGCGCGGGAGCTCGGCACCCCAGGGTGGCTCCTCGCCGCCGCCAAGACGAAGGCGGGATGGGCCCTGGGGCAGGAGGTGACCCGCAAGGAGTACGAGGCTGCCCTTGAGGCGGCCCAGGGGGAGGTGATCAGGAATGGCTAACCTGCCCGGGGTGTACCTGAACATCCAGGACGGCAACCTGGGCGTCCTCCCGGCCCTGGGAGAGGGCGTGCACGTCAAGATCGGCGTGGCGAGCCAGGGGCCCGTGAACGAGGTGGTGGCCCTCTCCGACACCAAGCGGGCTAAGGAAACCTTTGGGTCTGGCCCTCTCCTGGAGGCCATCGGCGTGGCCTTCGCCCAGGGGGCGGGGGCCATTTACGCGATCCGGGTGAACGCCAGCGTGGCGGGCACCGTGGGCACCATCAGCAAAACGGGCACGGGCACGGGTACCCTGGCGGCAAGCGGTAGCCCCCTGGACGCTTACGAGGTGGTCGTCCGCATCACCCGCACCGGGGCCAGGGGGACTGCCGCCTTCGTCTACTCCTTGGACGGCGGAGATAACTGGAGCCCGGAGATCGCCGTGCCCTCTGGGGGCACCTACACCCTGCCCGGCACGGGGCTCACCCTCACCTTCACCAACGGCGCCACCGAACCCTCTTTTGTCCAGGGGGACGAGTTCCGCTTTACCACCACCGCCCCCGGCTACACCCTGACCGACCTCAACGCCGCCATAGACGCCCTCTTCGCTCAAGCCCAGCTCCGTTACCAGTTTATCCACGTCGTGGGGGCGGCTACCCCAGCAGTGGCCGCCGCCGTGGACGCCCGCATGGGGGAGGCGGCCAGCCAGCACCGCTACATCTGGGCCATCCTGGACGCCGAGGACAAGTCGGACAGCCAGCTCCGCACTGACTGGGCCAGCTTCGCTTCCACGCGGGTGGGCGTGGGGGCTGGGTACGCCGAGATCGCCAGCCCCATTACCGGGCGCATCCACCGCAGGCCCATCTCGTGGTTGTGGGCGGGACGCCGGGCAGCCCGCCCCGCCCAGGAGGACGTGGGCCGGGTGGCTTCTGGCCCCCTGGTGGGGGTGGTGCGGCTCCACCGGGACGAGTATGTCAGCCCGGGCCTGGACGAAGCTCGCTTCACCACGGCCCGCACCTATCCGGCGTATGCGGGCTACTACCTGACCCAGGGCCGGCTCATGGCCCCGCCCGGCTCGGACTTTGAGCTGGACCAGTACCGCTCCGTGATGGACCTGGCCTGCACCGTGGCGTACCAGGCGGGGCTTAGGTTCGTGAACGAGTCCATCCGCGTGGACCCCGCTACGGGGGGCATCGCCGAGAAGGACGCGGTGCGGGTGGAAGGGTACATCGCGGGGATGCTCAGAGCGGCTCTGAAGGGGAAGGTGAGCGAGATAGAGGGCCAGCCCGCCGTACGGGTGACGGTGGACCGCACGGAGAACATCCTCTCTTCCCGCCGCCTCCCCGTGTCCATCGCCATCATCCCTCTGGGCTACGCCAAGTTCATCAGCGTGGAGATCGGGTTTGAGAACCCGGCGCTGAAGGTGGGGTGATCTGAATGGAGGTCAGGAACACCAAGCTCTACGACTTCTCCTCGGTGGAGCTCATAATTGACGGGGAGACCATCCCTGTGGACGCCGAGGTGGAGTACAGCGTCCCCGAAGTCCAGGAGGAGTACATTTACAAGCAGGGGAAGCCCGTGGGCCGCACTCCCGGGATGGTGGAGCCCGTGGAGGTGACGGTCAAGCTCCCCAAGGACATCTACGACCAGCTCCTGGACAAGTGGGGCAACGGGTTCCAGGACAAGGAGATGGACATCCAGGTGGTCTACGCGGGCACGGACGGGCAGACCACCGTGGACCTCATCCGCGCCTTCCGCCCCACGGGCGGGGGGAGCGTGAGCGTGTCCAAGGGAGCGGAGCCGGTGATGGTGGAGCTCAAGGGGAAGGCCCTCGAGGTCCTGCCCCGGTCCAAGGCCCCCTTCCGGGCCAAGTGAGGAGGGGTAGATGCCTGAGCTGAAACCCGCAGACGAGCAGGACCTCCTCCTGGAGCACGGGGAGGTCTACGTGGCCGAGGGGCGCTGGGGCAAGGCGTACTTCCGCCCGCCCCAGGAGCCCGAATACAGCCGCTTCGTGGCTACCGCCGCCCGTGAGGGGGCGAACCTCTACGCGGCGCAGAAGACTCTGGTCCTGGACTGTCTCCTGAAACCCTCGCGCGCTGAGTTCGCCGAGATCGTTCGCCAGCGGCCTGGGCTCGTGCCGCGCATTGCCGCCGACCTCATCGCCCTGGCCCAGGACGAGGAGGCCCGGTTTCTGGCGCCGCTCGGTTGAGGTCTACCAGCAAATCCTGAAGGAGCGGAACGTGGCCCTGGCCGCCAAGTGCCTCTTAGCCTACCGCAGGGGGGAGCGCTCCCCGGAGGCGGCGGCCGGGGCCATGCTGGAGGCCGCGAGCCACCTGGCCCTCATCCCCGACCGTGGATAACCGCCTGCAGTGGATCTTTGAGCTTCGCGCCCAGGTTGCCGGACTCACCGCCGCCGTCAGACAGGTGCGGGAGTTCCAGCGGGCGGTGGTGGGGGCTACCTCCGCCGCCCGCGCGGCCAGCGCGGGCATGGGGGCGGAGTTCAGGGAGACGGGCTACGCCGCCCGCTCCCTCTCCCTGGCCCTGGCAGGGGTGGGGGCGGCCCGAGGAGGGTTCGCGGCCCTCGCCTCCGGGGCGGCCAGGGCCAGGGCGGAGATGGCCGCCCTCTCCTCCAGCGTTTTCAACCTCCGCAACCTCCTCATCGCCGGGACGGCGGGGTACGGGGCCAAGCTCGTCATAGACGCGGTTTCGTTTAAGGAGAACACCCTCATCGCCTTCCAGACCCTCCTAGGCAGCCGCGAGGAGGCGGAGCGGATGATGCGGGAGGCGGTCAGGTTCGCCGCCGCCACCCCCTTTGAGACCCGGGATGTGATCGACGCCTACCAGCGGCTGCTCACCGCCGGGTTCAAGCCGGTGGAGATCCCCGTGGTGCTCAAGGGGGTGGGCGACCTGGCCGCCCTCAAGGGGTTTGACAAAGGGGTTATCGACCGGGTGCTCTACGCCATCCAGCAGATCCGGGCCAAGGGCCGGTTGCAGGGCGAGGAGCTCATGCAGCTGGCCGAAGCCGGGGTGCCCCTGGGTAAGGTGTACGAGGTTTTGGGCCGCCGCATCGGCAAAAGTGCAGACGACGTGCGCAAGCTGCAGGAGGCGGGGCGGATATCCGCCGACCTCGGCATCGTTGCGGTCCTGGAAGCGCTGCGCGATACCGTCTCCGGTGGGCGGTTGGGTTCCATGATGGACCGCACCAGCCGGAGCATCTCCGGGTTGCTGTCCACGCTGCGCTCCCGCCCCACGGAGCTCCTAATGGACATCAACCTTGACCCCGTGCGCAACACCCTCGCCAACCTGGTAACGCTCACCGACACCACCCGCCGGACGGGGCAAAGGTTGAAGGCGATGCTGGAGCGGTACATCGGTGGAGCGTTTAGGAGCGTGTTTGGTAGCCTCGCCGACGCTACCGACCCCTCGAGGGCCGAAGCCAACCTGAACCGCTTCCTGGACAGCGTGGAGCGCACGATTGCCCAGGTGAGCCTGGCGTGGCAGCGCATCCGCCCCGCCATCGTGGAGACGTGGCGCGGGGTCATGGACGGCATCCGAGCCGCTCAAAGCGTGGCCCAAACCGTGGCCCCCGTTCTAAACGCCGTGGCCCAAGCGCTCGGAAGCACAGCAGGCGGCATGGAGGCTTCCACCACCTCTGGCTTCCGGCTCCTGGGAATGGGAATCGCCCTGGCCGGAGCGTGGCGGCTTCTCAACCTCCTCACCCTGGGCATGGCGGGGAGCGTGGTGCGCTGGGGCGGGCTGGCGGTGCTGTGGTTTGGCCGCGCGGGGCTCGCCGCCCTGCGCTACGCCGTGGCCCACCGGGCGGCCATCATGGCCGCGGCTTCCAGCATGGGCCCCATGCTGGCCCGCTTGGGCATGGGGGCGCTAACCATCCTCCGGCTGGCCACCCCCTGGGGGCTGGTGGCTACGGCGGCGGCGTTTGCCGTGGGCTACATCATCCGCAACTGGGACAGCATCAAGGCGTTTTTCGGCAAGCTGTGGGGCACGCTTACTTCGCAAGCCAGGTCCGCATGGGCCGGATTCGTGAACGTTGCCCTGGGGGCTGGAAGGGCGGTATGGGACTGGTTCCGCTCCTTGCCGGGCCGCATCGTGGAGGCCGTGCGTGGGGCGGGGAGCCGCTTCGTGGAGGGCCTGCGGGAGATCGTCCGGCGTGTCCCTGGCGGGGACCTCCTCCTGCGGGCGCTGGACGCGGCGGGGGGCGTGGCCCGCCAGGCGTGGGAGTGGGGGAAAGGCGTGGCCCGGGCTATTGGGGACGGGGCCAGAGAGGGGCTCGGCATCCGTTCCCCCTCGCGGGTGTTCGCCCACATCGGAGCCATGACCGCCTTAGGCCTTGCCGTGGGCCTGCAAAACGCTGCGCCTATGGTGGAGCGGGCCACCCAAACGCTGCTCCAGGCGACGCAGGTGGCTCCTGCGATAGAGGCCGCCATCAGACTGCCGGAGGGCGCGCCTAAGCGCCCCGAACCCCCTAGGGCCTCAGAGCCTCTAGAGGTGGCCCTTCCCAAGTTGGAGCCTCTAGAGGTGGCCCTTCCCAAGTTGGAGCCTCTAGAGGTGGCCCTTCCCAAGTTGGAGCCTCTAGAGGTGGCCCTTCCCAAGTTGGAGCCTCTAGAGGTGGCCCTTCCCAAGTTGGAGCCTCTAGAGGTGGCCCTTCCCAAGTTGGAGCCTCTAGAGGTGGCCCTTCCCAAGTTGGAGCCTCTAGAGGTGGCCCTTCCCAAGTTGGAGCCTCTAGAGGTGGCCCTTCCCAAGTTGGAGCCTCTAGAGGTGGCCCTTCCCAAGTTGGAGCCTCTAGAGGTGGCCCTTCCCAAGTTGGAGCCTCTAGAGGTGGCCCTTCCCAAGTTGGAGCCTCTAGAGGTGGCCCTTCCCAAGTTGGAGCCTCTAGAGGTGGCCCTTCCCAAGTTGGAGCCTCTAGAGGTGGCCCTTCCCAAGTTGGAGCCTCTAGAGGTGGCCCTTCCCAAGTTGGAGCCTCTAGAGGTGGCCCTTCCCAAGTTGGAGCCTCTAGAGGTGGCCCTTCCCAAGTTGGAGCCTCTAGAGGTGGCCCTTCCCAAGTTGGAGCCTCTAGAGGTGGCCCTTCCCAAGTTGGAGCCTCTAAAAGCGTTCTCGCCCGTTCCCTCTGATGTAGTTCTTCCAGTGGTGGACATCCCCAGGCCGCCCAGGGCTCCTGAGGTGGTGGACATCCCCAGGCCGCCCAGGGCTCCTGAGGTGGTGGGGCTGAAGGTCGTGCCTACTCTCCGCTCGCCCGAGGCTCCCCCGCCCCCTCCCGCTCCTCTCCACCCCGTCGTGACCGCGCTAGCCCCTACCACGAGGGAGACCGTGGTCCACATCCACGTGAACGGGGCACAGGATCCACGGAAGGTGGCCCGCGAGGTGGTGGCGGCCATAGACCACTGGGCGGCGGGGCGCATCGTGGTGCTGGGCCTCGAGGCCCTGGCCTCGGAGGTGGGCCATGACGCATGACGAGCTCGTCATCGTGGGCCCTAGCCGCTGGCGCATCGCCCCCGACCCCAAGGCGGACATCGTGGGGCAGGTGCGGGTGAGCGTGCGAGGCGGGGGCCTGCGCGAGTCCACCGTGGAGGTGCCGGGGCAGGACGGGGTGGTGTCCACGAAGCTCGGCTATTCCCCGGCGGAGGTCACGGTGGAGGTACGCGTGGCCGACTTCGGCCAGCTGGACCGCATCCGGCGCTTCGCCGAGGTCTACCGCAACCGGCGCGGGGCGGAGAAGCACACCCCTGTCCAGCTCGTCCACCCCGCCACGCACCGCTGGGGCATCCGGGAGGTCTACCTGGTGGACCTAGAGGAGGCCCCCCTGGACTGGCGGGAGGGGTACCGGCTCACCCTCCGCTTCCAGGAGTGGTGGCCGGAGACGAGGACGAAAAAGGCCGCCAAGCAGCAGGGCAGCGGCGCCGGAGGCGGGGACGGGCTCCTCGGTCAGGGCGCGAGCGTCCTGGAGGTGGACCGCCCCTCTAAGGCTCCCCCGCCTCCGCCTAAGAGGTAGCTATGGCGAGCTTCATCCTTGGGAATGACCCCATCGCCACCGGAGAGGTGGTGCGGCCCTACCCCGGACGGGCCCACGCCACCCTCCTCCTCGGGGTCCCTCACGGGGAGCACTCCGTAACCGAAGGGGCGCGGGCGCCCCTGCGCCTTTTCCATGACGACGTGGAGCTCGTCCTCCATGGCACGCCCGTCCAGATCATGCGCACCCCGGAGGGCTGGCCCCTGGTGCGCTGGGTGGCCGGGGCGGGCGCCCTCCACCGCGTCCTGCGCCCCCGCTACTACCAGGGCGTGCCCGCCCGCCTGGTGGCGGAAGACGCCCTGAAGGAGGTAGGGGAGAAGCCTGGGGCGCTGGACCTGCCCAGCGTCCTCAGGGCCTGGGTCCGCCACGCCGAGAGCGCCTACCGGCTCCTCTGGCGGCTGGCGGAACGGGAGGGGCGGGCGATCTACGTGGGCGAGGACGGAAAGGTCCACGCGGAGCGCCCCGAGTGGCCCAAGGGCCCCGAGGTGCCCGGGGCGAAAGCCCTCGGCCCCGGGGCGTACCTAGCCCCCCTGGACCTCTCCCTCCGCCCGGGCGCGGAGGCCACCCTCTGGCTAGGTGGGGTGCGGGTGCCCGTCCGGGTGAGCCGAATCGTCTATCGGCTGGAGAAGGCCACGATGGAGGTGTGGCGTGCGTGAGCGAGCCGTTCGCGCTCTGAAGGCCCTCGGGGTAGACGAGGGCATAGACTTCCTCGCCCTCTACCCGGCGGAGGTCCTCCTGGACCACGGGGACATGCACCTGGACCTCCGCCCGGACGACCCGCGCTTCCCTCACCTCGTCCGGGTGCCCCTGCGCGTGTTCCTCCCCGGGGCGTACGTGCGGGTCAAATCGGGTAGCCGGGTACTCCTCGGGTTTGAGGGGGGAAACCCTGAGCGCCCCGTGGCCTACCTGTGGGAGGCCGGGGGAACGGTGGTGGTAGAGATCCGCTCCGTGTCTGGCCGCCGGGTCCGGGTGGACGACGAAGCGGGAGAGATCCGGGTGGAGGACCCCGTCCGGGTCGTGGTGGACGCCCCCCAAATCCTCCTTGCCGGGGACGGCCCCCCTGTGGCCCGGGTGGGGGACCCGGTGCAGGTGGGGGTGGCTGTGGGCCAGATAATCGGCGGCAGTTCCAAGGTCTTTTCGGGGTGAACCATGACCGACTTCGGGACCGACATCACTGAAGAGCTGACCTGGCGCCGGGTCTCCGGCCTGGAGAACCTGGCCCGGGCCATCGCCCGCCGCTACATCACCCCGAGGGGGGCGCTCTGGTACGCCCCGGGGTACGGGCTGGACCTGCGGCGCTACCTCAACGAGGCCATGACCCCAGAGCTCCTGGAGGAGATGCGCATCCTGGTGGAGCAGGAGGCCGAGAAGGACCCCCGGGTGCGCTTCGCCGAGGCCAGCGTGGCCCCAGAACCGGACCACCGCGTGCGGGTGGCCCTGCGCTTGGAGACGGACCAAGGGCCCTTTGACCTGGTCCTCAGCGTGGACCGGGTGAGCGTGGAGGTGCTGGATGCCTACCCTGGATGAGCTCCTGACTCCGCCCTCGCGGGACCAGCTGCGCCAGCGCCTCATAGAGGCCCTGCGGGACATGGGTTTTCCCCTCAACGATTTCAACCCAGGTGCGGTGGGGCGGCACGTGGCCGTGGAAGCCCCGGCCCTGGGGCTGGAGGACCTGTGGCGCATGGTGGCAGCCATCGCCCGGGGGGGCTACCTCTCCACCGCGTCCGGCCCGTGGCTGGACCTCCTGGCAGAGGAGTTCTATGCTCTCAAGCGGAAGCCCGCCGCCTTTACCTGTGGCGTGGTGCGCCTCTCCGCCCTGCCGGGGTTCGGTCCCTATGAGATCGGCCCCGGGGACCTCTGGGTGGGGACGGCGGACGGGAAGCGCTACAGCAACATCACGGGCGGCACCCTCCCCCAAGGGGGCACCCTGGACCTCATCGTCCAGGCGGAGTCCCCTGGGGCACTTTTCAATGTTCCGGACGGGGCCATCACCGTCCTCCACACCCCCCTGCCGGGAGTGAGCGTGGTGAATCCCACGGGGTGGCTCGTGGAGGCGGGGGCGGACGAGGAGACAGACGAGGAGCTACGGGCCAGGTGCCGGGCGCGCTGGGCGGAGCTCGGGGGCGGGGCCACGAAAGCGGCCTACGAGTACTGGGCCCTCACCGCTCACCCCAGCGTGACGAAGGTGCGGATACTGGACGACCACCCCAGGGGTCAGGGGACTGTGGACGTGGTCATCTGGGGGGAGGGGGGTATCGGGAGCGAGGTGGTGGGCGTCGTGGACGCCTATGTCCAGGCCCGCAGGCCGCTCACGGCGAACGTCCTGGTCTACGCCGCTACCCCGCGCGTGGTGGCCCTCTCAGGCGTGGTCTACGCCGTTCCCGGAGCCCTCACCCAGGCTCAGGCGGCGGTGGACCGGGAACTCGCCGCCATGCAAAGGGAGGTTCCGATCGGTGGCATCCTCTACCGCAGCCGGATCATTGAAGCTCTCTTCGCCCGTCCCCATGTGACCAATGTGGTGCTCTCCAGCCCCACCGGAGACATCGCCCTGGGGACCACAGAGGCCCTGGTGCTGGACGCTAGCGGGATCAGCTACGAGGAGGCGGCATGAGCTACGAGGAGTGGATGGAGAAGGCCCAACCCCCCTGGCTCCAAAACGAGGCTGGGCGGCGCTGGGCCAGGGCGCTCGGGCGCGTCCTGGACGGGGCAGTGGACGGAGCACGGGACGCCGTGCTGGCCCGCTACCCCAGCTATGCCCCTGAGGACGCCCTAAACCTCGTTGGGGAGGGCCGCGCCCTCCGCCGCTTCCCCCCCGACGAGCCGGACGCCTCCTACCGGGAGCGCGTCCGGCACGCCTGGGACTGGTGGCTCCGGGCGGGGACGAAGCCCGGCATGGAGGCCGAGCTCGCCCGCCTCGGCTTCCACGCCAGGGTAATAGAGGGACCCTTTGAAACCTACTTTGACGGCGCCTGGCGCTTTGGGGACTACGAGGGCGCTTTCACGGGCCCTGCCTGGGCGGAGTTCATTTTGGAGGTCAGTCCAGCGGGGCCCTGGACCGCGCGGGAGCGGGCCTACCTGCGCCACGCGGTCCAGGAGCTCAAGCCCGCCCACGCGGTCCTGCGGGAGGTGCGCCTCCTCCTCCAGGACGGGCGCGTCCTGCGCCTCGCCGCCCTCCCGGCGGGAGAGGTCTGGGACCTCGGGCGCTTTGGGGAGTTCTACTTCGGCGAGGTCCTAGGGGGGGCGTGGGTGGCGGGGCTCGGTGGGACCGCGTGGCTGGACTCGCGGCGACTGGAAGGAGGGGAGTTTGATGGGGAGTGGAGTTTCGGCGAGCGTGGTTTCTAGGCGCACATGGGGCCCCGTGCCCCGGGGGGTCTTCCTCCTCCCGCAAACGGGGGAGGCCCGGGCCCGGGCGAGGACGGAGGCCGTGGAGCGGAGGGTCTACGGCCCTCCCCTGGACGGCTGGCCCTTTGCGGGCGGGGAGCCCTCTATGGCCTCCCTCGGGCTCGGCCTCGCCTGGGCGGCGGAGGAGCGGGGCAGGGTGCAGGGCCCGCCCTTCGGGGAGGTGGAGTTCTAGATGGCGTTCACGCAAGCGGCGAAGCGGCTCATGCTCCAGGCCCTCATGGACGCGGTGGTGGAGGCGGGG
Source organism: Thermus sp. NEB1569 (assembly GCF_022385295.1). Lineage (NCBI taxonomy): Bacteria > Thermotogati > Deinococcota > Deinococci > Thermales > Thermaceae > Thermus > Thermus sp. NEB1569. The sequence goes on from NZ_CP092445.1 coordinate 597,469, forward strand.
TGGGGGACTTCTGGCGCGGCTACGGCCGGTAGCCTCACCAACCCCGTCTACACCAACCTCATCAGCAAGCGCCTGGAGGGGGACAGCGCGGTCTTTGAGTACGCCCTGGCCTGGGAGGGCCTAGGGGTGCGCACCCTGCGGGAGATCGCCCTCTTCACAAGGGATGAGAACGGAAACCGGGTCATGCTCTACCGCCGCACCCGGGACCCGGTGGACCTGGAGGTGGGGATGACGGTCATAGATCGGCTCACGGTGCGGCTGGAGGAGGTGTAGCGTGCCCACGATTGAAGAGCTTCTGGATTTTCTGACAAGCCGGGGCATCCCGGACGAATGGCAGCCCGCGGAGACCATAGAGTCGGGCGGGGGGACGATCCCCAAGACCTCTTCTAAGGGGCTCGTCCGCAGCTCCACCAACGAGATCATTGAGGTCGGGGCCTTCGCCCGCATCATGGCCCAGTACGCCATGCGGGACCGGGCGGCCATGCGGGCGGCGGCGGTGCTGGGAAGCCTCGCCCTGGACCAGGCCGCCCTGGCCCACAAGGCCTTCGCCGACCTGCGGCAACGGGTCTGGCAGGCGGGCAGGGTCTACATCCCCTGCAAGTACGTGGTGAGCGGGCTGCAGGTTAGCCAAGGCAACGGGCGCTCCCTCTCCATCGCCGCCGGGGTGGCGGTGCAGGGGGGGATACGGATGCGCTACGCGGAGCGGCCCAACGTCATCGCCGTGCCCACGAACCCGGGGACGACCGCGAAGACCTACATTCTCAGCCTCACCAACGACGGCGCGGTCCAGCTCACCGAGGGGAGCACCGCGCCCGAGGGGGGGCTGGGCCTGGCCCGCATCACGGTGCCCGCGGGGGACGTGGGGGCGACCTTCGCGGGGACGATCACCGACATCCGCACCGTGACCCCCAGCACCTTCTTCCCCCCGGTCCTCCCGGATGTGACCGTGGCCCTGCCCTACCCCATGCCCGACACCGACTATCACGTCCTCCTTCACGTGGAGAGCGCCTCGGACATGGGGCGGGTGGCCCTGGAGGTGGTGGGCAAGACTAAAAACGCCTTCACCCTCAGCAACCGCGGCACGGCGGACGACATCGTGGTGCGCTGGGTGGCCTACCACCCGGCCTGGAGGTGAGCATGCAGGTGGAGCGCGCGACGGCATACGGCGAGCGGTACTGGGAGCCCCACCTGGAGGGCACTACCCTCCACCTCGGGGGCCTGGAGCTGGATCTGGACGCCCTCTCCGGCCCAGAGCCCAGGCGGGTCCTCGTCTACGCCCGGGGGGAGGAGGCCAGCCTGGAGCCCACGGACTGGCTCGTGGCCGAGCTCCTCCTCCCCGCCCGGGGCGTGGAGCAGGTTCAGGTGGGCGAGGTGGTCTACGAGGACGAGGAGGGCGGCACGCGGGTGGAGCCCGTCTACGAGGCGCGGCTCCAGCCACTGGACCTGGAGCGGGTGGTTCTCAGGCTCTTCCCGCTCCCGTTTGAAGGAGGTGCAGCATGATCTTCAGCGTGAAGGACTCTTTGCGGCAGGCGGTGGAGGCGGCCAGCGGTGGGCTGTGCACGGTGATGTACACCAAGCGGGGCCAGCCCGTGTTTTTGCGCAGGATCCCCCGGTTCAACCTGGAGGACATTGACCCCTCCCTGGGCACCGGCCCCCACCCGGCCTTCGTGGTGGGCGGCGAGGTGAAGTCGGAGATCTGGATCGGTCAGTTTCCGGGCATCGTCAGCAACGGCGAGCTTATCAGTGTGCCCGGGGTGGACCCCGCGAATGCGATCAACTTCGATGAGGCTTTGGGCTATGCCCGCGCTAGCGGCCCGGGCTTCCACCTGATGACCAGCGCAGAATGGGCCGCGGTTGCCCTGCTAACTTGGAAGTCCCGCGGAGCCGGGGACGACCCCGTGCGTGGCAACACCCAATGGGGACGTTCGCACGAGGCTCAATGGGAGGCTGGGACGCGCCAGAGCGGGGACGCCCCGGGGGAGAACACGTATGCTCAAGGCCGGAGCGGCCGCACCCTAACCGGCTCGGGACCGGCCACCTGGCGGCATGATGGCACCCCGGCGGGCATCGCGGACCTCGTGGGTAACGTGTGGGAGTGGGTGGCGGGTCTCCGGCTCGTGGACGGCGAGATTCAGATCATTCCCGACAACGACGCGGCCTTCGCTTCCACGGACATGAGCGCCTCCTCTCCCCTCTGGAAGGCCATCCGGGCCTCAGACGGGGCGCTGGTGAGCCCCGGCACCTCGGGAACGCTGAAGTACGACATCAACCCCAATAAGAGCTACAGTAACGACAACACTGTGCAGGACCTGGGCCCTCTGACCCTCCGCACCACCACCAAGACGCCCCCCGCGGGTTGGGATTCGAACACCTATCAGGACTACGCCTCCGCCCTGTACAAGGATTTGGCGGTGGACACCGGGATTACCGTGCCCAACCTGCTTAAAGTCCTGATGCTCGTCCCGCACACCACCCACATCACCAAGGGGAGGCTGTTCGCCCGCCCCTACGGTGAACGGCTCCCGATCCGTGGTGGCCACTGGTGGGATGGCGGTGGCGCGGGGCTCGCCGCGTTGTACCTGGTCCTCCCGCGCGGCCACCGGTCGTGGGATGTCGGGGCCCGCCCCGCTTTCGTGCTCTGAACTCTGGAGATCTGATGGGAAACGAGCCCCTCTAACCGGGATGCGGCCGGGTGGGACAAGCGTCTCGTCATAGCCCCCGCCTGGCCCACCTGGCCCCACGCGGGGTACGTGGTGGTGGAGGACAGGAGGGTGGAGGTGCGAAGAGTCAGCCATTAGCACCCAAGAAGAAAGGAGGTGAAACATGAAGCCGTTCTGGCGGTCTAAAACTTTCTGGAGCGTCCTGATCGCGGGCCTCATCGGCCTCTGGAACGCCCTGGTGCCCGAGACCGGGCTTCCGCCCGTGCCGGACTGGATTATCACCGTCCTGGCCGCCCTCGGGCTCTACGGGCGGACGGTGGCCCAGGGGCCTCTGGTGGTGTCCCGTGCGTCTGGCGATACTCGCACTGACGCTGACCGCTCTCGCCTGCGGTAGCGCTCTGGCGGGCGGTCGTGCGGCGTGTCGGGTGGTCTACGGCCCCCCGCTCTGGGCGGTGTGCTACGCCGAGGAGGTCGTCTGGTCTCAAGGCCCGCTGGAGGTTGCTTTGGGGGCGGAATGGCGCTCGTGGCCGGAGCCCCAAGTAGGGCTTTACTCCCTCGTGGGGCTCTACCTGGAGGGGTGGTGGGCCAGCCTTGAGGTGGCCCGCCCCCTCCTCGGGCCTTCGCCATGGAGGTGGGCCATCGGCGTGGGGACGCGCTGGTAAGAGGGCACATGTGGAAAAGGAGAAATACACGGAGTACGTCCTACTTAGCTTCACCACCCTGGCCGGGGTGGGGTTTTTCATCCGGTCCCTCCTCACCGGGGAGGACATTCCGCAGGGCTGGGCGCTTCTCATCGGGAGTGTGTGGGGGGCTCTCCTCGGGGTGCGCGAGATCCTCAAGCGGAAAGGAGGTGAGGGATGAGCGGGGTTGACGTCCTCCTCCTCCTCGGGGTGGAGCTCTCCCGCGCCATCATCACCGCTTACTCCGTCTACGCCATCGTGCTCATCCTGGGCGGTTTTCTGGCCCGCCTCCCTACCCGGTGGGAGGAACGGGTGGAGGCGTTGGGCGGAAGCTTCTACCTGGCCGGGGTCATCCTCTGGCGGCACTACGCAGGTGGAGACGCGTATGACCTGGACCTCTTCCTTCGCGCCTCAGGCATGGCCCTATTGGCCCTCCCCAGGCTGGTCCGGGTAGTCCTCAGAGAGTACGGAGGTGGGAGATGAGGGTCCTGCACCCCTTCCGCGATGCTCGCCGAGCCCGGGTGGACGCGGGGTTCCTGGACCCTCGCTATCCCGAGTGGCGCCGCAAGGCTGGCCTTCCCCCCGCCGAGCACCCCGGGGTGGACTACAACCTCCAAGGGACGAGCGGGGACCAGGACTACGGCTACCCCGTGGTAGCCGTGGCGGCGGGGAGGGTAGTGCACGCCGGAACGCACCGGGTGTGGGGGAACATCGTCCTGATTGAGCACCCCACCCTGGCCCAGCTCCTGGGGCTCCCGTACCTCGCCACCCAGTACGCGCACCTCGCCTTCGTCGCCGTGGAGGAGGGAGACGTGGTGCTGGCGGGAGAGGCCATCGGGAGCGTGGGGAAGGGGGACCCGCGGGCACCTTTCCTCGCCCACCTGCACTTTGAGGTGCGGCGGAAACCTCTTCCACCGGACTACTGGCCCGGGATGAACCGCAAGGCCATCGAGGAGGGCTATCTGGACCCCGTGGCGTTCTTGGCTACTCAAGCTGAATCCGAGCACCGCTACTGGTTCCCGGCGGGGACGTTGTACTCTCCCAAGGGGCGCTGGACTACGAAGAGCCCAGTGGTGATGAACCTCTCCCGCCCGGACCTTGCCCAGGTGCGGGTGAACGAGCCCGTGAACCTGTAGCAGAGCTGTAGCAGAGCGCCAACCGGATAGTACCCCCACGTGCCAATCCGTGCCGATTCCTGACGCGACTTGCCGCGGTGCGCAGGGATTTTCGTGCAGATCGCACTCAGGAGGTCACGGGTTCGAGTCCCGTCGGCTCCACCAGGAGCCCCCCGCCCTAGGGCGGGGGGCAACCCTTACCGCCCTACTGCCCGTCCTGCAGACCCAGAAGCCATTCCACAAAGGCGTTCACCACGTCGCTTTCCCCAAGGAGCTCCGGCGCCTCGAGGACCGCCTGGTAGAAGGCCCGCACCAGCTCAGGGGTGGGGTCTCGGAGGAGCTCCTGCACGGATTTGCCCGCGTAGGGGCCCCTCGGCAAGGGAGCGGTGAGGCGGGCGCCGGTGGCCAGGGGGGCGGCCTCCTTGAGGGCCGCTAGGGTCCGCTCTATGAGGAGCCTCTCCCCTGCTTCCCCCAGCATCTCCTTCACGGTGAGGAGGGGGATTCCCGAGAGGTCCCGGGCCTCGAGCCCCAGGGCGTAGAGCTTCCGGGCCAGGCTTTCGGGTCCCACCTCCAGGGGGATTAGGGCCTGGGCCTCGCCGTAGCGCACCTCCAGCACGTACCTGCCCGGCTCGGGCAGGGTGACGGCGGGGGCCACCTCCTCGAGGGCGGCGGTGAGGGGAGGGAAGCCCAAGGGCTTCTTCTCCTGGGCCAGGAGGGCCCCTTCCTTGTAGAGGAGGGTTTCCAGCTGGTGGCGGGGGAGGTAAGGGGTGCCGCTGAGCCTCACCTCGGGGAAAACGGCCTCTGAAGCCCTAAAGGGCCGGGCGTCCAGATCCCCAGGGATTAGGGAAAGCTTCCTCACCTCCAGGGAAAGGGTTTCCTCCCCCAGGTTCTCAAGGGCCCTTTTCGCCCGTGGGGTCAGAGGGTGTTTTGGATAAGCCTTCAGGAAGGCCTGGTATATCTCCTTGGCGGGAAGGCCCACCCTTTCCGAGAGGTAGGCGCGGAAGTAGAGGGTGAGGGGTTCTTGCCTTTCCTCCAGGTCCTTTAGGGCCTCCGGGAAATCCTCCCCCTCGTCCAGCCGCAAAGCCCGGTCGTAGGCGGCCTTGGCCCCCAGGAAGTCCCCGTAGATGGCCTTAAACAGGCCCAGGTTGTAGTAGGCGGTGGCGTTGGGCATGAGCTCCACCGCCCGCTTTGAGGCCAGGATGGCCCTGGGAAGATCCCCCGTGAGGTAGTAGGCCCAGCCCAGATTGGTCCAGTAAAGCCAATAATCCGGCCTTAGCTTTAGGGCCTTCAGGAGTGCCTCCTTGGCTTCCTCCCCCTTCCCTTCCGCGAAGGCGGCGAAGCTCACCTCCTCCCAGGCCAGGGGAAGCTCAGGGAAGGCCTGGGCCAGGGTGCGGGCGGATTCCTTCCAGCGCTCGTCTTCCAGGGTCCGCAGGAGAAGGTGGGCCGCGGTCCTTTCCAGGACATCCCCCAAAAGCAGGTTCCCGGCCTCCTTGAGCGCCTCTTCCCGCTTCCCTTGGGAGAGAAGGGAAAAGGCCTGGTATGGAGGGGAGAGCTTCCCCTGCCAGAGGAGGAGGAGTTTTTGAGGCAAAAGCCCTTCCAAAAGCCCAGCCCCCCGCCCCTCCTTAAGGTCCAGGGCGGACTGGTGCAAGGGATCGGGGTTCTGCCCTTGGGCGAGGGCCCTAAGTGCTTCCTCCGACTGGGTGGGACTGGGCAAGGGGGCCCACTTGGGGGCCAAGCCCTCCTTCTGCAGCCAAAGCCAGGCCAGGCCTGGGGTGGCAAAAAGCCCCTCCTTGACCCCATCCTTGCGGGCCAAAAAGAGCCTAAGCCCCCTTTCCTCCTCTCGGCCTAGGAGGACCCAGTCTGCTCCGGTGGCCGCTTGGGCCAGACGGGCCCCGGCCTTGGTGTAAAGCCCCCCCACCAGGTCGTAACTGCCCTGCCAGGGAAGGTTGGGAAGGAGGAGGGCCAGGAGGGTAGGGGGTGGGGCCTTAAGGCCCTCGGCAAAGGCCTGGGCCAGGCGGAAGCCCTGGGGGCCTTCAAAGGGCAGGACCAGCCCTTGGGCCAGGCCGAGCCCCAGAAGAAGGAGAAGGGCGAGGAAGCGCCTTGGGGTCACCATGGGCGCATTCTAGCGCCTTTCCTTGAGAACCATATAAGCGAAGCGGAAAAGCCTGGGGGCCCGCTTCCACCGCTTGGGGTCCAGGCCCACCCGGAGAAGCCACTCCAGGCCGAGCCTCTGCGCCCAGGCCGGAGGGCGCTTGGCCTCGCCGGCCAGCACGTCCAGGGTGCCACCTACCCCCATGGCCACCTTGGCCCTCAGGTGGGCCTTGTGCCGGTGGATGAAGGTTTCCTGCCGTTCCCCCATGCCCACCAGGAGGAGGTCCGGGGCCTTTTGCCGGATCTCCTCCACCACCCCTTCCTCCTCCTGGAAGTAGCCGTGGTGGTACCCGACCACCTCCGCCCCGAGCCGCCTGGCCTCGAGGGCCGCCCGCTCCGCCACCCCGGGCCTGCCCCCCAGGAGGTAGACCCGGATCCCGGGAAAGCGCTCCAATAGAGCCAAGGTGAGGTCCACCCCGGTGACCCGCTCCTTAAGTTCCAGGCCCAAAAGCCTTTTGGCAGCCCAGAGGATGCCCACCCCATCCGGGGTTACCAGCTCCGCCTCGAGGATGGCTTGCCTGAGGGCTTGGTCCTCCTGGGCCCGCACGGCGATCTCCGGGTTCAGGGTGACCACCTGGTGGGTGCCTTCCTCCTTTAGGAAGCCCTGGATTCGGGCCAGGCCCTCCTCCATCCCCACAGGGTCCAGGGGAAGGCCTAAGAGTTCTACCCGTTCCATGCCACAAACCTCTGGGCGTAGCGGTCCTGGGTCAGGCCGAACTCCGCCTTGGGGAAGAAGCGTACCCCGGCAAGCCTGGGTACCACCGGGTCCACCCCGATGAGGCTGGCCCGGGCCAGCTCCTCCGTGCGCCCCTCCTTGTGGAGGGCCTGGCCCTCCGGGCTTTGGAAGAGGGCCTCCTGGGGGTCGGGAAAGGCCTTAAGGAGGGCAGAAGCCAGGCTTAAGGGAGCCTCAGGGGAGAGTTTTTTCTGCAGAAAGCCTGCCGCCACCACCGCGGAAAGCAGGGGCTCGGGGGCCCCGGCAGGCCGGAGCACGAGGCCCTGGATGGGGCGTAGGAGTTCCAAGGCGGCCTTGGCGTTACGGAAACCTGCCAGGTACACCTCCTCTTCCCCAGGCACGAGGCTTTGGTTGAGGGCCGGTGCCACCAGGATGGCCCGCTTCCCCTTGAGGTCTATCCCTTCCAGTTCCACCAGGGAAAGGCGGCCATGGAAGCCCTCCGGGGGAAAGCCTTCCACCTCCCCCAATAGCAGGGTTTCCCCCCCTAGCTCCTGGGCCAGGAGGCGGGCCACCTTGGGCCCTGGGGCCACCCAGACCTCCAGGGCTCCTTGGGCCAGGAGCAAGGTGAGGAGGCTTCCTGCGGGGATAACCTCCACCAGGACCAAGGGGCCAGGGGCCGGTGTTCGGCAAAGGTCAACCCGGCACACCTCGCCATGATACCCTAGCCTGGGCGTATGCGGCTTAAAGACTTGGGGGAGAGGGCGCTTCTTGGGAAGCTTGCCACAATCGGCTATCCCCCGGGGGCTCCCTTGCCCCCGGGGGACGATGCCGGCGGGGTTTGGATGGGGGATGAGGCCTGGCTTTTGAAGACCGATGGCTTTCTCTACCGGGAGGTGGCCCTCTCGGGGATGGGGCCCTTTGAGGTGGGCTTTAGGGGGGTGGCGGCCACGGCTTCCGACCTTCTTTGCAAGATGGGAAGGCCCTTGGGCTTTACCCTAGGGCTTTTTCTGCCCCCGGATTTGGAGGAGGACTTCGCCCTTGAGCTGGTCAAGGGTGCGGCGGAGGCGGCAGGGCGGCTTGGGGCTGTGCTCCTTGGGGGGGACACCAACGCCGGCGAGGAGGTGGCCCTCACTGTTTCTGGCTTCGCCCAGGCGGAGGTTCCCGTGCCCCGTAGGGCCTTGCCCGGGGACCTCCTGTACCTGGCGGGGGACCGCTGGGGCAGGACGGGGGCGGCCATACAGGCCCACTACCAGGCCCGGGACCTGGGGGCCTATCCGAAGATCCGGGAGGCGGCCTTCTACCCTTTGCCCCGGCTGGAACTCTTAAGCCTCAAGGGCCTCCTCCGGGGTGGCCTGGACTCCTCGGATGGCCTGGCGGAAACCCTTTGGCAACTTTCCGAACAGGGGGTGCGGGTGGACCTCGAGGCCCTTCCCCTTTACCCCGATGTGCTGGCCTTCGCCGGGGATGAGGCCCTGGCGCATGAGCTGGTCCTTTACGGGGGAGAGGAGTTCGAGGCGGTGCTGGCGGTGCCCCCGGAGCAGGAGGCCCAGGTCCTGGCCCGGGCGAAGGAGGTGGGGCTTCCCCTTTTCCGCGCCGGACAGGTGTCCGAGGGAGAGGGGGTGTACTTCCTGGGCGCACCCGTAAAGCGGCGGGGTTACGCCCACTTCTAGCTATACTTGACCCATGCGGGCCTTTAAGGCGCACCTCCGGGGAATCTCCCCCTATCCCTACAGGAAGGTGGAGGCCCCGGTGAAGCTGGACCAGAACGAAAGCCCTTTTGACCTTCCCCAGGCCCTGAAGGCGGAGGCCCTGAGGCGCCTGGCCCACCTTTCCTGGAACCGCTACCCGGAGATCCACGCCGAGGCCCTGCGGCAAAGGCTTGCCGCCCGGGTGGGATGGCCGGAGGAGGGCATCGTCCTGGCACCGGGTTCCAACCTCCTCATCCTGGCCCTGGCGGTGGCGGCGGAGGAGGTTTTGGATGTAAGCCCCTCCTTTCCCCACTACGCCCATGCCGCCCGGGTGACGGGAACCCCTTACCGGGCCATACTCCTGGAGGCGGGAGGGGAAGGATTCGCTTTGCCTTTGGAGGAGCTTCTTTCCGCCTTCCAGGGCGGGGTCTTCTTCCTGCCTAACCCCCACGCCCCCACGGGGACCCTTTTCCCCGAGGAGGCCCTTTGGGCTTTGGCCGAGAGGGCCAAGGAGGTGGAGGGGCTTTTGGTGGTGGACGAGGCCTACCGGGAGTTTGCGGGCTCGGACTTTAGCCCCTTGGGGCGGGGAAACCCCCATGTGGCCTTCTTGCGCACCTTTTCCAAGGCCTTCTCCCTGGGAGGAGTGAGGGCGGGTTATTTGTTGGCCTCGCCGGAGGTGGCCGCCCTTGTCCGCGAGGTGCTTCCTCCCTTTGTCCTTCCCGCCCACACCGGGGCCATCCTGGAGGTGGTTTTGGAAAGCCCCGGGTACGTGGAGGAGGTGGTGGCCCATGTGCGGGCCGAGCGGGAGCGGGTTTATGCGAAGCTTAGGGGCCATCCCACCTGGCAGCCCTATAGGAGCCACACCAACTTCCTGTTGGTGCGGACCCCGGATGCTGAGAGGGCCTTCCGCCACCTTCTCGCCCAGGGGATACTGGTGCGAAGGCAGGACCACTACCCAGGCCTTTTTGGGTGCATCCGGGTGACGGTGGGCTCCAAGGAGGAGATGGACGCCTTTCTGAAGGCGGCCTTTGAGGTGGCCTATGCGTGAGTCTTCGGTGGAGCGGGCCACGGCGGAGACCTGGGTGAGGGTGCGTCTCGGCCTGGATGGGCCTGTGGGCGGCGAGATCGCCACGGGCCTGCCCTTTTTGGACCACATGCTTCTGCAACTCCAGCGGCATGGCCGTTTCCTCCTGGAGGTGGAGGCCAAGGGGGACCTCGAGGTGGACGTGCACCACCTGGTGGAGGATGTGGGCATCACCCTGGGCCAGGCCCTAAGGGAGGCTTTGGGGGAGGGAAGGGGCGTGGAACGCTACGCCGAGGCCTTCGCCCCCATGGACGAGACCCTGGTGCTTTGCGTTTTGGACCTCTCGGGTAGGCCCCACCTGGAGTACCGTCCGGAGGAGTGGCCCGTGGTGGGGGAGGCGGGTGGGGTGAACCACTACCACCTCAGGGAGTTTCTAAGGGGGCTCGTCAACCACGGCCGCCTCACCCTGCACCTTCGGCTTCTTTCCGGCAGGGAGGCGCACCATGTGGTGGAGGCCAGCTTCAAGGCCCTGGCCCGGGCCCTCCACCGGGCGACCCGCCTCACGGGGGAGGGGCTTCCCAGCACTAAGGGGGTGCTTTAGGGCATGAAGGCCCTGCTCATCGACTACGGTTCGGGGAACCTCCGAAGTGCTGCCAAGGCGTTGGAGGCTGCGGGCTTTGAGGTCAGCGTCTCCTCGGACCCCCGGGCGCACCTCGAGGCCAGCCTCCTGGTCCTTCCCGGCCAGGGCCACTTCGGCCAGGTGATGCGGGCTTTCCGGGAAAGCGGCTTTGTGGAGCGGGTTCTCCGCCACCTGGAAAGGGGCCTTCCCTTCCTGGGCATCTGCGTGGGGATGCAGGTCCTCTACGAGGCAAGCGAGGAGGCGCCGGGGGTGAAGGGCCTTGGCCTCTTCCCGGGGGAGGTGCGCCGTTTTAGGGTGGGGAGGGTGCCCCAGATGGGGTGGAACGCCCTGGCCTTCCAGGGGGCCTTTGCCTCCCTTTCGGGCCGCCACTTCTACTTCGCCAACTCCTACTACGGCCCTCTTACCCCTCACTCCCTGGGGGTGGGGGCGTACGAGGGCACCCCTTTCACCGCCCTCCTCGCCCGGGAGAACCTCCTGGCCCCCCAGTTCCACCCGGAGAAGAGCGGAAGGGCGGGCCTCGCCTTTTTGGCCCTAGCGCGCCTTTACTTCCAGGTCCTCTAGGCGGAGGAGCCGCCCTTGGGCCCCCAGGCCCGTGGCGGCCAGGGCCCCCGCCAGATTGGCCAGGCGGCCGGCCTCGAGGGGGCTTCTCCCCGAGAGGAGGGCGTGGGCAAAGGCGGCGGTGTAGGCGTCTCCCGCCCCGGTGGAGTCCACGATGTCCTCCACCGGATAGGGCTCCAGGAGTTCCTCCCCTTCCGGGGTGACCAGGATGGAGCCCATGGCCCCTACCTTGATGGCCAGGTGCCGGAAGCCTTCCTCCCGGAGCCGCGCGATCCCCCCGGAGAGGGAGGAGGCCCCGGTGAGGGCCAGGAGCTCGGCCTGGTTCATGAGAAGCCAATCCACCCCCCGGAGGTGCCTGAGGAGCTCCCGTCCCGCCGCCCGCACCGCCCCTGTGCCCAGGTCGGCGAAGACGGGCATCTCCCGCCTCCTCGCCGCCTCGAGGACCTCTGCGGCGTAGCTTCGGGAGGGCCCCCCCACCAGGGCGTAGGCGGAGAGGACCACGGCGTCCGCCTGGTCCAGGAAGCGGGGCTTGAAGAGGGCGGGGTCCAGGTAACGGCTTGCCCCCTCGGCGCTCACCATGGCCCTTTCCCCCCCGGGCACCACCAGGATGAGCACGGAGCTCGTGGTGTGCTCCGGGTCTTCCTGGAGGTACCTGAGGTCCACCCCCACCTCCCGTACCCGGCTCAGGGCGAGCTCGGCGAAGGGGTCTTGGCCCACCCGGCCCGCTAGATAGACCCGGTGGCCGAGGCTGGCGAGCTGGGCTGCCAGGGTCCCCCCCGCCCCCCCGGGCTTCATGAGCGCCCTTCGGGCGGGAAGTTCCTCCCCGGGTTCGGGGATGCGCTCCACGAAGAAAAGCAAATCCACGGAAACGTCGCCCAGCACGAAAAACCGCATCTTCCCTCCTTGCCCAAGGCGCAGGAATTCTACCCTCATCTTACACCAAGGAGCCTTGGGTTCTCCCAAAGAGTTTAGCGCCTTTTTATGAGAAAAAAATAACGAGAAGGGAAAACCCCAGGGCGGAGAGGGGGGGCTTAGAGAAAAGAGGGGGTGTGGGGGAGCTATAATCCCCCGGTTTCCAAGATAGCCCTCAAGATACGCTAACGCGTGACACAGGCTGACCAAACCGGGGATACATGAAACAAGGCGCATGGGGGGCGTCCAGGAGGCGCCCCCCGAGGAAGGTTGATAGCCCCGTAGGGGGTAGAAGCCTTCAGAAGCGGTGGTCTTCTACTAACGGCCCCTGAATTTCTTGGACAAGCTCCACCTCGTCCACCTTGAGGCCAGTGGCCCTCTGGACTGCCTCCATGAGCCCGGGCGGCACCCTCTCCGCCTTCAGGCGGAGGACGAGCTTGTCTGTGCCCTCCAGCTTCCTCTCCACCACCACCTGGAAGCCCTTAGGGTCCAGGCCGAAGCCCGCAAGGATGGGCCCAAGCTCCGTGGGGTAGAGCTTCACCCCCTTGACCTTCACCATGGCGTCTGTCCGGCCGAAGACCCCCCGGGGGAGGAGGGTGAGCCCTCCCCGCCTCTCCGCCACGGCTAGGTCCCCGGTGCGGAAGCGCACCATGGGCATGAGGGTGCGGCTTAGGGCGGTGACCACGAGCTCCCCCTTCTCCCCGTCCGGCACGGGCCTGAGGGTCTCAGGGTCTAAGACCTCGAGGACCGCCATCTCCGGGATCTCCCACAGGCCCTCCTTCTCTAAACCCTCTCCGGCCACGATGCCGAGCTCGCTGGTGCCGTAGGCGTCCAGGGCTACCCCCCCCAGGGCGGCCTCCACCCTTTCCCGGAAACCGGGCACGGAGGTGAAGGGCTCCCCTCCCGCCAAAAGGAGGGGAAAGCGCCCTCCCGCCTGGCCCACCTTGAGGGCAAAGGAGGGATTGGTGACCAGCACGTCAAAGCCGTAGACCTGGCCGATCTCGGCAATGCGGGAAGCCTCCCCGGGGCCATGGGGGAAGACCAGGTTTCCTGCCCGCAATAGGGCTTCGTGGAAGAGCCACCCCCCAGCGAATACGTGGTAGCTGAAGGCCACCAGCACCTTTTTGCCCACCAGGCCAAGCCTTTGGTAATGGGCCGCCAGGGCCTCCGCCTGGTAGCGGAGGTCCTCCTGGGAGAGGTACTCGGGCATCCAGCCCATGAGGGGGCTTGGGGTCAGGTGCATAAGGCTTGCGCCTTCCGGGGGTTTGGGGTGCTCTTTCAGGTAAGCCACCCACTCCTCCCGGGTGGTAAGGGGGAGCTCTCCTAGGGTCTCCAGGCTTACCCTTTCCGGGTCAATGTCCTTTAGCTTTTCCCGGTACACAGGGTGCCCTTTGGCCGCACGCACTACCTCCTTGAGCCGAGCCATCCGATCCATAGCCTGCCTCCTTTGCCGGTGCTTCCCTTAGGGAACGCTAGTTTGGATTATACCGGCTCGGCGGCCTGGGCCAAGGCTAGGAGGTGGGAAAGGTCCTGGGCCAAGCCTTCCCAGGTGTCGCGCCGCAGGGTGATATGCCCCACCTTGCGCCCTGGGCGCACTTCCTTGCCATACCAGTGCAGGTGGGCTCCGGAAAGGGCGAGGACCTGGCGGAAGTCGGGTTTCACCCCAATGAGGTTGGCCATGGCGCTATGGCCCCGTGGGAGGGTACTTCCCAAGGGGAGGCCCAAAAGGGCGCGGAGGTGGTTTTCAAACTGGCTGGTCTCGGCTCCCTCTATCGTCCAGTGGCCGGAGTTGTGTACCCGGGGGGCCATCTCGTTGAAGAGGAGTTCCTCGCGCACCTGGAAAAGCTCCAGGGCCACGACGCCCACGTACCCCAGGGCCTCCATGGCTTTCCTGGCGTACCCCTCTGCTTTTTCCTGGAGGGTGGGGGGGATTTGCGGGGCCGGGGCCAGGGAGAGGCGGAGGATGCCCCCTTGGTGGCGGTTTTCCACCAGGGGATAGAAGGCCAGCGCGCCCGTGCGGCTTCGCACCCCCAGGATGGAAACTTCCCGGTCAAAGGGTATGTAGCCCTCGAGGATCAATCCCCCTCCCCCCAGGGCGTGGAACGCCCTTTCCGCCTCCTCCCATGAGGTGAGAAGGGCCTGGCCCTTGCCGTCGTACCCGCCCCGGCGGGTCTTGAGGAGGGCGGGGAAGCCCAGGGCCTCGAGGCCTTCCCTAAGCTCCCTGAGGCTATCCACCCGGCGAAAGGGAGGGGTGGGTATCCCCAAGCTTTGCATGAAGGTTTTTTCCAGAAGGCGGTCCTGGGCCACCTCCAGGGCCTTGGGCGGGGGAAGGACGGGAAGCCTTGCCTCAAGGAACCGGGCGGCTTCCACCGGCACGTTTTCAAACTCGTAGGTAACCAGGTCCAGCCCCTCGGCAAAGCGCGTTAGGGCTTTTTCCTCCAGGAAATCCCCCACCAAAAGCTCCCCCACCTGCCCGGCGCAGGCCTTAGGGGAGGGGTCCAGGAAGCGGAAGGAAAGCCCCAAGGGATAACCGGCCAAAGCCAGCATCCTCCCCAGCTGGCCCCCGCCCAGGATGCCTATCCTCATCCTTCCTCCCTGGGGTCGGGGTGGGCCAAGACGGCCTCGGTCTGGGCCTTGCGGTAGGCCACAAGGCGCTCCATCACCTCAGGATGGGAAAGCCCCACGATGCTGGCGGCCAAGAGAGCGGCGTTCACCGCGCCTGCTTTCCCGATGGCCAGGGTTCCCACGGGGATGCCAGCGGGCATCTGCACGATGGAGAGGAGGGAATCCACGCCCTTTAAGGACCTGCTTTCCACCGGCACCCCCAGCACGGGCAAGGGGGTGTGGGCGGCGGTCATGCCGGGAAGGTGGGCCGCCCCGCCGGCCCCGGCGATGATCACCAAAAGCCCCCGCTCCTTGGCGGTCTTGGCGTACTCCGCCATGAGGTCCGGGGTGCGGTGGGCAGAGACCACCCGTACCTCGTAGGGGATGCCTAGGGTTTCCAGGGTTTCCGCCGCATGGCGGAGGGTTTCCCAGTCCGACTTAGAGCCCATGATGACGCCCACCAAAGGCCGCATCGTACCGGATTGTACCAAGCCTTCCCGCCTGTGGTAAAAGGCAGGCCATGGATGCCCTGGAACTCCTTCGCCTCAACCTCCTTTCCCCTATGGTTTTGGCCTTTGCCCTAGGGGTGGTGGCCCGGCTCCTAAAGAGCGACCTGGCTTTTCCGGAAGCCATGTACACGGCGCTTTCCATCTACCTCCTCTTCGCCATTGGCTTCAAAGGGGGGGTGGAGCTTTCCAAAACGCCCCTGACTATCGTGCTTCTTCCTGCCTTGGCCACCTTGAGTTTGGGGCTTTTCCGGCCCCTTTCCAGTTATTTTCTGGCCCGCCGCTTCCTTAGCCTTGGCCGGCTGGATGCTGGGGCCTTGGCCGCCCATTACGGTTCGGTTTCCGCGGTTACCTTCTTGGCGGCCCTCACCTTTGCCCAGGCGGTGGGCCACCGGCCCGAGGGGTTTTTGCCCACCCTGGTGGCCCTTTTGGAGGTGCCGGGCATCGTGGTGGCCCTCCTCATGGCCAAGCGGGGAAGCGGAAACCTGGGCGAGGCTTTCCGAGAGGTGCTCACCGGTAAGAGCGTGGTCCTCCTGGTGGGGGGGCTTTTGGTGGGCGCCCTTTCCGGGGAGGCGGGTATGGAGCGGGTGAAGCCCTTCTTTGTGGAGCCCTTCTATGGGGCCCTGACCCTTTTCCTCATGGATCTCGGGATAGTGGCGGCCTCGAGGTTCGCCACCTTAAGGCAAGTGGGCTTCCGTTTGGTTCTTTACGGCACCCTGCTTCCCTTGTTCCATGGGGCGGTGGGGGTTTACCTGGGCCACCTGGTGGGGTTTTCCCCTGGAGGAGCCACCGTTTTGGGGGCCATGGCGGCCAGCAGCAGCTACATCGCTGCCCCTGCAGCCGTGCGCATCGCCTTGCCGGAGGCCAATCCCAGCCTGTATCTGGCTGCCAGCCTGGCGGTTACCTTTCCCTTTAACCTGGTCTTGGGCATCCCCATCTACCACGCCTTGGCCCAGTGGATCGGGGGGTGAATCATGGACCTGGTGCCTTTGAAGCTGGTCACCATCGTGGCGGAAAGCATCCTGGAGAAGAAGCTGGTGGAGGAGATCAAGCGCCTGGGAGCCAAGGGGTACACCATCGTGCCCGCCAGGGGAGAGGGTTCCCGGGGCATGCGCAGCCTGGACTGGGAGGGCCAGAACATCCGCCTGGAAACCATCGTTCCCGAGGAGGTGGCCCTCAGGATCCTGGCCCGCTTGCAGGAGGCCTACTTTCCCCACTATGCCGTGATCGCCTACGTGGAAAACGTCTTTGTGGTGCGGGGGGAGAAGTACATCTGAGGGCTAGGCCCGGCCCTTGCGGCGTAAAAGGGGCAGAAGGGCCAGCAGGAGCAGGGCGGGCCATAAGAGCCAAGGGGAAAGCTTTTCCCCCAGGAAGTAGGCCAGGAGCACGAGCCCTTGGCTCCAAAGGAGGCTTCCCAAGGCGGTGAGGGCCAGGTAGGGTAGCCAGGGAAAGCCCAGGGCCCCCAGCAAGAAGGGCACCACGGTGCGCAGACCCGGCACGAAGGGGGCAACCAGCAAAGCCGAAGGGCCAAAACGGTTTAGGAGCCTGGTGGCCTGCTGCTTTAGCTTTTCGGGGAAGCGTTTCAGCACCTTAGGCCCCAGGATCCGCCCCAGCCCGTACCCCATTCCGTGCCCCAAGTAGCTTCCCAGGAAGAGGAGGGGAAGCAAGGGGAAGAGGGCCAGCTTTCCCTCCCCGGCCAGGGCTCCTAGGGCCAACAGGAGGGTATCCCCTCCGGGTACAAAGAGGCCGAAGGGGAAACCCACCTCCAGGAAGAGGACTAGGGCTGGGAGAAGGTAGGTCCAAAAGTTCATCTCAGGAGGGTTGGGCCGCAGGCTTCCGCAAGGCCCAAAGGCTTCCCAAAAGGAGCACCCCCAGGATGAAGAGGCTAAAGGCCTCCTTGTCCAGGCCCAAGGCCAGCTCGGGGCGGTGGAGGGTTTCCTTCGCCAGCTTGTCCCATCCGCCCACCAGAAGCTTTACTCCGGCGAGGCCCACCACCACATAGGCCAGGTGTTTGAACCGGGGGTAGCGGTCCAGAAGGTTCACCACCAGGCTGGCCAGCATTCTCAAGGCCAGGATGCCCAGGAAGACCCCGGTGTAGATGACCCAGAGCTTATCCGAAAGAGCCACGGCCACCAGCACCGAGTCTACGGCGAAGGCCAAGTCCATGAGCTCCACCTGGGCTACGGTCTTCCAGAAGTGGGCGGCGCTCACCTCTACAGGAGGTGGTGCATGGGCCTCTTCAGGTTTCAGGAAATGCTTTAAGGCGATGTAGAGGAGGTAGGCGGCTCCCAGGACCTGGACCCACCAGAGCTTGATGACCAGGGCGGCGAAGAGAAGGGCCAGGCCCCTGAGCACGTAGGCCCCTAGGATGCCGTAGAAAAGGGCTTTCTGCCTCAGGTGGACGGGAAGTTTCTGGACGATGACCCCTAGGATAAGGGCGTTGTCGGCGGAAAGGATCACCTCGAGGGCCATGAGGATCAGGATCGTTGAAAGTACGCCGGTTTCCATCCCACCACCTCCAAAGAAAATAGACCACCGCATCGTGCGGTGGTCTCGCCCGGGCTTTCTGCCCCCAGCCCCCGGGGCTTAGGCCCGTCCTGACGGGAGGCTGGCCATGGGGCTACTCCCCAACCGGGGAATAGTGTGGCACATCCTTGTCGCTTTGTCTAGGGCAAAGGTGAGGTTGTCTAGGCAAAGGGCCCGGGGAGGGGGTATCCTTGAAGCTATGGACGAGCGCCAAGAAGTCCTGCCCGAGGGAGAAGGAGACCGGCACCAGAAAGAAGGGCCGGCCGAGGTACGGGAGGGGTTGCCCACCAAGGAACAGGTCCTCGAGGCCTTGAAGGTGGTCTACGACCCGGAAATCCCCGTGAACATCGTGGACCTGGGCTTGGTCTACGATGTGGAGATCCACGAAAACGGGGTGGTGGACCTCACCATGACCCTCACCGCCCTCGGTTGCCCCGCCCAGGACATGGTGAAGGCCGATGCGGAAATGGCGGTGATGCGCCTTCCCGGGGTGCAGGGGGTGAATGTGGAGTTCGTTTGGACGCCTCCCTGGACCCCTGCTAGAATGACCGAGGAAGGCAAGCGCATGATGCGCATGTTCGGGTTCAATGTGTAGGGGGCTCAGCTGGGTGGTATAGTGGGCCTCGAGGTGCGAGGGAGCCAGGTGCGTACAGAAGACTTTTAGGCTCCGGATGTGCGCCTGGGCTCACGCACGGGGAATCTTGAAAGGCTAATCTGGACTGGCTCCCTTTACATACACATAGAGGGGGGTCGGCGGGGGTTTTTGCCGTCTGGGTCATGTGTAGTCCCCACGCACGTGGGGATGGCCCGGGTGGTCTTGCCCACCCCCGGAGGGCCGATGAGTAGTCCCCACGCACGTGGGGATGGCCCGCGGACGGTCTCCTTCGGGAGGTGGAGGGCGGCGTAGTCCCCACGCACGTGGGGATGGCCCGCGCACCTCTCCCTCGTCCCCACGGGGGGCGTAGTAGTCCCCACGCACGTGGGGATGGCCCGGGCGTCTATAACCGGACCCCCACCTCCTCCACGTAGTCCCCACGCACGTGGGGATGGCCCGGTGGTATAATCCCGCTATGACGGCGGTAGCGCGTAGTCCCCACGCACGTGGGGATGGCCCGGACAGCCCGCGAGAGTTTTTGGCCTGGCTCCAGTAGTCCCCACGCACGTGGGGATGGCCCGGGCGTGCCCCAGCGAGGGCCCCAGGACCTTTGGGTAGTCCCCACGCACGTGGGGATGGCCCGGCATCCTGAGCCTGAGCTCGGAATATGGCCACGTAGTCCCCACGCACGTGGGGATGGCCCGAAGGCCCCCGCCACCCGCACCCGCACCTCCCGTAGTCCCCACGCACGTGGGGATGGCCCGCGCTAATCTACCGCATCCATGAGCGCATCCGCGTAGTCCCCACGCACGTGGGGATGGCCCGGAGCTCCAGCGCCGTCATCCCGGTCATACGTAGTAGTCCCCACGCACGTGGGGATGGCCCGTTTTGGCAGATGGTGGGCGCCCTCTGGGGGCGGTAGTCCCCACGCACGTGGGGATGGCCCGAGATGCTGGTGCACGGCCTCGACCTCGCCGTAGTAGTCCCCACGCACGTGGGGATGGCCCGTCCAGATGGTACGTCCTCCCGTAGGAGAGCACGTAGTCCCCACGCACGTGGGGATGGCCCGAGGGCATGACGCCCTCCCGCGAGATGACCGCGCGTAGTCCCCACGCACGTGGGGATGGCCCGCCTATCCATACATCCTCAGCGTAGCCCCTTGCCTGTTCCCCGTCGGACGGAAAGCCCTACCTCACCTTTCCCCTTGTTTCGGGGATGGATCCAGAGGGGTGCGGGGGTTTCTACCGCCTTGCCCGGTTTACGGGGCTCCCTCTTCGGATCTGGCACTGGCTGGGCCTGAGCGCACCACCAGGGTGTCGGCGATGAGGTCATGCCAGGCCTGGCGCTTAGGGTGGAAGAAAGCCCAGAGGTAGCCAAGGAGGAGGGGCAGGGTGGAAAGGGTCTTGCCTACCACCTCCCGCATAAAGGCGGTGAGCCAGTCCACAGGCTGGCCGTCCGTGCGGACCACCTTGAGGCCCAGGGCCATTTTTCCCGGGGTTGCCCCATACAGTGCGGTGAAGATCACGTAGTAGGCCCAGCTGGGTATCCAGTTGAAGAGGAGGTCCTGGACGAAGGTGGTGGTTTGCGCCAGGGGGTTTATCCCGGCCAGGGCCATCAGGAGGAAGCTCAGGGGAACCAGGATGAGACCGTCGATAAGGGAGGCCACGAGCCTGCTCCAGGGGCTAGCGATCACCATAACCCTCCTCCCAGATAGCGGTACTCGAGGCGAAACCGGTTCTGGCCGAGCAGGGAAACTAGCTGCTCGGTTTCCGAGGAAAGGCCCAGGGGAAACCCCTCGCCCAGAAGTCCCTCCAGCGGGCCTTTAGGTTTCACATAGCGCACCAGGCGAAACTCCTCCAGGCCGGCCAGCTCCGCGGCGCGCTTAGCGGCGTCTTCCAGGTAGCCTTCCCGGTCTGCAAGCCCGAGGGCGATGGCCTGGGTTCCCGAGTAGATGCGGCCATCGGCCAGTTGGCGCACTTTGTCCTTAGGAAGGTGCCTTCCCTCCGCAACCCTGGCCACGAAAAGCTCGTACGCCTCGCGCATGTAGCCCTGGATGAGGGTTCGCTCCTCCGGGGTGAGGGGCCGGAGGCCGGAGCCCATATCCTTGAACCGGCCTTCCTTGAGGACCTCCACTTGAACGCCCAGCTTGGCCAGTAAACCTTGGACCTGGGGAAGGGTGGTGATAACCCCGATGGAGCCGGTGACAGCGGTGGCCGGGGTGAAGATCTCGCGGGCAGCGGTGGCCACGTAGTAGCCGCCGCTGGCGGCCACGGTGCCGAAGGCAGCCACCAGGGGCTTTTCCCGGGCCAAGTCCTTCAGGGCGCGGTGGATGGCCTCGGTTTCCGTGACGCTACCCCCAGGGCTATCCACGAAGAGGACCGCGGCCCGGATGTCCTGGTCCTCCCGGGCCTGGCGGATTTTGGAGAGGAGGTCCTCGAGGTCCTTCCCCATGGGGATGCTGCCCACCACCTCCAGGAGGACGACTTTTTCGCCCCGGCCGTACAGGGTGGCTTCCCGCCAGGGGTGGCCGGTTTCCCGGGACTGGATGAGGCGCCCCAGGCCCACCACGAGAAGGGCCACCGCCATGAAGAGGAGAAGGGCCAGCCAGCGCTTTCGGTTCATGGTTCCAAAATAGCACAAGGGTATGCTGAGCCCGTGCTGAGGGTGGTGGTCAAACCGGGAAAGGAGAAGAAGGTCCGCAACTTTTACCCCAACCTCTATCGGGACGAGCTGGAGGAGATTCCCAAGCAGGCAGGGGTGGCGGAGGCGGTGGCCGCCGATGGCAGTTTTTTGGCGGTGGGCTATCTGGACCCGGGCTCCCGCATCCCGTTCCGGGCTTATCGCTTTGACCCCGGCCCTTTAAATCGGGCTTTTTTTCTAGCCCGCTTTGAACGGGCCTTGCGCAAGAGGGAGGGAATGGGCCAAAGCTACCGCCTGGTGCATGGAGAGGCGGATGGCCTCCCCGGTCTGGTGGTGGACCGGTTTGGAGAGGTTCTGGTTCTCCAGGTGCGCACCCGGGGGATGGAGGCTTTAAGGGAGGTCTGGTTTCCCGCCCTCCTGGAGGCAGTGGGCCCCAAGGGGGTTTACGAGCGGAGCGACGTGGAGGCCAGGAGGCAGGAAGGGCTTCCCGAGAGGGTGGGGGCGGTTTACGGGGAGGTGCCTGAGGTTTTGGCAGTGGAGGAGGATGGCCTGGTTTTCCCCATCCCCTTGGCCCTGGCCCAGAAGACGGGTTTTTACCTGGACCAGCGGGAGAACCGCCGCCTCTTTGAGGGTATGGTGCGCCCCGGGGAAAGGGTCTTGGATGTCTTTAGCTACGTGGGGGGTTTTGCCTTGAGGGCCGCGCGGAAAGGAGCCCACGCCCTGGCGGTGGACAAGGACCTCGAGGCCCTGGCCGTTCTGGACCAGGTGGCCTTGAGAATGGGCCTTAAGGTGGACATCCGCCATGGGGAGGCCTTGGAGGTGCTTAGGGGCCTTCAAGGGCTTTTCGATCACATCCTCCTGGACCCCCCCACCCTGGTGAAGCGCCCGGAGGAGATTCCCCCCATGAAGCGGCACCTGGTGGACCTTCTGCGGGAAGCCTTGCGCCTTCTTGCGCCCGAGGGGTACCTCTGGCTTTCCACCTGCAGCTATTACCTCAAGGCGGAGGACCTTCTGGAAGTGGCCCGGCGGGCGGCCGCCGACCGGGGAATGCGCCTGAGGGTGCACGGCCTCACCTACCAGCCCAGGGACCATCCCTGGAGCCTGCACGTGCCGGAAAGCCTTTATCTCAAGACCCTGATCCTCCAGGAGGATGCCCTCTAGCAGCTACAACCCAGCAGCGTCAGGCCACCCTGGTATGATGGGCGTGGAAGCACCCTTGGGGTGCGAAAAAAGGAGGAGCGTATGGAAGTGGCAAGGGGTTTGGAAGGCGTGCTCTTTACGGAAACCCGGATGTGCTTCATCGACGGGGAGGCGGGCCGCCTCTACTACTACGGGATCCCCATCCAGGAGCTGGCGGAGAAGAGCACCTTTGAGGAAACCACCTTTCTCCTGCTACATGGGAGACTTCCCAAACGGGAGGAGCTCGAGGGGTTCAAAAAGGAGCTGGCCAGGCGACGGGCCCTGCCCGAGCATCTCCTGGAATCCTTCCGCCGCTATCCCCTCTCGGCCCATCCCATGAGCTTCCTGCGCACGGCGGTTTCCGAGCTGGGGATGCTGGACCCCACCGAGGGGGACATCTCCCAAGAGGCCCTCTACCAAAAGGGCCTGGACCTCATTGCCAAGTTCGCCACCATTGTGGCCGCCAATAAGCGCCTGAGGGAAGGGAAGGAGCCCCTGGCTCCCCGGGAGGATCTCTCCCACGCCGCCAACTTCTTGTACATGGCTAACGGGGTGGAACCCTCCAAGGAGCAGGAGCGCCTCATGGACGCTGCCCTTATCCTGCACGCCGAGCACGGCTTCAACGCCAGCACCTTTACCGCCATCGCTGCCTTTTCCACGGAAACCGACCTCTACTCTGCCATCACCGCCGCCGTGGCCTCCCTCAAAGGGCCCAGGCACGGAGGAGCCAATGAGGCAGTGATGAAGATGATCCGGGAGATCGGCACCCCCGAAAGGGCCCGGGAGTGGGTGCGGGAGAAGCTGGCCAAGAAGGAGCGCATCATGGGCATGGGCCACCGGGTTTACAAGGCCTTTGACCCCCGGGCCGGCGTCCTGGAGAGGCTGGCCCGCCAGGTGGCGGAGAAGCATGGCCATTCCAAGGAGTACCAGATCCTGAAGATCGTGGAGGAGGAGGCGGGCAAGGTCCTGAACCCCAGGGGCATCTACCCCAACGTGGACTTCTACTCCGGGGTGGTTTACTCCGACCTGGGGTTTGGCCTGGAGTTCTTCACCCCCATCTTCGCCGTGGCCCGCATCTCCGGTTGGGTGGGGCACATCCTGGAGTACAAGACCCTGGATAACCGCCTTCTCAGGCCGGATGCCAAGTATATCGGGGAGTTGGACGTGCCCTACGTGCCCCTCGAGGCCCGGGCTTAGGAGAGAGGCTATGGGGAAGCCGGGGGTAAGACCCCCGGCTTTTTCCCTCTAGACTCCCTCCTGCCCCCTGGGAGTCCACGGGGGTGGCCCGGGCAAGGGATCTACCGGAGCCTCCACCTGGATCAAAGGCCGCAAAAGGCCTCGTAGTCTATAAGCTCCCGCTGGGTGGGGTGGTCCCCGCAGACCGGGCAGGCGGGGTTGCGGCGCAGGGAGAGCTTGCGGAACTGGGCTTCTAAGGCGTCGTAGAGAAGCAGGGACCCGGCCAGGGGTTTCCCGATCCCCAAAAGCACCTTAAGGGCCTCCGCGGCCATGAGGCTTCCCACCACCGCCGGCAACACTCCGAAGACCCCAGCCTCGGCGCAGGAGGGAACGCTTCCCGGAGGAGGGGGCTTGGGGAAGAGGCACCGGTAGCAGGGGCCCATCTCCCCCTCGGGGGTCAGGTGGTGAAAGACCGCCACTTGGCCGTCAAACTGGTAAATGGCCCCGTAGACGAGGGGTTTTCCCAGGAGCACGCAGGCGTCGTTCACCAAATAGCGGGTTGGGAAGTTGTCGGAGGCATCGATCACCAGGTCGTAAGGTTTCAGGATCTCCAGGGCGTTTTCCGAGGTGAGGCGCACGGGATAGGTGTCGATCTGCACCAGAGGGTTCAGGGCCTGGAGGCGCTCCTTGGCGGCCAGGGCCTTGGGTTTGCCCACATCCTCCGTGGTGTAGAGCACCTGGCGGTGGAGGTTGGAGAGCTCCACCCGGTCCATCTCCACGATGCCGATCCGGCCCACCCCGGCGGCCACCAGGTACTGCAGGACCGGCACTCCCAGGCCCCCGGCCCCCACCACCACCACGGAGGAGCGCTTGAGCTCTTCCTGCCCCTCAGGGCCCACCTGAGGCAGGATCATCTGGCGGTGGTACCGGTCCAGCTCCTCCTTGGTCCACATGCCTAGGCCTCCCGGGTTCCAAAGCCAGGGGGGAGGAAGTCGGGGAAGTCGGGGTTGCCCTTGCGGTCGGGGGCTTTGGGGATGAGGTCCGAGGGGTGGGGTTCCCCCTTGCGGCAGAAGGGGCAGTCGTGGCGCACCTTATAGCGCACGGGCCTGGCGGGGATCCCCAGGGCGATGGCGTGGGGCGGCACATCCTTGGTGACGATGGCTCCCGTGCCCACCATGGCGTCGTCCCCGATACGCACCCCGGCCAGGATGGTGGCGTGGTAGGTGATGCGCACCCCGCTTCCGATGATGGTTTCCTTAAGGGTCACGTCGGGGGAGGCCAGGACGTGGTGGGTGTGGCTGTAGACGTTCACGTAGTCGGAAAGGGAGGTGCGGTCTCCGATCTTTATGCCCCCGATATCGTCCAGGAGCACGTAGCGGTGGACCACCACGTCGTCCCCCAGCTCCAGGTTATACCCCACGGAGAACTCCACGTTTTGGAAGAACTTGGGGTTTTTCCCCACCCGCTTGAAGATGAAGGGGGCAAGGGCCCGGCGAATGGCCACCCCCGAGTGCACGGATTGGCCCAGAGGGGTGAGGTCCAAGACCTTCCAGAACCAGAGGAGGGGCTTGACCCGGGCGAACTTCTCGGGGTCCGTGGCGGCGTAGTACTCCGCTTCAAAGGTGATGCCCTGGG
Organism: Thermus sp. NEB1569; assembly: GCF_022385295.1. Classification (NCBI taxonomy): domain Bacteria; kingdom Thermotogati; phylum Deinococcota; class Deinococci; order Thermales; family Thermaceae; genus Thermus; species Thermus sp. NEB1569. The sequence goes on from NZ_CP092445.1 coordinate 622,431, forward strand.
GGTCAAGGCCCATGGCGGCTAAGGGGTTTAGCTCCAAAAGCTCCTCGTAGGGGCGGCCATAGAGGAGGCGGGCAAGCTCCTCTCTCACCAGGGCGTTCCGGTCCACGCTGGGATCGGAAAGCTTCTCCACCAAAGCCCCGATGAAGCGGTCCAGGGCCTTTTCGTGAAGGGGGGCGATGCCTCGAGGAAGGAGCCAGGGCATATGGGTATGCTAACCGGAAAAGGCCCCCAGGGGAATGCTCTTCCTCACCCTATGGAGGATCGGTAGCCCAGCTCCCGCAAGGCCTCGGGGTCCTTCCGCCAGTCGGGGTAGACCTTGACCTCGAGGTCCAGGTACACCTGCCGGTTCAGGAAAACCTCAAGCTGTTTCCTGGCGGCCTGGCCGATCTCCTTAATCTTCCTGCCCCCCTCCCCGATGACGATGGCCTTTTGCGAGGGGCGCTCCACATAGAGGACGGCCTTGATGTACAGGACGCCGTTTTCCCTCTCCGCCACCTCCTCGGTCTTCACCGCCACAGCGTAGGGCACCTCGTGCCAGAGGCGCTTCATGGCCTCCTCCCGGATGATCTCCGCCACCCACTCCCCGAAGTCCTGGTCGCTTTTGGCGAAGTCCTCGGGGTAGAAGAAGGGGCCTTCGGGGAGAAGGGCCAGGAGTTCCGCTTTGAGCTCGGCCACCTGGTGTTCGTCCAGGGCGGAAAGCATCCTGGCCTCAGCCTCGGGCAGGAGGGCGTGGTAGGCCTTGAGGGCCTCCTCGGGGTATTTGGCAGCATCCAGCTTGTTGCCCACCAGGAGGATGGGCACCTTCCCCACCAGGGGCTTGAGGGCCTTGGCCACCAGCTCGTCCTCAGGGGTAGGGGGGTGGCGGAGGTCCACCACCCACACCACGGCGTTCACGTCGGAAAGGGCCTCGTAGACCTCCTGGTCCATGAACTCCCCCAGGGCGTCCATGGGCTTGTGAAGGCCCGGGGTGTCCACGAAGACGATCTGGCGGTTTCCCTCGGTGAGGATGCCCCTAAGGCGCTTCCGGGTGGTCTGGGGCCTGGGGCTGATGGGGGCCACCTTCACCCCCAGGAGGTTGTTGAGGAGGGTGGACTTGCCCACGTTGGGCTTGCCCACGATGGCCACAAAGCCGGAGTAGGTTTTCTCTTCCATATTTGCTAGGTCATCCCGACCCCCTTGGATTGGCCTTGGGGCCTGGGGCCGGACCTTCGGGCACGGACTCCGGGATACAGGCTCCGCCCGTGACCCAGATGTTTCAGTATACTCTAAACCCGTGGATCCCTTGGCCCTGGCCCTGCTTCCCGGAATCGGGCCCAAGCGGCTTCTTGAGCTTTTGGCGGAGGAAAACCCCCTTCTTTCCTTAAAAGAACGCTTTCCCCAGGCGGCAACCCAGCTTCCCCAGGCGGAAGGGCAGGCCAGGCGGGAAAGGGAGCGGGCGGAGGCCTTGGGGGTACGCATCCTGGGCCTTTGGGAAGAGGCCTTTCCCGAGGGGCTTAGGAGGCTTCCCCAACCTCCCACCCACCTCTATGTGCAAGGGAATCTTCCGGAGGGAGGGAAGGCGGTGGCCATCGTGGGCACCAGGAAAGCCTCCGCCTGGGCGCTTTCCTTCGCCCGCAAACTTGCCCGGGGGCTTTCCGAGGCCGGGCTTTGCGTGGTTTCCGGCCTGGCCAGGGGGGTGGACCGGGAGGCCCACCTGGGGGCCCTGGAGGGAGGTGGGTCCACCCTGGGGGTTTTGGGAAGCGCCTTGGACCGCATCTATCCTCCCGAGCACCGGGAGCTGGCCCGGAAGGTGGCCCTGGTTTCCGAGTTCCCCTTCGGCACCGGACCCAAGCCGGAGTTTTTCCCGAGAAGAAACCGCATCATTGCGGGGCTTTCCCGGGCGGTGATCGTGGTGGAGGCCCCCATGGAATCCGGAGCCCTCATCACCGCCCGGTATGCCCTGGAACTGGGCAAGGAGGTTTTGGCGGTGCCGGGCCGTCCTATGGATGCGAACTCCTTGGGGACCAACCGCCTCATCCAGGATGGAGCCTATCCGGTGCTTTCCGCAGAGGACGTTCTTTCCTACCTGGGATTTTCAGGGAAGCCCAAAAAGGCGGTGGAGCTTTCCCAGGAGGAGGAGGGGCTTTATGCCCTTCTTAGGCAAGGGGAAGCCCTCCCCGAGGACCTGGCCCAGGCCTTGGGGGTTCCTGCGGAAAAAGTGCTTTCCCTCCTTACCCTGCTGGAGCTTAAGGGGCTGGCCCAGGCTTTGCCCGGGGGGAGGTATGGGGCGCTTTAGGGCCGGCTGGGCCTCTTGGCCCAGCCGGGAAGAACCCCCTTACTTGGCCTTCTCGTAAAGTTTCTTGGCGATCTCGTAGAGCTCGCCTGGGTGGAACTCGGGGGCAAACTCGGCGGCGTCGTGGCCCGCGTCAAAGACGGGTCCGCCTTCGGGGGGGCCGTCCACCACCCTTACCTCGCTACCGTCCTCCGGGGAGGGGCCGGACCAGATGAGCCCCAGGTCCTGGTAGTCGGAGGGGCTAAAGCGGTAGAGGTTCCTGTGGAAGCCCAGGTCCATGTACTTTTTGGCCTCGGGGATCTTGCTGTTGTCGATGCGGGGGATGGGGAGCATCCTGGTCATCTCCACCCCGGTGAGGCTTTCTAAGGCCTTGCCGTAGGCGGCGGCATGCACCCCGCCCCGCACCAGGAGGTAGCCGATCATCTCGCGGGCCACGGGGTTATCCGTCATCTCGTAAACCCGGAGCTTGTGGGTGCGGGCGGCCACCTCGAGGAAGAAGTTATGGAGAAGATCCAGGATAAGGTTCCCACTGGTGAACACGTACTCCCCGTGCCAGTGCTCCCCCATGGCCCCCATCACCAGGCTGTTGGCTCCGCCGGCGATGAAGTGGGCGGCGTTGCGGGCGTCCTTGGCGAAGCCCAGGGGGGCAGCCACCGGGTCCACGCCTTCCTCGAGGTCCTTCCCCGGGTTCTTGGCCAGGAGGCTGTTGATGGTGGCGGCCACCAGCTCGATGTGGCCCAGCTCCTCGGTGGCGATGTTGGCGATGAGGTCGTAGTAGGGCTTAAGGGCCTTCTTCCCCCGGAAGTTGAAGGACTGGTACATGTAGTTCATCAGGGTGGACATTTCCCCAAAGCGCCCTCCCAGTAGGGCCTGTACCGCGGCAGCCGCGTTGGGGTCCTGCTCCTTGGGCATGGGGAGCTCGATCTGCAGGCGGTCTATTCTCAGGAACATCCTCGTCACCTCCTGCCTGGCAGGGCCAGGCAGTTTTCACCTTAGGGGGGATCCACGCATAAGTCCAATACATCTTGTTGGTTACAGGAATAAACTAAATTTATGACCCTGGAGCAGATACGCTACCTGGTGGCCCTGGTGGAGGAGAGGAGCTTTACCCGGGCGGCGGAGCGGGTCTACCTCACCCAGCCTGCCCTCAGCGTGCAGATCCGCAAGCTGGAGGAGGAGCTTGGGGTCAAGCTCTTTGACCGCAGGCAGGGGAAGCCCACGGAGGTGGGGGAAAGGGTGGCGGCCCAGGCCCGCCGGGTGCTGGAGGAGGTGGCCAGGGTCAAGGCCATCGCCCGGGGGGAGGAGGGGGTCTTCCAAGGTCCTTTCCGCGTGGGGGTCATCCCCACCCTGGCCCCTTATCTTCTGCCAAGGCTTTTGCCCCGGTTGCTGGAAAGGTATCCGGGCCTCGAGGTCTCGGTGGAGGAGGAGCTCACCCCGGCCATCCTTCAGGGGCTGGTGGAGGGCCGGTTGGATGCGGGGTTGGTGGGTACGGAGGAGCGGGCACCGGGGGTGCAGAGCCTTCCCCTTTTTTCCGAGGAGTTTCTGGCCTACATCTCCCCGGGGCACCCCCTTTATGCCAAGGAGAGCCTTCATCCCCTGGAGATCCCCCTCGAGGACACCTGGATCCTTTCGGAGGGCCACTGTTTCCGGGACCAGGTCCTTTCCGTCTGCCGCCCCAGCCTGGAAAGGCGAAGGGTGGAGTTTCAAAGCGGGGATCTGGAAACCCTGATCCTTCTGGTGGAGGAGGTGGGGGGGCTTACCCTTCTGCCCGAGGTGGCCCTGTGGACCCTTCCCCGGGCCAAGCGCCTCCACCTAAGGCCCCTAAGCCCCCCAGGGGCGGGGCGGACCGTCTACCTTCTTGTGCGGGAGGGAAGCCTCAAGGCACCTGTGGCCCGGGCCCTGGGGGAGGAGGTCAAGGGGGTTTTCCGAGAGCTGCGGTTAAAGGGCTGGGAGCGGAAAAGCGTTATGATGGGGGCGGAGGTTCGCCATGGTGAAGCCCGAGGCTAAAGGTGGGGATGTTCATATCAAAGCCGGTCTCATCTGGATGAACGGGGCCCTTCTGCCCCAGGAGGAGGCCAAGACCAGCGTTCTAAGCCATGCCCTGCACTACGGGACCAGCGTTTTTGAAGGGATACGGGCCTACGAAACCCCCAAGGGTGCGGCCATCTTCCGCCTAAAAGAGCACGTGCGGCGCTTTTTCAACTCCGCCAAGGTCCTGCGCATGGAGATCCCCTTCACCCCGGAGGAGATCGAGGAGGCCATCAAGGAGGTGGTGCGGCGAAACGGCTACAAAAGCTGCTACATCCGCCCCCTGGCCTGGATGGGGGCCAAGGCCTTGGGGGTGAACCCCCTGCCCAACAACCCCGCCGAGGTGATGGTGGCTGCCTGGGAGTGGGGGGCCTACCTGGGGGAGGAGGCGGTGCGCAAGGGGGCCAAGCTCATCACCAGCTCCTGGGCCCGCTTCCCCGCCAACGTGATGCCGGGCAAGGCCAAGGTGGGAGGGAACTACGTGAACTCGGCCCTGGCCAAGATGGAAGCGGTGGCGGCTGGCGCCGATGAGGCGCTCCTTTTGGACGAGGAGGGGTATGTGGCCGAGGGCAGCGGGGAAAACCTCTTCTTCGTGCGGGATGGAGTGATCTACGCCCTCGAGCACTCGGTGAACCTGGAGGGGATCACCCGGGATTCCGTGATCCGCATCGCCAGGGACCTCGGGTACGAGGTCCAGGTGGTGCGGGCCACCCGGGACCAGCTCTACATGGCCGACGAGGTCTTCATGACCGGCACCGCCGCCGAGGTGACCCCGGTTTCCATGATCGACTGGCGGCCCATTGGCTCGGGGACCGCCGGGCCCATTGCCCTGAGGCTACGGGAGGTCTACCTAGAGGCCGCCAGGGGCTTGCGGCCCGAGTACGAGGGCTGGCTTACCTACGTCACTTCCTGAGCCAGTCCTCGAGGACCCTTTGGTAAAGCTCTGGGTCCAGGCGGGGATGCTCGTAAAGCCCCGCCTTTAACCTTTGCCTTTGGGCCTCAAAGAGGATCACCGCCGCCGCCACGCTCACGTTCAGGCTCTGCACCATGCCCAGCATGGGGATCTTTATGGCTCCATGGGAAAGGGCCAGGGCTTCCCGGGAAACCCCCCATTTCTCCGCTCCCAGGAGGATGGCGGTGGGCTGGGTGTAGTCCACCTCCCGGAAGTCTTGGGCGTCCTCCCGCAAGGCGGTGGCGTAGATCCGAAAGCCCCGCTCCCTCAGGTGGCCGATGGCCGTCTGGATGTCGGAGTGCACCTGCAGGTAGACCCATTTGTGGCTTCCCCCGCTGGTCTCGTTGAAGGTGGGCACGCCCCCGGTGGGGTTCACCGCATGGGCCTCGAGGATCCCCACGGCGTCGCAGGTGCGGAGGATGGCCGAAAGGTTATGAGGTTTATGGACATTTTCCAGGAGAACCGTAAGGTCCGGCTGGCGCCTCCTTAGGACCTCCTCTATGCGGCGTCTACGGGCCTCCGTCACGGTTTCTCAGCTTAGCGATCAGGGGCTTTAAAAGCGAGCGTTTAAGCTTGAGGGCCTGCCGGTTCACTACGAGGCGGGCGGTGGAGTGGGCCAGGACCTCCACCTCCACAAGGCCCGCCGCCCTAAGGGTGGCCCCGGTCTGGACCACGTCCACCACCGCGTCCGCCAGGCCGGTGACCGCGGCCAGCTCGATGTTGCCGGATAGCTCCACCACATCCGCCACCCAGCCCCGTTCCTTCAGGAGCCGGGTGGTGAAGAGGGGATACTTGGTGGCGATGCGCCGGATGGGGGAGGTGTCGCCGGGGCGCCGAATAAGGGACAGGCGGCAGGCTCCAAAGCCCAGGTCCACCGGCTCGAAAAGGTCCCGCCCCGAGTCCAAAAGGACATCCTTGCCCACCACCCCCACCTCGGCGATCCCCAGGTCCACATACACGGGCACATCCTTGTTGCGAAGCTCCAGGAGGGCGATCCCTCCTTGTTTGCCGTGGAGGAGGGCCCGCTGGTTCTCTATGGAAGGGAGTTCCAGCCCCGCTTTCCTTAAGGCCTCGTAGGCCTCCTGAAACATTCGCCCTTTGGGCAGGGCAATGGTGAGGGCAAAGCGCTTCATGCCTCCTCCACCTTAAAGATGCGCTCGCCTTGGGCCAGGTAGGGGATGCCCCGGGCCTTGGCGTAGGCCACGGGGTCTTCCCCGTGGAAGAGCTCCACCCGCTTCTCCCGGGCGAAGCGGCGAAGGGCCTTCAGGTCCAGGGCCAAAACCTCGGGGCTTACGTCCACCCTGGGGAGTTTTAGGGCCTCCAGGGCCCGCTCTACCCCTATGGCGAACCCCGCCGCCCTGGGGAGGAGGGCCCCGTCGTACCGGCCGCCTCCTAAAAGGGGCAGGCCGAACCCCGGGGTGTAGGCGCGGAAGAAGACCCCCGAGTAGTACTCGTAGCGCCGGGTCATGCCCAGGTCCAAAAGCACGGGCCTTTCCAGAAGTTCCAGGGTCTTTTCCAGATCCTCCAGGGCCTTTCTGGCTCTTTCGGGGAGGGGAAGGCTCTTGGCCTCGGCCAGCACCTCCATGCCCCCGTAGAGGTCGGGGAGGGCCAGGAGGGTACGCCGGGCCTCCGGGGAAACCGGGTGGCGGGAGAGGAGCTCGGTGAGCTCGGGCAGGTTCTTGCGATGGATGGCCCTCTGGGCTTCCTTGCGGGCCTCTTCCGGCAGGCCGGAGGCCTTGAGTACCTCCCCCACCAGGCTGGGAAGGCCCACCTCCACCTCCCCTTCCAGGCCGAGGGCCTCGAGGGCCGCAAAGGCCAGGTGGAGCACCTCGGCGTCGGCTAGGGGGCCGCTTGCGCCCAGAAGCTCGAGGCCCACCTGGGTGTACTCCCGGTAGCGGCCGAGTTCCGCATCCCCTTCCCTAAGCCAAAGGGCCCCGGCGTACTGGAAGCGGGCCACCCCTTCCCCCAGGTGAGGTCTTAGGAGCTTGGCCAGAAGGGTGGTGAACTCGCTCCTAAGGGCCAAGACCTCCCCGGTTTTGTCCACCAGCTTGAAGGCCCGTTCCGCCAGGGGATGGGAGGGGTCATAGACCTCGAGGGCCGGTAGCTCCACGGGCTCATACCCGTGGCGGAGGAAGAGATCCCTTAGCCGGGCCATAAGCTCGGCCTTAAGCCGGGCCTCGGGGGGAAGCAGAAAGCGGGTGCCTTCGGGGATCATTCCTTGACCAGGATCTCCACGCTGAGGATCTTATCCCGTTCCCCCGTGGCGCCTGGGCCCTCCGTGGGGGCAAGGCGCCTTACCACCTCCATGCCCTCCACCACCTTGGCGAAAAGGGTGTACTGCCCGGTGAGGTGGGGGGTGGGGGCCAGGGTGATGAAGAACTGGCTACCGTTGGAGTTGGGGTCCTGGGTGCGGGCCATGCCCACCATGCCCTCCCGGTCAAAGGCTAAGCCGGGGGCGATCTCCAGGCCGAAGCTGTACCCAGGACCGCCCCGACCGGTGCCCGTGGGGTCCCCGGTCTGGGCCACAAAGCCGGGGATGACCCGGTGCCACACCACCCCTTCAAAGTAGCGGTGGAGGGCCAGAAAGACGAAGGAGTTCACCGTGTTGGGGGCCTCCTTCTCCAGGAGGTCCAGAAGAATATCCCCCTTGGTGGTCTTCAGGCGGGCGTAGTAATCCTTGCCGTCTTCCAGCACCTTTTGGGGTGCCTTGAAGGATCGGACCGGTGTTTCCGAAAGGTAGGGAAGGGGTCGCATGTTCTCACCCTTGCAGGCGCCCAGGAGGAGAAGGAGGGCGAGGAAGAGGAGGCGCACCTTCATAGCCTACACCCGGGGCAGGGTGATGCCCTTCTGCCCTTGGTACTTGCCCCGGCGGTCCTTATAGGTGGTTTCGGGCCGGGGGCCCTCGAGGAAGATGATCTGCACGATGCCCTCGTTGGCGTAGACCTTGGCGGGCAGGGGGGTGGTGTTGGAGATCTCCAGGGTGACGTGCCCTTCCCAGCCGGGCTCTAAAGGGGTCACGTTGGCCACGATGCCGCAACGGGCATAGGTGCTTTTGCCTAGGGCGATGGCGATCACGTTCTCCGGCATCCGAATGTACTCGATGCTCCGGGTCAGGGCGAAGGAGTTGGGGGGGATGATGACCTCCTCGCCCTCGTACTCCACGAAGCTTTTGGGGTCAAAGCCCTTGGGATCCACCACCGTGGAAAAGACGTTGGTGAAGATCTTCCACTCTGGGGCGGCGCGGAGGTCGTAGCCGAAGCTGGAAAGCCCGTAGCTGATCACCCCTTCCCGCACCAGCCTTTCCTCAAAAGGCTCGATCATTCCCTTTTTGGCCATCTCCCGGATCCACCAGTCCGGCTTAATCATGCCATCAACTATACCCGCTAGACTGGACCCATGCGGAAGCTTTGGCCCCTCTTCCTCCTCCTGGCCGCCTGTGGCACCCAAGACCCCGCGGGGACGGGAATGGAACCCCTGCGCCTCACCAGCACCAGCCTCCCCCCCGCCTACCTGGGGGAGGCCTACACCGCCACCTTTAGCGCCGAAGGGGGGGTACGGCCCTACACCTTTGGCCTCGAGGGCAGGCTTCCCCAGGGCCTTACCTTCCAAGGGGGGAGGATCAGCGGGGTGCCCCGGGAGAAGGGGAGCTTCCCCCTGATCCTCACCGTGGAAGACGCCGCAAAAAATAGCCGGGTCCAGAAACTCACCCTCGCCGTTTCCGACCCACCCCCGCCCAGGCTTACCCTGGTGGCCCCGCCGGCCCAGGTGGAAGGGCCCTTCCTGCTCTTGGGTCGGGTGGAGGTGCGGGAGGCCTTGGGCTTCCAGCTGGAGCTTCCTCTAAAGGATCTGAACCCGGATCTTGCCAGCCTGAAGGTGGTGAGCCCCGTATACCTCCTGGATTACGATGCGGAGGCAGGGCTTTTGCGCCTGGATGTGGCCTTTGCCAAACCCCTAAAGGACCAGGAGGCCTTCCGCCTCCTCCTCACCCCGCAGAAGGCCCTTACCCCCAGGTTTTCCCCCCGGGTGGTTTTCTACGACAAGGAAGGGAAGCTCCTGGGGGAGGCTTTGAAGCGGGGCAGGCCCTTTGCCGACCTCCTGCAACTGGCCCAGAACTGGGGCAAGGAGGGGAAGGAGCTCAAAGGGGATGGCAACGGGGATGGCAAGGTGGATGCCCAGGACCTCGAGGCCCTGGCCAAGGATTACTTTCCCAAGGTAACCGCCCCAGCCGCTCCCGGAAGCACCCCTCCCTCTGGGCGGGAGGAGGCTCCCCCGCCACCCCAGGAGGAAGGTTCCCCCTAGTGCCCTCGCATGTTTAAGGTGTAGCCTCAAAGGGCTTTCCGGATGGCCTCCGCGTCCTCCGGGCGGTAGCCGTAGAGGGTGACCTCGAGGGTATCGGGAGCCTTCTTGATCTCCGAAAGCATCACCCGGGCCACCTCCTCCACGGGAAGCCCCCCCACCCCGGTGCCCAAGAGGGGAAAGGCCACGGTTTTTAGCCCGAGCTCCACCGCTTTTTCCAGGGCACTTCGGGTGGCCTTGCGTACGGTTTCCAGGCTTGCGGGCTCATCGCCTAGGACGGCGGCGTGGATCACATAGCGCACGTTTAGATTCCCCGCCCCCGTGACCGCGGCCTCCCCCACCTGGATCTTCCCGATCCGGTCGCATTCCTCCTGGATGGAGGGGCCTCCTTTCCGGAGGATGGCCCCCGCCACCCCGGCGCCCAGCTTCAGGTAGTTGTTGGCGGCGTTGACGATGGCGTCCCCCCGGAACTCGGTGATGTCCCCTTCTTCCACGCGGATGCGGGCCATGTCCTCATTTTCCCGTACAATGGGCCTGATGTCACGGGATATCTTGGGCCTCGAGGGGCGGATCGTTATGGTAACCGGGGCCGGCAGGGGCTTTGGCCGGGCCATCGCCCACGGCTACGGGCGCAACGGGGCCACGGTGATCGCCGTGGACCCCGACGTGGAGCTGGCCACCAGCGTGGCCTCGGAGGTGGAGGCCTTGGGGGCCACGGCCATCCCCATCCGGGGCGATATGAGCGTGGTTTTGGATGTGACCAGCACCTTTGAAAAGGTGGAGGAGCTTTTTGGGCTATTGGACGGCATCGTCCACGTGACCACCGCCGAGAGCAAGACCCCCTTCGTGGAGCTTCTGGAAGGGGAGTGGTACGACCTCATGAGCCAGGATGTGAAGTCCAGCCTGTATGTGCTCCAGCAGGGTCTGCGCCACCTGGCAGGGGGTGGATTCGTTACCTTGGTGCTGCCGCCGGCGGTGCGCATAGAGCCCCATACCCTTTCCGTGCGCCGGGCGGTGGAAGGGCTCATCGAGGGGGTCACCCGGACCTTTCCCGGGGTGCGGGTGAACGGGGTGGTGCCCTCCCGGGACCCGGTTTCCGAAGCCTACGACCAAGCCTTGGTCCGGGCGGCCCTGGGCCTGGGTTCCATGGTTTCCGAAGGGGTGCGCGGGGTAGTGCTGGAGGTGGAGCTTCCCGAGCCTCCCCCGTCCCCCGAGATCTACGAGCTTCTTAGGGAAGTGCCATGAAGTGCCCTTACTGTGGTCATCCCGACACCCGGGTGGTGGACTCCCGCCCCTCCGACGAGGGGGCGGCCATCCGCCGCCGCCGGGAGTGCCCAGCCTGCGGCCGCCGCTTCACCACCTACGAGCGCACCCAGCTGGAGCCTTTGATGGTGGTGAAGCGGGACGGCCGAAGGGAACCCTTCAACCCCGATAAGCTCCTGAGGGGGCTTCTTTTGGCGTGCGAAAAGCGCCCCGTGGACCCGGAGGTTCTTCGCCGCTTCGCCTACACCTTTGAGGATCAGGTGACAGGTCCGGAGATCTCCTCCGAGGAGATCGGCCTGAAGGCCATGGCCTTTTTACGGGATCTGGACCATGTGGCCTACATCCGCTTCGCCTCCGTGTACCGGGAGTTTGATTCCGTGGAGCGCTTCATCGAGGAGATCCAGCGCCTGGGGGGTGTTGACAAGAAGGAAGGGGCTTGATAGCATAGCTTTTGCTGCGCGGGCGAAGGCCCAAGCAGGGGGATCTTGAAAAGGGGAGAGCAGAGGCTAACACCAAGCCAATAACGCCTTCGGGCGTTAATTTTATTGGAGAGTTTGATCCTGGCTCAGGGTGAACGCTGGCGGCGTGCCTAAGACATGCAAGTCGAGCGGGGCAGGTTTATACCTGTTCAGCGGCGGACGGGTGAGTAACGCGTGGGTGACCTACCCGGAAGAGGCGGACAACCTGGGGAAACTCAGGCTAATCCGCCATGTGGTCCTGTCCTGTGGGGCAGGACTAAAGGGTGGATAGCCCGCTTCCGGATGGGCCCGCGTCCCATCAGCTAGTTGGTGGGGTAAAGGCCCACCAAGGCGACGACGGGTAGCCGGTCTGAGAGGATGGCCGGCCACAGGGGCACTGAGACACGGGCCCCACTCCTACGGGAGGCAGCAGTTAGGAATCTTCCGCAATGGACGGAAGTCTGACGGAGCGACGCCGCTTGGAGGAGGAAGCCCTTCGGGGTGTAAACTCCTGAACTGGGGACGAAAGCCCTGTGTAGGGGGATGACGGTACCCAGGTAATAGCGCCGGCCAACTCCGTGCCAGCAGCCGCGGTAATACGGAGGGCGCGAGCGTTACCCGGATTTACTGGGCGTAAAGGGCGTGTAGGCGGCCTGGGGCGTCCCATGTGAAAGGCCACGGCTCAACCGTGGAGGAGCGTGGGATACGCTCAGGCTAGAGGGTGGGAGAGGGTGGTGGAATTCCCGGAGTAGCGGTGAAATGCGCAGATACCGGGAGGAACGCCGATGGCGAAGGCAGCCACCTGGTCCACTTCTGACGCTGAGGCGCGAAAGCGTGGGGAGCAAACCGGATTAGATACCCGGGTAGTCCACGCCCTAAACGATGCGCGCTAGGTCTCTGGGTTTATCTGGGGGCCGAAGCCAACGCGTTAAGCGCGCCGCCTGGGGAGTACGGCCGCAAGGCTGAAACTCAAAGGAATTGACGGGGGCCCGCACAAGCGGTGGAGCATGTGGTTTAATTCGAAGCAACGCGAAGAACCTTACCAGGCCTTGACATGCTGGGGAACCTGGGTGAAAGCCTGGGGTGCCCGCGAGGGAGCCCCAGCACAGGTGCTGCATGGCCGTCGTCAGCTCGTGTCGTGAGATGTTGGGTTAAGTCCCGCAACGAGCGCAACCCCTGCCCTTAGTTGCCAGCGGGTTGGGCCGGGCACTCTAAGGGGACTGCCTGCGAAAGCAGGAGGAAGGCGGGGACGACGTCTGGTCATCATGGCCCTTACGGCCTGGGCGACACACGTGCTACAATGCCCACTACAGAGCGAGGCGACCCAGTGATGGGGAGCGAATCGCAAAAAGGTGGGCGTAGTTCGGATTGGGGTCTGCAACCCGACCCCATGAAGCCGGAATCGCTAGTAATCGCGGATCAGCCATGCCGCGGTGAATACGTTCCCGGGCCTTGTACACACCGCCCGTCACGCCATGGGAGCGGGTTCTACCCGAAGTCGCCGGGAGCCTTAGGGCAGGCGCCGAGGGTAGGGCTCGTGACTGGGGCGAAGTCGTAACAAGGTAGCTGTACCGGAAGGTGCGGCTGGATCACCTCCTTTCTAAGGAGCATGAAGCCCCTGCTCTCCCCTTTTTGAGGTCCTTTGGGGGCGCCTTCGGGCGCCCTTTTTTATTGCCAGGAGGCGGAACAGCGTGCGGAGGAAGCGTCAGGTCCGGGTGGCCAGAAAGCGGGTGGTGTCCGCCGGGGGTGTGGTCCTTCGGGGAAGGGTTCCCGAGGTATTGGTGGTGTCCCTGAAGGAAGGACGGGTGGTGACCCTTCCCAAGGGGCAGGTGGAGCCTGGGGAGCGTTACCCGGAGACGGCGGTGCGGGAGGTGCGGGAGGAAACCGGGGTGGAGGCGGCGGTGGTTTCCCCCTTGGGCAAGGTGCGCTACTACTTCACCGTGCGGAACGGAGGAGAACCGGTCACGGTGAGCAAGGAGGTGTACTACTTTCTCATGGCCTATCGCGGGGGCGAACCCAGGCCCCAGCCCACCGAGGTGGAGGAGGCCTTTTTCCTGCCTGCCTCGGAGGCCCTGGAGCGCCTTTCCTACCCCAACGAGCGGGAGATGCTCTTAAAGGCCCTGGCCCGCTGGCGTCCCTCCCGGCAGGATTCCTCCCCGGAGCCTGGGGCCTAGGAGTGGGCCTTGGGGTCCAGAAGGGCCAAGGCGGCTTCCTCCGGGGAAAGCTCCCCCCGGGCCACCCGGGCTACCAGGTCGCCTGCGCCTTGGGTCCGCTTCCTGCCCCACTCCTGGATGACGCTTTCCACCTCAAAACGGGCCCGTTCCAGGCGGTGGGCCTCGAGGAGCCCGTGGGCCACGAGGTGCTGGTAATGGGCCTCCAGCCCCTCAAAGAGAGCTTCCACCCCTTCCCCGGTGGCCGCCACCGTGGGGTAGATGGGAGGGTGCCATCCCCCGGGCCGGGGAGGGGCCAGCTCCAGGGCGCTTTTCAACTCCTGGATGATCCTCTCCCCGCCGGGTAGGTCAAACTTGTTCACGGCGAAGAGGTCGGCGATCTCCATGACCCCGGCCTTGAAGGCCTGCACCGCATCCCCCGCCGCTGGGGTGAGGACGAGAAGGGTGGTGTCCGCCACCCGGGCGATGTCCACCTCGCTTTGCCCCACCCCCACGGTTTCCACGAAGATGCGGTCAAAGCCGAAGGCCTCCAGAAGGGCCAAGGCGGCCACCGTGGCCCCCGCCAGGCCCCCCAGGGCTCCCCTCGAGGCCAGGGAGCGGATGTAGACCCCCGGGTCCTGGTGGTGGCGCATCATGCGGATCCGGTCTCCCAGGATGGCCCCTCCGGTGAAGGGGCTGGAGGGGTCCACCGCCAAGACCCCTACCCGCTCCCCCCGCTTCCTGGCCTCCAGGATCAAGCGGTCGGTGAGGGTGCTCTTGCCGGCTCCCGGGCTTCCCGTGATGCCCACCACCTTGGCCCGGGCCTGTCCCCGCAGGCGCTTAAGGAGCTCCTGCCCCACAGGGTGTCCCGATTCCACCAGGGTGAGGGCCCGGGCCAGGGCCCGCACATCCCCTTGGCGAAAGCGGTGGAGAAGTTCTTCCGCTTGGCTTACCTGGGGCGTCATGCTGGTATTTTACGCTTTTTTACCTATCTGCCCTAATCCGCCAGGGCGATGCAGGCCACCTCCACCCGGACCCCTCTGGGCAAGGCCTTCACCGCCACCGTGGCCCGGGCCGGGTAGGGGGGCGAGAAATAGCGGGCGTAGACCTCGTTAAAAAGGGGAAAGTCCTCCATGTCCGAAAGGAAGCAGGTGGTTTGAACCACCCGGGAAAGGCTGGAGCCTGCGGCCTCCAGGATGGCCTGCAGGTTCTCCATGACCTGCTCCGTCTGGGCGCGGATATCCCCCTCCACCAGGGTGCCGTCGGGCTTCAGGGGAATCTGACCGGAAACGAAGACCAGCCCCCCGGCCCGCACCGCCTGGGAGTAGGGGCCGATGGCCTGGGGAGCTTTATCCGTGCTCACCGCTTCCATGCCCCTATCCTACGCCAAAGCGGAAGAGCTTCCCCGCCAGGTTAGCCACCAGGATCTCCTGGGCCAGGGGCAGAGGCGGTACCTGCACCGCCCCCAGACCCGTGGCTTCAAAGACCACCTGGCCCCTTTGGTCCACCGCCAGGAAGCGCCCCTCCTCCGTGGCCACGTACACATGCCCGGCAGCGTAGGAAAGGCCTGCCGTCACCTTGCCCACCTCGAGGCTCCACACCTCCTCCCCCGTGGCCTGGTCCAGGGCCCTCAAGACCCCGTCCCAGGCGGCCACATAGACCCGCTCCTCGTCCAGGGCCAGCCCGCCCCAGATCTCGCCCTCCACGGCGGTGTTCCAGAGGGTTTCCCGGCTCAAGGGATCAAAGGCGTAGATCTCCCCCTCCCAGGTGGGGATGAAGAGCACCCCCCGGTAGGCGGCCACGGGAGCGTGCACGGGGCTGGTTTTCACCTTGTAACGCAAGGCGCCCGTGTCCGGGTCCAGGGCGTAGAGGAACCCGTCCTCCGAGGCCAGGAAGAGGAGGCCCCGGTGGAAGGTGGGGCTGGCGGAGAGATGGCCTCCCGCCTGGAAACGGTAGAGGAGGCGGTCCCGCTCAAAGGCATAGAGGCTTCCGTCCCGGCTGGCCACGAAGACCCGCTCCCCCAAGACCAGGGGAGCGGCGGTGATCTCTGCCCCCGTGTCGGCGCTCCACTCCAGGGCCTGGGCCTTGAAGCGGCGCACCCGGCCGTCCCAGGCGGCCACGTATACCCCACCCCGCACCACCGGGGGAGCGGTGACCTCCTCGGGAAGGTTTTCCCGGCGTACCGTTCCCGAGAGGAGGTCCACCTCCACCAGGCCCCGCCCCGCCCCCAGGTAGACCCGGCCGTGGGCGTAGACCATCTCCCCGGGCCAGGCGGCCTCCCCTCCCAGGTCCACCTTCCCCTTCAGGGAAAGCCTGCGGGGGTCAGGGGCCAGGGGATAGTGGCCCGAGCGGCTGGACCCGGCCCGGGGGGTGGCAAGGCGAAGGGCCTGGAACTCCTGCAGGGGGCTCTTGAAGAGGCTGGGGTGGGAGGGTCTTTCCTCCGGGTGCTTGGCCAAAAGGGAGAGCACCGCCTCCGCCACCCCGGAAGGGATGGTGGGGTTCAAAGCCTGGGGAGGCTTAGGGGACTCGTAGACGTGCTGGAAGAGGATGGCCTGATCGTTTTCCCCCTCGAAGGGGGGTTTGCCGGTAAGGGTGCGGTAGAGGACCGCCCCCAGGCTGTAGAGGTCAGCCCGGGGGGTAAGGGGCAGGCCCTTGGCCTGTTCCGGGGCCATGTAGGTGGGGGTGCCCAGGGTGTACCCGGTGCGGGTCAGGTGGCGGCTTTCCTGCAAGAGGTAGGCTAGACCAAAGTCCATGACCTTGGGATGCCCCTCCTTGGTGAGGAGGATGTTTTTAGGGGTGAGGTCCCGGTGGAGGATGCCCTGGGCGTGGAGGTGGGCCAGGGCTTCCATCACCTGGATGGCTGCCTCGAGGATTCTTTCCCCTTCCGGGCCCTCCTCAAAGGGGCCGAGGCGGTCAAAGGTACCCCCCTCCACCAGCTCCATCACGAAGTAGGGGCGCCCCTCCACCTCCCCCAGGTCGAGCACCTGGACGATGCCCGGATGGAAGAGACGGGAAAGAGCCCGCACCTCCAGGAGAAACCGCTCCCTCTCGGGGGGAAGGGCCCGGGGGTGGAGGAGCTTCACCGCCACCTTGCGGCCCAGGCGCTCGTCCACCGCCCGCCACACCTCGGCCATGCCCCCAGAACCCAAGGAGGCCTCGAGGCGGTACCGCCCGCCCAGGACCATGCCCGTCATTTTATTCCTCGGGCTCCAGCTGCTTCAGGAGTTCGGCCAGCTCCTCCTTGTTGCCCTCCAGCTCCTGCACGATCTTGGCGATGGCCAGGCGCACCACCTCCGACTTGGAAACCAGCCTTTCGGGGCTGGAAAGGGCGTAGGCCGCCCGGGTGAGGAGGGCGTCCTGTTCCTCGGAGATGACCACCTGCAGCCGCTTCTTCTCCTTCTTGGGCATACCTTCCCTTGGGAGAGTGTAGCAAAGAACGCATGCTCTTGACAATGTGGATGGCCCCTTTTATCCTCACTTTGAGTAAGGTGTGTATGATGCTCAAGGACTCGCGGCGGGGCAGCAGGATCTTGCGGATTGAGGGAGGCCAGCCCCTTTCCGGCGAGTTGCGCATTTATCCGGCTAAAAACGCCGCCTTGCCCATCCTGGCGGCAAGCCTTCTCACCCCCGAGCCCATCACCCTCTTGGAGGTGCCCAGGCTGAGGGACGTGGAGGTGATGCTGGAGCTTCTTTCCCACCTGGGCACCCGTTACCAGTGGGAAGGACGCACCCTCCACCTGCACACCCCGGAGATCCGGAACACCCACGCCCCCTATGAGCTGGTGGGGCAGATGCGAGCCAGCTTCATCGTCTGGGGGGCCCTTCTTGCCCGGGTGGGGGAGGGGCGGATCTCCCTGCCGGGGGGGTGCGCCTTTGGGGCCAGGCCCGTGGACCAGCACGTGAAGGCCTTGCGGGCCCTGGGGGCCGAGGTGGTGGAGGAGGAGAACACCTTCTACGCCCGAAGGACCCGTCCCCTGGCGGGGAGGGTGGTCTTCGACCTGCCCACGGTGGGCGGAACCGAGCAGGCCATGCTGGCGGTGGCCCTTGGGGGCGAGGCCACCGTGGTGCAGGCGGCCATGGAACCGGAGGTGGAGGACCTGGGCCATTTCTTGCGGATGCTGGGGGTGGAGGTCCACGGCCTGGGTAGCCCCATCCTGCACATCCGGGGTGCCAGGCAGCTTGGTGGGGGTACTTACCGCATCATCCCCGATCGCATAGAGGCCGGCACCTACCTCCTGGCGGCGGCGGCCACCCGGGGGTCCATCACCCTAAGGGAGGTGCGCCCCGACCACCTGGATGCCCTTTTGGATAAGCTTCAGCAGTCCGGGCACCGGGTGGAGGTGGGGAAGGACTGGGTGCGGTTCTGGGCCGTACCGGATCCCAAGCCCTTC
Source organism: Thermus sp. NEB1569 (assembly GCF_022385295.1). NCBI lineage: Bacteria > Thermotogati > Deinococcota > Deinococci > Thermales > Thermaceae > Thermus > Thermus sp. NEB1569. The sequence goes on from NZ_CP092445.1 coordinate 640,241, forward strand.
TTCGTGGAGGCCCGGGAGTACCCCGGCTTCCCCACGGATCTTCAGCCCATCGTTACCGCCTATCTGGCCACGGTTCCCGGGCAGAGCGCCATCACCGACCGGGTTTACCCGGACCGCTTCACCCATGTGGGGGAGCTGGCGAGGATGGGGGCGGAGCTCTACCTCCGGGACCGGACCCTCTTGATTAACGGCAAGCGGCTGCGCGGGGCCCAGGTGAAGGCCCTGGATATTCGCGCCGGGGGCGGGCTGGTGGTGGCCGCCCTGAGCGCCGAGGGGGTTTCCGAGATCGAAGGGGTCTACTTTCTGGAACGGGGGTATGAGCACCTGGAGGAGCGCCTGAAGGCCTTAGGGGCCAGGGTGGGTTTGGAGGAGACCCCCTTGGCCCTGGCGGCGGACTGATACCACCCCATGCGGGCTTGGGCCCGCACGGGGTAGTATGAAGCCCCCTGGCGCGCTTAGAGAAAAGAGGGGGTGTGGGGGAGCTATAATCCCCCGGTTTTCAAACCGGGGATACATGGGTCAGCGAAGCTACATGCGACCGAAGGGAGCTTAGCTCCCCCACGTCCACCACAGGTGGACACGGATTTGGTACAGTGTAGAAGAAGCCAGCCATGCGCAAAGCCTTCAAATACCGCCTGTACCCCACCCAGCCCCAACAAAAAGACCTGGAGCGCACCCTCTCGCTGTGCCGCCACCTCTACAACGCGGCCTTGCAGGAGCGTAGAGATGCCTACAAGAAGGCCGGGAGGACTGTCGGCTTCTACGAACAGAAGAGGTATCTGCCCGAGATACGGGCCGAGCTGCCGGAGTACAAGCACATTCATTCCCAGGTCTTGCAGAACGTCATCGAACGGGTGGACCTGGCGTTCAAGGGCTTCTTCCGTAGGGTCAAGGCGGGACAGAAAGCGGGCTACCCCCGCTTCAAGGGGAAGGGGCGCTACGACTCCTTTACCTTCCCCCAGGCGGGGACTACCGGGGTCAAGCTCCAGGAGGGCGGGAAGCGTGTACTCCTCAAGGTGTTTCCCTGGCGGGAAAGCAGCCACGGGATTGGCTCCGTCAAGGTTAAGCTCCACCGCCCTTTGGAAGGGAAGATCAAGACGGCGACGGTTAAGCGGGAAGGCGAGCATTGGTACATCATCTTCATCACCGAGGTGGACCCCAAGCCTTTGCCTCCAAGCGAGGAGGCCATCGGCATAGACCTGGGCACCAACCCCCACTTCCTCGTTACCTCGGAGGGGGAGATGGTAGAGGCTCCCCGCCACTTCCAGAAAGCCGAGGAGAAGCTGGCCAAGGCCCAAAGGGAGCTTTCCCGGAAGAAGAAGGGAAAGAGCGGCAGGAAGAAGGCCAGGCTCAAGGTAGCCAAGCTCCACCGCAAGATCGCCAACCAGCGCAAAGACTTCCACCACAAGGTAGCCAGGAAGCTGGTGAACCGCTACGGAACCATCGTCCACGAGGACCTGAACGTTCAAGCCCTTTCCCGCTCCCATATAGCCAAGGGCGTACAGGATGCGGGCTGGGCCCAGTTTCTCGCAATCCTCGCCTACAAAGCGGAAGAGGCTGGTAGGCGAGTCATCAAGGTAGACCCCAAGTACACCAGCCAGGACTGCCCGGTGTGCGGCCATAGGGAGAAGAAGCCTCTCTGGGTGCGGGCGTACACCTGTCCCCAGTGTGGGGCGCTTCTCCACCGGGATGTGGCCGCCGCTCAAAACATCCTGGCAAAGGCCTGGACGGGGCCTTCGGGGGTAGCAATACCATGCCCGAGAAGCCCTGGACTTTAGTCCGGGGAGTCGTCACGCGTAGAGGCGTAGGGCCTCGGGGAAACGGAACAGGAGGCGGTCCCGTACCTGCTCGGGGTGGTAGGCCTTTTCCACGTAGCCCGCGGCCCGGAGGGCCTCCAGCACCTCTTTGGCCACCTGACGGTCCCCCTCCAGGCGGAGGGCGAGGAAGGCCAGGGCCTCTTCCTCCTCATCCCCCTCCCCCACGAACTCGGGGTATTCCTGGTCCAGGGCCCGCATGAGGGCCTTGAGGTCCACGGGGCGGCGGGTGAAGGCCCAGCGGGGCCTTTCGCCCGGAAGGAAGTGGGCGTAACCCTGGGCCTCGAGGGCCCGGGCCAGTTCCAGGGCCTCCGGCTGGGGTATCCCCCGCCCTAACAAGAGGGTCACCAAAGCCTCCCGCTCCCCCGGCAGGCCCTGGGGATAGGCCTCTTGTAGGCTGGCGGCCAGCTTCTGTAAGTCCATAGCATAACTATCATACATCCTTAGCCTATTAGACGCAAGGGTGCTTGTATCGGGCTTCGCCTTTCCCTATACTGAGATGCGGTATGGACCTGGAACTCTTGCGCGAACGCCTGGATAGCCTCCGGGGGTATCTTTGACATCCCCGGAAAGGAAGCCCGTTTAAAGGAGCTGGAGAAACGCCTGGAAGACCCGGCCCTCTGGCAGAACCCGGAGGAGGCTAGGCGGATAAGCCAGGAGGCCGCCCGCCTGCGGCGCACGGTGGATACCTTCCGCTCCCTGGAGAGCGACCTCGAGGGCCTCCTGGAGCTGTGGCAGGAGTTTCCCGCAGAGGAGCGGGAGGCCCTTAGGCCTGAGCTTCTGGAGGCGGCCAAGAAGCTGGAAAGCCTTTACCACGAGACGCTTCTTTCCTTCCCCCATGCGGAGAAGAACGCCATTCTCACCATCCAGCCCGGAGCCGGGGGCACAGAGGCCTGCGACTGGGCGGAGATGCTTTTGCGGATGTACACCCGTTTCGCCGAGCGCCAGGGGTTCCAGGTGGAGGTGGTGGACGTGGCCCCCGGGGCGGAGGCGGGCATCGACTACGCCCAGATCATCGTCCGGGGGGAGAACGCCTATGGCCTCCTCGCCCCCGAGGCGGGGGTTCACCGCCTGGTCCGTCCCTCCCCCTTTGACGCCTCGGGGCGCCGCCACACCTCCTTCGCTGGGGTGGAGGTCATGCCCGAGGTGGACGACACCGTGGAGGTGGTCATCCGGCCCGAGGACCTGCGCATCGACGTGTTCCGCTCCCAGGGGCACGGGGGCCAGGGGGTGAACACCACCGATAGCGCCGTGCGCATCGTGCACCTGCCCACGGGGATCACCGTCACCTGCCAGACCACCCGGAGCCAGATCAAGAACAAGGAGCTGGCCATGAAGGTTCTCCGCTCCCGGCTTTACGAGCTGGAGTGGAAGAAGAAGCAGGAGGAACTCAGGAAGCTCCGGGGCGAGGTGCGGCCCATCGAGTGGGGAAGCCAGATCCGTAGCTACGTCCTGGACAAGCAGTACGTGAAGGACCACCGCACGGGCCTCATGCGCTTTGACCCCCAGAACGTCCTGGACGGGGACCTCCTGGACTTCATCTGGGCGGGGTTGGAGTGGAAGGCGGGCCGCCGCCAAGGGGTAGAGGAGGTGGAAGCCGAGTAGCTTAGTAAACGTCCTCCGGGGCCTTGTACACCTCCCCGGTGAGCCAGTAGATGACCCTTTCGGCGATGTTCTCCAGGTGGTCCCCAAGCCGTTCGTAGCTCCGGGCCACCCGCATGAGGGTGAGGGCCTTGGTGAGGGTGCGGGGATCTTCCAGCATGTAGGTGATGAGCTCCCGGGTCACCTCCTCGTAGAGGCCGTCCACCTGGTCGTCCATCTCCACCACCTTGCGGGCAAGCCCGGGGTCCCGCTCGGCCACCGCCTTGCCCAGGGTGTCCATCATCTCCAGAAGCCTCTTGCCCATCTCGGGGAGGGTGACGTAGCGCTTAAGGGGGGGTTCCTGCGCCAAAAGGAGGGCGTCCTCGGCCACGTGCATGGCGTAATCTCCGGCCCGTTCCAGGTCGGTGAGGGCCTTGATGATGGTGAAGATGAGCCGAAGGTCCGAGGCCACGGGCTGGTGCCGGGCGATGACGGCTACGGCCTGGTTCTCGATCTTAAGCTCCAGGGCATCCACCTCCTGGTCCTTGGCGATGACCTCTTCGGCCTTGGCCCGGTTCCCCTCCACCAGGGCCTCCGTGGCCTTTTGGGTCATCTCCCGAACCAGGGAGAGCATCCTCAGGGTTTCCCCCACCAGTTCGTTTAGGGCTTTGTCCAGTACCTCGCGCATCTCGCCTCCTTGCCTCAGTTTAGAGGAAGAGCCACGCCAAAAACGTTCTCGGCCCCGTCCCTCAGGGCGTAGGCCTCCCCACCCAGGCCCTGGGCGATCCGGCGTACCAGGTAGAGGCCCAAGCCCTGCCCGGCTCCTCCCTGGAACCCCCGGTGGCGGGGCAGGAAGAGGAGTTCGTAATCCGGAAGTTCCGGCCCTTGGTCCCGCACCTCCAGCAAAAGGCGCCCCCCCTCTTCCTGGGAGAGGAGGCGGATGGGATCTTGGCCGTACTTGAGGGCGTTGTCCAGAAGGTTAAGGAGGATCTGGAAGAGGGCCTCGGGGTCGGTGTGGGCGGTGTGGGGCAGGTGGACCTCCACCCGCCTTTCCCGGATTTTCTCCCTAAGAAGCCTCTCCAGGCGAGGCCAGAGCTCCTCCAGGGGGAAGGTGCGCTTGGGGCCCGGTTGGGTGAGGGAGAGGTCCCGCACCAAGCGGGATAGGCGGGCCACCTCCCCCTTGAGGAGGTCCAGCACCTCCTTCTCCTGGGGGGTCCTGGGGGTGAGGGCCTCGAGGAGGGGCCCCATCCCCGCCAGGGGGGTGCGAAGCTCGTGGGCCAGGGCCTGGGTGGCTTCCTCCAGGGCCTCCAGGCGCCGGCTTAGCTCCGTTTCGTCCAGAAGGTAGAGTCTGCCAGGAAGGGCCCTCACCCTAAGGGTACGGCTTCGCACCTCCAGGGTGCGCTCGCCCCCGTGGAGGGCCAGGGCCTCGAGGCGGTGGTCCCGGAGGGCGAGGAGTAGGGGGCGGCCCACCACCTTTTCCCGGCTCACCTCCAAAAGCTCCTCTGCCTTGGGGTTCAGGTAGAGGACCTGCCTGTCCCGGTGAAGGACCAGGCCCTCCAGGGCTTTCTCCCAGGCCTCGGCCAGAAGTTCGTTCACCCTTCCCCTTTGGTCTGGCTGGGACCGTGGTTCGCTTCTTGCGGGGCCACCTTGAAGCGGTACCCCATGCCCCGCACGGTTTCCAGAAAGCGAGGGGCCTTGGGATCTTCGTCTAGCTTCTCCCGGAGCTGGAGCACGTGCTGGTCCACCGTCCTCGGGGTGCCCAGGTAGTCCTGACCCCAGACCGCTTCCAGAAGCTCCTCCCGGGAGTAGACCCGGCCCGGGCGCTGGGCCAGGAAGGCCAGCAGTTCAAACTCCCGCCGGGTTAAGGGTAGGGGCCTGCCGTCCAGGCTGGCCTCCTTGCGCTCCAGGTCCAGGAGAAGGGGTCCGCGCCGGAGCACCTTTCGCCTGCCCGCACGGCGCAGGAGGGCCTCGAGGCGGGCCAAAAGTTCCTCGGTGGCGAAGGGTTTTACCAGGTAGTCGTCGGCCCCTCGGGAAAGCCCCTCCACCCGATCCCGGACCTCGGCCCTGGCGGTGAGCATGAGGACGGGAAGCTCGGGGTAGGCTCCTTGACGCATACGCTCCAGGAGCCGGGTGCCGGGTTCGTCGGGGAGCATCCAGTCCAGGACCACGGCTTCCGCCTCCCGCAACCTTGGCCAGGCTTCCTGGGAGGTGGCGGCCTCCAGCACCCTGTGTCCGGCTTTTTCCAGGGCCAGCCGCACCCCAAGCCGCACCGCTGGCTCGTCCTCCACCACAAGGACCGTGGCCACGACCTTAGTCTAGCCCGAGCCTTGTCAGAGGAAGGTCAGGGCCTTTGCTGAACCCGGACAGACACATGTGAGACTGGACGAGTAAAAATGTGGGGACCACTCCAGAAGAGAGGGGGTCCCCACGAATGCAGCTTACCACGGTTGGCAAAGAGGTTTTGCGGGGAGCGCGGAAGGCCCGGGAACTCCAAGAGGCCGGGGCCGGCGATCCCACGGTTCAGGACCGCTTACGGAAGCTCAAACAGGTGGAGGCGCTCAGGAAATACCGGGTGGGCTGGCCCGAGATCCAGGAGCTTTTGGGGATCAGCCGGGCCACCTACTACCGCTGGGAAAGGGCCTTGAGGGAGAGGGGCCTAGCCGGACTAAAGCCCAAGTCCCGCCGCCCCAAGCGTACACGGGGAAAGGTGCAGTGGAAACCTGAGCTCCTGGTCAGGGTAGAGGTTCTCCGGAGGGCGAACCCCACCTGGGGGCGGTGGCCCATCTGGCTGACCCTCCGGAAGGAGGGTTTTTCGGTGAGCGAACGCACGGTGGGGCGTATCCTGGCTTACCTGGAGGGGAGCGGACGGGTGGAGAGCGTGGCCAGTTTTTTGGCCAGGAGGGGAAGGGGAAAGGGAAGGGGAAGGCCAAGGAGACCCTACGCCCACAGGAAGCCCCGGGGATATCAACCGCAAGCCCCTGGGGACCTCATCCAGGTGGACACCCTTATGGTGAGCCTGGGGCCTGGGGAGGTGGTGCGGCACTTTTCGGCGGTGGACCTGTTTACCCGGTATGCCCTGGGGGAGGTGCATAGCCGGGCCACGGCGAGGCTGGCAGGGGAGTTTCTATCCCGACTGGTGGCCCAGGCGCCTTTCCCCATCCGAGCGGTGCAGGTGGATGGGGGTAGCGAGTTCATGGCGGAGTTTGAGATGGCGTGCCAAGGCCTGGGCATCGCTCTTTTTGTGCTGCCTCCCCGGAGTCCTAGGCTTAACGGGCACGTGGAGCGGCTGCAACGGACTTTTAGGGATGAGTTTTACACCCGACCTTTGCCCACGAGGGTTAGCGAGCTACAGGTGGAGCTTAATGCCTACCTGGACTACTACAACCGCAGGAGACCCCACATGGCCCTGGGTGGCCTTGCCCCCCTGGAGTTCTTGGCTAAGATACGGGAGGGGTCGGTTCCCCAAGCTGTCTCAAATGTGCTGGCCGAATACATTTGCTTGACAGGCCTCCTTGGCCCATGCTACCCTGCAAAAGGCCTGGGGGCGGCTAGCTCAGCGGAAGAGCGCTCGCCTCACACGCGAGAGGTCGTAGGTTCAAGTCCTACGCCGCCCACCACGAAGAGAACACAAAACTTCCCCCCTCGCTACCGAGGGGGGAAGATGCTTTCTAGCTATCCAGCGCCCGGTACACGGCTACCGCCCCCAGGGCTCCCAGGATGGGGAAGAGGGCGGGGACCAAGAGGTAGGGGCTGGCTGCGCCCTCTACCCCAAGGATCCAGGCCAGAAACCTGGGGGCAAGGTCCCGGGCAGGATTCAAGGCGAAGCCTCCAGGTCCTCCGAGGCCGTACCCCACGGCTGCCACGGTGAGGGCCAGCCAGAGGGCCGCCATGCGCCCGTCCTTGCCCGCCGCCAGGATCACGCTCATGAGGGCGAAGGTGCCCAGGGTTTCCGCCACTGCCGGACCAGTCCAGGCGTAGAGGGCTTCCGGTTCCGTGCGCAAAAAGCCGGGTCCCGTGCTGAACACGTTGGGCATCCCCTGGGCCAGAAGGCCTTCCCGGTAGGCGACAAAGGCTCCGAGAGCACCCAGGAATCCGCCCAGGAACTGGGCCACCAGGTAGAGGGGCACGAGACGCCAGGGGAACAGGCGGCCCGCAGCCAGGGCCAGGGTGACCGCGGGGTTGAGATGGGCCCCCGAAAGGGAGCGGCTGGTCAGCACCCCCACCAGCACCGCCAGGCCCGAGCCCAGGGCCAGGGAGTCGTAGCCGTAGGCCCCCGGGGAAAGCCGGGGCTGTAGGACCGCATTGACGGCGCTTCCCACGGTGAGGAGGACGAGAAGCAACGTCCCCAACACCTCACCCACAAACGCCCTACCAACGATGCGCATCCTGGTTGCCTCCCCAAAGGGGTTCCTCGCCTTTAGGGGTAAGAAGGAAGCTATTCCGATTATCCCGGATCTGGCGCTTGAGTACCCGGAGGACCTGCTTTTTGGCTTCCTTGTCCAGGATGGGGAAGAGGAGTTCAAAGCGGCTTTGGAAGTTCCGGGGCATGGCATCCGCGCTGGTGAGGTAAACCCTCCAGGTTCCTCCGGCCCGGAAGGCGGCCACCCGGGCGTGTTCCAGGAAGCGCCCCACCAGGCTTTTGGCCCGGAAGGCGGGGTGGAGGAGGGTGAGGGTGCTCCGCACCAGGAGGTCTACCCGGGCCCCTGCCTCGGCGGCCTGGACCAGGGCCTGGAGAACCGCAGGATCCGTGAGGTGGTTGAACTTCAGGATTATCCGGCCCTTGGGGTGGGTCTCCTTGGCGATTTCCTCCACCAGGAGGTTGCGGATGGCCTCCCCGGTCCTGAGGAGGGAGAGGGCCAAAGAAGCCTCGAGGCCAGTTTCACCCGGGCTTACTACCTCCGAGGCCTGCTTTGCGGCCAGCCCGCCCAGCCCTTCCCCGGGAAGGCTAGCCCGCATGGCCTGGAAGAAGCTGTGCACCTCCCGCACCACCTCGTGGCGCCCCGTGAAAAGCGAGAAGTCGGTGTAAAGACGCCCGTTTTGCGGGTTGTAGTTGCCCGTGCCCAGGTGGACGTATCCCTTTCCCTGGTGGGTGAGGAGGAGCAGGGCCTTGGCGTGCACCTTGCGCTCGGGTAGGGGGAGTACCTCCACCCCGGCCCGGAGGAAGCGCAGGTACCAGTGGAGGTTCAAAAGCTCGTCGAAGCGGGCCCGTCCCTCCAGGAGCACGTGCACCTTTTTCCCGGCCCGCGCCGCCTGGATGAGAGCCTCGGCCAGGGGGTTCTCCTCTCCGATGCGGTAGAGGGTGGCCCAGACCTCGGCCACCTCAGGGGAGAGGGCCTCCTGGGCGAAGCGCTCCACGGCGGCGTAGTCGGCAAAGGGGTGGTAGAGGAGGAGGTCCTTGCGGTCCAGGTGGGCCAGGGGTTTTTTCAGGAAGCCCCGGGGCCGCTCGGGCTTCAGGGGCGGGAAGAGCCATTCCCCAGGGCCCTCAGCCACCAGCCTTTCCACCAGGGTGAGGTTCAGGGGTGGGGGCAGGAGGAAGACCTCCTCCGGGGTAAGTTCCAGGGTTCCCCGGAGCGCTTCCAGCCAGGCCTCGGGGAAACCCTCCTCCACCACCAGCAAGGTGGCCATCCCCTCCTGACGCCCCTCCAGGGACTGGGCCAGCTCGTCCCAGTCCGCCCGGGCCCGCTCGCTTTCCAGAAGCCGAAGCACCCTGAGCTCGTAAAGGGGAGAAGGCTCCGGCAGGAAGAGGTCGCTTCGGGCCCGCATCAGGGCTCCCAGGCGCACGTAGGTTCCGTCCCGCCCGGGGACGGGGAGCAGGCGGGGAAGATCCTGGGGCAGGCGCACCAGGTAGTCCTCCGAGGCGAAGTAGAGGGCTCCGTGGGAAAGGTCGGAGGCAGCCTCCCAGGGGATGAGGTCGGTGCGGGGGGCCACCACTTCTGCCAGGTAAACCCGGAAGTAAAGCCAGTCCTCCTCGTCCAGATCCTGGGGCTCCAGGACCTCGAGGCGGGGACGGGCCTCCCTTAGCAAAGCCTGATAGCGCTGGCAGGCCAGCCTGGCCTGGGCGTAGGCTTCCTCCAGCAAGGCCCGGTGGGCCGGGCTCCCCCGCTTTTCCCAGAAGGGCTTGGCGATGCGGGCAGCGAAGAACTCGTCCAGGTTTCGGTTCCAGATGGCCAGAAAACGCATCCTCTCCAGAAGAGGGAAATCGGGCCGCTCCGTTTGCAGGAGGACCCGGCGGTTAAACTGTAGCCAGCTGGCCTCGGGTAGGAGGTGCATTTGTTAAAGATTACGCCCGGCGAAAGTCAGAACAAGGTCAAGCCCCGTTCCCTGGCCATCATGGACCTGGGCTCGGGCACCTTCCGCCTGGTGGTGTACGAATACGAGCCCGGCCGTTCCTTTCACCTGGCGGACGAGTTGCGGGAGCCCGTGGCTTTGGGGGAGGGGCTTAGCCGGGGGCGGATTAACCCCCAGGCTCTGGAGCGGGGAAAGAAGGCCCTGAGGGCCTTTGCCGACTTTCTCAGGGCGGTGGCCCCGGACGAGGTGCGCATCCTGGCCACCAGCGCCATCCGGGACAGCGAAAACGGCCGGGAGATCCTGGAGGAGGCCCTGGCCCTGGGGCTTTCCCCCAAGCTTCTTTCCGGGGAGGAGGAGGCCCGGCTTGGGGTGTTGGCGGTGGCCAACGCCCTGCCCCTAGAGGAGGCCTTGGTGGTGGACCAGGGTGGGGGGAGTGCCCAGGTTTCCCGCATGCAGGGGCGTCGGTTCCTGTGGGGCAGGGCCCTTCCCTTGGGGGCCTTGCGCCTCACGGAGGGGTTTTTGGCTTCCGACCCGCCCGCCAGGGCCGAGGTGAGGGCCCTGGTCCAGGCGGTGATGGCCCACCTCGAGGCCCTGCCCCTGGAGCCCGGCGTGCCCGTGGTGGGCCTGGGGGGAAATGTCCGGGCGGTGGCCCGCCTGCACCAGAAAAGGCGGGGCTATCCCCTGGATTTCGTGCACGGCTACTACCTGCCCCGGGAGGGAGTGGAGGAGCTTTACGAGGACGTGCTGAGCTTGAGCTTGAAGGCCCGTTCGGAGCTTCCTGGCCTCCAGCAGGACCGGGCCCGGACCCTTCCCGCCACCTTGGTGCTGCTCCGCACCCTGCTGCGCCATACCCGGGCCCCGGGCCTCTGGCTGAGCGGGATGGGGATCCGGGAGGGTGCCCTTTTCCAGCACCTCCTGCCCTCGCCCCACCTTCTCCCCGACCCCCGGGCCTTTGCCGTGGAGAACCTCTTCCGCCGCTATCCCTTTCGGGCGGACCACCGGGAGCGGGTGAAGGCCTTAGCATTGGCCCTGTACCGTGGCCTTTCCCCCCTGCACGGCTACGGCCCGGAGGAGGAGCGCCTTCTCCTGGAGGCCGCCCACCTTCACGACATCGGCATGCACCTGGGCTACCACGAGCACCACAAGCACGGGGCCTACCTGGTCCTCTCCGAGCCCCTCTTGGGAACGCCCCACCGGGAGCAGGTTTTCCTGGCCCTTTTGGTGCGCTACCACCGGCGCGGAGAGCCTTCTTTGGGAGGCTACCGCAACCTCATGGCCCGGGGGGATGGCAAGAGGCTTTGGCGCCTGGCTGCCCTGCTTCGCCTGGCGGAGATGCTGGAGCGCACCCGTTCCGGCCGGGTGAAGGGGGTGCGGGTGGAGCTGGGAGAGAGGGTGCGCCTGACCCTGGAGGCGGAGGAGGACCCGTGGGTGGAGCGCCTGGAGGCGGAGAAGCAAGGGGGGCTTTTCCAGGAGGCCTTCGGGCTTCCCCTCGAGGTGGTGTGGGGAAGATAATGTCCCAATGGAGCTCCTCCTGGTACGGCATGCCCTGGCCCTGCCTCCCGAGGGAGAGGGGGAGGAGGCGGACCGCCTCCGTCCCTTGGCACCCCGGGGGGTGCGGCGGTTCCGCAAGGTGGTGCGGGGCCTTCGGGGGCTTGGGGTCAAGCTGGATCTGATCCTCACCAGTCCCAAGCGACGGGCCCTGGAAACCGCCGAGCTCCTGGCGGACCTCCTGGAGGGGGAAACTCGGGTAACTCCCCTCCTGGCGGCCCCACCCTCGGAAGCCCTCCTGGCCGAGATACCCCATCAGGGCCGGGTGGCCCTGGTGGGACATGAACCTTACCTTTCCACCCTCCTGGCTTGGCTTCTCCTGGGGAACTTCATGGGGGCCTCGGCCCGGGAGCCCCTGGGGGCCCGCTTCCCCTTGAAGAAAGGAGGCGTAGCCTGGCTGGAGGGGAACCCTGTGCCCGGGGGGATGGTGCTTAAAGCCCTGCTTCCGCCCAAGGTTTTCCGGCTGTGAGTGAGTTTCCATCCTTGGCCTCTGGCAAACCCCTTGAGGGTTTTCTGTCGCCGAGAGCCATGTGCCCGTCCTATCCTTTCGTGTGGACTTGGCCCGACCAGGACGTTCCTACCCTAGCCCTACGGCCTGGGGAGTGGAAGAATAGGGCTATGCCGGTTAGCCGCTATTACGATGTCAAGCGGGATGAGCGAGGCGAGCGCTACCTGGAGCCCTATGTTTCCGGTTTCCTTCTGCTGAGGCTTCCCCTCCTCAACAAGGGCACGGCCTTCACCGAGGAGGAGCGGAGAGCCCTGGGCCTCGAGGGCCTTCTTCCCCCCCATGTGAACACCCTCGAGGAGCAGAAGGAGAGGGTCTACCGCCGCTACCGCCTTATCCAGAGCCCTTTGGAGAAACACATCTACCTACGCCACCTCCAGGACCGCAACGAGGTGCTCTTTTATGCCCTTTTGGTGGACCACCTGGAGGAGATGCTGCCCATCCTCTACACCCCCACGGTGGGGGAGGCGGTGCGGGAGTTTTCCCACATCTACCGGTACCCCCGGGGCTTCACCGCCAGCACCAAAAACATCGACCGCCTCGAGGAGGCCCTGGCCAATGTTCCCCTGGAGGAGGTCCGCCTCATCGTGGCCACAGATTCTTCCGCCATCCTGGGGATCGGGGACCAGGGGTATGGGGGCATGGCCATCTCCATCGGGAAGCTCACCCTTTACACCGCTGTGGGGGGTGTGGGACCCGACAAGACCCTTCCCGCGGAGCTGGACGTGGGCACGGACCGGGAGGACCTCCTCACGGATCCCCTGTACCTGGGCGTGCGGCACAGGCGCCTGAGGGGTGAGGAGTATTATCGCTTTTTGGACCGCTTTGTGGAGGCGGTGCGCAGGCGCTACCCCAAGGCCCTGATCCAGTGGGAGGACTTTGCCAAGGAGGCGGCTTTTAATGTGCTGGAGCGCTACCGCAAGGTGGTGCCCTCCTTCAACGACGACATCCAGGGCACAGGGGCGGTGGCTTTGGCAGGGGTGCTCTCCGCCTGCCGTCTGAAGGGGGAGAAGCTTTCCGACCAGGTGGTCGTGATCTATGGGGCGGGCGCCGGGGGCATCGGGGTGGCCTGGGCCTTGCGGGAGGGGATGAGGCGGGAAGGCCTTTCCGAGGAGGAGGCCCGGGCCCGGGTGCTGGTGCTGGATTCCAAGGGCCTCCTGGTGGAAGGCTGGAGCATGGAGGCTTACAAGCAACCCTATGCGCAACGGCGGGAGCGCATCGCCGGGTGGGAGTTTGCGGGTTCCTACCCCAACCTCTTGGAAACCATCCGCAACGCCCAGGCCACCGTGCTTTTGGGGCTTTCCGGCCAGGGGGGAAGCTTTACCGAGCCGGTGGTGCGGGCCATGATGGAAAACACCCCTCGCCCGGTGATCTTTCCCCTTTCCAACCCCACCTCGGCCTCCGAGGCTCTTCCCGATGACCTCATCTACTGGACCGAGGGAAGGGCCCTGGTGGCGGCGGGAAGCCCCTTTCCCCCTGTGGGCTACATGGGGCGGACCATCCCCATCGGCCAGGGAAACAACGCCTTCATCTTCCCGGGCCTCGGCCTAGGGGCGGTTTTGGCCCGGGCCCGGGAGGTGACGGACGGGATGGTGCTGGAGGCGGCCTATGCCCTTTACGACTACACGCAAGGCCACTTCCCCGAGTTTCTTTACCCCCCGGTTTCCCGGCTGAGGGAGGTTTCCCCTTACGTGGCGGCCCGGGTGATGCAGAAGGCCCTCGAGGAGGGCGTGGCGGAGGAGGAACGGGTGAAGGGCCTTTCCTTCAAGGGGCTTATGGAGTTCGTGCGTAGCCGCTTCTGGGAGCCCAAGTACCTCCCCTATCGCCCGGCCCCGGTAATCTAAGGGCATGGCCTGGCGGCTTTACTCCCTGGATCTTTCCCGCCTCGAGGGCACGGCAGGGGAAGTTCTTTCTGGGGCCCCGGAAGGCGCTGAGGAGGGCTACCCTGCCAGCTTCCAGCCCCTGGAGGAGCCATGGGAGGCCAGAAGGGCTGATCCCGTGCCCTGGCCCGAGCCCCTTTACTTCGTGGACGGCCGGGAACGCGGGGAGGCGGTGCTTTCCGACGGGAGGAGGCTTGCCCTCTTGGGGTGCGTGGCCGCCGGTGCCGTGGTTTATCAGCAAGGGAATATGCGCCTGCTGGAAACCAGGGTGCGCCGGGTGGGGGTGGGGTTGGAGGAGGCCTTGCGCCTGGGGGAGCTGGTGTACGAACCCCTGCCCCTCGAGGGCCCTCCAAGCCCGGGGGACGTCCTCAGGGCCCTTCAGGAGGGTTTGCGGAAGGCCAGGACCCTCTTGGAGGAGAAGCTGGCCGGGGCCCTCGCAGGAGGCCTTCTCGTGGTGGACGGTCCCGTGCGCTTAAGGCGGCAGGGCCCGGTTTTGGGGTACATCAAGACCCACTGGGCCCGTTACCTCCCCGAGGACCGGGAAGCCCTCCTCTCCACCCTGAAGCCCGGGGAGCGCACCCCCATGTTCAGGGTGCGCCGGAAGGGGCAGGAACTGGCCAGCTGGTACCTGCGCCTGCCCCTAACCCCGGAGGGGGTGCGCCCGCCGGAAAGCGGGCTTCTGCGGGTGGAAACCCCGCTACAAGGGGATTTCGGCGCCCTGGCGGACCTGTCCTTAAGCCTCTTTCCCGCCTTGGCCTCCCACCCGGTGAAGGACCCCAGGGCCCCGCAGAACCTTCTGCCCGTTGGCGGGCTTGAGCGGGAGCTGGCCCGCAGGATGGGGAGCCGCGAGGTGGTGGCCCGCATCCTTGCCCGGCACCAGGATAGCCTGTCGGCGGATCAGGGAGGTGGTTGATGGAGCGCATCGGGGTGGTGTTGGGCAGGCGGGAGGCCACCCCCCTGGAGTTCTGGGTGGGGGTGGAGGGGGAGGGCCTTCTGCGCCTGGACGACCTGGTGGTGGTGGAGGGGTTTCACCCCAAGGTAGGCAAGGTGCGCTACTTCGGCATGGTGGACCTGGTGGCCAAGGCCCACGAGGGGGAAAGCTTTGACACGGATGTCTTCTTGGCGGTGCAGGGGAAGATCCCCGTGAGCCTGGCCTACGTGGCCCATGTGAGCGTGACCCGTATCGTGCCCGAGGAGTTTTTCCCCCCCGATCCCGGCTCCGCTGTGTACCTGGCCCGGGGGGAGGACCTGGAGCTTGCCCTTTACTACGACGCCATGAAAAACCAAAGGGGAAGCACCAAGCTTCCTGCGGGGTTTTTAAAGAGCGGGGAGGTGGCCTACCTGAACCTGGAGTTCCTGAACGGGGTGAAGGGGGGGCATGTGAACATCTCGGGCATCAGCGGGGTGGCGGCCAAGACCAGCTACGCCACCTTCCTCCTGAAAAGCCTTTTGGAAAGCGAGGTCCTCGAGGAGGCCCACCAGGCCCGGGTACTCCTATTTAACGTGAAGGGGGAGGACCTCCTCTTCCTGGACAAGCCGAACCTAAGGCTTTCCGAGGAGGCCAAGGAGGAGTACCGCCGCCTGGGCCTTCCCCCCACCCCCTTTGGAAGCGTGCGCTTCCTGGCCCCGCCCAAGAAGGGAGAGGAGGGGATTCTCCCCGATGTGGAAACCCGCCTGGAGGGGGTGAAGGCTTACCATTGGGACCTGGTGCAGTTTGCCCAGAAAGGGCTTCTCCCCTTCCTCTTCACCGACAAGGGGGCCCTCACCAACCTGGGCTTCCTGGTGGCCCACGTGACGGAGAAGCTGAGGCGGCTTGCGGAGGGGCAGAAGGGGCCCCACCTCCTGGTGGCGGACTGGCCCGGAGGGGAGCTTCCGGAGGACATCACCTTTGACGACCTGGGCAGGGTGCGGTTGAAAAGCTTCTCCGACCTGGTGCGCTACCTGGAGTACAAGCTTTTGGGCCCCGAAACCGGGGAAGGGGAGGGGGACCGGACCTGGGTCGCCCGCCAGGCCCGCCCTACCCTCGAGGCCTTTGTCCGGCGCCTCCGTTCAAGCGTGGAGAACGTGGGCCACCTAATCCGGGGAGACCGCAAGGGCAACCCCCCGGACCCCCTCTCGGGAAGCCACCAGGTGCACGTGGTGGACCTGGCCAAACTCTCCCCCCAGGGCCAGATGTTCGTGGTGGGGAGCCTTCTTTCCGACCTCTTCGCCAAAAAGGAGCGGGGCCAGTACCGGGGCCGGGTTTTTGTGGTGCTGGACGAGCTCAACAAGTACGCTCCCCGGGACGAGGAAAGCCCCATCAAGGACGTGCTCCTGGACATCGCCGAACGGGGCCGCTCCCTAGGGGTGATCCTCATCGGGGCCCAGCAGACCGCCAGCGAGGTGGAAAGAAGGGTGGTGGGCAACGCCGCCATCCGGGTGGTGGGAAGGCTGGATGCCGCCGAGGCCGAGCGGCCCGAGTACCGCTACCTTCCCACCTCCTTCCGCCAGCGGGCCCTGATCCTGCCCCAGGGGATGGTGATCCTGCACCAACCGGAGATCCCCGTGCCCCTATTGGTGCGCTTTCCCTTCCCGGCCTGGGCCACCAAGCGGGAGGAGGTCCTCGAGGACAACTCCGCCGAGGCCTTGAGGAGGGAGTTCTTTTAGTAGGATGGGGCTGCCATGAAGCGGACACCCCTTTATGAAGCCCATCTGCGCCACGGGGGGCGCATGGTGGAGTTTGCCGGCTATGCCCTTCCCCTGCAGTACACCTCCATTGTGGAGGAGCACCTGGCGGTGCGCCGGGGGGCTGGGCTTTTCGACGTGAGCCACATGGGGGAGTTCCTCATCCGGGGCAGGGAGGCCCTGGCCTTCCTCCAGTGGGCCACGGCCAACGATGCCGCCAAGCTAAAAGTGGGCCGGGCCCAGTACTCCATGCTCCCCAACGCCCGAGGGGGGGTGGTGGACGACATCTACCTGTACCGGCTCGGCGAGGAGGAGTACCTCATGGTGGTGAACGCCGCCAACATCGCCAAGGACTTCGCCCACCTTAAGGAGCTCTCCCGGGGCTTTGCCGTGGAACTCACCGACCTCTCCGAGGAAACCGCCCTCCTGGCCCTGCAGGGTCCCAAGGCGGCTTCCCTCCTCCAGGGCTTGACCGACGCCGACCTTTCCCAAAGGAAAAGGAACGACGTGTTCAGCGCCCGGGTGGCGGGCCGGCCCGCCCGCCTGGCCCGCACCGGGTACACGGGGGAGGATGGCTTTGAGCTCTTTCTGGCTCCCGAAGATGCCGAGGCGGTCTTTGAAGCCCTTTTGGAGGCGGGAGCGACCCCGGCGGGCCTGGGAGCCCGGGACACCCTGAGGCTGGAGGCGGGGTTTCCCCTTTACGGCCACGAGCTTACCGACGACATCAACCCCCTTTGCACCCCCTGGGCCTGGGTGGTGAAGAAGGAGAAGGATTTCCACGGCAAGGAGGCGATGCTGGCCACGCCGTGCGCTGAGAAACTCGTCGGCCTGGTGCTGGAGGCGGGGATTCCCCGGGAGGGGTATAGGGTATACTCCGGCGACCGGGCGGTGGGCCGGGTGACCAGCGGGGGTTATTCTCCCCTCTTGGAAAAGGGCATCGCCCTGGCCTACGTGGAGAAGGAGGCGCAGGAGCCCTTCTTTGTGGAGGTTCGGGGGCGCAAGGCGGGGGCTTCCCTTAGCCCATTGCCCTTTGTGCCGCTAAAATAGCGGGGGTTAGGAGGCGCTATGGACATACCCAAGGACCGCTTTTACACCAAGACCCACGAGTGGGCCCTGCCCGAAGGGGACACGGTTTTGGTGGGCATCACCGACTACGCCCAGGATGCCTTAGGGGACGTGGTGTACGTGGAGTTACCCGAGGTGGGGCGCAAGGTGGAGAAGGGCGAGGCGGTGGCCGTGGTGGAGAGCGTGAAGACCGCCTCCGACATCTATGCCCCAGTATCGGGCGAGGTGGTAGAGGTGAACACCGCTTTGGAGAAGACCCCGGAGCTCATCAACCAGGACCCCTATGGGGAGGGCTGGATCTTCCGCATCCGCCCCTTGGACATGGGGCACCTGGATGACCTGCTGGATGCCGCTGGCTACCAGGAGGTCTTGGAGAGCGAAGGGTAAGGCGGCTGGTATGGCGAGCTCTGGGCTTTGGGGTGCCCGGATGTCCTTAGCCGGGCGGCAGAGCCCTTCTGTGGCCCCGGGTCAAATGGCCCGGGGGTTTTGTTTAAGGATGATCCTATGGACTACACGCCCCATACCGAGGAAGAGATCCAGGCCATGCTGGAACGGGTGGGGGCCGGAAGCCTCGAGGACCTTTACCGGCACCTGCCAAAGGAGGTTTTAAACCCCGAGATTGCCCTGCCCGAGCCCTTGCCGGAGTGGGCGGTGCTGGAGGAGCTCAAGCGGCTTGCGGGGAAAAACCAACCGGCCTTTAAGGCTTTTTTGGGGGGTGGGGTTCGTAGCCACCACACCCCGCCCGTGGTCCAGGCCCTGGCGAGCCGGGGGGAGTTTTTGACCGCCTACACCCCCTACCAGCCAGAGGTGAGCCAGGGGGTTTTGCAGGCCACCTTTGAGTACCAGACCATGGTGGCGGAGCTTGCGGGCCTCGAGGTGGCCAACGCTTCCATGTACGACGGGGCTACTGCCCTGGCGGAGGGGGTTCTTCTGGCCCTCAGGGAAACGGGAAGGATGCGGGTCCTGGTTTCCCAGGGAGTACACCCGGAGTACCGGGAGGTGCTTAGGAGCTATTTGGAGGCGGTGGGGGCGGAGCTCATCACCCTGCCCCTGGAGGGGGGCCGCACCCCCGTGGGGGAGGTTCCCGAGGGCACGGGGGCGGTGGTGGCGCAAAACCCCAACTACCTGGGGGCTTTGGAGGATCTCGCCCCCTTGGCGGAGAGGGCCCATGGGGTGGGGGCGCTTTTCGTGGCGGTGGCCGACCCCCTTTCCCTGGGGGTCCTGGAGCCCCCCGGGGCCTACGGGGCGGACATCGCCGTGGGGGATGGACAGGTGCTGGGGCTTCCCATGGGCTTCGGCGGGCCCCACTTCGGGTACCTGGCTACCCGGAAGGCCTTCGTGCGCCAGATGCCCGGGCGGTTGGTCTCGGAAACCGTGGACGCCGAGGGAAAGCGGGGCTACATCCTCACCCTCCAGGCCCGGGAGCAGTACATCCGCCGGGCCAAGGCCAAGAGCAACATCACCACCAACGCCCAGCTCACCGCCCTCATGGGGGCCATGTACCTGGCGGCCTTGGGGCCTTTGGGGCTTAAGGAGGTGGCCCTGAAAAGCGTGGCCATGGCCCACCGCCTCTGGGAGCTTCTTTTGGAGATCCCGGGGGTGGAGCCCTTCACCCCAAAGCCCTTCTTCAACGAGTTTGTTCTCAGGCTTCCCAAGGAACCTGAGGCGGTGCGGGAAGCCTTGGCGGCAAGGGGCTTCCATGCCGCCACCCCGGTGCCGAAGGAGTACGGGGAGAACCTCGCCCTTTTTGCTGCCACGGAGCTCCACCGGGAGGAGGACCTTTTGGTTCTACAAGCGGCCATGCGGGAGGTGTTGGCATGAGCTACCCCTTGATCTTTGAGCGAAGCCGCCCGGGAAGGCGGGGCCTTAAGCTGGTGGAAGTAGTCCTTGAGGCCAGCCGGTATATCCCGGAAAAATTTCTACGGAAGAACCCCCCAAGGCTTCCCGAGGTGGACGAGCTCACCCTGGTGCGCCACTACACCGGACTTTCCCGCCGCCAAGTGGGGGTGGACACCACCTTCTACCCCTTGGGTAGCTGCACCATGAAGTACAACCCCAAGTTGCACGAGGAGGCGGTGCGGCTCTTCGCCGACCTTCATCCCTACCAGGACCCCAGGACCGTCCAGGGGGCCTTGGAGCTCATGTGGCAGCTTTCGGAGTACTTGAAGGCCCTCACGGGCATGGATGCCATCACCCTGGAGCCCGCCGCCGGAGCCCACGGGGAGCTTACCGGGATCCTCATCATCCGCGCCTACTACGAGGACCGGGGGGAGGGGAAAGAGAGGCGGCTGGTTCTGGTGCCGGATTCCGCCCACGGCTCCAACCCCGCCACCGCCAGCATGGCGGGCTACCAGGTGAGGGAGGTTCCCTCGGGGCCGGATGGGGAGGTAGACCTCGAGGCCCTGAAGCGGGAGCTTGGTCCCCACGTGGCCGCCATCATGCTCACCAACCCCAACACCCTGGGCCTTTTTGAGCGGCGCATCCTGGAGATCTCCCGCATCAGCAAGGAGGCCGGGGTGCAGCTTTACTACGACGGGGCCAACCTGAACGCCATCATGGGCTGGGCCCGGCCGGGGGACATGGGCTTCGACGTGGTCCACCTGAACCTGCACAAGACCTTCACCGTGCCCCACGGGGGGGGTGGTCCGGGCTCGGGGCCCGTGGGGGTGAAGGCCCACCTGGCTCCCTACCTCCCCGTGCCCACGGTGGAGAGGGGCGAGGAGGGCTTCTACCTGAACTTTGACCTTCCCAAGAGCATCGGCCGGGTGCGGAGCTTTTACGGGAACTTCTTGGCCTTGGTAAGGGCCTGGGCCTACATCCGCACCCTGGGGCTAAAGGGCCTCAAGAAGGCGGCCGCCCTTTCCGTGCTCAACGCCCGTTACCTCAAGGAACTTCTCAAGGAGAAGGGGTACAAGGTGCCCTACGACGGCCCTTGCATGCACGAGTTCGTGGCCCAGCCCCCCCAGGGCTTCCGCACCCTGGACCTGGCCAAGGGGCTTTTGGAGATGGGCTTCCATCCCCCCACCGTGTACTTCCCCTTGATCGTTAAGGAGGCCCTGATGATCGAGCCCACGGAAACCGAGGCCAAGGAGACCCTCGAGGCCTTCGCCGAGGCCATGGGGGAGCTTTTGCAAAAGCCCAAGGAGTGGCTGGAGGGGGCTCCCTACACCACCCCGGTCCGGCGGCTGGACGAGGTCCGGGCCAACAAATACCCCAAGCTCACCTTTTTCGACCGGGAGTAGGAAGGAAGAAAGGGAGGGGCGCTGGGCCGCCTACCGGGGCTCCCAGCCTGGCGAAGCCAGGCTGGGGTGGTATTAGAGGCCAAAGTAAGCGCGGGCCGAGGCTACATCCTTGGCGATCTGGGCCTGGAGCTCCTCGAGGCTCGCAAAACGCCTTTCTTCCCGGAGGCGCTTCAGAAAGACCAGGCGCATCTCCTCGCCGTAAAGGTCGCCGGCGAAACCCAAAAGGTGAACTTCCAGCCGCCTTTCCGAGCCGTTTACCGTGGGCCTCGTGCCCACGTTGGCCACTCCCTTGTACCGGCCAAAAGCCCCCTGGGCCTCCACGGCGAATACCCCTGGAGGGAGGACCTTATTTGGGTGAACGGCCAGGTTGGCGGTGGGGAAGCCCAGTTTCCTCCCTAGCTTCTCCCCCTCCACCACCACCCCGTAGGCCCCGTAGGGCCGGCCCAGGAGGTGGCGCGCCTCCTCCACCCGGCCCTCCTGTAACAGGGCGCGGATGCGGCTACTTTTCACCGGTTCCCCACCTAGGGTCAAAAGGGGAACGGTACGCACAGGGGCCACCTGGGCCAGGTCCTCTGGACCCCCGCTCCGGCCCCTGCCGAAGCGGAAATCCTCCCCCACGTAGATGCGGCTGGCTCCAAGCTTCCTCAGATCCTCCAAAAACTCCTCCGCCTTCCTCTTCGCAAAGGTTTCGTTAAAGGCCACCGCCAGGATGAGCTCCACCCCCAGGGCCCTCAGGGCCTCCACCTTCTCCGTAAGGTCCATCAGGAACCCTTCCCCCCGGGTAAAGACCTTGGTGGGGGGGTCAAAGGTGTAGACCAGAAGGGGCTGGTGTAGGCTCTTAGCCTCGGCTAGGGCTTGGTGCAGAAGGTACTGGTGGCCAAGGTGCACCCCATCAAAGGAGCCCACGGCCACCACTTTGGGTCCTTTCGGAACGTCAACGACCTCGGAGAAAAGCATGGTAGTAGAGAACCCCCACAAGGCCCGTGGCCGAGAACTCCAGCTCCCCTTCTTGGTGCATCCGGAGGGCCTTTTCCGGTTCCAACCAGACTACCTGGATATCCTCGTCGTCATCCGGGGTGGCCGGTACTTCCCGTAGATTCTCTGCCAGGAAGACGTGGGTTTTCTCGTCGGTGAAGCCGGGGGAGACGTAGTAGCTGAAAAGGTAGGTGAGGTCTCCCGCAAGGCCCGTTTCCTCGGCCAGCTCCCGCTTTGCCGCCTCCAGGGGGTCCTCCCCGGGCTCGATGAGGCCGGCCGGGATCTCTAAGGGGGCCAGGCCTACGGCAGGCCTAGGCTGGCGCACGAAGAGCATCTTCCCATCCCTTAGGGCGATGATGGCCACCGCCGGTTTGTGTTCCACGATCTCGTAGGGGCCTTGCAAGGCTAGGTTCAGGATGCGGCCCCGGTACAGGTAAGTGCGGCTCACGTACCCATGTTAAGACCAAAAGCCCCGGGGCAGGGGGCCCCGGGGTTGCCCGCCGCTGGTTACTGGAGCGCGTTCAGCGTGGCCAGGAGGACGGCACGGGTATAGGTGGGGTTATGCACACCTTTGGAACCGTCGTTATCCAGCAGCAGGTAGTTCCAGCTGGCCCGTACGATGGGGTCTTTGGTGGCGAAGGGGCCAGTCTACACCCCCATCATGGCTTAAGTCAAAGGATAGGATGTCCCGGTGAAGGCGGAGGTGGGGGGGCGTTGTGGGTATACTGGGCGGCGTGTACGGGGTGCTGGTGTGGCCGCCGGAAGACCTTAAAGGTTTTCTGGAAAGGCTACAGGCCCAGTATGGGGTGAGGGGGTTTGGCCCCCCTCACCTCAACCTGCGCCAGCCCTTTGACTGGCCCTATGAGGAGGAGGCTTTGAAGATCGCCCTTGCGGGCATCCTCCGGGGGCATGCCCCTTTCCGGTTACGCCTGGGGGGCTTTGGGTATTTCCCCCAGGGGGTGGTTTACCTGAGGGCCTATGGGGGCACGCCTTTCCGGCGGCTTTACCACGCCCTGGAGCCCTTGGCCCCGCCCCTTAAGGAGATCGAGGGTCCCAGCTACCTGCCCCACATCACCTTAGCCCTGGGGCTTAGCGAGGAGGAGGCCAAAGGGCTGGTAGAGAAGCTTCCTAAGCCGCCCCGGCGTTCCTTTATGGTGAGGGAGGTGGCCTTGGCGCGAGACGAAGATGAGGGCCACCTCGAGGAGGTGGCCCGGTTTCCCCTCGGTAGCTGCTAAGGGTTAGTCCAGGAAGTCCCGCAGTTTGCGGGTGCGGGACTCGTGGTACTTGAGCTTCCTCAGGGCCTTGTTCTCGATCTGACGGATGCGCTCCCGGGTGACCCCGAAGTAGGCCCCCACCTCCTCGAGGGTGTGCTCCCGTCCATCAATCAGCCCTTTACGGAGTTTCAGCACCATGGCCTCGCGTTCGGAGAGCTTGGAAAGGGCCTTTTCCAGCTCCTCCGCCAGGAGGCTCTGGGCGGCGGCGTCCACGGGGGAGGGGAGGTGCTCGTCGGGGATGAAGTCTCCGTAGAAGCTGTCCTTTTCGTCCCCGATGGGGGTTTCCAGGGAAACCGGTTCCTGGGCGATCTTTAAGGTTTCCTCCACCCGCTTGGCGTCCCAGCCCGGGCCCATGGCCTCGGCGATCTCCTCGTAGGTGGGCTCCCGGCCCAGTTCCTGCTGGAGGGAGCGGGCGGTGCGGGAGAGCTTGTTGATGGTCTCCACCATGTGGACGGGAATGCGGATGGTGCGGGCCTGGTCGGCGATGGCCCGGTTGATGGCCTGGCGGATCCACCAGGTGGCGTAGGTGGAGAACTTGAAGCGCCGCTTGTACTCGAACTTCTCCACGGCCCGGATGAGGCCCTGGTTGCCCTCCTGGATCAGATCCAGGAAGGAGAGCCCGCGGCCGGTGTACTTCTTGGCGATGGACACCACCAGCCTCAGGTTGGCCTCGATGAGGTGCTGGCGGGCGGCCTCGCCTTCGCGGGCGATGTGGAGGTAGCGCTTTAGTTCCTTGGGGAGGCTTTTGAGCTTTTGGTCGATTTCCTCCACCGTCTTGGGGTCCAGCTTCTCCTTCAGGCCCGGGATCTGGCTAATGCGGGCCGAACCCAGGATCTTGGCCCGCACCACCTCCCGGATCAGGTCCTGGTCCAGCCCTGTGGCCTCGGAGAGCTTTTTGATGGCCTCCATCCCCTCCTCCACCTTCCTGGCCAGCTCGATCTCCTCCTCCAGGGTGAGGAGGGGGACCTGGCCGATCTCGTGCAGGTACTGGCGCACGGGATCGGAGGTGGAAACCTTGGGCAGGGCAAGCTCCTCCTCTTCCTCGAAGAGCTCCTCGCCCAGGTAGTCCGGGGAGGGACCTTCCTCGGGAAGGAGGAGGTCATCGGCTTCCAAGTAGCTCTCGTCCGCCATGGGATCTAAGGGCTCGTCCAGGAAGATCTCGGGGGCGAGGTCGGGCCCCTCTACCTCGAGGGGGGGTTCTTCCGGGGCCTCCAGGTAGCTTCCCTGGAGGGGATCCTGGGCCAGGGGTGCCATTTCCTCCTCGTGAGGGATTTCCTCTTTAGCCTCCAGGGGGGCCGGTGGGGCCTTCTTCCGGTTTTTCGAGGTGGTTCCCCCGGAGCCCGCCTTGGGGGCTTTTTCCGTGGCGGTCATGGATTCTTGGGTCTGGAGGGCCATCCTTTCCTCTTCCCCGGCAGTAACCTGCTTCACCTTGTTCTTGGTCTTCTTCAACGCGGACCTCCCTCCTTGGGGTTGCTATCCCCGTCTGGCCTTCTCAGCGAAAAGCACCTTGTACTCCCTCACCAAAAGCGTCCTAAAAGCGCCAAAGCGCTCTTCCAGTAGGGGCTCGTACTTGAGAAAGGGGTTTGCCACCAGGAAAAACCCACCGCCCGGCTTCAGCCGGGCCGCCGCCGCTTCCACGAAGGCCTGGGCCACATCCAGGATGACCGCTCCCCCCACGTGAAAGGGGGGGTTCGTAACTATGATGTCAAATGCCTCTTCCTCTGTCAAGGCCTCGTCCACATCGGAGTGGAACACCCTGGCGGAAAGGCGGTTTTCCGCCAGGTTCCTTTCTAGGGAATGGACCGACACCAGGTCGTCCTCGAGGGCCGTCACCTCCCCGCCCAGGCGGGCCAGGGGCAGGGTGAGGGCTCCGTAGCCTGCCCCCAGGTCCAGGATGCGCCTGCCGCGGATACCTTCCCGGCCTACCTCCCCCACCAGGGCTTCCAGGAGAAGCACCGAGGCCTTGTCCACCTTCCCCGCGGAAAAGACCCCCGGCAGGTGGAAGAAGGTGAAGGTCTCCCCCAAAAGCCTTGCCTGGAACGGGTGCCAGAGGGAGGGTAGAGGTGGGGCTTCCCGTTCCTTTTCCAGAAGGGCCACCCGCACTGGGCCTTCCCGCTTGAGGACCAGGCCGTACCCCAGAAGGGCCCGGGCTTCCTTGAAGTAGCGCTCAAAGCCCTTGTTCTTGTCCCCGGCCAGGTAGACCCGGCCCCCCATCCTCAAGGCCCGGGCGGCGGACACCAAGGTGGCCTCTACGTAAGCGGTGCCCCGGCCTGCGGGCAGGGCCAGGACCACCAGGTCGTAGGCGTTTTTCTCCGCTTCCCAAGGAGGGGCCAGGCGGGCCTTCAGGCCGCTGGACTGGAGGCAGCGGAAGGCGGCCCTCGAGGTTTCCAGCCTGTCCACCTCCATCCGGCCCTCCAGGGGCAGGCTGGCCAGACCCACCCCGGGGTTCAGGTCCAGGGCCCTCTGGCCGAAGGGGGCCACGGCAGCCTGTAGGGCCTCGTAAACCGGGTCCCGGTACCCACGGGCCCCCGGCTTCACGTAAAGCACCCCCCCGGGCCGGGGCAGGGGGGTAAGGCGGTGGTACTCGGCTAGGGTCAGGCCCACATCGCTTTAGGATACGGGGCTTGGGGTGAAGGGGCAAATGTGATAATATTCCTTTTCAAGCCGCCCCTTGGGCGGAAAGGAGGCAAGCGTGTCCCTGGTCGTGCAAAAATATGGCGGCACCTCCGTGGGCGACCTGGAGCGCATCCACAAGGTGGCCCAGCGCATCGCCCACTACCGGGAGAAGGGGCATAGGCTGGCGGTGGTGGTTTCGGCCATGGGCCACACCACCGACGAGCTCATCGCTCTGGCCAAGCGGGTGAACCCGAGACCTCCCTTCCGGGAGCTGGACCTCCTCACCACCACAGGGGAGCAGGTTTCCGTGGCCCTCCTTTCCATGCAACTCTGGGCCATGGGCATCCCGGCCAGGGGCTTTGTGCAGCACCAGATCGGCATCGTCACGGATGGGCGCTTTGGCGATGCCCGTATCCTCGAGGTGAACCCAAACCGCATCCAGGAGGCCCTGGACCAGGGGTATGTGGCGGTGATCGCCGGCTTCATGGGCACCACCCCCGAGGGGGAGATCACCACCTTGGGCCGGGGGGGGTCCGACACCACCGCCGTGGCCATTGCCGCCGCCCTGGGGGCCAAGGAGTGCGAGATCTACACGGACACGGAAGGGGTTTACACCACGGACCCCCACCTGATTCCCGAGGCCCGGAAGCTTGAGGTGATCGGCTACGACCAGATGCTGGAGATGGCCGCCCTGGGGGCCAGGGTCCTCCACCCCCGGGCGGTGTACTATGCCAAGCGTTACGGGGTGGTGCTCCACGTCCGCTCCAGCTTTTCCTATAACCCCGGTACCCTGGTGAAGGAGGTCAACATGGAAATGGGCAAGGTGGTGACGGGTGCGGCCTTGGATCTGGACCACGCCCAGATCGGGCTTATCGGGATCCCCGACCAGCCGGGGATTGCCGCCAAGGTCTTCCAGGCCCTGGCCGAGCGGGGCATCGCCGTGGACATGATCATCCAGGGGGTTCCCGGGCACGATCCCTCCCGGCAGCAGATGGCCTTCACCGTGAAGAAGGATTTCGCCCAGGAGGCCCTCGAGGCCCTGGAGCCCGTTTTGGCCGAGATTGGGGGAGAGGCCCTTCTGCGCCCCGATATCGCCAAGGTGTCCATCGTGGGGGTGGGGCTGGCCTCGGCCCCGGAGATCCCCGCCAGGATGTTCCAGGTGGTGGCCTCCACCGGGGCCAACATTGAGATGATCGCCACCAGCGAGGTGCGCATCTCCGTCATCATCCCGGCCCAATTTGCCGAGGCTGCCCTGAGGGCTGTCCACCAAGCCTTTGAGCTGGATAAGCCCTGATGGAAAGGCTTTTCCTCTCCTGGGAATCGCTCCTTGGCCTGGTGCGCCACCTGGCCGGAAGGCTTCAGGGGGAGGAGTTTGACCTCATCCTGGGGATCGCCCGGGGTGGACTCATCCCCACGGCCCTTCTGGCCCAGGCCCTGGGCGCGCGGGACATCCTCACGGCGGCGGTGATGTTCTACGAGGGAGAGGAGGCCCTTCCCGAGCCCGTGTTCTTGCAGTTCCCCCCGGATCCCTTGCTCTTCGGCAAAAGGGTCTTGCTGGTGGACGACGTTTGGGACTCGGGGCGGACGGCCCTGGCGGTGAAGGCCCGGGTCCGCCAGGCGGGAGGGTTTCCCCTGGTGGCCACCCTGCACTTCAAGCCCGGCCGGAACCAGGTGCCGGACGAACCCGACGTGTACGCCGAGGCCACGGAGGCCTGGGTGGTCTACCCCTGGGCCACGGAGGTCTGGCTAAAAACCTGACCCCGCCCTGGCCAAAGGCGAGGGCGGGGGCCCGGCCAGGCCCTAAATAAGCCCTAGGGCCTTCACCTGTTCCATCTCGTCCAGAAGCTCCTTTGCGGTGATCTCCATCCGCTTCCTGGCGAACTCGTTGATCTCCAGGCCCTGGACGATCTCGTACTTCCCGCCCCTAGCGGTGACGGGGAAGGAGTAGACGATGCCCTCGGGAACCCCGTAGGAACTATCCGAAGGAATGGCCATGGAAACCCAGTCCCCCTCGGGGGTGCCCAGGGCCCAGTCCCGGATGTGCTCTATGGCGGCGTTGGCGGCGCTGGCGGCGCTGGAGGCGCCCCGGGCCTGGATGATGGCCGCTCCCCTTTGGGCCACGGTGGGGATGAACTCCTTCTCGTACCAATCCATGTCCACCAGCTCCAAAGCGGGCTTCCCGTCCACTTCCGCATGGAAGAGGTCGGGGAACATGGTGGAGGAGTGGTTGCCCCACACGGCAATGCGGCGGATCCGGTCCACGGGAACCCCCGTCTTCTTGGAAAGCTGGGCCTTGGCCCGGTTGTGGTCCAGCCGGGTCATGGCGGTGAAGTTTTTGGGGTCAAGGCCCTCTGCGTTTTTGTAGGCGATGAGGGCGTTGGTGTTGGCGGGGTTGCCCACCACCAGGACCTTGACGTCCCGCTTGGCCACCTCGGCCAGGGCCCGGCCCTGCTCGGTGAAGATCTTGCCGTTCATCTCCAGGAGGTCGCGGCGCTCCATGCCCGCCTTCCTGGGGGCCGCCCCCACCAGAAGGGCATAGTCGGCGTCCTTAAAGGCCACCTTGGGGTCGTCCGTGGCCACGATCCCCGCCAAAAGGGGGAAGGCGCAGTCCTCGAGTTCCATGATGACGCCCTCCAGGGCTCTCAGGGCCTGGGGAATCTCCAGGAGCTGGAGGATCACGGGCTGGTCCTTTCCCAGCATCTCGCCTGCGGCGATGCGGAAAAGAAGGCTGTAACCGATCTGGCCGGCAGCGCCGGTGACCGCCACACGAACGGGGCTTTTCAT
This sequence comes from Thermus sp. NEB1569, assembly GCF_022385295.1. Taxonomy (NCBI): domain Bacteria; kingdom Thermotogati; phylum Deinococcota; class Deinococci; order Thermales; family Thermaceae; genus Thermus; species Thermus sp. NEB1569. The sequence continues at coordinate 668,477 of NZ_CP092445.1, forward strand.
CCTTTACCTCCTTGGGCCTAAGCCCGAAAGGATTTTACCTTAAAGCTTCCGGTAGATGCGCCGTTCTGCCTCTATGGCCTGGTCCAGTTCCTGGATTTCCCGCAAGATCTCCATGCTGGGGTTGCGGCTTAGCTCCTCCTTCAGTTTGGCCCGGCGCTCCAGGTAGTAGGCCTCCCGCAGGCGGGCCAGGGTTTTCTCCAGGATCTCGGGGAACCTGGGCTCGTCCACAGAGGGGACCAGCATCAACCTTTCCAGAAGGATGCCCCCCGCCTCCTTGCGGCTTAGCACCTGGCGCAGGTAGTCCCGGCGGGGTTCGCGGCTGGCCAGCTCCAGGAACTCGGAAAGTAAGGAGCCTTCCGGGGGCCAGACGTGAAGGGCCGTGTGGTGCACCCACTCGGCGAAGCGTTCCTCCGGCACGGAGAGGAGGAGGGCCATCACGTCCAGCTCCAGAAGGAGGACCCGGTTTTTGGGCTCGGCCTTGGGGGGTTGGGGGGGTGGACGCCGGCCCCGCTTGAGGCTGGCCAGGTAATCCTCCAGCTGGCGCAGGGAAAGGCCCAACCGCTCCACCACCAGGGCCTTAAGGCGGTCGGCCACCGGGTCGAAGGGCTCAGGGGAGAGCATCCTGGGGGTGAGGGCTTCCAGGACCTTCCGTTTGTGCTCGGGGCGGGTCAGGTCCAGGCCCCGGGTGGCCTCCTGGAAGCGGAACTCCACCTCGGGAAGGGCTTCCTCTAAGGCTTTCTGGAATAGGGCCGGGCCCTCGGGCAGAAGAAGGAGGTCGCCCGGGTCCTTGCTGGGCAGGCGCACCGCATAGAAGAGGAACTTCCGGGCCAAGGAGAGGTCCAGGCTTTGCAGGGTGGCCCTTTGCCCCGCCTCGTCGGCATCAAAGGCCAGGTAGACTTCCCGCACCTCCTGCATCTCCAGAAGACGGGCTTGCTCCTCGGAAAGCCCCGAGCCCAAGACCGCCACCGCCTCCGCGAAGCCCATCTGGTGCAGGGCGATGGCGTCGAAAAGTCCCTCCACCACGATGGCCCGTCCCTGGCGCAGCTTGGCCTTGGCCTCCGGGTAGGCGAAGAGCACCTCCCGCTTGCGGAAGAGGGGGGTTTCCGGGGAGTTCAGGTACTTGGGGGTTTCCTCCCCCAGGGCCCTTCCCGTGAAGGCGACGATCCTGCCCAGGTGATCCTTGATGGGGAAGGTGATGCGGTTCCTGAAGCGGTCATAGAAGCGCCCATCCTTTTCCGCCAGGACCCCCGCTTTAAGGCCTTCCTCCGGGCTGATGCCGTGTCGGCTCAGGTGGGTGAGGAGGCCGTCCCCCTTGGTCGGGGCGTAGCCCAGGCCGAAGCGGGCGATGCTTTCCGGGGAAAGCCCCCGCCTTTGCAGGTACTCCTGGGCCTCGAGGGAAGCCTTGAGCCCCTCCAGGAAGTACTCCTGGGAGAGCTTGAGGACATCCAAAAGCTCCCGGCGCTTGGCGGGGGCACCCGCCTTAGGAATCTCCACCCCCGCTTCCTCCGCCAGGCGCTCCAGGGCCTGCATGAAGTCCAGGCCCTCAATTTTCTCCACGAAAGCGAAAAGATCTCCCCCGGCCTTGCAGCCGAAGCAGTGGAAAAGCCCCTTCTCCTCATCCACGTAAAAGGAGGGGGTCTTCTCCTGGTGGAAGGGGCAAAGGCCCTTCCAGCGGCCGCGGCCAGCGGGTTTCAGGGCCACGTAGCGGGAAACCACCTCCTTTAGGGAGAGGCGGCGCTTGATGGCCTCTACCGCTTGTGCCGCATCCATCCTGCCCCCCGCTTACGCCATAGCCTTAGGACCCACCTTCCCAGGATACCGTACCCTCGGAGGTCGCCATCAGGCTCTTCGCCTGCCAAAACCGCCTGCCACACCCGCGTTAGGGGGACGGAAGGGGGGAAACCCAGGAGGTGTTCCACCTTTTCCCCCTGCTCCAGGAGGAGCTGGGCCCTAAGGAGCCTCGCTACCTCCAGGTGCACCGCAAACCCCGTGCGGTGGGTCTGGTAGAGGAGGTACTGGGAAAGCGTCTTGGCCTTGTTGGGAGACCTGGGCCAAAGGTAAAGGGCCAAGGAGGTCAGGGCCAGGTGGTAGACGTAAGGGTTGGAAAGCCGGCGAGCCTCCCGCAAGGTCTCCTTGAGGAGGGGGGTGGGGTCCAGGTTCCTCTGCCAGCGGTGGTGGGCCAAGGCCAGGATGCCGAGGCCCTTGCCGTCGGGGTGCCTTAGGGCTTCCTGGAAGAGGTCCTCCCGGAAGCGCCCCTTGAGGGTCCAGGCGGAGAGGAGGGCGGCGGCCAGCCAGGGATGGGGCATCTGGCGGTGGGCGGCCTCGCCTTCCTCCAGGGCCTCAGGAAGGCGGCCGGTTTCCAGAAGGAGGCGAAGCCGGGTGGCTTGGAAGCGGGTTTCCGATTCCAGGTCCCCGGGTGGCTTCTCCTTTAGCAGGGCTTCCGCTTCGGCATAGCGGCCCAGGTCCATGAGGAGGCCGGCCTTCAGGCTTTGCCCGTGGAGCCTCAAGGAGGCGGGCACCAGGGGATGGAACTCGTTAAGGACCTCGAGGGCCTGCCGGGGCTGGAAGGCCCGCCACAAGGCCCCCCCCACCTGGAGGCGGGCCTGGGCTTCCTCCAGGGGGTAGGGCTTGAGGCCAGGGAGCAGGGGGAGGAGGTCCAGGGGGTTTTGGGCTTGGCGGAAGGACGCCAGGACGGGGTCTTGGGACCTGGGGCCTCCTTGGGCCTCCGGGGCCTGGCCCAAGGAGGCCTGGGCGTCCTGGAGTTCCTTCTGAAGGCTTGCCCGCCAGGAGGAGGGGGCGGCCTCGAGGGCCTCCTGGTAAAGGGGTATGGCCCTTTCCGGATGGCCCTGCCGCCAGGCCTTTTGGGCGAGGATCCTCAGAGCCTGGGCGGCCTCCCTTTTCTCTTGGGCCCGCTTGAGGTGCTGGACCATGAGCCGGAAGTCTCCCTTATCCCGGTAAAACTGGGCGGCTGCCCGGTGCCAGGCTTTGGCCTGTTCCTCCGGCACCAGGGCCCGGGCCACTTGAAGGATTTCCGGGAGGGGCTTACCCTCCTGCAAAAGGCCTTCTTTCTCCAGGCGTCTGGTGGAGAAGGTTCCCATGAGCCGCTCTGCGATCCTGAGCAGCTCGGTCCGGCTTTGCTCCAAACGAAGGGTGACCAGGGCTTCGTGCAACACCCCGAGGGCCAGAAGGGCTTGCCGTTCCGCTAGGGGAAGGGCATCCAGGGCGGGCTGCAATGCGAGAAGCGGGGGTGCCTTCAGGCCCTGGACCTCCAGGGTGGGTTGGAAGAGGGGCTTGCGGCTTTCCGCCAAAACCATCAGGTGAGGGAAGGAGTGCTGAAGGAGGGATTGCAGGATGCCATCGGGGGTATGGAGGTTTTTGGCCACCAGGAGAAGGGGGTGGGGCAGGTTTTCCAAAACCCTTTTCCAGGCCTCGTAGATGGCGGCCTCCAGGGCCTCGCGCTTCCAGGGGGGGCGGGCCTCGAGGCCCAGGCTGTACCGAAGGGCCACGGAAAGTTCTGGGGAAAGCTCCGCCAGGGCCAGAAAAGCCTCCACCTGGCCGAAGGTTCGTTCCACCGCCTGGCTTAGGGTGGAGCGCAAGGGGGTTTCCGGCCCCATGCGCTCCAGGACCACCACGGGGTGAGGGGCCAGCTCTATGAACCTATCCAGGATGAGGCTCTTTCCGCTTCCCGGTGGCCCCACCAGGTTGAGGCGGGCAGGAGGGCCCTGAAAGGTCTTCAGCAAGGTGGCCAGGAGGTCCTCGCCTTCCGGCCCCAGGTCCAGGCTCACGCTCCTTACCCGAAAAACCTCCACTGCCCCAAGCCCCTTGGCCTCCCTAGGGCCCAGGGGGTCCGCCGCCACCCCCGGGGCCAGGGCCAGGGTGGTGGGCTCGGTGAGCACTTCCTTGGGGTGGGCCAGTTTGCTGAGCCGCTCGGCCAGGACCACCGGCGGGCCTACCGCCGTGGGTTCCCCTGCCTGGCCGCTTCCTAAGGGGGCCCAAAGCACTTCCCCGCTGGCCACTCCGGCCCGGGCAGGAAGAGGTGAGGAGCCCACCATCTCCAAGGCGGCCTCCAGGGCCCGCCAGGGCTCCTTTCCCCGGGCCCTGGGGGCCCCGAAGAGGACGAGGATGCCATCCCCCAGGAAGCGGTGGACGAATCCTCCCTTAGCCCGGGCCACGCGGGCGGCCTCCTCGAGGGCCTCCTGAAGCTGCTGGTAGGCCACCTGGAGGCCGGCTTGGAAGTGCTGGCTGGAGTTCACCAGGTCGTAGAAGAGGACGCTCACATACCGCCTCTCCTCGGGCAGAAGAGCCCCCAACGCCCGGCCGCAGGCCATGCAGAACCGGGCCTCAGGAGGGTTTTTCTGCCCGCATTCGCAGCGCATCTCACTCCCGGAAGAGCATGAGGGGCGGCCAGAGGAGGACCTCGGCCCGTTTCGGCAGAGGGATATCGCTGTAAACCACCACCCGTAGGGGGCCCTCCAACAGGTAAAACCCTTCTCCCAAGGGGGTGGTTTCTCCTCCTATCCGGTAGCTGGCCCCTTCCCGCTCCACGAAGGCCTCCCTCCTTAACGGCTCGGCTTGGCGCACCATCCCGTGGAGGAGCACCGGCACTCCCCCCGTAGGGGCTGGGGGGGCTCCCCGGTCAAAGGCGTAGACGATCTGGCCTTGGACCAGGGCCTCCAACACGGGGCTTCCCCAGGGCTCGGGGAAGAGGTAGGCCTCTACCCTATAGGCGCGGAAGCGGTCAAGAAAGCTTTCGGGGCTTTCCTCAATGGAGCCTATCGGCTGACCAATGTGGCCTATGGGCTGGCCCTGGGTGGGGCCTTTGGGGTTCATGGGAAGAGTTTAATGCAGGGTCCTTTGGGGGAGGGAGAGGGTGAGGCTGGCCGCCAGCATAAGGGCGGCCTTTTTATCCAGGTATTGGTTGCCGTTGCCGCACTTGGGGGAGAGGATGCAGCGGGGGCATCCCTCCTCGCAGGGGCAGGCCTTGAGGAGTTCCAGGGCCGATCGCACCCACTCGGGGAAGCGGCGGGCTGCCTGCCGGACGTAGCCCACGCCTCCTGGATAGCCGTCATAGATGAAGATGGTGGGGCCCCCTCCCGAAGGGAGGGGCCGGGGGTAGGAGGGGTAGGAGATCCCTCCGATGTCCTGCCGTTCCGCCAGGACAAAAAGGGGAAGAAGGCCGATCAGGGTGTGCTCCAGGGCGTGGATACCCCCGGGGATCTGCTGGAAAGGGATCACCAGGGGAGGGTGGAACCAAAGGGCCTCCGTGGGAAAGGAGATCTCGGGAAGCTCCAGGGGTACCTCCTCCAAGATGCTTCCCGTGAAGAAGCGTTTCTTGACATAGGCCACCACCCTCTCCCTTAGGACCACCTTGCCCACCCAGACCCCATGCCCCATGGCCTCCCCCGAGAGGACCTCGAGGTCGGTTTCCGCCCGGGGCTCGGTGTAGTGGTCCTCGAGGGCCGGCAAAAGCCAGATCTCCCGCCTCTCCGGGTCAATGTTGCGCACCAAAAAGCTCTCCCCCCCGTGAAGGTAAATAGCCCCGGGATGGGCCTCCCAGTAGGCCTGGCGTTCGTCCAGGTAGCCCAGCACCTCCCCGTCTGGCCCCTTCAGGGTGAAGGTGTTGCCCAGGCCCCTTAAGGTCAGGTCCCGGTGGGGGTGGCGCTTGGGGGTGTAGTAGCGGCCTTCCTTCTCCCGAAGCTCAGCCAGGGCCTCGGGGCAGGGGATAAAAGGCCCGGGGGATCCCGCTTGGCCAGGGTGGACTTCTTCCCGGGAAAGGGGCTTTTCCCAAGCGGCGGCGTGGAGGTGAAGGGGGCAGAGCACGGGGTTTTTCGGATCGGCTACCGCCACCTCGGGTGGCGTCCTTAGAAGGAGTTCGGGCCGATGGAGGAAGTACTCGTCCAAGGGATCCTCCCTGGGGATGTAGACCACCAGGGCCCTTCGCCTTCCCCGGCCTGCCCGGCCTGCCCGCTGCCAGAAGGCGGACACGGAGCCCGGGTAGCCCACCAGGGCCACGGCGTCTAGCTCCCCGATGTCCACCCCTAGCTCCAGGGCGCTGGTGGAGACCAGGACCTGGACCTCCCCCGTCTTCAAGGCCTCCTCCAGGCGACGCCTCTCCTTGGCGGTGTAGCCCGCCCGATACGGGCGCACCCTGGGGTGGGCGGCGTAGCGGGCGATGAGCTCGGCGCTTTTCCTGGCGTTGGTGAAGATGAGCCCCCTTATGCCCCCTTCGGCCCAGGTCCGGGCCAGGTAGGCGGCCTCCAGGAGGGGGCTTCGCCGCCTTTCCCCCTTGGCGTCTAAGGGCTTGGGAAGAAGCACCAGAAGCTCCCGCTCCGAGCGGGCCACCTCCTCCCTTAGCTCCACAAAGGGAAGGCCGGTGAGGCCTTCTGCGTGCTCCCTGGCGTTGCCGATGGTGGCGCTGGCGGCAATCACCTGGGGGTTCGCCCCGTAGTGGCGGGCCAGGCGCAATAGGCGGAAGAGGACCAGGGCCACGTGGGTCCCGAAGACCCCCCGGTAGGCGTGAAGCTCGTCCAGGACCAGGTAGCGGAGCCGGGAAAGGAAGGAGGCGAACTCCCCGTGCCGGGGTAGAAGGCCAAAGTGGAGCATGTCGGGATTGCTGAGGAGGATGAGGCCCTCTTGCTTGGCCTTCCGCCTTACCTCCCCCCGGGTATCCCCGTCGTAGGGGTAGATCCCCTGGACCCCCAAGGCTTCGGCCATGGCCTTAAGCCGCCCTAGCTGGTCGTGGGCCAGGGCCTTGGTGGGGAAAAGGAGAAGGCTGGTTCCTCCCTCCATGGCGGCCTTGAGCACGGGGATTTGGAAGACCAGGCTCTTGCCCGCGGCGGTGGAGTAGGCCATGACCACGTTTTTCCCCTCCTCTATGGCCTTGAGGGCTTCCTTTTGGTGGGCGAAGGGTTTCAGGCCCAAGGCCTCGAGGACCCCGGCAAAGATCCCCTGATAGGGGACTGTTCTAGGGGGGTTGGGGGGAAGGGTCTTGGCGAAGACAAACCGGCCCCGGAACTCCGGATTCGCTTCTAACCAGTCCCGGTAGCTTTCCCATCCCCGTAAGGCCTCAGGCAGCACCTTTCCATTATGGCCCTTCGCTCCTTTTCCTTGGGGAGGGGCTATAGTTCCTTGACCCAGACCTCGTGGATGACGGGGTGGCCGTGGTAGGGAGCCCAGAAGGGGCTGGCCCGCTTGGCATAGAGGCGGAAGCCCTGGCTCTGGTAGAGCCTACGGGCGGCGGTGTTGGCCCGGGTGGTGGAGAGCTGGACCCCCTTTACCCCTTTTTGCTTGAGACACTCCAGGAAGTCGGCAAGGAGAGCTTTTCCCAGACCCTTCCCTTGGGCTTTTGGGTCCACGGCGATGTGCAGGTGGGCGGGGTAGAGCCTCTTGGGGGCCTTGGGGCCTGGGAAGAGCAGAAGCCTTAGAAGGTAGCGGAGGTGGGGGAGGGGGGGCCGTAAAACCCTAGGAGGAGCTTGAGAAAAAGAAGGGGGAGGCGGGGAAGAAGGTAGAGGGTAAGGGCCAGGTTGGAGCAGGCACCCAGGATGTAGCCCAGAATTTCCCCTTGTTCCTCCGCCACCCGGTTGCAACAACCCCGCCTGAGGTAAGGGGCCACAAAAAGCTCCCCCCATAGCTCCCGGCTGGGGAAGACCAAAGGGCCTTGGCGGCCCAGGAGGAGGGTCTCATGGGAAAGCCGGGTGATGGCGGGGAGGTCCCTTTCCTCGGCGGGGCGGAGGAGGGCCACGGAACTACTCTAGCCTTAAAATGCCCCTTGTGCGCCGCCTAGCCCCCTGGCAGTGGTTTTTGGCCCTCCTGGTCCTGATACCGGTTGCCAAAGTTGTGGTCTGTTATTGACGTCTATCCTCTTCTGTGTTAAGGTAAAGGCGGAGAGATAGGGGTGAAGCTGTCCCATTGGGCCAGAAAGCACGGGATTCCCTACCGCACCGCCTGGAAGTGGTTCAAGCAAGGGATTCTGCCTGCCAGGGCCATCCAGCTACCCACGGGCACCATCCTGGTTCTTGAGGAAGAGGAAGAGGTTAGGCTCCCCCAGGATGCTGCGGCCATCTACACCCGGGTCTCGGTGCACGAGGCCAGGGACGACCTGGAACGCCAGGTCCAGAGGCTCCAGGACTACGCCGCTGCCAGGGGTTACCGGGTGGTGCGGGTGGTGAAGGAAGTGGCTTCGGGTCTGAACGATCGCAGGCCTCGTCTGGAAAAACTGCTTTTGGAGAAAGACTACGGGGTGCTCCTGGTAGAGCACAGGGACCGCCTGACCCGTTTCGGCTTTCACTATCTGGAACTGCTTCTCCATGAGCAGGGGAAGCGGGTGGAGGTGGTGAACGAGGCGGACACTCCCAGGGCGGATCTCATTGAAGACTTCGTGGCGGTGATCTACTCGTTTGCCGCAAGGCTGTACGGTTTGAGGGGGAAAAGGAAAGCCCGCAAGATCGTCTCGGAGCTGGTGGATGAAGCGCGGGAAGCGAACGGATGAAATCTACGGAAGCTACCTCCTCCCCCACGCCATGAACCGGGGGAAGGAGGAGAAGGTTCTTCAGGTGCTCCGCCAGTACCGCAGGGCGGCGGAAGGGATCCAACGCCTCCACCTGCGCCGTTTCTTTGAGGAAGGTAGCCTCTCCCGTTTCCTGGACCCCACAAGCGTTGGTCAGCCCCAAGGGGGCTACCTTGAAAGCCCCCTCTCCGACCGCTACCTGTGGGTGTGCTCCCAGCAGGTGGTGGACATGCTCAAGGGGCACCTGGAGCACCTGAAGAACAGGGTACGGGAGATTCTTCTTGGCTCTTCCCTTCCCAGGGAGAAGCGGGAGGTGCTCCTTCTTCTCAACTCCCGGGAGGCCTGGCTGAAGCCCGAGGTGCGCCAGGCCCTGGCCGAAGGGCAACCGCTGGTCTTTAAGGTTGTACGGAAAGACGAGAGCGGCAGGGAAAGGACCAAAACCCTCCAGGCCACCCCCGAGGACCTGCGCCTCCTACTCCATCTGTTCCGCCGGGCCAGGAAGGAACTTACCTGGCCCGGCATGCACCGCATCCAGATGCACCTGGATGGGAAGGTGGTCCGCTACGAGCCCAGGGGAAGGGGAAGGGGGAAACAAGCCACCCACTTCCCCGCCTGGCTCCATCTGGCCACCCTGGAGAAGGGGAAGAGGGTGGCCATCCCCCTGGGGGAGAACCCTTATGCCGAGGGCCGTAAGGGAGAGTGGCGGGATTTCTTTCAGGTCGGAGAGGAGAATGGAAGGGTCCAGATCCGTAGGGTTAAGGCCCTGAGCCCTAAGCCTTACACTCCCAGAACTGAACGCCTGGCGGTGGATATCGGGCTTTCCCCCCTTATCGCCACGGATCGCGGGGACCTCCTGGGCCGGGGTTTCCTGCGCCTTCTTGCCGCCTACGATACCGAGATCCAAACCATAGCCAAAAGAGCACAAAGGGAAGGCCGAAAGCTCTCCCAGGTACCCGAGTACCGAGAAGCGATGGGAAGACTCCGGGGATTCCTGAAAAACGAGGTGAACCGCCTTCTCAACCGGCTGGTGGCACTGCACGCACCCGCGGTGCTGGTGGTGGAAAGACTGGACCTGCGTTCTCCCGAGCTTTCCCGCCGGATGAACCGTCTTCTCTCCAACTTCGGGAGGCGCTACCTGAAGGAGAAACTGGCCCGGCTCGGGGAACTTTACGGGATCAAGGTGGTGGAGGTAAATCCCGCGTACTCCTCCCAAGCGTGCTCACGGTGCGGGTACGTGGACCCCAGGAACCGCAGGGATACCCAGACCTTTGTCTGCCAGGCTTGTGGGCACAGGGGCAACGCCCAGGTGAACGCGGCCAGAAACCTTCTCCGGAGAAGTTCTCCGGAGGAGTCCGTCATCACCTTCACCCCGAAAAGGGAGACCCTTCGCCTGCTTCTGCGGAGGTATGCGGAGAGGTCTCGCCCCGGGTCAAGGCTGAGACCCGGGATACCGGGCGGAAGGAGTGCCGCCCTGGAGCAGGTGTGGGGGAAGAACCCTTACCTGAAGGGCTTTCCCGACCTGCTCCGAACCCTGGGGGGATAGAAGGGAATAAAAGGGGGAACTCCTCTACCTGCTTTTGGCGGAGGCCTTAAGGCTTTGGTTGGGCCTTCTTTGGGCGGAACGGGTAGGACTCCTTTTGGCGGCCTTGGGGGTTTGGGCCTTCATCAACGGGCGGTTCATCTTTGCCTACTACCACGCCCTCACCACCTCCTTCCGGGTGCGAAGGCTTCCCCTCTTCCCGGAACCCGAGCCAGGGGAACACCTCCTGGTCCTATCTCCCCACCCGGACGACGAGGTGCTGGCGGCGGCGGGGCTGATGCGCCGCACCCTTCTAAGGGGAGGACGGGTGAGCGTGGCCTACCTCACCTCGGGGGATGCCTTTGATCTGGCGGCGGGAAGCCCTCTGCCTTCTAAAGAGGCCATGCGCCGGCTGGCCTTAAGGCGCATGGTGGAGGCCTGGCGGGGCCTTAAGGCCCTGGGCCTTTCCCGGGACAGCGCCTACTTCCTGGGCTTTCCCGACCAGGGTCTTTTCGCCCTCTTCACCACCTACTACTACCTGCCTTACGAGAGCCCCTACACGGGCCTGAAAGCGGTGGCCTACCCCGGGTGTTACCGCTTGGGGCTTCCCTACACGGGAAAGGCCCTCGAGGCCACCTTGGTGGAACTTCTGGCCGCCCTGAAGCCCACCCGCATCCTCCTGCCAAGCCCTTTGGACGCCCACCGGGACCATCAGGCCACCGCCTACTTCGGCATGCGGGCGGCGGCCTTTCTGGGCCTGGAGGATCGCCTGGAGTACTACGTGGTCCACGGGGGCTACCAGTACCCCCTCCCCAAGGGCCTCCACCCCCGCCTTCCCCTCTACCCTCCGCCCCGGGGCCGGGGGCTTCCCTGGCGGCGCTTTCCCCTCACCGAGGAGGAGGTTAGGCTAAAGGAAAAGGCCATCCGGGCCCACAAAAGCCAGATGCGCCTTCTCGGCCGGTTTCTTTTGGCCTTCGTGCGGCAGAACGAGCTCTATAGCCCCCTTCCCATCCCTGCCCGGGAGGCCCTAGCCCCGGAGGAGGAGGGGTGGGCCGTCCTCGAGGGGCGGGAGGTCCTTTAGGCTTTCCAGGCCGAAGACCTCCAGGAAGCGCTTTGTGGTGCCGTAGAGCTTGGGCCGGCCCGGGGCTTCCTTCTCGCCCACCACCTGGATAAGCCCCCGCTCCAAAAGGCTTTCCAGGGTTCCTTCCACGCTTTTCCCCCGCATGGCCTCAAGCTCCGCCCGGGCGATGGGCTGGTGGTAGGCGATGAGGGCCAGGACCTCGAGGGCCGCCTTGGAGAGCCGGGGCGGGCTGGGCTTGAGGACCCGTTCCACCGCTTCCAGGGCGCCCTCGTGCACTACAAGCCGCCACCCCCCGGCCACCCGTTCCAGGGCCACCCCCAGGCTTCCCTCCTTAAGCTCCGCCTCCAGGGCCTGAAGCGTCCTAAGGAGGGTTTCCTCCGGGTGGCCCAAGGCCTTGAGTTCCCTCAGGGCCACGGGCCTTCCCGCGGCGAAAAGGACCGCCAACACCTCCGCCTTCAGGTTAGACATCTTGCAGGTAGGGCAACAGGGCCTCCTTGGGAATGGCTCCCTCCCTCAGGACCTCCCCCGTGCGCAGGTCCACCACGCTGGAAGCCAGGCCCAGGGCTTCCCCCGGGAAGACATAGTCCACGCCGAATTCCCGGGCCTCCTTTTCCGTGCGCACCGGGGGCTCGCCGCTCCTGTTGAGGCTGGTGGCCGCGGCATACCCGCCTACCCGGCGGAGAAGCTCCCGAAGCAGGACATGATCCGGCATCCTCAGCCCCACGGAACCATCCCGGCTGATCCAGGGGGGGATATTTTGCCCCGGTACCACCACGGTGAGGCCCCCGGGCCAGAAGGCCTCCGCCAGGCGCAGGAACTTATCCCGTAGCTTCCCGAGGTCCGCAAGCTTAAGGGCGCTTTCCAGGTCCGCCACCAGCACCTGGAGGGGCTTTTCCTCCTCCCGTCCCTTAAGCTCGTAGATGCGCCGGCAGGCGGCCTCGTCCTCCATCCGGGCCAGCACCCCCCAGACGGTGTCCGTGGGAAAGGCCACCAGGCCCCCACGCCGAAGGGTTTCCGCTGCTTCCTGTAGCTCCTTCTGGTATACTTCTGCCATGCCAGTCTACCAGTATAAGGCCCGCGACCGCCAGGGCCGCCTGGTGGAGGCCACCATTGAGGCGGAGGACCTGCGCACCGCCGCCAGGCTCCTGAGGGACCGGGGGCTTTTCGTGGCCGAGATCAAGGAGCCGGGGAGGGGCCTGCAGGCCGAGGTGCGCCTTCCTGCCCTGGAGAGGGGTCCTGGCCTTAAGGACCTGGCCATCTTCTCCCGGCAGCTGGCCACCATGCTGGGGGCGGGGCTCACGCTTTTGCAGTCCCTTTCCATCCTGGAAAGGCAGACCGAGAACAAGAAGTTCCGGGAGATCATTAAGAAGGTCCGCACCGACATCGAAGGGGGCATGGCTTTTTCCGATGCCCTGGCCAAGCACAAGCTCTTCTCCCGGCTTTACGTGAACCTGGTGCGGGCCGGGGAGACCTCGGGCGGGCTGGACGTGATCCTGGACCGCCTGGCCACCTTCCTGGAGAAGGACCTGGAGCTCAGGGGCAAGATCCGTAGCGCCATGACCTATCCCGTGATCGTCTTCGTCTTCGCCGTGGGTGTGGCCTACTTTCTCCTCACGGGCATCGTGCCCCAGTTCGCCCAGATCCTCACGGACCTCGGTTCGGAGCTCCCCCTCCTCACCCGGTTCCTCATCGCCCTTTCGGGCTTCCTCCGGGCGGCCACCTTGCCCCTGGTGCTTTTGGCGGTGGTGCTCTTCTTCGTCTACCGCTGGTACTACCGGACCCCCCAGGGGCGGAAGGTAGTGGACCGGATCAAGCTCCGCGTCCCCGTCTTCGGCAACCTCAACCGTAAGACTGCCGTGGCCCGCTTCTCCCGCACCCTGGCCCTCCTCCTTTCCAGCGGGGTCAACATCGTGGAGTCCTTGGATATCACCAAAGGGACGGCGGGGAACAGCGTGGTGGAGGAAATCGTGGACACGGCCAAGCTCAAGGTGCAACAGGGGGAGCCCTTGAACCTCACCCTGGCCCAGCACCCCTTCGTCTTTCCCCCAATGGTGAGCTCCATGGTGGCCATCGGCGAGGAGACGGGGGCCCTGGACACCCTCCTTGCCAAGATCGCCGACTTCTACGAGCGGGAGGTGGACGAGGCGGTGGCCAGCCTCACCGCCGCCATCGAGCCCCTCATGATCATCTTCCTGGGCGTGATCGTGGGCATGATCGTGGCGGGGATGTTCCTGCCCCTCTTCAAGATCATCGGCACCCTTTCCGCGCAATAAGCCTTTCGGCCACCTCCGGGGGAACCGGCATCACGGAAAGCCGGTTTCCCCTTTTCACTAGGGGGTGGTCTGGGGGAAAGCAGGCCTTGAGCTCCTCCAGGGGAATGAGGGGCCAGGCCTCGAGGAACTCTACCTCCACCGTGTACCACCGGGGGTTTTCCCGGGTGGCCCTGGGGTCAAAGTAGGGGCTAGAGGGGTCAAACTGGGTGGGGTCGGGGACTAGGGTCCCCACCACCCGGCAAAGCCCGGCGATCCCCGGGGGGTTGGCGTTGGAGTGGTAGAAGAAGCAGAGGTCCCCTAGTTGCATGTGCATCAGATAGTTCCGGGCCTGGTAGTTGCGCACCCCGTCCCAAATGGCCCTGCCCTCCCGTTTCAGGTCCAGGATGCTGTACACCTCGGGTTCGGATTTCAAAAGCCAGTAGGCCATGGCCCAAGTCTAAAGGGGTCTTTAGGCGGGACAAAGCCTTGCGGCTGGGGGCTACGGGGAGGATGGGGGCATGCGGGGGCTTGTTCTCCGATTCCTCCCCCTATTGCGACCCCACCTGGTAGCCTTAGGGCATGATGGGGGTGCAGGCGGAACTCAAGGCCCTTTTCGGCCCTAGGGCCCTCCTCTCCCCGGCGGAAAAGGGGGTTTACCGCTATGACGCCATCCTGGTGGGGCCAGAGCCCTTGGCGGTGGTCCTGCCGGAAACCCGCGAGGAGGTGCAGGCCCTGGTGCGCCTGGCCCGCCGGTATGGGCTTCCCCTGGTTCCCCGGGGGGCGGGAAGCGGTTTGAGCGGCGGGGCGGTGCCCGAGGAGGGAGCCATTGTGGTGGCCTTTACCCGCATGGCCCGCCTGGAGCTGGACCCCGTGGGCCGCACCGCCTGGGCCGAGCCCGGCGTCACCACGGCTAGAATCTCGGAGGAGGCCAGGCCCTATGGGCTTTTCTACCCGCCTGACCCCGCCTCTTGGCGCACCAGCACCCTGGGGGGCAACCTGGGAGAGAATGCCGGAGGGCCCCTGTGCTTCAAGTACGGGGTTACGGGGGACTACGTCTTGGAGCTGGAGTTTGTGGATTCCTGGGGGGAGGTGCACCGCCTGGGCCGCCAGGCCTACGATCTCCCTGGCCTCCTCATCGGTTCGGAGGGGACCTTGGGCCTGATCACCGGGGCCAGGGTGCGCCTTCTCCCCCTTCCCCGGTACCGGGCCACCTTGATGGCGGCTTTTCCCGAGGTGGGGGCCTTGGCGGAGGCGGTTTCCCGGGCCATCGCCCTGGGGGCGGTGCCCGCCAGGCTGGAGTTTTTGGACCCTATCTGCGTGAACGCCGTGGAGGACTACCTGGGCATGGGCCTTCCCCGGGGGCACGCCCTCCTCCTGGCGGAAACCGATGGGGATGCCCTCGAGGTGGTCCAGGAGGAGCTTTCCCTGGTTGAGGAAACCGCGGCCAGCCTTGGAGCTAGGGTGCAAAGGGCCCGGGATGAAAGGGAGGCGGAGGCCCTTTGGCGGGCCAGGCGGAGCGTGAGCCCTGCCTTGGGCCGCATCCGCCCTAAACGGGTCAACGAGGACATCGCGGTGCCCAGGAGCGAGCTTCCTAAGGTGGTGCGGGAGATCGCCGCTTTAGGCGAGGCCTATGGCCTGGTGGTGGCCCAGTTCGGCCACATCGGGGATGGGAACCTGCACCCCAACATCCTCTTTGACCCCAGGAGGGAAAGGGAGGAGCGGGTTTGGGAGCTGGCCCACGAGATCGCCCGGGTGGCCTTGAGGCACGGGGGGGTGCTTTCCGGAGAGCACGGGATCGGCCTCATGAAGCGGGCCTTCATGGAGGAGGCGGTGGATGAAGGGACCCTCGAGGCCTTCCGCACCGTAAAGGCCACCCTGGATCCTCATGGGCTCCTGAATCCCGGCAAGGTTCTTCCCTAGTCCAGTTTTCACAGGCTTTTAACGGGAACCGGTCTACCATGGAAGCATGGATGGCCGGGGCCGGGTCTTTTACTTTGCCAGCTGGGCCGGGATGGCCCTTGGCCTTTTGCTCCAGGCGCAGAGATTCCCGCCCCAGGGCCTGGAAGTTTTGCTCTACGCTTTTTTCGTTCTCTGGGCCCTTTGGGCCCTGCGCCGGGGTCCTAAGGTGGCGCCCCGCCTTCTTCTCCATCTCCTTGGAGCCTATTTGCTGTTTGAACTATGGCGGGTGGGGGAGAACTGGCCTTTGGTGGGGCTCTTTATCCCGGCCCTTTACCTGCTGGCTGGGTTCGCCTATCCCCCCTGGTCCTTGGGGCACCTTTTGGGGGCCTTCTGGGGTGGGGTTTTGGTTCTTGCCCCCCTGGTTTTGGGGCGCAACCTGGATTTCTGGCCCCATTTTGCCGTGAGCCAGGTTATTCTCTTAAGCCTTACCTTTCTCCTGGCCCGCTTCCGCGAGGCCCACGGCCAGATGCGCTTCTGGAAGGAACAGGCCCTCACGGATCCCCTCACCGGGCTGCCCAACAGGAGGGCTTTGGAGGTGGCCTTAGAAAGGGAAGCCGCCCGGGTGGAACGGGGAGAGAAGCCCTTCTGCTTGGTGCTTATGGACCTGGACGACTTTAAACGGGTGAACGACACCCATGGCCACCAGGTGGGGGACCGGATCCTTAAGGAGGTGGCCCAGTACCTGGTGGCCCACGTGCGCCAGGGGGACCTGGTGGGGCGCTGGGGTGGGGAGGAGTTTGCCGTTATCCTCCCCCGCACCGAGGGGAAGGAGGCGGTCCAGGTGGCGGACAGGCTGAGGGAAGGCCTGAAGACCTTGGGGATCACCGCAAGCTTTGGGGTGGCGGTGTATGGGGGTGATCCCAGGGATCTCTTCCAAAGGGCGGACGGAGCCCTTTACCAGGCTAAGGGCTCGGGAAAGAACCAGGTGAGGCTGGATTCGGGTTCTTAGAGGGGGAGCCGGTTTCAGGAAACCCGGTACCCTACCCGAGAGAGGACTTCCCGGGCCCTTTCCCTTTCCTCCCGGCTGGCGAAGCCTAAGCGGATGGCCCCGGCCTCCTCCCGGATGGTGAGGACCTCGATGTCCTTGATGTTCACCCCGGCCTCCCCCAAGGCGGTGGCGATCCTGGCGATCTGGCCGGGCCGGTCGGGCACCTGGACCACCAGGTCGTGCATCTCGGGGAGCAGGCTTCGGCGCACGATGGGAAGGCTGTCCCGGGTGCGCTTGGCCTCCTCCGCTGCCCGGAGAAGGGCTTCGGGCTGGTCCAGAAGCTCCTCCAACTCTCCAAGCACCCCTCTGAGCTCATAGATGGCCTCTTTGAGGGCTTCCTTGTTCTCCACCACCATGTCCCGGCTCATCCGGGGAGACCCTGAGGCCACCCGGGTGAGGTCGCGAAACCCCCCGGCCGCCAAAAACATCAGGAGGTCCCGGTGGGGGCTATGAGCCACCAGGCGGTTTAGGGCCACGGCTAAAAGGTAGGGCAGGTGGGAGATGCGGGCCACCAAGCGGTCGTGAAGCTCCGGGGGGATTTCCAAGGGGTAGGCTCCCAAGGCCTCCACCAGCTTCTTAATCCCTTCGCGCGCCTTAGGGCTGGTCCGTGGCGTAGGGGTTAAAACCCAGATGGCGTTGTGCAGAAGGCCCGCGTGGGCGTGTTCCACCCCGGCCCGCTCGCTTCCCGCCATGGGGTGGCTTCCCAGGAAGTGGGGCAGGGTGCCCTCGAGGTCCCCCACCACCCGGGCCTTCACGCTGCCCACATCGGTCCAGAGGCTATCGGGGTGGGCTAAGGGAGCCAGCCTCCTGCCCAGGTCCACCAGGGCTCCCACAGGGGCCGCCAGGATGCCCAGCTCCAGCTCCCCCACCCAAGGGCCAAGCTGGGGGTGCACCCGGTCGGCTACCCCCAGGAAGAGGGCCTTCTCCAAGGCTTCGGGGTCCTGGTCGTAGGCGTGGATCTCCTCGGCCAGGAAGCGCTCCTTTAGGCCCAGGGCCACGCTTCCCCCCAGAAGGCCCACCCCGAAGATGCCCACCTTGCCAAAAAGCGGTTTCATCCCAAGACGGGTGCGGAGAGGGTCTTGTCCAGGGCTTCCAAAAGCCGCTTAGCCTTTTGCATCAGCTCGGCGAACTCGTGCTCGTGGAGCTGCTGGGCTGCGTCGGAAAGGGCTTTTTCCGGCTCGGGGTGGGTTTCCACGATGAGGCCATCCGCCCCTGCCGCAAGCCCCGCCAGGGCCAAGGGGATGACCCACTCCCGCTTGCCTGCGGGGTGGGAGGGATCCACCCATACGGGGAGGTGGGTGAAGCTTTTGAGCACGGGCACCGCCGAGACATCCAGGGTGAAGCGGGTGGTCTTCTCAAAGGTGCGGATCCCCCGCTCTACCAGGATCACCTGCATGTTGCCCCGGGAGAGGATGTACTCGGCGCTCATCAAGAACTCTTCCAGGGTCATGCTCATACCCCGCTTGAGGAGCACGGGCTTTTTCACCTCCCCCACCGCCTGGAGGAGGGCGAAGTTCTGGGCGTTGCGGGCCCCGATCTGCAGGGCGTCGGCATACTCCGCCACCAGTTCCACCTGCTCCGGGGAGAGGACCTCGGTGACCACGGGAAGCCCCGTCTCCCGCCGGGCCTCCGCCAGGATCTTGAGCCCTTCCAGGCCCAGCCCTTGGAAGGCGTAGGGGCTGGTCCTGGGCTTGAAGGCCCCGCCCCTCAGCATCCCCGCCCCGTGGGCCTTCACGTAGCGGGCGGCTTTCAAGGTCTGCTCCCGAGACTCTACCCCACAGGGCCCTGCGGCGATCAGCACATGGCCTCCCCCCGTTTTGCCCGTGGGGAACTCCAAGACGGTGGGGAAGGGCTGGACCTCGAGGCTCGCCAGCTTATAGGGCTTGGAGATGGGGATCACCTCCGCCACCCCGGGAAGGGCACGGAAGTGCTCCATGAGCTCCGGGGTAGGCCCCCGGCCGATGGCCCCCACCAGGGTGGTCTCCACTCCCCGGGAGACGTGGGGCCGGTAGCCCACCTTCTCAATTTCCCGCACCACCTCTTCTAACTCCGCTTCCGTGTGTCCCCGCTTCATCACGATGAGCATCCTTCCCTCCTAAAAGCCTTGGGCGCCCCCTTTTTTGGGGGCGCCCTTCTTGCGGAAAAACCCTATGCGGACCGCAGGGCGCCCCCGGCGGGATAATAAAAGCCGAAGTAGCGCCCTAGGGTCCGCATATTGCCTCCAAGCATAGGGGAGGGGGGAAGACCTGTCAAGAGGGGCAGAGCGGGGACCGAAAGGCCCTTGCCCCGCGGGTTATTCCCTTTAGAAGCTGGCCGTAAGGCGCATTTGTGCTCCCGTGGGGTCTTGCAGCTCCATCCTCCGGCCCCAGGGGTCCAAGAGCACGTAGCCCAGAAGCCCTGTGGACTCCGGGGAAGCCCTTCGGCTTCCTGCCCAGACGTTGGCCCCCACGTGGTGGTGGTAGCCATCCCAGGCGAAAAAGAGGGCCCCGGGGTAGGTGCGCAGGGTGACCTCCATGCCCAGGTGGTTGGCAAAAAGGGCCTCGGCCTCCTTGAGGTCTTCCACATGTAGGTGCAGATGGCCGAGGAGGGTTTCGGGTGGAAGGGAGCTAGGTTTTGGGGCTTGGGAAAGGAGCCCTTCCAGGTTCAAGGGGGCGGTGAACATAAGGGGTTCGGAGGGCCAGGCCCCTTGGGGCCGGTCCCAGTAGAGCTCGAGGCCATTCCCCTCAGGATCGCGAAAGTAAAGGGCCTCGGAAACCCCGTGATCCGCTGCTCCCTCGAAGTAGGCACCAGCCTGGAGGAGCCTTTGGGCGACCCCGGCCAAGGCCCTGCGGTCGGGGAGGAGGAGGGCGAAGTGGTAAAGGCCCACCGAGGGATAGGGCCTCAGGGGAGCTTCAGGAGCATGGACCAGCTCCAGGTGAAACCCCTGGCCTCTCGGGTAAAGGCGGTAGCGGGGTGGGTCGGCCTCCAGCCTCAGGCCCAGGAGGCCCTGGTAGAAGGAGAGGGCCGCCTCGAGGTCCCTCACCCTAAGGGTGAGGGCCAAAAGCCGCGGGGGAAAGGCCATTACCCGGCCACCGCCTCCTGCGCCTTGACCGCTTCGGTGTCCACGCTGAAGCGCACTTCCTCGCCCACCAGTACCCCGCCCATCTCCAGGGGCATGTTCCAGGTGAGGCCGAAGTCCTTGCGGTTCAGCCGGCCTTCAAAGTGGGCGGCGATGCGTTCGTTGCCCCAGGGGTCCTTGGCAGGGCCATAGGTCTCCACCTCGAAGGAGAGGGGCCGGGTGACCCCGCGGATGGTTACCTCCCCCTCCACCCTGTACCGCCCCTCGCCCAAGGGGGTAATCCTCTCGCTTCGGAAGACGATCTCGGGGTAGCGCTCCACATCCAGGAAGTCGGGGGAGCGCAGGTGGTTGTCCCGGTCGGGCACCCCGGTGTGGATGCTTTTCGCATCCAGCCGGGCCTCCACCTTAAGGGGCTTCCCGGTTTCGTCCGTCTCCACGTAACCCTCTTTGAGGTTTAAGGTGCCCTTGACCGTGGCGATCATCATATGCCGCACGGCGAACTCGATGCTGGTGTGGGCTGGGTCTAGGTTCCAACGCATGTTTTGACCTCCTTGGGTCCAAGGACCCAGTACTATGCTACTCAGGGTGCTATATAAAGTCAAGCACTATGCGGGATAGTATGTAGGGGCAAAGGGAAGGCCCAAAGCGTCGGCGAAAGCCTTTAGCCCCAGGCGGTCGGGCTCCTCCAGGTGGTAGCGGAAGTTCCAAAGGTAGTGCTCCATGAGCACAGGGTGGATTCCAAGCCGCTTGGCCTCGGCTTCCGCTACTTCTCCCAGCCGGCTAAGCCCCTGGCGCCGGGCCTTTCTCAGGGCTTGCACCAACTTTAAGGGGGGAGGGTTTTCCCTGCGGTAGGCCCAGACGGCGAAGACGAAGGGCAGCCGGGTGCGTTCAAACCAGAGCATGGAGAGGTCCACCACCTCTACCTCCCCAAAGCGGGTGGGAAGGGCATGGGGGGTCTCAGGGAGATGGTCTAGGAGGCTGGCGTAGGCCTGGATGGCTTTGTCGCCGATGAGGAGGACCCCGTCGTACTCCTTAAGGAGCTCCAGTCCCCCTTCCTTGGCCTCGTACTGGGGAAAAACCCCCTGTTCCCCAAGGAGGAGCTTTAGGAGCTCCACGCTGGTGGCGCTTTCCGTGGTGAGGGCAATGCGCCTTAGATCTACAAGGTTTCCCTTATGGAAGAGGTTCACCGAGTACACCCGCCCCAGGACCGCTACGGAAAAATCGGGGAGAAGCCCTAGCTCCTCCTGGTGCTCCAGGTAAAAGTAGCTGGAAACCAGGGAAAGCCCCACCTCTCCCGAGAGCACCATCCGGTTGAGCTCTGCGGGAACCCCATAGCAAAGCCGCCAGCCATCGGGCTCCAGAAACTGGTAGAGGGGGGCGGTGTTGGCGTAGGGGGGAACCCCCAGGGCGTAGGCCATCAGGCCTCCACGGCGTCCCAGATCCGGATCTCCCGGTAAAGGGCATCCCGCTCCACGGGGATGCGGCCCGCCTTGCGGATGATGCCCGCAAGCTCCTTCTTGGATAGCCCCTTGGGGGTGGGGCTTCCCGCCATGTGCACGATGCGCTCTTCAATCAAGGTGCCGTCGATATCCGTCACCCCCCAGTCCAGGGAAACCTGGGCCAGCTCCGGGGTCAGGGTGGCCCAGTAGCCCTTGATGTGGGGGATGTTGTCCAGGTAGAGCCGGGCCACCGCCAGGTTGCGGAGGTCGTCTAGGCCGGTGGTGAACTCCCGTTTCCCTAGCCTTTGGGCCAGATGGTTCCCGTCGGGTTGGAAGGCCAAGGGGATGAAGCTCATGAACCCCCCCGTTTCGTCCTGGAGCTGCCGCAGGCGGTCCATGTGGTCCAGGCGCTCCTCGAGGGTTTCTATGTGCCCGTAGAGCATGGTGGCGTTGGTGGGGATGCCGAGTTCGTGGGCGGTCCGGTGGATCAAAAGCCAACCCTCGGCGGAAACCTTGGCCCGGGCGATCTCCTTGCGCACCCTTTCGGCGAAGATCTCCGCCCCGCCCCCCGGCATGGCGTCCAGCCCCGCTTCCTTAAGGGCCTGGAGCACCTCCTTGTAGGGGAGGCGGGCGATCTTGGAGAAGTGGTGGATCTCCGCTGCCGTCCAGGCCTTCACCTGGACCCCGGGGAAGCTCGCTTTTAGGGCCCGCACCAGGTCCAGGTAGTAGGAAAAGGGCCTTTTGGGGTGGTGGCCCGCCGTCATGTGGATCTCCGTGAGGCCGGGCTGGTACCGCTCCCTCACCCAGGCCACCACCTCCTCCACATCCCAATCCCAGGCCCCCTCCTCCCCGAACTTTCTCTGGAAGGCGCAGAAGGTGCAGCCCACGTAGCAGATGTTGGTCTGGGAAACGCGGATGGAGTGGACAAAGTAGGTCTTGTGCCCGTGCTTTTTCTCCCGCACCCGGTTGGCCAGGCGCATGAGGCCTGGCAGGTCCTGGGTCTCGTAGAGGATTAGCCCCTCGGCGAAGGTGAGGCGTTCGCCGGCCTCCACCTTCTCGGCGATGGGCCAGAGCTTGGGGTCCCGGATGCCCTTCACGAGGAGGAGTCTACCCCTTCCCGGAACCTTTGGACTAGGGCCATGACTTCCCTTCGCCTCCCCCCCACGCTTTTCCCCGGCAAAAGGCCTCGCAGGTAGCGATCGGTGAGGAGGAGAGGTCGGCGGGGGACTCCCAGCTTCCCCCCCGCCAGAGGAAGTCCTCCCGGGAAAGCCCCCGCTCCTGGCGCACGGCCACCTCCTGCCAGGGGCGCACCCAGTACCCCTGGGAAAGCTCGGAGAAGAGGTCTTGCAAGGCAGGTAGCAGGTAGCCTGCCTTTTCCTCGGGACCCTGGATGGGGTAAAGGGTTTCCAGCACGTGAAAGGGGCTTGGGGGGGCTAAGGCCTTGCCCCTTAGGGCCAGGTAGAGCTCGCCGAAGGCCTCGTGCCCCCGCTGGCCCAGGCGATGCTTGGCCATGCGGCTGGCGTGGTTTTGGTCCAGGTAGACCAGCAACTCCCTCAGTCTTTGGCCTTGGCCAGCCAAAGGGCGGAGGCCAGGAGGGCCACCCCGCCGGCGAAGAGGAGGAAGTCCAAGGAGGTCTGGGGCTTGAAGGCCGAGGCCTTTTCAAAGAACTTCACCACCAGGATCATGACGATCACCTGGCCCAGCTTGCCCTTGAGGTCCGCCAGGCTTTCCACCGTGAGGACGTTTTCCATGGGAAGTTCCAGCTTGCGGATGAAAAGCTCAAAAAGGCCCAGGCTGAAGATGAGGAAAACGGCGCTTAAAAGGGCCAGGTCCACGGCACCCACCAGGACGGGAAGGGCTTCGTCCAAGGGTTTTTGCACCGCAAGGAGGGTTTCCTCGAGGGCATGCCAGGCGAAGTAGAGGGCCCCGAGGAGCATCCCCACCACGGGGAGAAGCATGAGCCAGCGCAAAGGGTAAACCAGGGCTTCCGGGCGCATGGGGAGATTCTAAGGCAGGTAGGGAACTGCAGGAGAGGTGCGGGTGGAGGCCCGTTCGATCAGGAGGGGTTCAAAGCGCACGGCCCGGGGAGGGCCCGCATAGCCCTGCATCCTCTCCAGGAGAAGTTGCGCCGCCCGGGCGCCCATGGCCTCCACCGGCTGGGCGATGGTGGAAAGGCCCACCTCGTGGGTGAAGGGATGCCCGTCAAAGCCCAGAACCCGCACCTCCTTGCCCACGGTAAGCCCAAGCCTTTCCGCCTCCTCCAAAACGCCCAGGGCCATCTGGTCGGCCCCGGCGAAGACGTTGAGGGGCGGGGAGGCCTTCTCCAGGAAGTAGCGGAGGGCGAGCCTCCCCCCTTCCTGGGAGAGCCGGGTAGTGTAGAGGTGCTCCTCGGGGAAGGGGCGGCCTGCGGCCTTGAGGGCTTCCCGGAAGCCGGCCAGGCGTTCGGCGAAGACCGTGTGGTGGAAGGCCCGGTCGGGTTCCTCCTCCACCTTCACGGCGAAGATGGGGCCGGGGAAGCGCGCCAGGTACTCCCCGGCCAGGTGACCCCCCAGGAAGTTGTCCAGGTAAACGGAGTCGTACCGGGGGTTTTGGGTGTCCACGAAGACCACGGGGCGGTCGGTGGGGAGCCTCCCTCCCTCAAAGTGCTCGCTGAGGTCATAGGAGGCGAGGATGAGGCCGTCGGTGAGGAAGGCCAGAGTGGAGCTTTCCAAATACCGCCTGAGCCGGGCCTGGGAGAGAATGGGGAATAGGGCCAGGTCATAGCGCTTTTCCAGGAGGACGCCTTCGATCCCCTCCACCAGCCTTCGGTAAAACTCCGTGGCCACGAAGGGAAGGAGGACGGAGACCGTGTAGCTTCTTCCTCCCGCGATGCGCCGGGCATGGGGGTTCGGGGTGTAGCCCAGTTCCTCCATGGCCTTCAGCACCCGGGCCCGGGTTTCCGGGCGCACCGCCTTGTGGTTGTTGAGCACCCGGCTCACCGTGCCCAGGCCCACCCCGGCCCGGGCGGCCACCTCGAGGATGGTGGGTTTCTTCTTGCTCATAGTCTGGTTCCCTGTTCCTGGTGGAAGCGCTTCATGGAAACTTCCATAACCAGCATAGGGCAAGGAAAAGGTTTTTGCAAGAATGGGGGCATGGCCTACGTGCTTCTGGCGTACCTCCTGGGTTCCCTGGTGGGGGGGCTCCTCTTCTTCCCCGAGGTGCGGGCCAAAGATCTTCCGGGGGGCTCGGGGGTTTTCCGCCGCAAGGGTCCTTGGGCTGCCCTCTGGGTGGTGCTGTGGGACCTGGGCAAGGGAGCCTTGGCCCTTCTCCTCGTCCCTTCAGAGTGGCGGGTGTGGGCCGCGGCGGCGGTGGTGGCGGGGCACAACTGGCCCCTGTTCTTCCGCTTCCGGGGCGGGGGTGGGATTGCTCCCTCCCTGGGCTACTTCCTGGCCTGGCTTCCCAGGGAAACCCTGGGGGCGGCGCTTTTGGGCCTGGGGGTGGCGGGGGTCTACCACCTCCTTTACTGGAGGAAGCAGCGTAAGGGTATTTATCCCATACCCTTCGGGGCCATCTTCGGCTACCTGGCGCTTTTGCTCCTGGCCCCCGCCGAGGGGCGGCTTGCGGCCTTGCTGGTGGCCCTGGTGGTGGCCCTGAGGGGTCTGCAAATCCTCTCGGGAAGATGGTAGCTTTAGGGCATGAAGATTCTCCGGTTTAACGGGGGGCGTTGGGGAATACTGGAAGGCGAGCTTGTCCTGGAGACCGATGGCCCTGGGGGCAACCCCACGGGGAAGCGTTACGACCTGGCTGCGGTCCGCCTTCTGGTCCCGGCCACGCCCAGCAAGATTGTGTGCGTGGGGAGAAACTACCGGGAGCACATCCGGGAGATGGGGCACGATTTCGGCCAGGACCTGCCCAAGGAGCCGGGCCTGTTCCTGAAGGCCCCCAACACCCTAGCCCACCCCGGCAACCCGCGGGATCCCTGGAACACGGGGGATGCGGTGCCCTACCCCTTCTTCACCCAGGAGCTCCATTACGAAGGGGAGCTGGCCGTGGTGATCGGGGACCGCATGCGAAACGTGCCTCCTGAGAAGGCCCTAGACCACGTCCTGGGTTATACCATTGCCGTGGACATCACCGCCCGGGATGCCCAGAAACAGGACCTCCAGTGGGTGAGGGCCAAGAGCGCCGACAAGTTTCTGCCCCTAGGCCCCTGGATTGAAACCGATCTGGACCCGCAGAACACCTGGGTGCGCACCTACGTGAACGACCAGCTTCGCCAGGAGGGGCACACCTCCGCCATGATCTTCAGCGTGGCCGAGATCCTCTCCTACATCTCCAGCTTCATGACCCTGGAGCCCTTGGATGTGGTCCTCACCGGCACCCCGGAGGGCGTGGGGGCCTTAGAGCCGGGGGACAGGCTGGAGGTGGCCATTGAGGGCATCGGCACCCTGCACACCCGGATCGGCCCTAAGGAGGCGCGCCCATGGTGAAGGTCTTGGACCTCCAGTTTCAGGGGGTGGAGAAGGTCATCGCCAGCTTCCTCCTCCAGTCCCGGGAGGGGCCGGTTCTGATCGAAACGGGGCCGGAGAGTACCTATGCCCGACTCGAGGCGGCCTTGAAGCAGGAGGGAGTGCACCCAAAGGAGGTCCGCCATGTCTTCGTGACCCACATCCACCTGGACCACGCCGGGGCTGCCTGGCGGTTTGCGGAGCTTGGGGCCACGGTGTACGTGCATCCCCGAGGGGCCCCGCACCTGGTGGATCCATCGAGGCTTCTGGCCTCCGCCGAGCGCATCTACGGGGCGATGCTGAAACCCCTCTGGGGGGAGCTTAAGGGGATCCCCCAGGAGCGGGTGCGGGTCCTGGAGGACGGGGAGGTGGTGGACCTCGGGGGGCTTAGGGTCCAAGCCCTGGAAACCCTGGGCCACGCCTCCCACCACCATGCTTACCTGGTGGATGGCCTGCTCTTTGCCGGGGACATCGCCGGGGTAAGGATTGGCCAGGGCCCGGTCCTGCCGCCCACCCCACCCCCCGACATCCACCTGGAAAGCTGGTACGCTTCCCTGGACCGCATCCTGGCCCTCAGGCCCGAGGTCCTCTACCTCACCCACTTCGGTCCTTACCGGGACGTGGAGGCCCACCTCCTGGCCTTGCGAGGGGTTTTAGAGGAGTGGGCGGGCTGGGTCCTGCACCGGCTTAAGGAGGGGCTTTCCCTGGAGGAGATGACCGAGCGCTTTGAGGCCTACTGGCGGGAGGGCTTGAGGCGAGCCGGGGTGGAGAAGGAGGGAATGCGCCTCTACAAGCTCGCCGATCCCCCCTACATGAACCTGCAAGGTCTGGTGCGCTACTGGCAGAAGCACCACCCGGAGGCCCTGGGATAGGCCTATGCTGAGCCCGTTTCCCTTGGGCCGTCCCGCGCGGATGGCGGTTATGGCCTCGGGCCGGGGTACCAACCTGGAGGCCCTCCTGGAGGCTTTTTCCCCCCAAAACCCCTGGGGGGAGGTGGTGCTGGTCCTCTCCGACAACCCGGAGGCCTACGCTTTGAAGCGGGCCTCGAGGCGGGGGGTGGAGGCGGTGGCCATCCCCTGGCGGGGGCGGAAGGCGTTTGAAAGGGAGGCCCTGGACCTGTTGCGGGCCAGGGGTGTGGACCTGGTGCTCCTGGCTGGCTTCATGCGCCTCCTCTCCCCGGGTTTTGTGGAACCCTGGTACGGGCGCCTTTTGAACATCCACCCTTCCCTCCTCCCGGACTACCCGGGGCTACACGTGCACCGGAGGGTCTTGGAGGCGGGGGAAAGGGAAACGGGCTCCACGGTGCACTTCGTGGACCAGGGGATGGACACCGGGCCCATCGTCCTCCAGGGGCGGGTGCCCGTTCTGCCCGGGGATACCCCGGAAACCCTGGAAAGGCGGGTGCTTTTCCTGGAGCACCGCCTTTACCCCAGGGCGGTGCGCCTGGTGCTTTCGGGAATGGCCTTCCCCCCGGGGGAGGGCCTGAAGGCCCTTCTTGGGGAGGCTTGGCCCCGCTTCCAGGGGCTCAGTCCCAGGGAGAAGCCCCTTTATCTCCGGGCCGCGGTCCTGCTTTCCGTCTGGGGCCTGGGGGGCCTGGTGCCGGCCGCCTTTATGGGCCAAGGGGGGGAGTGGGCCCGGGGGGCCTTCCTTACCGCCCACCTCCTGGCGGCGGTGGAGGGGGGCCATCCCGCCCTGCGCCAGGAGCTTTCGGAACTCCCCGAGGAGGTTCGCCTAAAGGCCGAGGAGGTCTTAAGGCGGGTAGAATCTTCCCCATGAAGGTGCTGGTGGTGGGTTCTGGGGGGCGGGAGCATGCCCTCCTTTGGAAGGCGGCGCAAAGCCCCTTGGTGGATAGGCTCTATGCCGCTCCCGGCAATGCCGGGATGGCCCCTTTGGCGGAACTGGTGCCTTGGAATGGGGATGTGGAGGCCTTGGCGGACTGGGCCCTGGGCGAGGGGATAGACCTTACCCTGGTGGGCCCTGAAGCCCCCCTGGTGGAGGGGATTGCCGATGCCTTCCAAAAAAGGGGGCTCCTCATCTTTGGCCCCACCCAGAAGGCGGCCATGATTGAGGGTTCCAAGGCCTTTGCCAAGGGGCTTATGGAGCGGTACGGGATCCCCACGGCCCGCTATAGGGTTTTCCAGGATCCTATCCTGGCCCTGGAGTACCTGGAGGAGGTGGGGGTGCCCATCGTCATCAAGGACTCCGGGCTGGCGGCGGGCAAGGGGGTGACGGTGGCCTTTGACCTCCATACCGCCAAGCAGGCGGTGTCCAACCTCCTCTCGGGGCCCGAGGGCGGCGAGGTGGTCATGGAGGAGTACCTGGAAGGGGAGGAGGCCACGGTCCTGGCCTTAACCGATGGGGAGACCATCCTACCCCTCCTCCCTTCCCAGGACCACAAGCGCCTTCTGGATGGGGACCAGGGTCCCATGACCGGGGGAATGGGGGCGGTGGCCCCTTATCCCATGGACGCCGCCATCTTCAGGCGGGTGGAGGAGGAGATCCTAAAGCCCTTGATCCAGGGTCTAAGGGCTGAAGGCGTGGTCTACCGGGGGGTGGTCTATGCGGGGCTGATGCTTACCCGGGAAGGCCCCAAGGTGTTGGAGTTCAACGCCCGTTTCGGCGACCCCGAGGCCCAGGCCCTTTTGCCCCTTTTGCAAAGCGATCTGGTGGAGCTGGCTCTGAGGGTGGCGGAGGGGCGGCTTAAGGGGGCGGAGCTCTCCTGGAGGGAGGGGGCCTCGGCCTGCGTGGTCCTTGCGGCCCCGGGCTACCCGGAAAACCCCAGGAAGGGCATTCCCCTGCACGTACCCGAGCCTCCGGAAGGGGTCCTGGTTTTCCATGCGGGGACCCGCCTCGAGGGTGGGGTGCTTTGGAGCCAGGGGGGCAGGGTGCTGAACGTGGTGGGTCTGGGCCAGGACCTGAAGGAGGCCTTGGAGCGCGCCTATGCCTTTATCCCCCGGGTGGGGTTCCCCGGGGCCCAGTACCGAAAGGACATTGGCCTTAGGGCCCTCAAAAGGGGCTAATACGTTAGCTTGGCCAAGGGAAGCTGGGCGCAGGCCCTAAGCACCTCCCCCAGGGTGCGGTAGCCCTTCTCCTTGAGGAGGGGGACCATGCGGGCGAAGACCTCGGCGGTCATGAGGGCGTCCCCCAAGGCGGTATGCCGCCCGACCACCGGTACCCCAAACCGCTCCGCCAAAGCCTCTAGACGGTGGTCCTTGAGGTCGGGGAAGAGGAGGTGGGAGAGGAGGAGGGTATCCACCAAGGGGGGTTGGTGGATACCCACCCGCCGCAGAAAGGCCATGTCAAAGGCTCCGTTATGGGCCAGGAGGACGCTATCCTCCAAAAAGGCGCGGAAGGCGGGAAGGACTTCTTCCAGGCGGGGCTTTCCCTTAAGCATCTCCCAGGTCAGCCCATGCACCTCGCTGGAGACCTTGGGGATGGGCCGGCCTGGGTCCACCAGGGCCTCAAAGGCCTCTTGGCGGAGCACCCTTTGCCCCAGGACGTGCACCCCTCCTAGGGCGATGATGGCATCTTTTTCCGGGTCCAGGCCCGTGGTTTCCAGGTCAAAGGCGGTGTAGAGGAGGCTTTCCAAGGGGGCTTCTTCCAGGGCCTCCGGGACCTGGAGGAGAGTGAGGTCAAAGACCACGGCCCGGGGAGGGGGGCCCTCCTGGGTGGGAAGACGGGGGGCCTCCCGTGCGGGGAGAAGGAGGTGAAGGCGGGAAGCCTCGCCCCAGGCGCTTCCCCCCGAGCGTCCGGCTGCCTCCTCCAGAAGAGGGGGGAGCCGGATGCCCCGGCCTTCTTGGAGGGTCAGGGTCAGGTGGAGGAAACCATCCTCCCGCCTTCCTTCCAAAAAAGCTTCCTCCACCTCTTGGAGAGCCTCCGCCAAGCCCCTGGCCGGTCGTGTCAAGAGTTATGTGTAAGAGTCTGTGTACGGGGGGCATACCGCTCCTGAAGCATCTTCTCCAGCACCTCCTTCACCTCCGAGAACCCCTTTAGTTTCCGTTCTGCCCACCTCCCTTCCTGCCTCTCCGACTCCAGGTAAAGAAGCTTGTACACCGCCTCTTCCTTAGGAAACTTGTGGTCCCGCACCTTCGTCCCCCGCCGTAGCTCCCGGATAAACCGCTCCATCAGGTTGGTGCTCCGCAGGTACGGCCAAAGCACCTTGGGGTACCCGTAGAACCGCAGGAAGGCCCCCGAATCCTGTACCCAAAGCCCCACCACCCCCGGGTACCGCGAACCCCAGGCGGCCTTCACCTCCTCCAAGGCCCCAAGAGCTTCTTCCCGGCTCTCCGCCCCGTACACCCGCCTCAGGTCCTCCGCCAGCAGGGCCCGGTCCCGGGAGCGCACCTGGGACAGGCTCCACCGCACCCCGTGCACCACGCACCGCTGCCACTCCGCCTGAGGGTAGACCCTGCGGATCGCCTCGGGAAGCCCGGGCAGCCCGTCGGTGATGAAGAGCAATACCCGCCGCAGGCCCCGCTGCCAAAGCTCCCCCAGGACCCCCTCCCATCCCAGGGCGCTCTCCGTGGGCAACAGCCAAAACCCCAGGACCCGCCTCTCCCCATTAGGGGCGATGCCCAGGGCCACATACACGCTTTCCCGTACGATCCCTTCTCCTTCCCTGAAGACCTTTAGGGAAAGCCCGTCCAGGTAGACGAAGGCCATCTCCTCGGGCAAAGGCCGGGTGCGGAAGGCTCCTGCCGCCTCCAGGACCTCGTCCGTCAGGGCGCTCAGGGTCTCGTGGGAGTAGCGGTGGCCTAAGAGCAGGCTCAGTATCTCGGCCGCCTTGCGCTGACTGACCCCGGCGGCGTAAAGGGCTACCGCCACTTCCCCCACGTCCACCAGGCGGCGGACGTAGGGCTTAAGGAAAGCCGGGTAATACCGAGATTCCCGATCCCTAGGGACCTTCAGGTCCACCTGGCCGAAGGTGGTCTCCAGCTTGCGGGGGTAGTAGCCGTTCCTGCGGCCTCCGTGCACCTGCAAGAAGGCCGTCCGGTCCAGCTCCAGAACCGTCTGCAGAACCTCGGCTACTGTCTCCCGCACCGCTTCCCTCAGCAAGATCCGCAAGGTATCCTGGTCCACGGGGCACCTCCTCGTGCTAAGGTGTGCCCCCCTATTAAACACGGACCCTTACACATAAATCCTTACACGACCCCCTGGCCAGGACATAGGTATCGGCCAGGACGAGAAGACCCTTGGCCTCCTCCTCCAGGGAGAAGCCCGGGGTAATCCCCACTTCCCGCTCCAGGGTTTGCGCCAGGAGGGAAAGGAGGTCCTCCGCCAGCACCTCCGCCGCCTGGGCTTTGGGCTTCCAGGAGGCGATGAGCTGGCTGAGTTCTTCCGCCGTGGCCCTGGCGGTGCGCAGGAGGGATTGGAGGTGGGGGCTTTGCACCTCGAGGTCCAGGACCTCCACCAAGGCCTTGAGCCCGGCCAACTTGTCCCGCAGGCGGTGGAGAAGCCTTCCATCCAGGGCTCCTTCCTCCTTGGCCCCTTCCAGGAGGACCAGATGCCCCTTCTCTCCCTCCAAGGGCACCACCTGAAGCCACAGGGCCCCCCTGGGTCCTTGGGTGAGGAAGCGCGCCTCCGGAAGGTTCAGGGCATGGACCCATAACCCCCGGTCCAAAAGGCCCAGAAGGCTCTTGCCCACCCCCAAGCCCTCCCCCAGAAGCTCCCGGGCGGCAGGGTTGTAGAGGAGGACCTGGCCCCTGGGGTTGGCCAAAACCACCCCTTGGGGTAGGTGGGCGATGAGGGCTGAAAGCCTCTTCCGCTCCTCTTCCAGGAGGGTCTTGGCCTCGGCGACCCGGGCTGCCACCTCTCTTTCCAGGGCCTCCTTCTCCTGGGCCAAGCGGTTGATGAGGCGGGCTAGGGTCTGGAGTTCCAAGGGGCCCCTAGGGCGGAGGCGGTGGCCCGGGTTGCTGAGGATTACCCCTGCTTCCTGCCCAAGGGCACGGGTTACTGCCAAGTAACCTAAAAACACCGGATATAGGAGGGCCCCAAGCACCAGAGCGAAGAGAGACCCGACGAAAAGGAGGGCAGGAACCTTGGTTTGAACCAGCCGGAGAAGTTCCCGGGCTAAGGTTTCCTCTCCTTGGAGCAGGAGAAGTAAGCCCAGGATCGCCGTACCCCCCACCAGAAGGAGGCCCAGGAGGAGGGCGCCCAAGAAGCGAAAGACCTCCTTCATCTCCCCGCCAGCCTTTCCACCTGGGAAAGGAGGTCCTGGGTGGCGAAGGGCTTGGCCATGAAGGCCTCGGCCCCGAGGGCCAGGGCCTTAGCCCGGTCCGCCTCCCGCCCCCGGGCGGTGAGGACCAGGACCTTGGGCCTTTGGGGCAGGGCCTTGGCCCGCTCCAAAACGGCGAAGCCATCCATGCCCGGAAGCATGAGGTCCAGCACCAAAAGGTCAAAGGCCCCTTGGCTCAGGGATTCCCAGGCCTCCTCCCCCGTGCGGGCCAGGACCACTTCGTGCCCTGCCTTCCTTAGCAGGAATTCCAGGGGAACCAGGATGCTTTCCTCATCGTCCACCACCAGGATTCTCATGGGCCACCTCCAAGGGAAGGGTAAAGGCGAAGACCGCTCCTTCCTCATTTTCCAGCCATATCCGTCCCCCGAGACCTTCCACGAGTTTGCGCGCCAGGAAGAGCCCAAGCCCTGTGCCACCGGAGAAGCTCTGGAAGGGTTCAAACACCAAGGCCCGGGCTTCCTCGGGTACCCCAGGTCCGTCGTCCTGGATGCGGAAAAGGGCTTCGGGGCCCGTCGTGGTGAGCTCGAGGCGCACCCGGCTTCGCGCGTGGCGCAAAGCGTTGTGCAGTAGGTTTAGGAGCACCTGGAGCACCCGGTCCCGATCGGTGAGGGCCTGGACCCCCGCCAGTTGGCATTCCATTGCAATCCCCTTTTCGCGGGCCAGGGGTTCCACCAAGGCCAAAGCCTCCTCCGCCAGGGCCTTTAGGTCCGTGGGGCTACGGGCCAAAGGTACCCCCGCTTGCAATCGGGTATAGGCCAGGACCTCTTCCACCAGGCGGGAAAGCCTGGCGGCCTCCTTGGCCAAAAGGGCGGTGAAGCGGCGCCTTTCCTCCTCCTCTAGGTCAGGGTTGGCCTCGAGGATCTCCGCTAAAGCCCGGACCGCGGTGAGTGGGGTTTTGAGCTCGTGGGAAACCGCGGCCAGGATCTCGTCCTTGGCCTGGTCCAGGGCTTTTAGGCGCTCGTAGGCTTCGGAAAGCTCCCTTTTGGCCTCCTCCAAGGCCCGGGCGTAGGCCCGCACCTCCCGCGACTCCCGGGCAGCTTCCTCCAGCAGGGTCTCCAGGGGAGGTGGGGGGGCTTCCGGGGCTTCCTGGGTGGCGGAAAGGAGGAGAAGCCTGGCGGTGGCGGGTCCTAGGGAAGCGGAGAGCCAAGACTCCGCCAAAGCCACCGCCTGGGGGCCTGTTAGGCCCAGGGCCTCTTCCCGGAACGCCTTTCCCACCTCGGGACCTAAGACCCGTTCCACCAAGGCGGTAAGCTCCGTAAGCTCGCCCGTCCGCCCCACCGGGATGCGCCCTTTACGGGTAAAGAGGGATACCCCCACCGCCAGGGCCAGGTTGACCCCCAGGCTTGCCAGAAAGCCGTGGGTGACCGGGTCCAGCCCCTGGATCCCCAGAAGCCCCTCCGGGTGGAGAAGGGGGTGGGGACCTTCCAAAAAACTGGGGGGAAGCCAACCGGAACGGGCCAGGGCGGGTAAAAAAAGGGTATAGGCCCAAACCAGCATGCCCCCAAGGAGGCCGGCCAGGGCTCCCTGGGGGGTGGCTCCCCTCCAAAAGAGGCCCAAGAGGCTTGCCGGGGCCAGCTGGGCCACGGCCACGAAGGAGATGAGGCCCATGGCCACCAAAGCGTAGGCCTCTCCCGCCAGCCGGAAGTAAAGGTAGGCCAGAAGCATCACCAGCAAAATGGAAATCCGCCGCCCCACCAAGAGGCTTCCCAAAGCCTTCCGGCGCAGAAGCAAGGGGGAAAGGAGGTGGTTGGAGATGAGGATGGAAAGGGCCAGGCTTTCCACGATGACCATAGCGGTGGCGGCGGAAACCCCACCCAGGAAGGCCAAAAGGGCGAGCGCCGGACTTACGAACTCCAAGGGCAAGGCCAGCACGTAAAGGTCGGGGTTCTCCTGGGGCAGGAGGAGCCTTCCCCAAAGGGCCAGGGGGACCACCGGCAGGTTGATGAGGAGGAGGTAGAGGGGAAAGAGCCAGGCGGCCAGGCGCAGGTGATGGGGGTTGGCGTTTTCCACCACGCTCACGTGAAACTGCCGGGGCAGAAAGAGAAAGGCCAAGCCGGAAAGGAGGACCAGGCTCACCCAGGCCAGATGGCCGGAAAGCCCTTCATGGGGTAGGAGGAGGGGCCGCAATCTGGGGTCCTCCTGGGCTTGAGGGAAGGGGTTTCCCAGTTGCCAAAGCACCACCCCCCCCACGAGGAGGAAGGCGAGGAGCTTGACCCAGGATTCAAAGGCCACCGCCAGCACTAGCCCTGGGTGCTTTTCCGAAGGGTCCAGGTGCCGGGTACCAAAAAGGATGGCAAAAAGGGCCAAGAGCAAGGCGGTGGGGAGGGCCACGTCCACCAGGGGGGCTCTTCCCCCGCTCAAGAAGAGAAAGCCTTGGGCGATGGCCTTGAGCTGAAGGGCCAGGTAGGGCAATAGACCTACCACCAGGAAGCCAGCCACCAAGGAGCCTAAGGGGCCAGGGCCATAGCGCAGGAAAAGGAAGTCGGCCCAGGAGGTGAGGCGGTGGGTGCGGGCGAGTTCCAGTAGCCTTCCATGTAAAAAGGGCCAGAGGAGGAGGACCAGGGTCGGTCCCAGGTAGATGGAGAGGAAGCCCATGCCCTCGGTAGCCGCTCGGCCCACGCTGCCGAAAAAGGTCCAAGCTGTAGCGTAGACGGCCAGGGAAAAGGCGTAGGCGTGGGCGCTTTGGGCTAGGGTTCTACCTCGGCCCTCTCCCCATAGGGCCACCAGGAACAAGGAGGCCAGGTAGAGGAAAAGGATGAGGAGAACCCAGAGGGTGCTCATGGCTTGCGGTAAAGAAAGTAGGCGAGGAGGATCACCAAGCCCCAGGCCAGGAAGAGGTAAAGGTATAAAAGGGGAAGCCCCCAAGGCCCCTTTTCCCCTAGGGGGAGGAGATCGAAGGGAGGGGTAAAGAGGACCCAAGCTAAAAAGAAGAGGGCCAGCGCTCTTTCCTTCATCGCAACTGGAAGCTTCTTGCGGTACTTTCCTGGAGTTCGGCGATGGCACGGAAGCCCTCGAGGGCCCTCCGCCTCTCCCCGGGGGTTAAGGCGGACCAGAGCACCCGGTTCTCCACCTCCTTCCCCTGCCTCAGGGCCGTAAGCTGGTGCTTAAGGCGCAGGGCGAAGAAGAAGCGGAAGGCCTCCTCGAGGCGCTCCGCTCCCTCTTGGCTTAGGGTGCCTCCTTCCGCCGCTGCCTTGAGCCTTTCCACCGTGCCCTTGGCCAGACTCCCCGCCATGAGGGCGTAAAGCCGGGCCAAGGCCACGATGGGGGCGAGGGCGTGCCGCTTCAGGTCTATAAAGCCCTCCTCGGTACGCACCCTTCCCAGAAAGCCCAAGGGGGGGCGGAAGGCCAGGCTGGCCTGGGCCAGGTGGTAGCGGAACACACCTTTTTGGCTTCCTTCCAGAACCGCTTCCTCCAAGGGCTTCAGGGAAAGGCTTCCTGCGGCGGAGCGGAAATCGAAAAAGATCTGGGTATCCAGGAGGGCCTGGGGTTCAGGGGTTTCCATCCAACGGCGGAAGGTGTTCTGCCACTCCGGTAGCGTCATACGCCAGCGGGTGGCCATATACCCTCCCTTGCACTCGGGGATCCCCGCCTGGATCAGCCCCTTTACCACGTGCTCCGCCAGGGCCTGGAAGTAGGGGTCGTGGCCTTCTTCGCCCAGGACCAAGGCGTTGTCCTGATCGGTGAGGAGGGCCTGTTCCCGCCTTCCCTCCGAGCCGAAGACCATGAAGGCGTAGACTACCGGGGGAGGGCCGAGGGCAGCTTCCGCCTCCTTCACCAGGCGGCGGATAAGGGCGTCGTTGAGGGAAGCCACCACGCGTCCGATCTCTACGCCCCCTAGTCCCCTATGGAAAAGGCTTTCCACTAGGGAGGCTACTTCAGGGCTATACCGCTCCAGCTCCAGCCTTTCTATGCGCCTAAGAAGGAGCAAGGGGCTTTGTGCCTGGTTTAGGAGTATGTCCGTGTGGGTGACCACGCCCACCACCTTTTCCCCCTCGGTGAGGGGCAGGTGGTGAATACCCCGTTCCACCATGGCGGCCAAGGCCTCGTAAATGGGGGTTTCCACCGGGAGGGTAAAAAGGGGAGCAGTCATCACTTCCGCCACCGGCGTGGTGGGTGGGCGGCCCTCGGCCAACACCCGGTTTCTCAGGTCCCGGTCCGTGAGGATACCCAAGGGGCTTGCCTCCACGAGAAGGCTAGAGATCCCTTCCTCGCGCATCCGCCTGGCTGCTTCCTCCACCGTGGCCGAGGCGGGGATGAGGGCGGGTGGCCTCCGCACCAGGCTGCCTACCGGTGCGAACAAGGAGGGCTCCGGCACCCTCCTGAGCTGTACCCTTTGGACCAGGCCTTGCCCGAAAAAGCGGGCGACCTCCGGATACATCAGTAGCCTTTGGAAGGCCTCTTGCGGAAAGGAGAGGACCTTCACGGGGGTCTTGGCCACCACGCTCAAGGCAGGGGGTTCTCCGGAGAGAAGGGAAGGGAAGCCGAAAAACTCTCCTGCCTCGAGGGTTTCCACCTCCTGCTCCCCATCCAGGAGGGCCACCTGGCCCTCGAGGAGCAGGTACAAGGCCTTGGCTGGCTGCCCGCCTTGTTCCAGAAACGTGGTCCCGGGGGGATGGGTTTCCTCCAAGGCTTTGCGGAGGAGGACCTCCAGCTCGGCCTCAGGAAGGGTGCTTAGGGGGTGTAGGTTCTTGGGATCCATAGGCGGGGGTAAGCCAGGCCATCAAGGGGATGAGGTAGGACAGGGCCACCTGAGCCTGGAGGAGGATGAGCAGTCCAATTCCCAGCATGAAGGCGGGAGGAAGCAGGATGAAAAGCCGGATCACACGGCCAATCCCCGGGGGAGGTAGGGGCCAGATGCGGTGGTAAACCAGGCCCAAGGCCATTCCTACGGCAACCCCCAAGGCGATTTGGAACAGGACCAAAGGGGTGGGAAAAGGGAAGCCCAACAAGTAATGACCGCTTAGGTATAAGCCGAAGAGGACCGCCAGGCTTCCCAGGTAAAACCTCAGGTAGAGAAGGGGCATAAGGATATTTTAGGGGGGCTTTCGCCCCCCTTGTGCTGGGTTTAGTGCCAGACCAGACTTGACCTATATGCGGCTCCTGGAGTAAAGAGGGGGCATGACCCTGCGCGAAGCCCTGTCCCAGATCCCCGACCCCCGGGCCCGCAACCGGCAGTACCCCCTTTGGGGCCTCCTGGCCCTCATCCTGGTGGCTTTTCTTTCCCGCGTGGACTCCCTGAGGGGCGTGGAACGCTTCGCCCGCGCCAACCCCCACCTCTTGCCCCACCTGGGCCTGCGCAAGGCCCCAGGCCACACCGCCATCACCCTTCTCCTTCACCGCCTGGATCCTGAAAAGCTCCAAGCGGCCCTCCTCCAGGTCTTCCCCGAAGCCGACCTTGGGGAAGTCCTGGTGGTAGACGGGAAGCACCTGCGGGGAAGCGGCAAGGGGAAAAGCGCCCAGGTGAAGCTGGTGGAGGTCCTGGCCCTGCACCTCCATACCACCCTGGCCCAGGCCCGGGCGGAGGGGAGGGAGGACCAAGCCCTTTTGGAGCTCCTGGACCGCCTGGGGGCGGAGGGGCTCAAGGGGAAGGTGGTGGTGGGGGACGCGGGGTACCTGTACCCGGAGTTAGCGGGGAAGGTGGTGCAAAAAGGGGGGCGTACCTCTTTGTCCTGAAGGCTAACCAGGGGGAACTTTTGGAGTGGGCCTTGGAGGTGTTCAAGGGCATGGAGGAGAGGCGGCTTCCTGGCGAGACCGAGGCGGTGTGGAATCTGGTGCGGGATGGGGAGGTGTGGACCTACCGGGTTTGGGCTTCCCCCTACCTGCCGGAAGAGGTGCGGGCCTTTCCCGGGTGCCGGCAGGTGGTGCGGATGGAGCGGGAGGTGAGGCACAAGGGGACGGGGGAGGTGCGGCGGACGGTGAGCTACGCCCTCACCAGCTTGGGAGCCGAGGAGGCGGAGGCGAGGCGGCTTGGGGAGCTTCTCCTTTACCGGTGGGAGGTAGAGAACCGGTCCTTTTGGGTACGGGACGTTCTCCTCCACGAGGATGCCTGCCAGGTGCGGGGGGTGGGGGCACAGGTCTTGGCGGCCCTCCGGGCCTTTCTGGTCTCCATGCTTCACCGCCAAGGGGTCAGGGAGAAGAAGGCGGCCTTGGAGGCCTTCTCCTTCAACCCCCTCTCCGCCCTGCGCTTCCTGGGGCTCTATGCGGTATAGCGGTCAAGTCTGGTGCCAGACTTGACCTATATGCGGCTCCTGGAGTAAAGAGGGGGCATGACCCTGCGCGAAGCCCTGTCCCAGATCCCCGACCCCCGGGCCCGCAACCGGCAGTACCCCCTTTGGGGCCTCCTGGCCCTCATCCTGGTGGCTTTTCTTTCCCGCGTGGACTCCCTGAGGGGCGTGGAACGCTTCGCCCGCGCCAACCCCCACCTCTTGCCCCACCTGGGCCTGCGCAAGGCCCCAGGCCACACCGCCATCACCCTTCTCCTTCACCGCCTGGATCCTGAAAAGCTCCAAGCGGCCCTCCTCCAGGTCTTCCCCGAAGCCGACCTTGGGGAAGTCCTGGTGGTAGACGGGAAGCACCTGCGGGGAAGCGGCAAGGGGAAAAGCGCCCAGGTGAAGCTGGTGGAGGTCCTGGCCCTGCACCTCCATACCACCCTGGCCCAGGCCCGGGCGGAGGGGAGGGAGGACCAAGCCCTTTTGGAGCTCCTGGACCGCCTGGGGGCGGAGGGGCTCAAGGGGAAGGTGGTGGTGGGGGACGCGGGGTACCTGTACCCGGAGTTAGCGGGGAAGGTGGTGCAAAAAGGGGGGCGTACCTCTTTGTCCTGAAGGCTAACCAGGGGGAACTTTTGGAGTGGGCCTTGGAGGTGTTCAAGGGCATGGAGGAGAGGCGGCTTCCTGGCGAGACCGAGGCGGTGTGGAATCTGGTGCGGGATGGGGAGGTGTGGACCTACCGGGTTTGGGCTTCCCCCTACCTGCCGGAAGAGGTGCGGGCCTTTCCCGGGTGCCGGCAGGTGGTGCGGATGGAGCGGGAGGTGAGGCACAAGGGGACGGGGGAGGTGCGGCGGACGGTGAGCTACGCCCTCACCAGCTTGGGAGCCGAGGAGGCGGAGGCGAGGCGGCTTGGGGAGCTTCTCCTTTACCGGTGGGAGGTAGAGAACCGGTCCTTTTGGGTACGGGACGTTCTCCTCC
The DNA here is from genome assembly GCF_022385295.1 of Thermus sp. NEB1569. NCBI lineage: Bacteria > Thermotogati > Deinococcota > Deinococci > Thermales > Thermaceae > Thermus > Thermus sp. NEB1569. Next base: position 707,185 of record NZ_CP092445.1, read on the forward strand.
ACGAGGATGCCTGCCAGGTGCGGGGGGTGGGGGCACAGGTCTTGGCGGCCCTCCGGGCCTTTCTGGTCTCCATGCTTCACCGCCAAGGGGTCAGGGAGAAGAAGGCGGCCTTGGAGGCCTTCTCCTTCAACCCCCTCTCCGCCCTGCGCTTCCTGGGGCTCTATGCGGTATAGCGGTCAAGTCTGGTTTAGTGCTCTGCAGCTTGCCCTGCGCCTTTGGGGATGCGGATGTCTTCCACCAGATGCTGGATGTGGTCCGGGGGTGGTGGCGTGGCCCGGGAAACCACGTAGGCCACCACGAAGTTGAGAATCATGCCAATGACTCCGATGCCCTCCGCGCTGATACCCCAAAGGTTAGGGATCACCGGGGCAGGGGCTCCAAAGATCTGGGGTGCCCGCATCATCCCGATCATGACCGCAGTAAAGATGAGGCCTGTCAGGAGGCCAGCGATGGCCCCCTCGCGGTTCATGCGCTTGTCAAATATTCCCAAGAGGATAGCGGGGAAGAGGCTGGCTGCCGCCAGACCGAAAGCGAAGGCCACCACCTGGGCCACAAACCCCGGGGGGTTGATGCCGAAGTAGCCGGCCAGGATCACCGCCAAGAGGATGACGATGCGGCCTGCCAAAAGGCGCTGGGCCTCCGTGGCGTTGGGCCGGAAGATGCGGTAGTAGATGTCGTGGGAGATGGCGCTGGACATGGCTAAGAGCAGGCCAGCAGCCGTGGAAAGGGCAGCTGCAAGACCGCCCGCGGCCACCAGGGCGATGACCCAGGGGGCCAGTCTGGCCACTTCCGGCGTGGAGAGGACGATGATGTCGTTGTCGATGTAGACCTCGTTCTTGCTCTTCTCGTCGGGGGTGTTGAAGTCCGGTTTGCCGCCTTTTAAGGCGAAGGCCTGGCCCGGGGCCACGGTGATCTTGCCGTCCCCGTCCTTATCCACGAAGGCCAGGAGCTTGGTCTTCTCCCACTTGGCCACCCAGTCAATCTGACGCACCTCCTCGAGGGTTTTGCCGTGCAGGGTAGAGATGAGGTTGTAGCGGGCAAAGGCGGCTAGGGCCGGGGCGGTGGTGTAGAGAAGAGCGATGAAAAGAAGGGCCCAGCCCGCGGAGTACCGGGCCGAGCGCACGTCGGGCACCGTGTAAAAGCGGATGATCACGTGGGGAAGCCCCGCCGTCCCCACCATCAGGGCCAGGGTGATGGCCAGGATGTCGATCATGGGTTTGCCCTGGAAGGGCTTGGTGTACTCGGTAAAGCCCAGATCCACTTGGATCTGGTTCAAGCGGCTTACTAGGTCGCTAAAGGTGAAGGCCAGCTGGGGGATGGGGTTGCCGGTGAGAACGTTGGCGATGGCAATCGCTGGGATGAGGTAGGCGATGATCAAGACGGTGTACTGGGCCACCTGGGTCCAGGTGATGCCCTTCATGCCTCCCAGCACGGCAAAGAAGGCCACCACAGCCACCCCGATGATGACCCCCGTGGCGATGTCCACCTGGAGGAAGCGGCTGAACACGATCCCCACACCCCGCATCTGCCCGGCCACGTAGGTGAGGGAGATGAAGATGGTGGCGATGGCAGCCACAGCCCGGGCGGTATGGGAGTAGTAACGATCGCCGATGAAGTCGGGTACCGTGTACTTGCCGTATTTGCGCAGGTATGGGGCCAGGAGCAAAGCCAGGAGTACATACCCCCCTGTCCAACCCATGAGGTAGACGGCACCGTCATACCCCATGCTGGAGATAAGGCCAGCCATGGAGATGAAGCTGGCGGCAGACATCCAGTCGGCGGCGGTGGCAGCACCGTTGGCGATAGCGGGTACCCCTCGCCCTGCCACGTAGAACCCTGCGGTTTCCCTAACCCGGCTGGCGTAGCCGATGTAGATGTATATGGCAAAGGTGATACCCACGATCAGGTAGGTCCAAGCTTCCACGCTCATAGCCTTCCTCCTATTCGTGTACGCCGTACTGGCGATCCAACTGGTCCATCTTCCAGGCGTAGTAGAAAATCAAGATGACAAAGACGTAGATGCTTCCCTGCTGGGCGAACCAGAATCCCAAGGGAAGCCCTCCTAGGCGGATGGCGTTTAGGGGTTCCGCCAGGAGGATGCCAAGGACGTACGAAACCAGGGCCCAAACGATAAGCAGGTTTCGTATAAGGGATGTGTTGGCCTTCCAGTATCCTTCCAGGTTGCTCATAACTCCCTCCCCCGCCAGGGAAGCGCCCTGTGTGCTCCTGTTTTGCCTCCCTCGCGGTTAGGGGCAATCTTAGGGAAGAGTGAGGAACGTGTCAAGAAACCTAAACTTTGCGGGTATGCGCAAAAGGGGGGGTTTTCTCGGTGAGGAAAGGGGGGCTGGGGTGTTCCCAGCCCCGAAGGTAAGGTGGGGCTACTCCTCGAGGGTGGAGAGATCCCCGGGGTCCTTGCCCAGCTCCTGGGCCTTGAGGAGGCGGCGCAGGATCTTGCCCGAGCGGGTCTTGGGAAGCTTGTCCAGGAAGACGATCTCGGAAGGGGTGGCGATGGGACCCAGCTCCCGGCGCACGTGGGCGATGAGGCTTTCCTTAAGCTCCTCCGAGGGAGTCTGGCCTAGCCGAAGCACCACAAAGGCCTTGATGGCCTCCCCCTTAAGGGGATCGGGTACCCCTATGACCGCCGCCTCGGCCACGGCGGGGTGGGAAACCAGGGCGCTTTCCACGTCGGCGGTACCGATGCGGTGGCCCGCCACGTTCAGGACGTCGTCCGCCCGGCCCAGGACGCTGAAGTAACCTTCCTCGTCCTTGCTGGCCACATCGCTGGCCACGTAGACGTTCCCCGGCACCTCCCGCCAGTACTGGAGGTAGCGGTCGTGGTTGCCCCAGACAGTGCGCATCATGTGGGGGAAGGGGCGCTTCAGGACGAGAAGCCCTCCTTGCCCCGGGGGAACTGGTTTTCCTTCCTCGTCCACCACCTCCGCCTCCACCCCCGGCAGGGCCACCCCGGCGAAGCCAGGTTTGGCCGGGAGGACCAGGGGGGTGCCCAGGGTGGGCCCGCCCAGCTCCGTCTGCCACCAGTTGTCGGCCACAAACCCCCGCTGGCCCCCATCCACCAGGTGCTGGTAAGCCCAGCGCAGGGCCTCGGGGTTTAAGGGTTCCCCGGCCACGGCGATGAGGCGCAGGGAGGAAAGGTCGTATCGGGCAGGCCACTCGGGGCCGAACTTCATGAAAAGGCGCACCGCGGTGGGGGCGGTGAACATCACGTTTACCCGGTAGCGCTCCACCACCTGCCAGAAGGCCCCGGGGTCGGGGTAGTCGGGGGCGCCTTCCCTAAGGACGCTGGTGATGCCCTCCAGGAGGGGGGCGTAGACGATGTAGGAGTGGCCCACGATCCAGCCGATGTCGCTGGTGGTCCAGAAGACGTCGTCGTCCTTCACGTCAAAGAAGGTGCGCAGGTGGTAGGTGGTGCCCACCATGTACCCCCCGTGGACGTGGACCACGCCTTTGGGCTTTCCCGTGGAGCCGGAGGTGTAGAGGATGAAGAGGGGGTGCTCGGGGTCCACCATCTCTGCCCGCGCCTCCGGGGGGCTTCCCCAAAGGACCTCCTGGAAATCGTAATGCCCCTGGGGAAGTTCCGCCTGGAAGGCCCTCTGGAACCAGACCACCTTTAGGGGCAGGTCCTTGATGGCCTCCTCCACGATGGAGCGGAGGTCTACTCCCTTTCCCCTCCGGTAGCTCACATCCCCGGCGATGAGGAGCTTGGCCCCGGCGTCCAGGATGCGTTCCCGCAGGGCGCTCACCCCAAGCCCGGCGTAGACCACGCTGTGGATGGCCCCCAGGTAGGCGGTGGCCAGCATGGCCACGATGCCCTCCGGGGTAAGGGGCATGTAGATCACCACCCGGTCTCCCCTTTCCACCCCCAGGCGCTTTAGCCCCGTGGCCAGGCGGCGCACCCGGTCCAAGAGCTCCCCGTAGGTGAGCTTTTCCTCCCGGCCGTCCTCGGAGAGGTAGAGGAGGGCCACCTTGTTCCTGAGACCCCTTTCCACATTGCGTTCCAGGGCGTTGTAGACGGCGTTGGTGGTGCCTCCCAAGAACCAGCGATGCTCGGGAAGGTTCCACTCCAGCACCTTTTCAAAGGGCTTCTCCCAGTAGAACCTCCGGGCCCATTCGCCCCAGAAGCCCTCGGGGTCCTCGAGGCTTCGCCGGTACTCTTCAGGGAAATTCTGGAGATTCGCCCTAAGGCGCACCTCCTCCGGGGCCCAAAGCCGCTCTTCCGCCTTAAGAAGCTTTTGCACCGCCATACTCCTCCTCCAATGCCGAGACATCCCCAGGGTCTACGCCCAGGAGTTCTGCCTTTAGAAGCCGCCTAAGGATCTTGCCGCTTCGGGTACGGGGCAGGCGTTCCACGAAGACGATCCGGGGCGGGGGAACCGGCCCCAGATGCCGCAGGAGGTGGGCCTTGATCTTCTCGGCCAGGAGGGCCTTGAGCTCCTCGGGTACCTCCTTCTTGGGGACCGCAAAGACCACGATTTCCTCGCCTTCCTCCCCGGGGATCCCGATGGCGGCTGCCTCCGCCACCTGGGGGTGGGTGAGGGCGGCCGCCTCCACCTCGGCGGTGCCGAGCCGGGCCTCCCCCACCTTGATGACCTCCTCGGAGCGGCCCAGGATGCGGAAGTAGCCTTCCTCGTCCCAGGTGGCGAGGTCCCCGGTCCAGTAGACTCCTCCCTTCCATGGGCTTTCCCCGCCAAGGAGGTCCACCATGTGGGCCGGCCCCACCCTGAGGAGCACCAGGTGGCCCTTGGCTCCGGGAGGCAGGACCCGGCCTTCGGCGTCCACTACCCGGGCTTCCACCCCCGGCAGCGGTACCCCCACGAAGCCCGGCTTGGCGGAGAGGGTTAGGGGGGTGGCCAGGGCTGGGGCTCCCAGTTCCGTCTGCCACCAGTTGTCCAGGGGCCAGGCCAGGTTCTCCCGGGTCCAGCGCCACACCTCTGGGGCCAAAGCCTCCCCTACGCTTCCCACCAGGCGCAAGGAGGTGGGCCGGGCCTCCCCGTGGCGGCGGAGGGCGCGGAGCACCGTGGGGGAGGTCAGGAGCACGTCCACCCCAAGCCGCCTAAGCCGCTCGTAGAAGGCAGCGGGGCTGGGATGGTCGGGCCGATCCTCCACCAGGAGGCTGGTGCCCCCCAGGAAGAGAGGGGCGTAGAGGCCGAAGGAATGCCCCACCACCCAGAAGAGGTCGGCGGTGGTGTGGAAGACCTCTCCCGGTTTCAGGTCAAAGAGGTAGCGGAGGGCCCAGCTTACCCCCACCATGTACCCGCCGTGGCCGTGGACCACTCCCTTGGGCCTGCCCGTGGAGCCCGAGGTGTGGAGGATGAAGAGGGGATGCTGGGCGAAAACGGGCATGGCCTCCGCAGGTCTTCCCTCCGAGGCCCGTTCCAAGAACTCCGTGGTTCCCCTGGGGTGCCAGAGGACGGGAATGTCCAGGCCGGAAAGGGCCGCCTCCACCACCGGCCTTAAGGGGACGAGCTGGCCCCGGCGGAAATAGCCGTCGGCGGCCACCAGAAGGCGGGCCTGACTTTGGAGAAGCCGCTCCCTTAAGGCTTCCGGACCTAAGCCCACGGGCAGGGCCACGTGCACCGCCCCAATCCGCGCCAAGGCCAGGAGGCTCAAGGCAGCCTCCAGCCCCGTGGGCAGGTAGAGGGCCACCCGGTCTCCCCGCTTTATCCCCAGGTTCTGGAAGACCCCGGCGAGGCGGCTGGAGAGGTCCAAAAGTTCCCGGTAGGTCCACTTTTCCAGGTGCCCATCCCCATCCAGGGTGATGAGGGCCACCTGCTGGGCCTTTTCGGGCAGGTGGCGGTCTAAGGCGTTTAAGGCGGCGTTGGTGCGTCCTCCGCTGAACCAGGTGTGGGTGGCGGGGTCGTAGACCCTTTCCCAGGGGGTTTCCCAGTGGAACTCCCGGGCGAAGCTGCCGAAAAAGCCTTCGGGATCCTCGAGGCTTGCCTGGTAGGCCCCGGGGTAGTCCCGCAGGTTGGCCCTTTCCTTAAGGGCGCAAGGGGGTTCCACCACCTCCACCTGGAGGCTTGGCTCCAGGGGAGAGGCCAGGCTGGGGGGCTCGGGAGGGCGCAGGTGGGCGGACACCTGGGCCACCTCGGAAAGGGCCCGGGCCAGGCGGCCGAAGGCGAAGGGAAAGCGCCGGGTGGGCACCACCACCCCCAAAGCCCCCAGAAGCTCCCCTCCCGGGCCGAAAAGGGGAGCCGCCAGGGCCGAAAGGCCCGGGGCGTACTCCTCCATCTCCGCCGCCAGGCCCGATTCCCGGACCCGGGTGAGTTCCGCCTCGAGGGCCAAGGGATCCGTCAGGGTGTAGGGGGTTCTGGGGACAAGGGGGGGTAGGGACAGGGCCCCGTAGGCCAGGAGGACCTTGCCCAGGGCCAGGGCGTGGACCTCCTCCGGCAGGGTGTCCCCCAGGGGATGGGGCTGGCCCTGGCGCCCCCGGGTTTTGAGCCGGATTCCTTCCGGGGTCAGAAGGGCCAGGTAGCACCGCTCCCGGGTGCGGAGGTAGAGTTCCTCCAAGGCTTCCTCGAGGGGCGTGGTTTCCAGCCGGAGGGGCTTGGCCTGGCCCAGGCGGTACCCCTGCTCCGTCTTCACCGCGAAGCCCTCCTCCGCCAGGCTGTTCAAAAGCGCATAGGCGGTGGAGAGGCTCTTCCCCAGGAGGCGGGCCACCTCCTTCACCTCCACCCCTTCCGGGTGCTCGGCCAGGTAGGCCAGGATGCGCAGGGCCGCCTGGACCGTGGAGAGGCTCCTCTTCCTGGCCATTTGCGTCCATATTCCGTAGGCTAGGCCCCACCTGTCAAGAAAAGGGAGGTTTGGCAAATGGTGAAAAACCCCCTTTTTCTTGACCCCGCCCGGGGGCCAGCCTATCCTTAGAGGCCAAGGGAGGGTATATGGACCGGATCGAAGGCGTTCTCAAGGAGGAGCGGGTCTTCTACCCCAGCGAGGAGTTCCGGAGCAAGGCCCACATCAAGAGCGAGGAGGAGTACCAGCGCCTGTACGAGGAAAGCCTGAAGGACCCCGAGGGCTTCTGGGGACGGGTGGCCTCCGAGCTTCACTGGTTCGAACCTTGGCAGAAGGTGCTGGAGGGTGACCTGCCCCATGCCAAGTGGTTCGTGGGGGGCAAGACCAACCTGTCCTACAATGCCCTGGACCGCCATGTTCAAACCTGGCGGCGCAACAAGGCAGCCCTCATCTGGGAGGGAGAGCCAGGGGAGGAAAGGGTCTTGACCTACCACGACCTCTGGCGGGAGGTGCAGAAGTTTGCCAACGTCCTGAAGCGCCTGGGCGTCAAGAAGGGGGACCGGGTCACCATCTACCTGCCCATGATCCCCGAGGCCGCCATCGCCATGCTGGCCTGCACCCGCATCGGGGCCATCCACTCCGTGGTCTTCGGTGGTTTCTCCAGCGGGGCCTTGGCCGAGCGCATCCGGGATGCCGAGGCCAAGGTGCTCATCACCGCCGACGGGGGTTACCGCCGGGGCCAGGTGGTACCCCTGAAGCAGAACGCCGACGAGGCCCTTAAGGAGGTCTCCACCGTGGAGCACGTGGTGGTGGTGCGGCGCACCGGGGAGGAGGTGCCCTGGACCCCGGGCCGGGACCACTGGTGGCACGAGCTCATGGAGGCGGTTTCCGACAGGGCGGAGGCGGAGCCCATGGAAGCGGAGGAACCCCTTTTCATCCTCTACACCTCGGGTTCCACCGGGAAGCCCAAGGGGGTCCTGCACACCCTGGGCGGCTACATGACCTACGTCTACCTCACCACCAAGCTGGTCTTTGACCTGAAGGACGAGGATGTCTACTGGTGCACCGCCGACGTGGGCTGGATCACCGGCCACTCCTACGTGGTCTACGGGCCCCTTCTGAACGGAGCCACCACGGTGATGTACGAGGGAGCCCCCAACTGGCCCGAGCCCGACCGCTTCTGGCAGATCGTGGACAAGTACGGGGTGAACATCCTCTACACCGCTCCCACCGCCATCCGGGCCTTCATGAAGTGGGGCGAGGGTTGGCCCTTGAAGCACCGGCTGGATTCCTTGCGCCTTTTGGGCACCGTAGGGGAGCCCATCAACCCCGAGGCCTGGCTCTGGTACTACCAGGTGATCGGCAAGGGACGGTGCCCCATTGTGGACACCTGGTGGCAGACGGAGACGGGGGGGATCATGATCACCACCCTCCCCGGGGTCCATCCCATGAAGCCCGGGCATGCGGGCAAGCCTTTCTTCGGGGTAAGGCCCGAGATCCTGGACTCGGAGCATAGGCCTGTGGAGAACCCGGACGAGGGGGGGCACCTATGCATCACCCGCCCCTGGCCCAGCATGCTGCGTACGGTTTGGGGGGACCCGGACCGCTTCCTGCAGCAGTACTTCAGCCAGCACCCGGGCAGCTACTTTACCGGGGATGGGGCCCGCCGGGATAAGGAGGGGTACTACCTCATCCTGGGCCGGGTGGACGACGTTTTGAACGTGGCTGGCCACCGCCTGGGCACCATGGAGATTGAGTCCGCTTTGGTTTCCCATCCCGCTGTGGCCGAGGCGGCGGTGGTGGGCCGGCCCGACCCCTTGAAGGGGGAGGCCATCGTGGCCTTCGTGACCCTGAAGGAAGGGTATGCTCCCTCCGAGGCCTTGCGGGACGAGCTCAAGGCCCATGTGGCCAAGGTGATCGGGCCCATCGCCCGCCCCGACGAGGTGCGCTTCACCGAGGCTCTGCCCAAGACTCGCTCCGGCAAGATCATGCGCCGTCTCTTAAGGCAGATCGCCGCCGGGGAGAAGGAGATCAAGGGGGACACCTCCACCCTCGAGGACCATAGGGTGGTGGAACGCCTCAAGGAAGGGGCCTAGCCTTCCTTGGGGCCGAGGGGGCCGGGTATACCCGGCCCCCTCTTTTAGCCTCCCGCTTCGGATACCATCCCAACCGGGCTGGGCTACTGGGCGGGGCTCTTGTGGACGTGTACCACCTTCCAGCCCTCGGGAAAGCGCACCGCTACACGGCTTTCGTTTACCGCCCGGTGCCTTAGGCCTCCTTCCTCCTCCACGGTGAGGAGCAGGGTGTAGCTGAAGATGGCCACATCCCCGTAGCGTTGCAGGCGCTTTTCCACGAGGTCCAGACGGTAGGGCCTTCCCAAGGTGGCCCAGTTGTGCTCGATCATGAAGCGGTGGAAGGCAAGGCCATCTAAACGATGAGGGATGACGAACCACTCATAAAGGGAAAGGTCGGGATGGGTGGTGGCCTCGTAGGTGGCCCAGTCCCCTTGGTAGATGCTGGCCAGGTGCCTTTCCAGAAAGCCCCAGAGTTCGGCATCGCCTTCCATAATCTCACCTTCCCGGCTGGTACTCCCCCCATTCCTCCCGCAACACCCCGCACACCTCCCCCAAGGTAGCCCGGCGGCGGAAGGCTTCCAGAACATAGGGGAAGAGGTTCTCGCTTCCTCTTGCCGCCTGGCGCAGGCTTTCCAGGCCGATCCGCACGCTTTCCCCATCCCGTTTGGCCTTGAACGCGGCCAGTTCCCGCTTGCGCTTTTCGTGGAGCCCGGGATCTATCCGCTGCACCGGGGTGGGTTCGTTGAGGGGGCTTCTGGGGTCGGCGAAGCGGTTCACCCCCACGATGACCCGCTTGCCTTCCTCCACTTCCTTCTGGAACTGCCAGGCGGACTCCTCTATGGCCCGGCTGAAGTACCCCGCCTCCACCGCGGCCACCGCTCCTCCTAGGGCGTCGATCTCCCGGATAAGCCTTTCCGCTTCCTTTTCCAGCTGGTCCGTGAGGTGCTCCACGTAAAAGCTTCCCCCCAAGGGGTCTATGGCCCGGGTGACCCCGCTTTCAAAGGCCAGGATCTGCTGGGTGCGTAGGGCGAGGAGAGCGCTTTTTTCCGTGGGGAGGCCCAGGGCTTCGTCGTAGGCGTTGGTGTGGAGGCTCTGGGTGCCGCCCAGCACCGCCGCCAGGGCCTGGTAGGCGGTGCGCACCACGTTGTTTAAGGGTTCCTGGGCGGTGAGGGTGGAGCCTCCCGTTTGCGTGTGGAAGCGGAGCATCCAGCTTCTCGGGTCCTTGGCCCCGAACTCCTCCCGCATGATGCGGGCCCAAAGCCTCCTGGCGGCCCGGAACTTGGCGGCTTCCTCAAAGATGTCCCCGTGGGCGGCGAAGAAGAAGGAGAGCCTGGGGGCGAACTCGTCCACCTTAAGCCCCCGCTCCATGGCGGCCTTCACGTAAGCCTTGCCATCCGCCAAGGTGAAGGCGATCTCCTGGGCGGCGGTGGAGCCCGCCTCCCGGATGTGGTAGCCGGAGATGCTGATGGTGTTCCACCTGGGGACGTGCTGGGCGCAGAACTCAAAGATGTCCGTCACGAGGCGCATGGAAGGCCCCGGAGGGTAGATGTAGGTGCCGCGGGCGAAGTACTCCTTGAGGATGTCGTTCTGCACGGTGCCCGACACCTTGTCCCAGGAAACCCCCTGTTCCTCCGCCACCAGGAGGTAGAGGGCCAGGAGCATCATGGCGGGGGCGTTGATGGTCATGCTGGTGGAAACCTTGTCCAGGGGGATGCCGTCAAAGAGCTTTTGCATGTCCTCGAGGGTGGCGATGGACACCCCCACCCGGCCCACCTCCCCCACGCTCATGGGGTGGTCGGGATCCAGGCCCAGCTGGGTGGGGAGGTCAAAGGCCACGCTCAGGCCCGTCTGGCCCTGGGACAGGAGGTATCGGTAGCGGGCGTTGGACTCCTCCGCGGTGGAGAAGCCCGCATACTGCCGCATGGTCCAGAGCCTGTCCAGGTACATCCGGGGGTAGATGCCCCGGGTAAAGGGGTACTCCCCGGGGCGGCCAAGCCTTTCCCGGTAGCCTTCGGGTAGGGACTCGAAGAGACCTTCCATGCCCTAGTTTTACAGGAAAAGGCGGACCAGGAGGAGGAAGAGGAAGAGCACCCCGAGCACCAGGAAAAGGGGCGGCAACAGGAGGCTATAGACCGCCAGCACGAGGGCCAGGAAGTCCTTCCAGTCGGGCTGGATGCCGTCCTTCATCCTTCCCTAGGATATTCTTTCCCGAGGTCCAGGGCTACCCTTGGCCTCGGCATCCATGGCTTTACCGGTACATAGCTATGCCGTTTTTTGCTAGCATTGGGCCATGGCCCTGTCCAAGAACACCCGCAAGGTGCTCAAGGTGCTGGCGCGGCGCGGGGCACCGGAGGTGCTCTTCGCCCTAAGCCGGGGAACTTCCCGCTTCTCCGACCTAGAGTCCTTCCTGGGCCTTTCCCCCCGCACCTTGGCGGAGCGGCTTCGGGAGCTTAACCTCTTGGGCTTCGTGCAGCGGCAGGCTTACCCCGAGGTTCCCCCCCGGGTAGAATACCTCCTGACCCCGCGGGGCAAGCGGGCTTTGGAATTCTTGAGCGAATTGGACGAGATATTGGAGGTTGTGCAGGAGGGCAAACGGTGAAAGCGCGAGCCATTGTGGTGACGTCGGGCAAGGGGGGCGTGGGGAAGACCACCACCACCGCCAACCTGGGGGCGGCCTTGGCCAAACTGGGGGAGAAGGTGGCGGTGGTGGACGTGGACGTGGGCCTCCGGAACCTGGATGTGGTCATGGGCCTCGAGGGCCGGGTGGTCTTTGACCTCATTGACGTCCTCGAGGGTCGGGCCAAGCCCCGCCAGGCCCTCATCCGGGACAAGCGGGTGGAAAACCTCTACCTTCTTCCCGCTTCCCAAACCAAGGACAAGGAGGCCCTAGACCCAGCCCGGTTCCGGGACCTGGTCCGCTATCTCCTGGAGGAGGAGGGCTTTGACCGGGTGCTCATAGACTCCCCCGCCGGCATAGAGAAGGGCTTCCAGACCGCCGCCACCCCGGCGGAAGGGGCCTTGGTGGTGGTGAACCCGGAGGTTTCCAGCGTGCGCGACGCCGACCGCATCATCGGCCTCCTCGAGGCCCGGGAGATCCGGGAGAACTTCCTCATCATCAACCGCTTGCGGCCCAAGATGGTGGCCCGGGGGGATATGCTCTCCGTGGAGGACGTGGTGGAGATTCTGGGGCTTAAGCCCATCGGCATCATCCCGGAGGACGAGCAGGTGCTCATCTCCACCAACCAGGGGGAGCCCTTGGTGCTAAAGGGCACGAGCCCCGCCGCCCTGGCTTACATGGACACCGCCCGGCGCATCCGGGGGGAGGAGGTCCCCTTCCGCAACCTGGAGGATAGCCAGGGCTTTTTGTCGGTGATCCGCAGGCTCTTCGGAGGTCGCTGATGTGGTGGCGCAAACGGAGCAAGGAAAAGGCCAAGGAAAGGCTCAAGCTGGTCCTGGCCTACGACCGGGCCAAGCTTTCCCCGGGCCTGGTGGAGAGCTTGAAGCGGGACCTTCTGGAGGTGTTGCGCCGCTACTTCCCCGCCCAGGAGGAGGTCAATGTGGCCCTGGAGGAGCGGGGGGAGAAGATGGTGTTGATCGCCGATATCCCATTGCGGTAGCCTCGCATGGTTCTAAGGCGTCCGAACCTTCTGGCCTACGACTGGGGTTTAATCCTCCTGACCCTGGCCATAACCGTTTTGGGTTTGTTTAACCTCCGAAGCGCCGCTCCCGACCCAGCCCTCCTGAACCGCCAGCTTGTGGCCTTCCTCCTGGGCCTCCTCCTGGCCGTGGGGGTTCAGTTCTTTTCCCGCCGCACCGTCTTCGCCCTGGCCTACCCCCTTTACGCCCTTTCCCTTCTCCTTTTGGTGGCCGTCTTGGCCTTCGGCCGGGAGATCAACGGGGCCAAGGCCTGGTTTGTGCTGGGCCCCTTGCAGTTCCAGCCCCTGGAGCTGGCCAAGCTGGGCTTGATCCTGGCCTTGGCCCGGCTCCTCGAGGGCCGGGAGGTGCGCCGGGTGTGGGATTACGTTCTGCCCGGGCTCCTGACGGCTCCCGTGGTCCTCCTCCTCCTCCTCCAGCCGGATCTGGGGGGGAGCCTGGTGGTGCTCTTCGGCGTCTTTGCCGTCTTGTTCGTGCGGGGCCTGCCCTGGAAGCACCTCTTGGTGGGCCTTCTCGCCCTGGCCGTCCTGGTGCCCACCGTGGTCTGGCCCAACCTCAAGCCCTACCAGCGGGAGCGGGTCCTCATCGTTTTGGATCCCTACCGGGATCCCCTGGGCCAGGGCTTCCAGGTGATCCAGTCCACCATCGCCATCGGCTCGGGAGGGCTCTTCGGCAAGGGGTATGGCCAGGGTACCCAGACTCAGCTGGGCTTCGTCCCCTTCCGCCACACGGACTTCGTCTTCGCCGTCTTTGCCGAAGAGTGGGGGTTTGTGGGCTCCGTGGCCCTCCTTGGGCTTTACGCCCTCCTTTTGGTGCGCCTTCTTAGCATGGCCCTGGAGTGCCCGCGCCTCTCCGACCGCCTGTTCCTGGCCGGGGTAGGGGGGATGCTGGGCTTCCAGGTGCTGGTGAACCTGGGGGTGGCGTTGGGGGTGATGCCGGTGACCGGGCTGACTCTTCCCCTTTTTTCCTATGGGGGTTCCAGCCTCATGGCCACCCTGCTCTCCTTGGGCCTGGTCCTTTTGGTGCACCGGGACCGGGTGGCTCCCTAAGGGCTTGAGCTCGGGGGCCACTCCCCCTAAACTAGGCCCCGTGGCCGGGGAAGCGCTGGTTCGCCTCTTGGGGGTGCGGAAGGGTTTTGGCGGGGTGGTGGCCCTGGATAGCGTGGACCTCGAGGTCAAGCGGGGAGAGTTCTTCAGCCTTTTGGGGCCTTCGGGGTGCGGAAAGACCACCCTTCTCAGGCTTCTCGCCGGGTTTGACACCCCGGATGCGGGGCGGATCGAGATCGCCGGGAAGGACATGACCGGGGTTCCCCCCTATGCCCGCCCCGTGAACACCGTCTTTCAGAACTACGCCCTCTTTCCCCACATGACCGTGGAGGGAAACGTGGCCTTTGGCCTCCGCATGAAGGGGCTTCCCGCAGGAGAGGTTCGCAAAAAGGTGGCCTGGGCCCTGGAGCTGGTGGATCTTCTAGGCCTGGAGAAACGCTACCCCCGGGAGCTTTCCGGCGGGCAGAAGCAGCGGGTGGCCTTGGCCCGGGCCCTGGTGCTGGAGCCAGAGGTGCTCCTATTGGACGAGCCCCTTTCCGCCTTGGACCTGAAGCTCCGCCAGGAGCTTAGGGTGGAGCTCATGCAGCTTCAGCGGAGGCTTGGCACCACCTTCATCTTCGTTACCCACGACCAGGAGGAGGCCCTGGTCATGTCCGACCGGATTGCGGTGATGCGCTCGGGGAGGATTGAGCAGGTGGGCCTTCCCGACGAGGTCTACGAGCGGCCCAAAAACCGCTTCGTGGCGGATTTCCTCGGCCGCTCCAACTTCCTTCCCGCAAGGCCCCACCCCCTGGGGGCGGAAACCCCCCTTGGGGTTTTGCGCCTGAAGGAGCCCCTTTCACAGGAAGCCCACCTGGTGATCCGGCCGGAGAAGATCCGCCTTTACCCGGTGGGCAACGGGGCTCCCGCCCGGGAAAACCTGGTGCGGGCCAAGGTGGAGGAGATCGTCTACACGGGAGCGGAGAACCAGTACTATCTGCGGGCGGGGGAGGTGCGGCTTCTGGCCTATACCCTGAACCAGGACCTGCAGGAGCCTGGGGCCGAGGAGTTCGCCTACGGGGAGGAGGTTTTCTGCTACCTTCCCCCGGAGAACCTGGTGGTGGTCCATGAATGAGGCGGCTACTCCCTGGCAGCGCGCCTTCCGGGTCCTGGTTACCGTGGGCCCTGGGGGCCTTTGGCTTTTGGTCTTCGTCCTCATTCCCACCCTTTTGGTGCTCTTGGCCTCCTTCCTCACCCGGGGGCCCTATGGGGAGCTTACAGGTCCTTGGGGATTCCACAACTACGCTAGGCTGTTACAGCCTGTTTACCTCGAGGCCTTCGCCCAAAGCCTTCTCGTGGGGGTCCTCGCCACCGTGATCTCGGCTTTGCTGGGTTATCCCCTGGCCTTCTACATCGCCCGCCATCCGCAGCGGGACCTCCTCCTTTTCCTTCTCCTCCTTCCCTTTCTCACCAACTTCCTCATCCGGGTCTACGCCTGGCTGGTGCTGTTGCAACGGGAAGGCCTGGTGAACGCCCTTCTTGGGGCCTTCGGCCTGGGGCCCCTGGTCCTATACCCCTCCTTCTTCGCCGTGCTCTTGGCCACGGTGTACACCTTCCTGCCCTTTTTCGTTTTGCCGGTGTACGCCAGCGTGGAGCGCCTGGACTGGCAGCTACTGGAAGCGGCCCACGACCTGGGGGCCAGGCCCGTTAAGGCTTTCTTGCATGCGGTCTTGCCCCAGACCTACCCTGGGCTTTTTGCGGGGAGCGTCTTGGTCTTCATCCCCGCCATGGGCACCTTCGTGGTGGCGGATCTCCTGGGGGCGGGGCGGGTGGTTCTGATCGGGAACCTCATCCAGCAGCAGTTCGGCATCACCCGGGACTGGGCCTTTGGGGCTGCTCTCAGCGTGTTCCTAATGGGGTTTGTGCTCCTTTCCCTTTACCTCTACGCCCGTTTGCAGGGGGAAAGGGGCCTAAAGGACCTGATATGAGAAGGCTTCTTGCTCTCCACGCCCTTTTGGTCTACCTCTTCCTCTACCTGCCCATCCTGGTCATCGTGGCCCTCTCCTTCAACGAAAGCCGCCGGGGGGTGCGCTTCACCGGCTTCACCCTGGACTGGTACCAGGCCCTTTTCCAAGACCCCAGGGTGCTGGAGTATTTCCTGAACACCCTGCTGGTGGCCTTCGTCTCCACCCTGGCGGCCACGGTTTTGGGAACGCTTTTGGCCGTGGGCCTTGTCCGCTACCGCTTTCCCGGCAAAGGCTTCCTCTCCTACCTCCTCTACATCCCCGTGGTGGTGCCCGATGTGGTCATGGGGGTTTCCCTCCTTCTTCTTTTCGCCTTTGCCCGGGAGCTTTTGGGCTTCCCCCGCCTTTCCCTCCTCACGGTGATCCTGGGACATATCACCTTCCAGGTGGCCTTCGTGACCCTGGTGGTGCGCTCCCGCCTGCTTCTCCTGGACCCAGCCCTGGAGGAGGCCGCCCGCGACCTGGGGGCCCGGGGCTGGCAGACCTTCTGGCACGTGACCCTGCCCCTGGCCTGGCCGGGGGTGGCGGCGGGGGCGCTTCTCGCCCTCACCCTTTCCCTGGACGACTTCGTGGTCACCTTCTTCACCGCCGGCCCCGGGGCCACCACCCTACCCCTTTACATCTATTCCAGTGTGAAGCTGGGGGTAAGCCCCAAGGTGCACGCCCTTTCCACCCTGATCATCGGCCTTAGCGCCTTCTTTCTGGCCTTGGGGTATACTTTAAGCCGGAGGAGGATATGAAGCGTTGGGGAATTCTGCTTTTGGTTCTGGCCCTGGTGGTCGTGGGGTTCCTCCTTTTGCGGCCGAAGCCGGCTTCCCAGGCTGGAGGGACCCTGTACTTTCTGAACTGGGCGGATTACATCCCGGAGGACCTCCTTAAAAAGTTTGAGGCGGAAACCGGGGCTAAGGTGGTCCTGGACACCTTTGAGTCCCCCGAGGCCATGCTGGCCAAGCTGAAGGCGGGGGCGGACCGGGAGTTCTCCTTGGTGGTGGTCCCGGATTACTACGTGTTGCAGATGGCCCGGGAGGGGCTCCTCGCTCCCCTGGAGAAGGAGAGGCTTGGGAACCTTGCCAACCTGGATCCCTTCTTCCTGGATCCTCCCTATGACCCTGGCCTCCAGTACTCCGTTCCCTACCTCTGGGGCACTACGGGCCTGGCCTATCGGCAGGACCTGGTGAAGGGCCCCGTGGACTCCTATGCGGTCCTCTTTGACCCGGCTCGTCAGGTGGGGCCCTTCCTCCTCCTGGACGAGATGCGGGAGACCATCGGGGCCGCCCTCAAGTACCTGGGCTACTCGGTGAACACCAAGGACCCGGAGGCCCTGGAGAAGGCCAAGGAGCTCCTCATCGCTGCCAAGAAGCGCTCCGTGGGCTTCGCGGGAGGGGTGGAGGCCTTAAACCGCATCCTGGCGGGGGACGCCGCCCTCAGCCTCGCCTACTCCGGGGACGTCCTCCAGGCGAGGCAGGAGGACGAGCGGCTCCGCTACGCCCTGGCCAAGGAGGGGGGAACGCTTTGGACCGATGCCATGGTGGTCCTCAAGCGGGGCCCGGCCCAGGACCTGGCCTACCGCTTCATCGACTTTTTGCTGGAACCAGAAAACGCCGCCGCCTTGGCGGAGTACACCCACTACGCCACCCCCGTGGCCAAGGCCCTTCCCCTTCTTCCCGAGGAGATGCGCCAGGATCCCACGGTTTTTCCCCCGGAAGAGGTGCGGGCCAAGCTTGAGTACCTCAAGGACCTGGGCCCGGAGATCGCCCTTTATGATCGGGTTTGGACCGAGGTAAAGGCCCGCTAAAGGCCGAGGAGCCCAGAGGACCCCTATACTGGTTTCATGAAGCAACTTTGGCCCTTCCTCTTCCTCCTGGGTCTGGGCTCGGTCCTGGGCCAGGGGGTGGGGGGGCTTTGGGGCAAAACCTGCGCCGTCTGCCACGGGGAGAAGGCCCAGGGGGAGCGGCAATACCCCGGCCTCCAGGGGGTGGGTCCCTTCTTCGCCACCCCGGAAGGCCGGCGGTACCTGGTCCTGGTGGTCCTCTACGGCAAGAAGGGAGAGGCCGGGCTCATGCCCGGCTTTGCCCAGCTCAAGGACGAGGAGCTTGCCGCCCTATTGAACCACCTGAAGGTCCTTCTGCAGGCCAAGGGGGATCCCTTCACCCCAGAGGAGATACGCAAGGGGCGAGGCTTGAACCTCACCCCCGATGCGGTCAAGCGGCCGGAGAAACCCTAGGCCTCGGGGTCCTTCAGTACCGCTCCCTGGTCTGCCTGCTCCACCAAGGCGGCATAGCGGGCGAAGAGGCCGTGGCGGAAGGCGGGGGGCTTGGGTTGCCAGCGCTCCTGCCGCCTCCTCAGCTCCTCCTCGGGTAGGAGGACCTCCAAAAGGCGCTTTTCCACATCGATCCGCACCCGGTCCCCGTTCTCCAGAAGGGCGATGGGCCCTCCCACGAAGGCCTCGGGGGCGATGTGGCCGATCATGAGGCCGCGGGTGCCCCCGGAGAAGCGGCCGTCGGTGAGGAGGGCCACCTCGGGGCCCAGGCCTTCCCCCACGATGGCGCTGGTGACGGAAAGCATCTCGGGCATCCCGGGAGCACCCTTGGGGCCCACGTAGCGGATCACCACCACGTCCCCGGGGCGGATCTCCTTGGCCAGGACCTTTTCCATGGCGGCTTCCTCGGAGTCGAAGACCCGGGCCGGGCCCTCGAAGTAGGTGCGCTCGGTGCCGGCCAGCTTCAGAACCGCTCCCCTTGGGGCCAGGTTGCCCTTGAGGACCACCAGGCCCCCTTGCGGTTTCAGAGCCTGTTCCACGGGGAAGACCACCTTCTGCCCCTCCGCTTCCCGGTAGGCCCGTTCCACCTCCTCGGCCAGGGTGTTGCCGGTGAGGGTTTTCTCGTCCCCGTAAAGAAGCCCCGCCTCCAGGAGTTTTTTGAAGACCAAGGCGGTGCCCCCGGCCTCATAAAGCTCCCAGGCGGTGTAGGTGCCCCAGGGAAGGAGGTCGGCGATCACCGGGGTTTTCCGGGACACCTGGTCAAAATCGTCCAGGGAAAGCTCCACCCCCACCTCCCGGGCGATGGCCAGGAGGTGCAACACGGCGTTGGTGCTCCCCCCGGTGGCGGCCACGGCGGCGATGGCGTTGAGGAAGCTTCTGCGGGTGAGGAAGTCCTGGGGTTTCCAGTTTCGCTCTATGGCCCGGGCCAGGATACGGCCCGCCTCCCGGGTGGCCTTGGGCTTTTCCGGGTGCACGGCGGGGATGGCGTTGTAGCCGATGGGGGAGAGGCCGAGGGCCTCGAGGGCCATGGCCATGGTGTTGGCCGTGTACTGGCCGCCGCAGGCCCCGGGGCCGGGGATGGCGTGCCGTTCGATGGCGGCAAGCTCCTCGTCGGTGATCCTTCCGGCAGCCCTCTGTCCCACGGCCTCGAACACGGAAACGATGGTGAGCTTCCTCCCCTGCCACTCCCCGGGGGCGATGGTACCCCCGTAAAGAACCATGCCTGGAACCCCACTCCGGATCACCCCCATGGCCCCGCCCGGGATGGTCTTGTCGCAGGCGGAGAGGACCACCATCCCGTCGTAGAGGTAGCCCTGGGCGATAAGCTCCACGCTGTCGGCGATCACCTCCCGGCTTACGAGGCTCGCCCGCATCCCGGGGGTGCCCATGCTGATGCCATCGGAGATGGCAGGGGCCCCGAACTCAAAGGGGAAGACCCCGGCCTCCCTAAGCCCGGCCTTCACGTCCAGGGCCAGTTGGCGGAGGTGGTAGTTGCAGGGCATGCCGTCGGTGAAGGTGTTCACCACTCCCACGAAGGGCCTGGCGAGGTCCTCGTCCCCCACGCCCACCGCCCGGAGCATGGAGCGGGCGGGGGCCTGCTGCAGTCCCTTTTTGATGCGGTCGGATCTCATACGTCCCTCCAGGATGCGATCTTTCCATGAAACTGGCGCGCCCTCGGCAGGAGGCGCACCAGGGCTTTGGCTGCCTCCTTAGGGCTTAGGAGGCGGCCTTCCACCTTGTACCCGCGGAAAACCTGGTGCAGCACGGGGGCGGCGCTCCCCTGGGCCTCGCGGGCCTGGCGTTGCATCTCGGTTTCCACCACCCCGGGCCGGTAGATGAAGCAGGGGACCTCGGGTACCTCCGCGGCCAGCTGTCTGGCCAGGTGCTCTTCCGCGGCCTTGGCCACCGCATAGGCCCCGATGCCGGGAAGGTTGGATTCAGCCGCCCCGGAGCCCACATAGACCACCACCCCTTCCCCCTTTTTCCGGAGGAGGGGATAGGCGAAGCGGGCGAGTTGGTAGCCAGCGATGAGGTTGGCCTCGAGGACCTCCAGGAAGAGCCCCTCGGCGATCTCGTAGAGGAAGGGCCCCGGGTGGAGGACCCCGGCGTTATGGATGTAGCCGTAAAACCCCCCTAGGCCCTCGGCCTTCTGCACCAGCGCCTCGGCCACCTGGGCCTGGCCGGCGCTTCCCGCCACCACCTCCGCCCTGGCTCCCAGAGCCCGCGCCTCCTCGGCCACCTCCTTTAAGGGCCCCTCCGAGCGAGCGTTTAACACCAGGTCGTAACCCGCTTGGGCCAGCTCGAGGGCCAGGGCCCGGCCGATCCCGCGGCTCGCCCCGGTGAGGATCAAGGTCCTTCTCATAGGAGAACCTCCACGGGGATCTCCACCCCCATGAAGGCTAGGGTGTCCCCAGGCCCCAGGGTCCTAACCTCCCGGTATCCTTCCCCCTTGGGCTCCCTATGGACCAGAACCTGCCCGCCTTCCAGGTCCACCACCCAGACCTCGGGGATCCCCGCCTTGGCGTAGAGGGGGAGTTTCACGGTGAGGTCGTAGTCCAGGGAGGTGTCCGCCACCTCTATCACCAGCAGGGCATCCTCGGCTTCCGGCACCTTGTCCCGGTAGAAATTTTCCCGGTAGGAGAGGAGTGTGAGGTCGGGCTGGGGTTCGCTTTCCGGGGAAAGCCTAAGCGGGTCCTGGACCTGCAAAAGGGCTTTCCTTGCCTGTTGCAAGGGAAACAGAAGGTCCATAAGGCGCTTGACGGCTGCCATGTGGCGTTTGCCTACCGGGCTCATGGTTACGATCTCCCCCTCCACGAGCTCCACCCGGGCGTCCTCGGGGAGGATGCCTGCCTCGGCCATGCGGTGGAACTCCTCGGCGGTGAAGCGGTAGCGGAGCATTTTCCCTATTGTAGCCGCCTTAGCACCTCCTGGGTGAAGGCTTCCGTCCCCGCCTGGCCCCCCAGGTCGGGTGGGGGCGCCTCGAGGAGGGCCTTGGCCACGGCATCCTCCACCCTTCTTGCCAATTCCACCAGGCCGAAGGCATGCTCCAGCATCATGGCGGCGGAGAGGATGGCGGCGGTGGGGTTGGCGATGCCCTTGCCGGCGATGTCGGGGGCGGAGCCGTGCACGGGTTCGAAGACCGGGGTACCCCGGCCCAGGGAGGCGGAGGGGAGTAGCCCCAAGGAGCCGGGAAGCACCGAGGCCAGGTCGGAAAGGATGTCCCCGAAGATGTTTCCCGTCACCACCACGTCGAAGCGGGCGGGGTTTTTCACCAGGTGCATGGCCATGGCGTCCACATACTGGTGCTCCAGGGAAACGTCGGGGAAGTTCTGGTGCACCTCCTCCACCGTCTTGCGCCAGAACTCCCCCACCTCCAGCACGTTGGCCTTGTCCACGCTCACCACGTGCTTCCTGCGCTTCCTGGCCGCCTCAAAGGCCACCTGGGCCACCCGCTCCACCTCGGGCTTGCTGTAGCGCTCCGTGTTCCAGGCCTCCGCCTCGGACATCCCCCTGGGCTCGCCGAAGTAGATGCCCCCGGTGAGTTCCCGCACGATGAGGACATCTACCCCCCGGGCGATCTCCTCCTTGAGGGGGGAAAGCCGTTCCAGGCCAGGGAAGACCTTGGCGGGGCGCAGGTTGGCGAAGAGGCCCTGGCTTTTCCTTAAGGCGAGAAGCCCGGTTTCCGGGCGGATCTTGCGGGGAAGGTTATCCCACTTGGGCCCTCCCACGCTTCCCAGGAGCACCGCCTGGGCGGCCTCCACCCCTTTTTGGGTCACCTCGGGGAAGGGTTCCCCGTACCGGTCGATGGCCTCCCCGCCAAAGGGATAGACCTCGTAGCTGAGGCCTAGCCCGTGGGCCTCGTCCAGGGCCTTGAGGACCTTCAAGGCAGCCTCGGTCACCTCGGGGCCGATCCCGTCCCCCGGCAGGACCGCAATCCTCATTCCGACCTCCTGGGGTAGGGAAGGCGACGGTCGAACTCGTCCAGAAGCTCTCCCGCCTGCAGTAGCTCCCCGATGGGATCCCAAAGCCCTTCCACCAGGGCTTCCCGGGCCTCCTCGGGGATGAAGAGGGGGGCGGTGCGGCCACCGAAGCGCACCTCCTTGTTCACCAGGTCCACCTCCACCTCGAGGGCCGGGTCCTCCTCCACTGCCTGGAAGAGCACCGCCAGGTCCTCGGGGGCCAGGGTCACGCAGGGAAGGCCAATGGCGGTGGCGTTCCCGAAGAAGATCTCGGCGAAGCTCTCCCCGATGATGGCCCTAAACCCCGCCCGCTTGATGGCCTGGGGGGCGTGTTCCCGGCTGCTACCGGAGCCAAAGCCCGCCTCCACCAGGAGGATGCTGGCCCCTTGGTACCTGGGGTCGTTCAAGGGATGGGGCTTGGGCTCGCCCTTCTCGTCAAACCGCTCGTCGTAGAAGAGGTATTTCCCCAGGCCCTCAAAGGTGAGCACCTTCATGAAGCGGGCGGGGATGATGCGGTCCGTGTCGATGTCCTCGCCCCTTAAGGGCACCGCCCTACCGCGGATGGTGGTGAACTTTTCCAGCATGGCTTACCTCCCGATCCCAAACACTTCCCGGGCGTCGGCGATCTCGCCCGCCACCGCCGCCGCCGCCACCATGAGGGGGCTCATGAGCACCGTGCGTCCCCTGGGGCTTCCCATCCTGCCCTTGTAGTTGCGGTTGGAGGAGCTGGCGGCCAGCTCGTCTCCCTGCAGGCGGTCGGGGTTCATGGCCAGGCACATGGAGCACCCCGGGTTCCGCCACTCAAACCCCGCCTCCCGGAAAATCTCAGCGATGCCCTCTTCTTCCGCTTTCCTGGCCACCCACTCCGAGCCCGGCACCACCAGGGCCCGCACCCCCTTCTTCACCTTGTGGCCCTTGAGGTAGCGGGCCACCTCGCGCAGGTCGGAAAGCCTGGCGTTGGTGCAGCTTCCGATGAAGGCCACCTGGATGGGGACGCCCTTGATGGGCTGGCCCGGCTTGAGGCCCATGTAGGCCAGGGCTTCCTCGGCCACGGGGCGCTCCTCGGGGGAGAGTTCTTCTAAAAGGGGGATCCGCCCATCTATGGGCACTGCCTGGCCGGGGTTGATGCCCCAGGTGACCGTGGGGGGAATCTCCTCCGCCCGGAAGGTGACCACGTCGTCATAATGGGCGTCGGGATCGGAGGCGAAGGACCGCCAGCGCCGTTTGGCCTCCTCCCACTCCGCCCCCTTGGGGCTATAGGGGCGGCCCTCGAGGTAGGCGAAGGTGGTCTCGTCGGGGTTCACATAGCCGATGCGGGCCCCGCCCTCAATGGACATGTTGCAGAGGGTCATGCGGCTTTCCATGTCCATGGCCTCCACCGTGCTGCCGCCATACTCGTAGGCGTAGCCCAAGCCCCCTTTCACCCCCAGGTGGCGGATGATGTGCAGGATCACGTCCTTGGCGTAGACCCCGGGGGCAAGCTTCCCCTCGATGTTGATGCGCCGCACCTTGAGCTTCTGGGCCGCCAGGGTCTGGGTGGCCAGGACGTCCCGCACCTGGCTGGTGCCGATGCCAAAGGCCACGGCCCCGAAGGCCCCGTGGGTGGAGGTGTGGGAGTCCCCGCAGGCGATGGTCATCCCGGGCTGGGTGAGGCCAAGCTGCGGGCCGATTACGTGCACGATCCCCTGGTTCCCGCTTCCCAGGTCGAAGAAGGTGATGCCGTGCTCCCGGGTGTTCTGGCGGAGGGCCTCCAGCATGCTCTGGGCCAGAGGATCCTGGAAGGGCTCCGTACGGTCGTGGGTGGGGACGATGTGGTCCACGGTGGCGAAGGTGCGGTGGGGGTAGCGTACCTTGAGGCCCAGGTCCCTAAGCATCCCGAAGGCCTGAGGGCTCGTTACCTCGTGCAGGAGGTGCAGGTCGATGAAAAGCTGGCTTTGCCCGCTTTTCAGCTTTCGCACCTCGTGGGCTTCCCAAACCTTCTCGTAAAGCGTTTTTCCCATGCTCCCTCCCATTTACGAAAATCCCCCGGGTTCTAGGCCCGGGGGAAGGCAACAGGGCTTCCCTAAGCCGGGCCTGCCCGGCCTAGGTCTAGCAGGAAGCCCCGCCGCATTACCCTATAGCCTACGCTGCCTTTGCCTTAGGGTCAAGGGCTATGCTAGCCTGAAGGCAGATGACCACCGAGGAGCGGCTTTACAAGCTGGAAGGCATCGTGGAAGGGGTGATGGCCACCCTTCCGGAGCGCATAACTTCCCTGGAAAACCGCATGGACCTCCTCCGCCAAGAGCTGAAAGGCGACATAGCGGGCCTGCGCCAGGAGTTTAAGGGCGAGATGGCGGCCCTGCGCCAGGAGCTCAAGGCGGAGATGGCGGCTTTGGAGGGGAGACTGGGGGAGCAGATGGCTTCCCTGCGCCAGGAGCTCAAGGCGGAGATGGCGGCTTTGGAGGGGAGACTGGGGGAGCAGATGGCCTCCTTGCGCCAGGAGCTCAAAGGGGACATGGCCTCCCTGCGCCAAGAGTTAAAGGCGGACATCAACACCGCCCTGAACCGCCTCATGCTCTACTTCAGCGCCCTGGCGGTGCTCCTGGCCCTCCTCGCCCTTTGGCGGTAGGGCTTGACGGGAAAAGGGCCCTTCCGTACAATGACCCTTGCGTCTGCCGGGGTGGCGGAATTGGTAGACGCGCACGATTCAGGGTCGTGTGTCCTCGCGGACGTGCGGGTTCAAGTCCCGCCCCCGGCACCAGAAGGCCCCGCTTATGCGGGGTTTTTGCTATTCTTAAGGGCATGACGCGGGTTCTTTCCGGCATCCAGCCCTCGGGGGAGATCCACATCGGCAACTACCTGGGGGCCATCAAGCAGTGGGTGGAGCTGGGGGAAAAGCTGGGGCGGGAAGCTTTTTTTTGCATTGTGGACTACCACGCCCTCACCAACCCCCTGGCCTACGAGCCCGAGACCCTGGCCCAGCGCACCTTTGAGGCGGCTTTGGTGAACATGGCCGCAGGGCTTGACCCCGAGAAGGTGACCCTCTTCGTGCAGTCCCATGTGCCCGAGCACACGGAGCTTTCCTGGGTCTTCACCACCATCACCCCCTTGGGGGACCTGACCCGCATGACCCAGTTCAAGGACAAGGCCGCCAAGCAGGAAGCGGTTTGGAGCGGCCTTCTCATGTACCCGGTGTTGCAGGCGGCGGACATCCTCATCTACAAGGCGGATACCGTCCCTGTGGGGGAGGACCAGGTGCAGCACATTGAACTTACCCGGGAGATCGCCCGCCGCTTCAACGCCCTTTTCGGGGAAACCTTCCCCGAGCCCGAGGCCCTTCTGAATCCCGAGGCCCCGAGGGTTCCGGGCATAGACGGCAAGGCCAAGATGAGCAAGTCCTTAGGGAACACCATCGGCCTCCTGGAGCCGGAGGAGAGCATCTGGAGGAAAATCCAGCACCTCCCCGATGATCCCCAAAGGATCCGCCTCTCGGACCCCGGGGAGCCGGGGCGCACCATCGTCTTCACCTACCTCTCCTACTTCGCCCCCAAGGAGCTGGTGGAGGCCTTGAAGGAGGAGTACCGGAAGGCGGGGATCGGTACCCTCACGGTGAAGAGGATCCTCTTTGAGGAGATGATGAAGGTCCTCCGCCCCATCCGGGAGCGGGCCGAGGAGCTGAAAAAGGACCCCGACTACGTGATGGATGCCCTTTTGGAAGGGGCCAGGCGGGCCCGGGCCGTGGCCCAGGCCACCATGGAGGAGGTGCGGGAGAAGGTGGGGCTCCTTCTCCCCAGCAAGCGCCCCGTTTACCGGTGATCCGCCTCGAGCTTCCCGGCTTTTCCGGCACGCCCCAGGAGCTGAGGGAGGCCCTCAGGCGGGGGCGCCTATCCCCAAGGGCCGTACCCCTCCTCCTGGTGGTGGACCAGGCCCTGGCCCAGGTGCCTGAGGACCTGAGGCAAAGAAGCGAGCTTCTCCCCATCCTGGCAGAGCTCTTGCTTCTCAAGCTCTCCCCGGAAAAGGCCCTGACCC
Organism: Thermus sp. NEB1569; assembly: GCF_022385295.1. NCBI lineage: Bacteria > Thermotogati > Deinococcota > Deinococci > Thermales > Thermaceae > Thermus > Thermus sp. NEB1569. Next base: position 732,940 of record NZ_CP092445.1, read on the forward strand.
CAAGGGAGGAAGGGGAGGAAGCCCCCCTGGTGCAGGTACTTCTGGATCTTTCGGAAACGGTGGCCTTTTTGGAGGAGCGCCTTAAGAAACGCTCCCGGCTTGTACCCGTTTCCCCGCCTCCCTTGCCCAAGCCGGCCTTACGCCTTCCCCCTAGGGCCTTGGTGGAGGCGGCGAGGCCCTTTAGGAAGGCGGTCTTGGCCGTGAGCCGGGAGCGCTTTGGCCTCCTCGAGGCCTGGGAGCGGCTTAAGGGGCTCCTGCGGGGGCGGGTGGCCTTCCAGGGCCTCCCCTTCGCCTCCTGGGGGGAGCGGGGGGTGGCCTTCGCCGCCCTCCTCGAGGCCGCCCGCCTGGGCCGGGTGCGCCTCTACCAGGAAGCCCCCTTCGCCCCCCTCTACGTGGAGGCAGAGGCGCCCTTGGAAGGGGACCTGGAGCGCACCGCCTAGGGGTACAATGGTCCCATGGGCGAGGCAGCAAGGCCCCTAAAGCTTCTGGAGGCCGAGGCCTACCTGGCCATGGAAGAGCGGTCCCCCGTGCGCCACGAACTCGTGGAGGGCGTGCCCTACGCCATGGCGGGGGCCACGGAGGCCCATAACCTCATCGCGGGCAACCTCTTCTACCATCTCCGCCCTCACGCCCAGGCTAAGGGGTGCAGGCTCTTCGTTTCGGACATGAAGCTTAAGGTCTCCTCCCGCACCTTTTACTACCCCGACCTCATGGTGGTGTGCGCAGAAGACCCCCACCCCCTTTACAAGGAGCGCCCCTGCCTGGTGGTGGAAGTCCTTTCCGAGCACACCGAGGCCATAGACCGCCGGGAGAAGCTCTGGCGCTACCGGGAAATGCCAAGCCTCCAAGGCTACCTCCTGGTGGACTCCCGGGAAAGGCGGGTGGAAGGCTACTTCCGCCAAGGGGAAGGCTGGCTCTACCGCCTTTGGGAGGGAGAGGGGATGGCAGAGGTGCCTTGCCTCGGAACGAGGCTAAGCCTGGAAGCCATCTACGAGGGGGTGGAGCTCTAGTCCGACGAGCCCCGCAAGCTTAGCGGAGAAAGGTGAGGATGGCCAGGGCCGCCGCCAGGGCGGTGAAGTAAAGCATGAGCTTGTTGAAGGCAGGGCTGATCTCCGCCTTCACTTCCTGGCGCAGGCCCACCATCTCCTGGCGCAGGCCCCCTATCTCCGCCTTCACCTCCTGGCGGAAGAGTTCCATGCGCCCCTCCAGGGAGGCAACCTGGCCCGGGAGGGTGGCCATGACCCCCTCCACAATCCCCTCCAGCTTGTAAAGGCGCTCCTCCGTGGTCATTGCCCTCAAGGTAGCACAGACACAGGCCGACCTGATATGAAATCCTCCCGATCCATTCCCTCAGCATCCCCCCGGCCACCAGTGAAAAAGAGTGTGGCTCCGAATAAGCTCCGGCTGGGTCTGCAAGTAAGCACAGCGGGCCTCCACCCTCTCCCAAAGCTCCTCCTCCGAATCCACCCGCCCATTCGCTACCACCCCGTCCACCAAGGGCCATACCCGCTCCACAGGCTGTAGCTCAGGAGAGTAGGGGGGCAAAAAGACCAAACCTACCCCCTCCGGTACCTCCACCCGCCTGGACACGTGCCATCCCGCCCGGTCCAACACCACCAGCAACCCCTTCCTCCCCCCAGACCCCCGAAGCCGGGCAAACTGCCGAAGCACCTCCGAGAACACAGCCGCATTCACCGTGGGCAAAAGCCAAAACTCGCTCTCCCCCGTACTGGGACGCACGAAACCGTACACGTACAACCACCGGTACCGCGGCCGCACCCAGGCCAGGGGCGTCCTCCCCCGGGGCGCCCACACCCGCCGGTACACCGGCTTCAGCCCCAGGCGGTGCTCGTCCATGGCCCAGAGCTCCAACTCCAGCCAGGGAACGAGGTACTTCAGGAGAAAGACCGTGAAGAAGAGGTTTTTTTGAAGGCCTCCCCCTCGGCCAGGTCCCGCTCCCGGTGCCGGGGACGGGGGCGGAGGGGGGCAAAGCCCAGGCGCTTCATCCAACTCCAGGCCCGCCTTGGGTCCACGGGGCGGCCCAGCCTCTCCGAGAGCCACTCGGCGGCGTTCCTTATGGTCCAAATTCCGTCCCGGGGATGGGGTTGCAGGAGGGCCTGGCGGAAGGCCTCCTGGAGTTCTGGGGGGAGCAAGGGGGGCTGGCCTGGGTTTTGGTGGCGGAGGTCGGCCATGGGCTTGCCTTGGTTGTAGCGGTGGAGGGTGTCCCGGACCCAGCGGGTGGAGTAGCCCAGGGTTTGGGCGACTTTTGGGATGGGGTGGCCGGTGGCGAGGAGCCAGAGGGCGTGCCAGCGGGAGCGTTCTATGGGGTCTTGGCTTTCCCGGTACAGGGCGTGAAGGTTATCCGGGTGATGCTGCAGCTTGAGTTGCAGCCGGGGGCGGCGTTGGTGTTTGGCGAGGTCCATGGCCCCATTCTACGGGAGAGGACTAGGGGGATTTCTTATGATACCCTGTGGACCTTGAAACTTGGAGTAGGGGGTTCCATCGGGTAGTCCGATGGGTAAAACGCCAGGAGCTAAACCGGCTGGGTTTAGCTCCTGGCCCTTAGGATGATAGCCCTAGGCCGTGGTCGTTGTTGTGGTGAGTTGCTGTTGCCGCTACCGCTGTTTTGTACGCTATTGCACTTGAATTTGACCCGTGGAGCTATCGTAGGTAACCTTAGTGCCGGAACCGTTAGAGTACGTTACTTCCAGTTGGAAATCGGTGTTATTGTTGATCCTCGTTACAGTGCAGTTTGTAACAATGGCAGGTTTATTAATGGTGGTGGGGCAGGCTGTGGCAGTAACTTCACCCGTGGTGGGGTTACGAGTTGCTTCAATCTCCGTGGCGACATTGCGTGTATAGGCTACAGCAGCGGTATCGTTTGCCCGCTTACGAGCATTGAGCAGGTTGGGGATCAGGACCGCGGCCAGGATGGCAATGATGGCGATGACGATCAAAAGCTCAATCAGGGTAAAGCCTTTTGCGTTACGCATAGGTTTCTTACCTCCTTAAGGTTTCCCGCGCTCTTATGGTATTGCGCGGCCATGAGTGCCTGTTGCCGAAAACCGCCTCTAACCACCGGTTTCTCGTCCTTCTCCTCCTCTCACCCCCTTTCTCCCCTTAGTCTGGAGCGCCGGTACCTTTTCGTCAAGCCCCCCAGGGGCCACCCTCAGGATGGGGGAGGGGTGTGAAAAGGGCGTGAAAGCTAGCGGCGCTCATAGGAGAGCACCTGGAAGACGGGCTTACCCTCCTTAAGGTCCGGCAGCAAGGCCGGGCGGTTTTCCTTGGGGATGCGGATATAGACCACCTCGGCCTTCTGGCCGGCGTTGCATTGGTCTTCCTTCTCCTCGTTCTTATTACCCCCTTTTCGGATATTCACCTGCGTACTCACCTCACGCCACCACCCGCAACACCCGGGTGATGGGCAGACCCGCCTGCCCAAGAAGCTGGGCCACCACGCTCCAGGCCATCACCCAAGCTTCCACTTGCAGGGCCACCGCCTTCAGCCCCCGTACCCTCCCCACCGCCCCCACCAGCCCCATCGGCCCCTTCAGCAGACCAAAAACCGTCTCCAGCTCCCACCGCCGCCCCAAAAGCCTCCGGTACGCACCTCTCCCCCGCCGCCGCAGGTTCAAAAGCCGCCCCCTCCCCTTTGGCCTTCCCCGTCTCCGGTTATGCCCCGTCACCAGAAGCATCCCTCGCCTCCTCGCCAACCGAAAGTTGGCTTCCCCCTCGTAGGCCGCGTCCGCCACCACCACGGGGGGCTTCTCCCCAGGAAACCTCTCCACCCCCCAGAGCATCCCCCGCCCCACCGGGGAGTCGTGCCATGAGGCCGGGGTCACCCGTAGGGCCAGCACCTCCCCCGTGTCCAGGTCCACGAGGAGGTGGAGCTTGTACCCATAAACCCAGCCCCCATCCGAGCCCACGCCCCAAGCCGCCTCCCCATCCGACCTCTGGGCGGGGAGAAGGGTGGCGTCCATGGCCAGCACCCGCCTCCCCCGGCCCACCCGCTTCCCTCCCCGCAGGAGGGGCCAGGGTAGCTTCCGGCTCCGCTCGCTGAGGGTGGCAGAGGAGGGAACGCGCTCTAGACCGAGGCGCTTGCGGAGCCTAGGGTTGCGGGCCAGTTCCCGGCGCATGCGTTCGCTGGAGAAGCCCAGGAGGGCGCGGACCAGGTGGAAGAGAAAGAGGCTGAGGTCGGAGAAGGTCCTGGGCCTGCCGGGTTTTCTCTCCCCTTCTGGCAAGCGGGCTTGGAGCCATGCCTGGAGCAGGGGGACCAGTTCCTCCAGGGGCAGGGGTAGGATGGAAGGGGGCGTCTGGTGTTCTTCCACAGCTCACCAAGCGCCCCCTTTTCCTTTGGCTTGTCAAGGGGGTATGCATTGAATATCCGAAAGGGGGGGTTCTTATTATTTTTATTTCCGCCTTGATTACCGGTGTTTTGGCCGCCAGCGCTGGTGGTGCAAAACTCGTTGGCGATGACAGAACCGAAAAGCACCTTGTCCTGCACCACCCGGAAGGTCCCGCCCGCATAGAGGGGGGCCATCACGTACTGGCCCCGCTGGTAGAGGTTCTTCTCCACCACAAGGCCCAAGGCGTGGCCGGGGAAGGAGCCAAAGCTGGCGTCGGGGAGGAGGCTGCCGTTGATGTCCAGGTTGCCGCCCGCCCCATCCTTCGCCAGCACGGCGAAAGTAGCGCTCTTGGCGCTCCCCGAGCTGGCCTGGTAGTCCGTGGGCTGGTTCAGGACCAGGTTAAGCCCCTCCAGGACCACGTCACCGAATACCTGCAAAAGCCCCTTCCCGTCCTCATAGGTGTACTTGAACCCTCCCCGGCTTCCGTCCGGGCGGATGAAAGTGCAGTTCACGTCTTTGTTATCTAGGGTCAGGGTGCCGGACTGCAGGGCCTGGAGGCAGGAATCCAGGTTCACACCCAGGGGGGTGGCGATGGACACCCGGTTCTCTAGGCGCTGAATCCTGAGGGCGGCCCTGTTCTGGAGGCAGTTCCGCCAGGTGGGGTAAGCGGAGCAGGCGTCGGAGTCCAGCTTGGCATCCAGGGTGGGGAAAGGCGGGGGATTGGAGAGGTCAAAGCCCCCCATGGCCTCGGTGCAGACCCCTTTCTTGTCCTGGTCCTGGCATACATCCCCGGTAATGTCCTGGGCGCCCCGGCCCACGAACACCCCTTTCACCTTGTTGGTGGGCTCGCCGATCTCGGTGCTCCCCCCAACGGAGATCTTGCCGTACTGCACCCGGAGGCTCGCGCAGAGGTCTCGGACCTCCCGGTAGCCGGATTCCACCCGGCTGGCGATCCCGGAGTAGTCGTTGTCGTTCAGGTTATACCAGTTGTAGAGGGCAAAGTTTCCGTTGGCCTTTATGACCGTTTGGTCGGGATCACTTGGGCTTCCCACCACGTAGATTCCGCCCCGGATGGTGGCCCCCCCGTTCAGCCACTTATTGGCCTGGCCCGTTCCTGCGAAGATGGCCTGCTCCAGGTAGCCCGTGTTGCTGATGCGGAAGGTGGCCTGGACCGTGGCCTTGGCGCCGGAGGAGGTGCCCTGGGAGACCAGGGTGAAAAGCTGGCCGTCTTGGGCGTCTTTGTAAAGGACCACCCGATACCGGCCCACGGGGTTGCCGAAGGCGTCCATCACCGCCTCGTCCTCGGCCAGGACCAACTGGTTGTTGGTGAAGGGGATTAGGGTCCCGTTCCGGTCCAGGTCCAGGCCAGTTACCAGGGGGGTGAAACAGCCAGGCCCTCCTCCCCCCTGGCCCCGTTGCTCCCGCCAGACATACTGCTGGAAGAGGACGGCCTTGTACTTCTGGAGCCCGGCCTCGGCGGCGTAGAAGGCCTGGACCGAGGTGGTGTCGTTGCGGGTGGTCCAAAGCTCTATCTGGGTGGTGAAGAAGGTGCCGAAGACCAGGAGGGCGATGACCACCATCAGGGCCAAAGTGGCGACCAGGGCGATGCCTTTCGTGTTCATAGGCTTCCTCCTAGGGGGCGGGCAAGGGCTTGAGGTTGGGCATGAGAACCTCCTGGGTGAGGGCGTAGCAGGCCCGGCCCGGGGGGCAAGGGAGGGTTTGGTGGGTGACGGTGGTGAGGGAGGCGGGCCCCGGGTTGGTCACGGGGCTTAGGGAGTAGCCCGCCACCGTGACCTTGGCCGAGCGGGGGTAGGCGTCTGGGTTGCACTCCGGCTGGTCTTGGGTGGTACCGTCGCTGCACTGGTACTGGATGTCCAGGGCGAGGATGCCCTCGGCCAGGGGCTGGAAGTTGGGGGTAGGGGAGGTGCAGTCGCTTCCGGAGGTGGGCGTGGCGTTCAGGTCGCTCCTTAGGAGCGTATCCCCGGCAAACCCATAGTCCACCCGCCGGCAGGCGGAGGCAGGGTCCCTAAGGCTAGTGACGTAGTAGAGGGTCAGGGTGTCCTTGGCACCCCCATCCTCCCCCTCAAGGGGGGGAAGGGGCAGGCCGTAGGCCCGGTTTTGGCTGCCGCTATTCCAGTAGCGGGCCCCCGCCATCTGCAGATCGCCGGTCACCACCTGCATGACCATCCGCACCCGGTCCTGAAGCTCGTTCCGCCCCTGGGTGTTCCGAGCGAGCTCGCCCGTGGCGGCGAAGTAGCGCACCCCAAGGGCCAGGACCACCACCAAAATGGCCATGGCCACCAGGACCTCCACCAGGGTGAAGCCCTTCCTCATGGCCTTCCACCTCCTCCTCATTGCGCCTCCTGCTCCTCTGACCTCCCACCTCCCGGGGGCGGGCAGGGGGCGGGCTGGTCCTGGGTAGGGGAAGGATAGACGTCGTAGCAGGTGACGCGGCGGCCCATGGTGACCTTCGGGCCCCGGGGATGGGTAGCCGTGACCACCAGGGTCACCACGCCTTCCCCCCGGATGCCGTCTTCCCCCCAGAGGCTCCAGGCCACGGGGATGCCCCCCACGGTTTCCGTACCCGAGCAGGCAAGGCCAGGGCGGAGGTTAGCCTCACGCCCCTCACGCTGTCTAGAAGAAGGGCTTACCCGCGTGGGGCAGGAGAAGTAGTAATCCACAAAGTAGAAGCTTCGCCAGTTACCTGATTCTAAGGGCGCATCCTTGTAAGGGCTTGTGGCCGGGACCACCTCGCTCTTCAGGACCTCAGCCGAGAGCTTCTCCAAGACCTGGACCGCGGCCGCCTTGGTGTCGCTGGCGAAGCGGGCTTGGGCGTTGGCCCTAAGGTTGGAGAGCTGGCTCGTGAGCAGGGCGCCAAAGGCGATGCCCAAAACAGCCAAGGCCACCAGGACTTCCACAAGGGTAAGGCCTTTTCTCATGGCAGGCTCCCCCTCCCCTGGGGGCTTAGGGCAACCCCTTGGGTGTAGGTTCCGGCGCGGTCGCTTAGGGTCACGGTCGCCCCCGTAAAGTCCTGGGGGATACCCCGGGGGTCAAAGACCAAGGCTGCCGGGCCCGTGGGGGCGGCAAGCCGCACCCGGGCCCATTCCCCCTGGCCGAAGGTTATCGTCTGGATGACGGTATCCGCCCCGTCGTAGGTGCGATTCCGGTTCTGGTCCAAAAAGATCACGTACCCCCCCGCCCCCCCGGTGAGGAACTGGATCCCCACGAAGTCGTTCCGGCGGATGGCCTCGAGGCGGGCCCGGGTCACCTGGGCCGCCAGGGACCGGGCGGCCTGGTTCACGGCCAGGTGGTCCGAGCGCAAGTAGCCAAGGCCTAGCCCCAAAAGAACCCCCAGGAGGGCGAGGAGAAGGATCAACTCTAGGAGGGCGAAGCCATAGGGCGTCCTCATTCCCTCCTAGGGTAGGCCGAGGGAGGGGTGGGGCGCATCCCCCAAATGGGGGGTCATTCCACCCGGGCCCGGCCCTGCTGGCTCACCACCACCTTCCGGGTGGCCGTGCCCGCCCTTAGGACGAGGGCAGCGGTAATGGGCCGGGCGGGCACGCCCCGGGGGTCAAAGAGGAGGGGGAGGTTGCCCAGGGTGCTCTGCCCCAGGTCCAGGCGTACCCGGGCCCATTCCCCCTGGCCAAAGCGAACAAGCTGCACCTCTTCCCCCGGGTCATAGCCCCAGTCCCCATCCCGGTCCACGAAGACGGCGTAGCCCCCCGCCCCCTCGGTGAAGAGGTGAAGCCCAGCAGGAGCGTTTCGGCGGATGGCCTCGAGCCTGGCCCGGGTTACCTGGGCCGCCAGGGAACGGGCCGCCTGATCCAGGGCCAGCTGCTGAGGGGAGAGAAGGGGAAGGCCGAGGGCGAGGAGAACCCCCATAACGCCCAAGACCAGGAGGAGTTCCAGAAGGGTAACGCCCCGCTGGGCCATCTTGTAAGGAGTTTAGCAGGGAGCCCCCTTGCCCGGGCGGATTGGCCCACGGGGTATGATAGGCCCATGAAAGAGGTCTATATCGTCTCTGCGGCCAGGACCCCCATCGGGAGGTTCGGGGGGGCCTTGAAGGACGTAAGCCCGGTGGAGCTTGGGGCCCACGCCATGCGCTCGGCCTTGGCCCGGGCGGGGGTGGAGGGGAAGGCTTTGGACCTGTACGTGTTCGGAAACGTGCTCCGGGCCGGGCATGGGCAGCTACTTCCCCGCCAGGCCGCCTTGAAGGCGGGTATCCCCAAGGAGGTGGACGGCTACCAGGTGGACATGGTCTGCGCCTCGGGGATGATGGCGGTGATGAACGCCGTCCAGTTCCTGCGCACGGGGGAGGCCCGGTTGGTGCTGGCCGGGGGGATGGAGTCCATGAGCCAGGCGGGGTTTTACCTCTCCCATAGGGCGAGGTGGGGGTACAAGTTCCTCATGGGGGCGCCGGAGAACCTTCAGGATATCCTGCTTAGGGACGGCCTGTCGGACCCCTTCAGCGGCGAGGCCATGGGGGAGCAGGCGGAAAGGCTTGCCCAGGACTACGGGGTGAGCCGGGAGGAGGTGGACGAGGCCGCCTACCTTTCCCACAAGCGGGCGGCGGAGGCCACGGAGGGGGGCTTCTTCGCCTGGGAGATCGCCCCTATGGAGCTCCCTGGGAAGAAGGGACCGGTGGTGGTGGACAAGGACGAGGGTATCCGTCCGGAAACCACCCTCGAGTCCCTTTCGGCCCTGAAGCCTGCCTTCCGCAAGGATGGGATCCTGACTGCCGGGAACGCCAGCCAGATCTCCGATGGGGCGGCGGCGCTTCTGTTGGCCTCGGAGGAGGCGGTGAAGCGGTATGGCCTCAAGCCTCTGGCCCGGGTTCTGGGAGGAGCCTGGGCGGCGGGGGAGGCCTGGCGGTTCCCCGAGGCCCCCATCCCGGCGGTGAAGCGCTTGTTGGACCGGCTTGGCATGCGGATTGAAGACTTCGGCCTATTTGAGAACAACGAGGCCTTCGCCCTCAACAACGTCCTTTTCCACCGCCTCCTGGGGGTGCCTTACGAGAGGCTCAACGTCTTTGGAGGGGCGGTGGCCCTGGGCCACCCCATCGGGGCCAGCGGGGCCCGGATTCTGGTGACCCTCCTTAACGCCCTTAGGGTGAGGGGGGAGAAAAGGGGCCTTGCCGCCATCTGCCATGGGACGGGAGGGTCCACGGCGGTGGCGGTGGAGCGGGTCTAGCCTAGACCAGGCCGTCTAGGTCGATGGCCTCGAGGTGAAAGGCCTCGAGGGCCACGCTGAAGCCCCCCTGGCTGGCCAGGAAGCGGGCGGCTTCCCGTAGGGTTTCCTCCACCCAGCCGGGATCGTTTCCCAGGAGGCTCAGGCCCACCACCTCAAAGCCCCAGGCGTCCAGGCCGTAAAGCCTGGCGGCGGAAACGGGAAAGCGAGCCTTGACCCGTTCCAGGGCGGGCTTGATCAGGGCCCTTTTTTCCTTAAGGCTCCTTGCCGGGGTTTCCAGCCGGGCGCTGTAGAGGCCGAGGTAGGCTTTCATGGTAGGGACGCCGCCAGCGTCAAGAACAGTTTGCGGTAGGCCGTGCCTTGGCGCAACTATGATCCCTTTTCCTCTTCCGCCAGGATGGCTTCCAGCTGCTGGATGAGGACAGGTATGTCTTTTTGGGCGATGGCAGCGACGATTTCCATATCTACGTCAAAGTATTCATGGATAAGCCGGTTGCGCAGGCCAGCGATGCTACGCCAGGGGACATGAGGGTACCGGCCCTGTAACTCTGGGGAAAGGCCCTTGGCTGCTTCCCCTAGGATTTCCAGAAGGCGGACCACGGCCAAGGCAGTTGTGTCCTCGGGGGCCAAGGCTGCAAGGTCTACATGGAGGGATAGCTCCCGGATTCTCTTGGCGGCGTCAAGCATGTGGAGAAGGCGGGTCCGGTCAGAGAGCCTGGCCTTCCTCATAGAGGGGTTTGGCCTCCTTTAGGACCTCCTCGCGGAAGTGGCGGCTCAGGCTCTTCGCCGTATGGAGGTCTACCCGCCTCCCAAAGAGGCGGGAAAGTTCCTCTTCTAAGCGGATAAAGTCTAGGCCGGGCACCTGCCCAGGGTAGAACTCCACCAGGAGATCCAGGTCGCTTTGTTCGTCCGCTTCGCCCCGGGCAAAGGAACCGAACACCCAAAGGCGCCGCACGCCGTAGCGGCGGCACACTTGGGCAAGGGCCTCGAGGCTAGGACTTAAGACTTCCTGGGCCACAAGCCCATTCTAGAACATGGGCCCGATGCGGAAGTGAAGCCTTCCCGTGGGGCTTTCCGGGCTGAAGGCGTAGTCCAGGCGCAGGGAGGGAAGAAGGGCCCCGAAGAGGTCCAGGTCCAGCTGGAAGCCCAGGCCCGCCCCCCACTTCACCCCGCCGGTGTTGTCGGCAAGCCCCAGGTCAGTGAAGAGGATCCCGTAGAGGTTCGTGCCCCCCTGGGGGGAGAGGTTGAAGTTGTAGCGGTACTCCACGCTGGCCGTGGCGAAGGAAAGCCCCCCGTACTTGCGGTCCTCGTAGCCCCTGAGGAGGAAGGCCTCGGCCCCGCCCCCGGAGAGGAAGAAGCGCTCCCCTTCGGGCGGGAAGCCCAAAAGGGTACCGGCGGAGAGGCGGAAGGCTAGGGCCTGTCGTTTCTCCTGGTCCAGGCCGTAGTAGGTCTTGCCCGTGGCCACCAGGGGCACGAAGAAGCTTCGGCCCCCCGTGTCGGGGAAGGAAAGGCCTAAGCCGGTGCTGAGGCTGGCCTCGTACCCTTGGGTGCGGAAGCGGGGGTTGTCCGTCTCCGTGTAGGTGAGGCCGGTGTCCAGCCTTAAGGTCCAGCCCGGGGTGGGGAGGAGGCTTTTAGCCTGGTTGGGGTCCTTGTAGTTGGTGCCGTCGCAGTACTTGGGGTCGCTGGTGTCGGTGACGGCAGGGTTGCAGGGAGCGTTGGGATCAAAGACCTCGAGGGCATATACGGACCGCCGGGCGGAAAGCCCCAGGGAAAGGCGCAGGTTTTCCAGCTCCTTAGAGAAGGGGCGGGAAAGGGAAAACCCGCCCCCGGTGCGCCTTTCCGTGTACTCCCAGCCGGTGTCGGTGCTATTGTCCAAAAGCTTGTTGTTGCCGATGGGGGTGGAGAAGAGGCTTAAGGAGAGGCCGGTGCGCACTTCCTTGAGGTCCCAGTAGTCCAGGTAGAGCCAGGGGATGGCGTAGCTGACCGAGAGGGAAAGGTTGTCCTTGGCGTCGTTTTGCACGAAGGCCAGGTCCACCCCCACCTGGTGGGCCAGGCCGAAGAGGTTGGTTTCCTTGAAGGACACGCTTCCCGACCACCCCTCCAGGGAGCTCCAGCCCAGGGCGGGCTGGAAGAGCCCGGTGCGGGCCTCCTTCAGGGAGAGGACCACCACCACCTGGTCCTCCTTCTCCCCGGGGGCCAGGCGCACCGAAGGGGGCTCGGAAAGAAGCCCCGTGGCCATGAGGCGGGCGATGCCCTGGCGCAGGGCGGGGACGCTGAAGAGACTCCCTGGCTTGGGAAGTTCCCTTAGGATCACCTCCTCCTGGGTGCGGTGGTCCCCCTGCCACTCCAGGCGGTAGCCCCCGATCTTGAGCTCCAGCACTTGCAGGCGGAAGACCCCTTCCTGGAAGCCAAAGCGCACGTCGGCCACCTCATACCCCTTCTCCTGGTAATAGGTGGCGATGCGCCGGGCATCCTCTTGGGCCAGGACGGGGGTGTATACCTCTCCCGGCTTCAGGCGGAGGAGGGCCAGGAGGGCTTCCGTGGGGAAGGCGGTGTTGCCGCTGATCTCCACCCGCTCGATCACCCCGCCTTCCGGGCCCAGCTGAAGCTCCACTGCCACCCCTTCCCCCTCGGGGGTGAGGTTGAAGTTCACCACCCGGGAAAGCTTTTTGGAAAGCGCCTGCACCCCTTCCAGAAGGAGGTCGTAGCGCAGGTAGTCCCCCGGCTTCAGGGGGAAGCCCGTGAGGTCCAGGCCACCTCCTTGGATGCGCACCACCTTAAGCTCCCGCACCGCCACGGTGAGGATGCCCCCCTCGAGGCGGCTTCCCTGGGGGTCGGGGCCGCTAAAGCGGTAGCCTGCTTTTTCGTAGCGGGCGCCGAGGGCCCTTAAGGCCTCCTGGTATTTGGCGAAGTCAAAGGGGCCCTTGAGGGGCTCCAGGGCCTTTAGGAGTTCGGCCTCGGGTAGAAGGCTCGCCCCCGTGAGGCGGACCTCCTTCACCTCCGGGCTTTCCTCCACCCGGAAGGTGAGGGCCATTTTGCCCGCCTGCTCCTTGGCCTCCACCTCCACCTTGGGGGAGAAGGGGAAGCCATTCTGCCGGTAGGCCTCGGCCAGGGCCTTGGCGGCCTCCCCGGCCCGGATGGGGTTATAGGTGGCCTCCGGGCCGATGGCGAAGTTCTGCTCCAGAAAGCGCAGGAGGGCCTCCTGGGGGAAGGCCTTGCCCTCCACCCTCACTTGGCCGATGGGGGGGTAGGGGGTGAGGCGGACCCAGAGGACATCCCCTTCCAGCCGGACCTCCACCTGCTGGAAGTAGCCGGTGGCCAGGATGGCCTTCCGGGCCTCCTCGAGGTCCCCGGGCTCATCCCCTGCGCCAAAGGGCAAGGCCGCCCGGGCCAAGGCCTGGAGAACGGGATCGCCTCCTTCCAGCACCACCTCCCGGATGGGGGCCGCCAGGGCCAGAAGGCCCAGGAACACCAGGGCAAAAAGCCGTTTCATGGCGCAAAGCTTACCAGAGGCGGGTGAAGGGGGCGTGAGAGTAGAATGTTCGCCATGGAAGTCTACGACAAGATCCAGGAGGCCGTGGCCTACATTCGCTCCAAGACCGGCTTTCTCCCCGAGGTGGGGATCGTCCTGGGCTCGGGGCTTGGCCCCCTGGCGGAGGAGGTGGCCAAGGAGGCGGAGATCCCCTACGGGGAGATCCCCCACTTTCCCCTTTCCACCGCCCCGGGGCATGCGGGGAGGCTGATCCTGGGGGAGCTGGAAGGCAAGCGGGTTCTGGTGTACCAAGGCCGGGTCCACTACTACGAGGGCTACAGCGCCGAGGAGGTGGTGTTCCCCGTGCGGGTGGGGTATTTCCTGGGGGCCAAGACCTTTATCCTCACCTCGGCGGCCGGGGGGTTAAACCCCAGGTTCCGGGCGGGGGGGATCATGCTCCACCTGGACTACCTCAACGTGGCCGGGGTCAACCCCCTAAGGGGGAAAAACGACGAGCGCTTAGGCCCCCGCTTCCCCGTGATGTTTGAGGCCTACGATCCGGGCCTCATAGAGCTTGCCCGCAAGGTGGCCAGGAAGCAGGACCTCCACCTCTTTGAGGGGGTCTACGCCTGGTTCCTGGGGCCCAGCTTCGCCAGCCGGGCCGAGCTGAAGGTGCTCAGGGATCTTGGGGCGGATGCCATCGGCATGTCCACGGTTCCCGAGGTCATCGCCTTAAGGCACCTGGGGGCCAGGGTCCTGGGCCTTTCCACCATCACGGACATGGCGGTGCCGGAGAGGGAGCACCACGCCACCGAGGCGGAGGTCCTGGAGGTGGCCGCCAGGACCGGGCCCATCTTCCGCCGCTTCGTGCGGGGCATCCTGGCCGAGCTTTAGGCCATGGGGCTTCCCGAGGTCCTCGAGGCCATGGAGGCCGCCTGCCGTCGCGCCGGGCGGGACCCTAAAGGGGTGCGCCTGGTGGCGGTGACCAAGGGGAGGAGCGTGGAGGAGATCCGGGAGAAGGTACTCCGCTACGGTTCCTTCCCCCTGGGGGAAAGCCGGGTACAGGAGGCCTTAAAGAAGATGGAGGTCTTGAAGGCCGAGTGGCACCTCATCGGCCCCTTGCAGCGCAACAAGGCCAAGTTCGCCCCCCGGTTTGCCCTCATCCACTCCCTGGACTCCTTGCGTCTGGCGGAGGCCTTGGACCGGGTGGGGGAGAAGGCGGGGATGAGGCTTAAGGTCCTGGTGGAGGTAAACCTGGGCCGGGAGCCAAGGAAGCACGGGTTTTTGGAGGAGGAGCTCCCTGAGGCCTTGGCCCGCATACGGGAGATGGAGCACCTTTCGGTCCTGGGCCTCATGACCGTGCCCCCCATGGGGCCTGAGGCCGTGGTCCGCCCCATCTTCCGCAGGCTTTCGGAGCTCGCCGACCGCTATGGCCTTCCCGAGCGCTCCATGGGCATGTCCGACGACTTTCCCATCGCCATCGAGGAGGGGGCCACCCTGGTGCGGGTGGGCCAGGCCCTTTTTGTAGACTGAGGGGTACATGGACCTAACACCCTTGGACGTGCGCTACCAGGAGTTTCCCACGGGGCTTCGCGGCTACCAGAAGGAGGCGGTCAGGGCCTACCTGGCCCGGGTGGCCGAGGTCCTGGAGGGCCTGATCCAGGAGAACGAGGACCTAAGGAACAGGGTTCGGACCCTCGAGGAGGAGGTGGCCCGCCTTAAGGAGGCGGAAGGGGAGCTCAAACGGGCGGTGGTGGCGGCGGAGCGCATCGCCCGCGAGCTCAAGGCCCAGGCGGAAAAGGAAGCGGACCTCATCAGGAAGGAGGCCCTGGCAGCTAAGGACCAGGTGCTTAGGGAGGCGGCGGAGGAGCTTAGGCGCCTAAAGGGGGAGGTGGAGCGGGTTAAGCAGGAAAAGACCCTCTTTGTGGCGCAGCTCAAGGCCCTTTTGCAGGGGTACCTGGATTCCCTAAAGCATCTGGAGGAAGGCTCTTGAGGCCGTGTTGGGAAAAGCTGCCGGGGAAGGGCCTTAGGCCCAGGTAAAGCCAGATGCGGTACAGGGTTTCCCGGAGCCAGTAGGAGAGGGGGTATTCCCCGGGCACCGGGTAGCCCTCGGCTTCCAGGCCCAAGAGACGGGCCAGGAAAAGGGCCCGGGGCAGGTGGGGGGCATCGGTGACCAGGAGGATCCGTCCGGATAGGTGGGGCTTCAAAAAGAGGAGGTTCTCGTAGGTGTTTTTGCTCTGGCCCTCGCAAAGGAGGGCCTTGGCCGGCACGCCCCTTTGCCGCAGGTAGCGGCAGCCCACCTCCCCTTCGCTGTACCGGTCCCCTTTGGCCTTGCCTCCCGCTACCGCTACCCTCGAGGCCAGGCCCCTTTGGTAGAGGTGAAGGGCAGCCTCGAGGCGCCTTTCCAAGGCAGGGGAGGGTCTTCCCCCGTACTGGGCCGCCCCCAGGACCACGATCCAGTCGTAACCTGGTTGGGCTAAGGCCGGGGTGAGGAGGAGGGCCATGAAAAGCCAGCGCACCTTTTTCAATCTAGGGCTAGGCGGGGGTTTTTGGTATACTTAGGGTGCATTGGAGAAGATCTTCGGCAAGACGGAAGGGCTCAAGAAGAGTGAGCTCAAGAGGCTTTCCAACCTGTACCGCAGGCGCATCCCCAAGGAAAGGGTTCTCACCCCCGAGCTGGCCCAGGTCTTGGCCGGGCTTTCCCAGGAGGTGGGGAGGCCCATCAGCCTCCTCCTGGACCGGGAGGGCCGGGTGGTGCGGGTGGGGGTGGGGGATGCCAAGGACCTGCCCATCCCCGAGGGGGCCAGGGGGGAGTGGAGGCTATCGGGCTTCCGGCTTCTCCACACCCACCTGGCCAAGGGGGGGCTTTCCCGGCCAGACCTTACCGTGCTCTTCCTGAACCGCCTGGACAGCTTGGCGGCCTTGGAGGTGGAGGACGGCAAGCCCACCACCCTGCACCTGGCCTTCCTCTCCCCGCCCAAGGCCCTCGAGGAGGACTGGCGCCTCCTTCCCCCCAAGCCCTACTTCCAGTACCTGGAGTTTGACCACAAGGCGGAGGTGGAGGCCTTGGAGGAGGAACTGGCCCGTCAGGCCCGGGTGCGGGAGCTGGTGGATGGAAGCGGGGAGCGGGCCATCCTGGTGGGGGTGGACCGGGGGGAAGGCCCCGAGGCCGAGGCCTACCTGGCGGAACTGGCCGAGCTCACCCGCACCGCCGGCGGGGTGCCGGTGAAAAAGGTGCTGGTCTTCCGCCCTCACCTGGACCCCCGGTACCTGGTGGGGCTGGGAAAGCTGGAGGAGTTAAAAAGCTTGGCCTACCACGAGAATGCCTCCACCCTCATCTTCGGCCTGGAGCTCACTCCCACCCAGGCCCGGGAGATCGAGAAGGCCACGGGCCTAAAGGTCCTGGACCGGACCCAGCTCATCCTGGACATCTTTGCCCTGCACGCCAAAACCCCTGAGGCCCAGACCCAGGTGGAGCTGGCCCAGCTGAGGTACCTTCTCCCCCGCCTGGTGGGGAAGGGGAAGGAGTTGAGCCGCCTGGGGGGTGGGATCGGCACCCGGGGGCCCGGGGAAACCAAGCTGGAGGTGGACAGGAGAAGGCTCCAGGAAAGGATCGCCCACCTGAGCCACAAGCTCCAGGAGTACACCCGGCGCCGGGAGGAGGCGAGGCGGCAGAGGAAGCGCCGGGGTGTGCCCCTCATCGCCGTGGTGGGCTACACCAACGCCGGCAAGACCACCCTCCTTCAGGCCCTGGCCCGGGGTGGGGAGCCGGGAGAGGACAAGTTCTTCGCCACCCTAAGGCCCCTCACCCGCCGGGGCTTCCTGCCGGGGGTGGGGGAGGTGCTCTTCACCGACACCGTGGGCTTCATCCGCCAGATGCCCCAGGAACTCCTCACCGCCTTCCGGGCCACCCTCGAGGAGGTGCGGGAGGCCGATCTTCTCATCCACGTCCTGGATGCCTCGGAGGAAGGGGCCATGGGGCGGTACCGGGTGGTGGAGGAGCTTCTGGCGGAGCTGGGGGTGGAAGCCCCCCGGGTCCTGGCCCTTTCCAAGGCGGACCGGGCGGCTCCCTACGACCTCTTCTATTTGCGGGAGAAGCTGGGCGGGGTGCCGGTTTCCGCCTTGAAGGGTACGGGGGTTTCGGAGCTCAGGGAGGCCCTGGCGGAGGCCCTCCTTAAGGTGGGGGTTCGGCCCCAGCCCTGGGCCCAGGCTCCTCAGTACACGTAAAACCCCTTTAGGCCGGTTTCCTCGGCCCACTGGACCTCCACCTCCTCCACCCGGGCCAGGCGGGGGCCCTGCTTGAGGTGGTGGAGGAAGGCGAGGAGGTCCTCCTTGGGGCCTTCCGCCACCACCTCCACCCGGCCGTCGGGGAGGTTCTCCGCATAGCCGGAAAGCCCGAGCTCCAGGGCCTTCTTCTGGGCGAAGGCCCGGTACCCCACTCCCTGTACCCTTCCCTTGACCAAGGCCACCAGGCGCGGCATGGTGGCATTTTAGCTTCTTTGCCACGCGGTTTTCATCTCCGCTACCTATGCTAATAGGGATGCGGCGGGGGCTTCTCCTCCTCCTGGGGTTCGCCCTGGCCCTCCTGCTTCTCCTAAGCTGGCCTCCCCTATTGCGGTTTTTCGTGGAGCGGGGCCTGGCCCTGGCGGGGTTTAGCGGGCAGGTGCAGGAGGTGGGGGGGCACCTTCTCCTGGGGCTCCGCCTCGAGGGGGTGAACCTCCAGGGGCCGGGCCTGGCCCTGAAGGCGGAGGAAGTGCGCTTGGGCTATGACCCCCTTGGGCTTCTGCGCCGGGAGCTTCCCCTTTCCGTGGCGGTGAGGGGTGCGAGGATCAAGCCCACCTGGGAGGCCTTGATTCCGGAAAAGCCCGGGCCGCCCCCTGCGGTGAGGGTCATCTTTCGCCAGCTGGCCCTCGAGGACACCCAGGTGGAGCTTCCCCAAGGGAAAAGGCTCTTCCTGCCCCCTTTGCGCCTTACCCTGGCCGGGGAAAACCCCTATGCCTTCGTGGCCCGGCTTCCTGGGGGAAGCTTCCAGGGGGAGGCGCATGCCTTGGCCCGGGATCTTTCCGCCTGGGAGGTGCGCTATAGGGGCGAGGTGGCAGGGCTTTCCTTCTTCTACCCCGGGCTTAAGGGGGGCAGGCTTTCTGGGGTTTTCCGCCTCCTGCCCTCCGGGGTGGAGGGGGAAAGCCAGGTGGAAGGGGGAGTGGTGGAGCTTGTGGGCTTCACCTTGACCGGGGTGGCGGGGCCCATCCGCCTAAGGGAGGATCGGGTGGAGGCGGAGCTAAAGGGAGTGGGCCTCGAGGGGCCCCTTTCCGCAAGGGCCGAGGTGGACCTGAAGGCGGAACGCTACCGCTTCTTTCTCACGGGCCGGCCCCGGCTTCCCGCCCTGGCCCGGCACTATGGCCTCGTCTTGCCGGTAGAGGGGGATGGGAGGCTAAGGCTTTTAGGGGAAGGCTGGGACCAGATCCGGGTGCAGGGGGGTTTTGCCGGGGAGGGGAGGCTTTTAGGGGAGCCTTTCCGGCACCGGGGAAGCCTCTCCTTTGACCGGGTCTTCCGGTTGGAGGCGGAGGCGCAAGGGGAGCTCTTTGACCGCACCTACCAGCTTGCCTTTGCCCTGCTCGGGGGAGAATACCGGGCAGGCCTTCAGGACTCCCTGGGAAGCAGGCTTTCCCTGAAGGGCCAGGGAAACCGCACGGAAGCCCAGGGCCAGGTGGCCTGGCCCAGGCCCCTGGAGGGCCTGGCCCAGGTGGCCTTCAGCAGTGAGGGAAACCGCTGGCGTGCCCGGGTGGAAAGCGCGGGGGTGCGCCTTCCCCTCTTCCTGCCCCTGGACCTTTCGGGGGAGGTGGCAGGGGAAGGGGACCGGGTTTCGGGAAGGCTTGGTCCTCTGGCCCTTGGGGGGAGCTGGGGCCAGCTTGGGCTAAAGCTTTCCCCCACGCCCTTGCAGGTGGGGAGCCTGGAAGGGGAGGGAAGGCTGATCTCGGGGAGGCTCGAGGCTTCCTTGCACTACACCTCCCCCTATGCAACCTTCCCCTTGCAGGTGGGGCAGGAAAAGGGAGCCTTCCGCTTCCGAAGCCCCTATGGGGAGGGGGAGTACCGGGGTGGGATCCTGGCCCTGCGCCTGCGGGACCTGCCCATCCACGCCCTGGACGAGTTCCGTCTTTCCGGGCAAGCCCTGTACCGGGATGGCGAGCTTTCGGGAAGGCTTGCCCTGAAGGGCCGTTATCTGGAGGCGGGGGCGGATCTGCGCCGCCTGGGGGCGGATATCCAAGGCCGGCTCCAAACCCCCTTGGGCCTCCTTCCCTTTGCCGGGGCCTACGATCCGGAGCCGGGCCTCACCTTGAAGGCCCAGGACCTTCTCCTGCGCTATCAAGGGGGCTTAAGCCTGAGGGGAAGGGCGCGGCTGGGACCCTTGGTCCTTGGGGCCGACCTCCTCTATGATGGGGGCTTCCAAGGCTGGGCCCGGGTGGAAACCCCTTGGCTGGCAGGGGTTTTGCAGGGGGAGAGTGGAAGGCTGGTCCTGGCGGGGCTAAAGGGGTACGCCCAGGGGGAAGGGGAGGTCTACCCGGAGCTGCGGATTGCGGGTAGGTTCCTCCCTCCCCTGCCGGAGGGCCTCGAGGTGCCTCCTTTGGCCTTCCGTCTGGACTGGAAAGGTTTGGAAGTGCTGGGGGTGGGGAGGCTGGAGTTCGCCGGGCGGTATCCCTTCCACCTGGCCCTTCCTTGGAGGTACCGAGGGGTTTCCGGCCGCTTCCAGGCGGAGGGTACCCTGGAACGAGGCCAGCTTAGCCTTTCCTCTCCCTATGGCCGCGTGGAGGCTCAGGGAGGCTGGCGGGACCTAAGGGTAAGGGGGCAGGGGGAGGTTCCCTATGTGGGTCCGGTGCGGATGGCAGGGAAGCTGGACCTCCTGGGGCTTGCCTACCAGGCCCAGGCCCACCTGGAGAAGCTGGACCTAAGGCTCGGCCTGGTGGGGCGGGGGGCGGGCTTCCGCTTCCAGGGCCAGGCTCCGGGTCTTCGTCTCCTGGGAGGGTACGAGGAGGAGCTAAGCCTTCTGCTCCAGGCGGAGGCCTTTGACCTCTCCCCTTGGGGGCTTCCCGCACGGGCCAGCGGCACCTGGGGCACCCGGGGTGGAAGGCTTAGGCTGGAAAGCCCCTACGGGGAGGTCCTTTTCACCGGGGAGGAACTTCTTTCCGCCCAGGCAAGGCTTTCTGGGCCCTTCTTCCAGGGAGAGGGCCAGGTTTCCCCGGAAGGGCTTTCCTTGGCCGTGCGGGGAGAGTACGAGAAAAACGGGCTAGGAGTGCGCCTAAAGGCGGAAGGGGAAGGGCCCTGGCGGGCCTTCCGCCTGGGGCTTTCCGGGGAGGCTCGGCTTCCCTACGTTGGGGCCCTGCCCCTTTCGGGCCAGGTGTGGACCGAGGGGGGAGGCCTTCGCTACCGGTTGCAAGGTCCCTTGTCCCTCGAGGGGAAAGGACCCAGCTATAGGGGTAGCCTGGCCTTGCCCTTTGCTGCCCTGGGAAGGGAGGGAAGGATTGCGGGGAGTTTCCAGGGCCAGGGGCTTCAGGTGGCGGGGAAGGGGGAGGGGAACTTTGCCGGCCTGCCCTTCACCTTCCAGGGGGGATACCAGGGTAAGCCCTTCCTGGCCCTAAGGTGGGAGGGCGGCGAGGCGGCGCTAACGGGGGAGGAGGTGAGGTTTTCCCTGGAGGAGGTGGCCCCTTTGGCCCGGGCCCTGGGCCTTTCCCTTGCGGGAAGGGCGGGGGGAAGGCTGACCCTTTCTGGCGAAGGGGAGGCCTGGGCGCGGGTGCGCTATGGGATGGAATCCCTGGCCTTGGACTACCAGGAAGGGATTCTCCGCCTCCTCCTCGCCGATCGGGATGCGGGTTTGGCCTGGGCTCCCAAGGAGGGGAGGCTCTGGGGGCTAGGGGGGTTATCCGGGGAGGGCAGGTTCCACCTGGGGCCCGGGCTTCAAGGGGAGGTGGAGGGGAGTTTCCGCTACGGTCCTGTGGGGCTTGGGATTAGGGGTTCCTTGGAGGGTGTAGCCCTGGAAGCCCGCTACCAGCAGGAAGGGCTTGGGTGGACGGAGCTTGCGGGTCGGGTAAACCTCTTGGCCTTGAGGGGGGAGGGTACCCTGCGCCATGCCTCCCCTTACGGGGAAGGGGAGATGGCCTGGGCCTGGGAGGGGGCCCGCTACCAAGGGGAGGGGTGGTTCAGGGGCCTAAAGTACCTGGAGCAGCAAGGCCCGGTCCGCTTGAAGGGGGAAGGGGCCAGGCTGGAGGCCAGCTGGCAGGCTCCCTTGGCCCTTTGGCTTCGCCACGATGAGGCCTGGCACCTGGCCATCCAAGGGGAAGGGGAGGTCCAGGGGGTTTCCCTGCAGGCGGACCTTTCCTTTGGGCCTGAGGGCTATAGGGGCGGGTTTGCGGCCAAGGGGTACGGGTTTTCCCTTTGGGGGAAGGGGGAGGGTCCTTTGCGCCTCTTGCTTGAGGGGAAGGAGCTTCCCGGGGAGGTCTGGGCGGAAGGGACCTTGGAGGGCCTCAGCCTTTCGGGAAGGGCCCGGTACCAGCTGGAAAGGGGGCTTAGGCTTGAGGCCCAGGGGGTTTTCCAGGGGCGGCTGCCCGAGGTTTTCCTGGAGGGCCAGGGAAGCCTTTTGGGGGAGGGGGAGGCCCTGCCCTTTCGCTTCGCCTACCGCTACCGGGGCGGAGCTTTGCCGGTGGAGGGGCTTTCCCTGGCGGGCGAGGGGGAGGGCTACCGGAT
The DNA here is from genome assembly GCF_022385295.1 of Thermus sp. NEB1569. Taxonomy (NCBI): domain Bacteria; kingdom Thermotogati; phylum Deinococcota; class Deinococci; order Thermales; family Thermaceae; genus Thermus; species Thermus sp. NEB1569. The sequence goes on from NZ_CP092445.1 coordinate 754,681, forward strand.
AAGCCTAAAGGAGGGGCACCTGAGCCTGGACTTGGATAAGGACCTCACCCCCTTCGGCTTCCCCGTGCGCCTTTGGGCCCAGGCGGAGGGGCCTTGGCAGGAGGCCCTTCAGGTAAGACTAGAGCGCCCCGAGGGGGAGGTTTCCGGTAGGGTGTGGCTTTGGCCCCTGCGGGCGGAGCTACAAGGGGAGGTGCTAGGGGAAAGGGTGGGGCTCCGATACCAGGATGGGGAGGCGGTGGGGGATTTCCAGGGGCCGAGGCTATTTGGGAAGGCCCGCTACCGGAATGGGCTTTCCGGCCTTCTTACCCTCCGCTACCCCTTGGCCCAAGGGGGCTTGGCGGGGGCGGTGGATCTGGGGGCAGGCTCCTTTGGACTCCAAGGGGAAGGGGCTTGGCGGGGAAGCCTTTGGGGAAGCTTCTGCCTGCCCCAGCCCTTGGGAAGGTGTCCGGGCCTTTTGGCCAGGGTTCAAGGCGCTCTGGCCTACGGGGAGCTGGCCTTCCAGGGAGACTACACCTACCGGGCGGAGAAGGGTTACCTGGGGGTGCTTTCCGGGGAAGGGAGGCTTTCCACCCCTTACTGGGCGGTCCTGGCCCAAGGCCGTGGCCTGGGCCTGGATCTCTTGGGAGAGGGGCTTCCCCTTTCCGGGCGGCTGGATCTTTCCCCCTTCCGCCTGGCCTACCGCTACGCCGGGGCCCTGCCCCGGGGCCTGGGGGAGCTTTGGGCCGAAGGGGTTTATCCCGGGGAGTGGCTTAAGGGCCGGTACCGCTACGGGGAGGTGGCGCTTTCCCTTAAGGGGCTTCAGGGCTTCCAGGTGGGGGTTTCCGGGGCGGGGGTTTCCGGCGAGGTGGGGCCTAAGGGCGTGGCCTTTCGGTTTGAGGGGTTCCGCTATGGTCCCTTGACCCTTTCCGGCAGAATGGAGGGTCCCTGGCGGGAAGTGGGGTTGAACCTGGCCCTCATGGCCTGGGGCCGGAAGGCTGAGGTGGAAGGGCGGTACGGAGGGGAGGGACTTGTCCTGGAGTTCCACGGGGACCTCGAGGGGCAGGTGGCCTGGCAGGAGGCCTGGAAGGGAAAGGTGGCCTTTAAGGAAGGAAGCCTGGAGCTTTCCGGCAAACAGGTTCCCGAACTCCAGGGGGAGGTTTTGGGGGAAAGGGTGCGCCTGGCCTGGCCTCGTCTGGAGGTGGGGGGAGTGCGCCTGGACCTGGCGGCCCGCCAGGCGGAAGGGGAGGGCAGGATCCTTAAGGCCCTGTTGCCCGGGGGCCTTGGGGTTTTGGGGCAGGGGGATAGGCTTCTTCTGGACTACCGGGTGCCCGGGGTGGGCCTGCCCCTGGAGGGCAGCGTGAACCTGAAGGATCTGTCCCTGATTCTGACCACTCCCCAAGGGGAGGGGGCCTTGGCCTATGCCGGGGGCCAGGTGGAGGGGGCCTTGGCCTTGGACCTTTCCGGCTTCCGCTTGCGCCTGGAAGGGGCGAAGGACCGGGTGCGCCTCTTGGGGGAGCATCCTGCCTTTTCCTGGTGGGCGGCGGGGGCGGGGAGGCTTCAGGGAGAGGTGGATCTTGGAGGGGCCTACAGGGTTTCCTACTGGGCGGGGGAACAGGCCCTGGAGGTGGAGGGGAGGCTTTTGGAAGCCAGGCTCCGGGCGGAGGGTCCCTACCTTGCCGGCGAGCTTACCTATCCCCCTGCTGGCGATGTTCGGGTGGACCTTCCCCTTCCCCCCCTGGAAAGCCGCTTCCGGGGCCGGGTTTTTGGAGAGGGGTACCAGGTGGAGGGGGCGTTGGAGGGAGCGGTGGGCCGGATCACCGCCAAAGGAAGGCTTCTTCCCCTTAGCGGCAGGCTTCGCCTGGAGGGAGCGGCCTTGGAGGATTTCGCCGGCCGCTACGCTCCTTATCTGAAGGGGGTGGTTTCCGGGGAGCTGGCCCTGGAGGGTACCCGGGCCCAGGGCCGGCTTTCGGGGGAGGCGGAGGTGGCGGGAAGCCGCCTGCCCTTCCTCTTCGCGGGAGCTTTTGGGCCTGGGTTGGTGCAGGGCAAGGGGCAGCTTGGGCAAAGTCCCTTCCAAGTGGCCCTCGAGGGGGATCGGCTGGACCTTTCCGCTTCCTTCCGGGGCTTTCCCCTGCATCTCCTCCTCATGGCGGTGGCGGGGCCCCTGGAGGGGGAGGCCTACTGGACGGGGGCGGTGCAGCTCCGCCTTCCCCTTTCCCACCCCTTGCGGGGCGAGGGGGTCCTGGTGGGGGAGGCCTTGCGCTTCGTGGGGGCTGGGGATGAGCTTAAGGGCCAGGCGGTCTTTCGCCTGGAAGGAGGCCGGGTCCTGGTGGACCGGCTCCGCCTTCTGGGCCGGGGAAGCTGGGAGGGCGGGGGATACTGGAGCCCGGAGGGAAGCGACCTTTACCTAAGCCTCAAGGACACGGTCTTCACCCCGGTGCTCCAGGTGGTGCCCCCCTTAAAGCCCTACCGGCCCGAGGGCTCGGGAAGCCTCCTCCTGAGGCTTAAGGGGGAGGGTTTCCAGGTGGAGTTCAAGGACTTCCGCTTCCGCTTGGGGCCGGTGGCGGGGTACCTGCCCGAGGGCCTCCTCTCCCTGAACGGGGGGGCCAGGGCCGAGGGGGAGCTCACCCTTTTGGCTCCCTTCCCCGGCCGGGCCCGGCTGGGCCTCGAGGGTAGATTGGAGGAATTTCAGATTAGCGCCAAGGGCGTGGTTACCCTGCCCGGGCTGAAGGAGGAAACCCCGGCGGAGGTAGCCTTCCGCTACCCGGGATACGGGGTGGAGATCCACCTGGGGGAGGCCCAGGCCCAGGGAACCCTCTTCCCCTTGCGCCTTGCCGGCTACGGCCGCCTTCCCCTTTACTACCCCCGGTACTACCTGCAAGAGGGCCTTCTGGACGTGAAGAGCTTCTTCCTCTACGAGGAGAGGGGCACCTACCACCTCACGGGCAACGCCGAGGTCCTTCGGGCCAAGCTGGCCCTGCCGGAGGCAAGGGCCAAGGAGCTGACCCAGGGGGGGGTGGAACTGGGGGGAAGCGGGGCGGGAAAGCCCACCCCCGTGCCCCTGATCTTCGAGGGGGTGCGGGTGTATGCGGAAAGGGGAGTCCTGGTGCAGGAAAGCCTGGCCCAGGGGGAGCTCAAGGGGGAGGTGTTTCTGGGGGGAAGCTACACCGACCCCTACCTGTCCGGACAGGTGGAGGCCCTGTGGGGTAACTTCCGCCTCTGGAATTCCCTCTTTACCCTGGATTCCACGGCAAGCTTCCTGCGCTTTTTCCCCGACCGGGGCATTCTCCCCGAGTTTCGCCTTAGGGCCCAGGCGGAAACCCGGGGCTACAAGGTCTTTCTGGAGGCCAGGGGGGAGTTTTTGCGGGAAAACGGCCGGGTGAAGGTGCGCCTCGAGCCCCACTTCACCTCCGAGCCGCCCCTCAGCGAGCCCGAGATCTACGCTCTCCTCACCCTGGGTACCCCCGATGTCACCCGGCTGGCGGAAACCCTCCCGCAGGTGGCCCTGGGGGCTGCTTTGGAGAACCTGGTGCTGGGCCAGCTGGAGCGGGAGCTGGCCCGTTCCTTGGGCCTTGACCGCTTCCAGGTGCAGCTTCCCCTTCTCCAGGGGGGAGATCTGGAGGAAACCCGCTTTTCCGTGGGCAAGTACCTGAGCCCCGAGCTCTTCTTGGGCTACCAGCTGGACCTCAGAGGGGAGCAGACCCTGAGCGCCCAGTACCGCCGGGATGGCCTCACCTTTTCCCTGGGCTCCACCTTCCTGCCAGGGGATGGCAGGCTTGCCCGCTTCACCTTCACCCTGGGGTACGACCTTACCCCGGCTTTGGGCTTGAGCTTTAGCCTCGAGGCGGCGGACACCACCCGCTTCGGCGTGGGTGCCCTTTACCGGTGGTAGCATGGCCCAGGTATGCGCGCTTTAGCCAAGCTGGCCCCGGAAGAGGGCCTAACCCTGGTGGAACGCCCCGTGCCCGAGCCGGGCCCGGGGGAGATCCTGGTGCGGGTGGAGGCTGCCAGCATCTGCGGCACCGACCTCCACATCTGGCGGTGGGACCATTGGGCAAGGGGCCGGATCAAGCCTCCCCTCATCACCGGCCACGAGTTCAGCGGGGTGGTGGAACGGGTGGGGCCCGGGGTGAAAAGGCCCCAGGTGGGGGACCACGTGAGCCTGGAAAGCCATGTTGTTTGCCATGCCTGCCCCGCCTGCCGCACGGGCAACTACCATGTCTGCCTGAACACCCAGATCCTGGGGGTGGACCGGGACGGCGGGTTTGCCGAGTACGTGGTGGTGCCAGCGGAAAACGCCTGGGTGAACCCCAAGGACCTGCCCTTTGAGGTGGGGGCCATCCTGGAACCCTTCGGCAATGCGGTGCACACGGTGTATGCGGGAAGCGGGGTTTCCGGGAAAAGCGTCCTCATCACCGGGGCGGGGCCCATCGGCCTGATGGCGGCCATGGTGGCCCGGGCCAGCGGGGCCGGGCCTATCCTGGTATCCGACCCCAACCCCTACCGCCTGAACTTCGCCCGGCCCTACGCCGACCGGCTCGTCAACCCCCTGGAGGAGGATCTCCTTTCCGTGGTGGAGGAGGTGACGGGAAGCGGGGTGGAGGTCCTCCTGGAGTTTTCCGGGAATGAGGTGGCCATCCACCAGGGGCTTAAGGCCTTGATCCCGGGGGGGGAGGCCAGGATCCTGGGCATTCCCTCGGACCCCATTCGCTTTGACCTGGCGGGGGAGCTGGTCATGCGGGGGATCACCGCCTACGGCATCGCGGGAAGGAGGCTTTGGCAGACCTGGATGCAGGGCACCGCCTTGGTCTACTCGGGCCGGGTGGACCTAAGCCCCCTCATCACCCACCGCCTGCCCATGAGCCAGTACCGGGAGGCCTTTGGCCTCTTGGCCTCGGGGCAGGCGGTGAAGGTGATTTTGGATCCCAAGGCCTAGGTTCCCGGCCTCCAGGGGTGTGCGGGGTATACCCTGGGTGCCAGGTTCGTGTGTTAGACTTCCCCCAAAGGGGGTGGGCATGGTTTCCCGCAGGCGGGTGCTCCTGGGTTTTTTGGGGCTTTCCCTGGTTCGGGCGCAGGGGATTCGGGTGGAGGAGGTGGTGGGGGGCCTCGAGGTGCCCTGGGCCTTGGCCTTTCTGCCCGGCGGGGGTTTTCTCGTGTCGGAGAGGCCGGGGCAGATCCGCCTTTACCGCCAGGGGAGGCTCTTGCCTTACGCCAGGCTGGAGGTTTACGCCCGAGGGGAGTCGGGGCTTCTTGGCCTCGCCCTCCATCCCCAGTTTCCCCGGGTGCCCTACCTCTACGCCTACCGCACCGTGGAGGAGGGGGGCCTGAGGAACCAGGTGGTGCGCCTGAGGCACCAAGGGAATAGGGGCGTGCTGGACCGGGTGGTCCTGGACGGCATTCCCGCCCGCTTTCACGGCCTGCACTCCGGGGGACGGCTCGCCTTCGGTCCCGATGGGATGCTGTACGTGACCACAGGGGAGGTGTACGAGCGGGAGCTGGCCCAGGACCTGTCCTCCTTGGGGGGTAAGGTTCTCAGGATCACCCCGGAAGGCAAGCCGGCACCGGGGAACCCCTTCCTGAACCGTCCCGGAGCCAGGCCCGAGATCTATAGCTATGGCCACCGCAACCCCCAGGGCCTGGCCTGGCACCCGAGGACCGGGGAGCTTTTTGCCAGCGAGCACGGGCCCAGCGGGGAACGGGGCTTCGGCTATGACGAGGTAAACCTCATCGTTCCCGGGGGCAACTACGGCTGGCCCCGGGTGGTGGGACGGGGGGACGACCCCCGCTACCGCGACCCTCTTCACTTCTGGCCCGAGGGTTTCCCTCCCGGAAACCTGGCCTTCTGGAGGGGGGACCTGTACGTGGCGGGCCTCAGGGGGCAGGCCCTCTTGCGGCTGGTACTGGACGGGAACAAGGGCCACTGGCGGGTGGCGCGGGTGGAAACGGCCCTTTCGGGTTTTGGCCGCCTGAGGGAGGTGCAGGTGGGTCCCGATGAAGCCCTTTACGTCACCACCTCCAACCGCGATGGCCGGGGCCAGGTGCGCCCCAACGACGACAAGGTGTTAAGGCTGCGTTAGGCTTTAGGGGTGGAAAGGATCCTGCCCTTTCGCTTTGATGAGAAGGAAAGGGTCTTCTGGCTTCTGGACCAGAGGAAGCTTCCCCTCGAGGAGATCTGGGTTCCCGTGCGCACTGCCAAGGAGATGGCGGAAGCCATCCGGGCCATGGTGGTGCGGGGTGCCCCGGCCATCGGGGTTTCCGCCGCCTATGGCATGGTGCTGGCCCACCTGAGCGGGGAGGACCTGGAGGGGGCGGACCGCCTTCTAAGGCAGAGCCGGCCCACGGCGGTGAACCTCTTCTACGCCCTGGATCGCATGCGCCCGCACTGGGGGAACCTGGCGGGAAGCCTTAAGGAAGCCCAGGCCATCTGGCGGGAGGTGGAGGAAACGGAAAGGGCCATAAGCCTGCATGGGGCCAAGGTGCTAAGGGGCCAGGTCCTCACCCACTGCAACACCGGCCCCCTGGCCACGGGGGGGTACGGAACTGCTTTGGGGGCTATTGTGGAGGCTCACCGCCAGGGGCGGGTTTCCCATGTCTGGGTGGATGAAACCCGGCCCTACCTGCAAGGGGCCAGGCTCACCGCCTATGAGCTAAAGAAGGCTGGGGTTCCCGCCACCTTGATCGCGGACAACATGGCCGGCTTCCTCATGGCCCAGGGCCGGGTGGATGCGGTCATCGTGGGAGTGGACCGCATGGCCCTGAACGGGGACTTTGCCAACAAGATCGGCACCTATACCCTGGCGGTTCTCGCCCACCACCACGGGATTCCCTTCTATGCCGCCCTGCCCCTTTCCTCCGTGGACCCAGGCCTGGAAAGCGGGGAGGGCATCCCCATAGAGGAGCGTACGCCCGAGGAGGTCTTGGAGCTAAGGGGGGTGCGCCTTGCCCCCTTGGGGGTAGCTGCCTACCATCCTGCCTTTGACATTACCCCTCATCGCTACCTTACGGGCATCATCACGGAGAAGGGGATCCTCTACCCACCCTTTGACGAGGCCTTACGCCGTGCTCTGGGGATGGCTTGAAGGGCTTCTAGGGCACACCTGCCCGGGATGCGGGGGCAGGCTGGACGCCCCCCTTCTCTGCCAAAGTTGCCGCCAGGGTCTACGCGCCTTCTACGGGCAGGGCCTGGTTTACCTAGGTCTTTACGGCCGCATGGGAGGGGTGGTGCGGGCCTTGAAGTACCGGAGGCGGTTCGCCCTGGCCTCCCTTCTCGCAAAGCCCCTGGCGGAGGGCATCCAGGCCCGGGGCTGGGAGCTGGATGGGATTACGGCGGTGCCCACCCTGCTTCCCCGGTTGGTCCTGAGGGGGTACAACCCCCCGGAGGTCTTGGCCCAGGAGGTGGCGAGGCTCATGGGGATACCCTACCGGAGGGTGCTGAGGCGGATCCGTTACACCCCAAGCCAGCCCACCCGGGGCCGGGCCCGGCGCCGCCTGCCCGAGGATCTTTTTGTTCCCGTGCTGCGGGTGGAGGGAAGCTGGCTTCTCGTGGACGACGTCCTCACCAGCGGGACCACCTTCTTAAGGGCCAAGGAAGCCCTCCTTAAGGCAGGGGCAAGCCGGGTCTACGGGGCCTTTTTAGCGGTGCGGGACCCTGGGGCCCTGGGTCCTTACCGCTAAAGCCCACACTTTTCCCTATGCCTGGCCCTAGACTGAGGCAAAGGGGGTGGGTTTGCGTGAGGAAGTTTCGCAGGTTAACGGACCTTCTCCCCCACCTCCGGGAAGGCCGCTACCGTCTGGGGCCCCATGTGGCCAAGCACATGCTTCAGGAGGGCTTCACCGAGCTGGATGTGCTCAGGGCCTTGGAATGGGGCAGGGAGCTGGCCATCTACCCCGAGGACCAAAGGATGCTGGTCTTGGGCTACATGATCTTTCCTCCCCGGTTGAAGCTTCCCCTGCATGTGGTGCTGGAGTACGCCACCCCGCGGCACGTGGACATCGTGACCGCCTTCATCCCCAAGGAACCCTACCGGGTGTACTCCCGGGCCCGGCTGGCGGCCATCCTGCGCTTTGACGGGGCCTTGGAGGAGGTGCGTTGGAGTAGGCCCAAGGAGGCCTACCCCGCGTGGGACTAGGTGCACTCCGGGCAGCGGCCGTAGACCATGACCTCGTGCCCCTCGGCCAGGAAGCCCGGGGGCAGGGGGCCCTCCAAAGCCAGGTCGCAGCCCAAAAGCTCATACACCCTTCCGCAAAGGCGGCAGAGAAAGTGGTGGTGGTGCCCCTTTCCTGCGGGTTCGTAGCGGGAGGGTTCACCGGGAAGGGCCACCGGGGTGAGGAATCCCTCCTCCACCAGCCCCTTCAGGGTGCGGTACACGGTGGCGAGGCCCAAGGAGGGCACCTTCTTCCGGGCGAGCTCCAGGACCTCCTGGGGGGAAAGGGGACGGCCCGCCTCCAAAAAGGCCTCCCGGATGGCCCGCCGTTGCCGGGTGGAGCGCTCCATGGCCTTAGGATAGCAAGTTGAGAAGAAGTTTTCATCGTGGCCGGGTAGAGTGGGGGTATGCGCCCTTGGATACTTTTGGGGCTCCTTCTTTTTCCCGCCTTAGCCCAGGGGGATGGAAGGTATCTGGTGGGAAGGATCCTGGCCCTCGAGGCCCAACGGGATGTGGCCCTGGTGGAGGTGGAGGGCGGGAGGCTGGAAGCCCTTCTACCCGTGGACGGGGGCGGGTACCGGGTGGGCCAGCGGGTGGTCCTCTACCAGGAGGGCGGTAAAACCTACGTGACCGAGCCGGATCGCATGCCCTGGCTTCTTGGGCTCTTGGGCCTATTTGCCTTTCTGGCAGCACTTTTGGGCCGGGGGAAGGGGGTTAGGGGGCTTCTAGGTACCTTCCTGAGCCTTTTGGTGGTGGTCTACTTCGTGGTTCCCAGGGTGGCGGCGGGTGGAAATCCCCTTCTCTACGCCTTTTTGGGAAGCGTGGGGGTGCTTCTTCTCACCGTCTACCTGGTCCACGGGGTGAACCGCAAGACCACCGCCGCCCTTTTGGGCACCCTGGCCTCGGTGGCCTTCGTGTTGTTCCTGGCCCTCTTCTTCACCCGAAGCATGGGGTTTACAGGCCTGGCCTCGGAGGAAGCCCTGCTCCTCAGGCAATGGGGAGGTGTGGACCTCCTTTCCCTCTTCCTGGCAGGGGTGGTGGTGGGTACGCTGGGGGCCTTGACCGACGTGAGCGTGACCCAGGCGGCGGTGGTCCAGGCCCTGGCCCACGCCAACCCCCGCTTTGGTCTTGGAGAGCTCTACCGTAGGGGCATGGAGGTGGGCTACGACCACATCGGCAGCCTGGTGAACACCCTGGTCTTGGCCTACGCCGCAGGTTCCTTGCCTCTTTTCCTGCTGCTTACCAAGGACCCCACCCCCTTGCGCTTCCTCCTGAACACCGAGCCCTTTGCCGCGGAGATCGCCTCCATGGTGCTGGGTTCCTTGGGGCTTCTTCTGGCGGTGCCCCTCACCACCCTGATGGCGGCCTGGCTCTTCCAAGGGGGGAAGGGCGGGCCTCCCGAGGACCATGGCCATACCCATTAAGGCGGAAGACCGGTGGCTGGCATAATGGAAGCCGTGCGCCTATTGCACACCGCGGACTGGCATCTGGGCAAGGTATTAAAGGGTGTGGACCGCACTTTCGAGATCGGGGAGGCGTTGAAAACCCTTCTGGAGATGGTGGCCAAGGAGGGGGTGGACCTGGTGGTGGTTTCCGGGGATCTCTTTGACCGCCCCCAGGTTTCCGCCGAGGCCGAGGCCATGGCGGTGGAGTTTTTCCTGCGCCTTAGGGAGCTTGGGGTGCCCGCCTTGGTCATCGCCGGCAACCACGATCCCAAGGAGCGCCTCGAGGCCCTTGCCCCCCTCTTCGCCCTGGCGGGGGCGGCGGTGCGGGGAAGGCCCCTTTTCCGGGAGGAAGGAGGGGTGGTGGAGGTGGGAGGGCTCAGGGTGGCCCTTCTCCCCTTTGTATCCGAGCGCATCCTGGTGAAAAAGGTCCTGCAGGAGGCCGAGGAGCGCCACCGCACCTATGCGGAGGCCATGCGGCGGATCCTTGCCAACCTGGAAAGCCCCCTTATGCTGGGGCACTTTGCCCTGGAGGGGGTTCGCCCGGGGGCGGGGGAGTTCGTCTTCCACCTCACGGGAAGCTACGCTGTTCCCCCTTCCACCCTGCCCCTGGGAGCCCGTTACGTGGCCTTGGGCCACATCCACCGCCAGCAGCAGGTGTCCGAGGCCCCCGTGGCCTGGTATGCGGGAAGCCTCATCCAGCTGGACTTCGGCGAAGGGGAGGAGGCGGAGCGGGGGGCTTTGCTGGTGGAGGTGCCCGAGAGGGGGCCCGTCCGGGTCCACCCCATAAGGGAGCGCTGGGGGAAGCCCCTTAAAACCCTCCGCCTGAAGCCCGAGGAGCTGGACGGCCGGCTTCCCGAGCTGGAGCGCTTTCCCGGGTACCTCAGGGTGGTGGTGGAGGGCCGGCTTTCCCCGGCGGTGAAGGAGAGGCTTTTCCAAGTGCTTCCCCGTCTCCTGGCGGTGGAAACCGCAGGAGGGCCTGAGGAGGGGGGGAATGGGACCTTGGCCCCGGAGCTGGGTTTGGTGGAGGCCTACGACCGCTATCTGAAGGAACGGGGGCGGGAGGAGGAAGGGCTTCTGGAGCGGTTTAACCAGGTGCTCAAGGAGGTGGAGCTTGAGGCCCTTGCGCCTGGAGCTTGAGGGGTTTGGCCCTTACCGGGAGCGGCAGGGGGTGGACTTCTCCGATGTGGAGCTTTTCGCCATCACCGGGCCCACGGGGAGCGGGAAGAGCACCCTCCTGGACGCCATGGCCTTTGCCCTCTATGGGGTGGTGCCCCGGGTAGGGCGGAACGTGGGGAGCCTGGTCCACCCGGGTGCCAGCGAGGCCCGGGTCCGCCTCACCTTCCAGGTGGGGGGAAGGGTCTTCAGGGTGGAGCGGGTGCGGGGGAAGCGGAGCGAAGGGCGGCTCTTCGAGCTGGGTCCGGTGGGGGAGCGGCTTTTACCCTTGGAGACCCTGGACGCCTTGAACCGGGCCTTGGAGGAGCTTTTGGGCCTCACCTACGAGGCCTTTACCTGGGCCCTCCTCCTTCCCCAGGGGGAGTTCGACCGCTTCCTTAAGGGAGAGGCCAAGGAGAGGCGCAGGATTCTCCTGGATCTCTTTGAGCTTACCCGGCTGGAAAGGGTCAGGGAAAAGGCGGCTTCCCGCAAGGCGGCCCTGATGGAGGAGAAGGGCCGGCTGGAGGGGGAACTTGCGGGGCTTCTTGGGGTGAGCCTCGAGGCCAAGGAGAACTTGGAAAGGGCCCTGGCGGACCTAACCCGGGAGATCGCCCGCCTTCAGAACGAGAAAAGGCGCCTGGAGGAGGCGGTTTTGGAGCTCAAAGGCCTTCAGGCGCTTCTCCTTCGCAAAGGGGAGCTGGAAGGCCGCCTGGGCCGCCTCAGGGCCGAGGCTTCCCGCATGGCGGAGGTGGAGGAAAGGCTCAAGAAGGCATTGGAGGCGGAGGCCGCCCTGCCTTTGTGGCAGGACTTGAGAAGGAAGGAGGAGGCCCTGGCGGCCACAGCGCAGGAGCTCCAAAGGGTGCGCGCCCGGCTTGCCCAGCTGGAAGGGGACCGCCGGGCCCTGGCCTTTGACCCCGAGGCCCTAAAGGAGGCGCAAAGGGCTCTTCTGCAGGCGGAGGGGCTAAGGGCCCTCGAGGCCCTTTGGCGGCGGGTGGGAGTGAAGGAGCACCTGGCTCCCAGGCTGGGCCTGGCTCCCGAGGCCTACGCGGGGGCCTTGGAATCCCTCCTCCAGGAGGAAGCCCTTTTGGCGGACAGGGAGCGGGAGTTATCCCGCCTGGTGGAAGAGCAAGGGCGGCTAAGGGAGAAGGAAGAAGCCCTGAACCGGGTTAGGGAGGCCCTTAAGGCCTTGGTGGAGGAGGGAGGGCAGACCCGAGCCCAGGTGGAGGCTCTGGAGAAGGCTCTTAGGGGTGCGGAAGCCCACCGGCTTCGGCAGGAGCTGGAGGAGCTAAGGAGGAGGCGGGAGTTTTTGGAGGAGGAAAAAAAGCGCCTCGAGGCGGAGCTTGCCCAGCTGGCCAAGGAGGAAAGGCGCCTGGGGCTTCTCGCCTACCGCGATCTTTTGCAACCGGGGGAGCCCTGCCCCTTGTGCGGCGGTGTGGTTCACCACCTGCCCCCTCTAGTGGAGGGGCCCGGGGCTTCTGACCTCAGGAAAAGGCGGGAGGTGGGGGAGAAGGCCTTACGGGAGCTCCTGACCCGGCTTGGGGCCGTGGCGGAGGAGGAAAGGGCCAAGCGGGAGGCCCTGGAAACCCTGGGCGTGGAGCCCATCCCCGGGGACCCCAAGGAGCTGGAGGGGAAGCTGCAGGAAGCGCAGGTGAGGCTTCAGGAGCTAAGGGAAAAGTACCGGGAAAAACAGGGGGAGGCCCGGGCCCTCGAGGAGGAGGTGAAGCGGCTATCCCAGGAGAAGGAGCGTTTGCGCCAGGGGTTTTCTCGCCTGGAGGAGGCGGAAGTCGCCTGGGAAAAGACCCGGGAAGCCTTGGCCTCCCTGCGCTGGGAGAAGGAGGCCCTGGCGGCCGGGCTTTACCGCCTGCTTTGGGAGAGGACGGGGGGCAGGCCGGTGCCGGAGTACATCGGGGCCCTTTCCCGGAGGGTGGAGGAGCTGGAGAAAAAGGAAAAACAGGACCGCGATCTCGCCCGGGCCTGGGAGGAAGCCTCCCGGACCCTGGCGGGGCTTTTGGCCCAGGAGGAGGAGCAGCGAAAGGCCCTCGAGGAGGTCAAGGGCCGGGTGGTGGGCCTGATGCCCGAGGAGGAGGCCAAGGCCCTTTACCTTCCCCCCAAGGAGCGGGAGGCCCTGGCGGAGAGGATCCGGGCCCACCGGGAGGAGCTTGCCCAGGTGGAAGCCCTCCTGGAGGAGGTGGAGCGGGAGGCCAGGGCTCGCTTCCCCGGTTCCCTTCCCCCTTTGGCGGAGGTGGAGGCCCGCTTGCGGCGGGAAGAGGAAAGGCTTTCTGAGATACAGGGGAGCCTCGAGACCAGGATGGGAGAAAGGGCCGTTTTGGAGGAGCGGCTTAAGGAGGTGGGGGAAAAACTCCACCGCCGCCGGGAGCTGGAAGCTCGCCTGGCAGAGGTGGTGCGGGAGATGGGCCTCTGGGAGAAGCTGGCCTTTGACCTCCAGCAGAACAACTTCCCCGCCTACCTCCTGGGCCTCAGGCAGAGGAACCTGGTGGAGCGGGCGGATGAGCTCATGGCTACCCTTTCTGCCGGGCGTTACCGCCTGCGCTCCAAGGAGGATGAGTACCAGGTCCTGGACCTCTGGACCGAGGCGGTGCGCCCGGTGAGGACCCTTTCCGGGGGGGAAAGCTTCCTGGCAAGCCTCTCCTTAGCCCTGGCCCTCTCCGAGGAGCTTTCTCGGGGGCGGCTTGGGGCTTTGTTTTTGGACGAGGGCTTCGGTACCCTGGACCCGGAAACCTTGGAGGTGGTGGCGGGGGTGCTGGAGGCGCTTCCCACCCGGGGGCGGCTGGTGGGCATCGTCACCCACGTGGCCGCCCTTGCGGAGCGGTTTCCCGCAAGGCTCGTGGTGGAGAAGCGCCCCGCGGGGAGCCGGGTGTACTGGGCGTGACCTCTGCTTGGGTTTCGGGTGTGGAGCGCAGAGGGTTTAGCCAAGGGGTGTTTTGTGGCTTTTCTTGACCTATATTTAAGTTCTTCCTTAAAATGGGGCTCGGAGGTAAAAAGGATGAAGCGGCTTATCTCCCTGGTGTTCCTGTTGGCCCTGGCTCTGGCCCAGGGCCTCGAGGCCGTTTGGAAGGCAGTGGAGGTTCCAGGTGGCGTATGCTCTGACGGTTCCCCCTACCGGTTCTACGTGAGCCCGGGGGATCCCAAAAAGGTGGTCATCGACTTCCAGGGGGGTGGGGCCTGCTGGAATGCCGCCACCTGCGGCCCGCAAAGCCAGACCTACCGCAAGCGGGTGGATGTGCAGGAGCTTCTTCTGGCCCAGGGCATCTACAACCGCCTGAGCGTGGCCAACCCCTTCTACGGCTGGACCCATGTCTTCGTGCCCTACTGCACGGGGGATCTCCACGTGGGCCGGGCCACGGTGGACTATGGGGGCTTCAAGGTCCACCACCAGGGAGCCAGGAACGCCCTGGCGGCCTTGGAGTACGTTTTCCGCAACCACACCAACCCGGAAAAGGTCTTCGTGACCGGCTGCTCCGCCGGGGCTTACGGGGCGGTATTCTGGGCGGATAAGGTGCTTTCCACCTACAAAAACGCAAAGGTGGCGGTCTGCGGGGATGCTGGGGTGGGGGTGCGCACCCGGGACTTCCCGGGGTTTGGCGTGTGGAACCCGCGCCTGCCGGAGGTTCCTGGCCTCTCCCAGAACCCGGAGGTGGCGGAGATCTACCTGGCCCTGGCCAAGGCCTTCCCCCAGGCGCGCATCGCCCAGTACACCACCCTTTTGGACGGCACCCAGATCTTCTTCTACGGCCTCATGAAGGGGGAGCGGACTCCTTCGGAGGCCACGGCGCGGGAATGGGCGGAAGGCGCCATGAGGGCAGTCCTGGCCCCGGCCCAGGCGGAAAACTACACCTTCTACCTGGCCCCCGGTAGCCAGCACTGCATCCTGCCAAGGCCGGAGCTTTACACCTTGAAGGTGGGAGAGGTTTCCTTCCTGGAGTGGCTTAGGGCCCTGGCGGAGGGGAAGGCGGCGCCTCGGGTGCGCCCTTAAGCCCGAAGGCAGCAAACCAGGCCTTGAGTTCCGGGTAAAGCTCCAGTAGAAGCCGGTGCCCTTTCTTCCGGTCCAGGGGGGCGGCCTCGAGGAAGGCCAGGAGGAGGCCGTCCCCCTTCCTCTCCAGGATTTCCCGGGACTTCAGCGTGAACTGGGCCTGGAACCAGAGGGCGCTTTTCAGGTCCCCCCGCCTCCTCTCGTAGGCGGAAAGGCTTCGCCTTTCCGGTTCCAGGCGGCTTAGGTAGCGGCTAAAGGCCAGGAGGGATTCCGCTAGGTCCGGCCTGGCCTTGGCCAAGCCCAAGAGGAAGAGGTAGTTGGCGAAGAACTCGTCCAGCCACCTTGCCCCTGTCCTCAGGCGCCAGGCCACCTGCAGGGCGTGGGCGTACTCGTGGCCCAGGTTTAGGTCCAAGAAGGCAGGGATTTCCATGGGAGGAGGCCCTAGGGGAAGCAGGACCTCCCGGAAACGGTGGAGGAGCCTTTCGGGGTAGGTGAGGGGAGCAAAGAGGGAAAGCCTTCCCCCCTCGCTTCGCTGGAAGGCCAGGCCGTAGGGGTAGGGCACCAGGGCCCGCCAGTCCCCCTCGGAGAGCACGTAAAGGGTCACGGAGGGTACCGGGGCGTAGGCGGTGTAGGCCTCCCGCAGCTCAAGAAGGTAGCTTCGGAGGCCTTCGGCCCGCAGAACCCCTCCTTCAGAGGCGAAGGCGGGGATATGGGGATGGGGCAGGGCCCTCATCCCGGTGCTTCCCACCTCCCCTGGGTCGTTTCCAAAAGTCCGTTTCCTTCCTCAGGCATCCTTCTAGATAACCTCCCGGAAGCCGATGCGCTCCGCCTGGGCCCGGAGTTCCTCCTTAAGAGCCTGGTGCTGGGGCAGGGAAAGGTCGGGGTCCATCTCCAGGATGCGCTTGGCCAGGGCCCGGGCTTGCTCGATGACCTCGGTGTCCTGGGAGAGGTCCCCGAGCTTCAGCTCTGGGTAGCCGGACTGCCGGGTGCCCCTGAGTTCCCCAGGACCCCTTAGCTTCAGGTCCATCTCGGCGATGTAGAAGCCGTCTCCCGATTCCTCCAGGACCTTAAGGCGCTTTAGGGTCTTCTGGCTGGCTTCCCCGGCGATGAGGATGGCGTAGCTTTCGAGCCCCCCTCGCCCCACCCGGCCCCTAAGCTGGTGGAGCTGGGCCAGACCGAAGCGCTCGGCGTTTTCCACGATGATGAGGCTGGCCCTGGGGATATCCACCCCCACCTCCACCACGGTGGTGGACACCAGGAGGTCGAATTCCCCCTTTCGGAAAGCCTCCATGACGCTATCCTTTTCCCGTGCGGGCATCCTGCCGTGGAGAAGGGCCATGCGCACCTCGGGGAGCAGGCCCTTTAGCTCCTCGTAGAGGGCGGTGGCCGCCTTTAGGTCCAGCTCCTCGGATTCCTCGATGGCCGGGGCTACCACGAAGACCTGGTGCCCCTTTCTCACCTCCTCCCGGGCGAAGGCGTAGGCCTGGAGGCGGAGGCGGTGGGGAAGGACCTTGGTCTTCACGGGCTTGCGGCCCGGGGGCATCTCGTCCAGGATGCTGACCTCGAGGTCCCCGTAAAGGGTCAGGGCCAGGGAGCGGGGGATGGGGGTGGCGGACATCACCAGCACATCGGGGGGAACCTTGGCCAGCTTCAGGAGGGCCCGCCGCTGCAACACGCCGAAGCGGTGCTCCTCGTCCACCACCGCAAGGCCCAGGTCCTTGAACCCTACCCCCTCCTGGATCAGGGCGTGGGTGCCCACCGCCACCTGGGCCTCCCCGGAAAGAAGCCTCTCGATAACCCCCTCCCGCTCCTTGGGGGTCATGGAGCCCAGAAGGAGCTCCACCCGCACCCCCAGGGGGAAGAGGTAGCGGCTGAGGTTCTGATAGTGCTGCTTGGCCAGGATCTCCGTGGGGGCCATAAGGGCTCCCTGGGCCCCGTTCAGGGCGGCGAGGTAGAGGGCGTAGGCGGCCACCACGGTTTTACCCGAGCCCACGTCCCCCTGGAGGAGGCGGGCCATCTGCCTGGGGCTTTGCATGTCCTGGGCGATCTCCGCCATAACCCTTTCCTGGGCCCGGGTCAGGGGGAAGGGAAGGGTTTTCTTGAAGGTTTCCGTCCAGGTTTCCTCCACCTTAAAGCTTCGGCCCAGGACCAGCCCCCCGGCGTCCAAGAGGGCTTTTAGCTCCAAGAGCACGTACTCGTCAAACTTAAGGCGGAGGAGGGCCTTCTTGAGGGCCTCCTCGTCCTCGGGGAAGTGGATCTGGCGAAGGGCCTCGGAGTAGGGAAGAAGGCGGTGCTCCTCCCGGTAAGGCTCCAGGGGGTCGGGGAGGGGGAGGGCCGTTTCCAGGGCCCGGTGGGCGGTGCGGCGCAAAAAGGCCTGTCCGATGCCCTCCTTGGCAGGGTAGATGGGCACGATCCGGCCCGTGGAGAGGGACTCGGTGCCCTCGTTCTCAAAGTGCTCCACGTAAAGCTGCACCCCGTTTCGCCTCTGTACCCTTCCCGTGACGATGAGGGTCTCCCCCTCTTGGATCTGGGAAAGGACCCAGGTCTGGTTGAACCAGACCAGGGTGATGCGGAATCCCCAGGCGTCCTGGGCCCGCACCTGCACCAGCTGCATCCCCTTCTTGGGGGTCTTCACCAGCTCCTTGCTCAGGACCTTTACGGAGAGGGTGGCCTTCTGGCCGTCCTCCAGGAAGCGTACCCCGGGGAGGGTCCTGCGGTCCTCGTAGCGGCGGGGATAGTAGTGGAGGAGGTCCCGCACCGTGTGGAGGGAAAGTTCCGCAAGCTTTTTCCGGCTTTGCGGGGGAACCAGGAGGTGGGCGGGGTCCTGGGGGGTAAGGCGGCGGGATGGGGAAGGGAGGGAGGCCGCCTGTGCCCTGGGGGGAGGGGCCGTCAGGCCGTCTTTAAGGAAGCGGATGGCCTCCAAGAGGATCTCCTTTCGTTCCTCCGGGGTTTTTCCCCCATACCCCTGGAAGAGGCTCTGGAGCCTGGGGAAGGGTTTGGCCAGGTTCTGGATGAGGTTTTCCAAGCCCCCCACCACCACCTGGTCCCTGGCTCCGTCCTTTAGCTCCCGCAATAGGGGCCTGAGGAGCCGTTCCCGAAGTTCCCCTTCCCTCACGCCCTTCATGATACCCTTAGGCCTGTGAGCCGCGTGGAGCGACTACCCAATGGGCTTGTTCTGGCCCTCGAGGAGCGGGACTACCCCGGGGTGGCCTTCCAGCTACTGGTGCCCGCCGGGGCGGTGAACGAGCCTGAGGGGCTTCTGGGGGCCAGTACCCTCATTGAGGGCTGGTTATGGAAGGGGGCTGGGGAGCTGGATGCCCGGGGCCTGGCCCAGGCCCTGGACTCCCTGGGGGTCAGGCGGCAAAGCGGGGCGGGGCTGGAGTACACCCTTTTTGCCGCCGCCTTTTTGCCGGAGGTGCTGGAGGAGGTTTTCCGGCTCTATGCCCTTCTTCTCCTGAATCCCCGGCTTCCCGAGGAGGGCTTTGAAGCGGTGAGAAGCGTGGCCCTGCAGGCCCTTCTTTCCCAGGAGGACCAGCCCGCCAGGAAGCTTTTCTCCGAGCTCCGGAAAAGGGTCTTCCTCTCCCCCCACGGCCGGGACCCCTTGGGGGAGGAGGAAAGCTTGAAGCGGGCTACCCCTGAGGCGGTGCGGGAGGACTATCGGCGCCGCTACACCCCTAAGGGGGCCATCCTGGCGGTGGCGGGAGGCATTTCCTGGGAGAGGCTTCTTGGAGCGGTGGAGCCCCTTTTGGCCTGGGAGGGGGAGGAGGCCTTTTACCCAACCCCCCTTCTTTCGGAGCCCCATTCCTTTACCCTCAAGCGACCCACGGCCCAGGTGCAGATCGGCCTGGCCTATCCCGATGTGGGCCCCGAGGACCCCCGGTTTTACGCGGCCAGGCTGGCCTTGGAGGTGCTTTCGGGAGGTATGAGCAGCCGCCTTTTCACCGAGGTGCGGGAGAAAAGGGGCCTGGTCTATGCGGTGAGCGCCTTCCCCGCCGGGGTCAGGGGGCAGGGCCTCCTCATGGCCTACGGGGGCACCACCAAGGAGAGGGCCAGGGAAACCCTAAGGGTCATGCTGGCCGAGATGGAGCGCCTGGCGGAGGGCGTCACGGAGGAGGAGCTTTCCCGGGCCAAGGTGGGGCTGAAGACCGCCTTGGTGATGGCGGATGAATCCATCCGTAGCCGGGCAGGTTCCATGGCCCGGGACCTCTACATGCTGGGGCGGATCCGGCCCCTTTCCGAGATCGAGGGGGCCATAGAGGCCACGGGCCTAAGGGCGGTGAACGCCTTCTTGCGGGAGCATCCTTACCGCAACCCCTGGGTGGGGCTTTTGGGAGAGGTGGACGATGTTTCGTGAGGCTGAGCTGAAAAACGGCCTAAGGGTCATCGCCGAGGTGCTTCCGGAAGCCCGAAGCGTGGCCCTGGGCTACTTCGTCAAGACCGGGGCCCGGGACGAGGCGAAGGAGGAGAGCGGGGTAAGCCATTTCCTGGAGCACATGGTCTTCAAGGGCCCTGAGGGAATGGACGCCCTTTCGGTGAACCTGGCCTTTGACCGCCTGGGGGCCCAGTACAACGCCTTCACCTCCGAGGAGGCCACGGTCTTCTACGGGGCCGTGTTGCCGGAGTTCGCCTTTCCTCTTCTGGAACTCTTTTCCAGGCTCATGCGCCCCGCTTTGCGCCAGGAGGATTTTGACACCGAGAAGAAGGTGATCCTCGAGGAGATCGCCCGCTACCAGGACCGGCCGGGCTTCATGGCTTACGACTGGGCCCGTGCCCGCTTTTTCCAGGGGCACCCCTTGGGGAATAGCGTCTTGGGCACCGTGGAGAGCATCACCGCCCTGACGCGGGAGGCCATGGCCGCCTACCACAAAAGGCGCTACCTGCCCAAGAACATGGTGCTGGCCGCCACGGGAAAGGTGGACTTTGAGGCCCTGGTGGCCGAGGCGGAAAGGCTTACGGAGGATTGGCCCTTGGGCGAGGCGGGAAGGGCCTACCCGCCCTTAAGCCCCGCCCAGGGGGTGGAGGAGCGCCCCTATGAGAAGGCCCGTACCCTCTACCTGGTGGGCCTTTTCCCCGGGGTAAGCTACCAGGAGGAGGAACGCTTTGCCGCCCAGGTCCTGGCCCATCTGTTGGGAGAGGAGGGTTCGGGAAGGCTCCACTTCGCCCTGGTGGACAGAGGCCTTGCCGAGGTGGCCTCCTTCGGCCACGAGGAGGCGGACCGGGCAGGCTTCTTCCACGCTTACGTGCAGGCGGACCCGACGAACAAGGAGGCGGTGCTGGCCGTCCTTCAAGAGGAGCTTGGCCGGATCGCCCGCGAGGGCGTGCGGGAGGAGGAGGTGGAGAGGGCCAAGACGCCCCTGGCCACGGCCTTGGTGTTTGCGGGGGAAACCCCCATGGGGAGGCTGTTCCACCTGGGGATGGAATACCTTTACACGGGGCGCTACCTTTCCCTTTCCGCGGTCAAGGAGCGGGTGAGCCAGGTGGGGGCTAAGGAGGTGAGCGCCCTTTTGGAGAGGGGTTTTTTGCACCAGGGCCTCTACTATTTGGTGGGTCCTTATGGAACCTAAGGCCCTGGCAGCCGCCTTCCTCACCATCCTCTTCTGGGCCAGCGCCTTTGCGGGCATCCGCGCGGGGTTAGAGGGCCTGAGTCCAGGCCACCTGGTCCTCCTGCGCTTTTTGGTGGCCAGCGCCCTTCTCCTCCTCTATGCCCGTTTTCAGGGCCTCCGTCAGACTTGACCGCTATACCGCATAGAGCCCCAGGAAGCGCAGGGCGGAGAGGGGGTTGAAGGAGAAGGCCTCCAAGGCCGCCTTCTTCTCCCTGACCCCTTGGCGGTGAAGCATGGAGACCAGAAAGGCCCGGAGGGCCGCCAAGACCTGTGCCCCCACCCCCCGCACCTGGCAGGCATCCTCGTGGAGGAGAACGTCCCGTACCCAAAAGGACCGGTTCTCTACCTCCCACCGGTAAAGGAGAAGCTCCCCAAGCCGCCTCGCCTCCGCCTCCTCGGCTCCCAAGCTGGTGAGGGCGTAGCTCACCGTCCGCCGCACCTCCCCCGTCCCCTTGTGCCTCACCTCCCGCTCCATCCGCACCACCTGCCGGCACCCGGGAAAGGCCCGCACCTCTTCCGGCAGGTAGGGGGAAGCCCAAACCCGGTAGGTCCACACCTCCCCATCCCGCACCAGATTCCACACCGCCTCGGTCTCGCCAGGAAGCCGCCTCTCCTCCATGCCCTTGAACACCTCCAAGGCCCACTCCAAAAGTTCCCCCTGGTTAGCCTTCAGGACAAAGAGGTACGCCCCCCTTTTTGCACCACCTTCCCCGCTAACTCCGGGTACAGGTACCCCGCGTCCCCCACCACCACCTTCCCCTTGAGCCCCTCCGCCCCCAGGCGGTCCAGGAGCTCCAAAAGGGCTTGGTCCTCCCTCCCCTCCGCCCGGGCCTGGGCCAGGGTGGTATGGAGGTGCAGGGCCAGGACCTCCACCAGCTTCACCTGGGCGCTTTTCCCCTTGCCGCTTCCCCGCAGGTGCTTCCCGTCTACCACCAGGACTTCCCCAAGGTCGGCTTCGGGGAAGACCTGGAGGAGGGCCGCTTGGAGCTTTTCAGGATCCAGGCGGTGAAGGAGAAGGGTGATGGCGGTGTGGCCTGGGGCCTTGCGCAGGCCCAGGTGGGGCAAGAGGTGGGGGTTGGCGCGGGCGAAGCGTTCCACGCCCCTCAGGGAGTCCACGCGGGAAAGAAAAGCCACCAGGATGAGGGCCAGGAGGCCCCAAAGGGGGTACTGCCGGTTGCGGGCCCGGGGGTCGGGGATCTGGGACAGGGCTTCGCGCAGGGTCATGCCCCCTCTTTACTCCAGGAGCCGCATATAGGTCAAGTCTGGGCCTCCGTCCACCCAGGAGGGAGGACCTTCCCCGGCTTTTCCTCCTGGGGTTTTTGGGCATCACCGTGTACCACACCGCCTTGGTTTACGGGGAGCTAACGGTGAGCGCCGGGGCGGCTAGCCTCCTCATCGCCACTGGGCCGGTGTTTACCGCACTTCTCTCCTATTTCCTCCTGGGGGAGCGGCTTAAGCCCATGGGGCTTCTGGGATTTGCCCTGGCCTTCATGGGTTCCTTGTTCATCGCCTTTGGCGAGGGGGGTGGGGTGTCTTTGAGCCCGGGGGCTTTTTTGATCCTGCTTTCCGCCCTTTCCACCTCCTTGTACTTCGTCTGGCAGAAGCCCCTTTTTGCCCGTTACGGTAGCCGGGAGATGACGGTCTACACCATGGTGTTAGGTACGCTGCCCCTTTTCGTCTTCTTTCCCGGCCTGGGGGAGGCCCTTCTCGCCGCGCCTCGCCCGGCCCTTCTCAGCACCCTCTATTTGGGGATTTTCCCTGGCGCCTTGGCCTACCTCACCTGGACCTATGCCCTTTCCCGTACCCCGGCCTCCCGTTTGTCCAGCTTTTTGTACCTTTCCCCAGTCCTGGCCATCCTCGTCGCCTACCTTTGGCTGGGCGAGGTGCCTTCCCCCTTATCCCTGGTGGGCGGGACCCTGGCCCTGGCGGGCGTCCTTTTGGTGAACCTTAAGGGCGTAAAATAGCCCCCGAGGTGCCGTTATGGAGGTAAGGAAAATCGGCGTGGTGGGCGCAGGGCAGATGGGAAGCGGGATTGCCCAGGTGGCGGCCCAGGCGGGTTTTGAGGTGGTGCTGGTGGACGTGGCCGAAAGCTTCCTGGAAAGGGGCCTGAAGGCCATCCAGCGTTCCCTAGGCAGGTTCGTGGAGAAGGGGCGGATTGCCCCGCAGGACCTCGAGGCCACCTTAGGGCGGATCCGCACCACCGTGGTCCTGGGGGACCTGGCGGAGGCGGACCTGATCGTGGAGGCCATCGTGGAGGACGAGGGGGAAAAACGCCGCCTCTTTGAGCGCCTGGGAAGCCTGGTGAAGCCCGAGGCGATTCTCGCCAGCAACACCTCTTCCATCCCCATCACCGCCTTGGCCCGCTACTCGGGTAGGCCGGAGCGCTTCATCGGCATGCACTTCTTTAACCCCGTGCCCCTCATGCAGCTGGTGGAGGTGATCCGGGGGGAGCTTACCTCCGAGGAAACCCGGGATGTGGTGGTGGAGGTGGCGAGGCGGATGGGGAAGACCCCCCTCGAGGTGCAGGACTACCCCGGCTTCGTCTCCAACCGCCTCCTCATGCCCATGATCAACGAGGCCATCGAGGCCCTGAGGGAAGGGGTGGCCACCAAGGAGGCCATCGACGGGGTCATGCGCCTGGGGATGAACCACCCTATGGGTCCCTTGGAGCTGGCTGACCTTATCGGCTTGGATACCTGTTTGGCCATCATGGAGGTGTTGCACCGGGGCTTTGGCGACGACAAGTACCGGCCTTCTCCTCTTCTCCGCCGCATGGTGCAGGCGGGGCTTCTGGGCCGCAAGACCGGCCGAGGGTTTTACACCTACGACGAGAAGGGGAACAAGGTGGGCTAGGCTTTGGCTTGCCCGATTCCCTGGTGGACCCAAACCGCTTAGGCTCTGTCAGCCTCTGGAAGGGTTTCCAAACCTGGGGTAAACTGGGACCATGGAGCTTCCGCGCGCCTATGGCCTGCTTCTGCACCCCACCAGCCTTCCCGGACCCTATGGGGTTGGCGTTCTTGGGGAGGAGGCTTTTGCCTTCCTCCGATTCCTGGGGGAGTCTGGGGCCCGCTACTGGCAGGTTTTGCCCTTAGGGCCCACAGGATACGGAGACTCCCCCTACCAGTCCTTCAGCGCCTTTGCCGGGAACCCCTACCTCATCGACCTCCGCCCTCTGGCGGAGGCGGGGTACCTCCGCCTCGAGGACCCCGGTTTTCCCGAGGGCCGGGTGGATTACGGCTGGCTCTACGCCTGGAAGTGGCCGGCGCTTAGGGAAGCCTTCCGGGGTTTCCAGGAGCGGGCTAGCCGGGAGGAAAAGGAGGCCTTTCAGGCCTTTTGGGACCGGGAAAGGAGCTGGTTGGATGACTACGCCCTCTTCATGGCCTTGAAGGCCCACCACGGAGGCCTTCCCTGGAACCGCTGGCCCATGCCCCTCCGCCTGAGGGAGGAAAGGGCTTTAAGGGAAGCATCTTTGGCCCTCTCCCAAGAGGTGGCCTTCCACGCCTGGACCCAGTGGTTTTTCTTCCGGCAGTGGCAGGCCTTGAGGGAGGCGGCGGAGGCCTTGGGCCTCTCCTTGATCGGCGACATGCCCATCTTCGTGGCCGAGGACTCCGCGGAGGTCTGGGCCCACCCCGAGTGGTTCCACCTGGATGAGGAGGGAAGGCCCACGGTGGTGGCGGGGGTGCCGCCGGATTACTTTTCGGAAACGGGCCAGCGCTGGGGGAATCCCCTGTACCGCTGGGAGGTGCTGGAAAGGGAGGGGTTCTCCTTCTGGATAGAGCGCCTGAGGAAGGCCTTGGAGCTTTTCCACCTGGTGCGCATCGACCACTTCCGGGGCTTTGAAGCCTACTGGGAGATCCCTGCCTCCTGCCCCACGGCAGTGGAGGGACGCTGGGTGAAGGCCCCGGGGGAGAAGCTCTTTCAGAAGATTCAGGAAACCTTTGGCCGGGTGCCCATCCTGGCGGAGGACCTGGGGGTGATCACCCCCGAGGTGGAGGCCCTGAGGGACCGGTTTGGCCTTCCGGGGATGAAGGTCCTGCAGTTCGCCTTTGACGGGGGGATGGAAAACCCCTTCCTGCCCCACAACTACCCCTCCCACGGCCGGGTGGTGGTCTACACCGGCACCCACGACAACGACACCACCTTGGGCTGGTACCGCACCGCCAGCCCGCACGAAAGGGCTTTTATGGAGCGTTACCTGGCGGAGTGGGGCCTCGGTTTTCACAGGGAGGAGGAGGTGCCTTGGGCCCTCATGCACCTGGGGATGAAGTCGGTGGCCAGGCTGGCCGTCTACCCCGTGCAGGATGTGTTGGCGTTGGGAAGCGAGGCCCGGATGAACTACCCTGGGCGCCCCTCGGGCAACTGGGCTTGGCGGCTTAGGCCCGGCCAGCTCCTGCCCGAGCACGGGGAACGGCTTCGCTGGATGGCCGAGGCCACGGGCAGGGTGTAAAAACACCCCACCCTGGCTCGGCCAGGGTGGGAGGCTTAAGGGCTTTTAGCCCAAGGCCTTCTTCACCAGGTCCACGATTTCGTCGATGGTGTCGGCCACGGGGATACCTGCCTCGGCGAAGGCCTTCAGCTTGGACTCCGGGGTGCCCACGTTCCCCATGATGATGGCTCCGGCGTGGCCCATGCGCTTGCCCTTCGGGGCGCTACGGCCGCCGATGAAGCCCACCACGGGCTTTTTCATGTTCTCCTTGATCCAGGCTGCGGCCTCCTCCTCGTCGGATCCCCCGATCTCCCCGATGAGGACCACGGCCTCGGTCTCGGGGTCCTGGTTGAAGAGGGGGAGGAGGTCCTTAAAGGTGGTGCCGATCACCGGGTCGCCTCCAATGCCCACCGTGGTGGTGGTGCCCAGGCCCGCCTGGGAAAGGGCGGCGGCGGCCTCGTAGGTGAGGGTGCCGGAGCGGCTTATGAGCCCCACCTTCCCCCGCTTGAACACGTGGCCGGGCATGATGCCGATCTTGCTCTCCTCGGCGCTGATGATGCCCGGGCAGTTGCCCCCGATGAGGCGGCTTCCCAGGGCCTTGATCTCCTCCACCGCCTTCACCATGTCCAGGATGGGGATGCCCTCGGTGATGAGGACGATGAGGGGGATGCCGGCGTGGGCCGCCTCGAGGGCCGCATCCGCTGCGGCAGGCGCCGGCACGAAGATGATGGAAGCGTCAATAGCATGGTGGGCCACGGCTTCCTTTACCGTGTCGTACACGGGAAGACCCAGGACCTCGCTACCCCCTTTGCCCGGGGTCACGCCGGCCACCACCTTGGTGCCGTATTCCAGCATCTGCCGGGTGTGGAACTGCCCCTCCCGGCCGGTGATGCCCTGGACCAGGACGCGGGTTTCACGGTTGATCAGGATCACGCCGCACCTCCCACCATGGCCACGATGGCCTTGGCCGCCTCGATGGACGTGGGGTACATGTAGATGGGTTTGCCTTCCAGAAGCTTTTTGGCCTCCTCCTCGGCGGTTCCCGCCACCCGCATGACCACGGGCTTGGTGAGAAGCCCCTCCTCCAGGGCCCGGATGACGCCCTTGGCCACCTCGTCCGCGCGGGTGATGCCGCCGAAGATGTTGATGAACACCCCCTTCACGTCGGGGTCCTTAAGGACCAACTTGAGGGCGTTATAGACCACCTCCGCCTTGGCCCCGCCCCCGATGTCCAGGAAGTTGGCGGGCTTACCCCCCACCCGGTTCACCAGGTCCAGGGTGTACATGACCAGGCCGGCCCCGTTGCCGATGATGCCGATGTTCCCCTGAAGCTTCACGTAGGCGAAGCCGTAGTTGCTGGCCTCCACCTCCAGGGGGTGTTCGGCTTCGATCTCGCGAAGCTCGGCCAGATCGGGATGGCGGAAGAGGGCGTTGTCGTCCAGGACAATCTTGGCGTCGGCGGCCACGATCTGGCCCTCGGTGGTGACCACCAGGGGGTTGATCTCGGCGATGAAGGCATCCACCCCCTCGTAGGCCCGGTAGAGGGCCACCAGGACCTGGGCCAGCTTGTTGAGGTTGCCCTCGAGGCCCGCTTGTTTCACCATCTCCCGGGCCTCAAAAGCCCGAAAGCCCTTGTGGGGGTCGATCCAGAACTTGTGGATGGCCTCCGGGCGCTCCGCCGCCACCTCCTCGATGTCCACCCCCCCTTCCTTGGAGAGCATGAGGACCACCCGTTTTTGGGAGCGGTCCAGGATGAGGCCGGCGTAGTACTCCTTGGCGATGTCCACCGCCTCGGCCACCAGGACCTTCTTCACCGTAAGGCCCTTGATGTTCATCCCCAGGATGGCCTGGGCCTTCTCGTAGGCTTCCTGGGGGGTGTCCGCCAGCTTCACGCCCCCGGCCTTACCTCTCCCGCCCACGTGCACCTGGGCCTTGATCACCACCCGCTTGCCCAGCTCCTCCGCGATCCTTTTGGCCTCGTCGGGGGTGTAGGCCACCTTGCCGGGCGGCACCGGTACCCCATAACGGGCCAGGATCTCCTTGGCTTGATACTCGTGCAGGTTCAAGCTTTCCACCTCCTTGGCCGGCCAAGGCCGTTAGGCATTATAAGCTACCGGGCTTTCGGCCATTAGCTTTGCGCTTCGGCGGCAGGCTGGGCGAAGAAGAGGCGGCCCACCTGGGTCTGGATGGCCTGGGTGATGACCACCTCCACCTCCTGGCCCCGGTAGCGGATCCCCCCATCCACCACCACCATGGAGCCATCCTCCAGGTAGCCCACCCCCTGGTGGGGCTCCTTACCCTCCTTCAGGATGAGGAGCTTCAGGGTGTCCCCCACCTTGAGCTGGGGACGGAGGGCCTGGGCCAGGGCCTGGACGGAAAGGGCTTTCACCCCGTAGATCCTGGCCATCTGTAAGAGGGCCAGGTCGTTGGTTACCAGGGCGGCTGTTAGGTCCCGGGCCAGGAAGAGGAGCTTCTCGTCCACGCTTTCCCCCTTGAGGGCTTCCTCCAGGACCTCGAGGACCACAAGCTCCTTAAGCCTCTCCAGGGTTTCCAGCCCCCGCCTGCCCTTGGCCCGCTTGAGGGGGTCGGGGCTGTCGGCGAAGTGCTGGAGCTCCTTGAGGACAAAGTGGGGCACGTAAAGAGGGCCTTCCAGGAACCCCGTGGCCGCCACCTCCGCTACCCTGCCGTCCACCAGGACGCTGGTGTCCAGCACCTTGCCCCCTTGGGGGCGGCGGGGGGTTTGGGGAAGGCGCAGGTAGTCCTTGTAGCCCAGGGCCAGGTAGGAGAAAAGCCCCACCAGAAAGAGGGCCAGGAGGAGGCTGTGGTAGGGGGAGAAGCCCGGCACCTGGGAGAGGAGGGTGGTGAGCAAGACGGTGAGGAGGAGGCCAAGGGTGGCCCCTAGGGTCAGGGCCACGGGCACTTCCGGGGGGAGCTCCCTTAGGCGGCGGAGCCGGTTTTGCAAGAAGGCCTCGAGGCGGGGGGCCAAAAGGACCCCGGTGAGGAAACCGGCCAGGGTCAGGTAAAGCCGGTTCAAGGAGAGAAGGCCCGCCGAGCGGGGGAGAAGCCCGAGTCCCTCCAAGCCCACCGCCAGCTGGTAGCCTAAAAAGGCAAAAAGCAGGTAGAAAAGAAGTGGGGAACTCATCCCAGGTATTGCTCCACGGCTTCCTTGAGGGCCTTGGTGTTCCCGGGGTGGAGGATGCGGAAAAACCCCGCCCGCTCCCCTTCCCTAAGCCGCCTTTCCAATCCTATGACGCTCCTCACCTCGCCTAGAAGCCCCACCTCCCCCACCACCGCCAGGTCCGGGGGCAGGGCCTTGCCCACCACCGCAGAATACACCGCCAAGGCCACCGCCAGATCCAGGCCCGGGTCCTGCACCTTAAGCCCTCCTGCCAGGTTCACGTAGATGTCCAGGTTCCCTAGGGGAAGGCCCAGCCGCCTTTCCAGGACCGCCAGGACCATGTCCACCCGCCTGGCATCCAGGCCCTGGACCACCCGCCTGGGGGCGGGGAAGGGGGTTTTGGCGGCCAGGGCCTGGACCTCGAGGGCCAGGGCTCTTTCTCCCGCCAGGGCCAGGGCGATGGCGCTTCCCGGAACCCCGAGGGGCCTTTCCAGAAGGAAGGCCTCCGAGGGATTCTGCACCTCCACCAGGCCCTCCTCCTCCATGCGGAAGACCCCGAGCTCCCCCACGGGGCCGAAGCGGTTCTTGGCGCTGCGCAAGACCCGGTAGACCCCGGCGCTTTCCAGGTAGAGGGTGGCGTCCACCGCATGCTCTATGCTCTTGGGCCCGGCCACCACCCCCTCCTTGGTCACGTGGCCCACCAAAAGGGTGGTGATGCCCTCCTCCTTGGCCAGGCGCACGAAGGCGTGGGTGGCCTCCCGCACCGCCACCAGGCTACCTGGGCTTCCCCCGGCCTCAATGGTCTGGATGGAATCCACGAAGAGCACCTCTGGCGGCTCCCTTTCCAGGAGGGTCAAAAGGGGCTCCAGGCGGGTTTCCTTTAGGAGAAGGAGCTCTTTTACCCCAAGCCTCCTCGCCCTCAGCTTGATCTGGGCCGGGGATTCCTCTCCGGCCAGGTAGTAGACCTTCCTGGTGAGGTGCTTGGCCAGCTCCAGAAGGAGGGTGCTCTTGCCCACCCCGGGTTCTCCCCCCAGGAGGACCACCTCCCCCGGCACGAACCCCCCGCCCAAGACCCGGTCCACCTCGGAAAGACCAGAGGAGAAGCGCTTCTCCTCGGCCTCGTTCACCTGGGAGAGGGAAATCGGCGAGGGGGCTTCCAGGTGGGCTTGGCGGGATGGGGCACGGGGGGAGGGGGCTACCTCCTGGAAGCTCTCCCAGGCACCGCAGGCCGGGCACCGTCCCAGGGGCTTGGGGGTGCGGTAACCGCATTCCACGCAGGTATAGGAGGTCTTGGCCATGGGTTCAGGCCTCGAGGGGCCCGAGAAAAAACGGCCCCCTCGAGGGGAGGAGGCAGGGCCTTGGGATTCCTGGGAACATCTAAACCAAAAGCTCTTCCCCCTCCACCTCGTGGAAGGCCAGGTGCCCATCCTCCACGTTCACGTAGAGGTGGCCGGTGGGTTTTTTGAGGAGGGCCAGGGAGAGGGGATCTTCGATGCGTTCCCGGATGATGCTCCGGATGGCCCGGGCGCTCCCCGTCTTGGGGGCCTGCTCCACCACGAACCGGGCCACCTCGGGGGCAAAGCGCACGGTGATGTCCCGGGATTGCAGCTCCTTCTGGATGTCGTCCAGCATCATCCGGGCCACCTGCACCAGCTCCTCCTCCGTGAGGGGGCGGAAGCGGATCACCTCGTCCAGCCGGTCCAGGAACTCGGGGGTAAAGAGGGACTTGAGGGGGGATTCCGTGTCCACTTCCTTGCTGGTGAAGCCGATGGCCGGGCCCACGTTGTAGCCGGTGTTGGAGGTCATGATGAGGATGACTCGGCGGAAGTCCACGGTCCGCCCCATGCCGTCCGTGAGGCGGCCCTCGTCCAGCACCTGCAGGAAGGTGTTGTAGATGTCGGGGTGGGCCTTCTCAATCTCGTCCAGGAGGACCACGCTGAAGGGCTGGCGGCGCACCGCCTCCGTGAGCCGGCCCCCCTGCTCGTAGCCCACGTAGCCGGGAGGGGCCCCGATCAGCTTGGAAACGGAGTGGGGCTCCTGGAACTCGGACATGTCAAAGCGGATGAGGGCCCGCTCGGAGCCGAAGAGCACCTCGGCCAGGGCCTTGGCCAGCTGGGTCTTGCCCACCCCGCTTTGGCCCACGAAGAGGAAGCTGGCTGCCACCCGGGTCCGGCCTCCCAGACCCACCCGGGCCCGCCTAAGGGCGCTGGCCAGAGCGCGGATGGCCTCCTCCTGGCCCACCACCCGCTTTCTAAGCTCCTCCTCGAGGCGCATGAGCTTCTCGTCGTCCTTGTCGTCCACGTAGATCCCGCCCCAGGAGTCCACCACCGCCTCGATGTCCTCCCGGGTCACCACGGGGGTCCCGTCCTCCTCCTCGGCCACGGGCAGGCCCAAGGAGGCGTTCAGGCGGACCCTCGAGGCCGCCTCGTCAATGAGGTCGATGGCCTTGTCGGGGAAGTTGCGCCCTGGGAGGGAACGGATGCCGATCTTGACGGAAAGCTCCAGGACCTCGTCGGGGATGATGACCCCGTGGTGGGCCTCGTAGCGGGGACGGAGGCCTTTGAGGATCTCCAAGGTTTCCTCCGGGGAGGGCTCCAGGACGATCACCGGCTGGAAGCGCCGCTCCAGGGCCGCGTCCTTCTCTATGTAGCGGTGGTACTCCCCGGTGGTGGTGGCCCCGATCACCTGGATCTCCCCCCGGGCCAGGGCGGGTTTCAGGATGTTGGCGGCATCTAGGGTACCCTCGGCCCCGCCGGCCCCGATCAGGGTGTGGAGCTCGTCAATGAAGGCGATGACCTTGGCGTTTTTGAGCTCTTCAATGATCTGGCGCAGGCGCTCCTCAAACTCGCCCCGGTATTTGGTCCCCGCCACCACCCCGGCGAGGTCAATGGCCACCACCTGGGCTCCTTTGAGGATGGGGGGAACCCGGCCCTCCACGATGGCCTGGGCCAACCCCTCCACGATGGCGGTCTTGCCCACCCCGGGGTCCCCGATGAGGACGGGGTTGTTCTTGGAGCGCCGGGCCAGGATCTGGATCACCCGGTTGATCTCCTCCTGCCGGCCGATGACGGGATCCAGCTTGCCCTCCCGGGCCTCCTTGGTGAGGTCACGGCCGTACTCGTCCAGGAAGGGCGTGTTCACCGGCTTTTCCCGCTCCCGGCTGTCGGCCATGGCCAGGATGCGCCAGCGAATGGCGTCCACGTCCTTGGCGAAGTGGGAG
Organism: Thermus sp. NEB1569; assembly: GCF_022385295.1. Taxonomy (NCBI): domain Bacteria; kingdom Thermotogati; phylum Deinococcota; class Deinococci; order Thermales; family Thermaceae; genus Thermus; species Thermus sp. NEB1569. The sequence continues at coordinate 785,756 of NZ_CP092445.1, forward strand.
AGGATGCGGTAGGCGATCCCGTCACCCTCTCGGATGATGCCCAGGAGGATGTGCTCGGTGCCGATCACCGGGGCCCCCATGTTGCGGGCCTCGGCGCTGGCCAGCTCCATGACCCGCCTGGCCCTGGGCGTAATGGCAGGGGGTTCTCCGGTGCGGCTCCCCTCGCCGCGGCCCACCAGCTCCTCCACCATGCGGCGCATGGCCTCGAGGCTTGCCCCGTACTCCTGGAGGATGCGGGCCGCCGTACCCCCCTCGCGCATCAGGCCCAGGAGGAGGTGCTCTGGGCCGATCATGGAGTGGCCTAAGCGGCTCCCCTCCTCCCTTGCGTAGTGGAAAACCAGCCTGGCGCGATCGTCGTACCTGTTCATGCTCCCCTCGTCACCTATTCTAGCGTAAGCCGGGCATGGGCGGGGGTTTGCGCCTGGGCTCACCATGGGTTCCCGTGGTGCCTTGGCCCCTCCTTCCGGTAATATGCCCTGTAACCGGGGGCCTAGGCCCCCTTTGGGAGGAACGATGCCGGCGAGCAGCCTTGACGAACTGGTGGCGCTTTGCAAACGCAGGGGGTTTATCTTTCAGGGCTCCGAGATCTACGGGGGCCTCCAGGGGACCTACGACTACGGTCCTTTGGGGGTGGAGCTCAAGAACAACCTGAAGCAGGCCTGGTGGCGAAGGAACGTCTACGAGCGGGACGACATGGAGGGGTTGGATGCTAGCGTCCTCACCCACCGCTTGGTCCTGTACTATTCCGGCCACGAGGCCACCTTTGCCGATCCCATGGTGGATAACCGCATCACCAAGAAGCGCTACCGCCTGGATCACCTCCTCAAGGAGCAGCCGGAAGAGGTGCTCAGGAGGCTCTACCGGGCCATGGAGGTGGAGGAGGATAACCTTCATGCCCTGGTCCAGGCCATGATGCAGGCCCCGGAAAGGGCTGGGGGGGCCATGACCGCAGCCGGGGTGCTGGATCCCGCCACCGCTGAGCCCGGGGACTGGACCCCACCCCGTTACTTCAACATGATGTTCAAGACCTACGTGGGCCCGGTGGAGGACGAGGCTTCCCTGGCCTACTTGCGCCCGGAGACCGCCCAGGGCATCTTCGTGAACTTCAAGAACGTCCTGGACAGCACCAGCCGCAAGCTTCCCTTCGGCATCGCCCAGATCGGCAAGGCCTTCCGCAACGAGATCACCCCCAGGAACTTCATCTTCCGGGTGCGGGAGTTCGAGCAGATGGAGATCGAGTACTTCGTCCGCCCGGGGGAGGACGAGTACTGGCACCGTTACTGGGTGGAGGAGAGGCTTCGGTGGTGGCAGGAGATGGGCTTAAGCCGAGATAACCTGGTCCCCTACGAGCAGCCCCCCGAGGAGCTGGCCCACTACGCCAAGGCCACGGTGGACATCCTCTACCGCTTTCCCCATGGCCTCGAGGAGCTGGAGGGGATCGCCAACCGCACGGACTTTGACCTGGGGAGCCACACCAAGGACCAGGAGGAGCTTGGCATCACCGCCCGGGTGCTTAAAAACGAGCACTCCACCGCCCGCCTGGCTTACCGGGACCCCGATACCGGCAAGTGGTTTGTCCCCTACGTGATCGAGCCCTCGGCCGGGGTGGACCGGGGGGTCTTGGCCCTCCTCGCGGAGGCCTTCACCCGGGAGGAGCTTCCGAATGGGGAGGAACGCATCGTCCTAAAGCTTAAGCCCCAGCTCGCCCCCATCAAGGTGGCGGTCATCTCCCTGGTCAGGAACCGCCCGGAGATCACCGAGTACGCCAAGCGTTTGAAGGCCCGGCTCCAGGCCCTGGGGTTGGGCCGGATCCTCTACGAGGACACCGGCAACATCGGCAAAGCCTACCGCCGCCACGACGAGGTGGGCACCCCCTTCGCCATCACCGTGGACTACGACACCATCGGGCAGAGCAAGGATGGGACCACCCGGCTCAAGGACACGGTCACCGTGCGGGACCGGGACACCATGGAGCAGATCCGACTTCACGTGGAGGAGCTGGAGGGGTTTTTGCGGGAGAAGCTCAGGTGGTAGGGGAGGTCTTGGTCCTAAGGGGCCCTTTGGTCTGCCCCACGGGTCCGGTTCTCCTGCAAAGCGTTTGGTATCGTGGGGAGGGAGAGGATACCTTTCGCTTGGTGACCGCCTACCCGTGGAGGGAGAAATGATCCGCGAGCACGATCTGGTGGTTCTTAAGCGCGACCACAGGGAAGTGGGCCTCGAGGCGGGGGATGTGGGTACGGTGGTCCTGGTCTATCCCAAGGGTGGCTACATGGTCGAGTTTGTGGACCATGAGGGAAACACCCTGGCTTTGCTGGATCTAAAGGAGGACGAGGTCCTTCCCCTGCGGGGTCCAGCCCTTCTGCGGGCCAAGGTGCTGGGGTAGCCCTTTGGGTGAAGAAGGTCTGGGAGGCGAAACCATGGTGGGCTTCTGGGTGGCCAGCAAGGAGGAGAGAGGATGAGGGTGGCCGTGGTAGGGGCCACGGGGGCCGTGGGGCAGGAGATCCTCAAGGTCCTCGAGGCCCGGAACTTTCCCTTGAGTGAGCTTAGGCTGTACGCTTCCCCCCGCTCTGCGGGCAAGACCATGGTCTTCCGGGGGGAGGCCATTCCGGTGGAGCCCCTTCCCGAGGGGCCTCTGCCCGTGGACCTGGTGCTGGCCAGCGCCGGAGGGTCCCTTTCCAAGGCCCTGGCCCCCGTTTGGGCCCAAGGGGGAGCCTTGGTGATCGACAACTCCAGCGCCTGGCGCTACGAGCCCCATGTGCCCCTGGTGGTGCCAGAGGTGAACCGGGAGCGAATCTTCCAACACCAGGGCATCATTGCCAACCCCAACTGCACCACGGCCATCCTGGTCATGGCCCTTTGGCCCCTGCACCGGGCCTTTCGGGCGAAGCGGGTCATCGTGGCCACCTACCAGGCGGCCAGCGGGGCCGGGGCCAAGGGGATGGAGGAGCTATTAAGGGAAACCCACCGCTACCTGCACGGGGAAAGCCCGGTGGCCGAGGTCTTCGCCCACCCTTTGCCCTTCAACGTCATCCCTCACATAGATACCTTCCAGGAAAACGGCTATACCCGGGAGGAGATGAAGGTGGTGTGGGAGACCCACAAGATCTTTGGGGATGACTCCCTAAGGATCAGCGCCACCGCGGTGCGGGTGCCCACCCTTAGGGCCCATGCCGAGGCGGTGAGCGTGGAGTTTGAAAGGCCCGTCTCCCCGGAGGCGGCCCGGGAGGTGCTGGCCCAGGCCCCAGGGGTGGAGGTGGTGGACGAGCCCCAGGCCAAGCGCTACCCCATGCCCCTCACGGCCAGCGGCAAGTGGAATGTGGAGGTGGGGAGGATCCGTCAGAGCTTGGCCTTTGACAACGGCCTGGACTTTTTCGTGGTGGGGGACCAGCTCTTAAAGGGAGCTGCCTTAAACGCTGTGCAGATCGCGGAGGAGTGGCTTAAAGGCGCTTAGCTTGTTCGTATCCTTCCCCGGGGTTGACAACCCCGGGGTTTGCCTTTACGATGATATCCAAATCGTTTTGGAGGATGCCGGTGCGCCTTAAGGATCTTGCCGCCCATCTTGGCCTTTCCGTGACCACAGTTTCCCGGGCCCTTGCAGGTTACAGCGACGTGGCTCCCGAGACCCGGAAGCGGGTTCTCGAAACGGCGGAGGCCCTAGGGTACCGCCCCCATCCCCTGGCCCGTCGCTTGCGCAAGGGCCGTACGGAGGCGGTGGGGATAGTGATTCCAGCTCCCAAGGGGCAGTTCGCTGATCCTTTTTTTCTGGAGCTCCTGACAGGGATTGGGGAAGCCCTCGGGGAAATAGGGTTAGACCTTCTGGTAACCGCTTGCCCCCCGGGTCCAGAGGAGCTGGACTGTTACCGGCACCTGGTGGAGGAACGACGGGTGGATGCTTTGGTGGTGGCCCGCACCCGGGTGCGGGATGAAAGGATCCTTTACCTTTTGGAGAAAGATTTTCCCTTTGTAGCCCACGGCAGGAGCCAGGGGGTGACGAAACCCTTTCCCTTTTTGGATATGGACGGTACCCTAGGATTCTACCGGGCCACGGTTCACCTCCTGGAGCTGGGCCACCGGCGAATTGCCTTTATCGGCGCTCCTCCCGAACTCAACTTCGCCCGGCACCGGCTTGAGGGTTACCTTTGGGCCATGCGGGAGGTGGGGCTAGAACCCCCAGAGGAGTACCTGCAGCAGGGGGATCTCACTGAGGAAGGGGGTCTGATGGCTGCTGAGGCCCTTTTAAGTCTCCCTGAGCCCCCCACTGCCATTTTGGCCGCCACCGACCGCATGGCCTGGGGAGTCCTGCATGCCCTCAAGAAGCGGGGTCTAAGGCCGGGTCAGCAGGTTTCCCTCATCGGCTACGATGACCTTCCCTTCAGCTCTTATACTGATCCGCCCCTTTCCACCCTGCGGCAACCCTTCAGGGAGGAAGGGCGCCGGTTGGTGGAGCTTCTCCTTGCCCGTCTCGAGGGAAGGCCGGTGGAGGAGCTCCGGGAGGTCTGGGTTCCGGAGTTGGTCCTGAGGGGCACGGATGGTCCGGCCCCTGTGTGACCCCTGAGCCGGGCGGGGAAAGGCCTGGCGAGAGGAGGTTTGGAATGCGCTGGCTGGTTTTGGGGTTGGTTCTGGCGGGGTTGGCCTGGGGCCAGGGAGGCGTGGTCTTCCTCTCCACCCAGCTTAGACCCCTGGAGGAGGCCCAGAAGATGCGCCAGGTGATCCTTAAGGACTTCCCGGGTCGGGTGGAGTTTATCCCGGAGGACACGGGTCCCTTCACCGACCGGGTTCTAGCTGAGGTCAGGGCAGGCCGGATTAGTGTGAGCCTTTTGGGTGGACTGCACGGGGATTTCCCCCCCTTCCTAGCTGCAGGAGCCTTGGATCCCTTGGACGATTTCTTGCCTCGCTTGGCTGATCGCCGCTTTCCCCAAAGCTTCCTGGGCTTGGCTAAGCTGGGCACTGGGAATACCTATTACGTCCCTTGGATGCAGGCCACTTACATCATGGTAGCTCACCGGGAGGCCCTCCGGTACTTGCCCCCCAGAGCGGACCTGAACGCCCTTACCTACTCCCAGCTTAAGGAATGGGCAGCCAATATGCAGCAGGCTACGGGAAGGAGGCTTTTGGGCTTTCCGGCGGGCCCCAGGGGATTGATTCACCGCTTCTTCCAGGGATACCTCTACCCCTCCTACACGGCGAGCGCGGTGGTGAGGTACCGGAGTCAGGAGGCAGAGGCGATGTGGCGGGAGTTCCGGGAGCTCTGGCGCTACGTTAATCCCCAGTCCACCACCTATGACTTTATGCAGGAGCCTCTTTTGGCCGGGGAGGTTCTGGTGGCCTGGGATCACACCGCCAGGCTTCTGGATGCGTTAAGGCAACGTCCCCAGGACTTCGTGGCCTTCCCTGCCCCCATCGGCCCCAGGGGAAGGGGCTTCATGCCGGTCCTGGCAGGGCTGGCGGTGCCCAAAGGAGCCCCTAACCGGGCGGGTGCTTTGGAGCTCATTGAGTACCTGACCCGGCCTTCGGTGCAGTTGACTACCCTCCGGGAAGTGGGTTTCTTCCCCGTGGTGGACGTGCGCCTACCCCCGGACCTTCCCCAGGGCATCCGTATGGCTGCGGAGGCCATTGCCCGCCAGGCGGGTGGAAGCGCTGCCTTGCCAAGTCTCCTTCCCGTGGGTCTAGGGGCCAAGGGCGGGGAGTTCAATAAGGTTTACGTGGACACCTTTGCCCGCATCGTTCTTAGAGGCGAGGACATCCGCCGGGTTCTGGATCAGGAAGCGGCTAACTTGCGGCGGATCATGCAGGAGACCGGGGCTCCCTGCTGGGCTCCCGATCCCCCGAGCCGAGGGGCTTGCCCGGTGGAGTAGGCCATGCGGCGGGAGGCCCTCACCCCTTACCTCTTGGTTCTTCCTGCTACCCTCTTCCTGCTTTTCCTGTTCCTGGCCCCCCTGGTGGAGGTGGTTCTCCTCTCCTTGCGGGAGGGAGAGGGGTGGGGCCTCCAAGCCTATCAACGGATGGGCAGGGACCTGTACTTTAAAGATGCTCTGAGGAATACCCTTCTCCTCACCGCAATCGTCGTTCCCCTCCAGGTGGCTTTGGCCCTGGTTATGGCCCTCCTGGTGCAGGGGCTTAAACGGGGACGGGACCTCTTCCTCTACTTCTGGACCCTTCCTTTGGGCATTTCCGACCTGGCGGCGGGAATTGTGTGGCTGGCGATTTTCACCGAGAGGGGTTACCTGAACACCTTCCTCCAGGCCTTTGGGCTTCTGGAGATGCCCAGACTATGGCTTAGCTACGAGACCCCTCTTTTTCTCTTTCTGGCGGTGGTGGTAGCCGAGTTGTGGCGGGCCACGGCCCTGGTCTTCGTGATCCTGGTCGCAGGGGTGCAACTTATACCCAAGGAGTACGGGGAAGCGGCGGAGGTCTTCGGCGCCACACCCTGGCGACGCTTCTTGCGGGTTACCCTGCCTCTTCTCAAACCCAGCCTCCAGGCTGCCCTTATCCTCAGGACCATCTTGGCCTTTGAAGTCTTTGCCGTGGTCCTGGCGTTGGGTGGGCGGAATCTTCCGGTGCTGGCGGGAGAGGCCTACTACTGGTACACCGCTTACCAGAACCCTCAGGTGGCGGCGGCTTACGCGGTTCTTATTCTCCTCATCTCTGTTCTGGCGACTTTGGCCTATCTGCGCCTTCTCCGGGTGCGGCCGGAGGTGGGAGCATGAGGCGGGTGGCCCTGGTTTACTACAGCTTGGCCCTCCTTCTGGTTCTTTGGGTGGCGTTCCCTATCTACCTCCTGGCCTCCCTGGCCCTATCCGAGCGCCAGGCGGTTTTCGCCTACCCCAAACCCCTTTACCCCTCCCCCCTTTCCCTGGAGGTCCTAAGGGCTTTCCTGGAGGTGCCTGGGGTGGGGAAGGCCCTGGGCAACAGCTTGCTGGTGGCGGCCCTCACCATGCTGTTCTCCCTCCTTTTGGGAGCCCCTGCGGGCTACGCTTTGGCCCGCTACCGTTTTCGGGGGGCTGATCTCTTCCGGATCCTGGTGCTCATGACCCGGGCCTTTCCCTTGGCCATCCTGGCCATTCCCCTGGCGGTGCGCTTCATCCGCTTGGGCCTTTACGACACCCCTTTGGGGGTGGCCTTGGTGCACACCGCCTTGGCCCTGCCCTTTGCGGTCCTGGTCACCTATAGCCTCTTCGTTTCCGTTCCCAGGGAGCTGGAGGAGGCTGCCTGGACCCTGGGTTGCACCAAGGTGCAGGCCTTTTTCAAGGTGGTTCTCCCCCTTGCCCTCCCCGGGCTTGCGGCCACGGGGATCTTCGCCTTCATCATCTCCTGGAACGAGGTTTTCGCTGCCACCCTACTTACGCTGAGGGAGAGGACTTTGACCGCCTTACTGCTGACCTTGCTTCACGATTCCCCTTTACCCTTCCGCTTTGCTGGGGGGTTTATCCTGGTGGTTCCGGCCCTGCTCTTCATCTTTGCCATGAGACGCTATCTGTTTGCCCTGTTTGGCATCGCTAGCCGTTAGGAGGTAGGGAGTGGCTCGAGTCCTGGTGGAAGGAGTGGAAAAAAGCTTCGGGCGCACCCGGGTGCTGAAGGGGGTGGACCTCGAGGTCCAAGACCGGGAGTTCCTGGTGCTCCTGGGGCCCTCTGGTTGCGGCAAGACCACCCTCCTGCGCATCGTGGCCGGGTTGGAGTGGCCGGATAGGGGCCGGGTTTTCCTGGGGGAAAGGGAGGTGACCCACCTCCCCCCGAGGGCCCGGGGTCTGGCCATGGTCTTCCAAAACTATGCGGTCTTCCCCCATCTCACAGTTTTTGAAAACATCGCCTTTGGCCTTAGGATGCGCCGCCTGCCGGAAAGGGTGGTACGGGAGAAGGTGGGGTGGGCGGCGGAGCTTCTGCGCATCGGTGAGCTTCTTTCCCGGTACCCGGCCCAGCTTTCCGGAGGCCAGAGGCAACGGGTGGCGGTGGCCAGGGCTTTGGCGGTGGAGCCTGAGGTGCTTCTGATGGACGAGCCCCTTTCCAACTTGGATGCCCTTTTGCGGTTGGAGCTCAGGGCTGAGCTCAAGCGCCTTTTAAAGGAGGCGGGAATCACCACCCTCTACGTGACCCATGACCAGGTGGAGGCCATGGGCATGGCGGACCGCATCGCGGTGATGCGGGAAGGGGAGATCGTCCAGTGCGACCTCCCCCTCGAGGTGTACCGGAACCCTCGGGATACCTTTGTGGGGGGCTTTCTGGGAAATCCTCCTATGAACTTCCTGCGCCTGGGGCCAGGGGCTGCTTCTACCCTTCTGGGGAGGTCCTTTTCCTGTGAGGTCCTGGTAGGGGTGAGGCCTGAGGACCTGGAGGTGTATGGGGCGGAGGTGCCGGGGGCTTTTCCCGGGCGGGTACTGGTGGTGGAACCCCTGGGTCCCCACCAGTTGGTTACCCTGGAGGCCTTTGGCCAAGCCCTGAAGGCCACGGTGCCTTCTTCCCTTCCCCTGAGGCCAGGCGAGGAGGTGTGGCTTAAGGCTTCCCCCGAAGGGGTGCGCCTCTTTGATCCCCAGACGGGCCGGGCCTGGTCGGAGGTGGAGCGTGCCCCTTGACCGGGTTAAGGAGGCCGAGGGCATATTACGGGCCAACGACCGGGGCGGGTACACGGTGCCCGCCCAGGGTCTCTATCCTTTCCAGTGGCTCTGGGATAGTGGCTTTGTGGCTCTGGGCTGGGCGGTTCTGGACGGGGATCGGGCCTTTGCTGAGCTGGAAACCCTATTCCTGGGACAGTGGGAAAACGGGTTCCTCCCCCACATCGTCTTCCACCGGGAGGACGCTGGCTACTTTCCAGGGCCTGAGATTTGGGGAAGCGGGCGGAAGCCCCAGACCTCAGGTATCACCCAGCCTCCTTTTCTAGCTCCGGTGCTCCTTCACCTGGCTCGCAAGTTTGGAGAGAAGGGTAAGGCCCAGGCCCGGAAACTTTACCCCCGGCTTCTGGCCCTCCACCGCTTTCTTCACCTTTATCGGGATCCTGAGGGCACGGGCCTGGTGGCGGTTCTTCACCCTTGGGAAACAGGGATGGACAATAGCCCCGCTTGGGACCTGCCCCTGAAGAGGGTCCCCCGCTACCCCGTCCCCCCTGAGGCCCGGCGGGACACAAAGCACGTGCCCCCAGAGGAGCGCCCCCGGCTGGAGGATTACGAACGTTACCTTTACCTGGTTTCCCTCTTTCGGAGCCTAAACTACGACCCAGCCTCTTGCTACCGCGAAAGCCCTTTTCGGGTGGTGGATGTAGGGTTCAACGCCCTCTTGTTGTTTGCCGACGAGGCTCTGGTGGAGCTGGCCGGGCTTTTGGGGGAGGATCCCTCGGAGCCTCGAGGCTGGTGGCAGAGGGGTCTTTCGGCCTTGGAGGCCCTTTGGGATGAGGAGGCCGGGCTTTACCGTTCCTTGGATCTTTTCTCCGGCAAGAGGATTCCCCGGGCCACCTCGGCGGGTTTTCTCCCCCTTTTGCTTCCTTTGCCCCGTTCCCGAGCGGAGCGTCTCCTCACTACCTTCCGGTCCTGGGCAGGGGAAGCCAGGTACCTTTTCCCCAGCGTCCTTCCCTCAGCCTTGTACTTTGAGGCCAGGCGCTACTGGCGGGGCCCGGTCTGGGCTCCGGTCAACTGGCTTTTGGCTTGGGGGCTGGTTCGCCAGGGTTTCCACGAGGAGGCGGCCCGTCTAAAGAAGGACCTTCTGGCCTTGGTGGAGGGATCGGGTTTCCGCGAGTACTACCACCCCTTCACGGGGGAGGGCTTGGGGGGGCGGGGGTTTTCCTGGACGGCAGCCCTTTACTTGGCCTGGGTCCAGGGTCAGGATTCGCTTCCCGTGGGGTCAGGGTAAGGGAACTCCTGAGGTTTGCGCAACCTAAGCCAGAACTCCCGGTTTCCCTCCTTCCCTGGCAAGGGGCTTTCCCTTTCCCCCAGCACCTGAAAGCCCAGCTCCCGGGCCTCCTCCCGCACCCGGACCAGGGCCTTTTGCCGGAGGCCTTCCTCCCGCACCACTCCCTTGTGCACCCCGGGGCCCAGCTCAAACTGGGGCTTCACCAAGATGAGGGCCTCGCCTCCCGGCTTAAGGAGCTCCTTTACCTTGGAAAGAAGCAGGGTGGAGGAGATGAAGGACACGTCCATCACCACCAGGTCCACGGGCTCGGGAAGAAGGAGGCTCCTGGCGTCCTGCTCCTCGAGGCTCACCACCCGGGAATCCTCCCTTAGGCGGGGGTGGAGCTGATCCCTGCCCACGTCCACCGCATAGACCCGCCTGGCACCCCTTTCCAGGAGCACCTGGGTGAACCCGCCGGTGCTGGCCCCGATGTCCGCGGCCACCTTGCCCTTCGCCTCTAGGGAGAAGGCCTCGAGGGCACCCAGGAGCTTGTACGCCCCCCGGCTCACGTACCGTTCCGGGGAGAGGACCTCCACCTGGGCTCCTTCCGGCACCCTGTGGGCGGGCTTGGTCACCACCTGCCCGGCCACCTTGACCTGGCCGGATTGGATGAGCCTCTGGGCCTTCTCCCGGCTTTCCGCCAGGCCCCTTTCCACCAGGTAGCGGTCCAGCCTCACGAGGGGTATTATGCCGGGGGATGGATCTCTCGGGGCCCTGGTACATCCTGGAGGGGGAGCCTGGGGAGCACCTGGTTTTGGAGGTCTTGGGGCAGAGGCTTTCCGGCATCTGGACCTCCGAGGCCCTGGCCCAGGGCTTCCTGGCCCGGCATCCTGAGCTAGGGATGCGGGTGAGCGCCCTAGAGACCCGGGCCTTGAAGGAGGCCTTCCTCAGGGCCCTGGGGATGCTCAAGGTGGATGGGGTCCTGGTGGATTACGAACCCGGGGCCCACCGGGCTCGCATGGCCCGGGTGGAAGTGCTTTTGGAGGAGGTTCGGCATGCGTAGGTGGCTTGCGGCGATTGTGGTGGTTTTGGCCTTGGGTCTGGCCCAGCGGGCTGAGGTGAGTGGAGGAAGCCCCTTTGGAGTGCAGGGGGGGTTGCGCTTCCCCCTGGTGCCCCTCCTGCTGGATGGGCGGGTGTACGGAGGTGTGGGCCTCGAGGCTATGGGAGGTGGGGTGGACCTGCTTCTTAAGCTTCCCCTCACCGATTTCTACCTGGGCCTTGGGGGGTTTTATGGCACGGGGCCGGCCCTTACCCTGCCCCAGGATGCCCGGGGCCATGCGGGCCTACGGGCGGTCTTGGGCACCTGGCTGAACCTACCCCTGCCTCTTCTCGGGGTGTACGTGGAAGTGCACCCCACCCTTTACCTGGTCCCGAACACGGGCTTCGGGGTAGGGGGAGCGGTGGGGGTTAGCGTGGGGCTTTAGTCCCCTCTACTGAAGCCGGTAGCCCTCCTTGAGGGGCACGATGCGGTTCATCACCAGCCGCCCTGGGCGGGAGTCCACCGGGTCCTGCCAGAAGTAGCCCAGCCTCTCCAGCTGGTAGCGGGTGTCCGGAGGATCCTGGGCCACGCTGGGTTCGATGAAGCCCTGCTTGACCTCGAGGGCCCTTGGGTTCAGGTTCTTCAGGAAATCCCCACCCTCCTCGGGGTCCTCGGTCAGGAAAAGCCTGTCATAAAGCCTGAACTCCACGGGCAGGGCGTGCCGGGCGGAAACCCAGTGGATGACCCCTTTGGGCTTGATGCCGTCCTCGGGGTTGGCCCCCAGGGTGCCGGGAACGATGCGGGCCTTCAGAAGCTTTACCTCGCCGTTTTCCTCCACCACGTCTTCCAGCTCCATCACGTAGGCGTGCCGCAGGCGCACCCTTTGCCCCGGGGCGAGGCGCTTCCAGCCCTTGGGGGGATTGAGGCTGAAGTCGGACCGCTCTATGTAAATCTCCTGGGAGAAGGGTAGGGGTCTATTCCCCTCCTTGCCGATGTCCCTGGGCCAGTAGGGGGCATCCACCCACTCCTCCCCCTGGTAGTTGGTGAGGACCACCCTTAAGGGTTCCAAAACCCCCAAGACCCTGGGGGCAATGGGGTTCAGATCGTCCCGCACCACCTCCTCAAAGAGCTCCATCTCGATGCGGGCCTCGTTGCGGGAGATGCCGGTGCGCCGCACGAACTCCCTGATGGCCTCGGGGCGCACCCCCCGCCGCCTTAGGGCCCTTAGGGTGGGAAGCCTGGGGTCGTCCCAGCCAGAGACGAAGCCCCCCTCTACCAGCTTGATGAGCTTCCGCTTGGAGAGCACCGTGTGGGTGAGGTCCAGGCGGGCGAACTCGTACTGGTAGGGCCTGGGGGAAAGGGGAAGGCCGCACTTCCCCTTCAGGTTCTCGATCACCCAGTCGTAGATGGCCCGGTTGTTCTCGAACTCCAGGGTGCAAAGGGAGTGGCTGACGCCTTCGATGAAGTCTTCCAGGGGATGGGCGTAGTCGTAGAGAGGATAGATCACCCAGCGGTCCCCCGCATGGTAGTGGGGGGCGTGCACGATGCGGTAGAGCACGGGGTCCCGCAGCTTGAAGTTGGGGTGGGCCGGGTCGATCTTGGCCCTTAGGACCCGGCTCCCCGTGGGGAACTCCCCCCGGCGCATCCTTTCAAAGAGTTCCAGGTTTTCCTCCACACTCCGGTTCCGGTAGGGGCTTGGCTTTCCCTGGGCCCTGAGCTCGCTCATCTCCTCTTCCGAGAGGTCGTCCACGTAGGCCTTGCCCTCCCGAATCAGCTCGAGGGCGCACTGGTACATGGTTTTAAAGTAGTCGGAGGCGTAGAGGACCCTATCGGGGGTGAAGCCCAGCCAGCGCACGTCCTCCTCTATGGCCCGGGCGTACTCCTCCTTTTCCGTTTCCGGGTTGGTGTCGTCGTAGCGCAGATTGCACTCGCCTCCATAGTCCAGGGCCAGGCCGAAGTTCAGCAGGATGCTCCGGGCATGGCCGATGTGCAAATAGCCGTTGGGCTCCGGAGGAAAGCGGGTAAGGAGCTTTTTGTACTTCCCTTCCCGCAGGTCCTTTTCCACGATTTCGGTGATGAAGCAAGGGGGAACGAGGCCCATAAGGGGAGTATAGCCCTTGCCAGCTGCTCAGAACCTTCCTGAGGCCCCAAGGCTATGCTTTTCAAAACCTAGGCGACCGTTTCTCGAAGAAGGCCCGGATGCCCTCTTTAAGGTCCCCGGTTTCCCGGACCCAAGCGTTGGCCAAGGCCGCCAGGCGGAAGCCATCCTCGAGGCCCATCCCCGGCAGGGCCAGGAGAAGCTCCTTGGTGAGGCGCAAGGAGGTGGGGGCGTTCTTGGCCAACTCCTCCGCAAGAGCCAGGGCTTCCTCCAGGGCTTTACCGGGCCTGGCGATCCGGTTGGCCAGGCCCAACGCCTTGGCCTCCTCCGCCCCCACCAGGCGGCCCGTGAGGAGGAGGTCCTTGGCCACCTTTTCCCCCACGGCCCGCACCAGGATCACGGAAACCAAAGCGGCCACAAAGCCGATCTTCACCTCGGTGTAGCCCAGCTTGGCCTCCTGGTCCATGACCAATAGGTCGCAGGCGGTGGCCAGACCCGCCCCGCCCGCCACCGCCGGCCCGTTCACCGCGGCCACCGTGGGCTTGGGGAAGGTGTAGAGACGGTGGAAGAGGCGCATGAGGGAAAGGGAGTGGCGGTAGTTCTCCTCGGCCCCAAGCTCCGTCACCTTCTCCAAAAAGGCTAGGTCAGCCCCGGCGCTGAAAGCGCTTCCCCGCCCCGAAAGGACCAGGACCCGGGCCTTGGGATCCTTCTCCGCTTCCTCGAGGGCCTGCAAAAGCCCCTCCACCATCTCCGGGGAAAGGGGGTTACGTCGCTCTGGGTCGTTGAGGAAAACCCGATAGATCCGACCTCTCTCCACCTGAACCATGCCCCCATTGTAGGGGCGGGGGTTTTCCTGCTACACTCCCCTTAGCCCGCAAGCCATGCAGGGAGAGCCCGCGGGCTAGGAGGTGGTGTAGATAAAGGAGTATCTGGTTAACGAACGCATTCGAGCACGGCAGGTGCGGGTGATCGGGGCCGATGGGCAGCAGCTGGGCATCATGGACACCCGGGAGGCCTTGCGCCTGGCCCAGGAGCAGGACCTGGACCTGGTGCTGGTGGGCCCCACCGCCGATCCTCCCGTGGCCCGCATCATGGACTACTCCAAGTGGCGCTACGAGCAGCAGGTGGCGGAGAAGGAGGCCCGCAAGAAGGCCAAGCGCACCGAGGTGAAGTCCATCAAGTTCCGGGTCAAGATCGACGACCACGACTATCAGACCAAGCTGAACCATATCAAGCGCTTTCTGGCCGAAGGCCACAAGGTCAAGGTCACCATCATGTTCCGCGGACGGGAGATGTCCCATCCCGAGCTGGGGGAGAGGCTTCTCGAGCGGGTGGCCGAGGACCTGAAGGGCCTGGCCGTGGTGGAGATGAAGCCCGAGCTTTTGGGCCGGGATATGAACATGCTCCTGGCCCCGGCCAAGGTATCCGCCTAGGCCAGCCCCGTAAGGGCTAGATGGCGTAAGCCTAGGTCAGCCCCATGGGGGCTAAATGGCATAAGCCTAGACCTTTCCGTTGCCCTTTGGTATAGTGTGAGGGCTTTGGGGAGCCCGCAAGACCCCGTTTGGGGCGCTTCCCAGGGCTTGGAGGAAGGGTATGCCGAAGATGAAGACCCACAAGGGCGCCAAGAAGCGGGTGAAGGTGACCGCTTCGGGCAAGGTGATGGCCATGAAGACCGGAAAGCGGCACCTCAACTGGCACAAGTCGGGGAAGACCATCCGTCAGAAGGGGCGGAAGTTCGCCCTGGCCCAGGCGGAGGCGGAGCGGATCAAGCTCCTGTTGCCCTACGAGTAGGAGGTAGAGGATGCCGCGCGCCAAAACCGGTGTCGTTCGCCGCAGGAAGCACAAGAAGATCCTCAAGCTGGCGAAGGGGTACTGGGGCCTCCGCTCCAAGAGCGTCCGCAAGGCCCGGGAGACCCTTTTCGCTGCGGGCAACTACGCTTATGCCCACCGCAAGCGCAAGAAGCGGGATTTCCGCAAGCTCTGGATCGTGCGCATCAATGCCGCCTGCCGCCAGCACGGCCTGAACTACTCCAGCTTTATCCACGGCCTGAAGAAGGCGGGGGTGGAGCTGGACCGCAAGGTGCTGGCCGATTTGGCGGTGCGGGAGCCCCAGGCCTTTGCCGAGCTGGTGGAGAAGGCCAAGGCGGCCCGCGCCTAAGGCATTGTTTCCCGTGACCCGCCGTCCGGATCCCGTCCCGATCTGGCGGCGGGTTTCCTTTTGTGAGCATGCCTCCTGAACTCTACGTGATCCTGGTGGCCGCCCTGCCGGTGGTGGAGCTGAGGGGAGCCATTCCCCTGGGGGTGGCCCTGGGGCTTTCCCCAGGAGAGGCTTTCCTTTTGGCCCTCCTGGGCAACCTGCTGGTGGCCCCGGTGGCCCTCTTCCTTTTGCCTTGGGCGGTGGCGCTTCTGACCCGGGTGCCCTTCCTGGACAAGCTCTGGGCGGCCCTCGAGGCCCGGGTGCGCCTCAAGGGGGAGGAGCAGGTGCAGCGCCTGGGGGCCCTGGGCCTTTTCCTCTTCGTGGCCGTGCCCTTGCCGGGCACCGGGGCCTGGAGCGGGGCGGTGCTGGCGGTGGTCTTGGGTCTAAAAGGGCGCTACGCCCTCCTGGCCATCTCCCTGGGGGTGCTGGCTGCTGGGCTTATCGTTCTCCTCCTTACCGGTGGGGCGGTGGTCGGGCTAAACTACCTGCGATGATGTTCGTCCTCTTGCCCCTTTCCTATGCCCTGGGCGCCTTGCCCTTGGGGTACTGGCTGGCCAGGCGGCGGGGCGTGGACCTGCGCACGGCAAGCCCCTACACCCTGGGTTTGGAAACGGCCTTGAGGCGGCTTGGGCCGGGCCTTACCCTTTTGGCCTTCCTCCTGGACTTCGCCAAGGGGTACTTGCCCCTGGCCCTGGGGAGAGGCTTGGGGCTTGGCGTGGAGGAGCTTTTGGCCCTGGGGGTGGCGGTCTACCTGGGCCACCTTTATCCCCTCTTCTTCCGGGATCCCTGGCCCCTTCGGGCCAAGGGGGCGGGGGTTCTTTTGGGGGTGCTGGCGGGGCTACCCCTGGAGCCAGCCTGGGGCATGGTCCCCGTGGCCTTGGGCCTTGCCCTTTACGCCCTCACGGGCTATGCCTCCTTGGGGGCCCTGGGGCTTCCCCTGGGCCTCTTTGGCGTCCTCCTTTTCGGTGGGTTTCCCCTTGGAGCCAAGGTCCTTGGGGGCTTGCTTTTTCTCCTGGCCCTTTGGCGCTACAAGGAGAACCTGGGCCGTATCCTGGAAGGCACCGAGCCCAGGCTGGGTAGTCCCCTGCCCCTGCCCTCGGAAAGGCAGGTGGTTTGCGCCTTTCTCATCCATCCCCTCACGGTGGAGGATTTCTGGCAAAGCCCCCGTTTCCGCTGGGCCCGGCCCCTGGTGCGCCTGGGGCTTTTGAAACAGGCCTGGATAGAGCGCCTGGCGGAGCTTTTCCGCCCCATGAAGGTGGGGGAGGTGAGGGGGGTGAGGACGGCGGATGGCCGGGAGGTTTTGTGCCACCTCATCTCCGCTCCCCTGCTACCCCACCAGATCAAGGCCAAGCCGGAGCTGGCGGTAAGGCGGGCCGTCCAAGGGGCCAGGCTCGCCAAGGAGCTTGGGGCCACGGTGGTAGGCTTAGGGGCCTTTTGGAGCGTGGTGGGGGAGAAGGGCAAGAGGGTACAGGAGGCGGTGCCGGATATAGAGGTGACGAACGGGGGGGCCTACACCGCAGGCACCGTCAAAGCAGCCATTCCCGGCATCCTGGCCCATTTTGCCCAAAGCGGCAAGGACCTTAAGAAGACCACGGCGGCGGTGGTGGGGGCGAACGGGGTGGTGGCCTTCGGCATTGCCCGGCAGATCGCTCCCTTGGTGGGGCGGCTCATCCTGGTGGGAAGGGATAGGGAAAGGCTGGAAAAGGCGGCGGACAGCCTGCGCAAGAACCTGGAGCGCAAGGGGCAAGCCCCCGAGATCGCGGTGACCACCGAGGTGGCCGCCATCCGGGAAGCGGATCTGGTCTTCACCGCCACCAGCGATCCGAACCCGGTGATCTACCCTGAACACGTGAAGCCGGGAGCCTGGATCTACGACGAGGGCGTGCCCCCCGACGTGCACCCCTCGGTGAGGGAGGTGCCGGGGGTCAGGGTCATCCCCGGGGGGGTGGTGCGGCTTCCCGGGAGGGCGCGGGCCACCTTGGACCTGCACTTCGGTGCCCCCGACCAGGTGCCCGCCTGCCTGGCGGAGACCATGATCCTGGCGGCAGAGGAGGCCTTTGAGCGCAAGAGCCTGGGGGGCGAGGTGAAGGCGGAGAACATCCAGTTTTTCGTGGAGCGGGCGGAGGCCTTGGGGTTTAAGGTGGTGGAGTGATGTGGCTCCTCCTCTCCCCCACGGCCCTCGAGGCCTCCTTCCTCCGGGGCGAACCCTTCTCCTTCCTGGGGAGGAAGGGGCTTAGGGGAGAGGGCTTTGTCTGGCTGGAAACCGGGATCGGCAAGGTGAACGCGGCCCTTACCCTGGCCGCCTGGGCCGGCCGAAACCCGGTGGAGAAGGCTTTGCTTTTCGGCATTGCCGGGGCCTACCCGGGCTCGAGCCTCCTTCCTGGGGATGTGGTCCTGGTGGGGGAGGAGGTGGAGGCGGACCTGGGTACCCAGGAGGGCCTTAAGCCCTTGGGCTTTCCCGCCTTGGAGGTGGCGGGGAAGGCCTACTACAACCGGTTTCCTCTGGATTCCAGCCTTACCCGGGCGTTGGCCCGGGTGTTGGACCTCCAGGTGGTGGTGGGGCTCACCCGGGACCGGGTTTCGGAAAACCCGGGGGAGGCGGAGGCTTTGGCCTCGCGCTGGGGGGCCCAGGTGGAGAGCATGGAGGGAGCTGCCTTTGCTCGAGCGTGCCTGGCCCTGGGCATCCCGGGGGTGGAGGTCCGGGCTATTTCCAATCCGGCGGGGGTGCGGGACAAGGGAGCGTGGAGGATTCCCTTGGCGGTGAGGTCCTTGGAGGGAACCCTGGCCCCCATTCTTGGGGGAGCCTTCCCTGCGGGACTCCAAGGATAATCCCGTTGTTGGTTCCCTGGCCGATAGCAAGGTTGGCTTTGAAGAGGAGCTTTTCCAGAGGCTCACCCACCAGGTAGCCCTGGGCGGACGGCGGAACCGGGGGAGAAGACAAACCCCCACCCGAGGGGTCCGGGTGGGGGACTATAGAGGATTTCCCTTAGCCCTTCCGGAAGAAGGCCTCTGCCTTGTCCCAGTTCAGCACGTTCCAGATGGCCTGGAGGTAGTCGGCCCGGCGGTTTTGGTACTTGAGGTAGTAGGCGTGCTCCCACACGTCGATGCCCACGATGGGGGTGAACCCCTCCATGACGGGGTTGTCCTGGTTGGGGGTGGAGATGACGTGGAGCTTGCCGAAGGGATCCTTGACCAGCCAAGCCCAGCCGGAGCCGAAGCGGGCCATGGCCGCCTGGGTGAGCTTCTCCTTCAGGGCGGCGAAGCCCCCAAGCTGCTCGTCGATGGCCTTCTTAAGTTCCCCCACCGGCTCCTTGGCTCCCCCGGGGGTTAGGAGCTCCCAGAAGAGGCTATGGTTCAGGTGCCCACCCCCGTTGTTGCGCACCGCGGTCTGGATGTCCGCGGGCAGGGCGGCCAGGTGGCGCAGGAGCACCTCCACCTCCGCCCCGTGCAGGTAGGGGTACTTCTCCAGGGCGGCGTTCAGGTTCGTCACATAGGCCCCGTGGTGCTTCTGGTGATGGATCTCCATGGTCTTGGCGTCGATGTGGGGCTCGAGGGCCTCGTACGGGTAACCCAGTTCCGGTAGCGTAAACGGATACGGCATACCTCACCTCCCAAACCTTACTATAACCCAAGTTGCTACCCAAGCATTTGTTGAGCCAAGAGATTTAGGTTGTGGGCCAAGATGAAGGAGAACACCTTGATCACAAAACCCTCCTGGGTCACCGCATGGATGCGCCGCGGGAAGAGGGCATGGAGCATACTGCCCACCGTCTCCACCACCCCCTAGGTGTTTCCCTCACGGGAAAGCAGCCGCCCCACAATGGCCAGGTACTGCAACCAAGGCACATACCGCCGGCTGTTCCTTCTACGGATGACCATGGGCACAATCCCCCCCGCCTCCCGGAGGAGGTCTTCATAGAAGTGGCTTTCGTACCCCCGGTCCAGGTAGAGCTCCGCCCCCTCGGGAAGGTCCAGGGGAAGAAGGAGCAAAGAGCTCAGATCATGTAGGCTTCCCGGGGTCAGGCTCACTTCATGGATAAACTTCCCGTCGTCCACCAGGAGGTGGAGCTTGGGGCCGTGGAAGTAGACCCGTTTGCTGGGGATGAAGCCGCGGTAGGCCTTGTCTGGGAAAAGGCGGGAGCGGGGGGCGCGGATATTCTCGCAGGCGGGGAGGGGGAAGGTGTCCAAGGCGTAGGCCTGGGCCTGGTGGAGGTTTTTCCAGGCCTGGGCTAGGAGGTGGGTCAGCCCCGAAGGGGCTATCTTGCGAAGGGGGAGGAAGAAGGGGTATAGGGCGTGGAGTCTGCGGTTGAAGCGACTTGGGGAGGGGACGTAGGTAAAGAGGCGCAGGTCTTTGGCGAGGGCCAGGGCCTTGTTGTGCTTGCCGCCCAGTTCCATGGCGGCCAGGATGGCGAGGGTCAGGATGGCGGAGGCTGGGGTCTTGGCTTGGGGGTCGTCCTTGTAGCCCAGGGCCTGGAGGGCATCGTCTATAATGCAAAAGGCCGCTATGATGCGCGACAGCATAGCGGCCACTATTTTTTCAGGCCTCGGGATAGGTAGCAACTTGGGTTAACATAGCACGGCGGGCGCCCGCTGTCCAGCGATCCATCTGGCGGTCCTTCCCGGACGGCGGGCGGTGCACTATAGTTTGGCCAAAGCTCCGGCACCGGGGCCGGTGCCGCGCCGCGGGGGGATGGCCGATGACGGGTGCACACTGGGACGCCGTGTTCGACGAGGATTACCTGTACTTCTACGAGACCTTCTTGCACGACGAGCGCAACGAGAAGGAGGCCGAGCTCATCGCCCGGCTCCTCGACCTCGGTCCGGGGGCGGATGTGCTGGATGTGCCTTGCGGGCACGGCCGCATCGCCGTGCGCCTGGCGCGCCGAGGCTGCCGCGTGACCGGCCTCGACGCCAGCCCGCTGTTCCTGGAGCGGGCCCGCCAGGCCGCGGCGGCCGCGGGCGTCGGCGTCGAGTGGGTCCACGGCGACATGCGGGCCCTGCCGTTCGGGCGAGACTTCGACGCCGTGGTCAACTGGTTCACCTCCTTCGGCTACTTCGACGACGAGGAGAACCGCCGCGTGCTGGCGGAGTTCCGGCGCGTGCTGCGGCCCGGCGGCCGGCTGCTGATCGAGACGGTCCACCGCGACCGGATCCTGCGCAGCCTGCCGCCCGGCGAGCCGGTGCGCTTCGACGTGGTCCGCCGGGGCGACGACCTGATGATCGACCGCACCGGGTACGAACCGCTCACCGGGCGCGTGCAGACCGACCGCACCATCGTCCGGGACGGGCGTGTGCGCCGGTTCGCGTACGGGCTGCGGCTGTATACGCCGGTGGAGCTGCGGGACGAGCTGCTGCGGGCCGGGTTCGCCCGCGTCGAGCTGCTGGGCGACGAGGGCGGACCACTCACGCTCGACAGCCGGCGGCTGCTCGCCGTCGCGCAGGCGTGAGCGAGGGCGCCGAACCGCTGGTGCGCGCCGCGACCCGGGAAGGCAAGCGGCGCCCGGTGGCGAACCCATGGTGCGGCCAGTTCCGTGGTGCGCAGCGACCGTTACTATAGTAGTGCCCACCCCGCTTGGGGGTGGGCGTTCTCACAAATGGCCCTCAGGCCTCATGGGGCTTGGCTAGCTTCACGGGCACCACGATGCGGTCAAACTCCTCCTCCGTGAGGTAGCCCAGCTCCAGGGCAGCTTGCTTGAGGGTTTTCTTCTCCTTGATGGCCTTCTTCACGATCTCCGCCGCCTTGTCGTAGCCGATGGCCTTGTTTAAGGCGGTGGCCAGCATGGGGTTTTTCTGGAGGTGTTCCTCTATCCGCTCCAGGTTGGGCTCTATCCCCTTGGCCAGGTTCTCGTTGAAGGACTCCATGGCGTCGGCCAGAAGCTTGATGGACTCGAGGGCCGCATCCACCATCACCGGCTTGAAGACGTTGAGCTGGAAGTTGCCCTGGCTTCCGGCGAAGGCCACGGTGTGGTCGTTGCCGAAGACCCGCACCACCACCATGGTGAGGGCCTCCACCTGGGTAGGGTTCACCTTGCCGGGCATGATGGAGGAGCCGGGCTCGTTGGCGGGGATGAAGATCTCCCCAATGCCCCCGTAGGGCCCGGAGGCCAGCCAGCGGATGTCGTTGCCGATTTTCATCAGGGCCCCGGCCAGGGTCCGGAGGGCCCCCATGGCGAAGACCAGCTCATCGTGGGCGGCCAAGGCGGCGAAGCGGTTTTCCGCCACCCGGAAGGGAAGGCCCGTCTCCTCCGCCAGGTACTTGGCCACCAGCTCCCCGAAACGGGGGTGGGCGTTGAGGCCCGTCCCCACCGCGGTGCCCCCGATGGCCAGGTTATGAAGCCCTTTTTCCGCCTCCTTGACCATGGCCAGGGTGTTCTTAAGCTGAGCCGCCCAGCTTCCCACCTCCTGTCCCAGGGTAATGGGCACGGCGTCCATCAGGTGGGTGCGCCCCACCTTCACGATGCCGTCAAAGGCCTTGGCCTTTTCCTCAAAGGTGGCGATGAGGGCCTCTGCCGCCGGGTAAAGCCTTTGGCGGAGAGCCAAAGCCACGGCCACGTACATGGCGGTGGGGAAGGTGTCGTTGCTGCTCTGGCCCCGGTTCACGTGGTCGTTGGGGTGAACGTACTTGGAGCCCAGGGGCTTCCCCAGAAGCTCCGAGGCCCGGTTGGCGATCACCTCGTTCACGTTCATGTTGGTCTGGGTGCCGCTTCCCGTCTGGAAGACCACCAGGGGGAAGTGGTCGTCCAGCTTCCCGGCGATGACCTCTTCCGCCGCCTGGATGATGGCCCGGGCGATTTCCTCTGGAAGCTCACCCAGTTCCAGGTTGGCTCTGGCCGCCGCTTTCTTCAGCATGCCGTAGGCGCGGATCACCTCCAAGGGCATCCGGAAGCGCCAGGCGCCGATCTTGAAGTGCTCGAGGGAACGCTGGGTCTGGGCACCCCAGTAGCGGTCCGCCGGTACCTTGACCTCGCCCATGGTGTCCCGTTCGATCCGGTATTCCATACCGCACCTCCAGCCCGATTTTACGCCTCCTCCTCGTAGGGCTCGTGGAGCTTGACGGGTTTCCCCCTAAGCCCCGCACGAAGGTTTAGCCACTCCACCAGCACGGAGAAGCCCATGGCGAAGTACACGTACCCCTTGGGGATGTGCACCCCCGTGCCCTCGGCCACCAGGGTGAAGCCCACCAAAAGGAGAAAGGAAAGGGCCAGCATCTTCACCGTGGGGTGCCGGTTCACGAAGGCGTAGATCCCCTTGGAGGCGAGAAGCATAATGGCCACGGAGATCAGGATGGCCGCCACCATGACGGGTACGAAGCGGGTAAGCCCCACGGCGGTGATGACGGAATCTATGGAAAAGACGATGTCCAAGAGGAGCACCTGGCCGATCACCGAGGCGAAGGAGGGAGCGACCCTCTTGAGGGCGTGGCCCGGCTCCCCTTCCAGCTTCTCGTGGATTTCCTTTACCGCTTTGTAGATGAGGAAAAGCCCTCCGGCGATCAGAACCAGGTCCTTGCCCGTGACCTCGTGGCCCAAGACGGCAAAGAGGGGTTTTTTCAAGGCCATGATCCAGGCGATGGAGAGGAGAAAGAGGATGCGGGTGAGGGCGGCCAGGGAAAGGCCTATAACCCGGGCCCGGTCCTGCTGTTCCTTGGGGAGCTTGGAGGCCAGGATGCTGATGAAGATCACGTTGTCTATGCCTAAGACCACTTCCAGTACGGTGAGGGTGACAAGGGCGATCCAAACCTCGGGGTTGGTGAGCCACTCCATGGGAAAGAGTTTACATGGCCCTGTAGACTGGGGGTCATGGTGGACGTGCTCGTGGTGGGTGCCGGTCCGGTGGGCCTGGCTGCGGGGATAGAGGCCAAGCGCCAGGGCCTGAGCCACCTGATCCTGGAAAGGGGCACGGTGGCGGAAACCATCTACCGCTTTCCCCGGCAGATGGTCTTCTTCTCCGAGTCCAAAAACATCGAGATTGGGGGCCATCCCCTGGTGTCCCAGGGGCCCAAGCCCACCCGCCTCGAGGCGCTCCTTTACTACCAGAAGGTGGCGGAACGCGAGGGCCTTCGGGTCCTCACCTATACGGAGGCGGTGGGTGTGGAAGGGGAGGAGGGAGCCTTTAAGGTCTTGGCCCGGGACCGGTTTGGGGAGAAGGCCTTCCCTGCCCGGTACGTGGTGGTGGCCACGGGCTACTTCGGGAACCCTAACCGCCTAGGGGTGCCGGGGGAGGACCTGCCCCACGTGCTGTACCGCTACGAGGAGGCGGCCCCCTTCTTCGGCCGCAAGGTGGCGGTGGTGGGGGGAAGCAACTCGGCGGTGGAGGTGGCCTTGGACCTGTACCGGGGCGGGGCCCAGGTGGCCTTGGTCCACCGGGGCAAGTGGGTGCGCCCCAGCGTGAAGTACTGGCTTCTTCCCGACTTTGAGAACCGGGTGAAGGAGGGAAGCATTCTGGCGGTGATGGAGGCCAGGGTAAAGGCCATTACCCCGGAGGGCCTCGTCCTGGAAAGACCCCAAGGGGAGGAGTTCTTGGAGGCCGACTTCGTCCTGGTCCAGATCGGCTACCGGGCGGAAGACCATCTCCTTAGGGGGGCCAGGGTGCGCTACGAGGGGGAGAAACCCTGGCTTTCCCCGGAATGGGAAACCTCGCGCAAGGGGCTTTTCGCCATCGGCTCCAGTGCCTTTGGGCCGGACACCCGCACGGTATTTATCGAAAACGGCCGGGAGCACGCACGGGTGGCCATAGCCGCCATCGCCCGCCGCCTGGGCTCTTGACACCCTTCACAAAGGGGGCTAGGATAAAGCCCAAGATGCGCTTCGGCCTCGTCCTATCCCTAGGCCTGGTCCTAATCGTAGGGCCAGCGGGGGGTAGGGTGTAGCGTTTTAGGGCGCATCCAAAACCCCCCGGAGAACCCGGGGGGTTTTGGTTTAGGAGGGGGAGATGAAGGGAGCGGAGGCACTTTTGAAGGCGCTGGAGCGGGAAGGGGTGGAGGTCATCTTCGGCCACCCGGGTGGGGCCATCATGCCCACCTACGACGCCCTGTATGACAGTCCCATCCGCCACATCCTGGTGCGGCACGAGCAAGGGGGAGTCCACGCCGCCACCGCCTATGCCCGGGCTTCCGGCAGGGTGGGGGTGGTGATGGCCACCAGCGGTCCCGGGGCCTTGAACCTGGTGACCGGCCTGGCGGATGCCTACATGGACTCCACCCCGGTGGTGGCCATCACCGGGAACGTCCCCCGGGCCCTCATCGGTACCGACGCCTTCCAGGAGGCGGACGTCACCGGGGTGACCATGCCCATCACCAAGCACAACTACCTGGTGCAGGAGGTAAACGACATCCCCCGGGTGGTGAGGGAGGCCTTCCACATCGCCTCCAGCGGGAGGCCGGGGCCGGTGCTGATCGATCTGCCCAAGGATGTGCAGCTTTCCGAGTTCACCGGCACCTTTGACGTGGAGCTGGACCTTCCCGGGTACAAACCCACCACCAAGGGCCACCCCAAGCAGATCGAACGGGCCCTGGATGCCCTGGAGAAGGCGGAGAGGCCGATCCTGATGGTGGGGGGTGGGGCCCAGCACGCCCACGGGGAGCTTCTGGCCTTTGCCGAGCGGACGGGAATCCCCGTGATCACCACCCTCATGGGCCTGGGGGCCTTCCCCGGGAACCATCCCCTGTGGCTGGGGATGCCGGGAATGCACGGCACCGTGGCCGCCAACCGGGCCATCCACCATGCGGATGTGATCCTGGCCATCGGCCTCCGCTTTGACGACCGGGTCACGGGGAAGGTTTCCCGCTTTGCTCCCCATGCCCACACCATCATCCACGTGGACATCGACCCGGCGGAGATCGGGAAGCTGGTGCGCACCCACATTCCCATCGTGGGGGATGCCCGCTCCGTGCTTCGGGAGATGCTGAAAGGGGCTAAGCCCCTGAAGCTGGCCTCCTGGTGGCGGCAACTGGAGGAGTGGCGCACCCGTTATCCCTTGCGCTGGAAGCCTAAGCCTTACCTGCAAAGCCAGGAGGTCATCAAGGCCTTCGCCGAGGCCACGGGGGGGCATGCCATCGTCACCACCGGGGTGGGGCAGCACCAGATGTTCGCCGCCCAGTTCTTCGCCGTGACCCGGCCGAGGAGCTTCATCACCTCCGGGGGCTTGGGCACCATGGGGGTGGGTCTTCCCTTCGCCATCGGGGCCAAGGTGGCCCGGCCGGAGGAACTGGTCATCGACTTCGACGGGGATGGCTCCTTCCAGATGACCCTCCAGGAGCTGGCCACCGTGGTCAAGTACAAGCTGGATGTGAAGGTGGTGATCCTCAACAACGGCTACTTGGGCATGGTGCGGCAGTGGCAGGACCTCTTCCACGCCAAGCGCTACTCCGAGGTGTACCTGGCTGACTCCAACCCCGACTTCGCCCGCCTGGCGGAGGCCTACGGCATCAAGGGGGTCAGGGTGGAGCGCAAGGAGGATCTGATGAAAGGGGTGGAGGCCGTGCTTTCCGCCGATGGGCCCGTGGTGGCCGAGTTTAAGGTCTACCACGAGGAAGGGGTCTTCCCCATGATTCCGGCCGGGGGAGCGGCGGAGGACATGATCCTCGAGCACCCGGCGGAACGGGAGGAGGTGGAGGCGTGAGGCACGTGATCTCGGTGTTGGTGCAGGACCACCCCCGGGTCTTGAGCCGCATCACGGGCCTTTTCGCCCGCCGGGGCTTCAACCTGGAGAGCCTGGCGGTGGGGACCACCCATGTGCCGGGGCTTTCCCGCATCAGCCTAGTGGTCTCGGGGGACGACCACACCCTGGAGCAGGTGGAAAAACAGCTAAACCGCCTGATCGAGGTTTTGAAGGTGACCGACCACTCCGAGCCCCATGTGGAGCGGGAGCTTTGCCTGGTGAAGGTCCACGTGGCTGGGGTGGAGGAAAGATTGGCGGTGAAGGACATCCAGGAAGCCTTCCGGGCTCGGGTGGTGGATGTGGCCCAGAAGAGCCTGATCCTGGAGCTCACCGGGGACTCCAAGAAGATAGACTCCTTCATTGAGGCCCTTAGGCCTTATGGGATCCTCGAGGTCATGCGCACCGGAGCGGTGGCCATGAGCCGAGGGGAGCGCACCCTTAAGGTCAGGGAAAAACGGGAGGCGGTATGAAGATCTACTACGAGCACGACGCGGACCTAGGCTTCATCCAAGGCAAGAAGGTGGCGGTGCTGGGCTTCGGCTCCCAGGGGCACGCCCATGCCCTTAACCTCAAGGACTCGGGGGTGGATGTGCGGGTGGGCCTTAGGCCGGGGTCTAAAAGCGCCGCCAAGGCGGAGGCTATGGGCCTCCGGGTCCTTCCCGTGGCCGAGGCGGTACGGGAGGCGGACATCGTCATGGTCCTCCTTCCCGACGAGACCCAGGGCCGGGTTTACCGGGAGGAGATCGAGCCCAACCTTAAGGAGGGAGCGGCCCTAGCCTTCGCCCACGGCTTCAACATCCACTTCGGCCAGATCAAGCCCAGGAGGGATCTGGACGTCTGGATGGTGGCCCCCAAGGGCCCTGGCCACCTGGTGCGGAGCGAGTACGTGAAGGGAAGTGGGGTGCCGGCTCTGGTGGCCGTGCACCAGGATGCTTCGGGTTCGGCCTTCCCCACCGCCTTGGCCTACGCCAAGGCCATAGGGGCGGCCCGGGCTGGGGTCATCCCCACCACCTTCAAGGACGAGACGGAAACCGACCTCTTCGGGGAGCAGGCGGTGCTGTGCGGGGGGCTTACCCGGCTCATCCAGGCGGGGTTTGAAACCCTGGTGGAGGCGGGCTACCCTCCGGAAATGGCCTACTTTGAAACCGTGCACGAGGTGAAGCTCATTGTGGACCTCATCTACGAGGCGGGCTTCGCCGGGATGCGCTACTCCATCTCCAATACCGCCGAGTACGGGGATTACACCCGGGGCGAGGTTTCGGTGCCGGTGGAGGAAACCAAGAAGCGCATGCGGGAAATCCTCCGGCAGATCCAGTCCGGGGAGTTCGCTCGGGAGTGGATGCTGGAAAACCAGGTGGGCCAGCCGGTCTTAGAGGCGAACCGCAAGCGCTGGAAGGAGCACCCCATCGAGGAGGTGGGGGCCAGGCTTCGGGCCATGATGCCCTTCCTGCGGGCAAGGGTATTGGAGGAGGTAGGCTAGGTGGGTACCAAGGGCCCCCCAATCTGGGGGGCCTAGTGCGTTTTAGGGAGGGAGAAGATGGAAAGGCACATCCGCATCTTTGACACCACGCTTAGGGATGGGGAGCAGAGCCCAGGGGTAGCCCTTTCCCTGGACCAGAAGCTGGAGATCGCCCACGCCTTGGCCCGACTCAACGTGGACATCATCGAGGCGGGCTTCCCCGTATCCGGGCCCTTGGAGTTTGAGGCGGTAAGGCGGATCGCTGAGGAGGTAAGGGGCCCTATCATCGCCGCCTTGGCCCGCACCCACACCCTGGACATCGACCAGGCGGCCAAGGCCCTGGAGAAGGCGGAAAAACCCCGTATCCACGTCTTCACCTCGGCTTCCAAGATCCACCTCGAGTACATGCTGAAGAAAACCGAGGAGGAGGTCTTGGAGATGGCGGATCAGATGGTCCGCTACGCCAGGAGGTATGTGGACGACGTGGAGTTTTCCGCCCAGGACGTGATGCGGGCGGACTGGGACTTCGTGAAGCGCCTCTACGAGGTGGCCATTGAGGCCGGGGCCACCACCATCAACATTCCCGACACCACTGGGTACGGTACGCCCGGGGAGTATGGGGCCCTGATACGGCGCATCCGGGACGAGGTGGTGCGGGGTAGGGATGTGATCATCTCCACCCACACCCACGACGACCTGGGCCTGGCCACCGCCAACGCCCTGGCGGGCATCGAGAACGGGGCGGGGCAGGTGGAGTGCACCATCAACGGCATCGGGGAGCGGGCGGGCAACACCTCCTTGGAGGAGGTGGTCATGGCCCTTTACGTGCGCCGGGACTGGTACAAGGCCAAGACTCAGATCAACACCCGGGAGATCTACCGGGTTTCCCGCCTGGTGGAGCGCTACACCGGGATGCCCGTGCCCCCCAACAAGGCCATCGTGGGGGACAACGCCTTCGCCCACGAGTCGGGGATCCACCAGGACGGGGTCTTAAAGCACCGGGGCACCTACGAGATCATGGACGCCGAGCTCATCGGGAGGCGGCCTGCGGTCTTGGTGCTGGGCAAGCACTCGGGCCGGGCCGCCTTCAAGAAGGCCCTCGAGGACCTGGGCTATAAGGACCTTACGGAAGAGCAGCTTAAGGTGCTCTTCTCCCGCTTCAAGGAGATCGCCGAGAAGAAGGGACCTTTGTCTGCCGAGGAGCTTCAGGCCCTGGTGGAAAGCGAACGGGAGCCCGCTTCCCAGTTCTTCGCCCTAGAGCACGTGCAGTTCTTCTCGGGCTCGGGACTTCTGCCCACGGCCACGGTGAAGGTGAGGACCCCGGATGGGGAAAGGGTGGCCACGCACACCGGGGATGGGCCCGTGGATGCCGTGTACAAGGCCATTCAGGACGCCATTGGCTTCAGGCCCGAGCTGGAGCTCTACCGGGTGGAGGCCATCACGGGTTCCACCGAGGCCCTGGGCCAGGTGACGGTGAGGCTCCGCCTGGGGGAGCTCCAGGCGGTGGGGGTGGGGGTATCCCCCGACATCATTGAGGCCTCGGCCCTGGCCTTCCTGGACGCCGCCGGCAAGCTGGCGAGCGGCCGTGCCACCCGCCATCCACCCTCCATCGAGGAGGTCCAGCGGGGAGTCTAGTCCCACCCCACCCTGGTCACCCCAGGGTGGGGGTTCCAGGAAGGGGGGCTCGGTTTAGCGAGGAAGGGCATAAGGCTGCCCAAGGGGATGAAGAGATGGTGGAGATCTTAGACACCACCCTCAGGGACGGGACACAGGGGGAAGGCATCAGCCTTTCCGTGGACGATAAGGTGGCCATCGCCAAACGCCTGGCGGCCTTCGGCGTACACCTCATCGAGGGAGGTTGGCCGGGGTCCAATCCCAAGGACGCCGAGTTTTTCCAGCGCATGAAGGGGGTGGACCTGGGGGAGGCCAAGCTTTCCGCCTTCGGGGCCACCCGTAGGAAGGGGCTTTTGCCGGAGGCGGACCCTTCGGTTCTGGCCCTGTTGGAGGCGGAAACCCCGGTGGTGGTCCTCTTCGGCAAGAGCTGGACCCTGCATGTCCTCGAGGCTCTGGAAACCACTTTGGAGGAAAACCTCCGCATGATCCAGGACACCGTGGCCTTCTTCGTCCGGCGGGGGAAGCGGGTGGTCTACGACGCCGAGCACTTCTTTGACGGGTACAAGGAGGACCCCGGCTACGCCCTGGCCACCCTGGAGGCGGCGGCCGAAGGGGGAGCGGACACCCTGGTCCTTTGCGACACCAACGGGGGCACCCTGCCCGAGGAGGTCTACGCCATCACCAAGGCGGTGGTGGAGCGCTTTCCCCACCTGCGGATCGGCATCCACCCCCACAACGACGCCGAGCTGGCGGTGGCCAACGCCCTGGCGGCGGTGCGGGCAGGGGCCACCCACGCCCAAGGCACCATCAACGGCTACGGGGAGCGCTGCGGCAACCTGAACCTGACCAGCTTCCTTCCCACCTTGGTCTTCAAGTACGGCATCCCCGCCATTCCACCGGAAAGGTTAAAGGGGCTTAAGGAGCTTTCCCACTTCGTGGACGAGAGGGCCAACCAGACCCCCAACCGCCGGGCTCCCTACGTGGGGGAGTCAGCCTTCGCGCACAAGGCGGGGGTGCACGTCTCCGCGGTCTTGAAGAACCCCCGCACCTACGAGCACATTCCTCCGGAGTGGGTGGGGAATAGCCGCCGCTTCCTGGTGTCCGATGTGGCGGGCCGTTCCAACCTCCTGGCCAAGCTGCAGGAGCTGGGGGTGGATCTTTCCAAGGAGGAGGCCAAGCGCTTGTTGGACGAGGTCAAGGCCCTGGAGTACGAGGGCTACGCCTTCGAGGGGGCGGAGGCCAGCTTCTACCTCCTGGCCCACCGCCTGAAGGGGGGGAGCCTGCCCTTCAGCGTGGAGGGGTTTTCCGTCTTCGTCCACGGAAGCGGCCTGGATACCGCCTGGGCCGAGGCCACGGTGCGGGTTCGGGTGGGGGAAAGCCTGCAGCACACCGCAGCGGAAAGCCCCTCGGGGCCGGTTTCCGCCCTGGACAGGGCCTTCCGCAAGGCCGTGCTCCAGTTTTACCCCGAGCTTTCCGATGTGGAGCTCACCGACTACAAGGTGCGCATCCTCTCCGGCCAGGAGTCGGGGACCAACTCCGGGGTGCGGGTGATGATCGAGATGAAGCGGGGGGAGGAGCGCTTCGCCACCGTGGGGGCCAGCGAGAACATCCTCGAGGCCTCCTTGAAGGCCCTTACCGACGGCTACGCCTACGCCCTCCTTTACCCGAGCCTCAAGGAGATGGTGCCCAGGGCAGGCTGATCTCGGGGAAGGCCAAGGGGCTTACGGGCTCGGAGGGGGAGAGGAGGCGGATGGACCGGTAGCGTCCCTCACGGGGCTCCCGGTAGACCTCGAGGAGGTTCTCCTTTAGGTTCACAAGCCATACCTCGGGGATTCCTGCTTCGGCGTAAAGGGGAAGCTTAACCTCCCGGTCAAACTCCAAGGAGGTGTCGGCTGCCTCCACGAGCAGAAGAACATCCTCAGGGCGGGGGAGCCGGCCCTCGTAGCGTTCCAAGGAGGGTTGAAGCACCAGGAGATCGGGTTCTGGCTCGGAATCCTCTGAAAGATGAAGGGGGGACTGCACCGCCACCAAGGCCTTGCCTTGGAGGGCCTCCTTCAACATGTGATCAAGGCGCATCGCCGCAAGAAAGTGCTTGGGTCCAATCGGGCTCATCTGGTAGACCTCTCCCCTTAGGAGCTCCACCCGGGGCACATCCCGGAAGGCCCGCTCAAACTCCTCCACGCGGAAGCGGTAGCGGGTGGCCATGCCTCCATTATGCCCCTTGGCCCGAGTAGTGCCTAAGCCCAAGCCGCCACAAAAGCCGCCAGAGGAGAAGAAAGGCTACGCCCCAGAAGAGCATCACCCAAACCCCCGGGAACAGATCCACCTTTTGCCCGGCCAGGAGGGCTGCGGGCAGGTAGACCAGGTAGGGGAAGGGGGTGAGGAGGGCTAGGGTCCTTAGGGGCTCGGGGAAGACCTCGAGGGGGGCGATGGTGCCGGAGAGGAAGAGGTAGAGGAGGAAGAAGACCTCTTCCACCGAAACCGCCCGCTCCGTGAAGAAGGTGAGCATGGCGGTGATGTACTGCATCAGGTAGCGGAGCAAAAAGGCCAAAAGGGTGAAAAGGAACCCCAGGAGGAAGGGGCCAGGTTCAGGCACAAAGCGGGCCTCGGGGAAGAGCCAGAAGAAGAGGAGGGTGAGGAGCACCACGAAGGGCAACCGGGCCAGGCGCTCGGCCACGTGGGCCGCCAGGTGGTCAAAAAAGGGGTCCAGGGGCCTTAAGAGCCGGAAGGAAAGCCGCCCTTCCACCACATCCCGCTCAAACTCCCACACTACCCAGACCACCGTGGCCTGGCGCACCAGGAAGACCATGAGGAAGTAACGGGCAAACTCCCCCGGGGACAGGGCAAACTCCCCGCCCCTGGCTGCCTCGGTCCAGACCCCGAGGAGGATCAGGGGCAAGGCCCCGGCCAGGGCCCAGAGGAAGAGCTCCGCCCGGTACTCCAGCATGTAGGCCAGGTAGACGGCGAGGAGGGTTTTGGCTTTCCTCATGCCTCCTCCAGGGCGGGGGTTTCGCTCAGCCCCGAAGGGGCGATCTTGTACACCCGGGCGATGACCTCTTCCAAAGGGGGCTCCCGCACCTCGAGGTCCTCCACGGGAAGGCTTTTAAGGATCTCCGCCACCCTTTCCGTAAGCCTCTCCCGGGGCACCAGAAGCCGGGCCTTTAGGCCCTCGAGGTCCCTGACCTCCCCGAAGGCCAGGAAGGCTTCTCTGGGCAGGGGGTAGGCCAGGGTGAGCCCCACCTCCCGATAGGGGGCGAAGCGTTCCAGAAGCCCTGCCAGGGGTCCATCGTAGAGGAGCCTTCCCTGGTGGATCACCAAGACCCGTTCCGCCAGGGCGGCGATGTCCGCCATGTAATGGCTGGTGAGGAGAACCGTGGCCCCGTAGCGCCGGTTGTACTCCCGGATGAACTCCCGCACCGCCACCTGGGCGTTCGCGTCCAGGCCCAGGGTGGGCTCGTCCAGAAAGAGCACCTCCGGGCGGTGGAGAAGGGCCGCCAGAAGCTCGGCCTTCATCCTTTCCCCCAGGGAGAGCTTGCGCACGGGCTGGTGGAGCTTATTCGTTAGGGAAAGCATTTCCGAAAGCTCCGAAACCCGCTTCCGGAACTCCCCTTCGGGGATATCGTAGATGGCGGCGTTGAGGCGGAAGGTGTCCAGGGCGGGCAGGTCCCAGATGAGCTGCTGCTTGTTGCCCATCACCAGGGTGATCTTTTTCAAGAAGGCCTTTTCCCGCCGCCAGGGAATGTGTCCCGCCACCACCGCCTTACCCCGGGTGGGGTGGATCAGGCCGGTGAGCATCTTCAAGGTGGTGGTCTTACCCGCCCCGTTGGGGCCCAGAAAGCCTACCACCTCGCCCCTTGCGATTTGAAAGCTCACCCCTTCCACCGCCTTCACCGTGCGGTACTGGCGCAGGAGAAAGTGGCGCAGGGTGGCGAGGAGGCTTTCCTCCTTCAGGGCCACCCGGTAGTGCTTGGTGAGGTCCTGGGCAAGGATGATGGGTTCCGCCGACACCCCTATAGTCTACCCTGTGGTCTAATGTTCCCTGTGCGGTACCTGAGGGTTTTCCTGCTTTTCCTTCGCCTCAGCCTGGCGGCGGAGATGGAGTACCGGCTCAACTTCCTCCTGGGCCTTCTCTCCTCGGCCCTGACCCTTCTTGGGGCCCTGTTCGGTCTGGTGCTCCTCTACCAAGGAGGGTACCGGCCCGGAGGGTGGGCCTGGGAGGAGGCGCTTTTGGTCCTGGCGGCTTTCACCCTTCTGCAGGGCCTGGGGAGCACCCTTCTGGCCCCAAATCTCAACAAGATCGTGGAACACGTGCAGCAGGGCACCCTGGACTTCGTCCTTCTGAAGCCCTTGGATTCCCAGTTCTGGCTTTCCTTGAGGGTCTTTTCCCCTTGGGGCCTGGGGGATTTTCTCCTGGGGCTCGGCCTTCTTTTCTATGCAGGGATGCGCCTGGGGCTTGGACCCTGGGACTATCTGGCCTTCGCCGGGTACTGGGTGCTGGGGGCCTTGATGCTCTATAGCCTCTGGTTCCTCCTGGCCACCACCAGTATCTGGTTCGTGAAGATCTACAACGCCACCGAGGTCCTTAGGGGGCTACTGGAGGCGGGCCGGTTTCCCGTGGGGGCCTATCCGGCCTTGTACCGGGTCTTCTTCACCTTCGTGGTTCCCGTGGCCTTCCTCACCACCGTGCCCGCGGAAGCGGCCCTGGGGAGGGGAGAGGCCCCCTTTGCCGCCTTCCTCCTCGCCCTTAGCCTTTTGGCCCTGGCCCGGGGGTTCTTCCGCCTGGCCTTGAGGAGCTACACCTCGGCGAGCAGCTAGGAAGTTTACCTCCTCACGGCCTTTCAAACTCTCTCAGGAAGCGTTCCTGCCTTAGGTAGACGAACCGCGGCGAAAGGGGTGGGAGTTGGCCTTGAGAAAACCGAACCTCGTAGGACCAGTTCCGAGTGGGAGGATCGTAGATGTTGCAACCTCTCCTCCCGCTGATCCGGCCCGTAAGAGGGTCATAGGTACCTGTTCCCCCCGTACCGCACCAAGGTCCGTTGACGTGCCTCGGAGTACCCAGACTCACAAAAGAACCCCTGTACGTTAGGGTTTTGCCACTCCAAGTTTCGTGGAAGCGGGGATAGTTCTCCAGGCCGCCGTTGTAGTTGCCCTTATTCTGTCCGGAGGGGCCCTCTTCGCCTCCCGTAATGTCGGTCCCGGACAGAAAAGCGGCGTTCACCTCCGTGTCGCTAGCTACCCTTTGGCTTAGGGTTTGGTAGCTTTTGGCGTCATTCGTCCAAGCGTTGGAGAGAATGTTAAGGCTGTCGGCCAGGAAGGCCGCCGGAATCCAGTTGGTCTTGTTGAAGTCTCCCTGGATGTAGACGGCCTGGTCCGTGACAACGGTCAGGCCCCTAGGCCTTGGGGCTCCAGGAAGGGTAGAGGCAATTTCTGCCC
This sequence comes from Thermus sp. NEB1569, assembly GCF_022385295.1. NCBI lineage: Bacteria > Thermotogati > Deinococcota > Deinococci > Thermales > Thermaceae > Thermus > Thermus sp. NEB1569. The sequence goes on from NZ_CP092445.1 coordinate 820,068, forward strand.
CGTTTTTGATCCGCACCCCGTAGTTGTTGACCCGGTTGGAGTCTGGTCCAAAGACCGTGAAGTGGAAGACAAGCCCCCCCTCCGTGTCGTCGTCCAGGCGGAAGCCGAAGGCGAGCGGGTTTAGGTGCACACAGTCCAGGAGTTTCCGCAGGTCCACATCCAGCATCCGTATCCGCTTCCCCTCCCGCCAGTTGTAGAAGGTATCCGAGGTGCCCACGGCACCTACGCAGGCATTGAGGGCCGTTGTCGCTATGACATCGTTGACGTTCGCTCCTCCTTGCACGCGGTAGACCTTCACGGTCGGGGGTGTGGAGAAAAGGTCCAGGCCCAGCCGCAGCTCGGCCTTCTCCCAATAGGTCTTGCCAGGGAGTGGGTCCAGTTCCTCCGGAGGGGGCACGGTCACAGGGTTGACCCCGATTTGGATACGACTCCCCCAAGCCCCCACATCTCCCTGGCTGAAGGAGCGGCGCGAGTTTTGGCGATTGCAGGGCAGAGGTGCGGGTTGGTTATTTTCCTTATAGATGTTCACGGTTCCGCCGCAGGAGTTGTCGTCCTTCCTGCCCCGGTAGAGGGTGCCTGCGGTGCTCACCTGCCCTTGGATTGTGAGGGTGTTCCCTGCGTTTAGGTACAGGTCGCCGTTGGTGTGCGCCCGGCCGTTGAGGGTCATGTCGGGCCCCGGAAGGATTTCTAGGTCTTTGTTGTAGAAGGCGGCGAACTGGAACATGGGGACCAGGCGGCTCTTAAAGACCAGCTCCAGCACCACCTCGGTCCTTCCGTCCGGGCCCAGGGCTTCCGAAAAGAGGGTGTAGCGGTACTCCTGGGCGTCCAGGTTCTCGTAGAGCTCCCCGGGAGGGATGGTGACGTTCCGGGGATTGTTGGGATCCTCCACCACGTAGGTACGCACCGTGCGCCCGGAGAAGGTGTAGGTCTTGCAGGCGAAGTCCCCGGAGCCCCAGTTGCTTCCCTGACAGGGGTTGGTAGGGGAGGGGCTGGTACCCTGGGGCCGATTGTATCCCAGGAACTTAGCCCGGATCTCCTCCGCCCGAAGGTTAAGCCCCGCTTCGGCGGCGTAGAAGCCCGTGGTCTGGCGCACGCTGGCCTGGGTGGTCCCAAGCTCCACCCGGGTGAGGACGAAATAGGCCGTGAGCAAGGCCATGAGGACCACCAGCATGATCAGGGTGCTCACCAGCGCGAATCCCTTGCGCATAAGCCCTCCTCACTGCGAGAAAACGTTCCTCGGCACGGCCTGGGTGGTCATTGTTCGCGCCACGCTTCCGATGCGCACCTGCACCGTGGCCTCCACCGCCTCCAAGGTGCGCCAGTTTAGGTTGGGAGGGGGAAAAACAGTGTACCAGCTCCCGTTAGCCCTCGCCCGGGCCTGGAAGCCCGTGACATCCGCCACCAGGCCTTTGCCTTCCTGGCCGTTTTCCGCAAGCTTCAGGATGCCTCCCTCTAGGTAATAACGGCGCTCCTCCAGGATGTAGAGCCGGGAGAGGGGGCCGTAGCTGTTTTGCCACCGCTCGTTGTTTCCTTTGTGAATCTTCACCCCAGATCCGTCCTCGGCATCGTATTCAAACCACTCTCCACGTTTGTTGACGGGATCGTAAATGTAGGCCCGCACCGCCTCCCGGCGGTTTCCATTGTTGCACCCGGGCACCCCATCGCTATTGCAGCGATAGCTTTGCCATATCTCTATGCGGTCATCGTAGCGGTTCCCGTTGGTGTCGCGGAAGGCGCAGGCATCAAGGTAAGCCGGGGTGGCGTTCGGTGGGGGGTTCTTATCGGCCACGGGAATGTTGTCCTGGTTTCCGTTGATGCCGTTCTGATCACACACGGCCAAACTCACGTCCAGGAGGTTCCGGCGAAGGACGAGTTCGTTTCCGTTTCGCACTTCTACCGCAGGAAAGTCGCCGGGCAACCGCTCTCCCGCTTGCCGGATGTCGGCTACCAGGATGTCCAGGGCCGCCCTCAGGTTTTGGTTGACGGCGGTGCGGCTCTGGTCCAGAACATAAAGGCGCCGGTTGCCGAGCGTGGTGCTGAGGAGAAGCCCGAGGAGGAGCCCCCCGATACCCAAGGCCACTAGAAGCTCCGCTAGCGTAAACCCTCTACCGCGCATGCCTCACCCCTATCTGAGCTGGGTATAGACCGTTTCCACCTGGTAGACCGGTGTGGTCTCTCCCGAGAGGAAGACCCGGACCACCAGATGCCGTGCCCCGGCCCCGCATAAGCCTGGGTTCTCGCAGTAGCAGGTTCGCACCGTGTAGGTGCGCCCGCCCCGGGACCGAGTCTCCTCCTGGCAACCTCCTTGGGGGAGGGTCTGGGGATTGATCAGCCTGAGGCTTTCCAAACGCTCCTGCGCCAGCGTTACCGCTTGGCTCCTCACCTCCGCCCGGGTGTTGATGCGCAGGTAGCCGATGAAGCCGGCCAGCACCGGTCCGATGAGGGCCAGAATGGCCAGGGCCACCAAGACCTCCACGAGGGTCAGCCCCTTGGCTCTTTTCACTGCCGCACCACCCCCCCACCTAGCAAGAGCTTGAGGGCCTTGCTCCGGCCCGGGGTATCGCGAAGGGTAAGGATGGGCTCCCCTGTATAGCTCCCCCCGTTCAGCAGCATCAGGAGGCCCCGGCTGGTGAAGCAGAGGGCGGCACCGCCAGGGGTTAGGGCTGCAGAGACGCCCTGGGGGAGTTCCATCTGAAGGGCGGGGTCTGGGGTAAAGGATGGACTGCGGCAGGTGCCCGCGTAGGCGGCCTCGAGGCGGTTGCCGTTCACGGAAACCCTGTAGGCCGAAGTGGTGGCCATAGCTTTCGCCCTAACCTGCTTCAGGTACCCTTCCGTGCGGGACACGGCGTCGGAAAGGGGGTCGTACAAGGGGCGAAGGTTAAGGGCGGCTATGGTTAAAGCGATCCCCAGAACGGCAAGGGTTACCAAGAGCTCCAGTAGGGTTACACCTTGGCTCTTACCCATTAGGAACTAGCTTAATAGACCCCGGGGTCCTGCGCATCCCCCAAATGGGGGGGTAGAATCTCTGGCATGGGGGCGGCGTTCCTGGTCCTTTTCCTCGCCTACCTCTTCGGCTCCGTACCCGCCGGGGTGCTGGTGGCCCGCACCTACGGGGTGGACCTGCGCAAGGTGGGCTCAGGGAACATCGGGGCCACCAACGTCCTGCGCGCTTTGGGCTGGGGCCCGGCTTTGGTGGTGGCCTTCTTTGACGTCTTCAAGGGCGGGATCGCCGTCCTTGTGGCCCGGGCCTTTGGCCTTTCCGACTGGATGCTGGGCGGGGTGGCCCTGATGGCGGTTTTGGGCCACAACTACTCGGTCTTCCTCCGCTTCCGCGGGGGGAAGGGGGTGGCCACGAGCTTCGGCACCCTCCTCTTTCTGGACCCCATCCTGGCCCTGTGGACCTTTCCCATAGGGGTGTCCGTGATGCTCCTCACCCGGTACGTGTCTGCGGGGAGCATGACCGGGGGGGTGGCGGCCACGGTTTTGGCCCTGGCCCTTTCCCGTCCCCTCTGGGAAGTGGTCACCGTGGCTTTGATGACCCTTCTCATCTTCTGGACCCACCGGGAGAACCTCAAGCGCCTCCAGGCGGGTACGGAAAGGCGCCTGGGGGAAAAGGAGGGAGGCCGTGCTTGACCTCCTGGTCCTTGCCCCTCATCCCGATGACGGGGAGCTGGGATGCGGGGGAACCCTGGCCCGGGCCAAGGCCGAGGGGCTCAGCACGGGGATTTTGGACCTCACCCGGGGCGAGATGGGCTCCAAGGGTACGCCGGAGGAGAGGGCCAAGGAGGTGGAGGAGGCAAGCCGTATCCTGGGTCTGGACTATAGGGGCAACCTGGGCCTGCCGGATGGGGGCCTTGGGGATGTCCTGGAGCAGCGCTTAAAGCTGGCGGAGGCCTTGAGGCGGCTTAGGCCCCGCATCGTCCTCGCTCCCCTCGAGGCCGACCGCCACCCCGACCACACCGCAGCAAGCCGCCTGGCGGTGGCGGCGGTGCATCTGGCAGGCCTCAGGAAAGCCCCCCTCGAGGGGGAGCCCCACCGGGTGGAGCGGCTTTTCTTCTACCCTGGAAACCATCCCTTTACCCCGAGCTTCCTGGTGAAGATCTCCGCCTTCATAGATCAGTGGGAGCAGGCAGTGCTGGCCTACAGGAGCCAGTTTTCCGGGGAGGGGGTGAGCGAGACCGTGGGGCCCAAGGGGGTGGAGGCCAGGAAGGCCATGCGCCGCCACTTCGGCAACTACCTGGGGGTGGACTACGCCGAGCCCTTCGTGAGCCCCCTGCCCGTCCTCTACACCCCCTGGAGCCGGGCTTAAAAGAGGGGTTCCTGGCTTACCGCCTTCACCTGGCGGCGCTCCTTGGGGGGGAGGGCGTCCAGGGCTCGCTTCACCTCCTGGATGTCCAGCCAGGTGAGGTGTTTGGGGCTTCCCGGGGTACGGCTTGGGTTTCGCAGGAGGTAGGCGGGGTGGAACATGGGAAAGACCCGGATTCCGTGCCACTCAAACCACTGCCCCCGCACCTTGGTGATGGAAACCTTCTCCCCCAGGAAGAACTCCGCCGCCACCGCCCCCAGGGGGACGATGATCTGGGGGGCGATGAGCTCGATCTGCTTGAGGAGCCACTTGTCCGTGCAGACCTTGGCCTCGTCGGGCAGGGGGGCGCGGTTTCCCGGGGGGCGGCACTTGACGATGTTGGTGATGTACACGGATTCCCGGGGGATGCCGGCGGCCTCGAGGATCCGGTTGAGAAGCTGCCCCGCTTTCCCCACGAAAGGGCGCCCTGTCTTGTCCTCTTCCTCGCCCGGCCCTTCCCCCACGATCATCAGCTGGGCGTCAGGATTCCCTTCCCCGAAGACCACCTGGGTGCGGCCTTCCGCCAGGCGGCAGGCGGTGCAGGCCCTGGCCTGAGCTTGTAATAGTTCCAGGGTCATTGCAGGGGTTTCCGGGCCTTCCGGGCCTCCCGCCGGGTCTTGGGGTCCAAGCCAATCATGAGGAAGAAGTTCTCTAAAGCGTTTTCCTGGCCCTTGATCTCGGGGTACTGGTTCTCCGGGGTGCCGGTGACAAAGGGCAGGGATTTGTAGAGCTCCAGGGCGTACCGCACCACGGCCTCCGGCCCCTCGGCCTCCGCCACCTCGGCCAGCTTGGCGTAGACCTCGCGCCGGGCTTCCGCATGGCGGCGGAAGACCTCCGGATTCGGTGTTTCCGGCGCCCGGAGAACGTCCTGCTTGGCGATGCGGCGGTAATGCTTCAAGCCCCGAACGATCTCCTCCGTGGTCAGTGTGATCTTGAACTCCATCCCCGCTCCTTTCCGGCCTAAGGGCCCTACCTTTGGGAGATTATATAGCCGGGAGGGAGGGCAAAGCCAGGTAAAGGGCGGCCCTTGTCAGGGCCCAGGGCCGGGTGGGTTATCCCGGGATTGCTGGTGCCTCGGGAGAGTGATGGCTTGGCTCAAGGGCTGGCGCAGGTTAAAGTGGCTATACTTGTAGGGATGGAGGTTTTGGGCAACTATTGGCTGCGGCGCATTCTTGTCCGGATTGCTTCCGTGGTCGTTTACGAAGGCCAGGATACCCACACCGGGATGCCGGTGATGGTGCTCAAGGGGGCTCAGGGGGTACCGGCTTTGGGGGAGGGGGTACTTCCCTTTTTGGAGGAAACGCCGGAGGCCTGGGTGCTGGAGTGGCCCATCGGGGCGGTTCCCTTAAGCCAGTACCTGGGGGTGGCGGATCTGGAGCGCCTGGAGCATTGGGTAAGGGAGATGGCCCGTATTCTGGCGTCCTTGAAGGCCCAGGGGGTGTCCCATGCCCCCATCCCCGAGCTTTGCCTGGTGAAGGGCAAGCGGGTGTGGCTGGCCGGGGTGGGGCTTAAGGAGCTTTCCGGGGAGCCGGAGAAGGCCCTTGCCGCTTTGGCTCGAGCCTTGGCCGGGGAGCGCTATCCCGAGTTTCCCTTAAGAGAAACCTTGGAAAGGATTGAGGCCAAGGAGGACCCCCTGGAGGTTCTTTTCTCTGAGCCCGCCCATGCCCATGGTGTACAGGAGACCGAGGCCCTGACCCCGGAGACCCCTGGACAGGAAGATCGGCCCCTCCAGGATGCCTCCTCCAAGCCCGAGGAGGAGCCCAGGCTCCCTTCCGCCTCGCGGAAGGTGCTGAGCGTAGACCCGGTTCCCGAAGCCTCAAATGGCCAGGAGGTGTCTCCAACCAAGGAAACCACGCCCCCCGAGGGCAAGACCCCAAGCCGGCCCCGGGTCATCCGCATCGAGGAGCCCGAGGAGCCTCCCTTTACCGTGGTGGAACCTCCGCGGCCCAGAAGGCGGACCTTGCTTTTGGGGCTTCTGGGCGCCGTGGTGCTTTTGGGTCTGGCCCTTTTGTTCCTTCGCCCTTCCTCCCCTTCCGGAGGGGGCTACGTGATGGAGTTCCGCACCGATCCCCCCACGGAGCGGGCGGAGGTCTACCTCCTCGAGGTGCCCGAGGGTTCCCGCATGACTCCTGGCCAGCTCCTCCTCACCGCCCCTGGCCGGGCGGAGTTTGACCAAAAGGGGGTATACCGCTTGCGCATCCGGGTACCGGGCCGCGATCCCGTGGACTACCTCCTGGAGGTGCCGGGTCCGCCCCTGGTCATCAAGGTACGCTAAGGCCATGACCGTGCACCCCGCCGTTTACGTGTACCGTTACTTCTTCGCCGGGGAGGAGGCGGGGGAGGGAAGGTTGGAGGTTCGCCCTCAGCCGGAAGGAGGCATGAAGGCCACCCTCACCGCCGAGGTGAACCTGCCCCTGCCCAAGACCCGCCAGCGCTGGCAGACGGAAACGGACGCCGAGGGCTTCTCCCTGTACTTCGCCGAGCGGGTGGAGGGGCGGGAGAGCCGGGTCTTCACCGTGGAGAGGCTGGAGGAGGAAGGAGTGGTGCTGGTCACCCAGGGCAAGGAGAGCGTGGCCTTTCCCCTTCTCTCCCCCTACCATGACCCTCTTTCCCTGATCCTGGCGCTGCCCCGGCTGGATTTGGCCCCCGGGGAGGTGGTCCGGTTTGCCATGCCGGGAGGGCGGGTGTATGTGGAGAGGCTTGCGGACCTCGAGGTGGAGGGCAGGGTACGCCGTCACCTCCGCCTCCGCCCGGGCCTCTCCCTGGTGGAGCTGGAGGGGGGGGTTCCCGTGAGGATGGCCCAACAGGTGGGGGACCACGTGTTTGAGGCGGTCTTAGAGGGCGTGGAGGCGGAGCCCAAGAGGCGCCGCCGCTGGGTATAGTGAGGGCATGATCTACCGCCCGGAGGAAGTGCGGCCGCGCTTCGCCCGTCGGGGCCTTTCCTTTGACCCCACGGTGGAGGAAATCGTGCGGGGTATCCTGGCCGCGGTACGGGAGGAAGGGGATGCGGCCTTGGACCGCTTCAGCCTGGATCTGGACGGCCACCCCGTGGAGGAGATTCCCAAAAGGGCCTGGCGCCAGGCCTACGAGGATCTGGACGAGGAACTCAGGGACGCCCTGGAGACTGCCAAGGAGCGCATAGAGGCCTTCTATCGGGAAGAGGCCAAGGGGGGATTTTTGAAGGCGGATGCCAGCGGCCTTCTGGGCCAGATGGTCCGCCCCCTTTCCCGGGTGGGGGTGTACGTCCCCGGGGGGAGCGCCCCCCTTCTTTCCAGCCTGCTTATGAGCGTGGTGCCGGCCAAGGTGGCCGGGGTGGCGGAGGTGATCGTGGCCAGTCCCCCAAGGGTCCACCCTGGGGTGCTGGCTGCCGCCTGGGTGGCAGGGGCGGACCGGCTTTTCGCCATGGGTGGGGCCCAGGCCATCGCCGCCCTGGCCTACGGCACCCAGCGGGTTCCCCGGGTGGACAAGATCGTGGGCCCGGGCAACGCCTACGTGGTGGCGGCCAAGCGGCAGGTGTTCGGCACCGTGGGGCTGGATGGTCTGGCGGGACCCACGGAAACCCTTATCATCGCCGACGGTTCCGCCTCTCCTAGGCTTCTTGCCGCTGACCTCTTGGCCCAGGCGGAGCATGGCCCCGACTCCGAGCCCTGGCTCCTCTCTCCCGACCGGGCCCTCCTGGAGAGGGTGGAGGTGGAGCTTTCCCGCCAGCTGGAGGGCCTGCCCCGGGCGGAGATTGCCAAGAGGGCTTTGGAGCGAGGGGGCCTGGTGCTCACCCAGGACCTCGAGGAGGCCCTGGAACTGGCCAACCTCTACGCCCCCGAGCACCTCTGCCTGGCCCTGGCCGACCCCTTGCCCTGGCTTGGGAAGGTGCAGAATGCCGGTGGGGTCTTCCTGGGGGAGGGGAGCCCCGAGGCCCTGGGGGACTATATCGCCGGGCCCAGCCACGTGATGCCCACCTCGGGCACCGCCCGCTTCCAGGGGGGGTTGGCGGTGCGGGACTTCTTGAAGGTGATCCCCGTGATGGGCCTAAGCGAGAATGCGGTGAGGGACCTGGCTCAGAAAGGGGCGCTTCTTGCCCGGGCTGAGGGCCTCGAGGCTCACGCCCGTTCCCTGGACCTTAGGCGATGAAGCTCTTTCACGAGCTCCTGGGCCCCGTGGAGCTTCCCGACCGATTTGAGCGCATTGTAAGCCTGGCCCCCAACCTCACCGATGCCCTCTTCGCCCTGGGGCTTGGGGACCGCCTGGTGGGCCGGAGCGCCTTCTGCCACCGCCCGGCGGAGGTGCTTTCCTTGCCGGTTCTGGCCTCTTACACCAAGACCCGCACCGAGCTTCTTCGGAGCCTAAAGCCGGACCTGGTGCTTCTTTCCACCGGGGTGCAACGGGAGCAGGCCCTTAGGCTCAAGGAAGAGGGCTTCCCCGTCTACGCCGTCCCCCTGCCCACAAGCCCCTACGGGATCCTGGAGAACCTATCCACCCTTGGGCACCTTTTGGACCTGGAGGAAAGGGCTACTGCCCTCGCCCACGAGCTCGCCCTCCGCTACGCTGCCCTGAAGGACCGGTTTGCCCTCTCCGTCTACTTTGAGATGGACCTGGGCGGGCCCATCACCGTGGGCCGGGGGAGCTACATCGCCCAGGCCCTTTTGCACCTGGGCCTTAAGCCCATCTTCCTGGATGTGCCCCAGGCCTACTTCGCCCCGGACCTGGAGGAGGTGAGGCGAAGAGCCCCGGACCTCTTCCTCTATGAGCCCAAGCCCTGGGGGAAGAACCCCTTGGAGAAGGCCCAGGCCCTGGCCAGGGAGAGGGGCTTTGACTTCCCGGTGGTGGCCACGGATGGGGACGAGCTGGCCCATTACGGCCCCATGTTCTTTAGCTTTCTGGAGAAGCTGGCAGAGCGGGTGGCGGAAACCTTAGGCCAAGGTTAAGAAAACCCCCACTTTGCAGCGTGTAGAGTAGGGGCATGAACCGGTTTCTGTTCCCAGCGCTCCTTGCGGCCACGGCGCTTCTCCTTACCGCTTGCCCCCAGACGTCGCCGCCCCCTGTAAATCCCTCGGAGTGCCCCGTGGGACCGCTGGAGGTCCAAGGGGAAGAACCTCTAAGGCTTCAGGGTTTTGGCCAGTTTGCAGGGGAGTATGTCCCCGGGGAGCTTTTGGTCCTGCCCAAAGCGGGCTTTAGCGTGCAGGCTTGGCAGGCGGAAGGGGTGGAACCCCTGGAGGCTTTACCCCGGGGGCTTTTGCGGGTCAAAGTTCCCCCCGGGCAGGAAAAGGCTCGGGCCCAGGCGCTTCTTCGGGCGGGTGCCCAGTATGTGCAACCCAACTATATTTACCGCCCCTTGAGGGTGCCTAACGATCCGTATTATCTTGGGCAGAAGGCCTACTTGGACGGCCTGGTGGGCCTCGAAATCGCCTGGGCCCATAGCACGGGCCGGGGCTGCCCTCCCCTCATTGCTATCCTGGATACCGGCATCCTTCCCCATGAGGATGTGCGGGCAAGCCTTTATCTTCCTCAGGCAGTAAAGTTGGATGTCGCTGATGACGACACCGACCCAACGGATCGGACTAATTCCCCAGAGCTGCGTGGGCCGCGTGGGCATGGCCTTATGGTCGCCAGCGTTTTGGGAGCAGATACAAACAACAACCTAGGCATGGCGGGTGTGACTTGGGGTGGGTATATCCTGCCGGTGAAAATCTTTAAAGACGGAGCAACTGAAGCGTCTACTGCGGACATCACCAAAGGGGTAAACCTGGCCCGGACTTTGGGGGCAAGGGTGATTAACCTCTCCATAGGGGCCAGAAACGTCTCCGACCCTGTCCTAGAGAACGCTATTTCCCAAGCCCAGGCTAGTGGGGCGGTAGTGGTGGCAGCTGCGGGTAATGATGGAGGCTACGGGGTCCACTTCCCAGCAAGCCTTCCCAGCGTCATAGCGGTGGGGGCGGTGGATAACGCGAAAGTGCGGGCTCGCTTTTCCACCTATGGCCCCGAGTTGGACCTGGTGGCCCCAGGGGTGAACGTGGTGGGGGCCGGGTCAGGTGGAGGTTACGCCCAGGGTAGTGGAACTTCCTTTGCCAGCCCCGTGGTGGCCGGGGTGGTGGCCCTTTATATGAGCAAGTACGCCAGCGAACGGCGGGTGTGGCCCACCCCGGACCAAGTCTACCAATGCCTGACTGGGACTGCCGAAGACCTAGGTACTCAGGGTCGGGACGACGAGTACGGTTTCGGCCTCGTCCGCGCGGACCGGGTGATGACGGACACCACCTACTGCTTCCCGTGACGACTCCCCGGACTAAAGTCCGGGGCTTCTCGGGGTTTCCCCCGAAGGCCCCGTCCGGGCCCAGAAAGACCTTGACTCCGTATCGGCAGGCGAGCGCAATGCTTCTGGCTCTGCCACGGGTGTTCGTTTGGAGTTTTACCCATCGGACTACCCGATGGAACCCCCTACTCCAAGTTTCAAGGTCCACGGGGAACTTTGTCCCCAAGAACATTGTACCAAATCCGTGTCCACCTGTGGTGGACGGGTCGTGTCAAGAGTTATGTGTAAGAGTCTGTGTACGGGGGGCATACCGCTCCTGAAGCATCTTCTCCAGCACCTCCTTCACCTCCGAGAACCCCTTTAGTTTCCGTTCTGCCCACCTCCCTTCCTGCCTCTCCGACTCCAGGTAAAGAAGCTTGTACACCGCCTCTTCCTTAGGAAACTTGTGGTCCCGCACCTTCGTCCCCCGCCGTAGCTCCCGGATAAACCGCTCCATCAGGTTGGTGCTCCGCAGGTACGGCCAAAGCACCTTGGGGTACCCGTAGAACCGCAGGAAGGCCCCCGAATCCTGTACCCAAAGCCCCACCACCCCCGGGTACCGCGAACCCCAGGCGGCCTTCACCTCCTCCAAGGCCCCAAGAGCTTCTTCCCGGCTCTCCGCCCCGTACACCCGCCTCAGGTCCTCCGCCAGCAGGGCCCGGTCCCGGGAGCGCACCTGGGACAGGCTCCACCGCACCCCGTGCACCACGCACCGCTGCCACTCCGCCTGAGGGTAGACCCTGCGGATCGCCTCGGGAAGCCCGGGCAGCCCGTCGGTGATGAAGAGCAATACCCGCCGCAGGCCCCGCTGCCAAAGCTCCCCCAGGACCCCCTCCCATCCCAGGGCGCTCTCCGTGGGCAACAGCCAAAACCCCAGGACCCGCCTCTCCCCATTAGGGGCGATGCCCAGGGCCACATACACGCTTTCCCGTACGATCCCTTCTCCTTCCCTGAAGACCTTTAGGGAAAGCCCGTCCAGGTAGACGAAGGCCATCTCCTCGGGCAAAGGCCGGGTGCGGAAGGCTCCTGCCGCCTCCAGGACCTCGTCCGTCAGGGCGCTCAGGGTCTCGTGGGAGTAGCGGTGGCCTAAGAGCAGGCTCAGTATCTCGGCCGCCTTGCGCTGACTGACCCCGGCGGCGTAAAGGGCTACCGCCACTTCCCCCACGTCCACCAGGCGGCGGACGTAGGGCTTAAGGAAAGCCGGGTAATACCGAGATTCCCGATCCCTAGGGACCTTCAGGTCCACCTGGCCGAAGGCGGTCTCCAGCTTGCGGGGGTAGTAGCCGTTCCTGCGGCCTCCGTGCACCTGCAAGAAGGCCGTCCGGTCCAGCTCCAGAACCGTCTGCAGAACCTCGGCTACTGTCTCCCGCACCGCTTCCCTCAGCAAGATCCGCAAGGTATCCTGGTCCACGGGGCACCTCCTCGTGCTAAGGTGTGCCCCCCTATTAAACACGGACCCTTACACATAAATCCTTACACGACCGGTGGACGTGGGGGAGTCCATGTATCCCCGGTTTGAAAACCGGGGGATTATAGCTCCCCCACGCCCCCTCTTTTCTCTAATCCACTTCACCCTCGAGGCGGTACACTAGGCCCCTGTGCGGCGTCTTTTCCTCGGCCTCTTCCTCCTCTTTATTGGGGCCCTGGCCTTTTGGGCCTACCCCCTCCTGGGCCCCGCGGTGCGCCAGGGAGCCCTCCCCTCCCGGGAAGGCTTGAGGGCTCCCCTCACCCTTTTGGTCTACGGCTCCAGTCCTGAGTACTCGGGCTACCACCAAAGGGCTCCCGAGCGCTTCCGGGGCCTTGCGGACACCATCCTCCTGGTGCGCTTAGACCCCGTGGCCAACCGGGTGGTGGTGCTTTCCATCCCCCGGGATGTCTGGGTGGACCTCCCTGGGTACGGCTGGCACAAGGTGAATGCGGCAAGCCCCCTGGGGGGTCCGGAACTCATGAAGGAGGCGGTGGCCCGGATCACCGGGGTGCAGGCGGACCGGTATCTGGTGGTGAGCACGGAGGCCTTGCGCCGGGGGGTGGATGCCCTAGGGGGGGTTAGGGTCTGCGTGGAGAAACCCATGCGCTACCGGGATACCGCCGCGGGGCTAGATATCAACCTGGAACCCGGGTGCCAGGTGCTGGATGGGAAAAAGGCCGAAGGGTACCTCCGTTTCCGCAAGGACGCCCTGGGGGATATCGGGCGCATCCAGCGCCAGCAGGCCTTCTTCCACGCCCTGAAGGAGCAGGTGCTTTCCCCTTCCGGCCTTCTTCGCCTGCCTCGGGCGGTGGCGGCGGTAGAGCCCTATTTCCAGACCGACCTCACCCGCGAGGACAGGGGGGCCATCCTGGGCTTCGCCACGAAGCAGCCGGAGCTGGTGAGCCTCCTTCTTCCGGGAAGGTTTGGAGGCGGAGGCTGGGCGGTGGATCGCCAGGCCTTGGATGAGCTTCTTTCCACCTATTTCGCCGGGGAGGGAGTGGCGGAGGCACCGGAAGTGGCGGGGAAGCTGGTGGCCCTGGTTTACGGCCCGGGCCAGGGGGCCTTGGCGGAAAAGGCCAGGGAAAGACTTCATGCTTTGGGGCTTCGGGTCATCCTGCATCCCGTGGACTTAAGGCCGGTGCGCACCGAGGTGCTGGAGAACGGCCCTGGGGTCCTGGCCAAGGCTTTGGGAGAGGCGCTTGGGGTTCCCTACCGCATCTCGGGGGAGGCCGTTTTGGGAGCCGACCTCACCTTGCGCCTTGGCGAGGAGGCTCCCTTTTTGTAGGATAGAAGGCGTCCGCCGGGGTGGCGGAACGGTAGACGCTGCGGACTTAAAATCCGCTGGGGGGTTACCCCCGTACGGGTTCGAGTCCCGTCCCCGGCACCAGGAGGCCCCGGGTTTCCCGGGGCTTAACCTTTCAGCCTTGATATGCTTAGGTTCGTGGGCGTTCTCACCCGCTATTTGGAAAAGTCCATGGCCCAGGCCCGTTACGACCTCCTGGGCCCTGGCCGTTTTGTGGCCGAGCTTCCCGAGCTGGGCCTGCGCGTGGAAGCTCCTCACCTCGAGGCCGCCCGGGAGAGCCTGCAGGAAGCTCTGGAGGCCTGGCTTTTGGATACCCTGCGTGCGGGCCTTACCCCGCCGGGGCTGGAAGGGGCGGAGGATCCCGTGCGCACCCGTTTCCTGGCCTTGACCCGGGAGATCTGGCGGCTTTTCAAGGAATCCGGGGAAGTGGAGGGGACGAAGGCGGGAGCAGTTCCTGCCCCGTCCACCCGGGTGCAGGAGCCCTCGAGGGCAAAAAAGGCACCTTCGCTGGAGGAATGGCTGAAGGGCCTGGGCATCCAAGTGGTGAAGAAGCCCCAGGAAGAGGAGGAGAAGGAGAAGGTTCTGACCCGCCTGGGCCTGTTCCTGGGGGACCGCTACCCCAGCCTGGAAAAGCTTTACGAGCGCCTCAAGCAGAGCCTTTCCACCAAGCGTCAGTTTGAGCTTTCCCTTTCCGAGGCCACCCAGGAGGAGATCGCCAACTCCACCCAGTTCTGCACCATGCTCAAGCAGTATGCCCTCCTCACCTCCTATCACTACAAAAGCGAGGAGCGGCGCATCCGGGCCAAGGCCAGCACGGAGGGGTGGGTGCAGAACTTCCTCACCGGGGGCTGGCTGGAGCGGTACGTGGCGGAGCGGCTTCGCAAGTTCCTGCGTTCCCGCAACCTGGCCCACGAGGTGGCGGTGGGCTACCAGGTTACCCTGCCCAACGGGGACACCATGGAGTTGGACGTGCTCCTCAGGGTGGGGGAGCGCTTCTTCTGGTTTGAGGCCAAGACGGGGGACTTCCAGGCCCATATCGCCAAGTATGCGGGGCTGAAAAAGGTCCTGGGGCTTTCCGCCAGGGAAAGCTTTCTGGTGCTTTTGGGCATGGACAAGGCCCGCGCCAAGGAGCTTTCCGCCCTACATGGGCTCACGGTGGTCAACCAGGCGAACTTCTTGGACATCTTCCAGGAGGTGCTGGAGGGGAATGCTGCGTAAGGTCCTCCTGGTCATGGGGGGCACCCTGGCCTCGAGGGTCTTGGGCCTGGTGCGCCAGGCGGTCTTCAACGCCCTGTATCCCGACGTCCTGAAGGATGCCTTCAACGTGGCCTACCGGGTACCGAACCTCCTCCGGGAGCTTTTGGCGGAGGGGGCGGTGCAAAACGCCCTCATCCCCCTCCTGAGGAACCTGCCCGAGGAGGAGGCCCGGTCCTTTGCCCGGCGCTTTGGGGCGTTTCTCTTCGGGGTGAACCTCTTGGTCCTGGGCCTGGGTTATCTCTTGGCCCCCTGGGTGGTGAACCTGCTGGTGGCTCAGGAAAGCCACCTCCGGCAGGGGGAGGCCTTGGGGCAGGTGGTCTACCTCACCCGGCTTCTCTTGCCCTTTCTCCTGGGCATCTCCATGGCTGCCCTCTTCTCCGCTCTTCTTCAGGCGGAGGAGCGCTTCCTGCCCTACGCCCTGGGACCCATTGCCTTCAACCTGGTGGCCATCGGCCTCATGGCCCTCTTCCCCGGGGACCCCACCTTCCTGGGGCTTTCCGTGGCCCTGGGGGGGCTGGTCCAGGCCCTGGTCCAGCTTCCCTTCCTTAGGGGTTTCCGCCTGGAGTGGCGCTGGCACCAGGCCTTTCTCCCTGCCCTCCTCCGCATGGGGCCCTTCGCCTTCACCACCTCCTTGCGGCAGTTTCTCAACCTGGTTCTCACCCACATCCTGACTCGCTACCCCCCGGCGGCGGTCACGGGGTTCTACAACGCTGAGGTGATCTTCCAGATGGTCCTGGGGCTTTTCGCCACCTCGCCCGCCATCGCCCTTTTTCCCCGGATGAGTGCCCTGAAGGGCGAGGAGCTGGCCCGCTTTCTTACAGGTCCCCTGAAGCGGCTTACCCTCCTTCTTTCCCTTCTCGGGGGGATGCTGGTGGCCCTGGCTCCTTTCGTGGTGGTCTTGCTCTTCGGCCTCTTTGGCCCCCTTACCCCGGAGAACCGGGCGTACAGCACCCAGGTCCTCGCCGCCTTGGGGTTTGCCGTCCTGCCCTGGGGGGTGAACACCCTGCTCCTCAGGGGGCTTTATGCCCTGGGGCGGATACGGGAGGCGGTTTCCGCCAGCGCCCTCGTCTTCCTGACCAACACCCTGGGTTACTGGCTTCTTAGGGACGCGGGCCTTTTTGTCCTCAACCTGGCCACAGCCTTGGCCGGGTATCTGGGGCTTTTCCTCTACCTGCGCCTTTTGGAACGGGAAGGGGTGAGGTTTCAAGCCCTACCCCTTTTTCTCCTCAAGGCCCTTTTGGCCGGGCTCCCGGCGGCTTTGCCGGGGTGGGTCCTGGCCCAGGTGCTTCCCGTGCAAAGGGCTCAGGAGGCCTTGGCCCCCCTTCTTTTGGGTGGGGGGCTGGGCCTGGGGTTCTTCCTCCTTTCGGCCTGGGCCCTACGCCTTCCCCTTAGGGAACTCCTCGCCAAACCTCCCTCAGGCGGAAGCAAAGGGGCTTAAGCCTCGAGGCGAAGGCGGGCTCTTCCCAGGTGGGCCAGGTGAAGGCGAGGGGCGGAGCACCCGGTAAGAGGGCTTCCTCCGGGGGGTCATGGCCTTTTAAGAGGGGGTCCAGCCGGGCCAGCACCCCGGCCATCTCCCCCTTTTGGTAAAGGGTGCGGGCCTCCTCCAAGGGCGAGGCCCAGGCCATCCCCAAGGCCAGAAGAAGACCCAGGAGGCGCACGGGCTAGCCTCCTTGGGCCGCTTGGCGGATGGCCTCCACCGCCTCGGGGTTCTCCAGGGCCGAGAGATCCCCGGGGTCCTGGCCCAGGAAGGCGGCCCGGATCACCCGGCGCATCACCTTGGCGTTTCGGGTCTTGGGCAGGTCGGGGACAAAGAGAACCCTTTCCGGCTTTAAGGGTTTGCCCAGGGCTTCCGCCACCCGGTCGGCCACCGCCTGGGCCAGCTCGGGGCTAGGGGAGAAGCCGGGCTTCAGCACGGCGAAGAGCACGATGGCCTCCCCCTTGACCGGATGGGGTACCCCGATGGCGGCGCATTCCTTGAGGGCGGGGTGGGCGATGGCGGCGGTTTCCACCTCGGCAGGCCCCACCCGCTTGCCCGCCACCTTAAGGGTGTCGTCGCTCCGGCCCAGGATGAAGAAGTGGCCTTCCTCATCCTGTAGGGCCAGATCCCCGTGAACCCAAACCCCGGGGACACGGGAGAAATAGGTGTCCAGGTAGCGGGCCTCGTCCTGCCAGAATCCCTTGGTCATTCCGGGCCACGGCCTGAGCACCGCAAGCTCCCCCACCTGGCCCACCACGGGTTTCCCCTCCGGGTCCAGCACCGCCGCGGCCATCCCGGGCACGGCGGTGTTGAAGCCCATGGGCTTGATGGGTTTGACCAGAACATTGCCCAGGATGCCTCCGGAAACCTCCGTCCCCCCCGAGTAGTTCACGATGGGCCTCTTTTCCTCCCCCACCGCCCGGAAGAACCAGAGGTAGGGCTCGAGGTTCCAGGGCTCCCCGGTGGAGCCGAGGACCCGAAGGGAGCTGAGGTCGTGGGCCCGGATGGGCTCCTCCCCCAAAGGGATCAAGGCCCGCACCAGGGTGGGGGAGAGGCCCAGGTGGGTGAGGCGGTGGGCCTCCACCATTCGCCAAAGCCGCTCCGGTCCCGGGTAGTCGGGGGCGCCGTCGTAGAGGAACACCGTGGCCCCCAGGATCAGCCCTCCCAGGATGGCCCAGGGCCCCATCATCCAGCCCAGGTCCGTGAACCAGAAGAGGCGATCCCCTTCTCTCAGGTCAAAGAGAAGGGCCAGGTCAAGGGCGGCCTTGAGGGGAAAGCCCGCATGGTAGTGGACGGTTCCCTTGGGCCGGCCCGTGGTGCCGGAGGTGTAGATGAGCATGAAGGGGTCCATGCTCTCCATCTCCTCCGCGGGGAAGGGCTCGCCCCTTAAGGATGCGTAGTCCAGTTCCCCGGCCTCCAGGGGCAGGCCCAGCCGGCGCACCACCAAGAGATGGGGGGTCTCCGCCAGGGCCTGGGCCTTGCGGGCCTCGAGGAGGAGCTCCACCCTTCTTCCCCGGCGGTGGAAGCCATCCTGCACCGCCAAAAGCTTGGCCTTGGCGTCCTTGAGCCGCACCGCCGCCGCCTCGGCGGCGTAGCCGGAGAAGATGGGAATGGCGATGGCCCCAAGCCAGGCGGTGGCCAGGAGGAGAATGGCCGCCTCGAGGCCCATGGGGAACCACAAGCCCACCCGGTCCCCTCGCTCCACCCCCAGGGCCCGAAGCCCTGCCGCCACCCGTTCCACTTCTTCTAAAAGCTCCCCGTAGGTGAGGGTGTGCACCCCACCCTCCTCGGTTTCGTGGATGAGGGCTAAGGCGGTGGGCTCGTGGCTGAGGGCTGCCTCCACCAGGTTAAGCCGCCCCCCCACGAAGAAGCGGGGAAGGGGAAACCCACCTTCTATGACCCGCTCGTAGGGTTTGCGCCAGGGTAGGCCCAGGTGGGTGAAAAACTGGTGGTAAAAAGCCTCAAGTTCCTCCACGCTATAGCGGTAGAAAGCCTCGTAGTCCCGGAAACCCAGGGCCTCCATGAATCGGAAGAGCCAGGTGGCCTGGATCTCCTCCGGGTTGGGATACCAGATGGGCTCCATCTATTTCCTCCAAAAGGGAAAGCCCTTGCGTTTGCTTGGCGTTTCGCCCTCCTTCTTGCCGTAAGGGTTCTCCAGAGTCTCGATAAAACCCTTGATGTCCAGGCGCTCCTCAGGAGTTTTGGCCAAGAGGCGCCTCAAGGCCTTGTCCAGCCTGGGGGGAAGGGAAGTGGGAGGGGGGGAGGCAGGAGGAGGTGGGCGTTGCGGAGAGCTTCCGGGGTTTCCCCCCGGAAGGGTCGCCTTCCCGTGAGGAGCTCGTAGGCCATCACCCCAAAGCTGTAGGCGTCGCTTTTGGGGCTGGGCTTAGCCCCCAGGAAAAGCTCGGGGGCCAGGTAGTGGGGGCTTCCCGCATACTCCAAGGAAGCCTCCGCCAAGGGACGCACGGTGCCCAGGTCCCCGAGCTTGTAGCCTTCTTTTCCCACGAACACGTTGGAGGGCTTCACATCCTGGTGGAGGAAGCCCTTTTCGTGCAGGAAGAGCAAGGCCTGCCCCACCTGCAAAAGCGCCCGCATGGCTTCCTCCTGGTTCAGGGGACCCTTGAGGAGGCGTTCCTCCAGGGTGCCTTCCTCCAGGTACTCCAGGGCCAGGAAGACTTCCTCGCCGAAGGGTATCCCGTAAAGCCCCTGCACCAGGTGGGGGTGCTTCAGGGAAAGGCTAAGGGAAACCTCCCGGGCAAACCGCTCGGCAAGCCTGGGGTCCTGCCTTACCTCCTTGCGGGGAAGCTTGAGGGCTACCTTTTGCCCATCGGGAGCCTCCGCCAAATAGACCTGGGCGGTCTGCCCCAAACCCAGGAGCATATGCAAGCGGAAATCCTTGCGCTTCAGGCTAGTCAAGAACCAGCACCCCTCCCGGGCGAAGGGCGTGGCCCTCCACGCCCTTTTCCTTGGCCCTCTCGGCGAAGGCATCCCCGTCCTGACGGATGGGGGGGAAGGTGTTGTAGTGGATGGGCACCACCCGCTTGGGTTTTAGGAGCTCCAGGGCCTTTAGGGCGTCTTCCGGGCCCATGGTGAAGTGGTCGCCGATGGGCAGGAAGGCCAAGTCCAGGCCCAGCTCCCCGATGAGGCGCATGTCGGAGAAGAGGGCGGTGTCCCCAGCATGGTAGATGCGCTTGCCGCCAAGTTCCACCACCACCCCCATGGGCATGCCCCCGTAGGTGCCGTCGGGGAAGCTAGAGGAGTGCCAGGCGGGGAACCATTTGAGCCACCCTCCGGGGAAGCGGTAGGTGCCTCCGATGTTCATGGGCACCGCCTTGGCCCCGTGCTTCTCCGCATAGGTGGCGATCTCAAAGGTGGAAACCACCGTGCCTCCTTTCTTGGACAGGGCCACGGCGTCGCCGAAGTGGTCCCCGTGGGCGTGGGTAACCAGGATGAGGTCCGCCTGCACCTCCCCCACCCCCACCGGGGCTACGGGGTTCCCGGTGAGGAAGGGATCGATGACCACCTTGGTCTTGCCGTCGGAAAGCCAGACCGCCGAGTGGCCCAGGTACCGGATCTCCAGCATAGGCACCTCCTTTAAAAGGCACTATACCGGAGAGGAGGGCATTTGGGAAAGGGACCGCTCTAGGCTTTTATAGAAGAGGAGTTCCAGGATGCGGGCAAAGGCCCGCTCCCCCCAGGTTTGTCCCTCGGGGAGGACCAAACTGAGCTCCAGTTCCAGCTCCAGCCCCTTCGTGCCTGAAAGCACGCGACCCTCTACCTTGAGGGAAGGTGGAGGGAGGAGCTTGGCCTCGAGGTTCTCTCCTCTAAGCCTCGAGGCGAAGGGAAGGGCCACCTCCCCCAGCACGGGGTTTTCCTGCCGGAAGACCCCACGGACCTCGTTTCCTTCCAGCTGGAGTTCCAGGGGTAAACCCTGGGAGGGATGGCCGTTTAGGACGAGGTGCAGCCTGGCCTTCATCCTTCCACCCACTCCACCCGCACCCGGCCTTCCTTGGCCAGGCGGGCCACCTCGGCATCCGGGATGTTCAAGAGCCTGGGCAACTCCCGGAAGCGGGGTGTGGCCGAGGCCAGGCCCACCCGCACCACCAGGACCTCTTCCTCCTCGGCCCGGCCGATCCGCCAGACCAGGTGCTGGCCCAGGGCTTCCAACAGGTCCTTCTCCACCCCCTTAGTCTATCCCGGGGTGGCCTTGGGGGATAATGGATGGGGATGCTCCTGGAGGTGGCCTACTGGCCAGCAGGGCCCTTTTCCCGGGGAAGACGGGCTTTGGTCCTCCACCTGGAGAATGGGGAGGGAGTACCCCTTCCCGTACCCGATCCCGAGGCCCTGGCGGCCCGGATCAGAGAACTTCTAAAAGGGCGAACTTCAGGTAGTGGGTTTCGGGGTGGTTGAGGAGGATGGGATGGTCCCATCCCTGCCCTCGTTTCTCCACCACCCTCAGGCTGCGGTGGGCGTCTTCTGCGGCCTCGGCGAGCATCTGGTAAAAGAGGGGCTCGGTCAGGTGGTGGCTGCAGCTGCTGGTGGCCAGCAGGCCCCCTTCCTTGAGGAGCTTGATGGCCCGGAGGTTCACCTCCTTGTAGGCCCTGTAGGCCCTTTCCAGATCCTTTTTCCCCTTGGCAAAGGCGGGTGGGTCCAGCACGATGAGGTCAAACCGCTCCCCTGCCTTTTCCAGGGCCCTCAGGTGGTCGAAGGCGTTGGCTTCCACCGTCTTGAGGGTAAGCCCATTCAGCCTGGCGTTTTCCTCCGCCTGCCTCAGGGCCTCGCCGGAGCTGTCCACGCTGATCACCTCCTTGAAGCCCAGGGCTAGGTGGAGGCCGAAGCTACCCGCATAGCTGAACACGTCCAGGGCCCTTTCCCCACGGAAGCGTTCCATGAGGATCCGGTTGTCCCGCTGGTCCAGGTAGGCCCCGGTCTTCTGGCCTCCCGTGAGGTCCACCAGGTAGCGTATCCGGCCCTCCTTCACCGCTACCCGTTCGGGGGCCTGGCCCAGGAGGGGCCGGACGTAAAGGGGGAGGCCCTCGAGTTCCCGGACCCTGGCATCGTTTTTGGCCAGGAGGTTTTTGGCCAGGGGTTTGAGCCTCTCGGCCACCTGGGGCAAGAGGGCTTCCCAGGCGTAGGCGGTGGTCTGCAGAACCAGGTGGCCGGCGTAGTAGTCCAGCACCAGACCCGGCAGGAAATCCCCTTCGGCGTGGGCCAGGCGGAAGCCTCCTTCGGGCTCCTTTTCCAGCGCGGGGAGGCGCCGGGCCAAGGCTTTGTCCAGGTTGTCCAGAAGCGCCTCCGCCGGGTCCCTTGCGGGTCGGAAGCGGTAGGCCCGCACGCTTAGGTCGCTGGTGGGGTTGAAGAGGGCTAGGGCCAGAAAACGCTTGCCCCAGTAAACGGGGTAAAGGCCCGGCTCCTCGGGGCCCGAAATCACATCGCGGCGAAAGACCCAAAGGTGCCGGGCCAGTAGGCGCTGGGCTCCTTTTTCGTTGACGAGAATCCGCATCGCTTAAGTATACTTAAGCGGGGTTGGTTGACGTTTGCCCCAAAGGCCGGTATCCTGTCCGGCGGGCGCAGTTTGCGCATCTTTTCACGAAGGGAGGGGCGATGGGAGGCCTGGGACTTATCAAGAGCCTGGCGGAAAAGGAAAGGGAGCTGCTGGCCCGCCTCGAGGCCGCCAAGAAGGAGGCCGAGGCCCTGGTGGGGCAGGCCGAGGCGGAGGCCAGGGCCCTTCTGGAGGAGGCCGAGGCCAAGGCTAAGGCCCTGGAGGCCGAGTACCGGGAACGGGAGGCCAAGGAAACGGAGGCCATCCTGGCCCGCTACCGGGCCCAGGCGGAGGCCGAGGCTAAGGCGGTAAAGGAGAAAGCAGGGGCCCGGTTGGAGGAGGCTGTGGCCCTGGTTCTTAAGGAGGTTTTGCCGTGATCGCCCCCATGGAGAAGCTGGTCCTGGCCGGGCCCAAGGCCAAGGCCCAGGAGCTTCTCCACAGCCTCCAGCAGGCGGGGGTGGTCCACCTGGAAACCCTCCGGGTGAAGGAGCTTGCCGAGTACAGGCTTTCCCAGGAGGAGCGGGAGGAACTCAGGCGCTGGGAGGGGGTGGCGGCGGGAGCCGAGCATACCCTCACCCTCCTGGGCCGGGAGATGGAGCCCGCAAGGCCCTTCCCCGATGGGCTAGAGGCGGCGGAAAAGGCCCTTTCCCCCATCCAGGCCAACGCTGAGGGCCTTGCCCGGCAGAAGCAGGAGCTGGAGGAGGAGCTTGCCCTGGCCCAGGCCTACCTGGAACCCTTGGAGAAGCTTGCCAGCATGGCCCAGGGACTGGACCGAAGCGCCCTCTTCCGGGTGGTGCCCTTTTTGATCACGGAAAAGGAGCTTCCCCTGGTGGAGGAGGCCTTGAAAAAGGCCCTGGAGGACCGGTTCATCCTGGCCAGCGAGTCCTACTCCAAAGGGGTTGCCGGGCTTCTTGTGGTGCACCGGAAGGACCTCGAGGCGGCCAAGGCTGCCCTTTCCCGGGCCGGGGTGGCGGAGCTCCGCCTCCCTGGTAACTACGGGGATCTTCCCCTCAGCGAGGCCACCCGCCGGTTGAAGGAGCGGGCCGAGGCTGCTCCCAAGGAGCTTTCCGAGGTGCGCCAGGCCCTTTACCGGCTGGCCCAGGAGGCAGCCTCCACCCTGCAGAGCCTCTGGACCCGGGCCAAGGACGAGGCGGCCCGGCTTAAGGCCTTGGAGGAGCTGGCCTCAGGCCGGTTCGGCTTTGCCCTTTTGGGCTACGTGCCGGTGAAGGCCAAGGGCCGGGTGGAGGAGGCCTTGGCCCGCCACAAGGACCAGGTGATCTACGCCTTTGAGCCTGTGGACGAGCACCACGAGGCGGATCGGGTGCCCGTGGCCCTGGACAACCCTCCTTGGGTCAAGCCCTTCGAGCTTCTGGTGAGCTTCCTCAACACTCCCAAGTACGGCTCCCTGGACCCCACCCCGGTGGTGCCCATCTTCTTCCCCTTCTGGTTCGGCATGATCGTGGGGGACATCGGCTACGCTCTTCTTTTCCTCCTCCTTGGGCGCTGGCTTTCCGGGTTTGTTAAGCGGAATGAGCCCTTGGTGATAGACCTTTTTGCCCTCAAGCTCAAGCCTGCGGTTATCGGCAAACTGGTCTACATCCTTAACTGGATGGTCTTCTGGACGGTGGTCTGGGGCTTCGTCTACGGGGAGTTCTTCGGCACCTTCCTGGAGCACCTGGGGGTGTTTGGCACCCCCGAGCACCCGGGTCTCATCCCCATCCTCATTCCCCGCATCGACACGGCCAAGACCGCCAACCTGCTCATCCTCCTTTCCGTGGCCTTCGGGGTGGTCATGGTCTTCTGGGGCCTGGCCTTGAGGGCCTACCTGGGTTTGAAGCACCACCACATGGGCCACTTCTGGGAGGGCGTGGGGTACCTGGGAGGCTTGGTGGGCATCCTGGCCCTGGCGGCGGGGTACCTGGGGAACCTCCAGGCCGGGTGGCTAACCGGCATCATGTACCTGGGTTTTGGCGTGTTCTTGCTTGCGGTTCTCATGAGCCGTATGTGGCTCATGATCCCGGAGATCTTCACCCAGGCGGGGCATATCCTCTCCCACATCCGTATTTATGCGGTGGGGGCTGCCGGGGGTATCCTGGCGGGCCTTCTCACCGATGTTGGCTTTGCCTTGGCAGAGCGGATTGGACTTCTGGGAGTTGTTCTGGGTGTCCTGGTGGCCGGGGCCTTGCACCTTCTCGCCCTCCTCCTCACCACCTTAGGGCACATGCTCCAGCCCATCCGTCTTATCTGGGTGGAGTTCTTCACCAAGTTCGGTTTCTACGAGGAGAACGGCAGGCCATACCGGCCGTTCAAAAGCGTCCGCGAGACGCTTTAGGGAGGGAAAGAGATGAAGAAGCTTCTGGTTACGGTTCTGGTGGCGGTTTTCGGCGCTCTGGCTTTTGCGGCGGAGGAGGCGGCGTCCTCCGGGGGCTTGGACCGAGGCCTCATCGCTATAGCCATGGGCCTGGCTGTGGGGCTTTCGGCCCTGGGTACCGGGCTGGCCCAGGCCCGGATCGGGCCCGCGGGTATAGGGGCCATCGCTGAGGACCGGAGCAACTTCGGTACCGCCCTGATCTTCCTCCTCTTGCCCGAGACGCTGGTGATCTTCGGCCTTCTCATCGCCTTCATCCTGAACGGCAAGCTGTAAGGGGTTTTTAGGGCCCTGCCCCTTGTGGGGTGGGGCCTTTTTCCAAGGAGGGCAGATGTCCAAACTGGAAGCCATTTTGAGCCAGGAGGTGGAGGCGGAGATCCAGGCCGTCCTGCAAGAGGCCAAGGCCAAGGCCGAGGCCTTGAGGTCCGAGGCCAAGGCCAAGGCGGAGGGCTTGCTTTCCGCCAGAAAGCGGGCCCTCGAGGCCGGCCTGCAGGCCGCCATCCGCCGGGCAGAAAGTGCTGGGGAACTCCTCCTGGCCACCGCCCGTACCGAGGCCAAGGGGGAGGTGCTCTCCCAGGTGAAGGCCAAGGTGGAGGAGGCCCTCAGGGCCTTGCCGAATAGCCCCGACTGGCCTCAGGTGTTGCGGAAGCTGGCCGAGGAGGCCCTTGCGGCCTTGGGCGAGCCCGAGGCCCTGGCCTCCCATCCGGACAATCTTCCGCACCTCGAGGGTCTGGCGCGGGAGCGGGGCCTGGAGCTTAGGGCCGACCCTGCCTTGCGCCTGGGGGTGAGGGCCATCGGCAAGGGGGGCAGGACCCAGGTGGAGAACGCCCTCCCGAGCCGTCTGGAACGGGCCTGGGATGCCCTTTCCTCCAAGGTGGCCCAGGTGCTTTGGGGCTAGGCCATGGCGGACGATTTCGGCTACCTAAACGCCCGGGTGCGGGCCAGGAGGAGCACCCTCCTCAAGGAGAGCTTCTTCCAGGAGGCCTTGGACCTTTCCTATCCCGATTTCCTGGGCCTGCTTTCCGAGAGCGTCTACGGCCAGGACCTGGCCGGCCAGGGCCTTCACGAGGTGGACCGGGCCATTGCCCTCACCCAGGCCCGGTTGGTGGGGGACCTGCCCCGGCTGGTGGGGGGGGAGGCGCGGGAGGCGGTCCGCCTCCTCTTCCTGCGCCACGACCTGACCAACCTGCAGGCGGTCCTCCGGGCCAAGGCCACGGGCCGCCCCTTTGAGGAGGTGCTCCTCCTTCCCGGTACCCTGAAGGAGGTCCTCTGGCGCCAGGCCTACGAGGCGCAGGATGCGGCGGCCATGGCCCAGGTCCTCGCCGTTCCCGGGCATCCCCTGGCCCGGGCCCTGCGGGAGGTGCTCCGGGAAACCCAGGACCTGGCGCGCATCGAGGCCCTTTTGGCCAAGCGCTTCTTCGAAGAGGTGGCCAAGGCTTCTAAGGCCCTGGAGGAGACGGCCTTGAGGGATTACCTGGCCCTCGAGGTGGATGCGGAGAACCTGCGCACCGCCTTCAAGCTCCAGGGGCAGGATGTGCCGGTGGAAACCGTCTTCATACGGGGTGGGCGGTTCGTGGACAGGGTCCGCTTCGCCCGGCTCCTCGAGGGGGATTACGCCGTCTTGGACGAGCTTTCGGGCACTCCCTTCGCCCCCTTAGCGGGCGCTCGGGACCTCAAGACCCTGGAAAGGCGGCTCAGGTGCCTCCTTCTGAAGGAGGCCAGGAAGGGAGCCACCGACCCCCTGGGCGTGGGATTGGTGCTGGCCTATGTGAAGGAGCGGGAGTGGGAGGCCGTGCGGCTTAGGCTCCTGGCCAGGCGGGCCTACTTCGGGCTTCCCCGGGCCCAGGTGGAGGAGGAGGTGGTCTGCTCATGAGGATCGCCGTGATTGCCGACCCCGAGGCGGCGCAGGGGTTTAGGCTGGCGGGCCTCGAGGCCTACGCCGCCACCTCGGCAGAGGAAGCCCGGGCCCAGCTGGAAAACCTGGTTCAGGCCGGGGGGTACGCCCTGGTGGCCGTGGACCAGGGGCTTTTGCCGGAGCCGGAAAAGGCGGTGGAGCGGCTCATGCGGGGCAAGGACCTTCCCGTGCTCCTGCCCATAGCCGGGTTGAAGGAAGCCTTCCAGAACCCCGATGTGGAGGGGTACATGCGGGAGCTGGTCAAGCGGACCATAGGCTTTGACATCAAGCTGTAGAATGGAGGGACGATGATCCAGGGCGTGATCCAGAAGATTGCGGGCCCGGCGGTGATTGCCAAGGGCATGACCGGAGCCCGCATGTACGACATCTGCAAGGTGGGCCACGAGGGCCTGGTGGGGGAGATCATCCGCCTGGACGGGGATACCGCCTTCGTTCAGGTTTACGAGGATACCTCGGGGCTCAAGGTGGGGGAACCTGTGGTGTCCACGGGCCTTCCTTTGGCGGTGGAGCTGGGCCCCGGGATGCTGAACGGCATCTACGACGGCATCCAGCGCCCCCTGGAGCGCATCCAGGAGCGGACCGGGATCTACATCACCCGGGGGGTGGTGGTGCATCCCTTGGACCGAGAGAAGAAGTGGGCCTGGACCCCAAAGGTCAAGCCGGGGGATGAGGTGAAGGGGGGCATGGTCCTGGGCACCGTGCCGGAGTTCAACTTCACCCACAAGATCCTGGTGCCCCCGGATGTGAAGGGCCGGGTCAAGGAGGTGAAGCCCGCCGGGGAGTACACGGTGGAGGAGCCGGTGGTGGTCCTGGAGGACGGCACCGAGCTCAAGCTCTACCACACCTGGCCGGTGCGTCGGGCTCGCCCCGTCCAGCGCAAGCTGGACCCCAACACCCCCTTCCTCACGGGGATGCGCATCCTGGATGTCCTCTTCCCCGTGGCCATGGGGGGCACTGCAGCCATCCCCGGGCCCTTTGGTAGCGGAAAGACCGTGACCCAGCAGGCCCTGGCCAAGTGGTCCAACGCCGACGTGGTGGTCTACGTGGGTTGCGGGGAGCGGGGCAACGAGATGACCGACGTCTTGGTGGAGTTCCCCGAGCTCACCGACCCCAAGACCGGAGGGCCTTTGATGCACCGCACGGTGCTCATCGCCAACACCTCCAACATGCCCGTGGCCGCCCGCGAGGCCAGCATTTACGTGGGGGTCACCATCGCCGAGTACTTCCGCGACCAGGGCTTCTCCGTGGCCCTCATGGCGGACTCCACCAGCCGCTGGGCCGAGGCCCTGCGGGAGATTTCCAGCCGCCTCGAGGAGATGCCCGCGGAAGAGGGTTACCCTCCTTACCTGGCTGCCCGTCTGGCCGCCTTCTACGAGCGCTCCGGCAAGGTGATCACCCTGGGGGGCGAGGAGGGAGCCATCACCATCGTGGGGGCGGTTTCCCCTCCCGGCGGCGACATGTCCGAGCCCGTCACCCAGTCCACCCTGCGCATCGTGGGGGCCTTCTGGCGGCTGGATGCCTCCTTGGCCTTCCGGCGCCACTTCCCGGCTATCAACTGGAACGGGTCCTACTCCCTCTTCACCCCGGCCCTGGACCCCTGGTATCGGGAGCACGTGGCCCCCGACTATCCTGAGCTTCGCGACGCCATCTCCGAGCTCCTGCAGAGGGAAGCGGGCCTGCAGGAGATCGTGCAGCTGGTGGGTCCCGACGCCCTCCAGGATGCCGAGCGCCTGGTCATCGAGGTGGGGCGGATCATCCGCGAGGATTTCCTGCAGCAGAACGCCTTCCACGAGATCGACGCCTACTGCTCCATGCAGAAGGCCTACGGCATCATGAAGATGATCCTGAGCCTCTACAAGGAGGCTGAGGCGGCCATCCGGCGGGGGGTTACCGTGGACGAGATCCTGCAGCTCCCGGTGATCGAGCGCATCGGCCGGGCCCGCTACGTGAGCGAGCAGGACTTCCCCCGTTACTTTGAGGAAGCCATGCGGGAGATCGAGGGAGCCTTCAAGGCCTTGGCCTAGGGGAGGGAAGGATGGATCTTCTTAAGAAGGAATACACGGGCATCACCTACATCTCGGGACCTCTCCTCTTCGTGGAGAACGCCAAGGACCTGGCCTACGGTGCCATCGTGGACATCAAGGACGGCACGGGCCGGGTGCGCGGCGGCCAGGTGATCGAGGTTTCCGAGGAGTATGCGGTCATCCAGGTGTTTGAGGAGACCACGGGGCTGGATCTGGCCACCACCAGCGTGAGCCTGGTGGAGGATGTGGCCCGGCTCGGGGTTTCCAAGGAGATGCTGGGCCGGCGCTTCAACGGGATCGGCAAGCCCATCGACGGCCTGCCCCCCATCACCCCGGAGAAGCGGCTTCCCATCGTGGGCCTTCCCCTGAACCCCGTGGCCCGCAGGAAGCCCGAGGAGTTCATCCAGACGGGGATCTCCACCATCGACGTGATGAACACCCTGGTTAGGGGGCAGAAGCTTCCCATCTTCTCGGGCTCAGGCCTTCCCGCCAACGAGATTGCGGCCCAGATCGCTCGTCAGGCCACGGTGCGCCCCGACCTCTCGGGGGAAGGGGAGAAGGAGGAGCCCTTCGCCGTGGTCTTCGCCGCCATGGGCATCACCCAACGGGAGCTCTCCTACTTCATCCAGGAGTTCGAGCGCACCGGGGCCTTAAGCCGCTCCGTCCTCTTCCTGAACAAGGCGGACGACCCCACCATCGAGCGCATCCTCACCCCCCGCATGGCCCTCACCGTGGCCGAGTACCTGGCCTTTGAGCACGACTACCACGTGCTGGTCATCCTCACGGACATGACCAACTACTGCGAGGCCCTGCGGGAGATCGGGGCGAGCCGCGAGGAGATCCCGGGCCGGCGGGGTTACCCGGGATACATGTACACGGACCTGGCCACCATCTACGAGCGGGCCGGGGTGGTGGTGGGGAAGAAGGGCTCCGTGACCCAGATCCCCATCCTCTCCATGCCCGACGACGACCGCACCCACCCTATTCCCGACCTCACCGGCTACATCACCGAGGGGCAGATCCAGCTTTCCCGGGAGCTTCACCGCAAAGGGATCTACCCCCCCATTGACCCCCTGCCCTCCCTTTCCCGGCTTATGAACAACGGGGTGGGCAAGGGGAAGACCCGGGAGGACCACAAGCAGGTTTCCGACCAGCTTTATTCCGCCTACGCCAACGGGGTGGACATCCGCAAGCTGGTGGCCATCATCGGCGAGGACGCCCTCACCGAGAACGACCGCCGCTACTTGCAGTTCGCCGACGCCTTTGAGAAGCACTTCATTAACCAGGGCCAGCAGAACCGCTCCATTGAGGAGAGCCTGCAGATCGCCTGGGCGCTTCTTTCCATGCTGCCCCAGGGGGAGCTCAAGCGTATCTCCAAGGACCACATCGGCAAGTACTACGGGCAGAAGCTGGAAGAGATCTGGGGTGCTCCCCAAGCCCTGGACTAAGGAGGTTAGATGAGCCAGGTAAGCCCCACCCGCATGAACCTTCTGCAACGGCGCGGCCAGATGCGCCTGGCGCAGAAGGGGGTGGACCTCCTCAAGAAGAAGCGGGATGCCTTGGTGGCGGAGTTCTTCGGCCTGGTAAAGGAGGCCTTGGAGGCCCGCAAGGCCCTGAACCAGGCGGCGCAGGAAGCCTATGGGGCCTTGCTTCTCGCCCAGGCCTTTGACGGGCCGGAGAGTGTTTCCGCCGCCGCCTTGGGGGTGAGGCCCCTCGAGGAGGTGGAGGCGGAGGTGGAAAACGTCTGGGGAAGCAAGGTGCCGAGGCTCAAGGCCACCTTCCCCGATGGGGCCCTTATTTCCCCCGTGGGCACGCCCGCCTATACCCTGGAGGCCGCCCGTGCCTTCCGCCGCTACGCCGAGGCCTTGATCCAGGTGGCCAACACCGAGACCCGCTTGAAGAAAATCGGGGAGGAGATCCGGAAGACCACACGCCGGGTGAATGCCTTGGAGCAGGTGGTCATTCCCGGGATTCGCAGCCAGATCCGCTTCATCCAGCAGGTGCTGGAGCAGCGGGAGCGGGAGGATACCTTCCGGCTAAAGCGCATCAAGGGCAAGATCGAGGCCCGGGAGGCGGAAGCGGAGGGAAGCCGCCCCAACCCCCAGCTGGAGATTGGGGCCGGGCTTTAGCACCTTCCTACTAGAGGGGTAGAAAAAAGGCCCCGGGTCATGACCCGGGGCCTTGTGCGCTTCCCTACTGGGCCTTCGCCTCCTTCAGCATGTTGAGGAGCACGGTCTGGAGGATGCCGCCATTCTTGTAGTAGTCCACCTCCACCGGGGTGTCCAGGCGGGCGATGGCCTGGAAGCGAACCTCCGTGCCGTCCTCCTTCCTGGCCACCACCTCCACTTTCTTGCGGGGGGTGAGGTCCTCGAGGCCCAGGATGTCGTAGACCTCGTAGCCGGTTAGGCCCAGGGTTTCCCGGTTCTCGCCCGGCAGGAACTCCAGGGGCAAGACCCCCATCCCCACCAGGTTGGAGCGGTGGATCCTTTCAAAGCTTTCGGCCAGCACCGCCTTGATGCCCAGGAGGTAGGTGCCCTTGGCGGCCCAGTCGCGGCTAGAGCCGGTGCCGTACTCTTTCCCGGCGATGACGAGGAGGGGTGTCCCCTCGGCCTTGTAGCGCATGGCGACGTTGTAGACGAAGTCTATCTCCCCCTCGGGGAGCTTCTTGGCGTACCCTCCCTCAATCCCCTCCAGCATGAGGTTCTTGATGCGGATGTTGGCGAAGGTGCCCCGCATCATCACCTCGTGGTTGCCGCGCCGGGAACCGTAGGAGTTGAAGTCCTCGGGTTTGACCCCCTTGGAGATCAGGTACTGGCCCGCCGGGCTTTTCACCGGGATGGCCCCGGCGGGGGAGATGTGGTCGGTGGTCACGGAATCCCCCAGGACCAGGAGCACCCGGGCTCCCCGGATGTCCCCCACCTGGTGCTGGCCCAGGTTCTGGAAGAAGGGAGGCTTCTGGATGTAGGTGCTCTCGGGATCCCAGCCGAAGAGTTCCCCCGTGGGGGCAGGCAGGGCCTGCCAGCGCTCGTCCCCCTCAAAGACCTTGGCGTACTCCTTCTTGAAGAGCTCGGGGTCCAGGGTCTTGGCCATGGCTTCCCGGATCTCCTCCATGGAGGGCCAGATGTCCTTGAGGTAGACGGGCTTGCCGTTGGGGTCATAGCCCAGGGGCTCCGTGGTGAAGTCGATGTCCATGCGGCCCGCCAGGGCGTAGGCCACCACCAGCATGGGGCTCGCCAGGTAGTTGGCCTTCACGTGGGGGTTGATGCGCCCTTCAAAGTTGCGGTTGCCGGAGAGGACGGCGGCCACCACCAGGTTCCCCTCCTCCACCGCCTTGGCGATGTCCTCGGGCAGGGGGCCGGAGTTGCCGATGCAGGTGGTGCACCCGTAGCCCACCACGTGGAAGCGCAGGGCCTCGAGGAAGGGAAGGAGCCCGCTGGCCTCCAGGTAGTCGGTGACCACCTTGGAACCCGGGGCCAAGGAGCTCTTCACCCAGGGCTTGGTGTCCAGGCCCGTTTCCACCGCCTTCTTGGCCAAAAGCCCGGCTCCCAGCATCACCGTGGGGTTGGAGGTGTTGGTGCAGCTGGTGATGGCGGCGATGACCACGGAGCCGTGGGTGAGCTCAAACTCCTCGTCCTGGCGCTTCACCAGCACCTTCTTGTTCAGCTGGTCCGGGGTGAGTCCGAAGCCCCTTTCCTTCACGGGCTTGGTGAGGTGGGCCAGGAAGCTCTGCTTTACCTCCTTGAGGGCCACCCGATCCTGGGGCCGCTTGGGGCCGGCCAGGGAGGGTTCCACCGTGGAGAGGTCCAGCTCCAGGTACTCGGAGTAGCGCACCCGTTCCTCCGCCTCAGGCGTGCGGAAAAGCCCGTTGGCCTTGGTGTAGGCCTCCACCAACGCGATGAGCTCCTCCGGGCGGCCCGTGAGCCTCAGGTAGTTTAGGGTTTCCTCGTCCACCGGGAAGAAGCCCATGGTGGCCCCGTACTCGGGGGCCATGTTGGCGATGGTGGCCCGGTCCGCCAGGGAAAGCTTGGCCACCCCAGGCCCATAGAACTCCACGAACTTGCCCACCACCCCGTGCTTGCGGAGGATCTCGGTGATGGTCAGGACCAGGTCAGTGGCGGTGGCCCCCTCGGGAAGCTCCCCGTAGAGCTTGAAGCCCACCACCTTGGGGGCCAGCATGTAGTAGGGCTGGCCCAGCATCACCGCCTCAGCCTCAATGCCCCCCACGCCCCAGCCCAGAACCCCGAGGCTGTTCACCATGGTGGTGTGGCTGTCGGTGCCCACCAGGCTGTCGGGGAAGGCTAAGGTGAGGCCCCCTTCCTCCTTGGTCATCACCACCTTGGCCAGGTACTCCAGGTTCACCTGGTGGACGATGCCGGTGCCGGGGGGCACCACCCGGAAGTTTTCCAGGGCTCCCTGGGCCCACTTGAGGAGCAGGTAGCGCTCCCGGTTCCGCTCGTATTCCTTCTCCACGTTGTAGAAGAAGGCGTAGGCGGTGCCGAAGGCGTCCACCTGCACGGAGTGGTCGATGACCAGGTCGGCGGGCACCACGGGGTTAATGCGCTTGGGGTCCCCGCCCCGCTCGGCCACGGCATCCCGCATGGCGGCCAGGTCCACCACCGCCGGTACCCCGGTGAAGTCCTGGAGGATGACCCGGGCCAGCTTCAGGGGCACGTTGATCTCCCCCGGCTCAGGGGTCCAGCGGGCCAGGGCCTCGATGTCCTCACGGGTTACCTGGTAGCCGTCCTCGTTTCTGAGGAGGCTTTCCAGCATGATGCGGATGGAGAAGGGAAGGCGGCTTACCTCGGCAATCCCTTTCCTTTCCAGTTCCGTGAGGTCAAAGTAGGCGTAGGTGCCGCTTGGGGTGTTAAGGGTCTTAAGGGTTTGGAAACTATCCTTCATGGCTGCTCCTTTCCCTTCCCCCTTTCCAAACCACACCCAGCGGGTTGCAAACCCCGGTACCCGGGCGCCAAAGCCAGGGTTTCGGATGGGTGTGGGTTTTGGGGGGAAGTGTTCCGAGGGGGGGCGCCCGCCCCGGCTTTTTCCACTATACCACCTCGGCCCTCAGCGGTGGGCCTGGGGCGGGGGAGGGGCGTCCAGGCCCAGGCCCCCCAAGAAAAGCAGGACCTCCTCCTGGATCTCCCGCCATAGGGCTTCCCGGGGCCTTCGGGCGGGCCGGTCCCCTTTCTGGGGACCGTAGGCGCCAAAGCCCGCATGGTTCAGCCCTTCCACGAAGACCACCCGGGCGTTTTTGGGAAGGAGCCGGGCCTTCTCCCGGGCTTTTTCCGGGGGGAGGAGGCCGTCTTCCGTGCCGAAAAGGGCCAGGACGGGAAGGTTTTCCTGGGAAAGGTCCTTTTCCGGGTAGCTGGCGAAGAGGATGAGGGGAAGCCCTTCCGAGGCGGCCAGCTCTGCCGCCGCCACCCCGCCTAGGCTGTGCCCGCCCCCTACCCAAGGGAGCCCGGAATGGGCCCGGTGGGCCTCCAGGGCCCTTTCCTTTCCCAGGAGGGCGATGCCCGAGGGCACTTTCAGGAGGACCACCAGGTAGCCTGCCCGGGCCACGGGGGCGAGGACGGGGGCGTAGGCCAAGGGCTCCACCCGGGCCCCGGGGTAGAAGGCCAAAAGGGCCTTGGGGGCTTTGGGGATGAGCTCTAGGCCGTAAGAAGCCTCCCGCACCTCGAGGCCAGCTTGCTTCAAAGCTTCCTGGGCCACGGCCTCCGCCTTTAAGGGCCTGAGGAAGTAGTGGGCCACCCCAACCATGGCCAGGGCGATGAGGAAGGCCGCCACCAGAAAGAGGAGAAGGAGCTTTTTGGCGCTCATGGATCACCTCAGGATCGCTTCCTGGGCCCTTCGCCCTTCAAAGGCGTAGAAGGCCGCGGGCACCACGAAGAGGGTGAGGAGGGTAGAGGAAAGAAGCCCCCCCAGGATGATCACCCCTAGAGGCCTGCGGTACTCCGCCCCTTCCCCGGTGCCCAGGAGCAGGGGCAGGCTGATGATGAGCACGGTGAGGGTGGTCATGAGGATGGGCCTCAAGCGGAGCCGGGCTGCCTCCACCAGGGCTTCCCTTAAGGGCTTTTCCCGCATGCGCTGCACGGCGAAGTCCAGGAGGAGGATGGCGTTTTTGGTGACCAGACCGATGAGCATCACCACCCCCAGCACGCTGATCACGTCCAGGCCGGTTCCCAAAAGGTAGGTGAGCCAGAAGGCCCCCACCAGGGCTAAGGGAACGGGGAGGAGGAGGTAAAGGGGGTAGCGCCAGGCGTTGAACTGGCTGGCGATGACCAGGTAGTTGAGCACCAGGGCCAGGGCGAAGGCCAGGGGGGCCAGCCTGGCCAGCTCCTCGGTGAAGCTTCCCAGACCCGTGGCCAGAAGCTCCACCCCACCATCCAAAAGCCCCTTTTCCTTAAACTCCGCCTGAAGCTCCTGTTGGATCTGGAAGCTTCCGGGGGCATCGGGCTTCAGGTTGATGTTGATGCCGGCGGCGTAGGCTTGGTTGCGCCTCGAGATCAGGGTGGGCCCCGGCCGCTCCACGAACCGCCCCAGGCTTCCCAGGGGCAGGAAGGCTCCCTGGGCAGGGGCGTAGATGGGCAGGGAGAGGAGGTCGGACTCGCCCCCGAGGCGTAGGGGATCCACCTGGACCACGATGGCCAGTTCCTCGCCGCCCCTCCTGGCGGTGGCCGCCTGGCTGCCCGAGAGGTAAAGGCGCAGGGTCTGGGCCACGTCGAGGGGGGTGAGGCCGGTGCCGGAAAGCCGGGCAGGATCCGGCACGAAGACCCGTTCCCGCTGGGTGGCCTCGAGGGTGTTCTTCACGTTGAGGACATAGGGTTTTCCCGCAATCAGCTGGGTGATCTCCCTCACCCGCTCCTCCAAAAGGGCCCGGTCGGGGCTGGTGACGAAAAACTGCAGGTCCGCATCCCCGGCCTCGGGGCCGGTCTGGGCCAGGACCCGCAGGTCGGCCCCAGGGAAGTCCTTAAGGGCCTCCCGTCCTTGGCGGTTGAAGACCTCGGTGAGGGTGAAGATGTCCTGGCGCTCGTTCTTGGGTTTCAGGACGATCTGGAGCTGCACCCGGCTGGGGTCCCCCACCTGGGCCCCGCCGGTGGCGCTGGCCCCCACGGTGGTGACCACCCGCTTCACCGCCGGGTGGGAGAGGAAGTAGGCCTCGAGGGCCCTTGCCGCCCGGTCGGAGACCGCCAGGGGGGTGTCCTTGGGGAGGAGGAGGGTGGCCGTGAGAATCCCCGTGTCCGAGCGGGGGACGAAGTTGAAGGGGATCCTGGGCAGGATGGGGAAGAGGGAGAGGAAGGCCAGGGTGGCGAGGCCCAGGACCACCCAAGGCCGCCTTAGGACCTGGCCAAGGCTTCGGGCGTAGGCCTCGGTGAGGCGGTGCATCAAGGCCTCGGAGCTGGCGTGGAGGAGGTGGGTGAGGGCTCCCGCCAGGTCCAGGAAAAAGCGGCCCAGGTAGCGCCCGAGGCCGAGGAGGGCGGGGTACAGGGGAAGGAGGAGAAGCCAAAGGGGCCCCTGCCGGTAGAGGAGGAAGGCGGCCAGGGCTCCGAGGAGAAGGCCCACTGGGGTGCGGAAGCCCCTTCGGTAAGCGAAGCGGAGGTCCTGAGGCAGGAGGCGTAGGGCCAGGAGGGCTTCCTTGGGGCTTGGGGGCTCGGGGTCCGGGAAGTAGGCCAGGCGCACGGTGAGGAAGAGGAGGGCCTCCAGCCAGCTCACGGCGATGGCGGCGGCCATCCCAAGGCCGAACTGCTGGAAGATCTGGCCGATGATGCCCGGGAGGAAGCTGATGGGGAGGAATACCGCGAGAAGGCTCAGGGTGGCGGCGGCCACCGCCACGGAAACCTCGCTGGCTCCCTTCAGCACCGCTTCCTTGAGGCCGTACCCCATGCGCCGGTAGCGGTCGATGTTCTCCGCCACCACGATGGAGTCGTCCACCACGATGCCCACCGCCACGGTGAGGGCGAGGAGGCTGATCAGGTTGTAGGTGAAGCCCAGAAGGCCGAAGAGGAGGATGGCTCCGGAGAGGGTGATGGGGATGGCCAGGATCACGGAGAAGACGGAGTTCAGCTTCCCCAAGAAGACCAGCACCACCAAGGACACCGCCAAGGCAGCCAGGAAGGCCTCCCGCACCGTGTCCAAAACGGCGGCCCGGATAAAGCCGGTGGAGTCCAGGGCGATCTCCGCCCGGTAGCCTGCGGGGAGTTTGGTTTCCGCTAGGGTCTTTTTGACCCCGTCCGCCACGGCCACGGCGTTGGAGTCGGGGGTCTTCACCACCGCCAGGAGGACGGCGGGGCGGCCGTTCAGGCGGTTTAGGGTGCTGGGCTCCTCCGCCCGTTCCTCCACCCGGGCCACGTCGCGGATCCTGAGGCCCCGGGAGGGATCCAGGACCAAATAAGCCACCTCCTCGGCGGTGGCAGGGGTGTTGCGCAGGGTGTAGACCAGGCGCTTTTCCCCCTCGGTGAGGCTTCCCAAGGGCAGGTTCAGGGCCGAGGTGGAAAGCGCCTGCACCACCTGGCCGGGGGCTACCCCTAAGGCCTCGAGGCGGCTTGGGTCCAGGTAGACCCGGATGGCCCGCTTGGGCGCCCCGGTGAGGCGGATGTCCGCCACCCCCGGCACCAGCTGGAGGCGGGGCTTTAGGGTTCGCTCGGCGTAGCGCAACACCTGGGAGAGATCCTCCCCGGGCGCCTCCAGGGCCACGTAGAGGATGGGGCTTGCCGAGGGGTCAAACTTCTGCACCACGGGGGGCGAGGCATCCTTGGGAAGCAGGGCCCGGGCGGCGGCCACCTTCTGGCTCACCTCCACCGCTACCCGGTCCACGTCCACCCCTTGCTGGAACTGGACAAAGACCAGGCTGAAGCCCTCGGTGGAGCTGCTTCCGATGGTGTCCACCCCGCTTAGGGTGGAAAGGGCGTCCTCGAGGGGTTTGGATACTTGCTCCGCCACCTCCTCGGGACCGGCCCCGGGGTAGCTGGTGGAAACCGCCACCACGGGCACGCTGAAGCGGGGCAGGAGCTCCACCCCAAGTCCAAGGCCCAGGAGGAGCCCCACCAGCACGAGCCCCACGAAGATGGCCGTGGCGAAGACGAACCGCTCCACGAAGAAGGCCACCAGGGGGTTGGTCCTCACCGAACCACCTCCACGGGATCCCCATCCTTGAGGCCCACGGGCACGGGATGGATGACCTCGGCACCCTCGTCAAGGCCCTCCACCGCCGCTTGTCCGCCTTCTTGGGCGAGAAGGCGCACGGGGGTTTTTCTCGCCTTCCCCTCCTTCACCTGGTAGACCAGGGTTTCCCCCTCCTGGACCTGGAGGCTCGTTGCGGGGATGAGGAAGCCTTCGGCCAGCTTCACCCGGTAGCGCACCTCGGCGGGACCCGGGAGCAGGGTGTCTTCCGGCTTCAGGACCACCTCCACCAGGCGGGTCTGTCCCGGGAGGTCCGTCTTGCGCAGGAGGCGTGCCCGTACCTCCCGCCCGTTTTGCCTGAGGAGGAAGGGTGTTTCTGGAGTGAGGGCGCTGGCTTGGTCGGGAGGGAGGTAGACCTTGGCCAAAAGGCGGTCCGTGGTGGCCAACCGGAAGGCCCGGTTTCCCGTTCCCACGAACTCCCCTTCCCTTACGAAGACCTCCACCACCTCCCCGGCGAAGGGGGCCCGCACCGTGTTTTCCTTGAGGTTCCTTTCCGCCTGGCGCACCTGGAGCCGGGCGGCCTCCACCTGAAGCTCAAGAAGCCGGAGGTCCTCTCCCCGCTCCAGGCGGGATAGGGCCTCGAGGGCGTTCTGGTAGTTGCTTTCCGCTTGGCGGTACTGGGCCTCGAGGGCCTTGAGGTCCAATGGGGCCAAGGCCCCCGCCGAAAGCAAGGCCTGGCCTTCCTCGTAGCGCTTCTTGGCCGCCTGAAGCTGGGCTTCTGCCGCCTGGAGCTGGGCCTTGAGGGTGGCCCGGTTTCCCGCAAGCTGGTTTCGGGCGCGCTCCAGGTTGGCCTCGGCTTGTTTTAGGTTAAGCCTGGCGGCTTCCAGGGCCTCCTGGAAGGGAGCGGGGTCCAGGTAGACCACCCCTTCCCCCGCCTGCACCCGGGTGCCGGCGGGAAGGGTTCGCAGGACCCGGCCGGAGGCGCCTGCCGCCACCAGGCTGTCCTTTTCCGCCTGCAAGGTGGCGGAGGCCCGCACCTCCCGCTCCAGGATTCCAGACTGGGCCCGCACGGTGCGCACCTCCGTGGCCAGGGTAGGGCTGGGAGGGGCCTCGGGGGCTTTGGCCTCCTTGGGGGCGCAGGCGCTCAGGAGGATGAGGCTTAGGGCAAGGCTTGCCATCGGGCGCATGGTTTCCTCCTTAGCGGCTCGCCAGAAGGCTGTAGTAAGCCTTCAAGTAGGCATGCTTGGCCTGCTCCAGGGAAAGCGCCGCCTGCTTGAGGGCGAGTTCCTGTTGTAGAAGGCCTAACCGGCTGGTGAGGCCGGCCTGGAACCGCTTCTCCTCGGCGCGGTAGCGCTCCTGGGCTGCCCGGTAAGCTTCCTCCGCCGTTTTCACCCCTTGCAGGAGGGGGGATAGCTGGCGGTACCTGGCCTCCAGTCCTACCCTTAAGGAACGCTCCAGGTTGGCCAGGTTGGCCTCGAGGGTTTGGATCTGGTCCTCCAGGGCCTCGATCTCCTTCCTTGGGACGAAGCTTTCGTCCAAGAGACCCCGCTGGAAGCGGAGAAGGGCCAGGGACTGCTTCAGCTGCAGGAGGTCGGTGTGCTCCTGAAGAAGGGTTTCCACCGGCTTCTCCTCGGGGAGGGCTGGCAGCTCCTTGACGCCTTCCGGCTTCCAATCCCCCACCAGGTTCGCCAAGGCGGCCAGGGCGGTATCCCGTCCCCTTTGGGCCAGCTCCAGGTTCTTCCTGGCCTCCAGAAGCCGGTTTTGCGCCTCCAGGAGGTCCAGGCTGGTGGCCCCGCCTCCCTTGAGGCGGATCTCCGTGGCCTTGAGTCCCAGCTCGGCCACCTCCACCGCCTTTTCCGCCAGATCCACCTGCAGGAGGGCTTCATAGGCCTGGGTGTAGGCGGAAACGATCTCGCTTTCCGTCTGGGCCAGGGCCCGTTTGAACCTGGCCTCGGCCAGATCCCTGGCCTGGCGCGCTTGCAACTCGGCCAAGGCCGTGCGCAAGGGGTCCTGGAGGGTGCGGGCGAGGTCTTTTTGCTTGGTTTGGTAGTCCAAGCGGGCCGTGACCACCGCCGCCACCTCCGGTGCCTTTTTCAGGGCCTCGGGGAGGGGCTGGGCTAAGCCAGGAGCCAGAAGCACGAGTAAGGCTAGGGCGCTTTTTCTCATGGGGTCACCTCCGGTAGGAGTTCGCCGTAGAACTGGTAAAGCTCCATCCACTTGGTTCTCAGGTCGCTTTCCGCCTGGGCCAGGGCCAGTTCCGCCTGGGCAAGGGAAAGCTCCGCCTGCAACAGGGCCAGGGGGCTTTCCAGGCCCAGTTCCAGGCGCTTTTTCGTTTCCGCCAGGGTCCTTTCCTGGGCCTCGAGGCGGAGGCGGGCTAGCTCCAGGGACGTCCTCAGGGTTTTCAGGGAGTTATTCAGGGTCTCTTCCTGAAGCCGGGCTTGTCTTTCGGCTGCCTTTAGGGCTTCCTCCGCCCCCCGCACCTGGGCCTCTGCGGCCTCCAGGGCGGCGAAAAGACCCGGGGAGAGGGTGAGGGAAAAGGAGAGCCTCATTTCCTCCAGGGTGCGGTAGCTACCCCCTCCGGGTAGGCTGGTGGGCCTTTGCGCGGGATCCTGCCGGGTGTAGGCCAGGGTGGGTTGCAGGGTCCGGCTGGAAAGGCTCAGGGCCAGGGTGTCGTTCCCGCTCGGGTAGAGGAGGTAGCTGGCCTTGACCTCGGGGAAGAGGGTGCGGAGGGCGCTCATGTGGGCGATCCTGGCTTCCTCCAGGCTCAGGCGGGCTTCCTCCAGGGAGAGGGGCGTGGTGCCTTGGGGTGGGGGGATCTCGGGAAGGGGCTTGGTGAGGTCTACCAGCCCCTCCGCTCCCTTCCTGGCCAGTTCCACGTTCCTCTGGGCCTCCAGGAGGCGGTTTTCCGCTTCCTTCAGGGCAAGTTCCGCCTCCCTGAGCTCCTTGGGGTTGGCCTGGCGTTTCCGAGCTGCCTCCAGGGCTGCCTGGGCCAGTTCCACTCCCTTTTGCGCCACCTTTTCCCCCAAGAGGGCCAGCTGGTAGCGTCCGTATGCGGCCACCGCCTGGGTTTGCAGGGCAGTAAGGACCTTGCGGTAGCCGAGTTCCGCTCTTCGGTAGGCGATCCGGGCCCGTTCCAGGCTGTCCTGCACGTCCCCGAAGGGGAATGGAGTAAGGACCAGGGCCAGGGTGAGGCTACCCCCAGTGGAGGGCAGGCTTTGGCAGAGGGAGGGAGGAGTGCACTCGTATCCCAAGCGGGCGTAGTTTCCCTGCACATTGAGGGCTAAGGGAGAAGCCTGGGCCTCGAGGGCCTTGGCGGCAGCCTGCAAGAGGGCCTGGGCCTGCCGGGCCAGGGGGTGGTCCTTGAGGGGACTCAGCGCCCCCTGGGCCAATGCGGGGAGGAGAAAGAGGAGGAGGGCGAGGGCTTTAGCCACCTTCCACCTCCGTGAGCTTGCGCAGGAGGTCGCGGAAAAGGAGGAGCTCCTTTGGGCTGAGCCGGGCCAGGTGCTGCCCGTAGGCCTGAAGCCAGGCTTCCTGTAGGCGCTTGTGCACGGCCTCCCCCTTGGGGGTGAGGCGCAGGAGCACCCTGCGGCGGTCCTCGGGGTCGGGCTGGCGCCTCAGGAGGCCAGCTTCCTCCAAGGAGGCAAGGAGGTGGGAAACCTGGGAGGGAAGGACCTCGAGGTGTTCCGCCAGGCGGGAGGGAAGCTGGATCCCCTCCTTCACCAGGCGGAGTACCTCCGCCTGGAGGAGGGAGAGGCCTTCTTGGGCAAAGGTTTCCTTGGCCCGGGCGAGGAGAAGGCGCATCAAGGCATACCCTAGCCGCGAGAGCTCCTCCACCAGGGGAGCAGGGGGACCCTTCATACTCTTCAACTATACATGCAAATCAAGGAAAAACAAGGGCGTGCCCCACATGGCCCCATGGTGTAGAATGGCGAAAGGTGATATGGACAGACCTCCCAGTCGGTGGTTCTTCTTCCTGCCCTTCGGTTCCCTAGCCCTGGCCCAGTCCCAAGCCCCAAGCCCTGGGGACCTCTTTCTTTTGGTCCTTCTCTTGGCCCTTTCCGCCTTCTTCTCCGCCAGCGAAACCGCCTTCACCACCCTATATCCCTGGAAGGTGCGGGAGCTGGCGGAAACCCAGGGGGGGCCCTTCCGGCTTCTCTCCCAGGACATCACCCGTTTCCTCACCACCATCCTGGTGGGGAACAACCTGGTGAACATCGCCGCCACCGCTTTGGTGACGGACCTGGCCACCCGGGCCTTCGGCTCGGCCGGCGTGGGCCTGGCCACGGGGCTCATGACCTTTCTCATCCTGTTTTTCGGGGAGATCACCCCCAAGTCCATCGCTGTTCATCACGCCGTACCCTTGGCCCGGGTAGCTGCCTGGCCCATCTATCTCTTTTCCATCCTGCTTTATCCGGTGGGCCGCTTCTTCAGCCTGGTTTCGGGTTTCTTCTTGAGGGTGCTGGGCCTGGAGCCCCGGGATACCCCCCTGGTGTCCGAGCGAGAGCTCAAGCTCATCCTGGCGGGGGCGGAGGAGTCCGGAATCATAGAGGCCCAAGAGGAGGAGATGATCCACTCCATCCTGGAGCTGGAGGAAACCCCGGTGCGGGAGATCATGACCCCCCGGGTGGAGATGGTGGCCATCGAGGCGGAGGCCAGCCTGGAGGAGTTCCTCCACCTCTTCCGCGAGCACCGCTACAGCCGGGTTCCCGTCTACAAGGAAAGCGTGGACCACATTGTGGGCGTGGCCTACGCCCAGGACCTCCTGGACTACTACTGCGAGGAGGACCTAAAGGGGCGCACCGTGGCCTCCATCGCCCACCCCCCTTACTTCGTGCCCGAGAACATGGACGCCTGGTCCCTCCTAAGGGAGCTACGCCGGCGGAAGGTGCACATGGCCATCGTGGTGGACGAGTTCGGGGGCACGGCGGGCCTGGTCACCTTGGAGGACGTGATGGAGGAGATCGTGGGGGAGATCTACGACGAGACCGACGAGCCGGAGGACCTGGCCATTCGCAGGCTTCCCGACGGCTCCTTTTCCATCCAGGCCCAGACCCCCGTGGACGAGGTTTCCGAGGTCTTGGGAGTGGAGCTTCCCGAAGGAGAGTACGACACCCTTTCCGGCTTCCTCTACGAGCAGTTCGGCCGCATCCCCGGCGTGGGGGAAAGCGTGGAGTGGCAGGGGTTTCGCTTCGTGGTGGAAAGCGCCGACCAGCGCCGGATAGAAAGGGTGCGGGTGGAGAGGTTGGTGGAGCATGGAGAGGGTTAGGGCCATCCTCGAGGCCCATGTGGAGCGGGCCTACGCTCCTTACTCCGGGTTTCCCGTGGTGGCTATGGTGGAGGCGGAAGGGGAAAGCTTCCTTGGGGTCAACGTGGAAAACGCCTCCTTCCCCCTTTCCCAGTGTGCGGAACGGAATGCGGTGGCCGCCATGGTGCTTTCGGGGAAGAGGCGCATTGACCGGGTGCACATCTATAGCCCCAAGGGGCCCATCCCCCCGTGCGGGGGGTGCCGCCAAGTCCTCTTGGAGTTTGGCAGCCCCGAAACCGAGGTGGTGTTGCATGGTCCCGAGGGGTATGTGGTGAAGACCCTGGGGGAACTCTTACCCTGGGGCTTTAGGCTCTAGAGGGAAAGGACGAGGCTTTGGCGGAGGAAGCCTGGGACCTCGAGGGTGAGTTCCAGCCTTCCAGAGCCCCGTTCCAAGCCTGGCCTGAAGCCCGTCACCTGAAGCCGGCCCTCGCCCCGGGCGGGCAGATCCACCTGTACCCGGAAGCTTTGGCCCAGGAGGACCAAGCTTCCTTCCACCTTGAGGGGAAGGGGGTTGGGGTTTTCCAGGAAGAAGTTCACCCCCACCCGGCGGACCCTTGGGGGCTCCAGGGGGAAGGCCAGCCGGGTGCGGAAGAAGGTGAGGCTTTGGCCCAGGGTGCGGCCTTCCAAGGCCACCGCCACCCCCTCCCGGGAGAGGAGGGCCTGGGCTGTGGCCAAGGCCTCCTTGGGGGTGAGCCGTACCAGGAGCACCTCCTCCTTCCTTCCGGGGGGTAGGGTTAGGTCCAGGGGCACCGCCACCTCCCCCACCCTGAGCCGGGTGCCAAAGGTGGCCAGGGGCAGGGGGAAGGGGTTGGGGTTTTGGAACTCCACCCTTACCCCCAGGAGGAGGGCGGGTTCCGGGCTCACTTCCAGGCCCCGCAGCTCGGCTCCCAGGAAGCGGGCCTCGGGGGTCAGGGT
Organism: Thermus sp. NEB1569; assembly: GCF_022385295.1. Taxonomy (NCBI): domain Bacteria; kingdom Thermotogati; phylum Deinococcota; class Deinococci; order Thermales; family Thermaceae; genus Thermus; species Thermus sp. NEB1569. The sequence goes on from NZ_CP092445.1 coordinate 863,384, forward strand.
CTGGGGAGCGCAGGCGGCCAAAAGGCCCAGGGTCAAGAGGTCTAAAAGAATTCTCACAGGAGCCATCCTTCCTCCTTGAGGGCTTCCAAGACGGGCCGAAACTCCTTCCAGATAGGGCTTTCCTGGGGATAGGGAGGCCTTGGGTAACCGGCGGGTAGGCCCAGGTGCCTCATGGCCTGCTTGAGGAGGGGTACCCCACCCCTGGAAAGAAGGTTCCCCAAGGGGAATAGCCGTTTTTGCAGGGCCTGGGCTTCGCTTAGGCGGCCGGTCCGGAAGGCCTCCAGGAGGGACCGGTAGGCCCTGGGGGCCAGGTTGGCCGCCGCCAGGATGCCTCCTTCGGCTCCCAGGGCCAAAGCCCCCAGGAAGGTGGGGGCGTGGCCGGTATAGACTTGGAAGTCCTTCAGGCGGGCTTGGTAAAAGGCCAGGCGGGACAGGTCGCCGCTGGAGTCCTTGATTCCCGTGATCCCGGGGTGTTGGGCCAGGGTTTCCACCGCGGAAAGGGGCAGGTCCACCTTGGTGTTCTGGGGCACGTGGTAGAGGAAGATGGGCATCCTTTCCGCCAGGGCTTTGTAGTAGGCCACGAGCCCCTCGCCGAGGCTTGCGTGGTAGTAGCGGGGAGGCGTGGCCAGAAGGGCCATGGCGCCTGCTTCCTGGGCCTCGAGGAGGGCCCGTTCCGCCTGGGGCACGGTTTCCTCCATGAGGCCCACCAGGAAAGGCTTCCGGGGTTTTAGGGCCCGAAGCCCCCTGGCCCGTTCCTCCGGGGTCAGGTGGACGCCTTCCCCGTTGGAGCCGTAGATGAGAAGCCCGTCCACCAGAGGTTCCAGGGCTTCCGCCAGTTCCCGAAAGGCCTCCGTGTCCAGGCGGCCCTCCCGGTCAAATGGGGTGGGGATGGGGGGAAGGATCATGAATGCCTCCTTAGACCCAGTACCAGCAGAAGAAGGTGAAGCCCATAGGCCAGGATTAGGAAAGAGGGTCCCTGGCCCTTTAGGAGGGCTAAAAGCCCGTAGGCGGCAAAGAGGAGGAGCGCCAGGCCGAACCCACTGGAGAAGCCGAGGCTTCCGGGTACCAAGACCCGCACCAGAAGGCCCCAGGGGGGGGGCACAGGCGTCCTCCTTCGCGGCAGCAGGAAGGTGAGGAGATGGTAGAGGAGAAGGAGCCAGAAGCCGGCGAAAACCCAGGGTCTTAGCCTTTCCGGGAGGGGGGTATCCAGCTGCATGAATCTCCGGAAGGGATCTTCCTGAAGGCGCACAAGCTCCACCTGGAGGAGGGTTAGGTAGAGGGTGCGCAGGGTGGGACCCGGCTCCCTGGCCCCCCAGGGATCCTGCCCCAGTTGGAGGGCTGTGCGGATGGGCCCCTCGAGGGGAGCCTGGCGGTAAGCCTGGGCCAAGGAGGCCTCATCCCCCCTGAGGGCCAGGGCGAAGGGTAAGGAGGCTTCCCGCAGGAGGCCTTGGGCCTCCTTGGGGGCCTCCGAAAGGAGGGCGTAGCCCAGAAGGGCCTTGACCTCGGGGGTGGGGGGCAGGGTGCGGAGCCAGTCCTGGGCTTTTTGGGTACGGAGGGTGCCTTGGTCCAAGGGGGGGGCGAAAAGCTCTTTTCGCACCTGGGCGTCCAGTCCCTGAAGGAGGAAGCCCAGGCTGAGGGCTAGGAAGAGGGCCAGGGCCAACACCCGTTCCCCCAGGCTGGCGTAGGCCAGGTGAAGGTGCCGAAGGCGCAGGAGGGGGTGCCGCCAGAACCCGCCCAGGTAGCCACCGATGGGCCTCAGGTCCTTTAGCTGGGCGGGCAGGTAGTAGAGCAAGAGGTAGAGCATGAGGCCCAGGTAGGCCAGGCCCAGGGTCCAGAGGGCCATGGGAAGCAGGGAAAGCCTGGGGGGAAGCCAGGTGCGCAGGATCTTTCCCGCCTCGAAGAAGGTCAGAGCCTGGGCAGGGTGGCCTTGGGCCTCGAGGTATTGGGCAGTACCTTGGAAAAAAGCCAAGGAACCTGGGAAGAGAGGGGTGTAGCGGAGGAGGGCCTTGGCCAGGAGAAGGGCCTTTTCGGGGTCCTTCTCCTGCAGAAGGCGGGAGGCCTCCGCCATGCGGGCCACCCCCGGTTGGCCGAAGAAGAGTTCCGGCCTATGGCCCCGGGCCAGGAGGTCCTGGCCGTAGGCCTCGAGGTCCTCCGGGGTGAGGGTGGTGGGGTCCAGGGTCCAGTAGGCATAGTAGGGCCAGGGCTTTGGGGGGTTGAGAGCTTCCAGGAGGGAGCCCAGGACCTTTAGGTCCTCCTCCTTGCCTTCAAAGGGCACCCGGGGGAAGGGGATGGGCAGGACCCAGTCCCCCTCGAGGAGGGCTTCAGGGCCTGGCCTGAGGGCCAGGATGCGGGCCGGGGCAAAGTGGAAGGAGAAGGTTTTCTCCTTCGCGCTGGTTTCAACTACCAAAAGCCCCTGGGCCACGTACACCTTATCCCCTTGGACCAAAGGTCCCAGCCAACCCCCCGGGGGTAGGGGCAGGAGGCCCCAGGGGAGCTTGAGCCCTTCCCGGGTCAGCTCGGGGGTGGCGGGAGCCAGGGCGATGAAGCGGGCTTCCAGGGCACCGGCGGGCAGGGAAAGGCGGATGCGGTACTCCCCGGGGACCTTGGGGTGTAGCTCCAGCTGGAACCTTCCCTTCTGGGCCTCCACCTCCAAGGTTTCTTGTCCCTCGGGACCCTCCAGCACCATGGGGAAGCGCCCCTCGGGCAGGTCCCGCCCCTCCAGGACCATGGACCTTCCCGCCTGGACTTCCTTCGGGACCACCAGGCTTTGGCCTAAAACCGGGAGTCCCAGGGCCAAGAGGAAGCCGATGGCCCGGGTCAGGAACGCGCGCATGGGGTTATTCTACAGGCATGGGTCTACTGGACATGATCGGCCCGGTGATGGTGGGGCCTTCCTCCAGCCACACCGCCGGGGCTTGCCGCCTGGCCCTTCTGGCCCGGCACCTTTTGGGGGAAAGGCCCAGGCGGGTGGAGTTTGGCCTGCACGGCTCCTTTGCCAAGACGGGAAAGGGCCACGGCACCCACCTGGCCCTGGTGGCGGGGGTTTTGGGCTTTACCCCCGACGACGAAAGGCTTAAGGAAAGCCTTTCCCTGGCGGAGAAGGAAGGCCTCGAGGTGGCCTTCAAGGCAGTGGAGCTAGGGGATGTGCATCCCAACACCGTGCGCATGGTCCTGGAGGGGGAGAAGGAGCGCATCACCGTGACGGGAAGCTCCCTGGGAGGCGGGTTGGTGCGCATCTTTGACCTGGATGGCTTCGAGGTGCGCATCACCGGAGCCGCCCCCACCCTGGTGATCCGCAACGTGGACACCCCGGGGGTGGTGGCCCGGGTGGCCCGCATCCTGGCCGATGACGAGGTGAATATCGCCTACCTCACGGTGAGCCGCAAGAAGCGGGGCGGGGAGGCCATGATGAGCCTCGAGGTGGACCGTCCCCTTCCCGAGGTCCCCTTGAGGTACCTGGAGCACCTCTCCTACATCCTCTGGGTGCGGCAGATCCCCCCGGTTATGGACTAAAGCTCCTTGGCCGAGGGGAGTTCCAGGCGCAAACACGCCCCGCCCAAGGGGGTTTTGCAGGTCAGAAGCCTCCCCCCGTGGGCCTCGGCCACCCGCTTGGCGGTGTAGAGGCCAAGCCCCGCGCTTCCCCGGTTCGGGCCTCCTTGGCGGAAGGGCTGGGCCAGGGCTTCCAGGGGCAGGGGAAGCCCTTCCCCGTCGTCCTCCACCTGCAAGGCCCCTTCCTCCACCCGGATGCGCACCTGGGTTTTGGCGTGCCGCAGGGCGTTGTCCAGAAGGTTGGCCAGGGCCCTTTCCAAAAGGAGCCGCTCCCCCCGGGCGAGACCCACCCCCTCCACCGTGAGGCCAAGCCCCCGCCTTCCCGCTTCCTCCCGGTAACGCAGAAGGAGATCCTCGGCCAAGGCCCTTAGGTTCAGGGTTTCCCGCTGGGGGGTGCGGGCCTCCAGGCGGGAGAGGGCCAGGAGGTTTTCCACGAGAAGGTGGGCCTGGAAGAGCTCCCCCCTCAAGGCCAGAAGGAGTTCCACCCGCTTCTCCCGTCCCAGGTGGTCCGCCCTTTCCAGGTACTCCAGGGCCCGGATGGCGGAAAGCAGGGGGGTTTTCAGGTCGTGGGCCAGGGCCCCGTAGAAGGCTTCCCGGGCCTCCATAAGGCGCTGGAGGCGTTGAAGAAGCTCCCCGAAGCGGGCGCGGAGCAGGGTGATCTCCATGGGGGGAGGCTCCTTGGGGGCGGGTAGCCTGAGCGCGTTCACCGGGCCCTCCTTGACGGAGAGGTAGGCCAGGGCGCGGGTGAGCTCCTCGAGGGGCCTGAGGAGGCTTCGGGCCAGGAAGTACCCCACCGCCCCAGAAACCAGGGCGATGAGAAGAAGCCAAAGCACCAAGGGCAGCCAGGGACCCTCCCCCATGAGGCCCAGGGTGAGGGCCAGGACCAGGTTGGGCAGAAAAGCCAGAAGGGCGATAACCAGGGCGAGCCTTGCCCTAAGACTCATCCCGCCCCGCCGAGAGCACCGCCAGGAAGGCCTCCTGGGGCACCTCCACCTTGCCGATGGCCTTGAGCCGCTTCTTCCCCTCCTTTTGCTTTTCCAGAAGCTTCTTCTTCCGGGTTACATCCCCGCCGTAGCACTTGGCCAGCACATCCTTGCGCAGGGCCTTCACCGTGGCCCGGGCGATGATCTTGCCCCCGATGGCCGCCTGGATGGGCACCTCAAAAAGCTGACGGGGGATGACCTCCGCCAGCTTGTCCACGATGGCCCGGGCCATGGCGTAGGCCTTGTCCCGGTGGGCGATGAAGGTGAGGGCGTCCACGGGCTCCCCGTGCACCAGCACGTTGACCTTGACTAGGTCCCCAGGCTGGTAACCGATCTGCTCGTAGTCCATGGAGGCGTAGCCCCGGGAAAGGCTTTTCAGGCGGTCGTGGAAGTCGTAGAGGATCTCGGCAAAGGGCACCTCGTAGACCAGCTCTACCCGCTTGGTTTCCCCGGGAAGGTAGGTCATGTTCACCAGACGGCCCCGTTTTTCCTGGACGAGTTGCATGATGGCCCCCACGTATTCCTCGGGGGTAAAGACGGTGAGCTTCACGTAGGGCTCGAGGATCTCCTCGATCTTTGTGGGGTCGGGGAGGTCGGCGGGGTTTAGCACCTCCACCTCTTCCCCGTTTTTCAGGCGCACCCTGTAGACCACGCTGGGGGCGGTGGCGATGAGCTCCAGGCCGAACTCCCGCTCCAGGCGCTCCTGCACGATTTCCGCATGGAGAAGCCCCAGGAAGCCGCAGCGGAAACCGAAGCCCAAGGCGGTGGAGGTTTCCGGTTCAAAGGAAAGGGCGGCGTCGTTGAGCTTAAGTTTTTCCAGGGCGTCCCGTAGCTTGTTATAGTCTCCGGAGTCCACCGGGTAGAGCCCGGCGAAGACCACGGGCTTGGCGGGACGGAAGCCAGGATAAGGGGCCTCGGTGGGCCTATGGGCATGGGTGATGGTATCCCCCACCTGCACGTCGTGGATGTCCCGGATGGCGGCCACCAGCCAGCCCACCTCCCCGGCGGTGAGCTCCTCCACGGGGATGAGCCCCTGGGGGGTGAAGATCCCCACCTTGTCCACGGTGAACTCCTTGCCGGTGGAGTAGATGCGAATCCGGTCCCCCGGGCGCACCCGGCCCTCAAAGAGGCGGAGGTAGGGGATGACCCCCTGGTAGGCGTCGTAAAGGGAGTCGAAGATGAGGGCCTTAAGGGGAGCTTCCGGGTCGCCCTTGGGGGGTGGGATGCGCTTTACGATGGCCTCGAGGATCTCCCCCACGCCTTCCCCCGTCTTCCCCGAGGCGAAGATGGCCTCGTCGGCGGGAAGGCCCAGCACCTCCTCCACCTCGAGGGCTACCTCCAGGGGCCTGGCGTTGGGAAGGTCGATCTTGTTGATGACGGGGATCATCACATGGCCGTGTTCCAGGGCCATGTAGAACTTGGCCAGGGTTTCCGCCTCCACTCCTTGGCTGGCGTCCACCACCAGAAGGACTCCTTCCACTGCCGCCAAGGCCCGGGATACCTCGTAGGTGAAGTCCACGTGGCCCGGGGTGTCGATCAGGTTGAAGATATAGGTTTCCCCGTCCTTGGCCCGGTACTCCACCCGCACGGCGCTGGCCTTGATGGTGATGCCCCGCTCGCGCTCCAGCTCCAGGGAGTCCAGAAACTGCTCCCGCATCTCCCGCTCGCTCACCGCATGGGTCAGCTGCAGGATGCGGTCGGCCAGGGTGGACTTCCCGTGGTCCACATGGGCGATGATGGAGAAGTTGCGGATGCGCTTGTCATCCATCCTTCTCATCGTCCAGGGTGGAGGGGGCAAAGTCAAGCTCGCCTGGTGGTTTGGACGGTCCGGGTAGAATGCGGCATGTCCCCTGAGATCTGGCCGGGGCTGGTCCGCCTGTACTGGCGCCTGGCCCTGATTCCTTTGGTGTGGATCCCGGTGGTGGTGCTTTATGGGGGCCGGGTGATGTACGCTGCCACGCTTCTATACTGGTTAAGCCTTCCCGTGGCCTACATCCTGGGCAGGGTCACGGGCATGGGGCGCCTGGCCGTGGCCCTGCACCTGGGGGTGGCCCTATTCACTGCCCTCATGAGCCTGGTGGCCTCACCGGAGGCGGCGGTCACGGGGCTTTCCGGGGAGGATTGGCGGCTTGGGGTCATGGCCTTCTTTACCGTAGGCGCCTACGCCTTTGCCGCCTTTGCTGGCTGGCCCGGGCTTTGGCTGGCCTTGGCCTATGTCCTCCTCGCCCCCTGGCCCCAGGAGGAAACCCCGTTTCTGGTGGCGGCGGGGGGGCTTTTGGCCAGCATAGCGGGCCTCAGCGTGGCGGCCATGATCCGTCGCCTTCAGGCTTTGCAAAGCCTCATCCAGAGCGAGGCCCTCACCGACCCCCTCACGGGCCTGGCCAACCGCCGCTCCCTGGAGCGGGAGTTTCCCCGGCTCCAGGCCCTGGCCGCCCGGGAGGGGCTTTCCCTGGTCCTTTCCCTCTGGGACCTGGACGACCTGAAGGCGGTGAACGACCGGGAGGGGCATAAGGCGGGGGATGCCCATCTGGTCCGCTTCGCCAGGGTCCTGCGGGAGGAGACCCGGGAAGGGGATGCCCTTTACCGGGTGGGCGGGGACGAGTTCGTGGGCCTGCACCTGGGCTTAAGGGATGGAGCCTCCCTGGAGGCGCGGGTCCATGCCCGTTTCCCCTCGGTTTCCGTGGGCTTCAGCCAGGTGGAGGGAAAGGAGCTGGTGCAGGCCCTCGAGGCGGCCGATGGGCTCCTGTACCGGAAGAAGGGGAGATGAGGCCCCTTGCCCCGGGGTTTTGGACCGGGTAAACTTTTGCCGAGGGTTCCCGTGGACCTGGAGAAATCCGTTCGGGAGCTGGCCCAGCGCTTTGCCCGGGAGCGCATCCTGCCCCAGGCCAGGCATCTGGACCAGGATGCCCGGTTTCCCTGGCCCCTGTTTCGGGAGGCGGCAGGGCTTGGTTTTCCGGTACTGGTGGTCCCGGAGGAGCTGGGCGGGGCCGGGCTTGGGCCCAGGAGCCTGGTCCTGGTGGCCGAGGAACTGGCCTACGCCTGCACCGGGGTGGCGGCGGCCTTGCTCCTCAACAACCTGGTGGCGGATGCCCTTCTCCTCTCGGGAAGTGCCCACGCCCGAAGCTTTCTACCCCGGCTCAGGGAGGAGGTGGCCTCCTACGCCCTTACCGAGTCCCACGCGGGCTCGGATGCGGCCGCCATCCGCACCCAGGCGGAAAGGGTGCCGGGCGGATACCGCCTCCACGGACGCAAAACCTGGATCAGCCATGCCCCGGAGGCCTCCTTTTTCGTGGTCTTTGCCAAGGTGGCGGAGGGCCGGGAGGGGATCGCCGCCTTTCTGGTGGAGCGGGGGACGGGGGTGGAGGTGGGGCCTCCTTTGCCCAAGCTGGGGCAGAAGGCTTCCCCGGCGGCGGAGGTGTACCTGGACGGCGTCCTGGTGCCCGAGGAGAGCTTGATCACCCGGCAGGGATTTGCCCTGGCCATGCGGGTGTTCAACCGCTCCCGGCCCATGGTGGCGGCCTTGGCGGTGGGGCTATTGCGGAGGGCCTTGGACGAGGCCCTGGCCTACGCTGTCATGCGGGAGGCTTTCGGCAGGCCTCTTCTGGAGCACCAGGGGGTGGGGTTTAAGCTGGCGGAGATGCACATGGATCTGGAGGCCGCCCGCCTCCTCACCTTGAAGGCCGCCGAACTGGCGGAACGAGGCGAGGAGAACGCCTTGGAGGCAGCCACAGCCAAGGCCTTCGCCGCCGACGCCGCCGTGCGGGGGGTGTCGGAGGCCCTCCAGGTCTTTGGCGGAAACGGCTACAGCGAGGAGTATCCCTTGGCCAAGCTGTACCGCGATGCCAAGGTGCTCCAGATCTATGAGGGAACCTCCGAGATCCAAAGGCTCATCATCCTGCGGGAGCTGGTAAGGAGGCGGATATGGGAGAGCCCGTGATCCTCGAGGCGGTTCGCACCCCCATCGGCAAGAGGAATGGAGCCTTGCGGGAGTGGCGGCCCGATGCCCTTTACGCCCAGGTCTTGGACGCCCTCCTGGAGCGGACGGGTATCGACCCCGGATTCATCGGGGATGTGGTCACGGGTTGTGTGACCCAAACCGGGGAACAGGGGGCCAACATAGGACGGCTTGCCGTCCTCCTTTCCCGCCTACCCCAGGAGGTTCCCGCGGTAAGCCTGAACCGCATGTGCGGCTCCAGCCAGCAGGCTGTGCACTTCGCCGCCCAGGCCATCGCTGCCGGCGACCTGGACTTTGCCATTGCCGGCGGGGTGGAGAGCATGACCCGATCCCCCATGTTCTCCGATATCGGGGGAGGCTTCCACACCTTGAATCCGGCGCTTTTTCAGCGGTACGAGCTCGTCCACCAAGGGGAAAGCGCGGAGCGCATCGCAAAGAAGTATGGCCTCTGCCGGGAGGAGCTGGACGAGTGGGGCTATCTCTCCCACAGGCGGGCGGCCCGGGCCATCCAGGAGGGGCGCTTCCGTAGCCAGATCCTTCCCCTGGAGGGGGTGGATGGGGAGGGAAGGCCCTTCCTGCTGGACCGCGACGAAGGGGTGCGTTTCGACGTGGACTACGAGCGGATGCTGGCCTTGAAGCCCGTCTTCCGGGAGGACGGGGTGGTGACCGCCGGCAACTCCAGCCAGGTTTCCGACGGGGCGGCGGCCCTGCTCCTGGGGGATAGGGAAAAGGCCTTGGCCTTGGGCCTCCGCCCCCGGGCCCGTTTCCTTGCCCGGGTGGTGGTGGCGGGGGATCCCACCCTGCAACTATTGGAGGTGATCCCCGCCACCAAAAAGGCCCTGGAGAAGGCGGGGCTTTCCCTTAGGGACCTGGACGTCATCGAGATCAACGAGGCCTTCGCCAGCGTGGTTCTGGCCTTCCTGCGGGAGTTTGGCCCCGACCCGGAAAGGGTGAATCCCAACGGCGGGGCCATCGCCCACGGGCACCCCTTGGGGGCCACGGGGGCCATCCTCATGACCAAGCTTCTTTACGAGCTGGAGCGCACCGGGGGGGAGTTTGGCCTCCAGGTGATGTGCATCGGCCACGGGCAGGCCACGGCCACCATCATCCAGAGGGTCTAGGGGTGGACCATGGAAAGAAGCGCTTTGGTGACGGGTGGGGCCTCGGGGTTGGGAAGGGCTACGGCCTTGGCCTTAAGGGATAGGGGCTACAGGGTGGTGGTCTTGGACCTCAGGCGGGGAGAGGATCCGGGCCTGGATTACCTGGAAGGGGATGTGACCCGGGAGGAGGATGCTAAGCGAGCGGTGGAGCTTGCGGCCTCCCAGGCTCCCCTTTTCGCGGTGGTCAATGCCGCGGGCATCGGTTTGGCCCGCAAGGTTCTGGGGCGCGAAGGCCCCCACGACCTGGAAGGTTTCCGCAAGGTGGTGGAGGTGAACCTTATCGGCACCTTTAACGTCTTGCGCCTTGCGGCTTGGGCCATGCGGGAGAACCCTCCCGATGCCGAGGGGCAGCGGGGGGTGGTGGTGAACACCGCCAGCGTGGCGGCTTTTGAGGGCCAGGTGGGCCAGGCGGCCTACGCGGCCAGCAAGGGGGGCGTGGTGGGCCTCACCCTCCCCGTGGCCCGGGAGCTTGCGGACTGGGGCATCCGGGTGGTGACCATCGCCCCGGGCCTCTTCGATACCCCCCTCCTTCAGGGGCTTCCTGAAAAGGCCAAGGCCTCGCTGGCCGAACAGGTGCCCTTTCCCAGGCGCCTGGGCCGGCCGGAGGAGTACGCCCTATTGGTCCTCCACATCCTGGAAAACCCCATGCTGAACGGGGAGGTGATCCGCCTGGATGGTGCCTTGCGCATGGCCCCCAGGTAGGGTTCTGGATCTCACCCGGCTTCTTCCCGGGCCCTTGGCGGGCAAGCTCCTTGCGGATCTGGGCTTTCCCGTCCTCAAGGTGGAGCCCCCTCGAGGGGACCCCCTCAGGGACTGGGCCCTGGAGGCCTACCGCTTCTTGAACGGGAAAAAGGAGATCCTGACCCTGGACCTGAAGAGGAGGGAGGATCGGGAACGTTTCCTGGTCTTGGTTCCCGAGGCCGCCATCCTCCTCGAGGCCAACCGCCCCGGGGTCATGGAGCGGCTGGGCCTCGGGCCTGAGGTGCTCCTGGGGATCAACCCCCGCTTGGTCTATGCCCGGCTTCGGGGCTACCCGGATGCCCCAGACCCCGGCCACGACCTCACCTACCTGGCGGAGGCTGGGCTTCTCGGGCGCTTTCCCTGGAGCTCCTTCCAGTTCGCCGACCTGGCCGGGGCCTATGCCTTGGCCCTTACGGCCTTGAAGGGGCTGCTTCTTGGGGGTGGGGTATACGAGGTGGCCCTCTCCGAGGCGGTGAAGGCCATGGCCTATCCCCCCATTCCCTTCCTGGATGGCTCCGTCCTGTGCTATGGGATTTACCCCACCCGGGAGGGGGAGGTGGCCCTGGCGGCTTTGGAGCCCCATTTCTGGGCCCGGTTTTGCGAGGAGTCGGGCCTTATGGAGCTTCTTCCCTCGGCTTTCGATCCGGCTAGACCCGGCCTTCCACCTTACGAGCGGCTCCTGGCCTTCTTCCAAGGGAGGACCGCTCGGGAATGGGAGGCCTGGGCCCAGGAGAAGGGGATTCCCCTGCGGGCGGTGCGGGGCTAAGTGCCAACCCCTTATCATGTCAACATGGCAGCCCCTCTTCAGATCCAGCTGACCCCTGAGGAGGACCGGCTCCTGCTGGAACTCTCCCTGGACCCGAAGACCCACAAGAAAACCCGCCTCTGGGCCGCCATGGTCCGCCTGGCCGCCGAGGGCTGGACCGCCCCAAGAATCGCCCGCCACTTCCACAAAGACCGCTCCACCGTCTACCTCGTCCTCAGGCGCTTCCTGGAACAGGGCCTCCCGGGCCTCGCCTACCGCAAACCCCCAGGAGCCCCCAGGAAGTTCACCCCACAGATGGCCGCCTTCCTGGAGGAAAGGCTGGCCGAGGATAGAACCTGGACGGCCCCGCAGCTTGCGGCAGCCCTGGCCGAGCGCTTCGGGGTCCGCCTGGCCCCCAAGGTGATCTCCCGGCACCTCAGGGCCATGGGGTACGTGTGGAAGCGGACGCGGTACGTGCCTTTGGGAAGACCCACGGAGGAGGAGATGAAGGCCTTTGCGGCGGAGGAAGAGGAGGCAAAAAGGGGGCGCGGGAGGGGGGGATGGAGGTGGGATACCTGGACGAGAGCGGGTTTTCCCTGACCCTTCCTCCCACCTACTCCTGGAGTCGGAGGGGGGAGGCCAGGGGGGTGCCCCGGGCCTGGGGTTCCCGCGGGCGGGTGAACGTGGTGGGGCACCTGGTGCGGGGGAGAGAGGGGGAGCGGCTGTACTTTGCCGTTTTGGAGGGGCCGGTGCGGTGGGAGGTGGTGCGGGGGTACCTGGACGGGGTGGCGGGAGGTTTGACCAGGCCTTTGAGGGTGTTCATGGACAATGCGTCCTTTCACCGGTCGCGGGGGATGGAGGGGAGGAAGGGGGCGTGGAGGGAGCGGGGGCTTACGGTGGGATACCTGCCCCGGTACAGTCCCCATTTGAACCCCATGGAGGGTGTGTGGCGGCGGGTGAAGGGGTTTTTGATGCCTCGGCGGCACTACGGGGGGGTTGAGGAGCTTAGGGAGGCGGTGGTTCAGGCCCTCAAGGCCCTGGGGGGTGTGGAGTTGAAAATCTTGGGGGAGGGTACTTAGCGGGCGGTCCAGCCCAGGTCGATGGGGAAGACGGCCCCGGTGATGGCCGCGGCCTTTTCCGAGGCCAGGAAGAGGGCCAAGGCCACCACCTCCTCGGGTTCGATGAGGCGCTTGATGGCCGCTTGGGCTAGGAAGACCTTTTCCACCACCTCGCTTTCAGGGAGGGAAAGGGTGCGGGCTTGGTCGGCAATCTGGTTCTCCACCAGGGGGGTGCGCACGTAGGCGGGGGCGATGGCGTTCACGGTGATGCCATAGGGACCTGCCTCGAGGGCCACGGTCTTGGTGAGGCCCAAGAGGCCGTGCTTGGCGGAGATGTAGGCGGACTTGTAGGGGCTGGCCACCAGGCCGTGGATGCTGGCGATGTTGAGGATCCGCCCCCAGCCCTTGGCCTTCATTCCCGGGAGAAGGGCCTTGATGAGCTGGAAAGGGGCGGTGAGCATCACCTGGATCATCCTTTGCCAGGTTTCCAGGGGAAACTCCTCCACCGGGTCGATGTGCTGGAAGCCTGCGTTGTTCACCAGGATGTCCACGCCGTACTGGGCCGCTTGCTTCCCGAGTTCCTCCACGGCTTTGGGATCGGCCAGGTCCGCCTGCAGGAAGATCCCGCCGAGCTCCTTAGCCAAGGCCGAGGCATCTTGGAGATCGTGGACCAGGACCCTGGCTCCCTCCTGGGCGAAGGCCCGGGTCAGGGCTAGACCGATGCCGCTTGCTGCACCGGTGATCAGCACGGTTTTGGTGTTCTCCATGGGTATTTCCTCAAACCAAAGCTTACAGGCTCAGGTAAGCCTCCCGTATCCGGGGGTCCTCCAGCACCGCACGGGCTGGGCCGTGGAGCACGATGCGCCCGTGTTCCACCACATAGGCCCTGACCGCCACCTCCAGGGAAAGGGCTACATTCTGTTCCACCAGCAAAATCCCCACTCCCTCCTCCGCCACCCGGTTGAGGGTCCTGAGCACCTCCTCGGCCAGCCGGGGTGCCAGGCCTAAGGAGGGCTCGTCTACCAGAAGGATTCTCGGGAAGCCCATGAGAGCGCGGGCGATGGCCAGCATTTGCTGTTCCCCGCCGGACAGGGTGCCGGCAAGCTGCCTCCTTCGCTCTGCAAGCCGGGGAAAGAGGGCGTAGACCCGCTCAAAACCCTCTTTTTCCCGGCCAGGGACCAGGAAGGCTGCTCCCAGGCGGAGGTTTTCCTCCACGGTCATCAGGGGAAAGAGCTGCCTGCCCTCGGGCACGTGGCCGAGCCCCAGCCTGGCTCTTTTGGCGGGGGAAAGACCCCCGAGGTCCCGCCCATCCCAAAGGATCCTGCCCCGCCAGGGGCGGATCAGGCCGGAAATGGTCCGGAGCAGGGTGGTCTTGCCCGCCCCGTTGGCTCCTAGGAGGGCCACCAGTTCCCCTTCGCGCACCTCGAGGTCCATGCCGAAGAGCACCTGGGCCTTGCCATAGCCGGTTTCCAGGCCCTCTATCCTGAGCTTCATGCTCCCCTCCCCAGGTAGGCTTCTCGTACCCTCTGGTCCTGGGCTACCTTCTCGTAGGTTCCCTCGGCGATCACCTCGCCGTAGTCCAGGACCACCACCCGGTCGGCCAAAGCGCGCACCACGGGCATGAGGTGCTCGATGAACAGGATGCTGACCCCGGCGTCGCGGATCCGCCGCACCAGGGCCACGGCTTCTTCGGCTTCCTTGGGGCGCAAGCCCGCCATGACCTCATCCAGGAGGAGCACCCTGGGCCGGGTGGCCAGGGCCCGGGCCAGCTCGAGCCGCTTGTCCTCTAGAAGGGTGAGCTCCCCGGCCAAAGCCTCCGCCCGGCGCTCCAATCCCGTGAGGCGCAGCACCTCCTCCACCCAGGCTTCCGCCTCCTTCTGCCGCACCTGGGGTTTGCCAAAGCGCGCCCCCACCAGCAGGTTCTCCCGCACGGTGAGCTCGGGGAGGGGCTGCACGATCTGGAAGGCCCGTCCGAGGCCCAGGTGGGTGCGGGCCTCCGGAGGGAGATGGGTGATATCCTGTCCTTGGAATAGAATCCGGCCCGAGTCAGGCCTTAGTAGGCCTGAAAGAAGGTTCAAGAGGGTGCTTTTTCCGGCCCCGTTGGGGCCGATGACCGCCAGGATCTCCCCTTCCTCCAGGTGAAGGCTCACCTCCTTAAGGGCCTGTAGCCCCAGGAAGCGTTTGCTCACCCTTATGACTTCCAGAACCTTACCCACGGCGCCTCCCCAGGATTCCCACCAGTCCGCGGGGCAGGAAGAGGATGACCAGGATGAGAATGGCCCCGTAGACCACCAGGTATCCCTCCTGGATCCAAAGCCTAAGGGCCTGCTCGAGGCTTACCAAGGCCACGCCGCCCAGCAGGGGCCCCAAGGTGGTGTAAAGCCCACCGAAGATGGGGATAACCAGGGCTTCCACGGCTCTTGCCAGGCTGAAGGCGTCATAAGGGGAGAGGAAGAGGGTTTTCATCCCATAGACGCCGCCAGCGAGCCCGGCCACCACGCTTCCCAAAAACAAGGACCAGAGTTTTACCCGCACCACCCGCACGCCCAGGACCCGGGCCACCGCCTCCGACTGCCGGGTAGCCGCCTGGGCGAGGCGGAATGGGCTCCACTCGGCCCAAAGGCTTAAGGCCAGGGCGAGGAGGAAGACGGCCAGGGCCAGGTAGTAGGCCGCCCAGGGGGAGGCTCCCCCGAAGGGCGGGGGCACGGGGAGGCCGATGGGCCCCCCGGTGAAGGGGAGCTTCAGGGCCAGGGTGCGGAGCACTTCGCTGAAGGCGAGGCTGGCGATGGCGAAGTAGAGGCCGTGGAGCCTTAAGGTCACGGAGCCCAAGACCAGGGCCCCAAGCCCGGCGAGGAGGCTCCCCAGGACCAGTCCGGGGAGGGTGCCCAGGTGGGGGACCAAGAGCCCGGCCCCATAGGCCCCGAGCCCGAAGAAGGCCCCGTGGGCCAGGGAGAGCTGCCCGGTGCGGGCGACCAGGTCCCAGGAGAGGGCGAGGGCGGTGTAGAGGAGGACGAAGAGCCCGGCATCCAGGAGGAAGGCCCGCCAGATTCCTAAGGGAAGGTAGGGTAGCAGGACGAAGAAGAGCAGGAAGAGGAGGATCAGGCTAAGGTGGCCGAAACCCTTCATGCTTCCCTCCAGGCCCGGGCCACCAGGGCGAGGAAGAGCACCAAAAAGAAGACCGCCTCCACGAGCCCTCCCCCTCCCGGTAGATAGGTGCTCACCAAGGCCTCGGCCAGGGCCAGGACAAAGCTGGCGGGCACCACCCCCTTGAGGTTGCCAAGCCCGGCCAGGGCCACGATGGCGAAGGATTTGAGGGTAAAGGCGAAGCCCACGGTGGGGCTGGCGTACAGCATCACCGAGAGCATGACCCCAGCTATACCGGCCAAGGAAGCGGCCAGGCCGAAGGCCAGGAGGTAGACCCTTTCCGCCTCAATCCCCAGAAGCCCGGGGGCCAGGCGGTTTTGGGCCACGGCCCGCATGGCCAGCCCCAGGGGAACCCGGGTGAGGAAGGCGTGGAGGCCGAGGAGGAGGGCCAGGGAGAGAAGGAAGGCCCCGAGGGGTACCGCCCCCACGAAGAAAGGCCCCAGGTGAAAGGCCGCCCCTTGGTAGGGGGGGGCCACCACCCGGGTGTCCGCCCCGAAGAGGAGAAGGGCCAGGTTCTGCAGGAGGATGGAAAGCCCGAAGGTGAGGAGCATCTGGTTGAGCTCCGGGGCTTGGAGGACGGGGCGGATGAGGCCGTAGTAGGTGAGGGCCCCCACCAGGAAGGCGGCCAGGAAGGCGAGGCCCAAGGAGAGGAGGGGGTCCACCCCCCGGAAGGCAAAGAGGAGGTAGGAGAGGAAGGCCCCCATCATCAAAAACTCCCCGTGGGCGAAGTTAACGATCCCCACCACCCCCAAGGAGAGGGCTAATCCCGTGGCCACCAAGGCGTAGATCCCGCTCATGAGGAGGCCGTTCAGGAGGGTTTGCAGCAGGAGCTCCATGGTCTTCCCGCCAACTCCTTATCTGAGGTAGTACTCCCCGGGATAACGCAAGGGCCTTGTGGCCACTTCCTTGGGGAACACGGGCCGGCGGCTTCCCTGCAGGTACTGGAACTGGAACCAGATCTCCGGACCAAACCCCTGGTACTTGGTGCGGCCCGTGTCCGAGGGCTTAAAGGATAGAGGGCCGAAGGGGGTGTTCATCTTGAGGCTGGCTAGGGCCTTGGCGATGCGGTTCTTGTCGGCGCTACCTGCCTTTTCCGCCGCCAGGGCCAGGCTCTTGACAATGGTGTAGCCCATGGGGGCCATGTATTCCTCCGTCACCTCCCCGTACTTCTTGCGGTAGGCGTCCACGAAGCGACGGGACTCGGGGTTGGCCACCGTGGGCAACCAGGCGGTCATGCCGGCGATGTCATTGGAAAGCGGGTTCTTTTCGAAACCGATGGGCCAGGAGGGGGGAGCGCCGTAGATGAGCTTGGGCCTTAGCCCCACCTGCCTTGCCTGGGTGGCGATGGGCAGAGCGTCTACATCGTAGCCGATCCAACAGAGGATGTCGGGAGCAAAGGCCCGGAAGCGGGTAAGGATTGCGGTAAACTGCCCACTCCCTGCCTTGAAGGGTTCCGCCTGTACCTGGTAGCCCAGCTTTTCCAGTTGCTGTTTGTAGACCCCGATGCCTGCGGAACCAAAGGGTCCATCCTCGTAAAGGATGGCAACCTTCCTGGCTCCGTGTTCCCGGTTCAGGTACTGGAAGAACTGCAGGGCGGCGGCCACGTTATGGTAGTCCCAGGGGTGGTAGTGGAAAAAGAGGGGATATCCTTCAAAGGCCTGCTCCACTACTGAGCTGGCGGCGCCGATGACCAGGAAGAGGGGCCCGTACTGCTTCACGGGGCCGGAGAGGGCGAAGGTGACCCCGCTGGCCAGGCCTCCGATCACGATGTCCACCTTGTCCACGGTCATGAGCTTGGTGAAGGCAGGGACGGCTTTGGCCGCATCGGTGCCGTCGTCCACCACCACCAGCTCCAACCGGACCTTGCCGGCGGTGTTCACCTCGTCGGCAGCCAGCTGGATGCCGTTCAGCGCCGCCTTGCCCGAAACCGCCGAAGCCCCGGAGAGGGGGAGGATGACCCCCACCTTCAGGGAGGTCTGGGCAAAGGCCAGACCTGTCACGAGAGCCAGAAATCCCAACACCTTTCGCATCCCTTACCTCCTTTCCCTAGGGCCTTGCGCCCGTAGGTTCCTCGTAGAGCACCACCGCCTCACCCTCGATAACCCTCTCCCCCTGCTGGTTTTCGCAGAAGGTATCCAGGGTGAGGACCAGGCCACCCTTCTCCCTCTCCCGCACCGCCTTGACGATGGCGGTGGCGGTGATGGTGTCCCCCAGGTAGGTGGGTTTAAGGAAGCGCAGGGTCTGGGAGAGGTAGATGGCCCCGGTGCCTGGGAGCTTGGTGCCGATCACCGTGGAGATGAGGCCCGCCACCAGGATGCCCTGGGCGATGCGCCGGCCAAAGCGGCTCCCTTGGGCATAGCCTTCGTCCACGTGCAGGGGGTTGGTGTCCCCCACCGCCCCCACGAAGAGGGCCACGTGGGCCTCGGAGATGGTCTGGGTGTAGCTCGCCCGGTCCCCTACCTGGAACCTCATCCTCCCACCTCCTTCAGGAAGGCCTCGAGGATCCCCGAAAGCCGCTTGGGGTCCTCCAGGTTCAGGGAGTGGCCTACCCCCTCCAGGACGAGGAGCCTCCCCTTGGGGAAGAAGGCCGCGGTCTCCTCGGCCATGGCCCGGGTGACCAAGGGGTCCAAGGCCCCGTAGATCACGAGCACCGGCCCCGGGTAGGCCCGGGTAAGCCGCCAGGCGGCCAGGGCCCGGGCGTTGCCGCTGAAGTGGCCAGGGTGCATGCCCTGGGCCTTTTCCACCAGTTCCCCAAACCAGGGGGGACGGTGGGTGGGGGCCATGCCGGCCAGGGCCTGGGCCAGGGCCTCCCGGTTGTGGCGGAAGCTCTCCAGGATGGGGTAGTAGGCCTCCGGGGTTTGAAGGCCTGAGGGGGGAGCCGAGTTGAGGAGGACGAGCCCCCGGGTTTGGGCCGTGGCGGCCTCCATGGCCACCGCCCCCCCCAAGGAGTGCCCCACCAGGATGGCCTCTTCCGCCTGGTGCTCCTTGAGGAAGGCCCGTAGGGCCTCGGCGTAGGCGGGGATGGAGGGGACGAAGCCCGGGGGCAAGGGGCTCTCCCCAAACCCCGGGAGATCCGGGGCCAAGAGGCGGGCCCCCGGGGACGGTTCCTCCAGAAGACCCCGCCACCACTCCTTGCAGGCGAAGTTACCGTGGACAAGGACTACGGGAAGGCCTTTTCCTCCTTCCAGATAGCTAAGCATACACTCCCTCCAAAAAGCTCCGAACCGCTTGGGCAAAGGCCCGGGGGTCCTCGAGGGGGGCGGCGTGCCCCGTGGGCAGGGCCTGGAGCCGGGCCCCCAAGGCCTCCGCCAGGGCCAGGGCATAGGGCCGGGGGAAAAGGAGGTCCTCTTCCCCGTAAAGGACCAGGGCGGGAAGGCCAAGCCCCTTAAGGGCCGGCCTCAGGTCCTTAAGGCCCAAAAACCCCAGGAGAAGCCTCTCCTGGGCGGCCTCCGTGGGGGCTTGGGCCTGGAGGGCCCTCAGCCCCTCTTCCCCTAGGAGCTCGGGGTGGCCGTTCAAGAACCGGGCCCCGAAGATCCAGGGCAGGGCCACCCTAAGCCGCAAGGGGGTCCCCCCAGCCCTTAGGGCGTGGAGCCAGCTTTCCACCTTGGCCCTTAGGGCGGGGTCCAGGTAAGGGGTGGTGCAGGCCAGGACCAAGCCCCGGAAGCGTGTAGGAGCCATGAGGGCGGCCTGCAGGGCCACGATGCCCCCGTTGGAAAGACCTACCAAGAAGGCCTCTTCCCAGCCCAGTTCCTGCAAGAGGGCAAGGAGATCTTGAGCGTGCACCTTTGGGGTGTAGAGGCCCTCGGGGGCCTCGCTTTCCCCCTGGCCCCGCATGTCGTAGCGGAGGAGGGTGTAGCCCCTAAGGAGGGGTACCACGGGGTCCCAGCTTTCCAGGCGTTGGAAGAGCCCGTTGAGGAGCACCACCTTTGGCCCCTCTCCCTCCACGCGGTACCTAAGCCTGGCCATGTTCCGCCTCCCACATCCTTTTGAGGGCCTCCTTCTGCACCTTCCCGGGCCCGGACTTGGGTAGCTCCGGCAAGAAGACGATGTGCTTGGGTACTTTGTACCCCGCCAGCCGCTGCCGGAGGAAGGCGCGGAGGGCTTCCGCCTCCAGGGGTTCCTTAAGGACCACGAAAGCCGCCCCCACCTCGCCCCACTTGGGATCCGGCACGCCCACCACCGCTGCCTCCCGCACCGCCGGGTGGTCGTATAAGACCCGCTCCACCTCCACGGGGTAGACGTTTTCCCCTCCGGAAATGAACATCTCCTTCCTGCGTCCCACGATGTAGAAACGCCCCCCCTCATCCTGAAAGGCCAGGTCCCCGCTCCTGAGCCAGAGCCTTTCCCCATCGTGGACAAAGACCTTGGCGTTCTCCTCGGGGCGGCGGAAATACCCTTTCATGACCACGCTTCCCGAAAGCCAAAGTTCTCCGGTTTCCCCTGCCTTGGCCTCCTGACCATCCTCCCGCACCAGCCGGGCCTTCAGGTGGGGCATGGGCCGGCCCACGCTTTCGGGATACGCCTCCGCTTCCTCCAGCTCCAGGGTGAAGCAGTTCACCCCGCATTCGGTGAGGCCGTACCCCTGCTTGAAGCGGACGCCCTTCCTGCGAAAGGCTTCCCGGACCGGGGCCGGACAAGGGGCCCCGCCGGAGATGGCGAAACGCACGCAGGAGAGATCGGCTTCGGCGAAGCCCGGGGTTTCCAGGAGCATCTGGAACATGGTGGGTACCAGGAAGAGGAGGGTGGGGCGGTGGGTCAGGGCGAGGTCCAGGTACTCCTCGGGCCGGAAACGCTCCTGGATCACCACGCTCCCGCCCAGGTAGAGGAGGGGAGTGGCCAGGGCGTTCAAGGCGGCGTGGAACATGGGGGTGGCCAGGATGTACCGATCTTCCCGGGAAAGTCCCCAGGAGAAGGCGGTCTGGACGGCGTTAACCAGGAGCTGGCGGTAGGGGATCAAGGCGCCTTTGGGCAGGCCGGTGGTGCCTCCGGTGAAGAGGAGGAGGGCGGGGTCTTCCAGCCCTACCCGGGCGGCTTCCTCCATTTCCGCCCCCTCGAGGAGGACCTCGAGGGGCAGGGCCCTAGGATCCAGGGCCTGGGCGATTTCCTGGAAGCCCTCCCCATAGAAGAGCGCCCGGGGCTCGGTATAGGCGTAAAGGGCCTGGAGCTCGGGAAGGCTGAGGCGGTGGTTGAAGGGGGTGAGGATGTGCCCGAGGAGGGGACCGGCGAAGAGGAGGTCCAGGTACGCCGGGTGGTTCCAGGCGAGAAGACCCACCCGGTCCCCTTTACCCACCCCCAGGTCCCGGAGGGTTCCGGCGGCCCTTTGCGCCCTTTGGTAAAGCTCGGCGTAGGTCAGCCATGCCCCACGGAACCAGACCGCCTGGCGCCTTGGATGGTAGGCGGCAAGGCATCCCAGCCAGTTGAGCTCAAGCATAAAGCCCCCCTTCCAGCCTGAGGACCGCGGCCCCGTAGAAGTACCCCACCCCCGCCGCCGCCAGGGCCACGAGGCTCCCCTCCTTCAGCCTTCCCTCCCGCCAGGCGAGCTTCAGGGAGAGGATGGGGTCCAGCTGGCCCAGGTGGCCGTAGTCCTCGAGGTAGATGGACTGGCTCTCGGCAAGGCCCAGGCCCTGGAGGACCTTCTGGTGGGCGGAGCGCTTCATGTGGAGGAGGGCCAGGTAGTCCAGGTCCGCCTCCCCGTACCCCGCTTCCTCCAGGGCCTCGCGGATCACGGAAAGGAAGGTGGGGATGGAGGTGGCGTCCAGCCTCGCCTTCATCCCCTCGGGGTCTTCCACCCGAAGGCGAAACTCCCCCAGGTTGCCCGGGGTGAGGGGGGCCCGGGTCCCCCCCACGGGCACCTTCACCGCCAGGGCCAGCTCGGGGTCCATGCGGTGGGCCAGGCCCAAAAGCCTTAGCCCCGGCCCCTCCCGGGTGAGGAGGGCGGCGGCCCCGCCTGCGGCCAGGTCGTAGAGGAAGCGGGTGTGGGGGTCTTGGTAGTCCACCAGGTCCCCGTTGCGGTACCCCCCGGCCACCAGGACCGCCCCCACCTCCTTCCGGGTGGCGAAGAGGCCGCGGGCCACCTCCAAAGCCCCGAGGAAGGTGGCGCACTTCTGGTTGAGGTCCAGGCCCCTTGCCCCCTGGGCCCCCACCCGTTTGGCCAGGTAGGGGGCTGTGGCCCAGACGGGGTAGTCCTTGTGCTCCTCCACCATGGAGAGGATCCAATCCAGCCTCTCCGCGGGGAAGCCCGCTAGTTTCAACGCCTCCTCCGCGGCCCAGGCGGCCATCTCCGCCGGGTGGTCTTCGGGCCCGGGGACAGGCTTCTCCCTCAGGCCCAGCTTCTCCCGCACCACCTCAACGGGAAGGCCGGAAAGGGCCGCCACCTCCTCCGCCCCCATGCGCGCTTTCGGCAGGTAAACCCCAAGGCTTCGCAGGTACATCTACCCCTAGGCTAGCGCTGGGGCGTTACACACCCGTTACACACCCTTTCCCCAAGGCTTGGGTCAGAATAAGGCCGTGCCCTACCCGGTGCCCGCCTCGAGGCTCCTGCCCCCTCGCACGGCCAAGGAGGTGCGGCGGGACCGTCCTCGGCGCCAAGTGGAGGAGGCCTTTCGCCAAAGCCCCGGGGTGGTCCTGGCGGCGGGGGCGGGGTACGGGAAGACTAGCCTGGCCTCGGAGTTTTCCGGGGTCTACGTGGCCCTGGCGGAGGAGGCCAAGGACCCTGCGGTTTTCCTGTGGCACCTTCTGGCTGCCTACCAAGGCCGGGCCGAGCTTCAGAGGGTGGCGGAGCTTTTGGAGGCAGGGGCTTGGCCCAGGGCTTTGGAGGCCCTTTTGGGTGCCCTGGAGCCCTTGGGTTTCCACCTCCTGGTGCTGGATGAGGTCCACCGGGCGGAAAGCCCTGGGGTGCTCAAAGTGGTGCAGGGCCTGGTCCGGCTTCCCGGCCTAAGGCTCTTGCTCCTCTCACGGAAGGCCACACCCTTTGCCTTCCTCACGGTACTTTCCGAGCGGGAGCTGGCCTTTGATCCCGAGGAGGCCTGCCAGCTTGCCAAGGCGCTGGCCCCGGAACTTCCTGCCTTTGAAGTGGAGCGAGCCCTTTCCCTGGTGAGGGGATGGCCCCTGGGCCTACGGGTGGTCCTGTTGGCCATGCGCCGGGGCCTGAAGCCGGAGCTGGCGCTGGAAAGCGCCGAGGGGCTATTGGCTTACCTGGCCTATGGCCTTCCCGAGGAAGTTCTGCGGGAGGCCTCGAGGCTGGCCCTTTTGGGGGAGGTCCCGGAGGCGGAAGGCCAAGCCCTCTTGCCCTATGCCGAAGACCTGCTTCTGGAGAGGCGGGAGGGCAAGCTCTGGTTCCATCCCCTGGTGCGCAGTGCCTTGAAAACCCTCCTTCCCGAGGCGGAAGCCCGGGGGCTCCTCACCAAGGCGGCGGAGGAGGCCTTGGACCGCGGGGAGGGGATCCGGGCAGCCGGGTTCCTCCTGGAGGCGGGAAGACTTGGCCACGTGGCGGATCTCCTGGTGCAGGAGGGATTTTCCTGGTTGGCGCGCGGTCTCACCTACACCGTGTTGCGCCTTTTGGCCCACCTACC
This sequence comes from Thermus sp. NEB1569, assembly GCF_022385295.1. Lineage (NCBI taxonomy): Bacteria > Thermotogati > Deinococcota > Deinococci > Thermales > Thermaceae > Thermus > Thermus sp. NEB1569. The sequence goes on from NZ_CP092445.1 coordinate 886,290, forward strand.
GGAAGCCTTGCGCCAAGGGCGGCGCGCCCTCGACCTGTTGGAGGCTGAGGCCTTGCGCCAGGCTGGGCGCTACCAGGAAGCGGAGGCCGCTTACCAGAAGGCCCTTAGGGCGGGGGAGACCCGGGCCTACTTGGGTCTGGCCCGGCTGTTCCTGGACACCGTGGAACCTGCTCGAGGACGTCCTTACCTGGAGGAGGCCTCGAGGTTGTTTCCAGCGGAAGCCAGGCTTCTCCTGGCGGAGAATCTTCTCAACGAGGGCCGGGTAGCGGAGGCGGAAGCCTTGGGGTTCTCCGGGTCAAGGCTTCTCCTTAGGCAGGGGAGGCCCAAAGAGGCCCTGGCCCGCCTTAGGGAAAGCGAGGACCCCGGCCTGCACCGGCCGCCGCAGAACCATCGGGAGGGTACCCTTCTCCGGTCACTTTTGGAGTGCGTGGCAGGGGATGCGGAGGAGGGCCTCCGGTGGGCGGAGCGGGGGCTTTGGGAGGCTGAGGTGCTGGGGAGTCCTTTCGGCATGAGCCTGGCTCAGGCCAGGAGGGGGCATGCCCTTCTGGTTTTGGAACGCTTAGAGGAGGCCAAGGCGGCCTACCAGGCCGCCTTGGCCATGGCGGAAGGGGGTCCAGCGCGGCTTAGGGTGGAAGCCCTGGGGGGTCTGGCTGCCCTGGGGGATGAGAAGGCCTACAGGGAAATGGTTCGCCTGGCCCGGACCGCCGGGGATCTTTGGGTGGAAGGCTTCCTCACCCTTATGGCGGCGGTGGCTTGGCTTCGGCGGGGCGAGGTTTTTTCCTTGCCCACCCTGCCCCTTTTGGACCCCTTCCTTCAGGCTTTGGCCGAGGCTTACCCCTTTGGGGATGGATGGGAAGACCTTTTGCGGGTTTACCCCTTCCTGGCCCACCGGACGCTTTTCTCACCCCCGGTTTCCCGGGTACGCCGGGCCCTTTGGCGGCTTGGCCGCCTTCCCGTTCCCTACCATCCCGGGGTGCGGGTGGAGATACGGGTCCTCGGGGGATTTGAGGTGCGGGTGGAGGGACGACTTGTGCGGTTCCGCCGGGATAAGGCCCGGCTTCTTTTGGCCCTTCTGGTGGCCACCCAATGGGAGAAGGAGGATCTCCTCGAGGCCCTGTCGGTTTCCCCTGGGGAGTTTCGGGTGCTGTGGTGGGAGGTGGTCAACGCCCTGGAGCCCGACCGGCCCAGAGGGGCCAGGCCCTACTTCCTGCGCCAGAAGCCCTATGGCCTTTTCCGCCAGGCGCCGGAGCTATACCTGGACCTGGAGGATCCCAAGGCACCCCTCGCCCCACCTTACCTGGGGCTGGACCATCCTTTTCTGGATGAGGTTTCCAGGGCTTACCTGGAGGAGCGGCGGAGAGAGCTTTTGCAAAGCCCTAGGCTCGAGGACTGGCTTTTGGCCTTGCGCCTGGATCCCCTGGATGAGGAGGTCCTGAAGAGGCTTTGCGGCACCCCCGCCCAGGAAGAGGCCCTCCGCCTTCGGCAGCGGGCTCTGGAGGAGCTGGGTCTTAAGGCGTAAGGCCCACCCCCCGGGATCCCGGGGGGTGGGCGCTGTGTTCTCTTCCGAGGACCCTATGTGGCTTTCTTGGCCTGGCGTTGCCGTAACTCCTTCCAGAAGACCACCATGGCGCTCACCACGTAGATGGAGCTGTAGGTGCCCACGAAGATGCCCACGAAGATGGCCAAGGAGAAGTCCCTGAGGACGCTTCCCCCCAGGAAGAGGAGGGCGATGATGGGCAGGAGGGTGGTCAGGCTTGTCATCACCGTCCGGGAGAGGGTCTGGTTGATGGAGCGGTTCACTATCTCCCTGTAGGGAAGCCCCCGGAGGAGGCGCTGGTTTTCCCGGATGCGGTCGGAAACCACGATGGAGTCGTTGATGGAGTAGCCCACGATGGTGAGCAGGGCGGCGATGGTGGGGATGGAGAACTCCAGGCCCAAGAGGCTATACATCCCCGCCACGATGGCCACGTCGTGGGCCACGGCCAAGACGCTCGCCACCCCAAAGGTCCAGTCGAAGCGGAAGGCCACGTAGAGGAGGATGAGGCCCAGGCCCACCAAGACGGCCATCACCGCATTCCGGCGGAGCTCGGAGCCAATGGCCGGGCCCACGGTTTCCGAGGTGAGGATGGTGGCCCTGAGTTCAGCGCCGAGGAGGCGTTCCAGCTCCAGGCGTTTTGCATCGGGCAAAGGAGGAAGCTTTACGGAAAACTCCCTGTAGTCGGCAGTGGGAGCCTGCACCTGGGTGATGACGGCTTCCTTGGCGGGAAAGCCTTTGGTTTCCAGGAAGCGCCTTAGGGTGTCCACGCCCACCTCGGGGCCCGTGCGCAGGGTATAGGCGGTGCCGCCGGTGAAGTCGATGGAGTAGTTGAACCCCTTGGTGAAGACCACCCCCGCGGCCAAGACCGCCAGGAGGAGGGTGGCTAGGGTGATGAAGCGGGCCGGGCCCATGAAGTTAAACCGGGGGTTCACCAGCCACATGGGAGGCTTTATCTCACCCCGGTCCGCCAGGCGCTCCAGGAGGTAGCGGCTGAAGACCAGGTTGGAGAAGACGCTGGCCACCACCCCGATGGCCAGGATTACCGCGAAGCCCCGTACGGGTCCCGTGGCGTACTGGTAAAGGGCGGCAGCGGCCAGCAGGTGGGCGGCGTTCACGTCCAGGATGGTCAGGGTGGAGTGTTTGAAACCCTCGGGGATGGCCTGGCGGAACTTTTTCCCGGCCGCAAGCTCCTCCTTGATGCGCTCAAAGGAAAGCACGTTCCCGTCCACCGCCGCCCCCAGGGTGAGGACCAAGCCGGCGATGCCGGGAAGGGTAAGGGTGGCCCCGAGGCCGGAAAGGAGCCCCAGGATAAGAACGGAGGTGTAGATGAGGCCCAAGGAAGCCACCAGACCTAGGCTTGGGCCGTAGTAGGCGAAGATGAGGAGGAAGATGGCCAGGGTACCGATCAAGGCCGAACGGATCCCCGCTTGGATGGCGTCCTGACCCAGGGTGGGACCGATGGCCCGGATCTCCGCCACCTCCAGGGGAACGGGCAATGCTCCGGAACGCAGCACCAGGGCGATCTCGCTGGCCTCCTCGAGGCTCGAAAGCCCCTCTATGACCGCCTGGCCCCCGGTGATGGCCTGCCTTATGACGGGAGCGGTGTAGACCTTGCCGTCCAGGACAATGGCCAGCCGCTTGCCCACGTTGGCCCGGGTGACCTCCTCAAACTTCTTGGCTCCTTCCGGGGTAAAGGTGAGGGCCACCTGGGGGCGGCCGAACTGGTCAAAGACCGCCCGGGCGTCGGCCAGGTCCGCTCCCGTGAGGAGGGGCGGGCCCAGGTCCTCGGGCTTGATGAGGTCCTTTTCCAGGTCCTCCCGCTTAAGCCTGGGGTTTTCCCTGAGGGCCTGGTTGATCTGGGCCACGGTGGTGCCGGTGGCTCCCTCCTTGAGGATGCGGAACTCCAGGACCGCCCTTTGCCCTATAAGCTTAAGGGCCCGGTCCTGGTCGGCCTGGGAGAGGCCGGGTAGCTCCACCACGATGCGCTTTTGCCCCTGGATCTGGATGAGGGGCTCCGCCACCCCTAAGGCGTTGATGCGGTTCTCCAAGACGGTGCGGGCTTTTTCCAGATCGTCGGGGGTAGGGTTTTCCACGGCGGCCTCGAGGACGATGCGAAGACCCCCTTTAAGATCCAGACCCAGCTTGACCATGGGTTCCCCGGGGGCCCAGGGCTTCCAGACCATGAGGAGAGCCAGCAGGAAAAGACCTAGGAGTAGAAGTCCATTCAGAAGCTTACGATTCATAACCTTTACCTTTGGGCACGCATGTGCCTGATGGGCTATTGCCTTGGGTACCGAGAGCCTAACCGGGTTACAGGTACTTGGGCTCTCCTAGCCCCCGTCCAGCTGCAAGCGGCCATAGAGGAGGTAGAGATGGATGGCGGGGAGGACGGTCGGGGGTGGGGGACGCACCCCCTGGTACGAGGGTCTTGCCGCGGTCTCGGAGGGTCTGGCAGGAGTCTGGGCCAGGGAGGAGGTCCCGCTTCCTTGCCGCTCTTCCTTCAGGACCAGGGCCGGCCCCTTGGCTGCAAGCCCGGCTTCTCCCTTTCCCTTCCCCTGGGAAAGAGGCAAGGCCAGGCCTTGAAGGAGGAGGGCCAGGACCACCAGGGGGATCCCAGGCCACTTCCTACCCACCAGTTCCCCCCACTTCACCTTGCGCCCTATGCGGGCACCTCCACCATCTGGAAGGCTTCGATGATGTCCCCTTCCTGGAAGTCGTCAAACCCCTCGAGGCCAATCCCGCACTCGTAGCCCTGGGCTACCTCCCGCACGTCCTCCTTGAAGCGTTTGAGGCTGGCCATCCTTCCCTTCCAGATCTCCTCGCCCTTGCGCAGCACCCGTACCTCGGCACTCCGGACCATCTTACCCTGGGTAACCATGCACCCAGCCACTTGCTTGCCGGTGGGCAGGCGGAAGACGGCCCGCACCTCGGCCCGGCCCAGGATCTCTTCCTTGTAGATGGGCTCCTTTTGCCCCTTGACCATGGACCGGACCTCGTCGATGAGGTCATAGATGATGCGGAAGGTTTTGAGGAGAACCCCCTTGCTTTCCGCCGCCTTCTTCACCGCACCGGAGGGGTTCACCCCGAAGGCCAGGATGGCGGCGTTGGCCGTCTGGGCCAGGAGGACATCGGACTCCGTGGGGGCCCCCACCTGGGCCAGGAGAACGTTGATCTTGACCTCCTCGGTGCTCTCCTTGGCCAGGATGTGCTGGATGGCCTCCAGGGAGCCCTGGGTATCCGCCCGAAGAATGAGGTTAACCTCCTTCTGCCCTTCCTCCTGCAGGGCCCGGAGCAGGTCGGCCATGGTCCTGGGGCGGCGCTCCTTCTCGGCTTCCTCGCGGGCCTTGCGCTCCTCTTTGCGCTCCTCGGTGATCTCCTTGGCGGCTTCGAGGTCCGGCACCCACTCCACCACATCCCCGGCGTGGGGAAGCTCCTGGAAGCCCAAAACCTGCACGGCGCTTCCCGGGCCCGTTTCCTTGCGCTGGTTACCATCGGCGTCCATCATGGCCCGAATGCGGCCGTACACCTCCCCGGCCACCACGTAGTCCCCCACCCGGAAAGTCCCCTCCTGGACCAGCATGTTGGCGATAATGCCCGCTTGCTTGTCCAGCTTGGACTCGAGGATAACCCCTTTGGGCTCAGCGTTCGGGTCGGCCCGGTAGTCCTCCAGCTCGGCGATGAGGAGGATCATCTCCAAAAGGTCCTGCACCCCTTGGCCCGTTTTGGCGCTGATGGGCACCACGATGGCATCCCCGCCGTACTCCTCGGGCACGAAGCCCCGCTCCATTAGCTGGCGCTTGACCCGGTCGGGGTCGGCCTGGGGCAGGTCCATTTTGTTCAGGGCGAAGACGATTTTGGCCCCGGCTGCCTTGGCGTGGGCGATGGCCTCATCCGTTTGGGGCATGATCCCGTCGTCGGCGGCGATGACGATGACGGCGATGTCCGCCACCTTGGCTCCCCGCTGCCTTATGGTGGTGAAGGCCTCGTGCCCCGGGGTGTCGATGAAGACCACCGTGCCCTGAGGGGTCTTCACCTCGAAGGCACCCACGTGCTGGGTAATGCCTCCCGCCTCCTTCTCGGCGATGCGACTTTTCCGCAGGTAGTCCAGGAGGGTGGTCTTCCCGTGGTCCACGTGGCCCATGATCACCACCACGGGAGGCCTTCGGGGCAGGGCTTTCCTGCGCTCCTCCTCCGCCAGCTTCTCCTGCAGGCCTCGTTGCTCTTTTACCAGCTCCCGCACCGCCTCCGCGTCCTCCTCGGAAAGGGTAGAGGCGTGGGACTTGTAGGCAACCCCCATCTGGTCCAGGAGCTCCAGGAGCTCCTCGTTGGTCATGCCCAGCTCTTTAGCCAGCTGGTAGATGCGTATTTTGGCCATCCGTACCTCCTAAAAGGGTGACAAGCGCTTCCGACAAGGCTCTGGCCCGGGCCCCGGCAAAGCGCCTCAGCTTCTTTTCCGTCCAGCACTCCGGGTTGTCGGGGCAGACATAAGCCCCCCTGCCCGGCAGTTTCCCCGTAGGGTCCAGGCGAAACCCCTCCGGCATGAGCAGGATCCGCAAAAGCTCCCCCTTGGGCCGCCTTTTGCGGCACGCCACGCACATGCGGATGGGGACATGCTTCGCCATTACTCGGAAAGATCCCGGAAGAGTTTCTCGAATTCCTCTTTCGCCCGGCTGGTGGTTTCCGCCTCTTCCTTGGCGGCCTTGCGAATGGCCTCGTCCAGGTCGGAGATCTCCGCCTCCTCAAAGTGGATCTCGTAACCCGTGAGCTTGGAGGCCAGGCGCACGTTCTGACCCCCGGTGCCGATGGCCAGGGAGTGTTGGTCCTTGGTGACCTTAACCCGGGCCTTCTTAGCCTCGGGGTCGATCTCTATGGAGCCCACCTGGGCGGGGGAGAGGGCGTTGCGGATGAACTCCTTGGGATCCTTGGCCCAGAGGATGATGTCCACCTTCTCCCGGCCCAGCTCGGCGGAAACCGCCTGGATGCGCTGGCCCTTATGGCCGATGCAGGCCCCGATGGGGTCCACATTGGGGTTGTGGGTCATCACCGCCACCTTGCTGCGGCGGCCGGGCTCGCGGGCGATGGCCTTGATCTCCACGATGCCCTCGGCGATCTCGGGGACCTCCTGCTTCAAGAGGTGCTCCAGAAGCTTCTCGTGGGCCCGGCTTACGATCAGGGAAGGGCCTTTGGCGGATCGGTCCACCTTTTTTAGGTACACCTTGAGGCGCTGCCCGGGGTAGTAGCGCTCCGTGGGGATCTGCTCGCTCTTGGGGAGGTAAGCCTCCCCCCGGCCCAGCTCCACGAAGACGTTGCCGCGGTTGTCCACCCGGGTCACCACCCCGGTGAGGACCTGGCCCTCCTTGTCCTTGTACTCGTTGTAGATGCGGTTGCGCTCGGACTCCTTGAGGCGCTGGGTGAGGATCTGGCGCAGGTCCTGGATGGCCATGCGGGAGAGGCCCTCGGGGTCGATGGGGAACTCCATCTCGTCGCCCACCTGGACCTCGGGGTCGTACTGGAGGGCCTCGGAGAGGGCGATTTCCTTGTCTGGATCCTCCACCTTCTCCACCACGCGGCGGACCTCCACCATCTCGATGCGCCCGGTCTGGGGGTCTATATAGACGTCCACCTCCGGACCCTTACCCGCATCGATTTCTTCCTTGCGGTACCCCTTTTGCCGCTTGATGTAGGCCTTGCGCAGGGCTTCCTTGAAGGCCTCGAGGACCTCCTCGGTGGTGACCCCCCGCTCCAAGGCCAGCTGCTGCATGGCGTCTATGAATTCCCGGTTCATCTCTCCTCCCTGAATCTCGGCTGTTACCTGGGCTCCTCGGGCCACTCGGCAAGGTTGGCGCGGAAGGTGCCGATCCTCAGGCGCTTTTCCTCCTGGCCCACCTGGAAGACCACCTCGTCCCCTTCCACCCGAAGGATGCGCCCGGTGAAGCCCTCGGGCCCCGGCACCTTGGCCTTTAGACCCTGGAAGCGCTCGAAGTGGCGGCGGGTAAAGAGGGGGCGCTTGGGGCCGGGAGATTCCACCAGAAGGCGGTAGCTTCCCGGAATGGGGTCCTCCTGGTCAAAGACGGCCTCTATGGCCCGGCTGGCCCGTTCCAGGTCAGCCACGCGGATGGGCCTTTCGTCCTTTCGCTCCAGGCGGACCAGGACCTCCCCGGGGGCTTCCTTCACCTCCAGGACCTCGAGGTCCAGAGGCTCCACCGCTTCCTCCACCAACCGCCAAAGGTCCACAGGCACCTCCCTACCTCCCTTCACAAAGGAAGGGTGGGCTTACACCCACCCCCCTCCCTTGGGAGCACTGGGCTCAGTTTACACCCAAAACCCCCTTGACTACAACCCCTTTAGCCTATTACACTCAAGGTTGCCGGTCCGAGTCCGGCCAGTCACATGGGGGTGAACGGTCTCGACGGGGGTCGCCGAGGGCAGGTGGCGCGCCGAGGTGCGGGTGGCCTCGTAAAAACCCGCAAAAGAATAAAGGCCAACAAGCCTGCTTACGCTCTCGCGGCTTAATGACCGCGACCTCGCCCGGTAGCCCTGCCGGGGGCTCACCGACGCGGGGACAAGAAACCCGGCTAGCCAAGGCTTAGGCCCCGTAAGCCAAGGCGAAGTTAAGCGGGGCTTGCTCCTGGCCGCCCGTCCGCGGGCCAAGCCAGGAGGACACCCAAAACGCGGACTACGCGCGTAGAGGCCTGCCGTAGGGACTTTCGGACGGGGGTTCGACTCCCCCCACCTCCACCATAGAAGCCTCCAGGGGCCCTCGAGGTGTTTCCCTACGGGAAAGCACCCAAAGGGCCCCTGTTTGGCTATTCAGGAAGGAGTGGTGCGTCCTGGCATCTGGCCTTGCTTTCTCTTGGTAAACTGAATGCGGTGCCCGTAGGCACCTCCTTCGGGGCGGGGTGGAAGTCCCCACCGGCGGTGAGAGCCCGCGAAGCCCCTTTGGGGCCCGACCCGGTGGAATTCCGGGGCCGACGGTGAAAGTCCGGATGGGAGAAGGAGGTCTTTTGCGAGAGCTGGACGAGAGGTTCCTTCGTAGGGCGTTGCAGTTGGCCGAGAGGGCTCGAGGCCACACCCACCCAAACCCCTTGGTGGGGGCAGTGTTGGTGCGGGATGGCCGCATCGTAGGGGAGGGGTACCATCCTAGGGCGGGGGAGCCCCATGCGGAGGTCTTTGCCTTAAGGGAGGCGGGTTCCCTGGCCCAGGGGGCCACCGCCTATGTCTCCTTGGAGCCCTGCAACCACCATGGCCGCACCCCCCCTTGTTCCCTGGCCCTTTTGCAGGCGGGGGTAGCCCGGGTGGTGGCGGCGGCCCGGGATACCAACCCGGCGGCCCGGGGGGGCTTGGAAAGGCTTCGGGAAGCCGGGGTAGAGGTCCAGGCCGGGCTTTTGGAGGCCGAGGCCCAGGAGCAGAACGAGGCCTTCTTTACCGTCCAGAAAAGGGGGCGGCCCTTCGTCCTCCTCAAGGCGGCCCTCACCCTGGACGGCAAGGTGGCGGCCTTGAGTGGGGATGCCCGCTACGTCTCCTCTGAGGAAAGCCGGCGCATCGCCCAGGCCTACCGCCAGTGGCTTCCCGTGGTGATGGTGGGGGTGGGGACGGTCCTCAAGGACGATCCCTGGCTCACCGTGCGGGAGCCGGACTTCAGGCCCTTCCCTCTCATGCTGGAGCCCCCGCCCCTCAGGGACCCGGTGAAGGTGGTCTTGGACACCGAGGGCCGCACTCCCCCCACCGCCCGTATCTTTCAGAAGGGACCCCGGGGGGAGCCTGCCCGCGTGTACGTGCTGGTGGGCAAGGGTGCGCCCAAGGATCGGCTTAGGGCCCTCGAGGAGGCGGGTGCCCGGGTGGTGGAGCTTCCCCGGGAAGGAGGGAGGGTGAGCCTCGAGGGGGCCTTGCACCTTCTCTTGGAGGAGGGACTGGACGGGATCCTTCTGGAGGGGGGTCCGAGGCTGGCTGGGGCCTTCTGGGAGAGGGGACTGGTGGACAAGCTGGCCCTCTTCGTGGCGCCCAAGGTGTTGGGGGAGGGGAGGGGGTTCTTGGAGGGGTTTGCCCTGGAGCGCATGGCCGAGGCCAAGAGGCTGAGGCTCGTCCGCAAGGAGTGGCTTGGGGAGGACCTTTGGCTGGAGGCGTACCCGGAGGGGTGATGTTCACGGGATTGGTGGAGGAAACCGGCGAGATCGTGGAGGTCCGGGAGGGGCCTTTCCTCAGGGTCAGGATCGCCGCCAAGGAAGTGCTTTCTGACCTTAGGGTAGGGGATTCGGTGGCGGTGGATGGGGTCTGCCTCACCGCAGTGGAGGTGGACGAGGGCGGTTTTTGGGTGGAGCTTGCCCGGGAAACCCTGCGCCGCACCGCCCCCACCTGGCGGGTGGGGCACCGGCCCAACCTGGAGAGGGCCCTTAAGGTGGGGGACCGGCTTGGGGGGCATTTCGTCACCGGGCATGTGGACGGGGTGGCGGAGGTGGTGGCCATCCGGGAGGCCCCGGGGGCCAAGGACTACTTCTTCCGACTCCCCCAAGACCTTGCCCGCTACATTGCCGAGAAGGGAAGCGTGGCCCTAAACGGCGTTTCCCTCACGGTGGCGGGCCTAAAGGGGCAGGACTTCTTCGTCACCCTCATCCCCCACACCCTTAAGGTCACCAACTTAGGAAGCCTAAAGGTGGGGGATGGGGTGAACCTGGAGGTGGACCTCATCGCCCGCTATCTGGAGCGGCTTGTGAAGGGGGAATGATGGAGGGTTTGGCCAGCGTCAGGGAACTCATGGAGGAACTCCGCCAAGGCCGCCCGGTGATCCTGGTGGACGACGAGGACCGGGAAAACGAGGGCGACCTCATCATGGCGGCAGAGCACGTGACCCCGGAGTGGGTGAACTTCATGCTCAGGGAGTGCCGGGGGCTCCTTTGCGCGGCCTTGACCGAGGAACGGGCCAGGGCCCTGGACCTGCCCCTTATGGTGGAGAAAAACCAGGATCCCCAGGGTACCCGCTTCACCGTGAGCGTGGATGCCCGGGGGACCACCACGGGGATCTCCGCTTTTGAGCGGGCGGCCACCATAAGGCTTCTGGCTGATCCCGAGGCCACCGCCCAGGATTTCCGGCGCCCTGGGCACATCTTCCCCCTGGTGGCCAGGCCGGGCGGGGTCCTGAGGCGGGCCGGGCACACGGAGGCCACCGTGGACCTTTTGCGCCTGGCGGGGCTTAGGCCGGTGGGGAGCCTCATCGAGATCCTCAAGGAGGATGGCACCATGGCCCGGCTTCCGGACCTTTTGGAGTTTGCCGGGCGCCACGGCCTTAAGGTGGGCACCATCGCCGACCTCATCCGCTACCGCCTGGAGAAGGGGGACCTCTACGTGAAACGGGAGGCAGAGGCCCTTTTGCCCACCCGGTTTGGCGAGTTCCGCATCGTGGGGTATCGGGATAGCCTCACCGGGGAGGAGCACGCCGCCTTGGTCATGGGAAGCTGGGACCCTGAGGAGCCCGTCCTGGTGCGCATGCACTCCGAGTGCCTCACCGGGGATGCCCTGCACTCCCTGAGGTGCGACTGCGGTTTCCAGCGGGATCTGGCTCTGGAGCGTATCTCTAAGGAGGGGAAGGGGGTTTTGGTCTACCTGAGGCAAGAGGGGCGGGGAATCGGCCTCATCAACAAGATCCGGGCCTACCACCTGCAGGACCAAGGCCTGGACACGGTGGAGGCCAACCTGGCCCTGGGGTTCCCGCCGGACCTGCGGGACTACGGGGTGGGGGCCCAGATCCTCTACGACCTTAGGGTGCGCAAGATGCGCCTCCTCACCAATAACCCCCGCAAGGTGAAGGCCCTGTCGGGTTTCGGCATCGAGATCGTGGAGCGCATTCCCCTGAGGGCCGGGGACAACCCCCACAACGAGCGTTACCTCCAGGCCAAAAAGGAGAAGCTGGGGCACTGGATGGACTGATGGGGTTCCCTGGATGGCCCAGGCCATCCCAAAGCCTCTAGCATGAGGCTATGCTCCGGCTTCTTAGGGTTGGGGTCCTCATCCTACTTTTCTTGGCCTTCCTGGATCCCAGGTGGCCCATGCCGGGGCGGGTGGTGTACCTTCTGGACTTTTCGCCCTCTGCCCGGGAAAGCGTCTTCGCCTTGGCGGATAGGCTTCCTAGGGATGGGATCTATGTGGCCTTTGCGGAGCGGGCGGCGAGGCTTCCTTCGCCCACCGCCCGCAGGCTGGACCTGGGGGAGAGGACAGACCTGAAGGCGGCCTTCCAGGAGGCAGAGGCCCTGAGGCCGAGCCGCGTGGTCCTGGTTTCCGACGGGCTTTTCGAACCCATTTCAGCCCCCTTTCCCCTGGATGCGGTTTACGTTCCCCCCAAGCCCCATGTGGCGGTGGAGCTGGTCCCCCCGCCTTACCCCCTGTACGGGGAAACGGTGGGGGTGGGAGTGGTCCTCGAGGCACCCCTCTCCGTGGAGGCACGCCTGAGGGTGGAGGGCCCCGCAGGGACCTGGGAACGAAGCCTTCGGGTGGAGGGGCGTAAGAGCCTGGCGTACACCTTCTCCCTTACGGAGAAGGCGGAGGTGTGGGCGGTGGTGGAGGGTTCCTGGGGCCGGAGCGAGGCCCAGGTGAGCCTCCAACCTGCCGACCGCGGCAGGGCCCTGGTGCTGGGGGACCCGGCCTTGGCCCGTTACCTGGAGGCCCAGGGCTTCCAGGTGGAGGAAGGCCCTTTCCGCCTGCCCCTCGAGGCCGACCTGGTGGCGGTGGGCCTCGGGGTCTTGGACCTTCCCGAGGGGGCCCCGGAGGCCCTGAGGAGCTACCTCCGCCAAGGCGGCGGCCTTCTTTTCACCGCCACCCCCAAGGGTCTTTTCTTCGGCGGCTGGGACCGGGCTTTGCCGGAAGACCTTCCCCTAAAGCCCCTGGGCCGCAAGGGGGCGGCCTTGGTTCTGGTGATGGACGTATCGGGAAGCATGGAGGGGGAGAAGCTTTCCCTGGCGGTGGCGGGGGCCTTGGAGCTGGTGCGGTCGGCGGCGGAGGAGGACTACCTGGGCGTGGTGCTCTTTTCCTCCACCCATCGGGTTCTTTTTCCACCCAGGCCCATGACGGAGCAGGGGAAGAAGGAGGCGGAAAGCCTCCTCTTGTCCGTGCGGGCGGGGGGCGGGACGGTCCTGGGCTCCGCCTTCCGGGAGGCGGTGCGGCTTTTGCAGGGGGTGCCGGTGGAGCGCAAGGGGATCCTGGTGCTCAGCGATGGCCTCATCTCCGACCCCCAAGACCCCATCCTGGCCCTGGCGGAGGCCTCGGGCCTCGAGGTGAGCGCCATGGCCCTGGGAGCCGACGCCGACCGGGCCTTTCTGAAGGTCCTCGCCGAAAGGGGTGGGGGCCGGTACTACCAAGCGGCCACCGCCCAGGAGCTTCCCCGGCTTTTCCTGAAGGAAGGGCAGGAGGTTTTCCAGGGGGAGGGCCTGGAGGGCCGTTTCCCCGTCAAGGCCAGGCTCCATCCCCTGGCCCAGGGGTTTTCCCCACCTCCCCTTTCCGTTCTCCTTCCGGCCCGGGCCGAGCCCTGGGCGGAGGTGGTTTTGGAAAGCGACGGCAGAGCGGTGCTGGCCCTGGGGGAGAGGGGAGAGGGGCGGGTGGCCGCCTTGGCCACGGATCTTTCCCGTTCCTGGCGGGGCTGGAAGGAGGCAGCTTCTTTTCTGGGCGGCCTTGCCCGCTACCTCATGGGGGGCAAGAAGGCCATGGCCCTGTACGCCTATCCCGAGGGGAAAGGGGTGCGGGTGGTGGTTCTGGGCCACCTGGAGCGCCCGCTTTTCCTAAGCGAGGGCCAGGAGATGCCCCTGGTGCCCACGGGGCCTGGGCGGTACGAAATCCAGGCCCCGGCGGCTCCCGGGGTGCTCCTGGACGGCTCGCGCCGCTTGCCCCTGGCCTTCCCCTTGCCCGGGGAGTGGACCCCCAGGGATGGGAAGCTGGTCCTCAAGACCCTGGCCGAGGCTTCCCATGGGCGGTTGCTGGCCCTGGAGGACCTGGGGCAACCTGGATCCTCCCCCCTGCCCCTGCGCCCCTATCTCCTGGCCTTGGCCCTGGCGCTTTTCCTCCTGGAGCGGCTCCTCGAGGCGCGCTCCTTTGCCAGGAAAGCCTGAGCCAGGGTCCAGAGGGCCGGTTCTGGGAGCCAGTGCATGGATCACACCGGGATGCCGAGTCTTTCTTTAATCTGGAATCCATGCACTGGGATGATTGGGAGAAGCTGATCCGCCGGGAGAGGGAGCAGAGGCGCCAGGAGGAAAAGCCCCTCCATGACCGTATCCACCAGCTGGAGGCGGACCTCTACTTTGCCAGGCAGGAGATCAGGCACCTGCAGCGGGAAAAGAAGGAGCTTTGGGAAAGGTCCCAGGCCGTGGCCCTGGGTACCGTCTTCCCGGGAAGGGAGCTGGAGGAGGTGAAGAAGATCCTGGAAGAAGCCTGGCTGGAGCTGGTTCTGGTGGCCTCCCCCAAAGCCGAGGGTCTTTCCCGCATTATCGGCCTTTTGGAGCGGTATCTCCTTGGCCGAAGCCCTCGATGATCTGCACCAGGACCGCCTCCCCCCGTACGGTCACCTCCCCGTTGGCGTAGAGTTCGGTTTCCACCACCACCTTCCTCCCCTTCACCTCCTTGGCCCGGCCCACCAGGACCAGCTCGGGCCCCAAAGGGGTGGGCTTCAGGTAGTCCACCTTGAGGCTGGCGGTGACGAAGCGGAGGGGGTGGGTTGCCAGATCCAGGCCCTCAGCATGGGCCTTGGCGGCGGCGGCGGTGGCGGTGGAGTGGCAGTCCACCAAGGAGGCGAGAAGCCCCCCGTAGACGAACCCGGGAATGGCAGTGTGATGGGGGCTAGGGGTGAAACGGGTTTCGCTCTGGCCCTCGTCCGCCTTCCAGTAGGTCTTGAGGTGGAGGCCCATGGGGTTTAAGTAGCCGCACCCGTAGCAGTGAGCCCACTCCGGGGGGTAGTAAAGCTGGATGGCCTTCATGCTAAGCCCTGGGCCTGCCAGCGCTCCGGCACCGCCCGTTTCAAGAAGTCCACGATCTCCTGGGTGCTGGTTCCGGGGCCAAAGACCGCTGCCACCCCGAGTTCTTGCAGCTTGGGCACGTCCTCGTCGGGGATGATGCCTCCGCCAAAAACAAGGATGTCCGAGGCTCCCTGTTCCGAAAGGAGCCTTTTCACCTCGCGGAAATAGTGCATGTGGGCCCCGGAGAGGATGGATAACCCTATGGCGTCCACGTCCTCCTGGATGGCCGCGGACACGATCATCTCCGGGGTCTGCCTGAGCCCCGTGTAGATCACCTCCATGCCGGCATCCCTTAAGGCCCGAGCCACCACCTTGGCCCCGCGGTCGTGGCCGTCCAGCCCGGGCTTGGCGATGAGCACCCGTATGCGCCTGTCCATATGCTAATCCTAAACGTAAGCTGGCTCCTGGTAGGTGCCGTAGACCTCCCGCAAGACGTCCATCATCTCCCCCAGGGTGCAGTAGGCCAGGGCGCACTCCACGAAGTGGGGCATGGTGTTCTGCCCTTCCACCGCAGCCCGCCTTAGGCCCGCAAGGGCCTCCTCCACCCGCTTGGGGTCCCGTTCCCGGCGCACCCGGGCCAGGCGCTCCGCCTGGACCCGCTCCACCTCGGGGTCCACCAGCTGGATGGGGACCTTCAG
The DNA here is from genome assembly GCF_022385295.1 of Thermus sp. NEB1569. Lineage (NCBI taxonomy): Bacteria > Thermotogati > Deinococcota > Deinococci > Thermales > Thermaceae > Thermus > Thermus sp. NEB1569. The sequence continues at coordinate 901,454 of NZ_CP092445.1, forward strand.
GGGGATCTCGTCGGTGAAGGCGTTGACCCCCACGATGATCCTCTCCTTACGCTCCACCTCCTGCTGGTAGCGGTAGCTGGCCTCGGCCAGCTCCCGCAGGAAGTAGCCTTCCTCGATGGCCCGCACCACGCCCCCCATGCGCCGGATCTCCTCGATGATGGCCATGGCCTGGCGCTCCATCTCGTCGGTGAGCCACTCCACGTAGTAGCTCCCCGCCAGGGGGTCGATGGTGTGGGTGACCCCGCTTTCGTAGGCGATGATCTGCTGGGTCCTGAGGGCGATGGTGGCGGATTCCTCCGTGGGCAGGGCCAGGGCTTCGTCGTAGGCGTCGGTGTGAAGGCTGTTGGTACCCCCCAAAACGGCAGCCAGGGCCTGGATGGCCACCCGGGCGATGTTGTTGAGGGGTTGCTGGGCGGTGAGGGAAACCCCGGCGGTCTGGGCATGGGTGCGGAGCATCCAGCTTTGGGGGTTCTTGGCCCCGTAGCGGTGGCGCATCTCCTTGGCCCAGATGCGCCGGGCGGCGCGGAACTTGGCGATCTCCTCAAAGAAGTCGTTGTGGACGTCGAAGAAGAAGCTGATCCTGGGGGCGAACTCGTCGATGTCCAGGCCCCGCTTCAGGGCGGCCTCCACGTACTCAAACCCGTCGGCCAGGGTCCAGGCCAGCTCCTGCACGGCGGTGGAACCCGCTTCCCGGATGTGGTAGCCGGAAACGGAGATGAAGTTCCACTTGGGGACGTTCTTGGGCCCCCACTCAAAGGTGTCGATGACCAGTTTCACGCTGGGTTCGGGGGGGAAGATGAACTCCTTCTGGGCGATGAACTCCTTAAGGATGTCGTTTTGGATGGTGCCCCCAAGCTTCTTCCAGTCGTACCCCTTCTTTTTGGCCACCGCCAGGTACATGGCCCAGATGGCGTTGGCGGGGCTGTTGATGGTCATGGAGGTGGTGACCTCCTCGAGGTTGATCCCCTCGAAGAGGATCTCCATGTCCGCCAGGCTGGAGACCGCCACCCCGCACTTGCCCACCTCCCCCTTGGAAAGGGGGTGATCGGAGTCGTAGCCCATGAGGGTGGGCAGGTCAAAGGCCACGCTGAGGCCTGTCTGGCCCGCCTTTAAGAGTTTCTTGAACCGCTCGTTGGTCTGCTCGGCGGTGCCGAAGCCGGCGAACATGCGCATGGTCCAGAGCTTGGACCGGTACATGGAGCCGTAGACCCCGCGGGTGTAGGGGTACTCCCCGGGGTAGCCCCGCTTTTCCTCGTACTCCGGGTCCAGGACCCCGATGTCCTCGTGGGTGTAGAGGGGTTCTGGGGCGATGTCCGAAAGGGTGCGGTGGGCCACAGGCCTCTCGGGCATCTTCTCCAAGCTCTTCTGGTAGGTTTCCCTGAGCCAGTCGTGCTTCTTGCGCATGGGTCCTCCCTTGGGCCATATTCTACGCTTTTATACGCTCAGGGAAAAGAGCGTTAGAAGACTCCTTCGCCGGCGGAGAGAAGCCAGCCTGTCGGCAGCACCTTTCTGAAGCTACCTTCTCGAGTGGCCAGGGGGCAGCCCTATCCTTTAGCGCTTCCGCTCGCTTTCCGGCTCCACGTGGATGGTGACGGCAAGCCCGGGGAAACTTTCCTCCAAAGCCCTTTCCAGCTCGTCGCAGAGCCGGTGGGCTTCCTCCACGGTCATGGACCCCGGCACCACCAGGTGGAACTCCAAAAAGGCCCGGTTTCCCGCCTTGCGGGTTTTGAGGTCGTGGACCTCGAGGGCCCTTCCCCCCAAGGCCTCGGCGATGGTTTTTCGGATCCGGCTCACCTCCGCCGGGGAGAGCCCCTCATCCATAAGCCCTCCCACGGACTGGCGCACCAGGCGGAAGCCCATGAGGAGGATGTTCCCCGCCACCAAAAGGGCCAGCAAGGGATCCAGCACCCATAACCCCGTGGCCCACGCAAGGCTTACCCCGGCGAGAACCCCCACGGAGGTGAGCACGTCGGAAAGCACGTGGTAGCCGTCGGCGGTGAGGGCGGGGGAGCGCAGGCGCCTCCCCTGGCGGAGGAGGTGCCAGGCGAGAAGGCCGTTGATCAGGGAGGCCAAGAGGCTGACCAGGAGGCCCGGTCCCAGGTCCCCTAGGGGCCTGGGATGAAGGAGGCGGGGGATGGATTCCTTGGCGGTGAGAAAGGCGGCCAGCACCACCAGGACTCCCTCCAGCACCGCGGAGAAGTATTCGGCCTTGCTGTGGCCGAAGGGGTGGGTTTCGTCGGGAGGACGCTGGGCGAAGCGGATGGCGAAGAGGGCCAAAAGCGTCGCGGCCACGTTCACCGTGGACTCGAGGGCATCGGAGAGAAGGGCCACCGAGCCGGTGAGGAGGTAGGCCAAGCTCTTGAGCCCCAGGACCCACAGGGCCACCAGGAGGCTGAGGCGGGCAGCCCTTTCCGCCACCTAGGCTCCTTCCTCCACCAGCTCCCGCTTGGGCTTGAGCAAGGGGAAGAGGAGGACGTCCCTCAAGGAGGGCTGGTCGGTGAGGATCATGGCCAGGCGGTCCAAGCCGAGGCCAAGCCCCGCCGCCGGGGGCATGCCGTACTCCAGGGCCAACAGGAAGTCCTCGTCGGGCTCGGGGGCCTCCTCGTCCCCTTCCCGTCTGCGCCTGGCCTGCTCCAAAAAGCGTTCCCTCTGGTCCAGGGGGTCGTTGAGCTCGGAGTAGGCGGGGGCGAGCTCCATCCCGCCCGCATAGAGGTCCCAGCGCTCCGTGAGCCCGGGCTTTTCCCGATGCCGCTTGGCTAAGGGGCTGATGGCCAGGGGGAAGTCGAAGACGAAGGTGGGGTTCTGGAGTTCGGGCTCCACGTAGATGCCAAAAAGCTTGTCCAGAAGCTTGTAACTGGGAACCTGGGCGAGCTCGGGGTGGTGGGCGTCGGCAAAGATCCTAAGCCTTTCCAGGTCCAAGGGGTCAAAGGGCAGGCCGGCCTTTTCCTTCAAGGCCTCCACGAAGGAGATGCGTCTAAAGGGCGGGGTAAAGTCCAGCACCCGCCCCTGGTAGGGGACCTGGTAGCTGCCGAAGAGGTGGAGGACCAGGCCGGAAAGGAGTTCCTCCACCAGCTTGGCCATGTCCTGGTAGTCGGCGTAGGCCCAGTAGGCCTCCAGCATGGTGAACTCGGGGTTGTGGTTGTGGTCGATGCCCTCGTTGCGGAAGTTCCGCCCGATCTCGAAGACCTTCTCAAACCCGCCCACGAGAAGGCGCTTCAGGTAAAGCTCCAGGGAGATCCTTAGGTAAAACTCGTGGTCCAGGGCGTTGTGATAGGTCTTGAAGGGCCTGGCCTCCGCCCCACCGGTGGTGGCCTGGAGGATGGGGGTTTCCACCTCCAAAAACCCCCGCTCCTCAAAGAAGCGACGGATGTAGCGCACCATGGCGGTGCGCCGCCGAAAGACCTCCCGCACCTCGGGGTTGACGATGAGGTCCAGGTAGCGCTTCCGGTAGCGCACCTCCTTGTCCTTGATCCCGTGCCACTTGTCGGGGAGGGGGTGGAGGCTTTTCACCAGGGGGGTCCAGGAGAGGACCTTCACCGTGACCTCCCCGGTCTTGGTGGTGAAGACCGTGCCCTTGACCCCTAGGATGTCCCCCACGTCCAGCTTCTTCAAAAGCTCGTAGCTTGGGGTGAGGTCCTTTTGAAAATAGAGCTGGATCTTGCCGCTTTCGTCCAGGAGGTGGGCAAAGGTGACCTTCCCCATGCGCCTCAAGGCCACGATGCGCCCGGCCAGGGCCACCTCTTCCTCCCACTCGCTTTCCGGGGGAGCCCCCTCCTTGGCGGATAGGATTTCCTTTGCGCTGTGGGTTTTGGGATACCGGTAGGGGTAGGGTTGAAAACCCGCCTCCACCAGGGCTTCCAGGTTGAGTAAGCGTTGCCGAGTCTGCTCGTTCATGTTTAGCCGCGCACCGAGACCACCCGGAACTCCTTCTTGCCCTTGGGGGTATCCAGGCTGAGCACATCCCCCTCCCGGTGGCCCAGGAGGGCTTTGCCCATGGGGGAGGCATCGGAGATCTTCATGGGGGTTTCCAGGACGCTGGCCTCGGCGGGGGAGACCACCTGCACCTCCAGGCGCTCGCCGGTGACGGGGTCTTCCAGCTCCACCACCGAGCCCAGGCCGATGACCTCGGTGGTGGCCCCTTCTATGATCACCGCCCGGGAGAGGATGTCCTCGAGGCTGTCGATCCGGGCCTCGATGCGGGCCTTCTCCTGTTTGGCCGCCTCCAGCCCCGAATCGTCGTAGTCGTCGGAGGACTCCATGAGCTCCTGCAGGATGCGGGTGGCCTCTTGCAGGCGTTCCCTTTCCTGCAGAAGTTGCTGCATGAGCCGCTCGTAACCGGCTTTGGTTAGCTTTACCTCGCGCGCCATAGCTCACCTCGTAAGTCATGAAGGTCGGCCAAAGCCGACCTCCTTGGCCCAAGGGCCTCCTTCTCAGGTGAGTATACCGCGAAGGAGGATTTCCCTCAAACGCTCGGGCTCCGCATGGCTGGCGCAGGCTGCCGTGTCCAGGCAGAGGACCAGGTAGCGGAGGTGGGTTTCCCTTCCGCCCACCGGGTGGCGGAAGAAGCCCAAGGCGCTTCCCGAAAGATGGCGGTGGCAGGCCTCGCACACCTGAGGGCTTCCCAGGGTTCCGGGCAGGGGCTCCAGGGTCAGGCGGAGCTCCGGGGGCCCCTTTTCCTGGATGATCACCCGGCCTTCCTCGTCGCGATAATAAAGAATCTCCCCAATGGGGAGAAGCTCGGGGGGAGTGCCTGGAAAGATCTCCAGGATCATCTCCCTTTCCTCGTGGTCCATACGCTTAGCTTAGCCCAAACCGCCCGAGGAGGGGAGGCAAGAGGAGGTAAAGGCCCACCAGGAGGGCGAAGAAGCTCGCCAAAAGCACCGCCGCTGCCGCCGTGTCCTTGGCCCGCTTGACCAGGGGATGGAATACCGGGCTCACCAGGTCGGCCAGGGCCTCGAGGGCGGTGTTCATGAGTTCCAGGGAAAGCACCAGGGCGCTAACGAGCAACACCGGCACCGGATTGACCTCCAGCCAGAGGGCAAGCCCGAGGGCCAGAAGGGCCAAGTAGGCCTCGAGGCGGAAGTTCCGCTGCACCCGCCAGGCGTAGAGAACCCCCTCCCAGGCATAGCCCAGGGAGCGCCAAACGCCCTTTAGAGGGCGAGGATCCTCTCTTGGACGTGGCGGAAGCCCCCCCAATCCTCCTCCTTTTGGTGGTCGTGGCCGAGAAGATGCCATAGCCCGTGGGCCGCCAGGACCAGCACCTCTTCCTCCAAGGGGATTTTCCTTTCCTCGGCTTGCCTCCTTGCGGTGTCCAGGCTGATCCAGATATCGCCCAGGTGGGGGGGTACAAAGGGATCGCCGGGTTCGTAGTGGGGAAAGGAAAGGACATCCGTGGCCTCATCCTCCCCCCACCACTCCCGCTTTAGGACCCTGATCCTGCGGTCCCCGGTGAGGATGACCGTGACGGCCTTGTCCCCCACGCCCAGTTCCTCCATCAGGGCGGAAAGGGCCCGGCGGAGCCTGGGGATGAGGCCCCTTGGCGGACGCTTATTGGCTACGATCTCCACCACGCTCGGCTTCCTCGTAGGCCTTGATGATGCGGGCCACCAGGGGATGGCGCACCACGTCAGACTCCTTGAAGTACACGAAGGCGATGCCCTCAATGCCCTTGAGGATGCGGATGGCCTCCACCAGCCCCGACTTTTGGTGCTTGGGCAGGTCGATCTGGGTGATGTCCCCGGTGATGACCATCTTGGAGGAGAAGCCCATGCGGGTGAGGAACATCTTCATCTGCTCCGGGGTGGTGTTTTGGGCCTCGTCCAGGATGATGAAGGCATCGTTGAGGGTGCGGCCCCGCATGAAGGCCAGGGGGGCCACCTCGATGATCCCGGACTGCAGGTACTGCTCAAAGCGCTCGGCGTCGATCATGTCAAAGAGGGCATCGTAAAGGGGGCGGAGATAAGGGTCCACCTTGGCCTGGATGTCCCCTGGCAAAAACCCCAGCTTTTCCCCTGCTTCCACCGCCGGCCGGGTGAGGATGATGCGCTTAACCCTTTTGGCCCGGAGGTGGCTCACCGCCATGGCCACCGCCAAATAGGTCTTGCCGGTTCCCGCAGGACCCACCCCGAAGGTAATGTCATGGTGGGCGATGGCCTCCACGTACCGCCTTTGCCCTGGGGTTTTGGGCCTGAGACGGCCCGGTAGCGCAAGCTCGGTTTCTGGGGTGGTGGCCTGGTACAGGCCCTCGCCTTGCAGGGCCAGGGCCACGGATTGTTCCAGGGTGGGCTGGTCCAGCTCCGCTCCTTGCCTGAGGAGGGCCAAAAGGTCCCGCACGGCCCGCTCGGCCACCCCCACCGCTTCCGGGTCGCCCTCCAGCTCCACCTGGTTGCCCCGCATGATGAGCTTGAGCCGGTCGCCGAAGGCCTCCCGGAAAAGGGAACGGAGCTTCTTCAGGTTTCGGTCTGCCTGCCCTAAAAAGGCCAGGGTTTCCTCGGGTTTTAGGGGGATCACCAACCTTTGGGCTTCTTCAGGATTTCGTGCCATATCACCCCTTTTAGGATGCTTTCGCCGTCGGTGGTGAGCAGCCGTTTCCGCGGGCGCTTCCTTCGCTCTTCCTCCGGCGAGGATACCTCGCGGAACCGCACTTCCAGAGGTTGCCGTTCGGGGCTAGAGGGCCGTTCTAAACTCTCCGCCTCCGGTTTCTTGGGTGCGGGAAGGGACGGGGGCGGCGGGACCTTGGGCTTGGGCCGGGCCTTGGGCTTGGGGCGGGGTAGGGGTTCCGGTAGGGGCAGGTCCTCGGGAAACCCCGGGGGAATGGGGGGAGGCTGGCCCCGGCGGCTTAGGCCCTGCAGGGCCGGGATGACGATGAAGAAGAGCAGGAAAAGGAGACCCAGAAGGTCGTCTAGGCTCATTCCTCACCCTCGGGCTTGGCGGCCCGGCTGATGGACTCCCGCATGTCGGTGTCGGCCTCGATGTTTTTCAGGCGGTAGTAGTCCATGACCCCAAGCCTTCCCGTGCGCAAGGCCTCCGCCAGGGCCAGGGGCACCTGGGCCTGGGCCTCCACCAGCTTGGCCCGCATGGCCTCCACCAGGGCCCGGTTCTCCTGCTCGGCGGCCACCGCCATGGCCCGGCGCTCCTCCGCCTTGGCCTGGGCGATTTTCTTGTCGGCCTCCGCCTGGTCGATCTGAAGCTGGGCCCCGATGTTCTTGCCCACGTCCACGTCGGCGATGTCCACGGAGAGGATCTCAAAGGCGGTGCCGGCGTCCAGGCCCTTTTCCAGCACGGTTTTGCTGATGCGATCCGGGTTTTCCAGGACTTCCTTGTGGGAGTTGGCGCTGCCGATGGTGGTCACAATGCCTTCCCCCACCCGGGCGATGATGGTTTCCTCCCCGGCCCCGCCCACCAGGCGGTCGATGTTGGCCCTAACCGTTACCCGGGCCGTAGCCAGAAGCTGGATCCCATCCTTGGCCACCGCGGCCACCATGGGGGTCTGGATCACCTTGGGGTTCACGGAAACCCGCACCGCTTCCAGCACATCCCGCCCCGCCAGGTCGATGGCTGCGGCCCGGTCAAAGGTGAGCTTGATGCCTGCCTTGTCGGCGGCGATCAGGGCATCCACCACCCGGTCCACATTGCCCCCGGCCAGGTAGTGGGCCTCGAGGCGGTCCAGGCGGACATCCAGCCCCGCCTTGGTGGCCTTGATGAGGGGGTAGATGATCTTGGCCGGGGGAACCCGCCTCAGGCGCATGGCCACCAGGGTGATCAAGGGCACCCTGACCCCTGCGGCCCAGGCGGAGATCCAGAGGCCTACCGGGATGAAGCTGAAGAAAAGAAAAACGAGGATGAGAACAAAAAAGGCCAGAAAGAGCACGCCGAGTCCTTCCATATCATTCCTCCAAGGCTTCCACCACCACCGTGGGTCCCCTGACCTCCACCACCCTAAGGGTGGTGCCCTTGGGCAGGAAACCCCGGTTGGCCACCACATCGATGCGCTTGTTGCCGAAGCGGGCCACCCCGCCAGGCCTCAGGTCGGTGAGGGCCACGCCGATGGCGCCCACCTCCACCTCGTCCCCGGTGGCGTGTTCGGAAATGGTACTTTCCAGCACCAAAGCCCTTGCCGGACGGGTCCTGGGTAGGAAGCGAAAGACCACGAGAAGGCCAAGGCCCAAAGCGATCACCGCAATGGCGATGACCATGAGGGCGTTCTCCCCGAAGGTGAAGTACACAGAGGCCAATATGGATCCCACGCCCAAGGCCCCAGCGATGCCAAACCCGGGGAAGAGGAAGGCCTCGGCCAGGAGGAGGGCCACCCCCAGGAAGAAGAGAACCAGCTCGAAGGCCCCGGAAAGCCCGGCGAGCCACCCCCCGGCAAAGTAAAGGGCTAAAAACGCCAGGCCCAAGGTTCCCATGACCCCAAAGCCCGGGGTGAAGAGCTCGAGGAGGAGAAGAAGAAGCCCAAGGGCCAGGAGAAGCCCCGCCACGGTGGAGCTGGTGAGGAACCGGGCCACCTGCACCCTAGGGCCAGGCTCAAGCCTTTCCGTTTCCAGGCTGTACCCTGCCTGGCGCAGGGCCTCGGAGAGGCTTCCTGCCTTAAAGTCCGCCACCTTGAGCTCCACCGCCTTGTCGGCGGAGAGGGTGAGGGGCTCTCCTTTGGCGGAGAGGCCAGGGATCTCCACCTGGGGGTCCACCATGGCCTCCGCCAGCTCCACCGGCCTTCCCCGGGCCTCGGCCACCGCGCGGAACTTGCCCTTAAGGGCGGAGATGATCTTCTGGTCCGCCGCCTGGGGCTGCTGCAGGGGAAGAGCCACCACCGGCAGGGCTGCCCCGATCTCCGAGCCCGGCAGCATGGCGATCTGGCGGCAGGAAAGGGCGATCAGGGCCCCGGCGGAAAAGGCGTTCTGCACCACCGCCAGGGTGGGAAGGGGGGTTTGCAGGATCCGGTCGGAGATGCGGATGGCGGCGTCCACCCGGCCCCCTGGGGTGTCGATGAGGAGGACCACGCCACTCGCCCCTTCCCGTTCGGCGCGGGTCAGGGCCTGCTCCACAAAGACCGCCAAGGCGGGGTCAATCTCCCCCTGGATGGGGATGAGGTAGGTTTTCCCCAGGGCCAGGGAAAGAAGGAAGCAAAAAGCCAAGAGCCTTTTCACCGCCTTCATTCTATATGGCTTGGGCGGGAAAGTGTGGCGCGGTATCCTGAGAGCTGTGCTGCGCCTGGCGGTGTTGGGCAGTCCCATCGCCCACTCCCTGTCCCCGGCCATGCACCGGTACGCCTTGAGCTCCCTGGGCCTCGAGGGAAGCTACGAGGCCTTGGAAACCCCCCTCGAGGTCCTGAAGGACCACCTGGAGGAGGTGCGCCGGGAATACCGGGGCGTGAACCTGACCATCCCCCTTAAGGAGGCGGCCTTGCCCCTTTTGGATTGGGTTTCCCCGGAAGCCCAGGCCATTGGTGCGGTGAACACGGTGCTTTCCGTGGAGGGCAGGCTTCTCGGCTTCAACACCGATGCCCCTGGGTTTTTGCAGGCCCTGAAGGCCGGGGGGATCCCCCTCATGGGCCCTGCCTTGATCCTGGGGGCCGGGGGGGCGGGGCGGGCGGTGGCCTGGGCCTTGAGGGAGGCGGGCCTTACGGTCTGGATCTGGAACCGCACCTGGGAAAGGGCCTTGGCCCTGGCGGAGGAGTTTGGGCTGAAGGCGGTTCCCTTGGAACGAGCCCAGGAGGCCAGACTCCTGGTGAACGCCACCAGCGTGGGGCTTAAGGACCCAGGGGCTACTCCCTTGCCGGCTGAGTTTTTCCCCAAGGAGGGGGCTGTGGTGGACCTGGTCTACCGTCCCCTCTGGACCCGGTTGTTAAGGGAGGCCAGGGAAAGGGGCCTTCAGGTGCAGACTGGGCTTCCCATGCTGGCCTGGCAGGGAGCCTTGGCCTTCCGCATCTGGACCGGCCTTCTCCCGGACCCCAGGGGCATGGAGGAGGCGGCCCGCCAGGCCTTGGAGGGGGAGTGAATGGCCTACACTCTGGCGGCCCCGGTGGTTCACGAGGAGACCATTCAGAAAAGCCGCTTCATCGCCAAGGCGGCCCCGGTGGCCTCGGAGGAGGAAGCCTTGGCCTTTCTGGAAGCCCAGCGGGAACCCCAGGCCACCCACAACTGCTACGCCTACAAGCTGGGCAACCTCTACCGCTTCTTTGACGACGGCGAGCCCACGGGCACGGCGGGTAAGCCCATCCTCCACGCCATTGAGGCCCAAGGGCTGGATAGGGTGGTGGTTTTGGTGGTGCGCTATTTCGGTGGGATCAAGCTGGGGGCCGGGGGGCTTGTCCGGGCCTACGGGGGGGTGGCTGCGGAGGCCCTGAGGCAGGCTTCCAAGGTGCCCTTGAGGGAGTGGGAGGAGGTGCGGTTTGTGGTCCCTTTTCCCCAGATGGGCCGGGTGCACAGGCTTTTAGCCTCCCGCTCCTGGACGGCTTTGGAGGAGTACCTGGCGGAGGGGGTGCGGTTTCACCTCAAGCTTCCCGCAGAGGAAAGGGAGGCTTTTTGGCAGGAGCTCAGGGACCTCACCCGGGGACAGGTGCGCTGGGAAGGCTAGGGTAGCATAAGGGCGATGCTGCCCCTCTTTGAGCCCAAGGGCCGGGTGCTTCTGGTGGACGGCCACCACTTGGCCTACCGTACCTTTTTTGCCCTGAAGGGCCTCACCACCAGCCGCGGGGAGCCGGTCCAGGCGGTGTACGGGTTTGCCAAGAGCCTTTTGAAGGCGCTAAGGGAAGACGGGGATGTGGTGATCGTGGTGTTTGACGCCAAGGCCCCCTCCTTCCGCCACCAGACCTACGAGGCCTACAAGGCGGGGCGGGCCCCTACCCCGGAGGACTTTCCCCGGCAGCTTGCCCTTATCAAGGAGCTGGTGGACCTTTTGGGCCTGGAGCGCCTCGAGGTGCCGGGCTTTGAGGCGGATGACGTCCTGGCTACCCTGGCCAAAAAGGCGGAAAAGGAAGGCTACGAGGTGCGCATCCTCACCGCGGACCGGGACCTTTACCAGCTTCTTTCGGAGCGAATCTCCATTCTTCACCCGGAGGGTTACCTGATCACCCCGGAGTGGCTTTGGGAGAAGTATGGGCTTAAGCCTTCCCAGTGGGTGGACTACCGGGCCTTGGCCGGGGACCCTTCCGACAACATCCCCGGCGTGAAGGGCATCGGGGAGAAGACGGCGGCCAAGCTGATCCGGGAGTGGGGAAGCCTGGAAAACCTTCTTAAGCACCTGGAACAGGTGAAACCTGCCTCCGTGCGGGAGAAGATCCTTAGCCACATGGAGGACCTCAAGCTATCCCTGGAGCTATCCCGGGTGCGCACGGACTTGCCCCTTCAGGTGGACTTCGCCCGGCGCCGGGAGCCGGACCGGGAGGGGCTTAAGGCCTTTTTGGAGAGGCTGGAGTTCGGAAGCCTCCTCCACGAGTTCGGCCTGTTGGAAAGCCCGGTGGCGGCGGAGGAAGCTCCCTGGCCGCCCCCCGAGGGAGCCTTCGTGGGGTACGTTCTTTCCCGCCCCGAGCCCATGTGGGCGGAGCTTAACGCCTTGGCCGCCGCCTGGGAGGGAAGGGTTTACCGGGCGGAGGATCCCTTGGAGGCCTTGCGGGGGCTTGGGGAGGTGAGGGGGCTTTTGGCCAAGGACCTGGCGGTGCTGGCCCTGAGGGAAGGGATTGCCCTGGCACCGGGCGACGACCCCATGCTCCTCGCCTACCTCCTGGATCCTTCCAACGCCGCCCCCGAAGGGGTAGCCCGGCGCTACGGGGGGGAGTGGACCGAGGAGGCGGGGGAAAGGGCGTTGCTTTCCGAAAGGCTTTACGCCGCCCTCCTGGAGCGGCTTAAGGGGGAGGAGAGGCTTCTTTGGCTTTACGAGGAGGTGGAAAAGCCCCTTTCGCGGGTCCTGGCCCACATGGAGGCCACGGGGGTACGGTTGGATGTGGCCTACTTGAAGGCCCTTTCCCTGGAGGTGGAGGCGGAGCTCAGGCGCCTCGAGGAGGAGGTCCACCGCCTGGCCGGGCATCCTTTCAACCTGAACTCCCGGGACCAGCTGGAAAGGGTCCTCTTTGACGAGCTTGGGCTTCCCGCCATCGGCAAGACGAAGAAGACGGGCAAGCGCTCCACCAGCGCCGCCGTTTTGGAGGCCTTGCGGGAGGCTCATCCCATCGTGGACCGCATCCTTCAGTACCGGGAGCTTTCCAAGCTCAAGGGAACCTACATCGATCCCTTGCCTGCCCTGGTCCACCCCAAGACGAACCGCCTCCACACCCGTTTCAACCAGACGGCCACCGCCACGGGGAGGCTTAGCAGCTCGGATCCCAACCTGCAAAATATCCCCGTGCGCACCCCTTTGGGCCAGCGGATCCGCCGGGCCTTCGTGGCCGAGGAGGGGTGGAGGCTGGTGGTTTTGGACTACAGCCAGATTGAGCTCAGGGTCCTGGCGCACCTTTCCGGGGACGAGAACCTAATCCGGGTCTTCCAGGAGGGCCAGGACATCCACACCCAGACGGCCAGCTGGATGTTCGGCGTGCCCCCAGAGGCCGTGGATTCCCTGATGCGCCGGGCGGCCAAGACCATCAACTTCGGCGTCCTCTACGGCATGTCCGCCCACCGGCTTTCGGGAGAGCTGGCCATCCCCTACGAGGAGGCGGTGACCTTCATCGAGCGGTATTTCCAGAGCTACCCCAAGGTGCGGGCCTGGATTGAGAAAACCCTGGCGGAAGGACGGGAACGGGGCTATGTGGAAACCCTCTTTGGCCGCCGGCGCTACGTGCCCGACTTGGCTTCCCGGGTGAAGAGCATCCGGGAGGCAGCGGAGCGCATGGCCTTCAACATGCCGGTCCAGGGGACCGCCGCGGATTTGATGAAACTGGCCATGGTGAAGCTCTTTCCCAGGCTTCAGGAGCTGGGGGCCAGGATGCTTTTGCAGGTGCACGACGAACTGGTCCTCGAGGCTCCCAAGGAGCAAGCGGAGGAAGTCGCCCAGGAGGCCAAGCGGATCATGGAGGAGGTGTGGCCCCTGAAGGTGCCCTTGGAGGTGGAAGTGGGCATCGGGGAGGACTGGCTTTCCGCCAAGGCCTAGGGGTCGTGGGGTATAGTCGTTCCCATGAGGCGTTACTTCGGCACCGACGGGGTGCGGGGGGAGGCGGGCAAGCACCCCCTTACCCCCGGGTTTGTCCTTAAGCTTGGCCAGGCGGCGGGGGCCTATCTTCGCAAGGCGAGCCCCAGGCCTGTGGTCCTCCTGGCCAAGGATACCCGGGAATCCAGCGATCTTCTGGAGGCCGCCTTGGCGGCGGGGCTTATGAGCCAGGGGGTCAGGGTGGAGCACCTGGGGGTGCTCCCCACCCCGGGGGTGGCCTATCTCACGCGGCACCTTAAGGCCAGCGCCGGGGCCATGATCTCCGCCAGCCACAACCCTTACCAGGACAACGGTATCAAGTTTTTCGGGCCCGAGGGCGAGAAGCTTCCCGACCCCGCGGAGGAGGAGATCGAAGCCCTCCTGGAGGAGGAGCATCCCACGCGGGGCATCGGTACCGTGGGGGATTTTCGGGAGGCGGAGAGGATGTACCTGGACTTTCTTCTGGCCCATGCTCCCGACCTTTCGGGCCTAAGGATCGGCCTGGACCTAGCCCACGGGGCCACCTACCGCCTGGGACCCAGGCTCTTCCAGCGGGCAGGGGCCGAGGTGATGGCCTTCTTCAACACCCCGGATGGCCGGAACATCAACAAGGCCTGCGGTTCCACGCATCCCGAAGCCCTGGCCCGCTTTGTGGTGGAGCTGGATCTGGACCTGGGCATCGCCTTTGATGGGGATGGGGATAGGGTGCAGTTCATAGACCGAAAAGGACGGCTTTTTCACGGGGATCATATCCTCTACCTCACCGCCTTAGCCTTTCAGGAAAAGGGGGTGGTGGGAACGGTGATGAGCAACATGGGCCTGGAGGTGGCCCTGAAGGAGAAGGGGCTGGCCTTCCACCGGGCGGCGGTGGGGGACCGGTACGTTTTGGAGATGATGAAGGAAAAAGGGCTTTTCTTGGGCGGGGAACCCTCGGGGCATGTGATCTTCCTCAAGCACCACACCACGGGGGATGGCCTTCTCACCGCCCTCCTCACCCTCAAGGCCCTAAAGGCCCTGGGAGGGGATCTTGCGGATTGGTACGAGGCGTTGCCCATGTACCCCCAGGTGCTCTTGAACGTACGGGTTTCCGACAAGAACAGGATCATGGCCCACCCCCGGCTGATGGAGGCGGTGGAGGAGGCGGAAGGGAGGCTTGGGGGCCTTGGCCGGGTGAACGTGCGTCCCTCGGGGACCGAGCCGGTGGTGAGGGTTATGGTGGAGGCCAAGGAAGGGGCGGAGGAGGTGGCGAGGAAGCTTGCCGATTTGGTTTCCCGCCTGGACCGGGAGTAATCTGAGGGTGGTGAGTTACGGAAGGGCCCACCTCGAGGAGCGCCTTAAGCGGGCGCTGGCTGAGGCCATCGGGGGCCTGGAAGACCCCAGGCTTTTCCTCCTTACCGTGGAGGCGGTGCGCCTGTCCCCCGATGGCCGGGTGCTCACGGTGTACGTGGAGGCCTTCAGCGACGAGGAGAAAGCCCTTCTGGCCTTAAGCCACGCGGAGAGAAGGCTCCTTTCCGAGATCGCCCGCAGGGTGCGCCTACGCCACCTGCCTCATCTGGAGTTCGTGCCGTGGAGAGCGAGACCCGCATAAAGGTGCGTTATGCGGAAACCGACCAGATGGGGGTGGTCCACCACTCCGTCTATGCGGTGTACCTGGAGGCGGCCCGGGTGGAGTTTTTGGAAAAGGCAGGCCTGCCCTACCACCGGGTGGAGGCCCGGGGGGTGTTCTTCCCCGTGGTGGAGCTGGGCCTGACCTTCCGTGTCCCGGCCCGCTTTGGGGAGGAGGTTCTGGTGCGAACCCGCCTGGCCCACCTTTCTCGGCGGGATCTTCTCTTTCGCTACCGGGTGGAGCGGGAGGGGACGCTCTTGGCGGAGGGCTTTACCCGGCATCTATGCCAGGTGGGGGAGAAGGCTGGCCGCATTCCGGAAGACCTCTACCAAGCCTTGAGTGTGCTACACTTAGGATAGCATTGTGGGCATGAGCCATGACCCTTTTACGCTTTTTGAGCGGCACATCAATCCCGGCTTGGCAGGGTTGCTTCGCTTCACCGGTCTGGACCGGATCGAGTCCCATGCCGAAGGTCCCTACGTCTGGGACACCACGGGCAAGCGCTACCTGGACTTTTTGGGCCTCTACGGCACCCTGAACCTGGGCCACCGCCACCCCAAGGTGGTGGAGGCCGTCAAGGCCCAGCTTGAGCGCATGCCCATGTCCGTGCGGGTCCTGGTTTCCGAGCCCACGGCGAGGCTTGCGGCCAAGCTGGCGGAGATAACGCCCGAAGGCCTGGAAATGGTCTTCTTCGGCAACTCCGGGGCGGAGGCGGTGGAGGCCGCCATCAAGCTGGCCCGGGCCTATACGGGGAAGCCGGGCATCGTTACCACCCACGGGGGATTCCACGGCAAGACCATGGGGGCCCTCTCCCTTACCCCCAAGCCCGAGTATCAGGATCTGGCCAAGCCCCTTCTTCCCGGGGTGAAGGCGGTGCCCTATGGGGACCTCGAGGCCCTGGAAGGGGCCATAGATGAGGAAACCGCCGCGGTGATCGTGGAGCCCATCCAGGGGGAAGGGGGAATCCGGGTGCCCCCGGATGGCTACCTGAAGGGGGTGCGGGAGATTACCCGGGAAAAGGGCGTCCTCATGATCGCCGATGAGGTGCAGACCGGCCTCGGGCGCACGGGAAAGCTCTTTGGGGTGGACTGGGAGGAGGTGGCTCCCGACCTCATGACCCTGGCCAAGGCCTTGGGGGGCGGGGTGATGCCCATCGGGGCCTGTGTGGGCCGGAGGGAGGTCTTTGAGATCTTCAAGCAAAACCCCCTCTTCCACTCCTCCACCTTTGGCGGTAACCCCCTGGCGGCGGCGGCGGCCCTGGCGGCCATCGAGGTCACCCTGGAGGAGAACCTGCCGCAAAGGGCCCTGGAGATGGGGAGCTACCTGATGGCGGGGCTCAAGGAGCTTAAGGCCCAGTATCCTCGCCTTATAGAGGACGTGCGGGGCCGAGGCCTGATGCTGGGCGTGGAGTTCACCGATGCCGACATCGGCGCCTTGGTGGTGGCGGAGCTGGCGGAAAGGGGGGTGATCACCGCCTTCGGGCTCAACAACCCCAAGGTGGTGCGCCTCGAGCCTCCCCTCATCATTGGCAAGGAGCACGTGGACGAGGCCCTTTCGGCCTTCTCAGAAAGCCTTAAGGCTACGAAGAAGGCCCTGGAAGGCCTCTTGGGTTAGAATGCGGGAAACCTTACTGGAGTTTTTCAAAAAGACCGGCAGGCCCCACCGCTTGGAGGAGATTCTCAGGCGCTTTGGGCTGGAAAAGCGAGAGGCCAAGGCCTACCTTAAGGCCCTGGTGCGGGAAGGGTTGTTGGAGAAGAAGGGAAGCCAGTACTTCCTCCCCGCCCGGGTGCAGGGACCCATCAGCCTCCACAGGGATGGGTATGGCTTCGTGCGCCTTCCCGAAAAGGACCTCTTCATCCCGCCCGGCTACACCCAGGATGCCTGGCCCGAGGATCTGGTGGAGGCCCGCATCATGCCTCCTGGGCGGGATGGTAGGCCCTGGGGGGTGGTGGAGCGGATTCTCAAGCGGGCCCGGGAACGGGTGGTGGGTACTCTGGATTTCCGCAAGGGGTATGCCGTCCTCATCCCCGACGAACCGGGCTTGCCGGAACTCAGGCTAATCCCTGAGGGCCTCCATGGCCTCAAGCGGGGAAGCCGCATCGTGGTGAAGGTCCACTACGACCAGCGCCCCTACGGGGAGTTCTTGGAATACCTGGGGGAAGGGGACGCCCCGGAAACGGAAACCCAGGCGGTGATTGCTAAATACGGCCTGAGGGCCGAGTTCCCGGAGGAGGTCTTGCGGGAGGCGGAGGCCATTCCCCTGGAGATCCCCGAGGCGGAGCTAGCCCGCCGCCAGGACTTCCGCCACCTTCGGGTCTTCACCATCGACGGGGTGGACGCCAAGGACTTTGACGACGCCATCCACGTGGAGCGCCTTCCCAAAGGGTATCGCATCGGGGTGCACATCGCCGACGTTTCCCACTACGTCAAAGAGGGTAGGGCCCTGGACCAGGAGGCCTTCCTAAGGGGAACCAGCGTCTACCTGCCGGGGCGGGTTCTGCCCATGCTCCCCGAGAGGCTTTCCAACGGGGTGTGCTCCCTGAAGCCTCACGAGGACCGGCTGGTCCTCTCCGTCCTGGTGGAGCTGGATGAGGACCTGAAGGTGAAGCGGGTGCGCTTTGCCGAGGGAGTTATCCGGAGTGTGGCCCGGATGACCTACACGGAGGTGGAGGCCTTCGCCGAGGGCTTTGGCCTGCCCGAGGAGCACGCCTTTTTGGCCGAGGATCTAAACCTCCTCCTGGACCTTACCCAACGGCTCAGACAAAAGCGCCTCGAGGCGGGGTCCCTGGACTTTTCCTTCCCCGAGGTGAAGGTGGAGGTGGAAGACGGCACCCTCCACCTCATCCCCCAGGAGGAGCCCAGGGCGAGAAGCCTTATCGAGGAACTCATGCTCCTGGCCAACCGGGTGGTGGCCGAGCACCTGGTGAACAAAGGGCTTCCCGGGCTCTTTCGGGTACACGAGGAGCCCTTGGAGGAAGCCTACGGGAAGCTCCGCACGGCTTTGGCCCGGCTGGGGTATACCCTGCCGGAGAAGCTTTCCTCCAAGGCCCTGCAACGGGTTCTCCTCGAGGCCAAGGGCCGGCCGGAGGAGCCCGTGGTGGCCAACCTGGTCCTGCGCTCGTTGCGTTTGGCTCGGTACGCTGCGGAGAACCTCGGGCATTTCGGGCTGGCCATGGAGCACTACCTGCACTTCACGAGCCCCATCCGCCGCTATCCGGACCTGGTGGTGCACCGGGTGCTCAAGGCCATCCTTCGGCGGAGCCTTACCCCAGCCAAGAAGGTCCGCTGGCAGGAAACCTTTCCCGCCATCGCCGAGCACGCCTCGGAGATGGAAAGGAAGGCGGAGGCGGCGGAGCGGGAACTCACCAAGTACTACATGGCCAAGTGGGCGGAGCTTCACCTAGGGGAGCGGTTCGTGGGCAAGGTGACCGGGGTGGCCAGCTTTGGCGCCTTCGTCACCCTGAAAAACGGGGTGGAGGGCTTGGTGCGCCTCGAGGCCCTGGGCCCTTACACCTACAGCGAGGAGGCTCTGGCCCTTCTGGGTCCCAAGGGCAAGAGGATCCGCCTGGGGGACGAGATGGAGGTGGTCATCGCCTCTGCCAACCCCAGGCTGAGGCAGGTGGACCTGGTCCCCTACGTGGAGGAAGCCTCCGCGAGGTCCAAGTCCAAGACCCAAAAAGGCCAAGGCAAGGAGGTGGATATGCGCAAGGTGGTTGGACCCCCAAAGGACAAGGCCCGGGACACCCGTCCCGAGCGGGCCACGGTGAACACCGTTTACTTCGGTGAGTGGGCTCCCAGGGAGGAAAAGGCCGGGATGCACCGCCCGGTGGACACCAGGGCCAAGAGGCGGCGTAGGCGCCGCTGATACCGCCCCACCCTGGCTTCGCCCGGGACCCGGCAAAGCCCTTCGGCCCTCGCCTTGGGTGGCCGTGGGGTACGATCCGGGGAGAGAGGGCATGAGGCCCCATCGCCTGGGGTTTAGCCGGGAAGGGTGGGGAAGACCAGGGTGCCGGCCCCCACGGCGGAGAGGGTGGGGGCCTCGAGGTCCAGGCGGTAGGCCAGGACCTGGCCCCTCCGGCCGGTGAGGAGGGGGCTGAGGCTTGCCACCACCTCCACGGCGTCCACGCGGGTGGGATTCCCTCCCAAAACGGCCAGGGCGGCTTCCGGCTCTCCCTGAGCCAGCCTTTCCAGAAAGCCCAGGTCCCGCCTCCGGGCCTCCGCCGCCAGGGTACGGGAAAGGGGTGGGTCCCCGAACCGGGGTCCCACGTGGGAAAGATCCACCGCCAGGACCAAAAGGCCCGGGTAGTCCTTGCGGACCACCTTCAAGGCCTCCCCTAGCTCGGGGCTTCGCCGGCCCACCAAAAGGGGAAGGACCTTGCTTTTGGGGAAAACCCCCTTGAGGAAGAAGAGGGGAAGCTCCAGGCTATGTTCCTCCCGGAAGGCCAAGGGGGTGTTGAAAAGCTCGTAGGGCAGGAGGGCGTCCAGGGCCTGCAGGGCCGCAAGGTCGGGCTCCGCAGGGCCAAAGGGGGTCTGGAAGGGAACGGGAAGGCCGGCGGCCTTCTCCTTGAGGGGCCGGTGGGCCACCCCCACCAGGTAGATCCGCTGTGGCTCTGGGGTTCCTTCCAAGGCAGCCAGGGCGGCTCCGTAGGCCTCGGGCACCCGGCTCGGCTCCAGGTGGGGAAGCAGGAGGATGGAGGGGCTCCCTTGAGGCCTTGGCCCCGGGAAGCTGGCCCGGAAGGCCTCGAGGAAGGCCCGGGCCTCCCTTTCCCCTTGGGGGTAGGAAAGCCCAGCCAGGCGCATGGGGCGCTCTTTCCTTAGGCTTTCCTCCTCCTCCCTTAGGCGCCTTTCCACGGTTTCCGTAAGCACGAGCCCCGCCTCCTCCAGGGCCTTGAGCAGGTCCTCCAGCTCCTGCCTGGGCACCAGAACCCCATGGGCCTTGAAGACCTCTTCCTGTACTTCTTCCAGGGTTTTTCCCTCCATCAGAGAGACGAGAAAAAGCCCCCCTTCCGTAAGGGCCACGGGCTTGGGGAAGATCCCGTAGGGGTCGCTGAGGAGAAAGCCCCCTTCCACCGGGGTGATCTGGGGCTCACGCAGGCGTATTCGTTCCATCGCCCTTCCAATATAGGAGAAAAGCCCTGGCCTCTTCCCGGGTGCGCACCCTTCCCTCCGCCTGGGCCAGAAGGAGGGCCTCCAGGGCTCTTCCCACCTGGGGACCGGGCTTGAGGTCCAGAAGGGCCATCACCTCCTCCCCGGAGAGGAGGGGGCGTTCGGGGAGGGGCTCGGAGAGGGTTTCCCAGTAGGCCTCCAGTACCTCCCAGGCTTCCTTTTCCACGCCTTTCGTGCCCAGGCGGTCTGCTGCCATGAGGTAGGGAAGGGCGGGAAGGAGGTGGTGGCGGCGGAAGTAGAAGCGGCGAAGGGCCTGTTTCCCCTCAGGGGGGCGGTCCATGTGCCGTCCCACCAGGGCCTTGGCCCTCTCCACCGTTTCCTTTGGGAACCGTAGCCATTCCAGGGAAGCTCCCGTCAGCTCGGCCCCTACCTCCGCATGGCCGAGGAAGCGGAAGCGGCCCGCTTCCGGGTCAAAGCGACGGGTCAGGGGCTTGCCCACGTCGTGGTAAAGGGCGGCCAGCCGGGCCTCCAAGGGGGCCTCGGGCCAAAGCCAGGCCAGGTGGAAAAGCACGGAGAGGGTGTGCTGCCAGCCATCCAGATGGTGGACGCCCCCCTGCTTAAGACCCACCAGGAGGCGGAGCTCGGGAAGGTAGACGTCCAAAAGGCCCGTGCGCTCCAGCAGGTGAAAGCCCCAGGCCGCCCTGGGGGAGAGGAGGAGCCGGCTCAGTTCCTCCTTCACCCGTTCCCGGGCGGGAAGGGCCTCGAGGTGAGCCTGGAGGAAGCGGGCATGGTGGGAAAGGGCGTTTCGGGTTTCCCCGGGCAGGCCAAGGCCCAGGCTGGCAGCCAGGCGCACCGCGCGGAGGCTTCGGAGATGGTCCTCGTAAAGATTGGCCTCCCGTACGGGAACCAGCACCCTCCGGTTCAGATCCTCGTCCGCCCCGCGGATGCCGAGGATGCGGTTTTGCCTCCAGAAAAGAGCGTTAAGGCGGAAGTCCCGCTTGAGGAGGTCTTCCTCCAGGCTTCCCTCCAGGGGGGAGAAGTCCAGGACGAGGCCCCCTGTGACCAGGCGGTACTGGCCCCGCTCCTCGTCCAAGGGGAACAGGGTGCCCCCCAGGTGGCTTTGGGCATCCTGTGCCGCCTTCCTGGGGTCCTCCGCCACGAAGTCCAGGTCCTGCGGCCTCCTCCCGAGAAGGAGGTCCCTTAGGGCACCCCCCACGGGGATGGCCCCCTTGGGGGTATAAAAGGGGAAGTCTCTATGGGCGATCGGGCGAAGCACCCCATCATTATCGGCATCACCGGGAACATCGGAAGCGGCAAGAGCACGGTGGCCGCCCTCCTAAGGTCCTGGGGCTACCCGGTCTTGGACCTGGATGAGCTGGCGGCACGGGCCAGGGAGAACAAGAAGGCGGAGCTTAGGCGGCTTTTCCCGGAGGCCTTTGCGGGCGGGGAGCTGGACCGGAGGGCGCTGGCCCAGCTGGTCTTTTCCGACCCGGAAAGGCTTAAGGCCCTCGAGGACCTCCTCCACCCAGAGGTGCGAAGGCTTTTGGCCGAGGAGCTGGCCCGCATCAAAGCCCCCTTGATCTTCCTGGAAATCCCCCTGCTTTTTGAGAAGGGGTGGGAGGCCCATCTGGATGGAACCCTTTTGGTGGCGGCTCCTGTGGAGGAGCGGGTGAGGCGGGTGGTGGCGCGCTCGGGGCTTTCGCCGGAGGAGGTCCTGGCCCGGGAAAGGGCCCAGATGCCCGAGGAGGAGAAGAGGAAGCGGGCCACCTGGGTTTTGGAGAACCGAGGAGGGCTTAAGGAGCTGAAGGAGGGGCTGAGGGAGATCCTGGCCCGGATCCAGGAGCGTTTTGGGATAAGCTAAAGGGCATGCGGGTGGCCTTGGTATCGGGGGCAAGCCGGGGGATTGGGGAGGCCATCGCCCGGCTTCTCCACGCTAAAGGGTACAGGGTAGGGCTTTTTGCCCGGGATGAAGGGAGGCTTAAGGCCTTGGCCTCGGAGCTGGGGGAAGGGGCCGTGGCCTTGCCTGGGGATGTGCGCTCCTTTGCGGACTGGCAGAAGGCGGTGGCGGGCCTCTTGGAGGCTTACGGCCAGCTGGACCTCCTGGTCAACAACGCTGGGATTGGCGTGATGAAGCCCGTGGCCGAGCTCAGTGAGGAGGAGTTCCGCCAGGTTTTGGAGGTGAACCTGGTGGGGCCCTTTTTGGGCCTCAAGGCGGCCTTGCCAGCCCTCTTGGCCTCGAGGGGGATGGTGGTGAACATCGCCAGCCTGGCGGGCAAGAATGCCTTCAAGGGCGGGGCCGCGTATAACGCCAGCAAGTTCGGGCTTTTGGGCCTCATGGGGGCGGCCATGCTGGAGCTCCGGGAGGCTGGCGTACGGGTGGTGAATATCCTGCCAGGCTCGGTGGACACGGGCTTTGCCGGCAACACCCCGGGAGCCTCCTGGAAGCTTTCCCCTCTTGATGTGGCCCAGGCGGTGCTTTTCGCAGCGGAGATGCCGGAAAGGGCTATGGTGAGCGAGATAGAGCTCCGTCCCACCCACACTGCCCCCAAGGTGGGCTAAGCTAAGGCTATGGCTTTGCCCAAGAAGCTTCAGGAAGCCCTGGATCTGATTCGGGCCATGCCCAAGGAGCTCAAGGCCCAGGTGCTTCTGGAATACGCCAAAAAGGTGCTCACCCCGCCTCCTGGGGTGGAGCTGGAACGGGTTCATGAATGCCAGACCCCCTTCTTCCTGAGGGCGGAGGTGGAGGGGGGAAGGGTTAGGCTTCACTTCTTCGTCCCCGATGAAGCTCCCACGGTGAAGGCCTTTGCGGGTCTTCTGAAGGAGGGCCTCGAGGGGGAGCCCCCTGAGGCGGTGCTTTCCGTGCCCCCCACCTTCTACCGGGGAGCAGGGTTAGAGGAACTCCTCACCCCCTTACGGCTAAGGGGCCTCGAGGCGGCCCTTTTGCGGTTGCAGGACCAGGTGCGGAGAGCCCTTTAATGCCACCCTACTCTGCCACTAGGCAGGGTGGGGGCCCCGGTAAACCACCCCACGCTGCCTTGCGGCAGCGTGGGGGCCCCGGTAGGGTATAAGCCATGCTCCTTGCCTTCGTTGTCGGCTACTTCCTGGGAAGTTTCCCCATAGCCTTCTGGTTCGGGGCCCTTAGGGGAAGAAACCTGCTTAAGGAGGGCTCGGGCAATCCCGGGGCCTTTAACGCCTACCGGGTTTTGGGGCCCGTGCCTGGCCTAATGGTTCTCCTCCTGGACGCCTTTAAGGGGATCCTGGCGGTGGTCTTGGGGGAGGGCGTTGCGGGAAGCCCTTTGGGAGGCTTGGCCGGAGGGGTGGGAGCGGTGTTTGGGCATGCGTTTTCCCCCTGGCTTGCTTTTCGGGGAGGCAAGGGCCTGGCTACGGGGGCCGGGGTGCTTTTGGCGGTGGATCCCCGGATGCTTTTGGGCTCCCTCCTTCTTTTCGCCATCCTCCAGGCCCTCTTTCGCCGGCCCTACCGGGTGGCCTTGGCGGTGGCCTTGGCCCAACCCCTCTTGGCGGCCTTGCTTCATCCTTCTTTCGCTTTCCTCCTCTTCGGCCTGGGGCTTGGCCTTCCCGTGGCCTTGCGCCACCTCAAGGACTGGGATCGCTAGCTAGTAGGGTAGGGGCCAGGTGCGGAAGTAGTTGCGCATCCTTCCCCAAAGCCCCACCAGGCCCAGGGGTTCCAGGATGAGAAAGGCCAGGATGAGGAGGCCGAAGGCCACATTCCGCCAAGCAGCTAGGGTAGCGGCGTACTGGGGCCCCAGGGCCCCCACCAGGCTGTTCAGAACCTCAGGGATGAGGAGGACGAAGAAGGCGCCCAAAACCGCCCCCAGCACCGTGCCCGCCCCCCCCACGATGACCATGGCCAGGTACTGGATGCTCACCGTGAGGGGAAAGTACTCGGGGGTTACCGCCTTGTAGAGCTGGGCCAAAAGCCCCCCCGCCACCCCCGCGTAAAAGGCGGAAAGGGCAAAGGCCATGAGCTTCACCCGCACCAGGTCCACCCCCGCCACCCGGGCGG
The DNA here is from genome assembly GCF_022385295.1 of Thermus sp. NEB1569. Classification (NCBI taxonomy): domain Bacteria; kingdom Thermotogati; phylum Deinococcota; class Deinococci; order Thermales; family Thermaceae; genus Thermus; species Thermus sp. NEB1569. The sequence continues at coordinate 925,309 of NZ_CP092445.1, forward strand.
AGAGGTCGTTGTCCCGCACCGCCATGAAGGCCCGTCCTGCCCGGGTCATGAGGAGGCGTTTCCCGTAAAAGAAAAGGGGAAGGGTAAAGAAGAGGACCAGGTACCAAAGCTTCTCCGGCGTGTCCAATGCGAGGCCGAAAAGCTCTGCCGGGGGTAGGGTCCTTCCCCGGATACCCCCGGTGACCCCTTCCCAGTTCTTGAAGACGTAATCGGCCAGGAACTGGAAGGCCAGGGTGGCGATGGCCAGGTAGACCCCCTTGATGCGCAAGGAGGGAAGGCCCAGCACGAGACCCAAAAGGGCGGCGATTCCCCCTCCCAGGAGGATGCCCAGGAAGGCCAAAGGGCCGTAAAGGTGGCTTGCGGTGTAGGCGCCTACCCCCATGAAGGCGGCATGCCCCAAGGAGATCTGTCCCGCACCGCCCACGAGAAGGTGGAGGCCCAAGGCGCTTAAGGCGCCAATGGCCACCAGGGTGGCCACGTACATGGGGTAGGGGGAGAGAAGGAAGGGTAGGAGCACGAGAAAAAGCAGGAAAACCCCCAAGGCCAGACGCCCCAAGGGCGTGCTGGCGTAGGCTTCGTCCTCCCGGTAGGTTTCCCGCACCGCCCGGGCGAAGCGGCGGCTAAAGGCATCGGTAAGCTGTTTGCTAAGGGGGTACATCCTAGACCTCCTGCACCTCTAAGGTGGCCTCGAGCCTCCCTTCCCCTTCCAGGTAGCGGATGGGAAGCACCACCTCCACCCTTCCGCCCTCGCCGTAGAGGGCCTGGATCACCGGGCCGTAGCGGGCCTCCACCACCTGGCGGCGCACCTTGCGGGTACGGGTGATCTCCTCGTCGTCGGGGTGGAGCTCCTTGGGGAGGATGGCGAAGCGCTGGATCTTGAGCTTTTCGGGAAGGGTCTGGTTCACCATGCGGATCTCCTCGGCGATCAAGGCCTTGACCTCGGGCCGTTCCGTGAGGGATAGGTAGGTGGTAAAGGGAATGCCCCGTTTCCTGGCCCAGTTCTGCACGTTTTCCGGATCCAGCTCGATGAGGGCCGTGACAAAGGGTCTTCCGTGCCCCAGCACCACGGCCTCGCGGATGTAGGGGGAGTACTTCAGGCGATTTTCCAAAAACTGGGGAGCAAACCGGGTACCGTCCAAAAGGGCCCCCACCTCCTTGACCCGGCCCAGGATCACCAGATGCCCCCTTTCGTCAAAGAAGCCGGCATCCCCGGTGCGGAAGAAGCCATCCTCGGTGAAGCTTTCCTCGGTGGCCTTCTCCTGGCGGAAATAGCCCTGGAAGACCTGGGGCCCCTTGACCTGGATCTCCCCTTCCTCGCTGATGCGCACCTCCGTGTGGGGCAGGGGTGGTCCCACGGTCTCCGGCGGGGCATCCCCGGTGGTGTGGGCGGTGGTGGCGGCTGCGGTTTCCGACTGGCCGTAGACTTGGCGGATGTCCAGGCCTAGGGCCCGGAAGAAGGTGAAGACCTCGGGGCCTAAAGGGGCACCCCCGGTGACGGCGATGCGGCAGGCGGCAAGGCCTAGCCTGGCCCTTAGGGGCCTGGCGATGAGGGGGTAGAAGAGGGCCCGCTTTAGGTTGAGCCAAAGGCTCACCTTCTCCCCCCGGAACTCGCGGCTCGCCCCTTCCAGAAGGGCTCCCATCCCCACGCGGTAGAAGAAGGCCTTCAGGAGATCGGCATCCACCATGCGGCTTTGGATGAGGCTGGCCATGTCCTCCCAAAGCCTCGGGGGGGCCAGGAAGAAATCGGGCTGGACCTCTTTCAGATCTTCCCGGAGAGTGGTGGGGTCCTCGGGGAAGTGCACGGTGGATCCTTCCACCAGGCCTTGCACCACGGTGAGCATCTGTTCCCCGATCCAGGGGAGGGGCAGGTAGCTGAAGACCCAGGCCCCTTTCTGGAAGCCCAGGGCTTCCCGCAGGGCATAATGGCCGGCGAGAAGATTCTGGTGGGAGAGCATGGCCAGCTTGCTCCTCCCCGTGGTGCCCGAGGTGGGGGCGAGGAGGGCCACCTCCTCGGGGCGGCGCTTTTTCAGGGCTTCCTCGCCCACCCTGGGATCCCCGAAGGCCTGGCTGAAGCGCCGCACCTTGCCCTGGAAGTGACGGGACATCCCCGCCTCCTCCCAGACCAGGACGAACTGCACCAGGTGCAGGTGCGGGTAGACCTTGTCCAGCTGCTCCTCGTCGGAGACCACGATGCCCTTGGCCCCGGTGAACTCCAGGAAGTAGCCCACTTCCTCGGGCATAGCGTCCGCGTAGATGCCCATGGGCAAGGCTCCCAAGGCTTGGGCAGCCAGCTCGGCCTCCACCCACTCGGGGGCGTTGTGCCCAAGAATGGCCAGGACCTCACCTTCCCCCAGGCCCAAGGCCCATAACCCCCCGGCCAGGCTTAGGGTGCGGTCCAAAAGGTCCTTCCAGGAGGTCTTCTGCCAGACCCCAAGCCGCTTCACCCTAAGGGCTGGGGCCTCTGGCTCCCGGCTAGCATGCTGGTACAGGTAAGCGAGCAACGTTCCTTCCATGTTTCCTCAAGGTCAGCCTGCATGGGCTTACTACGCCTGCCCCAGATAGGCCTCCGCCACCTTGGGGTCCTGGCGTACCCCTTGTGGCGGGCCTTGGTAGAGCACCTCTCCGTAGGAGAGAACTAAGACCCTGTCGGAAAGCTCCAAAACGGCCCTTAGGTCGTGTTCTACCCAAAGAAGGGTTACTCCCCATTCCTCCTGGGCATCCAGGAGAAAGCGGGCCAGGTCCTGCTTTTCCTCGAGGGACAGACCGGCCATGGGCTCGTCCAGGAGGAGGAGTTTGGGCCGACTGGCCAGGGCCCGGGCCACCTCCACCCGCTTTTGCAGCCCGTAGGGAAGCATGCCCGCAGGGGCGTGGCGGAAGGGGGAGAGGTGGAGGTAGTCCAGAACCTCCTCGGCCCAAGCCCTAATCTGCCATTCCCGCTGGGCCCGGGGGAGGGCCAGGGGGTAGGTGGACAGGGCTAGCTCGGCCCCTAGCTTCACGTTATCCAAAACGCTCATGCCCCGGAAGATCTCCAAGCCTTGGAAGGTGCGGGCCAGGCCCATCCGGGCCCTTTCCTGGGGGCTTTTCCCCCGGAGGTTTTGGCCCAGGAAGGTTACCTCTCCCTCGTCGGGCTCGTACACCCCGGAAAGGACGTTCAAGAGGGTGGTTTTCCCTGCCCCGTTGGGCCCGATCACCGCGAAGAACTCCCCCTCAGCTACGCGGAACTCCACCCCCACCAGGGCCTTGACCCCCTTGAAGGCGAGGTGGAGGTTCTTGGCCTCGAGGATCACACCCATCGCTTCCTCCTGCGGTAGCGCTTGGACTGGCGGAAGCCCACCTCTTCCTTGCCCAGGTAGAACTCCAACACATCCTGGTCCTCCTGGGCAGCTTTGGCATCCCCCTCAAACACCACCCGGCCCCGCTCCAGCACGTAAACCCGGTCCACGATGGAGAGGGCCGCCCGGGCGTTTTGCTCCACCAAGAGGAGGCTCAGGTTTTTCTCCCGCCTTAGGGCCTCCAGGGTGCGCATCACCTCTTCCACCAGCTTGGGGGCGAGGCCCAGGGAAGGCTCATCCACCACCAGCACCTTGGGCCGGGTGAGAAGGGCCATCCCCAGAAGGAGCATCTGCTGCTCGCCCCCCGAAAGGTAGCCCGCCTGCTGGTGGCGCCTTTCGTAAAGCCGGGGAAAGCGGGCGAAGACCTCCTCCATGCCCTCTTTGAGCTCCCGTGGGGAAAGGCGGTGCCCTGCGGCCACCAGGTTCTCCACAGGGGTCAGGTAGCGGAAGATGGGGCGCCCCTCGAGGACCGCGGTAAGCCCAAGGCCCGTGATGCGCACCGGGTCCAGGTGGGTGGTGTCCTCCCTGAAGAGGCGGACGTGCCCGTCCAGCACCCGCCCTTCAAACTGGGATAGCAGGCCGGCTACGGCCCGCACCAAGGAGCTCTTGCCGGCCCCGTTGGGGCCCAACAGGGCCACCGCTTCTCCCTCCCTGACCTCCAGGGAGACCCCATCCAGGGCCAGGATCACCCCCCGGTAGACTACCTTGAGGTTCTCTACAGCTAGGATCATGCTTTGGCAACCTCCATGCCCACGGAGTTTGGAGAAGGGTTCTCCCTGGGTTCCCACCCTGGCGTCAGCCAGGGCGGGGTGGTGTCACGCCCTCTCAATCTGCCGCTCGCCCAATAGCCCATAGGGCCTCACCAGAAGGACCAGGAGCACCACCACGAAGGGCAGGGCCTCGGTGAAACCGGGAAGGAGGGGTTCCAGATAGCGCTGGGAGAGGGCCTCGAGGACCCCAAGGATCAACCCCGCCAAAAGCGCTCCCCCCACCGAGTCCAATCCCCCCAGGATGGCCACGGGGAAGACCTTTAGTCCCAAGAAGACCAGGTTGGGCCCTACCCCGCTGGCCGCAGCCAGAAGGGCCCCGGCGAGGGTGGCCAGGAGGGCGGAGATCCCCCAAACTCCCGCCAGGATGCGGGCGGTGGGGATGCCCAGGGCCAGCGCGGCCACCTCCCGCTCGGAGATGGCCCGGACCAGGATGCCGTAGCGGCTCCGCCTTAAGGCGAAAAGGAGGCCCAAGCCCAGGGGCAGGGCCAGGAGCAGATTCCAGACGGCCCGGGAGGAGACGAAAATTCCCCCAGCCTGAAACCCCAGGTTGGGGAGGCTTCCGGAGAGGTACTTGAGGTCCGGACCCCAAAGGAGCTGCACCACCCCGTCCAAAGCGGCCGCCAGGCCGATGGTGGCCATGATCACCGCCACCACGCTCCTGCCCAAAAGCGGTCGCACGAAACCCCGTTCCACCAGGAGTCCAAAGAGGAAGGCGAGGGGCAAGGCAGCCAGTATCGCCAGGGGTAAGGGGAGGAAGAGGGCGAAGGTATAGGTCAGGTAAGCCCCCACCAGGAGGAACTCGCCGATGGCGAAGTTCACCACGCTGGTGGCCCGGTAGACCAAGACGAAACCCAAGGCCAGAAGGCCGTAGAGGGCTCCGTTGGCTAGGCCGCCGATGAGATACGGTAGAAGGTCGGGCATAGGCGTGTTGGGCTGCCCCCAGGCACGGGAAGCCTGGGGGCGGAACAGGGGTCAGGCCAGCTTGATCCAGTCGGTGATGGCGTTGAAGCGCCCGTCCTTCACGCTGGCCCGGTAGAGCTTGGTATAGGGGAGGCGGTGGTTCACGAACTGGAAGCCCCGCGTTAGGCCCATGGCGTTATAGTCCCCGATCTTCTCCAGTTGCTCCACCAGCCCGGCCCGGGTGAGCTTTCCCGCCTGGGCTGCCCGGCGCATGGCCTCCGCCACGGCCAGGGCTACGGCCACGCTCCCCATGTAGTAGGTGGGCCGGTAGGAGGTGTCCCGTCCCTTTTTCTGGCGGAACTTCCTTAGCTCGTTCACCGCCGGCACCAGGGTGTCGTACCAGTAGGCGTTGTGGTAGGTGACGGTGAATCCCTCGGCGGCGGGGCCTGCCCGCTGGATGAGGGCCAGCTCTGCCGAGTAGTAGGTGCCCATGAACTGGGCCCTTAAGCCTTGCTCCCTGGCGGTGCGGAGGATCAAGGGTTCCGCGGAAAGGGCGTAGCCCTGGAGGATCACGAAGTCGGGATTGGCCCGGCGCAGGTTGAGGACCACGGGGGTGGCGTCCGTGAAGGCCGGGGGCGTGACTTCCTCGTGGACTATCTCCATCCCCAAGGCCTTGGCCCGCTCCTTGGCGTAGGGGATGGGATCGCGGCCGAACTCCGTGTTGGAGTAGACCAAGGCGATGCGGGCCCGGCCCTTTTGCAGGCGTATCTGGCGTAGGAGGGCCTCCATCATGTCGTTGTAGGTGGGGCCGAAAACGAAGATGGTGGGGTAGGTCTTGGGATCGGCAAGCTCGTTGGCGAAGCTGGTGGCGGAGTAGGGAAGGCCCATGCGGGCGATCTCCGGGGCCAAGGCTTTGGAGAGCCCCGTGGAGTCCCCGTATACGAAGAGGAGCTCATCGGGGCGTTCCCGGGATACCACCCGGTTGAAGGCGGCCGTGCCCTTGGCCACGTCGTAGCCGGTATCCTCCACAATGAGCTCCAGCTTGCGGCCACCCACGCCCCCCAGGACCTCGTTCACGTAGTCCACCCCATCCACGAAGCCTTCGCGAGAGGCGTTACCTGCAAAGGCGAAGGGTCCTGTGAGGGGAAGGAGGGCGGCGAGCTTCACCGTCCGCGCCTGGGCGGTGGCGATATAGGGCATGCCCACCGCGGCCAATGCACCTACACCCAGCTTCTTCAAAAACTCCCTGCGCTTCATCGTACGCCTCCTTTCGGGTTGTACTCGGAAAAATACCATGCCCGAAGCCACCCGTCAAGTCCTTCGGGAAGGTCTAGGATGAAAGCATGCGTTGGCACACCGTTTACCGCCGCTTTGTCCTGGGCCGCCACTACCGGTTTGCCCGCGAGGCCCTGGTCCCCCATTTCTTTGATGCCCTCACCGCCTACGCCATGGAGCTTTCCCGGTTGGGCATTCCCAGGGCGGAGGAGGCGGTGGCGGCCCTAAGGGAACTCCGTACCCTTCCGCTTCCCAGCTTCACCGGTGAGGTGGAGGATGTCTTCTTCTCCATCTACTCCCAGCTTGCCGAGCACTGGGGGGAAGAGGTGGCGGGGGCCATACGCCGGGGGCTATCCCGCAACGACCTGGACCTCACGGCCTTTCGCGCTTACCTGAGGGACCGGGTGTTGGCCTTGCTGGGGGATTTTCTTCGCCTACGGGGGGCGGTACTCCGGGTTGCCGGGGCCCACGCCGGGGTACCCCTGGTCCTGCGCACCCACCACCGGCCCGCCCAGCCCTCCACCTTGGACCATTACCTACTCGGGGTGGAGGCCCTTTTGGAGAGGGACTTCCGCCGTTTGCAACAGGCTTTGGACACCCTGGATCGCTGCCCTTTGGGGGCCAGTGCCCTGGCGGGGAACCCCTATCCTGTGGACCGGCGGCGGCTCGCCGCCCTTTTGGGTTTTGCCGGGCCGGTGGAGAACACCTTGGATGCCGTGGCCTCTGGGGATTATGCCCTGGAGCCGGCCTCGGCCCTGGCGGGACTGGGCACCAGCCTCTCCCGTTTCCTCACCGACCTGCTGGCCCTGGCGGAGCGGGGGGCCTTCGTGGTAGGGGAGGGGTTGGCCCAGGGTTCCAGCTTCATGCCGCAGAAGCGAAATCCCGTGGTGCTGGAGCACGCCCGCATCTATGCGGGTCATCTTCTGGGGGGGGCGGGTACTTTGGCCTTCTTGAACCATAACACCCCGTTCACCGATCTCAACGACCATTCCACCGGGGTGTTGGAGCCCTTGGCGGGGCTTTTGGAAAGTGCTGAGGCCGTCTTGGAGCTTACCCGGGTGGCCCTCGAGGAAAGCCAGTTTGAGCCAGCCCTCCTCCTGGAGGAGCTCTCCCCGGAGGTCCTGGCCTCGGAGGCGGTGGACCTGTTGGTGCGCAAGGGGGTGCCCCTTGCCGAGGCGTACCGGCGGGTACAGGGCGCCCTACCCGGGGTCCGGCCCGAGCTCTTGGGGGTGGAGCGGGAGGAACTCATCGCCTGGATGAGCCTCGAGGGCTTTTTCGCCCGCCGGGAAGTCCTGGGGGGTGTGGGGCCCAAGGCCCGGGCGGAGGCGATGGCCCGGGCCAGGAAGCGGCTTAAGGAAGACCGGAAGGCCTTAGTGGCCCTGAGGGCTCGGGTGCGCCTGGCCAGGCGCCTGTTGGCCAAAGGGCCTGAGGGTTTCCAGGCGGAGGAAGGCGAGAAGGCTACGGATCAGCAGGGGCAGGTAGAAGGCCAGGAGCACCAGGAAGAGCCCCGGGGCTAGGAGGTACAGGAGCCCGCTTCCCCCCATGACCAAGGCGAACCAGGCGGGGTGAAAGAAACGAGCACTCATACCCCCATCATCTGATAGGGGTGGGGGGTATGTCAGCGGGTGCGGAAGTATTCCACGGTGAGCCGGATGCCCTCCTGGAAACCCACCTCGGGCCGCCAGCCATGGGCCATGAGCTTCAAGGGAGAGAGCACGCTTCTTTCCAGATCACCGGGACGCGGAGGGGCTGGGTTGACCTCTGGATGCTTACCGGCGGCCTCGGCCACCGCCAGGAGGACCTCCTGGGTGGTGTGTCCCTCCCCCGTTCCCACGTTGTAGATTCCCTCCAGACCCTTCAGGGCCAGGTTGTGGGCCCGCACCACGTCGGCCACGTAGATGTAGTCCCGCACGCACCCCTCGTCCCCGGGGGTCCTTCTGGCGTAGAGGGTGACCGGTTCTCCCTTGAGGATCCTTTCCGAAAAGATGGCCACCACCCCGGCCTCCCCGTGGGGGTCCTGCCGGGGGCCGTAGACGTTGCCGTAGCGCAGGGACACCCACTTGAGCCCGTAGTTTTGCCCGTAGGCGGAGAGGTAGTGCTCAAAGGAAGCCTTGCTGGCGGCATAGGGGCTTTTGGGTTTGGGGGGCCAGGTTTCCTCGGCCCGTTCCCCTTCGGGAACCTCCCCGTAGATGGCTCCCCCGGTGGAGGCGAAGACCATTTTCTCCGCCCCCCACTTTCGCATGGCCTCGAGGAGGTTCAAACCGCCCAGGAGGTTCACCTCGAAGTCCAGGGTGGGGTTATCCACGCTTACCTTCACCGAGGCCTGGGCCGCCTGGTGGGAAACGTGGGTGGGGCGGAACTCCCTAAAGACCCTTTCCAGGCTTTCCTTGTCCCTGAGGTCCACCTTGTAGAAGTAGATGCCTTTGGGGACGTTTTCCCGTCTGCCCGTGGAGAGGTTGTCCAAGACCGCCACCTCCACACCCTCGCGCACCAGGCTTTCCGCGATGTGGCTACCGATGAAACCTGCTCCGCCCGTTACCAATACGCGCATGCATATCCTCCCCAACCGCCCGTAGCAGGGCGGGGTAAACCGCCTCCATCCTATAAGGCCCTCGTCTGGGGATTAGCCGATTTTGACCTCGGGCTCATTCCCAGGCCGCCACTTGATGGTGCAGCCGATGGCGGGAGCCTCCTTAAGGGGTGGCTCCTCCCCCCTGAGCAGGGCTTCGATGGCGGCCTCGAGGTCATGGCTTTGCACCTGCTCCGGGAACTTGGGGCTGTCGTTGACGCGGCCGTGGTAGCGGAGGAGGCGCCTTTCGTCAAAGAGGAAGACCTCGGGGGTGCGCAGGGCCTTGTAGGCCTTGGCCACCTCCTGGGTTTCGTCCAGAAGGTAGGGGAAGAAGATGCCGTGCTCCTTGGCGAACTCCACCATCTTCTCCGGGGCGTCGTCGGGGTAGCGTTCGTAATCGTTGGGGTTGATGCCCACGAAGGCTACCCGGCCCCGGTACTTCTCCGCCAGGCTCACGATCTCCTGGATGGAGCCCTTCACGTAAGGGCAGTGGTTGCACATGAAGATCACGGCCAAGAGGGGTTCCTGGAACTGGGAAAGCCGGTACCGTCCTCCCCGCGGGTCGGGAAGCTCGGCGTCGATAAGGGGGCTTTCCAAGGGAAGCTCGGGATACTGCAACATGCGGTTATCTTAGCGTAAGAGTCCGGGGAGGACAATAAGCCCCTTCGGGCCTTAGTATAATCCTCACCATGCGGGGGCTTACCTCAGAGGAGGCACAAAGGCGCTTGGCGGAGTACGGTCCCAATGCCCTTCCAAAGAAGCCGCCCGAGCCCCTTTGGCGCAAGTTCCTGCGCCAGTTTCAGAGCCCCCTCATCTACATCCTGTTGTTTGCCCTCCTGGTGGACCTGGGGCTTTGGCTTTACGAGGGAACCCATGGCCTTCCCCTAGAGTCTTTGGCCATACTGGCCATCCTGCTTCTCAATGCCGGGCTCGGAACCCTGCAGGAAAAGCGTTCGGAGGAGGCCCTAAGGCGCCTTGAGGCCCTGGCGGAGCCCATGGCCTGGGTCCTCCGAGATGGTCGCTTCCAGCACCTCCCCAGCCGGGAGATCGTGCCCGGGGATGTGGTGCGCCTGGAGGCAGGGGACCGCATACCGGCAGATGGGGTGCTCCTGGAGGCCAGCGGGGTCTTGGTGGATGAAAGCCTCCTTACCGGGGAAAGCGTTCCGGTGGAGAAGAGGGTAGGGGACGAGGTCTTTTCCGGCACCCTGTTGGTGCGGGGAAGGGCCCTAATGGAGGTAAGCCGTACCGGCCTAAGGAGCGCCATGGGCCGCATCGCGGGGCTTCTTTCGGAGATGGAGGAGGAAAAGACCCCGCTGGAGCGGCGCCTCGAGGCCTTTGGCCATCGGGTGGCTCGCTGGGTGCTGGTCCTCGCCGCGGCCCTGGTGGTTCTGGGCTTTCTGGTGGAGGGCCTTTCCGGCAAGGTCCTCCTCTTCGCCGTGGCCCTGGCGGTGGCGGCGGTGCCTGAGGGGCTTCCTGCGGTCCTCACCCTGGCCTTGGCCCTGGGGGTAGAGCGGATGGCCCGCCGCAAGGCGGTGGTGCGGCGCCTTGCTGCGGTGGAGGCCTTGGGGAGCGTCACCGTTATTGCCACCGACAAGACGGGTACCCTCACGGAGAACCGCATGGAGGTGCAAAAGGTGGTGGGGCCGGACCCCCAAAGGGCCCTTCTCGCCATGGTCCTCTGCAACGATGCGGACCTGGAAACCGGCGCGGGGGACCCCTTGGAGATAGGCCTTTTGCGTTATGCAGCGGAGCACCTGGACGTGAGGCGGGTCCGCCAAGAAAACCCCAGGCTTTCCGAAAGACCCTTTGACAGCGCTTGGAAGTACATGCGGGTTACCACGCCCCAGGGTAGCTTCCTCAAAGGGGCTCCCGAGGCCCTTATCCCTCGCCTTGCTCTAAGCCAAGAGGACAAGGCTTCCCTTTTGGAACAGGCGGAAGCCTATGCAAAGGAGGGCTTTCGGGTGCTGGCCCTAGCCCATGGTGAGGGTGAGAAGGAAGAGGAGTTAAGTTTTCTTGGCTTTGTCCTCCTCCTGGATCCGCCCCGCCCGGAGGTGCCTGAGGCGGTGGCCAAGGTGTTGCAGGCGGGGGTTAGGGTGGTGATGGTCACCGGGGACCACCCGGCTACTGCCTTGGCCATCGCCCGTAAGGTGGGCATTCCTGCCGAAGTGGTGGCCACCGGGGAGGAGATAGGGGAGCTCTCCGATGAGGAGCTTCTTGAGGTAGACGTCTTTGCCCGGGTCAAGCCGGAAGACAAGCTGAGAATCGTGGAGGCTTTCCAGAAGGCTGGAGAGGTAGTGGCCATGACCGGGGATGGGGTGAACGATGCCCCGGCCCTCAAGCGGGCGGACGTGGGGGTGGCCATGGGGCAAAGGGGATCGGACGTTTCCCGGGAGGTGGCGGACCTGGTTCTCATGGATGATAACTTCGCCACCATCGTGGCGGCCATTGAAGAGGGGCGGAGCATCTACGAGAACATCCAGAAGTTCATCCGCTTCCTCTTCTCCACCAACCTCTCTGAGGTCTTGGTGGTGGCCTTGGGTATGGTGTTTGCCGCACTCCTCAGCCTCAGGGACGAGGCTGGGCACCTGCTTCTTCCCCTCACCGCGGTGCAGATTCTCTGGATCAACCTGGTGACCGACGGCCTTCCTGCCCTGGCCTTGGCCTTGGACCGTAATCCCCGGGTATTGGAGCGGCCGCCCAGGCCCAAGGACAGCCCCCTTTTGGACGCCCCCTCCTTGCGGTTCATCCTCCTCACGGGAACCATCAAGGCCGCCTTTGCCTTGTTGCTTTTGGCCCTTCTGCCGGGATGGGGACGGATCCAAGCCCCTTTAAGTGCCACCGAGGTGGCGCGTACCGCCACCTTCCACTTCATGACCCTGGGCCAGCTCTTTTTTGCTTACGCTGCCCGGCACACGCACCTGATACCCCTTCCAAACCCTTACCTGCACGGGGCGGTGGCTCTGGGCATCCTGATCCAGATCCTTCTCGGCACCCTGGCCCCTGGGGTGTTGGAGGCGGTGCCGGTTCCGGTATGGGTCTGGGGATTGGTTTTGGCGCTTGCCCTCTTGGCTTGGCTCATAGCCGAAGGGGTGGACCGGTTAATAGGGCGGAAGGAGGCTAGGCGATGAAGGCAAGGGATGCCATGACCGGCCCCGTGGTGAGTACATCCCGAAACCACCCTGGCAGAGGTGGCCCGGCTTATGTTGGAAAAGGGTTGGTCACCACCTTGCCCGAGGCCACCGCCCGCCTGGGGGCGGTGGACCTGGCTTTGGGCAACGTGCTGGGGAGCGTCATGTTCAACACGTTTCTTCTCTCCTATGCCGATCCCCTGTTTCCTGGCCCCCTTTTGGCCCAGGTGGAGGGAAGCCACCTTTTCAGCGTCTTAGTCCTCTTGGGTATGGCGGGGACGGTGCTTACGGGGCTCATGTACTAGAGCCTGAGGAAGCTTTGGGTTTTGGCCTACGACTCCTGGGCCATCCTGGTCCTTTATCTACTGGCGGCCTCGCTGCCCCTGGTGCGGTAAGGGACCACCAGGACCGGCTTGGGGCTACGGCGGACCACCTCCTGGGTCACGCTACCCAAAAGCATTGCGTCCAGCCCCGTGCGCCCATGGGTGGCCATGACCAAAAGGTCGTGCTTTTCCGCCTCCTTCAGGATCACCTCTGCCGCCCGCCCCTCCAGGAGATGGGCTTCAAACCCCACCCCCATTTCCTCCGCCATGCGGGTTGCGCGGTCCAGGGCGGCTAGGCCCTCCTTCCGCATATCGTCCACCAGGGCCTGGTAATAGGGCAGGGTTTCTGGGCCTAGAAGCAGCCTGGGTCCCAGGGGCTCCAGTGCGTAAAGGAAGGCCACCTTTGCGCCCAAGGCCTTGGCCAGGCGGAGGCCTTCTTGCACCCCGGCCTCGGCAGCCGGGCTACCGTCAGTGGGTAAGAGGATGCTTTGGTACATGGTCTACTCCTCTATGACCACGGGCAGGATTACGGGGTCCCGACCCGTGGCCTTCTTCAAAAACTTCTTTACCGGGAAGTAGATGTCGTCGCGGATGCGCTCCAAGGGTTTTTTCTCCCGCACCCCGTTTTGCAGGGCCTCGAGGGCCATGCGCTTCACCTCGCCCAAAAGCCGCTCCCCGGCCTTGACAAACCCCCGGGACACCACCTCCACCACCGGGTCCTGGCTCGCTAAGGCGGTGATGACCACGATTCCCTCCTCGGCCATGTGCTGGCGGTCGGCCAGGATCTCCTCGGTGATGTCCCCAACCCCCAGGCCGTCCACATAGAGAACCCCGGAGGGCACCTGGCCCACCTTCTCAAAGGTGTCCCGGGTTAAGCGGTAAATGGCCCCGTTCTCCCCGATGAGGGTTTTCTCCGGGGGACGGCTCATGGACTCCGCCAGCCACTTGAAGTTGGTCTGGTGGCGCACCTCCCCGTGCCAAGGGAGGAAGAAACGGGGGGTGGTGAGGTTCAGGATGAGCTTGAGCTCCTCTTGGGAGGCGTGCCCCGAGGCGTGAACCTTGTAGGTAGGGGGGTAGAGGACGTAAGCCCCCAGGGCGTAGAGCCGGTTGATGACCCGGTTCACCGCCTCCTCGTTGCCGGGGATGGGGCTACTGGAGAGGATCACCGTGTCCCCGGGCTTGATGGCCATCTTGGCGTGGCCTTCAAAGGCCAGGCGGTGGAGGACGGACATGGGCTGCCCCTGGCTTCCCGTGGCCAGGATCAGCACCTGGTGGTCGGGGAGGTCCTTGACCTCCTCCAGGGTGTAGAGGCGGTCCTTCACCTTGAGGTAGCCCAGCTCCATGGCGATGCGGCTGAACCGCACCATGCTCCGCCCCTCCATGGCCACCTTGCGCCCGTACTTCTCCGCCGCCCAGATCACCGCCTGGATGCGATGGATGTGGCTGGCGAAGGTGGTGACGAAGACCCTGCCCGGGGCCCGGCCGATGACCCGGTCCAGCTCCTTGGCGATCTCCATCTCGCTCGGGGTGTAACCGGGGCGCTCGGCGTTGGTGGAGTCGGCGATGAGGAGCAAGACCCCTTCCGCCCCCGCCTGGGCCACCTTGGCCAGGTGGGAGAGTTTACCGTCTATGGGGGTGGCGTCCAGCTTGAAGTCCCCGGTGTGCACGATGGTACCGACGGGGGTGCGGATGACCAGACCGGAGTTATCGGGGATGGAGTGGGTCATGCGGAAGAGGTCCAGGGTGAAGTAGCGCCCCACGCTGATGCGGTCGTCGGGGGAGATCTCCTTGAGGTTGAAGCTTCCTGGCCTCAAACCGAACTCTTCCAGCTTCCCCTTTAGGAGGCCCAGGGTGAGCTTGGCCCCGTAGATGGGCACCTGGCTTTCCTTTCCGAAGACCATGGGGAGGATGAAGGGAAGCCCCCCGATGTGGTCCTCGTGTCCGTGGGTCAGGATCCAGGCCTTGATGAGGTGCCGGTTTTCTATGAGGTAGTCCACCCGGGGGATGAGGAGGTCCACCCCGGGCATGGCTTCGTCGGGGAAGGCAAGCCCCCCGTCCAGCACGAAAATCTCGTCCCGGAAGCGGAAAACGGTGATGTTCTTGCCGATCTCCCCCATCCCCCCTAGGGGAATGATCTCCACATAGTCCTTGCCCTCTCCAAGGCCCAGGGAAGCGGCGTCCGATGGCCTTCTGCGCCGTCTTTTCCTTGGCTTGCGTTCTTTGTTTTCCATAAACCTCCCATCTCCCCGGCCTGGCCGGGATCTTGCCCTAAGGAAAACCCCCCAGGGCTAGCTGCGCCGCCTGGGAGGGATCTTGCCCTCCAGCTCGGGCCGGATCAGGTCGATCTTGCCCCGCTCGTCGATGCGGTGCACCTTGACCTTGATCACGTCCCCCACCTTCAAGTGGTCCTCCACCCGCTCCACCCGGCCGGGGGCGATCTGGCTGATGTGGAGAAGTCCCTCGGTGCCGGGGAAGAGGCTGATGAAGGCCCCAAAGGGGGTGATGCGGGTGACCGTACCCTCGTAGATCTCGCCCACCTTGGCCTCCATGGTGAGTTCCTCTATTCGCTTCTTGGCTTTCTCGGCCGCCTCGAGGTCGCTGGAGTAGATGCGCACCGTCCCGTCTTCCTGGATGTCCACCTCTACCCCGAGCTCCTCCAAAGCCCGGATGTTCTTGCCCCCGGGGCCGATGACCAGGCCGATCTTCTCCACGGGGATCTTCAGGGAGAGAATCCTGGGGGCAAAGGGTTTGAGCTCGGGGCGTGGGGCAGGAAGGACGCTTTCCATGAGGTCCAGGATCTTCATGCGGGCCTCACGGGCCTGCATAAGGGCTTCCTTCAGCACCTCCCGGGGAAGCCCACCCACCTTGTTGTCCATTTGCAAGGCGGTGACCCCTTTTCGGGTTCCCGCCACCTTGAAATCCATGTCCCCCAGGGCATCCTCCAGTCCCAGGATGTCGGTGAGGATCACCGCCCGCTCCCCCTCCCACACCAGACCCATGGCCACCCCGGCTACCGAGGCCTTGAGGGGAACACCCGCGTCCATCAGGGCCAGGCATCCCGCACAGACCGTGGCCATGGAGCTACTGCCATTGGACTCCAGCACATCCCCCACCACCCGGATGGTGTAGGGGAAGGCCTCCTCGGGAGGCAGGACCGCCTTGAGGGCCCGCTTGGCCAGGTTTCCGTGGCCTATCTCCCGGCGGGAAACCCCCCTCAGGCGCTTGACCTCCCCGGTGGAGAAGGGGGGAAAGTTGTAGTGCACCAGGAACTTTTCCGTTTCGTCAATCCCCAGGTCGTCGATGATCTGCTCGTCCCGTCCCGTGCCCAGGGTGACGGTGCCCAGCACCTGGGTCTCCCCCCGGGTGAAGACGGCGGAGCCATGGGTGCGGGGCAGGACGTCCACCTCGATCCAGATGGGCCGGAGGTCCTTGGGGGTGCGGCCATCCGCCCGCTTGCCTTCCTCCAGCACGAGGCGCCTGAGCTCTTTGCGCACCACCTCGTCAAAGGCGCTTTCGTAGAGGGGTTTCTTGCTCTCGTCCGGGGTGCCGTCCTCCAACTTGGGCAGGGCCTCGGCCACCAGGGCCTCGGCAAAGGCCTCGAGGGCCCGGCTCCTCTCCCCCTTGCTGGCGGTTTGGAGCACGGCGGAAAGCCCCCGCTCCACGGCCAAGCGGTAGAAGGCTTCCTTCTCCTCCTCGCTGAGGGCCTCGGGTGGGGTCCAGGCCATCTTGGGTTTGCCCAGGGCCCGGGCTATCTCCTCCTGCAGGTCCAGGATGGGCTGCATCTCCCGGTGGGCGAACTCCAGGGCCTGGACCAGCATTTCCTCGTCCACCTCCTGGGCCCCGGCCTCCACCATGAGGATGGCGTCCCGGCTTCCCGCCACCACCAGGTCCAGGGCGCTTTCCGAAAGCTCCTGCAGGGTGGGGTTCAGGACGAACTGCCCCCCAATGAGGCCCACCCGCACCGCGGCCACGGGGCCTTCCCAGGGAATGTCCGAAAGCATGAGGGCGGCGCTGGCCGCCGTGGGCCCCAGGATGTCCGGGGGGTTCTTCTGGTCGGCGGAGAGCACGGTGACGATCACCTGTACCTCGTGCCGGAACCCCTTGGGGAAGAGGGGGCGGATGGGCCGGTCCGTCATGCGGGCGGAGAGAATGGCCTTTTCCCCAGGCCGCCCTTCCCGGCGCATGAAGCTTCCCGGGATCTTGCCCACGGCATAGTGCCGCTCCTCAAACTCCACGGTGAGGGGAAGGAAGTCCGCCTCTATGGGCTCCTCGGAGGCCTGGGCGGTGGCCAGGACCACGGTGTCGCCGTAGCGCACCAGGACCGAGCCCGAGGCCTGTTTGGCGTATTTCCCTGCCTCCAACACCAGGGGGCGGCCAGCCACCTGGGTTTCGTACCTATGGGCCTGTGGGGTGTTGGGTGTGGCTTCCGGCATAGTTCCCTCAAGCGAAAGGCGGAGCCCTAAGGCCCCGCCCCCGACCTGGTTACCAGTTTACTTCCTAAGGCCCAGTTTCTCAACCAGGGCCTGGTGGCGCTCGGGGTCTTCCCGCTCCAGGTAGCGGAGAAGCCTGCGCCTTTGCCCCACCAGCATGAGAAGGCCGCGGTGGGAATGGTGGTCGTGCTTGTGGACCTTGAGGTGCTCGGAAAGCCGGTTGATGCGCAAGGTGAGTAAGGCCACCTGCACCTCAGTGCTCCCCGTATCCCCGGGGAAGCGGGCGAACTCCTCTATGACCTTTTGCTTTTCCTCTTTGCTGATGGGCATCTCTACCTCCGTCAGGGGGGAAGGCGCTTTTGGCCCCTTCCTCCTCGAGGCCCCGAAGGACCTCTATCAGGTTAGGGCCTGGCCCTCCTTCCGTCAAGCAGGAAAAACAGGAGAGCCAAAAGGGCCAGACCCGCCCCCACGCCGAAGGCCAGCTCAGGCCCATAACTTTGCCAGAGAAAGCCGAAGATCAAGCTGGCCGGAAGGAGCAAAATCCCCACCACCGTGTGGTAAAGGCCGATGGCGGTGGCCTTGGCCTCCTGGGGTATGAGGGTGGCCAGGTAGGCCCGGCTTGCCCCTTCAAAGGCCGCCGAGTACAGGGCGTAAAGAAGCAGAAGGGCCACACCCCCCAAAGCCGACTGGGCAAAGGCAAAGCCCAGGTACACCAGGGCATAGAGGGCAAAACCCAAGGCCACCACCCGCCTCAGCCCAATGGCATCGGCTAAGCTCCCGAGGGGATAGGAGAGGAGGGCATATATCAGGTTGTAACCCGTGTAGGCCAAGGTTACAGCCTCCTGGGAAAGCCCGAGCTCCTTCAGGCGGAGGAGCAGGAAGGCATTGGAGGAAAGGGCCAGGGCAAAGATGCTGGAAACCAGGAGGAAGCGCCGGTAGGCGGCCGGTAGGGTCCTTAGGTAGCCTGGCCGAAGGGATGGAAGGGAGTCCGCAGCTACCTTTACGCTTCTGGCTTCCCGGATCCAAAGGAACGTGAGCACGGCCAGGAAGGCGGGAATGGCGGAAAGCCAAAACACGCCCCGCACCCCCACCTGGGGCAGGAGAAGGAAGGTCAGAAAGGGCCCCACGGTGGCCCCCAGGGTGTCCAGGCCCCGGTGAAGGCCGTAAGCCCGCCCCAGGGCGCTTTTGTCCACGCTTTCCGCCAGAAGGGCATCCCGGGGTGCGGTGCGCAGGCCTTTCCCGAGCCGGTCCAGGAAGCGGTAGAGGAGGACGTGCCAGGGACTCGAGGCCAGGGCCAGGATGGGTCTGAGAAAGGCGGGAAGGCCGTAGCCCGCAAGCAGGAGGGGTTTCCTGCGGCCTACCCGATCCGAAATCCTTCCCCCCACCACCTTGAAGAGGCTGGCGGTGGCCTCGGCCACTCCCTCCACCAAACCGATGGCCCCGGCTCCTCCGCCCAGGCTGGCGAGGAATAGGGGCAAAAGGGGGTAGACCATCTCGCTGGCCACATCCATCAGGAAGCTGACCAGCCCCAAGAGGTAAACCAAAAGGAGGAAGTTTCATGGACGATGGCGCAAGTAGAGCCAGAGCAAGAACGGTTCAGGCAGAACCATGATGAGGGAAAGGGGGTCCAGGGGAGCGGGGGAGAGAAGGGCAGGACCCAACGGGGTAAAAAAGGGCAAGGGCAGGGTGCGGGTGACCAGGAAAAGAAGAAGGAAAACCCCGGAAAGCCCCACCCCAACCTTCCATACCAGGGAGGCGAAGGAAGGGTCCCTATCCGGGTACATGAAGCGGAGGACCCAAAGGGCCAGGGCATAGGTTACCTTCAAGGCCAGGAGGACCAGGAAGAGCTGGCCGTAAAGGTAGTACTCGTTCACCAAGCCGTACATGACCGCCTCAGCTTCGGAAACCCCCAGGGCGCTTCCGCAAAGCCCCTGCCCCAGCTTGTCCCCCAAGCCCAGTCCCAGAAATTGCAGGAAGAAGGGAAGGAGGGAGAGGACCACCGCCCAAGGGAGACTCCTACCAGGGATAAACCCCACGCCCATAGCCTTTTCCTTTGTGGCAAAAAGGTCAAGGGCCGGAAGTCTCCGGCCCTTGCGCCACCCATGATCTACCAGAGGCGCATCCCCGGCACCGGGTTCAGGTTGCTGAAGAGCTGCACCAGGGTGGGGCCATAGGCCAGCACCACCAGGATCACCGCCACCAGGAACCAGAAGCCGATCCGGTCCATGGCCTGGACCAAGGGACGGTCCTCGGGGCCGGAGATGACCTCGGCGAAGGGCACCGGGGCCTCGGCCAGCTCTGCCTTGCGCTCCCGGCCCAGAAGGACGCTGAAGAGGCCGTAGATGAAAAGGAGGAGGGCCACCAGCAGGATGATGCCCGCCAGGATGTTGAAAACCATGGGAAGGGCGGCATGGGTGTAGGCATCCGGCACCTGGGCGATGTAGGACCGACGGGGCACGTTGAGGAGCCCCTGCCAGTGGAGCCCCAGGGCCATGACCATCATGCCGATGAACCAAAGCCAGACCACTGCCAGGCCCAGCCGCCTCTGCCCGTCGGAGATGGGCTTGCCAGTGAGGTTGGGGATGAGCCAATAGAGGGAGCCCATGGCGGTGAGGGTGACGAGGCCCGCCACCTGGAGGTGGAAGTGGCCGGGAATCCAGGCGGTGTTGTGGACCACGTAGTCCAGGGTGAAGCTGGCGTTCACGATACCCCCCGCCCCTCCCGGGATGAAGCCCAGGAGGCCCAGGACCGGGGCCACGAAGGCGGGGTTGTCCCAGGGGAGGGTTCGGATCCAGCCCAAAAGCCCCCTGCCACCCCGCATCCTGCCGGCGAACTCCAGGCTGGCGGCAATGGTGAAGGCAGTCATCAAGCTGGGAACGGCTACGAATATGGTGAGGACGGAGTGGATCATCTTCCAGGTGGGATCGATCCCAGGGTCGGCGAACTGGTGGTGGAACCCCACGGGGGTGGAAAGGAGCAGGAAGAGCAGGAAGGCCAGGCGGGCCATGGGGTCCGAGACCAGCTTGCCTCCCGCCTGCTTGGGCAGCACGGTGTAAATGAGGGCGTAGGCGGGCAGGAGCCAGAAGTAGACGATGGGGTGGCCCGTCCACCAGAAGAGGGTGCGGGCGAGAAGGGGATCCGCACCTTCCACCAGGCCGAAGGACCAGGGCAGGAGAATGAGGACAGCCTCCAGCACCAATCCGATGGAGGCGATGAACCACATGAGCCAGCACACCACTGCCATGTAGGTGGCCAAGGGGGTCACCTTGCCGGGATTCTGGGCTTTCCAGCGGCGCCAGAGGTCCAGGACGATGTAAATGCTTACCCAGCTAGAGAGGACGAAGATGCTGGCCCCAAGGTAGAAGGCCCAGTGGCCTTGGAGGGGAGGGTAGAAGGTGTAAAGGACAGTGGCCTCGTTGGCCAACAAGGGCAAGGCGGCCATGACCAGGCCGATAAAGGCCATCCACCAGGAGAACCACATCAGACCCATGTTGGGCCTCAGGTTCAGTTCCCGGGCCGGTAGGTAGACCATGATGGCCTGGGCGAAGAGCTGGGTAAAGACGATGGCGTTCAGCACCCCGTGCAGGGTGAGGCCCTGGTAGTAGGACTGGACAAAGGGAAGGAGCCGCTTAAGAAGCGGGTAGGCGTCCACGTTCCCGTAGTTCAGGGCCTGGAAGGGGCCGAAAAGGCTCCCGATGATAAGGGCGATGAAGCCCAGGACCAGGAAGTAGAGGGTGGCCTTCTTTTCCGGGTAGGCCTCGTAAACTCGGCTGAAATCAGAGGTACGCACCGCCATGGCTCACTCCTTCACCACGATCTTGCCGAACATGTTTTGATGGCCGAGGCCGCAGTACTGGTTGCAGATGATCCGGTACTCGCCCGCCTTCTTGAAGGTGTAGCGCACCGTGGAGACCTCGCCCGGGAGCACCTCCACGTTGATGTTGGTGCCCTCCACGTGAAAGCCGTGAATAACATCGGGGCTGGTGATCTTGAAGATGATCTCCGCTCCCTTGGGCACCTCAATGGGGTTGGGCTGGTAGCCGAAGGCAAGGGCCAGGGCGTAGACCGTGTACTGGTTGGGGCCGGTCTGCACCACCGCCTGGGTAGGATCGGCCCACGGGCCTTCTGTACGCACCTTGGTGGGATCAACCCGCTCCAGTTGTCCTGCGGGGATGACCCCGGCGCTATGGGTGGTCAGGGTGTAGGCGATGAGGGCGATGAAGACCACCAGCATGACGATGGCAAAGGTCAGCCACCCCTTCTCGTAGGCCAGGATCGCTTTGTGGGCTTTGTGCTCGTCCACCATACCCTACCCCCTAGCGAAAAAGATGGCGTATACTCCCAACCAGAAGACCAGGATGGTGAGGGTAAGAACCACTATCACTCCCATGGCGCCGATTGGTTTTTCTTCCATACTCTTCCTCCCTTACGGCAGGTTGCCGTATACGGGGCCCATGTTAGTCCAAAGCTGAGAAAAGGGTGAAGTACATTTGTCCCTACATGAGAAGGTACTGAGGGAATGAGAGCTCCATGCGAGAAAATAAGGGCGAGGCATCAGGCCTCGCCCCTTGGGAAGGGAGATCCCTAAGTGCTTCCCACTCGGGCCAGCACCTGGCGGCTCACTTCCTTTAGGGTTTCAAAAACTCCTTTACCCTCTGTAGCCACGGCCTCAAAGACAGGAAAGTGCCCTTCGGGGTCCACCACCGCCTGGATCATCTCCACGGGCAGGGCGTCGGGGAGGTCCCGTTTGTTCACCTGGAGCACCACCGGGATGTCCTCCACTTTGAGCCCGTATTCCGCCAGGTTCTCCCGCATGTTGCGCATGCTCTCGGCGTTGGCCCGGAGACGGTTGGGGGCGGAGTCCGCCACGAAAACGATGCCATCCACACCCCTCAGGATCAGCTTGCGGCTGGCGTTGTAGAAGACCTGCCCCGGCACGGTGTAAAGATGGAAGCGGGTCTTGAAACCCTTGACCTCACCCAGGTCCAGAGGAAGAAAGTCAAAGAACAGGGTGCGCTCGTCTTCGGTGGCCAGGGAAACCATCTCCCCTTTGCGGCCTTCGGGGATGCGGCTGTATATCCACTTGAGATTGGTGGTTTTCCCGGAGAGCCCCGGGCCGTAGTAGACGATTTTGAAGTTGATCTCGCGGTTAGCGAAGTTGATGGTGCTCATGCTAGTTGCCGAAGAGTTCGTCCAGCAGGGCTTTGGCCTCCTCGCGGTACTGGGTGTCCAGGTTCAGCTTGGGTGGGTTGGCCAGGGCTTCCTCGGCCAGGCGGGCCAGGGTTTCCGCCGCCCGCTTCCCGTGGAGCTTGATCTTGCCCAGGGGAGCGTTCTCGTCAAAGACCAGGACCAGGAGGGCCGCCTCTCCGGCTTCGTCCACATAGAGCCCCATGTGTTCCCCTTGGTGCACCACCTCTTGGAAGCGTGCCTCTCCCAGCAGCTTGGCCAGGGCTTGGGTGGCGGCGGCGTTTCCCGCCACCAGGGTGGCCAGGGAATCCAGGGGCGGAGGCTTGGGGGCCCATAGGGCCTCTTTATGGGCCAGGACGAATCCCTTGCGGTCTATGAGGAGGGCGTAGCGGGCCCCGGTTTCCTGCAGGGTTTCCTGCAGCACGTCCATAGCCCGCTGGTACAGGGTCCCGTAGAGGACCAGGGAAGGTTCCACCATAGTATGCTCAGTGTACCATGAGGGCTTTTGTGGAGGAGGCCAGGGTGCTTTTGGCGGAGCTGGTGGCCCTGCCCACGGTGAGCGCCGAGGGGAGGGCCCTCGAGGAGGGTGCGGCCAAGGTGGCCGAGGTGCTTCAGGACCTAGGCCTTAAGGCGGAGCTCCATCGGGGTTATGGGCCCCCGGTGGTCTACGCCGAGGGGGGTGAGGGGGAAAGGGTCCTTTTGTTTTACAACCACTACGATGTTCAGCCCCCTGATCCCTTGGAGTTATGGGAAACCGAGCCCTTTCGCCTGGTGGAACGGGACGGCCTCTGGTATGGCCGAGGTACCCACGACGATAAAGGGGAGCTGGTGGCCAGGGTCATGGCCCTGCGCTTATTCCGGGAAAAGCACGGCTTTCTTCCCCGGGTGAAGTTCGTGGTGGAGGGGGAGGAGGAGGTGGGAAGCCCCCACCTGGCGGACTACGTCCGGGATAAAAAGGACCTCCTGAAGTCCGGGGCCATCGTCTGGGAGGCAGGGGGGGTGGACGCCAAGGGGCGCCCCTACCTGTATGCGGGCCTTAAGGGCATCGTGGCCCTCGAGCTTCGGGTGCGCACCGCTGCCTTTGACCTGCATTCCTCCTACGGGGCGGTGGTGGAAAACCCCATTTACCGCTTGAGCCGGGCCATCGCCAGCCTGCGGGATGAGGAGGGAAGGGTCCTCATCCCGGGTTTTTACGACCGGGTCCGCCCCCTTTCGCCCAAGGAGATGGAGGTGCTGGCGGAGATTCCCGATGAATCGGAAGCCCTGAAGGAAGCCTTTGGCGTGCGGGACTTTCTGGGCGGGGCCAGGAACCTGGAGTTCCATCAGCGCCTTTATGCGGAGCCCTGCGTCAACGTGAACGGTTTCCACTCGGGGTATGGCGGCCCGGGGTCCAAGACGGTCTTGCCCGCCGAGGCCTTCGCCAAGCTGGACTTCCGCCTGGTACCCGACCAGGATCCGGAGGAGATCCCTTTGCTTTTAAAGCAGCACCTCGAGGCCCAGGGCTTCCACGACGTGGAAGTGGTGGTCCTGGAGAAGGGAGAGCACCCGGCCCGCTCGGATCTTTCCCATCCCTTCGTGGGCATGGTCCAAAGGGCTTTGGAAGAAGCCTTTGGGGCGAAGGCGGTGCTTTACCCCAACATGGCGGGGTCCGGTCCCATGCATCCTTTTCTGCACCACCTGGCAGCCCCGGCGGTGGGACTGGGGGTGGGGTATCCGGGAAGCCGGGTCCATAGCCCCAACGAGCACATCCGCATCCGGGATTTTGAGCGGGGCACCTTGGCCCTTCTTCGGCTTTTAGAGCTTTACTTCCTTGGGCGCTAGTAGGGGCCTCATCTGCTAGGCTCTTAGGGGTATGCGTCTGGTTTTTGGCGAGCGCGATACCCCATACGAGGAGGCCCGGGTGGTGGTCCTGCCCGTGCCCTACGACCTTTCCCTCTCCTTTTTGCCGGGAGCGAGGCGGGGCCCTGAGGCCATCCTCCTGGCCAGCCGGGAGCTGGAGCCCTTTCTCTTGGAGCTTGGAGTAACCCCGGAAGAGGTGGGCATCCATGCCGCAGAGCCGGTTCCCTGGGTGGCGGGAAGCGCGGAGGAAAGCCACGCCCTGATCCGGGAGGCGGCCCTTGGCCACCTGCGGGCGGGCAAGTTCGTGGTCTCTCTTGGGGGCGACCATTCCATCACCCATCCCCTGGTCCAGGCCCATCGGGAGGCGTTAGGGGAGTTCTCCCTGCTCCAGATTGACGCCCATGCCGACCTCTACCCAGAGTGGCAAGGCTCCGTCTATTCCCATGCCTCTCCCTTTTACCGGTTGGTTCGGGAGGGGTTCTCCTTGGTCCAGGTGGGGATCAGGGCCATGGACCAAGACTCCTTGGCCTGGGCCAGAAAGAAGGGAGTGGCCCTTTTCCCTGCCCATCGCCTGCACCGGGAGGGGCTTCCTATAAGGGAGATCCTGGAGGCCTTGGGGGAAAGGGTGTATATCAGCCTGGACTTTGATGCCCTGGACCCCAGCATCATGCCCAGCGTGGGTACCCCCTTGCCCGGAGGGCTTACCTACCGCCAGGTGGTGGACCTTCTGGAGGCGGTTTTCCGGGAAAAGGAGGTGGTGGGCATGGACTTCGTGGAACTATCCCCCACTGGCCAGTTCCACGCGGAGATGACCGCGGCCCAGTTGGTCTATCACGCCATAGGTCTAAAGGGTCTACAGGCCGGCTGGCTCGAGGCTCACGGCTAAACCACCTTCTCCCCTGGCCTTGGCCCTTATCCTGGGGTGGTGGTTCGCTGGATCCTGGGTCTGGGGTTGCTCCTCCAGGGGATGGGGCAGGCCCAGCCCCTCACCATTCCTGACCTCTGGAAGAGGACCTACGGGGAAGGGGGGTTCCGGATAGAGAAGGTCCTGGAGGAGAAATCTCGTTTCAGCCGGGTCCAGTTTTCTTACCTTTCCGATCATCTCCGGGTCCACGGCTTTGCCAACGTGCCCAAGGGCAGGGGCTCGTTCCCCGTGGTGGTGGTGCTCCACGGGTACGTGGAGCCGAGCCGCTATCGGCTGCTGGCCTACACTACTCCCTACGCCGACTTCCTGGCGGAGGAAGGGTATCTGGTACTGCATCCCAACTACCGGGGCCACCCGCCTTCCGAGGGGAAGCCGGCCACGGGCCTGCGCCACGCCTACGCGGTGGATGTGCTGAATCTATTGGCCGAGGTGCGCAAGGGCGTCCTGCCCCAGGCGGATGGGAGGCGCATCGGCCTCTTCGGCCACTCCATGGGTGGGGGGATTGCCCAGGTGGTGGCCCTGGTGGATCCCCGCCTGAAGGGTGTGGTGCTTTACGGGAGCATGAGCGGGGACGAGAGGCGGAATCTGGAGCGGATCCGCTACTGGTCGGGGGGTACTCGAGGCCAGGAGCTTCTCACCCTTCCTCCCAAAACCCTGGCGGAGGCTTCCGCCTGGACCTACCTGGAGAGGGTTGCCGTGCCCTTCAGCGTCCACCATGGCATCCGGGACGCCCAGGTGCCCCCGGAGTGGTCATGGGAGCTTTGCCGAAGGCTTAAGTCCTTGGGGAAGCCAGTGGAGTGCTTCAGCTACCCGGCGGGCCACCTCTTCCGCGGTCCGGTGGACCAGGCGTTCCGCCAAAGGGTTCTGGCCTTTTTCGGACGGGTCTCGCGGTAACCTTGGGCCATGCAGGCCTTCTTTGAGAACCTCGAGGCCCTCTTCTTCGCCCTTGCCTTCGGGAGTGTGGTCTTTGGCCTTCTAGCCCGCCTGCTGGGGGTGCGGCGCACCTGGCCCTTCTTCCTGCTCGCTGCCCTTTGGCTGGTCCTTGGCTTCCTCCTTCGGTTAGAATAGCCCTTCGTGGCCAAGCGCGTGGTTTCCGTGTCCCTGGGGGCTAGCCGCCGGGACTCCGTGGTCCAGGTGGAGCTCCTTGGGGAGGAAGTGGTGTTGGACAGGCGGGGCACGGATGGCGACTTCCAGAAAGCCTTGCGCCTCATTGCTGAGCTGGATGGAAAGGTGGACGCCATCGGCCTCGGGGGCATTGACCTTTACCTTTGGGCAGGGGGGCGGCGCTACACCATCCGGGATGCCAAAAGGCTTAAGGAGGCGGCCCGTAAAACCCCGGTGGTGGATGGCTCGGGCCTCAAGCACACCTTGGAGCGCCGGGCGGTGGCCCAGCTGGCGGGGCTGATAGACTGGAAGAGTACCAAGGTGCTTCTACCCTCCGCCGTGGACCGCTTCGGCCTGGCCGAGGCCCTGCACGAGGCCGGGGCCAAGGTTCTTTACGGGGACTTCATCTTTGCCCTGGGTTTACCCATCCCTCTTTACTCCCTCTCCTTCCTGCAGAAACTGGCCTTCGTCTTCCTCCCGGTCCTTACCCAGCTTCCCTTCCAGCTTCTTTACCCTATAGGGGAAAAGCAGGGGAAGCGGGCGGTGGACTGGCGAAGCCGCTACTACGCCTGGGCGGACCTGGTGGCGGGGGACTGGCACTACATCAAGCGGCACATGCCCGACGAGATGCGGGGGAAGATGGTGCTCACCAACACCACCACGGAGGAGGACGTGGCCTTCTTGCGGGAGAGGGGGGTGAAACGCCTCATCACCACCACCCCCCGCCTAAACGGGCGAAGCTTTGGCACCAACGTCATGGAGGCCCTTCTGGTGGCCCTGGCCGGGCGGGAGCTTGGGGAAGAGGAGTACCTCCGGTATATTGACCTCTTAGGGCTTAGGCCCCAGGTCCTGGACCTTCAGGAGGAAACATGATCAGCGTGACCGACCTTAGACCCGGAACCAAGGTGAAGATGGAGGGCGGCCTTTGGGAGTGCGTGGAGTACCAGCACCAGAAGATTGGCCGCGGGGGGGCCAAGGTGGTGGCCAAGTTCAAGAACCTGGAAACGGGGGCCACCATCGAGCGCACCTTCAACTCCGGGGAGAAGCTGGAAGACATCTACGTGGAAACCCGGGAGCTCCAGTACCTGTACCAGGAGGGGGACGACCTGGTCTTCATGGACCTGGAGACCTACGAGCAGTTCCACCTGCCCAAGGATCAGGTGGAGGCTGCCCGGTTTCTCAAGGAGGGCATGACCGTTCTGGGGGATATGTACGAGGGGCGACCCCTGAAGATTACCCCGCCCACCGTGGTGGAACTCAAGGTGGTGGACACGCCCCCGGGGGTGCGGGGGGATACGGTCTCCGGCGGGAGCAAACCCGCCACCTTGGAAACGGGAGCGGTGGTGCAGGTGCCCCTTTTCGTGGAGCCCGGCGAGGTGATCAAGGTGGATACCCGCACGGGCCAGTACGTGGGCCGGGCCTAGGCCAGGATAAGGGGCCTGGGGGAATCCCAGGCCCCTCTTGCCTCCGGCATATTTTGACCGAGTACAAAAGCCGTTTCGTGGGCACATGGGGTAAGCTTTATGCCGCGAGGTGTACCCATGACGCCTAAGGAGCTGAAACAGATCCTGCAGGCCCTGGTGGAGCACGGGGTGAGCGAGCTCACCCTGGAAACCCCTGATTACAAGCTGACCGTGCGCCGAGGAGGCGAGGTGCAGGTGGTGGCCTTGCCGCAACCGGTAACTGCCCCTGCGGCCCCGCCTCCCTCCCTGCCCACCCCCACCGCTCCCAGCGTCCCTGCCCCTGCGGATTTGGCTCCGGCAGCCGGAGCCCCGGGCCTCGAGGCCCAGGAGGCCAAGGACGAGTGCGCGGGTTGCGTGGAGGTGAGGGCTCCCATCGTGGGTACCTTCTACCGGGCACCGGCCCCGGATGCTCCCCCTTATGTGGAGGAAGGGGACCGGGTGGAAAAGGGACAGGTGCTTTGCATCATCGAGGCGATGAAGCTCATGAACGAGATTGAGTCGGAGGTTTCCGGGATCGTCAAGAAGATCCTGGTGAAAAACGGGGAACCCGTGGAGTACGGGCAGCCCCTCTTCCTGATCCAGCCGTTATGAAAAAGGTCTTAATCGCCAACCGGGGCGAGATCGCCTTGAGGATTATCCGGGCCGCCAAGGAGTTAGGGATCAAGACCGTGGTGGCCCACTCCACCGCCGACGAGAAGAGCCTTCCCGTGCTCCTGGCGGACGAGGCCATCTGCATCGGACCTCCTCCTTCCGGGCAGAGCTACCTGAACATCCCTAACCTGCTTTCCGCGGCCATCGTGACCGGGGCCGACGCCATTCATCCCGGTTACGGCTTCCTGGCGGAGAACGCCACCTTTGCCGAGATGTGCCGGGACCACGGCATCACCTTCATCGGTCCCACCCCGGAGAATATGCGGGCCCTTGGGGACAAGGCCACCGCCAGGAAGGTGGCCCGGGAGGCCGGGGTGCCCACGGTTCCGGGGACGGATGAGCTTACCAGCGTGGAGGAGGCCAAACGGGCCGCCCAGGAGATCGGCTATCCCGTGATCCTTAAGGCCTCCGCCGGGGGCGGGGGCAGGGGCATGCGGCTGGTGCACACCGAGGAGGAGCTGGAAAGGGCGGTCCAGCAGGCCCAGGAGGAGGCCCGGGCGGCCTTCGGCAACCCCGCCATCTACCTGGAAAAGTACATTGAGGAGCCGAAGCACATTGAGATCCAGGTCCTGGGGGACGGGGAGAACGTCATCCACCTTTGGGAACGGGACTGCTCCATCCAGCGCCGGCACCAGAAGCTCTTGGAGGAAGCCCCCAGCATTCTGCCCCTCGAGACCCGCAAGGCCATCGCCGAGGCGGCGGCCCACCTGGCCCGGCACGTGGGGTACGTCTCGGCGGGCACCCTGGAGTTTTTGGTGGACAAAGAGGGAAACTTTTACTTCATCGAGATGAATACCCGCATCCAGGTGGAGCACCCCGTGACCGAGATGATCACCGGCATTGACCTGGTTCAGGCCCAGTTCCGGATCGCCATGGGGGAGAAGCTTTGGCTCAAGCAGGAGGAGGTGGAGGTGCGGGGGCACGCCATAGAGGTGCGCATCAACGCCGAGGATCCGGAGAAGGGCTTCAGGCCCTCCATCGGCAAGGTGGAAACCTTGCTTTTCCCCGGGGGGCCAGGGATCCGGGTGGACAGCCACCTCTATGCGGGCTACCAGATCCCGCCCCACTACGACAGCTTGATCGCCAAGATCATCGCCTGGGCTCCCACCCGGGAGGAGGCCATCAAGCGCATGGAAAGGGCGCTTTCCGAAACGGTGATCGAGGGGCCCGGCCTCAAGACCACCATCCCCTTCCACCAGAAGGTGTTGCAAAACGCCTTCTTCCGCCGGGGGGCGGTCTACACCAACTTCGTGGCCCGGCGGATGGAGATGTAGACTGGGCGTGTGATGGTGGAGTACGAGATCAGCGACCATGCCCTCGAGGGCCTGGTGGCCCACGCCCTTTCGGGCCTCGAGGGGGTGCGGCTCTTGGAAACCGCTCCCCGCTCCCTGGGGGAGGTTTTCCGCCGCATGAAGCCCATCAAGGTGGAGCGCACCCCCGAGGGGTTCACGGTGGACCTGGTGCTCTCCGTGGACTACGGGGTTTCCATTCCCGAGGCAGCCCAGGCGGTGCAAAAAGCCGTGGCGGAAGCCCTTTACCTGGCCACGGGGGAGAAGGTGCAGGCGGTGAACCTCACCGTGGCCCAGGTGGGGTACCGGAAGGAGGCCCATGCTTAGGCGAGCCAGGGAACTGGCCATGCGGGCCTTATTCGCCCATACCCAGGGGGGGGTGGATCTGGAGGAGGCCTTCCGCCACGCCTTGGAGGAGATGGGGGGCGAGGAGGACTCCTATGGGGATTCCCTGGACCAGGAGGGCGTGGCCTTCGCCCGGCGCTTGCTGGAGGGATACAAGGCCCATGCGGAAGAGGTGGACCAGGTGCTACGGGATACGGTGGAGGGCTGGGACTTCGCCCAGATGTCCAAAACCGATCTCACGGTGTTGCGCCTGGCAGCCTACGAGATGCTCTACGAGCCCACCCCCTTCGCCCCTTTGATCGAGGTGGCGGTGAAGATCGCCAACCGCTACGGGGGAGAGCACTCGGGAGCGTTTGTTAACGGGGTGCTGGGCCGCTTGTACCGGCGGATCCAGGGGGGTGAGCTGAAGGCGGTGCCCAAGGAGGACTGAGATGACCCTTGCCCGTACCCTTTCCGGCCATGAGGTGGCGGAGACCGTGTATCGGGAGCTGAGGGAAACCCTTAGCTCCCTGCCCTTTGTACCCTCCCTCAGGGTGATCCGCCTAGGAGAGGATCCCGCCTCGGTGTCCTACGTGCGCCTTAAGGACAAGAGGGCCAGGGAGCTTGGACTTTTGAGCCAGGTGGAGGTGTTCCCCGCGGATACCCCGGAGGAAGCCCTACTCGGGCGCATAGAGGCCCTTAACCAGGACCCGGAGGTGGACGGCATCCTGGTCCAGCTCCCCTTGCCCGCTCACATCCGCACGGAGCGGGTTTTGGAGGCCATCTCTCCCCTTAAGGATGTGGATGGTTTTCATCCCCTCAACGTGGGGAAGCTTTGGAGCGGGGGAGAGGGGCTTTTCCCCTGCACGCCCCTGGGTGTCGTCCACCTGCTCAAGCATTACGGGGTGGAGCTAAGGGGCAAGGAGGTGGTGGTCCTGGGCCGGTCCAACATCGTAGGGAAGCCCCTGGCAGGCCTCCTCCTGCGGGAGGACGCCACGGTGACCGTGGTCCATTCCCGTACCCGGAACCTTCCCGAGGTGACCCGGCGGGCGGAGGTGCTGGTGGTGGCGGTGGGGCGGCCCCATCTGGTGCGAAAGGAGTGGGTGCGGCCCGGGGCCATCGTGGTGGACGTGGGGGTGAACCGGGTGGAGGGCAAGCTTCTGGGCGATGTTCACCCCGAGGTGGCCGAGGTGGCCTCTGCCCTCACCCCTGTGCCCGGGGGCGTGGGGCCCATGACCGTGGCCATGTTGATGGCCAATACCGTGAAGGCGGCGTTGCTTAGGCGGCATGGAGCTCCTCGCTAACCAGGTCTTTTGGACAGCCATCCTGGCCAACTTCCTGGCCCAGACCCTGAAGCTTTTCTTTTACTACCTGCTGGAGGGCCGGTTCCAATGGGAGCGCTTCCTGGAAACCGGGGGGATGCCCAGCTCCCACTCTGCTACCGTCAGCGCCTTAGCCATGGGCGTGGGCTTCCAGGAAGGCTTTGGCAGCACCCTGTTCGCCGTGGCCGCCGTCTTTGCCCTCATCGTCATGTACGATGCCACGGGGATTCGTCGGGCTGCGGGGATGCAGGCCCAGCTTCTCAACCAGTTGGTGAAGGAGCTCCAGCAGGTGCTGGGAAAGGGGCCAGCCCCGGAGCCCCTTAAGGAGCTTTTGGGACACACGTACCTCGAGGTCCTGGTGGGTGCGCTTTTGGGGGCTCTGGTGGCCTATGTGGCGTTTCACCTCTTCCCGGCAGCGTAAAAGGCCAGGGTCTGTCCCAGGAGGAAGACCAAAAGCCCCAATACCGGGGAGAGGAAAAAGACAAGGAAGCTTATAAAAAGCGCCAGCACCAGGGGCAGGAGGGGCTTCTTGAAGCGGTGGAAGACCCAGAGGTTCAAAAGGCCGAAGAAGAGGAGGACGCCGAAGGCAACCGTTTCCACGGGGTTTTATTGTACGCCCTTGCCAGCTTGGCGGGATGGGGTAAACTTTTACCGAGTATAAGGAGGTTGCACCCATGCTGACGCTACCGGAGAAAATCCTCTTTATCCTGCTCCTTTTGGCAAGCCTTTACTACGCCTACACGGGCTTTCGCCGCGTGTATCTGGCCATCCGAAGGGGACGGCCGGAGGAGCGCTTTGACCGCCTGCCTGAGCGCATTGGCCGGGCCCTTTGGCTTACCCTTACGCAGCAGACCGTTTTCAAGAGGCGGCCTCTGGTTTCCCTCCTCCACGCCTTCGTCTTCTACGGCTTTGTCTACTACCTCCTGGTCAACCTGGTGGACCTTCTGGAGGGGTACTTCCCCCTGCACACCCAAGGGGGGCTTTGGAACGCCTATAACCTCGTGGCCGATCTCCTCACCGCCGCCATCCTGGTGGGCATCCTGGGGCTCATGCTCCGCCGCTACCTTCTCGCACCCCAGGATTTCACCTGGAATCCCAAGGTGCCTCTCCACGAACGGGTACGCCAGGGAATCCCCCGGGATTCGGCCATCGTGGGGGCCTTCATCACCTTCCACGTGGGAAGCCGCCTGCTTTCCAAGGCAGCGGGCCTGGCCCAAGGGGAGCCCGACCCCTTCCAGCCGGTGGCCAGCTTTCTGGCCACCCTGCTTGCGGGCCTTTCGCCCTCCAGCCTGGTGGTGTTGGAACATTTCTTCTGGTGGGGTGCCTTGGGCTCCATCCTCCTCTTCCTTCCCTACTTCCCCCGCTCCAAGCACATCCACCTATTGATGGGCCCCATCAACCTGGCCTTCCGCCAGGAGAAGCCCGGGGCCCTCTTGCCCCTGGACTTTGAGAAGGAGGAGGAAAAGTTCGGGGCGGAGAAGCTGGAAGACCTTTCCTGGAAGCGGCTTCTGGACGCCTATGCCTGCATCATGTGCAACCGCTGTCAGGAGGCCTGCCCTGCTTACGCCACGGGAAAGGCCCTCTCCCCGGCGGCCATCGTCATCTCCGAGCGGTACGAACTGAATGGGATCCTCCCGGCCTTTGCCAGCGGGCAGGAAAGCCCGAGGCCCCTCATGGACTTCGCCCTGAACGAGGAGGCCCTTTGGGCCTGCACCACCTGCATGGCCTGCGTGGAGGTCTGCCCGGTGGGCAACGAGCCCATGCTTCACATCCTGGATGTGCGCCGGGCCAAGGTGCTCATGGAGGGGGAGTTCCCCCAGGAGCTCAACAACGCCTTCCGGGGCATGGAGCGCTCGGGCAACCCCTGGGGCATCGGCCAGGATAAGCGCCTGGACTGGGCCGAGGGGCTTAGCGTGCCCACCGTGGAGGAAAAGCCTCATCCCGAGGTCCTCTACTGGGTGGGGTGTGCGGCCAGCTACGACCCCAGGGCCCAGAAGATCGCAAGAAGCATGGTGGAGATCCTGAACGCCAGCGGGGTGGACTGGGCGGTCCTGGGCCGAAAGGAAAAGTGCACGGGGGATTCCGCCAGGCGGGCGGGCAACGAGTACCTGTTCTTCCAGCTGGCCACGGAAAACGTGGAAACCCTAAACCAGGTGGCTCCCAAGACCATCGTCACCACCTGCCCCCACTGCTTCCACACCCTGGGCAACGAGTACAAGGCCTTTGGCGGGGAGTACCGGGTGGTCCACCACTCGGAGTTCATCGCCGAGCTATTGCGCGCGGGCCGGCTTAAGGTTTCCGAGGAAACCCAGCGGGTGGTCTTCCATGACCCCTGCTATCTGGGCCGGCACAACGGGGTGTACGAAGCACCCCGGGAGGTGCTCAAAGGGGTGGGCTTCGTCCTCAGCGAACCCCCCAGGAACCGGGAGCGGAGCTTCTGTTGCGGGGCCGGCGGAGCCCAGTTCTGGAAGGAGGAGGAACCCGGGGCCATGCGGGTTTCGGAAAACCGCTACCGGGAGCTTAAGGGCACGGGGGCGGAGGTCATCGCCACCGGCTGCCCCTTCTGCATGGCCATGATGAACGTGGAGGTGGCCCAGGACGAGACACCCCCGGAGGTTTTGGACATCGCCGAGCTGGTGGCCCGGGGCCTTAAGGCCTAGGATTTTGATAGACGGCGAAGACCCGGTAGCCCTCCATCCACCCCTCCCCGAAGGCCCGCAGCACGAGGCCTGGGGGAGGGGTGAGGAGTTCGTAGGGCTCCCAGTAGAAAGGGCTTTCCGGCCTGTTGCGCCGCACGGCTTCCCGGCGGCTGAAGCCTTCCACCAGGAGAAGTCCCCCTGGGGCCAAGAGGGGAGGAAGGGCCTTAAGGAGAGGGCGGTTGACGTAATAGCTCATGAGGATGGCGGCGAAGGGGCCTTTGGGAAGGTGCATAAGGGCGTTGGGGTCCTCGAGGTCCAGCCCCACCAGGGTCAGGCCGCGGATGCCTTTAAGCTTTCTTAGGGCCTCGAGGCTCCTTTCCACCAGGGTCACGGGGTGGCCCCTTTGTAGGAAGTAGCGGGCATTCCGCCCCAGGCCCCCCGCCAGGTCCAGGACCGGGCCCTTGGGGGCGAAGGGGCCGTAGGCCCGCACCACCTGGGCGGGAGCCCGCTCCAGGGCGGCCTGGCGGTAAAACGCATCCCAGTCCCTAGGCATGCTTGCGCAAAGCCAGAAGACTTCCCCCCAAGAGGATGAGGAAGGTTACACCCCAGAAGACAGGTTTCGGCAGGTGCCAGGCCAGCTCCGGGCGATGCAGGAGCTCCGCCAGGGTGGCGCTTCCTTCCAGGAGGAGCTTGACCCCGGCCCAGCCCACCAGAGCGTAGGCTACCTTCTCCAGGCTGGGATAGCGTTCCATCACCGCCACCACATAGCCTGCCAGGACCAAGGCGTTGTCCCCGGAGAGGAGGGCCTCGAGGGCCGCCACGGAAAGGAGCACCAGAACGGTTTCCGGATTCATGCCTCCCCCAGCAGGTAGCGAAGCCCTGGGGCCAGGGCTTGCTTCCACGTGACCCAGTTGTGCCCCGAGGCCCTTTCCCGGTAGGCGTGGGGAACCTTGCGGTCAGCGAGGAGGGCGGCAAAGCGGCGGACTGGGGCCAGGAGCCATTCTAAAAGACCCACCTCCAGATAGATGCGGGGCAGAACCTGGGCTTCGGCGTATCGTTCCAAAAGCCACTCCCGGTCCCGGTAGGCGTCGGTGCCCCCTGGGTGGGCCTTTAGGGCCGGGGAGAGGGCGAGGACCTTTGGGAAGCGGTTCGGGTGGCGCAGGGCCTGCCACAAGGAGAAAAGGCCTCCCAGGGAAGCCCCCACCAGAACGATCTCCCCCAAGGGGCCCTTGCTGCGTTCCACTTCCCCTAGCACCCGGTGGAACTCCTCCTCGTAGGCTTCCGAAAACCGGTACTCCCGGTTCCGGTCTATGGGCTCCACAAAAACCAGGTGCACCGGGGGGATTTCGCCTGCCTCCACCAGGGCCTGGGCCACCTTGTGAAGGCCCGCGGTGCGGTAGAAGGCCACTCCATCCTGGGCCACCAGGGTGGCCTTGGGACTCGTCCCGGCTTCGGCCACGTAGAAGCGCCTTTCCCCCAGGCGGTGCCGCTCCACTTTGGGTTCTTCCCTGGGCTCGGGAGGTGCTTCAAAGCGGTGCCCGGGAAGCCGAACAGCCCGGGGGTAGGTCCACCAGGGATTGTCCGCTCGCTCAGGGTTTTCGGGGTCGGGGAAGGGCCTACCCCGTTCGTCCAGGAAGGCGTATTCCACGTAAGCCCCTTCCGGAAACTCCAGGGTGACGGGGCCTTGGAGGGGGATGGGATTCCTTTCCCAGTCGCTGAAATCCCCTATCAGGGCCCTGGCCTGGGCCGGGGGAAAAAAGGTGACGGTGCGCTTAGAAACCCGTACCACGGGAATACTCTACCCGGGCCTAGGCCGGAGCTAAAGCTTCTCCAGCTCCGGGTAGAGGAGAAGGAGCTCTTCCTCCGTCAGGGCCTCGCCTTCCCTTTCTGGGGTCCAGGAAAGGTACGCCGCCAGGAGGCTGAAGGAACTGGATCCCGCCAGGTCCATGAGGGCTTGCCTGGCCCGGGACCGGGTTAAAGGGGATTGGGGAGGAAGGAGCCTGCGGTCGGCGAGGAGGAGGCTTACCACCAGGTAGCGCCCGCCGGGCTCCACCTGAGCCGGGTATGCCTCCAGCGCGTGCTTCTTGCCCTCAAAGTGGCGGAAGGTTTCCTGGTACTTGCTCCGCTCCTCCAGCATCCAGGCGTCGAACCGGGCCAGGACCTCCTCCTCGGAACCCGCCGCCACCTGGTAATCCCCAAAGCGCCAGGCGGGCTCCTCCCTGAGGAGCAAGAGGGCCGCCTCGTCCAGCAGGTCGGCGAGGCCCTTGGCCGAGGTGGTGTCCGCCTCCTCGGCCAGGCGCCTTAAGGTCCTTTGTACCAGGGGGCGGTGGAGAAGGGCCAGGCGCAGCCGGGCCACGCTGGCCGTAGGGCCATCAGGGTACGGCCCGTGGCTCCCCGCCTGCCTGAGCCCCCGCACCATGTAGGCGGTCACCAAGACCAGGCCTAAGACCACCAGGACGGGTACAATGCCTAGGCTTCCCCCACCCCCTCCGGGATAGACCACCACCGGGCCTGGATAGGAGGGGTACGAGGGCGCCGGGGTGGGGAAAACGGGGGCGGGACCGGGGCTCATGGGGGGTGGGCTTGGACTGTACGGGCGCCCGCCCACCCCACCCCCGCTCTTCTGGGCCAAGGCCAGGGCCAGTACCAGAAGCAAAGCCCAGAGGAAGCGGCGCATGGCTTTAAGCTTACGCCAAGGGTGGGGCCTTTGTGCTAAAGCCCATGATGCAGTAAACTTGACATAGGTAGGCTTAGGATATGGACGAGATCAAGGAAAGGAGGGAAACCATGCTACCAGAAACCCTGCCCGTTTGCCCGGTGAGGGGCTCGGTCATCTACCCCACCATGGTGATGCCCATCGATGCCGGTAGGCCCATCTCCATCCGGGCCATCGACGAGGCCTTGGCCCGGGAGAGGGTGCTTCTCATCGTGAGCCAGAAGGACAAGGAGGTGGAAAACCCCAGACCCTCAGACCTTTACCCGGTGGGGACCGCCTGCAACATCCTCAAGATGCGCAAGAACCCGGACGGCTCCGTCCAGGTGCTGGTGCAGGCCTTTGCCCGGGTGCGGGTGAAGGAATGGCTGGACCTGGGGGACCACCTCGAGGCCAGGGGGGAGGTTCTCTCCGATGAACCCGCTGACCCCACCTTGGTCAAGGCCCTGGTGCGGGAGGTGAAGGACAAGTTCCAGGCCCTCCTTAAGGAGGGTAAGTACCTGGCTCCCGAGGTGGCCCAGTTCGTCTTGAACCTGGAAGACCCGAGCCAGCTCGCCGATTACATCGCCTTCCACATGGACTTCCGCCTGGAGGACAAGCAGAGGGTTTTGGAAACCCAAAATGTGGCGGAGAGGCTAAAGCGGGTTTTGGTTCTCCTCGAGGCGGAGCTGGAGCTCATCGAAACGCAAAGGCGCATCCAGCAACAGGTCAAGGAGGAGATCGACCGTAACCAGCGGGAGTACTTCCTGCGGGAGCAGATGAAGGCCATCCAGCGGGAGCTCCACGGGGAGGAGGGTGCCGAGGAGGTGGAGGAGTTCCGCAGGAAGGTGGAGGAACTCAACCTGCCCCCCGTGGTGCGGCAGGAGGTGGAGCGGGAACTGAACCGCTTCGCCCGTATGCACCCCGATTCCGCCGAGGCCAGCGTCATTCGCACCTACCTGGACTGGATCGTGAACCTGCCCTGGAACACCCGCACCGAGGACAACCTGGATCTAAACCGGGCCAAGGAGATCCTGGAAAGGGACCACTACGGCCTGGAGAAGGTGAAGGACCGGGTCCTGGAGTACCTGGCGGTGCGGAAGCTAAAGGCGGAGCGGGCCAAGCGGGGGGAAATCCCACCGGACGAGGTGAACAAGGGGCCCATCCTCCTCTTCGTGGGGCCTCCTGGGGTGGGGAAGACCTCCATCGCCAAGAGCATCGCCGAGGCCCTGGGCCGCAAGTACGTGCGGATCTCCTTGGGCGGCGTGCGGGATGAATCCGACATCCGGGGGCACCGGCGCACCTACATCGGGGCCATGCCCGGACGCATCATCCAGGGCCTGCGCCAGGCGGGCACCAAGAACCCCGTCTTCCTGCTGGACGAGGTGGATAAGCTGGGCATCTCCTACCAGGGGGACCCCGCGGCGGCCCTCTTGGAGGTGCTGGACCCCGCCCAGAACAAGGAGTTTGTGGACCACTACCTGGGGGTGCCCTTTGACCTCTCCGAGGTGATGTTCATCTGCACCGCCAACTTTCCTCAGAACATCCCCGCCCCCCTCTGGGACCGGATGGAGGCCATCGAGTTCACCAGCTACATCGAGCAGGAGAAGCTGGAGATCGCCAAGCGCTACCTCCTGCCCCGGCAGATGCGGGAAACCGGCCTCCTCGAGGGCCAGGTGGTGATCACCGAAGCCGCCCTCATGCGCCTCATCACCCATTACACCCGGGAGGCCGGGGTGCGCCAGCTGGAACGGGAGATCGGATCCCTTCTGCGCAAGGCGGCCCGGCAGATCCTGGAAGAAGGCCGGAAGCGGGTGCGCATCACGGAGAGGGACCTGGAAAAATACCTGGGCCCGCCCCGCTACTTGCCGGAAACCGAGGCCCGCGAGCCCCAGGTGGGGGTGGCCACGGGCATGTACTACACCCCGGTGGGCGGGGACATCATGTTCGTGGAGGTTTCCGTGATGCCCGGCAAGGGGAACCTGATCCTCACCGGGCAGCTTGGGGATGTGATGAAGGAATCCGCCCGGGCAGCGCTTTCCTACGCCAAGAGGAACGCCGAGCGCTTTGGCATTCCCCTGAAGCGCTTTGAGGAGTCGGACATCCACATCCACGTGCCTGCGGGGGCCATTCCCAAGGAGGGCCCATCGGCTGGCGTGGCCATCGTGAGCGCCCTGGTCAGCGCCCTCACGGAGGTGCCCGTCCGCCACGACATCGCCATGACCGGGGAGATCACCCTCACGGGCAGGGTGCTTCCCATTGGCGGGGTCAAGGAGAAGGTGCTGGGGGCCAGGCGGGCGGGGATTAGGGAGGTGATCCTTCCCAAGCAGAACGAAGCCGACCTCAGCGACATCCCCAAGCCCCTGCGCCAGAACATGACCTTCCACTTCGTGGAGCACCTGGACCAGGTCCTGGACCTGGCCCTGGTGGGCGGGCTCAAGGCCTTGGAGCATAGGGCCCGGGAGGCCAAGGCCAAGGGATCCAGGGCGCGGTCCAAAAAGGAAGTGGTGGCCCATGCCTAGGGGTGATCTCTAGCGGGTTAAGGGGTGCCCTTTCTCCCCGCCGGGTGGCTTGCCCGGCGGGGCTTTGTTCCTATGATTCAAGGGCCTTTTGGTACACCTCCAGGTAGGCCTGGGTGATCCTTTCAGGGTGAAAGCGGGCGATGGCGTACTCCCGGGCGGCCTTGCGCATGCTGGGGAGCTTGGGATGGGCGAGGAGGTCCAGCACCGCCTGGGCGAAGCCTTCCAGGTCCCCAAGCTCCACCAGCCGACCCACCTCGGGCCGTACCAGCTCGGGAACCCCTCCCACGGCGGTGGCCACCACGGGAACCCCGCTGGCCAGGGCCTCGAGGGCCGCCTGCCCGAAGGATTCCTCCTCCGAGGCCAGCAGGAAAAGATCGGCGGCTCCCAGGATCTCCTCGGGATGGGGAGTGGGGGGATGGAAGGTGACCCAGCGTTCCACCCCGAGTTCTTCCGCAACCCGCTTCGCCTCCCCTTCCTCCGGTCCCTTCCCCAGAAGAAGGAGCCTGGCCTGCACCTTCCTCCGCACCTTGGCGAAGGCCCGCACGATATCCGGCACCCTTTTGATGGGGCGGAAGTTGGAAGCGTGCACCAAAAGCCACTCCCCTTCCTCCGCGTAGAGCTTCTTGCGCTCCGGCCTGGGGTAGAAGCGGTCCGGGTCCACGGCGTTATGGATGACCACGGGGCTGACCCCGAAGGCCTTCTGCGCCTCCTGGGCTAGGGCCCGGCTCACCGCGGTGGTGGCCTTGGCTCTTTGGAGGGCCTTTCGGGTGGGTCCGTGGAAGGCCGGGTCCATCCCTAGCACCGAGACATCGGTGCCGTGGAGAGTATGCACCAGGGGGAGTTCCTCGCCAAGCCCCAGGTAGGCGGCGGCGGCGTGGGGGATGGCGTAGTGGGTGTGAACCAGCTCCAGGCCGAGCCGCCTGGCCTCCCGCTCCAGCACCCCGGCCAGGGAGAGGGTGTAAAGGGGGCCGGGGAAGACAGGGTAAAAGGGCAGGTCCACGGGGATGTAGACCACAGGGCTATCCTTGGGCAGGCGGAAGGGCCTTTCCGTGGCGAAGAGGTAAACCCGGTGGCCCATCTGGGCCAGGCGGTGGGCCAGCTCCGTGGCCACGATGCCGCTACCCCCGAGGCCAGGGTAGGCCACCAGGCCCAGCCTCAGCACCCTCACGCCCAAACCCGCAAAAGGGGAGAGGAGAGAACCCATCCCCCCGGACCCTTGCCCATGGGAGACGCACCTTTAGGATGTTCCCCGATTGGTTGGCCAAAGAAGGTCATGCCCCCAGTTTACCGTAGGGGACGGGGAGCGCTCAGGGCCGCCAGCCTGAGGGGCTTGCGGGATAAGGGGGATTGGCCCCGCGGGGAACCTCGAGGCGGAATAACCGCGATAGAAGGACCACGCCCCCGGTGGTTTGAGCCTGGGTAAGGGCCTGGTGCAGGAGTTGAGAAAGCTCCAGGAGGAAGCGGTCTTGCCGCTCCTTGGGCACAGGAAGGGCTCCAAAGGTGAAGCAAGCAGGGTTCACCGCTGGGCAGTGGGGTTCAAGCCTTAGCTTCCCCCCCAGGAAGTAAACCCGCCAGGCCCCGAGGTCCACCCGGTATCCCGCGCGCAGGTGGTCCTGGTACTGGCTGGAAAGCTTGCGCCAAAGCTCCTGGGCTTCCTTGCCCGAAGGGCCAAGGGTGTACCGCCATTCCCGGGCCCCCGCCTGGGTTAGGGTTTGGCTGCGGGTAAGCCGCCAGTCTTGGGCCAGGGCCCCAGGTAGGGCCAGGAGGGCCAGGATCGCCAGCCACCTGGATATCCGCGCGCCCATGCCTTCAGGGTGCCATGACAGGGGCAAAGGGCATGTGAGGAATGGGCCTGAATCTTGGAATAAAGAGGATGCCCTAGCCCCTCAAAGGCTTCTCAGGATTTCCTCCCCCTCCTCCATGTAGGCATCCCAGGGAATCAACACGTACTCCTGGCCTGAACGGGCAGCGTAGTAGGAGAGGTCCAGGCGGAGGGGTTGGTGCACCTGCTTAAGCTCCTGCACCAGGGTGGGAGGGGGTTTTAGGTAAACACGAGGACGGAGCCTTTCCAGAAGAAGGCTCAAGCGGAAAACCCAGAGGGTTTTCCCGTTCCCCTTCCGGTGGGAGGCTCCCTGGCGCTTGAGGGGCTTCATGGCTCAGTTCCTCTGGACCTTCTTGTTCAGGAAGTCCAGGAGCAGGTACCGGCCGATGTTGCCGGGGTGGGTGAGGTAGGCCTTACCCCGGGTGATCTGGGAAAGCCTTTTCACGAAGGCCAGGAGCTCGGGTTCCCGGGCCAGCATGAAGGTGTGGATGGGGATGCCTTCCTTACGGGCTAGGGTGGCTTCCTTTAGGGTTTCCGCCAGGATCAGGGGATCGAGGCCCCAGGCGTTTTTGTAGATCTCCCCGCTGGGAAGGGTGATGGCCGAGGGCTTACCGTCGGTGATGAGGATGATCTGCCGCATCTCCCCGCCCATCTTTTTCAAGAGGGTCCTGGCCAGTTCCAGCCCCGCCTTGGTGTTGGTGTGGTAAGGGCCCACCTGGGCCAGGGGGAGCCGGGAAAGGGGGATCTCCTCGGCGGTGTCGTGGAAGAGGGCGAAGCGCACCCGGTCCCCGGGGTACTGGGTGCGGATCAGATGGGCCAAGGCCAAGGCCACCTTCTTGGCAGGGGTGAAGCGGTCCTCCCCGTAGAGGATCATGGAGTGGGAGCAGTCTAAGAGGACCACAGTGCTCATGCTGGCGGTGTACTCGGAGAGGTCGATGACCAAGTCCCCGTGGGAGAGTTCCGTAAGCCCCTTGGCCATGGCCTTTTTGAGGGTTTCCGGCACGTTGAGCTCCAAGGGGTCTCCCCACTCCCACTCCTTGGTTTCCCCTGTCTTCTCCACCCCTGGGGCGTGGTGGGGAGTGGGGTGGAGCCCAGGAGCGTTTCGGCCCAGAGCCCCGAGGAGCTCCCGCAGGCTTTTTAGGCCCAGGAAATCCGAGGCCTTTTCCGTGAGCTCAAAGCGGGCCTCACCTGCCTCGCCCTTGTACCCGCCTTGCGCGGGGTTGGTGGGATCCTCTCCGGGAAGGCGGATATACCCGGCTTCACGGAGCTTTTCCATCAGGCGGGTAATGGCCTGATGGAGCCGGGTTTCCTCCTTGCGGTCGGCGAAGCGGGCTTCCCTAAGCCAGTCCTCCGGCACTAGCTCGTTTTTGAGGAGGGCCTCGAGGAGCGCATCGTAGAGATCCTCCAGGGTGGGCTGGCGCTCGGGGTCAGGGTCGTAGCGCTGGAAGGGATCGGAAAACCCGGAGTCCAGGAGGAAGTCCTCGAGGAGGCTCAGGATCTCCTCGGGGGAGAGATCCTCGAGGCTTCCCTCGTAGCGGCTATAGCGGATGGCCTTCATCTTTGCAACCTTCCCAAGACCTGCTCCATAAGCCTAGCGTATTCCGGAAGCCGCAGGAAGAGGGCCCGGGCCAGGCTTTCGTTATAGGTGTGGACCGTGAGGTTGCGGTCGTCCACCATGCCTAAGGCCAAGCGGGCCTCTTCCTCTTCCAAAAGCCCCACCTCGCGGGCTAGGCGGATGACCCTCTTGGGGCTTGCTCCCTCCAGCCCCTCCACTTCCCGAAGGTAGGCTTGGAGAGCTTTCCAAAAGGCCTCGAAGGTGTACTCAAAGCGCTGGATGGCCGCGTCCCGCTCCACGGGGCTTGGGTCTTTGAGGAAGGCAAGCTCTGCTAGGGTGGCCAGGGCCTTTTCCGCCACCCGGATCCGCTCTAGAGCTCGGCCCACAGGATTCCCTCCCTAAGCACCCGCTCCCGGAAGGCGGGCTCGGCCTCGGTGAGGTCCACCAGGTCCACCCGCCGCACCACGGGGGCCTCCTCCAGGGCCTCCTTAAGGAGGGGCAGGAGGTCCCTAAGGGGCCTTTCCGAGAGGAGGGCGAGGTCCAGGTCGGAGGCCTGCCGCCCTTCCCCCCGGGCGAAGGAGCCGAAGAGGTAAAGCCGGGTTCCCGTGCCCTGGAGGTAGGGCCTTAGGGCGGTAAGGACAGCCTCTTTGTCCGACTCCAGGCTAGTTGCCATAGCTCCTCGGGCGCTCTGCCGCCTGGTAGCTCGCCTCGCCCCGGGCAAGCTTCCTCCTCCCCACCAGCCCCTCCAGGACGAACTCCGCCGCCGAAAGGAGCACCTCGGGCTCCTGGCTTTCCGCCAGGGTCCTTGCCGCCTCCAGGAGGCCCGGCACCTCCTCCATGGCCTTTAGGGCTTCCTCCACGCTTCCCTCGGGCAGGGTGAGGAGGTTTCCCTCTTCAAAGTAGGCCACGATGGCATCGGTCCTCGGGCGGTAGCGGGGGAGGACCATGCCGAAGGCCCTTTGCACCAGGTCCCGGGCCACCTTTTCCGCCCCCTGGAGCTCCCCTTCGTACTCCAGCTCCAGCTTCCCGGTGATGGCGGGAAGCCCCGCATAGAGATCCAGGGGGCGGGCCACAGGCCGGGTGCCCTGAAGAAGGGCCCGCCTTTCGGCGCTGGCGGCCACCACCTCCAGAAGGCTTATAGAAAGGCGCTGGGAGACGCCGGCCGTCTGGTCCACCCGGCGGTCCTCCCGGGCGGCGAAGGCCACGGCCTCCACGGAAAGGCGGATCCACTCGGGGAGCACCACCTCTTCCGGCACGTAGGCCTCCTGGGCACTGATCCTAAGGCCCTCCTCGAGGGTTTTGGGGTAATGGGTGCGGATCTCGCTGCCGATGCGGTCTTTGAGGGGGGTCACGATCCGTCCCCTGGCCGTGTAGTCCTGGGGATTGGCGGTGAACACCAGCCAGACATCCAGGGGCAGGCGGATGGGGTAGCCCCTGATCTGCACGTCTCCTTCCTCGAGGATGTTGAACAAGGCCACCTGCACCTTGGGGGCCAGGTCCGCCAGCTCGTTCACCGCAAAGATTCCCCGGTTGGCCCGGGGAAGAAGGCCAAAGTGGATGCTTTCCAGGTCCGCCATCCCCGTTCCCTTGCGGGCTGCCTTGATGGGGTCCATGTCCCCCAGGAGGTCGGCCACCGTGGTGTCGGGGGTGGCGAGCTTTTCCACATAGCGCTCCTCCCGGGTTATCCAGACGATGGGAGCCTCGTCTTTGGCCTCCTCCAGAAGCCGCTTCCCTTCGGGCGAGATGGGCCATAGGGGGTTGTCCCTAAGCTCGGTGGCCAGGGCGGGGATCTCCTCGTCCAGAAGGTTAACCAAGCTGCGAAGGATGCGGCTTTTGGCCTGGCCCCGGGTGCCCAGGAGGATGAAGTTTTGCTTGGCCAGGATGGCCTGGACCAAGGCGGGGATGACGGTGTCCTCGTATCCGTGGATGCCTGGGAAAAGCCGCTCCCCTTTGCGGAGCTTTTCCTTGAGATTTTCCCGGGCCTCGTCCTTGACGGTGCGCTTAAGCTTCTCCAAGGGATAGGTGCGCCGGAGTTCGCCGAGGGTCTTGGCCTTCACCCCTCCAGTTTAGGGCCAGAGGGAGTTAGGGATTTGTGGCGGAGGGTGGCAAGGGAGGTTTAGTCCATCTTTCGAACGGGAGGGGGCCTGGGCTCGCCTGAGGGGGCTGGCATCCCTCCCCTCATAACCCTCGCCTAACGCCCTTCTCATCCCCTAGCGGTAAGGTGCCTCTCGTGGAGATCCATGGCACTACCATCTTGGCCGTGCGCAAGGATGGGGTCACCGCCTTGGCCGGGGATGGCCAGGTTACCTTCGGCCAGACCGTTCTCAAGCGGGGGGCGGTGAAGGTGAGGCGCCTCGAGGTGGGGGAGGGCATCCTGGTGGGTTTTGCCGGTGGGGTGGCGGATGCCTTAAGTCTCCTCGAGCGCTTTGAGGAGAAGCTCAAGGAGGCCAGGGGCAACCTGCTCAAGGGGGCGGTGGAAACCGCCAAGCTCTGGCGCACCGACCGGGTGTTGCGTCACCTCCAGGCCATGATCATCGCCGCCGACCGGGAGGGGATGGTGCTCCTCTCCGGGAGCGGCGAGGTCATC
Organism: Thermus sp. NEB1569; assembly: GCF_022385295.1. NCBI lineage: Bacteria > Thermotogati > Deinococcota > Deinococci > Thermales > Thermaceae > Thermus > Thermus sp. NEB1569. The sequence continues at coordinate 969,957 of NZ_CP092445.1, forward strand.
ACCCCGGAAGAACCTCTTTTGGCGGTGGGGTCTGGGGGTCCCTACGCCTTGGCGGCGGCCAAGGCCCTCTACCGGCACTCCAGCCTTTCCGCTCGGGAGATCGCCGAGGAGGCCCTTAGGATTGCGGCTGAGGTGGATCTTTACACCTCGGGCCAGGTGACGGTTCTCACCCTGGGGGAAGCATGAACCTCACGCCTGCGGAGATCGTCCGGGAGCTTTCCAAGCACATCGTGGGACAGGAGGCGGCCAAGCGGGCGGTGGCCGTGGCCTTAAGAAACCGGTACCGCCGGAAGAAACTTCCGCCCGAGGTGGCCCGGGAGGTGACCCCCAAGAACATCCTCATGATCGGGCCCACAGGGGTGGGCAAGACGGAGATCGCCCGCCGCCTGGCCCGCCTGGCGGGGGCTCCTTTTGTCAAGGTGGAGGCCACCAAGTTCACCGAGGTAGGCTATGTGGGCCGGGATGTGGACGCCATCGTGCGGGACCTGGCCGAGGCCAGCTACCAGCTGGTGATGGAGGAAATGAAGAAGAAGGTGGAGGAAAGAGCCCTGGCCTTGGCCGAGGAGGAGCTGGCCACCCTTCTGCGCGCCTCCGTGGCCGAGGTGCGCGCGGGGCGGCTGGATAGCCTCTCGGTGGAGGTGCAGGTGGAGGAGGAGATGAGCCTGCCCTTCATGGGCGTCCTCGGGGGTGAGGGCTTTGGCGGCATGGGGGAGATGCTTAAGGGCCTTCTTCCCAAGCGGCCGGTGCGCAAGCGCATGACGGTGAAGGAAGCCCGGGAGGTCCTCAAAAACCAGCACGCCGAGCGCCTCATCGACAAGGAGGAGTTGAAGGAGGAGGCCAGGAGGCGGGCCCAGGAGGACGGAATCGTCTTCATCGACGAGATCGACAAGGTGGCCCGCCGGGAGGGTACGGTGGGGCCGGATGTGTCCGGCGAGGGGGTCCAGCGGGACCTCCTGCCCATCGTGGAGGGCACGGTGGTTTCCACCCGCATCGGTCCGGTCTCCACTGAGCACGTGCTCTTCATCGCTGCGGGAGCCTTCCATGTGGCCAAACCCTCGGACCTGATCCCCGAGCTCCAGGGCCGGTTCCCCATCCGCGTGGAGCTTTCTCCCTTGGGCCCGGAGGAGTTTTACCGCATCCTGAAGGAGCCGGAAAACTCCCTGATCCGCCAGTACACGGAGCTTTTGAGGGCAGACGGCACGGAACTCGTCTTTCACGAGGACGCCCTGAAGGCCATTGCTGAAGCGGCCTACCGGGCCAATCAGGAGCTCGAGGACATCGGAGCCAGGAGGCTGGCCACGGTCTTGGAGCGGGTGCTGGAGGAGGTCAGCTTCCAGACGGACCTGGGCCGGGTGGAGATCACCCGGGCCTACGTGGAGCAAAGGCTCGAGGCGGTCTTCGCCTCGCCCGACCTGACGCGGTTCGTGCTATAGGAGGGAAAGATGCGCTGGTTCCTTTTGGCATTAGGTTTGTTAGCGGTACCCGGCCTGGCCCAGACCCCGCCTCCGCCAACCAACCAGGTGGAAAAGCAGGATCCCTTGAAGCTGGGCGTGCAGCTTTACGCCCTGGGCCGGTACGAGGCGGCCTTGGAGCTCTTCGAGCGGGCCTTGAAGGAGAAACCCCAGGACCCGGATGTCCTCTACTGGCTGGCTCGGGCCCAGCTGAAAGTGGGGCTCCTTAACCCCGCCTTGGAAAACGCCAAGGGCCTGGTGGCCCGGAACCCCCGGTACATTGGGGGATACATGGTTCTTTCCGAGGCCTATGTGGCCCTCTATCGGGCCTCGGAGGATCGGGAGAAGGGGAAGGGCTTTTTGGATCAGGCTCTGACCGTACTCCGCGATGCCGAGCGGGTGAACCCCCGTTACGCTCCCCTTTACGCCCAAAGGGGTCTGGTCTACGCCTTCCTGGGCCAGGCGGACAAGGCGGAGGAGGCCTTTAAGAGGGCCCTTAGCCTGCAGGATTCCGCAGAGGTGAGGGCGGCTTTGGCGGAGCTTTATCTGGCGGCAGGCCGCTTGGATGAGGCCCTGGAGCAGTACGGCAAAGCGGTCCAGCTTTCACCCCAGGATGGGAATCTAAGGGTTCGCTATGCCTCGGCCCTTATGGTGAAGGGGCGGGCCGAGGAGGCGGTGCGGGTTCTGGAGGGGGGGCACCGGCTCAAGCCCCTGGACGCGGAGGGGTGGTACACCCTGGGCCAGGCGTACTTTGCCCTAGGCCGGCACAAGGAGGCGGGGGTGGCCCTGGAAAACGCTATAGCTTTGGCTCCCTTGCGCTTCCCCGCCGCTTACTACTACTTGGGCCAAGTCTACCTGGCTTTAGGGGATGCCCAGAAGGCCAAAAGCCGCCTCACGGTGGCGGTGCGCCTCGAGCCCAAGCGGGCCGAGTACCGATACCAGCTCTGCCTGGCCAACGAGAAGCTGGGGGACAAAGAGGGTGCCCGCTACCAGTGCAAGGAGGCTTTAAAGTTGAAGCCCGGCTACAGGGAAGCGGAGGAGGTGCTTAAGCGCCTGTAGGGTATTGGGTGTGGAAAATGTAACGGGTGGACTCCTGGCTTCCAGTGCCAGGAGTAACCTTTATTGGGGGAAAGAGGATGTGGAGGTTTGAAGGAGGCTGCTTTCAGGAGGAGGCCTATTCCTTGCCGGAGGAGGAGCGATTCCTCCTCTTGGTGAACGGCAAGCCCTGGGCTTCCTTCAGCTATACCCCTGGGGATGAGGTCTACCTGGCCCTAGGGCATCTCTTCCTGAGCGGGGTGCTAGGGGGTGCGGTGGCTGGTGGGCGAAGGGGTGGTGGCCGTGGACCTACCCGGGGCATACATGGAGCGGCCCTCTTTGACCTTTCCGGACAGCTTCTCTACCTCAACGAGGATATCGGCCGCCACAACGCCGTGGACCGCTTGGCAGGGTACATGCTCCTGGAGGGCGTACGGCCTCCCGTGCTCTTGGCGGTAACCGGCAGGGTGAGCCAGGAGATGGCAGCCAAGGCCATTGGCACGGGAGCGGTGCTCCTGGCAAGCCGCACGGGGGCAACAGCCCCTGCGGTGAGCCTGGCCCAACGCTACGGCCTGGCCCTGGCCGCCTATGTGCGCCCAACAGGCTACCGCCTCTACGCCCCAGGTGGTATGCCGGTGCCCGAGGGAGTCCTCAGGCCTTAGGCTCTTCCTTCTTCTCCTCGCCTTCCTGGAGGCCCTTTTTGAACTCCTTGGCCGACTGGCCAATGCTCCGGGCCAGCTCGGGGAGCTTCTTGGCGCCGAAGAGGAGGAGGATGACGAGAAGGATGAGGAGGATTTCCACCGGACCTAATTGCATGGGGCCATTGTAGCACGCCTTGACCCTCTTGAGGTCAAGTGTTATCGTGGCCTCTGGGGTGGCCTTAGGCCCCGGGGCGTAGCGCAGGCCGGTAGCGCACCTGCTTTGGGAGCAGGGGGTCGCCCGTTCAAATCGGGCCGCCCCGACCACGCGGGAGTAGCTCAGTTGGTAGAGCATCGGCCTTCCAAGCCGAGGGTCGCGGGTTCGAGTCCCGTCTCCCGCTCCAGATGGCCGGGGTGAAGGTTCACCCCGGCTTCGCGTATGGGCCCGTAGCTCAGGGGACAGAGCAGCCGCCTTCTAAGCGGTAGGTCGGGGGTTCGAATCCCTCCGGGCCCGCCACCTTCTGAAGGCAATGCTTTCCTTCAGGAAAGCGAGGGGCCTCGAGGGGGGTGTTAGCGAATGGTTAGCTTATGCCTCAGGCCTCCCCTCGAGCCCCACCATGTCTTCCGGGTCAAGGACCCATCCCTGCCGCTCCTCCTTGAGGAGGTGGCGGTAAATCCCCAGGGTGATGTTGGGGTTGGCGTGCCCCATGCGCTCCGCCACCAGCTCTAGAGGGGCGCCGTTGGCCAGGAGGAAGCTCCCGTAGGTGTGCCTCAGGTCGTGGACCCGCACCGGGGGAAGGCCGAGGCGGGTCGTGATGCGGCGGAGGGTGTGGTTCAGGGCGTTCAGGTCCAGGGGCCTGTCCCCCGCGTTGCCGGGAAAGACCCAGTCCTCCGGGGAGAGGGGCCCCCCAAGGTGGGCCTCCCACCAGGCCCGGTACTCCCGCAGGCGGGCCAGGGTGGCGTGGGGGATGGGGACGGCCCGCCGCCCCGAGGCGGTCTTGGGCTGGGAGAGGACCGCCCTCTTCCCATCGGAGACCCAGGTGCGGCGCACGTGGAGGAGGCCGGCCTCGAGGTCCACGTCCCCCCACCGCAGGGCCAGGACCTCTCCCTTGCGCAGGCCGCAGGCCAGGCAGAGGCGCAGGGCCAGGGCGGTGCGGGGGTCGGGGTGGGCGTCCAGGGCCTCGAGGAGGCGTGCGGCCTCCTCCCGCTCCAGGGTCCTGCCCGCCTTCTCCCGCGCCTCCCCTCGGGGCACCCGCACCTTCACCGGGGCCACGGGGTTGCGGGGCACCAGCTCGAGGCTCAAGGCCTCCTCAAAGAGGGCGTGAAGCTTCTCCCGCACCTTCCGCACGGTGCGGGGGGAAAGCCCCCGCTCCAAAAGGGCGTCCACCACCGCCCGGACGTGGGCGGGCTGGACGCCCCCGAGCCGGAGGAGGCCGAGGGGGTCCTTGGCGGAGGGGTCCTTGAGGGAAGGGAGGGCGTAGGCCAGCTCCTGGCGGTAAAGGGCCACGGTCCTGGGGCGTACCTCCCGCGCCTTTCCCTGAAGCCACCTTTCCGCCCAGTCCCGCAGGGTGATGCTCTCCGGGGGGGCGAGGAGGCCCCGGAAGTGCTTCAGGGCCATCTCCGCCCGCCACGCCTCCGCCTCCTTCTTGGTGGGGAAGGACCGGGTGAGCTTGCGGGGCTTCCCCGTGGCCGGGTCGTGGCCCACGGTGATTTGGGCCACCCAGCGCTTCCGCCCCTTGTGGAAGAAGACCGTGCCGGTGCCCTTGGTGGAACGCCTGGCCATCCTCCCCTCCTCCCGCGCCTTCCCATTATGCTCCCCCTCTTGCCCCCAGGGCGGGGGCCTGCTACCCTGGCCTCATGGCCCCCAAGCGAATACCCCTCGAGGCCTGAGGCGCTTCCTTGGCGCTTCGGGGGGCGGTGGTGGGAGGTGCGCGGTGGGCATCCCTTGGTACTTTCACCGCTCCCGTCTTTGGGAACAGGACTGCCCCACCACCCTAAAGTGGCTTTGGGGCCTGTGGGGCTACTACAGGGGGCTTTACGAGAGGCCCCTCGAGGAGGGCGAGACCCGGGAGGACCGGGAGGAGGCGCTTCTGGAGTTCTGGTGCGATGACTGGCTTAGCCTCTTCAACCTCCTGGAGGCCGCTTGGCGCAAGGGGTGCGGGTGGGAGGAGGCGCGCCGCTTCCTCGAGGAGGCCCTGACCTACCCGCCCTTCCTCCGGGACGTGGAGTATTGGCCCGCCTGGATGGAGGCCTTCTTCCTCCACGCGGAGGCCCACGGGAAGGAGGTGGCCCCCGAGGCCCGGGCCAACCTGCTGGTGCACATGGGCAAGCGGGCCCCCCGGGTCGTGCCCCTAAAGGTCCCGGAGGGGCGAGGACTCCCCCCGCCCCTGCCCCGGGTTCGGGACCTCGAGGCCTTCTGGAGGAAGCTGGCCAAGGCCCCCGTCCCGGAGGCGGAGGTGGACTTCTACGGGGGCCTGGCCACCCTCCTGGGCCTCTATCTCCACCCGGAGGGGGCGGAGGCCGCCCTGGCCCTGGGGCGGGAGGTGGCCGGGAGGCGCTGGCCCTGGCCCCTGCCCCCGAGCTTCCGCGTTTGGCTTCAGGGGGAAGGCCGCCTCCTCTACCCCTACCACCCCCTCCTGGTGGCCCGGAGGCGGGCCGCCTTCGCCTGGGAGTACCTGGCCCACGTGAGGCCGTCCCCGGGGCTCTGGGAACGCCCCTTCCAGGACCTCCTTCCGCCCCTCGAGGTGGCGGCCAGGACCCACCCCGGGGGGGCGGGGGAGGTGGCCCGCGCCCTTCTGGCCCGGGGGGTGGGGGTGAGGGCGGCGCTCCTAAGGGAGGGGAGAGGGGAGGACGCGGCCCTTCTGGAGGGGCTTCTGGAGCCCTTCGCCCCCCTGGCCGCCCTCGAGGGAAGCCCCTAGCCCGGCCCCCCACCGGAGGGGGCGCTTAGGAGGGGGGCCTGAAGGAGGGCGCCTTGCAGGCGCTTCTGGGCCACCTCAAACCAGAAGGGCTCCCGCTCCACCCCGATAAACCCCCGCCCGAGCCTCAAGGCCGCCTCCCCCGTGCTCCCCGAGCCCATGAAGGGGTCCATGACCACCTCCCCCGGCCTCGAGGCCAGCTCCACCAGCCAGGCCATCACGCCCACCGGCTTCTGGTGGGGGTGGCCCGTGGCCTCCCCGTCCCGCCCCGGGCGGGGGGAGGAAGCCAGATGGAGGTCCTTCCCCCGCCCGGGCAGGGGGCGGAGGGCCAGGACGGGCTCAAAGGCGTAGGCGGGCCCCGTGGGCCTGGGCCTGGGGTCCGGCTTCCCCCAGACGAGGAGCCTCCAGGGAAGCCCCCGCTCCCGGGCGAAGGCCAGGGCCTCCTCGAGGCGGCTTTGGGGAAGGAAGAAGACCACGGGGCCCCTGGCCACCCTCAGGGCCTCGGGAAGCCAGGCCAGGCTGAAGGCGTCCCAGGGCTCCACCACCTTGCGGGCGTAGGGGCTCGCCCCCTGGCCCGGCTCCGGGCGCTTCCAGCCCCCGGTGCCGTAGGGGGGGTCGGTGATGACCGCGTCCACGCTCCCCGTCTTGAGGCGGGCGAGGGCCTCGAGGGCGTCCCCCTGGTGGAGCTCAAGCCTCCCCATCCTCCTCCCCCCTCGGAAGGGCGGGGTGAGGGGCGTCCTCGGGGCGGGAGAGGCGGGCCACCTCGTAGATGGCCCTCACCCTGGCGTACTCCCGGGGGTCCTCCGGGGGCGGCGGGGGAGGCTCGTCCAGGCCGTACACGTCCCGCTTGATGAGCCAGAGCAGGTAGGGGTCTATCTGGGGAGGCAGGGGCTTGCCTCGAGGCCCCCCCTTGGCGGTCTCCTCCGCCTCCATCTCCGCGTAGGCCGCCCGGTAGGCGGCGGCGATGGTGGCCAGGGCGTGGGTGGCCTTGAGGACCGTTTGGGGGTCGTCCGAGTCCAAGAGCTTCGAGGTCTTGCGGATGGCCGCCCAGAGCCGCCGCACCAAGCTTTTTCTGGTGCCGTACTTCTCTCGCTTCCTCAACGCCGCTTCTCCTTCCCGTCCCCCTCAGGGGGAAGCTTCCCCCTGGCATGCCCGGCGATGGCGATGAGGGTTTCCCGGTCCTCGTCCTCGAGGGAGGCGAGGAAGTAGGCGATGGCCAGGTCCGCCAGGGCCGCTCCCGCCTTCACCTTCAGGCCGTAGTCCGGGGAGAGGTGGAGCACCGCGCTGAGCTCCCGGAAGGCCTTGAAGAGCTCGTCCCGCAGGGCCAGCCGCTCTTTCTCGGAAAGACCCCGCTTTCGCCTCATGGCCGCTCCTCCGGAAGCCTCACCCGGGTTTCCTCCCGGGCCAGAAGGCCCGCCTCCACCTCGAGGCCCTCCCGCAAGGCCACGATGGCCAGGGCCATGACCACGAGCCCGGCCTTGCGCCGGTCCTCCAGGAGGAAGGCCAGCCGGCCGCCCCCCAGGGGCCTCACCCCGCGCACCCCCGCCTTGCGGAGGCCCTCGAGGCCCCACGCCGGGCCCTCCCCTTCCGCCAACACCACCACCTCCGCCCCGTCCGGGGCCAAGGGGTGGGCTTCAATCCACACCTTCCGCGCTTTCGGCTTCGCTTCCACGCTCTCCTCCCGGTCAACCTCCGGGGCTCAGGCCTCCGACCTCGCCCCTCCTCCCAGCCCCAGGCGCACCTTCTCCAGCAGGAGAAGCCCGCCCGGAAGGCCCCAACGCCTCACCGCCTCCGCCACCGCCGCCGCAAGCCCCGGGGGAAGCTCCCCCTTGGGGGCCTCGAGGGCCAGGAGGGCCAGGGCCTCCCCCCAGCCCCAGGCCCAGGCCTCGAGGGCCGGGTCCTCCTCGGGCAGGAGGAGCAGGAGGCGGCCCCCCTCCACCCGCAAGACCCCTCCGCGCGCGGCGATGGCCTCTAAAAGCCTTCCCAGCTCAGGCATTCCTCACCTCCCGCCTCGCCCGGTCCCACACCCGGGCCAGGCGCTCCAACCGGGGCGGGTTCCCTGCCCAAACCCCCCAAAGCTCCACCTCCACGGCCTGGGGGAAGGCTTCCTCGAGGAAGCCCAGCCTCTCCAGAAGCCACTCCTCCCAAGAGGAGACCCCGCCCCAGGCCCGGGCGTGGGCCCGAAGGTCCTCCTCGGGGGGCAGGAGGAGGCCCCAGTAGGCCACCTCGCCCTCCACCACCACCCGGAGGCGGGGGGGCTTGAGGGCCCGAAGCTTGGCCACGAGGGCGGGGAGGTGGGGGCGGAGGGCCTGCCAGGCGTTCATATCTCCACCTCCGGGCCCTCGAGGGCAGGGGGGGCTTCGCCTCCAGGGTTTTCCGCAAAGTCCTGGTCTTCCGCAAGGGGGTTTGCGGAAAACTTTTGCCCATCCTCATCGGCAAAATCCGTTTTCCGCAAAGCCGCACTATCACGTAAGGGGGTTTGCGGCAAACCCGCCAACCTGTAGGCCACCGCCCCCCCTTGCCCCCCAAGCGCCAGGCGCTCCACCGCCCCGGCCTTGACCAGGGCGCGAAGGGCCTCCTCCGTGGTCCTCTCCCCGGCGTTCACCCGCTCCGCGACCAGGCGGATAACCTCCTTGCGGGGCTTGGGCCCCTCCTCCAGCACCTCGAGGACGGCCCGCTTGGCCTGCTCCAGCTTGGAGGGGCGGGCCTCCTCCTCGGGGAGGTCGGTCAGGGCGAACTCCAGGGTGTCCGGCCCCCAGACGCGCTCAATCCCCAGGGGGTCCATGAGGGGGGCCAGGTTGTTCTTGAGGGCATCCAGCTTGAGCACGTCCCGTCCCCCGGTGAGCTTGGGGGGAACCCGGGTGAGGAGGAAGGCGCTCCGGGCCCCGGCCAGCTTGTAGAAGCTCCCCGCCACCCCCCGCTCCAGGGCGGTGAGCCCCTGGACGGGCTTGGGGGTGTGGTCCAGGAGGAGGACGGCGGGCCCCGCTTTGGCGATTTCCTTCAGGTAGCTCATCACCTCCGCCACGTGGTCGGAACGGCGGGAGTCCACGAAGGGGAAGGCGGCGCTCCAGGAGTCAATCACGATGAGGGCGGGGCCTTGCCGCGCCATCTCCAGGAGGGCCTTCAAGCCTTCCTCCCCCAGCCCCTTGGTGGCCTCCTGGGGCTCCAGGTAGCGGATGCGCCCCAGGGCCTCCCCGTCCACCCCCAGCCCGGCGGCCACCTTGGGGTACCAGGGCCCTTGCAGGCGGGGGTCCGTGTCGTAGTCCACGTGCAGGACCTCCCCCTGGGCCACCTCCCGCTCCAGGAAGGGCACCCCGGCGGCCACGGCCACCTCGAGGGCCGCGACCAGGGTGCTTTTGCCCACCCCTCCCGGCCCCCCGAGGAGGGCCAGGGTCCCTTGGGCCACCATCCCCTCCCAGAGCCAGGAGACCTCCAGCCTGGGGGGAAGCTGGTGGGCGGGGATGACCCGGAACACTCAGACCACCCCCCTTCTTTTCCGCAGGCCCCCTATACGATAGATTGCGGCTTTGCGGAAAACCGATTTTTGCGATGGGGACGGCTCAGGTTTTCCGCAAAGGGCTTTGCGGAAAACCCCCCCGTTTGCGGAAAACCCTGGGGGGTCCAGGGCTAGCGGGCTTCCAGCCCCCACTTCAAGGCCCCATGCCACGGCGGCCCGGGCCTCCTTCTCGGGGAGGCCGGCGCTCATGGCGGTGGCCACCAGGGCCTCCTCCGCCTCCCTGGGGTCTAGCCCGTGGGGGATGAGCCCCCCGGCGGCCACGGCGTAGCGGATGAGCGTGTTGTGCCTCTGCCCCTCCGGGGTGCGGGCCACTTGGGCGGCGTAGGCCTCGAGGAGGGCCCTTAGCCGCTTGGGACTCGCCCCTTCCACCGGAGTCCACGCCTCCCTCGGAGGGGGCGGCGGGAGGAGCTTCAGGAGGAGGCCTTGAGGCACCAGGGGAAGCTCCTCCGGGGGCACCAGGGGCACCTCCCAGGCGTACCCCCTCCCGTCCTTCAGCCGGGTGGGCCAGGCCACCACGTAGGCCCGCCCCATGCCCCGGAGGTCCACCCCCTCGAGGGCCCGCACGCTGGCGGAAAGCCTCACCCCTTCAGGAAGCCGGAAGAAAAGGTGTACCCCTCCCTTGGGGGTCCTTTGCCGGGGGGTGGCCTCGAGGGCCGGGAAGTCCCGGCGTAGCGCCTCCCAGGCCTCCCCCTGGTCCACGTCAAGGACCAAGACCCCCTCCGGGGCCAAGAGCCCCACCCCGGCCTCGGGGCAGGCGCGCCACCAAGCCTCGAGGGTGGCCGGGTCCCCGGTAGCGTCTTTGAGCCCGTGGGGGGCCAGCCCCGGATGGGGGCGCTTCTCCCCGGGGAGGAGGGGGAGAACAGCGTAGCCTAAAGCGGCGTAGCGCGTGGCCGCTCGCTGTGCTAAGCTGGGCCTAGCAACTCCTTCACCCAGGCAGGCCGTTCCTTGGGCGGGGCGGCCTGAAGCCTTTTTCACAGCTCCACCTCCTCTTGGGCCAGGTAGGCCCTCAGGGCCTCCTCTACCGCCCTATTCGTCCTCACCGCCATCCTCCAACCCGTCCCCGAAGTTGTTGGCGTAGGCGGCCTCGAGGACGGCCTCGAGGGCCTCCCGGTCCGTGAGGAGCCCCTTGCGCCAGTCCCTGAGCACCGCCTGAACCTCCTCCGCGAAGGCGGAGGCGTCCCAGCACCCGCCCCTCATGGCTCCTCGTCCTCCCCCCGGTCAGGGAAGAGGCCCTCGAGGGCCTCCCCCACCTCCACCAGGGCCTCCTCCGCCTCGAGCCGGCCCGCGTCCCAGGCCCGGTAGGCCTCCCTAATCCGCTTCAAGGCCAAAAGGGCCTGCTCCAGGGTCATGCCCGCCCCCTCCTCCTCCGGGCCTCGAGGAGCGCCGCCTCGAGGTCCAGCTTCCCCTCCAGAAGGGCCTCCACCACGTGGGCCGGCACCACCAGGCGCTTTCCCAGACGAAAGCCGTGGAGCCGGGCCAGGGCGTAGGCCAGGTGTTCCCCGATAAGGTCGTGGCCCACGGCCTCCCGAAGCTCCCTCACGGTGTAAAGCCGCTTCTTCTCTCCCATAAGCCTGATGGTGCGCTCCCCTATCCAGTAGGGGAAGGAACGAGGCCAAATCGTTTCGTTCCACCCCCCCTACCCACCGGTGGAGGGCCGGGGCGAAGTCCTCGAGGGCGGCCAGGTAGCCGGCCTCGAGGGCCTCCATCAGCCGGGGCTCCTCCAGGACGGGGAGGTCCAAACTTTCCGCTATCTCCCCGAGGCGGGCCTCGAGGAAGTGCCAAAGGGCCTCTCGCTTAGCCGTCAGCGCGTCCATGTTCTCCCTCCTTCACCGCAAGCCACGCCACCAGGGACGCGCTCAGGCCCAGGGAGGCCGCGAAGAGGGCGGGCTCCCCGTCCCCGGTGGACCAGAACCAAAGCCAGGCGAGGAATAGGGTGAACCCCCAAGCCCTGAGCACGCTTCGCCCTCCTGGTGAAGGGGAGGGGCGGGGAAGTCCCCGCCCCCTTCCGCCCTACATCCAACCGAACTCCCGGCGCAGGGCCTCGGCGCTGTTGTCCTCCCCCTCCCGGCGGAGGGCCTCGAGGCCCCGGGCCGCCTCAAGAAGCTCCTCCTCCGTCATGAGGGCGCAGGAAGGCTTCCCGGTGAGGGCCCGGAGGACCAGGCGGTAGGCGTCCCCCTCGAGGCCCAGCTCCTTGGCCAGGGCGTGCACCCGGGCCAGCAGGGCCTTCCTCCGGGGCGTGGCGGGGAACTTGGGGGCCTCTTGCCGCTTGGTGGGGTTGCTGATAGGCTTGGTCATGCTTACCTCCTCTGGTGAGCCCTAGGGGGTCGGTCTTGGCGGGTCGCCCCCTAGGTGCCCTTATAGTACCCAAATATGGGCACTATGTCAATAGTTATGGTCCTCAACTTTGGTAAGCTTAGGCCATGAACGGCCCGCATATCCGGCTCAAGCTCAGGAGCGTTTTAGACCGGGAGGGGGTCAGCGCTTATGCCCTGGCCCAGGTACTAGCAGGAAAGGTGGGGCGCAATACGGTTTACGGGCTGGCCCGTGGGGAGAAGAAGCGCCCCGACCTCGAGGCCCTCGCCTGGGTCATCTGGGGACTACGGAAGCTCACGGGCAAGCCCTATGGGGTCCAGGACCTCCTGGAGTACGAGGAGGAGTGAGGCCCGGTCCTCAGGGTGCGGGGGAGGGGTATTCTGAGCCCCCTCTCTGCCTTCGCTTCTGGAAGCGCCCTCCGGAAGGGGAAAAACCCCTTGTGCCTTGGCGCAGGAGGCCTCCCGGGATCCGCGATATACCCCCTCCCTTTACTTCCGCCGGGCGTAGCGTTGCGGTTTTCGCTCACGCTCTGAGGACAGCGCCCAAAAGAAGGCCCTCACCCGAGGCCAAGCCGGCGCTTGGTCCCCTTTATGGCCTTGATGACGACTTCCAGGTTCAAGTTGGGCCCGTCTTCCGAGGAGGGGCTTGCCCCCCTCTGGCTGAGGTACTTCGCGAGGGTGGGGTTCTCCATGAGCTCGTCTACCCGCTCAAGGAGCTTGGCGTAGCTCAGCCCTTCCAGCTCCCTCAAGGCCACCAAGAGGAGGTCCCGCTGTCGGGTAGTCCAGGATGGGGCCGCTTCGTGGGGAACTGCCCTTAGCCGCTCCTGGTATTCGTCGTAGTAGCGCCCCGCTCGCTCGAGGAAAGAACTCTTAGACTCCCCTACCCAGGGCTCGAGGCGCGGATCATCCGGAGGGGGGTAGGGCTCTTCCGCCCAGCCCTCCACTCGGAAGAAAAAGGCGGCTTCCAGCCCCTTGGCCGGCGAAGTCCCCGCCTCACGCGCCTCCAGGGCCACGTTGGCCAGGATGGGGTAGGCCCACCCTCGCCACGCCTGAGGGAAACGGGCCTTCGCGAACCAGGCCCTTTTCCGCCACTCCTCGAGGGCCCAATAGGCGCTTTTCCCCCTCAGAGGCCTTTGCTCCAGCGCTTTCATGACCTCTTCCAGCTCTGCGGGGGGGGCAACATCGTAAGCCAAGGCCCCTAGCGCCTCTAGCAAGGCATCAGGAAGGTCGTAGGTGAAGTCCTTCAGAGCTTCAAAAGGGCCTGGATGGAGAAGGCAAGCCGCACCTAAAAGGCCCTGCCTCTCCTGGTAGACGAGAAAGCTCCACTCGGAGGAGTGCATACTCCTTCACCCGTCCTTCAATCTACCCCCACCCGGGGGAGAGAAGGAGGGCAACGGGGTGTTAGCGAATGGTTAGCTTATGGGGTGAACCAGGGGGGAGGGGTATGAGAAGGAGGGAGAAGAAAAATCCCGTAAACAAGGGCATTCTGCCAAGAGGGGGAATGTAGGGGAGGGGCCGGTACGCTCCTTCTAAGCGGTAGGTCGGGGGTTCGAATCCCTCCGGGCCCGCCATTTCCAGGACGCAATGCTTTACCCCCCGGTAGCATGGCCGGGGGTCTTTGGTACGGTTGAGGTACTGCTTTTACCGGCGGTTCCCCTTGCCGAGGGGGCTGGGAAGCGGGCTCAGGCGTGGTATCCTCAAGGCCGGCCCTCGAGGCCCGATCCATGCTGAAGCTGGAGAACATCACTAAGCGCTTCGGTTCCGTGGTGGCCAACCGCCGCATCACCCTCGAGGTGGCCCCGGGAGAGGTTCTGGCCCTCCTGGGGGAGAACGGGGCGGGGAAGACCACCCTGGTGAGCATCCTCTACGGCCTTTATGCCCCGGATGAGGGGAGGATTCTGCTGGAGGGCAAGGAGGTGCGGATCCCGTCCCCCAAGGCCGCCCAGCGCCTGGGCATCGCCCTCGTGCCCCAGCATCCTGAGCTCATCGAGGCCCACACCGTGGCCGAGAACCTGGCCTTGGGGCTTGACCTTCCGGCCGTGTTCTCCCGCCGGGCCTTGGTGCGGCGGCTTAGGGCGCTATTGGAAGGCCACCCTTTGGGCGTGGACCTCGAGGCGCCCGTGGCCCGGCTTTCCGCGGGGGAGAAGCAGCGGGTGGAGCTTTTGCGCGCCCTCCTGAACCGCCCCAAGGTCCTCATCCTGGACGAGCCCACCAGCGTCTTGACCCCCAAGGAGGCGGAGGCCCTTTTCCAGGAGATCCAACGCCTGAAGGCCGTGGGCCTTTCCGTGATCTTCATCAGCCACAAGCTGGACGAGGTTCTGGCCATTGCCGACCGCATCGCCGTCCTCCGGGCCGGGGAAAAGGTGGGGGAGGTCTTGCGCCAGGAGGCCGACAAGGACCTCCTGGTGCGCCTCATGGTGGGCCGGAGCCTGGCCCCGCCCCCCAAGGTGCCCCCGCCCCGGGAGGAAGTGATCCTCGAGGTGGAGGACCTTCTGGTGCCCCGGCACGGTTTCCCCGTCCAGGGGGTTTCCTTCAGCCTAAGGGCAGGGGAGGTCTTGGGGATAGCGGGGGTGGCGGGAAGCGGACAGGCCGAGCTGGTGCAGGCCTTGGCGGGCCTTAGGCCCTTCCGGGGAAGGATAAGGTTTAGGGAAGGCCCGTGGCCCCGGGACCCGGCCCGGCTTTTCGCCCTGGGGGTGGCCCACATTCCCGAGGAGCGGAGCATGGGCGTGGTGGAGGGCATGAGCGTGGCGGAGAACCTGGCCTTGAGGACCTACCGCCGCTTTGCTCCTGGGGGCATCCTGAACCACCGGGCCATGGAAAAAGAGGCGGAGGCCCTCATCGGGCGCTACGGCATCCGTACCCCCTCCCCCCGGACCCCTGTGCGTTTCCTTTCCGGTGGGAACGTGCAAAAGGTCATTTTGGCCCGTGAGCTCCAGGTAAGTCCCCGCTTGCTTCTCGCCATGCACCCCACCTATGGGGTGGACGTGGGGGCCAGCGAGGAGGTCCACGGACGCATCCTGGACCTGGTGCAGGCAGGCTCGGCCGTGCTTCTGGTGAGCGAGGACCTGGATGAGATCCTAAGCCTTTCCCACCGGGTGGCGGCCTTGTACCATGGCCGCTTCGTGGGACCCATTCCCCGGGAAGAGGCGGACCGGGAGCGCCTGGGGCGGATGATGACGGAGGGGCGGGTATGAGGTGGGAGCTGGAGCCAAACCCCACCCGGGGAAAGGTGTTGGGAGCCTATGCCCTCTTTCTCCTCCTGGCCCTTTTTCTTTTGGGCCTCATTTTCCTGGCTTACGGCGTACCCCCACTTAAGGCGTACGCCCTCCTTTTCTCCCCCCTCACGGATACCCTGGGCTTGGCGGAGGTGGCGCGGCGCACCATCCCCCTTCTCCTCATCGGCTCGGGCCTAGCCCTGGCCTTCCGGGTGGGCTTTTTCAACATCGGGGCGGAGGGGCAGCTCCTTTTGGGGGCGGTGGGGGCCGCTTACGTGGCCCTTTTCCTTCCCCCGGGTCCTTGGACCCTGCCCCTGATGTTTCTCCTGGGGGGTAGCCTGGGAGCGGTATGGGTGGGGATTGCCGCTTGGCTTCGGGTGCGCTTCGGGGCCAACGAGATCCTCACCACCCTCATGCAGAACTACCTGGCTTACTACCTGGTGGTTTACCTGGTGGCCGGTCCCTGGAAGGGAAGGCAGGTTTTCGGCTTCCTCTATACGGACCGCTTTCCCCCCGAAGCCCAGCTTCCCCGCCTGGGGGATACCTTGGTGCACTGGCCCACCCTGGTTTTGGGGATCGCAGCAGCCTTGCTCCTTCAGGCTCTCCTTTTCCGCACCCCTTTGGGCTTTGAGTGGCGCATCCTGGGCGAAAATCCCAAGGCGGCGCGGTACCTGGGCTTGAAGCAGGGAAGGCTCCTCCTTCTGGCCGCGCTTTCTTCCGGCCTCCTAGCTGGGCTTTCGGGGGTGGGGGAGGTGGCGGGGATCCACCTGAGGCTTTTGGAGCCGGCCCAGATCTCCCTGGGCTACGGCTTCACCGCCATCCTGGTGGCCTGGTTGGCCAGGGGGAGGCCTCTCGGGGTTCTCCTCACCGCTCCCCTCTTGGGGCTGGTCCTGGCGGGAGGGGATGCGTTGAAGCTTGCCCTTTCCATGCCCTTCCGGGTGGTGGACGTGGTGGCGGGGCTTTTGCTTTTGAGCTTCATCGGGGCGGAGGCCTTAAGCCGCCACCGCCTGGTCTGGAGGCGCTGATGGAAGAGGCCCTTTTGCGTGCGGTCCTTTTCGGTACCCCCATCCTGCTGGCCTCGCTCGGGGCCCTTCTCTCCGAGCGGGGCGGGGTGGTGAACCTGGGGGTGGAGGGCATGATGGCCCTTGCCGCCCTGGCGGCCTTTGCCGTGGGTCTGGAAGCCCACCCGGTCCTGGGGGTGCTGGCCGGGGTGGGGGTGGGGTCTTTGCTGGGGTTATTCCTGGGGGTGTTCGCCGTTTCCCTGAGGGCCAACCAGTTCGTGGCGGGGCTGGCCCTGGCCGCCTTGGGGCTTGGGGCCTCGGGGCTTTTGGGGAAGCGGTACGAGGGGGTGCCCCTCCCCAACCCCTTGCCGGAAGGGGTTTTGGCGGCGCTGGCTTTGGCCTTGGCCTTCGGCCTTCACCTCCTTTTCTTCCGCACCCGGTTTGGCCTTTACCTGAGGAGTGTGGGGGAAAACCCCAAGGCGGCGGATCTCTTCGGGGTCAGCGTGGATGGGGTGCGCTACGGGGCCTTGGCCCTGGGAGGCGGGCTTATCGGGATGGCGGGGGCCTACCTTTCCCTGGCCTACCGGCCTTCCTGGACGGATGGCATGACCTCGGGGCTGGGGTGGGTGGCCATCGCCTTGGTGATCCTGGCCGCCTGGCAGCCCCTAAGGGCGGTTTTCGGGGCCTATCTTTTTGGCCTTTTGTTCTTCCTGCAGTTCCGGTTGCAGGGCAGTGTACCTATACCGTCGGAGGCCTTCGCCGCCATGCCCTACCTTTTGGTTATCCTGGTTCTGGCCCTTTCGGGCCGTGCCCGGGCCCCTAAGGCCCTGGGCCAGCCCTTTGACCGGGGGAGGTGAAGGATGAGGAAGGCATTAGGCGTTTTGTTGCTGGCGTTGGGGTTGGCATGGGCCCAAGGGGATAAGCTCAAGGCCTGTTTCATCTACGTGGGGCCCATCGGGGATGCCGGGTGGACCTACGCCCACGACCAGGGGCGTAAGAAGGCGGAGGCAGCCCTTCCCTGGCTGGAAACCCGGTATGTGGAAAGCGTGCCCGAGGCCCAGGCCCTTCCGGTCATGGACCGGTTCGTGAAGGAAGGGTGCCAGGTGATCTTTGCCACCAGCTTTGGGTACATGGAGGCGGTCCTCGAGGGGGCCAGGAAGTACCCGAACGTCATCTTCGCCCACGCCACCGGGATCAAGCGGGCCCCCAACGTGGCCACCTACATGGCGGACTTCTACCAGGTCTATTACCTGAACGGCCTGGCCGCCGGGGCCCTTTCCAAGACGGGCAAGGTGGGGTATGTGGCCGCCTTCCCCATCCCTGAGGTGAAGCGGCACATCAACGCCTTCGCCCTGGGGGTCCGGGCGGTGAACCCCAAGGCCCAGGTTTTGGTGCGCTGGATCAACGCCTGGTACGACCCGGCCAAGGCCCGAGAGGCCACGGAGGCCCTTCTGGCCCAAGGGGCGGACGTCTTCGCCTTCACCGAGGACACCCCTACGGTGATCCAGACGGCGGCCAAGAAAGGAGCCTATTCCTTCGGCCACTACACCCCCATGCTGAAGTTCGCCCCGGACCACGTGGTCTCCGGCCAGATCGTGCACTGGGAGGTGATCTACATTGACTTCCTCAAGAAGGTGAAGGAGGGGGTCTACACCGCCAAGAACCTGGAGAATGTGGATTACTTCTGGCTCCTGCAGCACAAGGCGGTGGAGATGGGGGCGGATTACGGGGTGCCCATAAACCCCAAGCACGTGCCCCTGTTGCAGAAGGCGGAGATGTCGGTGGGCGGGAAGAAGGTGAGCGTCTACGACCGCATCATGGCCCTTCTGAAGGATATGCAGAGCCCCAAGCCCACCTTTGACCCCTTCACGGGTCCCATCCAAGACCGGAAGGGGGTGTTGCGGATCCCGGCGGGGAAAAAGGCCACCCTCCAGGAGCTCCTCACCATGGAGTGGGCGGCACCGGGGGTGGTGGGGGACTGGCCCGGAGAACCCAAATAGAACCCGAAGGTTTGGGGCCAGGGAGGTCCTCCCTGGCCCATTTTTCATCCCCTCCCGGCTTTTAAGCGAACCGCTTCGCTGGGTATTGCGCCCTGTAGCCCTTCCAGCATGGCCAAGGGTTTTCTGAACCCCTTGCCCTGGGGCAGGAGGGCGCTAGAGCGCCTGGAAGACCTCCTCGAGGATCTCCAGACCCAGGGCCGCCTCCGGTTCCGTGAGGATGAGGGGCGGGGCGATGCGGAGGGCGGAAGGCCCGGCGGGGAGGAGGAGAAGCCCCTTCTTGAAGGCCAGCTCCACGGCCTTGTCCCTGAGGTCGGGCTGCTCCTCCGTTGGGGTGCCGAAGTCCAGGCCGATCATGAGCCCCCTCCCCCGCACATCCCCCAGGAAGGGGAAGCGGCCCTGCATGGCCTTGAGCTCCCTGAGGAGGTAGGCCCCCACCTGCCTGGCGTTTTCCATGAGGCCCGCCTCCAAAAGGTCCAAGGTGGCGTGGGCGGCGGCGGCGGCCACCGCCTGGCCGCCAAAGGTGGTGCCGTGGGCCCCGGGGCGCCAGCTTGCGAGTTCCTCCCGGAAAAGAAGGGCGCTCAGAGGGTAGCCGGAGGCCAGGCCCTTGGCCAGGACGTAGACGTCCGCCTTGACCCCCTCGTGCTCGAGGGCGAAGAAGTGCCCGGTGCGGCCAGCGCCCGACTGCACCTCATCCGCCACCAGGAGGATGCCGTAGCGTTCCAGAAGAGCCTTGAGCTCGGGGATGAATCCCGGCGGAGGCACCAAATATCCCCCTTCGCCCTGGATGGGCTCCAAGAAGAAGGCGGCCACCTCCTCCGGGGGAACCACGGTGCGGAAAAGGTGCTCCAGGTATTCCAGCACCGCTTTCCCCACCTCTTCCGGCCTTGCCCCCAGGGGGGGGCGGAAGGGATTGGGGAAGGGGACGTGCACCACCCCGGGAAGGAGAGGGGAGAAGCCCTTGCGGTAGGCGCTTTTGCTGGCGGTGAGGGAGAGGGCGCCCAGGCTCCTGCCGTGGAAGGCTCCGGTAAAGGCCAGGAGGTAGGGCCTTCCCGTGTGGTGGCGCACCAGCTTGATGGCGGCTTCGATCCCCTCGGTGCCGGAGTTGCCGAAGAAGACCCGGTAGCCTCCGCCGAGCCTCCCCACCAGCCTTTCCGCCAGGGAAAGGGTGGGCTCGTGGGTGAAGTCGGAAAAACACACGTGGGCGAAGCGCTCCGCCTGGGCCCGCACGGCTTCCAGCACCCTGGGGTGGGCGTAGCCGGTGGTGTTGACCGCTATCCCCGCCATGAAGTCCAGGAAGATGTTCCCGTCCACGTCCTCCAGGAACACGCCCTGCCCCCGGGCGGGGACAAAGGGGTAGGGGCGGATGTAGGAAGGGGAGAGGACCGCCTGCCCCCTTTCCAGGAGGGCCTTGGCCTTGGGACCAGGAAGCGGAGTGTGGATGCTGGGTTTCATACGGGGCCAGTCTACCAAGCCCCCGGCCCCTTTCCCAGGCGCGTTTTATGCATCCAGATACGGCTTTTTATACCCCTTCCCGCTACATCGTGCCCCATAGGGCTCCAGGAGGATCGTCCGGGCGAGGGCAGGGTGGGGGGTATTACAGGAGGCCTTCGGCTTCCAGGTGGGGCCGGGCGTAGAAGAGGGTGAGGGCGGTGGAGGCGTCCTGGATCTCCCCGGCCTCCAGGAGGCGGTAGACCTCGGGAAGGGGGAGTTCCACGGTTTCCAGAAGCTCCCCGTCCTCGAGGGCCGGCTTGGCCACCACCTCCGCCTGAAGGGCCAGGAAGGGGTGGAAGACCACCGCGGTGAAGGAGGGCTGGGGGTGGAAGGGGGGAAGGGGGAAGAACCACCTGGCCTCGGCGCCCACCTCCTCCAGAAGCTCCCGTTGGGCGGCCTCCAGGGGGGTTTCCCCGGGATCCACCTTGCCCGCGGGGATCTCCAGGAGGAACTTGCCCGTGGGGTGGCGGTACTGGCGGATGAGAAGGGCGGTGGCCTTGTCGGTCACGGGAAGGACGAAGCTGGCCGCCACCGGCCCCGGGCGGTAGATGTAGGTGAGCTCCTTCCCGGTGTGGGTGCGCACCCTCTCCTTCACCAGCCTCACCGGCTCGGTGAGGATCTCCTCCAGCTCTATCCGTTCCCAAGGGCTCATTTCGCTAAGCGCTCGATGACCCGCCGTACCTTTTCCCCGGGGGCCCTGGGCCCCAAGGCCTTGGTCACCACCCCGATGGCCGCCAGGGGGGTCTTGAACTGGGAGAAGTCTATATTCTCCCGGATCCAGGCCTCTATTTCCTCCTCGCTCATCTCCTTGGGGAGGAAGCGGTCCAGGAACTCCACCTCAAAGGTGTTGCCCTGCTCCAGGGCGATCTCGCGCAGGGCCTTGAGCACCTTCACCGCCTCGACATCGGGCAGGGGCTTACCATCCCCTTTTCGGTCCAGCTCCGCCTTCACCACCCGGGCGAAGTCCAGGGTCTTCTGGTCCCGGGCCTTCATGGCCTCCTTGATGGTTTCCTTGATGGCCTCGTAGATGCTCATCCCCCTTAGTGTAGCCGGTAGAATGCGCCTTATGTGGGCGCTTCTTTCCGTTTCCGACAAGAGGGGGCTCGTGCCCTTCGCCCAAGGGCTTTTAAGGCTTGGTTATAGGCTCTTGGCCACGGGGGGCACCCACAGGGCCTTGGTGGAGGCGGGGTTTCCCGTCACCTACATCTCGGACTTCACGGGTTTTCCCGAGGTCCTCGAGGGCCGGGTCAAGACCCTCCACCCCAAGGTGCATGCGGGGCTTCTCGCCCGGCCCGACCAGGAGGAGGAGCTCAAGGCCCTGGGCTTTGAGCGGATCAGGGTCCTGGCGGTCAACCTCTATCCCTTCCGGGAGACGGTGGCCAGGGGAGCGGATTTCGCCGAGGCCCTGGAGCAGATCGACATCGGGGGCCCCGCCATGCTCCGGGCGGCGGCCAAGAACCACATGGCGGTCCTGCCCGTGTGCGACCCTGAGGACTACCCTCGGGTGCTTCAGGCCCTCGAGGAAGGCCCTTCCCTTGAGTTCCGCAGGGAGCTTGCCCGCAAGGCCTTCGCCCACACCGCCAGCTACGACGCCGCCATCGCCGAGTGGCTTGCCGGAGAGAAGTTCCCCCCTGAGAAGTTTTTGGTCCTCAGGCGGGAAAGCCCCTTGCGCTACGGGGAAAACCCGCACCAGGAAGCGGCCCTTTACCGGGTGTATGGAGAAAAGGGGCCTCTTTTGGAGGCCCGGGTCCTCCAGGGCAAGGCCATGAGCTTCAACAACTACCTGGACGCCGAGGCCGCCTGGAACCTGGTTTCGGAGTTTGAGGGCCCTGCCTGCGTGGCCATCAAGCACCAGAACCCCTGCGGGGTGGCCTTGGGGGAAGGTCCTTTGGAGGCGTACCGGAAGGCCTACGAGGCGGACCCGGTTTCCATCTTCGGGGGCATCGTGGCCTTTAACCGGGAGGTGGACGGACCCACGGCGGAGTCCATGAGGGAGGTCTTTTTGGAGGTGGTCCTGGCCCCGGGCTTCACCCCGGAGGCCCTGGCGGTCTTTTCCCGCAAGAAGAACCTCCGGCTCCTCGAGGTGCCCTTCCCTGCAGAAGGCCCCTACCTGGACCTCCGCCGCCTGAGGGGCGGGGTGCTTCTCCAGGATGCGGATACCCTGGATCCCATGGAGCCCAAGGTGGTCACGCAAAAGGCTCCCACCCAGGAGGAGTGGCAGGACCTCCTCTTCGCCTGGAAGGTGGTGAAGCACGTGCGCTCCAACGCCATCGTGGTGGCCAAGGGGGGCCAGACCCTGGGCATCGGGGTGGGGCAGACCAACCGCTACGCCTCCGCCAAGCATGCCCTGAAGACCGCCAAGGAGAAGGCCAGGGGGGCGGTATTGGCTTCGGATGCCTTTTTCCCCTTTGACGACGTGGTGCGCCTGGCGGGGGAGTTTGGCATCAGCGCCATCATCCAGCCCGGGGGAAGCGTGCGGGACGAGGATTCCATCCGGGCGGCGGACGAGCTGGGCATGGCCATGGTGTTCACCGGGGTGCGGCACTTTAAGCACTAGGCGCACATGGAGTATGATGTTACGTGTGAAAGCCCATGTGCGCTACACCATAAGCCTGGATCCTATCCTGGCGCAGTACGTGGAGGAGATGCGCACCCGCCTGGGCCTTACCAGAAGCGAGGTGTTCGCCTTGGCCCTGAAGCGTTTGAGAGAGGTGGAGCTTGCCCAGGGGTACCGCGACCTAGCCAAGGATGCTGATTTTCTCCAGGATCCCCTCCTGGACTCCGGCTTGGAGGAAACCCTGGCAGAGACCTCGTGGAGCTGAGAAGGGGCGACATCCTCCTAGTAGACTTTGACCCGGGAAGTCCCGGGGAGGCCGCCAAGGTGCGGCCCGCCATCCTGGTGACCAACGATGTGGCCAACGCTTACTCCCCGGTTCTGGTGGTGGTGCCCTTAACTTCCAACATTTCCCGGATTTATCCCTTTGAGCTATTCCTTCCTGCAGACCGCACCGGTTTGGACCGGGACAGCAAAGCCCAGGTCCAGCTCATCCGCCATGTTCACCGCAGAAGGGTTAGGGCGCACCTGGGGACGCTTCCTGGGGATCTTCTAGAGGCTTTGGACATTCGGATTCGGGAGCATTTGGGTCTTGAGTAACCAAAAAGGAGCCCCGCAGGGCTCCTTTAAACCCAAGGGAGCGCTTAGTAGGCCTTCTTGCCTTGGGCTTCCCGCAGGCGCTGGTGAGCCTCCTTAAAGCCCACCAGCTTCCGGCTTTCCTCATCGTAGAGGTGCATGTCGGCGAAGGCGATTTTGAAGGCATCCTTGAGGGTAACCGTGGGGGCCACCTTGACCAGGTCCACCTCCTCCTGCACCTTGGGCAGGAGGTAGTTGGGGATCTTGGGGGCCAGGTGGTGGATGTGGTGGAAGCCGATGTTCCCGGTGAGCCACTGGAGGACCCTGGGAAGCTTTAGGTAGGTGCTCCCCTCCATGGCGGCCTTCAAGTGCTCCCAGCGAGGGTCGTGCTCCCAGTAGACATCCTCAAACTGGTGCTGCACGTAGAAGAGGAAGATGCCGATCATTCCCGCCAGGTACTGGATGGGCAGGTAGACGAAGAGGAGGGTCTTAACCCCGAAGAAGACCACGATTCCCGCCAGCAAGAGGGCCAGGAAGAGGTTGGTTAAGGCCACGGAGTTGCGCACAGAAGGCTTGTCCGAGCCGTAGCCCAGAGGAAGCCGGTAGGAGAGCATAAAGACGTAGATGGGCCCCAGGAAGAACATGATCCAGGGGTTCCGGTAAAGGCGGTACTTGAGCCTGTCCCAGGGGCTGGCCTTGAGGTACTCCTCCAGGGTCATGGTGTAGATGTCCCCCACCCCCCGCTTGTCCAGGTTGCCGCTGGTGGCGTGGTGCCGGGCGTGGGATAGCTGCCAGTGGTGGTAAGGAACGAGGGTCAAGACCCCGGCGAGGAAGCCCAGGAGGTCGTTCATCCACTTCCTGGGGAAGAAGGAGCCGTGGCCGGCGTCGTGCTGGAGGATGAAGAGGCGCACCAGGAAGAGGGCGGCCAGGGCGTCTAAGGCCAGGGTAAGGAAGAGGGAGACCGAAAGGGCCCGGTGGGCCAGGTAGAAGAGGAGGAGAAGGGGAAGAAGGGTGTCCGCCACCTGGCGCAGGCTTCTTAGGGTGTTGGGCTTGGCGTAGGGCTTGATGAGGGGGATCCAGTCTTTGGGTTCTATCTTTTTCATCTTTACCCCGTGCCCGGGAGCACGCCCCATTCTCCCCGGGGCCAGGGTGAGAGGGGTGAGAGGCTACCTCGGCCTAAGGCGCTCCTCCGAGTCCAAAAGGAGGGTGACGGGGCCGTCGTTCACCAGGTGGACCCGCATGTGGGCCCCGTAGATGCCGGTTTCCACGTGGACCCCCTGCTGGAGGAAGGCCTCTATGGCGGCCTCGTAGAGCCTTTTCCCCACATCGGGGGGTGCGGCCTTGATAAAGGAGGGGCGGTTTCCCTTACGGGTGTCCGCGTAAAGGGTGAACTGGCTCACTAAAAGCACCTCCCCCCCCACCTCCTTGAGGGACCGGTTCATCTTGCCGGCTTCGTCCTGGAAGATGCGCAAGCTTACGATCTTGCGGGCCAGGTAGTGGGCGTCCTCCACGGTGTCCTTTTGCCCCACCCCCAGGAGGACCAGAAGCCCGAGGCCGATCCTCCCCACCTCCTCGCCTTCCACCTCCACGAAGGCCTCGGTGACCCGTTGCACCACCGCCCGCATGCTTCACCCCCTGGGCCCGGCGAAGAGGGCCACGGTGCCCGGGCCCGCGTGGACGCTCACCGCAGCCCCTGCCCGCAAGGTGCCCAAGACCTCCACGCCTTCCGCCCTCAGGGCCTCGCCCAAGGTCCTGGCGCCCTCCGGGTTGCCCGCATGGGCCAGGTAAACGAGTCCCCCATCCGGGAAGTCCCGGCGGAAGAGCTCCACCAGCCTGCGCAGGCCCTCCTTGAAGCCCCGCACCCGGGGGCCAGCCAGGACCCGGCCCCCCTTGACCTCCAGCACCGGAAGGATGCTGAGAAGCCCGCCCATGAACCTCTGCAGGCCGGAGATCCGCCCGGAGCGGTGCAGGTAGATAAGGGTTTCGGGCAGGACATAGCCCCGCACCCTCTCCCGGTAGGGGGCAACGGCTTCCTCCAGGTGTTCCCAGGCCACCCCTCTTATCAGAAGCCGGCGGGCTTCCTCCAGCACCAAGGGGAGGCCCCCGTTCAGGGACCAGGAGTCCAGCACCTTGACCCTTTCCCCGAACTCCCGGGCCACCGCCATGGCGGTGGCCACGGTTCCCGAGAGGTGGCCGGACACGTGGACGGAAAGAACCCGCTCGTGGGTTTGCAGTAGGGTTTCATAGGTGGAGCGCAGGTCCTCGAGGGCCACCTGGCTGGTGGAAAGCCGCTCCCCTCGGCGCAGGAGGTCTAGGACCTCCTCGTCGGTGATGTCCAGCTGGTCGCGGAGGGTTCTATTCCCCCAGATCACCTGCTGGGGCACCACGTGAATGCCCTGTTTTAAGGCCTCTTCGGGGCACAGGCCTAAGGTGGAGTCGGCCACGAAGGCTACTTTAGAGGCTGTAGGCATAAAACCCGTAGGTTCCGGGGCCGGTGTGGCTGGCGATCACCGCCCCCAGCTCGCTCACCAGGGCTTCCTCCACCGGCAGGCCCGAAGAGAGAACCATTTCCTTCAGTTCCCTGACCGCACCCTCCTCGGCGCTATAGAGGAAGAAGGCCCGGATGTGCTCCCTTCCCCTGGCCCAGGCTTGGAAGTCCTTTAGGATTTCCTCCTTGGCCTTCCTTTCCCCTCGGGCCCGGCCCGCCGCCTCCACCCGGCCCTCCTTTACGGTCAGGATGGGCTTGATGCCCAGGAGGGTACCCAACAGGGCCTGGGCCCCGCCGATCCGCCCGCCCCGCTTTAAAAACTCCAGGGTGGCCACGCTGAAGCGCACGAAGTGATCCTGGCGGATGCGCTCAAGCTCGCGGATGACCTCGGGCAGGGCCTGGCCTGCTTGCAAGAGCTCGTGGGCCCTTAGGACCATCATGCCGATGCCCAGGGAGGCCGCCTGGCTGTCAAAGACGGTGATCCGCTCCGGAAAGTTTTGCGCCGCAAGAAGGGCGGACTGCACGGTGCCCGAGAGTTTGGCCGAGATGTGGATGGAAAGCACGTGGTCGGCCTCCTGCAGGGCCTCCTGGTAGGCCCGCTGGAAATCCTCAGGGGAAGGCTGGCTGGTGGTGGGAAAGGCCTCCCCCTCCCGCACCTTCTTGAAGATCTCCTCGGGGGTGATCTCCTCCCAGTCCTTGTAGATGCGCCCCCCCAGGTTCACGTAAAGGGGCACTACCCGTACCCCCAGGCGCTCCCTTAGGGGCTTGGGCAGGTCGGCGGTGGAATCGGTTACCAGGGCTACTTTCATACCTCCTCCTCTCGGTCCTGGACAAGATACCACAGGCTTGTGGTGTAGTGTACCGGGCTTGTTGCTGGAAGAGGGGCTTTCTGCTAGGGTCAAGGGTATATGTGGCGGGTCCTGGTTTCCGACGACATGCGGCTTGGGGATGTGAAGTACCCAGGGGTGCTTTTGGACTACCGGCCGGGGATCGGGCGGGAGGAGCTTTTGGAGATCATCCCCGCCTACGATGCCCTCATCACCCGGAGCCGAACCCAGGTGGATGCTGAGCTACTGAAGCGGGGCAAGCGGCTCAAGGTGGTGGGACGGGGCGGGGTAGGCGTGGACAACGTGGACCTCGAGGCGGCAAGCCGCCTGGGCATCCTGGTGGTAAACGTCCCCGAGGCCAACACCCGCTCGGCGGCGGAGCTGGCCTTTGGTCTTCTCTTGGCGGCGGCCCGGGGCATCGCCCTTTCCGACCGCAAGATCCGTGCCGGGGAGTGGGACCGGAAGTTCCTGGGCCTGGAGCTTAAGGGGAAAACCCTGGGCATCGTCGGCCTGGGGAGGATCGGAAGCCAGGTGGCCCGCTTCGCCAAGGGGTTTGAGATGCGGGTCTTGGCCTACGACCCCTACATCCCCCGGACCCGGGCGGAGAGCCTGGGAGTGGAGCTCCTGGAGGACCTTTCCGACCTCCTCCGCCAAAGCCACTTCCTCACCGTCCACACCCCCCTCACCGAGGAAACCTGGGGGATGATCGGGAGGAGGGAACTCTACCTCCTCCCCCGGGGGGCGGTGGTGGTGAACGCCGCCAGAGGGGGCATCGTGGACGAGAAGGCCCTGTTGGAGGTGTTGGAGGAAGGCCACCTGTTCGCCGCGGGTCTGGACGTGTTTGCCCAGGAGCCTCCCCCCAAGGACCACCCGCTTCTTAACCACCCGAAGGTGGTTCTCACCGCCCACCTGGGGGCCAACACCTTTGAGGCCCAGGACCGGGTGGGGGAGGCGGTTTTGGAGCGGGTGGTGCGCACCCTGGAGGGGGATCTTTCCTATGCCCTGAACACCGGGTTTGATCCCGAGGCCCTCGAGGCCCTGAGGGGATTCCTGCCCCTGGGGGAGGCGTTGGGGAAGCTTCTTGCCCAGATCACCCGGGGCCGGCCCGAGGTGCTGGAGGTAAGCTTCCTGGGCCGGTTTGAAAAGGACCCCGAGCCCGTGGCCAGCGCCGTGGCCAAGGGCTTCCTCTCCCGGGTGCTGGGGGAGGAGATGGTGAACCTGGTTTCCGCCAGGCCCCTCCTTAAGGACCGGGGCATCCGGCTTGTCACCCGCAGGCAGGAGGAGGCGGGGGAGTACACCAGGCTTCTGGAGGTGCGCCTTGCCACCGACCAGGAGGAGCGCCGGGCCCGCGGGGTGGTGATGGCGGGTAAGCCCCGCCTGGTGGGCATCGACGACTATGCCCTCGAGGTGGTGCCGGAGGGGTACATGCTGGTCTGCGTCAACTACGACCGCCCGGGGGTGGTGGGCCAGGTGGGAACCCTCCTGGGCGAGGCGGGGGTCAACATCGCCGGAATGCAGCTGGGCCGGGACGTGCCCGGCGGAAGGGCCCTCTTTGTGCTCACCGTGGACGAGAAGCCAAGCCCGGAGGTGCTGGAGGCCCTTAGGGCCCTCCCCGTGCTGGAACGGGTGGACCTGGCGGAGGTTTAGCCCAGGAGACGGGCACGCTTTTCCTTCGGCTTTGTGGCCTGGCTAAAGGGGTGGGTTTGGGTGAGACAACAGGCACGAGCAGCTTGAATCGTGAAGCAAAGCACTAACGCTTGGGGTGCTAACGCTTTTTCCCGAACCCGTAGACCAGTTCCTCCCCCTTGCGCACCACCAGGAGGATGGCGGACCGGCCCAGGCTGTCCTTGAGGAGGTAAAGGCTTCGCACCTCCCCATCTATGGTTTTCTCCTCCTGCCTCTCCACGAAGTAGCCTGCGGCGGCGAAGCTGGTGAGCACCTGCTGGACGAAAGCAGCGTGGAGCCTGCTGGCGATGCCTTTGGCCACGAAGGCCTCGAGGGCATACCCCTTGGCCTCGGGAAAGCGAAGGAGGAGGGGTTCAGGTTTTTTGGCCTTGTAGCTTCCCGCCGGCAGGCGCACCGCTGGGTCCAGGCTGGAGGCCAAGGCCACCACGGCGGTGGCCTCCAGGAGGGTCTGGGCTCCTCCCCCGCCGCCCAAAAGCAGGAGGACCAGGAGAAGCACCCTGAGCTTTGGCATATAGGGATCTTACCCCATCAGGAGGTCTTGGGCCTTGAGGGCCAGGTGGACCTGGGCCAGGACCTCGGGTCGGGACAGGGAGCCCAGGGCGGCTTCGATCCGCTTGAGGCGGTAGCGCAGGGTGTTGGGGTGGATGTGGAGGGAAGAGGCCGCCTCTTCCACGCTGCCCGTGGCCATGTACACCTCGAGGGTCTTCAGGAGCTTCGGGGGCAGGGGTAGGTAGCGTTCCACCAGGGCCTTCAGGTCCTCGGGGGACTGCTGGAGAAGCACAAAGGCCACGGGATCCAGGCCGCTGAAGGAAAGGGCCTCCCCCGCCCGGGCCGCCTTGAGGGCGATGAGGGCCTCGCGGTAGGCGTTTTGCACCTCATCGCCAGCGGCGTGGACCGCGGAATACCCCAGCCGGCTTCCCGGGGGCAGGGCAGAAAGGAGGTCTTGCGCCTCCTTCTTGGGGTTGTGCACCTGCCACATGGCCGCCAGGCGGTTTCCCCGGGTGGTGAGGAGGTAGGGCACGCCCAGCCGGTCCAGGAAGGTGCCGGCCCGGCGCCTTAGTTCCAGGGTGGCCTCCCGCCTCTGCTCCTCCGCCAGCCGGTGGCGGCCCGGTACCGCCTTGGGTTCCACCAGGGCCAGGACCCACTCCACCCCCTCGGTAAAGCCGAAGGCGAAGAGCCGGTCGGGTTCCGCTTCCCCCAGGATGAGGCCCTCCAGGAGCGCCCCGCCCAGGGATTCCTCCCGCATCCTTTCCAGGGAGCGTTCCAGGGCCCGCACCCGGAGGAGCCGGGCGGCCACCTCCAGAAGGCCCCGGGCCTGCCGTAGACCCTCCTCCTCCCCGTAGGCCACCAGAACACCCTCCCCTGCCTCAAGGGCAAGCCATCCCCGGCCTTCCCCGGGCTCCTTGGGGTGCTGGGGAGGCACGGGGCCGGCAAATCCCAGCACCTCTTCCCAGGGGGCTACCCGGGCCAGGGCCAGGCCCGTGGCCTGGTAGAGGACTTCCAGGAAGGGCCTTTCCGGAAGCTTCAACAGGAGGTCCCAAAGCCCGGCCATCCCCAGGCCCGAGCCCAGGTGGAAGAGGCGCAGGGCCACCGCCTTGGCCAGTTCCTCCCGCTTCAGCCAAGGAGGGTAGACCGCTACCCCCAGGCCCTCCTTCCGGGCATACTCCAGGAGTTCCGGGTCCGGGGCCGGAAGGAGGAAGCCGGAAGCGGTGCGGTAGCGCCAGAGGTTTCCCTCGGGGCGGGTGAGGAGAAGGGCTCCCTCCAGGGGCAGGAGGGGCTTGGCCCCCTCCAGGAGGTAGAGGACTGGCCTATAGGAGGGGACCAGGACCTCGAGGCCCAGGTCTTGGACCAGATGGAGGAAGGTAATGGAGGTTTGGCTAAACTCTGGCATGGGCATTGTTGGTTTGCACAATATACCCTCCTCGACCAGGGTGCAAGGGGGGTCATTTTGTGTCAAGGAACAAATATGGGCGCAATCTTGTGCTCCTTACAGTTGCCCTCCCGGCCCGGGAGGGCCATCCTAAGGGGCGAAAGGAGCAGCATGTTCCGCGGGTCCATTCCTCCCTTACCCACACCCTTTCGGCGAGGCCGGATCGACGAGGAAGCCCTACGGGGTTTGGTGGAGCGGGTAATCCAAGGGGGCTCCCATGGTCTTAGCGTGGGGGGCACCACGGGCGAGCCCGGCACCCAGACCCTGGAGGAGCGAAAGCGGGTGATCGAGATCGCCCTGGAGCAGGCGGCGGGCCGGGTTCCCGTCATCCCCGGCACCGGGGCCCTCAGGCTTGAGGAAACCCTCGAGCTCACCCGCTTCGCCAGGGAAGCAGGGGCCCAGGGAGCCATGGTCACCGTCCCCTACTACGTTAAACCCAACCAGGAGGGACTTTACCGCTACTTCGCCGAGGTGGCCCAGGCGGTGCCCGACTTTCCCATCCTCATCTACAACATCCCGGGCCGGGCAGGGGTGGAGATCGCCCCGAAGACCGTGGCCCGCCTCAGGCGGGACTTTCCCAACATCGTGGGGCTCAAGCATTCCTCCAAGGACCTGGAGTACCTCTCCCAGCTCTTCCAGGAGGTGGGCCAGGACTTCCTGGTGTTCTGTGGCTTGGAAAGCCTCACCCTGCCCATGATGAGCCTGGGGGCGGTGGGGACCATCGCCGCCACCGCCAACTGGCTCCCCAAAGAGGTGGCGAGGCTCACGGAGCTGGCCCTGGCGGGGGATTTCCGGGGGGCCAGGGAGCTTCATTACCACCTCCTCGAGGCCAACGAGGCCATCTTCTGGGACACGAATCCCATTCCCCTGAAGACGGTGCTCTCCTGGATGGGCCTTTTGGAGAAGGAGTGGCGCCTCCCCTTGGGTCCCACCACCCCCGAGGTGGAGGAAAGGCTTAGGGCCATGGCCCGGCGCTACGGGCTTTTGGAGGGTGAGGGATGAAGCTCTGCCGTTTTCTCCACCGCGGCCGCCTCCACCGAGGGGTCTTCCGGGAAGGCCTTCTCCTGGACGAGGCGGGGGAGGCCCACGACCCCGAGGCCGTCACCTGGCTTCTGCCCTTTGAGCCGGGCAAGGTCCTGGGCGTGGCCCTCAACTACCCTGACCACGCCGAAGAACTGGGCCTTTCCCGGCCAGAGGAGCCCGCCCTTTTCTGGAAACCCAACACCAGCCTCCTTCCCCACAAGGGGGTGGTGCGTTACCCCAAGGGGGTGGAGTTCGTCCACTACGAGGTGGAGCTGGCCGTGGTGGTGGGCCGCCCCATGAAGCGGGTCCGGGCTAAGGACGCTCTGGATTATGTCCTGGGCTACACCATCGCCAATGACCTGGTGGCCCGGGACCACGTGAAGAACACCTTCCGTCCCCCCATCCGGGCCAAGGGACGGGATACCTTTGGCCCCCTTGGGCCCTTTCTGGTGGTGGGGGAGGTGGAGGATCCCCAGAACCTTACCCTGAGGGCCTATGTGAACGGGGAGCTTCGTCAGGAAGGGCACACCTCGAGGATGCTCTACAGCGTGGCGGAGCTTTTGGAGTACATATCCGAGTTCATGACCCTGGAGCCCTACGACGTCATCCTCACCGGGACGCCCAAGGGCATAAGCCGGGTGCTTCCCGGGGATGTGATGCGGCTGGAGATCCAAGGGCTTGGCGCTTTGGAAAACCCCATAGAGGAGGAGGCATGAGGTACCCGGACCAGGTGGCAGGGATTCCCTGGGAAAGGATCGAGGCCATTCGAAACGCCCTAAAGGGGTGGACGGCCCTCCACTTCATCGGCGGGGAGTTCCGCCCCTCGGAAAGCGGGGAGGTCTTCCCCACCTTGGATCCTTCCACCAACGAGGTGCTCTCCCATGCGGCCCGGGGCGGGGAAAGGGAAGTGGACCGGGCGGCCAAGGCGGCCCACGAGGCCTTCCAGCGGTGGAGCCGCACCCCGGCCCGGGAGAGGAAGCGCTACCTCCTGAGGATCGCCGAGCTTTTGGAAAAGCATGCGGATGAGCTGGCGGTGGTGGAGGCCTTGGATGCTGGGCAGGTGCTGCGGATTGTCAAGGCCCAGGTGGCCCGCTCTGCGGAGAACTTCGCCTTCTACGCCGAGTACGCCGAGCACGCCATGGAGGACCGCACCTTCCCCGTGGACCGGGACTGGCTTTACTACAGCCTGAGGGTCCCGGCTGGGCCGGTGGGCATCATCACTCCCTGGAACGCTCCCCTGATGCTTTCCACCTGGCGCATCGCCCCGGCCCTCGCCTTTGGGGACACGGTGGTCCTGAAGCCCGCGGAGTGGAGCCCCTTAACCGCCAGCAAGCTGGCGGAGATCGTGCAGGAGGCGGACCTTCCCCCTGGGGTCTTCAACCTGGTCCAGGGCTACGGCGAGGAGGCGGGGGCTGCCCTGGTGGCCCATCCCCTCGCTCCCCTCATCACCCTCACCGGGGAGACGGAAACCGGGAGGATCGTCATGCAAAACGCCGCCCGCCACCTTAAGCGGCTCTCCCTGGAGCTTGGCGGGAAAAGCCCGGCCTTGGTCTTTGCTGACGCCGATTTGGAAAGGGCTTTGGATGCGGTGGTCTTCCAGATCTACTCCTTCAACGGGGAAAGGTGCACAGCGAGCTCCCGCCTCCTGGTGGAGGAGTCTATCTTTGAAACCTTTGTGGAGAGGGTAGCCGAAAGGGCGCGGGCCATCCGGGTGGGCCATCCCCTGGACCCCGAGACCGAGGTGGGCCCCCTCATCCACCCCGAGCACCTGGAGAGGGTTCTGGGGTATGTGGAGGCGGGCCTTAAGGAGGGGGCAAGGCTTCTCGTGGGCGGAAGGAGGGCCACCACCTCCTTCCGCGGGGAGGATCTTTCCCAGGGGAACTACCTGGAGCCCACCCTCTTCGTGGGGGAAAACCACATGAAAATCGCCCAGGAGGAGATCTTCGGGCCCGTGTTGGTGGCCATTCCTTTCAAGGACGAGGAGGAAGCCCTTAGGAAGGCCAACGACACCCGGTATGGCCTTGCGGCCTACGTGTTCACCCGGGACTTGGAAAGGGCCCATCGCCTGGCCCTGGAGCTAGAGGCGGGCCTCGTCTACCTGAACAGCCACAACGTGCGCCACCTGCCCACCCCCTTTGGCGGGGTGAAGGCCAGCGGGGAGCGGCGGGAGGGTGGCCTTTATGCCCTTGAGTTTTACACCGACCTCAAGGCCGTGGGGCTTCCCCTAAGGCCCCCCCACGTGCCCAAGTTCGGAAAGAGGTGAGAGGATGGCGAGAACAGGAGCGGAGTATCTGGAAGCTTTGAAGGAGCGCCCCCCCAACCTCTGGTACAAGGGGGAAAAGGTGGAGGACCCCACCACCCATCCCGTCTTCCGGGGGATCGTGCGCACCATGGCAGCCCTCTATGACCTGCAGCACGACCCCCGGTACCGGGAGGCTCTCACCTACGAGGAGGGGGGGAAGCGGTATGGGATGAGCTTCCTCATCCCCAAGACCAAGGAGGACCTGAAGCGGCGGGGCCAGGCCTACAAGCTCTGGGCCGACCAGAACCTGGGGATGATGGGCCGTAGCCCGGACTACCTGAACGCCGTGGTCATGGCCTATGCCAAAAGCGCCGGGTACTTCGGGGAGTTTGCGGACAATGTGCGCAACTATTACCGCTACCTCCGCGACCACGACCTGGCCACCACCCACGCCCTCACCAACCCCCAGGTGAACCGGGCCAAGCCTCCCTCGGCCCAGCCCGACCCCTACATCCCCGTGGGGGTGGTGCGGCAAACGGATAAGGGGATCGTGGTGCGGGGAGCCCGCATGACCGCCACCTTCCCCCTGGCGGACGAGGTCCTCATCTTCCCTTCCACCCTGCTTAAGGAGGGGCCGGGCAACGAGAAGTACGCCATCGCCTTCGCCCTGCCCACCTCCACCCCGGGCCTCCACTTCGTCTGTCGCGAGGCCTTGGTGGGAGGGGATAGTCCCTTTGACTACCCCCTTAGCAGCCGCCTCGAGGAGATGGACTGCCTGGTGATCTTTGACGATGTATTGGTCCCTTGGGAGCGGGTCTTCATTTTGGGGAACGTGGAGCTCTGCAACAACGCCTATGCCGCCACGGGGGCCTTGAACCACATGGCCCACCAGGTGGTGGCCTTGAAGACCGCCAAGACCGAGGCCTTTCTGGGGGTGGCGGCCTTGATGGCCGAGGGGATCGGGGCCGACGCCTACGGCCACGTACAGGAGAAGATCGCCGAGATCATCGTCTACCTGGAGGCCATGCGGGCCTTCTGGACCCGGGCCGAGGAGGAGGCCAAGGAGAATGCCTTTGGCCTGCTGGTACCCGACCGGGGGGCCTTGGACGGGGCGAGGAACCTGTACCCCAGGCTGTATCCCCGGCTTAGGGAGATCCTGGAGCAGATCGGAGCCAGCGGCCTGATCACCCTGCCCTCGGAGCGGGACTTTAAGGGGCCCCTGGCCCCCTTGCTGGAGAAGTATCTGCAGGGGGCTACCCTCGAGGCCAAGGAGCGGGTGGCCCTCTTCCGCCTGGCCTGGGACATGACCCTCTCGGGATTCGGAGCCCGGCAGGAGCTTTACGAGCGTTTCTTCTTCGGGGATCCGGTGCGCATGTACCAGACCCTCTTTAGCGTCTACGATAAAGAGCCCTACAAGGAGCGGATCCGCGCCTACCTGAAGAGGGCGCTTTCCGTGTTTGCGGAGGTGGAGGCGTGACGGGTGCCTTTCCCGAGGGGCCTGCGGGTTTGCCCAAGCCGGACGAGGCCTTGAGGGAGGCCTTTAAGGAGGCCCTAAGCCGGTTTGCCGCCGGGGTGACCGTGGTGTCCGCCCGGCTGGGGGAGGAGGAGCGGGGCATGACCGCCACCGCCTTCATGTCCTTGAGCCTCGAGCCTCCCCTGGTGGCCCTGGGCATCCACGAGAAGGCGAGGCTTTTGCCCCTTCTGGAGGCCTCCCGGGCCTTCACCGTTAGCGTTCTGAGGGAAGGGCAGGAGGCGGTCTCCCAGCACTTTGCCGGCAAACCCCAGGAAGGGGTGGGGTTGGTGGACGGCAGGGTGGAAGGGGCCTTGGCGGTGCTGCGCTGCCGCTTGGAGGCGGTTTACCCCGGTGGGGACCACCGGCTGGTGGTGGGCCGGGTGGAGGCGGTGGAGCTGGGGGAGCCGGGCCTTCCCTTGGTGTACTTCGGCCGGGGATACAGGAGGTTGGTATGGCCATCGTGAGGGTGGGGTTCATAGAGCTTTGGGTGAGGGACCTGGAGAAAAGCCTGGAGTTCTACGAGGGGCTTTTGGGCTTCCGCCTGGAGCGCAAGGAGGGGAAAAGCGCCTACCTCCGGGGCTACGAGGAGCTGGAGTGGAGCCTGAAGCTCACCCAGGCGGAACTTCCCGCGGTGCGGAGCCTGGGCTTCAAGGTGGACGAAAAGGGAGTGGACCAAGCCCTGGCCTGGGCGGAAGATGAGGGGCTTCCGCACCGTCTGGAAACGGACTGGGGTAGGCCCAGGATGCTCCGCGTTCAGGACCCCTTCGGCTATCCCCTGGTGTTCTACGCGGGGGCCGAGAAGCTTCCCCGCATGTTGCAGGAGTACCACCTCTACCGGGGGCCGGGGATTCTGCGCATCGACCACCTGAACCTCTTCTCCCCCGAGGTGGAGCGGGCCACCCGCTATT
Source organism: Thermus sp. NEB1569 (assembly GCF_022385295.1). Lineage (NCBI taxonomy): Bacteria > Thermotogati > Deinococcota > Deinococci > Thermales > Thermaceae > Thermus > Thermus sp. NEB1569. Next base: position 1,005,279 of record NZ_CP092445.1, read on the forward strand.
ACCAGGAGAGGCTGGGCTTCCGCCTCACCGAGTACACGGAGGACGAGGAGGGGAGGCTTTGGGCCAGCTGGCTCCACCGCAAGGGGAACGTCCACGACGTGGCCTTCACCAATGGAGAGGGCCCGAGGCTCCACCACTTCGCCTACTGGCTTCCCGACCCCATGGCCATCCTGAAGGCGGCGGACATCCTGGCGGGAGCCCGCAGGACGAACCAGATCGAAAGGGGGCCCGGGCGGCACGGGATCTCCAACGCCATGTTCCTCTATCTCAAGGACCCGGACGGGCACCGCATCGAGCTTTACACCTCCGACTATCTCACCGTGGACCCCGACCTGCCCCCGGTGCGCTGGAGCCTGAATGACCCCAGGCGGCAGACCCTTTGGGGGCACAGGACCCCAAAGAGCTGGTTCCTGGAGGGAAGCCTGCTTTTGGACCTCGAGGGAGGGCCTGTTCCCACGCGTCCTTCCCCTTTGGCCGGCATCCCCGAGCACGTGACCTAGCTTGACGGGACAGAAGTCCCTGGTTAAACTGGAAGGCAAACGGTCGTTAGTTAGACCCAATCCGGGCGCGGCCCGGTGGGAAAGAGGCAAGGAGGGAAAAACATGAAGCGCTGGTTGGCAAGCCTGTTGGTTTTAGCCCTTACGGCCATGGCCCAGGAGGTCCTCAAGGTGGGGGGGTGGTTTCCGCCACCGGCCCCGCGGCCTCCTTGGGGATTCCGGAGCGCAACACCTTCCTGATGCTCCAGGAGATGCTGGACCGTACGGGTGGCGTGGCCGGGCGCAAGGTGCAGTTCGTGATCCTGGAGGATGCCTCGGATACCACCCAGGCGGTGCGGAATACCCGCCGCCTGGTGGAGGAGGGGGTAGTGGCCGTCATCGGCACTACCACCACCCCGGCCTCCTTGGGCATGATCCCCGTGGTGGCCGAGGCCAAGGTGCCCATGATCTCCCTGGCGGCCAGCAAGGACATCATCTACCCCGTGGACGCCCAGCGGCACTGGGTCTTCAAGACCCCCCAGACGGAGGAGCTCATGGCCCGGGCCATCGTGGCGGACATGGTGGCCAGGGGGGTCAAGACCGTGGCCTACATCGGCTTTAACGACGCCTACGGGGAGGGCTGGGCCCGCTTCTTCGAGGCGGAGGCCAAGGCCAAGGGCCTGCAGGTGGTGGCCAGCGAGCGCTACAACCGCCCTCCTGAACTTCTTCGCCCTCTCCGCCATGGTGGCCCTCTCCCTCTACGTGCTCACGGGTCTAGCGGGGATGACCAGCTTCGCCCAGGCGGCCTTCATGGGCATGGGGGCCTACGCCACCGCCCTCCTCACGGTCAAGGCTGGGCTTTCCCCTTGGCTTGGGCTTGGGGCCGGGCTCCTTTCCGCCCTTCTTTTGGCTTTGCTCCTGGGTGCTCTGACGGTGCGGCTTAAGGGGCATTTTCTTCCTCTTTCCACCATCGCCTGGCAGGTGGCCCTGTACATCCTGGCAGGGAACCTGGTGGGGCTCACCGGGGGGCACACGGGGCTTACGGATCTTCCCCCGATCCACCTCTTCGGCATCTCCCTGGACACCGGCTTCCGCTACGCCTTCCTCACCCTTTTTCTCCTGGTCCTCCTGGTCCTGGCCCTCTACAACCTGCGCCAAAGCCGTATCGGGCGGGCCCTTCTGGCCCTGAGGGGGGATGCCCTGGCGGCGGCCAGCTTCGGCGTGAACCCGGCAGCCCTCAGGCTCAAAGCCTTTTTGCTCTCGGGGGTTATAGCCGGCCTAGCGGGTTTCCTGTACGCCCACTTCCTGCGCTTCGTCAACCCCACGCCCTTTTCCCTGGAGGCTTCCATCAAGTACCTGGTGATGGCCGTGGCCGGGGGGGTGGGGAGCATTCCCGGGGTGATGCTGGGGGCGGCCTTTTTCACCGGCCTCGAGGACTGGCTAAAGGACCTCCTGCCCCTCCTCTTGGGGCGGCAGGGCAACTACGAAACCATCGGCTATGGCCTCATTCTGGCCCTGATCCTCATCCTGGCCCCCAAGGGCCTCTGGCCCATGGTGGAGCGGTACCTGCCGAGCCGGGATCCAGGGCTACCCAAGGCGGAACCCCTTTCCCTCAAAAATCCCGACGGCCCCCGGGGTGAGGTGGTTCTGGAGGTCCAGGGCCTGCAGAAGTCCTTCGGGGGACTGATGGCGGTGGCAGGGGTTTCCTTCAACCTGAGGCGGGGGGAGATCCTGGCCTTGATCGGCCCCAACGGGGCGGGGAAGAGCACCACCTTCAACCTGGTGGCGGGGGCCTTGCTCCCCGACCGGGGCCAGGTCCGTCTCTTCGGTAAGGACATCACGGGACTCCCTCCCTACCGGATCCACTCCCTGGGTCTGGGGCGCACCTTCCAGCACCCGCACCTTTTCCTGGAGCTCACGGTGCTGGAAAACGCCGCTTTGGGCACGTACAGCCGTACCCGGGCGGGCTTTATCCAGGCGCTACTGGGCTTTTCCCGGAAGGAAGAGGAGCGGGCCTTGGCCACCGCCTACCGGGCCTTGAAGCGGGTGGGGCTGGAGTCCTTGGCCCTGGAAAAGGCGGAGCGCCTTTCCGTGGGCCAGCAGCGCTTGCTGGAGATCGCCCGGCTCCTGGCCTCGGGGGCCGAGGTGCTCCTCCTGGACGAGCCCGCCGCGGGGCTCAGGGCCCAGGAGAAGCGGGAGCTTGCCTCCCTCCTCCGCTCCCTGGCCAGGGAGGGCTACACGGTGCTCATCGTGGACCATGACATGGACCTCATCATGGGCCTGGCAGACCGGGTGGTGGTGATGAACTACGGGGAGAAGATCGCCGAGGGCACGCCCAAGGAGGTCCAGAGGAACCCCTTGGTGCGGGCGGCCTACCTGGGAGAGGAGGAGGTGGCATGAGTCTCCTTTCCGTTCAGGGTCTCACCGTGCGCTACGGGCCCCTCGAGGCGGTGCGGGAGGTGAGTTTCTCCCTAAAGGAGGGGGAGGCCCTTACCCTCATCGGCCCCAACGGAGCGGGGAAGACCAGCGTCCTGAGGGGGCTCTTGGGCTTGGCCCAGGCGGAGGGGAAGGTCTTCCTGGACGGGGCGGAGGTGCGGGGGCGAAGCCCGGAGGCCCTTCTTTCCCGGGGTCTGGTGCTAGTGCCGGAGGGCCGGGCCCTCTTCCCCGGGCTTTCCGTGGAGGACAACCTCCTCCTGGGAGGCTTTACCCGTTTTCGCCGCAGGGAGAACCTGAGGCCGGACCTGGAAAGGGTCTACACCCTTTTCCCCAGGCTTTTGGAAAGGAGGAAGCAGCCCGCCGGCACCCTTTCCGGTGGGGAGCAGCAGATGCTGGCCATCGGCCGGGCCCTCATGGCCAGGCCGAGGGTCCTGCTCTTGGATGAGCCCTCCTTGGGCCTGGCTCCTTTGATGGTGCGGGAGATCTACCGCATCCTGAGGGAGCTTAAGGGCCAGGGGACCACCCTCCTGGTGGTGGAGCAGAACGCCAAGGTGGCCTTGGCCCTGGCGGATCGGGGCCTGGTGCTGGAGGCGGGGGAGATGGTCCTCGAGGGGCCCGCCGAGGCCCTGAGGCAGGATCCCCGGGTGGTGGAGGCGTACCTGGGGCTTTCCCGGGAGCCGGACGTGGCGGCTGCGCCAAGCGAGCACCTGGAGGAGGGGTAGGGAATGGGGCAGGCTGCTTCCCAGGGCGAACACCTGGAGGATGCCTTCATGCGGACCTTGGGCCTTCAGATTCAGCACCTGGCCCCGGGGGAGGCGGTGGTGGCGGGCGTGGTGGGGGAGGAGCACCTGAACCTCCACGGCACCGTCCATGGAGGATTTCTCTATGCCCTCGCCGATAGCGCCTTCGCCCTGGCCTCCAACTCCCGGGGGCCCGCCGTGGCCCTATCCTGCCGCATGGATTACTTCCGTCCCCTTTCCGCCGGGGCGCGGGTGGAGGCGAGGGCCCAGGAGGTCAACCTCTCCCGGCGTACCGCCACCTACCGGGTGGAGGTGGTGTCCGAAGGGAAGCTGGTGGCCTTATTCACGGGAACGGTGTTTCGCCTGGGAGGAGATGCCTTTCCCGGTGCAGGGGAAGGGCTATCTTCCGGACAGAACGCTTGGCGCAAGGAGGAGGGATGATGTACCAACCGGAATTGGAAACCCTGTCCAGGGAAAAGCTGAGGGCTTTGCAGGAGGAAAGGCTTAGCAACATCGTGGCCTACGTGTACGAGAGGGTGCCCTTCTACCGACGGCTTCTGGACGAGGCAGGGGTGGACCCGAAGGGAGTGCGGACCCTCGAGGACCTCCCTAAGCTCCCCTTTACCAAAAAGGACCACCTTAGGGAAAACTACCCCTTTGGCCTCTTTGCCGTGCCCCGGGAAAGGCTGGCGCGCATCCACGCCAGCAGCGGCACCACCGGCAAGCCCACCGTGGTGGGATACACCAAAAACGACCTCCAGGTCTTTGCGGAGGTGGTGGCCCGCTCCCTGGCGGCAGCGGGGGCCAAACCCGGGATGATGCTCCACAATGCCTACGGCTACGGCCTCTTTACCGGAGGACTGGGCCTCCATGGGGGAGCCGAGGCCTTGGGGATGACGGTGGTGCCGGTGTCCGGTGGGATGACGGAGCGGCAGCTCATGCTCATTCAGGACTTCCGCCCGGAGGTGATCTCCTGCACCCCCTCCTACGCCCAGACCCTGGCGGAGGAGTTCAGGAAGCGGGGGGTCTCCCCGGAGGAGCTCTCCCTGGAATACGCCGTGCTGGGCGCTGAGCCCTGGACCGAGACTATCCGGAAGCAGGTGGACGAGGGGCTTGGGGTGAGGAGCACCAACATCTACGGGCTTTCCGAGATCATCGGTCCCGGGGTTGCCAACGAGTGCGTGGAAGAACGCCAGGGGAGCCACATCTGGGAGGACCACTTCCTGCCCGAGGTGGTGGACCCGGATAGCGGCGAGCCCCTTCCTGAGGGCCAGGTGGGGGTTTTGGTCTTCACCACCCTCACCAAGGAGGCCGTGCCCCTCTTGCGGTACTGGACCGGGGACCTCACCTTCCTCACCTACGAGGCCTGCTCCTGCGGTCGCACGCACGTGCGCATGGGTCCCATCCTGGGCCGCACCGACGATATGCTCATCATCCGCGGGGTGAACGTGTACCCCACGCAGGTGGAGGCGGTGCTTTCGGGCATACCCGAGGTGGAGCCCTACTACCAGATCGTGGTGCGGCGGGAGGGTACCCTGGACGAGGCCGAGCTCAAGGTGGAGGTTTCCGAAGCCTTCTTCCAGGAGATCGGGCGCAAAGCCCTTTCCGATGAGGTCATCGAGGCGGACCACCGCCTCCACGCCCTGAGGGAGAAGGTGGCCCACAAGATCAAGGACAGCATCGGGGTGAGCATGAAGGTGACCCTCCTGGCCCCGGGGGAGGCCCCGAGGAGCGAGGGGGGGAAGCTGAGGCGGGTTCTGGACCTGCGCAAGAAGTAGCCATGCGTCCCATTCCCCCTGGCTTCCAGGCGGTTTTTGAGACCGTGGTCACCCCCGAGATGACCGTGGACTTTGAGGAGCTCGGCCCAGTCCATCCCGTTTACGCCACCTACTGGATGGCCAAGCACATGGAGCTGGCCGGACGCAAGATCATTCTCCCCTTCCTGGAGGAGGGGGAGGAGGGAATCGGCAGCTACGTAGAGGTGCGCCACCTGGCCTCGGCGCTCCCGGGGATGCGGGTCAGGATCGTGGCCCGGCACGAAAGGACCGAGGGAAACCGGGTCTACGCCAGCATGGAGGCCTACAACGAGCTTGGGGACCTGATTGGCCGGGGGCGCACGGAACAGGTGATCCTCCCCAAGGAGAAGGTGGAGGCCCTCTTCGCCCGGCTGCGGGAGAGGTGGGAGGCTAGGGGAAGGGTCTAGCTGCCTAGATCTGGTCCAAGAGGTCCCCGGGATGCCCCGAGCCCTTTCAGAGGGCTCGGGGTGTACCCTGGAAATAGGGGGTCCAGATGATGCTACTGGATGGAGTGGAGCGGAATGCCTTCCGCATACTCCTGGGCCAGGATGCCAGGAGCATGGATGTGCTTTACCGGATCAGCCCCCTTTGGGCTACCCGGGTGATCCAAAAACGCATGCGCCACCTGCTCTCGTGACGACTCCCCGGACTAAAGTCCGGGGCTTCTCGGGGTGTTTCCCTGCGGGAAAGCACGCGGGGTTTTCCCCGAAGGCCCCGTCCAGGCCCAGAAAGACCTTGACTCCGTATCGGCAGGCGAGCGCAATGCTTCTGGCTCTGCCACGGGTGTTCGTTTGGAGTTTTACCCATCGGACTACCCGATGGAACCCCCTACTCCAAGTTTCAAGGTCCACGGGGAACTTTGCCCCCAAAAACACTGTACCAAATCCGTGTCCACCTGTGGTGGACGTGGGGGAGTCCATGTATCCCCGGTTTGGTCAGCCTGTGTCACGCGTTAGCGTATCTTGAGGGCTATCTTGGAAACCGGGGGATTATAGCTCCCCCACACCCCCTCTTTTCTCTAAAGCTTCAGGGGTCTGCCCGCAATAAGCAGGTAGACCTCCTGGGCTGCCTTCGCCAGCAGGGCGTTCACCTCTCCCAAGAGGTCCCGGTAGCGCCGGGCCAGGGGGTTTGCGGGAACGATCCCCATCCCCACCTCGTTGGAGATGGCGATGACCCGCTTGCCGCTGGAGGAGACCGCTTCCAGGAACTGCCGGGCTTCCGCGAGAGGATCGCGGTCCCTCTCCAGAAGGTTGGAAACCCAAAGGGTGACGCAGTCCACCACCACCGTGGGGTAACGGGCCCTCTTAAGGGCTTCCACCAGGTCTAAGGGTTCTTCCAGGGTTTCCCAGGTGGGGGGACGTTCCGCCCGGTGGCAGGCGATCCTCTCCGCCATCTCCCCATCCCGGGCCTCCGCGGTGGCGATGAGGGTGGCCCAGGGGCCGGCAAGCCTTTGGGCGTGGCGGCTCTTCCCGCTTTTGGCCCCGCCCAGGAGGAGGATGAGGCCGGGGGGAGGTGGGGGGTCAAGGGATTCCTCTTTCCCCCTGGGCGCTGGGGAAGGGTTTGGCCTAAGCCCTAGGTGGCGGTGGAGGTGCGCGAGGTCCAGGTGCTCCTCTAAGGCGTCGGCCAGCTGGTCCAGGACTGCCTCCAGGGCCTTGGCCTCTTGGCCGAAGAGGGCCCGCTGCACCCCAGGATTTTCCAAAAGGCCGTGAAGCCAGGTGGCGAGAAGGGGCCCTTCCTGGTGCACCAAGGGGATCCCCTGGCCGTGGTGGATCTCGTAACCCTGGGCCCTCAGGCCGTTCAACCTGGCCCAGAAGCCGGAAAGCCCCCGGAAGACCACCCCGGCCGGGCGTACCGTTTTCTCCCTGAGCATCCGCACCTGGAAGGGAAGGAGGCCTAGGCCTGGGAAAACCCCCTTGACCTCCACCCCCTCCTCGTCAAGGATGGCCTGGGCCAGCATCTCCGCTCCCCCGCAGATGGCCAGCACAGGTTTTCCCGCCTCGAGGTGGGCCCGCAGGAGGGGTAGGAAGCCCTGGAGCCAGGCCAGGTCCTTGGCGGGCAGGCGGCTTCCTGGGAGGATTAGGAGCTCGGCTCCCTGGGCCTCCTCGGGGGTACGGGCGTACACAGGCTGGGCGAGTTCCGAAAGAGGCCAGAACTCGTCCAGGTTGGAGGCATGGGGGTAGCGGAGGATGGCCACCTTTGGGCCCAGGCTCTTTCTCGGGTGGTGGCGGAATCCATCCTCCTCGGGCAACTCCAGGGGAAGCATGGGCAGCGTGCCTAGGACCGGGATTCCCGTCCAGCCCTCCAGGAGGCGGTAGGCTGGTTCCAGCAAGCGGATGTCCCCCCGGAACTTGTTGAGGACGAAGCCAAGGAGCCTCTCGCGGTGCTCCCCCAGCAGGGCCCAGGTGCCGTAGAGGGCGGCCAGGGACCCTCCCTGGTCCACGTCGGCCACCAGGAGGGCCTGGGCCCCCGCCCACTCCGCCACCTGAAGGTTGGGGAGGTCCGGCCAAAGGTTCCGCTCCACCGGGCTTCCTGCCCCCTCGAGGACCAGGAGGTCGAACTCGTTCCCCAAGGCCTCCAGGGCTTCCCGTACGGGAGCCTCCAGATGGGGTCTACGCTCCTTCCAGGAAAGCCGGGAAAGAAGGGGGTCCACCCGGCCCAGGACCACCACCTGGCTTCCCTCGAGGCCCATGGGCTTGATGAGGATGGGATTCATGCGAGGATCGGGTTCGGTCCCTGCCGCCACCGCCTGGAGCCACTGGGCGCTGGCCATCTCCCCGCCCGCCACCACCCGGGAGTGGTTGGACATGTTCTGGGCCTTAAAGGGAGCTGCCCGGAGGCCCAGGCGCCGGAAGTGCCTGAGGAGCCCAGCGGTGATAAGGCTTTTTCCCACCCCGCTTCCCGTCCCCCAGATGATGAGCGCCTTAGCCTTCACCCTGAACCTCCAGAACCGGTGCGAAGGAGGTCTTGGCCAACGTGCAAGCCTTCGCTGTTCCCTCCCAGCCGTTCTGGGCCTTCAGGCTTGGCCCAGTGGGCCGAGGTGCCCTAGGCGAGGGGAACCAGGGCCATGTTTTAAGCCACCCCTTTTCCACGCTCATCAGGGTTCTGTCCTCCATCAGATCCTCGCGGCCAGGGTCTCGGCGAGGGCTGCCAGGAGGGCCTCTATAGCCTCCTCTCTTTGGGCAGAAAGCCTTAGCCACTCGGGCAGGCCAAAGCTGGTGGCGTCTCTTGCCCGTATGCCCTTTTCCCTTAGCCTCCTGGCCACCTCCGTGGCCTGCTGCCCCACCCGCACCAGGAGGAAGTTGGCCGGGCTTTCCCGCACCGGTAGGCCTAGCTCCCGTAGGCCCTGGGCCAGGAGACGGCGCAGGCGGATGAGTTCCCTTTTGCTCTCCTCCAACCATCCCTGGGCCTCTGGGTCCAGGTGGCCTAAGAGGAGGGCCTCCCCGTAGACGGAAACCGGCCAGGAAGGAGCCAGATGGCGGAAGGAAGTGAGGTCCATGGGGGCCAAAAGGTACCCGGCCCGTATCCCAGTGAGGCCATGAGCCTTGTTGGGGCTGTACAGGCGCCAAGCGCCTTGGGGCAGAGGAAAGGGCTTTTCCATAAGGGGGTAGTAGGCCAAATCCAACACCAAGGCCCCCCCGGCCCGTTGTGTGGCCTCCTCCAGGAAGGGGTACACCTCCCCCGTGGGGTTGTTGGGCACGCAGAGGAAGGCCAAGGAGCTTCGGGGTAGAAGCCTCAGGAACTCCTCCGGGCTTCCTGCTTCAAAAAGGGGCAGATCCAGGGCCCGCGCAGCCCTGGCGTACTCGCTGAAGGTGGGCTTGAGGAGTATAAGGGGCCCTTCGGGCCTAGGTTGGCTAGGGTGGAGGATGGGGCCCCTGAGGTGGTTCCAGCGGGCCAGGCGGTGGATAAGTTCGCTGGTGCCCGTGCCCACGGCCACATGGCTTTCCGGAACCCCGTGGGCCTCGGCCAGGAGGCGGTGGGTTCTATGGTAGAGGGGGTCTGGGTAGCGGCTTGGATCGGCCTGCCTGAGGTACTCCAGGATCACGGGGTTGGGCCCCAGGGCGTTGGCGTTGGTGGAGAAGTCGTAGAGGGGCTCAGGACCCCCATCGGGCCCGCCGTGGATGGGCCTCAGCGCATCGTCCAGCATGGCTACATGCTATGCCCTTCTCGCTCCTCCGGAGTGTGGCCTGGCCCTAACCCCTGGCCCGCACCAGCCAGGCGGAGAGGCCCATGAGGCCTGTGAGGAGCAAGAGGGTGGCGGCGAAGGCCAGGCGGTGGTTGGGAAGGACGGCGTAGAAGAAGGCCAGGGAACCCCCGGCCAGGGCGCTTCCCAGGGCTTGGCCCAGGGCCCGGGCCACGGACAGGGCACCCGAGGCCAGCCCCTCGAGGCCCCCAGGCGCCAGGGAAAGCACTAGGGCGTTGTTGGCCGCTTGAAAAAGGGCCCGCCCTATCCCCAGGAGGAGGAGCCCCAAGGCCGAGCCCCAGAGGGGATGCCAAAGGGGCAAGAGGGCGAAGCCCACGCCCGCGGCCACCAGGAGGTAGGCCCCGAGGAGGGCCATGCGGTTGTACCCCAGGCGGTCTGCGGTGCGGCCAGCCCAGGCACCCAGGAGGAGAAGTTGCAAGGGGTTGAGGAGGAGAAGGGTGCCGATGGCGCTGGGGGAGAACCCCTCTGCCCCCAGGTGGAAGGCCAAGGCCACGGTGGTGCCCAGGGTGTGGAGGAAGTACAAGGAGGTGGCCGCGAGGGCCTGAAGGAACCCAGAGGCCTCGAACAAGCGCCTTAGAGAAAAGAGGGGGTGTGGGGGAGCTATAATCCCCCGGTTTTTAAACCGGGGATACATGGACTCCCCCACGTCCACCACAGGTGGACACGGATTTGGTACTGTGTAGAAGAAGCCAGCCATGCGCAAAGCCTTCAAATACCGCCTGTACCCCACCCAGCCCCAACAAAAAGACCTGGAGCGCACCCTCTCGCTGTGCCGCCACCTCTACAACGCGGCCTTGCAGGAGCGTAGGGATGCTTACAAGAAGGCCGGGAGGACTGTCGGCTTCTACGAACAGAAGAGGTATCTGCCCGAGATACGGGCCGAGCTGCCGGAGTACAAGCACATTCATTCCCAGGTCTTGCAGAACGTCATCGAACGGGTGGACCTGGCGTTCAAGGGCTTCTTCCGTAGGGTCAAGGCGGGACAGAAAGCGGGATACCCCCGCTTCAAGGGGCAGGGGCGCTACGACTCCTTTACCTTCCCCCAGGCCTACGAAACCGGGGTCAAGCTCCAGGATGGGGGAAGGCGTGTACTCCTCCACGGGATTGGCTCCGTCAAGGTCAAGCTCCACCGCCCTTTGGAAGGGAAGATCAAGACGGCGACGGTTAAGCGGGAAGGCGAGCATTGGTACATCATCTTCATCACCGAGGTGGACCCCAAGCCTTTGCCTCCAAGCGAGGAGGCCATCGGCATAGACCTGGGCACCAACCCCCACTTCCTCGTTACCTCGGAAGGGGAGATGGTAGAGGCTCCCCGCCACTTCCAGAAAGCCGAGGAGAAGCTGGCCAAGGCCCAAAGGGAGCTTTCCCGGAAGAAGAAGGGAAAGAGCGGCAGGAAGAAGGCCAGGCTCAAGGTAGCCAAGCTCCACCGCAAGATCGCCAACCAGCGCAGGGACTTCCACCACAAGGTAGCCAGGAAGCTGGTAAACCGCTATGGAACCATCGTCCACGAAGACCTGAACGTTCAAGCCCTTTCCCGCTCCCATATAGCCAAGGGCGTACACGACGCGGGCTGGGCCCAGTTTCTCATGATCCTCGCCTACAAAGCGGAAGAAGCTGGTAGGCGAGTCATCAAGGTAGACCCCAAGTACACCAGCCAGGACTGCCCGGTGTGCGGCCATAGGGAGAAGAAGCCTCTCTGGGTGCGGGCGTACACCTGTCCCCAGTGTGGGGCGCTTCTCCACCGGGATGTGGCCGCCGCTCAAAACATCCTGGCAAAGGCCTGGACGGGGCCTTCGGGGGAGACCCCGCGTGCTTTCCCGCAGGGAAACACCCCGAGAAGCCCCGGACTTTAGTCCGGGGAGTCGTCACAGAGCCTTCCTGCCTGGGAAGTTCCGGAAGATTGCCCGAGAGGAAGAGGGCCAGAAGCCCCACGGGAAGGGGGAGGAGAAAGACATAGGAAAGGCCCCAGGTGGCGGCCAAGCCTCCAAGGGCAGGGCCCAAGAGGGTGCCGGTGGCCACGGTGCTGGCCACCATGCCCATGGCGTAACCTCGGGCCTGGGGAAAGGCGCTGGTGGCCAGGCCGGGCACCAGGCCCACCACCATGGCGGTGGCCACTCCCTGGGCCAGGCGGAGGAGGATGAGGTGGGGAAGGCTCGAGGCCAGGGCTAGGGCTAAGGCCAAGGCGGCGTGCAGGATCAGGCCCAGGCGGAAAAGCCGCGCGGCACCCAGGTAGCGGGCCAGCCAGGCCACGGGCAAATAGGCCAAGGCCGCTCCCAAAAGCCCAGCGGAAACCGCCTGCTGGGCAGTATCCGGACCTACCTCGTAGATCTGGGACAGGAGGGGGAGGGCAGGGGCCAGGCTGCTTTCGCTCACCGTTCCGAGGAGCACGCCAAAGAGGAGGGCCACGAGCCTCGAGTCCACGGGAAAAGCCTACCCATAACCGGGCCGGGGTGGGTAGGGCACGAAGCGGTGTAGACCTCCGGACCTTGCACCTTTCCACGTTTCCATGCCCAGGGGGAAACTGGGGGCGTGGGTACGCACACGCAGGTGTATCTCCTTTCCGAGGCCCGGGGCCTTTCCCGGGATCTCTTGGGCGGCAAGGGGTTTGGGCTGGTGGAGATGGCCCAGGCGGGGCTTCCCGTTCCCCCGGCCCTCATCATCACCACGGAGGCTTGCCGCCGCTTCCTCAAGGAGGGGGCGGTGCCGGGCCTGTGGGAGGAGGTCCGGGCCAAGCTGGTGGCCTAGTAGGCAAGCGCTTCGGTAAAGCGACACGGAGCTTTCCCCCGAGGACCTCGAGGCCCTTTCCTTCCAATACCTGCGCCACCTGCAAGAGCGGGGTACGCCCTTCCCCATAGACCCCTGGCTTCAGTTGCAAGGGGCCATCGAGGCGGTCTTCCGCAGCTGGCTGAATCCCCGGGCCAAAACCTAGCTTACCGCCCGGCTTGCCGCAGCCCAGGCGGGGCTTCGGGCCTCGAGGTACGCTGGCACCTGACCGAAACCTGAAGGAAGCCCAGGGGGGTCAGCCCCCCTGGGTTTAAGGCTTTAAACTGGAATGGTCTTCAGGATTAGCGGACTTAAGAAGAGGGCCGTGAGGGAAGTCTACACCCTTTTGGTGAAAAGGGGTCTGGCGCTGAGCCGACTGCCTTTTAGAAGGGTTTCACCTCTATCCCTGCTTCCTCCAGCGCCCTGCGCACCGCCAGTGCCACCTCGGGGGCGTTGGGGTTGTCCCCGTGGATGCAAAGGGTTTCCGCCTTGACCTCCACCTCCCCGCCATCCAGGGCCTCGACTTTTTTTTCTAGAACCATCCTGAGGGCCCGCCTGGCTACCTCCTTGGGATCGCTGATCCAGCTTCCCGGGAGGGAGCGGGGGGCCAGCTGGCCGTTTCTCAGATACGCCCGTTCGGGGAAGGCCTCGAGGACCACCCTTAGCCCTGCCCTCCGGGCCTCCTCCTCGTACACCGTGCCGGGAAGCACCACCAAGGGCACTTCGGGGTCAAAGGCCTTCACCGCCTCGGCGATGGCCCGGGCGGTTTCCCGGTCGCGACAGGCTCTGAGGTAGAGGGCCCCGTGGGGCTTCACGTGGTGAAGGCTTAACCCTTCCGTCTTCAGGAAGGCGTAGAGGGCTCCTATCTGGTAGAGGACGTCCGCATAGACTTCCTCGGGGCTCAGGGCCATATCCCTGCGACCAAAGCCCACCAGGTCGGGGAAGCCCGGGTGGGCTCCCACCGCCACTCCATGGGCCTTGGCAAGGGCCACCGCCTCCCTTATGCGGGTGGGACTTCCCCCATGAAAGCCGCAGGCCAGGTTCACCGAGGTCACCAGGGGAAAGATTTCCCGATCGTGACCGTAGGTAAAGGTCCCATAGGATTCCCCAGCGTCGACGTTCAGATCTACGAACATAATTACCCCCTTACATGGAAAGCTTAACGTCCCGTCCTCCACACCTAACTTGGTAGCTTGTGCCCCTAAGTCCGTACTACCTACCCCCCATGTAAAATCTCACGGGCCTCCCCTAGGGTTTCCCGAGGCGTTCTGTACCCTAGTTCCGAGTGGAGCCTTCCCACGCCAGCTGTTCCCCTTCCAGGTACACCTCCAGCACCCTTAGGGCCTCGTCCAGCACCACGAGATCCGCCCGCTTCCCCAAGGCGATCTCCCCCCGGTCCGAAAGGCCCAGGTATCGGGCCGGGTACAGGGATAGCCGCTTGGCCGCCTCCTCCAAGGGCATGCCCCAGGCCACCAGGTTCCTTAAGGCCTGGTCCAGGGTAAGGGTGCTCCCCGCCAAGGACTCTCCCAGCCACACTCCCTCCTTCCGCTTTTCCACCCGATGGGCCCCCAGGGGATAGGTGCCCTCCGGCATCCCCGCCGCGGCCACAGCGTCGCTCACAAAGTACAGCCCGGGAATGGTCTTCAAAGCCAGCCGGATGGCGGCCGGGTGCACATGCAGGCCATCGGGGATGATCTCGGCCCATTTCCCCCGTTCCAGGGCCAGGCCCACCACTCCCGGGGCCCGGTGGTGCAGGCCGGTCATGGCGTTATAGAGGTGGGTGAAGCCCACCGCCCCTGCCTCCAGGGCGGATAGGGCCTCCTCGTAGCGGGCTCCCGTGTGCCCGAGCTGGACCCGAATGCCCTTTTCCGCCAGGAAGCGGATGAGTTCTAAGGCCCCGAGAAGCTCGGGGGCTAGGGTCACCACCCGCACGGGAGCCAGGGAGAGAAGATGGCTGGCTATTTCCCGGTCCGGGGGAAGGGGGAAGGGGGGCTGGGCTCCCAGGCGGTTTGGGCTGATGAAAGGACCCTCCAGGTGAACGCCCAGAAGGGCCTTTCCCCAAGGGCCTTCCATGGCCGCCTGCGCTCCTTTGAGAGTTCTTTCCAGATCGGCCAGGGGAGCAGTGACGGTGGTGGCGAGGAGGCCTGTGGTGCCGTGCTGGAGGTGGAAGCGCAAGGTGGCTTCTACTCCCTCCTGGCCCTCCATCACCTCCCTTCCGCCTCCCCCGTGCACGTGGAGGTCCAGGAAGCCCGGGAGGATGTAAGGGCCCTTCACGGGAGCCTCCTCTATGGCCTCTATGCGCTCGCTGAAGTGAAGCCTGCCCTGTACGAAGCCTTGGGGAGTCAGGATGGAGCCTGCTAGCACAACCGCCTCCTTATCCGGGTTCCACCCGTTGCCCGGCTCAGCACGTTCACCTGGGTGCCGGGGCAGCAAATGGCCCGGAACACCCGGAGGAGCAGTGCTGGGTGGGGATACCGCTCAGGTGCATGCATCCATGGTATTCCGGAGGGCCTTGCCGGGGCCGGATATGGCTTCCTCCGAAGTGAAGAGGAATCCACTGGCGGATGGGGGATTTAGGACGCAAGTCCGGTTTGCGGTTGCCGAAAGAGGCGAAGGAAGTATGATGGAAGTGCTTCTATGTGGATAGGAAAAGGAGGGGATATGGGAAGAATCCTGGCGGTGTGGGTATGGCTTAGCCTGGCCCTGGCGGTCCCGGTGACCTTCCGCTACACACCCCCTTCGGGCCTCGAGGTGCGCTCGGTAAGCCTGAGGGGTTCCTTCAACGGCTGGGGGGAAACCCCCATGCAGAAGGAGGACGGGTCCTGGGCGGTAACCGTGGACCTGGATCCAGGGGAGCACCAGTACAAGTTCTTCATCAACGGCCAGTGGCCCAGGGACATGTGCAACGATCCCACCTTCGGCACGCCCATGGTGGACCCGAAGGCGGCAGGGTGTGTGGACGATGGCTTTGGGGGTCAGAACGCCGTGATCGTGGTCCAGGCCCCGGTGGCCCCCACCCCTCCTGCGGGGCCCGTGGCCCTGGACTTCGCCCATGATCCGCTGGACGCCCAGTATGTGTCCCATGCCGATGGCAAGCTTTCCGTGCGCTTCCGGGCAGGGGAGGGGGCGGTGGCGGCCGCCTGGGTAGAGGTGGAAGGAAAGAGGGTCCCCATGCACCTGCAACTGAGTTTTCCAGGAAGCGAGGTTTGGCGTGGGACCTTACCTGGGGGCGTGGGAGCCTACCGCATCCGGGTGCGGACCCAGGATGGGAAGGAGGAGGTGTTCGGTCCCTTTAACCCCCCCGAAAGGCCCTTTGCCGAGGTGGCCTGGGTAGGCGAGGGGGTGGGTTACCAGATCTTCCCCGAGCGCTTCTACAACGGGGATCCCGGCAACGACGCCCTGGCCCTGGAAACCGACGAGTACCGCTTTAACCAGGTGTGGCAGCGCTCCTCCGGGCCCAAGCCCCATCTCTCCCGCTGGACCGATCCCCCCTCACCCTTGCACTGCTGCCACCAGTACTTCGGGGGGGATCTTGCCGGGGTGCTGGCCAAGCTTCCTTACCTAAAGGCGCTGGGGGTTAGTGTCCTCTACCTGAATCCCATCTTTGATTCCGGGTCGGCCCACGGCTACGACACCCACGACTACCTCAAGGTTTCCCCCAAGTTCGGCGACAAATCCCTCTTGCGCAAGCTGCTGGACGAGGCCCACCGCCTCGGCATGCGGGTGATCTTTGACTTTGTGCCCAACCACACCGGCTTGGGCTTCTGGGCCTTCCAGGATGTGGTGCGGCGGGGGCCTAGGTCCCCTTACTGGAACTGGTACTTCATCAAGCGCTGGCCCTTCCTGCCCGGCGATGGTTCCGCCTACGAGGGATGGTGGGGCCTGGGTAGCCTCCCCAAACTGAATACCGCCGACCCGGGAGTGAAGCGCTACCTGATGGAGGTGGCCAAGTACTGGGTACGCTTCGGCTTTGACGGGGTGCGGGTGGATGTGCCCGGGGATGTGCTAAATCCTCACGCTTTCTTTAAGGAAATGCGGGCCGAACTGAAGGCCATCAAGCCCGACGCCTACCTGGTGGCGGAGATCTGGCAGAGGGATCCTAGCTGGCTCCGGGGGGATGAGTTTGACTCCCTGATGAACTACGCCATCGGCCGGGATATCCTCCTTCGCTTTGCCAAGGGGGGAAGCCTGGCCCTGTACAACGCCCGCCGGGCCTTGGCGGACCTGGCCCGGGTTTACGCCTTTTACCCGGAGGCGGTGGCCGGGATGGGCTTCAACTTGATCACCTCCCACGACACGGCCCGCCTCCTTACCGAGCTTGGGGGCGGGGGCCTGAAGGACGTTCCCAGCCCGGAAGCCAGGGCCCGGCAGCGGCTTGCGGCGGCCATGCTCTACGCCCTTCCCGGTCTCCCCGTAACCTTCCAGGGGGATGAGTGCGGTTTCACCGGGGAAAGGCCAGCCGACCCCCCCCACGAGCTCAACCGGTACCCCTTCCAGTGGGAGAAATGCCATGGGGAAACCCTGGCCTTTTACCAGGAGCTGGCGGGGCTGCGCCAGGAGCTTGCGGCCCTCAGGAGCGCCGTGTTCCGGACCTACTTCGGGGAGGGCCATCTTCTGGCCTTCTTCCGGGGGGAGCCGGGGGAAGGGGAGGTGCTGGCAGCGTTTAATAGTGGCCTCGAGGCCGCCACCCTACCCCTGCCCCCAGGTGGCTGGCGGGACCCCCTGGAGGGGCGGACCTACCGCAAGGAAGTGGCCGTACCGCCCCTTGGCTTCCGGTATTTACTCCACCTGGGTCGCTAGGTCCCGAGGGGGCTTTTGGCCAGCGGGGGTTCCGGGATGATCCCGGGCCCTGTCGGGGAGTGGAAGGCCCCCCAAGCCCTGCAGGATACCCTGGCCCGCAACCGGTCAAGGGCCTTATGCCACCCCACGCGGGGTCCCGGTAAACCACCCCCAGCCCGCCGCCAGGCGGGCTGGGGGCCCGGTTGTGCCTTAACCAAGGGACTTGTGTGGCCCCTCATGAAGTAGGGGTATTATCCTGAGGAGGGTTAGACCGGATGGAAACGCCTCCCGTACGCCGCTTTTTTTTGAGCCTGGCCCTTTTCCTCCTTTTCCTTTGGGCCCTTTCCCACCTCTATAGCCTTCTTCTTTGGGTCTTCCTGGCCTTTACCCTGGCCGGGGCTTTGGATCCCCTGGTGGGGCTCTTTGCGCGAAGGTTCCCCCGGCCTTCCGCGGTTTTCCTGGCCTACCTCTTGGTTTTGGGCGCCATGGGCCTGGGGTTTTACCTGGCTGCACCCCTCCTTGTCCTCCAGTTCCACCATCTGGGTGAGGTTTTGCCCCAGGTCCTGAGGTGGCTGGAGGACAACCTGGGGCTTACCCTTCCCGGCCTGGCCTCTTCGCTTTTCACCTCCGCCCACGTGGCCGGGGATCTCCTCCTGAGGGTGGGGGAAACGGTTTCCCAGCTGGTTTTGGCCTTGGTCCTGGCGGTGATGATTGCCCTCGAGCCCCATTTGGTGGCCAGGGTTGCCCCCTATCTCCCGGGGAGCGGCTGGACCGAGGTCCTGGAGGACACCTGGAGGCGGATGGGCTACTGGGCCCGGGCCCAGTTCCTCATCGCCCTTTCCTTCGCCCTTCTCTTCGGCGGGTGGCTTTTGTTCCTGGGGGTTCCCAGCCCCTTTGCTCTAGGGGTCTTGGGTGGGGTTCTGGAGGTGGTACCCTTCGTGGGCGGCATCGCCACCGCCTTGCTGGCTTTTCTGGTGGCCCTTTCGGCCAAGGGGCCTTTGGTGGCCTTGCTGGTGCTTTTGGGCTACGGGGGGATCGCCCTACTGGAGGGCAAGGTCCTCATCCCGTACATCTACGGCCGCACCGTGGGTTTCCATCCCGCCCTGGTGCTCCTCGCCATCTTCGCCTTCGGTAAGCTCTTCGGTTTTCTGGGTATATTCCTGGCGGTACCCATGACCATCCTGGGGGCGGGAATTCTGAAGCACTGGCGGCGCTAGCCCCCCACGTGCACGAAGGGGCGTTGGCTCCGATCGGGTTCGGTGCGGCGCAGGATCTCATGGGTAAGGGTGGGTACATCCCCTTCTCCGAAAAGGAGGAAGTCTAAGGCAGCCTGCAGGGGTCCCTCGTCCGACCACTCGAAGTAAATGTGGGGCCGTCGGCCGGTGCGGTTTCTAAGGTAGAGCAAAAAAGCAGCCAGGGTATTGGGTGCCGCTGTACCCAGGATGCGGAAGATGCGGGCCTCAGGGCGATCCACCCCCCAGACCCGGGCTTGGGCGGTGAACTCCGAAGGATCCTGCACAAAGACCTCCACGAAGTAAATGGGATCCCCCACCGGGATGTGGGTGGCCTCGCGGATGCGGCGCTCCTTCTCCCAGTACACCCCCCGGCCTCCTCGCTCCGGCCGGTGGGCCACTAGGCGGATGGGAGCCTCCTGCTTCGCAAGCTGGGACACAAATTGCTCGGCCATCTCGTCCAGCTGGAAACCCTCCACCCTGAGTTCAAACGCCCGCAGGGTCCGGGAGAGCAGGGAGATGATCAGGGTGGCCGCAATGAAAAAGGAGGCGATCTTCACCCCATCCGGTCGCTCCAGGATGTTGGCCAGAAGCACGTAGGCGAAGAGGGGGAGGAGGAGGCGGTAGTACCCACTTTCGGGACGCTTCTCCTGCTCCGCCAGCAGGGCCGCCGAAAGGGCAGCGGAGGTCATGACCACCAGCACGCCGGTGGCGTAGGCAGCTGCCTGGGCCTCCACCCGGGCCTGGAAAAGAAGGGTGAGGGCAAAGGCCACCCCGGTGAAGAAAAGGACCATGGGACGTTGTTTCCTAGCCCATTCCGGGGCCATGCCAAAGCGGGGAAGGTAGCGGGGGACGATGGTAAGGAGGCCCGCCATGGCGCTGGCCCCCGCGAACCAGAGGATGACGATGGAAAAGAGGTCGTAAAGGGTGCCGAAGTCTTCCCCCAGGTAGCGGTGGGCCAGAAAGCTTATCGCCCTGCCGGAAACCTCCTCGCTGCCCCATAGCTCCTGGGGGATGAGGAGAGTGGTGGCGAAGCCCATCCCTAAGAGGAAGATGCCCATGACGAGGGCCGCGGCGAAGAGGAGACGGTGCGTTCCCCGGATGCGGCCCCAGGGGCGCTCCGGGGTATCCCCGGGCAGGCCCCGGATCAAGGGCATGACGGCCACCCCGGTTTCGTAACCGGAAAGCCCCAGGGCCAGCTTGGGGAAGGCTAGGGCTGTGGCTAGCACCAGGCCCAGGGGGTCGGGCTGGCTGGAAAGGAGTTTTCGCCACCAGTCCTCCAGGTGCTCCGGGCGCACGTGGGACAGGGCGGAGAGGAGGACTACTCCGTTAAGGAAGAGATACCCCAGGGTGATGGGCACCGCCAGGCCGATGGCCTCCCGGAACCCCAGGTAGAAGACGAAGCCCAGGAGGCCAACAAGCAGAAGGGTGAGGCCCACCCGGTGTCCCTGAAGCCAGGAAGGAGCCAGGGGGTTGCCCAGGAGATGGACGGCGGCGTCGGCGGCGGAGAGGGTGATGGTGATCATGAAGTCCGTGGCCATGAAGCCCAGGACCACCAAAACCAAGACCTTGCCCCGCCAGCCGGGGATCAACCGGGTGAGAAGCCCTATGGATCCCTCGCCGTGTGGGCTTTCCTCCGCCACCCGGCGGTAGACAGGGTAGACCGCCAGGAAGGCGAAGATAACCAGGGCCAGGTTGGCCAAAGGGGACAGGAGCCCCGCGGCCAAAAGGGCGATCCCCGGCTGGTAGCCCAGGGAGGAGAAGAGATCAACCCCTGTCAGGCAGAGAACCTTCCACCAGGGGTACTGTCCTTCCTCCGGAGGTTTGCTGGAGGGTGAGGTATGCGGGTTCATATCCAAGCGGGGAGGGTAGGGCTGGTTCTAAACTGCCTTGCGCCACGATACGGGAATATACACCCAAGCCCCCCTTGGGACAACGAGGAAAAGCTCTTTAGCTACCGCCCCAGGGTGAGAAGGGCCAGGAGGAAGCCCGCGCCGTAGCCCACCGCTAGGGCTAGCCGCAAGGCCTGGTGGGTAGTCTTGGGCGTGGGGGAGGGGGCAGAGGCGTTTAAGGCGTAGGCTCCCCGCTTACGCAGGCGCACCCCTAGCCTCAAGGCCAAGGCGGCCATGGGGAAGCCGGCATTGGGGGAAAGCGTCTTCCTGGCTTCCTGGAGGAGCCTGGGCCAGAGCCGGGGAGGGCAAAGGAGAAGGCCCGTGATCCGGGCCGGGACCAGGTTTAAAAGGTCGTCGGCCCGGGCGGCAAACGCTCCCCTCCTTCCGTGCTCGAGGTAGCCCCACATGGCATCGGCGGTGTTGGCGTACCGGTACAGGGCGGCTCCGGCCAGCCCCAAGAGGGCGTAATAGAGGAGAGGGGCGATGACGCTATCGGAAAGGTTCTCCCCAAGGCTTTCCAAGGCGGCTTCCCGAACCTCCTCTGGGGAAAGGTCTTCTGTGGGGCGGCTCACGATCCGGGCTAGGCGCCGCCGGGCTTCTGCAAGGGAATCCGGCCCCTGCAGAGGCCCATAGGACAGGGCTTCCTCCACCCTACCCACCTCCCAAAGGAGCATCCTCAAGCTGAAGAGGGGCTTGAGGAAAAGCCCCAGAAGAAGCCAGCCCCAGGCCAAGGGCCTGAGGATCAGGTCCAGGAAAAGGGCGGGGAGGGTGAAGAGGAGGGCCCCCAGGGTCCAGTAGAAGGCCCCCGTCCAGAAACCCCGCACCTGGGGCCAGGCCCAGGCCAGGTACCGGCCCATGAGGACCACGGGGTGGAACCGGGCAGGGGGTTCCCCAAAGAGGAAGTCCAAGAGAAGAGCCAGAAGGAGGCTCACGGGTTTGGAATCAAGCGGTCCAGGACCCGCTTAGGCCAGTCCAGAACCACGGCGCTTCCCGGCTGGACAAGGCCGTCCTCCCCTAAGGCCCTTAGGGCCGCCCGGATCACCCCTCCGTGGGTGAAGAGGACCGCAGGGGCCTTGATCGCCTCCAGGAAGCGGAGGACCCGCTCCTGGAAGGCCTCGAGGCTCTCCCCTCCTGGGGGGGCAAAGCCCTGGAAGCGCAGGAGGGCTTCCTGGTAGGCGGGGTCCAGCTCCTGCCAGAGGGCTCCTTCCAGAAGGCCGAAGTGGATTTCCCTTAAGGCGAAGACGGGTTGGGGCTGAAACCCCGCCAGTTCCGCCGTCCTTTGGGCCCGAAGCAGGTCGGAGCTGAAGGCGGGAAGCCCCGGCAGAACCCCTCGGAGGGCCTTGGCCTGGGCCTCCCCCAGGGGGGTGAGGGGGAGGTCGGTCCAGCCCAGAAGGCGGTGTTCGCGGTTCCAGAGGGTTTCCCCGTGGCGCACCAGCCATAGCTCCATGCCTCAGAGCTTATACTCCTGCCGTATGGGATACCAGGAGGTTCTGCAGGCGGCAAGGGAGCGCATGGAACGGCTCACCAAGCCCCCTAGGTCCCTGGGCCACCTGGAGGAGGTGGCGGTGCGGCTTGCTGCCATCCAGGGAAGGCTGAAACCGGAACTGGGCCTGGGGGCGGTGGTGGTGGCTGCTGCAGACCACGGGGTGGTGGCGGAGGGGGTTTCCGCCTACCCCCAGGAGGTCACCTACCAGATGGTGCTGAACTTCCTTCGGGGTGGGGCCGCCATCAACCAGCTGGCGCAGGTGGCGGACTGCCGGGTCTACGTCCTGGATGTGGGGGTCAAGGGGGACCTGCCCCAGCACCCGGGGCTTCTAAAGCGCAAGGTGCGCCCGGGCACGGGGAATCTGGCCCGGGAGGCGGCCATGACCCTGGAGGAGGCGGAAAAGGCCCTTCTGGCGGGCCAGGAGGCAGCCCGCATTGCCATCGCTCAAGGGGCCACCCTTCTTGCGGCTGGGGATATGGGCATCGGCAACACCACCGCAGCCAGCGCCCTCACCGCCGCCCTTTTGGGTCTTCCCCCGGAGGCGGTGGTGGGCCGGGGCACGGGGGTGGGGGAGGAGGGGCTTAGGCGGAAACGGGAGGCGGTGGCCCGGGCCCTAAGCCGCCTGCGCCCCGGTGAGCATCCCCTGGAGGTGGCGGCGGAGGTGGGGGGTTTGGAGCTTGTGGCCATCGCCGGGGTCTACCTGGAGGGGTACCGTCAGGGTTTGCCCTTGGTTTTGGACGGTTTTCCCGTTTCCGCTGGGGCCCTTCTGGCCTACCGGTTGGAGCCAGGGCTTAAGGAGTACCTCTTCGCGGGCCACCTCTCCCGGGAGCCTGGGCACCGGTACATCCTCGAGGCCCTGGGCCTAAGGCCCCTCCTGGACCTCCACCTGGCCCTGGGGGAAGGAACGGGAGCGGTCCTGGCCATGCCCCTCCTCAGGGCTGCGGCCCGCATCCTGCACATGGCCACCTTTGAGGAGGCGGGGGTTTCCGACCGCCAGTAGTCCATGTGCCCCTTGCGCCTGGCCCTAGGCCTTCTCACCATCTTCCCCTTGGCTCCCAAGGAGGCCACCCCGGAGGATTTCCGAAGGAGTACCCTTTTCTTCCCCCTGGCGGGTTATGCCCTGGGGCTTCCCCTCATGCTCCTGTCCTTACTTCCCCTTCCCGATGGGCTTTTGGCTGCCCTGCTTCTGGCTTTCCTCCTGGGCCTTACGGGTTTTTTGCACCTGGATGGGCTTTTGGATCTGGCCGATGCCCTTTTGGGCGCAAGGCCCAAAGAGGAGCGGCTTCGCATCCTCAAGGATCCTCACCTGGGCCCCTTTGCCTTCGGGGTGGGAGGGGTTTACCTTCTTCTTCTTTGGCAGGCCTTGGCCTTGGCGAGGGAACCCCTTTTCCTCCTCCTCCTGCCCGGCTTTGCCCGCTTTGCCGTCCTCCCCTTTTTAAACCGCTACCCCCTCCTGCATTCGGGAATGGCGGGTCTCATCTGGGGAGGTCCCTGGGGAGGCGCTTTCCTTCTGGCCCTGCCCTTTCCCCTCCTTTACCCTTGGCCTGCCCTCCTGGTTTTCCTGGCCGCCTATGGGGTGGCCCGCTTGGCGGTGGCCCGCCTGGGGGGGCTAAACGGGGATGTCCTGGGGGCCATGATCGCCCTGGGGGAGCTTGGGGGCCTGGTAGGCTACGTGCTATGGAAAGCCCTAAGCGGGTGAAGCCGTACGCCAGGCCCACGGAAAAGAGACGGGGCCTCCTTCTGGTCTACACCGGGGAGGGCAAGGGGAAAAGCACCGCCGCCTTTGGCCTGGCCCTTAGGGCCCACGGCCGGGGCCTAAAGGTGAGGATCTTCCAGTTCATCAAGCACCAGACGGCCCGCTTCGGGGAGCACCGGGCCTTTGCGACCCTGGGGATTCCCGTGGAGGGATTGGGGGATGGCTTCACTTGGAAAAGCCGCGACCTTTTGGCTTCGGCCCGGTTGGCCTACGAGGGATGGGGGCGGGCCAAGGAAGCCATCCTCTCCGGCGCTTACCATCTGGTGGTCCTGGACGAGGCCATCTACCCTTTGCGCTACGGCTGGATTCCTTTGGAGGAGTTCCTTGAGGTCTTAAGGGTGCGTCCCGAGCACGTGCACGTGGTGGTGACGGGGCGGGATGCTCCCGAGGAGCTTTTGCACCTAGCGGACACGGTCACGGAGATGCGCAAGGTGAAGCACGCCTTTGACCAGGGGATCCCGGCCCAGGCGGGAATGGAGCACTAAAGCCTTAGAGCCCGGCCCGCCACCAGGAGGTAGACCTCCTCTGCCTCCCGGGCGAAGAGGGCGTTCACCTCCCCCAAAAGGTCCCGGTAGCGGCGGGCCAAGGGATGGGCGGGAACGATCCCCATGCCCACCTCGTTGCTGACGGCGATGACCCGCTTGCCGCTATGGGGGAGGGCCTCGTTGCTTCGCGGAGCGAACAATGCCTCAAGGAACCGCTTGGCCTCCTCCAGGGGGTCCAGGCCCTTTTCCAGGAGGTTGGAGACCCATAGGGTCAGGCAGTCCACCACCACCGTGGGGTAGCGGGCCTTTGTTAAGGCTCCCGCCAGGTCCAAAGGCTCCTCCAGGATCTCCCAGGTGGGGGGGCGTTCGGCCCGGTGGCGGGCGATTCTTTCCGCCATTTCCTCATCCCGGGCCTCGGCGGTGGCGATGAGGGTGGCGAAGGGCCCCGCTAGGTTCTGGGCGTGGCGGCTTTTGCCGCTTTTCGCCCCACCCAGGAGAAGGACCAAGCCGGGGCGAGGGTCATGCGGATCGGGACTCCGGCTCGCTAAGGGGCCTTGTGGGGGATCCGGGCTTTGCGGCATGGAGGGCAGGGGTTTTGCCTTGCCAAAAAGCCCTAGGGCGCGGTGGAGGGCCCTCAGGTCCAGATGGCGCTCCAGGGCGTCCGCCAGTTCCTGCAAGGCCTCCTCGAGGCCTCTGGCCTCCCGGCCGAAGAGGGCCCGTTGCACCCCGGGGTTTTCCAGAAGGCCATGGAGCCAGGTGGCGAGGAGGGAGCCTTCCTGGTGCAGAAGGGGGAGGCCCTGGCCATGGTGGATCTCGTAGCCCTCCACCTGGAGGCCGTTTAAGCTACCCCAAAAGCCCGTCAGTCCCTCCAGTCTTACCCGCCGGCCGAAAACGGTCTTGGCCTTTTCCATGCGCACCTGGAAGGGAAGGAGGCCGAGGCCTGGGAAAAGGCCCCTCTTTTCCACTCCCTCCTCGTCCAAAATAGACTCCGAGAGCATCTCCGCCCCGCCGCAGACCGCCAGCACCGGCTTGTTTTGGGCCAGGTGGTTTTGGATCAGGGGCAGGAAGTCTCTAAGCCAAGGGAGGTCTTCGCTGGGGAGGCGGCTTCCCGGAAGGATGAGGAGCCAGGCCCCTTCCGCCTCCTTGGGGGTGCGGGCATGGACCAGGTGGGCGAGCTCGCTCAAGGGCCAAAACTCGTCCAGGTTGGAGGCATGGGGGTAGCGGAGGACGGCCACCTTGGGGCCCGGGCCAGGCCTAGGGCGATGGCGGAACCCATCTTCCTCGGGAAGCTCCAGCCCCAGCATGGGCAGGGTGCCCAGTACCGGGACCCCAGTCCAGTCCTGGAGGAGGCGGTAGGCGGGTTTTAGAAGTTCCAGATCCCCCCGGAACTTGTTGAGGATAAACCCCACCAGCCTTGGCCTGTGCTCCCCCAGAAGGGCCCAGGTGCCGTAGAGGGCGGCCAGGGAGCCACCTTGGTCCACATCCGCCACCAGGAGGGCCTTGGCCTTTGCCCACTCGGCCACCTTCAGGTTGGGGAGATCGGGCCAGAGATTCCGCTCCACGGGGCTTCCCGCCCCCTCGATCACCACCAGTTCGTAGTCTTGAAGAAGCCCCGCCAAAGCTTTCTGCACCACGCCATCCAGGTGGGCCCGCCGCTCGGCCCAGGAAAGCCGCGAAAGTTCCGGGCTAACCTGGCCCAGGAGGATCACCTGGGAGGCCCGTTCCCCCATGGGTTTTAGGAGAACCGGGTTCATGCGGGGCTCGGGAGGGACACCCGCCGCCTGGGCCTGGACCCACTGGGCGCTGGCCATCTCGCCCCCCGCCACCACCCGGGCGTGGTTGGACATGTTCTGGGCTTTGAAGGGGGCTGCCCTAAGGCCCAGGCGCTTAAAGTGCCTCAACAGGCCGGCGGTGAGGAAGCTTTTCCCCACCCCGCTTCCCGTGCCCCAGATGATGAGGGCCTTGGCCTTCATGGTAGCCTAGGTCTTCCTGGGGTTAACCCTGGGAAGGGCGTGGGGATAAGGGCTCAGGGCTTCAGGTGGTTTTTTCACCGCTTTTTAAGGTGGGCAACGGCTTTCCCCATGCGCCCAGTATACGCACCTACCTTTCCCGCCGCTATGTGGGGGCATTTGGGGGCTCGGCCCGCTGGATGGGCTTGGATACCTCCGCCCAGCAGGATGCAAGGCAGGCAGCCGTCTGGCCTATGGAAAAGGCCTGCCAGGTAGGGAACCGGCGGGCCTTGGCCAGCACACCTCTTGGAACATATCCCACGGTTGGAGGTTCATCAAGAGCAGCGCCCTTGGTTTGACCTCCTGCGGGGGGCCTCAGGCGGGCTTTCTAGGAGGCTCCGGGGCGTAGACCACAGTCAGCAAGTGCAGCAGTTCTTCCTTGACCTCCAGGTAAG
The DNA here is from genome assembly GCF_022385295.1 of Thermus sp. NEB1569. Classification (NCBI taxonomy): domain Bacteria; kingdom Thermotogati; phylum Deinococcota; class Deinococci; order Thermales; family Thermaceae; genus Thermus; species Thermus sp. NEB1569. The sequence continues at coordinate 1,031,725 of NZ_CP092445.1, forward strand.
CGCGGTTCTGAAGCATCTCCCGCCGGTTGCGGGGGCGGGGCAGCGGCACCTCTACCACCTTGCCGATGGTGGCGGCGGGTCCGTTGCTCATCACCGCAATGCGGTCGGAGAGGTAGATGGCCTCTTCCACATCGTGGGTTACCAAGAGGATGGTCTTGCGTTGGCCGCCCCAGATGGCCCTCAGGAAGCTGTCCTCCAAGGTGGAGTCCCACACCTTCAAGAGCTCGTCTTGCAAGTTCGTACGTGTCAGGGCGTCCAGGGCGCCGAAGGGTTCATCCAGCAACAGGATCTTCGGGTTGGTGGCCAGGGCCCGGGCCAAAGCAGTGCGCTGCTTCATCCCCCCGGAGATCTCGCCTGGCTTCTTGTGGCGGTGTTCCCACAGGCCCACTATGCGGAGAAACTTCTCGGTGATGCGGGCTCTCTCAGCATCGGTAAGTTCGCGGTGCACCGAGTCCACCCCTACCCTCACGTTTTGGTACACGGAAAGCCAGGGCAAGAGCGAGTAGTTTTGGAACACCACCCCCCGATCGGGGCCGGGGCTTCTTATAGGCTGGCCCTCCAGGAGGATCTCCCCCTTTGTGGGCCGGGTCAATCCCGCTATCATGGCGAGGAGGGTGGATTTCCCGCTGCCCGAGTGGCCGATGAGGGCTATCACCTCACCCTCCCGAACCTGAAGGTTCACGTTCTCCAGGGCGGTGTAATGACCGAAGCGTTTCTGGACACCCGAGATGTTCAAGAACGCCATACTCACTCCTAGTGCGAAAAGGCCCTAGCCGTGGCTGAACCGCCTCACTAGCCCGGCTAACAGGGCGTCAAGGCCCCAGCCCACGAGCCCGATGAAGAGGAGGCTAGCCATGACATAGTCCAGTTGGCCCGAGTTGTAGCTGTCCCACACGAAGAAACCTATCCCCATGCCTCCAGCAAGCATCTCAGCGGCCACAATCACCATCCAGGCTGTACCCATGCCTAGCCGGAAGCCGGTGAAGACGTAAGGTAGGCTGTGGGGCAGCACCACGCGGGTGAGGTAGGTCCAGGGTGAGAAGGCAAAGACCTTGGCCACGTTGCGGTAGTCCTGGGGGATTGAGCCTACGCCCAGCGCAGTGTTGATCAGGGTAGGCCATAGCGAGGTGATAGCGATAACAAAGATGGAGGCCGGTTCCGAGGCCTGGAGGGCAGCCAGGCCCACCGGGAACCAGGCCAGGGGGGATATCGGGCGTAGGATCTGGATCACGGGGTTAAGCATGGCCCTTAGCCCTTCCGAAGTTCCCACCGCGATGCCCAGGGGCACAGCGATCAAGGCCCCTAGCCCGAAGCCTGCAAAGACACGCTTAAGGGAGAGCCACAACTGCAAGCCGATGCCCAGGTCGTTGGGGCCGTGGTTGTAGAAGGGATTGGTAAGAAGTTGCCAGAACACCCCTAGGGTTCTGGCAGGATCGGGCAGCTGGGGGGTGATGGTGTGGCTAAGGATGTACCACGCCAGCAGCAGGATGGCAAAGCCGGTAATGGCGTTCAATCCCATGAGCAGGGAGGTGGGGACGGTAATCCTCCGAAAGGGGGACTCTTTACCAAGGCGTTCCATGGACAAACCTCCTTACACCCTCACCTTGTACTTCCTGATGGAACCTTCAGGGTCCTTGGGGTCAAAGGTGACGCCATCGATGAAGCCGGAAAGGGGACGCATATCGTCATTGGGGATGGGGATGCTGAGCTCCTTGGCCACGGAAATATAGAAGTCCTGCGCCAGGATGGTTTCGGCGATGCCTTCGTAGTCAATCCTTCCCTTGAGCATGCCCCAACGGCGGTACTGGGCCAGGAACCAGATGGCATGGGACTTCCGGGGGAAGTTGGTCTGGCCACCGTTATGGAAGAGCATGTAGTCGTCGGTATAGGTGTGCCTACCTAGATCTCCTCCCAGGTCGTACACGCCAAGCAGGCGGGCTTCGATAATGCTGGGATCAGCGTTGACGTACTGGCGGCGGGCAATCACCTTGGCGGCGGTGCGGCGGTTAGCTGGGTTATCCAGCCACTTGCTGGCCTCGAGGACCGCCTTGGTAATGGCCCGCGCCTCCTCTGGATTATCGCGAAAGAACTCATGGTTGAAGACCAAGGCCTTCTCGGGGTGGTGCTTCCAGATGTCCTGGCTGGCTAGGGCAGTGAAGCCGATACCCTGCTTGACCGCCACGCCGTTCCAGGGCTCGCCCACGCAGAAGCCGTCCATACTGCCCACGCCCATGTTGGCTACCATCTGCGGTGGGGGGACCACGATGATGCGCACGTCCTTCACCGGGTTAACGCCACAGGCCCCCAGCCAGTAGCGCAGCCACAGGTCATGGGTGCCGCCGGGGAAGGTCATGGCGAAGGTAAGGGGTTTGCCCTCCCGCTTCTTGGCTAGGATGGCTTTTCCCGCTCCATCCAGGTCCTTGAAGCCCACCTTGCCTCCGAAGTCCTGGCTGGAGAGGGTGATGGCCTGGCCGTTGTTGTTTAAGACCATAGCGATGCGCAACACCCGTCCCGCCGGCCCGCCGATCCCGGTATACACCGAGAAGGGCAGGCCGAAGAGGGTGTGCGCCGCCACGATCTCCCCGCTAAGAAGGTGGTCACGGGTGGTGGCCCAGCTGGCCTCCTTGACCAGTTCCACATCCACCCCGTGCTTCTGGTACAGGCCTAGCTCCTTGGCCATCACCACGGAGGCGCAATCGGTGAGGGCGATGAAGCCGATCCTAAGCTTTCTGCTCCGGGCCTGGCCACGCACAAGCCCGGTGGTGGCAATGCCCAGGGCAAGCCCCTTCTTCAGCACCTCCCTGCGAGCGATCTTTTTCATGCCTCACCTCCCTTTAGCCTGCCTTCCTGGGGCTGCTGATTTCCTCGAGGAAAGCGGCAAATTCCGTTACCAAGGCTCCCATGCGCTCCGTCCTGGGATGCCATACCCGTATCCCCGCCTCTTGCAGGGGCCTTGCGGTTACTCGCCCTATGGCCAAGGCCCAGACCTCCTGGAAGGCCTCCCTCAGATGGTCCATCTGTCCCCCTCTATGGGCGTACTCCAGGAGGCACTCCACCTGGGGCATGCTTGTGAAGACCACCGCATCTACCTGCTGGGCAAGGATTTCCTCCATCAACCGGGCAAGACCGGTTTCGGGGGCGCAGAGGTGCCGGTAGGGTAGGAACTCCTCCACCACCGCTCCCCGCTCTCGGAGAAAGTGGACAAGCCCGGGGGCGGGTTGTCCGTAAAGTTGGAGAAACACCCGTTGGCCCGTCAAGGGATAAACCCGAAGGGCCTCCATCAGACTCTCCATGGTGCCATCCTCGTCCTCGAGGACGGCCTCGAGGGCATGCCCCTTGAGGGCTCGCCGGGCCTTGTAGCCCCGCAGCGCGATCTTGCCGCGCCTTAGTTGGGCATAGACTGCTTCCCACAATCCCAGGGCCTCGGCCTGCTCCTGGAGTTGCTGGAATCCCATGCCCGTGGTGAAGATGACCCAGTCGGCACCATAATGGGCGAATTTGCGAAGCTGCTCCTCTAGCAAGTGGGCTTCAGCCAGCACCGTCTGTGCGGTGGGGCGAAATAGGGGAATGCCCCCTTGCTTTTTAAGAATCAGCGCCAAGTCTTCCCCCCGGCGTGAACTACAGAGGGCAAAGCGCATCCCGGAAAGCTTCATGTACCCACCTTGGCTACCTCGGCGACGGGAACGCCCACCCAGACTTCCCCTGCCTCCAACCTAACCGGGTACACGGCCAGGCGAACGGTGGGGTCGTCCAGGTATTCGCCGGTTTCCAGGTCGAAGCGATGTTTCAGTAGGGGCGAGGCTACGTACAGGCGCTCCCCTTTGCTTCCCACCAGCCCGCGGCTGATTACGTTGGCCTTGGTGAAGGGGTCGAAGTTGGAAAGGGCGAACAGCCGCTCGCCCACGCGGAAGATGGCCACCTGCTTCCCCTCCACCAGGGCGCAGACGCCACTCCCGGGCAGGATGTCCTCTAGCCGGCAGACCCGGACCCACCTCATGGTTCTGCCTCCGTGGCCAAGGGTAGGGGGAGCGTGTCGCGCTCAAAGTCGTAGGCCGGGCGGTGCTGGCCGCGTTGTGGCACCATTACGATGTTGTCGTCGGGGGCGTCGGAGTTGACGAAGTGGCGGAAGTGCTTGAGCTTATTGGGGTCCTCCAACGTGGCCTTCCACTCGCACCGATAGGTCTCGATGTGGCGGGCCATCTGGGCCTCGAGTTCCGCCGCTAAACCCAGTTTGTCTTCCACGATCACCTCCCGCAGGTACTCGATGCCGCCATCCAGCTTCTCCAGCCACCCGCTGGTGCGCTGGAGCTTATCGGCGGTACGGATGTAGAACATCAGGAAACGGTCGATGTAGCGCACGAGGGTTTCCTCGTCGAGGTCGGCGGCCAGCAACTCGGCGTGGCGGGGCTTCATGCCCCCATTGCCGCCCACGTAGAGGTTCCAACCCCGCTCGGTGGCGATGACGCCGACATCCTTACTACGGGCCTCGGCGCACTCGCGGATGCACCCTGAGACCCCCATCTTGATCTTGTGGGGAGCCCTGAGGCCCTTGTAGCGGTTTTCCAGCCGGATGGCCAGCCCAACTGAGTCCTGCACCCCGTAGCGGCACCAGGTGTCGCCCACGCAGCTCTTAACGGTACGCACGGCCTTGCCGTAGGCGTGACCAGATTCAAAGCCAGCGGCGATGAGGTCAGCCCAGATGTGCGGGAGCTGCTCTAGCCGTGCCCCGAAGAGGTCCACCCGCTGCCCGCCGGTGATCTTGGTGTAAAGCCCGTACTTTTTCGCTATCTGTCCGAGGGCGATGAGCTTCTCGGGGGTGATCTCCCCGCCGGGTATGCGGGGTACCACCGAATAGGTACCGTCGCGCTGCAGATTGGCCAGGAAGCGGTCGTTGGTGTCCTGCAAGGGGGCATGGGCGTCCTCCAGCACGTGTTCGTTGTAGAAAGAGGCCAGAATTGAGGCCACGGCTGGCTTACAGACCTCGCAACCCACTCCCCTGCCGTAGTCGCGCAGTAGGGCATCGAAGGTCTTGTAGCCCTTGACCCGGACGATGTCGAAGAGCTGACGGCGGCTATAAGGAAAATGCTCGCAGAGGTGGTCGCTGGCCTTCTCGCCCAGCTTCAGCAGCTCCTCCTTGAGGATATCCTCCATCATGCCCACGCAGCCGCCGCAACCCGTGCCGGCCTTGGTCGCCTTCTTCAACGAGGCGATGTCGCGGGCACCCAGGTGTATGGCCTCAACGATGGTACCTTTGGTCACGTTCTCGCACTGGCACACCCGCGCTGTGAGGGGTAAGGTGGTCCTGGTGGCGGGATTTTCCTGGGCTGGGGGAATGAGCAGGTGCTCGGGGTTTCCCAGCTCTAGGGCGTTGGAGAACAGGTTGTGAAGCCTGGGATAGTCCGAGGTGTCGCCCACCAGGATGCCGCCCAGAAGCCGCCGGCCATCTGGGCTGATCACGAGTTTCTTGTAAACGCCCTTGCCGAGGTCGTAAAGCAGGATCTCCCTTGCGCCTGCGGTTTGGGCGAAAGCGTCGCCGAAGCTGGCCACCTCCACACCCAGGAGCTTGAGCTTGGTGGACGTGTCCGCCCCGGTGAAGGTCCTCGTGCTGCCGGTGAGATGTTCGGCCAGGACGCGGGCCATCTCGTAGCCGGGTCCCACCAGTCCGTAGATGCGGCCTTGGTAGAGGGCACAATCCCCGATGGCGTAGATGTGGGGATCGGAGGTGCGGCAGTGCTCATCTATGACAATGCCGCCGCGCTCGCCTACCTCAAGGCCGCTCGATCGCGCCAGTTCGTCGCGGGGGCGAATGCCCGCCGAGAAGATCACCAGGTCCGCCTCGAGGCTGCTCCCGTCGGCGAAGTGCAGCGCGGCCACGCGGCCATCCCTGCCCCTGATCCTCTGGGTGGTTTTGGAGAGGTGCACCCCGATCCCCATGGCCTCGAGCTTTTTCTTCAACAGATGGGCGCCTAGCTCATCCAGTTGCATGGGCATCAGGCGGGGGGCGAGTTCCACCACGTGGGTCTCTAGACCCAGTTTTAACAAGGCCCCGGCAGCCTCAAGCCCCAGCAGGCCACCACCGATGACCACCCCCTTTTGGCTGTGCTTGGCCCAGGCTTCTATGCGGGTAAGGTCCTCGAGGGTGCGGTAGGTGAAGCAGCCCTCGAGGTCACGCCCCTCGATAGGCGGCACGAAAGGGTAGGGGCCCGTTGCCAGAACCAGGATGTCGTAGGGGATATCCTGATGGGTGGTCCGGACAAGCCTTTGTCCGCGGTCGATGGCCGTGGCCCTGGCGTGGATGATGTGGACGCCCCATTCCGCGTACTGCTCATAGGATCCCAGAGAGAGGTTGGGGCGCGGTTCGCTGAAGAACTCGCTCAGGCGGACCCGGTCATAGGCCAGGCGTGGCTCCTCGGCGATCACCGTGAGGTGGAAGTCTTGGGTCCTGGCCCTCAGGGCTTCCAGAAACTTGTGTCCTACCATGCCATTGCCCACCACTACGATCCGCTCTACCATAGGCACCTCCTCCTTAAGGGCTTAGCGCGGGACGCGGCTCTAAAGCCGTGCTGGCCTCGAGGGGCTTGAGCCGGGCCCTTATCCGCACCACCTCCCCTATCACCCATACGGCTGGAGGCTGGACCTCGCTTCCTCCCGCGGCTACCTCCCCCAGCGTGGAGACCACCACCCGCTCCTGGGGTGTGGAGCCCCGTTCGATAAAGGCCACCGGTTCCTCCGGCCTGCGCCCAACCCGTACCAGTTCTTGGGCGATGCGGCTGCGTTCCTTGATCCCCATAAGCACCACCAGGGTGTCCACCCGGGTGTAGGGGGTGAGGTCTGGCAACCTCCCCCCTTGGGTGTGGCCCGAGAGCACCGCAAAGCCCCCCGACACGCCCCGCATGGTCAGGGGAATGCCGGCCAAAGCTGGGACAGCGAGGGCGGAGCTCACCCCAGGCACCACTTCCACCTCGATCCCTTTTTCGGTCAGGAACAGCCACTCCTCCCCCCCACGTCCGTAGACCAAGGGATCCCCTCCCTTTAGCCGCACCACCTTCTTTCCGGAGCGGGCGTGATGGAGCAGTTGGTGGAGGATGAACTCCTGTACCCTGTCCTGCTCGCCCAGCTCCTTTCCCACGTAAACGAGCTGGGCCCGGGGATTGACCTGTTCCAACACGGCGGGACTGACCAGGCGGTCGTAGAGCACCACCTCGGCCCTCTTGAGCAAGCGGAGGGCCCTGAGCGTTAAAAGCTCAGGATCTCCCGGGCCCGCGCCCACCAAGTAGACCTTGCCTCTACTCCTATCCCTCATCATGAAGACACCCCCTCCAACCCCGATTGGTGTAGAGCCCTGAGCAGAACCTCTCTGGCCTCCTCGGTTTCGCCCCGGGCTACCAGTTCCAGGGCGGGGCTGTCCATCATGCGGTACCAGGCAGCCTTCCTAGCCTGGAAGTCATGGGGAAAGGTTTCCTTCACAATGGTTCGGTAGGCGTGCAGTATTTGGAGAAATTCTTTGTACTCAGGGCCGTATTTCTTGGCCAGTTCCTGCCGGATCCTTACCCCTAAGGCGGGGGCCACCCCGCTGGTGGAGACTGCGATGATCAATGCCCCCTGCCGATGAACCGCGGGTAGGATGAAATCGCAGTGGGCTGGGTCATCCACCGTGTTCAGCCACACCCCTCGCTCGCGGGCCTCCTGGGCGATGAGAGGGTGGAGCCAGCGCTCGCGCGGATGGGCAAAGCACAGTTGAAAGCCCTCGAGGTCTCCCCGGCGGTACCCCCGCCGTAGCCACCGAAACCGTGGGCCCTTGCCGTCTTCCAGAAGGGGTTCTAGCCCCGGGTGCGGGTGGGGAGAGATCAACGTGACGGCTGCCCCCACCTCCAGTAAGCTCCGCACCTTGGCTTCTGTTTCGCAGCCTCCCCCTATGAAGAGGACCGGGCGGCCCCGTAGATCCAGCATCACAGGGTAGTACATGACACCTCCTGGTCGGCTGCCGTTGCCACGGTCTCGGGCTGGGTGAACGGTGCGAGGTCCACGGCGGCCACCTTGAACTCGGGCATCCCGCAACTGGGGTCGAGGGCGGGGTTAATCAGCCGGTTGATGGCCCGCTCTCCTTCCCAATGGAAAGGCACGAAAAGGGTGTCGGGGCGAATCTTGGGGTTGTACCTTACCCGGTAACAGGCCCTGGCACGCCGGCTACGGACCACGGCCAGGCCTCCCTCAGCAAGCCCCAGGCGCTGGGCGGTTTCGGGGTGAACCTCCAAAAGCGGCTCGGGGTACTTCTTAATGAGGCGCTTTAGGCGGCGGGTGTGGTTGCCGGTGAGGTAGTGGTAGAGGACCCGCCCCGTGGTGAGATAGAGGGGATAGCGCCCATCGGGTTCCTCGGCACTCGGCCGAAAAGGCGTAGGGATGAAGTGCGCGCGTCCGTCAGCCTGGGGAAAGCCCTGGGCGAAAGGCCTGGGCGTGCCAGGGCGGTTTTCAGAGGGGCAGGGCCAGAATACCTCCTCCCCGGCTTCTAGGCGCTCCCAGGTGATGCCATAATAATCGGCTTTAGCCCCTCGGGTGGCCAGGCGTAGTTCGTCGTAGACCTCACGGGGATTGGTGTAGCGGAAATACTGCCCTGCCCCAAGCCCAACGGCTAGGTCGCGGAGGATCTCCAAATCGCCTCTGGCCCCAATAGGAGGGCGGTGTACAGCACGGCGCAGGACCACGCGGCCCTCGAGGTTAGTTGTGGTGCCATCCTCTTCAACCCAGAGCGCGCCGGGTAGCACCACCCTGGCATGGCGGGCCGTCTCCGAAAGGAAGGGGTCGATCACCACCAGATGCTCCATGCGGGCGAGGGCATCGCGCACCCAATCCGAGTGTGGGGAAGAGGGGATGGGGTTTGCGCCCATCACCAGCATTCCCTGGATTTCGCCCCGGGCGATGGCTTGCAGGATCTCGAAGGCCGAATACCCCTTGCCAGGGAGCTGCTCGGGCTCAATTCCCCACACCCTGGCGACGGCCAGGCGGTCGCTGGGGTCCTCGAGGCTGCGGTAGCCGGGCAGCTGGTCGGCCTTCAGCCCCATCTCGCGCGCACCCTGGCCGTTGGCTTGGCCGGTGAGGGTACCAAAATCCGCCCCCAGTGCCAGCGCCAGGTTGATATAGGCCAGGGTGGTGTCCACACCGCGCGCATTCTGGTCAGCCCCCCGCCCGGTGAGGATGAGGGCTTTGCGGGCGCTGGCGAGCAGTTGGGCGGCCTGTTGGATCTCGTAAGGCGTCAGGCCAGAAATCTCCGCAGCCCAGACCGGTGTACAGCCCTCCACCGCCGCCAGGGCCTTCTCTAGCCCTCGGGTGTGCTCAGCGATGAAGCCATAGTTGAGGCGATGGTCCTTGGCGAGTACGTGGAGCAAGGTATTGGCCACGGCGAGATCGGTGCCAGGACGAAGCGCGAGGTGCAAGGTGGCGAGGTTCGCGGTGATGGTATGGCGAGGGTCCACCACAATGAAGCGGGTGCCACCCTCCTTGGCCTGGTGGAAGTATGGCATCAGCATGGGCAGGGTCTCCGCCGCATTGGAGCCTGCTAAGAGGATCAGGTCGTACCGGGGTAGGTCGGCTAGGGGACGGTTAAGCCCCCGGTCCAGGCCAAAGGCAAGGTTCTGGGCGGCGGCCGCCGCCGACATGCAATAGCGCCCGTTGTAGTCCACGTGAGGGGTCTTCAAAACCAATCGTGCGAACTTGCCCAGCAAATAGGCCTTTTCATTGCTCAGGCTGCCCCCACCGTACACCGCGTTGGCGGTGTTACCATGCCTGGCTGCAATGCGCCGGAAGCCCTCTACCGCTACCTCCAAGGCCTCTTCCCAGCTCGCAGGCTCAAGCTGCCCCTTCTTACGCACCAGAGGGGTTCTCAGGCGATGGGTGTGCCCCAGCAGTTCGCCCGAGGTCAAGCCCAGTACACAAAGCCTCCCCTTGTTGATGGGGTGAGGTAGGGGTTTGACCGTACCGTCGGCGTGTAACTGCATCGCGCACTGCATGGCGCAGAAACCGCAATGGGTGGAGGTGGCGGGAGTTCCGTTCGGAGGGTGCTCTTCCTGGGTCGGGAGGCTCCTCATATGGGAAAGTATAGGGGTGGTTGTGCAGCTTGTCAAGATAGTAATGGTCAAATGACCACATTTTGACTTACACTAAGCACAGAAAGCGCTGAATATGTGCATAGCGTTCTGATAGTAATAGCTTAGTCTCACAAGTATATGGTACAACAGCAATTTGGGAAGCTACCAGAACCCAAAAAGCCAGGGTTCACCCCAAGCAGGATGGCCTGCGGCTGATCCTGGCCGGCAACCAGGTGGACCGGAAGAGACTTCGGCTGGCCCGGGCTATGTTTTCTTGGTGAAACCGAGATGCACTGAGCCCAGACCAGCCCTTATCGGTTACATGGCGTAAGCCTCGAGGCCCATGCGCCCACCAGGCCGGGTGATCCAGTTGGCTCCCCTATGCCTCGGGTCAGCGTGGCTTCTGGCCCAGTAGGCCGGAGGGTGGCCATGGTGGGGATCTCGGTGGCAGCCTGGCTATACCTGGGCCAGGGCCTTAAGCAAAGCCTCTATGGCCTCCTCCCTTTGGGCGGAAAGCCTGAGCCACTCGGGAAGGCCGAAACTGGTGGCATCCCGCACCCGGATGCCCTTCTCCCTGAGGGCCCTGGCCACCTCCGCGGCCTGGCCCACCCGTACCAGGAGGAAGTTGGCGGGACTTTCCCGCACCTCGAGGCCCAACTCCCTAAGCCCCTGGGCCAGAAGTCCCCTCAGGCGGTGAAGCTCTTTACGGGTGCTTTCCAGCCAGGCCTGGGCCCTGGGGTCCAGTTGCCCCTCCAAAAGCCCTTCCCCGTACACGGATACGGGCCAGGAGGGGGCCAGGTTCTGGAAAACCGTGAGGTCCAAGGGAGCCACCAGGTACCCGGCCCGCACCCCCGTAAGGCCGTGGGCCTTGTTGGGGCTATAGAGGAGCCAAGCCCCTTGGGGTAGGGAAGGGGGCGTTTCCATTAGGGGGAAGTAGGCCAGGTCCAGCACCAAGGCTCCTCCCGCCCGCCTCACTGCCTCCTCCAGGAAGGGGTAGACCTCCCCCGTGGGGTTATTGGGGAGGCAGAGGAAGGCTATGGAGCTTCGTGGCAAGAGCTTTAGGTACTCCTCCGGGGTCTCCACCTCCCAAAGGGGAAGGTCCAGGGCCCGGGCTGCCCGGGCGTACTCGCTAAAGGTGGGCTTTAGAAGGAGGATAGGGCCCCGGAGGTAGTTCCAACGCACCAGGCGGTGGATGAGCTCGCTGGTTCCCGTGCCCACGGCCACCTGTTCCGGCGATACCCCGTGGGCCTCGGCCAGGAGGCGGCGGAGGTTTCGGTAAAGGGGGTCGGGGTAGCGGCTAGGGTCCTTGGCCTGGATGTGCTCGAGGACCACGGGATTAGGCCCCAAGGCGTTGGCGTTGGTGGAGAAGTCGTATAAGGGCTCAGGGCCCCCGTCGGGACCTCCGTGGATGGGCCTCAGGACATCGTCCAACATGCCTCCATGTTAGGCTAGGGTTCAGGGCAGCGCCTTAGCCTGGACCACTGAGGTTCCGTGGGACCTTGGGCCATTGCTTGATGGTGAGCTGACAAAGCGCCCTTAGGGTGGGGGCATGAGGATTCTGGTGACCAACGACGACGGGATTTTCAGCCCAGGGCTCTGGTCTTTGGCGGAGGCGGCCAGCCGCTTCGGCGAGGTCTTTGTGGTGGCCCCCGACGTGGAGCAAAGCGGGGTCGGGCATGCCATCACCATTGCCCACCCCGTCCGGGCTTTTCCCCATCCGGCCCCCCTGCCGGGGCCCCATTTCCCCGCCTACCGGGTGCGGGGCACCCCGGCCGATTGCGTGGCCCTGGGCCTCCACCTCTTTGGCCCCGTGGACCTGGTCCTCTCCGGGATCAACCTGGGGAGCAACCTGGGCCACGAGATCTGGCACTCGGGTACGGTGGCCGCGGCCAAGCAGGGAAGGCTCTTTGGCCTCTCCGCCGCCGCCTTCAGCACCCCCATGAACGGGGCGGGCCCGGATTTCTCCGCATTGAGGCCCTGGGTGGAACGGGTGCTGGAAACCCTCCTGCGGCTGGAGCGACCCTTCCTGGTGAACGTGAACCTGCCCCACCGGCCCAAGGGCTTCCTCTGGACCCGGCAGTCGGTGCGGTCCTACGAGGGGGTGGTGGTGGAGGGTGAGGACCCCATGGGCCGCCCCCATTACTGGTTTGCCGCCAGGCCCCTAAAGGAGGCGGAGGAGGGAACGGACCGCTGGGCGGTGGAGCAGGGGTTCATCGCCGCCACCCCCCTTAGGCTGGACCTCACCGACGAGGCCAAGCTCCAGCCGGCTTTGGCCCACGATTAGCCCTATTCAGGTCCCGCCCGCCTTCTTTTCAGCTCTCGCAGGCCCGGCAGGAGAGGAGAAGGTCCCGGCTGTAGGCCTGGGCGGTGCTCACGCTGAACTGGTAGTACAAGGCCTTTAACCCACCCCTCCAGGCGTGGAGGTAGAGCTCGTTCACGTCCTTGGGTGGGGCCTCAGGATGGATCACCAGGTTCAGGGACTGCCCTTGGTCAATGTGCTTCTGCCGCCCTATGGCCAGGTTGACCAGGGTCTTTTGGGACACCTCGGCAAAGGTCTTGAAGACATCCTTTTCCTCGTCGGTAAGAAAGTCCAGGTGCTGGACCGAGCCGTTATGCTCCAGGATACTCCGCCACACCTTTTCCTCGTCCTTGCCCTTTTGGCGTAGGAGCTCCTGCAAAAAGGGATTCTTGAAGGGGACCCGGGCCTTTTGCAGGTCCTTTAGGTAGTAGTTGCTGGTGTAGGGTTCGATGGAGGGGGAAACCTGGCCTAGGATGAAGGAACTGCTCTTGGTGGGGGCGATGGCCAGGAGGGTGGCGTTGCGCCTTTCCATGACCTCGGCCAGCTCGTCCTCAGGGTGCCGCTTCCTGAGCCAGCGGCTAGCTTCCTCCGCTTTCTCCCTTATGGTCTTGAACACCAGGCCGTTGAGGAAGATCGCCTCGGCGCTCTCCAGGGGTATCCCCTGGGACTGCAGGTAGCTGTGCCAGCCCAAGACCCCGATGCCGATGGCCCTATAGCGCTTGGCGAAGCGCACCGCCCGCTCCATGTAGGGAATCCCCTCTGCCTTCTCGATGAAGTCGTCCAGCACCGAATCCAGGAAGATGGTCAAGGTTTCCACGGCGTCGGTGTCCTTCCACTCGTCAAAGTGGAGGAGGTTTAAGGAGGAAAGGCAGCAGACAAAGCTTTCATCGGGTCCTGAGGGGAGCATGATCTCGGTGCACAGGTTGGAGGCGTGGATGGTTTTCCCCAACTTCTTGAAGATCTCCGGAGCCTGGCGGTTGGCGTTGTCCCGGAAGAAGAGGTAGGGGATGCCCACTTCGGCCCGGCTCTTCAGCACCTGGGCCCATCTTTCCCGCTTCCTTTTATCCCCTCCTATCATCTCCTCCATCCAGGCATCCCCCACGGTGACCCCAAAGAAGAGGGACTGGATCTCGCTCCCCTCCCGCTGGATCTTGAGCCACTCCTCAAAGTCGGGGTGCTCTATGGGGATGTAGGCGGCGCACTGCCCCCGGCGGGTGGAACCCTGGTTGAACACCTCGATCACCCGGTCGAAAAGGGAGGCAAAGGCGTAGGAGCCGTTGCTCTCCCCGTTGTCCCGGATGGGGGCTCCCCTTGGGCGCAAGGCTCCCAGGTAAACCGAGGTGCCCCCACCCTGTTTGCTCATCATGCCGATCTCCGCCACCGCCCTCAGGATGGAGGCGGTGTCGTCTTCCACGTAGGTGCCGTAGCAGGAGATGGGGAGACCCCGCTTGAGGCCGTAGTTGGCCCAGATGGGGGTGGCCAAGGAGTACCAACCCTTGGCCATGTACTCCTGGAACTTGCGGGAGAAGCCCTCGATGCGGGTCAGGGCCTCCGCCCGGTCGGCGATTTCCTTCACCCTCTTCTCCACCGTCACCCCAGGGAGAAGGTAGCCCCGGCTCATGTAGAGGCGGGTCCACTCGTTGGCCCAGTACCACGGTTTGTACTCCCTTTTGGTCTTTAGCATCCTCGTCCCCCTCTTTAGAACAGGCTGTCCGGGTCAAAGCTTTGCACCCTCCTGGCGTAGGCCACGCTCCTTTTGTTGAAGAAGTCCACCTCCTTGTCCGCCAAAAGCTCCAGGTCAAACCATGCCGTGTCCCTAAGCGCTTCCTCCTTAACAGTGAAGGGTGCGGGGAAGCCGTGGAGGGAAAGGGCTTGGTTGTACCGCCATTTCAGGAACTCCAAGACCTCATCCCGCCCCACCGCTTCCGTGTCCCCTTTGGCAAACATCCAGTCCAAGAGGGCTTCCTCCACCTGGAAGAAAGCCTGGACCCGCTTGAGGACCTCCTCGGTGAAGGAGGCATCAAAGAGGTCGGGGCGCTCTTCCTTTAGGATGCGAAGAAGCTCCACCCCGAATAGCCCATGCAGGTTTTCCTCCTTGCTGGTGGCCTCGATGGCATTGGAGATGCCCTTGAACCGGCCGAGGCGTTTGTTTAGGGCCATGAGGGCGTAGAACTGGGAAAAAAGGGAGGCGTGTTCGGTAAAGGCGGAGAAGAGAAGGAGGCCTTTAGCGTACTCCCTGAGGTCCCCCTTTCCCGAGCGGGCCAAGACCTGGGAAAGCTCCTTTTGCCTATCCCTTAGGGCTGGCTCCTCGAGGGCCTGGGCGAAGCGCTCTTCCAGGGAGAGGAGGTCCAGGAGGTGGGCGTAGGCGTTGGCATGCCGCACCTCGCTTTCCGCAAAGGTCATGCCCACCTCGGCGATCTCGGGCTTGGGGAAAACCTCGTAGGCTTTGGCCCAGAAGAGCTTCACGGAAAGCTCCACCTGGGAGATGGCAAGAAGGGAGCGCTCCACCAACGAGCGCACCTCAGGATCCGCCAGGGCGTAGTCCTGGACGTCTGCCGCATAGCTGAACTCCGTGTGGAGCCAGTAGCTGTGCCGAATGGCGTCCCGGTAGGCCAGGAGCTTTGGGTACTGGTAGGGCCGGTAGTGGGGTCTAGGTTCGGTGAGCATGGCCACCTCCTGGGGATTTTCCACCTAGGGCTTGGCGAAGCCGCTTGGCGGCCTCCACCATGTTCCTGAGGTTCGAGATGGCCTCCTGGGGTTTACGGGTTTTTAGACCGCAGTCGGGGTTTACCCACAAGGAGGCCGGGGAAAAGAAGTTGAGATAGCCCTGGAGGCGGGTGAGCATCTCCTCCACCGTGGCTTCCTCTGGCGTGTGCACATCAAATACCCCGGGCCCGATCTCTAGGGGAAGGTCCTTAAGGCTTTGGAGGAAGGCTGGGTCCTGCCGGGCTCCTTCCACGCTCACCACGTCGGGGTCCATGGCCTCCAGGAAAGGCCTTAAGGCGGCGTAATCGGAGTAGCAGAGGTGCTGGTGCACCTGTACCTTGGGTTCCAGATCGCCCACCACCCGATGGAAGGCCTCCTGGGCAAGTTTTAGGTAGCTGGGCTGCTCTTCCCGCCTGAGGGGCATTTTTTCCAGAAGGGCTGGCTCGTCCACCTGGACAAAGCGGATTCCACGGGCGGCCAGGTCCCGCACCTCCTGCCTTAGGGCCTCGGCCAGGGCCATGACCGCCTCAGGGAAGCTAACCCCTTCCGGCAGGTAGCTCCAGGCGGCCAGGGTGATGGGGCCGGTTAGGATGGCCTTCACGGGCTTGGCGGTTAGGCTTTGGGCGTAGAGGGTTTCCCGAAGCACCAGGGGTTCTTGGCGCCGGGGAGGGGCAAAGAGGATGGGAGGGCGCCAGACCCGGCTTCCGTAGGAAAGGACGAAACCCTTCTGGGTGATGAAAAAGCCCTGTAGGCGTTCGGCGAAGAACTCCACCATGTCGCTTCGTTCGGGTTCCCCGTGGACCAGGACGTCCAGGCCCAGCTCCTCCTGCAACCGGATGTTTTCCTCGATGGCTTTTTTGATGTTCTCCCAGTAGGTGGCCTGGTCCAGCTTCCCTGAGCGCAGGCGCCTCCTAAGTTCCCTGAGCTTCCCCGTCTGGGGGAAGCTGCCGATGGTGGTGGTGGAGAAGGGGGGGAGGCCGAGGTCTTGCTGGGCCTGGCGCCGCACCTCCAGGGGGGGCCTAGGGGGAGGTGGGGGAGAAGGGTGGAGCTCCCAGGCGGGAGGCGGGGTGTACCAGGCCCTGGCGGCTTGGTATGCCCTTGAGGGCGAGGTGGCCGCCTCGAGGTGGCCTGCTGGGCCTTGCCCATCCGTCAAGAGCTCTTTGAGGAGGGAAAGTTCCTGTAGCCTTTCCACGGCAAAGGCAAGCCGGCCCTCGAGGGCCTTGGGCAAGGGCTCATCCACCCGCCAGGGCAGATGGAAAAGGGGGGCCTTAGGGGCCAGCCAGACCTCCTGCCCCTCTAGCAGGGGCAGGATCCCTCCTAGGGCCAGGAGATGGGTTCGCCACACGCCTTGCCCCTCCACCACCCCTAGGACCAGGGCCATTCCTGGGGGTAGCTTGGGCAGGGCTTCCCCTACCGGGAAGACCCCAAGGCCCCGCAAGGGAAGGTTGGCCAGGCTCCGAACCACCTCCGAAGCCGGGGGCAGGTAGTAGCTGAGAAGGACCAAAGGTACCCTCTTTGCCAAGGCGGCATAGGCTTTCAGGAGGTGGGGTAGGTCCCGTTCCACCCCATCCAACCCCAGGGCCGGTTCTTGGAGGAGGAAGAGGGTGCCGGCAAAAGGCTCAAGAAGCTCCGCATAGGCCTCCACCAGGGCCTCGAGGTGGTCCTCCACCCTCTCGGGGGGGTTTTGCGCCAGGCGCAGAAGGGTGTAGGGACCGAGCAGGGTGGGAAGGCCTTCCGCCGAGCCTGGGGTTTTTTGGCCAACAGGATAGGGGAAAAAGCCCCGCCTGGGGGTGTAGCGGGGTTTTTCCGGAAGCCGGGGGACCAGGTAGTGGTAGTTGGTGCCAAACCACTTCCTAAGGGGAAGGGCCCCCTTGCCCCGGGCCAGGGCGTAATAGCCTTCCAGGTCAAAAGGTTCCACGGGGTAGACCCCAAGGGCCACCGCCAGGTCCAGCATGGGGTCGTACAGGCTGAGCTCCCCTGCTGGATAAAGGTCCACGTGTTCCCGATAGGTGGCCATCCTGAGACCCTCGAGGTCCTCGAGGGCCTGGAGGAACTCCTCCCTCGGCAAGGAGCCCTGCCAGTAGGCTTCCAGAAGCCGCTTGTACTCCCGGTTAGGGCCCAGCCGGGGAAGGCCAAAAGCCAGGGTCCGGATGTTGCCTTCTAAAGACGCATGGAATTTTTCCCGCATCGCTTACCTCAACTTTCCCATGACCAGGGTAGGGTGGCCCACTGGGAGTTAGGAAAGAGGGGGAACGGAAACCGGCCGCCCCACCTCGTCCACCGCCACCAGCACAAATCCGCCCTTAGCTGCCAGGTAGGGTTCCCTACCCACCTCTATGGGCTCCACCCACATCTCCACCTCCACCCGCATGGAGGTACGGCCCACCTCTATTACCCGGGCTACAAGCTCCACGATGGAGCCCAGGGGCACGGGGCGCTTGAAGTCCACCGCATCCGAGTGCACCGTCACCACCTTGCGCCTGGCGTGGCGGGTTGCGGCCACGAAGGCTGCCTGGTCCATCCAGGCCATGGCGGTGCCGCCAAAAAGGGTCCCGTAATGGTTGGTTTCCCCAGGGAAAACCGGGTAGACCATGCGCGTTTCCTTCACCACGGACCTCCAGGGCCGTCTTTGGGCCCGTAAAAGCTAAATCATCCCTTCTACCTGCCCAAGGGGAGTAACCCCGTGCTGGGCAAGAACTTGCCTAAGGTCGCCTGGCCCAAGGTCCTTGGACCACCGGGTTTTGGGGGGTTAGGAGTCTAAGGTCCCACAGGCATCACCACCTTCACCCTTGCCTCGAGGGCTACGGGGTAAGGCCGCGAAGCGGGTACTCGGGCTTCCGGACAGAGCCGGTTACCGTTGCGGGACAGCGCCGGACTTGCACCGGACTTCCCCCACCGCCTGGTGGCGTCCAGGCCTGTCGGCCTGGCATCGCGGCCAAGACACCCTAAGTCTTGGGTGTCTTACCAGTGAAGCTACCATATCTTGAATCCCAGGTCAATAGGCCTAGGCTTCCCCTTTTGGGAATCGGGGATTTGTCCGAGGAGCCCTGGTGGGACGTGCCTCGGAGCCAAAATATAACAGGCCGCCTAAGGTGGCGGCCTGAAGGAAGGAGCATCTGCCAAGTTTCCTGCCCCGAGAGCGTTTAAGGGGTTCAGGGGAGCATGGCCCTAGGCCCAGATGTCCTCGGGGTGAGCCATGCCCACGGGGCGGGCCTTGAGAACCTCGAGGGCCTCTTCCTCGGACATAACCGGGTTCTGGTAGCGAATGCTCAAGGCTTCGCCCATCAGCCGGAAGACATGGGTGTTGTCCAAGAGGCCCAGAGGGAGGAAGCGGAGGCCCTGGCCGTAAAGGGCCAGCATCACCGGGCTTGCCGTGTGCTGGCCGGAGTTCCAGCCGATGTTGGGCCGGTCAGGCTTCTTGGCGTCCTTCTGCACCATGGCCCAGGAAAGGGTGTTGCTGGGCTGGACGCCGTAGCGCACCCCATCGGGGCGGTGGACCTTCTTGGTGATGGCCTCCACCACCATCTGGGCTTCGGCGTCCTCCAAGGTCACGCCCTTCATGGTCCGGAAGGCTTCCTTTACCTGGCTGGGGTCGGGGTTGTTCCCTAGGACACGCAGCATGTGCTCAAAGCTGGCCTTCTGGCCTTCCAGGAGGTCCAGGCCCACGCTGCTTTCCAGGTAGCTTCTGCCCGTTCCGTACAGGGCCCCCGTGCCCGTGGCGTGGTCGGATACCAAGATGAGGAGGGTGTCGGGGTTCCGGTCCGCGAAGGCGGTGAGGAGTTCCAGGGTTTCGTCGGCCGCCAGCACATCCCACAAGGTGGCGGCGGGATCGTTGAGGTGGTTGGCGTGGTCAATGCGCCCGGCTTCCACCTGGAGGACAAACCCATTGCGGTAGGCGGCCAAGCGGGCCAAGGCGGCCTGCACCATCTCCTTGAGGCTCGGTACCTTCACCCCCTGGAAGCGGCGGTCCACCTCGTAGGGCACGTGGCCGTCAGAGAAGATGCCAAGGAGCTTGCTGGCGTTGGAGCGGGCCAGCTCCTCGGGAGTGCGGACCACTCCGTAGCCTGCCTGAGCGAAGGCGGCATACATGTCCTTCTTGTCCTTGCGCTTCTCGGGGTTGAAGAAGCGATCCCCGCCTCCCAGGTAGACCTCGGCCCCAAACTCCAGGTACTGGCCCGCGATCCTCTCCTCGGCGTTGCGGTCGGGATTGGAAATCACGAAGCTGGCGGGGGTGGCATGGGTTGCGGTGGTGGTGGTCACCAGCCCCACAGCCTTCCCCATCTCCTTGGCTGCGGCAAAGAAGGGCTTTAAGGGGGTGCCGTCGGCATGTACCGCTAGACCGCCATTGACCGTCTTGACCCCGCAGGAGAAGGCGTTGCCGGCAGCGCTGGATTCGGTGACGTAGCTGGTGAGGCTATAGGTGTTGATGAGCCCGTTAGGGTAGCGGGCCAGGAGCCTTTCCAGGGTAAGGACCCGCCCCTGGCGCCTGCGGGCGTAGGCCTGGGCGATGGCGTAGTCTTCCCAAGAGAAACCATCATAGACGAAAACAATGAGGTTCCGGTACCTCCGGCCGAGGCTGGGAACGTTCTGGGGTGCTCCCTGGGCTCCACCCTTGGGGAGAAGGACCAGGGCTCCTGCCGCCAAACCGCCTTTGAGGATATCCCTTCGCTTCATGGCTCACCTCCAAGAGTAGGCTAGGCACCCTGTGTCATAGCCGGGTCAAGGGTTAGAGAAAAGTGGGGGTGTGGGGGAGCTATAATCCCCCGGTTTCCAAGATAGCCCTCAAGATACGCTAACGCGTGACACAGGCTGACCAAACCGGGGATTGCGGCCGCACGCGGCCGCATAGCTCCCCCACGTCCACCACAGGTGGACACGGATTTGGTACTGTGTAGAAGAAGCCAGCCATGCGCAAAGCCTTCAAATACCGCCTTTACCCCACCAAGCCCCAGGTGAAAGACCTGGAGCGCACCCTTGAGCTTTGCCGTGAGCTGTACAACGCCGCCTTGCAGGAGCGTAGGGATGCTTACAAGAAGGCCGGGAAAAGTGTCGGCCTCTACCAACAGAAGAGGTACCTGCCCCAGATACGAGAGGAACTGCCCCAGTACAAAAGGGTCCACTCCCAGGTGCTCCAGGATGTTCTTCATCGGGTGGACAAAGCCTTCCAGGGCTTCTTCCGGAGGCTCAAGGCGGGACAGAAAGCGGGATACCCCCGCTTCAAGGGGCAGGGGCGCTACGACTCCTTTACCTTCCCCTAGGCCTACGAAACCGGGGTCAAGCTCCAGGAGGGCGGGAAGCGGGTGCTCCTCAAGGTGTTTCCCTGACGGGAAAGCAGCTACGGGATTGGCTCCGTCAAGGTTAAGCTCCACCGCCCTTTGGAAGGGAAGATCAAGACGGCGACGGTTAAGCGGGAAGGCGAGCATTGGTACATCATCTTCATCACCGAGGTGGACCCCAAGCCTTTGCCTCCAAGCGAGGAGGCCATCGGCATAGACCTGGGTACCAACCCCCACTTCCTCGTTACCTCGGAGGGGGAGATGGTAGAGGCTCCCCGCCACTTCCAGAAAGCCGAGGAGAAGCTGGCCAAGGCCCAAAGGGAGCTTTCCCGGAAGAAGAAGGGAAGCAACCGCAGGAAGAAGGCCAGGCTCAAGGTAGCCAAGCTCCACCGCAAGATCGCCAACCAGCGCAAAGACTTCCACCACAAGGTAGCCAGGAAGCTGGTAAACCGCTACGGAACCATCGTCCACGAAGACCTGAACGTTCAAGCCCTTTCCCGCTCCCATATAGCCAAGGGCGTACAGGATGCGGGCTGGGCCCAGTTTCTCCAAATCCTCGCCTACAAAGCGGAAGCTCACCGCGCAAGCGGTAGCGTTTTGGCTGGTAGGCGAGTCATCAAGGTAGACCCCAAGTACACCAGCCAGGACTGCCCGGTGTGCGGCCATAGGGAGAAGAAGCCTCTCTGGGTGCGGGCGTACACCTGTCCATAGTGTGGGACGCTTCTCCACCGGGATGTGGCCGCCGCTCAAAACATCCTGGCAAAGGCCTGGACGGGGCCTTCGGGGGAGACCCTGCGTGCTTTCCCGCAGGGAAACACCCCGAGAAGCCCTGGACTTTAGTCCGGGGAGTCGTCACTATGGTACCCATGACCGACAAGAGCCTCGGCCGTTTTTACGCTTTGGCCCAGGAGTTCTGGTCCCAGCTTCCCCCCTCCGCCCGTTTCCGCCCCCTCGAGGACGCCAAGACCTTTGCCCGCCACAAGGAGGCCATGAGGTCTTGGGTGGACGCCGTGGTCCAGGGCTTCTACGACACCCTCTTCGCCCACCCCGCCACCCGGGCCATCTTCCGGGAAGGGGAAAGGCCAGCCCGGGAGAAGACCCTAAGGGACTGGTACCTGCGCACCGTGGAGGGCCCCTTTAACGGGCAGTATTTCGCCTGGCAGACCCTGGTGGGGCTGGTGCACGTACGCCGGGGGGTGACCAACGCCATGATGGCCGCCATGTGGAACTGGGTGGTGGATACCGTCTCCCGCCTGGCCCGGGAGCACCTTTCCCAGGAGGAAGCCCAGGTCCTGGCGGATGCCTGGCGCCGGCTGGGCTTTACCGTAATGGCCTTGATCTCCGAAGGCTATCTCCACGCCTACCTCGAGGCCCTGGCGCAGGTGGAAGGGGTGGAGGTGGGGGTTTTCCTGCAAAGGGCCCAGGAGGAAGCAGCCCGCCTCCTGGCGAGCCTTTCTCCAGGCTAAGGCCATGCTGAGGCTTCCCCGGTTGGTCCTGGCCGCCCCCCACTCGGGGGCGGGAAAGACCACCGTGGCCCTGGCCCTCCTCCAGGCTCTTGGGGAGCGGGGTCTTGAGGTCCAGCCCTTCAAGGTGGGGCCGGATTACGTGGATCCCAGCCACCTCGAGGCCGCTTCGAGGCGCAGGGTGTACAATCTAGACGGCTTTTTCCTGGACCCCTCGGGGCTCCTTTCCCTCTTCCAGCACGGGGCTAAGGGGGCGGACCTGGCCTTGGTGGAGGGAGTGATGGGTCTATTCGATGGCAAAGACCCCTTGGGAAAGGAGGGCTCCACCGCCCAGGTAGCCAGGCTCTTGCGGGCTCCCGTGGTCCTGGTGGTGGATGCCTCCGCCATGGCGGGCTCCATCGCCCCTTTGGTCCAGGGTTTTCGCACCTTTGACCCCGCGGTCCAGGTGGTGGGGGTCTTTGCCAACCGGGTGGGCTCGGCCCGTCACGCGGAGCTTTTGCGGGAGGCCCTGTCCCAGGTGGGCCTGCCCCTTTTGGGCTGGCTTCCACAGGATCCTAGTTTGGAAGTCCCCGAGCGCCACCTGGGCCTGGTGCTGGCGGGGGAGGTGCGGCCGCCCCTCGAGGCCCTGGCCCGGGCTCTCCAGGTGGATCTTGAAGGAATCCTGCGCCTGGCTGCCGCTGCCCCGCCCCTGCCCGAGGCCTTGCCCTTCCTTCCCGATAGGAGGCCTCCCCGGGTCCGGGTGGCCTACGCGTGGGATAAGGCCTTCCGCTTCTACTACCCTGAGGCCCTGGAGCTTTTGGAGGCCCTGGGGGCTGAGCTTGTTCCCTTTAGCCCTTTAGAGGACCCGGCTTTGCCCGAGGCCCAGGCCCTTCTCCTGGGGGGCGGTTACCCCGAGCTCTACGCCCGGGAGCTTGCGGAAAACCGGGCCATAAGGGAGGCTATCCGCCGTTTTCCCGGCCCCATCGTGGCCGAGTGCGGGGGGTACATGTACCTCTCCCAGGGGCTTTGGGTGGAGGGAAACGTTTTCCCCATGGTGGGCTTGGTTCCCGGGGAAGCCCGTATGGCCCAGCATCCGGTGCTGGGCTACCGGGAGGTGGAGGCCTTAAGGGATAACCCCTGGGCGCGAAGGGGGGAGGTGGTTAAGGGGCACGAGTTCCACTATGCCCGGATGGAGCCTTCTCCGATGGCTGCTTGGCGGCGGCTGGATACGGGGGAGAGGGAGGGCTATACGGATGGGCGGGTGCTGGGGAGTTTTGTCCACCTGTACCTGCCGGCCTGGCCTCGAGGGGTTGCGCGCTTTTTGCAGTTTGCAGAAGGTTAGCGGAGAGGGAGGGCACAAGCGTGGTGAATCGTGAATTAAAGCACAAGAAGCCGCCACACTCGGCATAGGGTACCCCAACGCACAAAACAACCCCCGCAAAACGGTACGGCCTACGAACGGAGCCAAGCAGGATGGCATCAGAAGCCTTCCCTCAGAACCGGGAGGAGTTCGGGCCGCACCAGCTCGAGGGGTGGCGTCTTGCCCTCCCTCAGGAGGGCTCGTACCTTGGTCATACTGATGCTTAGCCGCTTTTCCCGGTGCCCTTCTGGACAGGTTCTCTCCGAGGCCATACCCCCACAGACGGGGCAGTGGAAGACCGCGCCCACCTTCACGATCTCGATGCCCAAGGGGGGAAGCTGGTCAAAGATGCGGTGGGCTGCGTAAGGATCGTAAAAATCTCCTACCCCTGCATGATCCCGGCCCACCAGGAAGTGGGTGGCCCCGAAGTTCTTGCGCACAAGGGCGTGGAATACCGCTTCCCGGGGGCCGGCGTAGCGCATCGGGGTGGCAAGGCCAAACAGGGCCACCCGTTCCCGGGGCAAAAAGCCTTCTATGAGGGCTTGGTAAGCCTTAACGATGACCTCTGTGGGGAAGTCGTCCTCTTTCTTGGCACCCAGGATGGGATGGACTAGAACTCCATCGGCCAGCTCCAGTCCCAACCGGATTAGGTACTCGTGGGCCCGATGGGGGGCGTTGCGGGTTTGAAAGGCCACCACCCTCTTCCAGCCCTTTTCCCGGAAGAAGGCCCGCATCTCCTCAGGGGTCTTCTCCAGCTGTGCAGACCGGGGTCTCCAGGCCAGCACCTCCACCCGCCCCCCAAGGGCGTAGGGCCCCTTGGCGAGGAGCTTCCTCACCCCGGGGTGGGCCTCGCTTTCCGTACCGAAAACCTGGCGGGCCAGGGCCTTGAGGTCCAGCTCGTAGGCGTCCTCTACCTGGAGAAGGGCCACCGGCTTTTCCCGGTGCATGAGGATCACCTGATCCCCCTTGTCCACCCGGGGTCGCTCCTGGAGCTGGAGGAGGATGGGAATCGTCCAAACCTCTCCCGAAGGAAGGCGCATTTCCTGGGCCACGGAAAGGGTTTCCTCCCGAGTCATAAAGCCTCGCACAGGGTGGAAGGCTCCCGTGGCCAGGTTTTCTAGGTCCAGCCGCTCGTCCTCGCCAATGGTCACCTGGGGTAGGGTTTCCACCATGGTCAAACCTCCGCAAGGGCCCAAGCCTGTGGTGTTTTTTGGAGAATGTCAAAGACCTCCACCACCTTGCCGATCACCCAGACCGCTGGGGCGGCCACCTCGACCTTCCCCTCCGCCACGTCTTCCAGGGTGGCCGGCACCCTGCTTTCCCTTGGGGTGGTGGCCTCCATAACAAAGAGGGTGGGCTCATCCGGCCTTCTGCCGAGGCGGATAAGCTCCTTGGCGATCCACGCTCGCCTCTTCACCCCCATGAGGACCACCAAGGTGGGTACCTGGGCAAACGCCCTCAGGTCCGGGTAACCCCCATCCTCCAGGACGCCGGAGACCACAGCGAACCCCGAGCTCAAACCGCGGTGGGTAAGGGGAAGCCCCGTGGCCAGGATGCTGCTCACGCCAGGCACCACCTCCACCTCTATCCCATGGGTAGCCAGGAAGAGGGCCTCTTCCCCGCCTCTGCCAAGGACGAAGGGGTCACCTCCCTTAAGCCGGACCACATAGGGAAAGGCCCGGGCGTAATGAAGCAAGAGGCGGTGAATGGTTTCTTGCTTACCGCTTTCCCCCTCCCTCTTGCCCACATCCACTTTTTTTCCGGTTATTAGGGAAAGGATCCTGCCATCTACCAGCCGGTCGTACAGGACCACGGGGGCTTCCCTCAAGAGCCGGTGGGCTTTGAGGGTGAGGAGGTCGGGATCTCCTGGCCCGGCTCCCAGCAGGTAGACCTTAGCCATGGGCCACCCCCCGCCAGACCAGCTGAGCACCGATGAAGAGAAGCCAGAGGAGGAGGGCTACCCGGAAGGGCTGCTTGGGCACGCGGGTGGCCACGAGGGCCCCCAGGCTGGCCCCCACGATCCCTCCTAGGCTTAGGGAAAGGAGGAGCTTTGGGTCCACCTGGCCGAAGTGGAGGTGCACCCCACCCCCCACCAGGGAGAGGACCAGGCCGAAGAGGATGTCCGTGCCCACCACCTGCTGGGGGGTAAGGCGGGTGGCGTAGAGCAGGAGGAGGCTGCCCAGGGCCCCTGCTCCTGCCGAGGAGAAGCCCACCTCGAGGCCAATCCCGAAGGCGGCGGGAGGCAGGAGCCAGGGCCGTTCCCGGCTTAGGGTTAGCCGGGCTAGGCTCCGGTAGAGCCCAAGTCCCGCTGAAACCACCACGGTGAGCCCCACCAGGAGGAGGACCATGTCCTTGGCCCCCTTAAGGTGAACCAGGAGGAGGCTGCCCAGCAGGACCCCGGGGAGCCCCCCCAAAAGGAGGAGGCCCAGCACCCTACCCGCCACCTGGCGCCTAAAGAGGTAGACGGCGCCGGCGGGAACCTTGACCAGAAAACCGAAGAGAAGGGCCGTGCCCACCGCGATCTCCGGGGAAAGGCCCAGGCCCAGGATGAGGAGGGGGGCGGTGATAGTGCCGGCCCCCACCCCGGTGATCCCGATGGCGAAGGCGATGAGGAAGCCCAGAAGAAAGGCCATCTATGCCTCCTTTGGGTGGAGATGGATTCCACACTCCAGCTTGCCCTTGCCCGCCCAACGGCCGGAGCGGGGGTCCTTGGGGTCTAGGGGCTTAGCCGTGCAGGGGGCGCAACCGATGGAGAGGTAGCCCTGATCGTAAAGGGGCAGGTAGGGCAGGTCGGCCACGGCCAGGTAGGCAAACACCTCCTTGAGGGTCCAGTCGTAAAGGGGACTCACCTTCTTCAGGCGATGGCCGCTCTTCAGAAGGGCTTCCTCCACGGGCTTTAGGTTGGCCCGGGTGGGGGACTGCTCCCGTCTAAGCCCTGTGAACCAGGTGTCGTAGTCCTCGAGGGCCCGGAATAGCGGGTCCACCTTGCGGATCTGGCAGCAGCGGGTGGGGTCGGTCTCGTAGAGCTTCCCGTAGAGGCGTTCCTGCTCCTCCCGGGAAAGGCTTGGGGAGAGGTTGATGAGCTGGAAGCCAAGCTTCTCCTTTAGGGCATCCCGGTAGGCGTAGACCTCCGGGAAGTGGTAGCCGGTGTCCAGGAAGAGGACGGGGATGTCGGGTTTCTCCTCCAAGAGGAGATGGAGCACCACCACGTCCTCTGCTTGGAAACTGCACGTGAAGCAGGGCCTTTGGCCTTCTGCTAGGGCGTCCCGGATAAGGGCCTTGGCGCTTGTTACCTTGTCCATGGCTGGACCTCCGCAAGCACTTCCTCCACCTTTTCCTTGGCCCTGGTCAGGCCGGCCTCCGGATCCAGGTCAAGTTCCTCTAAGGCCAAATCCACTAGGCGGTACCAAAGCCGCTTGCGCTCTTCGAAGCAGGGGATCTCCGCTATCCGTGGCCTAAGGCGGCGCAGATAGGCTACAAGTTCCCCGTACTCTGGACCCAAAAGCCGAAGAAAACGCTCCTTTAGGCGCACCGCCAAAGCAGGGGCAGCCCCAGAGGTGGAAAGGGCCACCACCAACTCTCCCCTTCGCACCACGGCGGGGAGGATGGCGGTGGCGTTTTTCGGGTCGTCCACCGCCACCAAAAACACTCTTCGCCTTTCCGCTTCTGCCTTTACCTGGGGATGGATCCCCTTGTCCCGGGGATGGCTCACCACCAGGAAGAAGCCCTCGAGGTCCCCTTCCCGATAACCTCGGGGAAGCCAGCGGATCCTTCCCTCCTTGGCCAAGTCTGCCAGATTCCAATGGTCCTCCTCGGCCAGGACGGTAACCTGGGCCTGGGCCTCCAAGAGGGCTTGGAGCTTGGCCCCCGTCTCCGGGCCGCCGGCGATTAGGAGAACCGGCCTGTCCCTCAGGTTCAGCATGAGGGGAAAGTAGGTCATGCCACCTCCCGGTACAGGCGTAAGAAGCCCTGGAGCATGCTTCCTAGCCGCTCCTGCTCATCCACGTAGAAGGGCTGCACCCCCCACTCCCTTAAGGCATCCGCGGTAACCCGGCCCACGGCCAGGGCCTTTACCTCGTGCTGGAAGGTTTTCCTTAGGTCCGAGGGGTTCCGGGCTCCCTCAAACAGGAATTCCACCTGGATGGCGGCTACAAAGGCTACCGCTTCCACCTCTTTGGCCAAAATGGTCTCCTCCAGAAGGCGGATTCCCTCAGGGTCCGGCAGGTGGCGGTAAGGCATGAGGGGGAGAACCGCATAGCCCCTTTCCTCCAAGGCCTGTTCCAGGAGGGGTAGGGGCTTGCCGTAAAGCTGGAGGGCGGCCACTCCAGGCCCTTGGGGTAGGAGAGGCAAGAGGCTTGGTGTGGTCCCGTCTCCTACCCCATGAGGGGCAAGCCCTAGGTCCCTGAGTACCCGGGCGGCCTTGGTCCCCCGGGCCAAGCGGAGGGCTTTCTCCAGGCTCCCCTTCAGATCTAGTTCCAAAACCCGCCCTCCTTCCATAAGCTCCCTTACCCCTATCCCGGTGGTGGCCACGAAGAGATCCACGCCTTCTCCCAGCCGCCGGAGATGGTCCTGGTATTCGGGAACGGGTACCTTTTCCGTGGCCTGAACAGGGAGAAGGAGGGGGATTAAGCCTAGCTTTGTGGCCAGGGATTTGAACTCTTCCCTCCTCCTGAGACCGGCATAGGCGATGCGCATCCCTAACCTCCCTTACACCGCGCACTCCCCACGGCCTAGCTGCACCCGGAAGGTTTCCCCTTCCGCCCCCAGATCCTGGTAGTACTCTGGGGCTTCCTCATAGGAAGGAATAGTCTGGAGGTCCTCGAGGAGGGGCTTGAAGGAGGCGGCCCCCACCCGGTCCAAATAAGCCTGGAAACTTTCGCCCT
This sequence comes from Thermus sp. NEB1569, assembly GCF_022385295.1. Classification (NCBI taxonomy): domain Bacteria; kingdom Thermotogati; phylum Deinococcota; class Deinococci; order Thermales; family Thermaceae; genus Thermus; species Thermus sp. NEB1569. Next base: position 1,059,773 of record NZ_CP092445.1, read on the forward strand.
GCTCCCGTTCCTCCTGGTAGCGCTTCAGGATCCTTTCCACCGCCTCAGGAGTGCGCCGGGCAGGAATCCGAGCCACTACTTGGCCAAAACGGGCCTCCCCCTCCCGGGTGCGCCCGCCCAGAAGGAGGGTGTAGTGGGGAACCTCCCTTTCCCCTACCTTGCGGCTCGACCCGTAGAAGCCGATGTCGGCAATATGGTGCTGGCCACAGGAGTTGGGGCAGCCGGAGATCTTGATGCTGATGGGCCGGACCATTGGGTCCTGGACCAAGGCAAGGCTCGCCAAGTGGGCTTCCAAGGCCTGGGCCAGGCCCCGGGAGTGGGTGATGGCCAGGTTGCAGGTGTCGGCCCCGGGGCAGCGGGTGATGTCCAGGAGGGTATGGGCCTGGGGCTGGGCCAGCCCGGCTTGGAGGAGGGCCTCATAGAGCCCGCCCAAGGCCTCCTCGGGTACATAGCGAAGGAGGAAGTTCTGGCTGATGGCGCTCCGAACTTCCCCGGCGTAGACCTCGGCGATCTCCGCTAAGGCCCTAAGCCCCTCCGGGGTGATGTCCCCCAAAGGCAGGCGTACGGCTACGGTGTAGAAGCCTGCCTGCTTCTGGGGGTAAAGGTTGGTCCTGCGCCACTCGTCAAACCCCGGGGCGAAGGAGAAGGGCTTCCTCGGGGGTGTGGGAAGCCTGGGGGGTTCGGGCTCTGGGGGCGGGGCCCAGGCCTTCAGGTCCTCGCCGCTTGCCGTGAGCTTCACCAGGCGCCTTTCCTCCCGCACGGCCTCGCGGAAGGCGGCGATGCCCCACTTCTTCACCAGGAACTTGAGCCGGGCCTGGGTGAGGACCTTGCGGTTCCCGTAGCGATCAAAGAGGCGGATGATGGCTAGCATGGTGGGGAGGAGGTCCTCCTCTGGGGTAAAGGGTTCCAAAAGTTCCGCGCTCATGGGAGCCGCTCCCAAGCCCCCGCCCACATAAAGGCGGAAGCCCCTCTTGCCCCCTTCCACCGCCGCCACCGCCCCGATGTCGTGGATGGGGGTGCGGGCGTGGTCCGTAGGGCACCCCTCAAAGGCGATCTTGAACTTCCGGGGGAGGTTCTGGCCCACGGGATGGCGGAGGAAGTAGCGGTAGGTGGCCTCGGCATAAGGGGTCACGTCAAAGGGTGCCTCGGGGGAGACCCCGGCGTAGGGGCAGCAGGTGATGGCCCGGATGGAGTGCCCGCAGGCCTCGCGGGTGGTGAGGCCCACGGCGTTCACCGCCCGGAGGACCTTGGGGACATCCCGGCGGTGGACATGGTGGAGCTGCACCGCCTGGCGGGTGGTGACGTGGGCGAGGCGGTTTTCCGTGTACTGCTCCGCCACCTCCGCAAGGACCCGGAGCCCCTCGAGGCTGATTCGCCCCACGGGAAGCTTGATGCGGATCATGTGGTGCTCGGGACGGCCCCGTATGCCGTAGATGCCGTTTTTGAGCCGGTAGACCCGGAAGTCCTCGGGGTCTTCCTCCCCCGCCTCGAGGCGGGCAATCATAGCCTCCAGATACTGGATTTCGGCTTCGGCCTCCACGCTGAGTCCTGCCATTCCGCCTCCTTTTCCCCCTCCCCGGGGGATTGCCCGGCATAATATACCATTGAGTGTATGAAAGTCAAGAGTATATGCCCTGTTCCCCAGGTCGGGTTTTAGAGAGCCCCGCATGCTATAGTGGAAGGGACAGGCTAGGGGTGCCCCAATGGAGGGGCTGAGAGCTGGGTTTCTCCCAGCAACCCTTAGAACCTGATCCGGGTAATGCCGGCGGAGGGAAGCCTATGCGGAAGACCCTAATCCCCCAAAACCCCACCTCCTTTGGGCCGCGTGGGCCTTTCCCGCTGGCCTGAAGGGGGTGAAAGCTTGCTGGGAAGGCTATACCTGGTGGTGACCCCGAGGCCCGGTTGGTCCATGGCGGAGGTGCTGGATCGGACGGAACGGGCCCTGGCGGGTGGGGTGGAGGTCGTGCAGCTTCGGGCCAAGGACTGGGAGGCGAGGCCCATCCTGGACCTGGGGGAAAGGATGCTGGCCCTGGCCCGACGGTATGGGGTGCCCTTCTTCCTCAACGACCGGCCGGACCTGGCGGCTCTTCTGGGAGCGGATGGGGTGCACCTTGGCCAGGGGGACCTGACGCCCGCGGAGGCCCGCCGCTTCTTCCAGGGGATGGTGGGCCGCTCCACCCACGCCCCCGAGCAGGCCCTAAGAGCCCTCGAGGAAGGAGTGGACTACCTCTCCATAGGCCCTGTGTGGGAAACCCCCACCAAGCCGGGGAGGCAGGCCGCGGGCCTGGGTTATGTGCGCTGGGCCCGGGAGAACCTGGGGGAGAGGCCCTGGTACGCCATCGGCGGCATCACCCTGGAGAACCTGGGGGAGGTTTTGGAGGCCGGGGCGCGCCGAGTTGTGGTGGTCCGCGCCATCCTGGACGCTGAGAACCCCGAGCGGGCGGCCCAGGCATTCAGGGAGCGGCTTTATGGTGTGGCTTAACGGGGAGGCTAAGCCCCTCGAGGGCAAGACGCTCAGGGAGGTTCTGGAGGAGCTGGATGTGGATCTTTCCCGGGTGGCGGTCCTCCTCAACGAGGAGGCCTACCTGGGGCGGGAGCTTCCTCACCACGTCCTGAAGGAGGGGGATGTGGTGGAGGTGGTCACCCTCATGCAAGGAGGCTAGATGGACACCTGGAAGGTCGGGGACATAGAGCTTAAAAGCCGTCTTATCCTGGGCTCGGGCAAGTTCCGGGACTTCGGGGTGATGCGGGAGGCCATAAAGGCTGCGGGGGCCGAGGTGGTCACCGTGGCCATCCGCCGGGTGGAGGCCAGGATGCCCGGGCATGTGGGTCTCCTCGAGGCCTTAGAGGGCGTGCGCCTCCTGCCCAACACAGCAGGTGCCAGGACGGCGGAGGAAGCGTTGAGGATAGCCCGGCTGGGCCGGGTCCTCACCGGGGAGAGGTGGGTGAAGCTGGAGGTGATCCCTGACCCCACCTATCTCCTCCCCGATCCCGTGGAGACCCTGAGGGCGGCGAGGATGCTCATCGATGAGGGCTTCCTGGTCCTGCCCTACATCGGTCCTGACCTCGTCCTGGCCAAGAAGCTTTCGGAGCAGGGCACGGCTACGGTGATGCCCCTGGCGGCCCCCATCGGCTCCGGCTGGGGGGTGAAGACCCGGGCCCTTTTGGAGCTCTTCGCCCGGGAGAAGACCTCATTGCCCCCGGTGGTGGTGGATGCGGGGCTTGGCCTCCCTTCCCATGCAGCGGAGGTGATGGAGATGGGTTTGGACGCCGTGCTGGTGAATACCGCCATTGCCGAGGCCCAAGATCCCGTGGCCATGGCTGAGGCCTTTCGTTTGGCTGTGGAGGCGGGGAGGAAAGCCTTTTTGGCCGGCCCCATGCGACCCCGGGAGGTGGCGAGCCCCTCGAGCCCCATGGAGGGCATCCCTTTGGGAGGTCCTAAGCCGTGAGGGTAGAGGTGGCGGTGGTGGGGGCGGGGATTATCGGAACCCTCGCCGCCTACGAGCTCAGGAAGCGGGGGCTTTCCGTCCTCCTCCTAGATGCCGGTAAGGAGGGAGCGGCTACCCTGGCCAGTGCGGGGATGCTGGCTCCTTATCCCGAGGGGCTTTCCGGGGAGGTTTTGGAGGCGGCCCTTTTCGGCCTAGAGTACTATCCAGGCCTCCTCGAGGAGCTTGCCGCCAAGGGATGGAAGGTGGAGGCGGGGTTTAGCGGCACCCAGGTGGTGGCCCTGTCCCAGGTGGAAAAGGAGGCCTGGGCTGCTTTCCCGTCAGGGAAACAACCAGCGGCCCAGGAGTCCTTGTCCTACCCGGTTCGGGGTGGAAGGGGAGCGCGTACCTTCCCTGGCGGGTATGTCCATCCCAAGGCCCTCCGCGAGGCCTTACTGAAAGCTTTGGAGGTCATGGAAACCCCTTTCCTTCAAGCCGAGGTGGAGGAGGTGAAGGAAGGGGGAGTGCGAGGGCGCTGGCGGGAGGAGCCCTTTACCGCCCAGGCCCGGTTCGTCCTCCTGGCCGTGGGCGCCTGGGGTAGCCGATTTGGCCTTGGGGTCCGGCCCCTGAAGGGGGAGGCCTTGGTCCTCGAGGGCCCGGCTCCTCCTGCCCCCCTTTTCGCCGGGGAAGGGTACCTCCTTCCCCGGGAGGGTGGGGTATACGTGGGGGCTACCCAGCGAGAGGGATGGGCTCAAGGAGTGGATCTATTCGGCCTAAGGTGGCTTTCCGACTACGCCCACGAGCGCTTTCCCCTGCTGGCAGGGGCCAGGTTCCGGGAGGCCCTTTGGGGGTACAGGCCGGTAGGAGAGCTTTTCGTGGGTGAGGTGGAAAGGGGAGTGCTGGCTGCGGTGGGCCATGGAAGGAACGGCATCCTCCTGGCCCCGTGGACGGCGAAGAGGATTCTCGAGCTTTTGGGGGTGTAGCTATGACCCAGCTGGAAGCGGCAAGGAAGGGCATCGTGACCGAGGAGATGGCTTACGTGGCGGAGAAGGAGGGGGTTTCCCCTGAGTTTGTGCGGGAAGGGGTGGCGTCGGGGCGGATCGTGATTCCTAGGAACCCCAACCACCGCACCCTTCGGGACTTCAAGGGGATCGGGGAAGGGCTCAGCGTGAAGGTGAACGCCAACCTGGGTACTTCCTACGACTACGTCAACCTCGAGGAGGAGGTGGAAAAGGCCAGGGTGGCCATCCAGTACGGGGCGGACACCATCATGGATCTCTCCACAGGGGGGGACTTGAAGGCCATCCGGGAAAGAATCCTCGAGGTGGCCACCGTTCCTTTGGGCACTGTGCCCATCTATGAGGCGGAGTTCCGCGCCGCCAAGCGGAAGAGCTTCTTCGACATGTCCGCGGACGAGCTTTTCGAGGTCATAGAGGAACACGGGCGGCAGGGGGTGGACTACATCACCGTGCACGTGGGGGTTACCCTGAAGAACCTGGAGGTTTACCGGAATTCCTCCCGGACCACGGGGATTGTGAGCCGGGGTGGAGGGCTTCTCGCCGCCTGGATGCTCCACCGCGGAGAGGAAAACCCCCTCTACGCCCGCTTTGACGACCTCCTGGACATCGCCCGCACCTACGACATGACCCTCTCCCTAGGGGATGGCCTCCGCCCTGGCTCCCTTGCCGACAGCACCGACCGGGCCCAGATCGCCGAGCTCCTCACCATTGGGGAGTTGGTGGAAAGGGCCCGCCGGGCGGGGGTGCAGGCCATGGTGGAAGGACCGGGCCACATTCCTTTGAACGAGGTGGCCACCAACGTGCAGATCCAGAAGAAGCTCACAGGGAACGCCCCCTTCTACATCCTGGGGATGCTTCCCGTGGACACCGCCGCGGGCTTTGACCACATCGCCGGGGCCATCGGAGGCGCCTTGGCCGGTTGGATGGGGGCGGATATGCTCTGCTACCTGACCCCGGCGGAGCACCTGGGCCTGCCCACCCCCGAGCACGTGAAGGAAGGAGTCATCGCCTTCAAGATCGCCGCCCACGCCGCCGACGTGGCCCGGGGAAACCCCAGGGCCCTGGAGAGGAACCGGCGCATGTCCGAGGCCCGCTACCGCCTGGACTGGGAAGGCCAGTTCGCTCTTTGCCTTTATCCTGAGGAGGCCCGCCGCCTCAAGGAGGAGCGGGGCTCCAGGACCAAGGCCTGCAGCATGTGCGGCCCCTTCTGCCCCATGAACCTGGTGGAGGCCGTCCTCAAGGGAAGGGCGCGCATGGAGCTTCCCGTAAGCTAGAGCCATGGACCCCATCGCCCGCTTGGACCGCCTGCCCTTAGGGAGGCCCCACCTTAGGCTCCTTTTCCTCCTTGGGCTCGGCTGGGCCCTGGACGCCATGGACGTGGGCCTCATCGGCTTCACCCTGCCCGCCCTCACCCGGGAGTTCGGCCTAAGCCCCGTCCAGGCGGGGCTTTTGGGAAGCGTGGGCCTTTTGGGGATGCTCCTGGGGGCCGCTTTGGGGGGGAGGCTTGCCGACCGCCTGGGGCGGAAGGCCGTCATCGGCTATAGCCTCTTCCTGGCAGGGTTAGGAAGCCTCCTCACCGCCCTAGCCCCCTCCTTGGCATGGGTCTTCCTCTTCCGCTTCCTCACGGGGCTTGGCCTGGGGGCTGAGCTCCCCGTGGCCGCAAGCCTCATGGCCGAGTGGAGCCCCTTGCGCCTCAGGGGGCGGATGGTGGTCCTCCTCGAGGCCTTCTGGGCCGTGGGCTGGCTCCTTGCGGCCCTCCTCGGCTACCTCCTCGTGCCCGAGTACGGCTGGCGGTTGGCCTTCCTGGCCGGGGCCCTTCCCGCCCTCTACGCCGCCTACCTGAGGCTTTCCCTCCCCGAGTCCCCCCGCTGGCTCATGGCCCGGGGGCGGGTGGGGGAGGCGGAGGCCCTGGTCCGGGCCTGGGAGGGAGCCTTCGCGGGGCCCCTGCCTGAGCCCAAGGCCGCGGAGGTCCCTAGGCCCTTGCCCTACGGGGCCCTTTTCCGCCCCCCCTATGGCCGGCGCACCCTCTTCATCGCCCTGGCCTGGCTGACCCTGAACGCGGGGTATTACGGGGCCTTCATCTGGCTTCCTTCCCTCCTCGTGGCCCAGGGCTACACCCTGGTCCGCTCCCTGGAATATGTCCTCCTCATCACCCTGGCCCAGCTTCCGGGTTACCTCCTGGCGGCCTTCCTGGTGGAGCGGGTAGGGCGGAGGCCGGTCTTGGTGGGCTTCCTCGGCCTTTCCGCCCTTTTCGCCTACCTCCTTGGGCAGGCGGGAAGCCCGGGGGAGATCCTCCTCTTCGGGAGCCTCCTCTCCTTCTTCAACCTGGGAGCTTGGGGGGCCATCTACGCCTACACCCCGGAACTTTTCCCCACCGCCCTAAGGGGGAGCGGGGCGGGCCTGGCCGCGGCCTTGGGCCGGGTGGGGGGGATTTTGGCCCCCTACCTCACGGGCCTCCTCCTTAGCCCCTTGGGGCCAGGGGGGGTTTTGGCCCTCCACGGGGGGCTCCTCCTCCTTGCGGGGCTTTTTGCCCTCCTCGTGGGGGTGGAGACCCGGGGTAGGGCCCTGGAGGGGGTATGAAGGTCGCTTTGACCATCGCTGGCTCGGACTCCGGGGGCGGGGCGGGGATCCAGGCCGACCTCAAGGCCTTTACCCGCTTCGGGGTCTACGGGGCAAGCGCCCTCACCCTGGTCACGGCCCAGAACACCCTGGGGGTCCAAAGGGTCCACCTTCTTCCTCCGGAGCTGGTCTACGCCCAGATCCAGAGCGTGGCCGAGGACCTCCCCATCCATGCGGCCAAGACCGGGGCCTTGGGGAACGCGGAGATCGTGGAGGCCGTGGCCCAGGGGGTGAGGCGCTATGGGATCGCCCCCCTGGTGGTGGACCCGGTGATGGTGGCCAAGGGGGGGGATCCCCTCCTTGCCCCCGAGGCGGTCCAGGCCCTTAAAGAAAGGCTATTCCCCCTTGCCACCCTCATCACCCCGAACCGCCTCGAGGCGGAAGCCCTCCTTTCCCGGCCTATCCGGACCCTGGCGGAAGCCCAGGAGGCGGCCCGGGAACTTTTGGCCCTCGGCCCCCAAGCGGTCCTCCTGAAGGGGGGCCATTTTGATGGCGAGGAAGCGGTGGATTTCCTGGCCACGCCAAAGGGCATCCAAGCCTTCCGCGGCAGGCGCATCCCCACCCGGAATACCCACGGCACGGGGTGCACTCTTTCCGCAGCCATCACTGCCCTCCTGGCTTTGGGAAAGCCCCTGGAGGAAGCCGTGGCCGAGGCCAAGGCCTACCTCACCCGGGCCTTGGAAACCGCTCCTTCCTTGGGTCAGGGCCATGGCCCCGTGAACCACTTCGCCTAGTTCAGAGGGCGGTAGCCCCGCCGTCCACGGGAAGAATTGCCCCGGTGATGTAGTCGGAGGCCGGGCTTGCCAGGAAAAGCACCGCTCCTCCCAGCTCCCCGGGTTTCCCGGGACGCCCCAGGGGCAGGGTGGCCTTCAGGAAGGCCTCGGCCTTGGGCAGGACCTTTTCCGTCATGCGGGTGGGGAAAAACCCAGGGGCTAAGGCGTTCACCCGAATACCGAACCGGCCCCATTTCACCGCCAAATCCCGGGTAAGGGCGATAAGCCCACCCTTGGAAGCGGAATAGCCCACGGCGTCCAGGACCTCAGGGTACTCTCCTTTTAGCCCTGCCACGGAGGCGATGTGGATGATCTTGCCGTAGCCCCTTTCCCGCATGCGCTGGGCGGCGGCGCGGCTTGCCAGGAAGGCCCCCACCAGGTTGACCTCGAGGACCTCCCGTACCTTTTCCACCGGCATCTCCCAGGAGGGGGCCCCCCAGGAGATCCCTGCGGCGTTCACCAGGATGGTGAGGGGCCCAAGCTCCCGCTCCACCTGGTTCACCGCCGCGAGGAGCCGCCCTTCGTCCCGCACATCCCCTTCCAGGTAAAGGGCTTCCCCAAGGTGCTTTTTGGCCTCCTCAAAGAAGCTGGCCCTCCGGGCCAAAACCGCCACCTTGGCCCCGGCCTCCTTGAGGGCGAGGGCGGCCTCGAGGCCAAGCCCCCGGGATCCCCCCGTCACCAGGGCTACTTTGCCGTTCAGGCGGAATTGCTCCAGGAACATAGTCCCCCCTTATCCCTCTGAGGAATCGTGGAACAGATCCTTATACTGTTCCCTGAGGGCACGCTTTAGGAACTTCCCCGCGCTGGTGCGGGGGATCTCTTCCACGAAGACGAAGGCATCGGGAAGTTGCCACTTGGCAAAACCAGCCTTTAAGAGATGTTCCCGAAGCTCCTCCTCGCTGGGTTTCTCTCCCCTGGGCACCACCACGGCTAAGGGCCTTTCCTGCCACCTGGGGTGGGGAATGGCCACCACCGCCGCCTCCTTCACCTTGGGATGTCCCATGAGGATGTTTTCCAGATCCACGCTGGAAATCCACTCCCCGCCCGACTTGATGAGGTCCTTCAGCCGGTCTTTAATCTCCAAGTAGCCCTCCTCATCCCACACGGCGATGTCTCCGGTTCGGAACCATCCGTCGGGGGTTAGGGCGTTACGGCTAGCCTCCTCGTTCCGGTAGTACCCCCCGGTGATCCACGGCCCCTTGAGCTGGACTTCCCCCATGGTTCTGGCATCCTTGGGCACCGGGCGGCCTTCCTCGTCAGCCACCCGAAGGCGCACAAGAGGGGTAGGGAGGCCAGTCTTAGCCTTGAGGCGGATCCTTTCCTCCCAGGGGAGACTTTCCAGGTGGCTTTTCATGAAGTTCTGCACCACCACCGGAGAAGTTTCCGTGAGGCCATAGCCCTGCCGCACCTCTATGCCCATGCGCTCAAAGCGCTCCACTAGGCTTCTCGGGGCGGCGCTTCCCCCCACCACCAGGCGCCGCAGGGTCTTGAGGCGGTGTCCCGTGTTCTCCAGGTAATCGGCCAAGGCCAGCCACACCGTGGGCACTCCGGCGGTAAAAGTCACTCCTTCTCCGTCAAAGAGTTCTACCAAGGAGGCGGGATCTAGCTTGGGTCCTGGCAGGACCTGCTTGGCTCCCACCAAGGTGGCGGCATAGGGTAGGCACCAGGCGTTCACGTGGAACATGGGTACCACTGGGAGGACCGAGTCCTTCTCCGAGAGAGCCGTGCCATCCTCGAGGCTCGCCGCCAAGGTGTGGAGGACCAGGGCCCGGTGGCTGTAGACCACTCCCTTGGGAAGACCGGTGGTCCCCGTGGTGTAGGCCATGCCGCAGGCGGCCCGTTCGGGTACCCGGATGGGGTCCGCCTCCTCGCCCAACACCTCCTCGTAGGCCAAGTATCCCTCTGGCGCCTTCTCGTCCATTACCACGAAGTGGCGCACGGTGGAAAGCTCCGGGCGCAGGGTCTCCACCAAGGGAAGGAGCTGGGGATCAAAGAGAAGGACCTTGTCCTCCGCATGGTTCAGGATGTAGGCGATCTCCTTGGGGGAAAGCCGGGGGTTTGCGGTGTGGAGGACCGCCCCCATTCCCGGCACGGCGAAGTAGGTCTCCAGGTGGCGGAAGTGGTTGAAGCCCAAGGTGGCTACCCGGTCCCCCACGCCCACCCCTAGGGCCTTGAGGCCGCCCATGAGGCGCCTGGCCCGGCGGTAGACCTCGGCGTAGGTGGTGCGGTGGATCTCCCCGGTGTGGAGGCGGGAAACCACCTCCTTCTTTCCGAATAGCTCCGCCGCCCGCTCCAGAAAATCCCAAAGGTTCAGGTCCTCGTTCATCATGGTAGAGGGCAGAAAATCCATACTCCCCACCTCCTCGCAGATGAACCCAGTATAAAACCCATCACCCCACCCGGTAGAAGATCCCCTTGGCCCAGGCCACCCGCTCCTCGCCCAAAAAGGCCTCCCCTTGGGCGTGGACGAGCTTTCGTCCCCCGTGGACCACCGTCCCCCGGGCTTTTAGGGTGCCGGAGCGCACCGGCCTCAGGTAATGGACGGAAAGCTCCACCGTCACCACCCGGCCAAAGGCGCTTTCCACGGCGCTCCCCATGGCGCTATCCAAAAGCGCAGCCAGGATGCCCCCATGGACGATGCCCTGGCCCTGGAGGAACTCCTCCCGCACCTCCAGAGCAAGCTCGGCCACGCCCTCGGCCTTTCTTAGAATCTGAGCCTGAAACCAGCGGGCGAAAGGACTCAATTAGGCCTCCTGCCTGGAATCTATGACCCTCCTCCGCACCATGGTCACGAACTCCCCCTCCTGCACCACCTCCCCCCTTTGGTTCAGGACCCGCACCCTTTGCACCAGAATCCCCCGGTCGGGCTTGGAGGTCTCCCGCTTCTCCACGATCTCCGTCTCCCCCCGGATGGTGTCCCCGATGAAGACGGGCTTTAAAAAGCGGTAGTTCCGGATCTCCATCCAGGCGATGAGGGTACCGTCCGTAACCCCTGTGCGCTGCCTCAGCCCCGTGAGCATGGCGAGCACGAGAAGGCCATGGGCGATGCGCTGGCCGAAGGGGGTTTCCTTGGCGTGTTCGGCGTCGGTGTGGATGGGGTTGTAGTCCCCCGAGACCCCGGCGAAGTTGACGATGTCCGCCTCGGTCACCGTGCGCCCGGCGGTGGAGAACCTCTGGCCTACCTCAAAGTCCTCAAAGTACATAGGCATCCCTAATCCCTCCCTTCTAAATCGCGCTCAAGACCGAACGCCCTCCGTCCACGTAAAGGGCATGGCCGGTGATGAAACCCGCCTCCTCCGAAAGGAGAAAGAGGGCGGCTTGGGCCACCTCTTCGGGCCTTCCCGCCCGCCCGAGGGGGCAGGCCTCCACCTCCCGCCTTTTGGCCCATTCGGGCAAACCCGCGGTCATCCGGGTGGCGATGTACCCAGGCACGAGGAGGTTCACCCGGACCCCTTTGGGCGCAAGCTCCAGGGCCAGGGTCCGGGTTAGACCGATAAGCGCAGCCTTACTCGCGGCGTAGTGGGCGAGGCCTAGGGCGCCGAGGGCGGCCACGGAGCCGGTTAGAACGATGCTCCCCCCCTCCATCACGGCCCCTGCTTTCTGGACCAGGAGAAAGCTGCTCTCCAGGTTCACCTTGAGAACCCGTTCCCATGCCTCCAGGCTGAGGCGCCAGTGAAGGGCCGAGTCCGCTACCCCGGCGAAGTGGGCAAGGCCGTGGAGGGCCCCGAACTCTTCCAAGGTCTCCTCCAGGACCCGATCTAGGGCCCTGGGATCGCTCACATCCCCAGGGAAGGCCAGGGCCTCGGCCTCGAGGGAAGCCACCGCCTCGCAGAGGGCATCCCCATCCCAATCCATGGCGGCAATTCGCGCCCCCTCTGCGGCGAACAGGTCCAGGGCCGCCCGGCCGATCCCGTGGGCCGCCCCCGTGATGAGCACCACTTTGCCCTCAAGCCGCCCCATCAGCGCACCAAGCTGGCATAGACCATCTGGCGGAAAAGCTGGGAGTAGTAGGCCCGTCCACCCGGGCTCTGGCTCAAGAAGATGCCGATGAGCCGCTCTTTGGGGTCCACGAAGAAGTAGGTCCCGAAAAGGCCCGCCCAGCTATAGTCTCCGCTGCTGCCCATAAGGGGGCTACCCCCATCGGCGAGACGAACGGCCACGCCGAGCCCAAACCCGTACCCGGGCCCCGGCAAATAGGCCGCTCCTCGCTGCAAGGAGGGCAGGTAAAGGGGGCCTAAGTGGTCCTGGGTCATGAGGGCCACGGCCTTCGGGCTTAGAATCCGTCTTCCCTCCAGGGCCCCTCCCTCTAAGAGAGCCTGGAGGAAGCGGAAGTAGTCCCGGGCGGTGGAAACCAAGCCGGCTCCCCCCGAAAACCGTTTGGGCGGGCGCCGTACCTCCAGGGGCGTGGGCGTGGGGGCACCGGTGAAGGGGTCCTGCGGAAAGGGCTCGGCAATACGGCCCCACTTGGCCTCGGGTACGCTAAATCCTGTATCCGCCATTCCCAGAGGCCTAAAGATCCGTTTTTCCAGCAACTGTTCCAGGCTCTGCCCGGTGATCTGCTCCAGGAGGTGGCCCAAGAGGTCAGTGGAGTTTCCGTATTCAAAGACCGTACCCGGCTGGAACTGGAGGGGTAGGTTGGCCAGCTTGTTCAAAAACTCCTCCCGGGTTTGGTCCACCGCGTCCAACCCCACCCGGCGATACTCCCGCTTTACCAAGGAATCGAAGAAGATCCCGTAGGTGATCCCGGAGGTGTGGCGGAGCAGGTCGTAGACAAGGATGGGCCGCTGGGCCGGCACCAACTCTAAAGTGGACTCCCCGTTAGGGCCGGTGCGCTCCACCCCCACCCGAAGCTCCCGGAACTGGGGCAGGTAAAGGGATACAGGGTCGGTGAGGAAGATCCGCCCTTCCTCCATCAGGTTCAAGGCCAGGGCCGAAACCAGGGGCTTGGTCATGGAATAGATGCGGAAGATCGCCTCCTTGGACATGGGGGTGCGGCGTACAGGGTCCAGATAGCCTACGGCCTCCTCAAACACCACCCGCCCGTTCCGGGCCACCAAGACCACCGCCCCAGGAAGCCGACCTTGGGCCACTTCGGCCTCGAGGCGGGCCTTCAAAAGCCCTAAGCGTCCGAGGTCCACCCCCTCCTGGATCTGGGCCAGGGCCAAGCCCAAGAAAAGGAGCAGGTGGACCCACCAGAAACCCTTCCCCCTCATTCCCTCATCACCTCCTCCAAGGGCTAAACCATTCCCAGGTAGCTGGCTTTGACCCGGGTGTCCTGGAGCAGGGCCTTGGCCTGGCCTTGGAGCACCACCCGGCCTTCTTCTAGAACATAGGCCCGATCAGCCAACTCCAGGGCCAAAGCCACGTTCTGCTCTACCAGCAAAATGGGAACCTGTACCTTGATTCTCGCCAAAGTTTCAAGGATCTGGATCCCCAGCCGGGGAGCCAGACCCAGGGTCGGCTCATCCACCAGGAGAAGCCTGGGTTCGGCCATTAAGGCCCGGCCTATGGCCAGCATCTGCTGCTCACCTCCAGAAAGGGTCCCGGCGAGCTGGGAACGCCGATCCTTTAAGACAGGGAAAAGGGTGTAAACCTCTTCTAACCGCACTTTAAGTCCCTTACGCGCCTCTTTGCGGTAGGCCCCCAGGCGCAGGTTCTCCTCCACAGTCATCTCCGGGAAAAGGCCGCGTCCTTCGGGAGCCCAGGCCACCCCTAATCGCGCCACGCGGTGGGGAGGGAGGTGGGTTATGGACTGCCCTTGGAAAAGGATCTCCCCGCGCCGCCAGGTGAGCCCCAAGAGAGCCTTAAGAAGGGTGGTCTTGCCAGCCCCGTTAGGTCCAAGAAGGGCCACCATCTCCCCCGGTTCCACGCAGAGGTCTATCCCGTAGAGCACCTGCAAGGATCCATAACCCGCCTCGAGGCGGCGCACTTCCAGCATCAGGCCACCCCCCCGGTGTAAACCTCTATCACCTTGGGATCCCGGGCTACAACCTCAGGAGGCCCCTCGGCAATGAGGCTCCCAAAGGAAAGGACATAGACCCATTGGGCCAAGCGAAAGACCGTCTTGAGGTCATGCTCCACCAGGAGAAGGCCTAAGCCCCAATCCCGGGTCAGGGCCTCAATTCTCTCGGCCAAAGCGGCCTTTTCCACAGGGTTAAGGCCGGCAAACACCTCATCCAGGAGGAGGTACTTGGGCTCGGCAGCCAGGGCCCGGGCCACCTCGAGACGCTTAAGCTGGGCCACGTTCAGTCCCTCCACCCAAGCCTCAGCCCACTTCTCAAGCCCAACCCCCTCTAAGGCCCGCCAAGCGCTAGCCTCGGGATCCTGGGACCGGCCGGAGAATCGGGCGAAGACCAATACGTTTTCAAAGACGGTAAGGCCGGGGAAAGGGCGGGGAACTTGGAAGGTTCGTACCACCCCAAGCCTTGCCCGGGTTTCGGGGGGTAGCCGGGTGATCCGCCTACCCTCTAGGAAAACCTCTCCGCGGAAAGGCTTAAGGTGCCCGCTCAATACACCGAACATCGTGGTCTTCCCTGCACCGTTCGGACCTATAAGGCCCACCTTTTGTCCGACCTCCACCGCTAAGTGGACCTCGTGCAGGGCCAAAAGCCCTCCAAAGTGTACGCTAACCCCTTGGGCGGACAACGGCATACCGGCCCTCCAGGAAGCCGAAAACTCCGCGGCGCAAAAAGAGAACTACCAGGACTACCAAAGCACCCGTGGCAATGTGGTACCCCCTCTCCAGAACCTGCTTGACCCCAAGCTCAGCCCCCAGGTAAAGCCCTAAGGTACCCAAGATGGGTCCCACAACCGTTCCTCTTCCCCCTAGAAAAGAAGCGACCAGAGGATAAACGGACCACTCAAGGCTAAAGGCATAGGGCGGTTCTAGAAAGCGAATGTAAAGGGCTTGAAAAGCCCCAGCTAGACCGGAGAAAAAGGCACTCAGAAAGAGGGCCTGAGCCTTGAGCCGAAAAACCGGGACTCCCCCAGCTCGCGCCGCCTCCTCCTCCCCTAGGGCCGCAAGGCCCAAACCCAGGGGACCGTAGCGTACCCGGAAGGCCACCCCCACACCTACCAGGAGGAGGCCCAGGATCACGTAAAGGTTGGCAAGCTTGGCGCCAAAATCCACCCCCGGCAGGTATAGGCCCGGAATGCTGAAAAGCCCAGCCGCCCCTCCGGTCAGGCCCTCTAAGAGAATGGCCAAGGTGCGCAGTACCTCGGCGTAGGCCAGCATCGCCAGGGCAAAGTAAGCCCCATGAAGCCTAAGGATGGGTAAGGCCACCACGCTTCCCAGGAAGGCTACCCCCCCTCCGAGGAATAAGGCCAGCCAAGGATCTAGTCCAGCCTTGGACAGAATCCCCGCTCCGTAGGCTCCTAGGCCAAAAAAGGCCGCGTGTCCAAAAGAGACCTGGCCCGCGAATCCCCCGAGGAGATTCCAGCCCACGGCCAGAAGGGCCAAGGTCAAAGAAGAGACCAGGAGATGACGCAGGTACTCGTCTAAAAAAGGAGGTAAAGGAGGTAAGATAAGGAGCAAAGCAAAGAGAAGCCAAAGGAGTCTTCGCTCCCTCATCGCTGTCTCCCAAAAAGCCCCTGGGGTCGGAAGAGGAGCATTAGAACAAAGGTCAAAAAGGCCACAAGTTCACCCCAGGCCGGGTTAACCAGAGCGCTCAAGCCTTCCACGGCCCCAAGAAGGAGGCCCGCCAGGGCTACGCCCAGGGGGGAAGTCAGGCCTGCAAGGACCACCACCACGAAGGCTTTCACCGTAAAAAGAGGGGCTGCCATCGGCGCTATGGGTTGAACCACCACCAAAAGGGCCCCTGCAAGCCCCGCTAAGGCTGAGCCCAAGGCAAAGGCCAAAGCTTCTGCAGCCAAGGGTGAAATCCCTAGGGCCATGGCGGCCTCCCGGTTCTGCGTAAGGGCCCGAACCGCCAAGCCGGGCCAGCTCTGCCTCAGAAACCAAGCCACCCCACCCACCGTAAGTAGGGCAATCCCCAGGGTTATGATCTCTCCAAGGGCCAAGCGGATTGGTCCCAAGTGGACTGGCCTTACCCAGGCTGGGTAGGTGAGGTTGCGCAGGTCACTCCCAAAAGCTTCTACAAGCCCATAGAGGATGATGAGCGCAACCCCATAGGTGAGAACCATGCTGCTAATGGGAGGCTCCCGCCGTACGGGAAGAAGAAGGCTGTAGAGCCCAAGGCCCATAAGTCCCCCAAGCCCACCTCCGAGAAGGATCGCCCCCCAAAGGGGAAGCCCGGCCCCAGCCAGGAGATAGGTCAAAAGGGCCCCTGCTACCAACACCTCCCCATGGGCCAGGTTGACCACGTGCATGGCCCCAAAGATCAGGGCCAAACCCACCCCGATGAGGGCATAAATCCCTCCCTGCGCAAGGCCGGAAGCTAGAGCGTTGAGGAAAAGCTCCATCATCGAGTCCAAGGCACCTGAGGATAAACCCACCTGCCGTACGCCCGTTCTTTGGGCCAAACCGGAACCCCCCTGCCTTGCTGAACTTGGGAAACCACAGTCCGATAGAGCACGTTATCGCCCTTCTCGTCAAAGCGATAGGCCGAGACAAGATTTTCTCCCTGGCTTGCGGCCAAGGCATCCCGCAATGCCTGGGGCGTGGGGCTACCGGACTCTACCGCCTTCTTCAAGGCGTTAAGGAGGATCTGGGTCTGGACATACCCTAGAGCGGCCAGGTAGCCCGGGGTCTGGCCGAATCTGCCACGGTAATCGCGGACAAAGCGAGCTTCCTCCGCACGCAAGGCAACGGGAGCCGAACCGTTGGTCCAAGGCTCGGTTCCGTAGACCCCCTCCATAAGCGGCCCAAGGTCCTGGATGAGGGAGGGCGTGATCAGGCTATAAAGGCCTACAAAGGCATTGACCTTGGGCCTGACCACTTGAGCTCCACGCAAGGCGGTGGCGTAGTTGTTTTCGTAACCAATGAAAATAAGCACCTCAGCGCCGGAGCGACCGATCTGTTCCAAAAGGGGTTTGAGGTCCGTGCTTCGGCCGGGGTAGCTCGAGTCAAAAACCAATTGCAGCCCTAGGGCCTGGAGCTTGGCCCGAACGGCCCGGGCTACGTCAGTACCTCCAGCCCCGTCATCGTGCGCAAGGGCGACCCGCTTAGCCCTAAAGCCCTGGGCGATAAGATCCGCCACCACCGCGTAGCCCTCCACATTGGTAAAGCGGAAGAAATAACGGAAGCCACGCTGGGTCAGATCCCGTGCCAAACCCCCACTCGTGATGTAGGGAACACGGGCCCGCTCGGCCACCTCCGAGGCAGGGCCAATGATGTTAGAACCGTAACCTCCTGTAACGCCCAAAACCCGTTCCCGTCCCACGAGCCTTTCCACCGCGGCCACGGCCTTAGCTGGGGAACTTTCGTCGTCCAAGAGAACCAGCTCTACCTTAAAGGGGGCTGTGGCGTTGAAGTGCTCCACAGCAAGCCGCACCCCATTGGCCATCTCGGTGCCAATCCTAGAAAGACTGCCTGTGAGGGGTAGGTGGGAGCCGATCTTGTACTGAGCCAAGGCCAAGCCAAAAACCAAAGGAAGCAAGAACCCGATCCTCCTCATCCCTGTACCTCCCTATCCGAAAGCCCGCACTCCCGTGAGGTGGGCCCCAATGATGAGCTTCTGCACCTCGCTCGTTCCCTCATAGAGGGTGAGGATGCGGGCGTCCCGGTAAAGCCTAGCTACTTCGTACTCTTCGAAGAAGCCGTACCCCCCGTGGACCTGGATGGCCCGGTAGGCCACCCGGTTGGCCGCCTCGCTGGCGAAGAGTTTGGCCATGCTAGCCTCGAGGGTGTAGCCTTCCCCGGCAAGCTTCTTGACCACCGCCTGGTAGGTGAGAAGCCGGCTGGCCTCGAGGTCCAGCTTCATCTGAGCCAGATGCGCCTGGACCAGCTGGAAGCTGGCGATGGGCCTTCCGAACTGGTGCCTTTCCTTGGCGTAGCGTAGGGATAGGTCCAAGGCCCTTTGCATCAGCCCCACCGCTCCCGCCGCCAGGGAAACCCGGCCGGTATCCAGGGTGGAAAGGGCGATCCTAAACCCCTCCCCTACCTCCCCAAGGACCCGTTCCTTGGGCACCCGAACCCCATCCAGGAAAACCATGCCCGTGTCCGCCGCCCTAAGCCCCAGCTTCCCCTTGAGGGGGGCCGTCCTCACCCCGTCCTCCCGCTCCACCAAAAAGGCGGTGATCCCCTTGGCCCCCTTTTCGGGGTCGGTCTTGGCGAAGACGAGGAAGACCCGGGCCACGTTGGCGTGGGAGATGAAGGTCTTCTGTCCTTCCAGCACATAGTGATCGCCATCCCGGTAAGCCCGGGTGCGGAGGCTTCCTGCATCCGAGCCCGCCTCGGGCTCGGTAAGGCCGTAGGCCCCTAGGATTTCCCCCCGGGCCAGGTGGGGGATGTAGCGGTTCTTCTGCTCAGGGGTGCCGTAGGTGAGGAGAGGGGTGAGGACCAGGCTTTGCTGCACGGAGAGGATGGAGCGCAAGGAAGCGTATCCCCCAAGCTCCTCCAGAAGGGCGATGTAGGCCCAAAAGTCCAGGCCAGCTCCTCCCAGCTCCTCGGGTACGAACACCCCCAGAAAACCCAGCTCCCCCATTCGCTTCACCAGGGGCCAGGGAAAGACTTCCTGGGCCTCGTACTCCGCCAAAGCAGGACCTGCTTCTTCCAGAAAGCGCCTGGCCAGCTGCCGGATCTCCTTGTGTTCAGGAAGCTCCATGTTCTAACCCCTTTAGGATGAGATCAAAGTAGAACCTGGCCACCTCCTCCGCCCGCAAGGGCCCGCCCGGACGGAACCAGCGGATCATCCAGTTGAGGAGGGAGAGGATGGCCCGGGCTGTGAGGCCCACATCCAGAGGGCGGAATACCCCCAGTGCCATGCCCCGCTCCAGGATGCTTCGAAGCATGCCCTCGTACCGGTCGCGCAGGGCGATGGTCACAGCTCGCTTCTCGGGAGAGAGGCTTTGCAACCCTTGAAGCATGGCCACGAAAAAGGGCCGATTCTCTTCAAAGAAGCGGGCATGGTCTTCCATGAAGCGCAGAAGGGCTACCTTGGGGTCGGGTTCGGATAGGGCTCTTTCTCCTTGGCGACAAAGGCCTTCCAGGGCCTGAAGGCTGATCTCGTAGAGAACCTCCTCCTTGCTCCGAAAGTGGTGGTAGAGCGCCGCCTTGGAGAGGCCCAGTGCCTCGGCCAGATCTTGGACGCTGGTGGCCTCGTAGCCCTTTTCGGTGAAAAGCCGGGCAGCTTCTTCAAGGATGTGGTCGCGTGTGGCGGTTCCCATATCTCACCGACCGGTCGGTAAGCTCACTATACCGCCAGGAGGGTGGGAGTGTCAAGGCCCTGTAGTCGGTCAACACATTTGGGACTCTGTGGGGACCGCCTCCCCCCGTATTCTAGCCAGGTACTCTAAAGGGGCCAGGCCCCCCAAGGCCCGGTGGGGTCGCCGGCGGTTGTAGTGGTCCAGGTAGGCGTCAAGCTCCCTTTGGAGCTCGGGGATCTGTGAAGGCAACGGTCGTGTGTAGAACTCATCCCTAAAGGTCCGCTGCATCCGCTCCACGTGACCATTGAGCTTGGGGCTCCTCGGCGGTTCATTTGGGGTAGGGGCCCCAAAGAGGAAGAACGAAGAGCTTAACGCCCAAACGTTCACAGACCTCCTCAAAATCGGACATAAACTCGCTGCCCCCATCCACCTGCACCGCACGGATAGGAAAAGGCGCTCGCACCATCAGGCGGGCAAGAAAGCTGGCCGCCAGGTTGGCCGTGGCTCGGGTGTGGACTTCCGCAAGGGAGAAACGGGTGAAGAGGTCGACGGCCGAGAAGTGCTGGATCGTCTCCCCAGGACCCAGGGTCACGGTGAGGGTATCCACCTGGATAAGGTCGCCAGGGTGACCCACCTCGTATCCCTTGGGCTTCCTTTGCGCATAGGGCCTCCTTGGCCTTCCCCTTCCCTTTCCCCTTCCCCTCCTGGCCAAAAAACTGGCCACGCTCTCCACGCGTCCGCTCCCTTCAAGGTAGGCCAGGATCCGCCCCACGGTGCGCTCGCTCACCGCAAAGCCCTCCTTCCTTAGGGTCAGCCAAATCGGCCAGCGGCCCCAGGTGGGGTTCTCCTTCCTTAGGGCTTCCACCCGGATCAGCAGATCGGAAGACCAGTAAATCCTCCGCCGCAAGCGCTGCGGTTCATTTGGGGTAGGGGCCCCAAAGCGGACGTCTTGACCGAGGCTTAAGACCGGCAAGGCCCTCTTCCTTGAGGCGTTTCCGCCAGCGGTAATAGGTGGCCCGGCTGATCCCCAAAAGCTCCTGGATCTCGGGCCAGCCCACCCGGTATTTCCTGAGCGCCTCCACCTGTTTGAGCTTCCGTAAGCGGTCCTGAACCGTGGGATCGCCGGCCCCGGCCCCAAGGTACGCTTCGCGTGACCTTGGAGTTCCCGGGCCTTCCGCGCTCCCCGCAAAACCTCTTTGCCAACCGTGGTAAGCTGCATCCGTGGGGACCCCCTCTCTCCTAGAGTGGTCCCCACATTTTTACTCGTCCAGTCTCACATGTGTCTGTCCGGGTTCAGGCCCTGGCCGTTGGCATTCCACGTTTCCAGGATCCCTATCGGGCTTGCAAGCCAACACGGTTGCCAAACCCCGTATAAGTGTGGAAATATGGAACACGAAGGAGGAGCTTATGAAAATCACCCTCAGCGTCCTCAAGGCCGACATCGGTTCTGTGGGAGGCCACACCTTACCCAGCCGCAGGGTGCTGGCCAAGGTGGAGGAGGTGGTACGGGAAGCCGTAGGCCGCCTGCTTCTCGATGCCTATGTGTTCCACATCGGGGACGACATCGTCCTCCTTGTTTCGCACACCCAGGGTCCGCGGAACCCTGCTATACACGAGCTGGCGTGGAAGGCGTTCCGGGAAGGTACCCAGGTGGCTAAGGAGGAAGGCCTTTACGGGGCCGGGCAGGATCTTTTGAAGGACGCCTTTTCCGGTAACCTCCATGGCCTGGGGCCCCAGGTGGCGGAGATGGAGTTTGCCGAACGTCCCGCCGAGCCCTTCATGGTGCTGGCGGCGGACAAGACCGAGCCCGGGGCTTTCAACCTGCCCCTTTACCTGGTCTTCGCCGATCCCATGTACTCCTCAGGCCTCTTGCTTTCCCCCGATTTGCGCCCTGGCTTCCGCTTCCGCATCATGGACCTGGCCCAGACGGAAAGGGATAGCTACATCGTCCTTGATGCCCCGGAGAGGCTTTACGACATTGCCGCCTTGCTTAGGGACTCCCACCGCTTTGGGATAGAGTCCATCTGGTCCAGGAAGTACGGTGAGATCGCCGCCGTGGTGAGCACCACCCGCCTGCGAAACATCGCCGGGCGTTACGTGGGCAAGGACGATCCCGTGGCCATTATCCGCACCCAGAAGATCTTTCCCGCCACGGAGGAGTTTGGCCCGCCCTTTGCCCTGGCTCCTTTCGTGGCGGGGGACACCCGGGGCAGCCATCACCTGCCCTTGATGCCGGTGAGGGCCAATACCCCTGCGTCCACCTTCTTCTGCGTGCCCATGGTGTGCGGGCTGGCTTTCTCCCTCAAGGACGGGCGTTTTTCCGAGCCCGTGGACCTCTTTGCCGACCCGGTTTGGGACACGGTGCGGGCCAAGGTGGTGGAGAAGGCCCAGGAGATGCGCCGCCAGGGCTTTTACGGCCCGGCCATGCTGCCCATGGAGGAGCTGGAGTACACGGGGATTGCCGAGCGCCTAAAGGAGCTGGAGCGGGAGTTTTCGTAGGGCCTCGCTGGTTGGCAGTGCGGACAATGCCCCGTGTGCTTCCCCGAAGGGGAAGACCAGGCGGAGCCTCGAGGGGGGTCCTTCGCCTGGAAAAGGGGTAGACTCTTCCGGGAGAAGCCTATGGACCTCACTTACTACCCCTATCCCTCCCGTCGGCACGTGGTCATGGGCCGGCGGGGAGCGGTGGCCACCAGCCAGCCCCTGGCTGCCCTGGCGGGGATGGAGATGCTCCTAAAGGGAGGAAACGCCGTGGATGCCGCCATCGCCATGGCGGCTACCCTCACGGTGGTGGAGCCCACCAGCAACGGGATCGGGGGTGACCTCTTTGCCATGGTGTGGGATGGACGGCTCCACGGGCTGAACGCTTCCGGAAAGAGCCCCTTAAGCCTGACCCCCGAGCGGATTCCCGAGGGGGGAATGCCGGAAAGGGGCTGGTTCCCGGTGACGGTGCCCGGAGCGGTTTCGGGATGGCGGGCCCTGCACGAACGCTTTGGAAGGCTTCCTTTTCCCGAGGTCCTTGCCCCCGCCATCCGCTACGCGGAGGAGGGCTTCCCGGTGGGACCGGAAACGGCGCGGGCCTGGCGGCGGGCGGAAGGGATCTACCTACCTCTTCGGGGGCTCGAGTTCCGGGCCTTTCAGGAAGTTTTCTTTCCCCAGGGCCGGGCGCCGAGGGCGGGAGAGGTTTGGCGTAGCCCTGGGCATGCCAAAACCCTAAGGGAGATCGGGGAAAGCTACGGGGAAAGCCTTTACCGGGGAAAGCTGGCGGAGGCCATTGCCGGCTTCAGCGAGGCTACCGGGGGCCTCCTTAGCCTCGAGGACCTGAAGGCCCACGAGCCGGAGTGGGTGGAGGCTCTTTCCGTGAACTACCGGGGTCTTACCGTGCACGAACTCCCCCCCAACAGCCAGGGGATCGCCGCCCTCCTGGCTTTGGCCATCCTCGAGGGGTTTGACCTTAAGCCGGAAGACCCCTTCAGCTACCACGTACAGATCGAGGCCATGCGCCTGGCCCTGGCGGACGCCTTCCGCTACGTGGCCGACTCCCGCTACCTGGAGAAGCCCCCCCAGGCCCTGCTCTCCCCCGAATACGTGGCCTCCCGCCGAAGCCTCATCGGGGAACGAGCCCTGCCCCAGGCCCTGCCCGAGGTGAGACCCGGGGGAACCGTCTACCTGGCGGCGGCAGACGGGGAACTCATGGTCTCCCTCATCCAGTCCAACTACCAGGGCTTCGGCTCGGGGATCCTGGTTCCCGGGACGGGGATCGCCCTGCAAAACCGGGGCCTGGGCTTTTCCCTGGAGGAGGGCCACCCCAACCGGGTGGGACCGGGTAAACGGCCCTACCACACCATCATCCCGGGATTTCTCACCCGGGGGGGCAAGGCCCTGGGCCCCTTTGGGGTGATGGGAGGCTATATGCAACCCCAGGGACACCTGCAGGTGGTGGTGGGCCTGACGAACTTTGGCCTGAACCCCCAGGCGGCGCTGGACCGGCCCCGGTGGCAGGTGGTGCCGGGTAGGGGAGGGGAGGACCGGGTGGTGCTGGAGCCGGGAATCCCCCAGGCCACCGCTTTGATTCTGCGGGACCTGGGGCATCGGGTGGAATACGGGATGGAGCCCGGATACTTTGGCCGGGGCCAGGTGATCCTGCGGCAGGGCGAGGTGCTGGTGGGGGGATCGGATCCCCGGGCGGAGGGGTTGGCTTTGGGGTGGTGATTTGAGGAGAGGAATCGCACAAGCGCTTTATATCGTGAACGTCTACACATACCAGCGAGATGGCCTGGATACCCAAAAAACCCAAGACTCAGCGTTTCCCCTTAGCAACCATTGACGCCAACCACAAGAGGTAGTAGCCTCTTGTTAGGACGCCCAATACTTAGGGTGTCCTGGCCGCGATGCCAGGCCGACAGGCCTGGACGCCGGCCGGCGGTGGGGGAAGTCCGGTGAAAGTCCGGCGCTGTCCCGCAACGGTAACCGGCTCTGTCCGGAAGCCCGAGTACCCGCTTCGCGGCCTTACCCCGTAGCCCTCGAGGCAAGGGTGAAGGTGGTGATGCCTGTGGGACCTTAGACTCCTAACCCCCCAAAACCCGGTGGCCCAAGGACCTTGGGCCAGGCGATCTTAGGCAAGTTCTTGCCCAGCACTTGGTGGAGCGCTCCCTTCTTGTCATCTCCCAGGTGGAGCTTTCCGTGAAGCTCTTCTGGGCCCGAACCTACGAGGTCTTCCCGAAGCCAGAGGTGGCCGAGGTGGGCATGACCTTCGCCGAAAGCGAGGTGCGTCACGCCAACGCCTACGCCCACCTTTTGGATCTCCTGGCCCTCGAGGACCGCTTTGCCCAGGCCTTGGAGAAGGAGACCGCCTTAAGGGAACGGCACCGCCACTTAACCGCGGTCCTGGGGTCCGCCTTCCGAGGCGACCTGAGGGGACACGCCCTCGCCCTCCTTCTCTTTTCCGCCTTCACCGAACACGCCTCCCTTTTCTCCCAGTTCTACGTGCTTATGGCCCTGAACAAGCGCCTTGGTCGCTTCAAGGGGATCTCCAACGCCATCGAGGCCACCAGTAAGGAGGAAAACCTGCACGGCCTCTTTGGGGTAGAGCTCCTCAGGATCCTTAGGGAAGAGCGGCCGGACCTCTTCGGGCCCTCCTTTACCGAGGAAGCCCTGGATAGGGTAGAGGCCTTCTTTCGCACGGAGGAGGTCCTTTTGGAGTGGATCTTCGCCCGGGGGGACACCGAGGCGGTGAGGGGAGAGGAGGTCCTGGAGTTCCTTAAGTGGCGGTACAACCAGGTTCTTTCCCTCCACAGCCTGCCCGCTCCCTTCCCCGTGCGGAAGGAGTGCCTAAGGGATGCGGAATGGTTTGACCTAGAGCTTTTGGCGGACAAGGAAGTGGACTTCTTCAACAAGAGGAGCGTGGCCTACGCCCGCAGGGTGCAGAGCTACGACCCGGAAAGCCTTTTCTAGGAGGGAAGGATGACCAAGACCAAGCGGGAATACCGGCCCTGGTACTGGGCCAACGAGTGGACGAGGCTCTACATGAGCCGGGGCTACCTTCTCCCTGGGGTGACGGTGGAGAAGAGGGTGAAGGAAATCGCCGACCGGGCGGAGGCCCTGACCCGCATCGAGGGCTTCTCCCGCAAGTTCCAGGAGTACATGGCCAAGGGTTGGTACTCCTTGGCCACCCCCATCTGGGCCAACTACGGCCTCAAGCGGGGTCTCCCCATCTCCTGCTACGGCACCTACGTGGAAGACGACACCGCCTCCATCCTGAGGGCGGTGGCGGAGATCGGCATGATGAGCAAACAGGGTGGGGGCACCTCGGTTTACCTGGGGGCCCTTCGCCCCAGGGGAGCCCCCATCCGGGACAACGGGGAGAGCAACGGCTCCTACGCCTTTGCCTCCCTTTTCGACCGGGTGATCGAGGTGTTCAACCAGGGTTCCACCCGCCGGGGGCAGTGCGCCGCCTACCTCCCTATCGAGCACCCGGACCTCGAGGAGTGGTTCAAGATCCAGCGGGAAGGAGGGGAGATCCAGTCCCTCTTCTTTGGGGTTTCCGTGGGGGATGCCTGGCTGGAGGAGGCCATCGCCGGGGACAGGGAGAAACGGGAAAGGTGGGCTAAGGTACTCAAAAGCCGCACCGAGGTGGGGATCCCCTACATCTTCTTCCGGGACAACGCCAACCGCCAGGCCCCGGAGGTTTTCAAGAAGCTGGGGAAGACGATTCATGCCAGCAACCTCTGCACCGAGATCATGCTCCCCTCGGGCCCCGAGGAAAGCTTCGTGTGCTGCCTCTCCTCCCTAAACCTCCTCCACTTCGACGAGTGGAAGGACACGGACGCTGTGGAAACCCTCACCATCTTCCTGGACTCCGTGCTGGACGACTTCATCGAGAAGGCGGAGGGCATCCCCTACATGGAGCGGGCGGTGCGCTTCGCCAAGCGGTACCGGGCCATCGGCATCGGGGTCTTGGGCTGGCACAGCTACCTGCAGTCCAAGGGGATTCCCCTGGAGAACGCGGAGGCCCTTTTCCTTAACAACCTCATCTTCAAGACCATCCGGGAAAAGGCGGAGGAGGCGAGCCGCTGGCTTAGGAAGCGCCATCCGGAGGACGAACTGGCCGACCTAATGGAAAGGCGGAACGCCACCCTCCTGGCCATCGCCCCCACCAAGAGCAGTTCCTTCATCCTAGGCCAGGTTTCCCCCTCCATCGAACCCTACACCAGCAACTACTACCTAAAGGACCTGCAAAAGGCCCGGGTCCCCTTCAAGAATCCCTTTTTGCAGGAGCTCCTACGCCAAAAGGGCAAGGACGAGGAAAAGGTGTGGCGGAGTATCCTGGAGCATAACGGCTCGGTCCAGCACCTGGACTTTCTTACCGACGAGGAAAAGGATGTCTTCAAGACCTTTGCCGAGGTGTCCCAAAAGACCCTGGTCAACCTGGCCATAGGGCGGCAGAAGCACATTGACCAAGGGCAGTCCCTGAACCTGGTGATCCATCCTGAGGCCCCACCCAAGGACGTGAACGAGCTCTACCTCCACGCCTGGAGGGGTGGGTTAAAGGCCCTTTACTACCAGTTCAGCGCCAGTGCGGCCCAAGCTTACAGCCGGGACCTGCTGCTTTCCTGCCGGGCTTGCGAAGGTTAAGAGCCCCCTTGGTGGCTATCACGGAAGGGCTTACGCAGCCCCACCCTCCAAAAGCCGGGGTGGGGTTGACCCCAGCCCTTTGTTCGCGAAAGGTACATTTCGCGCATATGTTATACTACCCCCGTGGAACCCGCTCTTATTTGGAAATCCATCGGCATTAAAAAGCCCGAGAAGGCCCTTCAACCCCTGGCACCCTATGCCGAATACCTCCTTTTGGAGCGGGGATACTCCCCCAGGGGGGTGCGCCGCTACCTCCAGGACCTGACCCTCTGGTTTCGCTTCCTCCAGGAAGAGGGTTTCACCCCGGGCCCCGAGGCGGTCCGGGCGCTCCTCCTCAAGGAGCGTTGGGCCCCAAGGAGGGTGCAGGGGTTCCTAGCGGCCCTCCGCAGCTACTACCGCTACCTGTCCCAGGTCAAGGGAGAGGCCGTGTCCGACCCCACGGAGGGCATAGGCCGCCCCAAGGCCGGGCGCAGGCTTCCCCTGCACCCCGCTCCGGAGGAGCTCAGGCGCTTCCTCGAGGCCCTGGAAGCCGAAAGGGAGGCCAGGCTCCTCAGCCGCCTGGCCCGGTTCCTCTACGGCACGGGGCTTCGCATCTCCGAGGCCCTTTCCCTGAAGGGTCGGAACGTGATCCTCGAGGGCTCGGTTCCCGTGGCCATCCGGGTGGTGGGCAAGGGAAACAAGGAAAGGCTGGTGCCCCTTTCCAGGACCGCCCGGGAGGTTCTTTTAGAGTTGGGGCCACCCCAGGGTAATGTGAGTATTTTCACGTTCACTCAGGGAAGGCACCGGGGCAGGGTTCCTTCCGCCCGGTACGTGGAGGCCAGGTTCCGGGAGGCGGCCCTGAGGGCGGGCCTGGACCCCAGGCGCTTCACCCCGCACAAGCTCCGCCACGCCTACGCCACCCTGCTGGTGGAAAACGGCGTGGAGCTGGATGCCGTAAAGGACCTTCTGGGCCACGAGTCCATCGCCACCACCCAAATCTACCTGCACGCCTCGAGGGAACGGCTCAGGGAGGCGGCCTCGAGGTTGCCCGAGCTTTAAGGCGGGTACATCGGAAGCCGGCTAGGCCCCCCTTGACCTACCGGGACCCGCAAAAGGTGATGCGGGACACTTGTCCCTTCGCCTCAGGTGTGCTACCCTAACAAACGACCGTTAGCCATGGAGCGGCGCGAGCAAATCCTCACCATAGCAGGCCACCTCTTCAGCCAGCGGGGCTACCACGCCACCAGCATGCGGGAGCTGGCCAAGCACCTAAACCTCCAGGGGGGAAGCCTGTACGCCCACATCACCTCCAAGGAAGAGCTCCTCCTGGAGGTGGTGCGCCAGGCCGCCGAGCGCTTCCTTAAAGTTCTGGAGGGACTTAAGGGCGACCCCGTGGCCAAGCTGAAGGGCCTAGTACGGGGCCACCTCGAGGTCATCGCTCAGGAGCTGCCCCGGGCCACGGTTTTCTTCCACGAGTGGAAACACCTCTCCCCTCCCCTTCTGGAGGAGGCCAAGGCCTTGAGGCGCCGCTACGAGGAAGGCGTCCAGGCGGTCATGGAGGAGGGTATGGAACAAGGGGTCTTCCGGGTGGAAAACCTCCGTCTGGCCACCCTCTTTGTCCTTTCCGTCCTGAACTGGACCTACCAGTGGTACCGGCCCGAAGGGCCGCTTTCCCTGGAGGAACTTTCGGAAGCCTACGCCACCCTCATCCTGAGGGCCTTGGGCGTGGAGGCGAATGAGGATAAAGGAGGCGAGGATGGTTAAGCTTAAGCTCGGCTACCCAGAGGATCCCGACTACCAGGAAAGGCTAGAGGAGTTTGAGGCCCGCATCGCTCGGGGCGAGAAGATCGAGCCCGGGGACTGGATGCCCGCCGAGTACCGGCGCCAGCTCATCCGTATGATCTCTCAGCACGCCCATAGCGAGTGGGTGGGGATGCTTCCCGAGGGTGCCTGGATCACCCGGGCTCCTTCCATCCGGCGGAAGCTCATCCTGCTGGCCAAGGTTCAGGACGAGGCCGGGCACGGGCAGTACCTCTACCACGCCGCCGAAACCCTGGGGATCACCCGGGAAGAAATGGTGGAGGTCCTTCTTTCCGGCAAGGCCAAGTACTCCAACATCTTCAACTACCCCACCCTCACCTGGGCGGATGTGGGCATCATCGGCTGGCTGGTGGACGGGATGGCCATCAAGAACCAGACCATGCTGGCCCAGTGCTCCTACGGGCCCTACTCCCGGGCCATGGTGCGCATCTGCGCCGAAGAAACCTTCCACCACAAGCAGGGGAAGGAGGCCGTCCTCCTCTACGCCAGGGGCTCCAAGAAGCAGCGCCAGATGGTGCAGGATGCCCTGAACCGCTGGTGGTGGCCCACCCTGATGATGGCCGGGCCCCACGACACCGACTCCCCCCATACCCCCCTCCTTCTGCGGTGGGGCATCAAGACCAAGACCAACGACCAGGTGCGCCAGGAGTTCCTGAACGAACACGTCCCCGAACTCTTGGACGCTGGGCTCACCATCCCCGACCCCGACCTCCGCTACGACGAGAAGACGGGCAACTGGATCCACGGGCCGATCCCCTGGGATGACTTCTGGAAGGTGATCAACGGGGAAGGCCCCATGAACCGGCACCGGCTCATGGCCAGGAGGAGGGCCCACGAGGAGGGACGCTGGGTGCGGGAGGCCCTCGAGGCCTACGGCAAGCGCCACCTGGTCCAGGCCGCGGATTAGGAGGGCACCATGTGGGGAACCGAGTGGCCCCGGTTTGAGGTGATCAAGCAGGACACCAAGCATGGCCCCCCGCAGATGGTGGGTTCGGTACACGCCGCTGACCCGGAGCACGCCCTCTTGGTGGCCCGGCACGTCTTCGTGCGGCGCCCCGCCGCCTACGCCCTCTTCGTGGCCCCGGCCGAGGCCTTCTTCCACGTTTCCCAGGAAGGCCTAAAGGATCTGAAGCCCACCAGGAGGGAGGGAGGAAGCGAAGAACCTTACTGGGTCTTCGCCAAGCGGAGCCACCGCCGGAGCATGGTCTACGGGGACCTAGTGGGCCGCTTCCTGGCGCAAGGCCCGGAGGATGCCATAGCCCAAGCCCTCCTACAGGCCCAGGGGGTGGCCTTCTGGGCGGTTCCCGAGCGCCTGGTGGTGGGGACCGAGCCCACCGAGGAAGTGGTGGAAAGCTGGTTTGCCCCGGCCAAGGAGAAGACCTACCGCCTGCAAAGCTACTACGGGCTCATCACCGCCAAGGGGGTGGAGAATGCTTGAGGCCTACCTGAAGGACGCCCTGGTGGCCCGGCTCACCGCCTGGGCCGACGATGAGGTGGTTCTGGCCCAGCGGCTTTCCGAGTGGGTGGGGCATGCCCCCATCCTCGAGGAGGATATCGCCATCGCCAACCTGGCCCAGGATGAGCTGGGCCACGCCAAGGTCTGGCTGGAGCTCCAGCAGGAGCTGAACGGCTCCGACCCCGACCGCCTGGTCTACTTCCGCGATCCCCTGGAGTTCCAAAACGCCATTCTGGTGGAGCTCCCCAAGGGGGACTGGGCCTTCACCATGGTGCGGCAGTACCTCTTTGACGCCTACGAGAACCTCTGGCTCAAGGAGGCAACCCGGAGCGCCTACGCCCCCCTGGCCGAGGCGGCAAGCCGCATCCTGAAGGAGGAAAGGTTCCACCTGAAGCACTCTTCTCTCTGGGTGGAGCGCCTGGGCCAGGGCACGGAGGAATCCCACCGCCGGGCGCAGGAGGCCCTGGAAACCCTCTTCCCCTACGTGCGCCAGCTCTTCCAGCCTCTCCCGGGGGATGAGGCCCTGGTGGAGGCAGGGGTGGTACCGGATCTCAAGGCCCTCGAGGCTCCCTACCTGGAGGAGGTGACTGCCCACCTGGTGCGCTCGGGCCTAAGGCCGCCTGAGGGAGGGTACGTGCCCAAAAGCCGCCAGGAACACACGGAGTACCTCTGGTCCCTTCTCGCGGAGATGCAGTCCGTGGCCCGCTGGGACCCGGAGGCCAAGGCATGGTAGAGCGGTACTGGGAAGCCCTAAAAGGGGTTAAGGACCCGGAGATCCCCGTCCTCAACATCGTGGAGATGGGGATGGTCTTGGGGGTGGAGGCGGAAGGGGAAAAGGTCAGGGTCCGCTTCCGCCCTACCTTTTCCGGCTGCCCTGCCCTACGGCTCATCCGCGAGGAGATCGAAAAGGCCCTGCGGGAGGCAGGAGCCAAGGAGGTGGAGGTGGTGGAGGCCAGGACCCCCTGGAGCACCGAGGACATGGCCGAGGAAGCCCGAAGGAAGCTCCTGGGTTACGGCGTGGCCCCACCCCTTCCCCTCCCCCTGGCGGGGAAGGATCCCCCCTGCCCCCGGTGCGGAAGCCAGGAGGTGGTCCTCAAGAACACCTTCGGGGCCACCCTGTGCAAGATGCTCTACCAGTGCGCTGCCTGCGGGGAAGTTTTTGAGGCCTTTAAGACCGTCTGAAGGGGAAACATAAGGCCCGGGACTAGGAGGCGTACGGGGCCTTTTTCCTGGAAGACCTAGAGCGAACACAGTCCGGATTCAAGGAGGAAACCTTGAAGGTAAAAAGCTACCTCATGGGCCAATGGTTGACGGGTGCAGGAGAAGGGGTGCCGGTGCAGGATGCCGCCACCCTCGAGGTGCTGGGCCACGTGACCTCGGAGGGCCTGCCCCTCAAGGAGGCGGTGGCCTGGGGAAGGGAGGTAGGGGGGAAGGCCCTCCTTGCCATGGGCTTCCAGGAGCGGGGCCGAAGGCTTCGGGCCCTGGCACAGTACCTTTCCGAGCGGAAGGAGGAACTCTACCGGCTCTACGCCACCACCGGGGGCACCCGTCGGGATGCCTGGTACGACGTGGACGGGGGCATTGGGGTACTCTTCACCTACAGCTCCCTGGCCCGGACGCTTCCCGAGGGAAACCTCCTTCCCGAGGAGGAAAGCCTTCCCTTAAGCAAGGACTTTTCCTTCCAGGGAAGGCACCTTCTGGGTCCCAAGGGCGGGATCACGGTTCAGATCAACGCCTTCAACTTCCCGGTCTGGGGCCTTTTGGAGAAGTTCGCCCCTGCCTTCCTGGCGGGGGTGCCCACCCTGGCCAAGCCGGCCACCCCCACCGCCCACGTGGCCGAGGGGTTGGTGCGCCTCATGGTGGAGTCCGGGCTTCTGCCGGAGGGAAGCCTCCAGTTCGTGGCGGGAAGCCTGGGGGATGCCCTGGAGGCCCTGGACCACCGGGATAGCGTCTACTTCACGGGTTCCAAGGCCACCGCAGACCGCTTAAAGCGCCACCCTGCCTTTTTGGAGCGGGGCGTCCTCTTCAATGCAGAAACCGACTCCCTAAACGCCGCCATCCTGGGGGAAAAGGCAGGGGAGGAGGAGGTGGAGAGGCTGGCCCGGGAGATTGCCCAGGAGCTTTCCATCAAAACCGGGCAGCGGTGCACGGCCATCCGCCGGGTCCTGGTACCCCAAGGCCGCCTCGAGGCCCTCCTCGAGGCCACCCGTAAGCATCTGGAGGGCCTTAAGCTGGGCGACCCTAGGGAGGAGGGCGTGGACCTGGGGCCCCTGGCCTCCTTAGGGCAAAAGGAGGAGGTGGAAAGGGCCGTGGAAGCCCTCCTGGCCGCCGGGGCCAGGGTGTACTGGCAGCACCCAGGCAGGCGGGATGGCGCCTTCTTTCCCCCTACCCTGCTCCTGGCGGAGGATCCCTGGGCGGAAACCCTCCACCAGGTGGAACCCTTCGGCCCGGTGGCTACCTTCTTTCCCTACCGGGACCGGGAGGAAGCCCTGCGCCTGGCCCGGTTGGGAGGAGGGATGCTGGCGGCCACCCTGGCCACCCCCGATCCCGAGGAGTCCCGCTTCTACCTCCTCGGGCTTTCCGGGGAGGTGGGCCGGCTCCACGTCCTAAACCGATTCAACGCCCATAGCTCCACGGGGCACGGCTCCCCCTTGCCCCGCCTCCTCCACGGGGGACCCGGACGGGCAGGGGGCGGGGAGGAGCTGGGAGGGCTTCTTTCCGTCAAGCGGCACCTGGCCCGCCTGGCCCTCCAGGCCGACCCCCACACCCTGCAGGCCCTCACCGGGGAGTACGCCAAGGGAGCGGAAAAACCTGCCAGCACCCACCCCTTCCGCAAGTACTATGAGGAACTGGAGGTCGGGGAAACCCTCTGGACCCATCGCCGCACGGTCACGGAGGCGGACATCGCCCTCTTCGCCCACCTTTCCTGGGACCACTTCTACGCCCACACCGACGAGATCGCCGCCCAAAAGAGCCTTTTCGGGAAGCGGGTGGCCCACGGATACTTCGTCCTCTCCGCCGCCGCCGGGCTCTTCGTGGATCCGGCACCGGGTCCGGTCCTGGCCAACTACGGCCTCGAGGGCCTGCGCTTCACCGAACCCGTGGGCATCGGGGATACCTTGCAAGCCCGGCTCACGGTGAAGGCCAAGCGGCCCAGGGACGAGAAATCCGGGGTGGTGGAGTGGGCGGTGGAGGTGGTGAACCAGGAGGGCCAAACCGTGGCCGCCTATACCCTCCTCACCCTGGTGGCCCGAAAGCCCACGGATGCTTTGCCCTCCGGGTAAACACATTTTGGAGCTTGCTCTTAACCTGTGCTACCATGGGGGTATGGCCGAGCGCGAACCGGCCTTCTGCCCTGTCTATGCCGCCTTGAACCTCCTCCAGGAGAAGTGGACCCTGCACATCATCAGGGCTCTCCTGGAAGGCCCCAAGGGGTTCAACGAGCTGTCCCGGGCCATCGGGGGGGTAAACCCCGCTACCCTTTCCCAACGCCTGGAGCACCTGGTGGATCTCGGCGTGGTGGAAAAGAAGGTGGAATCCTTCATGCCCCCCCGCACCCGGTACGGCCTCACCGAGGCCGGGCGGGAGCTGGAGGCGGTCATCGCCGCCATAGACCGCTGGGCCCGCAGGAACCTCAAGGTCCCCGTGGGCTGAGGTTTCGGGGCCGAGGGCGATCTGGCGTGCCCGTGAGCCCGAACCCCTTTACGGAGCCTATTCCGCTTCTCCGGCCAGGTACTGGAGGTAGTTGGGCAACCCCATCTGGTTCAGGAGTTCCCGCTGGGCCTCCAGCCAGTCCACGTGGCCTTCCTCGTCCTTGAGGATCTCCGCCACCATGTCCCGGGTGCCGTTATCCCCCAGGCTTTGGGCCAGGTTCATGGTTTCGTTGTAGCCCTTCACCGCCTGGAGTTCCCCTTCGTAGTCCCGGAAAAGGATTTCCTCCACCGTTTTGCCGATCCGGATCTCCCCGATCCGGCTCACCTCCGGAAAACCCTCCAGGAAAAGGATGCGCTCGATGTGCCTCTCCGCATGGCGCATCTCGGTGATGGCGTGGGCCTTGAGGTGGCGGGCCAGGGCTTTAAAGCCCCAGTTCTCCGCCATCTCCGCATGGACCATGTATTGCAAGATGGCGGCCAGTTCCTCGGAAAGCCTTTCCTGAAGGCTTTGAATCACATCGGGATGACCTTTCATAAAGGACCTCCAAGGGCATTATACTCCAGCTGGCTCCATCCAGCAAGGCTTTGTAGTCGGTCAACACATTTGAGACTCTGTGGGGACCGCCTCCCCCCGTATTCTAGCCAGGTACTCTAAAGGGGCCAGGCCCCCCAAGGCCCGGTGGGGTCGCCGGCGGTTGTAGTGGTCCAGGTAGGCGTCAAGCTCCCTTTGGAGCTCGGGGATCTGTGAAGGCAACGGTCGTGTGTAGAACTCATCCCTAAAGGTCCGCTGCATCCGCTCCACGTGACCATTGAGCTTGGGGCTCCTCGGAGGAAGAACGAAGAGCTTAACACCCAAACGTTCACAGACCTCCTCAAAATCGGACATAAACTCGCTGCCCCCATCCACCTGCACCGCACGGATAGGAAAAGGCGCTCGCACCATCAGGCGGGCAAGAAAGCTGGCCGCCAGGTTGGCCGTGGCTCGGGTGTGGACTTCCGCAAGGGAGAAACGGGTGAAGAGGTCGACGGCCGAGAAGTGCTGGATCGTCTCCCCAGGACCCAGGGTCACGGTGAGGGTATCCACCTGGATAAGGTCGCCAGGGTGACCCACCTCGTATCCCTTGGGCTTCCTTTGCGCATAGGGCCTCCTGGGTCTTCGCCCCCCCTTCCCCCGCCGGGCCTGGGCCAGAAAGGCGGCTACGCTTTCCACGCGGCCGTGTGCTTCCAGGTAGGCCAGGATCCGCCCCACGGTGCGCTCGCTCACCGCAAAGCCCTCCTTCCTTAGGGTCAGCCAAATCGGCCAGCGGCCCCAGGTGGGGTTCTCCTTCCTTAGGGCTTCCACCCGGATCAGCAGATCGGAAGACCAGTAAATCCTCCGCCGCAAGCGCTGCGGTTCATTTGGGGTAGGGGCCCCAAAGCGGACGTCTTGACCGAGGCTTAAGACCGGCAAGGCCCTCTTCCTTGAGGCGTTTCCGCCAGCGGTAATAGGTGGCCCGGCTGATCCCCAAAAGCTCCTGGATCTCGGGCCAGCCCATCCGGTATTTCCTGAGCGCCTCCACCTGTTTGAGCTTCCGTAAGCGGTCCTGAACCGTGGGATCGCCGGCCCCGGCCCCAAGGTACGCTTCGCGTGACCTTGGAGTTCCCGGGCCTTCCGCGCTCCCCGCAAAACCTCTTTGCCAACCGTGGTAAGCTGCATCCGTGGGGACCCCCTCTCTTCTGGAGTGGTCCCCACATTTTTACTCGTCCAGTCTCACATGTGTCTGTCCGGGTTCAGGGAGTCCACGGGCCTGGTGCGCCGTGTGAGATGGCTACCTTTGTAGCCCTCCCTGAGCGGCTAGGCTAAGGGCATGGCCAACCGCCTAAGGGGTTCTAGAAGCCCTTACCTCCTCCAGCATGCGGAAGACCCCGTGGACTGGTACCCCTTTGGGGAGGAAGCCTTTAGCGCGGCTTTGCAGGAGGATAAACCCATATTCCTCTCCGTGGGGTACAGCGCCTGCCACTGGTGCCACGTGATGCACCGGGAGTCCTTCAAAGACCCCGAGGTGGCGGGGATCCTCAACCGGTACTTCATCCCGGTGAAGGTGGACCGGGAGGAGCGGCCCGATGTGGACGCCGCCTATATGCAAGCCCTCATCAGCCTCACCGGCCAGGGGGGCTGGCCCATGAGCCTCTTCCTCACCCCGGAGGGGAAGCCCTTCTTTGGGGGAACGTATTTCCCCAAGGAAGACCGCGGAAGTCTTCCCTCTTTTAGACGGGTCCTCCTGGCGGTAGCCCAGGCCTGGCGGGAGGAACGGGAGGCCATCACCAGGGAGGCGGAACGCCTTTCCCGAGCCCTTTGGCGAAGCCTTACTCCTGCTCCCGGACCCGTGCCTCAGGATGTGGAAGAGAAAGCTTTGTCGTTTCTTGCCCGCTCCTTTGACCCAGAGTGGGGTGGGTTTCTCCCCGCACCCAAGTTTCCTCAGGGCAACCTACTCCTTTATCTCCTTTCCTTAGCCTGGCGGGGCAAGGAGGAGGCCCGCAGGATCCTCCACAAGACCCTAAGGGCCATGGCCCTGGGTGGGGTCTACGACCAGGTGGGTGGAGGGTTCCACCGTTACGCCGTGGACCGCTTCTGGTACCTCCCCCACTTTGAAAAGATGCTTTACGACAACGCCCTCCTGGCCCGGGTCTACCTGGGGGCTTACCGGGTCTTCGCCGACCCCCTTTTTCTCAGGGTGGCCCGGGAAACCCTGGACTGGCTTCTTTCCATGCAAAGCCCTGGCCAAGGAGGGTTTTACACGGCTTTGGATGCGGAAAGCGAGGGGGAGGAAGGACGTTACTACACCTGGACTCCGGACGAGCTGCGGGCGGCCCTGGGGGAGGATTACCCCCTGGCCCACCGTTATTTTGCCCTGGGGAAAGCCCCGCCCGTGGAGGGAGGTAACTCTCCCAGGTACGTGCTTACTGCCTGGGGTGAGGAAGAGGTAAAGAGGGAGCTGGGGGAGGGCTTTGCAGCCTGGCGGGAAGGCCTCCGGGCTAGGCTTCTTGCCTTAAGGCGACGTCGCACGCCCCCCAACTTGGACGACAAGGTCTTAGCCGACTGGTCTGCCTTGGCGGTGCGGGCCCTGGCCGAGGCGGGCAGGCTTTTAAGGGACGACCGCTACTTGATGGCGGCCCGGCGCGGGGCCCACTTCCTGGTGGAAACCATGGGCAAGGACGGCCTTGTGCGCCACGTGTGGCGGGCCGGGGCCCTGGGGGAAGAGGCTTTCTTGCAAGACCAAAGCTTCACCGCCTTGGCCTTACTGGAGCTTTACACCGCCACCGGCGAGTGGCCCTATCTGGAGAAGGCAAGGTCGTTGGCGGAGGCAGCCTGGGAGGTCTTTCGAGGGGAGGGTTTTGAAGGACCAAGCACCCCTCCGGCCCAGAAGGCCCTTCCCCTTCCCGCCAAGGAGGTGGAGGAAACCACCCTTCCCTCTGGCAAAAGCGCCCTGGCCGAGGCCTTCTGGCGCTTGCAGGCGGCCTTTGGCGGGGACTACCGCAGGCGGGCCGAGTTGCTTTTGGAGGAAGGGGCCCTGTGGCTTGAGCGCCATCCCCACGCCCTTCCTGGCTTGCTCCTGGTTCACCGCCTCCTCAAGGAAGGAACGGAGCTTGCCCTCCCCACGCCCTCCCCGATTCTGGAGTCGGTACGGGAGCTTTACCTACCCCTTACCCAGTTGGTGGTGGGGCCAGCGGATGCCCTTCCGGGCCTTCTAGGGCGGGAGCCCGGAAGAGCCTACCTGTGCCGGGAGGGAGCCTGCCGGTTACCGGTTGAAGAGGTGAATAGCCTGGTGGAGGAGGTACGGGCGGTCTACGGTGGGTAGCCCTCCTTGTTTGTGCGATCTTTCACGATTAAACTCCCTTGTGCCTTTTCTCTCTCCAACAACATTGACTTTCCCTCTTAGTTCCCCTACACTGTTACCGAACGGTCGGTAAGGAGGTCCCATGCCCGAAGCCTGGATTGTGGAAGCCCTCAGAACCCCCATCGGCAAGCACGGGGGAGCCCTGGCCAGTGTGCGCCCCGACGATCTCCTGGCCCTCGCCCTCTCCGCCCTCATGGAACGAAGCGGGGTCCCCAAGGAGGAGGTGGAGGACGTCTACGCCGGCTGCGCCAACCAAGCCGGAGAAGACAACCGCAACGTGGCCCGCATGGCCCTCCTCCTGGCGGGTTTCCCCGTGGAAGTGGCGGGGTGCACGGTCAACCGCCTCTGCGGATCTGGTCTGGAGGCAGTGGCCCAGGCGGTGCGGGCCATCTGGGCAGGGGAAGGCCAGGTCTACATCGGGAGCGGGGTGGAGTCCATGTCCCGGGCTCCCTTTGTGGTGCCCAAGGCGGAAAGGCCCTTCCCCACCGGCAATCAGGTGATGTACGACACCACCCTGGGCTGGCGCCTGATTAACCCCAAAATGCAGGCCCTTTACGGCACGGAAAGCATGGGGGAAACCGCCGAAAACCTGGCAGAAATGTACCAGATCCCCCGGGAAGAACAGGACCGCTTCGCCCTCCTCTCCCACCAAAAGGCCATCCGCGCCTGGGACGAGGGGCGCTTCGCCAAGGAGGTGGTCCCCGTGCCCGTGAAGCGGGGGAAGGAGGAAGTCCGGGTGGAGGTGGATGAGGGGCCAAGGAGGGATACCTCCCTGGAGAAACTGGCCCAGCTCAGGCCCGTGTTCCGGGAAGGGGGCACGGTGACCGCGGGAAACTCCAGCCCCCTGAACGATGGGGCCGCCGCGGTCCTCCTGGTCTCCGATGCCTACGCCAAGGCCCACGGCCTCAACCCCCTGGCCCGGGTGCGGAGCATCGCCGTGGCCGGGGTTCCCCCCAGGATCATGGGCATCGGGCCAGTGCCTGCCACCAAGAAGGCCTTGGAACGGGCAGGGCTTACCCTGAAGGACATCGGCCTGATTGAACTCAATGAAGCCTTCGCCGCCCAGAGCCTCGCCGTGCTCAGGGAGTGGGGCCTGGACATGGAGGACCCCCGTCTGAATCCCAACGGCGGGGCCATTGCCATCGGCCACCCCCTGGGAGCCTCCGGAGCCCGCATCCTCGCCACCCTGCTCCACGAAATGCAGCGCAGAAAAGTTCAGTTCGGTCTGGCTACCATGTGCATCGGTGTGGGTCAGGGAATCGCCATGGTGGTGGAGGCAGTCTAGGGGATTTCCTCCTCCCACGGGACTTTCTGTGTTATGTGCCTATTGTCACGATGTAATCCGCTTGTGAAGGATAGCTCCACCCCCGGCCACACCTGCCCCAGCAACCACAAATCCTCCGGCGCCACCCGAGCGGGCTTGGCATAACCACCCAGGCTCCCCTTATCCGCCAAGAGGACCAAAGGCCGGCCTGAGGGAGGAACCTGGATGCCCCCGAGGGGCGTGGCCTCGGAAAGCCCCTCCCCTCCGGGAACCTCCGGGCCCGAAAGCTCCAAGCCCATCCGGTCAGCCCGCACCACGCGAAACGGCGCAGACAAGAGAGTGCGGAAGGCCTCCTCCGTAAACTGGGATCCAGGAAGCAGGCGAATGCGGAAAGATTCCGGCAAGGGCCTCTGGCGGAAGGCGAGGCCTGGCCGCACTGCCCTTTCCTCCTTAAGCCCCAGTACATCCCCTGCCCGCAAGGGACGGCCGATCCTCCCCCTTAGGTCCGGGGAAACGGACCCCAGGA
The DNA here is from genome assembly GCF_022385295.1 of Thermus sp. NEB1569. Classification (NCBI taxonomy): domain Bacteria; kingdom Thermotogati; phylum Deinococcota; class Deinococci; order Thermales; family Thermaceae; genus Thermus; species Thermus sp. NEB1569. The sequence continues at coordinate 1,098,582 of NZ_CP092445.1, forward strand.
AGGATCGGGCCTCGAGGCCCCCGGCCACCGCCAGGTAAACCCTGACCCCCCGGCCCCTGGGCCGGAAGGAGAGGGTTTTACCCCTGGGCCAGAAAAAGCTCTGGCCCGGCGGGATCTCTTCCACCTCCAGGAGGGCGGTAAGCCCATACCCCGCCACCGCCGCCACCAGATCCCTAAGAGCGGTGAGGACCGGGCCCCGGTAGGCCACCTCCAAAAGGGGTGCGCCCGGGGGATTCCCCACCAGGCGGTTGGCCAGGGAGGCGGAGTAGGGATCCAAGGGCCCGGAACGGGCCAGGCCCAGATGCCCCGCCAGGAACCGTCCCCCATCCACCACCAGATCCATAAGCCCCGGCTCCTCCACCCGGAAGGCGGGAATCCGGGGCTCCTCGGGGAGAAGCTCCAAGGGCGAAGGTTCTTTAGGCGTGGACCCCTCTGCCTCCTTAAAGCGCACCCGGTCCCCAGGCCCCAGGAGAAAGGGTTCCTCCCGATGGGGATCGTAAACGGCCACCAAGGCAGTACCCAGCAGGTGCCAGCCCCCGGGGGAAGGCAGGGGGTAGATGCCCGTTTGCGGCCCGGCCATGGCCAGGCTATGGGCAGGGACTCGAGGCCTTGGATGGGGCCGCCTTGGGAGGCGCAAGGCCTCCGCCACAGGAGCCAGGAAGGGAAAGCCGGGAGTGAAGCCCAGGGCATAGACCCGGTACAGGGGGGCCTGGTGTAGGCGCCTGACGGCCTCCAAAGAAAGCCCGGTGCGGTGGGCCACCTCCGGCAGATCCTCTCCGTCGTAGCGCACGGGGATCACCACATACTTCCCCTCTTCTTCCGGCGAAAAAGAGGCTAGGCGGCGGAGAAACCTTAGGAGCCGGGCTCTGGAAAGCCTTCTGGAGTCGTACTCCAGGTAGAGGGTGCCGTAAGCAGGAATGGCGTCCCAAAGCCCTTCCGGGGGAGCCTTAAGGAGAGCCCTAGCCAAGGCCTGGGCCCGGCGGTTGGCCTCCTCGGAAAGCCCTTCCCCAAGAACCAGGTAAAAGCCCTCCACCCCTCCACTCTACCTTGACGCTCCCTAGCCTCCAGGTTTAGCGAGGCCCTCATCACCCCCATCTGGGAGGGCCCCGCCAACATCCAGGCCCTGGACATGCTGGAGGCCATGGCCAAGAAGCAGGCCCACGAGCCCCTTTTGGACATGCTCCGCCAACATCCCGAGGCCCTGAAGTATGCGGAAAAGGCGTTGGCCAGGCTTGCAGAAGAAGGTACCTGGTATGCCAAGGAAGCGTTGCGGGTCCTGGCGGATGCCGTGGCGGTCTATGCGCTGGAGAAGGTGGCCCAGGATCCCTTCCCCGAGCTTTCCCACCTTTACGCTCGGCGCTTCCTGGAGGGAGAGGCCCTTCCCCTTAGCGCCCAAGCACCTGGGCTTTACGACCCTTGGTGGAGCCTCTCGTAAAGGGAAGCAAGGTCCTCGGGGCGGAAGCGGGCGGTGTAGCCCTTGGGAGGCAGGGGCTCCTCGTAAAAGAAAGCCGGAAGGCGGTCCTCCTCGTGGGTGAAGCCCGCCAGGTGGTTGAAGCGGTGCTCCAGGTGCAAAACCCTTTCTCCAAGCTCCTTCCAAAAAGGAGGGGTGAGGTGGGTGCCCAAGGCAGCGTTTACGCTTTCCACAATGAACTCCACCTGCTTGTTGGTGACGCTTCCCCCGAAGACGCAAAGGCCCAGGGCGTCGTTGGCGGCGGCGTTTACCTGGGCCTGGTAACTGGCCTCGAGGATCTCCTCCACGGGCATGGCCCGGGTTTCCAGGCGCGGGGCATTCCCCGCGGTGTGGTCCGCTCCCTGGGCGGTGATCATCATGGTGATCCCCGTGGCCTCCACCACCCTGGGATCGTAGGCGCTGATGGCCTGGCGCTTGATGACGGGAACCCGCTTAAGCCCAAGCGCCTCCCCCACCCGGGCCGTGCCTTGGGCCAGGAAGCGGGCCTCCTCACTTGGGGTGTAGAGGGCCTTGAGCCTGGCCTCCATGAAGGCATAGTCCCCGAAGTCCGCCTCTCCCTTTTCCATGAAAAGGGCCAAGGTGGCCCCGGTTTCTATGGTGTCCACCCCCAGGTCGTTGGCCAGGCGATTGAGGCGGGCGAGCTGGTCCGGATCGGTGAGGCCACAGTTGGTGCCCATAAGGCCGATGGTCTCGTACTCCAGGGGGGAGACCACCTCCTCTCCCTTTTCGTCCACGATGACGTTGGAGCACTGGATCACGCATCCAGGCATGCAGGCGTGGGTGTGTTTCCCTCCCCGGGCCTTGTTGAGGGGGGCGATATACTGTCCCCCCATGCGGAACTGCTCCGGCGGGACAAGCTGTCCCTGGCGGAAGTTCCTCACGGGAAGCCCGCCAAAGGCATTCTGGAAATCCGCCATGCCCATGGTGCCGATGGCGTTATAGAACTTCATGACCAAGGGGTCCTGGCGAAGAAGCTCCGCGTACCGGCGGATGGATTCGGTGACCTTGGGCTTATCCCAGACCTCCGCCTTCCCCGGCACCTCCACCACGATGGCCTTCACCCGTTTGGCCCCCATCACCGCCCCCACGCCCCCCCGGGCAGCCAAGCGGGAGGGCCTGCCGTCTATATCGGAAAAGGCGATGCCGGAAAGGAGGCCCAGATACTCCCCCACCGGCCCCAGGAGGGCGAAGGCGATCTTCCTGCCGTAGGCGGCAAAGAGCTTGGCCGCCGCCTCAAAGTTCCCGAGGCCGAGAAGGTCCTTAGCCGGGTCAAAGAAGACCTGGCCCTCCCGGGTGATGCGGAGGACCACCCAGTCGGAGCTTGCCCCCTCGAGGACCAGGTGGGAAAGCTTCATCTGGCCCAGGGCGTAACCGAAGGTGCCGCCCCCGTTGGCCTCCTTGATGCCCAGGGTCAGGGGACTTCGCGTACCCACGCTGGTGCGGTTGGCGTTGGAAAACCCCGTTCCCGCCAGGGGACCCACGGCGAACACCAGGGGGTTCTCCGGGGAAAGGGGATCCATGCGGTAGGCTTCCCGCTCCAGAAGAAGCCGCCCCGTGCGGTAGCGGCCGCCATAGGCCACCTCCTCGGGGGAAACCCCTTCCCACCGAACCTGCTTCCTCCCCAGATCAACCCCCAAGGACCGCCACATGGTTCTGATTCTACCCCTCCCCCCGCCGCACCTCCAGGCTCCGGAGCCGGTTCACCGCCGCTCCCAGCTCCAGAGGACGCACCTCCGCCACCTCAGGGGCCTCTTCCAGGGAAAAAAGATCCTCTATCCCTCCCGGCACCGCCTCCACCAGCTTCCGCAAGGGTGTCTTGCCGTCCGCCTGCCGCCAAAGCCGCTGGAACCATGCCCCCAAAGCCCGCACCTGGGCGTTTTCAAAGAGGTCCAGGGCGGATAGGTCCACCACCTCCTCCCCGTAGACCAGCTCCCTGAGGCCCCGACCCTTTACCCGGGCCTTCCTGCCCCGCCTGGGATCAAAGCTTTCGGGCAAGGGAGCCCGGGAAGCCACGGCAAGGGGATACCGGGACTCGCCAAAAGCCCGCCCCGTGGGGTGGGCTTGGGCGATGGCCTTGGCCTCCAGGGTGGCCTCCCTCGGCCGGTACTCCTCCAGTAGCAAGACCGTGTCCGCCAGGTCCAGGTAGTCCCCCACCCCGCCCACCACCAGGATCAGGCTGATCCCCCTGGCCTTAAAGTCCTGAACCCGGTCCAAAAGGGGGGTGAGGGTTTCCCGCTGCACCAGGGCCTGCATGCGGGCATCCCGCACCAGGAGGTTGGTGGCGGAGGTATCCTCGTCTAAGAGAAGCACCCGGGCACCCAGCTCCAGGGCCTCCAGGATGGCGGCCGCCAGGCTGGTGGACCCCGAGGCATCCTCCGTGGAGAAGAAAGAGGTGTCCTGGCCCAGGGGAAGGTCGTGCACGAAGGGCCTTAGGTCCACGCCCTTCACGCTTCGGCCATCCTCGGACTGGACCCTCTGGGCCAGGGCATGGGCCACCACCCACTCTCGCCCATCCCCGGGAATATGGGGATAGACCCCGTGAATCAAGGCCTCGAGGAGGGTGGTTTTCCCATGGAAGCCTCCGCCGGTGATGAGGGTGACGCCCTGAGGAAGACCCATCCCAACGACCTCGCCCTTGTGGGGTACGCGAAAGGAAACCCGCAAGGAAGGGGGGCTTTGGAAGGGAACCGCCCCCCTTAAGGGCTTCTGGCTTACCCCGCTTTCCCGGGGAAGGATGGCCCCATCCCCGACGAAGGCCACCAGGCCCCTTTGGGGAAGGCTCTCCTGAATGTAGGCGAAGTCCTCCACCTGCTGGACCTGGGACACCAGGGCCCTCCCATCCAGTTCCCACAGAAATCCCCGAAGGTGCTCCCCCAGGGCCCGGAAAAGCCTCTCCGCCTCCTTACCCAAAATCCTTCGGCCCGAGGCAGGAAGCCCCACCCGGAAGCGCAGGTAAAGCGCCTCCTGGCCAAGATGGGCCCCAGCCCGCCGCAACACCTTGGGGCTTTCCACCTCCACAAAGACCCTCCCCGAGTGCCCGCTCCCTCCGTAAAAGGGCAGGTGGCGGAACCGGGCCTTGAGGGCCCTGAGGAGGAAGTCCTCTACCGCCACCTTACCCGTAGGGTGGCGGTAGACCCGAAGTTTCTCCAGGGCCCTAGCCGGATAGCGCACCTCCACAACGCTTGGGGTGGCGAAGGGATCCCCCTGCACGTGGACAAAGCGCAGGTCAAACCCCTCACCCCTCCAGGTTCCCTTTAGATCCTTGTAAAAAGGGTAAGGCCTCCCCTCGAGGGAGGCCAGGAAAGTAAAAAGCTCCTCCAGCCGCCGCACCCTTCCAGGTTAGCCCAAAGCCTCCACCTCCACCTGCCTGAGGGCGCGGGAAAGGCGTTCCACACCTTCCAAGAACTCCTCCTCCTTTATGGTGAGGGGTGGAGCCACCACCAGGATGTTGTGCTTGGCCAGGAGGTAAACCCCCTCCTGCCACAAGGCCTTTTGCAGGGCCTGCATGGCAGGGCTAAAGGGAGCGTGCCAGGGGGAAAGGGGTTCCTTGGTGCCCCGGTCCCGAACCAGCTCCAAGGCGTAAAAGGCCCCAAGCCCCCGGACATCCCCCACCACGGGATGCCGGTCCTTTAGGGCCTTCAGGCTTTCCTGGAAGAAACCCTCCATGGCCAAAACCCGCTCGAAGAGGCCTTCCTCCCGGTAGGCTTCAAGGGAGGCCAGCCCCGCCGCCACCGCCAAGGGATGCCCGGCGTAGGTGTGACCTGTGGGCAAGGGGTTCTCGTCAAAGTAGCGGGCCAGGGTCTCCCGCACGAGCACCCCTCCTAAGGGCACGTAGGCGGAGGTGACCCCCTTGGCGAAGGTGATGAGGTCCGGGACCACGCCAAACCGCAGGGCGGCAAAGGCTGCCCCCAGGCGCCCGAAGCCGGTCATCACCTCGTCAAAGACCAGAAGGATGCCATGCCGGTCGCAAAGAGCCCGTACCCCCTCGAGGTACCCTTCCGGGTAGACGATGACGCCATTGGAGCCCACCACAGGCTCTAAGAAGATGGCCGCCACCCGCTTGGGATCCTCGTGGAGGAGAACCCTCTCCAGGTGGTCCAGAGCCCGGGCGGTTTCCTCCTTGGGGTCTTCCGTGTAAAAGGGGCTCCGGTAGGGATAGGGGGCGAAGAAGTGGACCACCCCGGGGGCATTGCCCGGCTCGGAGGGCCAGCGGCGGTTTTCCCCCGTAAGGCTGGCGGAGGCGTGGGTGGCCCCGTGGAAGGACCGGTAGGCGGCAAGGACCTTGAAGCGGCCGGTGAGGTGGCGCACGAACTTCAGGGCGTCCTCGTTGGCCTCGGTTCCCGAGGGGGTGAAAAAGACCCTGGCTCCTTCGGGCCAGGGGGAGAGGTCAGACAAGGCCTTGGCGAGAAGGGCCCGCTTATCGTGGAAAAGGCTAGGGGCTGCATAGGCCAAGATGGCCGCCTGCTCGGCAATGGCCCGCACCAGCCTAGGGTGGCCATGGCCCAGGTTCAAGGCCACCAGGCCGCTGGAAAGGTCCAGGTAGCGCCGCCCCTCCTCGTCGTACAGCCAGACCCCCTCACCCCGCACCACCAAGGGGGGGTTAAGGGGAGCCTGGGCCACCCAGGGGGTTAGGACGTGCTTCTTGTGGAGGGCTTTTAGGCTCATTTCCCCCTGAGTATACCGTGCCCCTTCATAAGCCCGTGGGCGGCCCAGGGAGGCTTGCGGCTATACCGATAATGGTTTATCATTACCTCATGCCACGGCTAGCCCTGTTGCTCCTCCTCCTCCTTTCCCAAGCCTGGGCCCAGGTGCAGGTGGCGGCCACCACCCCCCTCCTGGCCGACCTGGTGTCCCAGGTGGGGGGGAACCGGGTCAAGGTAGAAAGCGTGCTCCCCCCAGGGGCCGACCCACACACCTTTGAACCCACCCCCAGCACCGCCAAAAACCTGGCCCGAAGCCGCCTTCTCTTCGCCAATGGCCTGGGCCTCGAGGCCTTCTTGCCCAAGCTGGAACGCCTCCTCCCCCAAGGCGCCCGGGTAGTGAAGCTGGCGGAAGGGCAACCCGGCCTCATCTGCCAGGAGGAGCACCAAGAGGAAAACCCGGAAGAACGAGAGCACGCCCACGGCCCCTGCAACCCCCACCTGTGGCTGGACCCCACCTACGCCCTGCGTTATGCCGAGCACATCGCCCAGGAACTCTCCCAGCTGGACCCCAAAGGAAAGGCCATCTACCAGGCCAACCTAAAGCGCTTTAAGGCGGAGGTGGAAAGGCGTGATAAGGCCTTCCAAGCCTGCAACCTAAAGGGCCTCAAGGTGGTCACCCAGCACGATGCCTTCGCCTATTTTGCCCGCCGGTACGGCCTGCGGGTGGTGGGTAGCCTCACCGCCTCGGGGGTGCAGGAGGCGGGAACCCGGACCTTCCTCACGCTCCTGGAGCGAGCGCGCCGGGAGGGGGTAAAGCTGGTCCTGGCCGAACCCCAGTTCCAGGGAACCGCCCTCAAGGCCCTGGCTGAGGCCCTGGGAGCCCGCATCGTCGTCCTCTATACCGACACCCTGGACCGAAGGGTGCCCAGCTACCTGGCCCTTTTGGACCACAACCTCAAAGCCCTATGCCCATAATGGAGGCATGGGGTTTAAAGAAGTCTTCGGCACCCTGCCCGAGGCCAGCGCCCAGGCCCCGGGGCGGGTGAATCTCTTGGGGGAGCACACCGACTATCAGGAGGGTTACGTCCTTCCCACCCCCCTCCCCTACTTCACCCAGGTGGAGGCCGCCAAAGGGGAGGGCCGGGTAGAGGCCTACAGCGAGGCGCTCAGGGAGCTCAGGGCCCGGCCTTTGGAAAGCCCGGCCCAGGGGGACTTTCTGGACTACCTCCTGGGGGTGGTCTGGGCCCTGAGGGAGGCGGGGTACGGGGTTCCCGGGGCTCGCTTTTACGTGCGGAGCAGGGTCCCCATAGGGGCAGGGCTTTCCAGCTCGGCGGCCCTCGAGGTGGCGGCGCTAAAGGCCCTGCGCCTCCTCTACCACCTGCCCCTTTCCGACAAGGAAATCGCCCTTCTGGGCCAGAAGGCGGAGGTGGAGTACGTGGGGGTGCGCTGCGGCATCATGGACCAGATGGCCGCCAGCCTGGGCGAGGTGGGCAAGGCCCTTTTCCTGGACACCCGGACCCTGGAACACGAGAACCTACCCCTTCCTCCAAGGAGCCGGGTGGCCGTCCTAGACCTGGGCTTAAAGCGGCGCCTGGCCAGCGCCGGGTACAACGAAAGGCGCAAGGAAGCGGAGGAGGCAGCCAGGCGGCTTGGGGTGCGAAGCCTTAGGGACATCGGGGACCTTTGCCTGGTGGAGAGCCTTCCCTCCCCCTTGGACAAAAGGGCACGGCACATCGTGGGGGAGAACCTCCGGGTGCTAAGGGGGGTAGAAGCCCTACGAAGAGGGGATGCCCGGGCCTTCGGCGAACTCATGGTGCAAAGCCATCGCTCCCTCTCCCAAGACTATGGGGTAAGCCTCCCGGAACTGGACACCCTGGTGGAAGAAGCCTTGAGGGCCGGAGCCTACGGAGCCAAGCTCACGGGGGCGGGGTTCGGCGGGGCGGTGGTGGCCCTGGTGCCCGAAGACCGCATGGAAGGTTTCCAAAACCACCTCCTCTCCCGTTTTCCCCATCTCCGCCTCCTTTGACCCGCCTAGCCCCCTCGGCCAGGTAAGCTAAGGGCATGGAAAAGCCAAGCCTCCTCCCCCTCCTGGATGCCCGCCTTCCCCTAAGCGAGGAGAAGGGAGTTTCGCCTTCCCTTCGCCCTAGGGTATGGGAACCGGCTCCTCCCTCCCGAACCCATCCTGGAACTTGACCAGTATGAAGCGCTGGGAGGGTTGGTGTTCTTGCGGAGGGTCCTGAAAAACCTCCTGGCCCCGGAGGCCATCCTCGAGGCCGTGGAGGAGGCTGGGCTCCTGGGCCGGGGAGGAGCCGCCTTTCCCGCCCACATCAAAATGCGGGCCGTGGCCCGGGGGGAGCCCCCCAGGTATCTGGTGGTGAACGCCGACGAATCGGAACCGGGCAACTTCAAGGCCTGCCCTTCCTCATCGTCCAGGACATCCTGGAAAACGAGACCACCCCCTTTGCCCACGTGATCCTGCCGGCAGCCAGCTTCCTGGAGAAGGAGGGCACCTTCACCAACACCGACCGCCGGGTGCAACGGGTGCGGCAAATCCTAACCCCTCCGGGGGAGGCCAGACCCGACTGGTGGATTACCCAGGAATTGGGGAAGCGCCTAGCCCAGGCCTTAGGCCGGCCCTGGGTTCTCCAACTTCACCCCGCCCGCGGAAACCCCCTCCGAGGAATACCCCCTCACCCTCTCCACCGGCCGGGTCCTTTTCCACTGGCACGAGGGCACCCTAAGCCGCAACAGCCAGCTCAAGGAAGCCTATCCGGAGCTCAAGGTGGAAGTAAACCCCAAGGATGCCCAAAGGCTGGGCATCGGGGACGGGGAGATCATCCAGGTGGTGAGCCGCCGGGGCCGGATCCGGGCCCGGGCCTGGGTTACCGACCGCACCCCCGAAGGAGTGGTCTACGCTCCCTTCCACTTCGCCGAAGCCCCCGCCAACCGCCTCACCACGGACGCCCTGGATCCCTTCAGCCGCATCCCCGAGTACAAGGTGGCGGCGGTGCGCCTGGAGAAGCTGGACTGAGAACCTCCCTAAGCTTTCTCAAACGGTGGGGAAGGCGAAGCTCTCGTAACCCAGCTCCGCCACGGCAAACCAGCGGTACTGTTCGTTGCGGAAGGCCCAGTAAGCGGAATACACCTTGCGGTAGGTGGCGTCCTTGGCCGCCTGTTCCTCGTACAAGGCCCGGGCTTCCTCGAGAGCCTTCTTCATGATCTCCCCAGGCCAGCGGCGCAGGCGCACCCCCGCCTTGAGAAGGCGGTTCAGGGCCGGGGGGTTTTGCGCATCGTACTTGGCCATCATGGTGAGGTTGACCTCCGCCGCCGCCACCTGGAAAGCCTCCTGGAACTCCTTGGGAAGCCTCTGCCACTCTCTTTGGGAAACCAGGAAGGAAAGCTGGGCGCTGGGCTCCCAGAAGGAAGGGTAGTAATAGTAGCGGACCACCTTATAAAAGCCCAGCTTCTCGTCATCGTAGGGGCCGGCGAACTCGGTGGCGTCTATGGTCCCCCGTTCCAAGGAAGGATAGATATCCCCGGCGGCCAGGGTCTGGGGCACCACGCCTAACCGCCCCATCACCAGGCCTCCGAGGCCGGGGATCCGCATCCTGAGCCCTTTTAGGTCAGCCAGGGTCCGGATCTCGCGGCGGAACCAGCCGCCCATTTGGGCCCCGGTGTTTCCCCCAGGGAACTGCATCACCCCGAAGTCGGCATAGACCGCGCGCAGGAGGTCCAAACCACCCCCATACCGCATCCAGGCGTTGTGCTGCCGGTAGGTCATGCCAAAGGGCACGCCGCCGTCAAAGGCCAGGGTGGGGTTCTTCCCCACATAGAAGGGGCCATAGGTGTGGCCCGCCTCCACCGCGCCCTGCTGGACTGCATCCAGCACCTGGCCCCCCGGTACGATCTCCCCCGCCTGGTAGGCCCGGATCTGGAAGCGGTTGCCGGTGAGTTCCGCCACCCGCTTGGCCAAATCCTCGGCACCGCCATAGAGGGTATCCAGGCTCCGGGGATAGCTGGACACCAGCCGCCAGCGCACCTGCGGAGCGGCCTGGGCAAAGGCCCTGTAGGAAAGGCTTGCCGCCAAACCCACCCCTACCCCTTTGAGAAACTGCCTCCGCCTCATATCTTCCTCCTTTTCGCGTATAAGTATACACCAGCCCGCCCCAGGCTATTCAGGCCGTCCGAAGGCCCATTACCCTTCTTCCCGGGCCAACAGCCGGTCCACCTGGGCCAACAGGGTCTGGGTTTCAAAGGGCTTGCCCAGGAAGGCTTGGGCCCCCGCCTCGAGGGCCTCCCGCCGGCTTTTCTCGGAAACGCTGGCGGAAAGGGCCAGAATGGGCGTGGAAAGGCCCAAGGCCCGCATCCTCTGGATCACCTCGAGGCGGGGGAAGAAGCCAGGGGCAGGCGGATGTGGCTGATGCCCTCCGTCCAGTACACGTCTTTTCCCCGCACCGTGAGGTAGCCCCCCAGGTAATCCTTGCCCTCCTCCCCCTTCACCAGGGCCACGGTCACCCGGAAGAAACCGAATCGCTCCGAAAGAGCCTGGGCCAAGGTTTCCAGCACGGCAGCGGGCTCCAGGGCCTTGACCACCTCCCGGGCCAAGGCGCTCACGTGGGATAGGGCCTCCGCGTGACGGGAAAGCTCCGCCAAAGCCCGGTTTCGCTCCCAAAGGAGTTCGCCATTTTTCAAGGCCAAGGCCGTGAGCTGGGCCGGAAGGGGCAGAAGAGGCCCCAGGGCCTGGGGAACTCCCTCCAGGCTCAACACCCCCTTGGGCGAAAAGTAAGCGCAGCTAGGACAGACCAGGAAGCGGGTCTCCCGAGTGGCCCGGGGGCGGACCGTGCAGCGGGCCTCGGGATCGGCCCAGCAGTACGAGGCCTCCTCCCCCACCACCGGCAAAAGCCATTCTTCTCCCCGCCGCACGGGACCTTCGGCGAAAAAGGCCTCCTGCACATGCCCTTTTGCGTATAGGGGGAGGGCGATGGCGGAAACCGTGTAGTGGCGGCCCCGACCCGAGGCCACCTCCCCCACCAGCTCCCGGGTTTCCCGGTGGTAGAGGAAGAGGGCTGCCCGCTCTACTCCTTCGTCCGTGGCCACCTCGAGGAGGTTCCGGAGTATTTGCACAGGCTCCAGGTCTTTCAATAAGGCTCGCTGAAAACGTCCAAGGATCTCCAATTGGCCCGAGGTTCTCATCTGCCTTCAATGGTAGCATTGAGGCGGGGTTGCAAGGGGGTGGGCAAAATCTTAGACTGGGTCAAAGAGTGGGCCCTAGGCCCCACCCCCGGCAGGCCGCCAAGGAGGAGGTTATGCCCATAGACTTCAGCCTCACCGAGGAACAACGCCAGCTCCAGGCCCTGGCCCGGCGCTTCGCCAAGGAGGTCATCCTCCCCGTGGCCCAGGAATACGACGAGAAGGAAGAGGTGCCTTGGCCGGTCATAGAAAAGCTCCACGAGGTGGGCCTCCTGAACGCCATCATCCCCGAGGAGTACGGGGGGATGGGCCTCAAGATGCTGGACGAGGTCATCGTGGGGGAAGAACTGGCCTACGCCTGCATGGGCATCTATACCATCCCCATGGCCAGCGATTTGGGGATCACTCCCGTGCTTCTAGCCGGCAATGAGGAACAAAAGCGCCGCTTCCTCAAGCCCCTTACCGAGAAACCCGCCCTGGCCGCCTTCGCCCTCAGCGAGCCGGGAAACGGCTCGGATGCCGCCGCCCTCAAGACCCGGGCGGTGCGCCAGGGGGATTACTACATCCTTAACGGCACCAAGATGTGGATCTCCAACGGGGGCGAGGCCGAGTGGGTGGTGGTCTTCGCCACCTTGAACCCCGAGCTACGCCACAAGGGGGTGGTGGCCCTGGTGGTGGAAAAGGGCACCCCGGGCTTCAGCGCCGTGAAGATCCACGGGAAGATGGGGCAAAGGGCCTCGGGAACCTACGAGCTGGTGTTTGAGGAGGTCAAGGTACCCGTGCAAAACCGCCTGGGGGAGGAAGGAGAAGGGTTCAAGATCGCCATGAACACCCTCAACAAAACCCGCATCCCCGTGGCGGCGGGAAGCGTGGGGGTGGCGCGAAGGGCCCTGGACGAGGCCAAAAAGTACGCCAAGGAACGGGAAGCCTTCGGCCAGCCCATCGCGAGCTTCCAGGCCATCCAGTTCAAGCTGGCGGACATGATGATCGGCATAGAAACCGCCCGCATGTACACCTACTACGCCGCCTGGCTCGCCGATCAGGGCCTGCCCCATGCCCACGCCAGCGCCATCGCCAAGGCCTATGCCTCGGAAATCGCCTTTGAAGCCGCCAACCAGGCCATCCAAATCCACGGGGGCTACGGGTACGTGCGGGAGTTCCCGGTGGAGAAGCTCTTGAGGGACGTGAAGCTCAACCAGATCTACGAGGGCACCAACGAGATCCAAAGGCTCATCATCGCCAGGCATCTCCTGGCGGAATAGGAGGTAAGGGATGAAGTTCGTGGCGGTCATCAGGCAGGTACCGGACGGGGAAAGCAGGCTGAGGATCCAGGGGGATCGGGTGGATCTTTCCGGGGCCACCCTGATCCTGGACCAGATGGACGAGTACGGGGTGGAGGAAGCCCTTCGCCTAAAGGAGAAGCACGGGGGCGAGGCCATCGTGGTGGGCTTCGGCCCCGAGCGCACCGAGGAAGCCATCCGCACCGCCTTGGCCATGGGGATGGACCGGGGCATCCACGTGGTTTACGAGGGGTATGCCGATCCCGTGACCGTGGCCGAGGCCCTGGCCCCCATCCTGAAGGAGGAATCCCCTACCCTCATCCTCACGGGCGGGCAACAGGCGGACTGGGATAGCCAGGCCCTGGGCGGGGCTCTGGCGGAAGCCCTGGGCGTGCCGGTGGTGGCCTGGACTACGGCCCTCGAGCTGGAAGGGGAAACCGCCAGGGCCAAGCACGACCTGGACGAGGGCGCGGAGTGGGTACGGGTGCGGCTTCCTGCGGTCTTCACCACGCAACAAGGCCTGAACGAACCCCGCTACCCCACCCTACCCGGCATCATGAAGGCCAAGAAGAAGGAGATCAAAAAGGTGACCTTTCAGGGCGCAAGCCGGGTGGAAATCCTCCAGGAGAGCATCCAGGAGAAGACCCGGCTTCAGAAGATCCTGGACGGCAAGGATCCTGTGGCGGCGGCCGAGGAGCTGGTGCGGCTTCTGCACGAGGAAGCCAAGGTGATCTGAGGAGGCATCCATGATCCTGGTGGTTCTGGACCACGATGGAAACAAGTTGAGGAAGGCGAGCCTCGAGGCCCTGACCCGGGCCCGGAAGCTGGCCGAGACCTTTGGAGAAGGGGTGGCCGGGGTGCTTTTGGCGGAGGGCCAAGCCCCCGTGGAAGAGGCCCGAGGCTACGTGGAAACCCTTTACGTGGCGGAGCTTGGTCCCTACACCGCCGAGAAGTGGGCGGCGGGGATCCTGGAAGCCGCCAAGGCCGGGGTAAAGGCCATCGTCGCCCCATCCTCCCGGCAAAGCCGCACCTACATGGGCCGGGTGGCCTATGCCTTAAGGGCCGGGCTCCTGGAGGACACCCTGGAGTCCTGGGCGGAAGGAGGCGAGGTCTACGCCACCCGCTACGCCTACCTGAACCGGGTGACCCAGAAGGTGAAGAGCGCACCCCCCGTGGTCCTCACAGTGAAGCCCAACACCACCCCCCTGGCCGAGCCCTTGGGCCAGCCGGGGGAGGTGGTAGCCCTGAACGTACCCCCCGTGCCCACGGTGGAGGTGTTGGAAAGGCTACAGGAGGAGAAAAAGGGCGTCTCCCTCACCGAAGCCGACATCGTGGTCACCGGAGGCCGGGGCATGGGTGGCCCCGAGGCCTTCAGGCTGGTGGAGGAGCTTGCCGCCCTTCTGGGCGGGGCTGTGGGAGCCACCCGGGCGGTGGTGGATGCCGGCTGGCGTCCCTATAGCGAACAGGTGGGCCAGACGGGGAAGACCGTGCAACCTTCCCTGTACATTGCCCTGGGAGTTTCCGGGGCGGTCCAGCACCTGGCGGGGATGAACAAGAGCAAGTACATCGTGGCGGTGAACAAGGACCCCGAGGCTCCCATCTTCAAGCACGCCGACTACGGCATCGTGGGGGATGTGCACCAGGTGCTTCCCGCCTTGATCCAGGCGGTCAAGAAGCTTAAGGACTAGCTACGGCGGGTAGCAAAGGGCGGGCAGGGATTTCCCTGCCCGCCCGGAGCTTTAGTCCATCCCTACTCCTTCTTGGGCGGAGCTCCTTCGTTCTCCATACGGGAGGCCTCGTGGTTCTCCTGCCCCGATGATCCCTGCCCCTCGGCCCCTTCCTTGCCCCGGTTGCCGCGAAGAAGCTGCAACAGGAAGAAAAGGAGCACCGCCGCCACCACCACGCCCACCGCATAGGGCCAGGCGGGGGCGCTTGGGGCCTTTGGCACCTCGGGGAGGGAAAGAGGTGGGGACGGAGCGTTGAAGACCTCCTGCTCCAGCTTGCCCACCCGATCGCCCAAGGCCTTCAGGGCTTGCTCCTGGGCCTGCACCCGGCTCTCCAAGGCGGCCACCTGGCCCTCGAGGGCCCGGAGGCGGGCATAGCCCTGGTAGCCAGCCCATACCACAAGAAGTGCCACCACCAGCAACAGGACCAGGCTTAACCAGCGCTTCATTCCACTCACCTCCTCTGCCGGGCCCCCTTACCGTGAAAGCAAACCCGGCTTCTTAGTATATCATGCGGCCAGTATGGCCGATAACGCCAAGCTTATCCTGGATGAGCTACTGGCTGAGTTGGAGGAAAGGCGGAAAAGAATCCTTCTCGGCGGGGGAGAGGAACGCATCCGCAAGCAGCACCAGCAGGGGAAGCTCACCGCCCGGGAGCGCATAGACTACCTGCTGGACCCCGGGAGTTTCGTGGAGCTCATGCCCTTCGCCGAGCACCTGGAAACCGGCCTCATGGAGGGGGTTGAGGCTCCGGCGGACGGGGTGGTGACCGGCTACGGCACCATCGGGGGCCGGCTGGTCTTCGTCTTCAGCCAGGACTTCACCGTCCTGGGCGGCTCCTTAGGCAAGATGCATGGGCGCAAGATCGCAAGCCTCATGGACCTGGCGGCCAAGGTGGGGGCTCCCATCATCGGCCTTAACGACTCCGCCGGGGCCCGCATCCAGGAGGGGGTGGATAGCCTCTCCGGGTACGGGGAGGTCTTCTACCGCAACGCCATCTACTCCGGGGTGGTGCCCCAGATCTCCGCCATCCTGGGGCCCTGCGCCGGAGGAGCGGTCTACAGCCCCGCCATGACCGACTTCATCCTCATGAGCCGGGGGACCAGCTACATGTTCATCACCGGCCCCGAGGTGATCAAGAGCGTGACCCGGGAGGAGGTGAGCTTTGAGGAGCTGGGCGGGGCGGACGTGCACATGGAGAAAAGCGGGGTGGCCCACCTCGAGGGCCAAAACGACCAGGAGGTCCTGGACCTCATCAAGAAGCTTCTCACGTACCTGCCCCAAAACAGCCGGGAAAAGCCCCCGGTGGTGGAACCCAAGGACGATCCCCTCCGCCCCACCCCGGAGATCCTGGACATCGTCCATCCCGATGCCAAAAGGCCTTACAACATGCACCAGGTGATCAGGACCCTCCTGGACGACGGGGAATTTTTGGAAATCCAGCCCGGCTTCGCCAGGAACATCATCGTGGGCTTGGGCCGGCTGGGCGGTTACCCCGTGGGGGTGGTGGCCAACAACCCCCGCTTCATGGCCGGGGCCTTGGACATCAATGCTTCCGACAAGGCCGCCCGTTTCATCCGCACCATGGATGCCTTCAACATCCCCATCCTCACCCTGGTGGATGTCACCGGGTTCCTGCCCGGGGTGGCCCAGGAGCATGGGGGCATCATCCGCCACGGGGCCAAGATGCTTTTCGCCTACGCCGAGGCCACGGTGCCCAAGATCACCCTCATCGCCCGCAAGGCCTACGGCGGGGCCTACCTGGCCATGAACTCCAAGGACATGGGGGCGGACGTGGTCCTGGCCTGGCCCACGGCGGCGGTGGCGGTGATGGGGGCCGAGGGGGCCGCCAACATCATCTACCGGCGGGAAATCCAGTCCTCCCCCAACCCCGAGGAAACCCGCCGCCGCAAGATCGAGGAGTACCGCCGGGCCTTTGACAACCCCTGGGTGGCCGCCGGCCGAGGTTACATTGACGATGTCATAGACCCCACCCACACCCGCCGCATCCTCTACCAGCACCTGAGGATGCTCTGGGACAAGAAAGAGGAACGCCCCTTCAAGAAGCACGACAACATACCCCTTTAGGGTGCATGGCCTAAAATGGGACTAGACCATGGTCTGGGTCTGGCTTGACCCGCCCAATAACCCCCGCCCTAGGGCGGGGGTTATGCTTATAAGCCGATGGATCTTTTCTCGTGGGATGCCTTTAAACAGGAACTCACCGCCTGCACCCGCTGCCCACGGCTGGTGGCCCACCGGGAAGAGGTGGGGCGGAAAAAGCGCCGCGCCTTTCAGGATTGGACCTACTGGGCCAGGCCCGTCCCCGGTTTCGGGGACCCCCAGGCACGCCTGGTTCTCTTCGGCCTGGCCCCCGGGGCCCATGGTTCCAACCGCACGGGCCGGCCCTTCACCGGGGATGCCTCCGGAGCCTTCCTCTACCCCCTCCTCTACCAGGCGGGCCTCTCCAGCAATCCGGAAAGCGAGCCCCACGACGACCTAAGGCTCTACGGAACCTACCTCACCGCCGCCGTGCGGTGCGCTCCCCCGGAGAACAAGCCCACCCGGGAAGAACTCCTGGCCTGTAGCGCCTGGACCCGGGTGGAGCTTGGGCTCCTTCGGGAGGCCAGGGTCTACCTGGCCTTGGGCCGCATCGCCCTCGAGGCCCTTCTGGACCACTTCGGCATGAAGAAGTCCGCCCATCCCTTTTTCCACGGGGCCCACTACCTCCTGCCGGATGGCCGCCACCTCCTGGCCAGCTACCACGTTTCCCGACAGAACACCCAGACGGGCAGGCTCACCCGGGAGATGTTCCTGGAAATCCTGCTAAAGGCTAAAGGCCTCGCCGGCCTTTAAGCCAGGCGGTAAGCTGCGGGTAGGAGAGCACGTTGAGCACGCGCTCGGGCCCTATCCAGGCCCTCTGCGCTGTGCCCACCGCAAGCTCCATGAAGCGCAGGTGCTCCACCTGGTGGGCATCGGTGGAAAGGCTGATCCATAGGCCCATCCCGTAGGCCATGCGGGCCAGATCATCCGGGAGGTCCATGCGGTCGTAATACCCATCGATCTCCACCGCCACGCCCCGTTCCATGGCCTTTTTAAACACCGCCTCCCAATCCACCTCAACGGGCGCCCGCCTCCCGATGAGCCGGGCCGTGGGGTGGGCCAGCACGTGCACGAAGGGGTTTTCCAGGGCGCGCAGGATCCTTTTGGTCTGCTCGGCCTTGGAAAGCTTAAAGCTTGAGTGGATGGAGATGAGCACCAGGTCCAGCTCCCGCAAAACCCAGTCCGGGTAGTCCAGGGAGCCATCGGGCCGGATGTCCACCTCGGCCCCCGCCAGCAGGTAGGGAGGACCATGGGTTTCGTTGAAGCGGCGGATGGCCTCTATCCGCTTCAGAGCCTCCTCTGGGGAAGGGCCTCCCGCCACCCGCACCGCCGGGGAGTGGTCGGTGACCCCCAGGTACTCATAACCGAGGGACTTGGCCGCCTGCCAGAGCTCCTCGAGGCTATTCTGCCCGTCGGAGTACGTGGAGTGGACCTGCAAGTCTCCCCTCACCTGGGAAAGCTCGAGAAGCCTGGGAAGCCTTCCCTCCAAGGCTGCCTCGATCTCCCCGTGATCCTCCCGCAAGGCAGGGGGAATGAAGGGTAGCCCCAGGGCCTCGTACACCCCTTCCTCCGTCTCCCCTGCCAGGCGCTCTCCGCCCCTAAAAACCCCGTACTCAGAAAGCTTCAAACCCTTTTCCTGGGCCAGGCTCCGAAGCCGGATGGAGTGCTCCTTGCTCCCCGTGAGGTACTGGAGCCCGGAGCCCCAACTCTCGGGCGGCACCACCCTCAGGTCCACCTGGAGGCCGTTTTTCAAAAACACCGTGGCCCGCTCCTTGCCCTGGGCGTACACCTCCTTCACCTGGGGAAGCTTCACGAACGCCCTCACCACCTCCTCGCTTCTTTCGCTGGCCACCAGGTAGTCCAGGTCCCCCACCGTGTCCTTATACCGCCGGGCGGACCCGCAAAGCTCCGCCCTCTCCACCCCGGGCAGCTCCCGGATGGCAGCGAGGAGGTTCCTCGCCAAGGAAAGCACCGCCCCCAAGGGCCTTCGCTTGCCCGCCACCTGCACCAGGGCCAAGCCCTCCCGGATGCGCTCCGCCTTCTTCTGGCCAAAGCCCTTCAGGCGAAGGAGATCGCCCCTATCCAGGGCTTCCCTTAGTTTTTCCAGGGAGTCGATGCCTAGCTCGTCGTAGAGCTGCCGGGCGGTCTTGGGCCCCACCCCGGGCACCTCCATCACCGCCAAAACCCCCTTTGGCACCCGCTCCGCAAGCTCCCGGTGTTTTTTAATCTCCCCGGTTTTGAGAAACTCCAAGATCTTTTCCGCCAGATCGGGCCCGATCCCGGGAAGGGCCAGCAGGGCTTCCCTTCCTCCCTTGGCCACCTCCTCAATGGGGGTATCCAGGTCGTACAGGGTGCGAGCCGCCTGGTAGTAGGCCCGGACCCTAAAGGGGTTGTCCCCCAAAAACTCGCTCATGAGCCCGATCTCCTCAAAGAGGCGGGCCAGCTCCTGGTTCCTCATGCCCTCACTATACGGGTATACTGGGCCTGCCCATGCCCCCACCGGACCGGTTCCGCAAGGCGGTGTTGGAGATGCTGAAACAGGAGGGCCGGCCCCTTCACTATACCGAGGTGGGCCGCCGCCTGAAGGAAGCAGGGCTCTGGGCCGAGGTGAAGGAGCCGGAAAAGATCGCCAAGATCCGGCTTTCCGCCTTGGCCCGCTGGTCCAGAAGCCCGGTGGTGGCCCTGGGAAAGGGGTTTTACGCCCTCAGGGAAGAAGGCGGTACGACCCCAGAACCTTGAGGTAGTTGGCCCTTTCCAGGGCAGCGGGTTCCGCCACCTTAAGGTAGCTCATCACCCCCCGCATCTCCTCCACGCTTGCGTACTCCCTTTCCTCCATAAAGGCCTTGAGCTCCTCCAGCACGGTGCGGAAGTGCCCGGGCCCCTTTTCCAGGACGGCCGAGGTCATCATCACCACCTGGGCCCCGGCCAGAAGCCCCTTGGCCGCCTCCTTCCCTGAATGCACACCCCCCGTCAAAGCCAGCTCCAGGCCGACCCGGCCGTAGAGGAGGGCGATCCAGTGGATGCGCAAAAGGGCCTCATAGGGGCGGGAAAGGGTCAGCGTGGGCACCACGGAAAGGGTTTCCAGATCCAGGTCCGGCTGGTAAAAGCGGTTGAAAAGGACCAAGGCCTTGGCCCCCGTGGCCTCCACCCGCTTGGCGAAGTGGGCAAAGGCGCTGAAGGCATGCCCCACCTTCACCGCCACCGGGATCCGCACGCTTTCCGCCACCGCCTGGATGGTTTCCAGGTACATGGCCTCCACCTCGGCCCCGGAAAGGGCCGGGTCGGTGGGAATGTAGTAGAGGTTAAGCTCTATAGCGTCGGCCCCTGCCTCCTCCAGAAGCTTGGCGTACTCCACCCAGCCTCCCCGGCTGATGCCGTTCAAGCTGGCGATGAGGGGGATGGAAACCCGTTCCTTGGCCCGGGCAAGAAGGTCCAGGTGGCGCTCAGGGGTCAGGCGGTACTCGTGGGCCCGGGGAAAGTAGGAAAGGGCCTCGGCGTAGCTTTCGTGGCCGTAGTGCAGGTAGTGGTCCAGCATCTCCTCCTCGAGGGTCACCTGCTCCTCAAAGAGGGAGTGCATCACGATGGCCGCCGCACCCCCGTCCTCCAGGCGGAGAAACCCGTCCAGCCGCTCCGTAAGGGGTGAGGCCGAGGCCACCAAAGGGTGCTCCAGCTTCAATCCCATGTAGGTGGTGCTGAGGTCCATACCCTCCTCCTTCATCTTTTTCCCCTAGAAGGGAATGCGCGCCCTTAGCTTGGCACAACCCCCTTGGCTGCCATGCGGGAAAGCCTTTCCCACCTTTCCCGCACCGCCTCCTCCGCCAGCCTTAAGAAGGCCTCGGCCCCCTCGGGGTGGGTCTGGAGGAGAAGCCGGTAGCGGTTTTCCACATAGAGGTATTCCCTAAGGGGCAGCGTCGGGGGCTTGGAGTCCAGGGTGAGCCCCTGGCCAGGGATGTAGCGGAAGAGGGGCCAGTACCCCGTGCGCTCCGCCAGCCTCTGGTGCTCCATTCCCTTGGCCATGTCGATGCCGTGGGCGATGCAGTGGCTGTAGGCGATGATGAGGGCCGGGCCCTTATGGGCCTCCGCCTCGAGGAAGGCCTTCAGGGTATGGGCGTCGCTGGCCCCCATGGCCACCTGGGCCACGTAGACATGCCCGTAGCTCATGGCCATGAAGGCCAAGTCCTTCTTGGGGGTGGGCTTGCCTGCTGCGGCGAACTTGGCCACCGCCCCCAGGCCCGTGGCCTTGGAGGCCTGCCCCCCTGTGTTGGAGTAGACCTCAGTATCCAGGACCAACACCTTCACGTTGGCCCCGCTGGCCAGCACGTGGTCCAGGCCCCCGTAGCCGATATCGTAGGCCCAGCCATCCCCCCCCACGATCCAGACGGAATGGGGGATCAGGGCATCCGCCACCGCCAGGAGGTCCCTAGCCCTGGGATCGTCCAGGCCCTTTAGCCTTTCCCGCAAGAGGGCCACGTCCCGCCGCCTCTTTTCCACTCCCTCGGGCCCCTCCTCGGAAAGTAGCCTCTCCAAAAGCTCCTGGCCCAGGATGCCTTGGAAAGCCCTTAGAAGCTCCCTGGCGTATTCCGCCTTCTTGTCCAAGGCCAGGCGCATGCCCAGGCCAAACTCGGCGTTGTCCTCAAAGAGGGAGTTGGCCCAGGCCGGGCCCCGGCCCTCCTTGTTCTTGCTCCAGGGGGTGGTGGGCAGGTTGCCCCCGTAGATGGAGCTACACCCGGTGGCGTTGGCCACGATGAGGCGGTCGCCGAAAAGCTGGGAAAGAAGCCTTAGGTAAGGGGTTTCCCCACATCCCGCACAGGCCCCCGGGAACTCAAAAAGGGGCTCTAGAAGCTGCACGTCCTTGACGGTGTGGAGCTTAAGCCCAGACCTGGGAGTTTCCGGCAAGGAGAGGAAGAAATCCCAGTGGCGGTTCATGGCCTCCCGCACCTCGAGGCGGGGGGCCAGGTTCAAGGCCTTGCGGCTCGGGTTGTGCTTATCCTTGGCGGGGCAAACCTCCACGCAAAGGGAGCAACCCGTGCAGTCGTCGGGGCTGATGGCCAGGGTAAACTCCCCGGAAAGCTCCTTCCACATGGCCTTCCGGTGGGGAAATCCCTCGGGTGCCTGGGCCAGGGCCTCCTCGGGCACCACCTTGGCCCGGATCACCGCATGGGGGCAGACCAAGACGCACTTGCCGCACTGCACGCACACCCCGGGATCCCAGGTGGGCACAAACTCGGCGATGCCCCGTTTCTCATAACGGGCGGTACCCGTGGGATAGGTGCCGTCGGGGGGGAAGGCGGAAACCGGCAGGGAATCCCCTCGCCCCAGGGCGATGGGGCCCAGCACCTCCCGCACAAAGGTCGGCGGGTGGTCCACCATAGGGGGCACCCGTTCCTTTTCCGAGGTGATCCTTCCGGGAATGGGCAGGGGCTCCACCGCCTCAAAACCCAGCTCCACCGCCTGGAAGTTCCTTTCCAGCACCGATCGGCCCCGCTTGCCGTAGCTTTTCTCTATGCCCTTCTTGATGCGGGCCTTGGCCTCCTCCTCGGGCAACACCCCAGAGAGCTTGAAGAAGGCCGCCTGCATGATCACGTTGATCCGCCCGGGAAGACCCACCTTTCGTGCCAGCTCGTAGGCGTTAACCACATAGACCCTAAGCTTCTTCCTGAGGATCTCTTCCTGAACGGGCCTCGGCAACCGGTCCCACACCTCCTCCCGGGGATAGGGGCTATTGATGAGCACCGCGGCCCCTTCTTCGGCCACCTCCAGCATGGGCAGGCGTTCCAGGAAACTCCACTGGTGGATGCCCACGAAGCTGGCCTTCTGGATGAGGTACGGCTTGTCCAAAGGGTTGGGACCAAAGCGCAGGTGGCTCACCGTGCGGGAGCCTGACTTCTTGGAGTCGTAGACGAAGTACCCCTGGGCGTAAAGGGGGGTTTCCTCCCCGATGATCTTGATGGTGTTCTTGTTGGCGCTCACGGTGCCATCGGCCCCCAGGGCGAAGAAGACCGCCCGCACCGAGGCCGGATCCTCAAAGTCCACCTGTGGGTAGGAAAGGCTTGTGCCCGTCACATCGTCCACGATGCCCACGGTGAAGCCGTGGCGGGGCCGGTCCTTTTTGAGCTCCTCGTATACCCCCAAGGCCATGGCCGGGGTGAACTCCTTGGAAGAGAGGCCGTACCGCCCCCCCACCAGCAGCGGTACCTCCCCGCCCCTAAGGGCAAAGGCCGCCGCCACCTCCTGGAAGAGGGGTTCCCCCACGGCCCCCGGCTCCTTGCCCCGGTCCAAGACCGCCACCTTGCGCACCGTTTTGGGGAAGGCGGCAAGAAAACCCTCCGCGTGGAAGGGCCGGTACAGGCGTACCCGCACCATCCCCACCCTTTCCCCTCGCTTTAGGAGGTGTTCCACCGCCTCCTCCACCGCCAAGGAGCCCGAGCCCATCACCACCACCACCCGCTCGGCCTCTTGGTGCCCAAAGTACTCGTAGGGGGCATAGCGGCGCCCGGTGACCTGGGAGAAGTGCTCCATAACCTCGGCCACCACCTCGGGTAGCCGCAGGTAGTAGGGGTTGATGGCCTCCCGGTTTTGGAAGTAATGGTCGGGGTTTTGCGCGGTACCGCGGATCACCGGGGCCTCGGGGGTCAGGGCACGCCGCCGATAGGCCTCGAGGGCCCCGAAGGGAAAGAGGGCCTTAAGCTCCCGGTCGGAAAGGGGCACGATCTTCTGCACCTCGTGGGAGGTGCGGAAGCCATCCATGGCGTGAAGCACGGGCAGGCTTGCCTTCAGGGCGGTGATGTGGGCGATGCCCGCCAAGTCCTGGGCCGCCTGCACGGAGTCCGACACCAAGATCGCCCACCCGGTGGGCCGCACCGCATAGAGGTCCTGATGATCCCCGAAGATGGACAGGGCATGGGTGGCCAAAGCCCGGGCCGCCACATGGATGACCCCGGGCAGGGCCTGGCCGGCGATCTTGTACATGTCGGGGATCATGAGCAGGAGGCCCTGGCTGGCGGTGAAGGTGGTGGCCAGCACACCCTCCTGGAGGGCTCCGTGCAGGGCCCCCGCCGCCCCGCCCTCGGACTGCATCTCCACCACCTTGGGTACAAGCCCCAATAGGTTGGGCTCCCCCTTGGCCGCCCACTCGTCGCAAAGCTCGGCCATGGGGCTTGAGGGCGTGATGGGGTAAATGGCCACCACCTCGCTCAGGCGGTAGGCCACCCGAGCCACCGCCTCGTTGCCGTCCACGGTGATGGGACGCATAGGACTCACCTCTCCTCCACCATAGTGGGCCCGGTGGGTGAGAAATGTCCCCCCTTGGCGGTGCGGGGTGTAGGCTAAGGGCATGGCAGCGTGGCGCTACCCCTTGGCCTTGCTCCTGGTGGGGATAGCTTTCGCCTGGGAGGCTTACCGGCCACTTTTCCTTCTGCTGGCCGCCCTCGTCCTCCTCTTGGGCCGGCCCAAAACCTGCCCCCGGCCTTGACGAAAGTCCTTCCAGAGGGAAGACTTGAGGGCGTGGGCACGCTTCAGGAGAATCTAGAAAAGCTGGCCGCACTGGCCATCCGGGTGGGGCTCAACCTGCAACCGGGGCAGGAAATCATCGCCACCGCCCCCATCGAGGCCGTGGACTTCGTCCGCCTCCTGGCGGAAAAAGCCTACGGGCAGGGGGCAAGCCTCTTTACCGTGATCTACGGGGATAACCAGCTTTCCCGTAAGCGCCTCTCCCTGGCCCCAGAGGAGGGGCTGGACAGGGCTCCCGCTTGGCTTTACGAGGGCATGGCCAAGGCTTTTCGCGAAGGCGCTGCCCGGCTTGCGGTTTCCGGGAATGACCCCAAGGCCTTAGAAGGCCTTCCCCCTGAGCGCATCGGACGGGCCCAGCAGGCCCAGAGCCGAGCCTACAAGCCGGCCCTCGAGGCCATCACCGAGTTCGTCACCAACTGGACCATCGTCCCCTTCGCCCACCCCGGCTGGGCCAAGGCGGTCTTCCCCGGGCTTCCGGTGGAAGAGGCGGTGGACCGGCTTTGGCAAGCCATCTTCCAGGCTACCCGGGTGGATACCCCGGATCCCGTGGCCGCCTGGGAGGCCCATAACCGCAGCCTGCACCAGAAGGTGGCCTACCTCAACGAAAGGCGCTTTTCCGCCCTTCACTTCCAAGGCCCAGGGACCGACCTGGTGGTGGGCCTGGCGGAAGGCCACCTCTGGCAAGGAGGGGCCACGCCCACCAAGAAGGGACTGCTTTGCAACCCCAACCTGCCCACGGAGGAGGTCTTCACCGCCCCCCATCGGGAACGGGTGGAAGGGGTGGTTAGGGCAAGCCGCCCCCTGGCCCTTGCGGGCCAGCTGGTGGAGGGCATCTGGGCCCGGTTTGAGAAGGGGTATGCGGTGGAGGTGGGGGCAAAGAAGGGGGAGGAAGTCCTCCTTAAGGTCCTCTCCACCGACGAGGGAGCCCGCAGGCTGGGAGAGGTGGCCCTGGTACCCGCCGACAACCCCATCGCCCGAACGGGTTTGGTCTTCTACGACACCCTTTTTGACGAAAACGCCGCCAGCCACATCGCCTTTGGCCAGGCCTATGCGGAGAACCTGGAGGGCCGCCCTACGGGGGAGGAGTTCCGGAAGCGCGGGGCCAACGAAAGCCTGGTGCACATCGACTGGATGATCGGCTCTATGGAGATGCAGGTGGATGGGATTTTGCAGGATGGTACCCGCGTGCCCCTCATGCGCGAGGGGCTTTGGGTGATCTGAAAGCTGGGAGTTTCCTAGAGGATCCCGCCGTGGAAATCCCACTGGCGGGATCTAGGCTTCGGGTGGCGAGTTAGTGCACAGTTTCACGATACCACATGCTTGTGCCTTTCTTCCCCCCTAGGCCCCTTCCAAGGCCTCCCGGAACCAAGCCACAAGATCCTCGGGATCCTCCAGCCCCACGGAAACCCGCACCAGCCCCGGGGTAACCCCCGCCTGAAGCCTCCCCTCCTCCGAAAGGCGGCTATGGGTGGTGGTCCAAGGATGCACCAGCAGGGTGCGGGCATCCCCCAGGTTGGCGGCCTTGGGCAAGGGAATGGCCTTAAGGAAGCGGCTTGCCGCCTCCTCGCTTCCCAGGTCCAGGGTGAGCATGGGCCCGCCTGAGGCCAGGTACTTCCGGGCCATGGGGTAGGCCGGATCCTCGGGCAGGCCGGGGTAGCGAAGGGACTGGATCTTCGGGTGCCCCTTCAGGGCCTCGGCCAGGCGATGGGCGGTTTCGCTCATGCGCCTCACTCGCAGGGCCACGGTTTCCAAACCCTGGAAGAGAAGGTAGGCGTTAAAAGGGGAAAGGACCATGCCCATAAGGGATAGCCCCAGGGTACGCACCCGCTCCGGATAACACCGAGGTCCCAAGGCTTCCCAGGGAACCTGGCCCCTGGCATCCTTCTCCAGGAACTGGGGATAGTTTTGCCAGATGCGGCTTTCCCTCACCACCACCGCCCCTCCCAGCACGGAACCGTGGCCGCTTGCCCATTTGGTGAGGCTTTCCACCACCACGTGGGCCCCCCACCTTAAGGGTTTGGCCAAGGCCCCAGCGGCCCCGAAGGTGTTGTCCACCACCAGGGCCATGGCCTTTTCCTCCGCCAACGAGGCCAGGCCCTCGAGGTCCGGCACCACCAGGGCAGGGTTGGCCATGGTTTCCACAAAGATAGCCCGGGTCTTTTCCGTGAGGGCTTCCCGTACCCGGTCGGGCTCGGGCTCCACATAGCGCACCCTTATGCCCATGGGAGCCAGGACCTGCTGGAAAAGGCCTATGGTCTGGCCGAAAAGCCCCGTGGCCGCCACCACCTCATCCCCTGGGCGGAGAAGGGCCATGAGGGCCGCAAAGGTGGCCGCCTGGCCCGAGGCGAGGACCACTGCCTCCATGGCCTCTTCCAAGCCCTTAAGCCTCTCTTCTAGGGCCTTCCCGGTGGGATCCTTCTGCCGGGCGTAGACGTAGCCCTTCCCCGTGGCGAAGCGCTCGGCCCCCTCCTCCAGGGTGGCGAAGCCGTAGGCCGCCACGGCGTAGATGGGAAGCCCCACCGCCCCGTGGGGGTCCTCCTCCGGAAGGCCTGAAAGCACAGCCAGGGTTTCGTACTTCATGCCCCTTAGTGTACCCCGCCCACAAGGGAAGGGACACCCTCAACTAGGCCCCGCCCTTTTCCAAAACCCGCTCGGCAAGGCGCTCCCCTGCTTCCAGGAGGGGGTGGAAAACCACGTCCACCCCCGCCCCCTTAAGGGGAGCGTCCTCCTCCTTGGCATAGCTCACCGCCCCCACCACGCCCCCAAACCCCTTGGCCCGCAAAGCCCGGGCGGCCCTAAGGCGGGCCTCGAGGTCCGGAAGCGCCAGAATCACCCCCTTTACCCCATTTAGCTCCAACCCCTCCCAAAGGGCTGGGTCCTCGGCATCCCCATAGAGCACCCGCCGGCCCTTGGCGGTGTGGTATTCCACCTTGGCGGGGTCGCTATCCAAGCCCAAGACTTTTTCCCCCTTCTCCTCCAAAAAGCGATAGGCCGCTGTCCCCATCCGCCCCATGCCCACCACCAGCCACCTCGCCCCCAAGGCTCCCCGGGGCTCCTCGTCGAGGTGCAAGCCAGGCTTCTCCCACCTTTTAAGCCAAGACTTCCACCTTTCGTAAAGGGAGTGAGCCCTCTGGAGTAAAGGAGTTCCCAAAAGGAACGAGCCCCCCACGGCTAGGGCTACCGCCCCTACCCCCTGGGGCGTCATCTGCCCTAGCCCTTGGAGTACTCCCGCCACCACCAGGCCAAAATCCGAGTAGGTTCCCAACCCCACCCCCACCAAAAAGGCGGTACGGGCCCTGAACCCCTGCCGGACCAGGGGAAGGAAGAGAAAAACCGGCTTCAAGAGTAGGAGGAGCAGGAGAACCAACCCCGCAAGAACGCCGTCGGGGCCCACGGCCATTCCCGCCCAAATAAAAAAGGCCACCAAAAATATCTCCCTCAAGGCCCAAAGCCTTTCCGCCACCTCTCCCACCCCCGGGTAGCGGGACAAGCCCAAGCCCATGAAAAGAGCCCCCAGGGCCTCTGGGGCCTGAAGAAACCGGGCCAGCTCCGCCCCCAAAAGGGCCAGCCCCACGCCCAAAAGGAGTTTGAGTTCCGCACTTTGTGCCAGGTGAAACAAGCGGGCCAGTAGCGGTCGCAACAAAGGAAGGGCCAAGACAGAGAAACCCAAAGGCCCGACCCCTTGGAACCCCACCAGGATAAGCAGGACTAGGGATACCACGTCCAGAAAGACCGAGATCCCCAAAGCCAGCTGCCCGTGCAAGGCGGCAAGCTCCCCCTTGTCCTGAAGCACCCGGGCTAGGAGCACGGTGCTGGGGTTGATAAGGGCCACAGCCAATACCAAGAGGGCCAAGGGGTTTTGCGCCAGCCCCAAGACGTAAAGGGCGGCCATGAAAACCGGAAGCAAAAGGAGCTGAAAAACGCCGGTAGCCCAAATCTCCCTGCGCACCAGGCGGTCTAGGCGCACGCCCAGGCCCACAGTAAAAAGCAAGAGGTAGACGCCGAGATCTTTGAAGAAGTCCAAAAGGGGATCCCCGGAAAAGCCCAGGAGCCTCAACGCCATCCCGACACCGAGGTAACCCAGGAACACCGGCAACCCCAGGCGCACCAATAGCACGCCGGAAAGGTAGGTCAGCAGCAACACGCCGGACATCAAAAACCTCCTTGTACGGAAAGAAGGAGCAGAAACCCCCTTTGTTTCCCCAGTATAGTGTAAGATAAGGAGACCCCTCGTGGAAACCAGCTTCGCTATGCGCCGCAACCTAAGCGCAATCGCCCTTTTCCTGCTCTAGGAAGCCCTCTTGGCCCTCGGCTTCCTCCACCCCCTATAGGCTCCCCCACCCCACGAGGTCCTCCTGACCTTCATGGGCCTTTTGTGCTAAGGGAAGGTCTGGCCCCACCTCCAGGCCACCTTCACGGCAGCCCTGTTGGGCCTGGGGGCCGGCATCCTTCTCTGGGGAATCCTGGGTCTTTTGGCCGCCTTTAGCCCCTTGGCTAACGCACCAGGAGCACGGGGCAAGGAGCCTCCGCCACCACCTTCTGGCTTTGGCTCCCCAGGAAGAGACTACCGATGGCCCCAAGGCCCCGGGTACCCATGACGATGAGGTCGGCCTTCTCCCCTATGGCCGCTTCCAGAATGGCCTCCGCGGGCCGGCCCTCGAGGAGAAGGGCATCTTCCCGGGGCACTCCCGTGAGGCCCACGGCCTCCACCAGGACTTTTTCCGCCCGCTCCAGCCGCCTTTTCAAGGCCTCCTGGAAGAAGGGCTCCCCCAGGTAGTCGGGGACAGGCTCATAGACATGAACCACCACCAGCCTGGCCCCATGGGCCTCGGCTTCCATCTTGGCTATCCTTGCCGCCCGCTTGGCATGGTCCGAACCGTCATAAGCCAGGAGGATGGTCTTGAACATGGCCTCAGCTTATCAGGCCTGGGCCCGTTTTTCCGAAGGAATTTCCACCTTACGTCCGCAACGGCAGGTATCCCCCTCGATCCGGAAAAGGGTGCCGTCCGCCTTGGGATACAGCCAAAGGGTGCCGCAGTCAGGGCAACGCACCTCCGCCACCAGGGAACGGATCTCCTCCGGGGAGAAGCGGTACACTTCCCCGCACCAGTGGCAGACCACCTCCGCACCCCCGTCCTCCACGATCATGTCCTCCCGTTCCTCCGGGGTGAAGAAGACCAGGGCCTCGAGGGCCTTCTCCCGGTTGCAACGGCAGCGGAAGCGGGCGGGGATCTCGTTTAAAGGGTAGCCCAGGGCCTTGAGATCCGTCCATTCAAAACCCAAGCCAGCAAGAAGCCTCTCCACAGCGGCCTCCAAACCCTCCCGCAAGAGGGGCGTGATGCCGCTCAAACCCGCCAGGTTGGCCTCGAGGCGGGAAAGAACCTCCTCGGGAGTATCCGGCATCACCTGGATGGCCACACCCCCCGCCACCTCCACCTCCCCTTCCCCCTTGACCCGCACCCCTAAGAGGACGGCGGAGGGAATCTGCTCCGACTGCCAAAGGTAGTGGGCGAGGTCCTCGGCAATCTCCCCGGAAACCAGGGGCACCGTGCTGGTGTAAACCTCCCCATTCGGAAGGCTCCGGTCCACCCGCAACACCCCGGCCCCGAGGAGCTCCCCCACGTTGAGCTTCCCATCCTCCCGCAAGGGCACCTCCGCCCTCGGGTTTCGCACGTACCCCCGGACGTTTCCAGCCGCATCCGCCTCGGCCACGAGCCCGCCCAAGGGCCCCGTGCCCTCGATGCGCAGGGTTATCCGCTCCTTGGGCGTCTTTAGGAGGAGCTGCGCCAGCAGCAAGGCCCCGGTCATGGCCCGGCCTAAAGCGGCGGTGGCCGTGGGGGAAAGCCCGTGGCGGCGCCGGGCTTCCTCCACCACATCCCCTGTGTCTGCGGCCACCACCCTAAGCTGGCCACCCCCTGCCAAACCCCTCAGGATCCTGCCCATACCCCGCCATTATGCCATGGGCCTATAATCCCCCATATGGGCCTGCGCATCTACGACACCTTGCAAAGGAGCAAAGTGGATTTCACCCCCGCCACCCCGGGGCACGTGGGGATCTATGTCTGCGGCCCCACCGTATACTCCGACCCCCACCTGGGCCATGCCCGGGGACCCATTGTTTACGACGTGCTCCGCCGCTACCTGCTCCACCAAGGCTACCGGGTGCGCTTCGTCTCCAACATCACCGACGTGGGCCACCTTACCGACGACGCCGACCAGGGGGAGGATAAGATTGAGCGCCGGGCCAAGCTGGAAAGGCTCGAACCCATGGAGGTGGCGGAGAAGTACACCTGGAGCTACTTTGACGCCATCACCGCCCTAAACGTGCTCCGACCTTCCATCGCCCCTAGGGCCAGCGGTCATATCCCGGAGCAGATCGAGCTCACGGAAAGGCTCTTAAAGCTGGGTTTCGCCTACGAGCGAAAGGGTAGCGTCTACTTCCGGGTGCGGGCCTTTCCTGGGTACGGAAAGCTTTCGGGAAAACGCCTGGAGGAGCTTAGAGCCGGGGCCAGGGTGGAGGTGCGGGAGGAGAAGGAGGACCCCCTAGACTTCGCCCTTTGGAAAGCCGCCGAGCCCGGCCACATCATGCGCTGGAAAAGCCCCTGGGGGGAGGGGTACCCGGGCTGGCACATCGAGTGCACCGCTATGAGCCTCAAGTACCTGGGAGAAGGGTTTGACATCCACGCCGGGGGCATAGACCTCCAGTTTCCCCACCACGAGTGCGAGATCGCCCAGGCAGAGGCCGCGGGCTACCGCTTCGCCCGCCACTGGATGCACCACAACCATGTGCTTCTGGAAGGGGAAAAGATGGCCAAGAGCACGGGGAACCTGGTCCTCCTCCACGACCTCCTTAAGGCCCACGAGCCCATGGCCCTGCGCTTTTACCTCCTCCAAACCCACTACCGAAGCCCCATGGACTTCACCTGGGAGGGCCTCGAGGCGGCCAAGCGAGGCTATGCCCGCCTCCTCCAGGCCTACCGCGAGGTGCGAACCCGCCTGAATGCGGCTTACCCTGGCACCACCCCGGAGCTGGAAAGGGCCTTGGATGCCCTGGAAAAGGATTTCCTGGAGGCCATAGAGGACGACCTCAGCACCCCAGAGGCCCTGGCCGCCTTCTTCACCTTCCTCCCCGAGCTCAACAAGCTTCTCCCTGAGGCCAAGAGGGACACCCTAAGGCGAACCGCCCAGGTCTTCCACACTCTGGGGGAAGGCATCCTGGGCCTCTTCCCCGAAAGGGTGCTGGAGGAAAAGGTGTCCGGGCCCCTTTTGGAGGGGTTAGTCGCCCTTCTTCTGGAACTTAGGGAAGAAGCCCGGCGGGCCAAGGATTACGCCAAAAGCGACCTGATCCGGGAAAGGCTCAAATCCCTGGGCATCATCGTGGAGGACACCAAGGAAGGCCCCAAGTGGCGGATTGGCCTGGAGTAGCCTAACCAAAGCAGGTCCACGGGGTAGCGGAGGCAACCCAATAACAACCCCTGCCGGGGCCTGGCCCCGGCAGGGAAACGCCCAGGTTCAGTGGGGGATCGGGTAGCCCTCCGCCTCGAGGACCGCCCCCGCCACCTCCCGCCTCAAGGCCACCAGGTCCACGGGCTCATGCTTGGTGAGCCTCCGGGCTGCGGAGTACACCACCCGGGCCTCATCCCCTTCCACCAAGCGGGGCAGGACAGAAAGAGCCCAGGCCTGGGCCCGGTCCAGAGCTTGGAGCAGGTATAGCCGGGCCATGGCAGGCGCAACCCCCCCAAGCCTCCTGGCCCTCAGGAGGGCGCTTTCGGCGGCGTAAGCATCGATCAGGATATCCGCCACCGCCCCAAGGACCTCCTGCTCCTCCTCCACCTTCTGCCCGTACTTCTGGGCCGCAAGGCCCGCCACCATGAGGGCCAGCTTTTTGAGGCCCATTACCTGGTGGAGCTCCACGTCCTCAGGCTCCTCAAAGCTCGGCTCCAGAAGCTCCTTCTGAAGCTTCATGGCCGCCTGGAAGAGGGGTAGCTGCCCCTTCAGGGCCCTTCTCAGGAGCATCCCGGGGATGAGGAGGCGGTTGATCTCGTTGGTGCCCTCAAAGATGCGGTTGATGCGAGCATCCCGGTAGGCCCTCTCGATGGGGTACTCCTGGGAGTAGCCGTAGCCCCCGTGGATCTGCACCCCTTCGTCCACCACGTAGTCCAGCACCTCGGAGCCCAGCACCTTGATGATGCTGGCCTCCACCGCATACTCCTCGATCCCCGCCATCACCGCTTCAGGCCCCTTCTTGCCCTGAAGGGCCTCGTCGATCAGGCCCACGGTGCGGTAGACGGCGCTTTCGGCGGCGTAGATGCGGCTCGCCATCTCCCCCAGCTTGTGCTGGATCAGGCCGAAGCTCCCGATGGGCCGGCCGAACTGGTGGCGCTCCTTGGCGTACTTGGCGGAAAGCTCCAGGGCCCGCTTGGCCCCGCCCACCGCCCCCGCCCCCAGCTTGTACCGGCCCACGTTGAGGACGTTGAAGGCGATCTTGTGCCCCTTGCCGATCTCCCCCAGGACGTTTTCCACGGGGACCTTCACATCCTCGAGGATCACCTGGCGGGTGCTAGAGGCCTTGATGCCCATCTTCTTCTCCTCGGGACCGAAGGAAAGCCCGGGAGTATCCCGCTCCACCAAGAAGGCGGTGAAGTGCTCCCCGTCCACCTTGGCGAAGACGGTGAAGAGGTTGGCAAAGCCCGCGTTGGAGATCCACTGCTTGACCCCGTTCAGGATGTAGTGCTTGCCGTCCGCCGAAAGGGTGGCCCGGGTCTTGGCCGCCAGGGCATCCGAGCCCGAGCCCGGTTCCGTGAGGCAGTAGGCGGCGATCCACTCCCCGCTGGCAAGCCTGGGCAGGTACTTCCGCTTCTGTTCCTCAGTGCCGAAGTAAACCAGGGGCAGGGTGCCGATGGAGGTGTGGGCCCCGTAGGTGACGGAAAACCCCCCGGTGCCCGCGAGCTCCTCAGCCACCACGGTGGAGACCACCTTAGGCAGGTCCAGCCCCCCGTACTCCTCGGGGATCTCAATGGCGAGAAGCCCGAGCTCCCCCGCCTTCCGCATCAGGGGCACGTTGAGCTCGAGCTCCCCGTGCTCCATCCGCTCCAAAAGGGGTAGCACCTCCCGTTCCGCGAAGGTGCGGGTGGTGCGGGCAATTTCCTTGACGCTCTCGTCAAAGTCCTCCGGGGTATAGATCGCTTCCGGGCTCTCCAGGATCCAGCCGCCGCCCTTCTGCCAAAGCTTTTTCTCCTCCGTCATGGCTCCCTCCTACGCTGGATACACCTCAAAAACCCCAGCGGCACCCATGCCGCCTCCAATGCACATGGTGACCAAACCATACCCTCCGCCCCGCTTGCCCAGCTCGGCGATGAGCTGGGCGGTGAGCTTGGCCCCCGTGGCCCCCAAAGGGTGTCCCAGGGCGATGGCCCCGCCGTTCACATTGGTCCTCTCCTCGGGCATTTCCAGGGTGCGCATCACCGCCAGTACCTGGGCGGCGAAGGCCTCGTTGAACTCGATGAGGCTGATCTGGTCCAGGCTCAGGCCTGCCCGCTTCAGGGCCTTGGGCACCGCCTTGATGGGGCCTATGCCCATGACATCCGGCTCCACCCCGGCCACGGCGAAGCTGATGAAGCGGGCCAAGGGTTTCAGGCCCAGGGCCTCCGCCTTCTCCCGGCTCATGACCACCACCGCCGCCGCCCCATCGGAGTAGGGGCTTGCGTTCCCCGCCGTCACGGTGCCGCCCTTTTTGAAAGCAGGCCGGAGCTTGGCCAAGGCCTCCAGGGAGGTCTCGGGCCTCACGGTCTCGTCCCGTTCAAACAGGGTTTCCTCCACCACCTTCTTGGTTCCCTGGTAGCGCACCTTGGGTACCCGGATGGGCACCACCTCGGTAAACCGACCCTCGGCCCAGGCCTGGGCCGCCCTCTGGTGGCTTCTCAGGGCCCAGCGGTCCTGGTCCTCCCGGCTGATGCCAAAGCGCTCCGCCACCCTCTCGGCGGTGAAGCCCATGCCGATATAGGTGGAGTACCCTTCCGGAGTCCACTCCGTGGGGGTGAGGTCGGGGTGGAGGCGGGTGTGGTAGCCCGACATGGGCACCTGGCTCATCATCTCCACCCCACCCGCCAGCACCGCATCCGCCATGCCGGTCATCACCGCCTGGGCAGCCATGGCGATGGTCTGGAGGCCGCTGGAGCAAAAGCGGTTGATGGTGGCTCCCGCCACTTCCACGGGAAAGCCCGCCCTTAAAAGGGCCAGGCGGGCGATGTTCAGCCCCTGGGCTGCCTCGGGCATGGCGCAACCCCAGAGGACATCCTCGAGCTCCTTCGGCTCCAGGCCCACCCGCTCCACCGCCTGCCGCATCACCTGGGCCGAGAGGTCCACGGGATGCAAGGTGGCCAAGGCTCCATCCTTCTTGCCCCGGGCCACGGGGCTCCGCACTGCGCTAACGATTACCGCTTCCCGCATGGTTCCACCTCTTTAGTTCCTAAGGGGCTTGCCCGTCTTCAAGGTGTAGGCGATCCGCTCCTGGGTCTTACGGGTGCCGAGGAGCTTCAAGAAGGCCTCGCGCTCCAGGTCCAGAAGGTCCCACTCGGAGACCTCCCGCACCGGGCCTTCCCCGCCGGAAAGGACGTAGGCGATCTCCAGGCCGATCCTCATGTCGTGATCCGTGATCTCCCCCGCCTCCCGGAAAGACCAGACCGCATAGCGTAGGTTGCCCAAGGCCTCGCTACCCAAAACCCGGATCCTGGGCGGAAGGGGCGGACGGTAGTCCGGGGCCAGCTCCAATACCTGCCTCTTGGCATCGGCGATGAGGAAGTCCCGGTTCATGCTGATCCGGTCCCGCTCCCTTAAGAAGCCCATCTTGCGGGCCTCGAGGGCACTGGTGGAGGTCTTGGCCAAGGCGATGAGGTTGAAGGCCCTCTTCACCCCCTCAAAGGGATCCGCCTCCTCGTAGGGCTCGAGCTCCTGAGTGAAGCGGAAAAGCATCTCCTTGGTGCCCCCCCCAGCGGGCAAAAGCCCCACGCCAGCCTCCACCAAGCCCATATAAAGCTCGGCGTGGGCCTGAACGCTATCCGCATGCAAGGTAAACTCCGCCCCACCTCCCAGGGTCAGGCCGAAGGGAGCCACCACCACCGGGAAGGGGCTATAGCGCAAGGACATGGAAGCCTTCTGGAACTGCCGCACCGCCAGGGAAAGCTCGTCCCAGTCCCCTTCCTGGGCCAGGGAGAGGATCAAGGCCAGGTTGGCCCCGGCGGAGAAGGCCCTTGGGTCCTCGTTGCCGATGACCAGGCCCACATAGCCCTTTTCCTCCACATACTCCAGGCTCTTCTGGAGCATGCGGATCACACCCTCCCCGATGGCGTTCATCTTGGTGCGGAACTCCAAAAGGGCCACCCCATCCCCGAGATCCAGCAGGGCCGCCTCCTTGCCCTCCAGCAGGGTCTTGCCCTCGGACTTGAGGGCTTTCAGGGAAATAACCCCTTCCCGCTGGGGCAAGGGATGGTAGCCCCCGTCAAAGCCCAGGTAGGTGCCGTTTCGGTAGAAGGCCCCCTGGGCCTTCTTAAGAAGCTCGGGTTCCGAAAGGCCATGCTCAGCGAGAAGCTTCCTTAGGCCCTCGAGGCCCAGGGCATCCATGTTCTTAAAGGGCCCCTCCTCCCAGCCGAAGCCCCACTCCAGGGCCTGGTCCACGGAAACCAGGTCGTAGGCGATCTCGGGAGCCTTCTCCAAGGTGTAGTGGGCGGTGCGGGCGAAAAGCTCCCTGAGGAAAGCCCCGTACTTGCCGGGAAGCTCCACCACCTTCGGAAGCCTTTCCGCCAGGGGCAGGTCCCGAAGGGCCTTAAGCTCCGGGAGGTCCACCTTGGCCCGGGGCACGTACTCCAGGGTGCGGTAATCCAGGGTGTAGATCTCCCCGTTTACCCGTTTGTAAAACCCCGCACCCGCCTTCTCCCCAAGCCGGCCTTCCGCCACCAGGCGCAGAACCCACTCCGGCAGGGCGAAGTCCTCCCCGGTGGTCTGGGCCAGCTCCTCCGTAACCAGCTTCAGCACATCCAACCCCGTGAGGTCGGCGGTGCGGAAGGTGGCGGAGTTGGGGCGGCCCAGTAGGGGCCCCGTGAGGGCATCCACCTCGTCGATGCTGAGGCCGTGCTTTTCCATAAGGCGCACCGCCTGCACCATGCCGTAAACCCCAAGCCGGTTGGCGATGAAGCCCGGGGAGTCCTTGGCCAGGACCGTGCCCTTGCCCAGGATGCGCTCGCCGAAGCGCCGGATTTCCCTTAAGACCTCTGGGTCGGTTTCAGGGGTGGGGATCAGCTCCAAGAGGTGCAGGTAGCGGGGCGGGTTGAAGAAGTGGGTGCCCAAAAAGCGGCGGCGAAAGGCCTCCGATCGGCCTTCCAAAAGCACCCGCATGGGGATTCCGCTGGTGTTGGAGCTGATGATGGCCGTGGGTTTTAGGATGGCCTCGAGGCGCTCGTAAAGGGCCCGCTTGGGCTCGGGCTTCTCGATGATGGCCTCCACCACCCAGTCGCAGTCCGCCAGCTTCCCCAGGTCGTCCTCCGTGTTGCCGATTTCCACATAGCGGGCCAGATCGGGGTCCATGAAGGCTGCGGGCTTGGCCTTCAAGGCCCTCTCCAGGCCTCTTTTGGCCAGCTCGTTGCGGTCTCTCTCGCCCGGGATGTCCAAAAGGACCACCGGGATCCCGGCGCTTACCACCAAAGCGGCAATCCCGCTCCCCATGGTTCCCGCGCCCACCACGCCTACCTTCTTGATCATGGCCACCTCCTTATACTGAGTCAAAGTTTACGGCAGCAGAGAGGGCTTGTCAAACCGGACGTTTGACACTCAAGCCTTCAACCCCCTCTAAGGTTCAAGCTTTTCAACCTGATCCCGAACCCCTAGGCATCGGCAAACAAGTACAGGGCCTGGAGCAAAGCCTCGGGGTAGTCCCGGGGCTTTAAGCCCTTTTTCTCCAGGCGAAAGCCCGGGGGATACTGGGTAAGCTCGACCCGGAAGGGAAGTTGCCTCAAAGCCTTGGCGTCATAGTCCAGGGGCCAGCGGGGAAAGATGACCTGGAGGTGGGCAAGGTCCTCCGTGATGGAGACCACCCCCTTCCGCTCCGCCACCAGGCGGAGCCGGGCAAGGGCCAGGAAGTTTTCCGCCTCCTCGGGAAGGGGGCCATACCGGTCCTTGAGCTCCCTGGCGATGCGGGAAACCTCCGCCAGGCTCCGGGCCTCGGCCAGACGGCCGTAGTAGCGGCTACGGCCCTCGAGGCTCGGCACGTACTCCGCAGGAAGCCGGGCGGAAACTCCCAGGTCCAGGGTAACGTGCCTTCTCTCCTCCTTGGCCTCGCCCTTGAGCTTGCGAATGGCCTCCTCCAGAAGCTCGCTGTAGACCTCGAGGGATAGGGCCCGGATATGCCCGTGTTGCTCAGGGCCCAGGAGATTCCCCACGCCGCGGATTTCCATGTCCTTCTCCGCCAGGAGATGGCCGCTTCCCAGGTCGGAAAGATCAGCGATGGCGTTGAGGCGCTTTTCCGCCGCCTCGGTGAGCCGGGGAGGATGGAAGAGATAGGCGTAGGCCTCCTGCTCCCGCCGCCCCACCCGGCCCCGGAGCTGGTACAAGGTGGCGAGGCCCAGACGGTCAGCCCGCTCGATGAGGATGGTGTTGGCCTCGCCCACGTCCAGGCCCGACTCGATGATGGTGGTGGCCAGAAGGACATCGTAAGCTCCCTCGGCGAAGAGGAGCATGGTCTCCTCCACCAGGCCTTCGGGCATCTGGCCGTGGACCACCCCGATGCGGGCTTCGGGCACCAGGTTTTCCAGGTAGCGCCTCCTCGCCTCGATGGAGGCCACCCGGTCGTGCACATAAAACACCTTGCCTCCCCTTTCCAGCTCAAAAAGGATGGCCTCCCGAACCAGAAGGGGGTCAAAGGGAGCCAGGAAGGTGCGAATGGGCTTCCGGCCTGGCGGTGGGGTTTTGATGCTGGATAGGTCCTTCAGGCCCACCAGGGCGGAATAAAGGGTACGGGGGATGGGCGTGGCCGAGAGGTAAAGGGTATCCACTTCGGCCTTCAGCTCGCGGATCCGCTCCTTCTGCGCCACCCCGAAGCGGTGCTCCTCGTCCACAATCAAAAGCCCGAGATCCTTAAAACGCACGTCGGGCTGGAGAAGGCGGTGGGTGCCGATGACGATGTCCAGGGTGCCCTTTTCCAAGCCCTCCAGGATGGACTTCTCCTCCTTCTCGGGGGTAAAGCGGGAAAGCACCCCGATGCGCACGGGAAGCCCGGCAAACCGCTCCCGGAAGGTCTTGCCATGCTGCTCCGCCAAAAGGGTGGTGGGCACCAAAAAGGCCACCTGGGCCCCGTGCCCCACCACCCGGTGGGCAGCCCGGAGGGCAATCTCCGTCTTGCCAAAGCCCACGTCCCCGGAGATGAGCCGGTCCATGGGGAAAGGAGCCTCGAGGTCCCGCAGGACCTCCTCCAGGGCCTGTTTTTGGTCCGGGGTGAGCTCGTGGGGGAAGCCCCTCTCGATAAGGGGATCCCACTCCGGCAAGGGAGGAAAGGCCCGGCCCGGGGTAGCCTTCCGCTTGGCCTGAAGGATGAGAAGCCGTGCCGCCAGCTCCTCCACATCCTTCCTGGCCTTCTCCTTAAGCCGCTGCCACTCCCCTTTGCCCAGGGAAGAAAGTTCCGGAGGGTCATCTGTGGTGCCGGGATGGCGCCTGAGAAGGGGCAGCTGCTCCACCGGAAGGTAAAGCTTCCCCTCCCCCTTGTAGCGGAGGACCAGGTAGTCCCGCCTAACCCCCAGCACCTCCCGGGTTTCCAAGCCCAGGTACTGGCCCACGCCGTGGTCGGGGTGGATGAGGAAATCCCCAGGGGAGAGAGCCCCGGGGTCGGTAAGCCCCTCCCCCACCCGCAACCTGGCCCGCACCGCACCGGTGGCAAAGACCAAGGCCTCGGTGAGGAAAACCTCCTCCCCCCACTCCGCCCCTCCCTCGAAGGCTCCCCTGAAAAGGGAAAGCTGGCCTCTGGGACCCGGAAACCGCTCGGGTACCTGGGGACGGAAGGGGGCAAGCCGCCTTTTCAGGTAGTCCAGGGTGCGCTCGTGGGCCACGAAGAGGCTAACCCGCCTCCCCTCCCCGAGCCAGCGGGCAAGGTCCTTTTCCAAGGATTTGAGGCTTCCCCTGTACGGGGGAAGGGGTCTCATCCCCAGGTCCAAGGGAGGAAGCTCCACCCCGCTCCCCAGGGCCACCACCTGACGCCCCCTTAAAAGGGACCAGACCTCCTTGGGGGCCAGGGCTGGGGTGTCCAGGTACACGGGGCCAGGAAAGTGGAGGAGTTTTCTGGAGGTAAAGGCTTCGGCCTTGCCCGGCTTGGGTAGAAGGATGTGCCGCTTGCGTTCCTCTCCCTCCACCAAAAGCCTCTCTAGCTCTTCCCCAAAGAACTCCAGCCGCACCCCGCCAAGCTCCAGCACCTCCCCCAGCACCCGGTAATCCTCATCCCGGGCGTACCCCATGCGCAGGAGGCGGTCCAGGAGCTCCCTTCGAGGATAGCTTCGGCCCACCTCCAAAACGAGCCGCCAGGCGGAGGGGTCCTCAGGAAAGGGAGCAAGGGCCTCCTCGTAACTCATCACGAAGAGGGCCCGCTCCTCCCAGGCCTCGAGGCCAGGGTTCACGTAAACCGGCACGCCAAAGGCTAGGAGGTCCCGGTAGCGCCTCAAGCGCTCCTCTGGGACCAGAAGGAGGGCCGGGGGCTTCTCCCGGGCAAAAATCAAGGCCGCCACCACCTGGGGCAGGGCCAGGCGGTGACCGTAGTAGCGTTCCAGGGCAATCTCCATGGGCAAGAAGCATCCACCCCCTCTGACCCGGGAGCCGGAGGGGGCACCCTTGGCCTATTCTATCGAGTAAGCATGGATGGCTATGGCCCCAAGACCCACGTTGGCGGCGATGGTGGCTCCGCTTCGCGTGATGCGCCCCCTTTCCAGGCGCAAAGCGCCCTCCAAGCTCTTCTTTAAGCCTTCAATCCACTCGCTTTTGGCATCGGTGTGGGCAATGGTGATGCGGGCCGGTTTTCCTTGAAGCTCCTCGAGGACCAGCCGGGCCAGGACCTCGGGCACCGCACCCTCCCTGGCCACCTTGAAAAACCGGATATGCCCCTTCTCTATGCGCAAAATGGGGCGAAGGCCCAGAAGGTTACCCACCACCTCGCCGAACCGCGGAAGCCGGCCGTTCCGGGCCAAGTGGGATAAATCGGCCACGCTGAAGTACAGGCTGGAATGCTTTAGCCTCTCCCACTCCCGCACCACAGCCTCCTCCTCCGCTCCCTTCCTCAGCATCTCCACCGCCCTCAGCACCATGGCCCCAAGCCCAGCGGATACCATGCCCGAGTCCACCACCCGGATGCGGGTGGGAGCCACCTTCAAAGCTGCTTCCCGGGCCCTGTCCACGGTTTTGGAGAGCTCCCCGGAAACATGCAGGGAAAGAACGCGGTCATAAATCTGGAGGTAGCGCTCATAAACCTCGGCAAAGTCCTCCACCCCTGGAGGCTCGGTCACGGGCTCGGCCCCTGCCCGTATGGCCTGATAGAGGGCATCCGGGGTAAGCTCCCGCCAGTCCTTGTACCTCCTGCCCCCCAGGTGGACGTAGATGGGCACCAGGCCCACCGCCTCCTCTTCTAGGAACCGCGGGGACAGGTCCGCTGCGGTATCCGTCACCAGACCCAGTTCCACGTACCCCATCTTATACCGGGTAAAAGAAGACCTCGGCTATAATGGCGACGGAGTTTAGCTCATGATCCTGGTCACCGGTTTCGAACCCTTTGGCGGTCTTAAACACAATCCCTCGGCCACCCTTCTAGAGCGATTACCCCAAGGGGTGGGTGACCATCCCCTCCACAAGGCCATCCTTCCCGTGGACTCCGCTGCACTTCCGGGGGTCCTGAGGAAGCTTCACGCACTGAAGCCTAAGGTGGTTCTCCATCTAGGCCTGGCGGAAGGAAGACCCCTCCTCAGCCTGGAGCGTCTGGCGATAAACCTCTTGGACTTCGAGCGCCCCGACAACCGGGGCATCCGATGGGAGGATACGCCGGTGGTACCTGGGGGACCCCTAGCCCTCGAGGCCCGCTTTCCCTTAAAAGAATCCCTCCGCCGACTTCGGGAAGCCGGGATACCCGCCAAACAAAGCCTCTCCGCAGGAAGCTATCTCTGTAACCAAGCCTTCTATTTGTCGCTTTTCCACCTGCCCCCCGAAGTTCCCGTAGGCTTCGTCCACCTTCCCCCTGATGAAACCCTTGCCCTGGAACGGGGTGGGGCCTACCTTCCCCTGGCGGAACAGGTAAGGGCAGTCACGCTTCTTCTGGACACCCTATTATGAGGATTCTCTTTCTTACCGACGCCAAGACCGTGGGGGGAAGCGAGATCTACCTCAAGGAGATGCTTCCCCGGCTTCGCCAGCTCGGCCTCGAGGCCGAGGCCGCCTTGCCCCTGGCAGAGGGCAACGCATGGATCCGCCAGGCTTTAGAAGCAAGGGGGGTACCTGTGCACGCCTACCGATCCTTCAAGGACCTCCCTTTGGGATATGACCGCGTGGTAGCCTCCGCCTGGTATCCGCAAAGCTACCGGAAATTCTTTAAAAGGTTTCCCCGCTTAACGCTTTTGCTCCACGACCAGATAGAAATCTTCTACCCCCTGGGTCTCCGCTACCTATACCGCCTGGGCTACCGCCTCCTTCAGGTACCTAACCTGGTCCGCGCTGAAGCCGTGATCACAGTCTCCCACTGGGCCGCACGTTGGCTAGAGGAAGTGCATGGGGTGAGACGCGTTTATTCCGTACCAAACGGGGTAGACACGGACCAGTTCCGCCCGCCGGCACCCGGGGAAAAGGAGGCACTCAGAGAACGCTACGGCCTAAAGAGATTCTCCGTAATCGTGCCCGCCCGGATGAGCGCGGAGAAAAACCACCTAGCGGTACTCCTGACCGCCAGGTTACTACCTGAAGTAGACTTTCTGCTGGTGGGAACGGGGGAGCTGATGGGGGTTTGGCAAAAGACGGCCCGCCTCCTCAACCTGAAGAACGTACGCTTCCTGGGACGTCGCACGGACATGCCAGAGCTTTACCGGGCGGTGGATGCCATGCTGCTGCCAACACTGGGAGAAAACCAAAGTCTGGCTACCCTCGAGGCCATGGCTTCCGCTCTGCCCACGGTAAGCACACCTATCCCTGCACAACAAGAGCTGATCGTCAGCGGGCAAACAGGCCTGCTCACACCCCCGTGGCCCTCAGCTCTAGCCCGGGCCCTGCAAAATCTGCCCCTCCACCTTGGAAAGCAAGCGCGAGCCCACGTTCTTGCTCATCACACCCTGGAAAAAAGTGCGCACACCTTGGCCTTCGTTTTAGCGATATGCTGAGAGCTGCGTTCATAACCGATGCTCCTAGGATAGCTGGTAGCGAAATATGGCTTCTCGAAACGCTGCCAAAACTCCCGCAGCAAAGGATCAGCCCAGCCGTTTTTCTTCCTTCCTCGTCGGGGTTGGCTAGGCTTAAGGAACTTCTGGAAGCAAGGGGAGTCCCCACTCACACATACCCAAGCCATAACGCTCTCGTTCACCTCACTGAGAACTATGATGTCCGCATCCTCCAGGCGTGGTACCCAAAGACATATCTCCTTTTAAAGAAGCTTCCCTCTCCTAAGGCCGTGTTCCTACACGACCAGCTGGAATACCACTACCCGTTCGGAATTAAACGGCTATACCAACTCATCTACGGTGCCACCAAAGCATCTAAGCTTAAGGACGCCGATGCGGTGTTGGTAGGTACCCACTGGGCTGCCCATTATCTCCGCCGCCACTTTGGCCTAGAAACCCAAGTGGTGGCCGTGGGCGTAGACCCCGACCGTTTCCGCCCCCCCTCTCCAGAAGAGCGGCAAGCCCTTCGGTCCCTTTACCAATTCTCCCGCTTCACCCTTCTGACACCTGCCAGATTCACCCTGGAAAAGAATCACCTAGCCGTCCTTCTAACCGCGCGCCTCACGCCGGATGCCGATTTCGTCTTGGTGGGAGAAGGTTCCTGGTCCAAGGGCCTACGCTCCCTGGCCCGGGTTTTGAATTTGTCCAACGTAAGATTCCTGGGAAGAAGGGAAGACATCGCAGAGCTCTACCGAGCAGCGGACGCAGTGCTTTTCCCTACGCTTGCGGATAATCCAGGGCTGGTCATCTTGGAAGGTATGGCGTCCGGCTTACCCGT
Source organism: Thermus sp. NEB1569 (assembly GCF_022385295.1). Lineage (NCBI taxonomy): Bacteria > Thermotogati > Deinococcota > Deinococci > Thermales > Thermaceae > Thermus > Thermus sp. NEB1569. Next base: position 1,141,717 of record NZ_CP092445.1, read on the forward strand.
TATCACCAGTCCCTTCCCTCCTCAACAGGAAGTTATTTCACCCAGGGAAGGGTTGCTTGTGCCTCCCCATCCCAGGAACCTGAGCCAGGCTGTCCGCTGGCTGATGCAAAATCCCCAAAAAGCGCGTGAGCTGGGCGAAAAAGGCCGCCAGCGTATCCTTTCCGAAAGGAGCGTGGACGTTGGAGCGCTTAGGTTGGCAGATGTGCTCCGCGCCCTATCCAAGGTCCCGTTGTAAAATCGTGGGCGCATGCGCCTCTACCGCGTAGGCCTCTTCACCGATGTCTACTTCCCCAACCCCAACGGGGTAACCACCAGCGTTTACCTCCTCCTTAGGGAGCTTAGGCGCATGGGGCACGAGGCCTGGGTGGTGGCACCCCACCATCCCGAGGCCCCTGAGCGCGAAGAAGGCGTGGTCCGGGTTCCTTCCGTGCCCTATCCCTTTTACGAGGGACAGCAGATTGCCCTGCCCTCCGCCCGCCACCTCCCCACGGAGTTTGAGGTCATTCATACCCACACCCCCCTAACCCTGGGCGTGTGGGGCCTCAGGATCGCGCGCAATAAAGAGCTCCCCCACGTATCCACCTTCCACACCCATTACGAAAAGTACGCCCACTACGTGCCAGGTCTCGCCGTCTTAGACAAATACACAGGAATCATTCCCAGGCTTGCCAAGGCTTTTTACAACCGGGTGGAGGTGGTCATCGCCCCCACCGAACCGGTAAAGCGGCTGGCAGAGGGCTACGGCATCCAAAGGCCCATACGGGTTATTCCCACGGGTATTGACAACCGTATCCTGGAAGAAGCACCCCTTCCCTCCCCCTCCCCCTGGCCCGAGGGAAAAAGGCGCCTCATCACCGTGGGCCGGCTGGGTAAGGAAAAGTCCTTTGACGTGGTCCTCAAGGCGGTGGCCGAGATGGCCCGGGAAGAGGATGTCTTCTTGGTTCACATAGGCGAGGGGCCGGAACTGGAAAACCTGAAGCGCTTGGCAGCCCACCTGGGCATACAGGACCGGGTGCGCTTCTTGGGCACGGTGCCCTACCGGTACATCGGGGGCTACTACCGGATGGCGGAGCTCTTCCTCTTCGCCAGCGAAACAGAAACCCAGGGGCTGGTGATCTGGGAGGCCCAGGCCATGGGGGTGCCGGTGGTGGCCGTGGGGGCAGAAGGGGTACTGGAGGGGGTAGTGGACGGCCAGACCGGGTACCTGGTGGCTCCAAAGGACTTCCAAGCCCTGGCAGCCAGGGCCTTGGAACTTCTGAAAGACGAGGAGAAGCGCCGACGCTTCAGCCTCGAGGCCCGAGCCTGGGCCATGGAACGCTCTGCGGAGCGGATCGCCGAAAAAATCGTGGCCGTATACGACGAAGCCAACGAGATCGTGCGGGTGGAACCCCGGAGGCTCATCTTTCCCTTCCCCCGTCTTCCCCAAAGTAGCCTCGAGGATCACCCAGGAGGTTTTTAACCTGCTGGGCCAAAAACCTGCCCCACCCTCCCTTTAACCTTCTGGGCGAGGTTAAGACCAGGGCCTCAGGTACATACCTGACCCTTCCCATCCGCTTGAGCTTCCACCCTAAAAGCACGTCCTCCCGGGCCTCCACCTCGGGAAATCCTCCCACCTCCAGGGCGGCTTCCCGCAAAAACATCATGTTGGCCCCGGCCAGGTTGGGCTTTCCCAGGAAGGCCATGAGGTTCAGGAAAGCCCGGTAGCCCCACTCGGAAACAAAAGCCGTCCAGGGAGAAACCCCATAGAACCGCAACGGACCGTAGAGGGCCACCACCCCTTCCCCATGCCGGGCTAGGGTCTGAAGCCAGGTGGGAAGGGGGATGGAGTCGGCATCGGTCATGGCCACCCACTCCCCACGGGCGGCCAGAAGCCCCGCCTGGCGGGCGTAGGCTACCCCCTTCCGGGGGCAATACACCACCCGCACACCAAATCCCTCCGCCACCTCCCGGGTGCGGTCGGTGGAGGCATTGTCCACCACGATCACCTCAAAAGGCGGCAGCGTCTGCGCCAAAACCGCCTGCAAGGCTTTGGGCAAGAGTTCCTCTTCGTTGCGGGCGGGGATCACCACGCTGATGCGCACAGGTATACTTTAGCGTGTTTCGCTATCTGCCATGGGCCAGGGAGGGGCTTTTCGTATTCCTTCGCCTGGTCCTAGCTGTAGGCCTCATGGAGGGGGTACGAAGCGGTTATTTCGCGGGTCTTCTCCCCTTCTACGCTCCCGAGCACCTGGGGCTCGGCCCAGCGGCCTTCACTCTGGCCTTTACCTTTCACCAACTCTCGGAAAACCTCTCCAAAACCTTTGGCGGCCTCCTGGCGGAAAGGGTGGGGTTCGGGAAAACGGTAAGCCTGGCTGCCTTTGCCGGCTTCCTTACCCTCCTCCTCACCCCCATGGCCCACGCCGCTTGGCTCCTATGGGTCCTGGCCGTACTTTGGGGGCTTAGCATGTCCACCCTATACCCTGGACTCATGACCCTGGCCAGCCGCATCGCCGTGCCCGGGCGGGAGGCACGTGCCCTATCCTTTACCCTGACCCTGGTTATGCCCTGGGTGGGCATCGGCCTGGTGGGGGTGGGGCAGGTGGCCCAGAAAGAGCCGGAAGCCGCCCTCACCCTGCTCATGGTGGCCCAAGGCGTGGTCCTCCTCCTTGCCCTAAGCCTCTTCCCCTTCCGCATCCCCATTCCCAAAGCCGTGCGGGAACCATACCCCTATAAGCGGCTTCTATTCTTTCTGCCCGCCGCCTTTGGCCAGACCTTCGCCCCCGCCTTGGTTTCCCTCTTCATCCTTCGCCTTGCCAAGGAAGAACTGGCCCTAGAACCCATCGCCCTGGGGGGGCTTCTTTTGCTGGGGGGGGCCCTGGCCCTGGGCCTCCTCCCCTTGACCGGCAGACAGGTGGACCGCAAGGGCTACCGGTTCGCCCTGGTGGGCGGGCTTTTCCTCCTGGGGGTGGTAATGGTGTGGTTAGCCTTCACCCCAAGTTTCATGGAGCTAATCCTCCTTGTCCTCCTGGCCGGGGTGGGCTATAGCCTGTTTCTTCCCGGCTGGAATGGCTTTCTGGCCAAAAACCTGCCCCAGGAAAACCGGGCTGCCATCTGGGGCGGGCTGATGACCGTGGAGGGGCTAGGGATAGCGCTGGGACCAGCGGTGGGGGGATTGCTCTGGGAGGCCTTCGGGCTACGGGCCCCGCTCCTCACCGGAAGCGCCGTCTTCTTCCTGCTAAGCCTTTTCTATGCCGTTCTTTTCTGGAGGATGCGATGGAGCTGATCTTTGGCCTCGTTCTCCTCCTCTACGGGGTTTCCGACCTACTCTTTCGCTTTCTGGGCCTCGGAGCCTATGCCCACGCCTCGAGGCGCACCCCCAAGGTGGCCCTGACCTTCGACGACGGCCCCTCGGAGAGGACGGAAGCCCTCTTGGAGCTTTTGCGCCAGCACGGGGTCACGGCCACCTTCTTCCTGACCGGGGAACGGGCCAAGGCCCGGCCGGACCTGGTGGAGGCCATCAAGCGCGAAGGCCACCAGGTGGAGGACCACGGGGAGTGGCACCAGGCCTGGAGGCTTTTCCTGCCCTGGGTGGAGTGGGAGCACATGCGCCGGAACCCCGGGCGCTACTACCGGCCTCCCCATGGACTCCACACCCCTTTTACCCGCCTCTTTGCCCGCCTCCTGGGCAAACGCATCGCCCTGTGGGACCTGGAAAGCAAGGACTGGCTGGACCTTCCTCCTGAGGCCCTGGCGGAAAGGCTTCTTTACTACCTGCGCCCAGGGTCCATCATCCTCCTCCACGACGGGCCGGAGCGCACCCTCAGGCTCCTGGAGCGGGTGCTTCCCGAGATGCTACGGCTGGGATACCAACCCGTCACCCTGGACGGCCTCGCCCCCTTACCCCTCACCCCGAGGCTCGCCCTTATCCGGGGGCTCCAGGGATTTGAGGAACGGTACAACGCCAAGCACCGGGTGGCCCGGGCGGGATACGGTCCCTTCGACCTCTTCCGGGTGGAGAAGAAGCCTTTTCCCGGACCCGATCTACCCGGGCTACCCCGGGGCACCCCCGCCTTGGAGCTCCATCTGGAAAGCCAGCGGAGCATGGAACTCTCCCCCCTCGAGGCCATCCGATACGTGCGAGAAAGCCTCAAGAAGGTGGCGGAACGGGTGGCTCAAGACCCCGAGGTGCGCTTGGTCTACGGCTACAGCTACCTGGCCCAGGGAGCCAGGCTCTTTGGCTTCCACACCCATCCCCTTCCCCCTTGGCCCCGTCTCGCGGCCACCTTGAGCAGCGCCTGGTTCCTTTGGCTGTACCGGGGGGAGCTGCCCAAACCCGACCGCTCCTGGGCCGAGCTGGCCTACCTCAGCCGGGAGGAAATTTTAAGGCGATTCCCACCGTCCACTCCCGCTTCCCCACCCCAGGCACCCGGTGAAGGGCAAACCCCGCCTCCTTGAGGGCCCGGCGGAAAACCCCTTGAGCGGAGTAGGTGGCAAGCCTTCCCCCACGCCGCAAAGCCCGGTGAAGCCCCTTTAGGACAGGCAAGGACCAAGGCCCCGGGTTCACCCGAGGGCTGAAGGGATCCAGGTAAACCGCCGTGGCCCAGTCCTGGGGAAGCTCAAGAGTTTCCACCTCCCCGAAGAAAATGCGAAGCTCACCCCAAGGCCCCACGAAGCTGGCATCAGGCCAGCCCTTAAGGATTTCCGCAAACACCTCCTCCGCCCTGGGAAGAGGGAGGTGCACCCGCGCGAGCACCTCCCAGGGTAGCGGCTCCCGTTCCACGGCCCAATAGCGAAGGTACACCCCCCGACCCAAAGTGCTTTCCAGGGTCACGCGGAAGTTCACCAAAAGCCCCAGGCCCACCTCGAGGACCCTGGGAGCGGGATGCAGATGGGTGAGGCTCTTCTCCAGGTAAAGCCGCCTGGCCTGGAGTAAGGCTCCCTGCCGGGGATGGTAGGCCTCCCCGTACCCTGGGTGGAAGAGGGTGGGGGTTCCATCCTGGGTGAGGATAAGCTTCACTCCCGTAGAATAGCCCCCATGGAGCTCAGCCTTCTGGACAAGCTCTCGGGAACCCTGGCCAACGCCGCCACCGTGACCCTGGGCACAGGGCTTGGCCTCATGCTTCGGGGCCGGCTTCCCGAGCGCATGGCCCGCATCATGGTCCAGGGGGTGGGGCTCACCACCCTTTTTATTGGGATCTCCATGGCCAGCGCCCTGGGGAAAGCCAGGGGTGGGGCCATAGACGGGGTGGTCCTGGGGCTCATCGCCCTGGTGCTGGGAGGGCTACTTGGGGAGTGGTGGCGGATTGAGGAGGCCCTCGAGGGCATCGGCGAAAAGATCAAGCAGGCGGTGAGGGGTGGGGGAAGCTTTACCGAAGGCTTCGTGGCGGCCAGCCTCCTCTTCTGCGTGGGCCCCATGACCCTTCTCGGCTCCATCCAAAACGGCCTCACCGGGGATCCCAGTATCCTTCTTCTTAAGGCCACCCTGGACGGCCTTTCCGCCATCGCCCTCACCAGCTCCTTCGGCCTCGGGGTGGGCTTTAGCGTCCTGGTCATCCTCCTGTACCAAGGAGGCATCGCCCTCCTGGCGGGTACCCTGAGCCAGGTTCTCCCCGACCCCGCCCAGGACCCCCGGGTCCTCCTGGTGACCGGGGTGGGAGGGCTTATGGTCCTGGGGGTGGGGATCAACCTCCTGGGCCTCACCAAGGTGCGGGTGGGCTCCTTTCTTCCCGCCCTTCTCCTGGCCCCCTTGGTCTGGGCTTTGGCCAACTGGCTTTCGTAGGGCTTCCCGAGGGTAAAATGCGGGGCATGGAGCTATCCCTGGAGCTTCTGCGCAAGCTGGAAAGCCTGGCCAAAATCCGGCTTTCCCCCGAGGAGGAAGCCTTGCTGCTATCGGATCTCAAGCGGATCCTGGAGTTCGTGGACGCCCTTCCCCAGGTGGGGGAAGCCTGGGAGGAGGAAGCCCAAGGCCGCCTCAGGGAGGATGAGCCCCTTCCTTCCCTTTCCCAGGAAGAAGCCCTAAGAGTAGCCCCCGAGGCTGAAGAGGGGTTTTTCCGGGTGCCTAAGGTGCTGGAGTAGCCATGGTGGACCTCAAGCATCTCCGCCGCAACCCCGAGGTCTATCGGGAAGCCATCCGCCTGAAGGGGGTGGCCCTGGATCTGGATGCCCTTCTGGCCCTGGACGCCGAGGTACAGGGCTTAAAGGCCCGGCTCCAGGAGCTTCAGACCGAGCGCAACCGCATCGCCAAGGAGGTCCCCAAGGCACCCCCTGAGGCGAGGCCCGACCTGGTGGCCCGCGGCAAGGCCCTGGCGGAGGAGGCCAAGAGGGTGGAGGAAGCCCTGCGGGAGAAGGAAGCCCAGCTCTGGGAACTTCTCCTTAAGGTACCCCTTCCCCCCTGGCCAGGGGCTCCGGTGGGCCCTGACGACTCCGCCAACGTGGAGATCAAGCGAGTGGGAGCCCCACCGGAGTTTTCCTTCCCCCCCCTGGACCACGTGAGCCTCCTGGAGAAAAACGGTTGGTGGGAACCCAGGATCAGCCAGGTTTCGGGAAGCCGCACCTATGCCTTGAGGGGGGACTTGGCCCTTTATGAGCTGGCCCTCATCCGCTTCGCCATGGACTTCATGGTGCGAAAGGGCTACACTCCCTTGACCCTTCCCTCCTACGCCAGGGAGAAGGCCTTCATCGGCACCGGGCACTTCCCGGCCGCCAGGGACCAGGTCTGGCCCATCGCCGGCACGGACCTCTACCTCACGGGCACCGCGGAGGTGGTCTTAAACGCCCTTCATAGCGGAGAGATTTTGCAGCAGGAAGAGCTTCCCAAGCGGTACGCCGGCTACGCTCCCGCCTTCCGCTCGGAAGCGGGCAGCTTCGGCAAGGACGTGCGGGGCCTCATGCGGGTGCACCAGTTCCACAAGGTGGAGCAGTACGTGCTCACCGAGGCGAGCCTCGAGGCCTCGGACCAAGCCTTCCAGGAGCTTTTGCAAAACGCCGAGGAGATCCTTAAGCTTCTGGAGCTTCCCTACCGCCTCCTGGAGGTGTCCACCGGGGACATGGGCCCGGGCAAGTGGCGGCAGGTGGACCTGGAGGTCTGGGTCCCCTCGGAGGGGCGGTACCGGGAAACCCACTCCTGCTCGGCCCTTCTGGACTGGCAGGCCCGGAGGGCAGACCTCCGCTACCGGGACAAGGAGGGCAGGGTGCAGTACGCCTACACCCTGAACAACACGGCTTTGGCCACCCCCAGGATCCTGGTGATGCTTTTGGAAAACCATCAGCTTCCCGATGGACGGGTGAGGGTACCCGAGGCCCTTGTTCCTTACCTGGGCAAGGAGGTGCTGGAGCCATGCGTCTAGAAGCTGCAGAGCTTAGGATCCTGGAGCTACCCCTGAAGTTCCGGTTTGAAACCAGCTTCGGGGTGCAGACCAAGCGAACCATCCTCCTCCTGAGGCTTTTCGGAGAGGGCCTCGAGGGCCTAGGGGAAGGGGTGATGGAGAAGCTCCCCCTCTACCGGGAGGAAACCGTGGCCAGCGCCCGCTACCTCCTGGAGGAGGTCTTCCTGCCCCAGGTTCTGGGAAAGGACTTTCCCAACCCTGAGGCCCTAAGCCAGGCCCTCGCCCCTTTCCGGGGAAACCCCATGGCCAAGGCGGTCCTGGAGATGGCCTTCTGGGACCTCTTTGCCAAGGGCCTGGGGAAGCCTCTTTGGCAGGTCTTGGGCGGGGTACGGCAGGCGGTGGAGGTAGGCGTCTCCCTGGGCATCCAGCCCACAGTGGCGGACACCCTGAAGGCAGTGGAACGGCACCTTTCCGAGGGGTACCGGCGCATCAAGCTCAAGATCAAGCCGGGCTGGGACTACGAGGTGCTGAAAGCCGTGCGCCAGGCCTTCCCGGAAGCCACCCTAACCGCCGACGCCAACAGCGCCTACCGCCTCTCCGACTTTCCCCGGCTGAAACGGCTGGACGAGCTCTTCCTGGATTACATCGAGCAACCCCTGGGCTACGATGACCTCCTGGACCACGCCCGGCTTCAACGGGAGATCGCCACCCCCATCTGCCTGGACGAAAGCCTCACCTCCGCGGAAAAGGCGAGAAAGGCCATGGAGCTCATGTCAGGAAAGGTGTTCAACATCAAGCCGGCCCGGCTTGGGGGCCATGGGGAAAGCCTCAAGGTCCACGCCCTGGCCCAAAGCGCTGGGATTCCCCTTTGGATGGGAGGAATGCTGGAGGCTGGGGTGGGCCGGGCCCACAACCTCCACCTGGCCACCCTGCCCGCCTTCACCAAGCCCGGGGACGTGAGCTCGGCCAGCCGCTACTGGGAGGAGGACATCGTGGAGGAGGCCCTCGAGGCGGAGGAGGGCCTTATGCCCGTGCCCGAGGGTCCAGGTATCGGCGTGCACCTGAAGCTTCCCTTGGTGGAGCGGATCACCCTATGGCAGAGGTACATGTCCGCGAGCTAAAGGGCCCTGAGGAGATGGAGGCCGTGGTGGAGCTCCAGCGGGAGGTCTGGGGCCGTGCGGAAAGCGATCTGGTGCCAAGGGGCCTTCTCATTGCGGTTCAGGATGAAGGGGGCCTGGTGGCGGGAGCCTTCGTGGAAGGGCGGATGGTGGGCTTCGTCTTTGGCTTCCCCACCCAAGACCCCACCCTGCAGCACTCCCACATGCTGGGGGTTCTGGAAGCCTACCGGGGCACGGGGGCCGCGCTTTGGCTAAAGCGCTTCCAGCGGGACTGGTGCCTGGCCCGGGGGATAAAGAAGGTGGTCTGGACCTTCGACCCCTTACGGGGGGTAAACGCCAACTTCAACCTGAGGAAGCTTGGGGCCACCGCCAAAACCTACCTTCCCGACCACTACGGCCCCATGACGGGCATCAACGCCGGGGCCCCCTCGGACCGGCTTCTGGCGGAGTGGGAGCTCCTTTCGGAAAGGGTCTACGCCCGCATCTACACCCCGCCGCCTGAACCCCTGCTGGAGGGGTTGCCCCAGACCAACCGGGTGGAGGCGGAAAAGCCCGTGGAGGCCTTCTTGGACCTCGAGGGCCCCCGTCTCCTTTTCCAAATCCCCGAGGACTGGGGAAGGATCCTGCGGGAAGACCCAGCCCTGGCGCTGGCGTGGCGGGAACATAGCCGCCTGGTCCTAGGCCACTACTTCGCCCAGGGCTACCGGGCCGTGGACTTCGCCCGAAACCCCAACCGCTATGTTCTGGCTAAGGACTGAGCTCTGGACCGCCGAGGTGGTCTACACGGGTTTCGGCACCCCCATGCTCCGGGGGGCCATAGCGGTCCAGGGACCCACCGTGGTGGGCCAGGGAAGCCTGGAGGAGCTTCGGGCGCGCTTCCCCCAGGCGGAAGTGGTCCCCAAGGGAAAGGCCCTCTTCCCACCCCCCGTGAACGCCCACACCCACCTGGATCTTTCCCTACACCCCCTTTACCGGGGTCCCTTTTCCGGCTTCATCCCCCATGTGGTGGCCCATAGGGAAAAGCGGGGCCTCGAGGCGGCAAAGCAGGGCCTGGAGGAACTCCTGCGCTCCGGGGCAGGGGCCTTCGCCGACGTGGTGTTCAAGGATGAGGTCATGGAGTTCCTGCTTCGGGAAAGCCCCCTGCCGGGGGTGGCCTTCTACGAGGTCTTCGCCCCGGATCCCGAGGACGCCGAGGAAGTGTTCCAGCAGGTCCAGGCAAAGGTCAAGGCCTGGCGGCGCCTGGAAGGACGGGTGAGGGTGGGGCTTTCCCCCCATGCCCCCTACTCGGTGAGCGCACCGCTGTTGCGGCGGCTCGCCCAGTACGCCAGGGCTGAGGGCCTTTCCCTCATGATCCACGCAGGGGAAAGCCAGGAAGAAGCAGCCTTCCTGCAAAAAGGAGAGGGGTTTTTAACCCAGATCCACGGACGCTTCAGCCGAACCCCCTTTGAACCCCCGGGCCTAACCCCTATCCGCTACCTTCAGGCCCTTGGCGCCTTGGGCCCCAACACCCTTTTGGTCCACGGGGTGCAGGTGGACGAGGAAGAGGTGAGGATGCTAGCGGATTCCGGCACCAAGGTCATCCTCTGCCCCCGGTCCAACGCTTACCTGCAGGTGGGGGAGGCTCCCATCCACCTCTACGCCCGCCATGGGGTGGAGCTGGCCCTGGGCACGGACTCCCGGGCCAGCAGCCCAGACCTGGACGTGAAAAACGAGGCCCTTTTCCTCTGGGAGAAGGTGGATCCCCGGGTTCTCATTCGGGCCCTGACCCGGGGAGGGTACCGGGCCCTGAGCCTTCCCACCCCCCGCCTGACCCGGGGAAGCCCCGCCAGTCTGGTACACTCCCTCTGATGCGCCCCTTGGGCCGCGGCCCCCAGCTCGGCTTCCCCTCCCTCTGGGACCAGGAGGTCCGGCATACGGGACCTCTCATCCTCTATAGCGCCTTCACCGGAGCCTTGGCCGGGCTCCTCCTGGCCTTTCTGAACGCCTTGCTTAGAGCCTTGACCGAGGCCTTGGGCCTTTTCTTCGGGTACCTGGCCCCCGAACCCCCCGGGGAAGGAGGCCTGGCCCAGGTCTTCACCGGACCATCCCTCTGGCCCCTTGCCTTCCTCCTGCCCCTCCTCTTCGCCCTCACCAGCTTCCTGGGAACCGGCCAGGGGCTTGCCGCCTTTCTTCTCCAGGCCCGGGAGGACCGGCCAAGCCCCCCCTCCTCCCACCTGCGGGCCGTGTTGGGAGGGATACTCCAGCTTTCCCTCTACTCCCCCATGGGGCGCGAGGGTCCCTTTGGGGTGCTGGGGCTTTGGCTGGGCCGGGGGCTGGACCGGCGCTTTCCTCGACTGGGTGGGGGGCTGGCCTTTGCCGGGCTCGCCGCCGGGCTTGGAGCCAGCCTGCACGCTCCCGTGGCCGGAGCCCTCCTGGCCACGGAGATTCTTTACCGGAGCCTGCTCCTCGAGGCCCGGGCCCTTACCCCAGCCTTGATCGGGGCCTTGGCGGGTTTTGCCGTCTACGGGGCCTTCTACGGCTACACTCCCCTTCTACCCTTCCAGGCCCAGGTGGATATGGGTGCCCTCCCCGCCGGCGCCCTGGTAGGGCTGGTGGCCGCTGCCCTGGCCACCCTTTGGGTGGAAGGTTCGCGCTTTCTGGAAGGCCGCATCCGCCCTCTTCCCTACCCCTGGCGCCATGCCCTCCTGGGCCTGGCCTTGGCCCTGGCCCTCCTCATTCTGCCCGAAGCCTTGGGGAGTGGCCTGGGCTGGGTAGCCGTGGCCACCACTCCCCTTCTGCCCCCCCTAGCCGTGCTGTCCCTCCTTTTCGCCAAGCTCCTCCTTCTCCTCCTGGCCAGCGGGATAAGGGCCTACGGGGGCCCCTACACCCCTGCCCTGGTCCTGGGAGGGCTCTTGGGAGCTTTCCTGGCCCATCTGCCGGGCCCGCTGGCCCTTCCTCCTGAAACCCTGGCCCTGGCCGGGGGTGTGGCGGTGCTGGCGGGGGTAGCCCGCGCTCCCTTCGCGGCCACCGTTCTGGCAGCGGAGTGGGGCGGGTACGCCACCTTGCCCCTGGTCCTTCCCGCAGTGCTCTTAGCCTACGTGCTCACCCCTGCCTACAATCCTGCGGAAGGCGTTAGGGAAGAGCAGGCCACGCCGGAGGGGAGTCCGTCTGAAACGCCTCCGCAAAGGGAACCCCCGTCTCCCGACCCCGAAGCCGCCGCTGAGCCCGAAAATCCTCGAGGGTAACCGGCCAGCCATAGAACTCCTGGTAGAAGCGGAACACCGCCTCCGCCACCTCCTGGGTGGTGGAAATGTCCACGTACACATAGGGCCGGCTAATATCCCGCCTCGGGTAGTGGTAAAGGCGCACCGGCTTCCGGTGCGCCTCCCCCACCAGCTTGGGAATCCGGCAAAGCTTCAGGGCGGAAAGCACCGCCCTATGGGTGGCCCGGTGATCAGGGTGCACATCCCAAGGGTCCCAGGTGATGACCGCATCCGGCTGGAACTCGGCCATCAACCGAGCCAAGGCCAGGGCTTCCTCCCTGCCCCCGGTGAGAAAGGTATCGCGAAAGGGTAGAAAACGGTACTCGGCCCCGATCAACCGGGCCACATGGGCCCCGTGCCCCTCCCGTATCTCGGCCACCCTGTCCTCTTCCAGCTCCCCGAACTGGCTCGCCAACTCCCCCTTGGTCATCCAGACCAAAAGCACCCGGTCCCCCCGCCGGGCGTGGAGGGCCAGGGTGCCTGAAGCCCCGATCTCGTCATCGGGATGGGCGAACACCGCCATCAGATTCACAACTCCCAGTCTACCCGTCTTGTGCCAACGGCCTAAACCCCTTAGCATGGAGCCCAACTATGGTCCGGGGCATCAGGGGTGCCATCACCGTGGAGGAGGATACGCCGGAGGCCATCCATCAAGCCACGCGGGAGCTTCTCCTTAAGATGCTGGAGGCAAACGGCATCCAAAGCCACGAGGAGCTGGCAGCCATCATCTTCACGGTTACGGAGGACCTACATTCGGCCTTTCCCGCCGAGGCCGCCCGCCAGATAGGCATGCACCGGGTTCCCCTGCTGTCCGCCCGGGAGGTGCCGGTGCCGGGAAGCCTCCCCCGGGTCATCCGCGTCCTCGCCCTCTGGAACACCGACACACCCCAGGACCAGGTGCGCCACGTGTACTTAAGGGAGGCGGTGCGGCTTAGGCCCGATCTGGAAAGCGCCCAATGAGCCTTGACACCCTGGCCCCTTGGGCGTACCCTAAAAAGGGAGGTGTAGGATGAAAAAGGCATATCTGGCTTGGGGGATAGCGGCGCTTCTCAGCCTAGGAGTGGCCCAGCAGGCGGGGGGCCTCACCCTGGAAAGGGTGGAGGCCCTGCGGCAGGAAGCCCGGAAGGCCTACCCCGTAGGATTCGTGGACCTCGCGCCCTGGAAGCGGGCCTTGGAGGCCGCGGAGGCCCTGGCGAAGCAAAACCCCAACGACCTCCGGGCCCTCCGTCTTTTGGCCGAGATCTACACCGAGACCCAGTGGGCCATCCGCGCCTGGGAGGCCTGGATGAACTATCGGGAAAAGGGGGGCACCTGGGACGAGGCCGCCAGGCAGGCGGCGGCCAAGGTGGCCCGGACCCTGGCCTTCTACGCCAACCAGCGCGGGGACCGGGCCGAGGCCGAGCGCTGGGCAGCCCAGGCCCAGGCGGTGGAGACGGGCCAGTAGGCCTAGGGCAGACGGAAGAGGAGGACCCGACCTTCCCCCCCACTTGTGGCCAAGGTGGGGGTTTGGGGGTGGAAATCCAGCCCGTACACCGGACCGGTATGCCCCACGTAAACCCGCTCCAAAAGGCCCGCCTCGAGGTCGTAGAGGCGCACCTCCCGGTCCTGCCCTCCGGAGGCTAGGTAACGGCCGTCCGGACTGAAGGCCAGGCTCAAGGTCAGGTCCTTGTGGGCGTAGAGGAGCCGGGGTTCAGGCCCGTCCGGGGCCAGGAGGTCCAAAAGCCTCACCCCCCCGTCCGCCGAAGCCACGGCGAGGTAGCGGCCGTCGGGGCGGAAGGCCAGGGCGTAGACCGGCCCTCCCGGGACCCGGATCTCCCCCCGCTTCCCTGGGAGGGTGAGGTCCCACACCTCCACCCGGCCCACGGAAAGCCCCAAGCCGAGAACCCTCCCCCCGGGGCTTTGGGCTGCGGAGAAGAGGTAAGGGCTTAAGGAGCGAGTGGCCAGGACCTTTCCCGTGGCAGGGTCAAACAGGGTGAGGTTTCCGCGGAGCTGGAGGCCGAAGAGGCGGCCCCTTGAGTCAAAGCCCACCTTGAGGAAAGCCGGCCCCTTGCCCAAAGCCCGGAGGAAACGGCCCTGGGCATCGTAAAGGCGCAGCGTCCCATCCCCCGAGGCCGAGGCGAGGTAGCGGCCGTCGGGGCTGAAGGCCAGGTCGCGCACGTAGGAGGCGTGCCCCTTGAGGTCCAGGGGGGGGCGACCCGGGGGGAGGAAGCGGACCTGCCCGGCCTCATCCCCCAGGGCCAAGACCCCCTGGGGACCGTAGGCCAAGGCGTAGACCAAGCCCTTTCCTCCCTTAAGGGCTTCCCCCTGGGGGTCATAGCGCAGGAGTTCGGCGGTGAAGGCCCCCAGGCCCCCTTCCCCCACCTCCACCCGGGCCTCGTAGGCCAGGTAGGTCCCCCCAGGCTCCTCGAGGCGCAGGCGGAGAAGGTGGCGGCCCGGGGCGGCCTGGACCTCGAGGGGGCAGGTCCCCAAGAGGCTACTGTCCCAGAAGACCTGGGCGGGCCTGGCCTCTCCCCGGAAGCGGCAGTCCAGTTGAAAGGCCGGGGCGAGGGTCTGGGCCAGGGCCGGGAGGAGGAGGGGCAAGAGGCCAAGCGCCCTCATCCCAACACCTCCCCCCAGGGGGTGGGCGCCTTGGGGCGCACGTAGCCCGTGTCCATCTGGGCCAGCTGGAGGCGGCCCGAGTACTCCTCGTTCACCGCATGCCAGTAGGTGTACTCCTCTATGACCCAAATCCCGGATTCCCGGGCCCCGTTGCCGCTGGCCTTTACCCCACCGAAGGGCAGGTGGGCCTCGGCGCCCACGGTGGTGTTGTTGATGCTGGTCATCCCCGCCCGGATGCCCACCTTGAAGAGGTACGCCCAGTGGCGGTGGTTGGTGTAAATGGCGCTGGATAGGCCGTAGGGTGTAGCGTTGGCCACCTCGATGGCCTCCTCGATGCCGTCCACCTTAACCAGGTTGATGGTGGGGCCGAAGATCTCCTCGGCGAACTGGCGCATGCCGGGCTTGGCCTCCCAGACCGTGGGCCAGCCGTAAAGACCCGCCTCGGGGTCGCCCTGGAAGCGGGGGTAGGGGTTTTGCCGGGTGATCCGCCCCTTGCCAAAGAGCAAGGTAGCCCCATCCTCCTGCCCCCAGGTGTAGTGTTCCAGCCAGCGCTGGAACAGGCGCTCGTTGATGAAGGGGCCGTAGGTGACCTCGAGGTGGAGAAGAGGGTTTCCTACCACCGTGGCCTCGGTCCTTTCCAGGAAGCGCTTCTTGAACTCCTCGTAGATGGGGGCATCCACCAGGATGTTCCCCGCCGAGGTGCACCGCTGCCCCCCGGTGGCAAAGGCGCTCCACCAGGCCCCTTCCACCGCCAAATCCAGATCGGCATCCCGCATCACCACCAGGGGGTTCTTTCCCCCAAGCTCCAAGGTGGGCCGGATCAGGTTCCGCCCCGCCACCTCCCCGATCCAGCGCCCCACCTTGGTGCTGCCGGTGAAGGCGAACTTGTTGAGGACACCCTCGTCCATGAGCTCCACCAGCCACTGGCCCGTGGAGTCCTTCCCCCCTCCAAAGACCACGTTGATGACCTCGGGAGGGAGGCCCGCCTCCTCAAAGAGCTTGACGAAGATATAGGAAAGAACCGGGGAGTCATCGGAAGGCTTCCAGACCACGGTGTTGCCCGCAAGGACCGCAGGGATCAGCTTCCAGCTGGGCACGGCGATGGGGAAGTTCCCGGCGGTGATCATCCCCACCACCCCCAAAGGCCTGCGGAAGGTGAAAAGCTCCTTATCCCGCATCTCGCTGGGAACGGTCTGGCCGTAAAGCCTCCGGCCCTCGGAGGCAAAGAATATGGCGGTGTCTATGGCCTCCTGGACATCTCCCCCCGCCTCCTTGAAGGTCTTCCCCACCTCCCTGACCATGAGCCGGGTCAGGGTGGGCTTCTCCCGTTCCAGAATCTTGGCCAGGTTGAAAAGCACCTGCCCCCGCACGGACGCAGGGGTCTGGCTCCACTCCTTGAAGGCCTCCCGCGCCTTTAGGGCGGCTTTCCTCAGGGTTTCCTTGCTTCCCTCGGGGAAGCGGGCCACCAGGTCCTCGAGGTCCGAGGGATTCCGCCTCTCCAGAACCCTCCCTTCAAAGACCTCCTCCCCCCCGATGAGGTGACCGAACTCCAGGGTGTTCCCGTACTTGCTGGAAAAAGCCCTCATGACAACCTCCAAGGGGATTTTACCCCTGGCCGAACTTGGCCTTGAGGGCCCTTAGGGTGGCCGGGGGCACCAGCCTGGACACATCCCCCCCGTAGCGGGCGATTTCCTTCACCATGGTGCTGGAAACAAAGGAATAGCGGGTGGCCGCCAGGATGAAGAGGGTTTCCAAGCCCGGCAAAAGCTGGCGGTTCAGGTGGGCCATCTGGAGCTCGTACTCGTAGTCGGAAACCGCCCTCAGGCCCTTGACGATGGCCTGGGCCCCCACCTGCCTCACGAAATCCACCAGAAGGCCGGAAAAGGTGCGGGCCTCCACGTTGGGCAGGTGGGCGGTGGCCTCCCGCACGATGTTGAGCCGCTCCTCGGCGGTAAAGAGGTACTGCCCCCGCTTGTTGGGGTTTTCCAGCACCGCCACCGTAACCCGGTCAAAGAGGCGGCTTGCCCGCTGGATCACGTCCAAATGGCCGTTGGTAAGGGGATCAAAGCTTCCGGGATAGACCACGTGCATCTAAGCCTCCACCAGGGTGAGGGCGTTTTCCCCGTAAACCCGCCGCTCCCCGAAGGGCAGGTGCAGGTCCTTAGGGTGCTGCAGGATGTAAAGGCCCCCCTTCTCCACCAGGCCGCTTTCCAGGAGGGCCTGGAAGGCCTGGACCAGGTCCAGGGGATAGGGCGGGGCCATGAAGGCCACGGTGTAGCGCTCGCCTTTAGCCTTGGCCTCCGGCAGGAAGACCTCCACGGGAAGGGGAACGATCCGGGCCCGAAGCCCCGTGCGGCGGAGGTTTTCCTTAAGGAGGGCCACCGCTTCCTGGTCCTTCTCCACCAGGGTGGCCTCAAAGCCCTCGCTGGCCGCCTCGAGGCCCACCGCCCCGCTCCCCGCATAGAGGTCCAGGAACCGACCCCGCTTGGGGTAGCGCAGGCGCAGGTAGTCAAAAAGAGCCTTCCGCAGGCGCACGGGGGAGGGCCTGGCCGAAGCCGGCACCTTCAAGGGCACCCCCTTGGCCTTGCCGCCCAGGATCCTCACCACGCTTCCTAGCTTAAAGCTCCAGGACCAGGCGGCAAAGCCTGTCCACCCCGCTGGAAACCTCCTCCAGGGTGATGAGGAGATCCAGGTGGGCCAAGGTGGTGGCCCGGCTTTCCGCCCGGCCACTCTCCAAACGGCTCAGGTGGGCCCGGCGCAGGCGATCCAGAAAGGCCGCCACCTCCCTTTCCTCGGACAAAACCCCCTCCGCCAGGGCCTTGTCCCCCGTGGCCAAGGCGGCCGCCATGCGCTCGAGGCGGCCCAGCACCAACCTTCCCGCCTCCAAAAGGTCCTCCTTGCCTTCCGGGCTAAAGGTCAGGCCCTGGGCCCAAAGCTTCTCCGCCTGGCGCACCACCCTTCGCACCAGATCCCCCAGGTGCTCAAGCTCACTGGCCGCCACGAAGAACCGCACCGCCCGTTCCTCCTGGGTGCGGGTGGAAAGCTCGGCGGTGTAGAGGACCACCTCCCGGGTAAGCCGGTCCACCTTGTCCTCCAGCGCCTCGAGCTCCGCCTCGCCCCCTTCCTCCTGGGCCAGGATCCGCACCGCCCGCGCCAGCATGTTCCGCACGGCATCCGCCACCCGGCCAAGCTCCCGCTGCACCAGGGCGTAGGCCAGGCTAGGGGTTTCCAAAGCCTCGGGGGAAAGGTACTTGGGGCTTACGGTGCGGCGGGGAAAGAGACCTTCGGTAAGGCGCAGGTAACGCCCCTGGAGGGGAAGAAAGGCTATGGCGTAGGCCAGGTGGCTTAAGAGGTGGAGCCCCACCACCCCCACGCTCCCAAGCGGCCCAAGCAGAACCAAAAAAGGCAGGGAAAAGAGAAAGCGATGCCCCAAAAGGGCCACCCCCAAGGCCCATCCCTCCCGCCTGCCCCCCAAGGCCGCCAGAAAAAGGGCTCCCGAAACCCCCACCCCCGCCCCCAGGGTCAAGGCCATGCTCCCCCCCTGTCCCAAAAAGGGCATAAGGGCAAGGGCCAAGGCCGCCACCCCGTTGGCGGTTCCCAGGAAAAAGGCCAGGACGATCCCCACCAGGTACAGGGCCCATGGACCCGGATTAAGCAGGCTCAAAAGGGGCGCAAAAGCCTTGGCCCCCTGGCCCATCTCCAAAAAGCCCAGGAAAAGAAGGCCCAAGCCCAAAAGAACCAACCCGCCGCTTCGGCTTCCCCGGAAGAGGAAAAGAGGGAGGCCCAGAGCCAGCAGGACCTCGGCCACCTCCCTTTGCGCCAGGGCCACCACCCCCACCCAGGCGCCGGCCCCGGCGGTGGCAGCCAGGGAAAGGAGGGCGGCCTGCCCCAGGGAAAGTATCCCCCCTTCCAAAAGCCCCAGGGCCAGGAGGGAAAGGCCGGTGCCGCTACCCGAAAGAAGCCCCAGGAGAAGACCGGAAAGCAGAAGGCTCCCCGGCCTGGAAAAGGCCCGGGCCAACAGGTACCTCTTTCCCTTGACCGAGGAAAGCCCTTCCCCGATCAGGTGCAACCCCAAAAGCAAAAGGGCAAGGCCCGCCAGAAAGCCCACGGGAGGAGTATACGAAAAGCCGGCCCGAGGGCCGGCCTTCTGGTCGGGGAGACTGGATTTGAACCAGCGACCCCCTCGTCCCGAACGAGGTGCGCTACCGGGCTGCGCTACTCCCCGTAGCGGAGTTCAGTATAGGGGAGGAGGGCCAAAAGGTCAAAGGGTGTTGACGGCCAAGCCCCAAACCCCTACACTGACCCTTAACCGCGCCGGGGCGCGGCGAAAACCAGCCCGTTCTCTTATCCAGAGCGGTGGAGGGTACGGCCCTGTGAAACCGCGGCAACCTCCCATCCCTTCCGTTTCATGGCCGGATGCGGGTGGGGCTGGTGCCAAGGCCGGCCCGGGTGGGGGAAACGCCCGGGGACGATAAGAGAGGGGGGTAAGCGCCACGCCCAACCCCTTCTAGGCGAGAGAACGGTGCCCTTGCACTTCCCGCCAGAAGGGGCCTTCTTATTGGCCCCTTCCCAAGCGCCCCAGGCGGGTTCTTGGAAAGGAGGCCAAGGATGCGCTTTGAAACCTTGCAGCTCCATGCCGGCTACGAGCCCGAGCCCACCACCTTAAGCCGCCAGGTGCCCATCTACCCCACCACCAGCTACCTTTTCCAGAGTCCCGAGCACGCCGCCAACCTCTTCGCTTTGAAGGAGTTCGGGAACATCTATAGCCGCATCATGAACCCCACGGTGGAGGTGCTGGAACGGCGTCTGGCGGCCCTCGAGGGGGGCAAGGCTGCGCTGGCCACCTCTTCGGGCCACGCCGCCCAGTTCCTGGCCCTCACCACCCTGGCCCAGGCGGGGGACAACATCGTTTCCACTCCGAACCTGTACGGGGGCACCTTCAATCAGTTCAAGGTAACCCTGAAGCGGCTTGGGATAGAGGTGCGCTTCACCTCCAAGGAAGAGCGCCCCGAGGAGTTCTTAGCCCTCACCGACGGGAAAACCCGGGCCTGGTGGGTGGAGTCCATCGGCAACCCCGCCCTGAACATCCCGGACCTCGAGGCCCTGGCCCAAGCCGCCCGGGAAGTGGGGGTAGCCCTTTTCGTGGACAACACCTTCGGCATGGGGGGCTACCTCCTTAGGCCCCTGGAATGGGGAGCGGCGGTGGTAACCCATTCCCTCACCAAGTGGGTGGGAGGGCACGGGGCGGTGATCGCCGGGGGCATCGTGGACGGGGGGAACTTCCCCTGGGACAACGGCCGCTACCCCCTCCTCACCGAGCCTCAGCCCGGGTACCACGGCCTCAGGTTGGTGGAGGCCTTTGGGGACCTGGCCTTCATCGTGAAGGCCCGGGTGGATGGGCTTCGGGACCAGGGACAGGCCCTGGGGCCCTTTGAGGCCTGGGTGGTGCTTCTCGGTATGGAAACCCTTTCCCTACGGGCGGAGCGCCACGTGGAAAACACCCTCCACCTGGCCCACTGGCTTGCGGAGCAACCCCAGGTGGCCTGGGTGAACTACCCGGGCCTCCCCCAGCATCCCCACCACGCCCGCGCCCAGAAGTACTTCCGGGGGAAACCGGGAGCTGTCCTCACCTTTGGCCTGAAGGGAGGGTACGAGGCCGCCAAGCGCTTCATCTCCCGCCTTAAGCTCATCTCCCACCTGGCCAACGTGGGGGATACCCGGACCCTGGCCATCCACCCCGCCTCCACCACCCACTCCCAGCTCTCCCCGGAGGAGCAGGCCCTGGCGGGGGTTTTGCCGGAGATGGTGCGCTTGAGCGTGGGCCTCGAGCATGTGGACGACTTGAAAGCGGAGCTTAGGGAGGCCCTGGCATGAGCGAGATCGCCCTGGAAACCTGGGGGGAGCACGAGGCCCTCATCCTCAAGCCTCCCCGCTCCCCCCTTTCCATCCCCCCTCCCAGGCCCCGCACCGCCGTGCTCTTCCCCAGGCGGGAAGGGTTTTACACCGAGCTTGGGGGCTTCCTGCCCGAGGTGCGCCTGCGGTTTGAAACCTACGGCCGGCTTTCCCGGCTTAGGGACAACGCGGTCTTGGTCTTCCACACCCTCACGGGAAGCGCCCACTTGGCAGGCACCTACGACGAGGCCACCTTCCAAAGCCTCTCCCCCCTGGAGAAGGCCTTCGGCCCCCAAGGGTGGTGGGATTCCCTGGTGGGCCCCGGGCGGATCCTGGACCCTGCTCTCTACTACGTGATCTCCGCCAACCACCTGGGAAGCTGCTATGGCTCCACCGGACCTCTCACCCTAGACCCCCGCACGGGAAGGCCCTACGCCAAGGAGTTTCCTCCCCTTACCATCCGCGACCTGGCCCGGGCCCAGGCAAGGCTTTTGGACCACCTGGGGGTGGAGAAGGCCATCGTGATCGGGGGAAGCTTGGGCGGCATGGTGGCCCTGGAGTTCGCCCTCATGTACCCGGAAAGGGTGAAGAAACTGGTGGTCCTGGCCGCTCCCGCAAGGCATGGCCCCTGGGCCCGGGCCTTCAACCATCTAAGCCGCCAGGCCATCCTCCTAGACCCTGAGTACCATGCCGGTCATCCTGCCCCCAAGGGCATGGCCCTGGCCCGGGGCATCGCCATGATGAGCTACCGGGCACCCAAGGGCTTTGAAACCCGCTGGGGCCAGGAGCCCGAAAAGGGGGAAACCTACCTGGACTACCAGGGGGAGAAGTTCCTTAAGCGCTTCCATGCGGAAAGCTACCTGGTTCTCTCCCGGGCTATGGATACCCACGATGTGGGCCGGGGAAGGGGTGGGGTGGAGGAAGCCCTGAAGCGGCTAAAAAACCTGCCCTCCCTCTTCGTGGGCATAGACACCGACCTCCTCTACCCCGCCGAGGAGGTGCGGCAGGTGGCCCGCTTAAGCGGAGGAAGGTACCGGGAGATCCGTAGCCCCCACGGCCACGACGCCTTCCTGATCGAAACCGACCAGGTGGAGGCCATCCTGGATTCCTTCCTGCCCTGAGGGGCCCGGCTACTTCCCCACGCAGAAATTCTGGAAAACCCGGGCCACCACCTCCTCGGAAACCTCCTTCCTGCCCCTCAAGGAAGCCAGGGCCTTGAGGGCCTCCTCGAGGGCCAATCCCATAAGGTCCTCCGGGAGGTTTTTCGCCTCCAAAAGCCTCTCCCTGGCCTGATGAAGGGCCTCGATCTGCCGCTCACTCAGGAGGTACTCCCCTCCCCCCCTGCCCAAAAACGCCTCCCGGATGGCCTCCTTAAGCTGGCCTAATCCCTCCCCCGTCACGCTGGACACCGGGATAAACTCCGCATCCTCCCAAAGGGGAGGTAGGTCCGCCTTGGTGGCCACCTTCAAGGTCCTTGGGGGTAAGGGAGGAAGGGAAGGCCTGGGAGCCGAGCGGTCGGCCACGTAGAGCACGAGATCGGCTTCCTCAGCAATTCTTAAAGCTCTTTCCACCCCTGCCCGCTCCAGGGGATCCAAGGTGTCCCGAATGCCCGCTGTGTCCACCGCCACCAGGGGGATGCCGAAGAGCTCCAAAGGCGCTTCCAGGTAGTCCCGGGTGGTGCCGGGGATGGGGGAAACCAAGGCCCGCTCGTAGCCCAGAAGGGCGTTTAGAAGCGAGCTTTTGCCCGCATTGGGAGCTCCGATCAAGGCCAGGCGGGCCCCCCGTTGGGCCAGGCGGGAGGACCTTGCCTGGGCAAGGAGGGCCTCCACCTCCTCCAGCACCTCCCCAATCACTCGTCTAGCCTCGAGGGGCTCCACCCCCTCCTCGGGATAGTCCAGAAGGGCCTGGATGTGGGCAAGAAGGGAAAGAAGCCTATCCTCCAAGGCGGCGATTTTCCGGGAGAAGCTCCCCTCGAGGCTCCTCAAAGCCTGGCGGCGGGCCAGGTCCCCTTCCGCCTCCACCAGGGCCAAGACCGCCTCCGCCTGCGCCAGGTCCAGCTTCCCGTTCATGTAGGCCCGGAAGGTGAACTCCCCAGGACCAGCCAGCCGGGCTCCCGCCTTCACCAGGGCCTCCAGGACCCTCCTCAGCACCGCCATCGAACCATGGGTGTGGAACTCGCAGGCATCCTCCCCCGTGTAGGACCTGGGGGCTCGGAAGACCAAAAGCAGGGCTTGGTCCAACACCTCCTCGGTTTCCGGGTCCACCACCTCCCCCAGGGTAAAGCGCCCCCCTTTCAGCTTCCTGGGGTCCTTTCCCCGCCACACCCGGCTTGCCACCTCCAGGGCTCCCTCCCCGGAAAGCCGCACCACCCCGATGGCCCCCTTGCCCAAGGGAGTGGCGATGGCGCAGATGGGGTCCTTCAGGGTCATGGGCTAGAGGGCTTTCTCCAGGGCCTCGAGGGTAAGGGCCACATCCTCCTCCTTATGCGCCACAGACAGAAAGGCCGCCTCAAAGTTGGAGGGCGGCCAGTACACCCCCCGGTCCAACAGGCCGTGGAAGAAGCGCTTGAAGAGCTCCGTATCCGTGCGCCTGGCCTCCTGAAAGGTGGCCACGGGCCCTTCGGTGAAGAAAACCGTGATCATGGAGCCCAGGCGGTTTACCGTGTGGGGAAGACCCTTTTGGGAAAGCACCTCCTTGAGCCCTGCCTCCAGCCTGGCCCCCAGGGTTTCCAGGTACCCGTAGTAGCCGGGATTCCTCTCCAGGATCTCCAGGGTAGCCAGGCCCGCGGCCATGGCCAGGGGATTCCCCGAAAGGGTTCCCGCCTGGTAGACGGGTCCCAAGGGGGCCACCTCTTCCATGATCTCCCGCCTGCCCCCGTAGGCGGCGACGGGAAGGCCGCCTCCCAGGATTTTGCCCAGGGTGATGAGATCGGGCTTAAGCCCAAGCCGCTCCGTGGCCCCACCGAAGGCCAGGCGAAAGCCCGTCATCACCTCGTCGGCGATGAGGAGGATTCCGTACTCCCGGGCCTGGTGCAAGGCCTTGAGGAACTCCTCCGTGGGGATAAGGACCCCGGCGTTGCCCACCACCGGCTCAAAGATGATGGCGGCGATCTCCTCACCCCGTACCCTAAGAAGCTCCCTAAGCCCCTCGGGATCGTTGTACTCCAGGACCAGGGTAAGGCTGGCGTACTCCTCGGGCACCCCGGCGCTGCTGGGCACGCCCAAGGTGAGGGCTCCACTTCCCGCCTCCACCAAAAGGCCATCCGCATGCCCGTGGTAGTTGCCCCGGAACTTGACAACATACTTTCTCCCTGTATATCCCCTGGCCAGGCGCAAGGCGCTCATGGTGGCCTCGGTCCCCGAGTTCACGAAACGCACCAGCTCCACCTGGGGGTAGGCCCGCTTCACCGCCTTGGCCAGCTCGGCCTCGAGGGGATGGGGAGCCCCGAAGGTCAGGCCCTGCTCCGCCACCTCCTTCACCCTCCTGACCACCTCCGGGTGGGCGTGGCCCAGAATCAAGGGCCCCCAGCTCAGCACGTAGTCCACGTACCGGTTCCCATCGGCGTCCCACACGTAGGCTCCCTCCCCCCGCACCAGGAAGGGAGGGGTACCCCCCACCGCCTTGAAGGCCCTAACGGGGCTGGAAACCCCGCCCGGGATGTGGGCTTGCGCCTCGGAAAAAAGCCGCTCGGAAATGGGCCTCTCCATACCCTTCACTTTACGCCAGTGGAAAGCCGTGGCCAAACCCCCCGGCCATGTAACCAAAGGATGCCCAGCCCCTGAACCTACGTGGTAAGGTTCCTTATGAGCATGCGGGGCAAAGATGGCCTTTTCAGGGTCGAAAAGGCCCATACTCCTAGGCTCCTCGTCTACATAGACGGCAGCTGCCCTCTCTGCACCAGAGCAGGGCACTTAATCCTGCGCCTGGACCTTCTTGGCCTCTGCCAGGTTACCTCGTACCGCAAAGACTCAGGCTTCGAAGGCTTCGGCCTCACATCCCAAGCCCTAGATCGAGAAATCCACGTGGTATGGCAAGCAGGGGAGAAACATGAGGTTGCCCGAGGCTTCGACGCCCTCGTCTTGCTGGCCAAATTCCTTCCTCCCCTCTGGCCTTTCCTGCCTGCGCTTGCCCTCCTCAAGTTAACCGGCCTCGGGCCTAAGGTGTACCGCTGGCTTGCGGAAAACCGAACACTTATCCCAGACATAGGATGTAAGGGTGGAGCGTGCACCCCAAAGGACACGCGGTTTCCCCTCGAATAAGGGCACTACCCCCCTGGCTCGTCGGCTCCCCAGCCGCGCCCAAGCCTCTTGAACTGGACCGCCCTAGTAGGTGAGCACCCGCCTTAAGGCCGCCAGCACCCGGCGAGCGTTGGGGCGATAGTGGTGCTCGATGGCGCTGAAGGGAGGATAGGGGGCATCGTAACCCGCCACCCGCACCACAGGAGCCTGGAGGTGGTCGATAGCCCCCTCGGCGATCCGGGCAGCGATCTCGGCCCCAAATCCTCCGGTGCGCATGGCCTCGTAGACCACCACCGCCCGGCCGGTTTCCCGAACGGCTTCCAGAAGGGTGTCCTCGTCCAAAGGGACCAGGGTTTCCAGGTCCACCACCATGACCTCCACACCCTCCCGAGCCGCTACTTCCGCCGCCTCCAGCATCACCTCCACCATGCCCCCGTAGCCGATCAGGGTGGCATGCTTCCCTTCCCGCACCACCCGGGCCCTGCCCAAGGGGAGGGTATAGTAGCCCTCAGGCACCGCGGCCCGGGCTCCCCGGTAAAGCTTGATGGCCTCCAGGAAGAAGACGGGGTCCTCGTCCTCTATGGCGGCGAGGAGGAGGCCCTTGGCCCTTTCAGGGCTCGAGGGAATCACCACCTTAACCCCAGGGGCATGCGCCAAAAGGGCTTCAGGGGAGTCCGCATGCTGTTCGGGAGTGTGCACCCCTCCCCCATAAGGAGCCCGCACCACCACAGGGAGACCCACCCGCCCCCGGGAACGATGGCGCCAGCGGCCCAGGTGGGAAAGGATCTGGTCCAGGGCTGGGTAGAGAAAACCAGCGAACTGGATCTCCGCCACAGGTCGCATCCCTCCCATGGCGAGGCCAATGGCCAGGCCCAGGATGCCGCTTTCCGCCAGGGGGGTATCGAACACCCGGCCCTCGCCGTATTTGGCCTGGAGGCCCTCCGTAACCCGGAACACCCCCCCAAGCCGTCCCACGTCCTCCCCGAAGACCAAAACCCGCTCGTCCCGAGCCAAGGCCAGGTCCAGGGCCTCGTTGATGGCCTGGACCAGGTTCAGCACCCTGGCCTTTTCCGCTACCATAGCTCCTCCACGTGCTTCCCTTGCCTCAAGGCCTCCCAGGCCCGCTTCTGGTCAGGACCCATTTCCTTGTAGACGTGCTCCACAATCCTCTCAGGGCTGGGCTCGGGAGCCTGGTCGGCCAAGGCCAGCTCCCGAGCAAACTCCTCCTCCAGCTCCCTCAAAAGAACCTCCTCCGCATCCCCATCCCAAAGCCCCGCCGCCTCCAGGGCCTTGCGGAGGCGCAGGATGGGATCCTTGGAGCGCCAGGCTTCCTCCTCCTCCCGGGTGCGGTAGCGGCTCGGGTCGTCGGAGGTGGTGTGGGGGGCCAGGCGGTAGGTGAGGGCCTCGAGGAGGGTGGGGCCCTCCCCCTTCCGTGCCCGTTCCACCGCCTTCCTGGCCTCCAGGTAAACGGCCACGGCGTCGTTGCCGTCCACCACCACCCCGGGAATCCCATACCCCTCCGCCCTCCTGGCGATGAAGTCCACCCGCATCTGCCGGCTCCGGGGCACGCTGATGGCGTAGCCGTTGTTCTGCACCAGGAAGAGGACCGGGGCATCAAAAACCGCGGCAAAGTTAAGCCCCTCGTGGAAATCCCCTTCGCTGGTCCCGCCATCCCCGATGGAGGTGGCCACTACCCAGTCCTCCCCCCGGTACCGGCCCGCCAGGGCCAGACCCACCGCCTGGGGAATCTGGGTGGCGATGGGGATATAGGGATTCACCGCCCGTACCTCCTCGGGAAAGCGCCAGCCTGCGGGGTGGGCCCGCCAGTAAAGGATCAGGACGTGGATGGGAAGCCCCCGGGCCAGGAGCAGGGCGGACTCCCGGTAGCTGGGCACCACCCAGTCCCTCTCCCCCAAGGCCAGGGCCACCCCCACCTGGGCCGCCTCCTGGCCCATAAAGGGGGCATAGACCCCAAGCCGCCCCTGGCGCTGAAGGGTCAAGGCCTTCTCGTCGAAAAACCGGGCCCGGCGCATGGCCCGGTAGAGGGCAAGGGCTTCCCCCTCCTTAAGGGGAAGCTCTCCTCTATCCAGGTACTGGACCACCTTGGGTTTCACGCAGGGGAGTTTACCACGGCGGCCAGGCGGCCCAGGGCCAGGGAGATCTCCTCCTCGCTCTTGCAGAAGGCAAAGCGGAAAAGCCCAGGAGGAGGGTCTTCCCGGTAGAAGGCGCTGGCGGGAATCAAGGCCACCCTGGCTGCTTCCACCAGCTGGAAGGCATCAAAGCCGGGAAGCTCGGCCATGAGGAAGTAGGTACCCTCAGGCTCGTAAGCCTTGAGGCCCATGGACCTGAGCCCGGAAAGGAGCAGGTCCCGCCTCTTCCGGTAGCCTTCCCGCAGGGCCTCGTAAAACCCCTCTTTCCGGGCCAGCCTCAAGGCCTCCGCCACCCCCGCCTGCAGGGGGCTTGGAGCGGAGAAGCTGGTCCACTGGCGCATCCCCGCCAGGGCGGGCATGAACTCCTTGGGCCCCACGATCCAGCCCACCCGGTAACCCGTGGCCTCGAGGCGCTTCCCCGCACTCCCCACGGTAAAGGTGCGCTCGGGAGCGAACTCCCTCAGGCGTCTTGGCCTCTGCCCAAAGTAAAGCTCGTCGTACACCTCGTCGGAAACCAGGAAGAGGTCGTGCCTTTGGGCCAAGGTTGCCAGGGCCCTTAGCTCCTCCTCGCGGAAGACCAAGCCCGTGGGGTTCATGGGGGCGTTGACCAGAAGTAGGCGGGTGCGGGGGGTGATGGCTTTCTCCAAGGCAAAGAGGTCCAGACGGAAGCCCTTTTCCCCAAGTTCAAGCCGCACCAGCCTGGCCTCGGCCCCGGCCAGGAAGGCATCGGGCAGGTACACGTCGAAGAAGGGCTCCAGGACCACCACCTCGTCCCCGGGACCCACCAGGCTCTGCAGGAGAACATGTATGGCCTCCGTGGCCCCGGAGGTGACCACCACGTGCTCGGGCTCCACCCCGAACTCTTCCGCCAGGGCTTCCCTGAGCAGGGGAAGCCCCGCCGGGGGAGCGTACTGGTCGTAGCGCCCTAAGGCCTTGCGCACCGCCTCGAGGAGGAAGGCAGGCGGTGGGTTGGAGGGAAAACCCTGGCCCAGGTTTACCGCCCCAAGGCGCTGGGCGAGCTGGCTCATCCTGGGGAAGATGCTCTCCTTGGCCGCCTCGGTGCGGGGGTGGAGGCGCATGGGGATAGGGTAGCGCAAAGTTATGCGCTGGGGGAAGGGCGGGCCTCCCCGAAGAGGTGGAGGAAGAGGGCCTCGAGGCTCGGCGTCCCCCGGGAGACCTCCAACACTTCCACGGGGAGGGTTCCCAAGACCTCCCGCAGCGCCTCCCACGGCCCCAGGAAGAAGAGGACCTCGGGGCCTTCCGCACTCCAGCCGGGGCCCAGGGCCTTGAGGAGGGCCTCCGCCTTGGGCTCGGCGAGGCGCACCCGGTACCCCTCCCCGGCCCAGTCCCGGAGGAGGGCCCGGGTGGGGCCCTGCCGCCGCACCTCCCCCCGGTGGAGGAAGGCCACCCGGTCGCTCACCCGCTCCACCACCTCGAGGTCGTGGGAGGTGAGGAGGATACCCCAGCCCTCCTTCTTAAGCTCCAGGAGGATCCCCTCAAACTCCCTCCGGCTCACGGGGTCCAGGCCCAGGGTAGGCTCGTCCAGGAGGAGGAAGCGGGGCTTGAGGGCCAGGGCCAGGGCCAAGGCCGCCTTCTGCTGCATGCCCCGGGAGAGGGAGGCGAGGGGGGCGTGGAGGCGGTCCTTTAGGCCGAAGCGCTCCAGCCAGGCCTCAAACCGGGGGCGGACTTCCTTTGGGGGAAGCCCCCGGATGCCCCCGAAGTAGAGGGCGTTCACCAGGAGGCTCAGGTTGACGTAGAGGTTGCGGCTTCCCTCCAGGAGGACGCCGAACTCGTGGCCCTGGGGCCTGCGCCGCGCCCCGCCCTCTTCCAGGACCACCTCTCCCGCGTCGGGGAGGAGGAGGCCGAGGACGACCTTGATGAGGGTGGTCTTGCCCGCCCCGTTGGGGCCCAAAAGGCCCAGGATCTCCCCGGCCCCAAGCTCCAGGCTCACCCCCTTGAGGGCCTCCAGCTTGCCGAAGCGCTTGTGGACGTTCTGCACCAAAAGCCGCATCAGTACCTCCCTAATAGGCCCCTCCGCCGCACCGCCGCGTAGACCCAGGCCATGGCGAAAAGCCCCGCCCCGAGAAAGAGGAGGGCCTGCACGAAGGCGAGGAGGAGAAGCCCGGGGAACGCCCCCTCCCCGGTGAGGGCGAGCTTCAGGAGCTGCGTCCCTGGGGCAAAGGGGAGGGGGGTCATCCAGGGAGCGAAGCGAACCAGGGAGAAGAAGTAGGGCAGGAAAAGGAACTGGACGATGGTGAAGAAGCCCTCCACCCGCTTGAAGTGAAGGGCGAGGGCCCCCATGCCCAGAGCGAAGCCTAGGGCGGCGAGGTAGAGAAGCAAAAGGCTCAAAGGCCACCAGGGGGCGGGGGCGAGCCGCACCCCGAGGAGAAGGGCGAGGGGAAGGAGGACAAGAGCGCTTGTGGTGATGCCCTGAAGTCCCCGTACGAGGGCGCGCAGGAGGAGCTGTCGGAGAAGCCCTCCCCGGGCCAGGCCCAGATGCTCCAGGGTGCCTAAGGCGGCCTCGGACTGGACGGAATAGGCGATGGACTGAAAGGTGCCCACCACCAGGTTGAAGGCGGCGAAGACCAGGAGGAGGGGGCCCAGGTCCAGACCTAGGCTCGCCAGCCCCTCGGGGGTCAGGTTCTCCAAGCCGAGGACCATGGAGTAGAAGAAGAGGACGGAGGCCAAAAGCCCCGCCAGGGTGTCAAACCAGTAGCGCCTGGTCAGGTTCCACTCCAGGAGAAACTCGCTCCAGAGTTGCCAGCAGAGCATCACACCTCCTAGAACCTCCCCAATATACCCCGCCTGCGCACCAGGCGGTACATGTAGGCCATGGCCCAAAGCCCCAGGGCGAAGAGGAGGAGCCCTTGAAAGAGGGCCAGGCCCAACAGGCCCCAAGGCGCCTCCGCCCCTGAGAGGCTAAGCCGCAGGAGGTGCACCCCGGGGGCGAAGGGCAGGTGGGCCATCCAGGGCTCAAACCGGACCAGATAAAAGAAGTAGGGCAGGAAGAGGAACTGGACGATGGTGAAAAACTCGTCCACCTGCTTGAAGTACAAGGCAGTGGCCCCCATGAGGAGGCCGAAGCCCAAGGCGGCCAGGAAAAGGGGCAAGAACCCCAAAGGCCAGCGGGCCAGGGGGCCTAGGGTCACGCCGAAGGCCAAGGCCAAGGGTAGGAGGACCAAAAGGCTCCAGAGAACCCCGAATAGGCTTTGCACCAGGGCCCGAAGGAGGAGCTG
The DNA here is from genome assembly GCF_022385295.1 of Thermus sp. NEB1569. NCBI lineage: Bacteria > Thermotogati > Deinococcota > Deinococci > Thermales > Thermaceae > Thermus > Thermus sp. NEB1569. The sequence goes on from NZ_CP092445.1 coordinate 1,171,495, forward strand.
GCGCAGGAGGCCTCCCCGGGCCAGGGCCATGTGTTCCAGGGTCCCCAGTTGCGCCTCGCCCTGGACCGTGTAGGCGATGGACTGGAAGGTGAACAAGGTGAGGTTGAAGGCCGTGAAGACCAGAAGCAGGGGGCCTGGGTCCAAGAAGCGGGCCTCCTCGGGGGTAAGCCGGCTAAAGCCCAAAAGGATTGCGTAGAAGTAGAGGAGGCTCCCCCCCAGGTTTGCCAGCGTGTTGAACCAGTAACGCCGGGTTCGGGCCCAAGAGAGCAGGAACTCGCTCCAAAGCGGCCAGAGCATGCAGACCTCGCTAAAGATGTGGATGGCAGCAGGAAGTTTCTTGGCACCTGGTAGCCTGCTGCCATCCAGGACTTGGCTACATTAGCCCTATTATCTTTGAGGGCAGGGCGCGGGCATCCTTCCACCGCAACCCGGGTCACCCAAGGGCTGCACCCGGGAAGGCTTTACAATCCACCGCATCTTTCCTCACCTCCTTTCCCTAGCCCGTGCAGGGCCGAGGTGCCGGCTCCGCCTCGCCTGCACGTTCGGCTAGCAAAGTAAAGGTACGCTTCCAGTTCCACTTGAAGGTGGTGCACTCCAGCTCCACCTTCCCCTCAGGCATGGCCTCGGGGAAGACCACCTTCAAGGGGCACCCCCCCATGCACGCAGGAAGCCAGGTGCAACGGGAGCAGGCGAGCTCTTCGGAGAAGGGGTCCCAGGACATCCAGCGCTGGTAAACGGGGTTCTCCGCAAGTTGCAGGGGATCGTATTCCAGGAGGTTGCCCACGGCGAACTCGGGCTGCCCCACTGTGTCCCAACACTTCTGCAGGGTGCCGTCGGGCTCCACCACGAAGCCCTCCGGATGGGCAGCCACGCACCCTCCAAGCTGAAGGGAGGGGTAGGGAAGGGTGGCCAGGCCTAGGCTTTCCGCAAGGGTGAAGTACTCCGGCTCAATCCGGGCGAAGTCCTTGCGGGTAAAGCAGAACCCCTTGACCCCGTGGCTGGGCGGGGCGGTGGAGGTTACGGGGGCAAAGTAGACCCGCAGGTTCTCCTGGTGGGCCAGCCCTTCCTCGGCCAGACGCTTCAAGAGGGCGGGCACACCCTCGCGGTTCCGGACGTCCACGTTGACCCGGATGTGGACGAAGACAGGTTTCCCGAGGAAGAGGCGCAGGTTGGCCAGGATGCGCTCAAAGCTCCCCTCCCCGGTAAGGAGGTGGCGGCGCTGGTCGTGGTAGGGAGCGTCCCCGTCCAGGGTGATCTGGACCAGGTGAATGCGGTAACGGACCATGTCCGCCACCTTCCCTTCGTCCAGGAGGTAGCCGTTCGTGATGAGGCTCGCGCTGTACTCCACGCGGTTCCTCTCGGCTACCTCCAAGAACCCCTGGGATAGCCTCTGGACGACATCCCAGGCCAGGGTAGGCTCACCGCCAAACCAGGTGACGAAGAACTTGCTGAGGCGGGGGGCTTTTTGAGCGAAGACCTCCAGGAGCTTGGCCTGAACCGCTTCGGTCATGCGGCTCACCCGGTGCCGCTGGAAGCAGTAGTCGCAGCCGAAGTTGCAGTCTATGGTGGGACAGATCGTTAGGCTCCAGGCCTCCGTGGTGTAGCGCTGCCGCAGGTGGAGGGTCTTAAGGTAGGCCAGCTCGTCAAAGTTCTCGGGAACGACGAAGCGGCCTTCCACGAGCCCCTGGTCTACAGGGTTCTTGGGGTCCAAGGGCTCCCCCTTGACCAGGGCCGTGTAGCGCGCCCATCCTTCTGAATCCAAGACGGCCAGGCCACCGGAGAGGGAGTTGAAGGCGAGCTTCTCGCCCGTGAGCAGGGTGTGGAAGTGGTTGAAGCGGCTCGGCTTATAGGCTGCCCCTCCCCGGGCTGGTGCCTGGGCGGGTTCATGGAGGTTCACCACGAGTAGCTGCAACATCCCGTCTTGCATGCCCTTTCACCCCTCTCGGCCATCCTCAGGCTGGCCTTAAGGTAGCAAGGGGATGGTAACGCTCGCGTAACTCAGAAGACTCTCATAAAGACCCCAGGGCGTTACGCGGAGGTTACGTAAGCCTGGGTAGCCTTTAAACATGCAGTTCCTGTGGCTTCTCCTCGCCCTCCTCGGGGGCTCTGGGGTCCTTCCCCAGTGCCTCGCCCCCCACTGCCCGCCCCCGGGGCTTGGGCTCTAAGCGCCACTTCGGCTTTGCAACATGGGATGCCCAAGCCGGGGCTGTGGGAATACCTTTTGGGGCCCCCACCGCGGCCAAAGCTGCGGTGGGGTACCTTAGAGGCCCCACTCCCTCCTGAGCCTTTCCACCCGGGCCTGGGCGATGGGAAGGCGGGGGTCTTGGGAGGGTAGCCTCTCCAGGAGGGCCTCCCAGACCCCCAGGTCCTCCCCCAGGCGCTCGGCCAGGAGGAAGAGGCTTTCCACCTCGCCCTGGGCCAAGACCGCCCGCCTCAGGGCCTCTTCCAGCTCCGCCCTCAGGGCCTCCACCCCCGGGGCCTGGCTCTGGGGGAGGAGGGGGCCCCGGTAGCGGGCAAGGGCCCCGCTCAGGTCTCCTTGACGCAGGGCCCCCCATACTTCCAAGAAGTCCGCCTGTAGGGCCTGGGCCAGGCGGTAGGGCCGGCTTTTCACGGCAAGCCCCCGTTGCCTCAGGCGGAGCACCTCCATGCGGAGGGCGGGCCCGTTGGCCTCCCCGTAGAGGGCCAGGGCCAGCTCCTCCCCCCTCCACCCCTCCTTCCGGGCGAGGAGGAGGACGAGGAGCTCCGCCTGGCGCAGGGGGAGGGGCTTGCCCCCAAGCCTTGGCTCTCCCAGGGCCTGGAAGTGGGCCGAGGGGCTTGCGGCCCAGAGGAGCTCCTGCCCCCTCCGGGAGAGCTCTCCCAGGAGGGGGTGGGGCCTTCCCAGGAAGAGGAGGCCCCGCATGGCCTCCTCCGCCACCTCCTCCAGGAGGAGGGGCAGGGTCTTGGCCACCCCTTCCTCGTCCTCCCGGTAGAGCCCTTCGGCCAAGGCGAGGAGGGCCTGGGTGAGGGGCTCCTTGGCCCAGGGCCTCGCCGCCAGGAGGAAGGGGAGGACCTCCTTCCCCAGGAGGCGCACCCCGGCGGGGGCGAGGTAGGGAAGGGCGGGAAGAGGGGCCTCGCCAAGGGCCTTCCGCAGGTAGGCCCTCCCCGAGGCCTCCTCCCCCTGGAGGAAGCGCAGGTGGGCCATGAGGAAGCGGGCGTAGAGCCCCGTGCCCCCCTCCAGGGCCAGGAGTTCCACCTGCCGGAGGAGGTCGGGGAGGGGAGGGTCCTCCTCGGCGAGGAGGGCGAGCCAGGCCCACTCCAGGAGGGCGAAGGGGCCAAAGCCCCGGGCAAGGGCAAGAGCGGCGTAGCCCAGGGCCTCCCTGAGGCGGCCAAGCCCCCTTAGGGCGCGGGCCAGGGCGAAGGCGAGGCGGGCCTCGGCCTTGGGGTCTCCCTGGAAGCGGTGGAGGGCCTCCTCCAGGGCCAGGGCCCCCGCCTTTGGAGGGAGGGCCAGGCCCAGGTGGTAGAGGGTGAGGGGGGTCTGGGCCCTTCGGGCGGCCTCCAGGGCCAGGGCGCGGTAGGCCCGAAGGTTCCCCTTACGGGCCTCTACGAAGCCTAGAAGGGCCAGGCGCTCGGCCTCCGGGAGGCCTTCTTGGGAAGTTTGGAGGAGGGCTTCCGCCTCCCGGTCCCGCCCTTCCTCCAGGAGGCGGAGGGCGGGGGCCAGGGGGCTTGCCGGGAAATCCAGGGCCATGGAGCCATTTTAGACGTGTGAGGGCCTGAGCTTCCGCCCCTGCGGCTCTGACCCTCGAGGTCCGCTGACGACACCTACCATATAAGGTGTACAGTGAAGACATGGAGAAGACGACCCTCTACCTCCCCCCTGAGCTTCACCGCGCCCTAAAGGAGGCCGCGCGGCGGGAGGGCAAAAGCCAGGCAGAGCTCATCCGGGAGGCCTTGGCCGCTTACCTTACCCAGCGCCAAAGACCCGCCTTTCGTTCCCTAGGCGTGGGCGAGGACGAGGAGCTCTCCGGGCGCGCCTCCGAGGGGTGGCTGGAAAGGGTCTGGTCCGAGCGATGATCACTCTGGACACCTCCGCCCTCTTCGCCCTCCTGAACCGGAAGGACCCGGACCACGGCCGCGTTAAGGCGCTCCTTCTTTCTGATCCAGGTCCCTACCTGGTGCCCATGGGCATCCTCGCCGAGATCGCCTACCTCGCGGAAAGGCGCCTGGGCCTTGGGGCCCTCGAGGCCTTCCTCCAAGACCTCGAGGCCGGGGCTTTCTCCCTGGAATGCGGGGAAGAAGACCTGCCCCGGGTCAGGGCGCTCGTGGCCCGGTACCGGGACCTGCCCTTGGGCTTTGCCGACGCCGCGGTCGTCGCCGTAGCCGAGCGGAACGGGGGCCTGGTCCTAAGCTTGGACCGGCACCTTCACGTGGTGGCGCAGGAGGGGACCATCCGGGTACTCCCCTAACCCGCGATCCGGAGGAGGGCGAGGAAGCTTTCAAGCTCCAGGCTCGCCCCGCCCACGAGCCCCCCGTCCACGTTGGGCATGGAAAGGAGATCGGCGAAGTTCTTGGGGTTCACGCTCCCCCCATAAAGGATCCGCACCCTCCTGGCGAACTCCTCGCCGTAAAGCTCGGCCAGGGCCTGCCGGATGGCCTGGTGCATGGCCTCGGCGTCCTGTGGGGTGGCGTTCCGCCCGGTGCCGATGGCCCAGACCGGCTCGTAGGCAATCACCAAGGCCTCAGGACCCGGGGGGTTCACCCCCTCGAGGCTCCCCCTCAACTGGGCCAGGGTATAGGGCACCGCCTCTCCCCTTTCCCTCACCTCCAAGGGTTCCCCCACGCAAAGGATGGGGGTAACCCCCTCCTCCAAAAGCCTTTTCGCCTTCTCCGCCACCAGGGTATCCGTCTCGTGGTGGTAGCGCCGCCTCTCCGAGTGCCCCACGATGGTGTAGCGGCACCCGAGATCGGAAAGCATCCGGGCGGAAACCTCCCCCGTATAGGCGCCTTCCCGGTGGGGGGAGACATCCTGGGCCCCGTAGGCCACCTGGGCACCGGAAAGCACCTCCCTGGCCACGGGAAGCATGGGAAAGGCAGGCAGCACCGCCACCTCGGACTCTAAAGGAGGCAGAAGCCTCCTGAGCTCGGCAAGCCAGACCCTAGCCTCCGAGGGCACCTTGTGCATCTTCCAGTTTCCTGCCACCAAAACCCTGCGCATGCCGCTATCCTACAGGAAAACCCCGCCCCAGGGGGCGTGGCCGGATTAGGTCTTCCTACTCCAGGACCTCAATCCCCGGGAGGGTGCCTTTCTCCAGGTACTCGAGGCTCGCCCCACCCCCGGTGGACACGTGGCTAAACCGGTCCTTAAGGCCCAGGCGGTTCACCGCCGCCACGGAGTCGCCCCCTCCCATCACGGTGAAGGCTCCTTCCAAGGCCGCCACCGCCCGGCCCACCGCCAGGGTACCCTCGTCGAAGGGCGGCACCTCAAAGACCCCCATGGGCCCGTTCCAGAAGACTGTTCTCGCCCCCTTCAAGGCCTCGGCGAAGGCCACCTGGGTCTTGGGCCCGATGTCCAAGCCCATATAGGGCACGGGAATGGCGTCCGCAGGGAAGGTGCGGGTTTCCACCCCAGCCTCAATCCGCTCGGCCGCCACCACATCCACGGGCAGGTGCACCCTTACCCCCAAGGATTCCGCCCGCCGAAGCAGGTCCTTGGCCAGATCCAGCCGGTCCTCCTCCACCAGGCTCTTTCCCACCTCGCCCCCAAGGGCCTTGATGAAGGTGAAGGCCATGGCGCCGCCGATGAGAAGGCGGTCTATGCGGGGAAGGAGGTTTTCTATGACCCCGATCTTGTCGGAAACCTTGGCCCCCCCGATGACCACCGCATAGGGCTTCTCCGGATCCCGGAGGAGCCGGGAAAGAGCCTTCACCTCCTTTTCCATGAGGAGCCCGGCAAAGGAAGGGAGAAGCCTCGCCACCCCCACCACGCTGGCGTGGGCCCGGTGGGCACTACCAAAGGCATCCAGGACAAAGGCCTCCCCCAGCCGGGCGTAGCGGGCGGCAAGATCGGGATCGTTCTTCTCCTCCCCTGGCTCGAAGCGCACGTTTTCCAGGAGGGCCACCTCCCCCGGGGCCAGGGCTTCAACCGCCTGGTGCGCCTGGTCGGAACCGGGGCTATGGGGCACGAAGCGGACGCCGGAAAGGTAGCGGCCCAAAGCCTCCGCCACCGGGGCCAGGGAGTACTTGGGGTCCACCCCCTTGGGCCGGCCCAGGTGGGAGAGGAGGACCAGGGAAGCCCCGGCCTCGAGGAGGTGGCGGAGGGTGGGAAGGCTTTCCTGGATGCGGGTATCGTCCTGCACCACGCCCTCCTTGATGGGGACGTTGTAGTCCACCCGCACCAGGATGCGCTTCCCCCGGGGGTCCAGGTCCTTTAGGGTGCGCATCTAAACCCCCTTCTTCAGCACCAGCTCCACCAGATCCGCCACCCGGTTGGAGTAGCCCCACTCGTTGTCGTACCAGGCAAAGACCTTCACCAGGTTGCCCAGGGCCTTGGTGAGCTTGCCGTCCACGATGGAGGAGTGGGGATCCATCACGATGTCCTGAAGGACGATCTCATCCTCGGTGTAGGCCAGGATGCCCTTCAAAGGCCCCTCGGCCGCCGCCTTGAGGGCGGCGTTCACCTCTTCTGCGGTCACCTCCCGCTTGAGAAGGGCGGTGATGTCGGAGATGCTCCCCGTGGCCGTGGGCACCCTCAAAGCACTTCCGTCGAAACGGCCCTTCAGGGAAGGAAGCACCAAGGCCGTGGCCTTGGCGGCCCCGGTGGTGGTGGGGATGATGTTGATGGCCGCCGCCCGCGCCCGGCGCAGATCCTTGTGGGGCAGATCCAGGACCCGCTGGTCGTTGGTGTAGGAGTGAACGGTGGTCATGAGGGCCTTTTCCACGCCAAAGGCCTCCTCCAAAACCTTCATCACCGGGGCCAGGGAGTTGGTGGTGCAGGAGGCGTTGGAGATGATGTGGTGCCGGGCCGGGTCGTACTGCTCGTGGTTCACCCCCATGACGATGGTGATGTCCTCCCCCTTGGCCGGGGCGGTGATGATGACCTTCTTGGCTCCCGCCTCGAGGTGGGCCTTGGCCTTGTCGGCATCGGTGAACACCCCCGTGGACTCGATGACCACATCCACACCCAGGCTTCCCCAAGGAAGCTCCCTGGGATCCTTGATGGCGGTGGCCCGGATGGCCTTGCCGTCCACGTAAATGTTCTCGTCATCGTAACCCACCTCGCCGGGGAAGCGGTGGTAGATGGAATCGTACTTGAGCAGGTGGGCCAGGGTCCGGTTGTCGGTAAGGTCGTTGATGAGGGCTACCTCCACCCCTCGCCCGTGGAGGATGCGAAACACCTGACGGCCGATTCTGCCGAATCCGTTGATGCCTACCTTCATAGCTTACCTCCCCACGTGGCTCCTCGCCCCCTTACCGTAGAGGTCAAGAGCCATGCCTTCAGTATATCGGCTTTCTCATAAGTGATTGACGGCACTTGCCTTAAGCAAACCCTCCCCCTTGACCCGTCAACCCGAAAAGCGTATTTTCGTTGACGACCACCCCGCGTGGTCCGGGAGGTACGAACGATGAAAACCGAGGTTCTCCCCTATCCACCCCTGGTTAAAACCCTCTGGCCCCACCGCACCCTGGCCCGGGACCTGGCCCTGATCCTGGCGGGTAGCCTCCTGGTGGCCCTGGCCGCCCGGATCAGCCTTCCTTTGCCCTTCACCCCCGTGCCCATCACCGGCCAGACCCTGGCGATCCTCCTGGTGGGAGCAGCGTTGGGAAGCCGCCTTGGCTTCCTGTCCCTCTTGGCCTACCTGGCGGAAGGAGCCATGGGCCTACCCGTCTTTGCTGGGGGTACAGGGGGCTTGGCCAAGATTCTCGGCCCCACCGGGGGCTTCCTCCTGGCCTTCCCCCTGGCCGCAGGCTTGGTGGGGCTACTGGTGGAGCGGTTCGGCCTGGACCGGAGCTTCCTGGGAACCCTTTTGGCCATGCTGGCGGGCAACGCCCTGCTCTACCTGGTGGGGCTTCCCTGGCTTGCCGCCTGGCTCATGGGGGCAGGCAAGTTTGCAGGCACCGGCGCCCTTTTGGCCATGGGGCTTTTCCCCTTCATCCCCGGGGACCTGGTGAAGGCGGTGGTGGCGGCCTTGGTCCTGCCCTCCGCCTGGAAGGTCCTGGGAAGGCGCTAGCGTGCGGCTGGCCCTGGCCCACCTTGGAAGGCAGGAAAGCCTACCCAGGCTTTTAAAGATCCTCGCCCCCCTGGTGCACCAGGCCCGGGAGGAGGGGGCCTTGGCCCTCCTCCTCCCCGAGCTGGTCCTGGGGAGGCAAGGGGAAGAAGACCTTCCCCAAGCCCTCGAGGCCCTGGCCGAGGAAAGCCGCATGAGGGTGGTGGCGGGCTACCTGGCCCAAGGCCCCAGGAACCGGCTTGGCGTCTTCCCCCAGGGCCCCTTCTACGACAAGGTGCATCCCTTCCTGGCCCTGGGGGAGGAAGGGGACGAAGGCGTTGAGCCTGGGGAAGGCCCCGTAATGTGGGAGTTCCAGGGACGAAGGTTCGGGCTTGCCCTTTGCTATGACCTGGATTTCCCCGAACTTTTTCGCAGCTACGCCCTGATGGGCGCCGAGGTTTTTCTGGTGGGCTCGGCCTGGCCCGGGGAGTACCAGGAGCTTCTTGCGGTCCTGGCCCGGGCGAGGGCGGCGGAGAACCAGGCTTACCTCCTCCTCGCCAACCGGGCGGACACGGGAAGCCCCTCCTTCGCCGTGGCCCCGGACGGGCACCTTTTGGGGCTTAAGGATGAGGAGGGGCTTCTGCTTTTTGACCTGGACTTTGCCTTCCTGGAGGCGTACCGCACCCGGTATCCCATCCTCCGCCACCGGCGGCCAGAAGCCTACCGCCTCTGATAGCCGGGGCCCCCACCCTGGCTTTCGCCAGGGTGGGGTGGTATAAGATGGCTTTCGTGCTGGAGAACCGCCGGGCACGGCACGACTACGAGATTCTGGAAACCTACGAGGCGGGGATCGTCCTGAAGGGAACCGAGGTCAAATCCCTCCGCGCCGGTAAGGTGGATTTCACGGGCAGCTTTGCCAAGTTTGAAAACGGCGAGCTTTACCTGGAAAACCTTTACATCGCCCCCTATGAAAAGGGATCCTACACCAACGTGGACCCCAGGAGAAAGCGCAAGCTTCTCCTTCACCGCCACGAGCTCAACCGGTTAAGGGGCAGGGTGGAACAGAAGGGCCTCACCCTGGTACCCCTTAAGATCTACTTCAACGAAAGGGGCTACGCCAAGGTGCTCCTGGGCCTAGCCCGGGGCAAAAAGGCCTATCAGAGAAAAGAAGACGACAAGAAGCGGGCCGTGCGCCGCGCCCTGGAGGAGCTATGAGGTTTTTTGCCCTAGCCCTGGTTTTCCTTCCCGCCTTGGCCCAGGCTCCAAGACCCCTTCTGGTGGGGGGTGAGGTGGGCCAGGCCCTTTACCCAGGGGGGCGGGGCGTGGCCTACGGGGAGGTGCGCTTGATAGCCCGGGGCCTGGGGCTCGCCCTGTGGCAAGGGGAAGGCCAGGTGGCCCTGGGCCTGGGAAGCCGCTACAAGGTTTTCCCCCTGGTGGAAAACGAGGCCCAGGCCGCCGCCCGGGGGGCCGGCTGGAAACGGGGGCAGGAGGTCTTCGTACCCTTGCGGCCGTTAAGCGAGGCCTTGGGCCTGGAATACCGGGCCCAGGAGGGCATCCTTCTCCAACTGCCCTGGGCCAGGCTTTTGGGGGTGGAGCGGAGGCCGCTCCAGATCCTCCTTCGCTTCTCCCGGGAGGTGAACGCCCTGGTGGAGGGCAATAGCGTCCTCTTCCTCCTGGCCCAGGGAGAAGGAGCGGGCCTCAGCCAGGAAGCCCGGGGACTTCGCCTCACCCTGGAAACCCCACCCACTAGGCTTTACTACCCCGGAGGAGGCCAGGTGATCCTGGAGTGGAGCCCCCCAGCCAGACCCAGGCCCACGGTCCTCCTGGACCCCGGCCACGGGGGGAAGGACCCGGGCATCTCGGCAGGGGGGCTTTTGGAGAAGGACCTCACCCTCGACCTAGCCAGGCGGGTGGCCGCCCGCCTGCCCAACGCCCGGGTCTCCCGGCAAGGGGATGAAACCGTGCCCCTCGAGGCCCGCTTGAGCCTGGCCCAGGCAGCCTCGGTGGTGGTTTCCCTCCATGTCACCCAGGGCAGTGCGGTGAACCTCTACCTGCCCAAGGCCCGTTCCACCCCCTTAGCCCAAAACGCCGAGGCCCTCCTGGCCTCAGCCCCGGCAGAGCAAGCCACCTTGCTAAAGGTCTACGCCGGCGACCCACGGCGCCTGGCTGAGGCCCTGGAAAAGGCTTTTTCCGCCCTGGGCATCGTGCTGGCCCGGGCGGAGGGTCCTTACGCCCTCACCGACATTCCCGGTGCGGGGGTGGTCCTGGAGGTGGGGGTGGAACGGTTGAAGACCCCTGAGGCCCGCAACCAGGTGGCGGAGGCCATCGCCCAGGCCATCCGCACCTATCTGGAGTAGCCATGCGCCGACTCTTGACCTTCTGGAACCTCCTTGGCCTCGTCCTCTTTACCTTGGGAGCCCTGGTCTACTGGCAAAGCCAGGGATGGCGGGCTTCATCCGCCCTGCCCTTGCCCTCGGAGGAAGCCTCGGCCGCAAGCAGCCTGCCCATGATCCTCTACCTACCCAACCCGCCCCAGGGCCTCCTGAAGGAAACCCGTACCCTCGAGCTGGCCCCCGGGGATACCCCGGAAAACAAGGTCCTGGCCGCCTGGGCCGAGGCCCTTCAAGCCCCCAAGCCCCGGGCCCTCTACCGGCTGGGCAACCTTTTCGTGGTGGATCTTCCCGCCGACTTTGCCCTGGGTCTGGATGCCAGCCAGGAAGCCCTGCGCCTCTACAGTCTGGCCTATACCCTCCTTTCCACCTTCCCCCAGGCCCAGGAGGTGCGCTTCCTGGTGGAGGGAGAACCCAAGCCGGGCCTAGCCCATCTGGATCTAAGCCAGCCTTTCCGCCTGCCATGAGGGATACCTGGCGCATCGACCGCCTCGTCCTCCAGGGGTTCAAGTCCTTTGCGGAGCGCACCGCCTTGGACTTCCCGGACCCCATCACCGGGATCATCGGGCCCAATGGCTCCGGCAAGAGTAACCTGGTGGAGGCCTTGCGCTTCGTGACCGGAGCCCGCGCCCATGAGCTACGCGGGCAGGAACTGGGCACCTTTCTCTTCCATGGGGGCGAGGGCCGCCCGCCCCAGGCCATGGCGGAGGTCCGCCTGGAGCTTTCCCGGGGAAGGGAAAGGCTTACCGTGGAACGGCGCATCGAAGGGGACCGCTCCCTCTTTCGGGTGAACGGCCGCCCCTTAAGCGCCAAGGCCCTGGCCCTCCACCTTGCGGGCACGGGCCTCGGCCGAGGGGGGTACGCCATCGTGGGCCAGGGGGAGGTGGCCGCCCTCCTGGAAGCCCCCGAGGAAGTCCTGCTGGCCCACCTGGAGGAGGCCGCCGGGCTGAGGCCGGTGGCGGAAGCCGCCCGGGTGGCGGAGAAGGAGCTGCAAGAGGCAAGCCGCCTTCTGGAAGAACGCGAGCGGGAACTCCAGGAGCTTAAGGCCCAGGCAGAACGGCTTAGGGGGGAAGCAAAGCGGGCCAGGCAGGCCCAGGCCCTGGACCTCGAGGCCCTGGCCCTCAAGGTAAGCCTCCTGGAAGCCCGCATGGAGGAAGCCCAAGCCGAGATGGCGAGGGCCGAGGAGCGGCTTAAGACCCTGGCCAGGGAGGAGGAAACCCTGGAGAGGGAGCGCCAAGCCCTGGAGCAAAGGCGCCTGGCCCTGGCCCGCGAAGAGGAATCCCTGCGCCAGGAGCTGGAAGCGGTGCGCCTGCGCCTAAAGGAGCGGGAGGGCTTCGAGCGGGAGCTTAAGGAACTCGCCCGGCTGCAAAGGGCCCTGGACCGTCCCCCTCCTGAAGACCCTGGCCCCCCAATACCCCCTCCCCCCCGGCCCCTCGAGGAGCTTCGCACCCAGCTTAGGCATTTGAAAGCGGAAGAAGCCCGCCTGCTGGCCGCCAAAAAGCGCCACGAGGAAGCCTTCCGCCGGTACCTGACGGAAACCGCCCGCTACGAGGAACGCCTGAAGGCCTACCAGGAAGCCCTGGCGGAACGCACCCGCTTGGAGGAGGAGCTTGCCCAAAGGCTTGAGGAACTTCGGGACCTCGAGGGGAAAATCGCCGAAAGGAAGCGGTTGGAAACCCGCCTCGCCGAACTGCGCGCCCAGGCCCAGGGAGCCCTTAGGGAGGCCGAGCGGCTCAGGCGGCTTCTGGAGGCCGGCAGCGACCTGCACGAGGGACCCCGAAAGGTGCGGAAGCTTCCGGGGGTGCTGGGGGTGGTGGCGGACCTGGTCCGGCCCGAGCCGGGGCTGGAGCTGGCCTTGGAGGTGGCCCTGGGCCCCCGGCTCCAATGGGTCCTCACCCAGGACGAGGAGGCCGCCAAGGCCGCCATCGCCCTCCTGAAACGGGAAGGGGGCCGGGCCACCTTCCTGCCCCTAACCCTTCTGTCCCCGCCACCTCCCCCCTCTCCCCCTCCCGTGCCCGGCCTCCTGGGACCTGCCTTTCGCCTGGCCCGGCTCCGGCAGTCGGGCCTGCCCGAGGAGAAAATCCTCCTGGCCCTCCTGGGGGATACCCTGGTCTTCGCCGACCTGGATGCAGCCCTGGCTTACCGAAGGGCTTCGGGCCGGGAAAGGGTGGTCACCCTAGAAGGCGAGGTGCTGGAACGCCTGGGAGCCCTATCCGGTGGGCGCCTAAAGGGCGGTGGGGAAACCCTCCTCTTAAGGCGGCGCCTGGAGGATCTGGAAACCGAGCAGGAGCAGCTCGCCAGGGAGATCAAAGCCCTGGAGGAAGCCCTGGCCTCCTTTCCTCCCCATCGCCGCCTGGAGGAAGCCCGGGCCCAGGTGGGAGCCCTGCAAGCCAGGCTTCGCTCCCCCCTACCCCCGCCTCCCCAACCCCCCACACCGCCTCAGGAAACCTGGGAGGAGGCCCAGCTTCTGGCCCTGGAGAAGGAAAGAGAGGAGCTGGAAGGAATCCTGGCCCAGGCGGAGGCCCACGAGCGCTGGCGCCTCCTCTCCCAGGCCCGGGAGGCTTGGGCGGCATCCCAGGAGGAAGTGCGCCGCATCCAGGCCAGGATGGAGGAACTGAGGGCCAAACTGGCCGCCACCCAGCCCCTTCTGGCCAAGGCCCAGGAGCTAGAGGAGCGCCTTAAGGCCGTGCGGGCGGAAAGGACAAACCTTGAGGACCAGCAAACCCGGGCCCTCACCCGGGCCAACGCCCTCTTGAGCGAGCGGGAAAACCTCCGCCTGCTCCTGGCCCGCAGGGAAGCCCTCCTGGAGGAACTGGGCCGGGAGAGGGCCTCCCTTCCCACCTTAGACCGTCTGCCCGGCACGCCCAGGGCCCTCCAGGCCAGGCTAGCCCAGGTGGAGCGGGAACGGGCAGCCTTGGGACCCGTAAACGCCCTGGCGGAAAGGGAGCTAATGGAGTTGGAAGCCCGCCTCGAGGCCCAGGTCAAAGAGGTGCAGGAGGCCACGGAAGCCCTCCTTCGCCTCGAGGCCGAGGCCAAAGCTGTGGAAAAAGCCTACGGGGAGAGGCTGAAGGAAAGCTACCAGGTTTTCCAAAATGCCTTTCAAAAATACGCCCTAGCCCTCCTCGGGGCCCGGGCCGAGGTGAAGCGGGAAGGGCAGGGGCTAAAGCTGGTGGTGATTCCGGCGGGAAAGCGCACCCAGGACCTCCGCCTCCTCTCCCTGGGGGAAAAGACCCTGGGAGCCCTCGCCTTCCTCTTCTCCCTGGGTGAACTCCAGGGTGGCCTTCCCTTGGCCGTGCTGGATGAGGTGGACGCCGCCCTTGACGAGGCCAACCTCGTCCGCTTCACCCGCTTCCTCAACTCAGGCAAGCAGTTCATCCTGGTCACCCATCAGAAGCGCACCATGGAAGCCTGCCACGCCCTCTATGGGGTCACCGCCCAAGGGGGCGTGAGCCGGGTGTTCTCCATCCGCAAGGAGGCTAGCCGTGACCCTAAATGAGTACCAGCAGGAGGCCCAGAAAACCGCCCTTTACCCCGAAGCCTACCGGCTTCTTTACCCCACCCTGGGCCTGGCGGGGGAAGCTGGGGAACTGGCCAACAAGGTAAAGAAAATCCTCCGGGACCATGGAGGAAACCTCAGCCAGGCCGCCCGGGAGGATCTGGTGGCAGAGCTCGGGGATGTGCTTTGGTATGTGGCCCAGCTGGCCACCGACCTGGGGGTGGGCCTGGAGGAGGTGGCTCAAGGCAACCTGGCCAAGCTTCGCTCCCGCCTGGAACGGGGGAAACTGGGGGGCTCGGGGGATCATCGCTAGCGCAAGGGCGCCGACCCCTGCGCGAAGAAAGGGAAGACCTCAATCCCCCGGGGTAGGGTCCCCGGGGGATTGGCCTTCAGGCCTAGTCAAAGAGGTCGAAGATTTCCAAGAAGCCCTTTTTCTTGCGGTAGGGCTTCCCCTCCTTTCGGAAGTACGCCTCCCGCTCCTCCTCGTAGGCCCGGTCCACCTCCTTGGCCTCCGCCAGGAGTTTTTCCAGCTCCCCCCTATCCAGCCACACCCCCCCGCACTGGGGGCAGACGTCGATGAGGACCCCCCGCCTTTCCACCTCCTTCATGCCCACCTGGCAGCTTGGGCAAAGGAGAAGGGGCATCTACTCCTCCCTCCGGCCCATGAGGAGGCTGGCGTAGTAGAGGATGGCGGCCAAGGAGCTGGCCAAGGCAGCCACGTAGGTGAGGGCTGCCCAGGTGAGCACCTTTTGGGCAGGGGCCATCTCCTCTCGGGAGAGGAAGCCCATACGCCGCAGGAACTCCAGGGCCCGCCTGGAGGCGTCGAACTCCACGGGGAGGGTCACCAGCTGGAATAGGGCCACCGCCAGGTAGAGGTAAAGCCCAAGCTTGGCCAAACCGATGGCCCCCAGCATCAACCCGCCCACCACCAGGATCGGGCCCAGGTTAGTGCCCAGGCTGGCCGCTGGCCACAGGCTGGCCCGCACCCGAAGCCAGGTGTAGCCATGGGCATCCTGGACCGCATGCCCCACCTCGTGGGCGGCCACCGCCAGGGCCGCTAGGCTGGGCGAGGCGTAGTTGGGCTCGGAAAGCCGCACCGCCTTGGCGTGAGGATCGTAGTGGTCCGTGAGGGCCCCGGGCACCGGCTCCACCCGGACGTGGGTGAGGCCATGGGCATCCAGGATGGCCCGGGCCACCTCAGCCCCCGTAAGCCCCCGGCTGTTGGCCA
This sequence comes from Thermus sp. NEB1569, assembly GCF_022385295.1. Taxonomy (NCBI): domain Bacteria; kingdom Thermotogati; phylum Deinococcota; class Deinococci; order Thermales; family Thermaceae; genus Thermus; species Thermus sp. NEB1569. The sequence goes on from NZ_CP092445.1 coordinate 1,186,789, forward strand.
CCCGGCTGAATCGGGCGAAGGTAGCCTGAAGACCGCCTTGAATCACCAGGCTGGCCACGAAGACCAACCCCATGAGCAAGAGCGCCAATATGTCCATTCCCGTCCACCTCCTTCCGAGGAGTAGCAAAAACCAAGGCCACCCATACAGGTGGTCTTGCCATGCGCCCTCAGGCGCCCCAGCCGACCGGGGATTGCTCCCGTACTGACGACCGGCTGGCCCCACAAGGGGCGGCTACTCCCCGCGGTTCCCGTTATACCAGACTCGGCCCTTTCTGGCAAGGAGCGGGGCGGGAATGTGCACGGACCCTCTTTACTCTCACTCGCTCAAGGGTATCCTGTAGGTGGGAGGTGAGGTATGGGCTACGCGCATCCCGAGGTTCTGGTGAGCACGGACTGGGTCCAGGAGCACCTGGAGGATCCCAAGGTGAGGATCCTCGAGGTGGACGAGGACATCCTGCTTTACGAAACCGGCCACATTCCCGGGGCACAGAAGGTGGACTGGCAACGGGATTTCTGGGATCCAGTGGTGCGGGACTTTGTGGACGAGGAGGGGTTTGCCAACCTCATGGAAAGGCTTGGGATCTCCAACGACACCACCGTGGTCCTTTACGGGGACAAGAACAACTGGTGGGCCGCCTACGCCTTCTGGTTCTTCAAATATAACGGCCACCAGGACGTGCGCCTCATGAACGGGGGGCGGCAAAAGTGGGTGGAGGAAGGCCGTCCCCTTTCCACCGAGGTTCCCACCTACCCCAAGGGGAGCTACCGGGTACCCTACCGGGACGAGTCCATCCGCGCCTACCGGGATGAGGTCCTCAAGCACATCCTCAAGGTTAAGGAGGGCGGGGGTGCCCTGGTGGACGTGCGGAGCCCCGAGGAGTACCGGGGGGAGCTCACCCACATGCCCAACTACCCTCAGGAGGGCGCCCTGCGGGCCGGCCACATCCCCGGGGCCAAAAACATCCCCTGGGCCAAGGCGGTGAACCCGGACGGCACCTTCAAGTCCGCGGATGAGCTAAGGGCCCTCTACGAGCCCCTGGGCATTACCCCGGACAAGGACGTGGTGGTCTACTGCCGCATCGCCGAGCGCTCCAGCCACTCCTGGTTTGTCCTCAAGTACCTCCTCGGCTATCCCCACGTGAAGAACTACGACGGCTCCTGGACGGAGTGGGGCAACCTGGTGGGGGTTCCGGTAGCCAAAGGGGAGGAATAGCTCAATCCTCGGAAGCCTCCCCCAGGGCCTGGGCGGCCAGCCGACGCCCCGTGGGGGTGTCCGCCAACCCCCCCAGGCCTGTTTCCTTGAGCTCCAAGGGCAGAAGGCGGCCGATGCCCGCCATGGCCAGGATCACCTCGTCGGGGGGGATCACGCTCCTTATCCCCGCTAAGGCCATGGAGGCGGCGCTCACCGCATGCACCGCATAAAAACCATTGCGCATCACGCAGGGCACCTCCACAAACCCCCCCACGGGATCGCAAACCAGGCCCAGGGTGTTCTGCAGGGCCAAGGCCGCCGCATGGGCAGAGGCCTCCGCACTCCCCCCGAGAAGCTCGGTAACGGCGGCCGCCGCCATGGCCGCCGAGGAGCCGATTTCCGCCTGGCACCCCCCGCTGGCCCCGGCGATGTAGATCTGGCGGTTGATGATCTTGGCCACCCCGGCGGCCAGGACCATGGGCATGAGGAGGTCCTCATCGGGGATGCCCAGGTGATCCGCCACTCCCAGCAAGGCCCCGGGAAGCGTCCCGGCGCTACCCGCCGTGGGAGCCGCCACAATCCGACCCATGCGGGCATTTTCCTCGTTGACCGCCATGGCGTAGGCCTGGACCCGCTTTAGAAGCGGATCCCGCAAGGGATCCGGGGCTTCCCACAAGGTCTTGGCATTCTTCCCCACCATTCCCGCCACGCTGGGGGCATCCGAGGCGAGACCCCTCCGGATGGAATCCCGCATGATGCCAAGGCGCTCCCGAAGCTTATCCAGGATGGTCTCGGGAGCCAGCCCGGTTTCCTCCACCTCCTCGCGGAGCAGGGCCTCCGACGCCCGGCCAGGAAGGGCGGCAAGGTCGTTCAGGGTCAAGGGCATAGCTTAAGTATAGGCTTTGGCCTCGTTTTCACACCGCAGGCCTATGCTAAGAGCCAGGATGGGCAACCCTGGATCCCGCCTCCGCGTGCTGATCGCCGACGACCACCCCCTCTTCCGCCTGGGGCTTAGGGCGGGCCTCGAGGGGGAAGGGCTCGTGGTGGTGGCCGAGGCCCAGGATGGAAAGGAGGCCTTGGAAAAGACCCTGGCCCTGAACCCGGAGGCAGTCCTCCTGGACCTGAGGATGCCCGTATTGGATGGGCTAGAGTGCACCCGAATGCTCCGGAAGAAGGGGTATTCCGGTCTCGTCGCCCTCCTCACCACCTACCAGGAGCCCGCCCTGGTGCGGGAAGCGTTTTTGGCCGGGGCTGACGCCTACTTTTCCAAGGAGCTCTCCGCTCCCGAGCTCAAAAGGCGCCTTCTCCGCGTGGCCCAGGGGGAGGAAAAACTGAAGCCCCCCGACCTGCCCAGCCTCACCTCGAGGGAGGAGGGAGTCCTCCGCCTCCTGGCCCAGGGGCTTTCCGTGAAGGAGATGGCCAAGGCCCTGGGCCTTTCCCCGGACACGGTGAAGGACCACCTGGAAAGCCTCTACGGCAAGCTTCTGGCCCGAAACCGGGTGGAAGCCCTGGAAAAGGCAAGGTCCCTGGGATTCCTGGCGAAGAAATAAGGAAGGGCAGGCAAGCCCACCCTTCCCATAGCCCCCGGTTTACTCGGCGGAGGGTTCCCCTTCGGAAGCCGCCTCTGTAGCGCCCTGGGCAGCTTCCGCCTCCTCCTTGGCCACCCGGGCCCTTTCCTGGTCCTGGCCGATGCGCTTGCGGTCGGCGCGGAGCTTGCGGCGGATCTCCCTTTCGGAAAGCTCGCGGATGAAGTAGAGCTTGGCCCGCCGGGCCCGGCCCCGCTGGACGATCTCGATCTTCTCGATGAGGGGGGAGTTCAGGGGGAAGATGCGCTCCACCCCCACGCCGTAGCTCACCTTACGCACGGTGAAGCTGGTGTTGTACCCGTTCCGCTTGATCTTGATGACGATGCCCTCAAAGTTCTGCACCCGGGTGCGGTTGCCTTCCTTTACCCGGTAGGCCACCCGCACGGTGTCGCCGGGCCGGAACTCCGGGAGATCGGTGCGGGTATACTTGGCCTCCACTACCTTAAGCAGCGCTCCTCGGTTCATGTTCTCCTCCCTCCCAGAGGAACCCCGAGGGGTTCATGGGCAACAGACCTAAGTCTAGCCCTCGCGGTCCATTTCCGCAAGCCAGGCCACCTCGAGGGGCCCAAGCCTGGCCTCCCGCACCAGCTCTGGCCTCACGGCAAGGGTCTTCCTCAGGGCTTCCTGCCTGCGCCAGCGGTCCACCTCCGGGTGGTTTCCCGAAAGGAGAACCTCCGGCACCCGAAGCCCGCGGAACTCCGGGGGACGGGTGTAGTGGGGGTGGTCCAGGAGCCCGCGGACAAAGGAATCCCTCCGGTGGCTTTCCGGATCCCCGATCACCCCCGGAATAAGCCGGGCGGTGGCCTCCAGCACCGCCAAGGCCGCCACCTCCCCCCCCATGAGCACGTAGTCCCCGATGGAAAGGGAGCGGGTCACAAAGGCCTCCACCCGGGCGTCAAACCCCTCGTAGCGCCCGGAAAGAAGGACCAGGTGATCCCTTTGGGCCAGCTCCTCCGCCACCCGCTGGGTGAAGGGTTCCCCCGCCGGGGAAAGGAGGATCACCTCATCCGCAGGCAAAACGGCCTCCAAGGCCGCCACCGCCACATCCGGGCGGATCACCATTCCCGCCCCGCCGCCATAGGGAGTGTCGTCCACGGTGCGGTGCCGCCCCAGGCCATAGGCCCTGAGGTCCACCACCTCCACCTGGATGAGACCCCGCTCCTGGGCCTTCTTCAGGAGGGATTCCGAAAGCCAGGGGCGTATGAGACCGGGGAAAAGGGTGAGGATAGTGTAGCGCATTCAGTCAAAGAGGCCGGGGATGGGCTCCACGTGGATGCCCTCCTCCTCCACCCGCACGTAGGGCGCCTGCAGGGGTACCAGGCGCTCCGTCTGGTCGCGAAGCCTTTCCCCCACGCCCTTGATCACCAGGACATCCTGGGCTCCTGCGTCCAGGATGTCCACCACCTCCCCCATCTTCAAGCCCCCCACGTAAACGGGTAGGCCAATCAGGGCAAAGTAGTAGTACCGGCCCTCCTCGAGGGGGGGAAGTTCCTCCACCTCGGCATACACCCGGAGGCCCACCAAGGGCTCGGCCAGCTCCCGGCTGGAAACCCCTGCCAGGTGAACCACCAGGTCATCCCCCACCTGGTAGAGGTCCTCCACCGCCCGCCAGCCATGCCCTTCCACGTAGACCCGCTCCAGGTGAGCCACCACCGGCTCACCCCGGAACTTCAGACCCCCGCGCAGGGCATAGGGGGCACCGAACCGACCGATTTCCACCAGGCGCATCCCTAATCCATTATGCCAAAGCCCCGCGGGCCTAGCGCACCTCCACCCCCACCTTGCGCTTGGCGTAGGCCCTTACCAGGGTACGGATGGACTCGATGACCCGGCCCTGCTTGCCGATGAGCCGACCCTTATCCTCCGGGACCACCTCCACCACGTAAAGGGGACCTTCCCGGGTACGCCTTTCCTGCACCCGAACCCGCTCCGGCTGGTCCACCACGCTCTTGGCCAAGTACTCCACCAAGTCCTTCATGGCCCCATGTTAAGGCAAAGGCGCCGGGTGGGTACACCCACCGGCGCCCTCAGGGGCCCTAACCCCTAGCCTTCCTTCCGGAAAACCCCCGCCTGCCGGAGAAGCCTCCGGGCGGTGTCCGTGGGCTGGGCCCCCACGGAAAGCCAGTACTTGGCCCGCTCCACGTCCACCTTCAGCCACTCGGGAGTGGTCTTGCGGGGATCGTAGTACCCGATCTTTTCGATGTAGGCGCCGTCGCGCTTTCTGCGGCTATCGGTGACCACGATGCGGTAGTGAGGGTTGTGCTTGGAGCCGAAACGAGAAAGCCGGATCTTTACCATTCTTTCCTACCTCCTGAACATTCCCATGAGTCCCCGGCCCTTGTTCTTCTCCAGGGACTTCATTAGGGCCTTGGTTTCCTCGAAGGCCTTGATGAAGCGGTTGATCTCCTGCACGCTGGTGCCGCTTCCCCTGGCGATGCGCTTGCGCCGGGAGGCGTTTAGGATGCGGGGGTCCTTTCGCTCCTCGGGGGTCATGGAAAGGACGATGGCCTCCAGGCGCTTGATGGCCTTATCGTCCACCTGGACCCCAGCGGGCAAGGCCTTACCCACCCCGGGAAGCATGGCGAGGATCTCCGAGAAGGAGCCCAGGCGCTTCAGGTTTTGCATCTGCTTGAGGAAGTCCTCCAGGGTGAGCTCCTTGGCGGACTTGGGGGTTTCGGCCTCGAGGCCCGCAGCCCGAACCTTCTCCGCCAGGGTGGCCACATCCCCCATGCCCAGGATCCGGCTCGCCAGCCGGTCGGGGTAGAAGGGTTCCAGGCCCTCGGGGCGCTCGGAAACCCCGGCGAAGTAGATGGGCTTCCCCGTCACGTGCCGGGCGGAGAGGGCCGCCCCACCCCGGGCATCCCCATCCAGCTTGGTGAGGATGAGCCCCGTGACCCCCACCCGCTCATCGAAGGCCTTGGCCACCGAAAGGGCCTCCTGGCCCGTCATGGCATCCAGGACCAGAAGCACCTCGTCGGGGTTCATGGCCTTCTTGAGTCGGGCCAGCTCCGCCATCAAGGGCTCGTCGATCTGCAGGCGCCCGGCGGTGTCCACCAGGATGAGGTCGCGAACCTCCTGCCTGGCCCTCTCCTCCACCCTACGGCGGATGGACTCGGGGCTCTCCCCATCCTGAACCTCCAAAACCGGTACCCCGATCTTTTCCCCCAGGATGCGAAGCTGCTCCCGGGCTGCCGGGCGCTGGGTGTCGGCCGCCACCAGCAGGGGCCTCCTTCCCTTCCCCTTGTAGAAAAGGGCCAGCTTGGCCGCGGTGGTGGTTTTGCCGGAGCCCTGGAGGCCCACCAGGAACCACAGGTTCTGGTTCTTCAGGGTGGGGAAGCGGGGTTCCCCGCCCAAGGCCTCCTCTAGGGCCTCGTAGACCGTGGCCAGCACCACCTCGGCCGGGGTGAGGCTTTCCAGGACCTTCTGGCCCAGGGCCTTCTCCCGGACGCTTTCCACAAAGGCCCTCGCCACCTCCAGGTTCACGTCGGCGTCCATCAGGGCCCGACGGATCTCCCTGAGGGTAGCCTTCAGGTCCTCCTCGGTGATACGGCCCCGTCCCCTTAAGCGGTCTATGGCCTCCTGCAGTCTTCCTGCCAGCTTCGCAAACATGAGCCTCCCGGCCGCCAGGCCGGGCTTTAGAATAGGCCAGACCCCTTGAGCGTGTCAACCTCAATTTTTCCCACATTTCTAGTGGGCGCGGTTGACGGCCCCGACCGGGAACCCTAGGCTAAGGAAGGTATGCTAGGGGCTTTGCCCTCGAGTCCTAGGCCCTGAAGGCCGCCCAGCAGGCGGCCTTCGGGTGAAAGGAGGCCGCCTGTGGAGACGAGCCTTTCCCCTCTGCGCCAAGCCCTGCAAGAAGGCGACACCCTGAAGCTACAGAGGCTCCTGGAGGAAACCCATCCCCAGGACCTTTTGGCCGTGTGGGATGACCTCGAGGGGGAGCACCGCTACGTGGTCCTCACCCTCCTTCCCAAGGACCGGGCCGCGGAGGTCTTCGCCAACCTCCCTGCGGAGGAGCAGGCGGAGTACTTGAAGACCCTTCCCCCCTGGCGGGTGCGGGAGCTTTTGGAGGAGCTCTCCCTGGACGACCTGGCCGACGCCCTCCAGGCGGTGGAGGAGGAAGACCCCGACCTGGCCCGCCGCCTTAAGGAGGCCCTGGACCCCGAAACCCGGGCCGAGGTGGAGGAACTTACCCAGTACGAGGAGGACGAGGCAGGCGGCCTCATGACCCCCGAGTACGTGGCGGTGCGGGAGGGCATGACCGTGGAGGAGGTCATCCGCTTCCTGCGCCGGGCCGCCCCCGATGCGGAAACCATTTACTACATTTACGTGGTGGACGAGGCGGGCCGCCTCAAGGGGGTCCTGTCCTTAAGGGACCTCATCGTGGCCGACCCGAAGACCAAGGTGGCGGAGATCATGAACCCCAAGGTGGTCTTCGCCCGCACGGACACCGACCAGGAAGAGGTAGCCCGCCTCATGGCCGACTACGACTTCACCGTCTTGCCCGTGGTGGACGAGGACGGGGTGCTGGTGGGTATCGTCACGGTGGACGACGTGCTGGATGTTTTAGAAGAGGAAGCCACCGAGGACATCCACCGCATGGCGGCGGTGGACGTGCCAGACCTGGTGTACAGCCAAGCCTCCCCCATCGCCCTCTGGATGGCCCGGGTGCGCTGGCTGGTGATCCTCATCCTCACGGGCATGGTGACCAGTTCCATCCTCCAGGGGTTTGAAAACCTCCTGGAGGCCGCCACCGCCTTGGCCTTCTATGTGCCTGTACTCCTGGGCACGGGAGGCAATACCGGCAACCAGTCCGCCACCCTCATCATTCGGGCCCTGGCCACCCGAGACCTGGACCTCAGGGACTGGCGCCGGGTAATGGCCAAGGAAACCGTGGTGGGTAGCCTTCTCGGCCTCACCCTGGCCGCTTTACTCCTGGGCAAGGTTTTTCTGGACGGGCACGCCGCCTTGGCCCCGGCGGTGGGCTTGGCCCTTTTCCTCCTAGTGCTCTTCGCCAACCTGGTGGGGGCCATGCTCCCCGTGGTGTTAAGGCGCCTTGGCGTGGACCCGGCCTTGGTTTCCAACCCCCTGGTGGCCACCCTTTCCGATATCTCGGGCCTCCTCATCTACCTCTCGGTGGCCCGGCTCCTCTTGGATCTGGGATGATGCGGCTTCGCATGGTGGTGGAGTGGAGCAAAGGGAGCCCCTTCCGCTACGCCTGGAAGGAAGGGCACCTGGCCCTGGTGGCCGTGGACCAACCGGCGCCGGTGAACTATGGCCTCATCCCTGGCCTCATCAACCCCGCCGACGGGGAAGAGGTGGATGCGGTCTTCCTGGGACCTCCCCTTTTTCCGGGAACCGAGGTGGAGGGGGAAGTGATGGGCATGGTGTGGCTGGCGGATGGGGACCACAAGATCCTCCTCGAGGCCCAGGGGCAAGGGCCAAGCCCAAGGGAAGCCCAAGAACTCCTCGCCTGGTTCCACCGAAGCCGCAAACCTCTTGTCCTTGGCCCACAGGAGGCCAGGGACTGGCTGGAGAAGTTGCTCAGAGGATAAGCATAGCGTCCCCCAAAGAGTAAAACCGGTACCGCTCCGCCACCGCAAGCCGGTACGCTTCCATGGTCTTTTCGTAGCCCAAAAAGGCGGCCACCAGCATGAGCAGGGTAGAACGAGGTAGGTGGAAGTTGGTGAAAAGAGCGTCTATGACCTGGAAGGCATAGGGCGGGCGGATGAAAAGCCGGGTCTCCCCCATCCCCGGCACCACCCCTATCCCCTCCTGGAAGGCGCTCTCCAGGGCCCGGGCCACGGTGGTGCCCACCGCCACCACCCTCCGGCCCTCCTTCTTGGCCCGGTTGATGGCTTCTGCGGTTTCCTCAGGGATTTCGTAGGGCTCAGGGTGCATCTCGTGCTTCTCGGGATCCCCCTTCACCGGGCGAAAGGTGCCGGGGCCCACGTGCAGGGTCAGGAAGCGGAGCTCCACCCCCATGTCCCTCAGGCGGGCCAGGAGCTCCGGGGTGAAGTGAAGCCCGGCGGTGGGGGCGGCCACGGAACCCGGGCGCCTGGCGTAGACGGTCTGGTAGCGTTCCGGAGGGATTCTGGCCTTGATGTAGGGGGGCAGGGGCACCTCCCCCACCTCCTCCAGGTGGGCCATCAGACCCCCCTGGAAGCGGAGAAGCCGCACCCCATCCTCCTCCACCCCCACCACCTCCGCCTCGAGGTCCGGAACCACGTGGAGGTCCCGGGGAGATAGAAAGCGGAGCCTGGTGCCGGGCTTGGCCTTGCGGCCGGGCCCCACCAGGGCTTCCCAAAGCCCCGGAGCCCGTTCCCGCACCAGAAGCACCTCCACCCTTCCCCCCGTGGGCCTTTGGGCCAAGAGGCGGGCGGGGATCACCTTGCTCTCGTTAAACACCAGCACATCCCCCGAGCGAAGGTATTCGGGAAGGTCCCTGACCTGGCGGTGCTCCGCACGAAAAGGCCCTTCCCTATGGACCATCAGCATCCGGGCCCTATCCCGGGGTTCCATCCCCTCCTGGGCGATGAGTTCTTCGGGTAGGAAGTAATCGTAGGCCTCGAGGCTCATCGCTCGGTGTTCTTGGGCTCCATGAAGGCATTGGGGATATCGGGAAGGTGCACGAAGCGGTCCACGGCATCGATGAGCTTCTGGGCGGTGGTCTCCCGGAAGGCGATCACCTCCACCCGGATGCCCCGTTCCATGAGGACCTCGAGGATCTCCACAAAGTCCCCATCCCCGCTTCCCAGGACCACCACGTCCAGGTGAGGCATAAGCCTCACCATGTCCGCGGCGATGCCCATGTCCCAGTTCCCCTCGTAGATGGGCTTGCCGCCCTCACCCACCTCCTTCACCGTGAGATACATGCGCCGCACCCGGTAGCCGATGGTGGAAAGCTTGTAGATGAAGGGCCAGGCGGAGGTGTCCCCCTCCTTTTCCACCACGTAGGCGGTGGCCCGCACCAGACGCCTTCCCCCCACGGCAAAGCGCAGGAGGCTCTCAAAGTTCACGTTGCGCTCGTAGTAGTCCCGAGCGGAGTGGTAAAGGTTCTGGGTGTCCACGAAAACGCCCACCCGCTGGTCAGGATGCTGGCCAAGCTCCATCGGCCTCCATCTTAACCCGCATTTCTAAGGCCCGCCGCCACCCCCAGGATGGAGAGGAGAAGGGCCTTCTTCAAGGCTTCATCCTCCCGGCCCCCAGGAGCGCGGTAACGGCGGAGAAGCTCCACCTGCACGAAGTTGATGGGGTCCACGTAGGGGTTGCGCAAGGCGATCTGCCTTTCCAAGGTCCTCTGGTTGTGAAGGAGGGGGGCCTGGAAGATGTCCTGCAGGAGGGCCACCGTCTTCTGGTACTCCTGGGCGATGCCGTAGAAGAGGGGATGAAGCCTTTCCGGCACCAGGCGCAAATAAAGCTCCGCCACCCCCAGGTCCGCCTTGGCCAAGGCCATGGCGGCGTTCTCGAGGGTGGTGGCAAAAAAGGGCCATTCCCGGTACATCTGCCTGAGGAGGTCCAAGGGCAGGGTTTCCAAGGCGCTAAGGCCATACCAGCCCGGCAGGAGCAGGCGCACCTGAGTCCAAGCCATCACCCAGGGAATGGCCCTGAGGTCCTGGATCTCCCGCACCCGGCCGTGGCGGTATACGGGGCGGCTGGCGATGGGGAGTTCCCCGATCTCCCGAATAGGGGTGAGGGCCTCAAAGAAGGGGAAGAAGCCCTCCTGGGCCAGGAGGGCCCGGTAGCGGCGCATGCTCTCCTCCCCCGCCTGCCACAAAGCCTCCCGCCACTCGGGTCTAGGCTCCACGCCCTCCCCCAAGGCCGCCTGGGCGAAGTGAAAAAGAAGCTGCTCCAGATGCCGCACCGCCAACTCCGGATGGGCATACCGGTCCGCCAGGGCCTCGCCTTGCTCCGTGAGGCGGATGCGGTGCCCCACGCTCCTGGGGGGCAGGCTGGCGATGGCCCGGCCCGCAGGCCCCCCGCCCCGGGCGGTGGAGGTACCCCGGCCGTGGAAGAAGAAAACCGGCAGGCCGAAGCTCTGCCCCACCTTGGCCAAGGCCTCCTGGGCCTCGTAAAGGGCCAGGTTGGCGGCCAGGAAGCCAGCATCCTTATTGGAGTCGGAGTAGCCGATCATGATCTCCACCCCGCCCCGGCCCCGGGCGTGGGCCAGGAAGACGGGGTTGGCGAGAAGGCGGCCCAAGACCTCCGGGGCCCGCTTCAGGTCCTCGAGGGTCTCAAATAGGGGCACCACGTCAAAGGGCAGGGCCGCCCCAACCCGGTAAAGCCCTACCTCCCGCGCCAGGAGGAACACCGCCAGGATGTCGGCGGGATGGTGGGTCATGGAAACCACATGGGCCCCCTTGTCCCACCAGGCCCGAAAGGCCCCCAACGCCACCCGCAGGGCCTCCCCCTGGGGCTCATGGCCCACGGGCAGAAGGGGACGGGCGCTTCTCAGCTCCTCGGTGAGGAGGGCCTCCTGGGCCTCAGGGGGCAAGGAAAGGAAATCGGGGTGGACCCCCCCAACCCTGAGGAGTTCCGCCGCTGCCTCCAGGAGTTTCCCGGACTCCTCCCTCAGGTCCAAGGGCGCAAGCTCCAGGCCGAAGGCGAAAAGGCGGGCCTCGAGGGGACGGAGGAAGGAGGCCGCCACCTGTTCCAGGCCCACGGAGGCCAGGCCCTCCTCCGCCACCCTCAGGGCTCGCAAAAGCTCCTCCGTGCTCGCCTCACCCTTCTCCAGGCGGGTATAAAGCCTGGCGAAAAACCGCCGGTAGGGCTCCCCGGGGAAGCGCTCCGTTCCCTCCCCTCCCTCCCGCACCCCCCTGGGCACGGGAACTTTAGTTTCGGAAAGGGAAAGGTCCCGCACCAGGTTTTCCAGTTCCAGCAAAAACCGCTCCCGGGCCACCTGGCGGGCATACCGGGCGGCAAAGGCGGTCACCTCAGGGGTGACGAAGGGGTTGCCATCCCGGTCCCCTCCGATCCAGCTCCTGAAGCGCACCGGGCTCTTTAGGCGGGGACGTTTGCCATAGACCTTCTCCAGGGCGGCCTCGAGGCCCTCCACCACTCGGGGTACCGCCTGCCAGAGGGTGGTGGGCAGGTAATAAAGCCCGCCCTTGATCTCGTCCTCCACCGTGGGCCTGGCCTTGCGCACCTCCTCGGTGGCGTAGAGCAGGGCCACCCTGGCCGCCAAGCGGGAACGGTCTTGGGCCTCCAGCTCCTCCTGTAACTTTTCCAGATGGTGCCTTAGGGTTCGCCTGCGGGTCTCTGTAGGATGGGCAGTAAAGGTGAGCCATAGCTCCAGGCGGTTCAGGTGGGCCTCCACCTCCTCCAGGGAAAGCCCCCTTTCCTTCAAGGCCTTGGCTAGGGCCAAGAAGCCCTCGGGCCTCGGGCTCTCCGGGGTTTCCGCCTGGGCCCTAAGGCGGTTCACCCGCACCCGGTGCCTCTCCTCCGCCAGGTTCACCAGGTGGAAGTAATGGGTAAAGGCCCGCACCAAGGCCTCGGCCTCCTCGAGGGAAAGCCCCTCCACCCGCTTCAAAAGGGTGGCCCTCGCTCCTTCGTCCCCCTGTCGTCGGGCCTTGGATAGGAGGCGCACCTCCTCCACAAAGGCGAAAAAACGCTCCCCCGAAACCGCCCGGATGGCCTCGCCCAGAAGGCGGCCTAAAAGGTCCACCTCTGCCCGCAATAGGTCAAAGGTATCCTCCTTCGCAGGCTTCACGGCTCCTCCCACACGTAAGGGCCTATGGAAACCCCTTTGCCGCCCTCCAAAACCAGCTCGGTGGCGTGGAAACGCGCCCTTCCCTGGGCAGCCCGAAAAGGCTGGGGCCTGCCCGTAAGGAAGCGGGCCAGGAAGGTCTCCACCTCCCCGCCGATGATGGATGCATACGTGCCGGTCATGCCCACGTCGGTCTGGTACAGGGTGCCCTTCGGCAGGCGCATGGCATCCAGGGTGGGCACGTGGGTGTGGGTGCCCAGCACGGCCGTGACCCGCCCATCCAGGTAGTGGGCCAGGGCCATCTTCTCGCTGCTGGCCTCGGCATGCACCTCCACCAGGATGTAATCCGCCTTCTCCTGGGCTAAAAGGGCATCCAGGGTGCGGAAAGGATCGTCCAGGGGATCCATGAAGATCCGGCCCATCACCTGCACGAAGAGAAGGCTCTCCCCACCTGCGCTAAGCCGCCACCACCCCCGCCCTGGGGTGCCAGGAGGGTAGTTGAGGGCCCGCACCACGGGTTCCCGTTCCAAGAGCTCGTAGACCTCCTTGTGATCCCAAGCGTGGTTTCCCAGGGACACCAGGTCCACCCCCGCCTCGCGTAGGAGGCGGTAGGAACGCCGGTCCAGACCCTTACCCCGGGCGGCGTTCTCCCCGTTGGCTATGACCAGGTCGTACTGGTCCCGGATGTCCGGCAGGTGGAGGCTCACCGCCCTCAGGCCGGGCTCAGCCATCACGTCGCCGATGAAGAGAACCCGCATGGGGGCATTATACGCACCCATGCGGGTCCTTTCAGGTTCAGCCTACCTTGATGTACGCGTACCCCTTGGCCTGAAGTTCTCCCAAAGCCCCCACCCCGGAAGGCACACACCCTAAGGATAAGCCCAGCCCCTCCAACGGGGGCTGGGCGCTTATTCCGGGTTATCCCCAGGCTTTCCTCGAGCCGCTAGCCTATGCGGTGCGCTTCTGCAATAGATAAACCACACCGTAGCCGATGGCCGCCAGGACCAGCAAGGGGATGGCGAACCGCAAAAGCTCCCAGATGAGGCCGGAAAGGGCCAGAAGCACCCGGCCCAAGAAGGTGAAGACCCATCCCCCCACCCAGAGGGCCAAAAGCACCCCCACCACCACCAAGAGGCCCAAAACCACCCATTCCAGGATGTCGCGCAGGCTCCGTTCCATACTCTCAGCATACACTGGAATGGTGGAGCGGTACCGCCTGGAGGAAGGCATTGTGGTGGGCCGGAAGGCCCTGCTTCAAGGGGACCTCCTTTTGCGGTTCCTCACTCCCAAGGGAAGCCTGGAAGCCGTGGCCCGCAAGGGGGTGCGCCCTTCGGGGCGCTCGGGCAGACTCTCCCTGTTCCACCATGTGCGCTTCCAGCTTTACACCAAGGGGGAGGGCCTTCCCACCCTTACCCAGGCGGAGCTCCTCGGGAGGCTACACGGCCTGGAGGAACCCAGGCGCTTCCTTCTGGCCTCTTTTCTGGCGGAGCTCTCCTACCGCCTGGCCTCCCCGGAGGCCGCCCCCAGGATCTACCCGGTCTTCATCTCCGGCCTGAGGGGCATCGCCAAGCACCCCAGGCCCCTTCTGCCCCTGGTATGGGCGGGATGGCGGGTGGTGAAGGCCGGGGGCTTAAGCCCACACCTCCTGGGGCCTGGCCTATATCTGAAGGCAGGCCGCCTGGTTCACGGGTCCGGCCCGTACGGGGAGGAGGGCATCTACCTGGGGGAAAGGGGCGTGGAGGCCCTCAGGGCCATCCTCCATCTTCCGGGTAGCGAGGCCCTTTCCTACCTGGAAGAAGCTCCCCTGGAAAGGCTATTCCTAGCCTTGAAACACCATGCGGAAGAGGCCCTAGGCCCCCTCAAGGCCACACCTGCGCTTACCGCCGAACTATAGGGGCTTGATCTCCAGGATGGTGTAGACCTGGGCTCCCTTCTTGCCCCTTATCTCCACCACGTCCCCCACCTTCTTACCCAAAAGGGCCTGGCCAAGGGGGGACTCGTCCGAGATCTTGCCGCTGAAGATATCCGCCTCGTGGCTACCCACGATGGCCAACGAAAGCCTTTCCCCGGATTCGGTTTCCAGCTCCACCTGGCAGCCCAGGGCCACCTGGTCGTAAGAGCCGTTCCCCTCCACCACCACCGCCCGGGCCAAGAGGTCTTCCAGCTGGGCAATGCGGGCCTCGTTCTGCCACATGGCCCGGCGCGCCTCGTCGTAACCGGCGTTCTCCCTTAAATCCCCTTCCTCCAGGGCCTGTTCAAAGTCGGCGGAAATCTCCTGCCGCTTGGTGGTCTTCAGGTGATGCAGCTCCTCCTGAAGGCGCCTAAAGCCTTCTGGGGTGAGGTAGACCGGCTTCTTCATCCCATCCCTCCGCGTAAAAAGGGGCACCAGCCCATGGCCATGGGCTGGAGGTACCGCTATTCAGTATAGCAGGCGGGGAGGAAGCGCTCCATCAGGGGAAGCAACTCTTTGGGCAAGGACCCCACCGGCAAAAGCCCCACCCCGCTTCCCGCCAGGAGCAAACTGCCCCTTACCCCTTCCTCCTCCCCTCCCCGGCGGCGCAGGGCCTGGTGGGGGGGAAGAGGAGGGGGCGCAGCCAGGGGAAGCTCCCAGGGGTAAAGCCGCACCCGCTCCACCCTAAGCCCCAGCTCCCGGGCTGCTTGGGCCACTTTTTCCCGGGTGATGCCCTCGAGGCCCCCCTCCAAGAGAAGGAGCGTCCCATCCCGGTAAAGGAGCGGGCTGGTGCGGCTTCCGTCCACCACGTAGCCCTCGCCATCCTGCAAAAGCCCCTCAAAGGCCCCTTGCCCCTCCGCCTCCTTCAGGGCCAGGCGGTAGGGCAGGTAGTTTCCGGTCTTGAAGCGGGCCAGGTCGGGGTGGACCCGGTAAGGGGTGAGGGCCACCTTCACCCCCTCCTCATAGGCCGCCAAGGGGGGCGGGGTATACGGACGAGCCTCGGAAAGCCAGACCCCCTCCCCCGCGGTGAAGCGGAGGCGGAGGCAGGGCAGGTGGGAAAACTCTTTTTTAAGGGCCTCGAGGTCCCGGAGAAAAACCCCATCCCCCGGGTAGGGAAGCCCCAGGGCGGCGGCGTGCCGCCTCAGGCGGTACAGGTGCTCCTCCAGCCAAAGGGCCTCCCCCCTCTCCACCCTCAAGGTGGTGAAAACGCTAAGGCCATGGTATAAAAACCCCTCCGGAAGGGGCTCGCTGAAAGGCTCCCCTTTCAGGAGAACCCGCCTCAGGCCTCCTTGAGAAACCGGGCCAAGAGCTCCATCCCCCACGGGGACAGGATACTCTCCGGGTGGAACTGCACGCCATACGCCCGTCTCCCATCCCCGATGGCCATGGGCACCCTCTCCGCCGTCCAGGCCAGAAGGCGCACCCCTGGGGGGAGGCGCCTCAGGGCTAAGGAATGGTAGCGGGCGAAGGGGAGGGGGTTCGGCATCCCCTGGAAGAGGGCCTCTCCGGCGTGGTGGACGGCATGGGCCTCCCCGTGCACGGGGGCTTCCCGGTAGAGTTCAGCCCCCAGGGCCACCCCCAGGGCCTGGTGGCCCAGGCAAACCCCGAGGAAGGGAACACCCTCCTCCAGGGCCCTTCGGGTCCACTCCAAGACCCTTCCCGCCGTAAAGGGGTCCTTGGGTCCTGGCCCCACCACCAGGTGGCTGAATCCCCGGAGGTTCGGAGGCTCCTCCTGGTCCACCACGACCACCTCCGCCCCCAGGGCCCGCAGGTAGTCCACCAGGTTGTAACTAAAGGAGTCGCGGTTTTCCAGGAAAAGCACCCGGGCCCTCACCCTCCTTGGAGGAGGGGGCGGGACCCAGGAAGCCATGGGCTTGGGAGGCAAAGGCTTGACCCCAGGCCGGCCCCGGTTCAGGGCCAGAAGGAGGCTTTCCGCCTTGTAGAGGGTCTCCTGGTACTCTGCTTCCGCTTCCGAGGCGATGACGATGCCTGCCCCCGCGGAAAAAAGCACCTCCTCCCCCACCTGCTGGAAGGAGCGGATGAGGATGTTGAAGTCCGCTCCCCGGCCCGACACGTACCCCAGGCTTCCCGTGTAGGCCCCCCGGGGTACGGGCTCCAGCTCGCGGATGGCCTCCATCACCGTGGACTTGGGAGCCCCGGTGATGGTCCCCCCCGGGAAGAGGCTGGCGAAAACCTGGCCCAGGGAGGCCCGGGTATACCCCTCCACCTCGGAGACCAGGTGCATCACATGGGCGTAGCGTTCCACCGTAAATAGCTCCCGCACCCTCACCGTCCCCAGCAAGGCCACCCGGGCCAGGTCGTTGCGCAGGAGGTCCACCAGCATGGCGTGCTCGGCCCGCTCCTTGGGGGAAGAAAGGAGTTCCCTTTCCAGGGCCAGGTCCTCCTCCTCTCTCCTCCCCCTTGGCCGGGTGCCGGCGATGGGACGGGCCCGGATGCGGCCACCCACCTTCTGGAAAAGCCTCTCCGGGCTTCCCGAGACCACCGCCCATCCCTCCCCCTCCACAAGCCCCATAAAGGGGGAAGGGTTCAAGGAACGGAGGCGGGCGTAGAGGAGGAGGGGATCCACACTCCCGAGGAGCCGGAAACGGTGGGAAAGGTTCACCTGGTAGACCACCCCGGCCCGGATCCTCTCCTGAACCGCCCGGACTCCCTGCAGGAAAGCCTCCCGGGGGAAATCGGAAACCAAAGGATGCGGGGGCAAAGGTGGAGAGGTGTAAGGTAAAGGCCCAAGGGGCAATGAAGGCCTTTCCACAAGCCGCCCCTGCAAAAGGGCAAATCCCTCGGGATAGTAAAAGAAGGCCGCCTCGGGCAGGCCCGGCAAGGGCCCATGGGTGGCGAGGCCCAAGTGGCGGGCAAACTCGTAGGCAAAAAACCCCATCCAGGCCGGGAAATACCCTTTCCCCAGGCCCTTCTCCAGGTAGGCAAAGATGTCCAGGGCCTCCCCCACCCGCCTCCCATTCAGGTAAAGCCAGCCCTCCCACACCTCGAGGCGGTGCGCTGGCTTTAAGCCCAAAAGGGAAAGCCGGGAAAAGGGCGCCCTTATCCCCAGGGACTCCAGCAGGGCTGGCCGTAGGCCCAGGCTCCTGGCGGCGTGGTAAAGGCCCAGCACGGGGCCAAGTATACCGGGCTTGGGGGGATGGCCAGATTCCGCTTCCCCAGTGAGGCCTACCTCAAGGCCGGGAGCAGGCTCCCCTTTAATCCACGTTGAAATACCGCGCCTCCGGGTGGTGGACCACGATGGCGCTGGTGGCGTGCTCGGGATCCAGCTGGAAGTTCTCCGTGAGGCGCACCCCAACCCTGCTGAAGTCCATGAGCCGGTCCAGCTTGGCCTGGTCCGCCAGGTCCGGGCAGGCGGGATAACCAAAGGAGTAGCGGGCTCCCTGGTAGCCCTGCTGGAAGAGCTTGCGGATCTCCGTGGCGTCCTTCCCGGCGATGCCCCACATCTGGCGCATCCTCTTGTGCCAGTACTCCGCCAAGGCCTCGGTCATCTCCACGCTGAAGCCATGCACGAAAAGGTAGTCCTGGTAGGCCCCAGCCTCAAAAAGCGCCTTGGCCTTCCTGGAAGGCTCCTCCCCCATGGTTACGAGCTGCACCCCCAGGACATCCCTGGCCCCCGCTTCATAGGCGGGAAGCCACCTTTCTTCATCCCCCAAAGGAGGAGCGAAGCGGGGACGGAAGTAGTCCACCAGGCTGAGGCCCCCACCCTTCTGCCGGGGGAAGGCAAAGCGTTCCAAAACCTCCCCGGTCTCGGGGGAGAACACCAAAAGCTCCTCCCCTTCCCGGGCCACGGGAAAGAAGCCGTAGAGGACCTTGGGCCTGAGCCACCCCTCCTCCATGGCCTCCCTAAGCAGCCTCCGGAAGACCGGCTCCGCTTCCCGCTCCACCAAAGCCTGCCACTCTTCCTGGGTGAGGCCCCTGCGGCTGTACCCCCACTGGCCGCGGTAGAGGGCGAGCTTGTTCACGTAGTGGGCGATGGTGGCCAGGTCCAGGTTCTCCTCCACCCGCACCCCGAAGAAGGGGGGGCGGGGAACGGAAGGAGCCTCCCCCACAGGCTTCGCCTTGGGTACCGCCTTGGGAGCCTCCACCCTGGGCTTTTGGGCCTCCTTCCTTACCAAGGTGGCCTCCCCGCTGGTGAGGGCTTCCATGAGCCTAAGGCCCTCGAAGGCATCCTCCGCGTAGTAGACGTTGGGGTAGATGGCCTTAAGCTCCTCCACATAGGAGCGGGTCAGGGCCGCCCCCCCCAGGATCACCGGCAGGGTATACCCCCTATCCCGCATGTACTCCAGGTTCTCCTTCATGACCACGGTGCTCTTAACCAGGAGGCCGGACATGCCCACCGCATGGGGCTTGTGCTCCTCCACCGCCTTCAGGATCTCCTCGATGGGCACCTTGATGCCCAGGTTGATCACCTGGTAGCCGTTGTTGGTGAGGATGATATCCACCAGGTTCTTGCCGATATCGTGCACATCCCCCTTCACCGTGGCCAAGACCATCTTGCCCCGGCCCTCGCCCCGCCGTTCCATGTGGGGCTCGAGGTGGGCCACCGCCCGCTTCATCACCTCAGCAGCCTGGAGGACAAAGGGAAGCTGCATCTTTCCTGCCCCGAAAAGCTCCCCCACCTCCTTCATGCCCGAAAGGAGGGGCCCGTTGATGAGGTCCAGGGGCTTATGGCCTTCCCGCAAGGCCTCGTCCAGATCCAACTCGAGGCCCCCTTTCCTCCCCTCCACCACCCGGTGCTTCAGCCTCTCCAGAACGGGCAGGGCCTGGAAGGCATCCTCCTTGAGGGCCGGGTCCTCCCGGTGGGTTTCAAAGTAGCCCATGAAGGCCAAGAGGGGATCAAATCCCTCCCGCCTCCGGTCATAGATCAGGTCCAGGGCCAGGGCGTAGGCCTCCTCGGGAATCTGGCTTATGGGAAGGATCTTGCCCGCATCCACAATGGCGGCGGTGAGACCCCTTTTTCGGGCCTCGTCCAGGAAGACCGAGTTGAGAACCCGCCTGGCCCTAGGCTTCAGGCCGAAGGACACGTTGGACACCCCCAGGATAAACCCCACCCCCGGAAGCCTCTCCCTAAGCTCCTCCATGGCCAGAAGGGTTTCCTTGGCCAAAGGGCGGCTTTCCTCGTCCCCTTGCGTGATGGGGAAGGTGAGGAGGTCAAAGAGGAGGTCCTCCGGGCGGAAGCCGTGGTGCTCGGTGAGGCGCTCGTACATGCGCAAGGCCACCTGCACCTTCTCCTTCTGGGTCTTGGCCATGCCCTTTTCGTCAATGACGAGGGCCACCAAGGCCGCCCCGTGAGCCTTGGCCAGGGAGGCCACCCGGTCAAACTTCTCCAGGCCGTCCTCGAGGTTAGCGGAGTTCAAAAGGACCCGGCCCGGAAGGTGTTTAAGGGCAAACTCCATGGCCAAAGGGGAGGTGGAGTCCACCATGAAGGGCACGGTGACCGCGGTGGCCAAGTGGGGAAGGAGCCAGGCGAGGTCCTGAAGCTCATCCCTTCCCGTCCAGGCCACGGAAAGGTCCAGGGCGTGGGCACCCTCCTCCACTTGCTCCCGGGCCAGGACCAGGATGCCCTCGAGGTCCCGGGCAAAGAGCATCTCCCGGAAGCGTTTGCTGCCGGTGGCGTTCAGGCGCTCCCCCACCAGGAAAAGGCTGGTTTCTTGCCGAAGGGGAACCGCCTGGTAGAGGGAAGCCACCTGGGGCGGGAAGGCCTCCTTGCGCTTGGGGGCAGGCTTCCCCTTGACCGCCTCCGCCACCTTGCGGATGTGCTCCGGCCCCGTGCCGCAACACCCCCCCACGGCGTTCACCCCGTACTCGGTCACGAACTTGAGGTGCCACCTGGCCAGCTCCTCCGGGGTCAGGTCGTAGACCACCTTGCCCCCCTCGTTCCGGGGCAGGCCGGCGTTGGGCAGGCAGCTCACGAAGCGGGTGGCGTTTTCCGCAAAGTAGCGGATCTTGGAATCCATGAGGTCGGGGCCCGTGGCGCAGTTCATGCCCACCACATCGATGGGCAGGCTCTCCAACGCCGCCAGGGCCGCCTGCTCGTCGGTGCCCACTAGCATGGTGCCCGTGGCCTCCATGGTCACCTGGACCTGCAAGGGTACTTCCCTACCCACCTCGGCCATGGCCTCCCGGGCCGCCAGGACCGCACAGCGCACCTGGAGGATATCCTGGGCGGTTTCCAGAAGGATCAGGTCCACCCCGCCCCTAAGAAGCCCCCGCACCGCCTCCTTGTAGGCGGCAAAAAGATCATCCCAGGTGATCTGTCCCAGGGAGATGAGCTTGGTGCCCGGCCCCAAGGCCCCCGCCACGAAGGCCCCGTAGGGCTCGGCCACCTCCTTGGCGATCCGGGCCCCCAGGTAGGCAAGCTCCTCCGCCTCCTCCTCGAGGCCATACTCCGCCAGCACGTGGCGCAAGGCGCCAAAGGTGTTGGTCTCAATCACCTCGGCCCCGGCCTCCAGGTAGGCCCGGTGGATCTCCTGGATCACGTCAGGCCGGGTGCGGTTCAGGACCTCCGGGCAGCCAAAGTAGGCTTCCCCGCCGTAGTCCTCGGGGGTAAGCTCCCGCTTTTGTAGCTCGGTGCCCATGGCCCCGTCAAAAACCAGGGGTCTCTGCAAGAGGGCCTTGAGGTAAGGGAACTTCTCCGCCCGGGCCTCCTTGTTGTAACCCAGCCGCACTAAGGGGGCATCCCCAAAGCCCGCCCCTCCGAGGTGGTGGCGGCAACCAGGGCTACAGGTGTGGACCTCCACCATATCCCGCTAGTGTAGCGAAAAAAGGCGGGCTATGCTAGGCCCATGGACCCCTTCGGCATCCTCTACACGGACCTTTACCAGCTCACCATGGGCCAGGTTTACTTTAGGCTTGGCCTTCACGAGAAGGAGGCCCTCTTTGAAGCCTTCTACCGCAAGAACCCCGACTATGGGGCCCACCAGGCGGGTTACACCATCTTCGCCGGGCTAGATCCCCTCCTGACCTGGATGGAGGAAGCCCGCTTCGGCGAGGAGGAGCTCGCCGCCCTGAGCGCCCTGAAAAGCCGGAGCGGGAAACCCCTTTTCGCAGAAGACTACCTGCGCTACCTCAAGGGGATAGGGGGCTTCCAGGGCCTGACCCTTAGAGCCCTTCCCGAGGGCCGGGTAGCCCATCCCCAGGTGCCCCTCATCAGCGTGGAAGGCCCCCTCCTGCAGGCCCAGCTCCTGGAAACCGCCCTCTTAAACCGCATCAACTACGAAACCCTCATCGCCACCAAGGCGAGCCGGGTGCGGGAGGCTGCCGGGGAAGCGGTGGTGCTGGAGTTCGGCCTCCGCCGCGCCCCCGCCAAAGGAGGGGAGGCGGCCACCCGGGCTAGCCTCATCGGGGGAGCCAACCGCAGCAGCGCCGTGAGCCTTTCCCACCTCCTTGGGCTTCCCTCCTCGGGTACCCATGCCCACAGCATGGTCCAGGCCTTCTTGGCCCTGGGCCACTCCGAGGAGGAAGCCTTCCAGGCCTTCGCCGAGGTCTTCCCCGACGACACCATCCTCCTGTTGGATACCGTGGGCACCTTGGACTCGGGTCTTCCCAACGCCATCCGGGTCTTTGAGCGGTTGCGGCGCAAGGGGCACAAACCGGTGGGGGTGCGCATAGACTCCGGGGACCTCGCTTACCTGGCCATACAGGTGGCCAGGGAGCTGGACAAGGCGGGCTTCCCCGACACCCTCATCGTCCTTTCCGGGGACCTGGACGAGCTGGCCATCTGGCAGATCAAAAGCCAGATCCAGGAGGAGGCCCCCCGCTACGGGGTGGACCCGGACCGCCTCCTCAAGCGCCTGGTCTACGGGGTGGGGACCCGGATGGTGGTTTCCTGGGGTTATCCGGCCCTGGGAGGAGTCTATAAGCTGGTGGCCATCCGGGAAAACGGCACCTGGGCCCCGGCCATAAAGATCTCCGATTCCCTGGAGAAGGTGCTGAACCCCGGGCACAAGAAGGTCTATCGGGTATACGACCGCCGGGGCCTGGCCACCGCTGACCTTTTGACGGCCCACGATGAGGAGGTGCGGGAGAACCAGCCCCTTTGCCTGCGCCACCCCACGGACCCCACCAAGCGCCGCACCCTCCGCCCGGGGGAGTTCACCCTCGAGCCCCTATTGGAGGAAGCCTACCGGGGCAAGAGGCTCTTTCCGCCGTTAACCCTGGAAGTGCTACAGGAAAGGCGGCGAGGGGACGTGGAACGCCTGGACCCCGGGGTGCGCCGCCTGGTAAACCCCCACGTCTACCATGTCTCCCTCAGCGAGAGGCTCTTCGCCCTGAAGGAGGAACTGGTGGCCCGCCTAGGCCAGGGGTAGCTCCCTAGGAGGCCTGGCGGAGTTTGGCCTCCTCGAGGGCCTTCAGGGGCTGGTCCAAGTGGGGAAGGTCGATCACCAGCTCGCGGACCCCGCTTCCCGGGGCCTCAAACATGAGGTCCACCATGGTCTTCTCCAGGATGGCCCTGAGGCCCCGGGCCCCTGTGCCCCGCTTCAGGGCCCGGCGGGCGATCTCCTTCAGGGCCGCCTGGGTAAAGCGAAGCTCGATCCCCTCCAGGCGCATGAGTTCCTGGTACTGCTTCACCAAGGCGTTCTTCGGCTCGGTGAGGATGCGCACCAGGTCGTCTTCCGTAAGGGGATGAAGCTGGACGATGAGGGGGGCCCGCCCCACAAATTCTGGAATCATGCCGAACTTAACCAGGTCCTCGGGGATAACCTCTAAGGGCTCCTCGTGGGCTTCCTTGGTCTTGCCACGGGTAAAGCCAATGGTGGTGCGCTCGGTGCGGGCCTTGACGATGTTCTCCAGCCCCTCAAAGGCCCCGCCCAGGATGAAGAGGATGTTCTTGGTGTTCACGGGAATGAACTCCTGGTGCGGGTGCTTGCGCCCTCCCTGAGGAGGCACGTTGGCGATGGTACCCTCGATGATCTTCAACAGAGCCTGCTGCACCCCTTCCCCGGAAACGTCCCGGGTCAAGGAGGGGTTTTCCGACTTGCGGGCGATCTTGTCGATCTCGTCGATGTAGACGATGCCCATCTCCGCCCGCTCCACATCAAAGTCGGCGTTCTGCAGAAGGCGGAGGATGACGTTTTCCACGTCCTCCCCCACGTACCCCGCCTCGGTCAGGGTGGTGGCGTCGGCGATGGCAAAGGGCACATCCAGGAAACGGGCCAGGGTTTCCGCCAGGAGGGTCTTACCCGTACCCGTGGGGCCGATGAGGAGGATATTGGACTTACCGATCTCCGCCTCCGGATGGAGGAGGCGCTTGTAGTGGTTGTAGACGGCCACGCTCAAGGCCCTCTTGGCCGCCTCCTGCCCCACCACGTACTGGTCCAGGTGGGCCTTGATCTCCTGGGGCTTGGGAAGGCGTGTTGGCCCCTTGGGCCCCCGCTTCTCCTGGCGCAAGAGCTCCTGGGCCCGCTCCACGCAGTCCTCGCAGATGTAGACCTCGGCGATGGGGCTTTCCAGAAGCCGCCCCGTTTCCGGCGGACGCAGGCCGCAAAAGCTGCAGTAGGGTCTAGGCTTCCTCACGGGTCACCACCTGGTCGATCAGGCCGTACTCCAGGGCCTCCTGGGCCGAGAGATAGTAGTCGCGATCGGTATCCTTCTCCACCTTCTCCAGGGGCTGGCCAGTGTGCTTGGCCAGGATCTCGTTCAAAAGCTTCTTGGCCTTCAGGATCTCCTGGGCCTGGATGGCGATGTCGCTGGCCGTGCCCCGGACCCCGCCCCAGGGCTGGTGGATCATCACCTTGGAGTGGGGCAGGGCGTAGCGCCGGCCCTTCTCCCCGGCGGCCAGGATCACCGCGGCCATGCTGGCCGCCATGCCGATGACGATGGTGGAAACCGGGGCCCGGACGAACTGCATGGTGTCGTAGATGGCAAGCCCGGCATCCACCTCGCCCCCGGGGGAGTTGATGTAGAGGCGGATCTCCTGATTGGGATTCTGGGCATCCAGGAAAAGTAGCTGGGCCACGATGGTATTGGCCACCTGGGAGTCTATGGGGGTGCCTAGGAAGATGATGCGGTCCTTGAGGAGGCGGGAGTAGATGTCGTAGACCCGCTCGCCGCGGGCGGTCTGCTCTATGACGTAGGGTATGACCATACCAGTCCCCATTGTAGCGGCAAGCCCAGGGGGAAAAGCCCCCTGGGCCACCATGACGCTTCTACAGAAGCTTGGCCAAGGCCTCCTTCACGGCTTTGTCCTGGATGTAGGCCGCCCGCAAGCGGGCAAGGCCCCTCTCCCCAAACTCCCGCCTCAGCTCCTGCAAGGAGATTCCGTAGGAGCGGGCCACCGCCTGCAGGTAGGCCTGCCACTCCTCCTCGCTCACCTCGGGCTTGAGCTCCTCCGCCAGGCGCTCCTTGGCCAAGGACCGCTTCACCCGCTTCAAGGCCTCCTGCCTCAGCTCCTCCCGGAACTTCTCAAACTCCCCCTTCTCCTCCAGGGCCTTGAGGTAAGCCTCGAGGGGAATCCCCTGCCGAGCGAGGTCCTCCGCCAGGTGCTCCAGGAGGTGGCGCTCCTCTGCCTCCAGCATGGAAGGGGGTATTTCCGCCTCCAACCCCTCGGCGAGCTTCTCCAGGAAGGCCCGCTCCCGCGCCTCCTGGTACCGGGCTTCTGCCTGGCGCTTTAGGCTTTGGCGCACCTTCTCCCTCAGTTCCTCCAGGCTCTCCGCCTCGAGGGTCTTGGCAAACTCGTCATCCAGCTTGGGAAGCTCGAGGGTCTTCACCTCCAGGATCTCGGTGCGCACCTCCCGCACCTTCTCCCCCTTCTCGTTCAAGACGGGGACCATGACCACCTCCCCCGCCCGCTTGCCCAAAAGGGCCTCCCGCACGTGGGGAAGGGCCTTGGAGAGGTCAATGGGGAACTCCGACCCCTCCTCGGTGCGCACGAAGACGTGGTCCTTCTCCTGGGCCTCCCGGTCCACAGGCACCAGCTCGGCGTAGCGATGGCGGAGCTCCTCCAAGGCCTTGTCCACCATCTCTTCCGTGACCTCCTCCTGGGCCACCTGGAGGTCAAAGCTCCGCCAGTCGGGAAGCTGCACCTCGGGGTAGTTCTCCACCTCGGCCACGTAGCGAAAACCCTCCCCCTCGCTCAGCTCCTCCTCCACCACCCTCGCCGCCACGGGCAAGAGGCCCAGCTCCTGCACCGCAAGGGGATAGGTCTCCTCCACCAGGCGCTCCTTGAGGTCGGACAGGAGCTCTTCCCGCCCGATGCGGGCCTCCACCACCTTCAAGGGGGCCTTTCCCGGGCGGAACCCCGGGATCCTCACCCGCTTGGCCACGTCCCTAAGGAGGGCCTGGTACCTTTCCTCCACCTTCTCCTTAGGTACCTCCACCCGGACCTTTACCCGATAGCCGGAACGTTCCAGGATTTCCGCCACGCCTCACCTCGCGCTTCAAAAAGGGGCCCCGCCCTTGTGGTGCGAGGAGCGGGACTTGAACCCGCACGGGTTACCCCACCGGATCCTAAGTCCGGCGCGTCTACCGGTTCCGCCATCCTCGCAAAAGGAGGGCGAGGCCCCCCTTTAAAATACCACCCCTTGCGGGGTGGCGGGATTGGGGTGAGCGATGGGACTTGAACCCACGACCCCCGGATCCACAGTCCGGTGCTCTAACCAGCTGAGCTACGCTCACCACGCTCAGCATCCGCCATTCTAAGGGCCTAACTACCCTCCGTCAAGGCCTGCAACCCGCCCTCCAGACTTGACCGCTATACCGCATAGAGCCCCAGGAAGCGCAGGGCGGAGAGGGGGTTGAAGGAGAAGGCCTCCAAGGCCGCCTTCTTCTCCCTGACCCCTTGGCGGTGAAGCATGGAGACCAGAAAGGCCCGGAGGGCCGCCAAGACCTGTGCCCCCACCCCCCGCACCTGGCAGGCATCCTCGTGGAGGAGAACGTCCCGTACCCAAAAGGACCGGTTCTCTACCTCCCACCGGTAAAGGAGAAGCTCCCCAAGCCGCCTCGCCTCCGCCTCCTCGGCTCCCAAGCTGGTGAGGGCGTAGCTCACCGTCCGCCGCACCTCCCCCGTCCCCTTGTGCCTCACCTCCCGCTCCATCCGCACCACCTGCCGGCACCCGGGAAAGGCCCGCACCTCTTCCGGCAGGTAGGGGGAAGCCCAAACCCGGTAGGTCCACACCTCCCCATCCCGCACCAGATTCCACACCGCCTCGGTCTCGCCAGGAAGCCGCCTCTCCTCCATGCCCTTGAACACCTCCAAGGCCCACTCCAAAAGTTCCCCCTGGTTAGCCTTCAGGACAAAGAGGTACGCCCCCCTTTTTGCACCACCTTCCCCGCTAACTCCGGGTACAGGTACCCCGCGTCCCCCACCACCACCTTCCCCTTGAGCCCCTCCGCCCCCAGGCGGTCCAGGAGCTCCAAAAGGGCTTGGTCCTCCCTCCCCTCCGCCCGGGCCTGGGCCAGGGTGGTATGGAGGTGCAGGGCCAGGACCTCCACCAGCTTCACCTGGGCGCTTTTCCCCTTGCCGCTTCCCCGCAGGTGCTTCCCGTCTACCACCAGGACTTCCCCAAGGTCGGCTTCGGGGAAGACCTGGAGGAGGGCCGCTTGGAGCTTTTCAGGATCCAGGCGGTGAAGGAGAAGGGTGATGGCGGTGTGGCCTGGGGCCTTGCGCAGGCCCAGGTGGGGCAAGAGGTGGGGGTTGGCGCGGGCGAAGCGTTCCACGCCCCTCAGGGAGTCCACGCGGGAAAGAAAAGCCACCAGGATGAGGGCCAGGAGGCCCCAAAGGGGGTACTGCCGGTTGCGGGCCCGGGGGTCGGGGATCTGGGACAGGGCTTCGCGCAGGGTCATGCCCCCTCTTTACTCCAGGAGCCGCATATAGGTCAAGTCTGACCCGCCCTCCTATGTACACGTCAAAACCTCCATAGGGCATAACCCCAAGGGACTTCCGCGCCTTCCTCCCCCTGCACCCCAGAGGGCAAGCGCCCAAAGGGTGAGCAGGTCCAGCCCCGCCCGGAAGAGGCTCTGTCCCAGCCTCCCGTGCTTCTTGGGCCTCACCGGACGCACCCGGTGCAGCACAAGCCCCGTCCGAAACGCCCACACGAAGGCCAGGCTCAAGGGGACCAAAAGCCGCGAAAGCCTCTCCCCCCGCGTCACGTGCGTGGCCTCCAGGTCAAATCCCCGCCCCTTCAGGGCCCCAAAGAGCCGCTCTATCCCCCACCTGAGCCCGTACACCTCCAGCACCCGGTGAGGGTCCAGGTCCGTAGCCACAATCAGCCACTCCCGGACCCCAAGGCGCAACCCCACCACCCACATGCGCCGCCCGTAGACCCAGTACCGCCGCCTGGGCACCCGGCTCTCTCCCACCTTCAGGGAGGCAAAGAGCTCCCAGGCCCGAGGGCCCGAGCCCAACCGCCACATCCGGGTGTTGGCCTTGATTCGGATGCACCGGGGGATGCCCTTCTCCTCCAGGTACCGGAACCACGCCTCCCCTATGAACTCCCGATCCGCCAGGAACCCCTCCACCCGGAGGTGGGGGAAGTGGGCCCTCAGGAAAGCCAAGGCCCTCTCCATCAGGGCGATGCGTTCGGGGGTGGAGGAGTTGCCGTCGTGGGGAAGGAAGCTCCAGAACAGGGGGACGGCCAGGCCTTGGTACAGGAAGGCCAGCATCAGGAGGTTGACCTTGCTCTTCCCCAGCTCCCACTCGGTCCGGTCCATGACCAGGAGGAGCCCTTGGGGTCGGAGGAGGGCGAAGATGAAGCGGGCATAGCCCTCCCCGTCCAGCCCCGGCCAGGCCAAGAACCGCTGGAACCTTCGGTAGGCGGAGCGGGGGTCAGGGCTGGCTATGGAGCCGAGGGAAAGAGCGAGTCTGGGGCCGCTTGTGGTGCGGGCGGTGACCAGAGCCATCACCAGGGCGGCCAGGAAGGTGAGGCGCCTGAGGTCGGCCTTCCAGTATCGCTTCAAGGCGTTGATGAGTGGGGTAAGCTGTTCCATGGGGACCACCTCCTATGGGTACCTGCCCATCCACGTGGGCGCAGGTCCATCCTAAAGGGGTGGTCCCACGTTTTGACGTGTACTGAGCCCGCCCTCCAGGCTCATGGCCTCGTACCCTTCCGCCTCCAGATACAGGGCCGCCACCTGGCTGATGAGCCCCTTTTCGCACACCAAGAGCAAGGGAACCTTGGGCAGGTGGTGCTCCCCCGCCTGGATTTTCTCCAGGGGCACCCACTCCGCGGGAAAGGGCAAGGGGGTATGGCGCTTGTCCGCCGGGCGGACGTCCACCACCTTCACCCCCTGGTTCAGGAGGGCCGGGAGTTCCTCGGGTTTGACCCTGCGCATACCCTTGATTGTACCAGGCGAAGGCGGGACCTCTGCGCAAAGTTATGCAGTTAAGCCCGGGTACTTTGCATAAGAAGTGGCATTCTCCTTGGACAACCCGGGCCAAGTATGTTATCCTCGCCCATTGGGTACGCGATGCCGCCGAGAAGAGACCTCAAGAAAATCCTCATCATCGGTTCCGGCCCCATCACCATCGGCCAGGCTGCGGAGTTTGATTACTCGGGCACCCAGGCGGTGAAGGCCCTCAGGGGGGCAGGGTACGAGGCCATCCTGGTGAACTCCAACCCCGCCACCATCATGACCGATCCCGAGCTGGCCGAGCGCACCTACCTGGAGCCCCTCACCCTGGAATACCTGGAAAGGGTGATCGCCGAGGAGCGCCCGGATGCCCTTCTCCCCACCTTGGGGGGGCAGACCGCCTTGAACCTCTCCATGGCCCTTCACGAGGAAGGGGTACTTGCCCGCTACGGGGTGGAGCTCATCGGGGCCAAGGCCGAGGCCATCAAAAAGGGAGAGGACCGGGAGGAGTTCCAAAAGGCCATGCGCAAGATTGGCCTCGAGGTGCCTCGAGGCCAGATGGTGGGGAGCGTGGAGGAGGGCCTCCACTTCGCCCGCGAGGTGGGCTACCCGGTGGTGGTCCGCCCCTCCTTTACCCTGGGGGGCACCGGGGGCGGTATCGCCCGGAACGAGGCCGAGCTAAGGGAGGTCCTCGGCCGGGGCCTTCTCCTCTCCCCGGTGCACACCGCCTTGGTGGAGGAATCGGTTTTGGGCTGGAAGGAGTTTGAGCTGGAGGTGATGCGGGACCATGCGGACACCGTGGTCATCATCACCAGCATCGAAAACGTGGACCCCATGGGGGTCCACACCGGGGACTCCATCACCGTGGCCCCTGCTCAAACCCTCTCCGACGCGGAGTACCAACGGATGCGGGACGCCGCCAAGGCGGTGATCCGGGAGATCGGGGTAGACACCGGAGGTTCCAACATCCAGTTCGCCGTGGACCCCAAGACGGGCCGCCAGGTGGTCATCGAGATGAACCCCCGGGTCTCCCGTTCCAGCGCCCTCGCCTCCAAGGCCACGGGCTTCCCCATCGCCAAGATCGCGGCCCTTCTGGCGGTGGGCTACCGCCTGGACGAGCTTCCCAACGACATCACCCGCAAGACCCCGGCCTCCTTTGAGCCCACCATCGACTACGTGGTGGTGAAGATCCCCCGCTTCGCCTTTGAGAAGTTCAAGGACCTCCCCAACACCCTGGGGGAGCTTAAGGACGAGCTCGGCACCCAGATGAAGTCCGTGGGGGAGGTGATGGCCATCGGCCGCACCTTCAAGGAAGCCCTCATGAAGGCCCTGAGGGGTCTAGAACGGGACGTCAGGGCCCTGGCCCAGGTGCGCACGGAGGACCTGGAGAAGAAGCTCTACCCCAACCCCGACCGCATCTATGCGGTCATGGAGCTCCTGCGGCGGGGGATGCCCATAGAGGACCTGTACCAGGCCACCCGCATCGACCCGTGGTTCCTGTACCAGATACAGGAAATCGTCCAGGCCGAGGGGTGGCTCCAGCTTCATCCCCCCAAGGACCGGGAGGACTGGCGCTTCTATAAGGGCCTGGGGCTCACCGATGCCCGCATGGGCGAGCTCCTGGGCAAGGGGGAAAAGGAGGTCCGCCAGGAGCGGAAGGCCCTG
This sequence comes from Thermus sp. NEB1569, assembly GCF_022385295.1. Lineage (NCBI taxonomy): Bacteria > Thermotogati > Deinococcota > Deinococci > Thermales > Thermaceae > Thermus > Thermus sp. NEB1569. The sequence goes on from NZ_CP092445.1 coordinate 1,217,199, forward strand.
GGGGTGGTGCCCGTGTACAAGACCGTGGACACCTGCGCCGCGGAGTTCGAGGCCTACACCCCCTACCACTACTCCACCTACGAGCTGGAGGACGAGGTCTGGCCCTCCAGCAAACCCAAGGTGGTGATCCTGGGCTCAGGGCCCATAAGGATCGGCCAGGGGGTGGAGTTCGACTACGCCACGGTGCATGCGGTCTGGGCCCTGAAGGAGGCGGGGTACGAGACCATCATGGTGAACTCCAACCCCGAAACGGTGTCCACCGATTACGACACCGCCGACCGCCTTTACTTTGAACCCCTGACCCTCGAGGATGTCCTGAACCTGGTGGAGCATGAGAAGCCCATCGGGGTCATCGCCACCCTGGGCGGCCAAACCCCCTTGAAGCTGGCCAAGGGCCTCGAGGAAGCCGGGGTAAAGCTCCTCGGCACTCCCTTCGCCGCCATCCACAAGGCGGAGGACCGCCACGAGTTCAACCGGCTCTGCCGGGAGCTGGGTATCCCTCAGCCTGAGGGCCGGGTGGCAGCCACCCCCGGGGAAGCCCTGGAGCTTGCCGAGGAAGTGGGCTACCCCCTCCTGGCCCGGCCCAGCTACGTCCTGGGGGGGCGGGCCATGCGGGTCCTCCAGAGCCGTGAGGAGCTAGAGCGCTACCTGGAGGAGGTCTACGAGCCCCTTCAGGACAAGCCCTCCATCCTCCTGGACCGGTACCTGGAAGGGGCCTTGGAGCTGGATGTGGACGCCCTTTCCGACGGGGAAGAGGTGATGATCGCCGGGGTGATGGAGCATGTGGAGCGGGCTGGAGTGCACTCGGGAGACTCCGCCACGGTGCTCCCCCCGGTGCACCTTTCCCCGGGTGCTCTGGACAAGGTCAGGGCCTACACCCGGAAGCTGGCCTTGGCCCTGGGGGTGAAGGGCCTTTTGAACGTGCAGTATGCCGTTTTGGGGGAGGAGGTGTACATCCTCGAGGCCAACCCCCGGGCAAGCCGCACCGTCCCCTTCGTTTCCAAAGCCATCGGGATACCCCTGGCCAAGCTGGCCGCCCTCATCGCCGTGGGGAAAACCCTGAGGGACCTGGGGATCCGGGACCTGGACCCCATACCCCCCTACTACGCGGTGAAAGAGGTGGTCATCCCCTGGCTCAAGTTCCCCGGGGTCATCCCGGTTTTGGGTCCCGAGATGCGCTCCACCGGGGAAAGCATGGGCCTGGACGAGGACCCTTACCTGGCCTACTACAAGGCAGAGCTGGGCGCAGGCCAGAGGCTTCCCCTAGAGGGGCGGGTGCGCTTCATCCAAGAAGGGCTTCCCCCCAAGGAAGCCCGTCGGCTGGAAGAACTCCGGCAAGTCTACCTCGAGGCGGGCTTTACCCTCTCCGAAGGGGAATATGACCTCCTCATCAGCCCTGTCCCCCACCCCGAGTTGAGGCGGGCGGTGGAAAAGGGCCTTCCCTTCATCACCACCTTAGAGGGTGCTTGGTGGAGCTTAAGGGCCATTCTGAAGGCCAGGGAAAAAGGCCCCGAGGCCAGAAGCCTACAGGAATGGCACGGCATCTTGCAGAAAGCCTGAGGGCAAGGAGGCCCAGCAGTGTACAATGAAGGCCAATGAAGCTCATCGTGGCCATCGTGCAGGATACCGACGCCCCCGGGCTCACCAAAGCCCTCTTGGAGCGGGGCTTGCAGTCCACCAAGCTGGCCTCCACTGGCGGCTTTCTGCGGGAGGGGAACACCACCTTGCTGATCGGGGTGGAGGACGAAAGGGTCCAAGAAGTGCTGGAGCTGATCCGGGAAAAATGCCGCACCCGCACCCGCCTGGTCACCCGGGGTTTTCCCCTTTCCGAGGCCCCCGACCCGTTCCTGGCCCAGCCGGTGGAGGTGCAGGTGGGCGGGGCCGTGGTCTTCGTCCTGCCGGTGGAAGGGTTTTTCAAGGTGTGAGGGGCTAGGCCCTGTGCCTTGGCCTGTGGGTATCCTTCGTACCCTTGCGGGATCCCACGGGGCTTCCAATCCCTGTGAGCTGGAGAGGGTCCTGGACTCCAGGGCCCTGACCCGCTAAAGTGTTTGGGATGGAAGGTGAGCTCTTTCTTCTTAAGGACGCCAAAGGCCGAGCCTTCCTGATTCACCTTAAGGAGGGTGGAGTCTTCCACCACCACCGGGGCACCGTGCCTCACGAGGAAATCCGCAAGGCCGGCCCGGGGGGAAGGGTGTGGACCCACCTGGGGGAGGAGCTTTCCGTCCACCACCCCACCCTGGAGGAGTACCTCCTCCACATGCGGCGTAGCGCCACCCCCACGTACCCCAAGGACGCCAGCGCCATGGTGACCCTTTTGGATCTGGCCCCGGGGATGCGGGTCCTCGAGGCGGGCACGGGCTCCGGGGGACTCACCCTCTTCCTGGCCCGGGCGGTGGGGCCCACGGGACTCGTGGAAAGCTACGAGAAACGGCCCCAGCACCTGGCCCAGGCGGAGGCCAATGTGAAGGCCTTCTGGCAGGTGGAAAACGTGCGCTTTCACCTGCAAAGCCTGGAGGAGGCCCAGTTGGAAAGGGAAAGCTTCCACGGGGTGGCCCTGGACCTCATGGAACCCTGGAAGGTCCTGGCCAAAGCCACGGAGGCTCTTAAGCCCGATCGTTTCCTGGTGGCCTACCTCCCCAACATCACCCAGGTGCTGGAGCTGGTACAGAGGGTAGAGGGCCTGCCCCTCAAGCTGGAGCGGGTCCTGGAAGTAGCCTGGCGGGAGTGGGAGATCCGGCTTCCCGTGGCTCATCCCCGGTTCCAGCAGGTGGGGCATACCGCCTTTTTGGTGGTCTTTAGAAAATGGAAGGATTGCTGATCCACGCCTTCCTGCGGGAGCTACGAAAGGAGCTTCCCGCTTTAAACCTGGGCCTGGCCTTTCCCGAGGAAGGCAGTCTGGCCATTCTCCTCAAGGGTCAATCGGGCCGCATCTTCAACCTGGTGGCCCGCTACCGCCCCCCGGCCCCCAGCCTGACCCTGGAGGAGGGAAGCCTCTTGGGAGAGCCCAAGACCCCTTTCCAGCGGCAGGTCCAGGCCCGGGTGAAGGGCCCCCTGCGGGAAGCGGAGCAGATCAAGCTGGACCGGGTGGTCCTCTTCCGCTTTGCCGGGGAAAAGGGGTTCGTGGATACCCCACCCGCCACCTTGGTCCTCGAGGCCACGGGGCGGAACGCCAACCTTATCCTTTTGGATGAAGAAGGGATGATCCTGGGGGTAGACCGCCCCATCACCCGCGAGGTGAACCGCTACCGCCAGGTAAAGCCCGGCCTGCTTTACGTGCCCCCACCCCCTTACGAGAAGCTGGATCCCAGGACCCTGACCCTGGAGGAACTCCGGGTCCTTCTGGGAAAACCCCTTAAGGAAGTGGTGCGCCATGTGGATGGGATAGGGCTGGAGCTCATGCGGGAGCTGGCCAAAAGGGCGGCCCTCACCCCGGAAACCCCCTTGGACGAGGCTGGCCTGGCCAGGGTTTTCCAGGCGCTAAAGGATCTTGTGGAGAATCCCGCCCTGGGCACCGCTCTTTCCCAGGAGCTCCGGGAAAAGTGGGCCGAGGAGGAGAAAGAAGCCTTGAGGAAGCCCCTCCTCGAGGCTCTAAAGCAGGAGCAGAAGACCCTTTCGGCAAGGCTTGCCGACTACCACCGGGCCCTCGAGCGCCTGGAGGAAGCGGAAAGCCTGCGGCAGAAAGCCGATCTCCTCCTGGCCCGGCTTAAGGAGGTACCCCGGGGTGCGGAAAAGGCGGTTCTGGAAGGGTTTGACGGCAAGCCGGTGGAGATCCCCTTGGACCCCACCCTATCCCCCCAGGAAAACGCCAGGAAGCTCTACGACCGGGCCCGCCGCCTGGAGGAGCTGGCGGAAAGGGCCCTAGAGCTCATCCCGCAAACGGAGGAGAAGCTAAAGGCTCTGGAGAGGGAGATGGAGCGGGTCAGGCAGGCGGACCTCCAGGAGCTTTTGGACCTTTCCCGAAAACCCAAGGAGGGGAAAGGACCCAGGCTTGGCCTGAGGTACACCTCCCCCTCGGGCTATCCCGTCCTGGTGGGCAGAAACGCCAAGGAAAACGACCTCCTCACCCGTATGGCCCACTCCGAGGACCTGTGGTTCCACGCCCAAGGGGTGCCGGGAAGCCACGTGATCCTTAAGGCGGAGGGAAAGAATCCCCCCCTGGACGACCTTCTCTTTGCCGCCAGGCTCGCCGCCTACTACTCCAAGGCCAGGGGGGAAAACCAGGTCCCCGTGGACTACACCCGCAAAAAGCACGTGTGGCGCCCCAGGAAGGCGGCACCCGGCCAGGTGCTCTACACCCATGCCAAGACCCTCTTCGTGGAGGGGACGCTTCCCAAAGAGGCATCGGAAGGGTAGACTTGGCCTTTGTGAAAAGGGTGATGTTCCACGCCAAGATCCACCGGGCTACGGTTACCCATGCGGACCTCCACTACGTGGGCTCGGTCACCGTGGACCAGGATCTTTTGGATGCCGCCGGCATCCTGCCCTACGAACAGGTGGACATCTACGACATCACCAACGGGGCCCGGCTCACCACCTACGCCCTACCCGGGGCGAGAGGATCAGGGGTGGTGCAGATCAACGGGGCCGCCGCCCATTTGGTGCGCCCAGGGGACCTGGTGATCCTGGTGGCCTACGGCATCTTTGAGGAGGAGGAGGCAAGGAACCTCAAACCCACCGTGGTCCTGGTGGACGAGACAAACCGGATCGTTGAGGTGCGACGGGGATGAGGCGGCTTCGGCTTTATCTAGACCTAATCCGCTTCGAGCACACCCTCTTCGCCCTTCCCTTTGCCTACGGGGGGATGCTTCTTGCGGCGGGGGGCTGGCCGGGCCTTCGCACCTTCCTCCTGGTCACCCTGGCCATGGTGGGGGCCCGGACCATGGCCATGGCCTTAAACCGCCTTATAGACTGGAAGATCGACGCCTTAAACCCCAGGACCCAGAACCGGCATCTGCCCAAAGGACTGGTCAAACCCTGGGAAACCCTTTTTTTGGCCCTGGTGGGCCTCCTCCTGTTGACCCTCGCCGGGCTATCCCTTAATCCCCTCACCGCCCGTCTCCTTCCGGTGGCGGTCTTCTTCCTCACCATCTACAGCTACACCAAGCGCTTCACCTGGCTTTGCCACTACGTGCTGGGCCTCACCATCGGGGCTGCCGCCGCAGGTGGCTGGATCGCCGTCACGGGAAGCTTCCACCCCACTGCCTACTGGCTCTGGGCAGGGGTGGGGCTTTGGATCGCCGGGTTCGACATCCTCTACGCCACGCAGGACTACACCTTCGACCGCGCTTACGGGGTAAAGAGCATCCCGGCCCGCTTCGGCATCCCCTTGGCCCTCTGGATTGCCCGGGCCACCCACCTTACCGCCTGGCTGGCCTTCCTCCTGGCTGGCCTTAGCTACGGGGCGGGAAGCCTCTACTTTTTGGGTCTCCTCTTGGTGGGAGGGCTCCTCTTCTACGAGCACCGCCTGGTGAGCCCCCAGGACCTAAGCCGGGTGGACCTGGCCTTTTTCCAGGCCAACGTGGGGGTGAGCCTGGGGATGTTCCTCTTTATCGTGCTGGATCTCTGGATGTGACGACTCCCCGGACTAAAGTCCGGGGCTTCTCGGGATTGCTCCCGAAGGCCCCGTCCAGGCCCAGAAAAACCTTGACTCCGTATCGGCAGGCGAGCGCAATGCTTCTGGCTCTGCCACGGGTGTTCGTTTGGAGTTTTACCCATCGGACTACCCGATGGAACCCCCTACTCCAAGTTTCAAGGTCCACGGGGAACTTTGTCCCCAAGAACATTGTACCAAATCCGTGTCCACCTGTGGTGGACGTGGGGGAGCTAAGCTCCCTTCGGTCGCATGTAGCTGCAAGGTACGCTGCAAGGTACGCTGCGCGTGACCGCGTGACCGCTGACCCATGTATCCCCGGTTTGAAAACCGGGGGATTATAGCTCCCCCACACCCCCACTTTTCTCTAAAATCGCAGTGGAGGCCAGGTCATGGAGGGCATCCGCAAGGCGGCGGAAAAAGCGATTTTGGAGTTTCTGGACCTCTTCCCCATGCCCAGGGGAAGCCTCTTCGTCCTGGGGGGGTCCACCAGCGAGGTCTTGGGGGAAAAGGTGGGAACGAAGCCCAGTCTCGAGGTGGCCGAAGCCATCCTCGAGGGGCTCCTTCCCCCTCTCCTCGAACGGGGGATATGGATAGCCGTCCAGGGATGCGAGCACCTGAACCGGGCCCTGGTGGTGGAAAGGGAGGCAGCCCGGACCTACAGCCTGGAGGAGGTCACCGTCTTCCCTCATCCCAAGGCGGGAGGGAGTCTGGCCACGGCCGCCTTTCTCCGCTTCCAGGACCCCGTGATGGTGGAATCCCTAAAGGCCCAAGCCCACGGGGGAATGGACATCGGGGGCGTTCTCATCGGCATGCACCTGCGGCCCGTGGCCGTACCCCTTAGGCTTTCCCTGCGCAGGATTGGCGAGGCAGTACTCATCGCCGCCAAAACCCGTCCCAAGTTGGTGGGCGGGGCCAGGGCGGTCTACACCCAGGAGGAGATGCTCAGGAAGCTGGAAGAATATCGGCAAAAGCTTCCCTGAAAAGGGCCGCCACCCCGAGGGCCTCGTAGCGGTTGTAATAACCCATAAGGGAAAGGCGGAATACCCTGCCCTTCAAGGGCCCCTGGCCCCCGGCGATCACCGCCTGCCTTCGGGCAAAGGCCTCCTTCACCTTCTGGTAGGAAACCCCTTCGGGCAGGTAAAAGGCGGCCACCGCCGGGCTTGGCACCTCGGGCACAGGGCTTAATCCCAGCTCCGCCCCAACCCGGTACAGAAGGTCGTTCTGCCAGGCCTTTAAGGCCAGGTGTTCGGGAAGCTTGGGCAACACCTCCTCCAGCACCGCCGCCACCGCTCCCACCAGGTTGATGGCCGGGGTCCAGGCGCTTTCCCCTTCCCTCTGGGCTTTGAGCTCCCGGGAGAGGTTCAGGTAGTAGCCCCGGGGGCGCAAACGTTCCAAGGCCCAAGGGCTTAGGGCCACAAAACCCAGCCCTGGGGGGCACATGAGGCCCTTCTGGCTACCGGAGGCCGCGGCGTCCACTCCCCAGGCCTCGAGGGCCACCTCCCGTACCAGCAAGCTGGTCACCATGTCGGCCCCCACCAGACCCTCGGGGTTGGCCTCCTTAAAGGCTCTTGCCAGGGCGGGCAGGTCCACCATGGCCCCGGTGGAGGTCTCCGAGTGAACCAGCAGTAGCCCTTGGTAACCGGGCCTTGCCACCTGGTCCGGGCTCGGTACCTGCCCGTAAGGGAGCTCCAGCCGGTCCACCTCGAGGCCCCCGCTTTCCGCAATCTCGGCGAAGCGCTCGGAGAACTTGCCGTAGACCGGTACCAAAACCCTTTCCCCTGGGACGAAGAGATTCCACACCAGGGCCTCCATGGCCAGGGTGCCGCTTCCCGTGAGGATGAGCACCTCGCCCTGGGTGCGGAAGGCTTCCCGAAGAAGGCTTCGGGCCTTGAGGAAAAGCGCCCTGGCGGGCTCAGTCCGGTGGTGAAGTTGAGGGCGGGAAAGAGCCTCTAGCGCCTTGGGATGAAGCCGCACAGGACCCGGAGTGAGGAGCCAGTCCATGGCAAGAGCTTAGCGCAAAACCCCCCCTACCAGCCGCTGGGTCATGCGGCCCACCAAAAGCATCAAGCCGTGGAGGATGGCTCGAGGCCTCGGCGGATCCCCAGGCACGTACACGTCCACAGGTACCACTTGGTCCACGCCGGACAGAACCTGGGGACTTCCCACAAACACCCCACCCGAAATGGCCTCGTTCCCCACAGCCACCACCCCCTTGGCCTCGGGCATGGCCTCGTAGGTGCGGCTTAGCGCCTCGGCCATGTTGGGGGTCACGGGGCCGGTGACCAGAAGGGCGTCCGCGTGCCGGGGCGAAGCCACCACCTGGAACCCAAAGCGGCCCATGTCGTTAAAAGGATTGCCAAGAAGGGCGATCTCCGAGTCGGCAATGCCTGTGTCCCCGGCGCTCACCTCGCGAAAGGCCAGGGTGGGTAGGCGAAGCTCTGTCCGAGGGGAAGGGGGAGGGCCTGGGTCCAGAAACCCTCCCCTGTCCAGGTCCACCCGCTGGACCAGGTCCTCCTTACGGGTCACGGCCACCTCCAGGGACCTCATCTCCCCCACGGCCTCCGGGTATGCCAGGGCACACCGCCCACATCCCACGCACCGGGCCAGGTCCAGCTGGAAAACCCCGCCCTCCTCCCGGAAGGCCCCGCTCGGGCAGAGGCGGAGGAGGTGGGCCCGGGCCTTGAAGAACTCCGCCTTGTAGCGGTGGAGGGTGCTAGGCATACTTCTTCCTTTGGCTATATGCATATAGCCACATACTTCCAACCTTAGGCCTCTTCGCCCCCCTGTCAACATCCCCACGTGGTATCATGTCCCGCCGGCGGCCCCTTTATGCCAGAGCCCATGTTTCGCCTCCGCTACCGAAGCCCAGGGCAGGAAACCCTCCTGCTTCCCCTGCCCCAAAGCCTTCCCGGGCAGAAAGTGGGGGACCTCTTCCTCTCCCGGCGGCCCGAGGAGGTGTACGAGGCCCAGGGGAACCTCCTGGCCCGCTTTTCCCTCTCCGAGGGGGAGATCCTCGAGGTGCGCTTCCCCTTGAAGACCGAACCCCTGAAGCACCTCCCCCCCTGGGGGAAAACCCTCCTCTTTGAACCCCCGGAGGCCTGGCCCGGCATCCTGGCCCACAAGGGACACAAGGTAGAAAGGGCCTTTGGCTTTCTCCTCTCCGGCCAACCCCACGCCTGGTACCTGGTGGACGGGCTTCCCCTGGATCCCCTTCTCTACCAAACCCTCCAGGAAAACCCCACCCACCTCCTCCCCTTGGGGGTAGCCCCCGAGCCCCACCTCTACCTGGGGGGGCACGAGGGGAAAAGACTTCTCCTTTTAAGAACCCCCTGGCCAGGAGGGGAGGAACCCCTGTGGCAAGAGCTCCACCCCCTGGGGTTCCAACCCCTGCCCTTCCTTCGGGGCCTGGCCTTCGCCAGCCTGGGGGTTTCCGCCCTGGGCCTGGCCACCGGTCCTTGGTTCTACCTTCCCTACCTGGGGGCGCTGATCCTGCAGCAGGGGCCTGCCCTCAAAAAGCTTTTCCTGCGCACCCCGCGCCACGTTTTGGAAAGCCTGTTCTTCCACGCCTTCGCCCTTTCCGTAACGGTAAACCCCAGGCCGGAGCTCGGCCTGGGGTACCTGGCGCTCTTCCTCTGGAACCGGCTTAGGCCTTCCGCCGCAACTCCGAAAGAATCTCCCGAAGAAGCTTGACCTCCTCTGATGGCTCGGGAGGAGGGGGTGGGGCCGTCTCCTCCGCCTTCTTGCGCCGCTTTTCAATCTCCTGCATGGGCACCACGATCAAGAAGTAGATGGCCACCCCCACCACCAGGAAGTTCACCACGGTGTTGATAAACTTCCCCAAGGCGATGGGCCCCAGCTTGATGGCGGAAAAATCCGGCGCCCCTCCCAAAGCCCCGATCAAGGGGGTGAGGATATCCGCCACCAAGGAGTTCACCACCTGGCCGAAGGCCCCACCGATGACCACGGCCACCGCCAGGTCCACCACGTTGCCCCGCATGATGAAATCTCTAAAACCCTTCAACATACGTACCTCCTTGCACGCTCCCTAACGCCAAACCCGGTCCGAGTTCCTGGACCGACGGCCACCCTACCCGCTCCCTTTGAAAATCTTGTGAAAAGAACCCTCGCCTGAAAGGCCAACCCCGCCCTTCTCCTGCCTTCCAGACCTGGCCCGCTTTGGGAAAGACCCTCACCGAAGGGAGAAGCCCAGGCGGTATATAATGCCCCCGAACCCCCGATGGGCCAAGGTCAGCCCGAAGGGCTGCCTTGCGGGCTCAAAGCGCGGGGCCTAGGAGGTAAAGCATGGCCAAGGTTAGGCTGGAGCACGTTTGGAAGCGCTTCGGCAAGGTAGTGGCGGTCAAGGACTTCAACCTGGAAACCGAGGACGGGGAGTTCGTGGTCTTCGTGGGGCCTTCGGGCTGCGGCAAGACCACCACCCTGCGCATGATCGCTGGCCTCGAGGAAATCTCCGAGGGCCGCATCTACATCGGTGACCGCCTGGTGAACGACGTTCCTCCCAAGGACCGGGATATCGCCATGGTCTTCCAGAACTACGCCCTTTACCCCCACATGAACGTCTATGAGAACATGGCCTTCGGCCTGCGCTTAAGGCGCTACCCCAAGGACGAGATTGACCGCCGGGTGAAGGAAGCCGCCCGCATCCTCAAGATTGAACACCTTCTAAACCGCAAGCCCCGGGAGCTTTCTGGCGGCCAGCGCCAGCGGGTGGCCATGGGCCGGGCCATCGTGCGGGAACCCAAGGTCTTCCTCATGGACGAGCCCCTTTCCAACCTGGATGCCAAGCTCCGGGTGGAGATGCGGGCAGAGATCGCCAAGCTGCAAAGGCGGCTTGGGGTCACCACCATCTACGTGACCCACGACCAGGTGGAGGCCATGACCCTGGGCCACCGCATCGTGGTCATGAAGGATGGGGAGATCCAGCAGGTGGACACTCCCCTAAACCTCTACGACTTCCCCGCCAACCGGTTCGTGGCGGGCTTCATCGGTAGCCCCTCCATGAACTTCATCCGCGCCCAGGTGGAGGTACAGGGGGAGAAGGTTTACCTGGTGGCCCCAGGCTTCCGGGTGCGGACCAACCCGGTCCTGGCCCAAGCGGTGCGTCCCTATGCGGGTAAGGAGGTCTGGATGGGTATCCGCCCAGAGCACCTGGGCCTTAAGGGGTACACGGCGATCCCGGAGGAGGAAAACGTGCTAAGGGGCGAGGTGGAAGTAGCCGAGCCCTTGGGGGCAGAAACCGAGATCCATGTGAGCGTAGACGGCACGGTGTTGGTGGCCAAGGTGGACGGCCACGCTCCGGTGAAGCCCGGGGATAGGGTGGAGCTTCTGGCCGACACCTCCCGCCTCCATGCCTTTGACGTGGAAAGCGACCAGACCATCGGCCACGCCCAGGAACGGGAAGCGGTGGCCCGCTAGGAATAGGCCTTTGGGCGGGGGATGCCCTCCCCCGCCCTTATCATGGAGGGGTGAGCCGGCGGGATAAGCCCTTCATCATAGGCATCGCTGGGGGAAGCGCCAGCGGCAAAACCACCCTGGCCCGCTCCCTGGCCAAGGCCTTGGGGGAACGGGTGGCCCTGCTCCCCATGGACCACTACTACCGGGATCTTTCCCACGTGGCCTTCCCGGAGCGCCTCCAAGCCAACTACGACCACCCGGAGGCCTTTGACCTTCCCCTCTATCTTGAGCACGTGCACACCCTTCTTTCCGGGCAGGCGGTGGAAATGCCCCTTTACGACTTCCGGGCCTATACCCGAAGCCCGAAGACGGAAAGGGTCCTGCCCGCTCCCGTCGTCATCCTCGAGGGCATCCTGGTCCTCTACCCCGAACCCCTAAGGGCCCTTATGGACCTCAAGGTCTTCGTGGATGCGGACGCCGACGAGCGTTTCATCCGGCGGTTGGAGCGGGACGTCCAGGAACGAGGACGTAGCCTGGTAAGCGTGGTGCGCCAGTACTTGGAAAAGGTAAAACCCATGCACCTGGCCTTCGTGGAACCCACCAAGCGGCATGCGGACGTGATCCTGCCCGGTGGCGGGCAGAACCCGGTAGCCTTGGAGATGCTCAAGGCCAAGGCCTTGGCCCGCCTGGCGGAGATGGGGGTAGCATGAAAAGGTTCCTCCACCTTCTCCTCCTCCTGGCCCTGGTGCCCTCCCTCCTGGCCCTTCCACCCCGCCTGCGGGCGGAGCGGCCAGGTCCCGTGGTGCTCCTCCTGGATGCGGAAGCCCTGCAGGAGGAAGCCCAAAGCCAAGGGAAAAGCCTTCTAGAGGTGCTGGAGTCCTACCGCCCCCTGGGGGTCAGAGGGGTGGCCTTCCCGGAACGGCTTGTGAAGGACTGGGTGGGGCAAGGGGAACTTCTTTACCGGAGCGGGAGGGAGCTTTTGGAAGCGGGGCTACCCGCCAAACCCAACTGGTACTACCTCCGGGGCAACCGGGAGCTTCTGGAGCTCTTACAGGCGGCCTATGACCTTCCCCACGAATGGGTGGGTCCTTGGCTGGGCTTCCCCCTGGATGTCCAGGCCTTCCCTGCCTTTTATCCCTTGGAGGAGGTCCGGGCTGCCAAGGAAGCTGGGTTTTTCGTGGCGGTCCGCCCCATCAACCAGCGTTACCGCCGCCTGGATGCTTCCCTGCCCATCGTTCCCAAGGAAGCGGACGCCGTGGTCTTCGCTGGCCTCGAGGCCCTGGGCTACCCCTACCGCCTGGAGGAAGCCCAAGAGCGGGTCCCGGTACCCGTGGCCCTCATTGAGGGCACGCCCCAGCCCGGGCTTGCCGCCTACCGGGAAAAGGGCATCCTGAGGCTTTTCAGCCTACGCTACGAGTGGCAGCTCACCCTGACCCCCGAGGAAGCCGCCGACAAGTACGTTTTGGCCGCCAGGGAACGGGGGCACCAGCTCCTTTACTTAAGGCCCTACCCCTACCGGCAGGACACGGAGCGCCTCCTAGCGCGGATCCAGGAGGGGCTCGCGGCTAGCGGCATCCCCCTGGGTCACCCCAAGCCCCGGGAGTTCACGCCAAGCCCCCTCCGCCTGGCCGCCTGGGTGGGGGTGGTATCGGGGCTAGGGCTTTTGGCCCTGGGGCTATCCGTGTACGGGCCGGGGGTGGCCTTCCTCCTTCTTCTCCTGGCCCTGGGGTATGCGGGAAGCCAGGCGGGAGCCCTTCTAGCTGCTTTGGTCTTCCCCGTGCTGGGCTTTTTGGGTCCCCGGAATGGCCTTTGGATGTGGCTTCGCACCCTGGGCTACGCCCTGGCCGGGACGGTTTTCCTCTCGGCCCTGGGCTCCACCCCGGAGACCATCCTGGGGCTTCAGGCCTTCAAGGGCGTTTCCCTCACCCTCCTGGTGCCTCCCCTCCTGGTGGCCCTCAGCTTCCTGGACAGGAACTACAAGGAAACCCTGACCCGGCTTTTCCTGCATCCCCTGCGCCTGGGGGAGGTGGCCCTGGCAGGGATGGCCCTCGCCCTTCTCCTGTTGGCTCTCCTGCGCCGGGGCAACGAGGCCCCCTTGGTCCCGGACCTGGAGCTAAAGCTTAGGAGCCTCCTCCAGGACCTCATGGTGCGCCCCCGCTTCAAGGAGGTCTTCGGCCACGCCCTCTTCCCCCTGGCCCTCCTCCTTCCCTGGCCGAGGTGGGTGCAAAACAGCATGCTCTTCCTTGCCGCCCTCGGGGTGGCCTCCATCCTGAACACCTTCAGCCACTTCCACACCCCCCTTCCTATCTCCTTCTTCAGGGTGGTGAACGGGGCGCTTTTGGGCGTTTCCCTCGGGCTTCTCGGGGTTATGCTGGTAAGGAGGCTTCGGGCATGGTGGTTGGAGTAGCGGGGTACTACGGGTTTAAAAACGCCGGGGACGAGGCCATCCTCGAGGCCATCGCCCGGGAGCTGAAAGCCCGGGGGCACCAGGTTCTCGCCCTTTCCGGCGATCCCAAACAGACCGCCAAGGAGCACGGGATCCGGGCCGCCCATCGCCTAAACCCCTTGGCTCTTCTCCAGGCGGACCTCTGGCTTCTGGGGGGCGGAGGGCTTTTGCAGGACGCCACCAGCTCCCTAAGCCTTCTTTACTACCTGTCCGTGCTCCGGACTGCCCGCTTCTTCCGCAAGAGGGTGGTGGTATTCAACCAGTCCCTCGGCCCCCTCACCCCCTGGGGGGAAAAGCAGGTGAAACGGGCCTTGCGGGGCGTGCCCATAATCCTTCGCGACCAGGATTCCTGGGAATACGCCAAGAACCTCGGCCTTTCCCCCGCCTTGGGTGCCGACCCTGCCCTCCTCCTCACCCCGCCCCCTGTAAAGCGGGAAGAGGACCTGGTTCTCGTCATTCCTCGGGCTGGGGTGGACCAGGAAGCCCTCACCAACCTCTACATCACCGCCAACCACCTGGTGCACGAGGGAAGAAGGGTGCTGGTCCTCCTCCTCCAACCCGGATACGACGACGAGGTCATCGAGATCTTCCGCCTGCACCGGGTGGAGAAGACCGCCGATCCCAGGCGGGTCCTCTACCTGGCCGCCCAGGCGGGTTACGTGATCTCCATGCGGCTTCACGGGCTGATTCTGGCGGCGGCGGCGGGCACCCCCTTCGCCGCCCTCTCCTACGACCCCAAGGTGGCCGCCTTCGCCAAGGAAACCGGGGCCTACTACCAGGAGCTCCCCGGCGACCCCATCAAGCTTTCCAAGGCCGCCATGTATGGCCGCTACCCCGACTGGGAAAAGGTGGCGGCCCTAAAGGAAAGGGCCCGGCAGAGCTTTGACCTGGCCCTGGGGGAAGCCAGCCTGGTCAAAAAGACCCACGGACGCGGTTCAAGCGGCCCCTAAGCCCCTGGGCAAAGGCCTCCAGGTCCCGAAGGGCCTCCTCCACCTCCTGCCGGAGGAGGAACTCCCCCGGGGAGAGGCGCTTGAGCACGAGGAAGGGAGGCTGGGAAAGCACCTCCACCCCCTGGCGCACCACCTCGGGGATGAGGCCTTCCTCCACGGCCTCCGCCTCCAGATCCGCCAGCAAAAACACCTCCCCCATGGACTTGCGGGAAAGCAAAAGGAGGAAGGCAGCGAAGGCCCCGCGCTCGGAAAGCTCGGCCACCAGCCGGTCCTCCAGGGACTCCACCGCCTCGATGTCCACAAAACCTTCCCGAAGAAGGTCCTCCAGGTCCAAAGGCGAAAGGGGAAAGCGGGCCTTAAGGCGCACCAGGCGGCTCACCGCCTCCGGGGACAGGTATCCCACTCCCTCCGGCACCCCTTCCTTGTGGGATTCCGGCGCCAGGATAACCACGTACGCCCCTTGCTGGCGGTAGGACTTGAGCAGGCTGGGCTCCCCTTCCCCCGGACGCAGCAGCACCAGAAGCACTTGGCGGCGCCCCAAGGGGGCTTTGTACACCCACGGCGGGCCGCCTTCCAGGAGAAAGCCAAGCCGCCTCAAGTCCTCGGTAACCCCAGGGGGCTCCAAGGTCCTTTGCGGCTCGTTGGGGAAAAGCACCTCCTTGGGATAGGGTGTCACCCGCACCCGCCGCTTCTCCGGCCTGGGATCCCCTGCCTCCTTGGATTCCCTCCCGGAAGCAGCCGGCCTCGCCTCCCGCCTCTCGGGCTGGGCAGGTTCCCTGGACTCCGCCTGCCCAAGCCGGGGGAGGCCCCTAGGGGTGGCCTTAAGCTCCACTTCCTCCCCGCGGAAGTGGAGAAGGATGGTCTCGTTCACGGCAAGGCGGCGCTTTTGATAGTAGGGCAGAAGCCCCCGCGCCACCCCCTGTTTCCAGTCCACCTCCACCTCGTACACCTCCCCATCCTCGTCCACGAAGCGCACCCGCTCCTTGCCGAGGAGATGCTGGCGGAGGGAGACGGTTAAGGTCATGGTTCCCGTTTGGATACAGGTGCTGGTCAGCACATAGCGTGCGGTCATATCACCTCCCGAGGTCCACCAAGGGACGGGGAATCCCTGAAGTGAGCATATAATACACCTCGTAGGCCACGGCAAGGGTACGCTCCACATCCCCAAGGGCCCGGTGGGCTTCCCTGGGAGGAAGCTCCAGGACCTGGGAAAGAGCGTCCAGGCCGTAGCGCCTGAGGCCAGGCATGGCCCTTTTGGCCAGGCGGAGGGTGTCCACCACCGGGTTCTCCAGGGAATAGCCCATGCCCTCCAGGGCAGGCCGCAGAAACCCCAGGTCAAAGCTGGCGTTTTGGATCATCAAGGTGGCACCCCGCAAGAGGGGGTAGGCCTTCTCCAGAACCTCCTCGAGGGAAGGAGCCTCCTCCAGCTCCCAAGCGCGAATCCCCGTAAGCCTCTCGATAAAGGGGCTGGGAGGGCGGCTTGGGCGCACCAGGCTCTGAAAGCTCCTGCGCTCTCCCTGCTCCAGCCGCACCAAGCCCACTTCGATCACCTCGTTGAGGCCGGGGGAAAGCCCGGTGGTCTCCAGGTCCAAGACCACCACCGCCTCCCCGGAATAGGGGAAAGGGTAGTGCCACTCCCAAAGCCCCACCTCCTCCCCCAAGCGGAAGCGCCCGTCCAAGAGGGGCCGCACCACGGGCTCCACCGGACCCCTTAGCCCCAGGGCCTCCCCCAGGGCGGGAAGGGGCAAGGGCCTGCCCTCGGCCCTAAGCCTTCGGGCCAGGCGGGTGGCCAGGCGGTGGCGAAAGAAAGCCTCCACTACAAAGCCTCGCCCAAAGGGGTACGAAGGAAAACCCGGTCGGTAGCCTCCTCAAAAGCCAAGGCCGCCTGCAGGAGGAGTTCATCCCCCGCCCAGGGAGCGAAAAGCTGAAGGCCAACAGGAAGGCCATCCTCAAAGCCGGCTGGGAAGGATAGAGCGGGAAGGCCCGCCAGGTTAGCCCCCACGGTGTAGAGGTCCTCCCGGTACATGGCCAGGGGATCGGGCCTGCCTCCCAGGAGAAAGGCAGGATGGGGGGTGGTGGGGAGGAGGAGGAGGTCCACCTCCTGAAAAAGGGCTTGGGCCTCCGCCTTAAGCCGCCTGCGGAAGGCCTGGGCCCGGCCGTAGTAGGCCTCGTAGTACCCACTGGAAAGCACAAAGGTGCCCACCAGGATGCGGCGCTTCACCTCGAGGCCAAATCGGGCCCGCGTCTCCTCCAGCACCCGCCACAGCTCCTCCCCTTCGGCCCGATAGCCGAAAAGGGTCCCGTCGTAACGGGCCAGGTTGGAACTGGCCTCGGCGGGGGCCAGGATGTAGTAGGCGTTTAAGGCCAGGGGCAGGGAAGGCCAGGAGACCTCCTTCACCTGAAGGCCAAGCCCCCGGAAAACCTCCAAGGCCTGCCGCAAAGCCCCCTCCACCCCGGGGCTATTCCCGGAAAGGGCCTCCCGCACCACCCCAAGCCGCAAGGAGGGCAAGGGCTCCGCCAGGGCCTCCTGAAACCGGGGCTTCAGGTTCAGGCTGGTGGCGTCCAGGGGATCGGGACCGGAGATGGCGTCCATGACCAGGGCGAGATCCCGCACCGAGCGGGCCATGGGGCCGATCTGGTCCAGGCTCGAGGCGTAGGCGATAAGGCCATAGCGGCTTACCCGGCCATAGGTGGGTTTAAGGCCATAGATCCCGCAGAAGGCTGCAGGCTGGCGCACGCTTCCCCCGGTATCCGACCCCAAGGCCAAAGACGCCAGATCCGCCGCCACTGCCACCGCGCTTCCCCCGCTGGACCCCCCGGGCACCCGGGTGGGGTCAAAGGGATTCCGGCTGGGGAAAAAGGCGGAGTGCTCGGTGGAGGAACCCATCCCAAACTCGTCCAGGTTGGTCTTGCCTATGACCAGGGCGCCAAGGGCCTTTAGCCGGGCCACCGCCGTGGCCTCGTAAGGGGGCAGGAAACCCTGCAGAAGCCGGCTTCCCGCCGTGGTAGGGATTCCCTTGGTGACGATGTTGTCCTTAACGGCCACGACAAGCCCCGCAAGGGGAAGGGAAGGATCCAGGGAACGGGCCTCCTCCAGCACCCCCTCGTTTACCGTGAGGAAGGCTCCAAGGCCTGGGTCCAAGGAGCGGATCCGCTCCAGGTAAACCTGGGCCACCTCCAGGGGAGATACCTCCCCTTGCGCCACCTTGGCGCGGATCTCGTGGGCCAACATGCCCCTACTATAGCCCGAAGTGGAGATCAAGCCAGTCCCGAAAGCCCCGGTAAGCCTCCTCCCCTCCCCTCGGCAAATAGGTGACGTCCCCGGGTTCGTGGCGGAACCAGGTGTACTGCCTTTTGGCGTAGGCCTTCACCGCCCGGATATCCCGGGCCAGGGCTTCCTCCAGGCTGTACGCACCCTGAAGGTACCCCACCACCTCCTTGTAGCCGATGGCCTGAAGGGCGGTCGGCATGGCGGGGTACCGCTCCAACAGGCGCTTCACCTCCTCCACCAGACCCCGGGCGAACTGGCACCTGGCCCTTTCCTCCAGTTTGGGAAAAAGCCAGGTGCGCTCAGGCCAGAGAACCAGTTTCCTGTAGGCGAACCGGGGTGGGCGAAGGGGAAAGCGGGCAGGGGGCGTTCCCGTGCGCCTTACTACCTCCAAAGCCCGCACCAGCCGCCTAGGGTTCCTATCCACCCGCAGGGCATCCTCCGGGCTAACCCGGGAAAGCTCGGCCACCAAGGCCTCAAGACCCCTTTCCTCGAGCTCCCGCCGAAGGGCCTCTTGGACCTCTGGATCGGGTGGGGGCAGGGTGGGAAGCCCCTGGGAAAGAGCCCGGATGTAGTACCCCGTCCCCCCAACCACCAAAGGCACCTTTCCCCGGGCCAGGATATCGGCGATGGCCGCCTCCGCCAGCTCCACCCAGCGCACCACGCTCAGGGCCTCGGAGGGCTCCAGGATGTCCACCAGGTGGTGGGGAACCCTTTGCCTTTCCTCCGGACTGGGCTTGTCCGTGCCGATGTCCAGGCCCCGATAGACCATGGTGGCGTCGGCGGAAACCACCTCGAGGGGAAGCTCCTCCCCAAGCCTCAAGGCCAGGAGGGTCTTCCCACTCCCCGTGGGGCCCGCCAGGACCGGGATCGCCTTCACATCCCTTATGCTAAGGGCATGCTGGAGCGCTTAGACCGCCTGGAGACCCTGCGCAAGCTGAAAGAGCTACAGGAGCGCATCGCCGAGCTGGCCTACCAGCTCACAGGGGAGGAACCCGCCGCCTGGACCCCCAAGGTGGACCTCCTCGAGGACGAGGACCACTACGTCCTCCTCGTGGACCTCCCCGGGGTGCGCCCCGAGGATTTGGAGCTTCTGGAGGAGGGAAGCCGCATCACCCTGGCCGGGATCCGCCATCCCCTGCCCGGGGTCTACCTCCTGGAGGAACGGCCCATGGGCACCTTCCGCCGCACCCTGGACCTGCCCGGCCCCATCGAGGAGGGCACCGCCCAGGCAAGCCTCCGGCAAGGGGTGTTGGAGGTGCGCTTCAAGAAGCGCAAAGGGGCTCCCCTGCCCCTCTCTCAGTAGCGCACCTGGTGGCAGGCCCGGCAACGGGGCTCGTAGTGCTCCTTGGCTCCCACCAGGATCACGGGGTCCGTGTAGCGGGCGGGCTTCCCGTTCACCAGGCGCTGCGTGCGGGTGGCAGGGGCTCCGCACTGGGCGCAGATGGCCGTAAGCTTCTCCACGAACTCCGCCTGGGCCAAAAGCTCGGGCATGAGGCCGAAGGGCTCACCCCGGAAGTCCAAATCCAGCCCCGCCAGGATCACCCGTACGCCCTGGCAGGCCAGATCCTCCGCCAGGGAGAGAAGGCCGGCATCCAAAAACTGGACCTCGTCCACCGTCACCACCTGGGGCAAGGGGGATAGGTACGCCTTGATTTCCCTGGCATCGCCCACGGGGATGGCCTCCACCCGCTGGCCGTCGTGGCTCACCACCTGGCTTTCGTGGTAGCGGGTGTCCAGCCGGGGCTTGAACACCAAAACCCGCTGCCGGGCGATGAGGGCCCGCTTGACCCTGCGGATGAGTTCCTCGCTCTTGCCCGAGAACATGGGCCCGGTGATAACCTCAATCCAACCCTGACGATGCAGTACCGGGGGCATCCTGGCCCAGATTCTACCCGGGCATAGGATATACTTTCTCCAAAATGGCGGCCTTGGACCGGGTTCGGAGGATGCTGGAGGAAGGCTCTGAGGGGAAGGCCCTGGTCTTTCTTTGCCAACTCCCCTCAACCCCCACGAAGAGGCCCTGGCCCGCGCTTATGACGAATAGCTAGCGGAAGGAGCGATCCTGGGGAAGAGGGGACGATAAAAGCACATCTGCCCCATTCCCCCTATGTACACGTCAAAACCTCCATAGGGCATAACCCCAAGGGACTTCCGCGCCTTCCTCCCCCTGCACCCCAGAGGGCAAGCGCCCAAAGGGTGAGCAGGTCCAGCCCCGCCCGGAAGAGGCTCTGTCCCAGCCTCCCGTGCTTCTTGGGCCTCACCGGACGCACCCGGTGCAGCACAAGCCCCGTCCGAAACGCCCACACGAAGGCCAGGCTCAAGGGGACCAAAAGCCGCGAAAGCCTCTCCCCCCGCGTCACGTGCGTGGCCTCCAGGTCAAATCCCCGCCCCTTCAGGGCCCCAAAGAGCCGCTCTATCCCCCACCTGAGCCCGTACACCTCCAGCACCCGGTGAGGGTCCAGGTCCGTAGCCACAATCAGCCACTCCCGGACCCCAAGGCGCAACCCCACCACCCACATGCGCCGCCCGTAGACCCAGTACCGCCGCCTGGGCACCCGGCTCTCTCCCACCTTCAGGGAGGCAAAGAGCTCCCAGGCCCGAGGGCCCGAGCCCAACCGCCACATCCGGGTGTTGGCCTTGATTCGGATGCACCGGGGGATGCCCTTCTCCTCCAGGTACCGGAACCACGCCTCCCCTATGAACTCCCGATCCGCCAGGAACCCCTCCACCCGGAGGTGGGGGAAGTGGGCCCTCAGGAAAGCCAAGGCCCTCTCCATCAGGGCGATGCGTTCGGGGGTGGAGGAGTTGCCGTCGTGGGGAAGGAAGCTCCAGAACAGGGGGACGGCCAGGCCTTGGTACAGGAAGGCCAGCATCAGGAGGTTGACCTTGCTCTTCCCCAGCTCCCACTCGGTCCGGTCCATGACCAGGAGGAGCCCTTGGGGTCGGAGGAGGGCGAAGATGAAGCGGGCATAGCCCTCCCCGTCCAGCCCCGGCCAGGCCAAGAACCGCTGGAACCTTCGGTAGGCGGAGCGGGGGTCAGGGCTGGCTATGGAGCCGAGGGAAAGAGCGAGTCTGGGGCCGCTTGTGGTGCGGGCGGTGACCAGAGCCATCACCAGGGCGGCCAGGAAGGTGAGGCGCCTGAGGTCGGCCTTCCAGTATCGCTTCAAGGCGTTGATGAGTGGGGTAAGCTGTTCCATGGGGACCACCTCCTATGGGTACCTGCCCATCCACGTGGGCGCAGGTCCATCCTAAAGGGGTGGTCCCACGTTTTGACGTGTACTGAGCCATTCCCCATAGAAGTGCTGGGAATAAGCCGAAGGGAGCCGCCACGGGAAACCCTGTTCCTGACCCTAACCACGGAAACGGCGAGGCCCTTTAAGGCCTCGCCGGAGACCAAAAACCTGCCCTTACCGTCCCTTGCGGTAGGAATCCCCGTAGCGGCGCTGGAAGCGTTCCACGCGGCCTTCCGTGTCCACGAAGCGCTGCTGCCCCGTGTAGAAGGGGTGGCAGTTGCTGCACACTTCCACGTGGATCTCCGGGCGGGTGGAATAGGTGTGGATGACGTTGCCGCAACCGCAGATGATGCGGGCGGGAACCAGCTTGGGGTGGATGCCTTCCTTCACGTTTCGCCTCCTTTCGCACGGTCTTGGCCGTGCGCAAAACCATCTCCTACTCTACCAGGACCCCGGGGCATCCCGCAACCTCAAGGCGGGGGCAGGCGACGCCACCTGGGTCCGAAGAGGCGGCGGCGTAGCCGCTCCCAGGCCATCCAGAACACCCCTACCCCCACGCCCAAAACCGCCAGGAGCCAGAGAATCCCCAAAACCCCAAGCCCCACCAGGGCGAAAAAGAGGAGGAGAAGGGGCAGATACCAGGGAAGCCTCACGCCTTCACTTTACTCCCTAACTGGACTAGAATAAAGGATGCCCCAGGACAGGGGGGCGGTCGCGCCCGGGAGCCGAACCTCCCGGGTGAGGAAAGTCCGGGCACCATAGGGCAGGGTGCCAGCTAACAGCTGGGCGGGGTAACCCGACGGAAAGTGCCACAGAGAAAAGACCGCCAGCGGCCAGGCCAAGGCCTGGTGCGGGCAAGGGTGAAACGGTGGGGTAAGAGCCCACCGCGCCTCCTGGAAACAGGGGCGGCACGGCAAACCCCACCCGGTGCAAGGCCCAGTAGAGGGGAAGGGCTTGCCCGGCCCGCCACAACCCCTGGGATGGGCCGCTTGAGGCCGGCGGCGACGCCGGTCCCAGAGAGATGACCGCCGAAAACAGAACCCGGCTTACGCCCTATCCTGGGGCTCCCCAAGCTTCGGCTTGGGGTTTTTCTTTGCATCCGGGGTGGGAACCAAGTGGGACCTAGGTGGGAGGTAGTGGAAAACTGTGGGGAATCCGTGCTATACTCCTGGGCAAGAACTCCTCTGCGGGTAAGGCTCCAAACCGGACGCCCAAGCCCAGCCAGCCCCAGAGGGTGGGACCAGGTGGGAAATGCCCTTCGGCGAGTATCAGTACAGCCTGGACGACAAGGGGCGGGTGGTGATCCCCGGCCCCTTCCGGGATTTCCTCGAGGACGGCCTGGTGCTCACCCGCGGAATGGAGGGCTGCCTCTACGTCTTTCCCTCGGACCGCTGGCGCAAGATTGAGGAGCAGCTGGTCAACCTCCCCCTCACCGACGCCCAGGCCCGGGCCTTCGTGCGCTTCTTCTACTCCGGGGCCCACAAAACCCGCATGGACAACGCCTCCCGGGTCCTGATTCCCCCACCCCTCCGCCAGTTCGCTGGTCTTCAGGAAGGTGGGGAGGTGGTGATCGCCGGCGCCCCGGGACGGCTGGAGATCTGGAGCCAGGAACGCTGGTGGAAGACCATTGAGGAGATCATGCAAAACCCCCCGGCCCCCGAGGCCCTCAAGGGGCTTATCGGATAGGAGACTATGGACGCCATTACCGAGCACATTCCCGTTCTTTACGAAGAAGTTCTAAACCTCCTGCAAGTCCGCCCGGGGCAGGTGTACGTGGACGCCACCTTGGGGGGGGCTGGGCACACCAAGGGCATCCTGGAACGCGGAGGCCTGGTCATCGGCCTGGACCAGGACCCCGAGGCCGTGGCCCGGGCAAGGGCCCTGGGACTCCCTGGGCTTAGGGTTTTTCAGCGGAACTTTCGCCATCTAAAGGAAGTCCTCCAGGAGGCCGGGGTTAGCCAGGTGGCGGGCATCCTGGCGGATCTAGGGGTGAGCAGCTTCCACCTGGAGGATCCCAAGCGGGGCTTCAGCTACCAGAGGGAAGGTCCCCTGGACATGCGCATGGGGGAGGAGGGCCCCACCGCCTACGAGGTGGTGAACACCCTTCCCTTGGAAGACCTCCGGCGGATCCTGTTGGACCTGGGGGAGGAGAAGCAGGCCCATCGCATCGCCAAGGCCATCGTGGAGAGAAGGCAGAAAGCCCCCATCCGCACCACCCTGGAGCTGGCCGAGGTGGTGCGGCGGGCGGTGGGCTTCCGGAAGGCAGGACACCCCGCCCGTAAAACCTTCCAGGCCATCCGGATGTACGTGAACAACGAGCTGGGTGCCCTGGAGGAGTTCCTCAGGCAAGCCGAGGAGGTTTTGGCCCCTGGAGGAAGGCTTCTGGTCATCACCTTCCACTCCCTGGAAGACCGGGTGGTGAAGCGCTTCCTGAAGGAAAGCAGCCTCAAGATACTCACCAAAAAGCCCATCACCCCAAGCCCAGAGGAGGTAGCGAAGAACCCCAGGTCCCGTAGCGCCAAGCTCAGGGCGGCGGAGAAGGAGGTGGCCTGATGCACCGCCAGGGAAGCCTGGGCACAACCCTTCGCTTCGGCCTCCTCTACCTCCTAGCCCTCCTTCTGGTCTTCGCCGTGGGCCACCGCAACCAAATGGAGAAGGCGCACCTGGCCAAGATGGAAGAGGAGCTCGCCAGGTTCAAAGCCCGGGAGGAAGCCTTGCTCAAGGAGAGGTGGCAGGCCAACGAGCCCCACCGGGTGCTCTCCTGGGCCAAGGAAAAGGGCTTCGTGCCCATGAGCCAAGGGAGGTGGGGGGAGTGACCGTAGGGGTAAGCCGGGTCTCCTGGGTTTTTCTGGGATTCGCCCTCTGGGTGGCCCTCTTCGGCTTGGGCCTTTACAGCCTGATCGCCCGCCCTCCAAGGCTCTCCGCTCCCTTGCCTCCCGCCGCTCCCCCTCGAGGCACCCTGTATGCCCAGGATGGCACCCCCTTGGCCCTGGACCTCGAGGAAGGGCGCTACTACCCCCTGGGAAAAAGCGCCAGCCAGCTCCTGGGCTTCGGGGAACGGGGCACGGGGAAGGGGCTTGAGGGGCTGGAACGGGATTTGAACGGGGCCCTGGAGGCAGGCCGCTCCTTCACCCTCACCCTGGACCCCTGGATCCAAGCCCTGGCGGAGAAGGCCCTCTGGGAGGGCCTGGCGCGAAGCCGGGGAGCCTTTGGCACCCTGCTGGTCATGGACCGGGAAGGCAACCTCAGGGCCGTGGCCAACGGGCCAGCCTTTGATCCCCTAGCCCCCAGGGGGGATCCCAACCGGGACATCTCCTGGCGGAACCACGCCTTTCTCGTACCCCTGGAGCCCGGTTCCACCATGAAGGCCCTCACCGCCGCCATGCTCATAGAAGAAGGAGCGGCCAGCCTCACCACCCCCGTGGAAGCCCCCATGCAGAGAGTGGTGGACGAATGGACCATCCGGGATGTGATTCCCCACCCTTCCGTCCTCACCCTGGCCGAGGTGCTTCGCTACTCCTCCAACGTGGGCATCAGCCTGCTGGCCGAGGCGATGCCCAAGCAGGAGTTTTACCGTTATATGGAACGACTACACCTCACTGACCCCACCCTCCTGCCCGGGGTCAGGGTGGCTAGCCCAGTCGTTACCCCTCCCCGTACCTGGAGCTCCGCCGCCTACGCCAACCACACCTTCGGCCAGGGTTTCCTTATCACTCCCCTTCACCTCACCGCTGCCTTCAACACCCTGGTGGACGGCCTCTACCGCCCACCCAGGCTCTTCGCCCAGCAAGAAGGCCAGCCTGAGCGGGTCTTCTCCCCCGCCACCGCCAGGGCCATCCGCCAGGCCCTGAAAGAAGGCCTTGCTCCCCGTGCCTCCCTAGCAGGGTACCCCTTGGCGGGCAAGACCGGAACCGCCCAGGTGGTGGTAAACGGAAAGTATTCCAAGGAGGTTTTTACCGCCTGGTTCGCCGGGTTCGTTCCCGGGGATGAGCCCCTTTACACCGTGGTGGTGGCCGTACACCACCCCAAGGGGGAGATCAACGGCAGCCAGGTGGCCGCCCCCATCTTCCGGGAGGTGGCCGCCGGGCTCTTGGCGTACCGGGGCATACCCCCCTATGCTGAAGGGCGGTGAGTGGCTTGTGTATCTTCATCATGTTAGGGAAGTAACGCCGGAGTGGGTGGCCAGGGCCACCGGGGGAAGGCTTCACCCTGGGGGAAAAGCCGTGCACGACCTCCACTGGGATAGCCGCGAGACCACCCCCGGCAGCCTCTTCGTGGCCTTGCCCGGGAAACGGGTCCATGGACGGGAGTATGTGGACGAAGCCCGGGCCAAAGGAGCCCACCTGGTCCTCTCCGACCGTCCAGGACCCGCCACGGTGGAGGTGGCGGACACCCACCAGGCCCTTCTCCACCTGGGAAGGGCCTTGCGGGAGCTTTTCCCCGGCCAGGTGGTGGCGGTGGGAGGCAGCTCGGGCAAAACCACCACCAAGGAAGCCCTGGCCCAAGGCCTGGGGTTCCCCGCTCCTCCGGGCAACCAGAACACGGCTCCGCCTCTCGCCCGCTTTCTCCTGAGGCTGGATCCCCAGGCCCCGGGCTGCGTGGTGGAGCTCGGGGTGGATCGGGTGGGCGAGATGGCCGAGCTCATGGGCCTGGCCAGGCCGCACCTTGCGGTACTCACCGCCTTGGGAGAGGAACACCTGGAAGCCTTCGGCAGCCTCCAGGGAGTGGTGGAGGAGGAAGCCGGCCTGCTCTCCGCCCCCCAGGCCCTGGTGAGCCTCCAGGCGGCCGAGGTCCTGGAGCGCTTCGGCCGGGGCCGGGGCCTTCCCACTTACGGCTTTGGCGAGGCCACCTTCCGGGGAGAGGACCTGAGGCTTCTCCTTCACGAAAGCCGCTTCCGCTACGGGGCCCTCGAGGTCCATATCCCCTACCCCGGCATGGGCCCGGCCCTGGCCGCCTTGGCCGCCTTGGGGGTGGCGGAGATGCTGGGCCAGGATCCCAAGGAAGTGGCGGAGAGGCTAGCCCACCTGGTGCTTCCCCCGGGGCGGATGGAGCGGCGGGAAAAGGATGGGGTGGTGTTCTTGAACGACGCGTACAACGCCAACCCCCTTTCGGTGAAAGCGGGCCTGGCCTGGCTGGCCCTGCAACCCGGCAGGAAGTGGGTGGTCCTGGGGGAGATGCGGGAACTGGGGGAGGAAGCCCTAAGGCTTCACCTGGAAGTGGCCCAGGAAGCAGCCCGGCTGGGCCTTAAGCCCCTGTACCTGGGTCCCTACGCCAAGGCCCAGGCCTCCTTAGACGGGGAAGCAGCAGAGGGCCTCGAGGAAGCCGTAGGTTGGCTCAAGGAACGGGTTCAGCCTGGGGACCTGGTCTACCTGAAGGCCTCGAGGAGCGTGGGTCTGGAAAGGATTCTGGAGCTATGGGACGCCTGAACGCCCTGGCCCTTCTCGCCCTCCTCAGCGCCTGTGCTCCCCTCCAGGCCACTGCCCCTGTGCTTTCCTACCCAGGCGGCTTTGCTGAGGGAGGATGGGTGACGGGCCGCTTCTTTGTGGCCCTGCCAGGACCTCCCCTCTTGCTGGATGCTGACCAGCAAAGCCTCTACGCCGCCTACCCGTACCAGCTTCTCATCTACCGGGATGGCTATTGGCAAAGCCTTCCCCTGCCGGGCATCCCACGATTTCTTAGGGCCTCTTCAGGGAAAGTGGTCGTGGGGCTAGGAGAAGGCGTGTACACGGAGGAAGAATTTCTCCCCTACCCTGCCCGGGACGCCGCCTGGAGCCATGAAGGGCTCTTCTGGGTAGGAGAAAAGGGGCTTTACCGGGAAGCCACCCTTCTCCGCCCGGGGGCTTTCTCCCAGGTAGTGGCCTTGGACGCCGGGGTGGTGGCCCTGGGCCAGGAAGCCTACTTCTACCCGGAGGGCCTCCTCCTCCCCCTGCCCCAGGTTGTCCGCAAAGCCCAGCCCGGGGCCTGCGGGGTGGTGGCCCTCATGGAAGGCTGGGTCTACTTGGTGCGGCCTGAGGGAGCCAAACCAGTGGCGGAAGCCCAGGACTTTGCCGCCTGGGGAGAAACCCTCTACCTCACCCCGGGCAGGCGGGTGGTTTCCTGCAAGGAGGTGGTATGGCCCTAGCCCTTCTCCTCTCCTGGTTCCTCACGGCAGTCTGGATCGTGTTCATGAGAAGCCTGGGCCTGGGCAAGAAGGTGCGTACCGACGGGCCTCAAAGCCACCTGGCCAAGCAGGGTACCCCCAGCATGGGGGGTGTGGCCTTTCTCCTGGCCGGCTTTCTGGCCTACAGCCTGATAGGGCGGGACGGGTTCGCCGGCCTTTGGCTCCTGGGCCTGGGCTTCGCCCTCCTGGGGCTTTTGGACGACCTGGGGGGAAGCCTCGCCCGGCCCCTAAGGGCCCGCGAGAAACTCGCCCTGCAGACCCTCATGGCCCTGATCTTTGCCCTTTGGGCGGTGCGGGAGGTGGCCTACACTCCCTGGCCCCTTGCGGATGTGCTCCTCATCCTCCTGGCGGTGGTGGGCGCGGCCAATGCCTTCAACTTCACGGATGGTCTGGATGGGCTTTTAGCCAGCATCGCCGCCGTGCTCCTCCTTCCCTTTTACCCTTACCCCTTTGCCCAAACCCTCCTGGGCGCCCTCCTGGGATTCCTCTGGCACAACGCCCCCCGGGCCAAGGTCTTCATGGGGGACACGGGAAGCCAGGCCCTGGGGGCCATGCTGGCCGGGCTTTTCACCCTTACGGGAAAGCTTTGGCTTCTGCCCTTGGCAGGCATCATCCCCGTACTGGAGGTGCTCTCCGTGGTGGTTCAGGTCCTCTACTTCCGGAGGACGGGGAAGCGCCTTCTGCGCATGAGCCCCCTGCACCACCACCTGGAGCTTTCCGGATGGGAGGAAAGCAAGATCGTCTTCCGCTTCACCGTCCTCACCGCCTTGGCCACGGCCTTGGCCTTCAGCCTGGGGGGAGGAGCATGATCCTGGTCTATGGGCTGGGACGAAGCGGACTTGGGGTTCTGCGCTTCTTGAGGAAGCGGGGACTTCCCGCCCGCTTCTACGACGACTATTCCAAGGAAATAGAGGTGCAGGAGGCTTTGAACCTGGGCTTTACTCCGGACTGGAACCTGGAGGGGGACTACCCGGAGGTGGTGGCCGCCCCTGGGGTACCCTTTTTCCACCCCCACCTCGAGGCCCTGAAGGCCCGCGGGGCCCTGATCCTTGGGGAGGCCGAGCTGGCCTACCGCCTCTCCTCCACTCCCATCATCGGCATCACCGGCACCGCCGGCAAAACCTCCACCACCCTCTTCACCGCCCATCTCCTTAGGGGGCAGGGGCTTAAGGCCCTGGAAGGGGGCAACGTGGATCCCCCCTTGGTAAGCGTGGTGGACGAGGCTGAGGTGGCGGTGGCCGAGCTTTCCAGCTTCCAGCTGGAAAGGATCCACGTCTTCCGCCCCCGGGTGGCGGTCCTCCTTAACCTGGGGGTGGACCACCTGGACCGGCACGGAAGCGTGGAAGCCTACCACCAGGCCAAGCTGAACCTCCTCAAGAACCTCACCCCTGAGGACGCCCTGGTCTACAACGAAGGGGACCCCAAGGTGCGGCAAGCGGCCCTGGCCTCCCCCGCCCGGCTCTACCCCTTTACCCCGGGGAACTCCCCCAGGGAAACCAACCTAAGAGCGGCCCTCGAGGCGACCCGGGCCTACCTGGAACTCCTGGGCCGCCCCTTGAACACCGATCTTCTTCAAGAAAGCTTAAAAACCCTCCCCTCCCCTCCCCATCGCTTCCAGATCTTTGCCCGGAAGGGGGAGGTGGTTTTCATCGATGATTCCATCGCCACCCGCACTCCCTCGGTGGCCGCTGCCCTGGAGGCCGCCCCGGCCCCCATCGCCTGGATCCTGGGCGGGGAGGACAAGGGAGCCGACCTCGAGGCCCTACGCCCTCTCCTTTCCCGGGTACGGGTGGTTTTGGCCACCGGCCGGGATGGCCCCAAGATGGCCGAGGCCTTAGGGGGTGGGGTGGAGGTGGTGGTCCTCCCCCAGACCGATGGACGGGCCGCCCTACGGCAGGCGGTGGCCGAGGCCTTAAAGCGCCTGGAACGGGGAAGCGTCCTCCTGGCTCCCCTGGCCGCCAGCTTCGATCAGTTCAGGGACTACCAGGACCGCGCCCAAGCCTTCCGGGAAGCGGTCTACGCCCTAGGAGGTGAGCCATGGATCCCATCCTCCTCCTAAGCGCCCTTCTCCTCATGGCCTTCGGCCTCCTGGGGGTGGGGGTGGCCGAGCCAACCCTCCTTCCCAACCATCTCCTTCGCATCAGCGTGGCGCTTGGGGCCATGATCCTGGGCCTTCTCCTGCCTCCCGCAAGGCTCCTTCGCCACGCCCGCTTCCTGCTTGCCGCCACCTTCGTTCTCCTCGCGTTGGTCCTCATGGTGGGAAGCGGCCCGGGAGGGGTGCGGCGGTGGTTTTACCTGGGGCCCTTAGCCTTCCAACCCTCGGAACTCGCCAAGGTGGTGCTGGTTTATTACCTGGCTTCCTTCGTGGGGCGGAAGGGAAACGACTACCCCATCGTGGGCGCCGCAGCCCTGGTGGGCCTCACCGCAGGGCTGGTGCTGGTGGAACCCGACTTCGCCACTGCCCTCTTCCTGGTAACCCTGGCTGGCCTCCTCTTTATCCTGGCGGGGGTACCCTGGCGGAGGCTCATCATGGTGAGCCTGGCAGGGACCATGGTCCTAGCCCCCTTTTCCGGGATCTACTTCGCCCGCTTCCGCTATGTGTCCGAGCGCTTTACGGGCTTTGTGGATTACCTTCAAGGTGAAGCCAGCCCCTCCCAGACCGCCTACCAGGTTCTCCAGGCCCAGAAGGCCCTGATCCTGGCCGGTCCCCTTGGCCAGGGTCCTTCCGGCAACCTGCCGCACCTGCCCGAGGCCCACAACGACATGGTCTTTGCCAGCGTGGTCTTCGCCACCGGCTGGCTGGGAGGGTTCATGGTGCTCTTGCTCTACTTCCTTCTCTTCGCCCGGGGGCTCTCCCTGGCCCTCAGGCTCCCTGGACCCTTGGGGTTGGTGGCCCTGGGCCTTACCCTTTACCTCACCCTGCAGGCTGCTTTGAACATCGGGGTGACCGTGGGGTTCCTGCCGGTCACGGGGGTACCCCTTCCCCTGGTTTCCTATGGGGGAAGCTCCCTTTTGGTTTCCAGCTTCGCCGTGGGCGCCCTGATGCGCCTGGCCCGGGAAGCGTCCAGGAAGGGGGTGGAGCCATGGTCCTCCTGACCGGGGGCGGAACCGGGGGGCACCTTTTCCCCGCCTTGGCGGTGGCGGAGGAACTTAGGAGGCGGGGCCTCGAGGTCTTCTACCTGGGAAGCCAAGGGGGCCTCGAGGCCCGCCTCCTCCCCGAGACCTCCCTCCCCCACGCCTTGATCCCCGCAGGCAAGCTGGACCGAAGTGCCTTCAGGCCAAAGGAAGCCCAGAAACTCCTCCTAGGCCTTAGGGCCGCCTGGCGCCTTCTTGTTGGGACAAGGCCCAGGGCCATCCTCTCCACCGGAGGGTACGCCGGGTTTCCCGGGGCCATGGTGGGGGAACTTAAGGGGATTCCCGTCCTCCTCCACGAGCAAAACGCCAAGCTGGGTCTGGCCATAAGGCTCCTCGCCCCCCTGGCCCGGGGTCTCGCCCTCTCCGTGCCGGTAACCCTTTCCCCCGGGCTTGCCCGCAAGGCCCGGGTCACCGGTTACCCCGTGCGGGAGGTACGCTACCCCAAGGCCGAGGCCAAGGCCAGGCTGGGCTTTCCCCCGGACAAGCCCTTGCTCCTCATTCTCGGGGGAAGCCAGGGCAGCCTGGAGCTCAACGAGAAGCTCCCTCCCCTGCTGAAACCCCTACGCCTCCCTGTCCTTCACCAGGTGGGGGAGCGCTGGCTGGAGCGTTACCGGCATCTGGAGGAAGATGGCTACCGGATTGCGGGGTTCGTGGACGCACCCCTGGCCATGAGCGCCGCGGATCTCCTCCTTGCCCGGGCCGGGGCGGGCACCCTGGCGGAGGCTGCCTACCACCGCCTCCCCGCCTTGCTGTTTCCCCTTTCCCCCAGCCTGGACGGAGGTGCCCAGGCGGCCAACGCCCAAGCCTACCGGCAGGCAGGTGGGGCGGAGCTTGGGGATCTGGCGAGGCTTGCCAAGCAGGTGGAAGGGATCCTGGCCCACCCCGAGCCCTACCGGGAGGGTATGGCCCGCCTTTCCCCTGAGGGCGCCGTGGGCAGGCTGGCGGATTGGCTGGAGGAATTCCTATGACACGGGTACACATCATGGGCCTCGAGGGAGTGGGCATGAGCGCCTTGGCCCGCCTCCTACGGGGAGAAGGAATAGAGATAACCGGGTGCGACCTAGCCCCTGGCCGGCGGGCGGAAAGCCTGGGGGTCCCGGTCCATAGGGGCCATGATCCCGGCCATCTCCAGGAGGAGGACACCCTGGTGGTTCCCACTCCCATCCCCCTGGACCACCCCGAGGTGGAGGAAGCCAGGCGCAAGGGGATGCAGGTGCTGAGGAGGATGGAGCTTCTTGCCCATCTGCTAAGGCAAAGACCCTCCTTGGGGGTTACGGGTACCCACGGCAAGACCACCACCACGGGGATGCTGGCCAGCATCCTCCTGGCCGCGGGCCTGGATCCCTGGGTACTCCTCGGGGGCGAGCTTTCCCTCCTACCTGGAAACGCCCGCTTCGGCCTCGGCCCCCGCCTGGCGGAGGTGGACGAGTCCGATCCCCTCTTCCAGGAGGTGGAGGTGGCGGTGGCGGTGGCCACCAACCTCGAGGCGGACCACATCGCTCCCGCCGGGCAAAGGGCCCCCAACTACCATGCGAGCCTGGAGGAGTTGGAAAAAGCCATGCGGGGCTTTTTGAGCAGGGCCAAGACGGTGGTGGTGCCCACCTTCGACCCCAGGCTTCTAAGGCTTTCCCAGGGATTCCCCAGGAAGCTTTTCGGGGAGGGAGGGGATCTTTGGGCCGAGGAAACCGAGCTTGGACCCACGGGAAGCCGTTTCCAGCTCGTGTACCAAGGCCGGACCCTGGGGGAGGCCAGGCTCCAAGTCCCGGGCGCTCACAACGTGCAAAACGCCCTGGCTGCCGCCTTAGCCGCTCTAAGCTTCGGGGTGGAACCCAAGGCCATCCTCGAGGGCCTGGCCCGTTTCCCGGGGGTGGGGCGCCGGTTCCAAAAAATCGGAGAAGTGCGGGGTGCGTGGGTGGTGGACGATTACGCCCACCATCCCACGGAGCTAAAGGCCACCCTGGCCACCGCCAAGCTCCTGGGCCGCCGGGTTCGGGTGCTCTTCCAGCCCCACCGCCTCCTCCGTACCCAGGAGCTTTGGGAAGGCTTTGCCGAGGCCCTATCCTCCGCACACGAAGTGGTGGTTCTTCCCGTGTACACCGCAGGGGAAAAGGCGGGTATCACCCCCGAAGCCCTTTCCCGAAGGATCGCCGAACGGCTTCTGGCCCTGGGGAAATCTGCCCGTTTTCTGGACAAGGAGGAGGCCTTGGCCTACGCCAGGGCCACCGCCACCCCAGAGGACCTCTGGCTCACCCTGGGGGCCGGGGACGTGACGGAGCTCGCCTGGAGGCTCGTCCATGAGGATTGAACAGGTGCTTCTTAAGGACTACACCACCTTAGGGGTGGGAGGCCCGGCGGAGCTTTGGACCGTGGAAACCCAGGAGGACCTCCTTAAGGCCACGGAGGCTCCTTACCGGGTCCTGGGGAATGGCTCCAACCTTCTGGTAATGGACGAGGGGGTGCCCGAAAGGGTGATCCGCCTTGCAGGGGAGTTCGCCACCTATGACCTAAGGGGCTGGGTGGGAGCGGGGGTCCTCCTTCCCCTCTTGGTACAGGAGGCTGCCCGCCAAGGGCTTTCCGGCCTCGAGGGCCTCCTCGGCATCCCCGCCCAGGTGGGGGGTGCGGTCAAGATGAACGCGGGCACCCGGTTCGGGGAGATGGCGGATGCCCTCGAGGCGGTGGAGATCTTCCACGAGGGCCGTTTTCACATCTACCTCCCCCAGGAACTGGGCTTCGGCTACCGCCAAAGCCGCCTCCCCCCCGGGGGCATCGTAACCCGGGTCCGCCTGAAGCTGAAAGAGCGCCCCCTGGAGGAGATAAGGCGGCGCATGGCCGAGGTGGACGCCGCCAGGAAGGGCCAGCCCAAGCGGAAAAGCGCCGGCTGCGCCTTCAAAAACCCCCCGGGCCACTCCGCAGGAAGGCTCATAGACGAACGGGGCCTCAAGGGCCTCAGGGTGGGCGATGCCATGGTATCCCTAGAACATGGAAACTTTATCGTTAATCTGGGACGGGCCACGGCCAAGGACGTGTTGGAACTCCTAAAGCGGATCCAGGAAGAACTTCCCCTGGAGCTGGAGTGGGAGGTGTGGCCTTGAGGTTTAGTGGCTTTTTCACAGGTGGGGATTAAGATGTGGGGGATGA
Organism: Thermus sp. NEB1569; assembly: GCF_022385295.1. Lineage (NCBI taxonomy): Bacteria > Thermotogati > Deinococcota > Deinococci > Thermales > Thermaceae > Thermus > Thermus sp. NEB1569. The sequence continues at coordinate 1,250,537 of NZ_CP092445.1, forward strand.
GGCTTCTGCTGGCCTTGCTCCTCGCCGCCACCATATATGTGGCCAGCCTGGTGCTCTTCCCCGTGGAACACATCGTGGTGATGGGCAACCAGCATCTGAAAACCGAGGAGATCCTCGCCCGCACCCAGCTCTATGCGGGCGAGCCCTGGCTTTGGATTCGCTCCGACCGCCTCCAAGGCCTTCGGCGGGATCCCTGGGTGGCGGAAGCCCGGCTGGAGAAGCCCCGAGTAGGAGAGGTTCGCCTGATCCTGAGGGAACGGGAGCCCTTCCTTCCCCTGGCGGACGGCAACGCCTTGGCCACCGACGGGACCGTGCTTCCAGGAGGGGCCCCCATGGCCAAGGGCCCCCGGGTGGAGGGCGAAGGTCCCCTACCGGTCCAAGACCTCCTGGCCTTAGCCCGCGCCTACCCCGAGGCCACCCGGCTTCGCTACACGCCCGCCGGGTTCTGGGTGGAAACACCCCAGGGCGTGGCCTTTGCCCCGGAAGCCCAGCTTCTAATAAAGTATGCCCAGGCGGGCGTACCAAAGGGCAGGGTTTACCTGTATTCTTGGGGGGTGAGTGTAAGCCCATGATTATCGCTGGATTGGACGTCGGCACCAGCAAGGTCACCACCGTGATCGGGGAACTGGCCCCCGATGGCGTGCTGGATATCATCGGCGAGGGCAACGTGCCCTCCCAGGGCTTGAAGCGGGGCGTGGTGGTCAACCTGGAGCGCACCACGGAGGCCATCCGCCAAAGCGTCCACCAGGCGGAGAGGGTGGCCGGGGTGAAGGTGGAGCGGGTCATCCTGGGGGTGGGAGGACCCCATCTCAAAAGCGTGACCAGCCACGGCCTGGCCGCCATCCGCCGGGGTCAGAGCATCAGCGCCGCCGACGCGGAGCGGGCCATCGAGCAGGCCAAGGCCTACCCCTTTGACACCGACCTGGAGCTCCTGCACGCCCTGCCTCTGGAGTTCAAGGTGGACGGCCAGGAGGGCATCCGCGATCCCGTGGGCATGGCGGGAGTGCGCCTCGAGGTGGACGTGCACCTGGTGGCCGCAGGCCGTGGGCCTTTGGCCAACCTGCGCCGGGCGGTGGGGGAAGCGGGTCTGGAGATCGAGGCCCTGGTGGCCCAACCCCTGGCCAGCGGTCTCGGCGTGCTGTCCCCCGAGGAGGAACACATGACCGTACTCCTCCTGGACGTGGGTGGGGGCACCACCGAGGTGGCGGTCTTCCGGGAAGGCCGTCTGGCCCACTCCTCCGTTCTGCCCTTGGGTGGGGATCACGTGACCCAGGACATCGCCCAGCTCCTCAAGATCCCCTTCGAGGAGGCAGAAAGAGTGAAGCGCAAGTACGGGGCAGCCTTGCCGGAGCTGGCGGATCCCGAGCTGGTTCTGGAGATCAACCAGGAAGGAGGGTCCTTGGGCGAGGTGCCCGCCCCCGAGCTCGCCCGCATCATCCGCCCCCGCCTGCGGGAGATCCTGCACCTGGCCCGCCAGTCGGTGGACGAGGCCCTAGGACCCTTGGAGATCAAGGTCAATCGGGTCATCCTCACCGGGGGAAGCGCCCTTCTTAAGGGCTTTGACCTCCTGGCAAGGCAGCAGTACGGCCTTCCCGTGCGGGTGGGTAAGCCCCATGGGGTTTCCGGGCTCACCGACGTGGTGGCCACCCCCGCCCACGCCACCGCCGTGGGCTTGGTCCGGTACGCCACCACCTTGCCCCTCACCGCACCCGAGCCCCGGAGGGCCCGGGAAAGGAGGGAACGGCGTGAGGAAAAGGCTAAGGGTGAGGGTCTTTGGGCGAGGATCAAGGAGATTCTGAATAACCTGTTCTAGTTCTGGATCTATTTGGGGAGAGGAGGCAGAGATGGAGGGAGCGGTTATCAAGGTCATCGGTCTCGGGGGAGCGGGGAACAACGCGGTGAACCGCATGATTGAGGCGGGGCTTTTGGGGGTGGAGTTCATCGCCGCCAACACCGACGCCCAGGTGCTGGCCAAGAGCCTGGCCGACCAGCGGATTCAGCTTGGGGAGAAGCTCACCCGGGGCCTTGGGGCCGGGGCCAACCCCGAGATCGGGGAGAAGGCGGCCCTCGAGGCCGAGGACCTCATCGCCGAAGCCTTGGACGGGGCCGACCTGGTCTTTATCACCGCCGGCATGGGGGGAGGTACCGGAACGGGAAGCGCCCCGGTGGTGGCGGATATCGCCAAGCGGCTTGGAGCCCTCACCGTGGCCGTGGTGACCCGCCCCTTCAGCTTCGAAGGCCCGAAACGCCTCAAGGCGGCGGAAGAGGGTATCAAGCGCCTTAAGGAGCGGGTGGACGCCATGGTGGTGGTGCAAAACGACCGCCTCCTCTCTGCCGTGGACAAGAAGGTAAGCCTCAAGGATGCCTTCCTCATCGCCGACCGGGTCCTCTACCACGGGGTCAAGGGCATCACCGACGTCATCAATCTCCCGGGCCTCATCAACGTGGACTTCGCCGACGTGAAAACCCTTTTGGAGGGGGCAGGCCAGGTGCTCATGGGCATCGGGGCGGGACGGGGGGAAAACCGGGTGGAGGAAGCCGCCAAGACCGCCACCCACAGCCCCCTCCTGGAACGCTCCATTGAGGGAGCCAAGCGGATTCTCCTCAACGTGGTGGGCTCCGAGGACCTCTCCCTTATGGAGGCGGCGGAGGTGGTGGAGCGGGTGCGGGAGGCCACGGGCAACGAGGATGTGGACATCCTCTACGGGGTCACCTATGACGACCGGGCCCAGGACGAGCTCAGGGTGATCCTCATCGCCGCAGGCTTCGGGGAAAGCACCGTGGTGCCCAAGCCGCTTAGGCCCGTGGACTTCCCGACCCACGCCGATCCCTATAACTTCGACATCCCCGCCTTTATCCGCTACGGGGATGCGGACTACCCCCCTAGAAAGGGAAACTAGGAACCTCGAGGCATGGTGGTTTTGGGCATAGACCCCGGCATCACCCATCTGGGGCTGGGGGTGGTGGAGGTGGAGCCCAAGGGCACCCTAAAAGCCCGCCTCCTCCACGGGGAGGTGGTGAGGACCTCCCACAAGGAACCCGCCCAGGAACGGGTGGGGCGCATCCACGCCCGGGTAAAGGAGGCCCTTGCCCGCTTCCACCCCGAGGCCCTGGCGGTGGAGGAGCAGTATTATTACCGGCAACACGAACTGGCCTACAAGGTGGGCTGGGCCCTGGGGGCGGTGCTGGTGGCGGCCTTTGAGGCCGGGGTTCCCGTTTACGCCTACGGCCCCATGCAGGTGAAGCAGGCCCTGGCCGGGCACGGGCACGCCGGTAAGGAAGAGGTGGCCTTGATGGTCCGGGGCATGCTGGGCCTAAAAGAGGCCCCCAAGCCCAGCCACCTGGCGGACGCCTTGGCCATCGCCCTCACCCACGCCTTCTACGCCCGCCTGGGGGCGGCTAAGCCCCTTTGAGCTCAGCAGCGGAGGTAACCGGGCAGGACCTCCTCCAAGGGGGTGAGGCGGGGGAGGAGGTGGGCGGGAGGGGGAAAGGGAGCAGTGTTTCCCTCTTTGAGCATGGCGTACTGGTCCTGGGTCAGGGGGGCAAAGGGGAGGCGGCTCAGGAAGGGGACCACCCGGTCCAGGAGGGAAAGGGGGATGGGGAGGAAGGGCTTCTCTCTCCCCACCACCTGCATCACCAGGGCGAGGAGTTCCCGGAAGGTGTACTCCCTTGGCCCCACCAGGTCAAAGGTACCCTCGAGGCCCCCCTCCAGCGCCTTCACAAAGGCCTGGGCCACATCCCCCACGTAGATGGGCCGGAAGGGAAAGCCCCCATCCCCAAGAAGGGGGATGAAGGGAAGGGGAGAACAGACAAGGCCCTTGAGGACCTTCCCAAAGAACTCGTCCCCGGGCCCGAAGATGAGACTAGGTCGGAAGATGGCGTAGGAAAGGCTACTCTCCCGCACGAGCGCCTCCCCTTCCGCTTTGGTCTCGTAGTAGCGGCTTGGGGTGCCCCGCCTCGCCCCCAGAGCGGACATGTGGAGAAGCCGCCCCACCCCAGCCCTCTTTAGGGCCACAAGGAGGTTCCTCACCCCCTCCACGTGCACGGCCCGGAAGGTCTCCTCCCTCTCCCGGATGATGCCCGCCAGGTAGATGGCGGCCTCCACCCCCTCCAGGTCCGGCACCTCCCGGGTGATGTCCCCGCGGAGGAAGACCGCCCCCGGGGGGAGGTCCCGCGGCCTTCGCGCCAGGACCACGGGGGTGTGGCCCTGCTCCAGGAGAAGGGCCACCAGGGCCCGCCCCACAAAGCCCGTACCCCCTACCAGGAAGACCCGCATCCTAAGCAGCCTCGAGGGCGCCTTCCGCCTCTTCCTCCAAGGCCCTCAGGTCCAAAAGGTAGACCCGGCGGTAGGCGGTGGCGATGAGCCCCTCATGGCGGAGGTCAGAGAGGATCTTAGAGACGGACTCCCGGGTGGAAGCCGTGGCGTCGGCGATCTCCTCGTGGGAGGCCGTGACGTAAAGCCCCCTTTCGTCCCGGAAGGAGGCCGGGGTATCGGCCAGGAAAAGGAGGTAGCGGGCGATCCTGGCCCTGAGCTCCCCCATCTGCAGGTGGGCCTCGTAAGCGTGGACGCGGCGCATCTGCCGGGCAAGGTTTCTCGCCACCTGGCGAAGGGCCTCGTGGTCCATGGCCCTGGGGTCCAGGCCCCAGACCACGGCCTCGGTCATGGCCTCGGCGGTGTAGCGGTACCCCTTGCCCTCCAGGGCCTCCTCTCCAAAGTAGTCGCCGGGAAGGACGTGGCGGAGGGTGAGAAGGCGTCCATCCGGGAGAAGCTCCACGATGCGCACCAGCCCTTCCTCCAGGCGGTAGAGGGTGTTGGCGCTCTCTCCCTTAAGGTAGATGGTCTCCTTGCGGCCGAACCTTTTCATACTCCCTTCCCTTCCCCCCTTTCGGGGCTTTGGAGCTCCTCAGCGAGGGCCTCGAGACCCTCCACAAACCGCGCGCCAAGCCTTTGGGCTTCCTCGGGGCTTGCCCCTTGCCCCCCCAGGTAGACCCTGGGGGCAAGGCGGGAAAGGGCCCCTTGGGGCAGGGCCTTTAAGGGCTCGGAGAGGAGGGCAGAAAGGACCACGGCCCTGGCCTGAAGGCGCTCCCCCAGGCGCTTAAGGTCGGGCAGGGGGGTGTCGGGGCCCAGGTAAAGGGCGGGCAGGCCCCGCCGCCTGAGGCTGTAGGCCGCCAGCATGGCCCCGATCTCGTGCCGCTCCCCGGGCGGGGTGGTCACCAGGATGGGGGCACCAGGGGGAAAGCCCACCAGGTCCAAAAGCTCCTGCAGCCGGGCACGGAGGAAGGTGGTGGTGAGGTGTTCCTCCGCCACCCCTACCTCCCCTTCGTGCCAGGCCTCCCCCACCCGCCTAAGAACCGGCACGAGGAGCCGGTTTAGGGCCCCCTCCGGGCCCAAAAGCCTCACGGCGCGGCGGAAAAGGGTCTCCGCCTCCAAAAGGTCCGCGGAAAGGAGGGCCTGGTAAAGGGGCGCCTCGAGGGCCTCGGGGTGCACCTCCTGAGCAAGGTAGCGCCGGATAGCGGCCTGGGGCGTGGCGCCCTCCTCCAGCCAGCGGCGGATGGTCCTTAAGGCCTCCACCTCTTCCTGGCGGTAGAGGCGGTGGCCCCCAGGGGTGCGCTCGGGCCGGGGGAAGCCGTAACGGCGCTCCCACTGCCTAAGGACCTCGGCGGAGAGACCCGTCATGGCCTCTACCTCGGCGATGGTGTACACCCCGGCACGGGTCATAGCCTTAGCCTAGTGGGTTGTTCATCATTTGTCAAGTCTTTGTAGAGTTTTGCCCAGTGTGGGCGGGGCAAACATCCCATCCCGGGGCTATACTGAAGATAGATTTCATATGGAGCCTGATTGGAAAGCCCTATCCCGGGTAATCCGCCTCTACTCCACCACCTTTTACTGGGGAAGCCTCCTCTTCCCCAAGGAGGAAAGGCGGGGGGCCTGGGCCGTCTACGCCGCCTGCCGCCTAGGGGACGAGGCCGTGGACGGGGAAGGAGGGGGGGAAGGGGCCCTCGCCCGCTGGTGGGCAGGGGTGGAGCGGGCCTATGGGGGAAGGCCAAGGGAAGCCTGGGAACAGGGCTTGGCCTGGGCCCTAGAGCGCTGGTCCATCCCCTTTGAAGCCTTTTTGCATATGAGGGAAGGGTTCTACACCGACCTGGGCCCCGTGCGCCTGGACTCCGAGGCAGAGCTCCTCACCTACTGCTACCGGGTGGGGGGCACCGTGGGCCGCATGATTGCCCCCATCGCCGGAGGGAAAGGGGAGGCCGAGGAAAAGGCCATCCGCTTGGGCCAGGCCATGCAGCTCACCAACATCCTCCGGGACGTGGGAGAGGACCTGGTACGAAACCGCCTCTACCTCCCACGGGCCCTCCTCCAGGCCCATGGGGTGCGCCTGGAGGACCTGAGGGAGGGGCGGGTCACCCCGGGATACCGGGCCCTTATGGCCCACCTCGAGGGGAGGGCCCGTAGCCTCTACCGGGAAGGGTTCTCCGGCCTTCGGCACCTCCGGGTGGGCCGGGCGGCCATCGCCTTTGCCGCCTTGCAGTACCAGGGCATCCTGGACAAGCTCCGACTCCAGGGCTACGACAACCTGCATAGACGGGCCCACCTCAAGCCCTGGGAGCGGCTTTGGCTCCTCCCCAAGGCCCTATGGGCGGTGCGTGGGTGAACCTGGTCTGGCACCGGGCCGACCTCCGCCTTGCCGACCACCCGGCCCTCCTCGAGGCCGCCAAGGGGGGCCGGGCGGTGGGCCTGGTGGTCCTGGACCCCAACAACCTGAGGACCTCCCCCAGGCGGCGAGCCTGGTTTTTGGAAAACGTCCGGGCCCTCCGGGAGGCCTACCGGGCACGGGGTGGGGCCCTTTGGGTCCTGGAGGGCCTCCCCTGGGAGGAGGTGCCCGAGGCGGCACGGAGGCTCAAAGCCCGGGCCGTCTACGCCCTCGCGGGCTACACCCCTTACGGCCGCTACCGGGACCTTCGGGTGAGGGAGGCCCTTCCCGTCCCCCTTTACCTCCTTCCCGCCCCCCACCTCGTCCCTCCCGACCTCCCCCGGGCCTACCGGGTCTACACCCCCTTCGCCCGGCGTTTCCAAGGGGTAGGAACCCCTCTCCCTGCCCCCGAAGCCCTACCCCGGGAGGAGGAGGAAGGGAAGGTGCCCAGGGTCCTAAGCGACATTCCCCTTCCCGAACCCGGGGAAGAGGCGGCCAGGGCAAAGCTTGGGGCGTTTCTTGAGACCAAGCTCGCCCGCTACGCCGAGGAAAGGGACCGGCTGGACGGGGAGGGGGGCTCGAGGCTCTCCCCCTATTTCACCCTAGGGGTCCTTTCCCCGCGGGAGGCCGCCTTCCGGGCCTTGGCCCTGGGGGGGGAAGGGGCGAGGAAGTGGGTTTCGGAGCTCCTTTGGCGGGACTTCTCCTACCACCTCCTCTACCACTTCCCCCACATGGCGGAAAGGGCCCTGGAGGGGCGCCTGGAGGCCCTTCCCTGGCAGGAGGAGGACCTCTTCCAGGCTTGGTACTGGGGGAAGACGGGCGTCCCCCTGGTGGACGCCGCCATGCGGGAGCTCCACGCCACGGGCTTCCTCTCCAACCGGGCGCGGATGGTGACGGCGCAGTTCGCGGTGAAGTACCTCCTTCTCCCTTGGAGAAGGGCCGAGGGGGCCTTCCGCCACCTCCTCCTGGACGGGGACCGGGCGGTGAACCTCCAGGGGTGGCAGTGGGCGGGGGGCCTGGGGGTGGACGCCGCCCCCTACTTTCGCCTCTTCAACCCCGTGCTCCAAGGGGAAAGGCACGACCCCGGAAGGCGCTGGCTAAGGCGCTGGGCCCCGGAGTACCCCTCCTATGCCCCTCAGGACCCGGTGGTGGACCTGGAGGCGGCGAGACGGCGCTACCTCTCCCTGGCCGGGGACCTCCTGGGGAAAGATCCCCCAGCGGCCCCACCTTCCCCTTAGGATAGGCCCATGAAACGCCTCTCCCTAAAAGAGGCCCTGCCCCACCTGAAGCAACTCCAGAAAGATCCCTTAACCGTCCTCTTGGAGTGGGGCCGGGCCCATCCTAGGCTCTTCCTCCCCCTCCCCAGCCTCCCCTTGGCCCTCGTCTTTGACCCCGAGGGGGTAGAGAGGGTACTCCTTGCCGAGGGACCCACCAAGGCCACCTTCCAATACCGGGCCCTGGCCCGGCTCACGGGAAGGGGGCTCCTCACCGACTGGGGGCCCAGCTGGAAGCAGGCCCGGAGGGCCCTCAAGGACCCCTTCCTGCCCAAGGCGGTGGGGACCTACCGGGAGGCCTTAGCGGAGGAGGCCGAGGCCTTCTTTGCCGGGTGGGAGGGGGAGGAAAGGGACCTGGACCGGGAGATGCTCGCCCTTTCCCTGAGGCTTTTGGGCCGCGCCCTCTTCGGCGAACCCCTTTCCCCGACCCTGGCCCAGCTGTCCCTCGAGGCCCTGGACCGGATCATGGCCCGGACGCGAAACCCCCTCGCCGCCTTGCACCTCCTGGAGGAGGCCCGCTTCCAAAGGAACAAGGCCGCCCTCTACCGGGAAGCGGCGGCCCTCCTCCCTTACCCCCCCCTAAGCCGTCTGCCCCGGGAGCGGGCCCTCTCCGAAGCCGTGACCCTCCTCGTGGCGGGGCATGAGACCCTGGCGAGCGCCCTCGCTTGGGCCCTCCTCCTCCTTTCCCACCGCCCGGACTTTCAAAAAAGGGTGGCCAAAGAGGAAAGGGTGGCCCTCGCCGCCTTCCAGGAGGCCTTAAGGCTCTACCCCCCGGCCTGGATCCTCACCCGCAAGGTGGAGGCACCCTTCCCCCTCGGGGAGGAGGTCCTCCCCCGGGGCACCACCCTGCTCCTCTCTCCCTACGTGACCCACAGGCTCTTCTTCCCCCAGGGGGAGGCCTTCCGGCCGGAGCGCTTCCTGGGAGAAAGGGGCACCCCCTCGGGGCGCTACTTCCCCTTTGGCCTGGGCCAGCGGCTCTGCCTGGGGCGGGACCTGGCCCTCTTGGAGGGGCCCCTCGTCCTCCAGGCCTTCTTCCGGCGCTTCCGGCTTGACCCCCTCCCCCTTCCCCGGGCCCTGGCCCAGGTCACCCTGCGGCCAGAAGGGGGCGTCCCCGCCAGGCCAAGGCTATGGGTGAGGGCATGATACCGCCCCCTGCGGGCTTAGGGCCCGCCGGGGGGCCCCGGTAGCAAGCCCTCGTGAAGTTTTTTGGTAACCTAAAGGCGCAGATATGACCTATCTAGAGTTCCACCTCTTCTTCCTCCTGCCTCCCCTCCTCCTTCTCCTCCTCTGGGCGAGGCCCAGGCCCCCCAGGATCTGGGCTTACCTCCTCATGCCCCTCATCGCCCTCCTCTATACCACCCCCTGGGACAACTACCTGGTGTGGAAGGGGGTCTGGGGGTACCCGGAAGGAAGGGTGCTCTTCCGCCTAGGCTACGTGCCCTTGGAGGAGTACCTCTTCTTCCTCCTGCAACCCCTCCTCACCGGGGCCCTCCTCTTCCGGCTGGCGCCTACCCCTCCCCCGGGGGGGCCCGGCCTGGCCCGGGTGGTGGGGGGAGGGGCGTGGCTTCTCCTGGCGGCCCTAGGGGTGATCCTCCTGGCCCTCGGGGAGCGGTTCCTCTACCTGGGGCTCATCTTCGCCTATTTCGCCCCCGTTTTCGTCCTCCAGTGGGCCTACGGCGGAGACCTGCTTTGGGCCTGGAGGAGGCCCCTCTTCCTCGGGGTGGGCCTCCCTACCCTGTACCTGTGGGGGGCGGACGGATGGGCCATCCTCCGGGAGGGCATCTGGTGGATCGCTCCCCAGTACACCCTGGGCCTAGGGGCCTTCGGGCTTCCCCTGGAGGAGATGGTCTTTTTCCTCTTCACCAACCTGGCCGTGGTCCAAGGCCTCCTCCTCGCCTGGCACCCCGAGGCCCTAAGGCGCCTAAGATAGGCCCGTGGCCGAGCTTTGGCCGAACCTGGAGACGAGGCCCACCGGCAGGCTCCTCCGCCTGGCGGTGGAGGCCTTTCTCCTCCGTAGCCTCAAGGGGAGCCTCAGGGGGGTCTACCTCCGGGGAGAGGTACCGCAGGGCCCCTTGGTCCTGGCCCTGAATCACCATAGCTTCTTTGACGGGCACCTGGTTTGGCTTTTGGGGAAGCTCTACCGTAGGCCCACAAGCCTCCTGGTGGCGGAGGAAAACCTAAAGGGCTTCCTTGTCTTAAAGCTTGCCGGGGCCCTCGAGGCGGGCCGGATCCGGGAGGCCCTGCGAAGGCTTAGGCGGGGGGAGTGGGTGGCCCTCTTCCCCGAGGGGGCGCTGGTCTACCCCGGGCCCCTTCGTCCCTTGCGGCGGGGAGCGGGGTGGCTGGCGGAGCGGGCCGGGGTTCCCCTCCTGCCCGTGGCCTTAAGGGTGGTCCTCCGGGGTTTTGAGCAGCCCGAGGCCTTCCTCTGGATGGGAAGCCCCCTGGCCCCAGAGGAGGACCTCGCCGGAGCCTTGGGGGGGCTTTTAGAGGGACTTGACGCCCTCCTCGCCCAAACCCACCCCAGGGAGGTACCCGAGGGCTTCCGCCAGGTGCTTCGGGGAAGGCGGAGCCTGGAGGAAAGGATCCTCCCCTTGGTCAGGCTCTTTCGGCCATGACAGGGGACTTCTTCTTCGGCGTCTTCCTCTTCCTCCTCCTGAGGTGGCTTGCCCTCCTCTTTAACCTCCTGGCCTTCCCCCGCCTTAAGGCCTGCCCCACGCCCCAAAGGCCCACGGCCTCCCTCCTGGTGCCGGCAAGGAACGAGGCGGAAAACCTCCGCAAGACTCTTCCCCGCCTCCTCCGGCAGGGGGCCCTCGAGGTCTTGGTGCTGGACGACCTTTCCGAGGACGGCACCGCCCAAGCGGCCCTGGAGGCAGCGGGGAACCACCCCGCCTTCCGGCTCCTCCGGGGCACCCCCCCGCCCCCGGGGTGGAAGGGGAAGAACTGGGCCTGCGCCCAGCTGGCGAGGGAGGCCCGGGGGGAGGTCCTGGTCTTCACCGACGCCGATGTCCTCTGGGAGGAGGGGGCGTTGGGGGGGGTATTGCAGGCCCTGGAGGGCAAGGGGATGATCTCGGCTTTGCCAAAGCAGGAGGTAGGCCTGGGGGAAGGGGTCCTGGTGGCCTTCGTGATGAACGGGCTCTATTCCTTTCTGCCCCACCCTTTCCTAGAATGCCTACGGTTAGCCAACGGGCAGGTCCTGGCCTTCCGCAAGGAGGCCTACCGGGCCTTGGGGGGGCATGGGGCTGTGAAGGGCGAGGTCTTGGAGGATGTGGCCCTGGCGAGGTGGGCAAGGGCCTATGGGCTTTTCCTGGGCGGGGGACTCTTCCGGGTGCGCATGTACCGGGGCTATAAGGAGGCGGTGGAGGGCTTTGGGAAAAACTTCCTGGACATCCACCTCAAAAACCCCGCCCTGCTCCTAGGCTCGGCCTTTTATCACCTGGCCCTCTACACCCTGCCTTGGCTCTTCGGCCGTTGGGATCTGGGGCTTATGGGGCTATTGGAGCGCCTGGCGTTGCAATGGGTCCTCGGGGGACCCCTCTGGCCCGGCCTTCTCGCCCCCCTCGCCCCCCTCCTCCTCCTTCCCGTGTACCTGCGGGCCCTCCTCCCGGGGAAGCGCTGGAAGGGGCGGGAGGTGTAGGGTCCCGCCCGTAGGCAGCCTGTGTGTGGGCCAAGCCCAACTTGGCAGGGGAGGCATCCTGGTAGACTCCTCCCCATGCGGGCCATTGTCATCGGAAGCGGAGTGGGGGGGCTCTCAGCGGCCATCCGGCTTGCCGCCATGGGCCTCGAGGTCCTGGTCCTGGAAAAGCTCGGGGGCCCGGGAGGGCGGGCCTCCGTCCACCAGGCCCAAGGGTTCACCTTTGACATGGGCCCCACGGTGATCACCGTCCCCCTCTTTCTGGAGGACCTCTTCGCCACAAGGCCCGGCGACCCCAGGCTTTACCCCGACTTCCCCGAGGAGGAGGGCCTGGCCCACACGGAGCGCTACGTAAAGCTCGTCCCCTTGGATCCCTTCTACCGCCTCCACTTTCCAGACGGCACCCACTTTGACTACAAGAATGACCCCGAGCACCTGCAACGGGAAGTGGCCCGCCTCGCCCCCGAGGACCTCGAGGGCTACCGCCGCTTTGAGGCCCACGCCCGAGCCCTTTTCCAGAAGGGCTTCCTGGAGCTCGGCTTCACTCACTTCGGAAGCATTCTTGACCTTCTCAGGGTAGCCCCGGACCTCCTGCGCCTAGACGCGGTGCGGCCCCTTTTTAGCCTGGTCTCCCGCTACTTCCAAAACCCCAAGACCCGGCAGATCTTCTCCTTTGAGTCCCTCCTCATCGGGGGAAACCCTCTCGCCGTGCCCGCGCTTTACGCCATGATCCACTTCGTGGAGCGCCGCTGGGGGGTGCACTTCGCCATGGGGGGAACGGGGGCCTTGGTGCGGGGGCTTTTGAGGAAGCTAGAGGAGCTTGGGGGGAAGGTGCGCTTTCACGCCCCCGTGCGCCGCATCCTCACCAAGAACCGCCGCGCGGTGGGCGTGGTCCTGGAAGATGGGGAGCGGCTCGAGGCCGACCTTGTGGTCTCCAACGCCGACTACGTCCACACCTACGGCGAGCTCCTCCACCCCGAGGACCGTTTCTGGCACGCCGACTGGCGCCTTAGGCGCACGCGGCTTTCCATGAGCCTCTTCGTGGCCTACTTCGGCTTCCGGGCCAGGGGGGACGAGGGAGAAAGGCTTAGGCACCACAACGTCCTCCTCTCCCACCGCTACGAGGGGCTCCTTAAGGATATCTTCCAAAAAAAGATCCTCCCCGAGGACTTCGCCCACTACCTCCACCTCCCCACCCTCACCGACCCTTCCCTGGCCCCCCCGGGCCACCACGCCGCCTACACCCTGGTCCCTGTTCCCCACAACGGGAGCGGCCTGGACTGGGGCAAGATCGGCCCCGGCTACCTGGAAAAGGCCCTCCGCTACCTGGACGAGAGGGGCCTTCTCCCTGGGCTCATGGACCGCCTGGTCTACACCCACTACATCACCCCGGACTACTTCCAGTGGACCCTGAATAGCCACCTGGGCAACGCCTTCGGCCCCGAGCCCGTGCTCTGGCAGACAGCAAGCTTCCGCCCCAAGAACCGCTCGGAGGACGTCCGGGGCCTCTACCTGGTGGGCCAGAGCTACCAGCCTGGGGCGGGCCTCCCCAGCGTCATGATGTCCGCCAAGATGACGGCGAGGCTCATTGCCCATGACCTGGGGCTAGAAAGGATGCCGAAAAGCCTGCAGGAGGGCCTGGCGTGAACACCACGGAGCGGAAGCGGAAGCACCTGGAGGCCTGCCTCCAGGGGGAGGTGGCCTACCAGAGGACCACCACGGGGCTAGAGCGCTTCCGCCTCCGCTACCAGGCCCTGGCGGGCCTGGCCCTTTCCGAGATTGACCTCACCACCCCCTTCCTGGGGAAGACCCTGAAGGCCCCCTTCCTCATCGGGGCCATGACCGGGGGGGAGGAAAAGGGGGAAAGGATCAACCTGGCCCTGGCCGAGGCCGCCGAGGCCCTAGGGGTGGGGATGATGCTGGGCTCGGGCCGAATCGTCCTGGAGCGCCCCGAGGCCTTAAGAAGCTTCCGGGTGAGGCGGGTGGCCCCTAAGGTCCTCCTCATCGCCAACCTGGGCCTGGCCCAGCTCAGGCGCTACGGGCGGGAAGACCTCCTCCGCCTGGTGGAGCTTCTGGAAGCGGACGCCCTCGCCTTGCACATCAATCCCTTACAGGAGGCCGTGCAGAAGGGGGATACGGACTTCCGGGGCCTTCTTGCCAGGCTCGAGGCCCTCCTCCCCCTCCCCTTTCCCGTCCTGGTGAAGGAGGTGGGGCACGGCCTCTCCCGGGAGGCGGCCCTCGCCCTCCGGGGCCTCCCCCTTGCGGCGGTGGACGTGGCCGGGGCCGGGGGAACGAGCTGGGCCCGGGTGGAGGAGTGGGTGCGCTTCGGCGAGGTGCGCCACCCGGAGCTTTGCGAGATCGGGATCCCCACGGCGAGGGCCATCCTGGAGGTCCGGGAGGTCCTGCCCGAACTCCCCCTCGTGGCCTCGGGCGGGGTGTACACGGGGACGGAAGCCGCCAAGGCCCTGGCCCTAGGGGCGGACCTTTTGGCGGTGGCGCGGCCCCTCCTGAGGCCTGCCTTGGAAGGGGCGGAGAGGGTGGCGGCCTGGATCCGGGACTACCTGGAGGAGCTCCGGGTGGCCCTCTTCGCCATCGGGGCAAGGACGCCTAAGGAGGCCCGGGGGCGGGTGGAGGCGGCGTAGGGTGGCGATACCCTTTACTTTTGGTTCCTGCGCTTCCGGGTTCCCCAAACCATGCAGGCCCAAGCCTGCATGGGGTGGCATGAGGGTCTTTCCCGCCTCCCCAGGCCGCCTTCCCCTTTGGCGCCCCCGGAAGGGATACCACCCTCCGGGCCCAGGAGAGGCCCTGAGGTGGGGGCTTGGCCCACCTCAAGGACCGCTTTTCCCCTCCCTCTAGGCCCCGGAAACGCGCATCAGGGTCCGGGGATAGGGCTCCAGGAGGGCCTGGGCCTCCACGTAGGGCTCGGCGAAGCGCCGGGCCCAGGAGGCGAGGAGGGCAAGGGGGGCCTCGAGGGGAAGGCGCTCCTCCCGGAAGTCCAAAAGGAGGTCCAGGAAGTGGGCCTTCTCCCTGGGGGAAAGGGCCCTTTTGTAATGCCCGAAGGCGTGGAGGAGGGCGTCGGCCATGGCCCCGAGGCGGTAGGGCCTATCCGTGGCCCGCAGGAAGCCCTCCTCATAGGCCCGCAAGACCTCGGGGAAGGGCCTTCCCTTGGCTTCGGCGAGGAGCCTGCCCAGGGCCCTCGCCTCCTTCTGGCTGTAGGCCATGAGGAGGAGCTTGTAGCGGGCGTGGAAGGCCTGAAGGCCCGAAAGGTCCTGCGCCTCCCGGAGCCTGGCCAGGCCGAAGACCCGGGTGAGGAACTGGGCCCGGATCCTGGCATTGGTGAGCCGCCCCTCGTCCTCCTTGGGGAGGAGGGGGAAACGCTCCTCCACGAGTCTGGCGAAGAGGCCCGCCCCCTTCCCCACCACCCCGCCCCCTTCGGGATGGGCGTAGACCTTGGCGTCTTTCAGGGCGCAGCTGGGGGAGCGGTTTTTTAAGAGGAAGCCTTCCACCTGGCCCAGGCCCTCGAGGAACCCCCGGGCGAAGGCCTGCATCCTCTCGGTGAGGTCCTCCCCGGTCCGGGGTTGGACCATCCTCGCGCCCTCTTCCCCCCGCACCAGGCGCACCACCGGCCTCGGCACCCCCAGGCCGATCTCCACCTCGGGACAGACGGGAACGAAGTCCACGTGCTCCCGCAGGGCCGCCACCCCCTTGTCGGGGATGAGCTCCCCGGAATAGCGCACAGCGGCGAACCCCAAGCAGGCGCTTACCACCAGGCGAGGCTTGGGCCAGGAGGGCTCCATGGCCCCATGGTACCGGGCGACGGAAGGGGGGCGCGGGCCCTGGCAGCCCCAGACTTGACCTATATGCGGCTCCTGGAGTAAAGAGGGGGCATGACCCTGCGCGAAGCCCTGTCCCAGATCCCCGACCCCCGGGCCCGCAACCGGCAGTACCCCCTTTGGGGCCTCCTGGCCCTCATCCTGGTGGCTTTTCTTTCCCGCGTGGACTCCCTGAGGGGCGTGGAACGCTTCGCCCGCGCCAACCCCCACCTCTTGCCCCACCTGGGCCTGCGCAAGGCCCCAGGCCACACCGCCATCACCCTTCTCCTTCACCGCCTGGATCCTGAAAAGCTCCAAGCGGCCCTCCTCCAGGTCTTCCCCGAAGCCGACCTTGGGGAAGTCCTGGTGGTAGACGGGAAGCACCTGCGGGGAAGCGGCAAGGGGAAAAGCGCCCAGGTGAAGCTGGTGGAGGTCCTGGCCCTGCACCTCCATACCACCCTGGCCCAGGCCCGGGCGGAGGGGAGGGAGGACCAAGCCCTTTTGGAGCTCCTGGACCGCCTGGGGGCGGAGGGGCTCAAGGGGAAGGTGGTGGTGGGGGACGCGGGGTACCTGTACCCGGAGTTAGCGGGGAAGGTGGTGCAAAAAGGGGGGCGTACCTCTTTGTCCTGAAGGCTAACCAGGGGGAACTTTTGGAGTGGGCCTTGGAGGTGTTCAAGGGCATGGAGGAGAGGCGGCTTCCTGGCGAGACCGAGGCGGTGTGGAATCTGGTGCGGGATGGGGAGGTGTGGACCTACCGGGTTTGGGCTTCCCCCTACCTGCCGGAAGAGGTGCGGGCCTTTCCCGGGTGCCGGCAGGTGGTGCGGATGGAGCGGGAGGTGAGGCACAAGGGGACGGGGGAGGTGCGGCGGACGGTGAGCTACGCCCTCACCAGCTTGGGAGCCGAGGAGGCGGAGGCGAGGCGGCTTGGGGAGCTTCTCCTTTACCGGTGGGAGGTAGAGAACCGGTCCTTTTGGGTACGGGACGTTCTCCTCCACGAGGATGCCTGCCAGGTGCGGGGGGTGGGGGCACAGGTCTTGGCGGCCCTCCGGGCCTTTCTGGTCTCCATGCTTCACCGCCAAGGGGTCAGGGAGAAGAAGGCGGCCTTGGAGGCCTTCTCCTTCAACCCCCTCTCCGCCCTGCGCTTCCTGGGGCTCTATGCGGTATAGCGGTCAAGTCTGTGGCAGCCCAAGGCGGCCCCCAGGGGGCTTGGGCAAGGGGTAGAATGGAGAGGTGGCGGAAATCCGCGTGGGCACGGCAAGCTGGACCGACCCCACCCTCCTCGCCTCCGGGTGGTATCCTCCCGAGGTACGCCACCATCCCGAGAAGCGCCTCCGCTACTATGCGGAGCACTTTGACACCGTGGAGGTGGACAGCACCTTCTACGCCCTACCCCGGCGGGAGGTGGTGGCGAAATGGGCAGAGAGGACCCCAGCGGGCTTTCTCTTCCACGTGAAGGCTTTTTCCGCCTTTACCGGGCATGGCCTCGAGGCCGCCACCCTTCCCAAGGACCTTCGCTCCCTTCTCCCCAAAACCGAAGGCCACCTGGCCCAGCGGAAAATCCCCCAAGAGGTTCTGGAGGAAGCCTGGAACCGCTTCTTCGCCGCCATCACCCCTTTAAGGGAGGCGGGCAAGCTGGGGTACCTGCACTTCGGCCTTCCACCCTGGACCGAACCCAAGCCCCGAAGCTTTCGCTACCTGGAGCGCCTGGCGGAGAGGACCCAGGGCTACTGGGTGGCGGTGGAGTTTCGCAACCCCAGGTGGTACGTGGCCTGGGGATTCGTGAGGAAGGAACTGGAGCGGCTCGGCCTCATCCACGTGAGCGTGGATGCCCCACTCCATCCCGAGGCCCCACCCCGGGTCCTGGAACCCACCCACCCCGTGGCGGTGCTTCGATGCCACGGAAGAAACGCAGAGTCCTGGAAAGGCCCTCACCAAAAGCCCTACGAGCGCTTCAACTGGCGTTACTCAGAGGAGGAGCTTCAAGACCTGGCCCAGGCTACCCTGACCCTTGCGGAGAAGGCCGAGACGGTTTTCGTCATCTTTAACAACAACTATGGCACCCAGGGCGTGGAGGCAGCCCTGGGGCTTAAAGGCCTCCTGGGCCTAGGCCCTCCTCCCTGGGCCAAGAAGCTTCTTTAACCCCTAGGGTTTCATGCTACCTTGAGGGGGATGACGCGCCCTCCCCTGTCCGAGGCCCAGGAGGACTACCTGAAGCAGCTTTTCCTCCTGGAGGCGGAGCGGCAAGGCCCGGTGCCCACCCAAGCGCTTGCCGAGCGCCTGGGGGTTAAACCCCCCTCGGTGACGGAGATGCTCAAGAAGCTCACCGCCTTGGGCCTGGTGGAGCATGCCCCCTACCAGGGGGCCCGGCTCACCGAGGCCGGGCGGCGGATCGCCCTGGAGGTCCTAAGGCACCACCGGCTCCTCGAGGCCTACCTGCACCAGGCCCTCGGCTACGGTTGGGAAGAGGTCCACCAGGAAGCGGAACGGCTGGAGCACGTGATCAGCGAGGCCTTTGAGGAAAGGATCGCCGAGCTCTTAGGCCACCCTCCCTTTGACCCCCACGGGGACCCCATCCCCACCAAGGACCTGGCCCTGCCGGAAGCCCCAGCCCTCCCCCTCTCCCAGGCTCCCTTAGGGGAGGCCCGGGTGGTGCGGGCCTTGGCCCAGGACCGGGGCACCCTCAACCTCCTGGCCAAGCTGGGTCTGGTTCCCGGAAAGGTCCTTAGGGTGGTGGAGAAAGGAGACGGGGTGGGCATCGAAATGGCAGGGGAGGTATTGCGCCTTCCCGAGGAGCTGGCCCAGGCCGTTGGGGTAGAGGCCCTTCAGGAAAGGGCCCCGTAAACCAGGGTGCGGAAGGCCAGGCCAAGCCGCTGCCCAAGCCGGGAGTGAAGAGCCCTTTCCGGCTCCAGCACGGAAAGGAGATTGGGGGCCTGGGTGAAAAGCAAGGCGCTCAGTTCCAGGGCGGGATCCACCAGGAAATACGTGCCGGCAAACCCCCACCAGTAGAAGTCCCCGGGGCTTCCCGGCGCCAGACCCCCAGGGCCCAAACGCACCGCCACCCCCAGGCCAAAGCCGTAACCCGGACCTGGGGTGTACTCCAAGCCCCGCCGCAACCCGGCTTCGTAAAGGGGACCCAGGTGGTCCTGGGTCATGAGGCGGCACAGGCTCGGGTGCAACACACCCCGGCCCATGCGCAGGGCCTCCAGGAACCGCAGGTAGTCCCAGGCCGTGCTTACCCCGCCCAGGCCCCCCGCATACCGGGGGGGCTCCGCCTCCACGGGGATCAGGCGGATGGACCTACCCGTTTCCGGGTCCTGGGGGAAGGGCCTTGCCAAACGGGTGGGATCCCTGGCCAGAAAGCCCGAGTTCCGCATCCCCAAGGGGGCGAACACCCGTTCCTCCAAGAGCTCCGCCAGGCTTCTCCCCGAAAGCACCTCCAAAAGATGCCCCAGCACATCGGTGGAAAGCCCGTACTCAAAGGCTTCTCCCGGCTGGAAGCGCAGGGGCAAAGAGGCCAAGCGGGTAAGGAACTCCTCCCGGGGAAGGTCAAACCGATCCACCCCCGCCTCCAGGTAGAGCCGTTTCACCGGGGAGCGGAAGAAGACCCCATAGGTAAAGCCCGCCGTGTGGCGCAGGAGGTCGTAGACGGTGAGGGGCCGCCTAAGGGCCTCGAGGGCCACCTCCTCCCCCACTTCCCGCCCCACCTTGACCCCGGCGAACCCCGGCAGGTACTTTTCCACAGGGTCCAGAAGGGAAAGGCTGCCCTCCTCCACGAAGGTGAGGGCTAGGGCGGAAACCCATGGCTTGGTCATGGAGTAGATGCGGAAAAGAGCGTCTTCCCGCATGGGAAGAGCCCTTTCCGGATTCAGATACCCCCCCACTCCCTGGTAGATCACCTCTCCCCCCCGGGCCACCAGGGCCACGTACCCGGGAAGAAGACCCTCAGCCACCTGCCTTTTCAAGAATTCATCTAGTCGGGAAAAGTCCATGCTCGCCTCTCAAGCGGGAGCAGCGCCGATGGTTCTACCCCCGTCCACGAAGAGGACCTGGCCGGTAATGAAGCTGGACTCATCCGAAACCAGGAAAAGGGCAGCGTAGGCCACCTC
This sequence comes from Thermus sp. NEB1569, assembly GCF_022385295.1. Classification (NCBI taxonomy): domain Bacteria; kingdom Thermotogati; phylum Deinococcota; class Deinococci; order Thermales; family Thermaceae; genus Thermus; species Thermus sp. NEB1569. Next base: position 1,270,052 of record NZ_CP092445.1, read on the forward strand.
AATGGGCTTCCCCGTGCGCCCCAAAGGGGTGGCGGCGATGGCCTTCTCCCGCACCTTCTCCGGCACCTTAGCCGTCATCCGGGTCTCAATGAAGCCCGGAGCCAGGGCGTTCACCCGGATCCCCCACCGGCCAAGCTCCAAGGCCAGGGTCCGGGTCAGCCCCACCACCCCCGCCTTGGAAGCCGCATAGTTGGCCTGCCCCAGGTTACCCAGGTACACCCGGGAACTGGTGAGCACAATGGAACCAGGGTTGCGCTCCCGCATGGCCTCGGAGGCCGCTTTGGCCACCAGGAAGCTTCCCGTGAGGTTCACCCGGATCACGGCCTCCCAGTCCTCGAGGGGCATCTTCCAGTGGAAGTTGTCCCGGGTGATGCCGGCATAGTGCACCAGCCCGTCCAGGCGGCCCATGGCCTGAAGGGCCTCCTGGAATCCCCTCTCCACGGAAAGCGGGTCGGCCACGTTCATGGGAAGGGCCAAGGCCCCCGTGGCCGCCGCCGCCTCCCTTAGGGGCTCCTCCTCCAGATCGCAGGCCACCAGCCTGGCCCCCTCCTGGGCAAACAGCTCCAGGGTAGCCCGGCCGATCCCGTGGGCCGCTCCCGTGATCAGCACCACCTTGTCCTTTAGCCGCATCCGCCACCTCCTGTGTCTGGCGACCGAACGGTCGGTAAGTTCACCCTACCCCGTGGCGGGGTTTCCGTCAAGGGCTTCTTGGCCTCACCCCAGCCGCCAGGCGTAGTAAGGGGTTTCCACAAAGGCCGGAGGCCCTCCCAGATACACCCTGAGCCCCGGAAGGATCAGGGTTTCCCCCTCCCACTCAAAGGCCAAGGGGTCCACCGGCAAAGGGTAGTGGAGAACTCCTTCCCGGGGCAGGCCAAGCCGCAGGCGCTCGGGCAGGGAAAGCTTACCCACCAGGAGGTAGCGGGCCCTCTTGGGTCCGGATTCCGTGTAAAAAGCCACCTCCTCCCCTAGGTCCAGGAGGAAAGCCCGGCCCCGGATGTAGAGCCTAGCCCTATCCGTCCAGGTAGACATGGGGCCTCCCCATGAGGTGGGCCACCCGCACCCCTGGGCCGTAGAGGTTTTGCAGAAGGGCTTCCGTGAGCACCGCCTCCGGCCTTCCTTCCGCCAAAAGCCGTCCCCCTTTCAACACCGCCACCCGTCCGGCCAAAGCCGCCTGGTTGGGGTCGTGAAGGACGGAAAGAATCCCCATCCCCTTGGCAACCAGGTTTTGGAAGAGGGCCAGAAGCCCACCCTGGTATTCCAGGTCCAGGAAGGTGGTGGGTTCGTCCAGAAGGAGGTAGCGGGGCCTAGCCACCAGGGCCCGGGCCAGAAGAACCCGCTGGCGCTCCCCGCCGGAAAGACTGCCCAGGTACCGGCCCCGGAAACGGGAAGCCCCCGTAACCTCCAAAGCCCACTCCACCGCTTCCACATCCTCCCGCCCTTCCCGCCCCCAAAGGCCCAGGTGGGGAAGCCTCCCCAGACGCACCACCTCCTCCACCAAGAGCCCCTCCGGGTAGGGGCCTCCCTGGGGCAGGTAGGCGAGGAGCCGGCCCCGGGCATAGCTTCCATAGGCCCGAAGGGGCTTTCCCTCCAGAAAGACCCCCCCTGCCCTGGGCCGGAGGAGCCCCGCCATAACCCTCAGAAGGGTGCTCTTCCCCGATCCATTGGGGCCCAAAAGGGCCACCCACTCCCCCGGCCTTACGGCCAGGCCCACCCCTAAGAGGGCATAGGGCCCCACGATCCCCTTGGCCTCAAGCCCTTCCACGCCGCCTCCACATCAGGTACAGGAAGAATGGCCCCCCGAGAAGAGTGGTCACCACCCCCACGGGAAGCTCCGCCGGCCGGGTAAGGGTGCGGGCCAGGAGGTCCGCCAGCGTTAGGAGAACCGCCCCGCCTAGGGCAGAAGCAGGCAGAAGCAACCGGTAATCCTCGCCCAAGAGGCGCCGGAGGAGATGGGGGGTAATCAGGCCCACGAAACCGATGATCCCCGCCTGGGCCACGGCAGCAGCCACCAACAGGCTTGCGGCAAGGAGGAGGAGGAGTTTCAAGCCCTCGAGGGGTAGCCCCATACTCCGGGCCACCTCCTCCCCCAGCTGGAGGGCGTTCAACACCCGCCCTAAAAGCAACAGCGGGGGAAGGGCCAGAAGGAAAAAAAGGACCATGGCCTTCACCGAAGGCCAGCCCATGAAGGCCAGGTTGCCCAGGGTGTAGGCGAAGACCGCCCGCACCCGGTCGGCGTCCTGCATCATCAGGTAGGTGGTGGCCCCAGTCAGAACGCTCCCCACCACCACCCCTGCCAGAACCAGCTCCCCCGTCCGGGCCGCCCCCCCTGCCAGAACCAGGGTGAGGAAGCTGGCGGAGAGGGCCCCGAGGAACCCGAAGAGGGTAGCGGAAAGGGGCAGGCTTTGGAAGATGGCGTGCTGGGCAAAGGCGGGGGCCAGGCCCCCCAGCAAGCTGGCCAGAAGGGCCACGGCGAAGGCCGCCCCCGCCGCCGAGCCCATGAGGTAGGGGTCGGCCAAGGGGTTGCGGAAAAGCCCCTGGAAGCTGGCCCCCGCCATCCCCAAGGCCGCCCCCACCAGCATCCCCCCCAGGACCCTGGGAAGCCGCATCTCCGTGACGATGGGATTCTCCTTTAGGCCCAAAAGGGCCTGGAGCACCTCGCCCGGCGGCAGGCTCACCGCCCCCATGGCTACCCCCAGCACCAGGGCCAGGAGGAGCAGGAGGAGGAGCCAGAAAAAGACCAGGCTCCGCCTAAGGGCCAGGGGGAGGGCCCGGGTCATGGCCTAACGCCCATGGAAGCAATCCACCAGAAGCCTAAGCCCTTGGGCCACCCGGGGGCCTGGGCGGGAGAGGAGGCTATCCTGACCCTCGGTAAACACGCAGATGCGCCCTATCTGCACCGCCTTCACCCGGCTCCAGCCAGGCCTGGCCCGGATGGTTTCCAGGGCACCCGGGTAGGTGGCCACGATCACCTCGGGGTTCTTCTCCACCACGAACTCGGGGGCGATCTTGGGGAAAAGACCCAGCTCCTTGGGGATGATGTTCACCCCCCGGGCCTTTTGGATCAGGACCCCGATGAAGCTCTCCGGACCCACGGTGTAGGGAGTGGGGTCGATCTCATAGTAAACCCGGGGCCGGGTCGTGGCCTTGGCCGCACGGGACTCCTCCTGGTACACCTCCCGCTGGATCTGGGCCACCAGGCGCTCCGCCTGGGCCTCGAGGCCAAGAAGCTTCCCCAGGGTACGGGTGGTGCGGAAGATATCCTCGTAGGTCTCAGTGCGCACCGCATACACCGTTAGGCCCGCCCGCTCCAGGGTTTCGTACAAACGCCCGTACTTGGAAACCAGAACCAGATCCGGCTTCAGAGAAACGATGAACTCGGGGTTGGGATTGTAAAGCCCCCCCGCCTTGGGCAGGGCCTTCACCCTCTCGGGCCAGTCGGAGTAGTCGTCGGTGGCCACGATGCGGTCGCAAGCCCCTAGGGCGCAGACCGTTTCCGTCACCGATGGGAGCATGGTAACGATGCGCTTTGGGGGTGCCTTGACCGTGACCGTGCGCCCTAGGTCGTCGGTGAGGGTAAGGGGAAAAGCAAAGGCCAGCGCCAGAAGAACCGAAAGAACCGAAAGAACTCTCCTCATGCCTACCTCCCTAAGGCCGCTAGGGCCAGGCCCGGGGGAGGTAGGGAAAACCCCTGCCGGAAAGCGGCAGGGGCGCAAATGGCTTTGCAAACCCCCATCGCTCCCCCATCCGCGTGAGGTGCCCGCCTCGGGGTCTGGCGGGCGGCCCTGGCAGGTATTCGGGCTTCCGGCCTGCGAAGCTTAAGCCCAAAGCATGGCCGGTTACCGTTGCGGGACAGCGCCGGACTTGCACCGGACTTCCCCACTTTAAGCCTGGACTACGCGCCCAGGCACCAGGGCAACGGACCTGGCTTTGAGGCCCTAGCGGGCCTTAAGGCCAGGCTAAGCCTAATGGGGCAAAAAGGCAAGGGCTTGACACATTCGGGGACGGGTGATTTACTTAGTCCCGAGAACGAACTAAAGGGAAAAGGGAAAGGAACTGGGATGCGCAAAGGGGACACGCGGGAAATCCGCAGGCTCAACCGCCGGGCTATCCTGGCCCACCTGAGGCGGGGCCCCCTTACCCGGGCGGAGGTCGTGTCAAGAGTTATGTGTAAGAGTCTGTGTACGGGGGGCATACCGCTCCTGAAGCATCTTCTCCAGCACCTCCTTCACCTCCGAGAACCCCTTTAGTTTCCGTTCTGCCCACCTCCCTTCCTGCCTCTCCGACTCCAGGTAAAGAAGCTTGTACACCGCCTCTTCCTTAGGAAACTTGTGGTCCCGCACCTTCGTCCCCCGCCGTAGCTCCCGGATAAACCGCTCCATCAGGTTGGTGCTCCGCAGGTACGGCCAAAGCACCTTGGGGTACCCGTAGAACCGCAGGAAGGCCCCCGAATCCTGTACCCAAAGCCCCACCACCCCCGGGTACCGCGAACCCCAGGCGGCCTTCACCTCCTCCAAGGCCCCAAGAGCTTCTTCCCGGCTCTCCGCCCCGTACACCCGCCTCAGGTCCTCCGCCAGCAGGGCCCGGTCCCGGGAGCGCACCTGGGACAGGCTCCACCGCACCCCGTGCACCACGCACCGCTGCCACTCCGCCTGAGGGTAGACCCTGCGGATCGCCTCGGGAAGCCCGGGCAGCCCGTCGGTGATGAAGAGCAATACCCGCCGCAGGCCCCGCTGCCAAAGCTCCCCCAGGACCCCCTCCCATCCCAGGGCGCTCTCCGTGGGCAACAGCCAAAACCCCAGGACCCGCCTCTCCCCATTAGGGGCGATGCCCAGGGCCACATACACGCTTTCCCGTACGATCCCTTCTCCTTCCCTGAAGACCTTTAGGGAAAGCCCGTCCAGGTAGACGAAGGCCATCTCCTCGGGCAAAGGCCGGGTGCGGAAGGCTCCTGCCGCCTCCAGGACCTCGTCCGTCAGGGCGCTCAGGGTCTCGTGGGAGTAGCGGTGGCCTAAGAGCAGGCTCAGTATCTCGGCCGCCTTGCGCTGACTGACCCCGGCGGCGTAAAGGGCTACCGCCACTTCCCCCACGTCCACCAGGCGGCGGACGTAGGGCTTAAGGAAAGCCGGGTAATACCGAGATTCCCGATCCCTAGGGACCTTCAGGTCCACCTGGCCGAAGGCGGTCTCCAGCTTGCGGGGGTAGTAGCCGTTCCTGCGGCCTCCGTGCACCTGCAAGAAGGCCGTCCGGTCCAGCTCCAGAACCGTCTGCAGAACCTCGGCTACTGTCTCCCGCACCGCTTCCCTCAGCAAGATCCGCAAGGTATCCTGGTCCACGGGGCACCTCCTCGTGCTAAGGTGTGCCCCCCTATTAAACACGGACCCTTACACATAAATCCTTACACGACCCGGGCGGACCTTTCCCGGCTTACCGGTTTGGCTAAAAGCGCGGTAAGCCGCCTGATAGATGAGCTTTTACAGGAGGGCCTTCTGGAGGAAGGGGCCTTTACCTCTCCCCCCGTGGGCCGGCCCGGCACCCTCTTGCACCTACGCCCTGGCGCCCGCTTTGCCCTAGGCGCGGAACTGGGGGTGGAGGAAACCGTCCTTCTGGCCCTGGACTGGCGGGGAGAGGTTCTATGGGCCAAGGAATGGAGCCACCCCCGGGAGGCCGGTCCCAGGGAACGTCTGGAACGGCTTCTGCAGGAGATTCTTCCCCATGTACCGGGGCCCTTGGGCCTGGGGTTCACCCTGCCTGGGGTGGTGGTGGAGGACCGGCTCCTCCTGGCCCCCAACCTGGGCTGGAAAAACCTGGACCTCCGGCCCCTGCTTTCCCACTTTCCCCTGCCCACGGCCTTGGAAAACGATGCCAAGGCCTCGGCCCTGTCCGAGGTCTTCTTTCACAGCGAGGCTAACCTCGCCTACCTGGTGCTCAGCACGGGCTTGGGAATCGGGGTGGTATCGGATAGCCGGATCCTGCGGGGAGCGGGTGGGGCCGCTGGGGAGCTGGGCCACTGGCTCGGCCAGGGGCACAAGCCCTGCGCCTGCGGCCGGGTGGGGTGCCTGGAAACCGAACTGGGCCTCGGTGCCCTCTTGGAGCATTACCGGTCCCTGGGCGGAAAGGCGGGGGCCCTCGAGGCCCTGCTCCAGCAGGCCAAGCAGGGGGAGGCTTTGGCCCTCGAGGCCATCCACCACTTGGGCGAGGCCTTGGGCCGCTTCCTGGCCAACCTGGCTGGGGCCTACGACCCGGCCCGGGTGGTCATAGGGGGCAAGGCAGCCGAGTTCTTCCCCTACCTGGAGCAATCCTTGCGCCAGTCCTTGGCGGCCCATGCCTTCCTGGAAGCCCATCGTTCCTTGCCCGTGCAACCTTCCCTTTATGGTCACCTGGCCCCGGCGGTGGGTGGGGCTAGCCTCTTTTTGGTGAGGTTTTTCGAGCTGGGCGGCCTGTGGGCAGAAAGCCCACGTCGCAATGGAGGTAGGTATGAGGAAGTGGCTTTTGGCGATCGGCGTGGCCTTGGGGCTTAGCGCCCTGGCCCAGACGGGCAAGCTGGAGATCTTCTCCTGGTGGGCGGGAGACGAAGGCCCGGCCCTCGAGGCCCTCATCCGGCTTTATAAGCAAAAGCTCAGTACACGTCAAAACGTGGGACCACCCCTTTAGGATGGACCTGCGCCCACGTGGATGGGCAGGTACCCATAGGAGGTGGTCCCCATGGAACAGCTTACCCCACTCATCAACGCCTTGAAGCGATACTGGAAGGCCGACCTCAGGCGCCTCACCTTCCTGGCCGCCCTGGTGATGGCTCTGGTCACCGCCCGCACCACAAGCGGCCCCAGACTCGCTCTTTCCCTCGGCTCCATAGCCAGCCCTGACCCCCGCTCCGCCTACCGAAGGTTCCAGCGGTTCTTGGCCTGGCCGGGGCTGGACGGGGAGGGCTATGCCCGCTTCATCTTCGCCCTCCTCCGACCCCAAGGGCTCCTCCTGGTCATGGACCGGACCGAGTGGGAGCTGGGGAAGAGCAAGGTCAACCTCCTGATGCTGGCCTTCCTGTACCAAGGCCTGGCCGTCCCCCTGTTCTGGAGCTTCCTTCCCCACGACGGCAACTCCTCCACCCCCGAACGCATCGCCCTGATGGAGAGGGCCTTGGCTTTCCTGAGGGCCCACTTCCCCCACCTCCGGGTGGAGGGGTTCCTGGCGGATCGGGAGTTCATAGGGGAGGCGTGGTTCCGGTACCTGGAGGAGAAGGGCATCCCCCGGTGCATCCGAATCAAGGCCAACACCCGGATGTGGCGGTTGGGCTCGGGCCCTCGGGCCTGGGAGCTCTTTGCCTCCCTGAAGGTGGGAGAGAGCCGGGTGCCCAGGCGGCGGTACTGGGTCTACGGGCGGCGCATGTGGGTGGTGGGGTTGCGCCTTGGGGTCCGGGAGTGGCTGATTGTGGCTACGGACCTGGACCCTCACCGGGTGCTGGAGGTGTACGGGCTCAGGTGGGGGATAGAGCGGCTCTTTGGGGCCCTGAAGGGGCGGGGATTTGACCTGGAGGCCACGCACGTGACGCGGGGGGAGAGGCTTTCGCGGCTTTTGGTCCCCTTGAGCCTGGCCTTCGTGTGGGCGTTTCGGACGGGGCTTGTGCTGCACCGGGTGCGTCCGGTGAGGCCCAAGAAGCACGGGAGGCTGGGACAGAGCCTCTTCCGGGCGGGGCTGGACCTGCTCACCCTTTGGGCGCTTGCCCTCTGGGGTGCAGGGGGAGGAAGGCGCGGAAGTCCCTTGGGGTTATGCCCTATGGAGGTTTTGACGTGTACATAGAAGCAAAAGTATCCCGGTGTGGAGGTCATCAACGCCACGGTTACCGGCGGGGCAGGGGTGAACGCCAAGGCGGTCCTGAAGACCCGCATGCTGGGCGGTGACCCGCCCGATACCTTCCAGGTGCACGCCGGACAGGAACTCATCGGCACCTGGGTGGTGGCCGACCGCATGGAGGACCTCACCAGCCTCTTCCGGCAGGAGGGTTGGCTCCAAGCCTTCCCCAAGGGCCTCATCGACCTCCTCTCCTACAAGGGAGGCATCTGGAGCGTGCCCGTCAACATCCACCGCTCCAACGTCATGTGGTACATCCCCGCCAAGCTGAAGGAATGGGGGGTGACCCCGCCCAAGACCTGGGCGGAGTTCCTCGCCACCTGCCAGACCTTGAAGCGGAAGGGCCTTGAAGCACCCTTGGCCCTGGGCGAGAACTGGACCCAGCAGCACCTTTGGGAAAGCGTGGCCCTGGCCACCCTGGGAGCCGACGGCTGGAATAACCTCTGGAGCGGCAAGCTAAAGTTCACCGACCCCAAGGCGGTGGCCGTATGGGAAACCTTTGGCAAGGTGCTGGATTGCGCCAACAAGGACGCCGCGGGGCTTTCCTGGCAACAGGCGGTGGACCGGGTAGTCCAGGGCAAGGCCGCTTTCAACATCATGGGCGACTGGGCCGCCGGCTACATGAGCACCACGCTGAAGCTGAAGCCCAGTGTGGACTTCGCCTGGGCCCCCTCCCCCGGCACCCAAGGGATCTTCATGATGCTCTCCGACTCCTTTGGCCTGCCCAAGGGAGCCAAGAACCGGCAAAACGCCATCAACTGGCTCAAGCTGGTGGGCTCCAAGCAGGGCCAGGACACCTTTAACCCCCTGAAGGGCTCCATCTCCGCCCGGCTGGACTCCGACCCCGCCAAGTACAACGCCTACGGCCAGTCGGCCATGAAGGACTGGAAGTCCAACCGCATCGTGGGCTCTTTGGTGCACGGGGCCGTAGCACCCGAAAGCTTCATGAGCCAGTTCGGCACGGTGATGGAGATCTTCTTGCAAAGCAGGAACCCACAAGCGGCGGCCAACGCCGCCCAGGCCATCGCCAACCAGGTGGGCTTGGGCCGCTAGAACCCCTCGGCCCGTGGGGGCAAAAGCCCCCACGGGCTTTTCCCGGAGGCCTCATGCGCGACCGGATCGTAGCCTTCCTGGTCCTCCTTCCGTCCTTGGTGGCCGTGGGCATCTTCGTCTACGGCTTCATCGGGCAAAACCTCTGGGTTTCCCTCACCGACTGGGGAAAGAACCCAGCCCAGGCCCTGGCCCTGAGGCCAGAGCTCCACTTCGTGGGCCTGGAAAACTACCGTGAACTCTTCACCGGCTTCGTGGACGTGCGTTTCCGCCAAAGCGTGGTCAACCTCATCTTCTTCACCCTCTTTTTCATGGGGGGAAGCCTGGGCCTAGGCCTCCTCCTGGCCATGGCCCTGGACCGCGGGCCCAAGGGGGAAGGCTTTTTCCGCACCGTCTTCCTCTTTCCCATGGCCCTCTCCTTCGTAGTCACCGGCACCATCTGGCGCTGGCTCTTGCAGCCCCAAGGTGGGATCAACGTCCTGCCCACCCTCTTTGGCCTACCCCCCTTCCACTTCCCCTGGCTCACCACCAGGCAGCAGACCTGGGTCTTTGACTGGAACCAACTGCCCTTTTACACCGCCTTGGCGGTGGGCCTAACCCTCTTGTACGTGGCTTGGAAAGCCCACCAGGAAGGGGAAAGGAAGCGGCTTTTCTGGAGCCTGTTGTCCAGCGGGGTCCTCCTGGTTTGGGCCTTCACCCTGGGCAGGACCACCCACCTTCTCCCCTACCCCGAGCCCCACGGCTTCAGCCTAGCCCTGGTGGGGGTGATTCTGGCGGCGGTCTGGCAGATGTCCGGCTACACCATGGCCCTTTATCTGGCGGGTCTAAGGGGAATCCCCGTGGAGGTGCTGGAAGCGGCCAAGGTGGACGGGGCCAGCGAGTGGCAGACCTACCGGCACGTCATCTTTCCCCTCCTCGCCCCCATCACCCTTTCCGCCATGATCGTCCTGGGGCACATCGCCCTGAAGATCTTCGACCTCATCTTCGCCATGGCCGGGCTGGACTACGCCCCCACCGATGTACCCGCCATCTACATGTACCTCCTCGCCTTCCGCGGGAATCAGTTCGCCAAGGGGGCGGCCATCGGCATACTCCTCTTGCTCTTGGTGGCCTTGGTGGTCATCCCCTACCTGGTAAGCCAGCTTCGGAAGGAGGTTAGGCGCTGATGGGCCGGTTCTTCCTGTACGCCTTCTTACTCCTCGCCACCCTCTTCTTCCTTCTCCCCGTCTATCTGGTGATCCTCACCGCCCTGAAGGAACCCGCCAAGATTACCCTGGACACGGTCTGGCGCTGGCCGGACCCCGTGTACTGGGAAAGCTTCAAAATCGCCTGGGATGCCTTCCGGCCCAAGTTCCAAAACAGCGTGGTCCTGGCCCTTTCCGCCACGGCGCTGTCCGCCCTGGTGGGAGCCCTCAACGGCTACGTCCTGGCCAAGTGGCCCTTTAGGGGTTCTAACCTCCTGTTTGCCCTCATGCTCTTCGGGATGTTCATCCCCTACCAGAGCATCCTCATCCCCCTTTTCCAGTTCGTAAAGGCCATAGGCCTTTACGGCACCCTATGGGGCCTCATCCTGGTCCACGTGGTCTACGGCATCCCCATCGTTACCCTTATCTTCAAGAACTACTACAGTGAAATCCCCGATGAGCTGGTGGAGGCTGCCCGCATAGACGGGGCAGGCTTCTTCGGCATCTTCCGCCACGTAATCCTGCCCCTTTCTGCCCCCGCCTTCGTGGTGGTGGCCATCTGGCAGTTCACCCAGATCTGGAACGAGTTCCTCTTCGCCGTGACCCTGACCCGGCCGGAAAGCCAGCCCATCACCGTGGCCCTGGCGCAACTGGCAGGCGGTGAGGCAGTGAAGTGGAACCTGCCCATGGCCGGGGCCATTCTGGCCGCTTTACCCACCCTTCTGGTCTACATCTTCCTGGGCCGGTACTTCCTTCGGGGGCTCCTGGCTGGCTCGGTAAAGGGGTAGACTCCTGCTATGCGCGCCTGGGTGCAAGAACGCCTTCAAGGCCCCATGACCTTTAAGGAGATCCCCGACCCCACGCCGGGCCCGGGAGAGGTAGTGCTGGAAGTGGAGGCGGTGGGCCTGAACTTCGCCGACCACCTCATGCGGCTTGGCGGATACCTCACCCGGATTCATCCGCCCTTCGTGCCGGGCATGGAGGTGGTGGGCCGGGTGGAGGGGCGGCGCTTTGCCGCCTTGGTAGGGCATGGGGCCCTGGCGGAGAAGGTAGCCGTGCCCAGGGAAGCCCTTCTACCCGTGCCCGAGGGGCTCTCCCCGGAGGAGGCCGCCGCCTACCCGGTTTCCTTCCTCACCGCCTACCTGGCCCTGAGGCAGGCGGGGGCCAAGCCCGGGGAAAAGGTCCTGGTGCAGGCAGCGGCGGGAGCTTTGGGAACAGCTTCGGTGCAGGTGGCAAAGGCCATGGGCCTAAAGGTGCTGGCCTCCGCCTCGAGGCCCGAGAAGCTGGATTTTCCCCAGGCCCTGGGGGCTGAGGCCGTCGCCACCTATGCGGAGCTCCCCGAAAAGGCCAAGGCATTCGGCGGGGTGGATATCCTTCTGGAGGTGCGGGGTAACCAGCTGGAGGAAAGCCTTTCCCTTCTGAACCCAGGGGGAAGGCTGGTCTATATTGGGGCCGCCGAGGGAGAGGTGGCGCCCCTGAATCCCTTGCGCCTCATGCGGAGGAACCTCACGGTAATGGGCTTTTGGCTTGCTCCCCTCCTCAGGGAAAAAGCCCTGGTGCAGGAGGCCTTGCGGTTTCTCCTGCCCCGTTTGGGCAGGGAGCTCAAGCCCGTGGTGGGAAGGGTTTTCCCCTTCCCCGAGGCTGAAGCCGCCTTCCAAGCCCTCCTGGACCGGGGCCATGTGGGCAAGATCGTCGTCCGCCTTTAGTCCAAGCCCAGGAGGTGCCGCACCGCCGCCAGGTCAAAAAGGGCGTGGCCCACGCTCTTGAAAAGCACGGGGTCCCCTTCCGACCGCTTGCCCAAAAGGGCTTCCCTTAAGGTCACCACCGGCTTGGAAAGACCCTGAAGCTCCCCGGCCTCCACCAGGGCATCCTCCGTGTCGCAATAAACCGCCGCCCGCTCCACCAAGGCCCTTGGCACCTCGCGCGTCTCCGGGCGGAAGCTCCCCACGGCGGCGATGAAGGTGCCCTCCGGCACCCTCTCGGGTAGGACGGGGGTGGAGCTCGATGTGGCCGTGACGATGAAGGCCACCTCCTCAGGCACCTCAGGGGCCACCCACTCCTCCGCCTCGAGGCCCATACCCCTGGCCTTGGCCAAAAGGGCCTCGGTCCGCTCCCTGCTCCTTCCCCGGATCCACACCCGGCGCAGGGCAAATCCCTCGGCGAAGGCCTCGAGGTGGGCTTCCCCCTGAACCCCAGGCCCCACCAGGAGCAGGGCCCCCTCTTGCCTGGGAGCAAGAAGCCGGGCCGCGAGAAGGGAAAGGGCAGCGGTGCGCCTTTTCGTGATCTCTTCCCCCGGCAGGTGAACAACCTCCCCGGTATCCAGCCTCCTGACCCAGACCTCCGCCTGCACCGCAGGCTGGCGGTGGGCCTCGGGCTGTTCCCTTCGGGAAGCCTCCACCGTGACCAGCTTGCAAAGGGCCACCTCTTGGTCTGCGGCGGGCATCACCAAAAACCGCCCTCCCGGGATGGGAAGGACCTGCCTTCTCGGAACCTCCGCCTTCCGGAGAAGCACCCTTTCTATAGCCTTGGAAAGCGCCAGATAGCCTGCCATGCCTTTAGAATGCCTCACATGCAGGCCCTTCTCAACACGGTTCTTCCCGTGGCCCTGGTGATCTTCTCCGGGTATCTGATGGGAAAGCGCATCCCCATGGACCTCACCACCTTAAGCCGCCTTACCCTCTACCTCCTGGTGCCCGCCCTCATCTTCGACGCCATGTACCGGGCGGAGTACTCCCGGGAAGGCCTGGTGGGCCTTGCCTTGGGCTTTACCCTCACCTACCTCCTCCTCTTTCTGGCCATCACCGGGATGGCCAGGCTCCTTGGCCTCTCCCCCGAGGCCGCCAAGTCCCTTCTCGTCTGCAGCCTGTTCCCCAACTCCGGCAACATGGGGCTTTCCCTGGTCTACTTTGCCCTGGGAGAAGAGGGCCTGAGACGGGCCGTAGTGTACTTCATCCTCTCCAGCGTGGTCATGTTCGGCCTGGGACCGGCCTTCATACGGGGAGGCGGCCTCAAGGAAGGGCTCCTTTTCACCCTGCGCCTGCCCCTCTTTTACGCCCTCCTTCTGGGCCTGCTGCTGAAGACCCTGGGGGTAAGCCTTCCCTTCCGCCTGGACGAGGGCCTACGCCTCATGGGCCAGGCGGCCATCCCCGTTCTCCTCCTCACCCTGGGAATGCAGATGAGCCAGACCCGCTTCCAGGTGGGGGCCTTTGAGGGAGTGGCCAGCAGCCTGCGGCTCCTTGTGGCCCCCCTTCTGGCCTACGGGGTGGGGTTCATCCTGGGCCTTCCCCGCCTGGAGCACCAGGTCCTGGTCCTGCAGTCGGCCACCCCAGTGGCGGTGAACGCCTTCCTCCTCACGCGGGAGTTTGGGGGGGAAGCCTTGCGGGTGGCCAGGAGCGTGGTGGTTTCCACCTTCCTAGCCTTCTTGACCATTCCCCTTTTTCTCCTCCTCATCGGGGTCCGGTAGCCTGGGCATCCCCAGGTCCAGCTGGAAAAGAACCCCCTCCACCCAAAGCCCCACCAGGCGGTGGTAGCCCTGGCTCAAGGGAAAGGAAACCCGGTAGGAGCCCACCTCCTCTAGAAGGAGGGTTTTCTCCTGGAGCAAGGCCTCCTCCCGGAACCACTTGAGGTGAAGGTAGCCCGGGGAAGGAAGGCGCTCCACCCTGAGGACCAGGATGGCCTCCTCCGCGCCCTTCTCCAGGCGGGCCACCACAAAAGGCCTTTCCGGGGGCAGGGGCTTGCCCGGGTCCAGGGGGAGGAAGGTGTAGCGGCAGCCCGCAAGAAAGAGGAGGACCACACCCCCAAGCCAGCCGAAGGTCTTCATCTCCCCTCCCCGGCGGTGCACAGGGCGAGGAGGGCGATGGCTGCCGTTTCCGCCCGCAGAATCCTCTGGCCCAGGAAGACCGGGGTAAAGCCCTTTTCCTGCAAAAGCTCCACCTCCTCCTCCGCAAATCCGCCTTCCGGTCCCACGGCCAAGGCCAGGGACTTCCCAAGGTCCAGCACCTCCCGAACCAGGCTTCTTGCTCCCACATGGGCCACCATACCCTGCTCCACCTTCGGAAGGGCGTTCAGGGGAATGGGAGGCAGGACCTCGGGCACCCTTAGCCTTCCCGACTGTTTGGCTGCCTCCACGGCGATGGCCTGAAGCCTTTTCAGCTTCCCCTCCCCCATCTCCTTGGGCACGGAGTGCCGGGTGACGAGGGGTTGGATGCGGGTGGCCCCGAGCTCCGTGGCCGCGCGCACCACCTCGGCAAGCTTGTCCCCCTTTAAAAGAGCGGGGTAGAGGGCCACCTCCACCCCCACCTCCCGCTCCGGGCGCCGTTCCTCCAGGATGCGGTAGCGCACCGGTGGCCCCAGCTCCACCACCTCCGCCAGGGCCTCCCGGTCCACGTCAAAGACGGTGAACCGGTCCCCCACCTTGGCCCGCAGCACCTCCAGGAGGTGCCGGCTTTCCCTTAAGGGAAGCACCCCGGTAAGGCCTGGGCTATGGGCGCGGTGCGGGCGCATGGCTCAGATCCCGTAGGCCAGCAACACCCACTCCCCTTCCCTCTCCTCCTCCAGGAGGGAGAAGCCTTCCCTGGCCATGGCCTCCTTCACCAGGGAGGCCTTTTCCAAAAGGATCCCCGTGAGGAGGAGCCTCCCCCCAGGGGCCAAGGCCTTTGGATAAAGGGGGGCCAGCTCCCGGTGAAGCTCCGCAAACAGGTTGGCCACCAGGAGATCAAAGGGCCCGTGAGGTAGGGCTTCCTCGAGGCTACCCGGGAGGAAGCAGACCCCGGCCCCGTTTCTTCTGGCGTTCTCCTCCGCCTGGGGAAGCACGGTTTCGTCAATATCTACCCCCAAGGCCTTGCCCCCCAGCTTGGCGGCGGCGATGGCCAGGATGCCCGAGCCCGTGCCCAGGTCCAGCACCCTTTCCCCAGGACGCAGGTGGCGGGCCAAGGCGGAAAGGGCCAGGCGGGTGGTCTCGTGGTGCCCGGTGCCGAAGGCCATGCCGGGCTCGATCACCAAAGGAATCCCCTCCCCCTCCCAGGGGTGCCAGGGAGCCAGCACCACGAAGGGCCCAGCCCACACGGGCTTAAGGTCTCGCCGCCAGGCGGAAAGCCAGTCCTCGTCGGGGAGCTCCTCCCATACTCCCCCAAAGGGGAGGTCCAGAGGAGCAGGGAAATAGGCCCACACCTCCCCCTCCCGCTCCTCGAGGCCCCGGGCCCCCCGGTCGAAGAGATCGGGGATCAAGGGGTCCAGTTCCGCCGCCGTGCCCTTTAGGCGGTAAACCCACACCCCGCTATTCTACCCGGTAGCGGCAACAGCTTCCCCCCTCGGCCAGCCTCTCCTCCCGCACCAGGGGCAGGCCTAAAAGCTCCTGGTAGGCAAGGAGCTCGCTTTGGCAAAGGGCCTCGTGCTCCCGGGAGAGGGCCAGCTTGGGGCAGCGCTTCTGGCAAAGGTACAGCCTTCCCCCTTCCTCCACCACCTCCGCCTCATAGCCCTGCTCCCTCAGGAACTGGGCCAGGCGGGCGAGCCGTTCCCTGAGGGGAAGGGCCTCCAGGTTCAAGGAAGCAAACAGGCTACGGTTCCTTTCCAAAAGGAGGCGCACCACCCCCTCCCGGCCCAGAACCCTCTCCATCTCCCTAAGCACGTCCCCGCAAAAGGCCGCGTAAGGAGCTTCCCCGTCCGAGGCCCGGTACACCCGGTAAGGCCGGCCCCGGCCCGGGCATTTCCGCACCTCCGAGCGCACCAGGCCCCGGGCCTCGAGGTCCTGTAGGTGCTTCAGAACCGCCACCCGGCTTACCCCCAGGGCTTCGGCCAGCTCCTTGGCGGTATAGGGCCTTAGCCTCAGGAGGTCCAAAACCCGTTCCTTGGTGCCTTCCAGAACTAGGGCCATGTCAGGCCATGGGCAAGGCGATAAAGGCCTGCACGCTCAAGGCGGCGGCCAGCTCCCGGGCCGCCCTTCTGAAGGCCTCCGCCTCCGGGCCTTCCGGGTTCTCCACCAGGATGGGCCTTCCCCTATCCCCGCTCTCCCGCAAGGGCATGGTAAGGGGAATCTCCCCTAGGAAGCGGGTCTTGAGCCGTTCCGCAAGCCGCCGGCCCCCACCTTCCCCAAAGATGGGGGTGGGCTTTCCGCAGTGGGGGCAGAGGAAGTGGCTCATGTTCTCCAAAACCCCCAGGATGGGCACCTGCACCTTCTTGAACATATCGGCAGCCCTTTCCGCATCGATTAGGGCCACCTCCTGCGGGGTGGTCACGATCACCCCGCCGGAAACCTTGGTGAGCTGGGCCAGGCTAAGCTGCACATCCCCGGTACCTGGGGGCAGGTCCACCACCAGGTAGTCCAGCTCCCCCCAGTTCACCTCCTCCAGAAACTGTTTGATGGTTCCGTGGAGAATGGGCCCCCGCCAGATCATGGCCTGGCCAGGGGGAACGATGTTGGCGATGGAAAGGACCTTAAGGCCAAAGGCCTCGAGGGGAAGGATCTTCCGGTTCTGGTCCACCTTGAGCCTCTCCCCCTCCAGGCCGAACATCTTGGCCTGGCTGGGCCCGTAGAGGTCAGCGTCCAAGAGGCCCACCCGGGCCCCCTCCTGCAAGAGGGCCAGGGCCAGGTTGGCGGCCACGGTGCTCTTGCCCACCCCCCCCTTGCCGGAGCCCACCGCCACCACGTACTTCACCCCGGGGATGGGGTACTGCTCGGGAGCCTTAACCCCACCGCCGAAACGCACCCGCACCTCCTCCACCCCCAAAGGATGAAGGGCCCGCCTGATGTCCGCTTCTATCTGGCCCTTTAAGGGACAGGCGGGGGTGGTGAGGTTGATGAGGAGGTCCACCCGGCCCCCCTCCAGCCTCACCTCCCCTACCATGCCCAAGGAAACCAGATCCTTGCCCAGCTCGGGGTCCATCACCGTGCGCAGGGCCTCGAGGACCCGCTCTTCCGTAAGCGCCATACCGGGCTCAGGGTATACCCGGATATGGTTTTGGGCAAGGGGGGGACTCACAGTTTTCATCAAAACCCTCCTGAGGCCTGGGCTAATATGGATCTGCATGTACCCTGAGTGGCGGAAGCAACCCTTCTTTGAACTCCACCTGGCCTGGCTGATTCAGGGACCCAGGGGCTACGACCTTCTCTTCAAGATCAACCCCTATAGCCTTTACAAAACCCGTGAGGAAGCCCTGGAGGCCGCCAAAACCCTCCTTAAAGGGGAGAGGCTGGACCAGGATCCCAAGGTGGGAAGAAACCAGGCTCCCGTGCTTCTTTCCCCGGAGGACCGCACCCGCTTCCTGGTCCTTTTGGAAAGCGGGAAGGCCCTCGTGCCCCTGGACCGCTACGCCCTTTTGGGGGAGATCGTCTTGGTGGAGGAGCGCCTTCTCCACCGGGCTCCCTTCCGGGACCCCAGCAACGTCCTCTATAGCCTCGAGGGGCTTCCCGTCCGGCTCCTCCACACACCCGTCAACGACCCCGAAGCGGATTCGAGGGAGGTATCCCAGGGGATCCTCCAGCTGGAACCGGAAGGGATCCGGGTGGGGGAAACCTTCCTGGCCATCCCTGGGGAAACCCCGATAGAGGGCCTGGCCTACGAGGATGCCTTCTTCGACCTGGGGGAGGGCCACTACTACCTCTATGCGCTTTCCAGCTCCACGCCCTCGTAGGGGGCTTCGAGGTCCAAGGCCGCTTCCGGGCAAGGCAGAACTACCCGCCCCACCGCGTAACGCCTCCCACCTGAAGCCTCCTTCCCCCCTACGGGAAAGCTCCAGGCGCGGCTCCCGGGTGCTCACCAGAAGATACGCCTGAGGTTATGGGTCTTGCTGGTCCCGGCCATAGCGTGGGGGAAACCGCCCATCAGCCCATGGCGCACGGGGCTTCCTTCCTCCATTTCTAGGTAGGCAGTGAAGGACATGGGCAAGGCCCGAGCTACTTCCCCCATGCCAACCTCATCCTAACACCCCCTGAACGCACCCCACCCAGCTTGGGTAAACTATCGGACAGCATGGACCTACCCAAGGCCTACGACCCCAAGACCGTGGAGCCCAAGTGGGCGGAGAAGTGGGCGAACAACCCCTTCGTGGCCAACCCCAAAAGCGGCAAGACCCCCTTCGTCATCTTCATGCCACCCCCCAACGTGACGGGAAGCCTCCACATGGGCCATGCCCTGGACAACTCCCTACAGGATGCCCTCATCCGCTATAAGCGCATGCAAGGGTATGAAGCCGTGTGGCTTCCCGGAACCGACCATGCGGGCATCGCCACCCAGGTGGTGGTGGAAAGGCTTCTCCTGAAAGAGGGCAAGACCCGGCACGACCTGGGACGGGAAGCCTTCCTGAAGCGGGTTTGGGAGTGGAAGGAGGAATCGGGGGGTACCATCCTAAAGCAACTCAAACGCCTTGGGGCCAGCGCTGACTGGAGCCGGGAAGCCTTCACCATGGACGAAGCCCGCTCCAAGGCGGTGCGCTACGCCTTCAGCCGCTACTATCACGAGGGCCTGGCCTACCGAGCCCCCCGCCTGGTCAACTGGTGCCCCCGGTGCGAAACCACGCTTTCGGACCTGGAGGTGGAAACGGAGCCCACCCCGGGCAAGCTCTACACCCTGGCCTACGAGGTGGAAGGCGGCGAACGCATCGCCATCGCCACCGTGAGGCCGGAAACCGTCTTCGCTGACCAGGCCATCGCCGTCCACCCCGAGGACGAGCGCTACCGGCACCTTATCGGCAAAAAGGCCCGCATCCCCCTCACGGACATCTGGATCCCCATCCTGGCGGACAGTGCCGTGGAGCGGGAGTTCGGCACCGGGGCCCTCAAAGTGACCCCAGCGCACGACCCCTTGGACTACGAGATCGGGGAACGCCACGGACTCGAGGCCATCTCCGTCATCAACCTGGAAGGCCGCATGGAAGGGGAACGGGTGCCGGAAGCCCTAAGGGGCCTGGACCGGTTTGAGGCCAGGAAAAAGGCCGTGGAGCTTTTCCGGGAAGCGGGGCACCTTCTCAAGGAGGAGGACTACACCATCCAGATGGCCACCTGCTCCCGCTGCGGCACCCCCTTGGAGTACGCCATCTTTCCCCAGTGGTGGCTTTCCATGAAGCCCCTGGCGGAAAAGGTGATCAGGGGCCTGGAACGGGATGAGATCGCCTTCGTACCCGAGCGCTGGAAGAAGGTAAACCTGGACTGGCTGAAGAATGTCCGGGACTGGAACATCTCCCGCCAGCTTTGGTGGGGGCACCAGATCCCTGCCTGGTACTGCCAGGACTGTCAGGCGGTGAACGTGCCCCACCCCGAGCGCTACCTGGAAGATCCCAGCACCTGCGAGGCCTGCGGAAGCCCAAACCTCAAGCGGGATGAGGACGTCTTTGACACCTGGTTCTCCTCGGCCCTTTGGCCCCTTTCCACCCTGGGTTGGCCCGAGGAAACGGAGGACCTCAAGGCCTTCTACCCCGGGGACGTCCTGGTCACGGGCTACGACATCCTCTTCCTATGGGTGAGCCGCATGGAGGTCTCCGGTTACCACTTCCGGGGGGAAAGGCCCTTTAAGACCGTACTCCTCCACGGCCTCGTCCTGGACGAGAAGGGACAAAAGATGTCCAAATCCAAGGGGAACGTCATAGATCCCCTGGAAATGGTGGAGCGCTATGGAGCGGACGCCCTCCGCTTTGCCCTCACCTATCTGGCCACCGGAGGCCAGGACATCAGGCTGGACCTCCGCTGGCTGGAAATGGCCCGGAACTTCGCCAACAAGCTCTATAATGCCGCTCGCTTTGTGCTCCTGAGCCGGGAGGCCTTCCAGGCCAAGGCGGAAGAGCCCACCCTGGCCGACCGCTTCATGCAAAGCCGCCTGAGCCGAGGGGTGAAGGAGATCACTGCCCTTTACGAGGCCCTGGACCTGGCCCAGGCGGCCCGGGAGGTATATGAGCTGGTCTGGAGCGAGTTCTGCGACTGGTACCTGGAGGCCAGCAAGCCAGCCCTCAGGGCAGGGAATGCCTTTACCCTACGCACCCTCGAGGAAACCCTCGCCACCCTCCTGAAGCTCCTCCACCCCATCATGCCCTTCCTCACCAGCGAGCTCTACCAGGCCCTCACCGGCAAGGAGGAGCTCGCCCTCGAGGCCTGGCCCCAACCCAAGGCCACGGACGAGGAAGCCGAAGCCCGGTTTGAAGCCCTCAAGCAGGCGGTAACGGCGGTGCGGGCCCTGAAGGCCGAGGCCGGGCTTCCCTTGGCCCAGGAGGTGCGGGTCTACCTGGAAGGGGAAGCCACGCCGGTGGTGGAAAACCAGGAGGTCTTCCGCTTTCTGGCCCGGGCCGAGCTGTTACCCGAGCGGCCCAACAGGGCCCTGGTGAAGGCCATGCCCAAGGTGACGGTGCGCATGCCCTTGGAGGGCCTTCTCGACGTGGACGAGTGGAGGCGCCGGCAGGAGAAGCGCCTGCAAGAACTCCTGGCCCTGGCGGAAAGGAGCCAGAAAAAGCTTTCCGCCCCCGGCTTCCGGGAGAAGGCTCCCAAGGAGGTGGTGGAGGCCGAGGAGGAACGGCTTAGGGAGAACCTAGCCCAGCTGGAGCGCATCCGGGAGGCCCTCAGCCAAATAGGGTAAGCCGGGGGTCTTGGGCCTCCCCCGGAGCCTCGGCCACCGCCTCGGCCAGGCGCAGGTGCACGGTCACGAAGGGGAAACGCTCCAAGGGCTCCAGCTCCACGATGGGACGGTCGGGGAGGAGGGGGTAAAGGCCCGCCTCCAGGAGGGTTTGGAAGGGCTTGGCCTGGGAAAGGAAGTCAGAAAGCCTGACTCCCCGGGGCAGGAGAAGCTCTCCGGCCAGGAGGTAGTCCCCAAAGAGGAGGGCCAGGCGCCTCTTCTCCAGGAGGGCGGGGCTGGTACGGGGCTCGCTGGGCTTCCCACCCACCACCCACTGGATCCGCTCCTTCCTCAAGGCCAGGAATCCGGTGCTGGCCTTGAGCTCCCCCGCCTCAGGGGGGTGGCGGAACCCCGGGGCGTAGACCAAGGCGCCGGTCACGGGAAGGTAGGCCCTGTCGGCGTTGAGGAGGTCCGCGGTGCCCGCGCCAGGCACCAGGTAGATGAGCCCGTAGACCCGGTAAGCCTGGGTGTAGATCCTGGCCTCATGTACCTCTCGGGGCTGCTTGTACATCCTTCACCCCCTATTCGGCAATGCATCTGCCCTATCGGGCAAAGCCGCCCAGTAGGCCAACAAGGCCTCGCTGAAAAGGGGGGCATGCCCCCTCTGGTAAGCAAAAAGGAGTCTCTGGGCCACCAGGGCCCTAAGCCGCTCCTCGTCCATGGGGAGCATGAGTGGAGCCAGGAGCTTGGCCCGGGCACCCGCCCCCAGGGCCACATACACCGGACCGCGGGGAACCCCCACGGGGATGGGGGGTATCCCTAGCCAAAGCGTAGCTTCCTCAGCGCTTACTAGGCGAAACCCCGCCCTCTTCACATACTCCAGGCCCTCGGGGTTATCCTCGGGAACGTATACCCCCTCCCCCATCCTGGCTCGGGCCAAGGCCTCGGGCAAAGGAATGGGATAGGCAAAGGGCTCCACCCCTCCCTCAAGCTCCCCGGGCTCGCGGAAGTCCAGGGCCTGGGCCTCATAGGACACGGTACCGTTCCAGCGGTTTTCCACCAGTAAGACGGCGGCTTCCAACTCCGAGGGCATAGCGGCCGCCCGCTCCCCCATGCGCCAGGCCACCACCCTAACCCCCTGCAGGCGGAAGGCGAGGTGCTTCCCCTCCCCCATGGACCGGGCCTCCTCCGGGGAGCCTTGGAGAAGGAAAAGGGGCTCGGGATTCCCTTCCCCAAAGGGCTCTAAGGCCAGCAAGGCTTGGTGAAGCTCCGGAAGTGACGTCAAAGGGGGTAAAAGCCCTACAAGGGGCACTTCCCGCACGGGGTCGGGGAAGGAGGCGGCAAAGGCCTCCACCCGCTCCTTAAACCGGGGGAAATAGGCCTCATCCACGGCAAAGCCCGCAGCCTCCCGGTGGCCTCCATAGCGGAGAAGAAGGTCCTCGGCACTCCTTAAGGCCTCCACGGCGCTGATGGGGAGGAGGCTTCGCACCGTGCCCTTCCCCTGGGCCACGATGAAGACCGGGCGCAGGGTGGCCTCGAGGATCCGGCTCGCCACGATGCCCATCACCCCCGGATGCCCCTCGGGATCGTGCAGAACGATGGCCTTGGCCTCGGGATCCGCCTGGGGAAGAAGCCTTTTAAGCATCTCCTCCTCTATGGCCTGGCGGCGGGCGTTCAGCCGGTTCAGCTCCTCCACCAAACCCCTGGCCTCCTCCTCGTCCTCCGTGAGGAGAAGCCTAAGGGCTTTCTCCGCCTCCCCAAGACGGCTTGCGGCATTGATGCGAGGGGCGATGCGAAAGGCCACCTCGCTGGCCTTTCCGGAGTAACCCACGCTCTCGGCCAAAAGCCTTAAGCCCAGGGTAGCGGAGTCCCGAAGGCGCTCCAGCCCTAGCCGCACCAAGGCCCGGTTCCAGCCCCAAAGGGGAGCCACATCGGCGATGGTGCCCACCGCCGCCAGGTCGGCGTACTCCAGGGGCGGGGGCAGGCCCAGCCGCTCATGGAGGGCCCAGAGGAGCAGGAAGGCCACCCCGGCCCCCGTGGGGTGCTCCTTAAGGTCCGGGGTGTAGGCGGGATGGAGAATGACACCCGGCGGCGGGGTATCGCGGGGCGTGTGGTGGTCGGTCACCAGAACCTCCACCCCGTTTTCCACCAGCTCCCGAAGCTCGGCATGGTTGGCGATGCCGCAGTCCACCGTCAGGAACAGATCGGCGGCTTCCAGGTGCTCGGGGATGCGCTTGGGGTGGACTCCATACCCTTCCTCGAGGCGATGGGGGATAAAGGGATGCACCTCCGCCCCCAAGGCCCTGAGGCCCCGCACCAGGATGGCGGTTCCGGTGAGGCCATCCGCATCGTAGTCCCCGTGGATGCGGATGCGCTTCTTCCCCTCTAGCGCCCAAAGGAGAAGCTCCACCGCCTCCTTCAGGCCACTGAGGGGAAGAAGGCCCAGGGAAGGCTTCAGGTCCTCTGGGCGGCGCACCCCCCGGTGCCAGTAGGCTAAGGCAGCCTCCGGCCCCACCCCAAAGGCCTCCATCACCTCCCGCCACTCCTTTAAGGGCGGCAAGGGAAGAAGACGCCAGCGCACCCTGTCTTTCATATAACCCCTTAAGCCTCCCTCCCCTATCCCCCAGAGGGGGAATCGCTACACCTCTTCCCGATCAGGGATTCTGGGAATCTCCTCAATGCGCTCCCGTTTTAAGGCGTTGACCTCGCCCTGAAGCCGCCGCACCTCCCTGAGAAGGGCGCGCCTTTCCCCCACACCCCAAAGCCAAAGAACCAGGGCATACACTCCCCCCACCAAAAACCCCAGGGCATAGGCCCCCGGAAGAAGGTAGTAAAGGGGCCAGGAACCCAAGGGTGTGGGCACCTCCAGGAAGGGGAAAGCCAGGTACAGGTAAAGCCCCGCTCCCGCCACCCCCAGGGTGACGAGGAGAAACACCCAGTGGGCCAGCTTCATGGCCTTAGAATACCCCCTCTTTGTAGTCGGAAAGGCGCACGCGCCCCTCGTATAGGGCCTTGCCCAAAAGGGCACCCTCCACCCCCAGGCGCTTTAAACCCAGAAGGTCCTCCGGGCCAGCGATCCCCCCGCCTGCAATGAGCTCTTGGGGCCAGGCCTCCCGTACCCGGGCCACCACCTCCAGGTCCAAGCCCTTCAGGGTCCCATCCCGCCGCACATCGGTGTAGATCACCGTGCGCACTCCCATGGCTTCCCAACGCCCAAGAAGGTCCAGGGCGGAAAGGGAAGCGGCCTCCTGCCAACCTGAGACCACCACCTCGAGGCCCCGGGCATCCAAGGCCACCGCCAGCCTTTCAGGCCCCACCTCCGCCAACATGGCTTCCAAGAGGGCAGGATGCTTCACCGCCACCGTGCCCACCACCACCCGGGAAGCACCCAGCAGGAGGATCTCCTGGAGAACCTCCAGGGAACGCACCCCGCCCCCCACCTGGAAGGGAATGCGGAGGGCTTGGGCTAGTTGGCGGAGGGCCTCGAGGTTATCCCCCCGGCCCAGGGCCCGGTCCAGGTCCACCAGGTGCAGGAGCCTGGCCCCCTCTTCCTGCCAGCGCAAGGCGGCCGCCACCGGATCCCCGTACGGGGTTTCCCGCCCCGGGTCCCCCTCGTAAAGCCGGACCGCCTTGCCCCCCTTCAGGTCCACGGCGGGAATCAGCAACATGGGGCTATCCTACCAGCGCCCTCAGGGCTTCCTCCAGATCGGGGCTTTTCATAAGGCTGGTGCCGATGAGCACGGCGTCGAAAAGTCCCTCCAAGGGCCTCAGCTCCTCCCGGTTGGAGTACCCCGACTCCGCCACCAGCACCCCCTCAAACCCCTTCTCCCGAGCCAGGCGGCCCAGGCGGGGGGCCGTGGCCAGGTCAATGCGCAGGGTCTGAAGGTCGCGGTTGTTGATGCCTATGATATCCGCCTCCGCCTCGAGGGCCAGCTCCAGCTCCCTTTCCGTGTGCACCTCCACCAGGGCATCCAGGCCAAGGCGCCTCGCCTCCTCCAGGTAGACCCCGGTGAATTCCCCCAAAAGGGCCACGATGAGGAGAACCGCACTGGCCCCGTAGGCCCTGGCCTCCTGGAGCATGAAGGGATCCACCACGAAGTCCTTGCGCAGCAGGGGTAGGTCCACCGCCTGGCGGACCCTAAGAAGGTCCTCGAGGCTGCCCCCAAAGTAATGGGGTTCGGTGAGGACGCTGATGGCCCGGGCCCCGCCCCGCCGGTAGGCGCGGGCGGCCGCCACGGGATCCAGCGCCCTTATTCTCCCTTCCGAGGGGCTCGACTTCTTCACCTCGGCGATCACGGAAAGCCCTGGCTGAAGCAGGGCCTCCCGGAAGGAAGGCACCGTCTTAGGCGCAGGGGGAAGGGGATAGGGAACCACCTCTTCCGCCCGCCTGCGGGCAATCTCCCCTAGCACACCGGGAACCCTACTCAAGTGGGGGCGCATGCCCTCGTTATACCATGCCTTCATACGATGCCTTTTTACGTATAGGATAAGGATTATGCGAGGGGTAGCCTTGGCCTTAGGAGGGGGCGGCGTTCGCGGGTACGCCCACCTGGGGGTGCTGGCGGTTCTGGAGGAAGCCAAAATCCCCATCCGGGGCCTTTCCGGAAGCTCCGCGGGCGCCTTGGCGGCTGCCGCTTACGCCTTTGGCCATAAGGACCCCTGGAAGGTGCACGAGGCCATCTTTGACCGGGAGATCGCCGGCCGCAAGGGAGGAAACCTCCGCACCCTGGCCAGGCTCTTCACCGCCTTCCGGCGCCCCCATCTTTTTGAAGCGGAAAGGATCGCCCTGGGGTTACAGCGCCTCTTCGGAGAGGCCCGCCTCGAGGCCAGCTCCATCCCCTTAGCCATCCAGGCGGCAGACCTCCTCACGGGGGAACGGGTAGTCCTCCGCCAGGGCCCGGTGTGGAAGGCGGTTCTCGCCAGCATGGCCATTCCTGGCCTCTTCCCTCCCGTGCCCTGGGAGGGAAGGCTTTTGGTGGATGGGGACGTGGCGGAAAAGGTGCCGGTGCGGGCGGCCAAGGAGCTTTTCCCCAAGGTGGTGGCCGTGGATGTATCCAACCCTCCACCCAAGGAAGGGCCAAAAACGGCCCTGGAGGCAGCGCTTTTAGCCGGGGAGGCGAGCCGCAGGCGCCTGAAGGACCTGGCCCTACAGGAGGCTGACCTGGTCATCGCCCTTAATCCCCCCATGGCCATAGACACCTTTGACCACGAAAAGCTACCCCTGGTCTACGAGTTGGGCAAGAAACGGGCCCGGGAACGGCTCAAAGAGGTCCAGGCTCTGGCCCGGGTACGGCTTAAGGACCTAGCCTGGGCCTTGCGATTCAGGCCTTAGGCCTTGTTCCGACCCAGCAAAATCCGCTCGGAGCGGCGCCAACTATGCGCAAACCCCAAGGCGCCCAAAAGGAGGAGAAGGAAACCCCAAGGCCAAAGAAGCAATCCCATCACCCCCAGGAAGAAGAAGAGGGCCGCCCCCAAGCCCACCGCCAGCAAGGGAGCCAGGGATTCTTCGGTCCTCGAGGCGGCCTCCGCCTGGGCAAAAAGCCATACACCCCCTGCCAAAGCTAAAGCCCAAAGGAAAGGGTGGGCCGCCCGGGGTAGCAGCCAAGCCAAGAGAAGGAGCGCACCCCCTTGAAGCAGAAGAAGGAAACCCGCGTAGAGCCTGAGCCCCCTAAGGCGCGAGGTTAAGGGGGCCTTGGGGTCTAAAAGGGCTGCCAAAGACTCCCAGGGACCCTGGCCAGACGTAGGCGTGGGCATGGCCTAATGATGGAGCACCCGTTGCAAAAAGGCCTTGGTCCTCTCCTCCCTGGGGGAGGTGAAGATCTCCTCCGGCCTCCCCTCCTCCACAATCTGACCCCCGTCCATGAAGATCACCCGGTCCGCCACCTCCCGGGCAAACCCCATCTCGTGGGTCACCACCAGCATGGTCATACCCCCTCGGGCCAGGTCCCGCATCACGTCCAACACCTCCCCCACCATCTCCGGGTCCAGCGCACTGGTGGGCTCGTCAAACAGCATCACTTTGGGCTCCATGGCCAAGGCCCGGGCAATGGCCACCCGTTGCTGCTGGCCCCCGGATAACTGCCCCGGGTACTTCCTCGCCTGGTCCAGGATCCCCACCCGCTCCAAAAGCTCCAAGGCCTTCCGCTCCGCCCGCTCCCGGGACCAGCCCCTCACCCGCATGGGGGCCAGGGTGATGTTCTCCAGCACCTTCATGTGGGGGAAGAGGTTGAACTGCTGGAAGACCATCCCCACCTCCCGCCGCACCTCCTTGAGGGCCCGCTCCTCCTTCACGTTGTGGCCGTCCACCACCACCTCCCCCTCCTGGAAGTCCTCCAGGCGGTTGATGCAGCGGATCAGGGTGCTCTTCCCCGAGCCCGAGGGACCGATGATCACCAGCTTCTCCCCAGGGGCCACCTCCAAATGGATCCCCTTGAGCACGTGCAGGGTACCGAACCACTTGTGCAGGTTGTGGATACGGATGATGGGGTCCACCGCCTTCATTTTCGCACCCGTTGCATGGCGTAAACCAGGAGGAAGAGGACCAGACCGATGGCATCCGTAAGAAGGCCCGGTATCACCAAGGTGAGGGCCGCCGCCATGAGCAGGGCCCTCTCCAAGAGGGTGGTGCGCTTGTGCAGGAAGCCCACCAGGCTGGCGCTGAAGGCCGTCATGCCCAAGAGGGCGGAAAGAACGATCCACACCCCCTCCGCCACGCTTTCCACCCCCAACAAGAGGAGCTCGGGGTTGAAGAAGAACATGTAGGCGAGGAGAGCGGTGCGAAGCTCGTACACGAAGCCCTGAACCGCCGTCTTCCAGAAATCGGACCTGGCGATGGCGCTGGCCGCGTAGGCGGCCAAGGCCACCGGGGGCGTGGAGTCCGCCATGATGCCGAAGTAGAAGACGAACATGTGGGCGGCCACGGGCGGCACCGCATAGCCCGCTTTCTCCGCCAGCTGAAGCACCACCGGTACCACCAAGGAGGCCATGACGATGTAGTTGGCGGTGGTGGGAAGACCCATGCCGAGAAGGAGGCTGGTGAGCTGGGCCAGGATGAGGACCAGGATCAGATTCCCCCCCGATAAGCGTTCCACGATGTCGGTGAGGCCAAAGCCGATCCCGGTCATGGTGACGATGCCCACGATGACCCCGGCGCTGGCCGTGGCCAAGGCGATGCCCACCATGCCCCGGGCGCCCGCCTCGAGGCCCTCCAGAATGAGCCTTCCCCCCCTAAGAAGGCCGAAGCCGAGCCCGGTTCCCGCCCGATAGGCCCGCCACACCTCCTGGACCAGGATGAGGACCAGCATGAGGAAGATGGTGTTCAAGGCTGCCCGCTCGGGGGTCAGGCGCAGGGCCACCAGGGCGTAGATCAGGTAGACAAGGGGCAGAAGGTAGTGAAGGCCCGAGCGCAGAATAGGACCCACGGGGGGTAGCTCCGACCTGGGTACCCCCTTGAGGCCCAGCTGCAGGGCCTCGAGGTGCACGGTGATGAAAAGGGTGGCGTAGGCCAGAATGGCGGGGATGACCGCGATCAGGATGAGCTGGCTATAGGGGATGCCCAGGAACTCCGCCATGATGAAGGCCGCAGCCCCCATGACGGGAGGCATCAGCTGGCCATTGGAGGAGCTGGCCACCTCCACCGCCCCCGCCTTCTCCGGCGGATACCCCACCCGCTTCATCAGGGGAATGGTGAAGGTACCGGTGGTGACCACATTGGAAACCGAGCTCCCCGAAACCACCCCGGTGAGGGCACTGGCCACCACCGCCGCCTTGGCCGGCCCTCCACGGAAGTGGCCCAGGAGGGAATAGGCCAACTGGATGAAAAAGTGCCCGGCCCCCGCTTTCTCCAGAAGCGCCCCAAAGAGTACGAAGAGGAAGACAAAGGTGGCGGAAACCCCCAAGGGCACCCCCCAGATGCCCTCGGCGGTGGTGTAGAGCTGTCCCATGAGCTGCCCCCACTGGCTGCCCGCATGGAGCTGGAGCCAGGAGGGAAGGGTAAAGGGTAGAAGCCCCTTGGGCCCGGTAAGGGCGTAGAGGACGAACACCGAGGCGATGATGGGCAGCGCAGGCCCCACCACCCGCCAGGCAGCCAGGAAGAGAACCCCAAGGGTCAGGGTCCCCATGAAGACATCCCGCTGGCTGGGGATGCCCCCCCGGAGCTGGGTGATGCCGTAGTAATCCAAGACCACGTAAAGGGCCCCGCCTACCCCCAGAAGGGCCAGGATCCAGTCCAGGAAGGGAATCCGATCCCTGGGTCCCCGTCTTCCCGGATAGGCCAGAAAAGCCAAGGCCAGGGCAAAGGCCAGGTGCACCGCCCTAAGCCGCAGGGGGTCCAGCGTGCCCAGCTCGGTGGCCCAAAGCTGAAAGAGGCTCCAGGCCACCCCCAGGCCGAAGAGCACATACCGGCCCGCCCCCTTGAGCCTTCGCCCCC
Source organism: Thermus sp. NEB1569 (assembly GCF_022385295.1). Taxonomy (NCBI): domain Bacteria; kingdom Thermotogati; phylum Deinococcota; class Deinococci; order Thermales; family Thermaceae; genus Thermus; species Thermus sp. NEB1569. The sequence goes on from NZ_CP092445.1 coordinate 1,299,091, forward strand.
CTAGCTCGGTTTCCTCCACCAAAAGCGAGGCGTCCTTCTCCATACTTCCTCCAGGCAAAGGGGGCCCCAGGCGGGGCCCCCTGGGCTCAGCCAGGAGCTTACTTGAGGACTCCTACCTCCTTATAGAACCGCTCCGCACCAGGGTGGAGGGGAATGGGCAGACCCTTCGCCGCCTTCTGGAGGCTGAAGAAGCGCTCCAGATTGGGGTGGATCTTCTTGAAGGCCTCCTGGTTGCCGAAAACCGCTTTCATGAACTTGTACACGGTGTCAGCGGACAGCTTTTCCGAGGCGATCAGCATGGCCTGCACCGCCACCGTGGGCGTGGTGACCTCCGCTCCCTTGTAGGTACCCCCGGGGATGTTGAAGCCCACGTAGAAGGGGTACTTCTTGGCGATGGCCTGGATCTTGGCGAGGTCCACCGCCACCAGGGTGATAGGGGTGGTGAGAGCCAGCTGCTGGATGGCGCTGGCCCCCAGGCCCACGGTGTAGAAGAGGGCATCCGCCCGCTTATCCTGCATGAGCTGGATGCCCTGGGTGGCGCTCACCCGGATGGCCTGGCCCAGGTCCTCAAACCGGAGGCCGTAGGCCTCGAGGATCTGCCGGGCATTTTGCTCGGTACCCGAGCCCACATCGCCCACCACCACCCGTTTGCCCTTGAGGTCCGCCACGGTGCGGATGCCGGCGTCGGCCCGGGCCACGATGTGGACCACCTCCGGGTACAAGGCCGCCAGAGCCCGGATACCCTTCACCGGCTTGCCGTCAAAGGCGGTAATGCAGCACCCCTGGAAGGCGTAGTAGGCGATGTCGTTTTGGGCCAAGGCCATCTCAAACTCCCCGGCGGCGATGGCGTTGATGTTGGCGATGCTCCCGCCGGTGGAACGGGCGTTGGCCCGAATGCCCACACCCGCATCGTTCACCAGCTTGGCCATGCCCGTGGCCACGGGAAAGTAGACCCCCGTGGTGGAACCCGAGCCAATGGTGATAAATTCCTGAGCCAGGCCCAGACCTAGGAAGGCGATCCCTGCCAATAACGTATTCCTTAGCCGCATAACCTTACACCTCCTTTATGCCGCAGGCAGTATACCCCTAGCCCCTTCCCCTCCACAAGCCCTACCTCCCCGCCACCTGGAGCCTCCGCTCCAAAAGGTTTGTGAAGAAGGTGAGCACGGTGGTCAGGAGGAGGTAAATGGCCGCCACCGCCAGGTAGACCTCCACGGGTCGGAAGGTAGCCGAGATGATGCGCTGCCCGGAGAGGGCCAGCTCGGTAAGGGCGATGACGCTGGCCAGGGAGGAATCCTTGAGAAGGGCCACCACGTTGTTGACCAAGGGAGGTACCACGATGCGCAAGGCCTGGGGCAGGATCACAAAGCGCATGGTGTCCACCGGGGAAAGCCCGAGGGACCAGGCCGCCTCCCACTGCCCTTTGGGAATGGCCTGGATGCCCGCCCGGACCACCTCGGCGTTATACGCCCCCACGTTGAAGGAAAGGGCGATGAAGGCCGCCCAGTAGGGGGTGAGAACCTGCTGGGCCTCGGGCCAGAGGGGCTGAAGCAGGAGGGGCAAGGCATTGTAGGCAAAGAGGATCTGCACCAAAAGGGGCGTGCCCCGGGTAACCCAGATGTAAAAGCTGGCGGGAAGCCGCACCCACAAACGCCGGGATAGGCGGAACATCCCGGCGAACACCCCGATGACCAGCCCCGCCAGGCTGGAGATCAAGGTGAGCTTTAAGGTGATCTCCGCACCCAAGGCCATGGCCTGGCCCGCGGAAGCCGCCCGGTCAGGTCCAAAGCCGGTAAGAAGGAAGTAGCGCTCCAGCACCACGCCCAAAAGGGCGAACAAGCCGAAATACCCCCCAAGGAGGAGGGCCAGGAGCAAGAAGACCCGCAACCAAGATGGCATCTTCACGGCAGGAAAAGGGCCCAGGGCAACCCCTTCACCCCGGGCCCGGGACTGGCTTACTTACAGCGCACGTCCTCGCCGAACCACTTCTTGCTGATCTGGGCGTAGGTACCGTCCTTCATCAGGTCGGCCAGGGCCTGGTTAAGAGCCTGGAGCACGCTCTTGTTGCCCTTGGCCACGGCCATGGCCACCCTTTCCTGGAAGACCAGCTCTCCAAGCTGGAGGGTATTCTCCAGCTTCCGCTCCTTGATGGCCTCCTTGGCCACGAACCGGTCGGTGATCCAGGCGTCCAGGCGGCCCGAGAGGAGGTCCTGAAGGGCATCGGGGTCTTTCTGGTAGGTGCGGACCTGCTTGATGCCGGGAATCTTCTGAGCAGCTTCCATGTAGGTGGTGCCGATCTGCACCCCCACCACCTTGCCCTGAAGCTCCTTGGCCGTCTTGGGGCCTCCCTTCTTGCTCACGATGATGCCGCCCGTGCAGTAATGGGGGTTGGTGAAGTCCACGGCCTTGGCCCGTTCCTCAGTGATGCCGTGGGAGGCGATCACGAAGTCAAACCGGCCCTGGTTCAGCTGGATGAGAAGGCTATCAAAGGCCTGGGTGATCCATAGGGGCTTCAGCCCCAGTTTTTGGGCTATGGCGTTGCCCAGGTCGATCTCAAACCCCACCAGCTGGTTCTTCTCGTCAAAGTAATTGAAAGGGGGGAAAGCCCCTTCCGTGCCGATGCGGATCTCGCTCGAGCGCTTGATCTGGTCCAAGGTCCGCACCTGGGCGAAGGCCACGGCCAACCCTAGTACCCCAAGCAGCAAAAGAATCCTTTTCATGCTCACCCTCCCTGATGCACGGGCCGATTATACCCTAGGCCCACCGCACCCACTCCACCCGGCCCGTCACGGGATGCCTGAGGGCCATGCGCACCCCGTAGGCGTAGCTTCCCGGCCGGGAAGGGCGGTAGGCCACCTCGAACCATCCCGAGGCCTCCTCCATGGGCACCACTTCCAGCCCCCCGCCTGCGCGGCGCACCACCAGCTGGACCTCGAGGAATGGCCTTAGGGCCTCCGGCACCTCCCCCTCCAGGTAAGCCCGCGCTCGCAAGGGGTCCCCATTCAAGGTCAGGTCCCCTGGAACCTCCACCCGGAGGGCCAGGCCGTAAAAGGCAGGCAGGGCCTGGTGGAAGGCGCGCAGCACCTCCTCTTCCCCTCTGGCCTTCCCCGCCCACTCCTGCCCCCTTTGGTAAAGGGCCAGGTACTCCCGCACCATGCGGGCGGCGCTGAACCTCGGCCCCACGGTGCGGAGGCTTTCGTGGACCATGGAAAGCCACCCCGAGGAGTAGCCCTCGGGCCCCTTGGCGTAGAAAAGGGGGAACACCTCCCCCTCCAGCACGTCGTACAGGGCCTGGGCGTCGGCCATGTCCTGGGCTTCCTCGTTCTCGTAGACCCGTTCGTCGCCGATGGCAAAACCGTTCTTTCCGTTGTAGGCCTCAGCCCACCAGCCGTCCAGGACGCTTAAGTTCAAGACCCCGTTCAACGCCGCCTTCATCCCGCTGGTGCCCGAGGCCTCCATGGGCCTCCGGGGCGTGTTGAGCCAGACATCGCTGCCATGGACCAAAACCCGGGCCAGGTACATGTCGTAGTCCTCCAGGACCACCATGCGGTCCTCGAGGCCGTACTCCTTGATCCTGGCCACCAGCTCCTGGAGGTAAGCCTTGCCGGGCTCGTCCTTGGGATGGGCCTTGCCCGCAAAGACAAACTGCACGGGATAAGGCCCCTGGAGGATGCGGAGGAGGCGCTCGGGATCCTTGAACAGCAACACGGCCCGCTTGTAGGTGGCGAAGCGGCGGGCGAAGCCGATGGTGAGGGCCTCCGGGTCCAGGATGCGCTCCGCCTGGCGGAGGCGGCTTGGGCTTTCCCCGTTCCGGCGGCGTTGCTCGTAGAGGCGGGAGCGCACCTCCCGCACCAGCTCGGCCCTGAGGTCCCGGTGGATGCGCCAAAACTCCTCCCCCAACCCCTCCACCCTCCAGGTGGCGGGGTCCTCAGGATGCCGCAGCCAGCCAGGACCAAACACCTCCGCATAATGGCGGCGGAGCCTGGGGTGGAGGAAGGTCCAGGTGTGGACCCCGTTGGTGATGTGGCCGATGGGCACCTCCTCCCGCAAAAGCTCCGGCCAGAGGTGGTGGAACATCTCCCGGGAAACCTCCCCGTGGAGGCGGGAAACCCCACCCGCTTGGGCGCTGGTCCTAAGGGCCAGGTTGGACATGGAAAAGACCTTGCCCCAGGGCTTCTCCTCGAGGCCCAGGGCGAAAAAGCCCTCCTTGTCCACGCCCAGCTTTTCCCAGAAACCCAAGAGATACCGTTCCACAAGCTCCAAAGGAAAGGCATCGTGCCCCGCAGGCACCGGGGTGTGGGTGGTGAACAGGGCCCCGGCCCGGGCCAGTTCCAAAGCCACCGGGAAGGTGTACCCCTCGGCCACCAGCTCCCGCACCCTCTCCAGGCCCAGGAAGGCCGAGTGCCCCTCGTTCATGTGGAAGACCTGGGGGTTAAGCCCCAAGGCCCGTAGCAGCCTGATTCCCCCGATCCCCAAGACCATCTCCTGCTGGATGCGCATCTCGAGACCGGGAGCGTAAAGCCTGGCGGTGATGGCCCGATCCTCCGGGGCATTTTCCGGTAGATCGGTGGTGAGGAGGTACACGGGTACGGCACCCACCTGTACCTGGAAGGCCCCAAGCCACACCGTACGCCCGGGAAACTCTACCCCCACCCTTAAGGGATGACCCTCCCGGTCCTGCACGGGCAGAAGGGGTAGCTCTTCCGGATGCAGGGTTTCGTACACCTCCACCTGGGCTCCCTCCGGGGAAAGGCGCTGGTGGAAATAACCCTCGTGGTAGAAGATCCCCACCCCCACCAGGTTCAAGCCCAGGTCGCTGGCCGCCTTGATGTGATCCCCGGCCAGCACCCCAAGCCCCCCCGCATAGATGGGTAAGGAACTGTGGAAGCCGTATTCCGCAGAGAAATACGCGGTGAGAGGCCCTTGCTTTACCTCCCGTTCCTTGAGGTAGGCCTCCAAGGCCGCCACCACCGCCTGGACCCGGGCGGGATAGGTGCTTCCCGCCAGGGCCTCGAGGCGGGCGGGGTCCACCTCCAAAAGCAACTTGACCGGATTGCCGCGGAAACGCTTCCAAAGCGAGGAATCGATCTCCTGGAAAAGCTCTGCCGCCTCCGGATTCCAGCTCCACCACAGGTTATAGGCCAGCTTCCTCAAGCCCCTAAGGGCCTCGGGAAGCTCAGGCATGGCGGTAAGGCGCCCCAGTACCCTCATGGGGTGGATTATATACCCTCACCGAAGCCGCCGCCAGAGCTCCGGGCTGAAGAGGAGGACCACGGGAAGGATCTCTATCCGCCCCGCCCACATCTGGAAGATGAGGACCACCTTGGAAACAGGATGGAGTTCCGCATAGGAACCCATGGGGCCCACCGTCCCCAGCCCCGGCCCGATGTTGCCGATGGCCTGGGCGCTGGCGGTAAAGGCCTCCACAAAGTTCCCCTCCAAAAGGGCCAGGGTCAGGGTACCGAAGCCAAAGAGAAGGGTGTAAAGGAAGATGAAAACGGAAACCTGCCGCAAGGCCTCCTCGGAAACCACCCGGTGTCCCAGGCGCAGGGGAAGGACCGCCCTGGGGTGGAGGGTGCGGGTGATCTCCCGCCTGAGAAGCCCGAAAAGCAAAAGCCAGCGCACCACCTTGATGCCCCCCGCCCCCGAGCCCGCGCTTCCCCCCACGAACATGAGGAGCACCAGGATGGCCTGGGCCGGCACCACCCACTGAGCGAAGTCCACGCTGGCAAAACCCGTGGTGGTCACGATGGAGATCACCTGGAAGAAGGCATGGCGGAGGCTGGCCTCGAGGCTGTACATCTGGTGGGTGTAGAGGTAAAGGGAAAGCAGTAAACCCGCAAGGAGCACCAGCAGGGCATAGGCCCGGAACTCCGCATCCCTGAAGAGGGGTTTGACCTCCCGTCCGAAGCACAGCCGGTACTGGAGAAGGAAGTTCACCCCCGCCAGGAACATGAAGAGGCTACCCAGCCACTGGGCCAGGAGGGGGTAGGCGGCAAAGCTTTGCGGGTTGGGGCTGAACCCTCCCGCCGGGGTGGTGGTGAGGGCGTTGGCCAAAGCCTCAAAGACGGGTACGCCCGCCCACCAGTAAGCCAGGAAGGCCAAGGTGGTCAGGGTCAGGTACACCCGCAAGACCGCCTGGGCGGTGTGCCGTAGCCTGGGCGTAAGCCTCTCCTTCTCCACCCCCGTGCTCTCGGCGAAAAAGGCCTGGCGGCCCGCCACCTGAAGCTGGGGAAAGACCACCAGGAAGAGCACCACGATGCCGATACCCCCCACCCACTGGGTGAAGCTTCTCCAGAGAAAAAGGCTCTTGCCAAACTGTCCGAAATCCGAAAGCACCGTGGCCCCGGTGGTGGTAAAGCCGGAAACCGCCTCAAAAAGAGCGTCCAGGTAGTCCAGCCCCCCCGAGATCCAGTAGGGTATCGCCCCCAAGGCGGGCACCAAAAGCCAAAGCAGGGCCACTGCGGCGAAGACCTCGGCCCGGTGCGGCTGGGCCTCCGCATGCCCCACCCCCTGCAGGGCCTTGCCCAACCCCACCCCCAGCACCGTCCCCAAAAGAAACCCCCGGGCGTCCTCCCCCCAGCCCAGGGCCAGGAGGGCAAAGGCCAGCATGAGAAGGCCAAAGCCCTGGTAGGTAAGGCCCAGGAGGTAGAGGCTAGAGCGAAACCCCTGCCTAGCCGACGATGCGGGCCACGGCTTCATCCGCCACCTCCCGGGCTACCACCAAGAAGAGCCGATCCCCGGGGAGGACCTCGAGGTCCTCCCGGTAAAGCATCACCCGGTGATCCCGTTCCAGGGCTATGGGAGCCACCTGGGGTGCCGCCAGGGCCCTTAAGGGTTTGGGCCGGAAGGACCCCGGAAGCTCCACTTCCAAAAGCTCGATGTTCTCGTCCATGGTGGACACATGCTCCACGTTCTCGGGTCCCAGGTAGTCCAAGACCGCCCGCACCGCCGCCTGGCGGGGCGTGAGGGGCAGGTCTATGCCCACCTGCTCAAAGAGCCTTCGGGTTTCCGAGCGGGACACCCGGGTGATCACCTTACCCACCCCAAGCTGCTTGGCCAGGAGGGAGGCCAGGAGGTTCTTCTCGTCGTTGTCGGTCACCGCCACCACCGCATCGGCTTCCTGCAATCCCTCCGCCTCCAGAAGCTCCAGGTCGGTACCATCCCCTTGGATGATGAGGGCACCGGGAAGCTCCTGGGAAAGCCATTCGCACCGCTCGCGGCTGGGCTCGATGATCACCACCTCGAGGCGCCGCCTTAAAAGCTCCTGGGCCACCATGAAACCCACGTTCCCCCCACCGATGACCATCACCCTGCGCACGCCCCGCCCCGTGGCGAAATAGGCCTCCAGCTCAGGGAAAGCCCTTAGGGTGGTAACGAAAAGGATCTTGTCCCCGGGCTCCAGGATGACCTCGGGATACTCCGGGTGGGCGAAACTCCAAAAGGCTCCATCCCGCACCAACCCCACCACCAGGACCCCCTCCGGCCAGGGAAGCTCGGATAGAAGCCGGTGAGCGTAGGGCCCTCCTTCCTTCACCCGGTACTCCACGAAGCGGAGCCGTCCCTCCGCCAGCACCTCGGTGTCCACGGCTCCGGGAACCAGGATCACCTCCACGATCTCCCTGGCCATGGCCCTTTGCGGCCAGAGGACCTTGTCGATGCGGGTACCCAGGATCTCGGCGGTGCGGGGATCGGTGAGCACCTCCACGTACCCTCCCTTGCCCACGAAGCACAGGGTTTCCTTGGCCCCAAGGCCCTTGGCCAGAAGGGAGGCCAGCAGGTTCACCTCATCGGAATCCGTGCTGGCGATGAAGAGGTCCGCCCGGTCCACCCCGGCCTCCCTAAGGGCATCGGGGTCGGTGGCCCCGCCCACCACCACCTTCACGTCCAGATGGGCGAAGCGCTCCTTGGCCTGGGGGTTGCGGTCCAGAACCACCACCTCATGGGCTTTTTCCAGGGTGCGGGCCAGCTCCCCGCCCACCTCCCCGCCCCCGGCGATGACGATGTACATACCGCTCCTATCCTAAACCTGGACCCCGTAAAGGTCGTAGGTATCCGCCCGGGTTATCCGAACCGGGATCCTCTCCCCCACCCGGGCCGTGCCGTCGGTTTCCACGTAGACCAGCCCGTCTATGCCCGGGGAATCCCGATAGCTCCGGCCCACGGCCAAGCCGGGCTCCGGAAGCTCGTCCACCAGGACCTCGAGGGTCTTCCCCACGAAGCTTTGGTTCTTTCGCAGGCTGATTTCCGCCTGCACCTCCATGAGCCTGGCCTTCCGTTCCTCCTTGACCTCCTCGGGGACATGGCCCGAAAGGGCGTTAGCCTCGGCTCCCTCCACCGGGGAATAGGTGAAGACCCCCACCCGGTCCAGCTCCGCCTCCTGCAAAAAGTCCAGGAGGATCTGGAAGTCCTCCTCCGTTTCCCCTGGGAAGCCCACGATGAAGCTGGAGCGGATGGCGAGCTCCGGCACCACCTCCCGCCAGGCCTTTAGGGTCTTCAGGTGGCTTTGGTACCCCCCCGGACGGCGCATGAGGCGGAGGATTCGCTCCGAAGCATGCTGGAGGGGCACATCCAAATAGGGAAGCACCTTGCCCTCGGCCATGAGGGGAAGAAGCTCCCGCACGTGGGGGTAGGGGTAGACGTAGTGAAGCCGTATCCAGGCTTCAAGCTCCGCCATGTGGGAAAGAAGGTCCTTAAGCTCCGCCTTTACCAGGCGGTCACCCCAGAAGCTTTCCCGGTGGCGGAGGTCCACCCCGTAGGCGGAGAGATCCTGGGCGATGAGGAGAAGTTCCCGGGTGCCCGTGGCCACCAGCCGGGCGGCCTCCGCCAGGACCTCCCCGGCGTCGCGGGAGCGCAAACCTCCCCTCAGCTTGGGGATGATGCAGAAGCTACAGCGGTGGTCGCATCCCTCGGAAAGCTTCAGGTAAGCGTAGTGCCGGGGAGTGAGCTTCACCTGGGGCGGGATGAGGTCCAAAAGAGGATTGCGAGGTGCGGGAAGCACCTCCTGCACGGCCTGCAAAACCCGCTCCACCTCCCCCGGGCCGGTGACTTCCAGCACATTGGGGTACCTTTCCCGGATCACCTCGGGCCTGGCCCCCAGGCATCCCGTCACCACCACCTTGCCGTTTTCCCGCAAGGCCTCCCCGATGGCCTCGAGGCTCTCCTCAATGGCCGGGGTGATGAAGCCACAGGTGTTCACCACCACCAGCTCCGCCTCCTCGTAGGTGGCGCTGGTTTCGTAGCCGAGGGCCTTAAGCCGGGAAAGGATCTGTTCCGAGTCCACCAGGGCCTTGGGGCAGCCCAGGCTCACAAAGCCGATCTTCGCCATAGACCTCCAGGAGCCCCATCAGCCCAAAGGGCCATCCTCGGGGCTCCAACGAACCAGTATAGCCCCCTTCCAAGCTTCCGCATCAAGGCGCCTCAAAGCGGCGGGTAAGGGGCTTCCCCGGCTCCCCCAAGGGCCCAAGGTCCTTGCCATCCAGGAAAACCCGCACCGCCCCGGGATTCCCCGAGCGCACCTCCACCGGAAGGTCAAAGCTAAGCTCCGCACCCACCTCGGGGATGCCCTCGTACAGGCTCTTCTCCCCCTGGGTGACCCTGAGCCAGCTCCGGCCCTCGAGGCGAAGCACCAGCTTCCCCGGGGAAACCTCCACTTGGGGATTGGAAGAGGTGGGCGCAGGGGAAGGCCTGGGAACCAGGCGGTAGCTTAAGGAGAGGTTCCGGTCCAGGTTCACCTCCTCCTCCACCGGCTCGTACCCGGGTAGCTCCAGCCTGAGAAGGCGCCTGCCTCCTTCCAGGGGTGGCGAGGCCAAGGGCGTCTGACCCAGGTAGAAGCCATCCAGGTACACCCGGGCTCCCGGGGGCTCGCTCACCACCCGAAGCCCGTAGCGCTCCGGAGGCTTGGGCGGGGGCTCAGGGGGCAGGCTTACCGTCTGCACGGGTGCCGGACGCAGGACCAGGTAGGCCCCGTACCCCAAGGCCCCCAAGAGGGCCAAGGTCAGCAAAAGCAACCAGGGGAAAGGGCGCCGGGAAGCTGGCGGGGGTGGGGGCGGAAGGGTGGGGGCCAAAGGATAAAGGGCCAGAAGGGGCTCGGGATCCAGCCCCAGGAGAAGGGCGTAGCGCCGGAGGTATCCCCGGGTCAAGGCTGGCTCGGGAAGCTCCTCAAAACGGCAGGCCTCGAGGGCCTCCAGCACCTTGGCCTTCAAGGCCAGCCGCGCCGCCGCCTCCTTAAGGGAAAGCCCCTTCTCCTCCCGGGCCCGCCTTAACCTTTCCCCCAGTTCGCACACAAGGCTATTCTAGCCCGGCAAAGGCCAGGGCCACCCGGGCCGCCAGGCGGGCGTTTTCCAGGAGAAGCCTCTCGTTGACCCGGTCGGTCTCCCCTTGGGAAAGCTCGGAAAGGCGCCTCAGGAGGTAAGGGGTGAGGGCCTTGCCAAACACCCCTTCCCTGGCCGCTTGGTGGTTGGCCTCCTCCACCCAAAGGGCCACCTCCTCGTAGGGCAGGCCCTGGGACACCGGGTTCACCAGGAGGACTGCCCCTAAGCCCAGCTCCCGGGACTTGCGGAGGATCAAGGCAGCCTCGAGGGGAGTTTCCACCCGGGCGGGCACGGGGAAGGGGGAAGAAGGGGAAAAGAAGGCGGGCAGGCGGTCCGTGCGGTAGCCCACCACGGAAACCCCCAGGGTTTCCAGGCGCTCCAGGGTGGCCCTCAGGTCCAAGATGGCCTTGGGCCCGGAGGAAACCACCAGGATGGGGGTGCGGGCAAGAGCCCAGAGATCAGCGCTCTCGTCAAAGGGCTCGGGATGCACTCCCCCGATCCCCCCGGTGGCGAAGACCGCTATCCCGTGGCGGTGGGCCAGGTGGACCGTGGCCGCCACCGTGGTCCCGGCGCTTTTCTTCTGGACCAAGAGGGCAGGAAGGTTCCAGAGGCTCGCCTTCTCCGCACCCCCCTGGGCCAAGACCTCCATCTCTTCCGGGGAAAGGCCAAGGCGCACCTCTCCCCGCACCAGGGCGATGGTCTTGGGGATGGCCCCTTCGGCCCGTACCGCCTCCTCCAGGGCTTTAGCGGTGCGCAGGTTCAGGGGGTAGGGCAACCCATGGGTTAGGAGAGCGGACTCCAGGGCCACCAACGCTTCCGCCATGGGGGAAGGATACCATGCTTCACACTTCCGGCCACACCAAGACCTCCTCCCCCACCTGAAGCCCGTGGAAGAGAAGCAGCTCCGGCGCAAGGCGGATCTCCACCCCTAAGCCCTCCGCACCTTCCACAAGAAGGAGTACTTCTTTCTGGGCCTTCGCCCTTACCCGCTGAAAGGGGCCGTAATGCTCCCGCCAAGAGGAAAGCAGCAAGGCATCCACCTGCGCCCCCTGCCGCCCCAGGGCCACCCGAAGCCGGGCCGTGCGCGGCACCCGGGGGAATACCTCCACCAGGCGCAGCCGGGCCAGGTGGCCCAGGCGCCTCAGGACCTCCCCCAGGGACAGGGCCAGGCGGGAGGCCAGGTCCAGGGGGCTTTGGCCACTGCCCAGGGCCAGGAGGAGGGAAAGCTCCACGGGGTCCAGGGTGCTTTGGACCGCCTGGGCCCGGGACCCCGGCCGCACCAGGTCAAAGGGACCCACCTCCACCCGCTCGTCCAGGAGGCGGATCGCTTGCAAGAGGGAGGCCTCGAGGGGGCCTTCCAGGGAACTCAAGGGAGGGCGCACGGCAAGCAAGAAGCGAAAGCGCCCCTCCTTCAACGCCAGCACCTCCAGCAAGGCCTCCTGCCCCACCTTCTCCCCGAACACCGCATGGACGGGCCGGCCCTGCTCCAGGTAAACCTCCCCCCTTCCACCCCCTGCCTCCACGGCAAAAACCCCGGTCTTCCCCCCCTGGGCGAGGAGTTGCAGCCAGTCAATGGGACCTAAGAGGCGGAAATCGCCTTCCATAGGGAACCGAGGTAGCCCTTGCCGAAGAAGTGCACGTGGGCCAGGAGGTAGTAGACCTGGTACTGGGGCAGGGCCTCCTCCACCTCCTCCGGAATGGGGTATAGTGCCTGGTAAGCCTGCCAGAAAACTTTGGGAAACCCTCCGAATAGGCGCATCATGGCCAGGTCCACCCCCCGCTCCCCCACGAAAAAGGAAGGATCCAAGAGGGCAGGTCCCTCCGGGGTAAACCGAAGGTTGCCGTGCCAAAGATCCCCGTGCAGGGGTGCAGGCCCCTCGGCGGGCAGGGGCCTCTGAAAGAGGGCTTCCACCCTGGGACCAAGGCCCTCGAGGCGGTCCCAAGTGGCCTGCAAGAGAGGCTCTATGCGCCGCGAAAAGAAGAACTCCGTCCACTCCCTCCCCTCCCCGCCCGGCAGGGGAAAGGTGCCCAAAAACCCCGCCTCGGCCCGGTAAACCGCTTCGCGCTGGCGGTGTAGCCCCGCCAACATGCGGGCCAGGCCCTCCCAATCGGGTGGTCCTTCCGGCAGATATTCCAGGATCAATCCCTCTTCCGAGGCAAAGAATACCCGGGGCACCCGCACCCCCCGCTCGGCCAGGGCCTTAAGCTCCCGGGCTTCCGCGGGGAAGAGGCCTAAAGGTGGGTTCGGCGCAAGCTTCACCACATAGGCCCCCAGGCGGTATACCCGGGAAATATCCCCACCGTAGAGGGACTGAGGCACACCCTTGGCCTCAAGCCCCGCCCGTTCAAGAAGTTTCCTGGGGTCCATCCTCCCCCAAAAGGCGGTTCAGGAAAGCCCTGGCAGCCGCTTCCACCATCCAGTAGACCTCTTGGCAGTCCTCCAGGTCCCCGTAGTACGGGTCCGGCACCTCCCCCCCGCCCAGGTAGTCCAGGAGGGGGTGGACCTTCTCCCTGGCCTCGGGGAAACGCCTTTGTACCTCCACCAGGTTCTCCCGGTCCATCACCAGGATGTGGTCGTAGTGGAGGGCATCCTCCCGGGTCATCTGCCGGGCCACATGGGGAAAGTAGGCCCCTTCCCGCTCCAGCACCTTGCGGGCCCGGGGATCCATGGGCTCCCCGGCGTGCCAAGCCCCCGTGCCGGCGGAATCCACCTCAAACCGGGCCTCGAGGCCCCGCTCCCGGATGAGTTTGCGGAACGCTCCTTCCGCCATGGGGCTTCGGCAGATATTCCCCAAGCAGACAAAAAGCACCCGTACGGGACGGTCCATGCCTCCCATGATACGCAGGTCCTCAGTAAGGAACCTCCGCCACCACCTCCGTACCCTTTCCCGGCTCCGAACGCACCTGGAAGCGCCCACCCCGGGCCTCCACCCGCTCCCGCATCTGCGTGAGGCCAAACCCACCTAAGCCCTGGGCCTCGGCGTTTTGGAACCCCTTCCCGTTGTCCCGCACCACCAGCCGCGCCCCCCGCTCCCCCAAGGAGAGGAGTTCCACCTCCACCCGGCTGGGCTTGCCGTGCTTGGCGGCATTGGTGAGGGCCTCCTGCAGAACCCGGAAGAGGACCAGCTCGCTGGCCTGGGAAAGCCCCACTCCCTCCGGCAAGGCAAGCTGCACCCGAAAGCCCGCCTGCTCGGCAAAGGCCTGGGCGTAGCGGCGCACGGATTCCAGGAAGCCGTAGCGCTCCAGGTCGATGGGCCTCAGGGCGAAGATGCTCCGGCGCACCTCCCGGATCTGCGCCCTCAGGGTCTCCTTCACCTCGGCCAAGGCCTTCAGGGCCGCCTCCTGGTCCTTGGCAAGAAGCCTCTCCGCCAGATCCAGCTTCAAGGCCATGAAGGCCAGGCTCTGGGCAATGCCGTCGTGGATCTCCCGGGCGATGCGGGTGCGCTCCTCGTTGATGGCCAGCTCCTCCGCCCTGAGGTACGCCTGGGCGTTGCGCACCGCCAAGGCCACCTGGGAGGCCAGGAAGGAGAGGAAAGGAATCCGCCGGGAAAGGCCCTTGCCCTTAAGGACCAGCACCCCCACCGTCTCCCTGGCCTTTAGGGGCAGGGCCAGGGTTTCCTCATCCACGAACACCGGCCCCTCGAGGCTCCCCTTCCAAACGCCATCCGGCAGGAAGGGATGGGAGGGCAGGGCCAGGTTCCGCACCACCCGGGGTACCAAAAACCCCTCCTCGTCCATCAGGAGAACCCCACCCCCCTCCGCCTCCGCCCAGGCCTGGATCCGCTCCAGAAGCCCTTCCAGGAGGCGGTCCAGGTTGGCCTCCGCCTTAAGGGCCTGGTCCACCTCAAAGAGGGTAAGGCGGTCCCGGCTTCGGGCCACCACGGATTGCAGGGCCCCGGCCACCTCGTGGGCCAGCACTTCTAGAAAGACCCTTTCCGGCTCCGGAGGGCAGGCTTCCAGGTACCCTTTCAAACCCGGAAGCTCCACCCGCATCCCCCCGCATTCCTCCCCGGCATGGACCCCCTCGGCCTCGAGGGCCACAGGGTACCCCAGGGTCTCCCCCAAAGCCCGGGCGATGCGGGAGACCGCCTCCTCCAGGTTCTCGCTCTCCAAGGCCTCGCGGAACACCCGCCCTGCCGCCAAAAGGCGGCGGTTAGCCTCCTCCAAAGCCCTTCCCGCCCGCACCTTCTCCAGGGTTTCCTGGGCGATCCACTCCAGCACCGCATAGGTGACCAGAGGCCCCACCAGGCCGTAAAAGCCAAGCCGTAGCCAGAGAAGGCTATCCACGTGCCGGTAGGGCAGAAGGGCCAGCTCAAAGACCACCACCACCGAGGCGATCAGGGGCGGCAAAAGCCGCTGGGCCAGGCGCACCAATCGGTAAAGGCTGTGGCTAACCATCCTTCCCCTTCGTACCCTTCTTTTTCAGGGCGGAGGCTACCGCATACCGGCTTTGATGCAGAAGCCCCCTGAGAAGCTGCACCTCCCCAGGGGAAAGCTGGGCCTTGTGGAAGATGCGCCGCAGGCGGCGCATGGCGTAAGGGTGGCGGTGTTCGTCGGTGAACCCGATCTCCAGCACATACCGCCCCAAATCGGCGAAGAATCCCTCGAGGGCCGCCACATCCGCCAGTTCCCCCTGGGATACCGTACTGCCCTGCTGCAACCAGGCCTGGTAAAGCTCGTAGGCAAAGACCACCACCGCCTGGGCCAGGTTCAAGGAAGGCTGCTCAGGAGCGGTGGGGATGGTCCCGATGAGGTGGGCCAGGTCCAGCTCCTCGTTGGTGAGCCCAAAGGTTTCCCGGCCAAAGACCAGGGCAACCTCTCCCCTTATGGAAAGCACGTGGGCCGGCACCTCCCGGGCCGTCACCACCGGGGCCGGGTAGAGTTCCCGGGGCCTTCCCGTGGTGGCCACCACGAAGCTCACCCCCTGGAGGGCCTCCCCAAGGCTTCCCACCGCCACCGCCCGGTCCAGCACCTCCTCGGCATGCACCGCCAGCCAGTAGGCCTCCCGGGCCCACGGAGGGCCCACCCGGGGCGAGGGATTCACCAGGTAAAGCCGCGAAAGGCCAAAGTTCCGCATAGCCCGGGCCACCGCCCCCACGTTCATGGGCTCCTGGGGTTCCACCAAGACGATGCGCACGCGTTCCAGCACAGCCTCCTCCTCGAGGTCCTCACTGCCCAGGTGGGGGAGTAGGGGAAGCCTCCTCGTTAGAACCCGGAGGGTAGTCCGTAGGCGCCACCCCAGCCGGGGGGGCTTCCTGAAGAAGCCCCGTTCCCTCCGAGGGCGAAGCCTGCAGGGGAAGCACGGGTACCTTCCCCTGGGGGAACCAGACCTTTACCCCTTCCTGGGAAGGCTGGCCTGAGAGGAGATCCATCCCCACCTGCACCAGGCCTGCAGGCGGGGGGAAATCCCCTCCAGGCCTTCCCCTCAGGGCCCCCGCCACGAACTCCCGCCAGATGGGGGGGTTGACCACGGAGCTGGAAGGCTCCCTCCCTCCCATGCGCAAGGGCTTGTTGTCATCCCGGCCCACCCAGACCACTGCGGAAAGCCCTCGAGTCACCCCGGCAAACCACAGGTCCCGGGCCTCGTTGGTGGTGCCGGTCTTTCCCCCCACCACCCGCCCGGGGATGCGGGCCCCTTTGGCCAGACCCTTTTCCCCCAGGTCGTAGACATATCCCTTCAGGAGGTCCCACCCCTGGTAGGCCACCTGGGGATCAAAGAGGCGCTGCCGTTCCGGAAGAGCCTGGTAAAGCACCTGCCCTTGGGCATCCTCCACCCGCTTCACGTAGATGGGAGTAACCCGGTAACCCCCGTTGGCAAAGGCGGCATAGGCCGCCGCCAGGTCCACCGGGGTGATGGAGGCTCCCCCGATGGCGATGGCCAGGGTGGGATACTTCACCGCAAAACCCGCCTGGGACAGTTTTCTCGCCACCTTCTCCACCCCTATGGCCTGGGCGGTGTAGATGGCGGGCAGGTTGAGGGAGAGGTCCAAGGCATAGCGCACGGTGATCTCCCGGTTAAGAAAGGTGCCGGAGAAGTTCTTGGGCCGCCATACCCCTCCCTTCTGGCTGGGATCGGGAAACTCCAGGGGGCGATCGGGAACCAAGGTGGCCTGGGTCCAACCCTCCTCCAAGGCGGTGGCGTAGACAAAGGGTTTCACCGCACTCCCGGGGTTGCGCAGGGCCCGGGTGGCCCGGTTGTACTCATCCCCCTCCCGCCTTACCCCCCCCACCAGGGCCAGCACCTCCCCCGTTTCGGGATCCAGGCCCACGATGGCCAGCTCCGCCCCCTCCGGCAGCCTGGCTCCCTTGGCCGCGGCCTCCGCCGCCCGTTGCATGGCTGGGTCCAAGGTGGTGTACACCTTAAGCCCCCCCTCGCCGTAGACCTTTTCCTTCCCGAAGCGGGCCTCGAGGAAGCGGCGCACCTCGAGGACGAAATGGGGGGCCATCCGGTAGTCCAGCTGCCTGAGGATGCGGGCCTCAGGATCCACCAGCCTGGCCTCCAGGAGGTTTCCCTCCCCGTCGTAGCGCACCTCCCACCCCTTGGGGGCAAGGGGCTCCCGCCAGGCAGCCTCGGCCACCTCCGGGCTCACCCAGCCCTCGGCCACCATCTGGTCCAGAAGCAGGCGCATCCGCTCCCGCACCCCCTTCAGGTCCTGGTAGCGGGCGTTGGGAGCCGGGATCAAGGAGGCCAAATAGAGGCCTTCTGCCAGGGTCAAGGCAGCAGGGTCCTTACCGAAATAGGCTTCCGCCGCCCCCTTGATGCCCACGGCGTTGCCTCCCCAGGGCACCACGTTCAGGTACATCTCCAGGATCTCCTCCTTGGTGTAGCGCCTCTCCAGCTCGAGGGCCAGGGCCCACTCCTTGAACTTGCGCTCCAGGGAACGGGCCTGGGCCAGCTCCTTGAGGAGGGTGTTTTTGATCACCTGGGTAGTGATGGTGCTCCCCCCCTGAAGATCTCCCCGAAGGATGGCGTAGAGAGCCCCTAGAAGGCGCACGAAATCCACTCCATAGTGCTGGAAATACCGGCGGTCCTCCGAAAAAACCACCGCCGCCACCGCCGCCGGGGAAACCTCAGAAAGCCGCACCAGGCTCCGGTGGATGGCCCTTCCCTCCTCCACGCTGGCGATCTGGGCCAAGGGGGTGCCGTCCCGGGCGTAGAGGGTGGAGGTGGCGGTGAGGTGCAGCCGATCAAACTGGGAGAGGTCGGGAAGCTGGCGGGTGTAGGCGTACGCCAGATACCCCAGGGCCAGGCCTGCGCCCGCAAGAAGTCCGGCCAGGGACAGGAGGAGGAAGCGGAGCACCCGCACGGCCCTCAGTTTACATGGGCCTACCCCAAACCCAAAAAGCGGAATAGCTTGTCCCGGGTGAGGGGTTTTTCTATGGCCATCACTCGCACCACCTCGGCGGTAGTCCTAAGCTTTTCGGTGGGCTCTATGAGCACCGCCAAGGGCACCTCCTTAAGCCGGCGCACATGCCGGATGCGCGCGGCCACGGCAAAGGGATCCACGTCCAGATCCTGGTCCAAAAGCACATACCTGGGCGTGTGGTCCAACAGCCAAAAGAGGCCTTCCCGGGCCAGGTTAAAGTGGCGTACGGGCACATCCCGCTCCGAGAGAACCAGGTCCACGTAGGCCCGTAGGGCCTCGTTGCGGCTTAATAGGAGAAGGCCCGGATAATCCGACGCCACGGGGCCAGTTTATGTGACGACTCCCCGGACTAAAGTCCGGGGCTTCTCGGGGTGTTTCCCTGCGGGAAAGCACGCGGGGTCTCCCCCGAAGGCCCCGTCCAGGCCTTTGCCAGGATGTTTTGAGCGGCGGCCACATCCCGGTGGAGAAGCGCCCCACACTGGGGACAGGTGTACGCCCGCACCCAGAGAGGCTTCTTCTCCCTATGGCCGCACACCGGGCAGTCCTGGCTGGTGTACTTGGGGTCTACCTTGATGACTCGCCTACCAGCTTCCGCCGCTTTGTAGGCGAGGATTGCGAGAAACTGGGCCCAGCCCGCATCCTGTACGCCCTTGGCTATATGGGAGCGGGAAAGGGCTTGAACGTTCAGGTCTTCGTGGACGATGGTTCCATAGCGGTTTACCAGCTTTCTGGCCACCTTGTGGTGGAAGTCCCTGCGCTGGTTGGCGATCTTGCGGTGCAGTCTGGCTACCCGCCTTCTGGCCTGACGGCGGCGGTTACTGCCCCGCTTTTTCCGGGCAAGGCTGCGCTGGGCGGTGGCGAGTTTAGCCTGCGCCTTCTGGAAGTACCGAGGGGCCTCGACCATCTCCCCTTCCGAGGTAACGAGGAAGTGGGGGTTGGTGCCCAGGTCTATGCCGATGGCCTCCTCGCTTGGAGGCAAAGGCTTGGGGTCCACCTCGGTGATGAAGATAATGTACCAATGCTCGCCTTCCCGCTTAACCGTCGCCGTCTTGATCTTCCCTTCCAAAGGGCGGTGGAGCTTGACCTTGACGGAGCCAATCCCGTAGAGGAGCACCCGCTTCCCGCCCTCCTGGAGCTTAACCCCGGTTACGTAGGCCTGGGGGAAGGTAAAGGAGTCGTAGCGCCCCTTCCCCTTGAAGCGGGGGTATCCCGCTTTCTGTCCCGCCTTGACCCTACGGAAGAAGCCCTTGAACGCCAGGTCCACCCGTTCGATGACGTTCTGCAAGACCTGGGAATGAATGTGCTTGTACTCCGGCAGCTCGGCCCGTATCTCGGGCAGATACCTCTTCTGTTCGTAGAAGCCGACAGTCCTCCCGGCCTTCTTGTAAGTATCCCTACGCTCCTGCAAGGCCGCGTTGTACAACTGGCGGCACAGTATCAGCGTCTTGTTCAAGTCCCGCTGTTGGGGCTGGGTGGGGTACAGGCGGTATTTGAAGGCTTTGCGCATGGCTGGCTTCTTCTACACAGTACCAAATCCGTGTCCACCTGTGGTGGACGTGGGGGAGTCCATGTATCCCCGGTTTAAAAACCGGGGGATTATAGCTCCCCCACACCCCCTCTTTTCTCTAAGGGTTGCGAAAAGGATGTGAAAAAATCTGGCTGGGGCGCGTGGACTCGAACCACGACCGGCGGATCCAAAGTCCGCTGTCCTGCCATTAGACGACGCCCCAGCGCACAAGGTGCCTGCCCTAAGGGGCAAAGCCACCCAGATTGTAGGGCAAAGAGGACCTCCCGTCAAATCCCCTTTTGAAGTTCGCCTTGACCCAAGTCCGGATGGGATCACACGTTGAAGAGAACGTAGAGGACATCCCCATCCTGGACCTCGTACTCCTTGCCCTCGAGGCGCACCCAACCCCTTTCCTTGGCCTTGGCCCATCCAGAAGCCTCCACCAGCTTGTCCCAGGGAATGACCTCAGCCCGGATGAAGCCCTTCTCCATGTCGGAGTGGATCTCCCCCGCCGCCTCCGGGGCCTTGGTTCCCCGGCGCACCGTCCAAGCCCGCACCTCCTTCTCCCCGGCGGTAAAGAAGGTGATGAGGCCAAGGGCCCTATACCCCGCCTGGGCCAGGCGCTGGAGGCCACTTTCCCTTAAGCCGTAGGCGGCGAGAAGCTCCCGTGCCTCCTCTGGGGAAAGCTCGGCCAGCTCCGCCTCCAGCCGGGCGGAAACCACCACCACCTCGGCCCCCTCGGCCTTGGCCCTTTCCCGCACCGCCTGCACATGGGGGTTGCCCTCCCCCTCGGGTAGGTCCTCCTCACCCACGTTGGCCACGTAGATCACCGGCTTGGCGGTGAGGAGGGGGGTTTCCTTAAGCAGGCGGCGAAGCTCGGCATCCTCTCCCTGCTCTCCGTTTAAGAGGAAGGTGCGGGCGGGCTTTCCCCCTTGCAGGTGGGTGTAAAGGGCCTCCGCCACCTCGAGGGTGGGGGCCAGGTCCCGGTTGGCCCGGGCCTCCTTCCTAAACCGCTCAAGCCGCCTTTCCCAGGTGGCGAGATCGGCCAGGAGAAGCTCGGTTTCCACCACCTCCGCATCCTCCAGGGGATCCACCCGGCCCATCACGTGCACCACATCGGGATCGGGAAAGCACCGGAGCACGTGGGCGATGGCCGCCACCTCGCGGATGTGGGCCAGAAACTGGTTGCCCAGGCCTTCCCCCTTGTGGGCTCCCTTGACCAGGCCCGCGATGTCCACAAACTCCACATGAGTGGGGACAACCGGAGGCTTGCGATCCCCCTTGGCAAATACCTCCTGCAAGGCGTAAAGCCTTTCGTCCTCCAGGGATACCACGCCCACGTTCTTGTCGATGGTGGCGAAGGGGTAGTTGGCCGCCAAAGCCTGTGCCCGGGTTAGGGCGTTAAAGAGGGTGGACTTGCCCACGTTGGGTAGACCGACGATTCCCACAGCCAGCATCTCGACCTCAAAAAAAGCCCCACCAAGGGGCCTCTTTTCATCCTATCACATCCCTTGCGTATGATGGCAGGGTATGGACCTGGCCGCCCACATTGACCACACCCTCTTAAAACCCACCGCCACCCCGGAGGAAATCCTGAAGGTGGCGGAGGAAGCCCTGGAACACGGGTTTTTCGGCCTCTGCATCCCTCCATCCTATGTCCCCCTGGTGCGGGAGCGTTACCCCCATGCTCCCTTTCGCCTGGTAACCGTGGTGGGCTTTCCCCTGGGCTACCAGGCCAAGGAAGTCAAGGCCCTCGAGGCAGCCTTGGCCCTCGCCCAGGGAGCCGATGAGGTGGATATGGTGATCCACCTGGGCCGGGCCTCGGCTGGGGATTACGCCTATATCGAGGAAGAAGTCCGCACCGTGCGCCAGGCAGCACCCAAGGCGGTGCTCAAGGTGATCCTGGAAACAGGCTACTTCACCCCTGAAGCCCAGGGTCAGCCCCGTAGGGGCTATCTTGAAAACCTGGCCGAGGCGGCCATCCAGGGCGGGGCCGACTTCCTGAAAACCTCCACCGGCTTTGGACCCCGGGGGGCCAGCCTGGAGGACGTGGAGCTCCTGGTAAGGGTGGCCCGGGGCCGGGCCCAGGTCAAGGCCGCAGGCGGCATCCGCAACCGGGAAACCGCCATCAAGCTCCTCGAGGCGGGGGCCACCCGGCTGGGTACCTCCAGTGGGGTGGCCCTGGTGAAGGGGGAAGATGGGGATGGGTACTAAAAGACGGCGGAAAAGGCCCACCCTGGCCGGGGTTCCTGGGTATTTAATACTCCTGGTCATCCTCCTCCTTTGGCTTTTCCAGGAGCTCCGTCCAGGCCTCCCCCCACCTCCCCCACAGGCGGAAGCAGGGGGCGTGGAGGTCTACTTCATGCCCCGGGAAGGGGAGGCGGCCAAGGCCCGGCTCATCGCCCTCATGGACGGAGCCAAGGAAAGCCTGGATGGGGCCTTCTACGAGTTTCGCGACCTGGAGATCGCCAAGGCCTTGCTCAGGGCCAAGGAGCGGGGGGTGAGGGTAAGGCTCTACGGGGAAAGCGATTACCGAAACGACTTCCGCCGCTACCTGGTGGGTGGGGCCTTGGGCCAGCAAGGGGAAACCCCCCGCATACCCCAGGCGGCCCTACGGGAGCGCATCCGGCCTTTGTCCCTGGACTGCGAGGAGATCGTGGGGATCCCTGTGTGCTTTGACGAACAGGGAGGCTTCATGCACCACAAGTTCTTGGTGGTGGACAGGCAGGCGGTCTGGACGGGAAGCGCCAACATGACCTGGAATGCCTTCGCCCGGAACAACGAAAACAGCCTCCTCCTGCCTTCTTTCACCCTGGCCCAAGGCTATGCCGGGGAGTTCACCGCCCTCTTCGAGGGCACCAAGGAAGGCCTAGGAAAACCAGTTGCCTTCCACCTTTCCCCGGAAAAGGGCATACCGGCCGAGGGCACCGCCTACTTCAGCCCCAAAGGGGGTGCGCTGGGCCGGGAGGCTCTTCTGGAAAGGCTCAGGGCTGCCAGGAAAGAAATCCTGGTGGCGGCCTTCGTGCTCACGGACCGGGGGGTGGTGGAATCCCTGGTCCAGGCCCAGAAGAGAGGGGTGGGGGTGCAGGTCCTGTTGGAAACCCGCAACCTTGGGGATAGCCGGGAAGAGGACCTCCTGCGGGCCGGCGTGGCGGTACGGAAGGACGGCAACCCCTACACCCTCCACCACAAGGTGATGGTGATCGACGGTACCTTTGTGATCACGGGAAGCTACAATTTCACCGCCAGGGCCTGGCAAGTGAACAACGAGAACCTTCTGATCCTGCAAAGCCCCGCCCTGGCGGAACGCTACCGGGAGGAGATCCTAAGCTTATGGCGGGAAGGGCAACCCCTTTAGTGCTGACCCTGGCCTCGGGAAGCCCCAGGCGCAGGGCTCTCCTCGAGGCATTGTTCGCTACGCGAAGCAGCGAGGCCCTGGGCTTCCCCCTTAAGGTGGTGCCCCCAAGGGTGGAGGAAGCTGGGGAAGACCTTCCCCAAGACCCCAGGGAGCTGGCCCTAGCCCTGGCCCGGCGCAAAGGGGAGGAGGTGCCGGGGGAGTGGGTGCTGGCGGCGGATACCGTGGTGGACCTGGACGGCCAGGTCCTCGGTAAACCCAGGGATGGGGTGGAAAACCACCTCTTCCTCCGCCTCCTCTCCGGGAGAACCCACCTGGTCCACACCGCCATCTACCTGCGCACCCCTCAGGATTTGGTGGTGGAGGTGCACACCACCCGGGTCCGCTTCCGCAACCTTTCCGAAGAAGAAATCGCCTGGTACGTGCAGAGCGGCGAAGGCCTGGACAAGGCAGGGGGCTACGGGGCCCAAGGCCTGGGAATGGCCCTCCTGGAGGGAATCGAGGGGGATTTCTACACGGTGGTGGGCCTGCCCGTGGCCCGGGTCTTCGCCCTCCTCTGGGAAAGGGGGTTCAGGCCGTGAGGGAAGTGGCCTTGCGACGGGGGATCTTCCTCCTCCTCCTGGCCTTGGGCCTGGCGATGGCGGCCCTAACGCGCCCCCTTGCCCCCCGCCTTTCCCTCACCCTTTCCCCCCTCACCGCTCCCCTGCCCGCCCTGGGCCACCGCCTAGGGCAGAACTTGAGGGCTGCCTCCGCCATTCTGCTGAACCGCCAGGACCTCTACGGGGAAAACCGCTCCCTGAAGGCCCAGCTCGCCCAGCTGGAAAGCGAGAATCGAAGGCTTCGCCTCGAGGTGGAACGCCTTTCCCGGGCTCTCAAGGTGCAGGCCTCGCAGGCCCCCGGGGTGGTGGCGGTGGCCCCGGTGGTGGGGGAGGACCTCTCCGGCCTTTACCGCCGCCTGATCCTGGGCCTAGGGGAGCGGGATGGCCTCCGGGTGGGCATGCCGGTGACCGCCCCGGAAGGGCTGGTGGGGCTCATCGTGGAGGTGGAGGAACGCCGGGCCCTGGTGCGCACTCTCCTGGACCCGGAAAGCCAGGTGGGCGTGCGGCCGGAAAAGGCCCCGGGGCGGGGAGTGGCCCGGGGGGTTCCCCCTGACCACCTGGTGGCGGAGTTTCCCCCCACGGTCCAGGTGGCTCCGGGAGACCTCCTGCTCACCGGAGCTCCCTTGGGCCTTTTCCCGGACGGGATCCCCGTGGGCCGGGTGGAACGCCTCGAGCGCGTCCAAGGCGGTTTAAAGCTACGGGCCTGGGTCAAGCCTCTGGTGGAGCTTTCCCTACTGGAGGAGGTTATCGTGCTGAGGCCCTTATGATAGGGATTCTTCTCCTTTTCACCCTTGTGCTCTCCGGATTCCTAGGAGCCCTCTGGCCCCAGGGGTTGATGGCCCCGGACCTCTTCCTGATCCTGGCCCTCCTTTATGCCCGTAGCCTTCCCTATTACCTGGGCCTCCCTTGGGCCTTTTTCCTTGGGCTTGTGCAGGACCTCTTGGGCTACGGGCTTTTGGGCCTCCATGCGGTGGGGCTCCTGAGCGCTAGCTACGCCTTCTATGCGGCAAGCCGCCGCCTGGCCCCCGGTGAGGCCCCCGGGGTCCTCTTCGCCTACCTTTGGGCCTTCCTGGCCAAGTGGGGAGGGTACTTCTTGGTGGCCTACTGGCTCCGCCTCGAGCTTCCTCCCCTAAGCCTTTTGGACCTCCTCCTCGAGGGGCTTTTCACCCTTCCCTTCGCCCTCTTGGCCTGGCGCCTTCTGCCCTCCCCCCGACGACCATGACCAGCCGGCTTTACGCCCTCATGTTCTTCTTTCTCTTGGCCTTCGGCCTCCTGGCCCTCAGGGCCTGGCAGCTTCAAGTATTGGAACACGAGAAATACGCTCTGAGGAGCCAGGGCAACTACCTGAAGACCGAGGGCATTCCTGCCCCCAGGGGCCGCATCCTAGACCGCAAGGGGCGGGTGATCGCCCAGGACCGGCTGGTGGTGGACCTGGTGTACGAGGGAGGCGAGGTGGCCTTCAAGGAAAGGCTCCTCCCCCTCCTGGGCTTGAAGGAACTCCCCAAGGTCCAAGGCCCCACGGTCCTCAAGGCAGGGGTACCCGAACACCTCCTGCCCACCCTGGCGGAGATCGCCGCTGGGCAGAAGAACCTCAAGCTGGTGGAGCGCATCGAGCGCTCCTACCCTAACCCCATCTCGGGCCCCGTCCTGGGGTATGTGCTTCAGGCCAATGCCGAGCAGGTGAAGCGGGGATATAGCCCCGACGAGCAAGTGGGCCAGGCAGGCCTCGAGGCTGCCCTCGAGGCCTACCTCCGGGGCAAGCGCGGGGTGAAGGCGGTGGAGGTCAACGTCCGGGGCGAGCGCCTCAGGGAAACCATCCTGGAGGAACCCACCCCGGGGCAGGATGTGGTCCTCACCCTGGACCTGGACCTCCAGCGAGCAGCGGAAAAGGCCCTGGAGGAAGCCCTGGCCGACATCAACGCCGGGCGGAGGTCCAAGGGTCTTCCCCCCGCCACCCGGGTCAAGGGAGCCATCGTGGCCCTGAATCCCAAAACGGGAGAGGTTCTGGCCATGGCCAGCGCCCCATCCTTCGATCCGAGCCTTTTCGCCAAGCGGCCCGTACCCCAGGAGGTCCAGACCCTTCTTAAGGACAAGGACCTTCCCCTTCTGAACCGGGCGGTGCAACCCTACACTCCAGGATCCACCTTCAAGCTGGCCACCAGCTACACCCTTCTGGAAGAGGGGTACGTGAGCCCCTCCACCACCTTCCGGTGCAGCCCCTACATCGTCTTTGGAGGCCAGGTGCGCCGCAACTGGGCCACCCGGGATATGGGCCCCATGACGGTCAAGGAGGCCATCGCCTGGAGCTGCAACACCTGGTACTACCAGGCGGTGGCCCAGGACCCCCTGGGGGTGGTGGACCGCCTGGCGGCGAGGGCCCGCCTTCTGGGCCTAGGGGAAGCTACCGGGCTGGAAATCGCCGAGCGAACGGGGCTTCTCCCCACCCGGGTATGGAAGCGGGAGACCTTCAAAGAGCCCTGGTACCCGGGGGAAACCCTTTCCCTGGCCATCGGGCAGGGCCCCCTCCTCACCACCCCAGCCCAGGTGGCCCGGATGCTCTCCACCATCGTCAACAGCGGAGAGAAACCCACCCTCCACCTGGTCAAACGCCTCGGCCCAAGGGAGGTGAAACCCCGTCTTGAACCGATTCCCGGACGTTTCTGGACAATCCTTCAAGAGGGCCTACGAAAGACCGTGAAGGAGGGTACCGCCCGCCATATCCTCGGGAACTTTCCCGTGCCCACCGGCGGCAAAACGGGCACCGCAGAAACCCCAGGCAAGCGGGCGGGCCTCGAGCACGCCTGGTACATGGGTTACGGCCCCGCTGAACCTGGCTCCCCCTACCCTCCCCTGGTGGTGGTGGCCTTCTTTGAAAACGGGGGAGAGGGAAGCCGCGTGGCCCTTCCTGCGGTGCGCAAGGTCATGGCCGCCTACTGGCAGGTGGAGGAAGCTCAGGCCAGGTAGAATAGCGTCATGCGCCTCCGCGCCACCCCCAAAGCCTTAGCCCTGCGCCTGGATGGGGGGGAAACCCCGGAAGAAATCCAGAACCTCAAGCTGCCCGAAGACCTTCCCCTCGAGGTGGAGGTGGCCGGGCCTGTATCCGGAAAGGTGCTGGAAGCCCTCCTGGAGCTAGGCCGGCCCCTTACCCTGATCCCTCCCAGAAACCGCCTTCCCGCAGGCACCCTGGTCCTCAGCAAGACCCTGCGTTCCGGCGAACGGGTGGAGCACCCCGGCACCGTGGTGGTTCTGGGCGACGTGAACCCCGGGGCCGAGGTGGTGGCGGGAGGGGATGTCATCGTGGTGGGCAAGCTGCGCGGCCTCGCCCATGCCGGCGCTGGTGGGGACGAGGAGCGCTTCATCTTCGCCCTGGAGCTGGCCGCCAAGCAGGTGCGCATCGGCGCCCACTTGGCCCAGGCACCAGAGGAACAGGACACCCAGAGCCCCGAGATCGCCCGGGTCCAGGAAGGAAAGATCGTGGTGGAGCCTGCTAGAAAGCGATAGTGCCTGTCTCCACCCCGTAGCGCTTCAGCACCAGGTAAATAACCCAACCCGATACAGCCACATACAGCCAAATGGGCACCAACACCCTGGCCCAACGCTTGTGCAGGATGAACTCCCCCCTAAAAGCCCTCCAGATCACGTAAAGGGCCAAGGGGCCGTTGATGGCGGCCAAAAGGGTGTGGGTGATGAGGAGGAGGTAGTAAGCCCCCCGCCAGGCCTCCGGCCCCCCGTAGGCGGTGGTGCCGTAAAGGGCCCACCTGGCAAGATAGAACACCAGGAAAAGGAGGGCCAAGGAAGTGGCCGTCAACATGGCCCGATGGTGGGCCACCCTGTTCCCCTTCTTGATCAGGACGACCCCCGTCACCAGGGCCAACCCGGAAAGCACGATGCTCCAAACCGCCAGGAAACCCAAAAGCTCCTTCACCGCTTTCCCTCCCCTAGCCGCTCACCCAGAAGCCGAACGGGCTCCAGCTTCGCCGTGCGCGCATAGCTATAACCCCTGAGGAAATCCTCCTCCTGGCCCAATAGCTGGTACAGCCTAAGGTAGGCCACGGCCAAAAGTCCATCCCGCTCCCGCCCTGGGGGAAGCCGGTGGAGAAGCCTGACGATCTCGCGGAACCTGGGAACCTGGCTGGCCTCGAGGGAAGTTCCCCTCAACGCCCGGGCCAAGTCCGCCAAGGTATCGCCGTTAGGCCTCATAGCCCCCAGGAGTGTACCACACCCTGCCCCTAGGGAATGCGCCGGCTGGTGCGGTTTCCAGCGGCGTCCACCGCAAGCAGCACAGCCCCGGCCGGCACCTCCGCGGAAAAGGCCACCGTGGCCTCCTTGGGAAGGGAAAGGGGATTAAAACGACCGCCTACCCGCACCACCACCCGGTCCACCTGGACGTTGTCCTCCACCCTTCCATAAACCCGGTACAAGCTCCCCTCCCGCTCCACCCGCTCCACCACGATGCGGGGAGGCGCCGCATCCAGCACCAGGGGGACCCGCTTTTCCCCCCGGTTTCCCCGGGCATCCTCCGCTTCCAGGAGAAGCTCCACCTTCCCGGAGGCCGGGGCCTGCAGGCGGAAGCGAAACTGAGCCAGCCGCTTACCCACCTCCCCAGAGGAAAGGACCTCTTGTCCGTTCGCCCGGACGCTTACCACCCCCGAGGGATCGAAGGCATAGCCCTGCACCCTAACCTCCCTCCCCGGGGCCACCGCTCCGCCCAAGGGCTCGGTAAGCCCCACCTCAGGGGGGGCGGTGTCGGGCCTGGTGCAGGAGGCAAGGGCAAAAACAATAAGAAAATAGAGGGGATGCACGCGCATCTCCTCTATCCTAAAGGGCAAGCGCACTTCAACGCAGAATCACACCCACACGCCCAGCAAAATACGGGGAAAAAGCAGAAGAAGGAAGCACACTGGCGCCAAGCTGACCTTCAAAGTAGAGATTAATGGCTGGATCAGGAAGCTGGACCTCTACCCCTGCAAGAGCGTGGGGGTGAACGCCAAAACCGGATGCGTCCATGTAAACGCTCGCCCCTAAACCCAGTCCGTAGTACCAACTCATCCCAAGGCCCGAAGAGCTAGGCAATGGAGCCTTAGCCAGGATGAAAGCAGCATCTCCCGCAACGCCCCGAAAGCCAAACCCAGCCCCTAGGCGGAGATTGGCGCTCTGGTATTGGAGGCCGATATATGTGGGATAACCCGAATAGAAACCAACGCCTGGGGACTGACCAAAGCCAAAAGATAAAGCAGCGATTCCCAATAAGCCCCAAAGAACTTTTTTCATCGTAAACACCTCCTCTTTAAGGTTAGGAAAACAACCGACGAATGTCAAGTAGTATATAAAGCGTTTATCTTAACGTACCCCTCCGTCAGGTCGCACCCCCAAGCCACCCCTTCCCCCTGACCCTCTCCCAGGTCCACAAAGACCTCCACCTCTTCCACCCGCATGGCCTGGCTAGCCCTTTCCCGGTCAAAGGGGAGGGCCCCGCCCTCGTAGAGGGGGATCCCCTGTAGGGCGATGCGCACCCGAAGGGGATCAAACCGGGCCCCCGAGTTTCCGAGGGCGGCCAGGATGCGGCCCCAGTTGGGGTCGTTCCCGTAGAGGGCTGCCTTCCAAAGGGCGCTTCCCGCTATGGTCCTTGCCGCCCGCCTGGCTTCCTCCTCCGTGCCTGCCCCCACCACCCGCACGGTCATGAGCTTGGTGGCCCCTTCCCCATCCCGGGCGATCCTCCTGGCCAGGTCCTGGGCCACCCCCTCCAGGGCGGAAAAGAAAGCCTTCATAGGCACCTCCCCAAAGGCTCCGTTGGCCATCACCAAGGCCAGGTCGTTGGTGGAGGTGTCCCCGTCCACGGTAACCTGGTTGAAGGTGCGGTCAACAACATTCCGCCAGGCTTCCCGCAAGATGCCTTGGGGAATCGCCGCATCGGTCACTATAAAGGCCAGCATGGTGGCCATGTTGGGATGGATCATGCCGCTTCCCTTGGCGATGCCCACAATCCTGGCCCCCTCCACCTCGGCCTCGCTCACCTTGGTCACCAGGTCAGTGGTGAGGATGGCCTCGGCAAAGGCATCGGCGTAAGAGGTCAGCTCAATCTGGGGCAGGCCCGCCTCCACCTTCTCCAAAGGAAGGGGTACGCCGATGACCCCGGTGGAGGCGGTCAAGACCTCCGCCGCAGGAAGCCCCAGGCGCAAGGCGGCCGCTTCGGCCATACGCCGGTCGTCCGCAAAGCCCCGTTCCCCGGTGGCGCAGTTGGCGTTGCCGGCGTTGACCACCACCGCCCGCAACGCACCTCCTTGGGCATAAAGAGCCCTACCCCGGTGAATGGAAGGTGCGGCAGCCCGGTTCTGCGTGGCCACATAGGCCCAGGAAGCGGGAAGGCCGGAAACCAACAAGGCCAGATCAGGCTTGCCGGAAGGCTTGATGCCCGCCCGGGTAGCCCCGGCGCGAAAACCCCGGGGAAGCCTTACGGCCATAGACCCTCCTTGGGAAGTGCGGTCTCCTCAGGCAGATCCAGCATCAGGTTCAGGTTCTGCACCGCCTGCCCCGCCATCCCCTTCACCAGGTTGTCCAAGGCGGCAAACACCATAACACGCCCCGTTCTCGCTTCAAAAAGAGGCTTCACATCCACCCGGTTGGAAGCATAGGTGCCCTTGGTTTCCGGCAAGGCCTCGGTGACCCGCACAAAAGGTTCCTGGGCGTAGAAGTCCTGGTAAAGCTCGTCCAGGGCCTTCTGGCTCCAGTTCCCTTCCACCTCCGCCTCCACCGTGACCAAGATGCCCCGGGTCATGGGTACCAGGTGGGGGACGAAGGAAAGGCGCACCTCTCCCAGGGGCCCATGGGTGCGCACCGGGTGCCCCTGGGCCAAAAGGCGGCCCAGGTTCCTTTCCATCTCCGGTATATGGCGA
Organism: Thermus sp. NEB1569; assembly: GCF_022385295.1. NCBI lineage: Bacteria > Thermotogati > Deinococcota > Deinococci > Thermales > Thermaceae > Thermus > Thermus sp. NEB1569. The sequence goes on from NZ_CP092445.1 coordinate 1,329,125, forward strand.
TGGACACCCCCCACCTTGTAGGGCTTAAGGTTCTCGTTCACCTCGGCAAAAAAGGTACCCTCCCCCTCCCTGCCCGCCCCGGAGACCCCGCTTAAACCCACCACAAAGGCCCCCCGCAGGACACCTTCCGCCGCCAGAGGGGCCAAGGCCAAGGTGGTGGCCGTCACGTAACACCCGGGGTTGGCCACCAGGCGCGCCCCCCCAAGCTCCTTCCGATGCAGCTCGGGAAGGCCATAGACTGCCTCCCGGTAAAGCCCTGAGCTCTTGTGGGGGATCCCGTACCAGGATTCGTAAACCTCCGGAGGAAGCCGGTAGTCCCCGGAGAGGTCTATGACCCGTTTGCCCTCCTTCAAGGCCCTTGGAGCAAGCTCCATGGCAAGCCCGTTGGGCAAGGCCAAAAAGACCACATCCGCCTGCTCCAGTACTTCCTCCAGGGTGGCAAAAAGCCCTTTATCCCATAGCTGGGGCCAGGCGGAGGAAAGGGGTTTCCCCTCGTGTTTGCGGCTGCTAAACCCTACCAGCTCCACCCCGGGGTGGGCCTTAAGCAGGCGAATCAGCTCCCCTCCCCCATACCCCGAGGCCCCGATGATCCCCACCCTTACCACGGCACCTCCAAAGGAATGTCAGGGAAGGCCAAGGGAGCCAGTTTTTCCCCAGGGGAAAGCCAAAGCTGCTCCCGGTAGTGGTCGCCCGCAGGACCCCGGAAGACCAAGAGGCGAGAGGCGTTCAAGTCCACCACCCAGACCTCGAGGATCCCCGCCTCCGCATAAAGAGGTAGCTTCTTCTCCAGGTCATAGGCCAAAGTGGCCTCAGCCACCTCCACCAAAAGCAACACATCCCCCGGCTCAGGCAAGGCTCCTCCATAGTCCTTAGGCCGAAGCAGAAGCAGGTCGGGCTCTACATAGGTATCCTCACCCAAAGCCAAAGGACCCTGGGGCTGTACCAAAGCTTGGGGGAATGTCTGCACCAGGAGCCGGTTGAGCCGGTTGACCATGTACGCATGCCGAGGACCTATGGGTGCCATCTGGTAGATCTCCCCCCTCAAAAGCTCCACACCCCGCTCGGGCAGGGGAAGCCGTAGAAACTCCTCGAGGGAGAAGCGGTAGGGCCGGACCATACCCCTAGCTTAGCAGGCACAGGAGGACGGCCTTAGCGGTGTGAAGACGGTTTTCCGCCTGATCAAAGACCCGGCTCCGCGGCCCGTGCACTGCCTCCTCGGTGGTTTCCTCACCATAGTGGGCCGGAAGGCAGTGGAGAAAAACGCCCTGGGGCCGTAGCAGTTGCAAAAGCTCCCCGTTTACCTGGAATCCATTGAAGTCCCTAAGCCGCCTTTCCCGCTCCGCTTCCTGGCCCATGCTGGTCCAGACATCGGTGTAAAGGGCATGGGCTCCCAAGGCGGCTTCCTTGGGATCATGGGTAAAGAAGGCCCCCGCTTTCTGCAAAAGGCCAGGATCCGGTTCGTACCCCCTTGGCGTGGCCACCCTGATCCCAAGGCCCACCAGGGGAGCCACCTCAAGAAGGGAGTTCAGCACGTTGTTGCCATCCCCCACCCAGGCCACCTCGAGGCCCTCCCATCCCCCGAAGGCCTCCTTCAAGGTGAGGAGGTCCGCCAGAGCCTGCAAGGGATGGGCCCAGTCGGAAAGGGCATTGATCACCGGGATGCGGGCGTGGCGGGCGAGTTCCTCCACGGTCTCGTGCCGGTATACGCGGGCGGCGATCCCCTCCACGAAGCGCTCCAGGTTCTTGGCTATGTCCCTCACAGGCTCACGCTCGCCGATGCCCACCTGTTTCTGGTCCAGGTAGACGGCGTGCCCTCCCAGGTGAAGCATGGCCACCTCGAGGGTAGTGCGGGTGCGCAAGGAGGGCTTCTCAAAGAGAAGGGCCAGGACCTTTCCCTTAAGGTCCTCCCCGCGGTAGCGCTCCCTTTTCAGCCTCTCCGCCAAGGCCAAAAGCGCCTCGATCTCCTGGCGACCGTAGGCCGAGAAGTCCAAAAGATCCTTGGGCCGGGTGAGGGCGTCTCCCACCATGAGGCCTACAGGATACTGCACCCTTGCAAACTTATGCAACCCCGGGCTCTGGTTGACACGGGATGAGCCCGCGGGCTAGCATCCCCTTAGCCTCCGAGCCCGGATAGACCCCATGGGCCTTCCGGGCCGGGCTTATGGCCCCGGGGTGGTGGGGGCAACCCCGCCGCCTGCCGCGGTTGCAAAGGAGGTAAGGGTGAACAAAAAGGTGCTGTTCCTGTCCTCGGTGCTGGCTTTTGCCCCGGCTTGGGCACAGAGGACGGTCCAGGTGGTGGCGGCCGCCGACCTGCAGTATGCCTTGAAAGAAGTAGCCCAAGCCTTTGAGGCCAGGAACCCGGGGACACGGGTCTTTCTAAGCCTCGGTTCCTCGGGAAAGTTCTACACCCAGCTCACCCAGGGCCTCGAGGCGGACCTCTACTTCTCCGCGGAAAGGCTCTACCCCGAGCTCCTGGAAAAAAAAGGCCTGGCGGAGGCCGGAACCCGCAGGCCCTACGCCATCGGGCGCATGGTCATCTGGCTGGACCGGAAGTTAGGCCTTGAGCCTAGCCCCGAGGCCCTCAAGGACCCCAGGATCACCCGGCTGGCCATCGCCAACCCGGTGCATGCTCCTTACGGCCGGGCCGCCGTCACCCTCCTGGAACATTACGGCCTTCTAAGGCGCCGGGCCGATGCCCCGCTTCCCGGCTTGAAGAAACCCTTTCCCAACCTCTCCTGGGAGGAGATTCCCTGGGAACGCCTCTCCCAGGGGGTGGAGGCCTACTGGGATGCCACGCCCCTCCGCCAGGGCAAGCCCCGCTTTGAGTTCGTGTACGGGGAGAACATCTCCCACACCGCCCAGCTGGCCCTAAGCGCCACCCAGGCCGGCATCCTGGCCCTCTCCCTGGCGGTGCACGAAAGCCTTTCCCGCCCCGGGGTGTACTGGCTCGCCCCCTTGGGAAGCCACCTCGCCTTGGAGCAGAACTACGTGATCCTGAAAGGGAGGAAGCGGCCCGAGGTGATGGCCTTCTACACCTTCGTGGGAAGCCCTGAGGCCCGGCGTATCTTCCAGCGATACGGTTTCCTCCTACCCGGGGAGTAGCATGGACCCCTCCTTCTGGATTGCCCTTCGCCTTTCCTTAGAGGTGGCCCTTCTCGCCTCCTTCCTCCTCCTCCTCGTGGGCGTTCCCCTGGCCTGGCTTCTGGCCTTTCGCCGCTTCCCAGGCAAATCCATCCTGGAGGCCATCTTCCTCCTACCCCTGGTCCTGCCCCCCACGGTGCTGGGCTTTTATGTCCTACTCTTTCTGGGCCCCGAGGGACCCTGGGTCCGAATCACCGGCCTCTCCTGGGCCTTCCGCTTTGAAGGCCTGGTCTTCGCCAGCGTCCTTTTCAGCCTGCCCTTTGCCCTCACCGCCTACCGGGAGGCTTTTTTGGCCTTGGACCGCAATCTTCTGGACGTAGCCCGCACCTTGGGAAGCCCCTGGTGGAAGGTCTGGAGCAAGGTGGTGTTCCCTCTCGTGTGGCCCGGGCTGCTATCCGGCACGCTTCTGGCCTTTGCCCACACCTTGGGGGAGTTCGGGGTGGTGCTCATGGTGGGTGGTTCCATCCCCGGGAAAACCCAGATGGTGAGCATCTACATCTACGACCTGGTGCAGGCCCTGCGCTTTGAGGAAGCGGCCCGGGCCTCCTTGGTCCTCCTGGGTCTGAGCCTGGCCCTCCTGGTGCTGGTACGGCTATTGGAAGCTAAGGGGCGGGCATGGAAGTCCACTACCGCATAAGGAAACCTTTAGCCCTCGAGGTCCGCTTCCGCATCCAGGACTTCACGGTGCTCCTGGGGGAAAGCGGGGTGGGCAAGACCACGCTCCTCAAGGCCCTTGCCGGCCTGGTGCCGGCGGAAGGCAGGCCCTATGCGGGCCTACCCCCAGAAAGGCGGCCCGTGGGTTACCTGCCCCAGGACCTGGCCCTCTTCCCCCACATGACCGCTTGGGAGAACGTGGCCTTTCCCCTGGCGGGAGGAAACCGCAAGGCTAGGGCCCTGGCCCTCCTGGAGCGGGTTGGCCTCGAGGAGCACGTCCACAAGCGCCCGAACCAGCTTTCCGGCGGCCAGAAACAGCGGGTCGCCATGGCCCGGGCCCTGGCCAGGGGTCCGGAGCTTTTGCTCCTGGATGAACCCACCAGCGCCCTGGATCCCCTCACCAAGGACCAGGTTCTGGGGGAGCTGGTGGAACTCATCCGTCGGGAAGGAATCCCCACCCTGGCGGTGAGCCACGACCCCATCCTGGCCCGCATGGCCGACTGGCTTGTGGTGATGGGGTCGGGAACCATCCTGCAAGAAGGCCCTCCCGAGGAAGTGCACTCCGCCCCAAGCCAGCTTCTGGTGGCCAGGCTGCTGGGCTACGAAAACCTATTCCCGGCCTGCATAGAACCTGGGGGCGTGGAGGTCAACGGGGTTCATCTCCGCCTTTCCCTCCCCCCCTGGGCCCAGCCCGGGGATACCGCCTGGGTGGGCATCCGGGCCGAGGAGGTCATCGTGGTGCGCCAGGACCGGCCCCCACCCCCGGAAAACATCCTAGAGGGCGTGCTGGTAAGCCTTCATCCCGAAGGCCTCGCCTACCGGGGCGTGTTCCAGGGATCCATCCGCTTGCAGATCCTGCTTCCCAGGCACGTCCAGGCCCGGTTGAACCTGCACCCCGGGCAGAGACTCCAGGTGGTCCTTAAGCCCCATTACCTTCACCTGATGCCGGGCCAGATGGACTAACCCTTCCTCCCCGAGGCCAAACTTGTTGATGACTCCCTTCAGGAAAAAGCGGGCCCGGTCCCGGGAAAACCCCAGGGCCTGGGCCAAGGCCCCCACCCTCGGGGGAATCCCGTTTCCCACCGCCCACAACACGGCCTTTTCCCCTGGAAGGAGCCGCAGGCCCACCCGTCCCTCAAGGCCTGAAGCCAAGGTCCTGGGATCGTCCCGACGGGTGAGGAAGATCATGCCCCAAGGGTCATAGGCCCTAAGCCCCCAAGGGGTAGTCCAAAGAAGCACCTCGCCCTTTTCCATCTGGTCCAGCCCCGCCAGGGCCAGGCCACGGCCTTCCTTCCAGTACACCTTCCAACCCGCTGGGCCAAGCGCCCCGTGCACCAGGGCATAAAGCTGCAAACTTTCCGTGTACACCACTGCTTCCAAGATTCTCCCCTCCTCTTGCCCAAAGAGCCTTTGCCCAACTCAAGCGACGATCTTCAGGGCAAAAGGAGGGGAGCGGGGAGAAAAAGCCCTTCCCTGGGGTTCCGGATAGCCGGGCACGGGGGCAACCCTGGCCCGGAGCTCCCGCACCAGCGCAGGAGGCGCCACCTCCCCTATGGGGGGCAGACCTGGAGAGACCTGCAGGCCACAGAAGAGGGAGTGGTCCACCTCCCTCTCCTCCCCAGGGGCCTGGCAGAGATCCGTCCGGAGGCCGGGGTTTTGCACCTGCATGAGGTACATCTGCAGGGCCACCCCGGTGGAGGCGGTGAGGGTGAGGAGGAGGTAGAGGAATACCAGAAACCCCCGTACAGAACCCCTCGAGGGCATGGCTGCAGTATAGCCTTCGCCCTCGGGTAAAGTGAAGGGGTATGGCCGTGCGCGGCACCAAGGACCTTTTCGGCAAAGAGCTAAGGCTCCACCAGCACATCGTGGCCACCGCCCGCCGGGTGCTGGAGGCGGCGGGGACCCTGGAACTCATCACCCCGGTGTTTGAGGAAACCCAGGTCTTCGAGAAGGGGGTGGGGATCTCCACCGACATCGTCAGGAAGGAGATGTTCACCTTCCAGGACCGGGGTGGGCGTTCCCTCACCCTGCGCCCCGAGGGCACCGCTGCCATGGTGCGGGCCTATCTGGAACACGGGATGAAGGTCTGGCCCCAGCCCGTGAGGCTCTGGATGGCGGGGCCCATGTTCCGGGCGGAGCGCCCCCAGAAGGGGCGCTACCGCCAGTTCCACCAGGTGAACTACGAGGCCCTGGGCTCGGAAAGCCCCATCCTGGATGCGGAGGCCGTGGTGCTCCTGTATGAAAGCCTTAAGGAGCTCGGCCTAAGGCGCCTCACCGTCAAGCTCTCCTCCGTGGGGGACCCCGAGGACCGGGCCCGCTACAACGCCTATCTACGGGAGGTCCTCTCCCCCCACCGGGAGGCCCTCTCCCAGGATTCCCAGGAGCGCCTGGAGCTCAACCCCATGCGCATCCTGGACTCCAAGAGCGAGCAAGACCAGGCCCTCCTTAAGGAGCTCAACATCCGGCCCATGCTGGACTTCCTGGGGGAGGAAGCGAAGGCCCATCTGAAGGCGGTGGAACGCCATCTGGAAAGGCTTTCCGTGCCCTACGAACTGGACCCAACCCTGGTGCGGGGCCTGGATTACTACGTGCGTACCGCCTTCGAGGTGCACCATGCGGAGATCGGGGCGCAGAGCGCCCTGGGGGGTGGGGGAAGGTACGACGGGCTTTCCGAGCTCCTGGGGGGGCCGAGGGTACCCGGGGTGGGTTTCGCCTTCGGGGTGGAGAGGGTGGCCCTGGCCCTCGAGGCGGAGGGCTTTAGCCTCTTGGAGGAGAAGGGGCCCGATGTCTACCTGATCCCCCTGGTGGAGGAAGCCGTGGCCGAGGCCTTTTATCTGGCGGAGGCCTTAAGGCCCCGCATACGGGCGGAGTATGCCCTCAGCTCCAAGAAGCCTGGCAAGGGGGTGGAGGAAGCCCTGAAGCGGAACGCGGCCTTCGTGGGCTTCTTGGGGGAGGATGAGTTAAAGACCGGTGAGGTCACCTTGAAGCGCCTCGCCACTGGGGAACAGGTGCGCCTTCCCCAAAGGGAGGCCCTGGGCTTCCTCCTTTCCGCCCTGGCGTGAGAATCCGTTAAGATTTGGGGGATTATGCGCCGTACCCACTTCGCCGGAAGCCTAAGGGAAGAACACGTGGGGGAGGAGGTGGTCCTCGAGGGGTGGATAAACCGCCGCCGGGACCTGGGGGGGCTCATCTTCCTGGACCTCCGGGACCGCGAGGGCTTGGTCCAGCTGGTGGCCCACCCGGAAAGCCCCGCCTACAAGGAAGCGGAACGGGTCCGCTCGGAGTGGGTGGTGCGGGCCAGGGGCACCGTGCGCCTACGCCCGGAGCCTAACCCCCGCCTGCCCACCGGAGCGGTGGAGGTGGCCCTTACCTCCCTCGAGGTCCTCTCCGAGGCCAGAACACCCCCCTTCCCCGTGGACGCCGGCTGGCGGGGAGAGGAGGAAAAGGAGGTTTCCGAAGACCTCAGGCTCAGGTACCGCTACCTGGACCTGCGCCGGAGGAAAATGCAGGAAAACCTGCGCCTCCGCCATCGGGTCATCAAGGCCATCTGGGACTTCCTGGACCGGGAGGGCTTCATCCAGGTGGAAACCCCCTTCCTGACCAAAAGCACCCCGGAAGGGGCCCGGGATTTCCTGGTGCCCTACCGCCAGCAACCCGGCCTTTTCTACGCCCTCCCCCAGTCGCCCCAGCTTTTCAAGCAAATGCTCATGGTGGCGGGTTTTGACCGCTACTTCCAGATCGCCCGCTGCTTCCGCGACGAGGACCTACGGGCCGACCGCCAGCCCGACTTCACCCAGATGGACCTGGAGATGAGCTTCGTGGAGGTGGAGGATATCCTGGAGCTTAACGAAAGGCTCATGGCCCACGTGTTCCAGGAAGCCCTGGGGGTGGAGCTTCCCCTCCCCTTCCCCCGCCTCACTTACCAGGAGGCCATGGAGCGCTTCGGCTCGGACAAACCCGACACCCGCTTCGGCCTGGAGCTCAAGGAGGTGGGGCACCTCTTCCGGGAAAGCGAGTTTCAGGTTTTCCGGGAGGCGGAAAGGGTAAAGGCCCTGGCGGTGCCCGAGGCCCTATCCCGCAAGGAGATCGCCGACTTGGAGGAGCTGGCCAAGCGCCACGGGGCCAAGGGCTTGGCCTTTGCCCGGGTGGAGGAGGGAGGCTTCGCAGGCGGGGCCGCCAGGTTTCTGGAGCCCGTGCGGCAAAGCCTTCTGGAGGCCACGGAAGCCACTCCGGGGGACACCCTTCTCTTCGTGGCCGGGCCGGCCAAGGTGGCGGCCACCGCCTTGGGGCAGGTGCGGCTTAAGCTGGCGGAGGTCTTAGACCTCCCCAGGGAGGGCTTCCGGTTCCTATGGGTGGTGGACTTCCCCCTTCTGGAGTGGGACGAGGAAAGGGGCCAGTACACCTACATGCACCATCCCTTTACCAGCCCTCATCCCGAGGACCTACCCCTCTTGGATACCGATCCTGGGAAGGTGCGGGCCTTGGCCTACGACCTGGTGCTGAACGGCACCGAGGTGGGGGGCGGCTCCATCCGCATCCACGATCCAAAGCTGCAGGCCAAGATGTTCCGCATCCTGGGCATTGCGGAGGAGGAGCAGCGGGAAAAGTTCGGGTTCTTTCTGGAGGCCCTGGAGTACGGAGCCCCACCCCACGGCGGCATCGCCTGGGGCCTAGACCGCCTCCTGGCCCTCATGACGGCCAGCCCCTCCATCCGCGAGGTCATCGCCTTCCCCAAGAACAAGGAGGGCAAAGACCCCCTTACCGGGGCCCCAAGCCCGGTGTCCGAGGAGCAGCTTCGGGAACTCGGCCTCATGGTGATCGCCCATGGCTAGGATTCCCTATGTGATCGTGGACGCCTTCGCCTCCACCCCGGGAGCCGGGAACCGGGTAGCCATCGTGCTGGACGCCCGGGGCATGGACCTGGAGGAGATGCGAAGCCTAGCCCGGCGCCTGGGCGAACCGGAAACCGCCTTCGTAACGGAAAGGCAAGGGACCCTGTTCGCCGTGCGCTTCTTCACCCCTTCGGGAGAAGTGGAGTTCTCCGGCCACGCCGCCATAGCCCTGGGCCTCACCCTGGTGCGCCTGGGCCTGGCTCCCGAGGGCAGCAAGCGGCTTTTCCTGCACACCCCCACGGAGGCCCTGCCGGTGGAGATCCTGTACGAGGCCGGAGAACCCCGCAAGGCCCTGGTGAGGGGTCCCGCCCCGAGGTTCCGGGACCTGCCCCCTTACCAGGTGCTTAAGGAGGTCCTCGAGGCCCTGGGCTCAGACGAACGTTACCTGCACCGCGGCCTGCCTTACGGCATCGCCTACACCGGGCTTTGGAGCCTCTTCGTCCCCCTTGTTGCGCCCGGGGTGGTGGATGCCCTGGAGCCAGAGATGAAGACCCTGGCCGAACTTTCCCACCAGCTGGAGGTGGCCACCGTCCATGCCTACGCCCCCATGGGCCCGAGGAGCTTCTACGCCCGGGACTTTGCCCCCATCCTGGGCATTCCCGAAGACCCGGTGACGGGCTCCGCCAACGCCGCCTTGGGCGCCCTCCTGGCCCGGGCAGGGGTGGTGCCCAGGCGGGAAGGCCGGGTAGCCCTCACCATCTACCAGGGCCACCGCCTGGGCAACCCAGGGGTGGTGGAGGTGGTGGTGGAGTACAGCCCCACGGGCCAGCCCTACGGGGTGCAGATCGGGGGGGAGGCGGTACAGGTATCCGCTGGGGAAGTTTGATGGTGCGGCTGGTCTTCGTGGACGTGGACGGCACCCTGGTGGGCAAGGAGGGGGTACCCGAATGCGTGTGGCCAGCGGTGGAGGCCTTAAGGGCCAAGGGCATCCGCCTAAGCCTCATCACCGGCCGGCCGGGCCGGGGGCACGCCCTGGCCTACGCCCGCAGGCTGGACCCCATGGGCCTCCACGTGTTCGAGTCGGGGGCGGTGGTCCTGGCGTTTTCCCGGGATCCCCACTCCCCTCCCGCCCACCCCCTCCTGGTGGAAGCCCTGCCCCAAGAGGCGGCCCGGGAAGCCATCCGCCTGGCCCGCAGGCTCGGGCTTCCCCTCGAGGGCTACACCGCCGATGGGGGCTTCTTCATAGAGGGGGATAGCCCTCTCCTAAAGGCCCACCAGGAACTCCTGGGCGTGGTGGCCGAGGAAGCGGACCTGCTAAGGCTTCCTGCCCCTTTGGTCCGCCTCCAGGTACTGGCCGAGGCCCAAGCTCCCCTGGGCGCCCTCATGGACCCCTTGCCCCAGGAACTCCAGGCCCACGTGGCGGAAAGCCCCAGGATGCCCGGGGTGCGCTTCGTCTCCCTGACCAAGCGGGGGGTGAGCAAGCTCTCGGCCGCCCGTTTCGTGGCGGAAAGCTACGGCCTGACCCTGGCCCAATGCGCCATGGTGGGGGATGGGGAAAACGACCTGGAACTCATCCAAGGAGTGGGCCTAGGCATCGCCATGGGGAACGCTTCGCCCCAGGTCAAGAAGGTGGCCCAACGGGTGGTGGCTCCCGTGGAGGCATGCGGTTTGGCGGAGGCTCTTGCCAGCCTATTACCGGCAATACGAGAAGCGCGCCGGGGCCACAATGCGTAACTCCAGGAGGCGAAACCCCGCTCCCTCCCAACTTCCCTCCACCTCCACCGCCATCCCGGGAACCAGAAGGGCCATCCAGGGGGAGGAGCCAAGGAGGGGAACGCCGCCCACCAAGAGCGCCTGCCCATCGCTGAAGGTGACCTGACCGTAGAAGCGTTGCAAGCCCTGGTCGGAAGGAGAAAAGACCAGAAGCTCCCTTTGGACCGTTGCCTCAGCGGCGCGCAACAAAACCCAGTACCCCAGGCCCAGCTGGGCCAGGGCGGAGATCCCCACCGCTACCCCCACCCCGAGGAGCAGCCTATTCCGGAAGCCCCAGGCCATACCCTCCTGCCCCCGCTGACGCTCACGTCCACCAAGGTGCTCCCCGCATGGTGGACCTGCAGGGTTCGCTCCTGGCCGTTCAGGATCAGGGTCACCTGGGTTGCCCCCTCGGCGGACACCCAGGCGTTAGGGTTCACCTCCACCAGGCCCACCACCCGGCCCTCCTTCCAGAAGACGGCCAGCTCCTTCTTGCCCCCCAGGGCCATGCGAAGCTCCGTGGCCACTTGGGACAAAGCCGTTGGACTCTAGACACCGAAGGCCACCGCCAACAACCTAACCAGCCACTGCTTGCTCATACCTTCACCTCCCATGCCCAGGGTAGGGAACAGAGGTAAATGCCAGGCAAACACCTCAAGGCCCCTTTAGGATAGAAGGGTATGCGGGTCTTTATTGATGAGATCGCCAAATACGAGGGCCAGGAGGTGGAGCTAAGGGGCTGGCTCTACCAAAAACGCTCCAAGGGCAAGATCCACTTCCTCATCCTCCGGGACGGCACGGGGTTCCTGCAGGCCACCCTCTTCAAAGGGGAGGTACCGGAGGAAATCTTTGAGCAAGCGGATCACCTCCCCCAGGAAACCGCCCTCAAGGTCCATGGCCTGGTCCGGCGGGACGAGAGGGCCCCCGGGGGCTTTGAGCTTTCGGTGCGGAACCTCGAGGTGGTGAGCCTTCCCCAGGGGGAGTATCCCATCGGTCCTAAGGAGCACGGCATCGACTTCCTCATGGACCACCGCCATCTGTGGCTCCGCCACCGCCGTCCCTTCGCGGTGATGCGCATCCGGGACGAGCTGGAAAGAGCCATCCACGATTTCTTCGCCGAGCGGGGTTTCCTGCGCTTTGACGCCCCCATCCTCACCCCGAGCGCCGTGGAGGGCACCACCGACCTCTTCGAGGTGGACCTCTTTGACGGGGAAAAGGCCTACCTCTCCCAGTCGGGCCAGCTTTACGCCGAAGCCGGGGCCTTGGCCTTCGGCAAGGTCTACACCTTCGGCCCCACCTTTCGGGCGGAAAGGAGCAAAACCCGCCGCCACCTCCTGGAGTTCTGGATGATCGAGCCCGAGGTGGCCTTCATGACCCACGAGGAGAACATGGCCCTACAGGAGGAGCTTTTGCGCTATCTGGTGGGCCGGGTGCTCACGCGAAGGACCAAGGAGCTGGAAATGCTGGAACGCGATCCCAAGGCCCTGGAGCCTGCCGCGGAGGGCCGCTATCCCCGTCTGACCTACAAGGAGGCTGTGGCTTTGGTGAACCGGCTGGCGGAGAAGGACCCCGAAATCCCACCCCTTCCCTACGGGGAAGACTTCGGCGCCCCCCATGAGGCCGCCCTCAGCCGCCAGTTTGACCGGCCCGTCTTTATAGAGCGCTATCCTGCCCGCATTAAGGCCTTCTACATGGAACCCGACCCCGAGGACCCGGAGCTGGTCCTAAACAACGACCTCCTGGCCCCCGAGGGCTACGGGGAGATCATCGGGGGTAGCCAGAGAATCCACGACCTGGAACTTCTACGCAGGAAAATCCAGGAGTTCGGCCTCCCGGAGGAGGTCTACGACTGGTATCTGGACCTGAGGCGCTTTGGCAGCGTGCCCCACTCGGGTTTCGGATTGGGCCTCGAGCGCACCGTGGCCTGGATCTGTGGCCTTAACCACGTGCGGGAGGCCATCCCCTTCCCCAGGATGTACACCCGGATGCGGCCCTAGAGGCCTGCCAGCTCCAGGAAGTAGCGGTGAAGCCTGGGGTCCTGGGTGAGCTCGGGGTGGAAGGCGCTGGCGAGGATCTTGCCCTGGCGTACCAGGACGGGAAGACCATTCAGCTCCGCCAGCACCTCCACTCCTTCCCCCAATTTGCGGAAGGCTGGGGCTCTAATGAAAACCCCGTGGAAGGGACCCAAACCCCGGACCTCGAGGTCCTCCTCAAAGCTTTCCACCTGCCTGCCAAAGGCGTTGCGTTCCACCCATGCCTCCAACACCCCCAAACGGGGTTGCTCAGGGTAGCCCACGATCTCCTTGGCCAACCAGATGGCCCCGGCGCAGGTGCCGAAGAGGGCCAGGGAACCCTCTTCCACCCGCTTGCGCACCTCGTCCTCGATTCCGTATTCCCGGGCCAGCTTGCCGATGGTGGTGGACTCCCCGCCAGGCACGATGAGGGCCTTGAGCCCCTCCAGGTGCTCCCTCTTGCGCACCTCCTTGGCCTCTATCCCCAGCCGCCTTAATGCCTCCTTGTGCTCGCGGAAATCCCCCTGTAAGGCCAAAACGCCAACCACGCCCCTCATCCTGGACTTAGGCTCCCGCCCTGTCAAGGGAAGCCCCCCGCCAGAAGGGAAGCGGAGGGCACCCCCACCTTGGCCTCACTCGCAAGGAACTGCTCCAGAAGCCTGGGATACCTGCGCCTGGGCATGGGTCAACTATACTCTGCTCCTCAGGAGGCGCAAGCTGTTCGCCGTCACCAACACGAGTGCTCCACCGTCCGCCAGCACTGCGGTCCAAAGCCCCGTGTAACCCATGAGGGTGGTGAGGAGGAAAAGCCCCTTGAGCCCCACCGCCAAGGCCACGTTCTGGCGGACCACGCCCAGGGTCAGGCGGCTTAGCCGGAAGGCCCGGGGCAAGGCGGCAAGGCTCAGAAGCCCCACGTCTGCACTCTGCAGGGCCGCTTCCGTGCCCTCGGCCACGGCAAGCCCTACCGTGGCCTTGGCCAGGGCTGGGGCGTCGTTCACCCCATCCCCCACCATGGCCACGCCACCCCTACCTTCCATCTCCTCCACCAGGCGGAGCTTGTCCACGGGAGAAAGGCCAGCCCGGATTTCCTCAGGAAAAAGCCCTATGGCCGTGCCCAAAGCCAAAGCAGAGGTCTCCCGGTCGCCGGTAAGCAGGAGGGGCTTAAGGCCCAGTCGGCGCAGTTCGGCCAAGACTTCCCGGGCCTCGAGGCGGGGGGTATCCTGGAAGGCCAAGAGGGCCAAGGGAACCCCCTCCCTAACCAAGAGGGAAAGGCTGAAGCCTTCCTCCGCCAAGGCCTTCACCTGGGCCTCTACTTCCGGGGGCAGGTCCCAGGCCTCGGGCCGCACCAAACCCACCTCCTTCCCCTCCACCCGAGCGAAGGCCCCGAGGCCCGGCACCGCCCGATGCTCCTCCGAGGGCAAGGCCTTGGGGCCCGAAGCCTCCCGCACCGCCCGGGCTAAGGGGTGGGAGGAACCCTCCGCCACCCCCTTCGCCAGGGCCAAGGCCTCCTCCGTCGAAACCCCAAAGGTAACCACCCGCACCAGCGTGGGCTTTCCCAGGGTCAGGGTTCCCGTCTTGTCCAAAGCCACGTAGCGAACCCCAGCCAAGCGCTCCAGGGCCGCCCCGCTCTTAAAGAGCACCCCCGCCCTGGCTCCCCGGCCCACCCCTGCGGCGATGGCCGCAGGCACCGACACCACCAGAGCGCAGGGACAGGCGATGAGGATAAGGCCCAAGGCCTTGTAGACATGCCCCAGGAAATCCCCCCGGAAAAGGGGAAGGACCAGGGCCACGAAGCCTGCCAGGGCCAGGACCGCCGGGGTGTAGCGGCGGCTAAAGGCATCCACCACCCGCTCCACCTGGCTCTTCTTAAGCAAGGCCTCCTCCGCCAGGCGTTCCATCTCCGCCAGGAAGCCCTCCTCGGGAAGGCGCTCCACCTTTACCACCAAGCTCCCCTCCTGCACCAGACTGCCCCCGTAAACCCGGTCCCCTATCCCCTTGGGCCTAGGCAAGGGCTCCCCGGTGAAGGCGGCCTCCTCCACGGAAGCCTGTCCAGACACCACCACCCCGTCGGCCGGTACCCGCTCCCCCGGGGGCACCCTCACCAGGTCCCCCACCCTCAAGGCCTTAAGGGGTACCTCCTCCACCCCACCCTCCTTCAGGCGGTAGGCCCGCCTGGGAAGAAGCTCGGAAAGGGCGTAAAGGGACCTGCGGGCCTGGGCCACGCTATAAGCCTCCAGCACCTCCCCCACGAGGAAGAGGAAGACCACCAGCGCCGCCTCGGCCTCCGCCCCGATGAGCATGGCTCCCAGGGTAGCCAGCGTAACCAGGGTTTGCATGCTGAAGGGGTTTTGCCGGAACGTAGCCACCGCACGACGAGCCAGGGGGAAAACCCCTATCAAGGCCGCCAGCCGATAGCCCCAAGGGGCTAGGCCGGGGAGGAAGAGCGAAGCCAAAAAGGCCGCCAGGAGAAGCCCTCCGGAAACCAAGGCCCAGCGCCAGGGTCCCAAAACACCCCTGGTCGTGTCCCCTTCAGGCTTCAAACGGTAGCCCAGGGCGGAAACCACCCTTTCCGCCTCCTTCTCCGCCCCGGGAACCTCGAGGTGCAGATACGCCTTACCGCTGGCAAAGCTGACCTGGGCCTGCACCACTCCAGGCACCCCGGAAAGGGCTTTCTCCACCTTTAAGGCGCAGTCGGCGCAGTCCAAACCCTCCACCCGGAACACGCGAACCCTGTGAGCATCCATGTTCCCATGGTAGCATCATTTGAGTAGCTAGTCAAGTGTTCTCTTCCGCGTGCTCCAAAGCCCCCTCAAGAAGCCGTTCCACGTGCTCGTCCGCCAAGCGGTAGTAGACCTGCTTTCCCTCTCTCCGGAAGGCCACCAGCCTTGCCTGGCGGAGAAGCCTGAGCTGGTGGCTCACCCCAGAAACCGAAACCCCAGCGAGGAGGGCTAGATCGCACACGCAAAGCTCCCCCGCCGTCTTCAAAGCCAGAAGAAGGCGCATCCGGGTGGGATCGGCCAGGGCCTTCAGGAGGAGGGCAGCCTCCTTCAAGACCCCTTCCTTGGGCAAGGCAGCCCGGGCTTTTTCCACCTTCTCCAGGTGGATCCCATAGGCCCCGCAGACCACCCGCGACACCATCTCACCAGCCCCGTTTGGCCAGGCGCTCCTCTTCCCTCAGTTGATCCAGGTTAATGCCCACCATGGGCTCGCCCAGGTCCTCGGAAACCTCGGCCAGCACCTCAGGATCGTTGTAGTGGGTCACCGCCCGCACGATGGCCCGGGCCCGCTTCTTGGGGTCCCCGGACTTGAAGATGCCGCTACCTACGAAAACCCCGTCCATGCCCAGGTGCATCATGAGGGCCGCGTCCGCTGGGGTAGCGATGCCCCCGGCGGCGAAGTTCACCACGGGAAGGCGGCCGTGGTGGTGGACCCACCTCACCAGCTCCAAGGGGGCCCCGATCTCCTTGGCGTAGGCCACGAGCTCGTCCTCCCTTAGGGACTGGACGTAGCGGATCTGCTTCCACATGGTGCGGGCGTGGCGGACCGCCTCCACCACGTTGCCCGTGCCCGCCTCCCCCTTGGTGCGGATCATGGCCGCTCCCTCAGCGATGCGCCTTAAGGCCTCCCCCAGGTCCCGGGCCCCGTTCACGAAGGGCACCTTGAACTTCCACTTGTCGATGTGGTGCTCCTCATCCGCAGGGGTGAGGACCTCGGACTCGTCGATGAAGTCCACCCCCAGGGCCTCGAGGATCATGGCCTCCACGAAGTGGCCGATCCGCACCTTGGCCATCACGGGAATGGAAACCGCGGCCATGATCTCCTTGATGACCTTGGGGTCGGACATGCGGGCCACCCCACCCTGGGCCCGGATGTCGGCGGGGACCCTCTCCAGGGCCATCACCGCCACTGCCCCCGCCTCCTCGGCGATCACCGCCTGCTCGGGGGTGGTCACATCCATGATCACCCCACCCTTGAACATCTCGGCGAAGCCCGTCTTGATCTGAAAGGTTCCCTTCTCCATCCCGTCCTCCATCCTCCAGCTTACCGCCCACCGGGTCAAGCCAAAAGAAGCCGGGGGCCCAAAGGCCCCCGGGGGGCACTAAAACTTACTCAAGGCAAATAAGCCAAGGGGTTACGGACCACCCCACCCACCCTCACCTCAAAGTGCAGGTGGGGCCCGGTGGACCAGCCGGTGGAGCCCACGTAGCCGATCACCTGCCCGGCCTCCACCCACTGGCCGGCCCGCACAGCGATGCGCGACATGTGGGCGTAAAGGGTTTCCACCCCGCCCCCGTGGTCCAACACCACATGGAAGCCATAGCCCACGGAGCTCCAACCCGCCACCTCCACCTGCCCCGCCTTGGCCGCCACGATGGGGGTGCCGTACGCTGCAGCTAGGTCAATCCCCGTGTGGAAGCGCTGAAAGACTCCCCGTTCGCCGAAATAGGTGGTGATGCGAAAGCCCGAAAGAGGCCAGCGCATGGCCCCTTCCTGGTAGCTCACCCGGCGCACCTGGGGCCGCTGGGTCTGGGCCTGCTGCACCTGCCGGGTACGTTGCTGGGCCAAGGCCTGCTGCCTCCTCCTCTCCTCCGCCAGGCGCCTAAGCTCCTCCTGGCGCCGGCGCTCCGCCTCGAGGCGGGCCCTGCGCTCCTCCTCCTGTTTGGCGAGAAGCCGCTCATAGGTGGTCTTGGCCTGGATACCGGGGAGGAGGACCAGGTCCCCGGGCCTGAGCTCCGCGGGGTCCTGGATGCCGTTGGCCCGGGCCACCGCCACTGGGGAGAGGCCGAAACGAGCCGCCAGGTCCACCAGGGTCTGCCCCTCGGGCAGGGATACCACCAAGCCCTTAGCTTTTCTTGGAATGTACAGGACGCTCCCCGCCACCAGCCGGTCCAAGCTCTCTAAGGAAGGGTTGGCGGAAACCAGTTCCAGAACGCTTACCCCATAACGGCTCGCCACTCCCTGCAGGGTATCCCCCGGGCGCACGCGGTACACCTCCACCCCCGGGGGTACCCGGGGGGAACGGTCCTCCACGGCCACCAAGGGGATAAGAAGCCTTTGCCCCACCTGCAAGCGATCGCCTTGCAGGTTGCTGGACCACATGATGTGCCGGGGATCCACCCCGTAACGAGCGGCAATCCCCGCCAGGGTATCCCCGGGCTTCACCTCATAGACCACCCATCCCTTTTTGACCGCCTGGCCCACCTCCACCGTGTTCGCGGGAAGAGGAAGGGGGCTAAGAGCAGGCAGCTTGGCGAAGGCCAAAGAGGAAACCAAGAGCCATAAACTTCCCCATACTCCCCGCAATGCTCACCTCCCAAACCCCACCAAAACCTCGCGGGGATTATACCAGGACCAAGCGGGGAAAAGGCAAGGGGCAAAAGGCCTTGGGGGGCGGGCTTTCCGCCCCCCAAGGGAAAATCCCGCCTAACGGGCGGCCAAGGACGCCAGAAACTCCTTGTTGTTCTTGGTCCGCCCCAGGCGGGCCAAAAGCATCTCCATGGCCTCCGCCGGGTCCATATCCGCCAGGACCTTCCTGAGAAGCCACATCTTGTGCACCACCTCCTCGCCCAAGAGGAGCTCCTCCCGACGGGTCCCGGACTTCAGGATGTCGATGGCCGGGAAGATGCGGCGCTCCTCGAGGCGGCGGGAAAGGTGGAGCTCCATGTTGCCCGTCCCCTTGAACTCCTCAAAGATCACGTCGTCCATGCGGCTTCCCGTTTCCACCAGGGCCGTGGCCAGGATGGTGAGGCTACCTCCACCCCGGATGTTGCGGGCCGCTCCCAGGAAGCGCTTGGGGAAGTACAGGGCAGCGGAGTCCAAACCGCCCGACAGGGTACGGCCCGTGGGCGGGGTTACCAGGTTGTTGGCCCGGGCCAGGCGGGTGATGGAGTCCAGGAGGATCATCACATGGCCGCCCTCCTCCACGATGCGCTTGGCCCTCTCATGGACGAACTCCGCCACCCGGATATGGTTCTGAGGCGGTTCGTCAAAAGTGCTGGCGATGACCTCGGCTCCCTGGACGCTTTCCCGGAAGTCCGTGACCTCCTCGGGGCGCTCGTCTATGAGCAAAACGATCACCTTGATGTCGGGTTCGTTCTTCAGGACCGCATTGGCGATCTTCTTGAGGAGGGTGGTCTTACCCGCCTTGGGCGGGGCCACGATGAGCCCCCGCTGCCCCCGGCCGATGGGGGCCAGCAGGTCGATCACCCGGGTGGAAAGCTCATCAGGGGTGGTTTCCAGCTTGATCTGCCGGTCGGGGAACTGGGGGATGAGCTCGTCAAAGCGGGGCCGGTTCTTGGCCGCCTCAGGGTCCAGGTCGTTCACCGCCTCCACCTTGAGGAGGGTGCCGTAGCGCTCGTTCTCCCGCGGAGGTCGCACCCGGCCCACGATGTAGTCCCCGCTCCTCAAGGCATACTGCCGGATAAGGCCGGCGGAGACGATGGCCACACGGGATTCCAGGTTGTACAAGCTCTCGGTGATGAAGCCGTACCCATCCGGACTGATCTCCAGGTAACCCTTGACCAGCTGCAGGCCCTCCCCTTGGGTCTGCCGCTCCAGGAGGGCCATAATGAGCTGGTCCTTCTTCATGCGCTTGTAGTTCTCTATGCCCGCTTCCTGGGCCAGGAGGTGCAGCTCCGGCAGAATCTTGGCCGAAAGCTCCTGGTAAGTGAGGGGCGCTTCTTGTTGGGTATCCGCTTTTCTCCTCATGGCTTGACCTTCTCCCAGTCCTCCATAAAGCGTCTAAGCCCTATGTCCGTCAAAGGATGCTTAAGAAGCTGCTTGAAAACCGTATAGGGCATGGTGGCGATGTCCGCCCCCAGAAGGGCGGCCTCCGTCACATGGCGGGGGTGACGGATGGAGGCAGCGATGACCTTGACCGGCAGGTTCTGGACCTGGATCAGCTCCACGATCTCCCGCAAAAGCTCTCCCCCGTCCCAGGAGATATCGTCCACCCGGCCCAGGAAGGGGGAAACGTAGGCCGCCCCTGCCCGGGCCGCCAGAAGAGCCTGGTTGGCGGAAAAGATCAAGGTCATGTTCACCTTCACCCCCTGGGTGGAAAGGCGCTTGCAGGCCTTCAGGCCCTCCTCGGTGGTGGGCAGCTTGACCACGATGTGAGGGTGGATGGCGGCAAGCCGCAGGCCCTCCTCCACCATGGCCCCTGCCTCCAGCGCGGTCACCTCCGCCGACACAGGTCCCTTCGCCACCTCACATATGGCCCGTAGGTGAGCGAACAGAACCTCCTCGGTCAGCTTTGCTCCTCGGCCCGCATACTCCTTAGCCACCAAGGTGGGGTTGGTGGTCACCCCAGAGAGCACCCCCCAGGCAGCGATCTCCTGTATCTCCTCCAAGTTGGCGGTATCCAAGTACAGCTCCATGGACGCTCCTTTTGCGCGGAAGGGGAACCGGCTTAGCCTGAGTCTAGCAGACCCGATGGGGGCGTTGTCAAGCCAGGGGAAAGGCTGCTAGCATGGGCTTAGCCGCCAACGGGGGATTTTACCCCAGGAGGCGGGAGCTGTAAAGGCGAGGATGGGGAGAGTACCCCTTTCCAATAGCCCCAAGCGAGCCGGGGAGGGTGGAAGCCCGGTGGTGAGGAAAGGCGGGAAGATCACCCCGGAGCCGCGGGAGGAAAGGGGCTAAGGGCCTCGAGTAATGCCCGCCGGGTGCGCCCGTGATCGCGCGCAAATGAGGGCCTGGAGGCTATCTCCAGGAAGCGCGGTGGTACCGCGGAAGCCCTTGCGCTTTCGTCCGCGCCCAAAGGGCGCGGACGTTTCTTTAGGGAGGAGCGTATGTTCAAGGAGGTCGGCGAACCCAACTTTCCCAGGCTGGAAGAGGAGGTTCTGGAGTTTTGGCAGCGGGAGAGGATCTTTGAGAAAAGCGTGGAAAACCGTAAAGGGAGGCCCCGCTATACCATTTACGAAGGCCCCCCCACCGCCAACGGCATGCCCCACGTGGGCCATGCCCAGGCCCGAAGCTACAAGGACCTTTTCCCCCGGTACAAGACCATGCGGGGCTATTACGTACCCCGCCGGGCCGGCTGGGACACCCACGGCCTCCCCGTGGAACTGGAGGTGGAGAAGAAGCTGGGGCTAAAGAGCAAACGGGAGATCGAGGCCTACGGCATCGAGCGTTTCAACCAGGCCTGCCGGGAGTCGGTGTTCACCTACGAGAAGGAGTGGGAGGCCTTCACCGAGCGCATCGCCTACTGGGTGGATCTCAAGAACGCCTACGCCACCCTGCACCCCACCTATGTGGAAAGCATCTGGTGGAGCCTGAAGAACCTCTTCGACCGGGGGCTCCTCTACCGGGACCACAAGGTGGTGCCCTACTGTCCCCGGTGCGGCACGCCTCTTTCCTCCCACGAGCTCTCCTTGGGGTACAAGGAGATCACCGATCCCTCGGTTTATGTACGCCTTCCCCTTAAGGAACCGGAAAAACTGGGCCTGAAGCAGGCTAACCTCCTCATCTGGACCACCACCCCCTGGACCCTCCCCGGGAACGTGGCCGCGGCGGTGCACCCCGAGTACACCTATGGGGCCTTTGCCGTGGGGGAGGAGGCGGTGATCATCGAGGAAACCCTGGGGCGCAGGCTCCTCGGCGAGGAAACCCCCATTCTCAGGACCTTTTCGGGTAAGGAACTGGAGGGCCTGGCCTACGACCCCCCTTACCCCCAGGCCCTGGAGAAGGGGTACCTCGTGGTCCTGGCCGAGTACGTGAGCCGGGAGGACGGCACGGGCATCGTCCACCAGGCCCCCGCCTTCGGGGCCGAGGACCTCGAAACGGCCAGGGCCTACGGCCTTCCCCTCCTCAAAACGGTGGACGAGGAGGGGAGACTCCTGGTGGAGCCCTTTAAGGGCCTCTTCTTCCGCGAGGCCAACCGGGCCATTCTGAAAGACCTCCGTTCCCGGGGGCTTCTTTTCAAGGAGGAAAGCTACCTCCACAGCTACCCCCACTGCTGGCGGTGCTCCACCCCCCTCATGTACTACGCCACGGAAACCTGGTTCATCAAAAACACCCTCTTCAAAGAGGAACTCATCCGCAAAAACCAGGAGATCAACTGGGTCCCGCCCCACATCAAGGAGGGACGCTACGGGGAGTGGCTCCGGAACCTGGTGGACTGGGCCCTAAGCCGCAACCGCTACTGGGGCACGCCCCTTCCCATCTGGGTCTGCGGCTCTTGTGGAAAGGAAGAGGCCATCGGCAGCATCCAGGAGCTGAAGGAAAGGGCCACCCATCCCCTTCCCGAGCCCTTTGACCCCCACCGCCCCTACGTGGACGCCGTGGAGCTCCGCTGCTCCTGCGGGGGCACCATGCGCCGGGTGCCCTACGTGATCGACGTGTGGTACGACTCCGGGGCCATGCCCTTTGCCTCCTTGCACTACCCCTTTGAGAACCAGGAGGAGTTTAAGGAGGCCTTCCCCGCGGACTTCATTGCGGAAGGCATCGACCAGACCCGGGGCTGGTTCAACTCCCTGCACCAGCTTGGGGTGATGCTCTTCGGCTCCATCGCTTTCAAAAACGTCATCTGCCACGGCCTCATCCTGGACGAAAAGGGCCAGAAGATGAGCAAGTCCAAGGGGAACGTGGTGGACCCCTGGGACATCATCCGGGAGTTTGGGGCGGATGCCCTCAGGTGGTACATCTACATCTCCGCTCCCCCGGAGGCGGACCGCCGCTTCGGACCCAACCTGGTACGGGAAACGGTGCGGGACTACTTCCTCACCCTCTGGAATGTGTATAGCTTCTTCGTCACCTACGCCAACCTGGACCAGCCAGACCTTAAGAACCCGCCTCCCGTGGAGAAGCGGCCCGAGCTGGACCGCTGGCTTCTTGCCCGGCTCCAGGATCTGATTCAGAGGGTGACGGAGGCCCTCGAGGCCTACGACCCCACCCAAAGCAGCCGGGCCCTGCGGGACTTCGTGGTGGAGGACCTCTCCCAGTGGTACGTGCGCCGGGGCCGCAGGCGCTACTGGAAAAACGAGGATCCCCTGGACCGGGAGTCCGCCTACGCCACCTTGTACCAGGCCCTGGTCACCATCAGCCAGCTCTCCGCCCCCTTCACCCCCTTCCTGGCCGAGGTGCTTTGGCAGAACCTGGTGCGCTCAGTAAGCCCCGAGGCCCCCCTTTCCGTGCACCTTTCCGACTGGCCCGAGGTGGACCCCTATCTGGTGGACGAGGAGCTGGTGGCCAAGATGCGGGCGGTGCTCAAGGTGGTGGACCTGGCCCGTTCGGTGCGGGCTAGAAGCGGGATCAAGACCCGCATCCCCCTTCCCCTTCTCCTCATCACCGCTCCCACCGCCCTCGAGCGGGAGGGCCTGAGGCACTTCGCCTCCGAGATCGCCGAGGAGCTCAATGTGAAGGAAGTGCGGGTCTTGGAACCAGGGGAAGAGGTGCTCCGCTACCGGGTCCTGCCCAACCTGAAGCTCCTCGGCAAGAAGTACGGCAAGCTTCTTCCCAGGATCCGCGAGGCCCTGGAAAAGGAGGCCTCGAGGGTGGCTAGCCTGGTCCTGAAGGGGGAAAGGGTGCCCCTGCGTTTGGAGGACCAGGAGGTGGTCCTGGAGCCGGAGGAAGTGCTCCTCGAGGCCCAGGCCCCCGAGGGGTACCAGGCCCTGGAAAAGGAGGGGTACGTGGCCGCCCTGGAGGTGCGGGTCACGGAGGAGCTAAGGCTTGAGGGCCTGGCCCGGGACTTGATCCGCCACCTGCAACAGACCCGCAAGGAGATGGGCCTCAAGGTTTCCGACCGCATCCGGGTGGGCTACGAGGCGGAAGGCGCCTACCTGGAAGCCCTGAAACGGCACGGCAGCTGGATCGCCGAGGAGGTCCTGGCCTTAGAGTTTGCTGAAGGCCTCTTCCCCGGCCACACCACCCTCCTGGAGGACGAGGAAGGCCGGGTGCGCTTCAGCTTGGCCAAGCTAGAATAGAGGCCAGCCCGCCCGAAAAGCCCTCAGCCTCGAGGCCTACCTCCAGCTGGAGGAAAAAAGCCCCAGCCGCCATCACCTGGTGGAGGGAAACCAGTGGACCTACCTCCGCCTGGGGCCAGGGGAGAAGCTTCCTCTCCCCTGCCCCACCCTGGAGTTGGCCGTGGACGACCTCTACCGGGGCGTGAATCTAGAAGAGGGTTAACGGGTGGTATAGTAGGCCCCGTGCTGGACCCGAAGACCCTCCTCGATCCCCTAGGGCTGGATGCCCTTTACGTGACCCGTCCCGAAAACGTTCGCTACCTATCGGGCTTTCCCCACCCCGAAGACGCCCAGGTCCTCGTTATCCACGAAGGAGCCTTCCTCCTCACGGATCCCCGCTACCCCGAGGCGGAGCAGGAAAGCCAAATCCCCGCCAGGGTGCTGAAGCGGGAGGAAAAAGAGGAGGTCTTCAAGGGCTTGAAGGGCCGGGTGGGCTTTGAGGCGGAACACCTCCCCTACGCCGCCCTGGAACGCCTGCGGGAGCTTGCCCCCGCGGAGTGGGTGCCCACCAAGGGGGTTATCGAGCGGCTGCGGCTCAAAAAGACACCGGAGGAAGTGGAAAGGATCCGCAAGGCCCAGGCCCTGGCGGAGGAAGCCCTGGCCCACGCCCTTACCCTGCTCAAGCCAGGGGTTTTAGAACGGGAAGTCGCCTTGGAAATAGAGTTCTTCCTGAAACGGCGGGGGGCCGAGGTGGCCTTCCCCCCCATCGTGGCCTCGGGGGTGCGGGGAGCCTTGCCCCACGCCAGGGCCTCGGAAAAAGCCCTCGAGGCGGGGGAGCTTGTCACCCTGGACCTGGGGGCCAGGGTGGAGGGGTACCACTCGGACATGACCCGCACCCTGGCCTTGGGAAGGGTGGACGGGGAACTCAAGCGGGCCTTTGAGGCCACCCTGGCCGCCCTGGAACGGGTTCTTGAAGTTCTGGGCCCAGGGAAGAGCACCAAGGAGATGGACGCCCTGGCCCGGGAGGAGCTTAAGCGCTTTGACCTGGACCGCTACTTCGTCCACTCCCTGGGGCACGGGGTGGGGCTTGCCGTGCACGAGGGGCCGGGGCTTTCCCCCTACACGGAGGAGACCCTCGAGGCGGGCATGGTGGTCACCGTGGAACCCGGGGTCTACCTGCCGGGTATAGGCGGAGTGCGGATTGAGGAGCTCGTCCTCATCCAGGACACAGGGATTGAGCTTCTCTCCCGCTTCCCCCGGGGCTGGCAGGAGGTTTAGTGCGCACCCTCATCCTGGCCCTTTTCCTCTCCGGCGCCCTGGCCCAGACCTACACGGTAAAGAAGGGGGATACTCTCTTCCGCATCGCCAAAGCCCACGGCATGAGCGTGAGGGAACTGAAGGAGCTCAACGGCCTCACCTCGGACCTGATCCATCCCGGCCAGGTCCTGAGGCTTACGGAAAAGGAGCCCCCAGCCAAAACCCGCTTCCTGCAGGAGGGGCTTGCGGTCTGGTATGGCCCCGGCTTCCACGGCAGGCGCACGGCCAGCGGGGAACGCTACGACATGCACGCCCTCACCGCCGCCCATCCCTCCCTGCCCTTCAGCACCCGGGTGCGGGTCACCAACCTGAAAAACGGCAAAAGCGTGGTGGTGCGCATCAACGACCGGGGGCCCTTTGGGGGAAGGTATATCATCGACCTCTCCTACGCCGCGGCCAAAACCATCGGGGCCCTTTCCGCCACCCGGGTACGGGTGGAGGTTGTGGAGGAGGAGTAGCATGGCGCGCTACGGCTTCCACCTCTCCATCGCCGGAAAAAAGGGGGTGGCCGGGGCCGTGGAGGAAGCCCAGGCCCTGGGTCTTTCCGCCTTCCAGATCTTCGCCAAAAGCCCGAGAAGCTGGAAAACCCGAGCCCTCTCCCCAAGCGAGGTGGAAACGTTTCGCGCCCTCAGGGAGATGGCCGGGGAGCTTCCCGGGGTTATCCATGCCTCCTACCTGGTAAACCTGGGAGCGGAAGGGGAGCTTTGGGAAAAGAGCGTGATGAGCCTGGCGGACGACCTAGAAAAAGCCCGCCTACTGGGCCTGGAGTACGTGGTGGTCCATCCGGGCTCTGGAGACCCCAAGCGGGTCAAGGAAGGTCTCCTGAAGGCCCTGCACCTGGCCAGGGTCAGGGAGCGCCCCACCCTCCTGGTGGAGAACACCGCTGGTGGCGGGGAAAAGGTGGGGGCTCGCTTTGAGGAGTTGGCCTGGCTCATAGAGGACACGCCCTTAGGGGTCTGCCTGGACACCTGCCACGCCTATGCCGCCGGGTACGACGTGAAGGGGGATCCAAAGGGGGTTTTGAGCGAGCTGGACCGCCTCGTGGGGCTCGAGCGGGTGCCTGTGGTACACCTGAACGATTCCGTGGGGGGCTTGGCTAGCCGCATCGACCACCACGCCCACCTCCTCCAGGGCCAGATCGGGGAGGGGCTTAAGGGCGTGCTCCTTGACCCCCGGCTGAGGGGCCGGGTCTTCATCTTGGAAACCCCAAGGAGCCCGGAGGAGGACGCCTGGAACCTGAGGATCCTGCGCACCTGGCTAGAGGAAGCCTCCCCCTAGAATAAGGCGCAAGGCGGAAACCACCATCAGCAGAAGCCCGAGCTTAAAGGCCCGCTCCTCTCCCGAAAGCGGGCCGAGCCCTGCGGCCAGAAGGGCCAGGGGCAGGACCACCCAGTTGAGCCAGCCCAAAAGGGGCAGGAGGGCGGGGAGGAGGAGCAGGAGGGCCACCACGGCCAGCACCAGGCTCAGGGTGCGCATGACCCCAGTCTAGCCGAAGAAAAAGCCAAAGAACACCCGCCGGGCCAAGCGCAACACCTCCTGGATAGGCCCCCGCAACACGGTAAGGATCAGAAGAAAGGAAAGCCAGGCGTACTGCTCCAACCGCCACAAAAGGGGTTGCCAAGAAAGGGGAAGAAGGCTCTGCAGGATCTTGGAACCATCCAAAGGGGGGATGGGCAGGAGGTTGAAGACCGCCAGGACCAGGTTAATGGAACTGGCGAAAAAGGCCGCCAGGGCCAGCAGGCCGAGCTCAGTCTGCCCCTCCCCCCGCAGGGTCATCACCACTCCCACGGGATCCAGGGTAAATAGCCCCCGAACCAGGAGGGCAAAGAGCACGGCCAAAACCAGGTTGATGACGATCCCGGCAATGGAAACCACGAAAAGCCCTAAGCGGTAGTGGCGGAAGGCCGGAGGGTAGATGGGCACGGGTTTGGCCCAGCCGAAGCCCACCAGGAGGAGAAGCACCGTCCCCAGGGGATCCAGGTGCCGCAAGGGGTTAAGGGTAAGCCTCCCTTGGCGCTTGGCGGTGGCGTCCCCGAAAAGGTAGGCCGCGTAGGCGTGGCCCAGCTCGTGAAGGACCAGGCTGAACACCAAGATGGCAAAGGTCAAAAGAAAGGCCAGGGGATCCCGCTGCAAAAGAGCGATCATAGCCCGATGACCCGGTATAGCGTGGCCAAGAAGCCCGCAAGCCCTTGGACCACCGCCCCGGTAACCCCGGTATAGGAGAGCACCAGAAAGATCAGGATGAAACCCAGGGGTCCGTAGGCCGCAAGCTGCTCCAGAAAGCGCCGGGCCTCATACCCGCCCACGGCGTAGAGGGCCTTGGCCCCATCCAAGGGAGGCACGGGGAAAAGGTAGATGGCGGCGTGAAGGAGCATGAGCCTTTGGGCCAGCAGAAGTCCTTCGCCAAAGGGATAGGGCAGAAAGCGGGCGAGAAGGCCATAGAGGAAGGCAGCCACAAAAAACCCCAAAGGCCCCATGAGGGCCACCATGGCCCCCTTCCTCCCGGGAAGGTTCGTGGGCACGGTTCTCGGCCATCCGAAACCCAAAAGGAGCAAAAAGACCAGGCCTAAGGGTTCCAGGTGGACCTTTAGGTCCAAGGAGAGGAAACCGTAGCGGCGGGGAGCCGTATCCCCATACCGGTCCGCCAGGTAGGCCTGGAACAGGTTGTGGACCACGAGGCCAAAAACAGCAAAGGCGAAGGCCACCAGGAAGACCGGGGGGTCATTGAGGTACGGAAAAAGACCCATCGCCTATCAGTCTACGGGCTAAGGCCAGTTCCTCCTCGAAGGTCCTTACCTCCCCCCGGGCCCGCGCCTCGGCCACCTGGCGCAGGATCTCCCCCACCCTGGGGCCAGGCTTCAAGCCCAGCTGCAAAAGGTCCCGCCCCATGAGGACCCGCCTTTTTTCCGTAAGCCAGCCCTCTTTCCCGGGGAAGAGGGCCAGAAAAACCCCGCGCAAGGGCTCCTTCCCCAAAGCCTCCTTGTCCACCTCCTCCCAGGAGCCTTTGAGAAGCAGGGCCAAGGCCTCCTGCAACCGCTTGGGAAGCCCCAGGGCCAAGGCCTTTTCCAGGGGGTTTTCCTGGAAGTAGAGGAGAAGGAGGAGGCGAGCTTCCACCCTAGCCCGCCCAGGCGGAAACCCCTCGTCTTCCAGAGGCCCCCACCTAAGCCGTACAAAGGGGTCCCTGGGTGGAAGCTTTAGCCCGTAGAGGGGACCCAAGGCCCCAAGCTCCTCCAAAAGGGAAAGGGCCTCGAGGAAGGTGTCCTCCTCCAGGGTCAAGAAGAGCTCGTCGCGCAGGCGGCTCTTGCTGGCACCCTTGAGCACCTCGGGAAGGAGGGCTGGGGGCAAGGCCTTTAAGGCCTCCTCGGAAAAACGGAAGGCCAACCGGGCAGCCAGGCGCGCCCCCCGGACGATGCGGCTCGGGTCCTCCACGAAGGAAAGGGGATGCAGGGGACGGAGGAGGCGGTTCCTTAGATCCTCGAGGCCCCCATAGGGATCCAAAAGCTCTAAGGTGGCCAAGGACAGAGCCATGGCGTTCACCGTGTAATCCCGCCTCTCCAGGTCCTTGGCGATGGGGGCCGGACGCACCTGGGGCAAGGCGCCGGGATAGGGGTAGACCTCCTCCCGGCTTTCCGCCAGGTCCACGGTAAGGCCAAAACTCACGCGCACCCGGGCGGTGCCAAAGGCATAGTGGAGGCCAAAGCTGCCCCCGAAGCGCTCCACCAGAAAGCGGGCCACCTCCCCCACCCTGACCCCTGGTTCCAGAACCAGGTCCAGGTCGGGGCCCGACCGGTCCAAAAGGGCATCCCGCACCGCCCCCCCCACCAGGTAGATCCCTTGCGGAAACGCCTTCCTAAGGGCCAGGACCACCCGCCTGGCCCCTTCGGGTAAGGCTTCCAGGATCCGCTCCCCCAGAGGCTTCTCCAAAGCGGGCTTCTTGCGGTAGAGGTCGGTACGGGTGAAGATCCCAAGAAGCTTAACGCCCTCCCCCAACCTCTCCCCCACCAGAACCCTTCCCCCTCCCGCCTTCAAGTGGGGCTCCACCTCGGAAAGGGGGGTCTCCGGGGGAAGGACAAGGGCCCGGGCCAAAAAGCCCTCCACGGGATACTCCGCCAGGCCAAGTCTTTCCGCCTTCCTAAGATCCCTTCTCCGGGCCAGGCCCAAGACCCGCACCCTTCCTCCCTCCAGGGGCTCCACCACCGGCATGGCCCCGTACCCCCGCTCCTCCAGGATCCGCAGGGCTTCCCGCACGGTGGTGGGGCGCAGGGTTTCCACAGGCGCGGACATGACCTCGGCTAGGGTGGACTCGGGCTCCAGGTACTGGGGAAGGCTTTCCAGAAGGCGCCGCACCGCATTGCGTACCCCCCGCACCCGGGCAAAGGCCGCCCGGGGGTGCCCCCCACCTCCCACCTGGGAAAGCCAGCGGCCCACATCCAACCGCTCCCGGCTCCGGGCGATGAGGAGGACCTCCCGGGCAAGCCGAAGCACCAGCAACACCCCATGGGCCTCGTGCAGGTCCAAAAGAGCATGGGCGAGGGGGGCCAAGGCCGGCACATAGCCCTCCTCCTGAGCCCGGGCGAGGAGGAGCCGGAACCCCTGCCGTTCCACCACCTTGGCGGTGCGGATAAGGCTCTTCAGGACCTCCCGGGCCTCCTCCCCCAGCTGGGGCCGTACCCACTCCCGCACCCGGGGGATCTCCGCTCCTTGCTGGGCTAAAAAGTAA
This sequence comes from Thermus sp. NEB1569, assembly GCF_022385295.1. Taxonomy (NCBI): domain Bacteria; kingdom Thermotogati; phylum Deinococcota; class Deinococci; order Thermales; family Thermaceae; genus Thermus; species Thermus sp. NEB1569. Next base: position 1,358,451 of record NZ_CP092445.1, read on the forward strand.
GCGGCCTCGAGGTCCTGGGGCGTGGTGGAGGGAAAGCTGAACCCCCCGGTATCCTCCCAGATCCCCGCATAGGCCAAGGTGGCCTCCAAGGGTGTGAGGGTCAGGCCCCGCTCCCGGATCAGGGGAACCAGGAGGCTCACCGTGGCACCCACCTGGGCCACCCTCCCCCCCACCGCGGGCACATCCCCCGGTGCCCGCGGGTGGTGGTCGAAGACCAAAAAGGGCACCCGGCCCACCAGGGCCTTAAAGGGACCGATGCGCTCAGGCCGGGCATTGTCCACCAGGACCACCTCGGTCACCCTTTCCACGGGGATCTCCGCAGCCGGAACCAGATCCAGGCGATCCTCCAAAAGGGGGGCGATCTCCTTCAAGGGCCCCTCGAGGCCCCCAATCAAGGCCAGAACGCTTCCCGGAAAGAGCCTTCCCGCCAGGACCATGGAACCCAGGGCGTCAAAGTCCAGGTTCTCGTGGGCCACCACCACCCGCACACCTTCAGCTTACTGAACCCGGACAGACACATGTGAGACTGGACGAGTAAAAATGTGGGGACCACTCCAGAAGAGAGGGGGTCCCCACGGATGCAGCTTACCACGGTTGGCAAAGAGGTTTTGCGGGGAGCGCGGAAGGCCCGGGAACTCCAAGAGGCCGGGGCCGGCGATCCCACGGTTCAGGACCGCTTACGGAAGCTCAAACAGGTGGAGGCGCTCAGGAAATACCGGGTGGGCTGGCCCGAGATCCAGGAGCTTTTGGGGATCAGCCGGGCCACCTATTACCGCTGGCGGAAACGCCTCAAGGAAGAGGGCCTTGCCGGTCTTAAGCCTCGGTCAAGACGTCCTCAGCGCTTGCGGCGGAGGATTTACTGGTCTTCGGATCTGCTGATCCGGGTGGAAGCCCTAAGGAAGGAGAACCCCACCTGGGGCCGCTGGCCGATTTGGCTGACCCTAAGGAAGGAGGGCTTTGCGGTGAGCGAGCGTACCGTGGGGCGGATCCTGGCCTACCTGGAAGCACACGGCTGCGTGGAAAGCGTAGCGGCCTTTCTGGCCCAGGCCCGGCGGGGGAAGGGGGGGCGAAGACCCAGGAGGCCCTATGCGCAAAGGAAGCCCAAGGGATACGAGGTGGGTCACCCTGGCGACCTTATCCAGGTGGATACCCTCACCGTGACCCTGGGCCCTGGGGAGACGATCCAGCACTTCTCGGCCGTCGACCTCTTCACCCGTTTCTCCCTTGCGGAAGTCCACACCCGAGCCACGGCCAACCTGGCGGCCAGCTTTCTTGCCCGCCTGATGGTGCGAGCGCCTTTTCCTATCCGTGCGGTGCAGGTGGATGGGGGCAGCGAGTTTATGTCCGATTTTGAGGAGGTCTGTGAACGTTTGGGCGTTAAGCTCTTCGTTCTTCCTCCGAGGAGCCCCAAGCTCAATGGTCACGTGGAGCGGATGCAGCGGACCTTTAGGGATGAGTTCTACACACGACCGTTGCCTTCACAGATCCCCGAGCTCCAAAGGGAGCTTGACGCCTACCTGGACCACTACAACCGCCGGCGACCCCACCGGGCCTTGGGGGGCCTGGCCCCTTTAGAGTACCTGGCTAGAATACGGGGGGAGGCGGTCCCCACAGAGTCTCAAATGTGTTGACCGACTACACTTACTTGACGATAAAAACGGGCCTTGTTAAACTCAGGCTTGGCACTTGGAGAGGTGCCCGAGTGGCTGAAGGGACACGACTGGAAATCGTGTAGGCGGGCTTAAACCTGCCTCGCGGGTTCGAATCCCGCCCTCTCCGCCAAAGATCCCCTGCCCTTCAGGGCAGGGGATTTTCTACTTGAACCACCCTCCCCTCCCTCCTGGCCTCCTCCGCTAGGAAGGTGAGCCGGTGGGCCTGCACCGCCTCGGAGAAAGGCTCCACAAGGCTTTCGTCCTCCCGGGTTAGGGCCTCCAGGAAGGCCCGCACCAAACCCAGGTCCCCCCCCCCGTGCCCGCTTCGGATGGAGCCCTCCCGTTCCGTCTCCAGGTCAAAGACCCTCTCCCCCTCCCCGAACCGGTAGAGCCTCAGGTACCTCCCGTCCCCAAAGAGCTCCCCCCGGGTGCCGAAGACCCGGGTTTCCCGAAACCGCATCCGGCTTAGGCCCTCCACGTGCAAGCTGGCCGTGCGCCCGTCCCGGTATTCCAGCATCACCACCTGGTGGTCCGCCACGTCGTTTTTCCCCAGGTACACGCACTCCCCGTAGGGGCCTTCCGCCAGGGCCATTACCAGGTTCTCCCAGGTCACCGGGTAGGCCACCACGTCCAGGGGCCAGCCCCTTTCCCCCTTCTCGTAGGCTTCCAGGTAGATGCGCCTGGCGGAGAAGGGGCAGTTCCTCTCCACCTCCTCCGGGCATTCCAGGCATCGGGAGGCCGCCTTATTAGGTCGGTTCTCCGGGCGGAAGTGGAAAAGCCCCCCGAAGGAAGCCACCCGGTTCACCTCCCCCGGCATCACGAAAAGCAGCCAGTCCAGGTCGTGCACGCTCTTGGCCAGGAGAAAGGGGCTGGACTCCTCTTCCCTTCGCCAGTTTCCCCGCACGAAGCTGTGGGCGTAGTGCCAGTGGCCCACGGGTTCCAGGTGCTGGACCGACACCACCTCCCCCACGGCCCCTTCCCTTAAGAGAGCCTTCAGGGCACGGGCGTAAGGGGTGTAGCGAAGCACGTGGGCCACGGCCACCAGGCGTCCGGTGCGTTCCTTGGCCTGGGCCACCCGTTCCACCTCGGCCCAGGTGGGGGCGATGGGCTTCTCCAGGAGGAGGTGGTAGCCCTTCTCCATCAGGGCCACCGCCGCCTCGGCGTGGAGCCGGTCGGGCAGGGCGATGACCGCCGCCTCCCCCAGAAGGGGAGCCTCCAGAACCTCCCGCCAGTCGGCAAAGGTCCACTCCACGGGGAAGGCTTCCCGGAAGGCCTGGAGGCGCTCGGGGCGGGGATCCGCCACCCCGGCGATGCGGGCGCCCAGGGCGTGGGCGTGGTGGGCATAGGCCATGCCGCGGTTGCCCGCTCCCAGGAACACCAGGCTGGGGGCCATGGCTCCATCCTGCCATGGCCCGCCCCCTTTGGAAAAGGCTCGAAGAGCGATTCCAAGGCCTTTTCAACCAACAGCCGCCCGATCGCGCCTAAGGGCCCAAACCCAAGGGCCCCAGCCTGCCGGGGATGGGAGCCCAAAACCAACCCATCCCATAAGCCCTCGCGAAGCAGTAAAAACCACCCCCCGGCCATGCTACCGGGGGGTAAAGCTTTGTGTCCTGGACTTGGTGGAGCGGAGGGGATTTGAACCCCTGACCTCCCGCTTGCAAGGCGGGTGCTCTCCCTCTGAGCTACCGCCCCAAGCCTAGGGGAGTATAGCCCAAAAGGGGGGGTTACGCAAAGCCCCTTTTCCCCCTATAATCGGGAAGGTGTGCCGGGCCAGCCCGTAGGCAGGGGAAGGTCCTGCGGGAAAGAGGACGGCACACAGGAAACGCCAAGCCCAACCTTCCCCGAATGGGAGGAATATGCCTGTAAACATCAGCATCAAGGAGCTTCTTGAGGCAGGGGTTCACTTCGGCCACGAGCGCAAGCGCTGGAACCCCAAGTTCAGCCGCTATATCTATGCGGAGCGCAACGGCATCCACATCATCGACCTGCAGAAGACCATGGTGGAGCTGGAGCGCACCTTCCGCTTCCTCGAGGACCTAGCCATGCGGGGAGGCACCATCCTCTTCGTGGGCACCAAGAAGCAGGCCCAGGACATCATCCGCATGGAAGCGGAGCGGGCCGGGATGCCCTACGTGAACCAGCGCTGGCTGGGTGGCATGCTCACCAACTTCAAGACCATCTCCCAGCGGGTGAACCGCCTGGAGGAGCTGGAGAACCTCTTCGCCTCCCCGGAGATCCAGGACCGGCCCAAGAAGGAGCAGGTGCGCTTGAAGCACGAGCTGGACCGCCTGCAGAAATACCTTTCGGGCTTCCGCCGTCTGAAGCGCCTTCCTGACGCCATCTTCGTGGTGGACCCCACCAAGGAGGCCATCGCCGTGCGGGAGGCCCGCAAGCTCTTCATCCCCGTGGTGGCCCTGGCGGACACCGACTCCGACCCCGAGCTGGTGGACTACATCATCCCCGGCAACGACGACGCCATCCGCTCCATCCAGCTCATCGTCTCCCGGGCTGTGGACCTCATCATCCAGGCCCGGGGCGGGGTGGTGGAGCCCTCCCCCTCCTACGCCCTGGTGGAGGAGGCCGAGAAGGCGGAAGCCCAGGTCGAGGGGGAATCCGACTTCGGCGAGGACGAGGTGGAAGCATGAGCCAGATGGAACTCATCAAGAAGCTGCGCGAGGCCACGGGGGCCGGCATGATGGATGTGAAGAAGGCCCTCGAGGACGCCGGCTGGAACGAGGAAAAGGCCGTCCAGCTCCTCCGGGAGCGGGGGGCCATGAAGGCGGCCAAGAAGGCGGAGCGAGAGGCTCGGGAAGGGGTCATCGGCCACTACATCCACCACAACCAGCGGGTAGGGGTCCTGGTGGAGCTCAACTGCGAGACCGACTTCGTAGCCCGGAACGAGATCTTCCAGAACCTGGCCCGGGACCTGGCCATGCACATCGCCATGATGAACCCCCGCTACGTCTCCGCCGAGGAGATCCCCGCTGAGGAGCTGGAGAAGGAGCGGCAGATCTACATCCAGGCCGCCCTCAACGAGGGCAAACCCGCCCAGATTGCGGAGAAGATCGCCGAGGGTCGCCTGAAGAAGTACCTGGAGGAGGTAGCCCTTCTGGAACAGCCCTTCGTCAAGGACGACAAGATCCGGGTGAAGGAGCTGATCCAGGAGGCCATCGCCAAGACCGGGGAGAACATCGTGGTACGGCGCTTCTGCCGCTTTGAGCTGGGGGCATAGGTCATGCGGGAAACCGGGGCCCTTACCCAAAGGGGCCCCGGTTTTGTTAAATCAGGTTGTGGGGCCAGATAAGCCATGAAGTACAAAAGGGTTCTCCTTAAACTCTCCGGCGAGTTTCTGACCGCAAATGGCTTCGGCATCGAACCCGAGGCCACCAAGGCCCTGGCCAAGGAGATCAAGGCCGCCTACGACACGGGAGTCCAGCTGGCCATCGTGATCGGGGCGGGGAACCTCTGGCGGGGAGCAAGGCAGGGGGTGGGTATGGACCGGGCCACCGCCGACTATATCGGCATGCTGGCCACCATCATGAACGCTTTAGCCCTGCAAGACGCCCTGGAGTCCCTGGGGATCCCCACCCGGGTCCAGACCGCCCTCACCATCACCCAGGTGGCCGAGCCCTACATCCGCAGGCGGGCCCTGCGCCACCTGGAGAAGGAACGCATCGTCATCTTCGGCGGGGGAACGGGCAACCCCTTCTTCTCCACGGACACCGCCGCCGCCCTAAGGGCCCTGGAGGTGGGGGCCGAGGTGGTCCTCATGGCCAAGAACAAGGTGGACGGGGTTTATTCCGATGACCCCCGGAAGAATCCCCACGCGGTCCGCTTTGACGAGCTCACCTACCTGGAGGTCTTGAACCGGGGCCTGCAGGTCATGGACACCACCGCCATCACCCTGTGCATGGAAGCGGGGCTTCCCATCGTGGTCTTTGACATCTTCAAACCCGGCGCCCTGGTGGGTATTATCCAGGGGGAAAAGGTGGGTACCCTGATCCACACCTGAAGGAGGTGCCATGAGCCTGAAAGAGCTTTACGCGGAAACAAGGGCGCACATGCAAAAGAGCCTCGAGGCCCTGGAGCACAACCTGGCGGGCCTTCGTACCGGGCGGGCCAACCCCGCCCTTCTCCTCCACCTCAAGGTGGAGTACTACGGCACCCATGTGCCCCTGAACCAGATCGCCACCGTAACCGCCCCCGACGCCAAGACCCTGGTGGTGCAGTCCTGGGACCAAAACGCCCTGAAGGCCATAGAGAAGGCCATCCGCGACTCGGACCTGGGCCTGAACCCCGCCAACAAGGGGGATGCCCTGTACATCAACATCCCCCCCCTCACCGAGGAGCGGCGCAAGGAGCTGGTGAAAACCGCCCGCCACTACGCCGAGGAGGGACGGATCGCCATCCGCAACATCCGGCGCGAGGCCCTGGAAAAACTCAAGAAGTTTTCCAAGGAACTCCACCTCTCGGAGGACGATACCAAGCGGGCGGAGGCCGAAATCCAGAAGATCACCGACGAGTTCATTGCCAAGGCCGACGAGCTTCTGGAGAAGAAGGAGCAGGAGATCCTAGGCTAGGAAGCCCCTTAGGACCCACCTTTTGTCTGCTGTGGACGGCTTGCCCAAATCTTATGGGCCCCTTACCCGGGGGCCCACGGGAAAGGAGGGGTGATGGAGGGCAGGGACGACCTGCCCACCCGGGTCCTCTCCGCCCTGGTAGGGGTTCTTTTGCTCCTATGGGTGCTGTGGGGGGGACTCGCCCTAATCCTGCCCACCCTAGTTTTCGTCCTGTGGCTGGGGAGCCTGGAGCTTAGGGACATGCTGGCCAAAAGGGGCATCCGGCTGAACCTGCCCTTCCTGGTGGGCGGAGGGGTACTCCTCTTCTTTTTCTCCTTGCCCCAGCTCTACTGGCACTTCCCCCAGGTGCCCTGGCGGGAAGTGGCCCTGGGGCTTTTCCTATTGGGAAGTTTCAGCTATGAGCTGCTCAGAGGAGCCGACCTCACCCGCTTCGCCTTCACCCTCATGGCCTTTTTGTACCTGCCCTGGAGCCTGGGGTATGTCCTCCTCCTGAGGGAGATCCCGGACAGCACCCTGGGCCTTTGGACCCTTTCCCTGCCCCTGGTGGCCAGCTTCGCCACCGACATCGGCGCCTACTTCGTGGGCCGGACCCTGGGCCGTCAAAAGCTGGCCCCGGAAATCTCCCCCGGTAAGACGGTGGAAGGCTCTCTGGGGGGGATTGCGGTAAGCTTCCTGGCCCTGGCCCTCTACACCGGGCTGGTGCGGGAGGTCTTCCCTTTCGGCCTATTGGAACTTTGGCTTTTCAGCCTCCTCCTTTCCCTGGCCGCCCAGCTTGGGGACCTGGTGGAGTCCATGCTGAAGCGGTACTGTGGGGTGAAGGACTCGGGGCACTTCCTTCCCGGCCACGGCGGCCTTCTGGATAGGATCGACAGCCTTCTCTTCACCTTCCCCCTCACCTACTTTTTGGTGGTGCTCTTCACATGAAACGGGTGGTGATCCTAGGCTCCACGGGTTCCATAGGGCGGCAGGCCCTCGAGGTGTGCCGCTGGCGGGGCTACCGGGTGGTGGGGCTTGCCGCCGGGCAAAACCTGGAGGAGCTCTCCCGCCAGATCCAGGAGTGGAGGCCCCTCCTGGTGGCCGCCCACGAAAGCCTCCACGAGGAGCTAAAGGCTCGCTTCCCCGGGCTAAGGCTTGGCACCCCGGAGGAGGTGGCCTCCTTGGAAGCGGAGGTGGCCGTGGCCGCCATTCCGGGCCTTGCGGGGCTTGCTCCCACCTGGGCTGCGGCCAGAACAGGAAAGCGCCTGGCCCTGGCCAACAAGGAGGCCATGGTGGCGGCAGGGCCCCTCCTCTGGCAGGAGGTGGAAGCCCAGGGAGCTGAGATCCTCCCCGTGGACTCCGAGCACTCGGCGCTTTTCCAGGCCCTCCTGGGGGAAAGGCGCGAGGATGTGGCCGAGCTCATCCTCACGGCAAGCGGAGGACCTTTCCTTTGGGAGCCCGAGGATCTCTCCCAGGTTACCCCAGCCATGGCCTTAAACCATCCCCGCTGGTGCATGGGCCCCAAGGTGACGATAGACTCCGCCACCCTCTTCAACAAGGGCCTCGAGGTCCTCGAGGCCAAGGAGCTTTTCCGCTTTCCCCTGGAGAAGATCAAGGTCCTGGTTCACCCCCAGGCCTATGTCCACGGCCTGGTCCGCTTCGTGGACGGTAGCCTCAAGGCCCAACTGGGCCCCACGGACATGCGCCTTCCCATCCAGTACGCCCTCACCTACCCCGAAAGGGCGGAAACCCCTTTGCAGAACCTCCCCTTCCCTGGGGTGCTGGAGTTCTTCGAGCCGGACCTCAACCGCTTCCCCGCCCTGGCGGTGGCCTACGAGGCGGGAAGGCGGGGCGGGGTGGCCCAGGTGGCGGTTTCCGCCGCCGATGAGGTGGCGGTGGAGGCCTTTCTTTCCGGAAAGATTCCGTTTACCGAAATTCCAAAGATCCTGGCCCGGGTCCTGGAAAATACCCCTTCCCTTCCCCTAACATGGGAGAACCTCTTCGCCGTGGATGCCTGGGCCCGGGAAGAGGCCAAGAGGTGGGCATGAGCTTGGTCTGGTTTCTGATCATCATCGGCGTGAGCATCTTCGTGCACGAGCTGGGGCACTACCTGGCAGCACGGGTTCAAGGGGTGCGGGTCAAGGCCTTCAGCCTGGGCTTCGGCCCCGTCCTTCTCAGGCGGCAGGCCTGGGGAACGGAGTGGCGGCTTTCCGCCATCCCCCTAGGGGGGTATGCGGACATCGAAGGCCTCCTCCCCGAGGAGCGGGGCCGGGGGTACGACGCCCTGCCCTTCCTGGGCAAGCTTTTGGTCCTGGTGGCCGGGGTGCTCATGAACATCCTTTTGGCCTGGGGACTCCTTGCCTACCTCTTCAGCGCCCAAGGGGTGCCGGAGGCCACGGGAAGGGCCATCATCCTGGAGGTCCTGCCGGGAAGCGTGGCGGAAGAAGCGGGGCTACGGGCCGGCGACATCCTGGTAGCCATAGACGGCACCCCCCTGGCCCAGGCCCAGGGGATCGAGCGGGTCAAGACCCCAGGGGAACATACCCTCACGGTGCTCCGCCAAGGCCAGGAGCTCACCCTCTCCCTCACCTGGAAAGAGGGCATGGAACGGCTTGGGGTGGTGTACCAGCCCGAGGTAGCCTTCCGCCGGGTGGGACTCCTGGAGGGGCTTGGGCTAGCCGTAAGCCGCACCCTGGCCTTCGGACCCCAGATGGTGAAGGCATTGGTGGGAGGGCTTTTGAGCGTGCTGGCGGGAAATCCCGACAACGGGGTCATGGGACCGGTGGGCATCGTGGCGGAAACAGGCCGGGCAGCCCAGGAAGGCCTTTTCCGGTTGCTGGAGCTTACCGTGGCCATCAACCTCTCCCTGGCCCTCTTCAACCTTTTACCCATTCCTGCCCTGGATGGCGGGCGTGTTCTCCTCCTCTTCCTCTCCCGCTTCCTGCGCATCCGCCCCGAGCAGGAGGCGATGGTCCACTACCTGGGCTTTCTCTTCCTCATCCTTCTGGTCATCCTGGTCACCTTCCAGGACCTAAGGCGGCTTCTCGGGGGCTAAATGGAGGCCACGGTCCTCATCCCTGCCTACAACGAGGAGGCCTCCATCGCAGGGGTGGTGCGGGTGGCCAAGGAGGCAGGTTTCCCCGTGGTGGTGGCCGATGACGGCTCAGAGGACCGCACCGCCCAGGAGGCCGCCAGGGCTGGAGCCCAGGTGGTGCGCCTGCCCCACAACCGGGGTAAGGGCGGGGCCATCGCCGAGGGGCTCAAACGGGTGAACACCCCCTTGGTCCTCCTCCTGGATGCGGATCTTCTGGGTCTTGCCCCGCACCATCTGGAGTCCCTGCTGGACCCTGTGGCAAAGGGGAAGGCGGAGATGACGGTGGGTGTCTTCCAAGGGGGAAGGCTTTCCACGGATCTCGCCATGCGCCTTACCCCCTTTCTCTCCGGACAGCGGGCCCTGAAGACGGAGGATTTGCGAAGGGTGCCGGGCCTCGAGAACGCCCGATACGACTTGGAGCTCCTCCTCACCCGCTACGCTAAAAAGGCGGGCTGGCGGGTCCTCTACCTGCCCCTTCCTGGGGTGAGCCAGGTGATGAAGGAGGAAAAGCGGGGGCTTCTACCGGGATTGTTCCACCGCCTGCGCATGTACCGGGAAATCCTGCGCTACTACCTCAAGGCCAAGGCTTAAGGCCCCTGCCTGGGCGTAAGGGCCTGTGGGAGCCTTAAAAGCTCCACCCAGTCCTCCCCGGTGCGGTAGGCCACCACCCCGAGGCCCGGAACCAGGAAGATCTCCTTGAGGTCCGTACCCCCTTTCTCCGTGGTGTAGGCCACCCGCACCCGGTAGGCGTTGAAGGCCCCGGCCTTTACCCTTACCCCTTCGATTCCCTCCACCCGGGCGGAAAGGGCCACCCGCTGCCCGCGAAACCGGGCGCTTCCCCCCCAGGAAAGCCCCAGGTCCAGCCTCGAGGGATAGAGAAGAAGGGGGGGCGTAAAGGGAAAGTACCCCTCGGGCAGGCCCACCCCCAGGAGAAAAAGCCCCTCGGCACCCCCTTTGAGCCGGTCCTCCCGGAACACGCGCCCCTCCTTCCAGTAGCGGAGGCGATACCCCTCCTGGGTGGGAAGAAGCTCCTGCTGGGTGCCATCGGAGTACAGGTACCGTCCCCCTCCCTGGGGAAAGACCTGGCCCAGGGCCAGGGAAAGGAAAACCGACACCGCCCAGAGGAACCGCCAAAGCCCCCTGCCCTTAGCGCTTTCCATACCCTTACTCCGCCTCTCCCAGCTCGTGCCCGCGCCGGGTGGCGGCCTCCACCGCCTCGTAGAAGGCAGCTCTCAAGGAGCGGGCCTCGAGGGCATGGAGGCCATGGATGGTGGTTCCCCCGGGGCTGGCCACCTCGTCCTTGAGCTGGGCGGGATGGCGGCTTTTCAAGAGCTCCCCCGTGGCCGCCAGGGCCTCCGCCGCCAGGCGCAGGGCCAGGGCCCGGGGCATACCCATCTTCACCCCAGCATCGGCCAAAGCCTCCGCCACCACCGCCAGATAGGCGGGGGCGGAGGCGGACATGGCGGTGAAGGGGTCAAAGAGGTGCTCGGGGATCTCGTACACATCCCCCACGGTGGCGAAAAGGGACCGGGCAAACTCCAGGTCCCCTGCCTCCCGGGCCTCCCTCAAGGCGGTAAGGGCGGTGGAGCTCTCCCCGATCACCGCCGCCAGGTTGGGCATGGCCCGCACCACCCGCCGGGTGTCCAGCCTGCGGGAAAGCACCGCCGTGGATACCCCGGCCATGATGGAGATGTATCCCACCCCGGGGTGGGCGATCTCCGGGGCCAGATGGGGAAAATCCCGGGGCTGGACCGCCAAAAGCACCCGCTCCGCCTGGGCGAGTTCCTTAAGGGCCAAAGGACGAAGCCCAAAGGCCTCGGCCAGCTCCCGGGTGCGCTCCGGGGTGCGGCCCACCACCCCCACCTCCCCGGGCCTGAGGAAACCCCGGTCCAAGGCTCCCTTCAGGATGCTTTTCCCCATCTTGCCCAGGCCCACAAACACCAGCTTCATGATCTAGAGTTTACCTTCCGCAGGCGCAGGTAATAAAACCCATCCAGGCCTCCCTCCGGGGCCACATAGACACCCAGGCCCGACCGAAGCGCGGGAAAGGGGCAGGCTATGGGCTCCGGCACAAACTCCGGGTGCCGGGCAAGAAAGGCCCGGGCCACCCCCTCCCCTTCCTCCTCCGTCAGGGTGCAGACGCTATACACCAGCACCCCCCCTTCCTCCGTAGCCCGGGCAGCGGTCTCCAGAAGCTTAAGCTGCAACTCCGCCATGCGCCTCGGATCTTCTGGAGCCAGGCGGTAGCGGAGCTCGGGATGGCTCCGGAAAGTCCCGGTTCCGGTGCAAGGAGCATCCAGAAGAACCTTTTTGGCCTTCTCGGAAAGAGGTTCCCTCAGGTCCTGGGTGAGGTAGATGACCCTCAGGCCCAGCTTCCTCGCCGTCTTCTCCCCTGCCTCCTGGCGTCTGGGGTTCAGGTCGTAGGACACCACCTCCGCCCCCTTGGCGGCCAGGTAAAAGGCCTTAAGCCCCGCACCCCCGCACAGGTCCAGCACCTTTTCCCCGGGGACAGGGCTAAGAAGCCGGGCGGCAAAGAGGGAAGCGGGGTTTTGGGGCTGGAGGCCTAAAGCAGAAAAGTCGGTTTTCCCTCCCTCCCAGAGGTAGCTATCAGGGATGGGCCCTGGCTTCAATCCCTCCACGGAGCGGTACGCGGTGACGAAGAGGGGAGCGGGCTCGTTGAACCCCTCCGCGAAGGCCACCTGGCCGAAGAATCCTTGCCAGGCTTGGCAAAGCCAGTCGGGCAGGCTGAGGCGTACGCACTCCGGGGCCTCCCGCAGGCTCAAACGACGGAGCACGGCGTTGACCAGGCCGACGAGGCGCGGGGAAACCTTTTTGGCCTCCTCCACCCAGGGGCTCACCCGGGCATGGTCCGCCTTGCCCGCAAGCCACTCCCAGGCCCCCAGGCGCAGGATCCAGCGCACCTGGGGAGGAAGCCTCTCCGGCTTCCTGAGGTGGGGCTCCAAGAGAAAGTCCAAATACCTCAGGCGGCGCAGGACCCCGTACACCAGGTGGGTGGCGTAGGCCCTGTCCCGCTCGGGCCAGGACAGGCGGTCCAGAGCCCGGTCCAAAAGCAGCTGGGCCCTGCCGCCCCGCTCCACCTCGAGGAGGATGCGAACGGCCAGGGCCCTGGGGCTTCCCGGCCTCAAGACTCCAGGGGATGGGCCTTGATGCTGAACTTAAGGGCGGTCCGCTCCTCGTTCTCCAGGTCCAGCTTGACGAAGGCCGGCTTGACCACCAGGTCCAGGTTGTCGGGGGCGATGTACCCCCGGGCGATGGCGATGGCCTTCACCGCCTGGTTCACCGCCTGGGGCCCGATGGCCTGCACCTCCACCTCCCCCTTGGTGCGCAAGAGCGCCGCAATGGCGCCGGCCACGGAGTTGGGGCGGGACTTGGAAGACACGCGCAACGTTTCCACTTTGACCTCCTGAAAGCTCTTGGGCCACCCCGCTTTGGAAGGACATGGGCGGCTTCAGGCCCATGGTAGAGCAAAAGGGCCCTATGTGCAACTAGGAAGCCAGAACCCGTTCCTCCAGGCCCTTAAGAAGGCTTTCTATGTTCTCCTGCATGAGCTTTTGCACCAGCTTCTGCAAAAGCCCCCCGAAGATGGGGATGGTGAGCTCATAGGTCAGGCTCAGGACCACCCGGGTCCCCTCCCCCTCCGGCAGGAAGACCCAGGTGCCCTCGTACCGGTCAAAATCCCCTTCCGGGGAGTAAAAGCGGTTCCTTAGGTTCTGGTCGTCCCACTCCTCCTCCTCCAGCCAGCGCACCTTCTTGCCCATGGCCACCGCCACCCATTCGCTTCGGGTGCGGTTTCCCTCCTGGGAAAGAACCTTTAGGCTTTCCACCTCCTTGAGGTAGGGCTTCAAGCCCTCCAGGTCCTTGGCCAGGGCATACACCTTTTCCGCTGGCGCCTTGATCAAGCGTTCCGCGCGCACCTCGGGCATGGGCTCTTTTTACCCGCTTTCCTCCTCCTTGACAAGCCGGTAGGCCTCTAGGGCCACGGAAAGGGGGAAACCCCGGCCCCGAAGGAAGCGCACCGCCTTGGCCTTGTCCTGGCGGCGGGAGTAGCGGCGGAGGACCTTAAGCGCCGCCTCCAGGCTCTCCTCCTCCCCATAGGCGGCAAGGACTTCCTCCACCACCTCCTCCGGCACCCCCTGGGCTTTCAGGAGAAACCGGAGCTTATGGGGGCCGTACTTCCGCCTGCTGGCCACGAAGGCTTCCGCAAAGGCCCGGTCGTCCAGATAGCCCAGCTCCTCGAGGCGGGCCAGGGCTCCTTCCACCTCCCCCTCGGGAAAGCGGCCGAGAAGCTTCTCCCGCAGGCGGGCCCGGCTCATGGCCCTTTGGGAGAGGAGCCTTAAGGCATAGGTCAGGGCCTCAGCCTTTTCCATACCCATAGGGTACGCTAAAGCCCATGCGGGTCTTCGCCATCGCCGACCCCCACCTCTCCCGCCTGCACTCCAAGCCCATGACCATCTTCGGCCCCAACTGGCAGGGCCACCCGGAGGCCTTCTTCCGGGGCTGGCGGGAGGTGGTGGCGGAGGGGGACCTGGTGATTGTGCCTGGAGACATCTCCTGGGCCATGCGCCTGGGGGAGGCCCTGCCGGACCTCCTGGACCTGGCCGCCTTGCCCGGCAAAAAGGTGCTCCTGAAGGGGAACCACGACTACTGGTGGCCCTCCATAACCCGCCTGAGGGCCGTTTTGCCCGAGGGCATGTACGCCCTGCAAAACGACGCCCTGGTCTTGGATGGGGTGGCGGTGGCGGGAAGTAGGGGCTGGCAGTATCCCCCCGCCACCCCGGAGGACGAGCGGATCTTCGCCCGGGAGGTGGAGCGGCTCAAGCTCTCCCTACAGGACCTCAAGGGCAAACCCTACCGCCACCTGGTGGTGGCCTTCCACTTTCCCCCCTTCGGCCCCAAGGGGGAAGCCACCTCCCTTCTGGAGCTGGCCGCGGAGGCCAAGCCCCAGGCCATCGTCTACGGCCACCTGCACGGGGCCGACCCGGAAAAGCTTCCCAAAGAGTACCGGGGCATTCCCCTCCACCTGGTGGCCGCCGACGCCCTGGCCTTCCGGCCCAAGCTGATCCTGGAGGTAGGATAAAGGGGTGATCACCGCCTTCGTACTCATCCGTGCCCGCGGGGACCGGATCGCCACCCTGGGCGAGGCCATCGCCGAACTCCCCCAGGTGGCCGAGGTCTACTCGGTTACAGGCCCCTTTGACCTGGTGGCCCTTTTGCGCCTGAAGGACCTCGAGGAACTGGACGATGCCGTCACCCAGGGGATCCTGGCCCTGGAAGGAGTGGAGCGCACGGAAACCCTCCTGGCCTTCCGCGCTTACCCCAAGAAGCTCCTGGACCAGGGCTTCGCCCTGGGCGGGGAGTAGGCCTTAAGGCCTTGGTTCCCCCACCCCTGGGCTTCCTCCTGGCCCTCCAAGGAGGGCTACTCCTCCTTGGGGCTTCGGGCATGCTCCTCTTGGGCCTTCCCTTCGGCCAGGCGGGTCCCAAGGAGCTCTTCTATGCCCTGGGCCTCTTCCTGGCCTTGGCCGCTTTGGAAGAAGCCTTCCGGCACCTTTTCCCCGCTTCCTTCCGGGAGGCGGAAAACCTCCACCGGGCCTTGGGAGAAGCCCTGCGCCGGGCTGGGGTAGGACCCGCGGTCCTCCTTCTCCTCGCCCTCCTTTCGGGGGTGGCCGAGGAAGTCTTCTTCCGGGGCCTTCTGCAAAGCCTCCTCATGGCCTGGCTGGGGCCCTCGGGGCTCTTCCTCCAGGCCCTGGCCTTCGCCCTCCTTCACCCCGCCCCCAGGCGGGCCCTCGCCTACCCCGTATACACCGGGCTTGCCGGGCTCCTTTTCGGGCTCACCTACCTTCTCACCGGAAGCCTTCTCCCCGGCATCCTGGCCCACTTCCTCCACAACGCCCGGGGGTTCTACGAGATCTCAAGAAGCTAGGGAAGCTTAGCGCAAATCCCCTTCCCCGGCTAGAACCAGGGCCACATTCTCCGCCCAGAACCTGCTACAATAAAGGCAAAGCTATCAAAAGCCGTCCCTGGCCGGTATGAAGGAGGGCGTCCATAAACGAACTGGAGCGCATCCGTCGCCGTCAAGACCTCGAGGCCTACCGGGCCCTGAGCTGGGGGGGACATCAACTACCGCAAGGTGGCCATCTACGGCTCCGACTCCGACCCCAGGGCCTTCAACTTCGACGGGGAACTCAACATCGCCAACCGGGGCCTGGTGGAGTTCATCGAGATCCTCAAGCTGGACGTGACCTTCCTCTACGACCTCCTCACCGCCAGCCAGGAGCACAAGATCAAGTCCAAGAAGTTCGCCCAGACGGATATAGATGAGATTGTGCTTGGGCACAGGAACGAGCCTGAGTACCGAAAGCTCCAGGCCAACGAGTACATGGAGGCCCTCCGGGACCGCACCATCAAGATCGACGGGCTGGGCCACCTACTGGCACACCCGCCTCCTCCTCCCCCTCCTCTCCCCGGAGGAAGCCCTGGAGTTCGCCGAGCTCCAGGCCGGGCTTCTCGCCCCACACGGCTTTAACCCTTACCGCCTGGGCTACCTGCTCCTAAAGGAGGTGGAGGAACGCTGGGATAAGGGGCGGTTCGGCCCCGAGTACGAGGCCCTGCCCCTAGGGGAGCGGCTCACCTACGAGAGGCCCACCGGCCTGGGGCTCAAGCAGCTTTTCCAGGTGCGCACCGTCCACACGGACCTGAGCTTCCTGGATAGCTTCCTGACCCCCGAGTTCGCCCTCAGGCAGAGGCTCCTCAACCCCGAGGACCTTCCCCGCTTCACCGAGGCCAAGAAGGCCCTCCTCTTCCGCCTCACCAACGGGAGCTACCCCATCGTGGAGCTGGTGGACGCCAACTACGGGAACCGGGGAGAGCTCCTTCTGGAACACGCCTACGAGGGCGTGGAGCTGGACCTGAAAAAGACCCAGGCGGTGCTGGAGAACCTCTACCGCCTGTGGGGCCGGCCGGTGCACCTGAAGACAGTGGTGGGGGAAAAGGAAACCCTGCTTTCCGCGGGAAGCTAGCGCAAAACCCGGAGGTAGCCCAAAAGGAGGGCCTCGGAAAGCTCCCCCAGGTGCCGGGCCACCAGGCGCCCCTCCCGGTCAAAGAAAAAGGTGGTGGGAAGGCCCTGGGTCTTCAGGACCTGGGAAAGCTGGGTTTCCGGATCCAGGAGAACCCACTCGGGGGCCAGCTTCTCTCCCTCTAAAAAGCTCCGCACCACCGCCGGTCCCTCCCCCTGGCTGGCGAAGGCGAAGCGCACCTCGGGGTGCTCCTGGCTCAGGCGCACCATCATGGGTAGTTCCCGCCGGCAAGGAGGGCACCAGGTAGCCCAGAGGTTCAGGACCAAAGGCTTCCCCCGGAAGTCCTGGAGGTTCACCGGGGTACCCCCCAGGGTGGCGAGGGTGACCGAGGGCAGCCGCACCTCCTCCCCCCCTCGCCTCTGCACCTGGAAGACCCCGAAGACCAAGCCTGCCGCCAGTGCGGAGAACAAGGCATACCGCCAAAGGGTCTTGGGCAAAGCCATCAGCGTGTACCCTCCCGCAGCCAGGATACCCCAAAGGGGAGTAAAACCTCCTTGCCAAACGTAAAGGACGGAAAGGGGATCCCGGGTAAAGACCGAAGCGTTTTCCAGCACAAAGCCAAGCCGCGCCCCCACAAAGCCCAGAAGAATAGCATTGTACGCCCAAGGGGCCAGCCGCCGGTCCACCCGACGTGCCGCCACCTCGGCCACCGCCACCAGGGCCAAAAGGGCCAGGAACACCTGGAACCTGACCCAGGGGATGGCGAAGGGTCCTACCTGTACCGCATCCATCAGCGAACCAGAGGAAAACCCGCCCTTTCAATGGCCAAAACCCCGCCCTCCAGGTTGTAGAGGTTGGTGTACCCCTTTTTCTTCAGGTACTCCGCTGCCTGGCGGCTGCGGTTGCCGCTACGGCAGTAGAGGTAGACGGGCTTGTCCTTGGGGAGCTTGTCGGCCCAGGCGGCGATCTCCTGAAGGGGCAGGTTTACCGCGCCCGGCACGTGGCCCTGGGCGAACTCCTGGGGGGTGCGCACGTCCACCACCCAGGCCCCGGACTCGAGGGCCCGGTAAAGCTCTCCTGGATCCACATCCTGGTAGCTCCCCTTGGACCCACAGGCCGCAAGGACCAGGAGGGCGAAAAACCCAACAAGCGCCCGGCGGGTCATGTTAGGCGCTCACCCCCACGGCCTTGCGAATGGCCTGGAGGAACTGGGAAAGGGGCTGGGCCCCGAGAATCCTTTCCTTGCCGTGGTTCACGATGGTGTCGGGAACCCCGTGGATGTGATAGCGGCTGGAAAGCTCGGGAAACTCGTTGGCCTCAATCATCTCGCCCCACACCTTGGGGGAAGCGTAGGCCAGGCGATGGGCCGTGCGCACCGCCTGCGGGCAGTAGGGGCAGGTGGGGGTGACGAAGACCTGGAGCACCACCTCCTCGGGGAGGTTGTTGAGCTCCTCCACCACGTTTTCCGGCAGGCCGTGGCCGTCGCGGCCCAGCATCTCGATGTCCTCGAGGAGGCTTGCGAACTCGTACCCCGCCGGGATCCCCCGGTAGCGGAGGTTAATGGCCTCCGAGCCCTTCTCCCGGAGGATCAGGGTGGGGGCGGCCTCCACCTTGTACACCTGGGCCTTTTCCTTCCCCTCGGGGGTGGCCAGGTCGTAGACCACCAGGTGCAGCTTATCGGAAAGGGCGGAAAGCTCCTCCAGAAGCTGCTTGGTCTCCTTGCAGTACAGGCAGGGCTCCTTGCCCGGGGCGATCAGGGTGGAGGTGTCGGTGAAAAGCACCATCTCCACATCCCGCATCAGGCTGGAAAGCCTCTCGCGCACGATCTCTTGCTCCTTGGGTCCCAAAAGCGCCATGCTTACCTCCAGAATACCCCAGTAGGGGTACATCCAGGTCCTCACCATATCAAAAAAAGGTTTCCCGGGATAGAGCCTTCCTTCACGTTCGCGTGCCTTGACACCATTACCCCCCATGGGTATACTGACCCCCTGAGGGACAAAGCTCCCTCGCTGGAGGTGAAGGGATGATCTTCCGCCAAATCTACGAGGAAGGCCTAGCGCAGATGAGCTACCTTCTGGGCTGCGCCGCCACCGGGGAGGCCTTGGTGGTGGACCCTAGGCGGGACGTGGACGTCTACCTGGAGCTCGCCCAGAACCTGGGCCTCCGCATCACCGCCATCGCCGAAACCCACATCCATGCCGACTACCTCTCGGGGGCCAGGGAGCTGGCCAAGGCCACCGGGGCCACCCTTTACCTCTCCGACGAGGGGGATGAGAACTGGAAGTACAAGGGGCTGGAAGGGTTCTCCTATGTCCTTCTCAAGGATGGGGACGAGTTCAGGGTGGGAAACATCCGCATAAAGGCAGTGCACACCCCCGGCCACACCCCGGAGCACATCTCCTTTCTGGTGGCGGACGGGGCGGTAACCGACGAACCCCTCCTCTTCCTCACCGGGGACTTTGTCTTCGTGGGGGATATCGGCCGGCCCGATCTCCTCGAGGAGGCCGCCGGGATCAAGGGCACCGCCTTGCCCGGGGCCCGGCGCATGTTCCAAAGCCTTAAGGAGAAGTTCCTGACCCTTCCCGACCACGTGCAGGTCTGGCCTGGGCACGGGGCCGGCTCCGCCTGCGGCAAAGCCCTGGGGGCCCTTCCCGCCACCACCGTGGGCTACGAGAGGCGGCACGCCTGGTGGGCGGAATACCTGGAGAGGAACGATGAGGAGGGCTTCGTAAAAGCGCTTCTCGCCGGTCAGCCGGAAGCCCCCACCTACTTCAAGGAGATGAAGCGGCTGAACCGGGATGGCATGCCCATCCTGGGGGGTATCCCGCACCCGGGCCGCCTCACCAAGGCCCAGTTTGACCGCTACCTGGGAGAAGGGGCCATCCTGGTGGACACCCGGGACAAGTTCGCCTTTGCGGGAGGCCACATGCCGGGATCCATCAACATCCCTGCGGGGAAGAACTTTTCCACCTGGGCCGGGTGGCTCCTTCCCTACAACCGGCCCCTCATCCTCCTGGCCCATCCCTCCGAGGTGGAGGCCCTGACCCGGGCCCTGATCCGCATTGGCCTGGACGAGGTGGTGGGGTACATCCCAGGCCTTTCGGGGTATGCGGAAGGGGAGCTGGAAACCGTACCCCAGATTACCGCCAAGGAGGCCCATGCCCTTTGGCAAAAGGGCGAGGCGGTCATCCTGGACGTGCGGGGCCGGGACGAGTACCTGGCGGGGCACATCCCCGGCGCCCTGAACATCCACGCGGGCCGCGTCCTGGCCCACCTGGACAAGCTCCCCAAGGACAAGCCCCTCATCGTCCACTGCGTGGGTGGGGACCGCTCCAGCACCGCCATCAGCGCCCTCCTGTCCCATGGCTTTAGGAATGCCTTGAACCTCACCGGGGGGATCAAGGCCTGGCAGGAAGCCAGCTTCCCGGTGGAGAAGGGCGAGGAGCTGGTAAGCGCCTGAGTGTAGCGCCGGGGAACTGGGGTTCTGCCCCAGTCCCCCAAACATCCCAAGGAGGTAAACATGTACGAAGCCGAGGTCAAGGACCTGAGCCCAGAGGAAGCCAAAGAGCTCTACGACCAGGGCGTGGCGTTCATCGATGTGCGGGAGGTGGAGGAGTACGCCCAGGCCCGGATTCCCGGGGCAGGCCTAGTGCCCCTTTCCGAGTTCATGGCCCGCTACGGGGAGATCCCCAAGGACCGGCCCGTGGTCCTCTACTGCCGCACGGGAAACCGCTCCTGGCAGGCGGCCGCCTGGCTCACCGCCCAGGGCTACGGGAACATCTACAACCTCGAGGGGGGCATCGTCCGCTGGTACAGGGCAGGCCTCCCCGTGGACACCAGCCCGGTGGAGGTGGGCTACACCGCCACCCCGTACCAGGAGGTGGGCCCCCACGAGGCGGAAAAGCTTTTGCAGGAAGCCTTGGTGGTGGACGTGCGGGAGCCCTGGGAGTACGCCGATGGACACGTGCCCGGAGCGGTGAACATCCCCCTCTCCTCCCTGCCGCAAAGGCTTAAGGACCTGCCCAAGGACCGGCCCATCCTCCTGGTCTGCAACTCCGGGAACCGCTCGGGGGTGGCGGCGGACTTCCTGGTGGGCCAGGGCTTCCCCGGGGAACGGGTGTACAACCTCGAGGGGGGCACCTACGCCTGGATGGGCGCGGGCTTGCCGATCGAGCGATGAGTCTGGCCCTTCTTGGCGCTCTTCTCATCGGGGTTTCCCTGGGGCTACTGGGCTCAGGGGGGTCTATTCTTACCGTGCCCGTGCTGGTCTACCTCCTGGGGGAGCCTCCCAAGCAGGCCATCGCCGAAAGCCTCCTCATCGTGGGAGGGATCGCCCTTCTGGGAGCCCTGCCCTACGCCCTAAGGGGCCTGGTGGACTGGCGCAACGTGCTCTTCGTCGGCCTTCCGGGCATGGCGGGCACCTACCTGGGGGCCTGGCTTTCCCGCTTCGTTTCCGGGGAGGTGCAGCTTCTCACCTTCGCCCTGGTGATACTTCTTGCCGCCTACTTCATGGCCCGGCCAAGCCCCCTAAGGGCCGAGGGCAAAGGGTGCCGCAAGCCCTGGAAGATCGTCCTGGACGGGCTAGCGGTAGGGGCCCTCACCGGCTTCGTGGGGGTGGGCGGGGGCTTTCTCATAGTGCCCGCCCTGGTCCTTTTAGGACGGCTTCCCATGCACCTGGCCATCGGAACCAGCCTCTTCATCATCGCCCTCAAGTCCTTCGCCGGCTTCTACAAGTACCTGCACCTTCTGCCCGAGCTGGGCCTGGCCGTCAACTACGGGGTGGCCCTCCTCTTCGTTGGGGTGGGAACCCTGGGAAGCTTCCTGGGTAGCCGGCTGGCGGTGCGGCTACCCCAGGGGGGCCTGCGGCGGGGGTTTGCCCTTTTCCTGGTGGCCATGGGGGCCTTCATCGTGGCCCAGAGCCTGGCCCAGGGGCATTAGACTGAAGGGGTGCGCTTCCGCACCCTCTTGGCCATCCAGGCGGAGGTCAAGCCGGACTTTTATCGCACGGAGGAGGCCTTCCGGGAGCGGGTCTTCTCCTTGCTGGAAAGCCTCGAGGGCACTTCCTCTCCCCGCCTGGTTGCCTTCCCGGAGCTCTTTGGGCTTCCCCTCCTCCTCCACCTGGAGGGGGATTTTCATCCCAGGGACCTCCTGAAAAACCCCCTTCTCCCCTGGAGGCGGGCCCGGCGGGCCTACGGGGTTTTCCAGCAGGTAATGGCGGAGGCCGCCCGGGCCTTCAGCACCTATCTTCTGGCGGGCACCCTGCTCTCCCCGCCCTACGAGGAGGAGCTGGCCCGGGGGCGGTTCGCCCGCACGCCCCTTTTTCAGAACCTCGCCCTTTTCCTCAACCCCGAAGGCCGCTTGTTGGCCCAGGTGCCCAAGATGGAACTCACACCCCCTGAGCGCTGGCTCAGGCGGGGCACCTTCGGCCCCCACCTGGTGGAAACCCCGGCAGGCAGGGTGGGCATCCTCATCTGCCTGGACGGCTTTTTCGAGCGGTACCTGGCCCGGCTGGACGCCCTGGAGGCGGAGGTTCTCCTGCAACCCTCCGCCAACCCCGCCCCCTGGGACCGCCCCTGGCCCTGGGATGGATCCCGAAGGGAAGGGGAGGTCTGGAGGGCTTCCGCCCAGGAGAGGCTTGTGGGCCGGGAACACCTCCGGCTCCTCCTGAACCCCATGCTGAACGGCGAGATTCTGGGCCTCACCTTTGAGGGGCAAAGCGGCATCTACGCCCCCGGGGAGGCCCTAGCCTTGGCCCCTGCCCCAAGGGGGGATGCGGCCCTCCTCCTAACCCTATAGGCGCTCGGGGAAAAGGGTGATGGGATAGGGGCGGATCAGGAACTTGACCAGCCTTTCCCAGGCCTTGTCCTTCACCCCCTGGGCCAGCTCCTCCGCCACCTCCTCCAAGGGGTAGCGGCCCGGGGGTACCAGCCTTTCCAGGAGGATCACGTGGAAGCCAAACTCCGTCCCCAGGGGAGGGGAAACCTCCCCGGGCTTCAGAGCCAGCAGGGCCTTTTCAAAGGCGGGGATGTAGGTGCCTTCCGGCTCGCAGCCGAGATCCCCCCCGGCTTCCTTGGAGCCCGGGTCCTGGGAAACCTCCTTGGCCACCTGGGCGAAGGCCTCCCCCTTGGCCAGGCGGGCCAGGACCTCCTTGGCCGCCTCGAGGGTGGGCACCAGGATGTGCCGGGCGCAGTAGAGGGCGGGGTGGCGGTACTCCGGGGAAAGGAGCCAAAGGGCCTTCAGGGCCGCTGGGGAAACCTTAAGCTCCATGCGGTAATGGGCTTCCAGAGCCTCGAGGGCCATGGCCTCGGCCAGGAGGGTGCGGTAGGTGGCCAGGTCGGGCACCCCTGCCCCTTCCAGGGCCTTCCGCAGGGCCTCCTCCTCGGGAAAGGCCTTCACGAGCTCCGCCACCTGGGCCTCCACGCTGTCGGGTAGGGGCCAGAACCCCTGGCGCCTGGCCAGCAAAAGAAGCGCCCGCTCCTCCGCCAGGGCCTCCAGGTATGGAGCCCGGTACTGAGCCAGGAGGGCGCGGGTTTCCTCCGAGTCGGGGAGGCCAAGCTGCCGGAGTGCGCTTTTGGCGAAGAGGCCAAAGCGCATCTCAAACTGGCTTCTTGTAATGCTTTCGGGCCCCACCTGGGCCACCACGGGGTCCTCCTGGGCCAGGGCTAGGGGGGCAAGGGCCAAGGAAAGGGCGAGGAAAAAGGCGCGCATGCCCCATGCTACCATGGGGGGCGTGAACGACCTCATCCTGAGGGCCGCCCGAGGCGAGCCCACCTCGAGGCCCCCCGTCTGGTTCATGCGGCAGGCGGGGCGCTACCAGAAGGAGTACCAGGAGATCCGGCGGCGCTACACCCTACCGGAGATCGTGCAGAACCCCGAGGTCTGCGCCGAGGTGACCCTTCTTCCAGTGAAACAGCTTGGGGTGGATGCCGCCATCCTCTTCGCCGACATCACCACCCCCCTCTACGGGATAGGGGTGGAGCTGGACCTGGTGGAGGGCAAAGGCCCCGTCATCCACCGGCCCATCCGGGACTCCAAGGGGGTGGAGGCCCTAAGGCCCCTGGAGCCGGAGGAGGCCGTGCCCTTTGTCCTGGAAACCATACGGCTTTTGAAGGGGGAGCTTAAGGTACCCCTTATCGGTTTCGCCGGGGCCCCCTTTACCCTGGCCAGCTACCTTATAGAGGGGGGGCCGAGCCGCCACTTCCAGGAGGTCAAAGCCTTCATGTACCGGGAGGAAGCCCTTTGGCACCGGCTATTGGAAAAGCTAACCGAGGCCATGGCCCGCTACCTGAAGGCCCAGGTGGAGGCGGGGGCCGATCTCCTCCAGGTCTTCGACTCCTGGGTGGGGGCCCTATCCCCCGCGGACTACCGGCGGTACGTGAAGCCCCACATGACCAGGCTCTTCCAGGAGCTAAGGCCCCTTGGGGTACCCGTGATCCACTTCGGGGTGGGGACCATGGGCCTTCTTAAGGAGATGCAGGAGGCCGGAGGGGACGTGATGGGCCTGGACCACCACACCCCCCTTCCCTGGGCCCGGGAGGCGCTGGGGCAAACCCCCATCCAGGGCAACCTGGACCCCGTGGTCCTCTTCGCCCCCAAGGAGGTAATCCGGCGGGAGGTGGAAAGGATCCTTGCGGAAAACGCTGGCCGGCCCGGGCACATCTTCAACCTGGGCCACGGGATCCTGCCCGGCACCCCGGTGGAACACGTGCGCTATGTGGTAGAACTCCTCAAGGAAAAGGAGGAAGCAGCATGAACGTACTCCTCATGGCCTACGGCACCCCCTACACCCCGGAAGAGATCGAACCCTACTACACGGACATCCGCCGGGGAAGGCGTCCTTCCGAGGAGCTGGTGAGGGAGCTGGAAGAGCGCTACCACGCCATCGGCAAAAGCCCCCTGAACGAGATCACCCTGGTTCAGGCCATCAGGCTCCAGGCGCTTTTGAACCTCGAGGCCCCCGCCTACCCCAAGCGCCTCCTGGGCCCCTTCGGCCCCCGCATCCCCCAGGGGCCGGCCCGGGTCTACGTGGGCACCAAGCACTGGCATCCCTCCATCGGGGAGGCCGTCGCCACCATGCACGAGGATGGGGTGAGGCGGGCGGTGGCCATCGTGGCCGCCCCCCATTACTCCCTAAGGAGCGTGGCGGAGTACCAGGAGAAGGTGGAAGCCGCCCTAAAATCCCTCCCCGAGCCCATCGAGATGGTCTGGGTGGAAAGCTACGAGGCCCATCCCAGCCTGATTGCCGCCTACGCCAGGAGGCTTGAAGAGGCCATATGGCGGCTTAGGGAGCCCAGGAAGGCCGCCTACGTCTTCACCGCCCACTCCATCCCCCTCTCGGCGGTGGAACGGGGCGACCCCTACCCCCGGCAGGTGGAGAGGACGGCGGAGCTCATCGCCAAGAGGCTTGCCCTGCCCCGCTTTAGCGTGGCCTACCAGTCCGCAGGGCGCACCCCCGAGCCCTGGCTTGGCCCCGACATCAACGAGCACCTTAAGTCCTTGAGGGAGGAGGGCTTTGAGGAGGTGGTGGTCCAGGCGGTGGGCTTCCCCGCCGACCACCTGGAGGTCTACTACGACCTGGACCTCGAGGCCCAGGCCACCGCCCAGGAGGTGGGATTAAGGCTCATCCGGGCCCGGAGCCTCAACGCCGATCTGGACTACATCCAGGTGCTTAAGGAGCTGGTGGAGGCAGCGTGGCTCAGGTAGCCGTGGTGGGAGGAGGATGGGCGGGGCTTTCCGCCGCCTTGGCCCTGAAGGAGGCGGGGGTGGACTTCCTCCTCCTGGAGGCAAGCCCCCGCCTGGGGGGCAAGGTGCGCACCCACAAAGGGGAGGGCTTCTTAGTGGAAGGGGGGCCGGACGCCAGCGTGCGCTACAAGAAGGAGGTCCTGGAGCTTAGCGAGCGCTTCGGCCTCACGCCCATCGGCACCCTTCCCGCCAAGCCCGCGGCCTACATCCTGCGCAAGGGAAAGGCCCACCCCCTCCCCGAGGGGCTTCTGCAGATCATCCCGGGGGACCTCAAGGGGCTCTCCCGCACCTCCCTCCTCTCCTTTTCCGGGAAGCTCAGGGCCCTATACGACCTTTTCCTCCCCCGGGGGGCCAAGGAGGACGAGAGCCTGAAGGAGTTCGTGGAACGGAGGCTTGGCCCCGAGGTCTTCGCCGCCCTGGTGGCACCCCTGGCGGGAGGCATCTATGGAGGGGAACCCGAGGAACTCTCCATGCGGGCGGCCTTCCCCCAGCTTTTGGACCTGGAGCGGAAGCACCGAAGCCTCATCCTGGGGGCCATGCGGGCGAAAAAAATGCGGGGAAGCCGGGAAGGGGGAAGCCTGTTCTTTTCCTTCCAAGAGGGGCTTTCCGCCCTAACGCGGAAGCTTGCCGAGGAGGTGGTGGAAAGAATCCTCCTGGCCACCCCTTTATTAGCCCTCGAGCCCCTGGGTGGCCGGTACCGCCTCCACACCCCCAGGGGACCCCTGGAGGTGGAGGCAGTGGTCCTGGCCACCCCCGCCCCCATGGCGGCCCACCTCCTAAGGCCCTTCCTCCCCGAGGCCACGGCCCTTCTCAAGGGGATTCCCCACACCCCGGCGGCCACGGTGAGCCTGGCCTTTAACGAAGCGCTTCCCGTATTGGGGCATGGCCTCCTCATCGCCAAGGGGGAGGGCTACAGGGCCAGGGGGTTTACCTGGACGCACCAGAAATGGCCCGGGAGGGCCCCGGAGGGGTTCAGCCTGGTGCGGGCCTACTTTTCCGGGGAGGTGGCCAGGCTTTCCGAGCCGGAGCTTGCCCGGGTGGCCCTCGAGGACCTCCGCCGCTTCCTGGGCCAGGAGGTGCGGGCGGAACGCACCTTTGTCTTCCGCTTCCCCGAGGGCATGCCCGCCTACCGGGTGGGGCACCTGGAGCGGGTGGAGCGCCTGGAGATGGCCCTCCTCAAGGCTCCGGGCCTCTTTCTGGCGGGGAACTACCTCATGGGGGTCGGCCTCCCCGAGGTGGTGGGCTCGGGGAGGAGGGCCGCGGAAAGGGCCCTCGCCTACCTGGCCCTGGCCCCTGAACCCGGACAGACACATGTGAGACTGGACGAGTAAAAATGTGGGGACCACTCCAGAAGAGAGGGGGTCCCCACGGATGCAGCTTACCACGGTTGGCAAAGAGGTTTTGCGGGGAGCGCGGAAGGCCCGGGAACTCCAAGAGGCCGGGGCCGGCGATCCCACGGTTCAGGACCGCTTACGGAAGCTCAAACAGGTGGAGGCGCTCAGGAAATACCGGGTGGGCTGGCCCGAGATCCAGGAGCTTTTGGGGATCAGCCGGGCCACCTATTACCGCTGGCGGAAACGCCTCAAGGAAGAGGGCCTTGCCGGTCTTAAGCCTCGGTCAAGACGTCCTCAGCGCTTGCGGCGGAGGATTTACTGGTCTTCGGATCTGCTGATCCGGGTGGAAGCCCTAAGGAAGGAGAACCCCACCTGGGGCCGCTGGCCGATTTGGCTGACCCTAAGGAAGGAGGGCTTTGCGGTGAGCGAGCGCACCGTGGGGCGGATCCTGGCCTACCTTGAAGGGAGCGGACGCGTGGAGAGCGTGGCCAGTTTTTTGGCCAGGAGGGGAAGGGGAAAGGGAAGGGGAAGGCCAAGGAGGCCCTATGCGCAAAGGAAGCCCAAGGGATACGAGGTGGGTCACCCTGGCGACCTTATCCAGGTGGATACCCTCACCGTGACCCTGGGCCCTGGGGAGAGGATCCAGCACTTCTCGGCCGTCGACCTCTTCACCCGTTTCTCCCTTGCGGAAGTCCACACCCGAGCCACGGCCAACCTGGCGGCCAGCTTTCTTGCCCGCCTGATGGTGCGAGCGCCTTTTCCTATTCGTGCGGTGCAGGTGGATGGGGGCAGCGAGTTTATGTCCGATTTTGAGGAGGCCTGTGAACGTTTGGGCGTTAAGCTCTTCGTTCTTCCTCCGAGGAGCCCCAAGCTCAATGGTCACGTGGAGCGGATGCAGCGGACCTTTAGGGATGAGTTCTACACACGACCGTTGCCTTCACAGATCCCCGAGCTCCAAAGGGAGCTTGACGCCTACCTGGACCACTACAACCGCCGGCGACCCCACCGGGCCTTGGGGGGCCTGGCCCCTTTAGAGTACCTGGCTAGAATACGGGGGGAGGCGGTCCCCACAGAGTCTCAAATGTGTTGACCGACTACAGGGGCTTTCCCTAAAGCGGCCCCTGGGGTATCCTAAGGCAAGGGGCGCTAAGTGCCAACCCCTTATCATCTCAACATGGCGGCCCCACTTCGGATCCAGCTGACCCCTGAGGAGGACCGGCTCCTCCTGGAGCTCTCCCTGGACCCAAGGACCCACAAGAAGACCCGCCTGTGGGCCATGATGGTCCGCCTGGCGGCCGAGGGCTGGACCGCCCCAAAGATCGCCCAGCACTTCCACAAGGACCGCACCACGGTCTACCTCGTCCTCCGGCGCTTCGTGAGGGAGGGTCTCCAGGGCCTCGCCTACCGCAAACCCCCGGGAGCTCCCAGGAAGTTCACCCCCGAGATGGCCGCCTTCGTGGAGGAAAGGCTGGCCGAGGATAGGGTCTGGACCGCCCCGCAGCTTGCGGCAGCCCTAGCCGAGCGCTTCGGGGTCCGCCTGGCCCCCAAGGTGGTGGCCCGGCACCTGAGGGCCATGGGGTACGTGTGGCGACGGACGCGGTACGTGCCTCCGGGAAAGCCCACGGAGGAAGAGGTGAAGGCTTTCGCGGAGGAGGAAGAGGAAGCAAAAAGGGGGCGGAGGAGGGGGTGATGGAGGTGGGGTACCTGGATGAGAGCGGGTTTTCCCTGACCCTTCCCCCTACCTACGCCTGGGGTCGGAGGGGGGAGGCCAAGGGGGTGCCCCGGGCCTGGGGTTCCCGGGGGCGGGTGAACGTGGTGGGGCACTTGGTGCGGGGACGGGAGGGGGAGCGGCTTTTCTTTGCCCTTTTGGAGGGGCCGGTGCGGTGGGAGGTGGTGCGGGGGTATCTGGACCGGGTGGCCGAAGGTTTAGCCAAGCCCCTGAAGGTGTTCATGGACAACGCGCCCTTCCACCGGTCCCGGGAGGTGGAGGGGAGGAAGGAGGCGTGGCGGGAGCGGGGGCTTATGGTGGCCTACCTGCCGCGGTACAGCCCGCATCTGAACCCCATGGAGAGCGTCTGGCGGCGGGTGAAGGGGTTCCTGATGCCAAGGCGGCACTACGGGAGCGTGGAGGAGCTTAAGGAGGCGGTGGCGCAGGCCCTGAAAGCCCTGGGGGGTGTGGAGTTGAAAATCTTGGGGGAGGGTACTTAGCCCCCCAAAGGCACCTCGGAGGCGAGGAAGCCTGCCCTGCAATCTGGGCGCCTGGGGCAGGTGGAGCCAGTGGCGCAACCGGCCGAGGGCGGTTGGGGTTTACCCTTCTTTTCCCTCTGCCGGCCAGGCGCCCAGCCTGGCCCTAAGGTTTTTAGGGCGTTCGGAGGCGAGGAACCGTGAGTCCCAAGATGGGCGCCAAGGGACACGGGGAGCCAGTGGCGCAACCGGCCGGACGCATGGGCTTGCCCCTTTCCTCAACCCCCGCCCCTGCTCCCCGGAAGCCCCTAAGGAGGGGGGGAGCATGCGGGCGTGGATCCTAGGGGTTTTCCTTCTGATAAGCCCTTGGGCCGCCGCCCAGAGCCCCATAGACCACACGGTGAGCCTCCGCATCCCGCCGGTGGCCTACCTGCGCCCGGAGGGAGCGAGAGGAGAGGCCGCTTCAGCCCTGGAGCTGGGGGCTGGCCTTCATGGGGTCCGCCTCCTGGCCAACACCCGGTGGACCCTCTCGGTGGAGGTACGGGGCGAGGCCGTGCTGGCCTCGAGGCCCTTAGCGGAGGGGCTTCACCTTTTCCTGGGCCAAGGCTCCCTTACCCTGACCCTCTGGGTTCCCCCGGGAAGCAAGGTGCGGCTAGAGGTGGAGGTGGGCCCCCCTACGCCCCAGGCCCCGGGAAAAGCCCTTTCAGAGCCCGGATCGTTAGATCCATCCCAGTAGGCGGCGGGCTTTTTCCGAAAGCCTCTCCGGGGTCCAAGGAGGCTCAAAGGTGATCTCCACCTCCACCTCCTCCACCCCGGGAAGCCGGGAGAGGGCCTGCCGCACCGCATCCCCCATGCTGTCGTGCAAGGGGCAGCCCGGGGTGGTGAGGGTCATGCGCACGTAGGCCCGGGGGGGCTCCACCACCAGGTCGTAGACCAGGCCCAGGTTAACCACGTCCAGGCCAAGCTCCGGGTCGTAGACCATCTCCAAAAGCGACCACGCCTGCGCCT
The DNA here is from genome assembly GCF_022385295.1 of Thermus sp. NEB1569. Classification (NCBI taxonomy): domain Bacteria; kingdom Thermotogati; phylum Deinococcota; class Deinococci; order Thermales; family Thermaceae; genus Thermus; species Thermus sp. NEB1569. The sequence continues at coordinate 1,388,055 of NZ_CP092445.1, forward strand.
CCAGCGGGTTCCTCGCCGTCATCGCCGCATCACCTCCCAAAGGGCATAAACATGGGGGAAAACCCCCAAGAGGTAGACCCAGCCCGCCCCGGGAAAGAGGGGAAAAAGGAAGGCCCCTAGGGCCAACAAGGCCCCTGCCCCATACCCCGCCCCTTCCGGGAGCATTTCCTTCAACAGGGGCACCTTTTCCTTTCCTGCCCTTGGGGCATACCGGTGGGTCCAGACCAGAAAGGGCAGGATCTTGTAGAGCATCCCCGTGACCACCAGCCCCACGAAGCCCAAGGCAAACCAAAGCGCTGCCCATACGGGGTTAAAGGGCAGGGCCAAGAGGGCCAGGCCCAGGAAGAGGAGGCCAAGGAGGTAGTGCCGCACCCCGATATCCAGGGCTTTTTTCATGCGGTTTTTGAGGATGCGCCAGGTGTCGTAGAGAGCCAGGGCGTAGGAAAGAAGAAGAAGGAGATAGCCCAACCTCTCCCCCATGGCCAAACCTAGAAACCCAAGATTGGCCGCAAAGAGGAGAAGCCCCAGAACCCGCTCGTCCACCCCGTGGGTGAGGGTGAACATGGAAAGGAGCTTGTAGCCCACGCCCAGGATGGAAAGGAGGAAAACCCCGCCCAAGCCCGCAAGGAGGTGCCAGGTGAGCCTTTCCGGGTCGTAAAAACCATAGCGCTGGGAAAGAGCCTGCAAAAGCCCTAGAAAGGGGGTGAGGACCAGGTAGAAGACCACCCAGGCCAAGGCGGTGGCCACCCGGTTCCAGCGGGGAGCCTGGCGGAAGGTGAGGTAGACGTGGTAAGCGAAGAAAAGAAGGGCAACCAGGACCAAGCCCCCACCCCAGGGCACAAGGGAAGGAACCCAGGCGAAGCCCGAGGCCAGGAGGACTACCCCCAGGCTCCAAAGAACCATCACCGGATACCCCCACCCCGGGCGGTAAAGGGGAGTCTCCAGGACCACCGGCAGAAGCTGGTGCATGGCCCCAAGGAGCACCCCCACCCCGAAGCCCAGGAGGAAGAGGTGGGCCCCGGCCAAGCCCAAAGGGTGCCGGGGAACGGCAAAGGCCTCGGGATGGAGGGCAAATAGGAGGCTTGCCGCCAGGAAAAAGGCTTCTCCCAGGAAGACAAATCCGGCGGGGATGGAAAGGGGAATCACGCGGTTATGGGCCGTGACCAGCATCGTCTTAATCCTGAGCCTGCTGCCCGGGATTAGCCATGATCCAGGTCATGGCCACCCCCTGGGCGGTCAGCGGCCCGGGGGCAGAAGGGTGAGGAGGTCCCCTTCCCGCAAAGGAGTGGCCAGGCCCTCGAGGTAGCGCACATCCCGGCCGTTGAGAAGCACCGCCCAGCGGGGCCTGAGCCGCCAGAGGGTCTTGGGCTCCAGCCAAAGCCCCACCTCCTCCTCGGCGGCCAGGGCCTCGAGGGCAAGGTCCCTTAAAGCAGGGTTCACGGCAAAAGCCTTGAAGAGAGCTTCCCCCACGCCTCCCGCCCGCAAGGCGAGGGGCCTGGGCAAGGCAGGGTGGGCCAGGCCCAAGGCCTGAAAGCGCACTGCCACCTTCCCCTCCCTGAGGGCAAGGGCGGCGTCAAACCCTTTCCGCATCACCTCCTCCTGGACGGAAAGGTAGACGAGCCAGGGGCGCACATCCCGCACCCTCTCCGCCACATACCGCCCCACCTGGGCGAAGGAAAGCCCCACGTACTCAGGGGGGATCAAGGCCCCCTTGGGGCCCAAGCCTCCGTGCCAGAGGCCCGCCCGGTACACCTCCCGGGCGAACTCCGCCGAGGTATCCACCCCGATGGTGCGGGCCAGCCAGGCGGAGAAAAAGGCCCGCCTTGTGTAAAGCTCCTCCTCCGGCACCCTTCCCTCCCAGCCCAGGGCCCGGGCGGTGCCGGGGTGGCGGCTTAGGTGGTCGTAAACCCCAGCCACAAAGGAAGCCGCTTCCTCAAGGAGCCTTTCCGCATCCAGGCGCATGGCCCTCTTCTCCTCCTCCCCAAGCCCGCCAAAGGCGAGAAGGTCGGCAAAGACCTCCTCGGGCAGGGGCGGAAGATCCAGAACAAGGGCTTCCTCAGGCCGTGAGGACACCTGCTTCATCCTCCCCTCCGCTCCCGCTCCTCCCGAAGCCGCCGCAGCATCTCTGCCGTCAGCACCCGCCTCCCCATGGCGTGGGCGAAGACCAAGGTGGCGAGGACCTGCAAGACCCCGGAAACCCCAAGCCAGGGGCGGAGGCCTGCGTGGCCTGAAAGGGAAAGGGGCTCGAGGACAAGCCGCAGGAGGAGCCCAGTGTTTAAGAGGACGAAGGTGATCCCTTCCAGCCGATCCTGGCGGAGCCCACCCGGCCTCGGCATCATCCAGTAGGCCACCCCCATGACCATCTGCAGGAAGAAGCCCACGAGGCCAGCGTGCACATGGCTTGGGCGGAAGGGACCGACAAGCCCCGGAAAGAGGTAGAAGAGGGTGCCGAGAAGGGCAGTATAGACCAGGTAAACCAGGGCCGCCCGGATGAAGAGATAGTGCCAGAAGCCCACTAGCCCCCCTTGCGGATAAGGAGCTTGACCCTCCCCGGGCCCAGGTCCTTGAGGGCGTAAGCATGCCCCTCCTCCTCCAGGCGGGCCAGGAGGTGGACGGGCCTGCGCACGTGGTGGACCAAAAGCTTCTCCCCCGGCTTAAGGGAGGCCAGGGCCTCGAGGACCCGCATCATGGGGAGAGGGGGTTCCAGGTTCTCCTCGATGGTCACCTCAGCCTGGACCTCTTCCCAATCAGCCTCGGTAAGGGGAGGTGCCTTGGCTAGCCCCTTTTCTGCCGCCGTGCCTTGGCGGTAGAAGTGGGCCCGGTAGTGGCGTTCCCCAACCTTCTCGCACCAGGCGAGAAACCCCTGCTTGGCCAGCACCCGGTAAAGGGGGATGGGCTCAAAGAGTACCTCTAGAACCAGCCTTTCCCCCGGCTTCACCTCCCTGGCCGCGGCCAGGATGCGGGAAAAGGGTTCCCCGCCCGCCTCGAGGATGGGCCGCACGTCTAGGTGGAAGCCCACCGGGGCGGCAAGCCAAGGGGGGGGAGGGGTCCCGAGGAGGCTTTCCGCCCCTCCCCCACCTCCCGGAGGAGCTCCCTCCTTCCCCAGGGCCCGGTTGAGGCGGGCCACCAACTCCTCCGGCTCCAGCCCCCCGATCCTCGCCGCCTGGGCCACGGTCACCAAAGCCGGCATGGTGCGGCGGAGGAGGGGGTTTCTAAGCTTCTGGAAGGCAGGGCTCGCCTCCACCAGAACCTCGAGGAGATGGGGCCAGCGGGCGAGAACCTCCGCCACCTTCATCCCGGGGTGCACTACCTCTTCCCGATCCGCACCCGCCATACCTCGGGGCCCTCCTCCAGGTAGGTCCAGTCCACCTGCCCGGGCCTTTCCGCCATGAGCTGGTAGTAAAGGGGCTTAGGGTCGTGGTCGTTGATGAGGACAAAGGCCTCGCCCGGGGCCAGATCGTCAAAGACACGGAAAATCCTCGGGTGCCTCTCCCTAGGGGGAATCTCGCGTACGTCCAGCTCCATACCGCCTCCAGTTTCCCAGGCCTCGGGCGAGGTAGCCATGACCTGGATCAAGGCGAGTCCCTGGGCGGGGCTTTCCCACCCAGGGACTTTCCCACCTCAGCAGGGCTTCTCTGCCCCCTTGCGGGCATAATAATACCAATTCAGAAAGAGATTAAGGGCATAGAAGACCATGAGTCCGTAGAAGAAGGCGGTGAAGCCCCCGGTGGCCTTCTGGGTGTAGCCCGCCAAGGCAGAAAAGATGAAAGGCCCGTAGGCGGCGATGGCCGCGGTCCAGCCGATGACCCCTCCCGCCTGGCGGGGCGGGAAGATCATGGGTATCTGCTTAAAGGTGCTGGCGTTCCCCACCCCGCTGAAGAAGAAGACCAGGAGCATGGCCAGGAGAAAGAGAGGGAACTGGTCCAATGAGGTGGGCCGGGTGAAGAGGGTCACCAACAGAGCAGAAAAGAAAATGCCAATGGCAGACACCTGGGTAACGATAGCCCCACCAAAGCGGTCGGAAATGGGACCGGCAATAATGCGGGCCAAAGAGCCCACCAAGGGCCCCAAGAAGGCATACTTCAAGGGATCCGGGGCCCCGTCAAACTTCCCGTAGACCTCCCCGATCAAGAGGGGAAAGATGGCGGAAAACCCGGAGAAGGAGCCGAAGGTCATGATGTAGAGGCTGGTCATGACCCAGGTGTGCTTGTCGCGGAAGATGTCAAACTGCTCACGAAGGTTAGCCCGGACCGGAACGCTTCTCAAGTACACCCAGGCCAGCCAAGACCCCACCAGCACAAAGGGCACCCAGATAAAGGTGGCGTTTTGCAGCCAGATGGGCTGGGACACCCCGGGCTTGGGGGTGAAGGTTTGGGGCCCGCCCAGGAGGGAACCAAAGAGGGCGAAGCCGATGACCCAGGGGGTCACGAACTGCACGATGGAAACCCCAAAGTTTCCGATGCCCGCCTGCAAGCCCAAAGCCGTCCCCTGGAGGCGCTTGGGGAAGAAGTAGCTGGTGGAGGGCATAAAACCGGAAAAGTTCCCCCCGCCGATCCCCGCCAGGAAGGCCAGAAGCAGGAGGATCCAGTAGGGGGTGTCCGTCTTCTGCACAGCAAAGCTCCAGCCCAGCAAGGGTATGAGCAAGAGCAGGGTGGAAAAGGTCACCAGGTGCCGGGTGCCCAAGATGGGCGGCAGGAAGGTCCAGATGATGCGCAAGGTCCCCCCCGCCAACCCCGGCATGGCCGTGAGCCAGAAAAGCTGCAGGGTGGAAAGCTCAAACCCCACCTTGGGCAGGCGCACCACCAGGGCGCTCACCACGAACCAGGTGATGAAGGCCAGGGTGAGGTTGAAGGTGGTGATCCAAAGGGTGCGCCAGGCCAAGGCGGGATCCCAGCGCTTGGGGTCCTCCGGGTTCCACTCGGGAATCCAGGTATCCTTGTAGGTCTTCAGCATGGGCGGTCCTCTTTCAGTTCAAAATCGTTTCTTAGGTGCTTGGCCTCCTGCTGCAGGAGTTGCAACACGGTGAGGTGCATCCAGAGGAAGCTGATGGCCGTTAAGAGGAAAAGCACGAAGAAGGTCATCTGGGGGAGGCCCGTCCAGGCCTGGGCGTAGGCAAAGAGGGGTGGCAGGAAGAAACCTCCCAAGGCCCCCAGCATCCCCACCAGGCCCCCCACCGCCCCCACGTCCCTGGGGAAGTAAGTAGGGATGTGCTTGTAGACTGCCGCCTTGCCAATCCCCATCCCCACGCCGACCAGGAAGACCAAGAAGGTGAAGAGCCAGACGTTCATGGTGAACTGCATGACCTCCTTGGTCCCCCCCTTGGTGTAAAGGACGATGTGCCCCTCGGGCATCATGAGGACACCAGTGGCCAGCAGGATGATGCCAAAGGTCCAGTACATGACCCGCCGGGCCCCAAGGCGGTCGGAAAGGTAGCCCCCAAGGGGCCTCAAGAGGCTTGCGGGGAAGATGAAAAGGGCGGTGAGGAGGGCGGCTTCATGAAGGGGCAGGCCGAAGACATCCACGTAGTACTTGGGAAGCCAGGCGCTTAGGGCCACGTAGGCCCCAAAGACCACCACGTAGTAGAGGCTGAAGCGCCACACCCGTACGTACTTAAGGGGCGCCAGCATCTCCAAGAAAGGCCTCCCCTGCCCCGGGCGCTTATCCTCTCTGGGGGTACCGAACCACATGAGGAAGCCCATGAGCACCAAAAGCACCGCGTCTCAGTACACGTCAAAACGTGGGACCACCCCTTTAGGATGGACCTGCGCCCACGTGGATGGGCAGGTACCCATAGGAGGTGGTCCCCATGGAACAGCTTACCCCACTCATCAACGCCTTGAAGCGATACTGGAAGGCCGACCTCAGGCGCCTCACCTTCCTGGCCGCCCTGGTGATGGCTCTGGTCACCGCCCGCACCACAAGCGGCCCCAGACTCGCTCTTTCCCTCGGCTCCATAGCCAGCCCTGACCCCCGCTCCGCCTACCGAAGGTTCCAGCGGTTCTTGGCCTGGCCGGGGCTGGACGGGGAGGGCTATGCCCGCTTCATCTTCGCCCTCCTCCGACCCCAAGGGCTCCTCCTGGTCATGGACCGGACCGAGTGGGAGCTGGGGAAGAGCAAGGTCAACCTCCTGATGCTGGCCTTCCTGTACCAAGGCCTGGCCGTCCCCCTGTTCTGGAGCTTCCTTCCCCACGACGGCAACTCCTCCACCCCCGAACGCATCGCCCTGATGGAGAGGGCCTTGGCTTTCCTGAGGGCCCACTTCCCCCACCTCCGGGTGGAGGGGTTCCTGGCGGATCGGGAGTTCATAGGGGAGGCGTGGTTCCGGTACCTGGAGGAGAAGGGCATCCCCCGGTGCATCCGAATCAAGGCCAACACCCGGATGTGGCGGTTGGGCTCGGGCCCTCGGGCCTGGGAGCTCTTTGCCTCCCTGAAGGTGGGAGAGAGCCGGGTGCCCAGGCGGCGGTACTGGGTCTACGGGCGGCGCATGTGGGTGGTGGGGTTGCGCCTTGGGGTCCGGGAGTGGCTGATTGTGGCTACGGACCTGGACCCTCACCGGGTGCTGGAGGTGTACGGGCTCAGGTGGGGGATAGAGCGGCTCTTTGGGGCCCTGAAGGGGCGGGGATTTGACCTGGAGGCCACGCACGTGACGCGGGGGGAGAGGCTTTCGCGGCTTTTGGTCCCCTTGAGCCTGGCCTTCGTGTGGGCGTTTCGGACGGGGCTTGTGCTGCACCGGGTGCGTCCGGTGAGGCCCAAGAAGCACGGGAGGCTGGGACAGAGCCTCTTCCGGGCGGGGCTGGACCTGCTCACCCTTTGGGCGCTTGCCCTCTGGGGTGCAGGGGGAGGAAGGCGCGGAAGTCCCTTGGGGTTATGCCCTATGGAGGTTTTGACGTGTACATAGGCACCGCGTAGAGGAAGGGAATGAAGCGCCAGCCCCCGGGAATTAAGCCTCCCAGGTACCCTGCCGGCGGGATGCTGGCGATGAGGGCGGGCCCGATGAACTTGGTGACGCTGGCCCCCACGTTCCCTGCCCCAAAGACCCCCAGGGCGAAGCCCTGCTGCTCCTTGGGGAACCAGGCGGAGTTCCAGGCGATGCCCACGCTGAAGGCATTGCCGGCAAAGCCCACCAGGAAGGCGTAAAGAAGAAGCTCCTGGTAGCTTCCCGCCCGGGACACCAGATAGGCGGGGATGGCGGTGAAGAAGAGCATGAGGGTGAAGACCAGCCGCCCCCCGTACCGGTCCGTGAGGATACCGGTGAAAAGCCGCCACAGAGAGCCATTCAGGATGGCTACCGCCGAGAGCCAGGAAAGCTGCACATCCGTAAGGCCAAACTCCTTGCGGATGGGCACCCCCAGCACCCCGAACATCAACCAGACCGCAAACATCACGGTAAAGCCGATGGTGGAGAGCCAAAGCACCCGGAGGCGGTCAGGGCGTTCCTGTTCCAGCTGAACAGGATCGTGGACCATTGGTTCACCTCGCCAGCTTGCGCACCCAGATGACGATCTGCCAAGGCCTTAGCACGTAACCCAGGGGAACGGTGATGATGTGCACCAACCGGGAGAAGGGGAAAACCGCCAGGAAGACCCAGAAGTTAAAGACGTGGAGCTGGGTCCAGAAGGGCAGGTCGGCGAGGAGTTCCGGCCTGGGTTGCAGGGTGAGGATGGACCAGAGGTAAGGGGTCATGACCGCAGGGAACCAAAAGCTGCCGTAGCGGTAAAAAAGGGCGGTGAGGACCCCGGAAAGGGCCGACACGAGGATCACCACCAGGACCACATAGTCCATGGAGGTGGAAGCTGCCCGCACCCGCGCCACGGAAAGCCGTCGAGCAAGGAGCACCCAGGTGCCCACCAGGGCCCAAAGCCCCAGGCCGAGCCCGGTGATCTCCAAGAGGTAAAGCCTTAAGGGCACGGCGTTCCAGAGGAGAAGCCCCTTGGGGATTAAAAGGGCCAGCAGGTGGCCAAGGAGCACCAGAACCAACCCCCAGTGCATGGCGATGGAGCCATAGAAGAGGCGCTTCTGCTCCAGAAGCTGGCTGGACTGGGCGGAAACCGAGAAGGGCCTGTAGACCATGCGGTAGGCGGTGACCACCACCGCCAGGGTGAGGGCGATGTAGGGGAAGATGCCGAAGAGAATCGTATTCCAGTTCATCCTTCACCTCCTCGCCAAATCCCCCTGCAAGGCCTCCTGGACCCCCTCGAGGACCAGGAGGTAAGGGTTCTTGGCATCCAGGGTCTTGAGGGTCTTGTGCATCTCCTGAAGGGCCTTGGGCAGGATCTCCAGAAGCTCGGGAAGGGGGTTTTCACACCGGGCCAGGTAACGGAGAACATTGGCAAGGTGGTCGGGAAGCTCGCTTCCCGGGTCCAGGTTGATCTCCCGGAACGCCCGCACCAAAGCCGCCAGAAGCTCTCCCCGCTGGTAGCTTTCCCCGTAGACGGCAAACCCCACATAAGGGGCGGTGGTGGGGGTGAGGTCCAGGGTGCGGGTGTAAAGCTCCTCCCACTCCCCCAGGGAAAGCTCCTCCACCTGGCGCAGGAAGCGCTCCAGCTTCTGCTTGGCAGGCCCCCGGGGGCAGGCGATCCAGCGCCGCCAAAGTTCCTCCAAGCGCCCCGGCATGGGGTAATCCAGGGCCAGGGCCAGGGTTTCCAAAAGGGTGGCGTTGCGCATGGCTTCCTCCTACTCCCCCCTCAAGGGCGGCTGGATGTAGCCGAAGCCCGTCTCCCCCTTGTGGGCCAAGGGATCCTTCCACACCTCCGCCGCCATCTCCCGGTGGTAGGGGGGCAGGACGAAGCGTTCCTCCAGGGTGGGGAGGGTGGTGAGGCGGTAGATGGCCTCGGCCTCCTCGAGGGTGAGCCCGGCATCCCGCAAGACCTTCCGGGCCTTTTCCGTCACGCCGCCTTCCAGGCTTTCCTGCCTTTTCAGGATGCGCACCGCCAGCATCTTCTTAAGGGCGGGCACGATAAGGCTTTCATTGCCGGCGGTGAAGAGGTTGGCCAGGTACTTCACCGGCATCCTCGCCTTTTCCAGGCTCTCGTACACCTCAAAGTCCAAGTCGGTTTCCGGAAGGTCAAGCCGCACCAGACCCTCCCTCCCCTGGCTAGCCCTTAAGGCCTTCTCCAAGGTGGAGACCACCGGGGAAAGAGGCGGAACGTAGAACATCATGGCCAGGGTGCGGTATTCGGGGTGCAGGGGGAAGGCCAACCCCCAGACCTTCACGAACTTGTAAATGGGGGAGTTCTGGGCGGCCTTAATCCAACCCTCGTCAATCCCCTCAGCCTTGGCGGCGGCGATGACCTCGGGGTCAAAGGGATCCAGGATGATCCCAAGCTGGGACTCCACCAGCCGCTCGTCGGGCACCATGGCCGCCTCGGGGATGCGGTCGGCATCGTAAAGAAGCACCCCCATGTAGCGGATGCGGCCCACGCAGGAGTGGGCGCAGGCCGGGGCCTGGCCCGTCTCCAGGCGGGGGAAGCAGAGGATGCACTTCTCGCTCTTCCCCGTGGCCCAGTTGTAGTAGACCTTCTTGTAGGGGCAGGCGGCCACGCACATCCGCCAGGCTTTGCATTTGTTCTCGTTGACCAGGACCACCCCGTCCTCGGCCCGCTTGTAGATGGCCCCGCTGGGGCAGGCGGCCACGCAGGAGGGGTTTAAGCAGTGGTTGCAGATGCGGGGCAGGTACTGGAAGACCACCCCCTCAATCTCGGAAAGCTGGGCCCGCACCTCGGGGTCCAGCCCCTTTAGGTTGGGGTCGTTGGCCGCATAGAGGGGGCTTCCCGAGAGGTCATCGTCCCAGTTGGGCCCGGCCCCTGGGGTCATGGGCTCCCCCGTGATCATGGAGATGGGGATGGCGGTGGGCTGATCCTCCCCTTCGGGGCTGGTGAAGAGGTCGCTATAGCGGAAGGTGAAGGGCTCGTAGTAGTCGTCCAGGGAGGGCAGAGCGGGGTTGAAGAAGAGGCGGAAAAGCCCCTGGGTGCGGGAGTGCAGGCGGAGGTCCAGGTGGCCATCCTTATACTCCCAGCCCCCCTTGAAGCGCTCCTGGTCCTCCCAGCCCGTGGGGTAGCCGGTGCCGGGGCGGGTTTCCACGTTGTTCCACCACATGTACTCCGCGCCCTTTCTATCGGTCCAGAGGTTCTTGCAGGCGATGGAGCAGGTGTGGCAACCGATGCACTTATCCAGGTGGAAGAGCATGGACATGTGGGCTCTAACCTTCATGGCGTTCCTCCTTTACCACTCCGGGGACTTCTCCAGCTTGCGCACGAAGACCCAGGTGTCCCGGTTCACCCCCACGGGCCCCCAGTAGTTGAAGGCGTAGGTGAACTGGGCGTAGCCGCCCGACATGAGCACGGGCTTGAGGCGGGCCCGGGTGATGGAGTTGTTCATCCCCGCCCGCTTGCCCCGCAAGGGGCTTTTGGGGATGCCCACCGTGCGCTCGGTGGCGTGGTAGACGAAGACCGTGCCCCGAGGAATGCGGGCCGAGACGATGGCCCTTTGCACGAAGACCCCGTTGTCGTTGAAAAGCTCCACCCAGTCGTTGTCCTTGATGCCGAGCTCGGCGGCGTCCTTGTCGTTGAGCCACACCGGGTAGCCGCCCCGGGAGAGGGTCATCATGCGGTGGTTCTCGGAGTAGGTGGAGTGGATGGACCACTTCCCGTGGGGGGTGATGTAGTTGAGGAGCTTACCCTGGGCCTCCTTGGCGCTCTTTTCGGTCTCCTGGAGCATCTGGACGTCGGGCCGGGGCTTGTAGGTGGGCAGGTGCTCGCCGAAGGCCAGGTAGTTGGGGTGGTCCAGGTAGAAGTGCTGCCTGCCCGTGAGGGTGCGCCAGGGGATGAGGCGCTCCACGTTTAGGGTGTAGGGGCTATAGGCCCGGCCCAGGTTGATGATGGCGCTCCAGGTGGGGGTGGTGAGCTGGCGCCGGGGCTGGGCCACCAGGTCTTTGAAGGAGATGCGCACGTGGCGGTTGCCCTCGGCGAGGTCGGCGAGCCTCACCCCCGTTTTCTTCTCCTCGTCCAGGAAAGCCCGATAGGCGAGCTCCCCGTTGGAGACGGGGTCTAGGAAGAGGATGGCCTCCGCTACCTCCCGGGCCTCCTCGAGGCTCGGCCGCTTCTCCCCCTGGAAGAGCCGGGGTTGGCGCTCGGCGAGTTCCTTGTAGAAGTCCTCCACGGGGATGGTGAGCCCGTGCATCCCCACCCCCACCTTCTCCACCACCGGCCCCAGGGTGACCATCTTCTCGTAGATCTGGGTATAGTCCCGCTCCACCACCCGGAACTTGGGCATGGTCTTGCCGGGGATGGGCGCTACCTCGCCCCGCTTCCAGTCCCGGTCCTCGAGCTGGGCCATCTCATCCGGGGTGTCGTGCTGGAGGGGGATCATGACCAGGTCCTTCACCGGGGTGGGCAGGTGCACCCGTGCCAGTTCCGAGACCTTCTTGGCAATGGCCTTGAAGATCTCCCAGTCGGGCTTGGACTCCCAAGCGGGGGGCACGGCCGCCTGCAGAGGGTTGATGAAGGTGTGGAGGTCGGTGGTGTTGATGTCGTCCTTCTCGTACCAGGTGGCGGCGGGGAGAACGATGTCGGAGTAGAGGGCACTGGTATCCATGCGGAAGTTGAGGTCCACCACCAAATCCAGCTTCCCCTCGGGGGCCGGCTTGCGGTAGACCACCTCCGTCACGTGCTCTGCAGCCACCTCCTCGGCGATGGCGTTGGTGTGGGTTCCCAGGTAGTGCTTGAGGAAGTACTCGTGCCCCTTGGCGCTGGTACCGATGGCGTTCCCCCGCCAGATGAACCAGACCCTGGGCCAGTTCTCAGGAGCGTCGGGGTCCTCCACCGCGAACCTCAGTTCCCCCCGCTTAAGGGCCTCCACCACGTACTGGACGATTTCCGCCTCGGTCTTGGCTCCCCTGGCCTCCGCCTCCTTGACCACCTCCAGAGGACTCTTGTTGAACTGGGGGAAGAAGGGAAGCCACCCCTTGCGCACCGCCCGCACCTGGTGGTCTATGGTGTGGTCCGTTAGGCCGGCCGCCGTCTTGTCGTAGGCGGAGAAGCCCCGCTCGTAGCGCCACTGGTCGGAGTGGACGTAGTGGAAGCTCGGGGTGTTCTGCTGCCTTGGGGGGTAGCCCCAGTCGGTGGCGAAGGCAATGGGACCCCAGGAGGCCTGGTTGGCCAGCTTCTCCTGCCCCACGTAGTGGGCGAGGCCCCCGCCGTTCACCCCCACGCTTCCCGTGAGCATCAAAGCCACAATCCCCGCCCGGTACATGAGGTTGTTGTGGTACCAGTGGTTGATGCCAGCCCCGATGATGATGAGGTTTTTCCCCTTGGTCTTGAGGCCGTTTTCCGCCCAGGAGCGGGCGTACTTAAGGAGGGTATCCCGGTGGATCCCGGTCCACTTCTCCTGCCAGGCAGGGGTGTAGGGAAGTTCATCCCCGTAATCCCTGGGGTAATCCCCCGGAAGACCCCGCCCCACCCCGAACTGGGCCATGAGGAGGTCAAAGACCGTGGCCACCGCCACCTTTTCCCCCTCCTTGGTCACCACGTACTTGACGGGCACGCCCCGCTTGAGCTTTTGGTCGGAGGAGAAGTCGTCGAACTCCACAAGAAGGACCTCGTCCTCCGCCCCCAGGAGGCTCAGGCGGGGGTTTAAGGGCTCCCCGGTCCTAGGATCCTCCAGCTTCAGGTTCCACTTGCCCTTCTCCTTCTGCCAGCGGAAGCCAATGGTGCCCCCGGGCATCCTGGGGCCTTTCTCCTCATCCCAGAGGAGGAGCTTGAAGTCCCCGTTCTCCTCCTCGGCGTACTCCGAGAGGCGGTTCGCCCTCAGGTAACGCCCCGGGCGGCCGTCCGTAATCTCCACCAGGAAGGGGGCATCGGTGTAGCGCTTTAGGTAGTCCAGGAAGTAGGGCACCTCCCGCTCGGCGTAGTACTCCTTGAGGAGCACGTGGTTCACCGCCATCCAGAAGGCCCCGTCCTGGCCGGGGTTGATGGGGATCCACCAGTCGGCGTACTTGGAAACCTGGGAGAAGTCGGGGCTAAAGACGGTGAGCTTGGCCCCGGCGTGGCGCACCTCGGCGACGAAGTGGGTGTCGGGGGTGCGGGTCATGTTGAGGTTGGAGCCCATCACCGCGATGAAGCGGGCGTTGTACCAGTCGGCGGACTCGTGAACGTCCGTCTGTTCCCCCCAGATCTCGGGGGAGGCGTTGGGCAGGTCGCAGTACCAGTCGTAGAAGCTCATGGGCACGCCGCCCAAGAGGGAGAGGAAACGGCTACCGGCAGCGTAGGAGATCTGGCTCATGGCCGGGATGGGGGAAAAGCCGATGACCCGGTCCGGCCCGTAGCGCTTCACCGTGGAAACCACGGCAGCGGCGATGAGCTCCAGGACCTCGTCCCAGCTCACCCGCCTGAAGCCTCCCTTTCCGCGGGCCTTCTGGTAGCGCTTGCGCTTATGAGGATCGCTCTGGATGGCCTCCCAGGCAGCCACGGGGTCGGGATGTTGCTTTTTGGCCTCCCGCCAGAGGTCCAGCAGGGCCCCCTTGGCGTAGGGGTACTTCACCCGGATGGGGCTATAGAGGTACCAGCTGAAGCTGATGCCCCGCTGGCAACCCCTGGGCTCGTAGGGGGGCAGGCCCGCCTCGAGGCTCGGGTAGTCCGTAGCCTGGAGCTCCCAGGTAACGATCCCATCCTTGACGAAGACCTCCCAGGAGCAGGAACCCGTGCAGTTCACCCCGTGGGTGGTCCGCACCCTCTTGTCGTGCTGGAAGCGGTTGCGGTAGAACTCCTCCCACTTCCTTTCCGCCGGGCTTTCTATTTCCCTGATCCAATCCTTCATGTTTACCTCCTAAGCTGGCTTTGGATGCGCTCCGCCAGGCTCCTGGGCCTTAGCCGCCAGAGGATGGCCTGGTAAAGCAACAAGAGTCCCAAAAGCACCAATCCCGCCACCAAGAACCGGCCCAGATACAGGGAAGCGGGCCTTGGAACTTCATTGGAGACCTGCACCAAGAAAGCGGCCAAAGCCGCGGCCTCGGCCTCGGTCAAAGGCTTGCCCTTGTAGGCTTCCCGCATCACGGGGAAAGCGGGGTTTTGTAACAAACCGGTAAGCCCCGCCTCGCCCCCCAGGCGCTTGGCGGCATCCGTGAGGTCCTTGCCCAGGGACCCCCCGCCCAGGAAGCCTACGCCCGCCACCGTGTGGCAGGCCTGGCAGGGGGCCCCGCCGTTCTGCAAGGGCTTCTGGCCCAGGTATAGGGCCCGGCCTAAGGCGGGATCCCCTTGGACCTGAGGCGCGGGCGCCGGGGCCTCGGCTTGGGTACCCGATAAACCCTTTAGATACTGGGCGATGGCTTGGGCCTCGGCCTCAGACACCTGGGGCATGGGAGGCATGACCCCGCTATAGCTCACCCCATTTACCTCCAGGGGGCCGGAAAGCCCCTCCCGCACCACCTTCACCACATAGGCCTCGTCCTGTACCCGTGGGTTCCCCGCCAAGGGGGGGATGGCCCCGGGGATACCCTGTGCCTCTGCGCCATGGCAGGAAGCGCAGTACTGGCCGTAAAGGGCCTTCCCCTCCTGGGCAAACGCTGGGAAAAGAGCCAGGAACAAGGCCAGGGGAAAGAACCTTTTGCCCTTCATCCTCACCTCCGGCTTGCAGTTTGGAGGGAGGCACTGGCAGGCACTTTCCGGATGCGGGACATTTGTCCTAAGAGAGGGCCCTTAGGCTTAGGGCAGATGAAGCCCTTGGCCCGGATCCGACTGGATGCGAAGGGCCTGGTGCGGGAGGTTCAGGCCGACCCTTCCTTGGACCTGGAGGGGAACGGCCTCCCCTGCGCCCTTTTGGTCCAAGGACAAGACCCCTTTGGCCGACCCCTTTGTCCCCGCTGCCCCGTGCAACGGGAGCTGAGGAGGGGAGCCTACCGGGCCAGCACCCCATTGCTGGTCAAGGGGCGGCGCCTCCGCTGCCAGGGATACCGGGAAGCGGAGGGCTTCCTGGTGGAGCTTTACCCCGAGCGGGCCGAGCCCCCAGATCTCCTTCTGGAGCTTTCCCGCCTGACCCAGCACCTTCTGCGTAACCCCGAGGGGTTCCCGCAGGCCCTCGAGGACTTCCTCCGCGCCCTACGCCTGGCCCTAGGCATGGAGGCCGCCGAACTCTTTCTGATAGACCCCGAGGGCCATCACCTGATCCTCACCGCCTACGAGGGCCTTCACCGCGAGGCCTTCCTGGAAAGGCCCTGGTTCCAGTTGGGGGAAGGCTACCCCGGGATTGTGGCCCTGAGGCGCGAGCCCCTCGTCACCCACGCCCTGGGGGAAGATCCCCGCTACCTGAGGCAGAAGGTGAAGCAACTGGGCTACCAAACCTATGTCTGTTGCCCCCTGGAGCTTCCCCACAGCCTCATCGGCGTCTTAAACCTCGCCTCCCGCGACCCCCGGTTGGACCACGAGGCCCTTTTAGACAGCCTCGGCCGCATAGGCCCCCTCTTTGCCAGCACCCTCTACACCCTCCTGACCCGCTTGGGGGAGGTAGGGCTCGAGGCCGTCGCCCAGCACCTCCTCCGGGGCGAGGCCTCCGAGGCCCTCCTCACCTTCCTCCAGAAGGTACGCCGCCTCACAGGGGCCACGGGGGTGCAGGTGGTGGCGCGGGAAGGGCGCCGGGTGGCGCTGGGCTGGGTCCCGCCCTGCACCATGAAGAACTGCCCCGCCTGGCGGGGGGAGGTGGCGGGCCTGAAAAACGGTCTCCCCGACTGCCCCGAGGCCGAGGGCCGTCCCCGGATCTGCCTTCCCCTCTGGGCTAAGGGAGAGGTGGTGGCGGTCCAGACCCTCTTCCACGCCCGTCCCCCACGCCCCCCCACAGGCCCCGCGGCCCCTGCCCTCTGGCTGGAGCGGCTGGTCCTTCCCCTGCTCTTTCCAAAAGAGGAGGCCAGGCCCATCCCCGAGCTGGAGGTCTATGCCCTGGGGGGCTTCCGGGTCCGCTACCGGGGGCGGGAACTCGGTCCTCGGGACTTCGGACGGCGGGGAGCGTACCAGCTCCTCAAGCTCCTCCTTGCCAACAAGGACCGGGCCCTGTACGCCGAGGACCTCGCCGAAACCCTCTTCCCCGAGCTCCCTCCGGAGAAGGCCCGGCAGGAGGTCTACACCCTGGTCTACCATCTGCGCAAGGCCTTGCCGGGAATCGTGGAGCGGGAGGGGGAGTACTACCGGCTAAGGCTCCCCGAGAACCGCTTCCTGGACTTTGAGCGCTTTGAGGCCCTGATGCGCAAGGCGGACCTCGAGGAAGGCCTCGCCGCCTTCAAGACCCTGCGCCAGGCCCTGGAGCTCTACAAGGGCCCCCTCTTCGGCGATGACCCCTACGGGGAGTGGGCGGAGGCCGAGCGGGCCTACCTGCAGGAGAGGGCCCT
This sequence comes from Thermus sp. NEB1569, assembly GCF_022385295.1. Lineage (NCBI taxonomy): Bacteria > Thermotogati > Deinococcota > Deinococci > Thermales > Thermaceae > Thermus > Thermus sp. NEB1569. Next base: position 1,404,424 of record NZ_CP092445.1, read on the forward strand.
CTCCGGCCTTCTGCGCCTGGGGGAGCTGGCCGAGGCCCTGGGTTACCTGGAGGTGGCCAAGGAAGCCTACGCCAGGGCCTTAAAGCTGGAACCCTTCCTGGAGGAGGCACAAAGGCGCCTGAGCTTCTTGAAGGGGTAAGGAATGGATCTTAAGCAGGTTCCCCTCTTCCGAGACCTGAACCCCGAGGACCTCAAGGCCTTGGAAGGCGAGGCCAGGGCCAGGCGGCTAAAGCGGGGGGAGGTGCTTTTCCTCGAGGGGGAGCCCGTTCATTCCCTCTTTGTGGTGGAGAAGGGCCTCATCAAGGTGTACAAGCTGGACCCGGAGGGGCGCAAGCAGGTGGTCCTGCACGTGGAAGGCCCAGGGCGGGTCCTGGCCGAGGTGGCCCTCTTCCTGGAGCGCCCCACCTACCCCGCCAGCGCCGAGGCCCTGGAGGAAAGCCAGGTCCTGGCCATCCCCAAGGAGCGCTTCTTCCAGCTGGTGGAAGCCCGCCCGCCTTTAGCCCGGACCTTGATCCGGTACCTGGCCCGGCGCCAGGGGCAGCTTCTCCACCTTCTGGACCGTCTGGTCTTCCACGAGGTGCGGGAAAGGCTGGCGGAATACCTCTTGGAAACCCTGGCGACGGAGGGCCAGGGCTTCCTCCTTCCCACCAATTCCGAGCTTGCCGCCCTGCTCGGCACCGTGCCCGAGGCGGTCTCCCGCAACCTGGGAGAGCTCTACCGGCAGGGGCTCATCCGCCTCCAGGGGCGAAGGGTATATGTGGACCGCCTCGAGGACCTAAGGTCCCTCCTCTCCTGAGGCGGGCACCCCCGCGAAGCCCCCGCCCAACGCTTCGCCTCAAGGCCCCTTCCGCCCGATGAACCCCTGGTGCGCCAGGGGCGGGAAACCGGCCTCTCCCCCACCTGCCGCGACCCTGCCCCGGCCTAAGGGCGGGTCTTGGCCACATCCTGGGGCTTTAGGGGGCTCGCCCGAAGCTTCTTCACTTCTTCCGGAGATATGGGCCTCGGGTTCTTGTTGCCGAAGGAGGAGAGGACGTAATTGAGAAGAGCAGCCACCTCCGCGTCGGAGAGCTGGCCGTAGCCCGGCATCACGCCGTTATAGGTGGCGCTACCCACCTTTAGGGGCCCTTGGAGGCCGAAAAGGACCACGCGGATTAGGTAGACCCGCCCCTTTTCCTCCTTGGCCAGCTGGTCTAGGCCCTTGAGGCTGGGGAAAACGCCGGGAACCCCAAGCCCTGTGGGTTGGTGGCAAGCCTGGCAGTACTGGCCGTAGAGCTTGGCCCCCTCCTGGGCCAAGGCCAGACCCAAAAGGCCTAAAGCCGCAAGCGCGCCAACCAAGAGTTTCTTCCTCAGCATACCCTTCACCTCCCGATCACGTGCTTCCCCACCTTCTCCAGCCAGGCCGGGGGCACGTAGGCGCACCGGGGCTCGCTTTGCAGGTAGTCCCCGGTCTCTGCCCAGGCCCGGGCCCGGCTTCCCCCACAGACATAGCGGTACTCGCACACCCCGCACTTTCCCTTGAGGAGATCCTTGTTCCGGAGCTCCTGGAAAAGGGGGCTATTTCGGTATATCTCCAGAAGAGGTTGTTCCCGGATGTTCCCCGCATAGAGGGGCAAAAACCCCGAAGGGGCTACATCTCCGGTGGCGGAGACGAAGACGAAGCCGTTTCCGTCCGTAACCCCTAGCCGGGAGTGCTCCATACCGTCTTGGAAGTATTCCCGATAGAGGCTCTCCCCCGCGGCCAGCGCCCGGTCCTCTACCCCTTCCTCCTGCCGCCTTTGCAGGACCACCCGGCGGAAGTGGTGGGCCTCCGTGGTCTTGACGTGGAAAGGATAGGTCTTGGAAATCTGGTAAAGCCAGTGGAGGACTTCCTCAAACTGTTTGGTGGAAAGCTGCCGAAGAAGCCCTCCCCGGCCCACTGGCACCAGGAAGAAAAGGCTCCAGAGGACCACCCCCTTCTCCGCTAAGAGATCGGGAAGGGCTTGGATCTCGGGCCAGTTATCCCGTGTGACGGTGGTGTTCACCTGGGTGGGAAGCCCCGCCTCCCGGGCCCAGGAGAGGGCCTCGAGGGTCCTTTGGAAGGTCCCCTCCGCCCCGCGGAAGGCATCGTGGCTTTCGGAGGTGGCCCCGTCCAAGGAAAGGGCCAAGCGAGTCACCCCCGCCGCCTTAAGGCGGAAGACCATCTCCCGGGTGAGAAGCGGCGTAGAAGCTGGGGTAAGGCCCACCTTGAGGCCTAAGGCCTTGGCCTTCTCCAGGATCTGAAAAAGGTCCTTCCGGGCCAAAGGATCCCCTCCCGTGAGAAGGAGGAGGGGCTTGGGGTGGTAGGTGGCGACCTCCTCTACAAGCCGAAGCCCCTCCTCCGTCGTCAGCTCCCCCGGAAGAGGGTGAGGCTCCGCCGAGGCCCGGCAGTGCCGGCAGGCCAGGAGGCAGGCATGGGTCATCTCCCAGGCCACCAGGTAAGGGTAACGGGCGAAATCCGTGGTCTCTATCCCGCTGATCTCCATCCACCCCTCCCTCCATCCCCGGCTCATACACTGGGACCTCCAAATCCCTGTTTCCATGACCTGAGTCAAGGAGAGAGGTCCCCGGGCGCTTCGGTTTCCCCGGGGACCCCTACCCGGTTTAGTGGTGATGCCCGGGTTGTGACCCGTTTGCCTGCCGGTCCACGGGCGCGTACACCCGGATGATGCCCTTCATGTAAGGGTGGATGCTACAGATGTAGGTGTACTCCCCGGGCTGGGTAAAGGTGATGCGGTACCGGTCTGCGTGGCCCAGCTTGGGGGTCACGAAGGGCTCGGGTCCCCGGACATCAATCACCACGGCGTCGTGGCGGCCGGTGCGCTCCCCGTCCAACAGGTCAAACACGTCCTCGTTGACAAACTCCACGGTGGTACCGACGGGGATTTCCAGAACCTTGGGATAGAAGGAGTTGCCCACCATCTGCACCCTCACGGGAAGGGACTCTAACGCCCTTGACCCCACAGCCAGGGGTTGGCCCTGGGCCGGGTCGGGAGGCACGCGCACCGTGTGGTCGTGGTCGGGGATTCCCAGGCCGTAGGGATCCAGGACCCGCTTGGCGTCGGCAGGGATGGCGGCTAGGGCCTTAGGCCCTTCGGCCCGGACCTCCTCCACGCGGGGAGCCTCTTTCTTGGCCCGAAGGATGCCCAGAGCCCCCTTGATGGCGGTGTTGAAGACGTGGGTCACCAGGGTGTAGTCCCCTTCTACGGGAGGCACTCGCCACTCTATCACCCAGGAATCCGAAGGTCCCGCCAAGACGGTTTGGCTGCCCTTCATGACGTTGTCGGGGTTCCCCTGGTAGTAGATGTACTCCCAGATGCCGCCCACCACGTGGAAGGTGCTGGTGAGGTTCGGTCCGACGTTCAGGAAGTAGATGCGCACGTAGTCTCCGGGGCGCACGGGGATGGGCTCGTTCACGTAGCGGAGGTTGAAGCCGTTGAAGACCACGTAGGTAGCCCTGCCGTCAAAGAAGTCCCTCCCCGAGGCGTACCACTCGCTTTGCACGATGTAAAGCTTGAGGTCGGGCTGGCGCCCGAGCTCCGCCTCGAGGCGGTACTTTTTCTTGGGCTCCACTACAATCATCCCGTGCTGGCCCCCCATGGTGTGGGTCATGATCCCGTGGCCTCCAGGAGCACAGTGGTACATGAAGACGCCAGGAAAATCCGCAGTGAAGCGGAAGATCCGCTCTTCACCAGGCTGGACGTTGCCCAGGAACTTGGAGGTCTGGGTGTTGGCCGCGTGGATGGAGAGGCCGTGGGCCACGCTATCGGCATTCTTCAGCACAATCTCCACCGTGTCCCCTTCCTCCACCAAAAGCATGGGCCCAGGGCTCATACCGTTGAAGGAAAAGCCCTTGACGTAGACCCCCTCGTCCACCGGGAAAACGCTTCCTTGCGCCACGAGCTCAAAGCGCTTCACCGTAGCCAGGGCAGGCGCCCCTAGGAGCACCGCCGCCATCAGGAAGAACCTCGCACCCTTCATCGCCTTTCCCTCCTTCGGATCCTAACTCGGATCCTTTCGTCCTCGTTTTAGCATCGCCCCCCAAGGACAGATGTCCTTGTGACAAATGTCCCAAACCTGGCCCTCTAGGGACCTGCCGTTTTACCTCTTGCCGCTTTCCCGTTACCATCTGGCTATGACCCCACGAAGCCTTCTGAAGCGGGAGGAGTCTTACGCCCTTCACGCCCTTCTCCTCCTGGCCCAGGAGCCGGGGATCTCCGCCCAGGAGATGGCCACTAAGCTCAAAGCCCCCCCTGCCTTCATGGCCAAGGTTCTCGCCAAGCTGGCCAAGGCGGGCCTGGTGGAAAGCCGGGTGGGCCGGGCAGGCGGGGTACGGCCCAAGCTTCCCCCTGAGAAGGTCAACCTCCTCCAGATCATGGAGGCCCTATCGGGGCCCGTGACCCTGGATCTCTGCGCCACCCTGAAGTGCTGCCCCACGGAGGAGAGGCAGGGGTTCTGCCACCTCAAGCCCCACCTGGCGCGCTTAAACCGGGAGATTCGCCAGGCCCTCGCCTCCCTAACCCTGAAGGACCTCCTGCCCAAGGCCCCTAAGGAGGCTTGACCCAGGTCATGGCGGGGAATCCCCCGGACGGCAAGGCTTAGGGGTATGGAAGGCATCACCTTAAGGACCACGGTGAACGAGATCCTCGAGCGTTTCCCTGAGGCGGTTAGCCTTTTGAGCCAACTGGGCCTGGACACCTGCTGCGGCGGGGCAGAGCCTTTGGAGGAGGCGGCCAAGGCCGCCGGGCGGGACCCTAGGGAGGTTTGGGAGGCGCTGCGCTCCCTTCTAAGGGAGGAGGCCCGGTGAACCTCCTGGAGAGGGCCCGCTATGGGGAAGTCCGGGGGGTGGAGGTCCTTGCCGACCACCCCGAGGTCCGCCTCGTCCTCTTCAGCCTGCAGAAGGGGCAGGAGGTGCGGGGCCGGGGGGAACCCCGGGTCCACCTCCTCTGCCTCGAGGGCGAGGGCACCCTGTGGGCCGGGGAAAGGACGATCCCGGCAAGCCCTGGAACCCTCCTCGCCTGCCCACCCGGTGAACCTCACGGGGCCAGGGCCGGGGAAGGGCGGTTTCTGGTCCTTGGCATCATCACCCCCAGGCCATGATCCTGGCAAGCCGGCTTGCCCTCACCACGGCCCTCCTCTGGTTTGTAGCCGCCAACCTGGTGGGACTCCTGCTCGGCCTGGGTGTCCTACCCTACAATTGGCGCCCTGCCCACGCCCACATGCAGCTTTTGGGTTTTGTGACCCTCATGATCTACGGCGTGGCCTACCACGCCCTGCCCCGTTTCCGCGGCGTGGTCTTCCGCAGGCCCGGGCTCGCCCTCTTTCAGGTAGGCCTTGCCAACCTGGGCCTGTTGGGCATGGCCCTGGCCTGGGGGCTTGGCCTGGGAACGGGCATCTGGGGAGCCTTCGCCGCTCTCTCCTTAGCCGCAGGCCTCCTCTTCACCCTCCTGGCGCTGGAGATCCTCTGGGGCTAAGGAGTCCTGTCCACGTTCTAGGGAGGTGAGTATGCGCACGACCCCAAGCGTGCCCTTAAAGCCGGTAGCCCTCCCCACGGAGCACGGGGGCTGGGGGTTCACCCTCGAGCCTCTCCTCCTCGCCCTCCTCCTCTCCCCTGGGCTCCATACCCTAGGCCTCTTCCTCCTAGGGCTCTTCGGTTTCCTGGCGCGGCACCCTTTGAAGCTCGCTTACCAGGACCTGAGGCGGGGAAAGCGCTACCCGAGGACCGAGCTGGCCCTGAGGGTGGGTGGGATATACCTCGGTTTTGCCCTCTTGGGCCTCCTCCTCACCGCCCTAACCGCTAAAGGGCCCTTTCTCTACCCCCTCGCCCTGGCCTTCCCCCTGGGGGCCTACATGGCCTACATGGATGCCCAAAACCGCTCCCGGGACCTTTTCCCCGAGATTGCGGCCGCCCTCTTCATGGCAGCCTTCGCCCCCGCCGGGGTCTTGGCGGGCGGGCTTCCCGGGGAGGTGGCCCTGGGAAGCTTCCTGGCCCTGGCCCTAAGGGATGTGGCCGCCCTCTACTACGCCAGAACCCAGGTCCTAAGGGCCCGGGGCCAAAGCCCCAAGGTCTATCCCGCCCTCCTCGCCCTCGGGGGTAGCGCCCTTTTGGCCCTCTTCCTTTCCCGGCAGGGCCTCCTTCCCCTCCCTACGCTCCTCGCCCTCCTCCTCCTCGCCTTCTTCGGGGGCTTCACCCTCTTTTTGCCTCCCGTCCCCGCCCGGGTGGTGGGCTGGACCCAGATGGGTTTCGGCCTCCTCATCGTTTTGGCCACTGCCTTGGGCTACACCCTCCAGGGCCTCCCCACGGCCCTTCTTGGCGTGCCCGCCCTTCACCGGGTGCTGGGCCTACCCCTTGTGTTCCTGGCCTTCCCAATGGGCTTCTACCTCCTCTTTCGGCGGGAGGTGCCCCGCCTGGCCCGGGCGCTCCTTGGCCTCTACGACCTGAACGTCCTCCTGGGCCTGGTCTACCTGGCCTTGGTGGGAAGGCTCTCCCCCCACCCCCTCCTGGCCCTCCTGGGGGTAGGCCTCCTCCACCTCCTCCTGAAGCGGCCCTATCCCTGGCCCGGTCTGGGGTTTCTCCTCTTGGGGATGCTTCTCCTCTGGCACTAGGCCGTCCTGGCCGCCAAGGGACCGCTGGCGCCGCACCCTTTGGGAAGGACTTGGGAATCGGGCAAGGGGCTTGGGGCCCGCCTTGACCTGGGTCATAGACGGGGAGGGAGGGTAGGTGAAGGCTGGAGGCCTGGGCGGCCCCCCCGCCTAAAGGAAAGGAGGCAAGATGATTTACCCCTTTGAAGGCAAAGGGCTAGTGAGGCCAGGGGGTCAGGTCCGGTGCCTGGACCTAAAGCCGGGGGAGAAGCAGACCCTGAAGGTGGAGCGGAGCGAAGACGCTCTCCTGGCAGTTCTCAAGGGGGTTATCGTCGTGCGGTTCTGGGGGCGCTCCCTCCGCCTCCAGCCGGGCCGGACCGTGAGGGTCCGGACTGGCCAGCTCCACCTGGAGGCCCCAGAAGGCGGGCGTATCCTCTGGATCACCTTGGGGCTTCCGCCAAGTGAGCTCGCCCGGGACCACAAGGAGCTTGAAGCGCTTCTGGAGGCCCTGCCCTCCCAAGGAGCAGCCGAGGCCCTGGTTCAGAGGCTCCAGGCCCACATCGCCCTGGAGGAGGCCCTCTACTACCCCACCCTAAGCCCCGGAAACCGTCGGGATCGGCTCCTGGAGCACCGGCTTCTCCTGGAACTTCTGGGAGAGCTCCAAAGCTCCCTCCGGGAAGGCCGGCCCGTGGATGGGGTGGTGGAACGCCTCAAGATCGCCCTCCAGGCCCACAGCGAGGCGGAGCTAAGGGCCTAGTCGGGGAGGATCCGCACCCCGGGTTCCCGGAAAAGATAGGTGTAGGCCCAGTCCAGGAAGACCAGAAGGCGGTTGCGGAAGCCCACGAGCTCCCTCAGGTGCACGAAAGCCCAGAGGAGCCAGGCGGGAAGCCCGGCCACCCCGAGGCCCCAAAGCTCCGCCACCGCCCGATTGCGGCCGATAACCGCAAGCTGCCCCCGGTCGCGGTAGCGGAAGGGGAGGGGGTCCTGCCCCCTTAACGCCCGGAGGAGGTTTCGCGCCGCCCACCGCCCCTGTTGCAGGGCCACGGGTGCGAGCTGGGGGAAGCCCAGCCCGTTGAGGTCCCCCACCACGTACACCTCGGGATAACCGACAAGCCGCAGACAGGGGTCCGTGGGCACCCGGCCCCGAGCGTCCGCAGGAAGCCCAGGAAGGGGGTTCCCCCGCACCCCCACTGCCCAGAGGACGAGGTCCCCTTTAAGCCGCTCGCCCCCGGAAAGCCTTACCCATCCCTCCCCCACCTCGGCCACCTGCGCCCCCAGGCGCACCCTCACGCCAAGTTGGGCCAAGGCCCCCTCCGCATACCGGCCGAGGGCCGGCCGGAAAGCGGAAAGGAGCCGGGGCCCCGCCTCCAGCAGGGTGACGGTCCCCGCGGGCACCTCGGGGAAGTCTCTGGGCAGGGCGTAGCGCAAGAACTCGGCCAGGGCCCCGGCGAGCTCCACGCCCGTGGGCCCGCCCCCCACCACGAGGAGGTCCAGGGGGCGCCCCCTGCGGGCCGCTTTTTCCAGGGCCTCGAGGAGGCGGTACCGGACCCTTAGGGCCTGGCCCAGGGTCTTGAGGAAGAGGGCATGCTCCCTCGCCCCCGGCACCCCCAGGTCGCTAGGGAGGCTTCCCGTGGCCACAACAAGGAAGCGGTAGGGAAGCGCATCCCCGCCCTCCAGGAGGAGCCTTTTCCCCTCGAGGTCCACCCGCTCCACCCGGCCGAGGAGAAACCGGCCCCGGCGCAGCAAGGCCCGCAAGGGGTAGGCCACGGCCGGCCCCTCCAGGAAGCCGGTGGCCACCTGGTAAAGGAGGGGCTGGAACAGGTGGTGGTTCCGGGCGTCCAGCAAGAGGTAGGGAACCCGCGCCCTTTCCAAAACCCGGGCGGCGGCAAGCCCTGCGAAGCCCCCGCCCAGGATCACCACCTCTGGCCAAGCCCCGCCCATGCCCGCTTCCGCATTTTAACCCGGCCGTAGCCCCCGGGGGGTCAGAAGGCCTCCTCCAGGATCCTCCGCTTGACCTCGGTGATGAGCCGGTTCACGTCAATGCCCCGCGGGCAGGCCTCGGTGCAGTTGTGGGCGTTGCGGCACCGCCACACCCCGTTTCGCCCGCCGAGCCAACTGGAAAGCCGCTCCTCAGCCCCTCGGTCGCGGGAGTCAAAGAGGAAGCGGTGGGCCTGCACGATGGCCGCCGGGCCGATGTAGTGCCCGTTCACCCAGTAGACGGGGCAGCTGGAGGTGCAGGCGGCGCAGAGAATGCACCGGGTAGCCTCCTCATAACGCGCCCGCTCCTCAGGGCTCTGGAGCCTCTCCCGCTCGGGCGGGGGCTCGTCGTTGATGAGGTAGGGCTTGACCGCCCGGTAGGCGGCAAAGAAGGGCTCGAGGTCCACGATGAGGTCCTTCCGGGCGGGGAGCGCCCGCAGCGGCTCCACGGTGAGGATCCGCCCCAGGTCCTTCACCAGGGTCTTGCAGGCGAGGCGGTTTCGGCCGTTGATGGTCATGGCGTCCGAGCCGCAGACCCCGTGCCCGCAGGAGTAGCGGAAGGCCAAAGTCCCGTCCACCTCGGCCTTGACCCTGAGAAGCAGGTCCAAAACCCGCTCCCGGCCCTCCGTCTCCAGGGAGAAGGCCTGCCAGTAGGGCCCTCTGCCCGGCGCTCGCCTGAGGATGCGGAGTTCCACCCTCACGGCTTCTCCACCAGGAAGCGGTAGTAGCGGAAAGGGAAAATCCCCCGCTGCTCCTGCTTCAGGATGCGGTAGCCGTACTTGCCCGCCCAGGCAGGGACCTCGTAGGGGGCGTAAACATCTTTGGAAAGGAGTTCCAAGACCGCCCCCGAGGGCAGGGCCTCCATGACCTCGGTGGCCCGGATGAGCCCCAGGGCGCAGGGCGTGCCGCGGTTGTCCAGGCGATGGAGGGGTTTCACCTTGAGGTCCTCGAGGCGGCACACTCCCTTGACCGGGGAGCACTGCAGGGGAACCTCCTGCCTTACCTCCACCACCAGGCCGGGCGGCGCGGTCATCGCCCCCCCTCGAGGACGTGCACGTTGGGCAGGGTCTGGGCCCAGGTGCGGTTCTTCTCTATGTAAACCTTCCACTGCTCCGGGACGTCCTCCTCGGGGTAGATGGCGTTCACCGGGCAAGCGGGCACGCAGGCCCCGCAGTCAATGCACTCGTCGGGGTGGATGTAAAGCTGCTCCCCGGCGTCGTAGATGCACTCCACGGGGCAGACCTCTTGGCAGGACCGGTCCTTCACGCCGATACAGGGCTCACAGATCACGTGGGGCATAAGCACCTCCAAGCCCCAGCCTGCCCCCTCGCCTTCCCCTCGTCCATGACCCGGATCAAAGGTTTTTCCCTCAGGCCAACCTCCACCTGCACCGCTGAGGACCGCTCCCGGGAATAGGCTCCTTGCCCGGCATCACACTCTGGAGCTCAAAGGAGGAGGAAACTGTGGCTATGGTCTCCCTGAGAAAACCCCTACCCCCATATGCCCTCCACACCCCAGGGGGGCAAAGGGTGTACCTACCGGACCTCAAGGGAAAGATCCTGGTCTTGCTTTGCGACCTGGATCTGGCCCGGGCCCTGGCCACCCGCCAGGAGGAGCTTTCTGCCCTCGAGGCCCAAGCCTTTTTCCTTTCCCAAGAGGCCCGGGAAAGCCCCTTGCCCCTCCTTCTGGACCGGGAAGGGAACCTGATTCAGGCCATCCCCCACCAGGGAACCTTAATCGCCGACCCCTTCCTGGAGGTCTACCACCTGGGCCCGGTGAAGGATGTGGAGGAACTCCTAGACTGGGTGCGGTTTGTGGGGGGGCAGTGCCCGGAGTGCGTCCTGCCGGAGGCGGAATGGCTCTAAAGGTCAAGGGACCGTGACCCTCCTTTTTGACGCCAAGGAGGAGCGCTGTAACAACCCCAAGGCCCTTCAGGCTCTCCCCCTCGCGGCCACCAAGACCCCTTGACCCAGGTCATGGCGGTCTAGCCCCCCGGGTGCCAGGGTTAAGGGGTATGCTGGAACCTACCTTGAAGAACACGGTAAGCGAGGTCCTCCAACGCCACCCAGAAGCGGTGAGGCTGCTTAACCAGATGGGTTAAGCCTGGGCTGGAGCTATCTTTATGATGCTGGAAGTACCCTTGCGCTAAGGAGCCTACGGCTAAGGCTCATTTGGGAGAACCCTATGCGCACCTCAAGTATCCCACTGAAGTCGGTAGCCATCCCCACGGAGCACGGGGGCTGGGGGTTTACCCTAGAACCCATCCTCCTGAGCCTACTCCTCTCGCCAGGACCCCACACCCTGGGGCTATTCCTCCTGGGCCTTTTCGGGTTTCTGGCCCGGCACCCCTTGAAGCTGGTCTACCAGGACCTAAGGAAGGGCAAACGCTACCCCCGCACCGAGCTGGCCTTAAAGGTGAGCGGGGCCTATTTGGCCCTGGCCCTTCTGGGCTTTCTCCTTACTGCCTTGACCGCCAAAGGCCCCTTCCTCCTCCCCCTTCTTTTGGCGGTGCCCTTGGGGCTCTACATGCTCTGGGCGGATACCTCAAACCGCTCCCGGAACCTTTTCCCCGAGATCGCCGCTGCCTTGGCCATGGCTTCCTTGGCCCCTGCGGGGGTTTTGGCAGGAGGCTTGGAGCCGGGGATCGCTTTGGGAAGCTTTCTCGCCTTGGCCATCAGGGACATCGCCGCCCTCTACTACGCCCGCACCCAGGTGCTTAGGGCCCGGGGCAGAAACCCCAAGCATTACCCCGCCCACCTGGCCCTCTGGACCTCCTTCCTCCTTGCCCTCCTTCTTCAAGGCCAAGGGCTTCTAACTGCTCCCACTACCCTTGCCCTTTTCCTCCTGGCCTTTTATGGAAGTGTCGCCCTCTTGAGACCCCCGGTGGAGGCCAGGATCATCGGCTGGACGCAGATGGGCTTTGGCCTTTTGGTGGTCCTGGCCACCGCTTTGGGCTATACCCTTGAGGGCCTTCCCACCGCCCTTCTGTGGGTGCCGCTTCTGCACCGGTTCCTGGGGTGGACCCTGGTGGGACTGGCCTTTCTGGCAGGGCTTTACCTCCTCCTGCGGAAGGAGGTAAACAGGCCCGTTCGCCTTCTCCTGGGGCTTTACGACCTGAACGCCCTTTTGGGCCTCCTCTACCTGGCCTTTCTCTGGAAGCCCCTCCCTCACGCCCTCCTGGCCCTCATCGGGGTGGTCCTCCTCCACCTCCTCCTGAAAAAACCCCATCCCTGGCCCGGGATTGGCTTCCTCCTCCTGGGATTCCTCCTTCTTTGGCACTGAGGCCCATGGTGGGCGGAACCACCCTTTTCCCCCGCCACCGGGGAAAATGGAAGCATGAGGAAAGCCTGGGGGATCCTCCTCCTTCTTCCCTTGGCCGGGGCCCTCTACGCCCTGTGGAGCCGGCCCGTACAGCTTTGGGGTAGGCCAGAGAAGAACGTAACTTGGGAACTGGCCCAGGCGCCTCCTGAACGCCTGCAGGAGGTCTACACCAGGGCCCATCCCGCCGTCTTGCGCATAGACGGCCCGGAGGGAAGCCGGGGCACAGGGTTCTTTTACCGGGAGGGCCTCGTCCTTACCGCCTACCACGTGGTGGCCGAGGGCGGGCCTTATACCCTGGTGCTCTCCAACCAAAAGCGGGCCACGGCCACCCTTCTCGGTTTCGCCGAGCCCATGGACCTGGCGATCCTAGCCACGGAGGCCCGCGCCCCCGCCCTCCTTTCCCTGGAAACCCAAAGGCGCCCGCAGGTGGGGGAAGCGGTCTTGCATATCGGCAACGGGCGCAACCAGTTCATCGCCCCCCGGTATGGGCGCATCACCCGGCTTTTCGTGGACCCCTCGCCTTTTCTTCCCCAGGGCCTGGTGGGAACCAGCCTCCCCCTTTCCCCCGGGGATTCGGGAGGACCCGTGCTGGACCTCGAGGGAAAGGTGGTGGGGGTGGCGGTGGCCATCGGCCAAACGGAGGAGGGCTTCCGAAGTTTCTTCACCCCGTTGCTGGGCCGGGGCCAGGTCCTGGCAGAGATGGAAGGGGGTAAGCGAAGCTACTGGCCCTACCTGGGCCTGAGGGGTCCAAGGGGCTTAACCCCGGAGCTGGCCCGGGAGCTGGGCCTGCCCCCCGGGGGGGTGGTGGTGGGGGAGGTGGTCCCTGGGGGGGCGGCCCACCAGGCGGGGCTTAGGGGCCTGGAAGCGGGCGGGGTGCCGGATGTGATCCTCGAGGTCAACGGGGTCAAGGTGAACAGCTTCGAGGACCTCCTGCGGGAGGTGCGCCACCACCAGGTAGGGGACAGGATCCGCCTTAGTGTGCGCCGGGGCGGGGAGGTCTTTCAGGTGGAGGTGGAGCTCGCTCCCTTTCCCGGAAGGTGATCAGCCCATGAGGTCCCGGTAAGCGGGAATCCCCGGCGCACTCCCCGAAAGGAGCACCGCCCGAAGGATCGCCCGGGTTACGGCGTCGGCGGCGTAGGCCCCGAGGCGCAAGAGGATGTAGGCATCCACCCCCCTTCCTTCCCCTAGGGCCAGGGCGAAGACCAGGTCCCCGTCCAGGGGCGTATGGGCCGGGCGAATGGCCCGGGCAATCCCGTCCTGGGCCATGATGGCAAGCCTCCTGGTCTGGGCCTTGCTGAGGGGGGCGTCCGTGGCCACCACCGCTAAGGTGGTGTTCTGGCCCAGAAGGAAAGGGTAGCGGTAGTCCTCCGGGCTTCCCCAGTAGCGGGAGCGATCGGGAAGCAAGGCCCGCTCCCCTTCCGCCAGGAACTCCTCCCCGTAAAGCCTTCCCGTAAGAGGGTCAAAGGGGCGGCCCAGGCTGTTCACCGCCACCAGGGCCATGACCCGGTAGCCCTCTTCCAGGGCGTACCCGGCTAGACCCACCCCGCCCTTGACCCCGCCCGCCACCGCCCCGGTGCCCGCCCCCACGCTACCCTCCTCCACCCTTTCCCCTGCGGCCAAGGCTGCCTGGTACCCTGCCTCCACCCCGGGCGGGCGGTGGACCTTTCCCCGGCCCAGGTCGTAGAGGACCGCTGCGGGCACGATGGGCACCACCCCTCCCGGGGTGGGGAAGCCCTTCCCCTTTTCCCGGAGGTAGCGTACCACCCCCTCCGCGGCGGCGAGGCCCAAGGCACTCCCCCCGGTGAGGAGGACGGCCTGGACCCTTTCCACGGTGTTCTCCGGGGCCAGGAGGTCCGTCTCCCGGGTGCCGGGGGCTGCCCCCCGCACGTCCACCGCCCCCACCGCTCCCTCCTCCACCAGGACCACGGTGGAGCCGGTGAGGGCCTCGAGGTCGGTGAAATGCCCCAACCGTAGCCCCGCAAGAAGGGCAGAACTACCCCACAAGGCTTCCGCCATAGGACCAGTATGGGGTAGGCTAAGGACCAGAGCAAGGAGGGCATATGTGGGAGTACATGATCCACGGTGAGCCTTCTCCTAACGTCCGGGCTTTTCTGGAAGGACTGGGGAAAGCCCTGGAGGCCCAGGGGTTTCGCCACAACCCTCAGGCCGAGGCCCCAAACTTGGTACTGAACGCCATTTCCCCGGAAAACCCCCGCCCCTACCGCCGGCGGGCCCAGGCCACCTTCGTGGCCTCGGTGCTGGAGCTTCCCGCCTTCCCCGAAAACCCCCTCCAGGCCCTCTACCCCTACTTGGTCCGGGCTCTTTCCAACGTGCTCCTGGCCTATGTGCCCCACCAGGGGGTCAAGTTCCTCACCCTGGAGCTAGGACACTACGACGAGCCCAACGGGGAGGGGTTTTACGAGAGGGTGGCCGACCGCCTGAAGCCCATCGCCTGTAGCCGCCTGGTCATCAACAACATCTTCCATAGGGACCTCGAGCCCGAGCTCTGGCAAGGGGACGAGCTTACGGAAAGCATGTACCGGGCAGGGAAGAAACTCAAGGAGTGGGACCTCCTTCCTGCTCCCTTCCCCATCGAGGAGATCCTGCCCCCCGAGGACCTGCGGCATGTCAAACGGCTTTACGGTATCGGGGGTCTTTCCTATGGAAACCTCTCCGTGCGCAAGGACGAGCGCCGCTTCTGGATGTCCGCAAGCGGGGTGGACAAGGCCAACCTGAAGGAGATCGGCCGGGACATCCTCATGGTGAAGGACTACGACCCTGAGCAAAACGCCATCCTCCTCTCCGTGCCCCCCCACGTGGAACCCAGGCGGGTCAGCGTGGATGCCATCGAGCACTGGATGATCTACCGGGCACACCCCGGGGTCGGGGCCATCCTGCACGTGCACGCCTGGATGGAAGGGGTTCCCGCCACCCCCTTCAACTACCCTTGTGGCACCTACGAGCTGGCCCAGGCGGTGGCGGAAAAGGTGCGCCAAGCCCCTGACCCCACCCGGGCGGTGGTGGGCTTGAAAAACCACGGCCTCACCATCACCGGGCGCAGCCTGGACGAGATCATGGAGCGGATAGAGGGTAAGCTCATCCGCACCGTGCCCATGTCATGAAGGCCCTCCTCTACACCCCTTCCCTTCCCCGCTTCTTCGCCGCCAGGGTCCTGGGCAAGCGATTTTCCAAGGGCCTCCTCCCCCTAGCCCTCACCCAGGTGCCCCTTCCCGAACGGCAAGGCTTCGTACGGGTGAGGGTCAGGCTAAGCGGGGTCTGCGGCTCGGACCTGGCCCTTCTCTACGGGAAAAGCCCCCCATCCATCAGCCCCTTTTTCTCCTTTCCCGCCGTCCTTGGCCACGAGATCCTGGGGGAGGTGGAGGGAAGCCTGGTGGCGGTAAACCCTCTCCTCACCTGCGCCGACCGCGGCCTTCCCCCCTGCCCAAAGTGCCAGGAGGGCGAGGAAGGCCTATGCCAGAACGTAGCGGAAGGATCCCTGGCCCCAGGGATGCTGGGCTACAACCGGGACCTGCCCGGGGGCTGGGGAGAGTGGATCCTGGCCCGGCCCGAGCGGCTTTACTCCATCCCAGCCCACGTCCCCGAGGAACGGGCGGTGCTCGCCGAGCCCCTGGCGGTGGTGGTGCGGGGCCTTAAGAAGCTGAAGCCCTGGCCCAAGGAGGTCCTGATCCTGGGCATGGGTACCTTGGGCCTTCTGGCCCTCAAGGCCCTTAGGGCCCTGGGGTTTTCCGGAAAGGTCTACGCGGTGGCCAAGTACCCCCACCAGGCGGAGCGGGCTTTGGCCTTCGGGGCCGATGGGGTCTTTGGAAGCGCCAAGGAAGCTCTGGAAGCGCGGGCCAGGCGCTACCGCTACCTCCTCTTCCAGGGGTGGCGGGGTGGGTACGAGGTAGTCATAGAAGCTTCAGGAAGCGGGCTTGGCTTCCGCCAGGCCCTCACCCTGGCCCAAGAGGGGGGCAGGGTCCTGCTCCTAGGGGCCCCTGGGCTGGACTGGGCCGACCTCTCCCCCTTCTGGTTCAAGGAGGTGGGCCTGGTGGGAAGCTACACCTATAGCCTCGAGGAGTTTGCCCAGGCGGTGGGACTCCTTCCCGAGCTGGTGGGCCTCGAGGCCCTCATCGGGGGCATCTTCCCTCTTACCGACTGGCAAAAAGCCCTCTCCGCCAAGGGCAAGGCCCTGTTCCGGCCAAATGTGTCCTGAAGGGGAGTATCCCCTGGCCTGGGGGCTATACTCCAGGGAAACCCTTAGGGGGTGGGCATGGCCTGGGAAGAGGAACCCTTCTTGGCGGCAGGGGAAAGGCTTCGGGCCCTCCTGAAGGAGGTCAAGCGGGTCATCGTGGGCCAGGACCACCTCCTGGAGAGGATGCTGGTGGCCCTTCTCGCCCGGGGCCATGTCCTGATCGAGGGGGTGCCGGGGCTGGCCAAGACCCTGGCGGTGAAGACCCTGGCCCAGGCGGTCGGGGGGGGAACTTCAAAAGAATCCAGTTCACTCCCGATCTGGTGCCCGCCGACCTCCTGGGAACCCGCATCTATAACCCCAAGGAAGGGGAGTTCAAGACCGAGCTCGGCCCCATCTTCGTCCACCTCCTCCTAGCGGACGAGATCAACCGGGCCCCGGCCAAGGTGCAGTCGGCCCTCCTCGAGGCCATGCAGGAGCGCCAGGTGACCCTGGGCAAGGAAACCTACCCCCTACCCAAGCCCTTCCTGGTGCTGGCCACGCAAAACCCCATAGAAAGCGAGGGCACCTATCCCCTGCCGGAAGCCCAGCTAGACCGCTTCCTCCTCAAGGTGGTGGTGGGCTACCCTGCCTTCCACGAGGAGCTCCTTATCGTGGGGCGCATGACCACGGGGGAGGAGATCCAGGTGGCCCAGGTGCTTTCCCTGGAGGAGGTTTTGGAGCTTTCCCGCCTGGCCGACCGGCACGACCTGGTGGGGGTCTTGGTGGAGGACCCCTTGGAACGGGCCCTGCCCCGGGCAGGGGTGCTCTCCTTCGTGGACCCGGAAACCGGGGCCCAGGTGGAGGTGAACACCCTGGACCCAAGGGTGCGGGAAGCCTACCGCCTCCGGGCGGAGGCGGCTTCTCTCCGCCTTGGACCCTGCCTTCCTCCCTGGGCCTAAACCCCTAAGGCCCGCCTGCCCCAGCCACCCAGGCCGCCGAGGCCCCAAGGAGGCCTCCGAAAACCAAGCCCAGAAGAAAAGATTCCTTCGTGTGCTACCTCATATCTCCACCCCAGCCATCTTGAGAAGCACCCGGCTCCGAATCAGGTTGTGCACCAGCAGGATGAGATGGACCCGCGCCACCAAACCCCAATACGACCGCACCTCCATCCGGTGAAGCCCCAAAGACCTCACCATCACGCTAAACCGCGTCTCAATCCAGTTGCGCACCCTCCCCATCCAGGCTCGCCACCCCGTCTCCACCACCTTCCCTCCCCTGAGCCGGTAGGGCGGCGTCTTCACCCCCTGGACCCAGCGAAAACCCCGGTCCCCAAGAACCGCAGGCAAACCCTCAAGGACCTCCCTCCCCCAGGTCTCCCGGGCATTCCCGGGCAGAAGAACCCAGCGGAAAAAGAGGCCCCGCTCGTTCATCACCGGCATGAGGGCGTATCCGCCAAAAGCCCCCAGGGGTCCTTTCCCCACCGCGGCCTCAGGGAGGGAGAGGCTGTGGATGCGCTGTCCGTGGGCCAGGGGAATGGGCTTCAGGTCCACCACCTGTAGCAAGCCTTCTCCTCCGGAGAGCCTGAGGGCGAGGTGGGCCAGGAGCCCATGAGCCTTTTGAAGGACCCGGTAGAAGCGGGAGAGGTGGGGGAGGGAGGGGAAGTAAGGCTTCAGGGTAGTTTTGGCGGCGAGGTAGCCTTTGGCGAGGTCCTGGCCCTGGAGGAGGAGGAAGATGGCGAGGGTTAGGAGCTCTGCCAGGGTGGCCTTTTGGTGCTTTTGCTTTTTTGGGAGCTTGTGACCTTGGGCGACGAGGGCCTTGAGTTCGTCATCCACCCAAACGTAGGTGGCTACGAGAAGGGTTTCTGCGTCAAGATAGTAGAGGGGGTGCTCACGGTTTGGATGCATAGCACCCCCTTTTCTTTCACACCCTAGGGGTCCAGATCAAGTAGCACACGAAGGGATTTCATACCCTTACGGTAGCAGGCCAGGAATCGGGCGCAGGGAAGTGGGCACGTTTCCCCCATGCCCCACCTCGAGCCCACCAGACCGGCCAGCTCCAAGCCATCCCTCAGGGAAGGGGCGTAAGATGTAAGCCATGTATGCCTTGCGCGAGGGCCTGCGGCAGATCCTGCGTCATCCCACGGCCAGCCTCGCCACCTTCTTCACCGCCTTGGTATCCTTTGCCCTCCTGTATTTTCTGGGTCTAGTCCTTTGGAACCTGGAGCGGGTGGTCCAGACCCTGGAACGGGAGCTGGAGGTGGCGGCCTTTCTGCAAAAGGAAGCCAACGTGGAGGCCCTTCTCACCGAGATCCAGGGCTGGACCGAGGTGGGGGAGGTACGGCTCCAAAGCAAGGAAGAGGCTCTGGCCCAGCTGGTCCTGGACTACCCCTACCTGGCCGAGGCCAAGGACCTGGTGGAAAATCCCCTGCCCGACACCCTGCGCCTTAGGCTAAAAGCGCCGGAAGCGGTCCGCACCGTAGCGGAAAGGCTCAGGAAGCTCCCCGGGGTGGAGGGGGTAGAATATGGGGGAGAGCTTACGGAAAGGCTGGTCCAGGTGCTATCCGGAAGCCGGCTGGCCATGGGGGTCCTGGTGGGGCTCCTTCTCCTCAACACCTTCTTCAGCGTCATGGGCTCCATCCGCCTATCCTTAGAAAGCCGCAAGGAAGCCCTGGGCATCATGCTCCTGGTGGGGGCCACCCGGCGGTTTATCCAGGCTCCTTTTGTGGTGGAAGGAATCCTCCTCACCCTTGGGGCAAGCCTCCTGGCGGTGGCCTTCGGTAGCCTCCTCTACCTAGGCTTGGCGCAGGCCCTCCAGGGGCTACTTCCCTTCCTCCCCGTGCTGGGGGTCAAGGACCTCTGGCAGACGGGCCTCATGGTCCTGGCCCTGGCAGTGGTTCTAGGCGCCGGGGGAGCCTTCATGGCCACCCGGGCCTACCTGAGGGAAGTCTAGGATGCGCCCCAGCTGGCTTCTCCTCTTCTTGCTTTTGTGCCAAGGCCTTCTCCCATGGGCCTTGGGCCAGAACGTACCCGCCCAGGAGCGCACCGTGCGCAACCTGGAAGGCCAGCTGAACCGGGCCAAGGCCCTCGAGGAGCAAAGCCAAAGGCGGATCCGGATCCTGAACCAGGAGCTTTCCCGCCTCTCCACCCGGGTGGAGAACCTGCTTAAGGAGAAGGCCCGTCTGGAAGGGGAGATCACCCGGTTGGAGAGGGAACGCGCCGCCTTAAGCCGGCAGATCGCCCAGCTGAAAGAGGAGATACGCCGGACGGAAGGGCGCATCGCCCAGCTGGAAAAGGACCTGGAAAGCCTCAAGGAGCGGCTCCAGGCCCTGATGCGAAGCCTCCACCGGGAAAAGGCGGGCCGCTACCTACCCCTCCTCAGGGCCCAGTCCTTCACCGACCTGGCGGTCCGGGCCCGCTTTGTGGGGTACATCTCAAGGCAGGATGCGGACCTGGTTCGCACCCTCCAGACCACCCTGAAGGCCCTAAGGGAAGAGCGGGAGCGCTTAAGCCTTCTCCTCGCCGACCTCACCGCCAAGGAAAAGGCTCTCGGGGAAACCCAAAGGGCCCTCGAGGAGCAGAAGAAGGAGCTGGAGGCTACCCTCTCCAGCCTGGAGCGGGAAGCCCAGGGCAAACGAGCCCTCCTGCGGGAGGCTCTGCAGGAAAGGCAACGCCTGCAAGCGGAGCTGGCCCAGCTCCAGGCCCGGGTCCTGGCGGAGAGGCAACGCCTCCTGGAGCTCAAGCGCCTGGAGGAGGAGCGGCGAAGGCAGGAGGAGGAACGGCGTAGGCGGGAAGCCGAGCGCCGCCAGGCCGCGGCCCAGCCGGCACCCCGGGAAGCCAGCGTGGTGGTGCCCCCTCCCCCCTTACCCGCCGCCGTGGGCCGGCTGGCCTTCCCCGTCCCCGGGGGCAGGATCCTGGTGCCCTACGGGCAGGAAGGACCTTTCCAGGTCATCCAGGGCCCAGCCCCGGGAAGCCCCGTCCAGGCGGCCGCCGAGGGCTACGTGGCCGGAATCCTCTACCTGCCCAACCTGGGCTACACGGTGATGCTGGTGCACACGGAAACCCTCTCCACCGTCTATACCAACCTGCAAGAACCCCTGGTGCAGGAAGGGCAAAGGGTAGAGCGGGGCCAGCTCCTCGGCTACACGGGGGGAGGCCTTCTCATCCGCCCGGAGGAGCTGGAGTTCAGGGTGGCGGTACGCATAGGCGGAGAGACCCGCTTCGTGGATCCCTCCGCCTACTACTAAGGGCCTTGAAGGCTATGCGGGCTCGATAAGCCCGTAGTTGCCGTCCTTACGGCGATAGATGACGTTGATCTCCTCGGTCTTGGCGTTGCGGAACACGAAGAAGTCGTGGCCCAAAGCCTCCATCTGGAAGGCCGCCTCCTCGGGGTCCATGGGCTTCATCTCGAACCGCTTGACCCGGACGATTTTGGGACCCTCTTCCTCCTCGGGCTTGCGCAGGGCCTCGAGGTCCTGCACCTCGGGAGGCGGAGGCCCCTGGTACGAGTGGCGCTTCCCGATAAAACGGCGCTCCTTAAAGCGCTTGAGCTGGGTTTCCAGGCGGTCCACCATGCGGTCGATGGCCGCATAAAGGTCGGGATCCTCCTCCTCCACCCGGATGAGCCCCCCGGGGAGGTCCACCTGCACCTCGGCCTTGGCCTTGCGGGCCACGTGATTGCTACCCGCCAGGGAGAGAACCACCTTGGCCATGAGCTCCCCGTTCTGGTAGCGGTCCAGGCGGGAAAGCTTCCGCTCCACGTAGTCCCGGATGGCGTCGGTGATCTCCAGGTTGCGACCGATGAGTTTGTAGACGTTCATGCTTCCTCCTTTCCGCCCCGGTCAGGGCTTTCCCTTACCCTTATGCTACCACCTTCCCCCGGACGTTCGTCCCGCACCACCTGCCCGGCCTTCAGGACCACCACCCGCGCCGGATAGGCCTCCAGAAGCTCCCGGCTGTGGGTGGCCACCACCACCGTGGCCCCCCGCTGGTGAGCAGCCTTGAGGATATCCAGTACCTGGAGGGCGTTATCCAGGTCCAGGTTCCCCGTGGGCTCGTCCGCCAGGATGACGGGAGGGTCCAAAAGCAAGGCCCGGGCGATGGCCACCCGCTGGGCCTCCCCCACGGAAAGCTCCTCGGGAAAGGCCCTTTTCTTGTGGGCAAGCCCCACCCGGCGAAGGGCGGTGGCAATCCGCTCCCCCCACTCCCTGGAAGGAATCCCCTGCACCCTGAGCACAAAGGCCAGGTTCTCCTCCACCGTCATGTCGGAAAGGAGGCGGTGGTCCTGGAAGACCATGCCGATCCGGCGGCGGTGCAGGGCCACCTGGTCCCCCCTGAGGAGCTTGAGGTTCTGCCCGGCAAAGTACACCGCCCCCTGGGTGGGAAGAAGGCGGCGGAGGATAAGGGCCAGCAGGGTGGACTTCCCCGCCCCGGAGTGGCCCACCACGTAGACGAACTCCCCCTTCTTCACCTCGAAGCTCACGTTGTAAAGCGCCTTGGTCCCCGTGCGGGGGTACTCCAGGCCCACCCGGTGGAAGGCGATCATGCCCCTACTATACGGAAGGCAGGCCAGACGTTCTTCTCATGGAAAGGCGCTATAGTGGAAGCTAGGTGAGGGAAGAGATGAAAAAACGCGCATGGCTCATCGCAGGGCTTGGGGTGGTCCTGGCCCTGGTATACGCCCAGCTTCCTCGTCCCCAGGCGGAAAACCTCCTGCAAAACCCCAACGGCCAGGCCCTCCTGGAGGTCTACCAGAGGATCCAGCAGGACTACCTGGAAACCCTGCCCCGGGACAAGCTGAACGCCCTCCTAGAAGGGGCCATTGGCGGCATGGTCTCCGCCCTCAAAGACCCCTTCACCAGCTACTCCCCGCCCCAGCGGGCAAGCCTCCGGCAGGAGGACCTCAGGGGAGAGTTCTTCGGCATCGGGGCTACCCTCTCCCCCGCCAACCCCGACGGCACGGGGGCCAAGATCGAAGGGGTCATGAAGGGCCTGCCCGCCCAGCGGGCCGGGATGCGGGCCGGGGATGTGATCCTGGAGGTGGACGGGGAGGATGTGACCGGCCTGCCCCTCCAGGAAGTGGTGGCCAGAATCCGCGGCCAAGAGGGCACCAAGGTCACCATCAAGGTGCGCCGGGAGGGTGTGCCCGCTCCCTTGGTCTTTGAGCTCATCCGGGAGAAGGTGGAGATCGTCTCGGTTTCCACGGGCAGGATCGGGGACATCGGCTACATCGCCTTGGAAACTTTCGCCAACTTCAAGGTGGAGGACCAGCTGAAGCGGGCCATAGACGAGCTTAAGGCCCAGGGCATAAAGAAGCTCATCTTTGACCTTAGGGATAACGGAGGGGGCCTCCTGGACCAGGGTTGCGCCGTGGCCAGCGCCTTCCTGAAGGAAGGGCCCATCGTCTACACCCGCACCAAAAACCTCACCCGGGTCTGGTGCGAAGCCTCGGGGAAGCCTTTATGGGATGGCCCCATGGTGGTCCTGGTGAACGGGAACTCGGCCTCCGCCAGCGAGATCGTGGCCGGGGCCCTCCAGGACTACGGCCGGGCCAAGGTCATCGGGGAGAAGACCTTCGGCAAGGGCGTGGGCCAGACCCCCTACACCCTGGCCAACGGGGGCGAGCTCACCCTGGTCACCTTCGAGTGGCTTACCCCCAAGCGCCGGGCCATCAACAAGGAGGGCCTGAAGCCCGACATTGAGGTGAGGGACACCCGCTTCCCCACCCCCTTCTCCCTGCAAGGGGCCGGGGCCCCGCCGGGGGCCGAGGTCAGCGTAACCCTAAACGGCAAGACCGTGAAGGTGAAGGCCGACGCCGAGGGCAAGTTCACCTACGCCGAACCCCAGCGCCAGCGGCCCCTTCCCGAGGACCGGGGGCAGGCGGTCTTGGACCTGGAGCAGGACGCCATCCTCAAGCGGGCTTTGCAGGAGCTTAACGCCACCCGTTAGCCTGGGAGGCAGGCTAAAGGGGCCGGGAAAACCCGGCCCCTTTTAACCACCCTACCCTAGCTCCGTCATGGTGGGGGCTCAGGTACTTCCCCTACACCCCTCTTGCGCCAAGGGCTATTTCACCACCGCCCCCGGGGGGATCTCCCCCTCCACGGTGACCAGGGTGAGCTTATCCCCTTCCGAAGCCGCCAGGATCATTCCCTGGCTCTCCACGCCCCGGAGCTTGGCGGGTTTCAGGTTGGCCACCAGCACCACCTTCTTCCCCACGAGCTCCTCGGGGCGGTACCAGCGGGCGATGCCGGAAACCACGGTGCGCTCCTCGTTCCCCAGGGAAAGCCTAAGCACCAGAAGCCTGTCGGCGCCCGGGTGCTTCTCCGCCGCCACCACCTCCGCCACCCTCAGCTCCACCTTGGCAAAGTCCTCTATGCTGATGGAGCGATCCTCTGCGCTATCCTCCATTTTGCCCTCCCCGGAGCCCCTGGCCTCCTCCCTGGGAGCCTCCTTGGGAAAGAGAACCCCCGCCTCCTGGGGAAGGGGAAGGGGTTCCGCCAGACCCCAGCGCTCCGCCTCCTCGAGGCGCACCTCCTCCCTCAAGCCCAAAGCCCGGCGCAGCTCGGCCATCTTGTCCGGCATGGCCGGGGTAAGGAGGATGGAGGCGATCCTGAGGCCCTCCACCACCCGGTAAAGCACCGCCTTAGCCTCCCTCGGATCCTCCTTGAATAGCTCCCAGGGACGCTTTTCGTTAATGTAGCGGTTCAGGGCCTTCACATAGGCCATGGTCTCCTCGAGGGCCACGTGGAAGCGGAGGTCCCGCACCAGCCCTCTTAGACGCCCCGCAAGCCGTGTGCCCTCCTCCAGCTCCTCCCCGGGAACCGGCTCGGGGATGCGCCCGTCGGCAAAGCGGAAGAGCATGGCTCGGGTACGCTGGAGAAGATTGCCCAGGTCATCGGCCAAATCCGCCTCGTACCTGGCCCTCAGGGCCTCCTCGCTCACGGGCGTATCCTGGCCATAGGGAATCTCCCGCAAAAGGTAGTACCGCACCGCATCCCGGCCATACTTCTCCGTGAGGGCAAAGGGATCCACCACGTTCCCCAGGGTCTTGCTCATCTTCCGTCCATCCGGCCCCAGCAGAAACCCTCCCACGTTCAGGTGCCGGTACATGGGAATCCCTGCCGCCTTCAGCATGGTGGGCCAGAAGACCGCGTGGGGCTTCAGGATGTCCTTGCCGATCAGGTGCCAAGCCTGCGGCCAGAAGGTGGCGTAGCGGGGATCATCGGGGTAGCCCAGGGCGGACACGTAGTTGAGGAGGGCATCAAACCAGACGTAGGTCACGTGGACTTCATCCCAGGGCAAGGGGATCCCCCAGGGAACCCGGGCCTTGGGCCGGGAGATGGAAAGATCCCCAATGGGCTCGGAGAGCATGGAGAGCACCTCGTTCCTGTACCCTTCAGGACGGATGAGGTCCGGGTGGGTCTGGAGGTAATCTATGAGCCACTCCCGGTACTTCTCCATGCGGAAGAAGTAGTTCCCCTCCCGCCTCCTCTCCACGGGCCGGCCGTGAATGGGGCAGAGGTCCCCTTGAAGCTCCTTCTCCGTGTAGAAGCGCTCGCAGCTTACGCAGTAAAGCCCCTCGTACTCCCCGTAGTAGATGTCCCCGGCCTCGTAGACCCTTTGCAACACCCTTTGCACCACCCGCTTGTGCCGCTCCTCGGTGGTGCGGATGAAATCGTCGTAGGCGATGCCTAAAAGCTCCCAGGCCTTGCGGAAGCGCTGGGATACCCGGTCCACGAAGGCCTGGGGTTCCTCCCCTGCCCTCTGGGCTGCCCGGTACACGGTCTCCCCGTGCTCATCCGTGCCGGTCAGGAAGAAGGTTTGGTACCCGTCCAACCGGTGCCAGCGGGCCAGGAAATCCGCCACCACCGTGGTGTAGGCGTGGCCCAGGTGGGGTTCCGCGTTCACGTAGTAGATGGGGGTAGTGATGTAAAAAACCTTTTCCATCCCTCCTCCAAGAAAAACCGGGGCATGCGCCCCGGGCGGGAAGGACCTTCCCGCCCTAGCCCAAAGGCATGCCCTTCACAACCCCGATTCTACACCCAACCCTAACCTTGCTGCAAAACCCGCTCGACCCAGGCATAAAGCTGCGGCACCTTGTTCCTCACCACGTCCCAGACCAATTCCAGGTCTACACCAAAATAATCGTGGACCACCACATCCCGAAAACCGGCCATCTTCCGCCACTCCACCTCCGGGTGGGCAAGCTTAAAGCCCCCAGGAAGCCGCTTCACGGCCTCCCCAATCACCGTGAGGTTGCGGAGGACAGCGTCTACGGTTCGCTCGTCCTCCAAAAAAGCCTCATACGACATCCCCTCCGTGTAGCGCACAATCCGCTGACATGCCAAGAATATGTCTTCCAACAACAAGGAGGGGTCACGCGACACGCAGGCCTTCCCGCTCCACGATTCGCCGCAAGGAGGGCTTTAGCGCCCTCAAACGAACCACGTCCACGGGTACACCCAAAAGATCTTCCAGGTAAAGCTTCAAAGCCATGAGGCGATCAAAGGAAACCGGCTCTATAAGCTCAACAGCCACGTCCAAATCGCTTCCAGGGCCGGCCTCTTTTCGTACAAAGGACCCAAACAAGAAGAGGTCCTTCACACCCAGGGCCTGCAGTTCGTCCCTATGAGCACGCAAGCGAGCCAGGATCTCCTCGAGGCTCATGGCAGAATCTCCTCCACCCCCATGGGTCCCGCCACCAGGGCCCGGGTGGCAAGCCCCACGAAGATCCCCGTTTCCACCACCCCGGGGATCTCCAAAAGAGCCTTGTGGAGGCCCAAAGGATCCCCAATGGGGCCAAAGCGCACATCGGCGATGAGGTGGCCCCCGTCGGTGAAATAGACCTCATCCCCGTTCATCCTCAGCTCCGGCTCCCCCCCAAGGGCGCGGATGGCCCTTAGGGTGGCCAGGTGGCCAAAGGGCACGATCTCCACCGGCACCACCCCGCGGCCTAATACCGACACCTTCTTGGTGTGGTCGGCGATGACGATGAACTCCTTGGCGTTGCTCTCCACGATCTTCTCCCGCAAAAGAGCCCCGCCAAGGCCCTTGATAAGGGAGAGGTCCGGAGCGATCTCGTCAGCCCCGTCAATGGCCAGGTCCACCCCCTCTGGAGGAAGATCCACCAGGGGGATCCCCTCCCTCAGGGCCAGGTCCTTGGTGGCCTCCGAGGTGGGAACTCCTTTAACCCCTCTAAGCTCCCCTTCCCGGAGGCGCCGGGCCAGCTCCAAGACGGCATACCTAGCCGTGGACCCCGTGCCCAAGCCCACCACCATGCCATCCTGCACAAAGGCCACCGCCGCATGGGCCGCCTCTTTCTTGTAGCTTTCCAAAGGCCTTTCCATCCTCAAGACCCCCTCAGGGCCCGCAGGGCTTCCGCCACCTCCTCGGCGTGGTCCTCCGGGGATACCTTGCGCCAGACTTTGGCAATCCGGCCCTCGGGATCGATCAGGAAGGTCTGGCGCAAAACCCCCTCGTACTCCTTGCCGTAAAGGTTCTTCTTCCCCCAAGCCCCGTAGGCCAGGATGACCTTCCGCTCGGGATCAGCGAGAAGGGGAAAGTTCAAACCGTACTTCTCGGCGAAGCGCTTGTGGCTTTGGACATCGTCCGCCGACACCCCAAGCACCACGGCCCCCAGCTCCTGCAGATCCCCCATGCGGTCGCGGAAGCCGCAGGCCTCCTTGGTGCAACCCGGGGTGTCGTCCTTGGGGTAGAAGTAGAGAACCACCCACTTCCCCCGGTAATCGGAAAGCCGGTGAATCCGCCCCTCCTGGTCCGGCAGGGCAAAGTCTGGCGCAGCAGTTCCAGGCTCCATGAGGGCATCTTACCCCAAGCCCCCAAAGCGGGGATAAGGGGGCGCTAAAGTTTGTAGCCGAAACGGCGGAGAAGGTCCTTGCGCCAGGCCACCTCGGCCTCGTCCTCCACCCCCAGGGGCTTAAAGCCGTCCATGACCCCCAGGATGGCCCGCTGCTCCCCTTCCTCCGCCACCACCACCTTGAGGGGATTGGCGGTGGCGGCATAGATGCGCACCACCTCCGGGCAGGCCTTCACCGCATGGAGCACGTTGATGGGGTAAAACCCCTCCCCTAAAACGATGAGGAAGCTGTGCCCCGCCGCCAGGTTGAGGAGGTTCTTGACCGCAAGCTCGGTAAGCTCGGGATCGGTGCCCGAGCGCCGCACCAGGCGCTTTCCGCTGGCCTCGGAGAAGGCCAGGCCGAACTTGATGCCCGGCACGGCGGTCACCAAAGCCTCGTGCAGGTCCTCCACCGTCTTGATGAAGTGGGCCTGGCCCAGGATGACGTTCAGGTTTTCCGGCTTCTCGATGGGGATTACCTTGAGTTCCATGCCTCCATTTTACCCGTGGCCCAGCCTCCAACCGGCGAAGCCCTAAGGGTGTAGCATAAGGCCCATGGATGTGCTGGAAAAGGCCGTGGCGGGAGAAAGGCTTTCCGAGGCGGAGGTCATGGCCCTCTTTGACCTGCCCCTTCCCGAGCTGGCCGCCGCCGCCCACGAGGTGCGCTTGCAGAAGACCGACCCCGAGGTGGTCACCTTCCTCATAGACCGCAACATCAACTACACCAACGTCTGCACCGTGGCCTGCGCCTTCTGTGCCTTTTACCGCACCCGGCGGCAAGAGGACGCCTACACCCTCACCTACGAGGAAATCGCCAGGAAGGTGGAGGAGCTCTACCAGGTGGGGGGAAGGCGCATCCTCATGCAAGGAGGCGTTAATCCGGACCTGCCCTTGGAGTGGTACCTGGACCTCCTGCGCTACCTCAAGAACCGCTTCCCCGACCTGCGCATCGATGCCTTCAGCCCCGAGGAGATCCTGGGGCTGGAACGGCTTACCGGGCTTAAGGCTGGGGAGATCCTGGAAAAGCTGATGGAGGCTGGCCTGGACGGGATGCCGGGGGCCGGGGCAGAGATCCTGGTGGACGAGGTGCGCCACAAGGCCGCCCCTGCCCGCATCCAGACCGCCGACTGGTACCGCATCGTGGACGCCGCCCAGGCCCTGGGGCTTTACACCCTGGCCAGCATGGTGATCGGTTTCGGGGAAGGCCCAAGGGAGCGCACCCTTCACCTCTTAGGTATCCGCGCCCAGCAAGACAAGGCCCTGAAGCAGTACCGGAATGGCTTTGCCGCCTTCGCCCTTTGGACCCTGCAAGTGGAGCACACCCGCCTGAAGGGCAAGGCTCCCGGGGCCACCGCTCACGAGTACCTGAAAACCCTGGCCATCGCCCGGCTCGCCCTGGACAACTTCGCCCACCTCCAGGCTTCCTGGCCCACTCTGGGGTTCAAGGTGGCCCAAGCGGCGCTTTACTACGGGGCCGACGACTTCGGCAGCACCATGCTGGAGGAAAACGTGGTCTCGGCGGCCGGGGGGCACGGCCGCACCCACGCCACCGTGCGGGAGATCGTGCGGCACATCGTGGACGCAGGCTTCCGACCGGCGGAGCGGGATCCCCTCTACCGCATCCTGCGCTACCCCGACCCCGAGGCCATCCTTAAGGAGCCTGAGCCCTTGGAGCTCCCCCTGGCCTAGGGGCACTGGCGGGACCGGTAAAGGTCGTAATCGCTGTAGACCGAGGCCTGGTAGGGGTCGCCCCCCTTCTGGGCGTCGTACCCGTTCCAGCCGTGCTTCACCTTGAGCTGCTTCGGGCTTCCCACCCAGTAGAGCTTGGTACCGGAGCCGTTGGCGTAAAGGAGGTACTTGTCGCAGGTGTCGCCCAAGACCGTGTCGCCATCGCTGTAGCGGCCGTTGTTGTCATCGTCCCGGTAGGCCACCACCCGGTAGCTCCCTTCCGTGGCCTTCGAGGGAAGCTCCATCAGGTACCCCTTGGTGAGGCTTGGGTCTTTGATCTCCAGCTGGTTGCTGTAGTTCACCCGCCCCTCTGTGGTAAGGCCCACCAGGGCCAGGCGCAGGCCCTGGGCCACGTCGGACCAGTTGCCCTGAAACTGCCCGGAAACCTTAGGCCCCCCAAAACCTGGAATAAGCCCACAGGCTCCGAGGAGAAGGCCGCCTGCCAAAACTAAAGTCCACTGTCGCATAGGTTTGCCCTCCAAGGTTCAGGATAGCGGTTTCTTATTAAAACGAAATTAACCTTCTCTCAAGCCGGGGTTGGCCTCGAGGCGCTGGAGGCCCTGGCGGATCTCCTGGAGAAGGGGCGCAAGGGGCCTCCCTTCTTCCAAGGCCCGCACCAAGGCGCTTCCCACCACCACCCCGTCGGCCACCGCCGCCTGGGCCGCGGTTTCCCGCCCCGAAA
The DNA here is from genome assembly GCF_022385295.1 of Thermus sp. NEB1569. Classification (NCBI taxonomy): domain Bacteria; kingdom Thermotogati; phylum Deinococcota; class Deinococci; order Thermales; family Thermaceae; genus Thermus; species Thermus sp. NEB1569. Next base: position 1,433,751 of record NZ_CP092445.1, read on the forward strand.
CCCCAAAGCCCACGGCCACGGGCAAGGAGGTTTTGGCCTTGATCCGCCGCACCAGGTCCCGCACCTCGTCGGGCAGGCGCTCCCGCTCCCCGGTGACCCCGGTGACGGAAACCGCATAGATGAACCCGGTGGCGTAGCCCACCACGGTTTCCACCCGCCGATCCGTGGAGGTGGGGGCCAGGAGAAATACCGTTTCCAGGCCGATCTCCTGCGCCAGGCGCACCAGGGAAGGATCCTCATCGGGAGGAAGGTCGGGCAGGATGAGGCCCGTGGCCCCCGCCTGCTTGAAAAGGCTGAAGAACCGCTCCGGCCCCCAGGCCAGCACGGGGTTCAGGTAGGTCATGAGGAAAAGGGGCTTTTCGGTGAGGGCCCGCACCTCCCGGAAGAGCTCCAAAACGCCCTGGACGCTCATCCCCTTCCTCAAGGCCTCCTCGCTGGCCCGCTGGATCACCGGGCCGTCCCCCAGGGGATCGGAGTAGGGGAGGCCAATCTCCAAAAGATCGGCGTAGGGCAGCACCTCCTTCACCGCCTGCAAGAACCCTTCCCGGCTGGGGAAGCCCGCGGTGAGGTAGGGGATTAAGGCGGCCCGGCCCTCGGCCTTGGCCCGAGCGAAGGCTTCCCTAGTAGTCATAGCTCCCCTCCCAGAAGGCGCATCACCTCGGTCACGTCCTTATCTCCCCGGCCCGAGAGGTTGATGACCACGATCTGGTCCTTGTCCATCTCCGGGACCACCTTGGCGGCGTGGGCGATGGCATGGGCGGATTCCAAGGCGGGGATGATCCCCTCGAGGCGGGCGAGGAGCTTGAAGCCCTCGAGGGCCTCCTCATCCGTCACCCCAGCGTACTCGGCGATGCCCTGGTCGGCATAGTAGCTGTGTTCCGGTCCCACCCCGGGGTAGTCCAGCCCGGCGGAAACCGAGTGGGCCGGGGTGATCTGGCCATCGTGGTCGTAGAGGAGGTACATGTAGCTTCCGTGAAGCACCCCCCGCTTTCCCGCCCCGATGCTGGCAGCGTGCCTGCCGGTGGAAAGCCCTTCCCCGGCGGCCTCCACCCCAATGAGCCGGGGGCGCTCCTTCTCGGGAAGGTAGGCAAAGGGAGCGAAGAGGCCGATGGCGTTGGACCCTCCCCCCACGGCGGCGATGAGGACATCGGGGTAGCGGCCAAAAAGCTTGAGGCTTTGCTCCTTCACCTCCTCCCCGATCACGCTTTGGAACTCCCGCACCATCATGGGGTAGGGGTGGGGGCCCACCACCGAGCCCAGGATGTAGAAGGTGGTGCGCACATGGGTGAGCCAGTCCCGGATGGCCTCGTTGGTGGCGTCCTTAAGGGTACGGCTTCCCGCGACCACGGGCCGCACCTCCGCCCCCAGAAGCTTCATGCGGAAGACATTCAGGGCCTGCCGCCTTACATCCTCCTCCCCCATGTAAACCACGCATTCCAGGCCAAAGAGAGCGGCCACCGTGGCCACGGAAACCCCGTGCTGCCCGGCGCCGGTTTCGGCGATGACCCGCTTCTTGCCCATGCGCCGGGCCAGGAGGGCCTGGCCCAGGGTGTTGTTGATCTTGTGGGCCCCGGTGTGCAAAAGGTCCTCCCGCTTCAGGTACACCTGGGCCCCGCCCCAGTACTCGGAAAGCCTCCTGGCGTGGTACAGGGGAGTGGGCCGGCCGGCAAAGGTCTTGAGGTAGTACTCAAGCTCCGCCAAGAATGCCGGGTCCTTCTTGGCCTCCCTGTAGGCGGCCTCCACCTCCTCCAGGGCCGGGATCAAGGTTTCGGGAACGTACCTTCCTCCGTAAGGACCGAAGCGTCCTCGAGGGTCGGGCAGGGGAAAGTCTGGCAACCTCAACATACTCGCTCCGAAAATGGGCGCACTGGCGCCACAAAGCCTATCCATCCTACATGCCGCAAGCCCTTAGAGCCAAGGTCAAGAGGGCCTGTAGCGCCCGTGCCGCCACTTGTAGGCAAAGGGGGTGCGGACCCGCATGAGCTTAGGGTAGATCCCTTTGGGCCAAAGGGCAAGTAGACTCAAGGACATGGAGATTGCGGTTTTAGACAAGGGGTTCGTGCGCCTGGTGGAGGTGATGGGAAGCGATGCCTCCATCGTCCAGGCAGCCAGGGTTTCCTACGGCCCCGGCACCAAGACGGTGCGGGAGGATGCCGCCCTCATCGACTACCTCATGCGCCACCGCCACACCAGCCCCTTTGAGATGGTGGAGTTCAAGTTCCACGTGAAGGCTCCCATCTTCGTGGTGCGCCAGTGGTTCCGCCACCGCACCGCCAGCGTGAACGAGATCTCCGGTCGCTACTCCGTCCTCAAGGAAGAGTTTTACGAGCCACAAGCGTGGCGGAAACAAGCCCGGCGGAACAAGCAAGGCTCCGAGGGGGAGCTTTCCGATGAGGAAGCCTCCCTTCTCCTCAAAGGGGTGGAGCGGGAAGCCTACCAGGCCTACCAAACCCTTCTGGAAAAGGGGATCGCCCGGGAGATGGCCCGCATGGTCCTGCCCCTAAACCTCTACACCGAGTTCTACTGGAAGCAGGACCTCCACAATCTTTTCCACTTCCTGGCCCTGCGCCTGGACCCCCATGCCCAGTGGGAGATAAGGCAGTACGCCAAGGCCATCGCCGAGATCGTCAAGGCCCATGTGCCCCTGGCCTGGCAGAGCTTTGAGGAGCACGTATTAAAGGGAGCCCATCTCTCCCATACGGAGATTAAGGCCCTCCAGGGGCTTCTCACCCCGGAGCTTTACGAAAAGGCCCTGAAAGAGCTTGGTTTGTCCGGTTCCAGGCTCCAGGAGGCCCTGGAAAAGATCTTCCCACGCAGCCACCAGCTCTAGGAAGCTAAGGTTTCCACAGGCTTCCCCGTGCGCTCCTCTATGAGCCTGTACAGCTCCTCCTCCGTCAAGGTGGGCACCCCCAGGGCCCGGGCCTTCTCCAGCTTGCTTCCAGGGTTCTCCCCCACCACCAGGTAGCTGGTCTTGCGGCTCACGGAATCCGTCACCTTGGCCCCCAGGCGCCTCAAGAGGGCCTTCACCTCCTCCCGGGGGCGGGAAAGCTCCCCGGTGATGACGAAGGTAAGGCCCTTTAAAGCCTCTTCCCCCCGTTCCTTGGCCTCCATCTCCACCCCAGCCTCCTTGAGGCGCCTCACCAGGTCCCGGAAGGCAGGGTCCTGCAGGGTTTCGTAAATCCCCCGGGCAGTGAGTTCCCCCACCTCCTCCACCTGGAGGAGTTCCTCCAGGCTGGCCTCGAGGAGGCGGTCCATGGTGCCGAAGTGGGCTGCCAGGTTGCGGGCCAGCACCTCCCCCACCCCCGGCAGTCCCAAGGCGTACAGGAGCCGCTCCAGGCCCCGGGCCTTGCTCTTTTCAATCTGGCGGAGGAGGTTTTGTGCGCTCTTCTTTCCCATGCGCTCAAGGTCCAAAAGGTCCTCCTCCCGAAGCCGATACAAATCGGCCACATCCTTTACCAGGCCCTTTTCCAGAAGCTTCTCTATAAGCTTCTCCCCTAAACCCCCTATGTCCATGGCCTTGCGGGAGGCGTAGTGGCGGATGGCCTCAAAGCGCTTGGCCGGGCACAAGGGATTGGGGCAGCGGTGCACCTTGCCCTCCTTGACCAGGCGGTGGCCGCACTCGGGACAGGTTTCCGGCCAGCGAATGGGCCTCTCCTCCCCGGTCCTCTTCTCCTTCAGGACCCTGAGGACCTCGGGGATCACCCCCCCCGCCTTGTGGACGAGAACCCAGTCCCCAATGCGCACGTCCAGCTCCTCAATGTAGCTTTCATTGTGCAGGGTAACCCGGCTGACCTCGCTTCCCTCAATGAAGACGGGCTCCAGGATGCCCACCGGCGTCACCCTGCCCGTGCGCCCCACCTGGAAGACCACCTGAAGCAGGCGGGTTTCCTTCTCCTCCGCGGGGAACTTGTAGGCGATGGCGAAGCGGGGGGCCCGGGCGGTGTAGCCCAGCTCCCGCCAAAGGGCAAGGTCGTCCAGCTTCACCACCACCCCATCCGCCTCAAAGGGCAGGCTTCGCCGCTCCTTCAGCCAGCCCTGGTAGATCCTTTCCACCCCCTCTGCCCCTTCTGCCCGGGCGAAGCCGTGCTCCACGGGAAACCCCTTCTCCCTAAGCCAGTGAAGGAGGTCCAGCTGGGTCTTGAGCCCGCTTTCCTCCAGGCCGAGGCCCAGGGCGTAGAAGGTGGCCCTGAGGCCCCTCCTTGCGGTGATCCGGGGGTCCTTCTGCCTGAGGGAGCCGGCGGCGGCGTTTCTGGGGTTTTTGAAGATCTTCTCGCCCTTCTCCTCCAGCTCCTCGTTGAGGCGGAGGAAGGCCTCTATGGGCATGTACACCTCGCCCCGGACCTCGAGGCGCTCCGGTACCCCTTTAAGCCTTCGGGGAATGGTGGGGATGGTGAGGAGGTTCTGGGTGACCTCCTCCCCTGTTTCCCCGTCCCCCCGGGTGGCCCCCCATACCAGAATCCCTTCCTCGTAGTAGAGGTTCACGGAAAGGCCATCCACCTTGTGCTCCACCGTGTACACGAAGGGCCCCTTCCTCCCCAAGGCCCGCTCGATCCGCTCCTCAAAGGCCTTGACCTCCTCCAGGGTGAAGGCGTTATCCAGAGAGTACATGCGGGTGGGATGGCGGATGGGGCGGAAGGTGGCCTCGAGGGGCTTAGCCCCCACCTGCTCCGTGGGGGAATCCGGGCTTTTGAGCTCGGGGAAGCGTTCCTCAAGCTCCTTAAGCTCCCGCAAAAGCCGGTCATATTCGGCATCGGAGATCTCCGGGGCATCCAGAACGTAGTAACGGTAGTTGTGGTAGCGGATGAGGTCCCGGAGCTCGTTGATCCGTTTGCGAGCCTCCTCCAGGGTCATGCCTTGAGTTTACCGAACCGGGTATAATGCCCTACGGCGAAATGCCATAGGAGGTGGCAGATGAAACGTATTGTGGCCCTTTTGGCGGTATTGGCCCTAGGTTTGAGCCTGGCCCAGGTGCGCGTGGGGATCGCCTTTGATGCGGGCGGCAAGTTTGACCGCTCCTTCAACCAGTCCGCTTGGGAAGGAGCCCAGAAGGCAGCCAAGGATTTCGGGGTCAAGCTCTTTGACTTTGAGCCCGCCGACCCCTCCCAGGTGGGCCAGGGCATCCGCACCTTCGCCGAGGAGGGCTTTGACCTGGTGATCGGGGTGGGCTTCGCCAACGAGCCCGCCATCACCGCCACCGCCAAGGAGTTCCCCAAGGTGAACTTTGCGGTGATCGACGCCGTTCCCGGAGAGGGCAAGCTGCCCAACGCCGTGGGCCTGGTCTTCCGGGAGCAGGAGGGAAGCTTCCTGGTGGGCTACATCGCCGGCAAGATGAGCCGCACCGGGGTGGTGGGCTTTATCGGCGGCATGGACATCCCCCTCATCCACAAGTTTGAGGCGGGCTTCCGGGCCGGGGCGGAGTACGCCTTCAAGGAGGACAAGATCCAGGGCAAGGTCCTGGTGGGCTACGTGGGCAACACCCCCGCCGCCTGGAACGACCCCGCCAAGGCCAAGGAGATCGCCGCCAGCCAGGTGCGCCAGGGAGCGGATATCATCTACGCCGCCGCGGGCGGTTCCGGCCTAGGTCTCATTGACTACGTGAAGCAGGCCAAGTGCCTCAAGGAGGGCGGGGCCATCCGCTTCGTGCGCAAGGCCGACCCCTACGCCAAGGTGCCCAAGTACGCCGACTACACCAAGGCCTGCGGCACCGACGGCACCAAGGCTACCCCCCTCTTCTTCATCGGCGTGGACGCCAACCAGAACTACCTGGGGGACACCGACAACAACCCCAACACCCTGAACCACGGCCTCACCTCCATGCTGAAGCGGGTGGACGTGGCCACCTACGAGGTCATCAAGAGCGTGGTGCAGAAGGCCTTTAAGGGCGGGGTGCGGGAGTTCGGCCTGGTCAACAACGGGGTGGACTACGCCCTGGACAAGTACAACAAGGCCCTGATCCCCGCTGCGGTGGTGAGCAAGCTGGAGGTTTTGAAGCAACAGATCATCAAGGGCCAGCTCAAGGTGCCTGAAAAGCGCTAAAAGAAGGGCTCTCTAGGCCGGGGGGTTCCCCCGGCCTTTTTGTATACTCCGGGCGTGGAGGCTAGCGGAACCATCGCAAAGGCCCTGGTGCTCAAGGACATCACCAAGCGCTTCCCCCTGGTCCTGGCCAACGACCACATCAGCCTGGACCTGAACTGGGGCGAGGTCCTGGCCCTGGTGGGGGAAAACGGGGCGGGCAAGTCCACCCTGATGAAGATCGTCTATGGGCTACAACCGCCCGACAAGGGGGAGATGTGGGTGGATGGGAAACCCTACCGCCCCAAGAGCCCCCTGGACGCCATCGCCCACGGCATCGGCATGGTGCACCAGCACTTCATGCTGGTGGAACCCTTTACCGTGCTGGAAAACCTGGTCCTGGGCCTGGAGCCAGGAAGCCCCCTCTTCCTCAACCTGGACGAGGCCAGGAAGCGGGCCACCGCCCTCATGGAGGAGCTGGGCTTCCAGGTGCCCCTGGACGAGCGCATAGAAAACCTCCCCGTGGGCTTGCAGCAACGGGTGGAGATCCTCAAGGCCCTTTACCGCCAGGCCAAAATCCTCATCCTGGACGAACCCACCGCCGTCCTAACCCCCCAGGAGGCAGAGGAGCTTTTCCGCTTCCTTAGGGCCTACGTGGCCAAGGGAAACGCCGCCATCTTCATCAGCCACAAGCTGAAGGAGGTGCTTTCCGTGTCCGACCGGGTCACGGTGATCCGGGATGGAAGGGTGGTGGGCACAGTGAAGACCTCGGAAACCTCCTTGGAGGAGCTGGCCCGGATGATGGTGGGCCGGGAGGTGGTCCTGAGGGTAGAAAAGGGCCCTGCCCGGCCCGGCGAGGTGGTGCTGGAGGTGGAGGGCCTCGAGGCGCCCCCCAGGCTAAGGGGGGTGAGCTTCTTCGTGCGGGCTGGGGAGATCGTGGGCATCGCCGGGGTGGAAGGAAACGGCCAGACCGAGCTGGTGGAGGCCCTGGCGGGCCTGCGCAAGTACCGGGGAACGGTGCGCTACCTGGGCCATCCTCTTCCCCACCTGGCCCTCAAGGTACGGGAGGCGGGCGTGAGCCACATCCCCGAGGACCGGCTTGCCCGGGGGCTGGTCCTGGACTTCTCCGTGCGGGAAAACGCCATACTGGGGGACCAGCACCGCCCCCCCTTCCGGGGCTTCCTGGGCTTCCTAGACGGAAAGGCCATGGAGCAGCACGCCCGGACCCTGGTGGAAACCTTTGACGTCCGCCCTCGCTCCACGGACCTCTCCGCCCGGCGCTTCTCCGGGGGGAACCAGCAGAAGATCGTGGTGGGCAGGGAGCTTTTGCGGGGGCCCCGCCTCCTCATCGCCGCCCAGCCCACCCGGGGCGTGGACGTGGGAGCCATAGAGTTTATCCACCAGCGCCTGGTGGAGGCCCGCGACCAGGGCCTGGCGGTGCTTCTGGTTTCCGCCGACCTTTCCGAGGTGATCAGCCTCTCGGACCGCATCCTGGTCATGTACGAGGGACGCATCGTGGGGGAACTCAGCCCGGAAGAAGCCAAGGAAGAGCGCCTGGGCCTTCTGATGGCGGGCGTGCCCGCCTAGTCGCCGCGGAACTCCCCGGCCACCCCGCCCAGGACCACCACCTCCCCGGTCTTCAGGGCGTAGCGCACCCGTTCCCCCCGCACCACACCCCTTTCGTCCCGGCTTTCCACCTTCCCATACAGGAAGGCGTACCCTTCCTTTTCCCGGAGAAGCGCCCGCTCGGCCCTGGTGGTGCGCCCGCCCTGGGTAAGCTCCACCCCTCCGAGAAGCCAAAGCCGGTCCTCATCCAGAAGATAGCGCAAGGAACCCGCCTTGCCCGAAAGGGGTTTTTCCCCTTCGCGGCGCACTTCCAGAGGACCCTCCAATAGGGCCTCCCCGGTGTCGTTTTGGTAGCGGAGCCTCTGCCCCTCCACCCATACCTGCCCCTGGGCCACCGCCACCTTTCCGGGAGCTGGCCTTAGCTCCAGCCGGCCTTCCTCCTCCAGGTACCGGGCCTCTCCCCCGGAGAGGAAGAGCTCCTCCACTCCACCCCGCTCCACCACCGCCAGGGGCCCCCTGGCCTCCACCTCCTCCCCCAGGCGCACCTCCACCCCCTTGGGGTCAAAGAGGACGAGGCGGAGGTAACGCTCCCCCTTCCCTTCGCCAGCCCTTCGCAAACGCATCAGGTAGGGAAGCCCCTCCTGTTCCCAATCGGGGTTATAGGCCACCTCCACCCTTTCCCCCACCTTCAGCCCCTCCTCCACCGCGCTTCCCAGATCCCGGAAGAAGGCTCGGTTCTCCACCTGGACCCTCTCGGGGGAAAGGGCTTGCAGCTCCCCCACCAGGAGGTCCCCGTAGTCCGCGTAGAAGAGGCTTCCCTCCTCCCCCCTCACCCAGGCCACCACCTTCTTCTCCTTGCGGGTGAGCTCCACCTGGGGGTGGAAGACCTCCTGGGCCAGGGCGAGGAGGCAAAGGGCGGCCACCCCAAGGAGGAACCTTAGGGCATGGCGGCAAGGGCGAGAGGGGAGCACCTTAAACCCCGCTTACTTCTCCCCAAGCTTCCTAAACTCCCCCACGGGCAGGCGGAACTCCTTGCCATAAACCCGCACCTGGTGGCGGTTTACATTGTGCTGGAGCGTGTTCCCGGAAAGCCTGAACCCTTCCTTCTTGTTCTCGCTCACCGCCGGCCTGCCCAAAACGATGGCCTCCCCGGTGGTATCGTCGTAGTAGAGGCTCTCCCCCGTGGTGACCAGATCCCCGTCCTGGAGCCGCACCCCCCCGGTGGCGATGAGCTTTTTGGGTCCGATGAGGCTTCGCACCTCCTTGGCCCGGATCACCAGGTCCCCGTCCTTGCGCTTGCGCACCAGGACCACCTCCTTGGAATCGGTGAACACCGCCAGGCCCTTCTCCTCCTCGTAGTAGACAAAGGCGGCCCGCCCCTCCTGGTTCCCGCTTTTAAGAATGGCGTTTTCGCTGCTGGAGGTGTCCGTGTCCACCTGGAAGGTCATGCGGCTGGCCTCCACCTCCACCGGGTCCTCCCCCGGCTTGGGCTCCTGGCGCATACGGGCCGGGCCCAGAAGCTCTCCCTCCCCGGTCTTCTCCCGGTAGACCAGAACCGGCCCCCTGGCCTCCACCCGGCCCCGGCGCACCACCACCCCCCCCTCAAAGCGGGCCTCCCGCTCCCCTTCCGCCTCCTGCATGGTCTTGCCCTTGGGAGCGGTGAGGGTGGCCTTGGAGGAGCGGATCTCCAGGTCCTTCACCCGGCCCCTCACCTCCCCCTCAAAGGTCCAGGGGCCGTAGCGCAGGTCCCCCGAAAGCCGACCCCCTTCCACCTGAATCACCCGGACGCCGGAAGCGGCTAAGGCCAAACCTAACAGGGACAACCAGACCCACCTTCTCATGAGCTACCTCCTTCCACGGTACAAGGACCAAAGGTGCCACCCGCGGGAAACTCAAACCGCGGGCTTTCCGCTTCTATGCGCTCCATGCCGAAATCCGAGCGAAAGCCCTGGGCCTCTCCCCTAAGGTTAGGAGCCTCAATCCGCACCCAGGGGGCGAAAAACCCCTCCTTCTGACGGATGAGGACCTCCCCCCTGCCCGGGGCGGAGAGCTGGAGGCGGAAGCATCCCTTCAGGATCTCCACCCGGGCGAAAGGAGCCCGCAGGTTATCCCCTGGCTCCACCGCCACCTCGGGGGCGAAAAGGCGCAGGTCCAGCCGGTCCTCCACATAGCGTTCCCCCTTAAGCCCCCCCTGGATGCGGAAACCTCCTCCCTCCTCCACCATCTCCTGGGCGGTGAACCGCCACTCCACCGCCTCCTCTTCGGGGAAAAGGTAGAACTCCACCCCCTTAAGGCGCACGCCTTCCGTGGGCAAGGGCCTTGGCGGGGGCCGGAGGAACCAAAAAACCATACCGAAGACGACAACAAGAAGAAGGAGGAGCCGCACCACCTTCCCACCTTACCCAAGGCCCCTTGAGAAAGATGACAAGACCCGCAAGCCCTTTCAGCCCAGGACATCCCGCGGGTTCCCCCGTACCCGCAGGTTCACCCAGGTCTTGCGCAAGCGCAGGAGAAGCTTCAAGGGACGGTAGAGGGGGGAAAGGGGCAGGGTGTAGGCGGGAAAGTGGACGCGCCTACCCCCAAACCCCTCCTTGAACCGCCATATCCCCTCCGCATGGCTGCCCTCCGGGGTCCTGGGCACGCCCCAGAGGTCGTAGATGCGGTAGCCGCGTCCGATCCCATGGCGGATGGCCGCCAGGTGCATGCCCATGGGAGCCTTGGCCTCGGGGTGGGCGCGGCTGCTTCCTCCATAAAGGTAGTCCACCTTGCCGGCGAAGGCCACAAAAAGCCCCGCCGCCAAGGCCTCCCCACCCTTACGGGCCACGGCCAAGAAGGCCTCCCCATAGGGCTGGTTCATCTCCCTGAGCACCGCCTGGTAGTACTCCTTGGCGTGTTGCAGGAGCTTGGCCCGGCGGTTGGTCTCCTCAAAGAGGCGGAAAAACTCGGGAAAGGCCTCCTCCCCCTCCACGCCAAGCTCCGTGCGCTTGAGGGCCAGGCGGGCGTTGCGGCGGTGCATCTCCTTCATCCCCTTAAGGAGGGCTTCTTCCCCTTGGGTGAGGTCCAGCCAGAGGGAGTAGGCGGGCTGGATGGGTTCTTCCGGTAGCAGGCCGGGAAAGCCAGGAACCGGCTCCTCTGCGGGAAGCCCGGCCTCGGGCTCTAGGACCAGGTGGGTACCCCGCACCCCCTGGGCCAGGGCCTTGGCCACCAGGGGGAGGTCCTCGAGGCGGGAAAGGGCAGGTCCCCTAGGGGCATAGGCCAGGCGGAGGCCGCCGGGCAGGGGGCGCAGCAGCACCTGGGCTGCCCCCAGAAGCCCCTCCTTTCCGTAGACCGCAAACCGTCTGGGCACCCAGCCGGAAAGCCGCTTCACCTCCCCCCAGCCCCAGGACTGCAGGGCGCTGGTGATGGGGAGGCTGGAAACCAGCCGGTTCCAGGCCTCAGGATCGGTGATCTCTAAAAGCTCGGCCACCCCCTAAGCGTACAGGGCCTGGGCCAGCTCTTCCAGAAGGCCATTCCCCTCCAGGGGTAGCCGCTTCTCCTCCAGATAGGCCTCCAGGTGGGAAGCCAGGCGGGGGTCCTGCACCCGGGGGATGCGGGGGTCGTCGTCCACCACAAGCAGCCGCGCCACAAGGGCCATGCTAAGGGAAGCGCCTTTCTCCTGTCTACGGGAAGCGGTAGGATGAAGGGCATGAGGATCGCCTTCCAGGGAACGGAAGGAGCCTATAGCGAGGAGGCCCTGCTCAGGAACTTTCCCGGCTCCACCCCCATAGGCTTTCCCACCTTCCACCAGGTCTTCGAGGCGGTGGAAGCAGGCGAAGCGCATCTCGGGGTGGTGCCCGTGGAGAACACCACCGCAGGCAGCATCAACCAGACCTACGACCTGCTTCTGGAAAGCGACCTCCACGTGGTGGGGGAGATCATCCACCGGGTGGAGCACTGCCTCCTCGCTCCCGAAGGCACCGAGCTCAAAGACCTCAAGGCGGTCAAAAGCCACCCCCAGGCCCTGGCCCAGTGCGACGGCTTCCTGGCCCGCATGCGCCTTACTCCCATCCCGGTTTTTGATACGGCAGGGGCAGCCCGGTCCCTGTCGGAGAACCCCGAGCCCGGGGTGGGGGCCATCGCCAGCCGGCGGGCCGCGGAGCTTTACGGCCTAAAGGTGCTGGCGGAAAACATTGAGGATTACCCCCACAACTACACCCGGTTCTTCGTCATCGGGCGGGAGGAAGCCCCTAAGGGGGAAGGCCCCCACAAGACCAGCATCGTCTTCGCCGTGCGCCACCGGCCCGGGGGGCTTCTGGAGGCTCTTTCCGTGTTCGCCGAGGCCGGGGTGAACCTCACCAAGCTGGAGTCCCGGCCCAGGCGCGATAAGCCCTTCAGCTACCTCTTCTACCTGGACCTCGAGGGCCACCTGGAAGACCCCGGTCCCGCCCAGGCCCTTCTGGGCCTTCTCAGGCGGGCCGCCTTCCTCAAGGTCCTGGGCTCCTATCCCGCCTACCGCAACGGCACCTAACCGGGGCGGACGTCCACCACCCTCTCCCCAGCGGCCCTTAACCGGTCGGGAACCCCCTCCACATCCTCACCCACCACCCTGAGGACCAGGCGCTGATAGCCATCCAGATGAGCGGCGGTGGCGATGGAAACGATGTTGGCCGGGGGAACCGCCCGGGCCATCTGGGCCAGGGCCCCGGGCACATCCGGGATGTCCACGGTGATGCGCAAGCCCCCCATCTTAAGCCCCAACACCTCAATAAAGGCCCTCAGGACATCGGTCACGGTGATGATGCCCACCAGTTTCTCCCCATCCATCACCGGAAGGCCGCCAATCTTCTTCTCCTCCATCAAAAGGGCTGCCTTCTCCAGGGGTGCGTCGGCCTCCACGGTGATCACGGGCTTGGCCATGACCTCCTGCACCGTGAGCTTGGAGAGGAGGTAGTTCATCTCCCAAACGGAAAGGGTGGTGGCCTTGGAGGGCATGGCGTCCTTGAGGTCCTTGTCGGTGACCAGCCCAACGAGCTTCCCGCCCTTCACCACTGGCAAGCGCCGGAAGCCCTTGTTCCTCAAAAGATTGATAGCTTCCAGCACCGGGGTATCCGGGGCCACGGTGAGGGGGTCCTTGGTCATCCAGTCCCTGACCAGCATGGCTTCACCTCTGGTTTTCAGTCTACCCCGTGTCAAAAAGAAAAATGTCCCCGCCCAAAGCTGGGCGGGGGATGAGGGATGGCTTTAGCGCAGATTGGCCCCGATTACCGCGCGAGGGAAGCGGCCTCCACCAAAGGCGTAAAAGTACTCCCCGTCCAGGAAGATCCCCGTGTTGGCATCCAGGAGGAACTCCACCCCCAGGGACAGGTGAAGCCCCACCTCGCCCGCGCCGGCAAAGTACCCGGCAAGCCCGCCGCCAAAGTAGGGGCGTATACCCCTAAGGTCCCGGTCCAGCTGGCCCAGGTCCGGCTTGAAGAGAACCTCCCCCGCCGCCAGGAAACTGGGCCCACCAGGAAAGAGATCCACGAAGCCCCGGAAAGCCAGGTTGCGCTCCAAGGGCGCCTCGAGGCCCAGTCCCAGCCCCGCCGGGGGCAGGGAAAGGCGGAAGGAAACCGCCCGCTGGGCAAAAGCCCCCGTGCCCAAAGCCAACAATGCCAAAACCAGAAGCATCTTGCGCATAATCCACCTCCTCCAGGTATGATACCCCTATCCGGGCCCAAGCGAAAGATAGGCTTCTCTCACACACCCTTCACCCTAAGGCCTTAGGCTTTCTCCTATGAAACGCTTTCCCCTAGTGGCCCTTGCCCTGGCCCTCGGTGCCCTCCTCACCCCCATGCTGGCCCAGAACCGAAACGTGGCCACCCGCGTGGGCTTCGTGGACGCCGATGCCCTGGTCCAGGCCCATCCCGACTATAAGAAAGTGCAAGACCTCCAGGCCCAGGCCCGCAAGGAGCTCACCCCTCTGGAGGAGAAGCTCAAACCCCTGGACCAGAAGGTGCGCTCGGGGCAAGCCACCGCCAAGGAGCGCCAGGACTACGAGGCCCTCCTCAAGACCTACCAGGACACCCTGAAGAAATGGCAGGACCGGCAGAACCCGGTGCTCAAGCCCATCCTGGAGGAGGTGGACCAGGCCATCGCCAAGGTGGCCAAGGCCCAGGGCTTCGCCGTGGTCATGAGCCGCCAGGTGGCGGCCCAGTCGGGGCTGGTGGTCTACGCCGACGAGGACACCGACCTCACCCAGGCGGTGATTAAGGAGCTGAAGAAGTAGCCCCTTAACCTCAGGCCCGGGGGAGGTATGCCCCGGGCTTTCCTTTGCCCTTCCATGCCGCCAGGTTATAATCCTTCCGATGGCGAAGCGGAAACCGGCTAGGCCCAGCCGAAACCGCGACCTCGAGGCCCTGGGTACCGTGGCCTTGGGGGCGGGGGTCTTCTTCGCCGCTCCCCTTCTCCCCTTGCCCACAGGGGCCTTCGGGTCCTTCCTCCGGGAAACCTTCTACCAGACGCTGGGCCTACCCGCCTACCTCCTTCCGCCAAGCCTTTTCCTCCTGGGGGCCTTCCTCTTCCGGAACAAACCCCTAAAGCCTCTTCTTCGCCACCTTCTTTTCCTTTACCTCCTGGCCTTCGCCCTCCTTCCCCTCCTGGGGCAACCCCTTTCGGGCCGGATGGGCGAGGAAGTGCGCTCCTTCCTGGAAGCCAAGGCAGGGGCCTTGGGCTTCCTCCTTCCCCCCATCCTGGCCTCCTTGGTCCTGGACCTCTGGCGGCGAAGACCTCCTTTTCACCTCCTCCTCACCGGCCTGCACCTGGGGGTGGAGGGCGTGCGCCGGATCCGCCACCGCCTGAAAGCCCTTCTTCTCAGGCAAAGGATCGGCTTCCTCGCCCGCCTTTACCCTGAACACACCGCCCTAAAGGCCCTGGCGCAGAACCTCTCCCCTGCGGAACTCCCGGGGGTGGAAAAGGCTTTAAGGGAGTTCCTGAAGGAACGGGCCGCCGAGCTGAAGCGGCAGATGGAAGAGGACCAAAGGCCCCTGGAACCCCGGCTCCAAGCCCTCCTCCAAGGCTTGAAAACCCCTGTGCCGGGGGAAGGTCCCCTGCGGGATGCCCTGGAGGAACGGCGGGCAGCCCTTCACCTCGAGGCCCAGGCCCTTTTATCCCGCTTAAAAGCCCTTCTCACCTTTCCTGCGCCGAAGCCCAGCGTGGGAGGCCTGGTCCAGGGCCTAAGGCTTCGGGAAGAGCGCAAGGCCCGTTGGGAGGAGCTTTCCGGTCTGGTCCTGGACCTCGAGGGGCGCTACGAGGAGCTTTCCTCTTGGCTATCCTTCCTCTCCCGGCATCCCGAGGCCCAGGCCGAGGGGCTCAGGGCCCTCCTCACGGGGAACCCCCCGCCCGCTATTTCTCCCCCACCCGCTGCCCCTGAACCGGAACCCTTTGACCTGGACCTGGTCTTCCCCGAACCCTCCCCAGCCCAGGTCCAGCCGGACCCTCCTTCACCGCCCCGCTCCCGTCCCCAGAGCACGGCCCTGGCCCTCCCCACCCCGGACCTCCTGGACCCCCCGGAGCTCAAGGGAACCGCCCGGGGCCTCGAGGAGGAAGCGGAAAGGCTCAAACGCACCATCGCCGACACCCTCAAGCACTTCGGGGTACAGGCGGAGGTGGTGGGCCATGCCCGCGGCCCCTCCGTGATCCGCTACGAGCTTCTGCCTGCCCCCGGGGAAAAGATCAGCCGCATCCAGAGCCTGCAAAACGACCTGGCCCGGGCCCTGGCGGTGGGGGCGGTGCGCATCGAAGCCCCTATTCCCGGGAAGAACACCGTGGGCCTCGAGGTACCAAACCCCAAAAGGGAGCTGGTGCGCTTCTCGGAGGCGGTCCTCTCCCCTGCCTTCCAAAACGCCAAGGCCCTTCTGCCCCTGGTCCTCGGCAAGAGCATCGAGGGGGAGATCTGGGTGAGGGATCTCGCCAAAATGCCCCACCTCCTCATCGCCGGCTCCACGGGGAGCGGCAAGAGCGTGGCCATCAACGTCCTTATCGCAAGCCTCCTCTTTAAACACCTCCCCACCTCCTTGCGCTTCCTCCTCATCGACCCCAAGATGGTGGAGCTCACCCCCTACGAGGGCATCCCCCACCTGGTGCGCCCCGTGGTCACCAGCCCCGAGGAGGCCGCCGGGGTCCTGCAAGGAGCGGTGGCCCACATGGAACGGCGCTACCGCCTCCTAAGCGGGGTGGGGGCCCGCAACCTGGAACAGTACAACGCCAAGATGGAGAAGGAGGGCGGGGAAACCCTTCCCTATCTGGTCATCGTGGTGGACGAGCTGGCCGACCTGATGATGACCGCCCCCAAGGAGGTGGAATCCGCCATTTTGCGCCTGGCCCAGATGGCTCGGGCCACGGGCATGCACCTTATCCTGGCCACCCAGCGGCCCAGCGTGGACATCCTCACCTCCCTCATCAAGGTGAACATCCCCGCCCGCCTGGCCTTTGCCGTGTCCAGCGGCTTTGACTCCCGCACCATCCTGGACACCCAGGGAGCGGAAAAGCTCATCGGCCAGGGGGATGCCCTCTTCTACCAGCCCGGGCTCACCAAGCCCGTGCGCCTGCAGGTACCCTACCTCTCCGAGGAGGAAGTAGGGCGCCTGGCTGGCTTCCTCAGGGGCCAGAGTTACGAGGACCGCTTCGCCGAGGCCTACGGCCAGGACTTTGAGCCCCCCAAGGGGCCGGAGGGCGCGGGCCCCGGCGAGGTGGACTTCTCGGATCCCCTTCTCAAGAAGGCGGCGGAGATCGTGGTGGAGGAGGGCTACGGCTCCGTAAGCCGCCTGCAACGCCGCCTTTCCATCGGCCACGCCCGGGCCGGGAAGCTGATGGATGCCCTCGAGGCCATGGGCATCGTGGGTCCCTCCAAGGGTTCCAAGCCCCGGGAGATCCTCATCAGCAAAGAACAGCTCAAGGACTTCTTCGGGTAAAGGTGTGCTATCATGGTCCTTTGTGGAAACGGTGCCGGGTGGGCGCTGGGTGGCGGAAATTTATGGCTGCGACCTGGATGTCTTGGAAAACCCCAAGATGGTGGAGGCAGCTCTTTTGGATGCGGTCCTACGCCTGGGGGCACCCAAGGACGCGGCCCAGGCCGTGGTGTACAAGTTCCAGCCCCAGGGGCTTTCCGCGGCGGTGGTAAGCCCGGTGGCGGCGGTGATGATCCACACCTGGCCCGAGGACAACGCCTCCGCCACCTTGGACCTCTACTTCTACCGGGACGGGGTAAACCCCGAGGAGGTCCTGAAGGGGCTTTCCCGGGCCTTTGGGGCCAAGGAGGAGTCCGCCTTTCGCTACTGGCGGGGAGGGGAGCACGCTATCCGGCGCCGGAGCCTTGGCGAAAAGAACGGAGGTTAACCATGGACTACGGCATGTACTTCTGTGAGCACATTACCCCCTTTGAGACCATGGTGCGGCGCATGGAAAGGGTCATTGCCTCGGGCCGCACCCAGTACCAGGACTACTTCCTGTTTGAAACCAAAGGCTTTGGCAAGGTACTGGTCCTGGATAAGGATGTCCAGAGCACGGAAAAGGACGAGTACGTTTACCACGAAACCCTGGTCCACCCCGCCATGCTCTCCCACCCCGAGCCCAAGACGGTGCTCATCGTGGGAGGCGGGGAAGGTGCCACCTTAAGGGAGGTCCTCAAGCACCCCACGGTGGAAAAGGCGGTCATGGTGGACATCGACGGGGAGCTGGTGGAGGTGGCCAAGCGCCACATGCCCGAGTGGCACCAGGGAGCCTTCGAGGATCCCCGAACGGTCCTGATCATCGACGATGCCCGGGCTTACCTGGAGCGCACCCAGGACACGTACGACGTCATCATCATCGACCTCACGGACCCCGTGGGGGAGGACAACCCCGCAAGGCTTCTCTACACGGTGGAGTTTTACCGCCTGGTGAAGGCCCACCTGAACCCAGGCGGGGTCATGGGGATGCAGGCGGGGATGATCATGCTCACCCACCACCGGGTGCACCCTGTGGTCCACCGGACGGTGCGGGAGGCCTTCCGCTATGTGCGGAGTTACAAGAACCACATCCCGGGCTTCTTCCTAAACTTCGGCTTCCTCTTGGCCTCCGACGCCTTCGACCCCGCCGCCTTCTCTGAAGGGGTCATCGAGGCCCGCATCCGGGAGCGGCAGCTGGCTTTAAGGCACCTCTCCGCCCCCTACCTCGAGGCCATGTTCGTTTTGCCCAAGGATCTCCAGGAAGCCATAGACAAGGAGACCCTGGTATCCACCGACCAAAACCCCTTCTACGTGACCCCGGAGGGGGAGGCCCGGCAGGCCCCCTACCGGGGCCAGTAAAGCCTTTTTCTGGCCCACCGGGTCGGGCTTGAGGCTTCTCATCCGGGACGTGGTAGAGTAAGCCCATGCAGCGCGCTATAGTTCTCGTAGTGGTGGCCCTGGCCGTTCTCGGCTTGGGCTGGATCCTTTGGGGTCCCAAGGGGAAAGCCGGGCTGGACCCCGCCCAAGGTGCCCGCTTTGCCCTGGGCGACCCCAACGCCCCCGTGGTGGTGGTGGACTTCTCCAACTACCTCTGCCCCCACTGCCAAAACCATGCCCTAAACGTCCTTCCCCGGCTTAAGGCCGAGTACATAGACACCGGTAAGGTGCGCTACCTCTTCCGCGACTTCCCCTTCCCCGGCCAGGCCAACGTGATCCGGGCCAGCGAGGCCGCAGCCTGCGCCGCCGACCAGGGGCGCTACTACGAGTACCACGAGGTCCTCTTCCGGACAGCCTCCAGCTGGGCAAACCTGCAGGGGAGCGTGTTGGACCGTTACCTGGTGGACCTGGCCGGACAGATGGGTATGGACGAAAACGCCTTCTCCCAGTGCTTGGCTTCCGGAAAGCACCGCGAGGGGGTCCTGGCCGACCAGAAGCTGGCCTCGGACCTGGGCCTCACCGGTACCCCCACCTTCTTCATCGCAGGGGAAAAGCGCACGGGCTTCCTGCCCTACGAGGAGTGGAAGACCCTCTTGGACAAGGCCCTGGCGGAAAAGAAGTAAGCCTTTCGGTGTAGGGACAAGGGGGGGTACACCCCCCTTGTCCCATGTGGGTCTGCTACCCATGGAAGCCATGGAAGCCCTCTGGGTGGCCGCTGCCTTCACCCTGGCCCTAGGGGTGGCGCTTTCCATGGCCCTTTCCGCTCCCCTCGCCCGGTATAGCCATAGCCTTTACAAGCGCCTCGAGGCCCGCCTCCTTCCCCTGGAGCGCAAGGTGGCCCACCCCGACCGGGAACCCGAACGCCTGGATGGGGCCACGGTGCTCATCGTGGGCATGGGGCGCACCGGGGGAGCGGTCTACCGCATCCTGGAGGCAAGGGGGGAACGCCCCGTGGGCCTGGACGCCGACCCCGAGAAGGTGGCCCGCCACCAGGCCAAGGGGCGGCGGGTCCTCTACGGGGATGCGGAGGACCCCGAGCTTTGGGAGCGCCTGGACCTTACAGGGCTTAAGGCAGTGGTCCTGGCCCTGCCGGACCTCGAGGCCAAACTCCTGGCCGCCCGCTGGCTTAAGGAGCGGGGCTTCCGGGGTCTGGTGGCCGCCACCAGCTTCTACCCGGAGGAGGACCCGGCCCTTGAGGGGGCGGGGGTTACCCTCCTTTTCCACCCCTTCCGCGAGGCGGGGGAACGCCTGGCGGAGAAGGTGCTGGAAAGGCTGGCTATAATGGGTGGGGTGAGCCATGGCCGGTCATAGCAAGTGGGCACAGATCAAGCGTAAAAAAGCCGCCAACGACCTCAAACGCGGCAAGATCATCTCCAAGCACCTACGGGCCATCCAGGCGGCTGCCCGGGCGGGGGGAAGCCCCTACCCCGAGGCCAACGTCCAGCTTCGCAACGCCATTGAAGCCGCCCGCGCCGACGATGTCCCCATGGAAAACATCGAGCGCCTCCTGCAGAAGCTGCAAGGGGGAGGGGAAGGAGCCGAGCAGTACGAGGAGATCATCTACGAGGGCTACGCCCCGGGCGGGGTGGCCCTTTTGGTCTACGCCCTCACGGAAAACCGCAACCGCACTGCCGGCGAGGTGCGCCACGTCTTCAACAAGTACGGCGGCTCCCTGGGGGCCACGGGCAGCGTGGCCTGGCAGTTTGAGCGCAAAGGCGTGATCGTCTGCCAGAACACCGAGGCCGCCCAGGAGGCAGCCATAGAGCTGGGGGCCTTGGACCTCGAGGAGGAAGGGGAAAGCCTCACCATCTACACCGATCCCGCCGAGGCCTACCGCATGGCCGAGGAACTTAAAAGGCGGGGCATCCCCGTGGAGGCGGTGGAGGTGGTGCAGCATCCCCAGAACACCGTGGCCCTGCCTCCTGAGGAGGCCGCCAAGGTGATGCGCCTGGTGGAAGCCTTGGAGGACCTGGACGACGTGCAGCACGTCTACACCAACCTGGACCCCGCTAGCCTCCAGGTGGAGGCCTAGCCGAACTAGCTTTCCGGCCCGGGGGTAGTCCCGGGCCGGCTTCCTCACTCCTTCTTGCGCTTCTTCTCCTCCCGCATGAGCCTTCGGCGCTCGGCCCGGGAAAGGCCGGGCTGGGGCGGTGGGGTGGTGGGGCGCTTCTTCTCCACGCCGAAGGGCCGGGCCTCCTCCTGGGGAGCGGGCACGGGCACGTAAGGAGCCTCCCGCACCGGGCGCACCGGCTCCGCCTCCACCTTGAGGCGGAAGAGGAACTTGGCCACCTCCCCCTTGATGAAGCCCACCATGTCGTTGAAAAGCCGGGTGGCCTCGATCTTGTACTCCTGGAAGGGGTCCTTCTGACCATAGCCCCGCAGGAAGATGCCCTGGCGGAGCACGTCCAGATTATGCAGGTGCTCCTTCCAGGCGGAATCCACCACGTTGAGGATCACGAAGCGCTCCACCGCCCGCATCAGAGGAGGGGAAAGCTCCTGCTCCCTGGCCTCGTAGGCCTTCAAGGCCGCCTCCACCAGGCGCTCCACGCCTTCTTCGGGCTTTAAGGTGCGAAGCTCCTCAAAGGGGAAGTCCGCAAGCTGGGGCACGGTGTCCAGGAGGGTGGCCTTTAGGGCATCCAGGTCCCAGTCCTCGGGGTGCACCTGGGGATTCAGGATGTTTTCCGCAATCCCCGCCACCGTTTCCTCCACCATGCCCAAGGCCGCCTCCTTCACCTCCTCATCCGTACCCAGAAGGATCAGGCGGCGCTGGGCGTAGATGACCTCCCGCTGGCGGGCCATCACGTCGTCAAACTGCAAAAGCTGCTTGCGGATGGCGAAGTTGCGGTCCTCCACCCGCTTCTGGGCCCGCTCGATGGAACGGGTCACCATGGGGTGCTCTATGGGCTCGGAATCGTCAAAGCCCATGCGGTCCAGCATGGCGATGACCCGGTCTGAGGCGAAAAGGCGCATGAGGTCGTCGTCAAAGCTCACGTAGAAGCGGCTTCCCCCCGGGTCCCCCTGGCGCCCGGCCCGGCCCCGAAGCTGGTTGTCGATGCGGCGGGACTCGTGCCGCTCGGTGCCCAAAATGAAAAGCCCTCCCAGTTGCCGCACCCGTTCCTCGTCCGCCTTGCACTCCTCCCGGATCTGGCGGATCTTTTCCTGAAGCTCTTCCTTGATCCCCAGCTCCTGGGCCAGGGCCCGGGCCTCCTCCTCCTGGCCCGCCACCATCTTCTTGATGAAGAGCTCCACCTTCCACTCGTACCGGTCAAAGCCCTCCTTCTCCAATAGGGCTGCCGCCAGGTACTCGGGGTTCCCCCCCAGCTTGATGTCCGTGCCCCGGCCCGCCATGTTGGTGGCGATGGTGACCGTCTTGCTCCGGCCCGCCTGCGCCACGATCTCCGCCTCCTTGGCGTGGTGCTTGGCGTTCAGGACCTGGTGGGGAATGCCCTGGCGCAGGATGCCCAGGGTATGCACCGCCCGCTTTAAACCCTCCCAGGCAGCGCGCAGGTTGCCCTTCGGGGGAATGAGGCCCTCAAAGGCTGCAAGGTCCTCATCCTTAAGCTGGGTGGGCTTTTCCAGCAGCTTCCTTAGGCGCTCCCATTCCTCCCCCTGCTGCTTCTGGCTGGCCTTCTTGAAAAGCTCCAGGCGCATCTCCAGCCGGGGCAGAAAGAGGCGGGGCTCCTTGAGCATCTGGGAAAGCCTTTCGGACTTCTCGATGCTGATGGTGCCCACCAGGACCGGCTGGCCCCGTTCGTACTTCTCGGCGATCTCCTCCACCACCGCATAGAACTTTCCCTTTTCCGTCCGGTAGACCACGTCGGGGAAGTCCTGCCGGATCATGGGGCGGTTGGTGGGCACCACCACCACGTCCATGCCGTAGATCTCCTGGAACTCCTTCTCCTCGGTCTTGGCGGTGCCGGTCATCCCGGCCCGCTTCTCGTAGAGGCGGAAGAAGTTCTGGTAGGTGATGGTGGCCAGGGTCTGGTTCTCCCGCTCAATCTTGACCCCCTCCTTGGCCTCAATGGCCTGGTGGAGGCCTTCCCCGTAGCGCCGCCCTGGCATCAGGCGGCCCGTGAACTCGTCCACGATGATGACCTGGCCATCCTGGACGATGTAGTCCCGGTCCCGGTGGTAAAGCTCCTTGGCCCGGATGGCCTGGATGAGCATGTGGGCGAGCTCCATGTTCTCGGGGCTAAAGAGCCCCTCTACCCCAAGGAGTTTTTCCGCCTTGGCAATGCCCTGGAGGGTGAGGTGCACGGAGCGGTTCTTCTCCTCAATGGTGTAGTCCCCCGTGGGCTCCTTGCGCACTCCGGGCTCCGGGGGAAGGCCTCGCTCCAGCTTCTTGGCGATCTCCGCCATCTTGTAGTAGAGGTCCGTGGCCTTCTCCGCCGGGCCGGAGATGATCAAAGGGGTGCGGGCCTCGTCGATGAGGATGGAGTCCACCTCGTCGATGATGGCGTAGTGCAAGGGAGTGTCGTGGCGAAGCACCAGCTGGTCGGGGCTAATGGCCATGTTGTCCCGGAGGTAGTCAAAGCCCAGCTCGGAGTTGGTCACGTAGGTGACGTCGGCCAGGTAGGCCTTGCGGCGCTCCTCGGGGGTGGAGCTGTGCTGGATGACCCCCACCGTGAGGCCCAGGCCCCGGTACACGGGCCCCATCCACTCGGCGTCGCGGCGGGCCAGGTAGTCGTTCACCGTGACCACGTGGACACCCTTACCCCTTAGGGCATTCAGGGCCACGGCCAGGGTGGCCACCAGGGTCTTGCCCTCCCCGGTCTTCATCTCCGCGATCTTGCCCTCGTGGAGCACCGCCCCGCCGATGAGCTGCACGTCAAAGTGGCGCATGCCCAAATAGCGCTTGGCGGACTCGCGGGTCAAGGCGAAGGCCATGGGGAGAAGCTCCTCCAAGCTTGCCCCCTTCTCGTGCTTGTCCTTAAGCTCGGCGTAGGCCGCGGCCAGGTCAGCGATCTTCTCCACCTCCGGCTCCAGCCGGTTGGTGGGCTCCACCACTTGCTTGTAGTAGCGGGCAATCTCCCGCTCGTTGTTGTCAAAAAGCTTCCGTATGAGGCCCAGCATCCTAAGGCCGATTGTACCCCTACAGGATGAGAAAGCCTTCAGGCCTCCTCGAGGGGCCAGTAGGCGGTGGCCCCAAGCGACAGGGGGCTAGGGGGAAAGCCTGCTTCGTAACGGCGCCAGGCGGCCAAGGCCACCATGGCCCCGTTGTCCTGGGAAAGGCCCCTGGGGGGGAAGTACACGGTGAGCCCCGCTTCCTGGAAGCGAGCCTGCAAGGCCCGGTTGGCGGCCACCCCTCCCGCCACCAGAAGCACCCGGTGGCCCGTGTCCTGGGCAGCCCGGATGACCACCTGGGCCAGGTGCTCCACCGCCGCCTCCTGAAACCCCCTGGCCAAGGCCGGGGCGGGATGCCCAGCCTCCACCAGCTGCACCGCCTTGGTCTTGAGGCCGGAGAAGCTGAACTCATACCCCTTCTGGTCCTTGAGGGGGACGGGGAAGGGCACCTTCTCCCTGGCCTCCTGGGCCAGGCGCTCGATCTCGGGTCCCCCGGGAAAGCCCAGGCCGAGAAGCCTCGCCACCTTGTCAAAGGCCTCCCCGGCGGCATCATCCCGGGTAGCCCCGAGAAGCCGGTAGCGGCCCAGGGCCTCCACCGCGAAAAGGTGGGTGTGCCCACCCGAGGCCACCAGGGCCAAGAAAGGGGGGTTCAGGCCAGGAGGCCAGGCAGCGGCGATGTGGGCCTCGAGGTGATGGATGGCATAGAAGGGCTTCCTCAAAGCCCAGGCCAGGCCCTTGGCGAAGGTGTACCCCACCAGCAGGGCCCCGATGAGCCCAGGGCCACGGGTGGCCGCCACCAAGGAAAGATCCTTGGGCCCTATCCCCGCCTCGGCCAGGGCCTTTTCCGCAAGAGGGCGGATGACCTTCAGGTGCTCCCGGCTGGCCAGCTCGGGCACCACCCCGCCGAAAGCCTGGTGCAGGGCCACCTGGCTGGCCACCAGGTTCACCACCACTTCCCCGTCCTTCACCAGGCCCACCCCTGTGTCGTCGCAGGAGGTGTCAATGCCCAAAATCCACATGGTTACGCCTCCCTAGGGTCCACAACCGGGCCTGGGTAGTGGCGGGCATTGGAGCTCACCAGGACCAGACCATGCACTTCCGCTACCGCCCATTGCAGCAGGTCCACCAGAGGGAGTCGGGTTCCCTGGAGCCTACGCTCCCAAAAAAGCCTGGCAGCCCTCTCCGCCACAGGGAAATCCAAAGCCACGAAACCCAGTTCCTGAAGAAGCCGGCGTGGGGCCTCCAAGCGGGCTTCCGGCACACCCGCCAACACCTCCGCCACCGTGATGGGCGTAACCCACAGGGTAGCCCCCTGGGCCACGGTCTGCTGAATCCAGGCCACCACCTTAGGATGGCCCCGCAAGAGGTCTATGACCACGGTGCTGTCCAGGAGATAACGCATCCTAGTGGAGCCCTGCCTCTTCCCTTAAAGTCCGAACATAGTCCAGAACATCCTCCGTCGTAGCCCAGTGAGGAGCCTCTTCGGAGCCCACGGAGCCCGCCACCTCTTCCACCAAGGAGAGAAGCCGCTCCCGCTTCAGGTAGGCCTCGAGGGCCTCCGCCACCACCTCGCTTCGGGAACGCCCCTTCCGCTCCTCGTCCAGGCGCTTTACAAGCTCTTCCGGAAGCCTCAAGTGCACCAGCACCCCGGGCATGGTATCACCTCCTGTTACTCTAGCAGATACCCTCAAGAAGGGACTAGGCTAAGGGCAATGCTTTGGCTCCTCCTTCCGGTGCTCCTCCTCGTCTACCTCCTTTACCGGGCGAGGAGGCCCAGGGTGCGCCCCTGGGCCGGGGTGTGGCTTTGGCAGAGGGGCAGGAGGAAGCGCTTTCGGCCCCGGCTGGACCTAAGGCTTTTCCTCCTTCTCCTGGCGGCCGCCTTGATGGTCTTGGCCCTCGAGGATCCCCCCTTGGGTCCCTCCCCCATGATCTTCGTGGTGGACGCCTCCGCCAGTATGGCCACTCGGGAAGGAGCCAAGACCCGTTTGGACCTGGCCAAGGAAAGGCTTCTCCCCCTTTTGGAAAGAACCCCGGAGGCCGTCTTGGTGCGGGCTGGGGAAAAGCCAGAAGCCTATGGCCCTGCCCCCGGCATCGCCCTGAGGACCCAGCTCCTGGCGCTGGAGGCAAGGGACCGGGAAGCCCGGCTGGAGGAGGCCATCGCCCTGGGACGGAGGCTTCTAAAGGCTCCGGTCCTGGTGGCGAGCGACGGCCCCCCGCCCCCTGGGGCAGAGGGGTACATCGGGGTAGGAAGCCCCAGGGAGAACCTGGGGATCGTGGCCGTGGCCCAGGGGTTTTTGGCCTTAGGGAATAGCGCAAGCCGCACCCTCGTCGCCCAGGTAGAGGTGGGGGGCAGGGTGGAGGAGGTGCGGGTTCCGGCTCGGGGCTTCGCCCAGTTGGAGAACCTTCCCTCCACCTTTACCGCCCGGCTCCTGAATGGAGGTGCCCTGGACCTGGACGACAAGGCGGGCTTCGGCCTAAAGCGGCTTGGGGTGGCCTACCCCAAGGCCCCCGCCTTGGAAAGGCTCTTCCTCCTCCTGGGGGTGGTTCCCGGGGAGGAGGTGCGGGTGCGCATCGGGGTACCCCAGGGGCTTCCCGATAGGCCAACCCTCTACCTGGCCCCCTCTGGGGGAAACCCTATCCCGGTTCTCCTCGCTACGCCTCATCCCCTCCTGGAAGGAGTGGCCCTTTTGGGGGAGCGCCTGCCCCCTCCTCCCCCGCCCCCCAGTTCCTGGCGGCCCCTGGTGGAAGGGGAGGATGGGGTGGGCCTTGTCTACTTCGCGGAAGGAGGGCTTTACCTGCCTCCTTTGGCCGCCATCCAGGAGCGCCCCTTCTTCCCCCTCCTGGTCTACAACTTCCTCAAACCCTACCGGGAGGTGCGCACGGGCCTCCTTGCCCCTGTGGAAACCCTTCTTCCCACCCCCGGACCCAGCTTTCTTCCTCCAAGCCAGGGAGGGACAGGCCGGTTCCTCGCCCTCCTCGCCGCCTTGGTGCTCCTCCTCGAGGCCCTTCTCTTCCGCCCCAAACCCCGGGCCCAGGAAGCATAATGGGCCCATGCGCTTCCGTCCTTTCACCGAGCTGGATCTGCACCTCCTCAACCGGGTGGCGGGTAGCCGGCCCTTGAGCCTGGGCGCCGTGCGCTTTTTCGCCCGCACCGGCCACTCCTTCCTGGCGGAAGAGGGGGAGGAGCCCATGGGCTTCGCCCTGGCCCAGGCGGTGTGGCAGGGGGAGGCCACCACGGTTCTCGTCACCCGGGTGGAGGGCAGGAACCAGGCCGTTCTGGAGGGCCTCCTGGCCGCCGTGGTGAAAAGCGCCTACGACGCTGGGGTCTACGAGGTGGCCCTGCACCTGGACCCCACACGGGAGGACCTTCAGGCGGCCTTACAGGCCCAGGGATTTGCCATCGGACCCTTGGTCCTGGCGGTGAGGGTCCTGGGAAGCCGGGGGCAAAGGGGAGAAACCCGGGGCGTCCTAGAATAGGGACCATGAACCGGGTTCTCATCGGCATCCGGGGAGAACCTACCCCCGAGGGGATGGAGCGGATCCTTAAGGCGCTACGGGACCTCGAGGGCACCTCCCAGGTCCAGGCCACCGGCCCTGCCCAGGTCCTGGTGGAGTACGACCCCCAGGTCCTGACGGTGATGGACCTCCTCCGCACCATCCGGGAAGAGGGCTTTTTGGCGGGGATGCTCTGATACCACCCCACCTTGGCTTTCGCCGAGGTGTCATGAGGGGCTATTCCCCCTCCTCTTCCGGTAAACTGCCCCTCGAGGTGCCCCATGCTGGACTTCTACGCCCTAGAAGACCTCCTCACCCCGGAGGAGAAGGAGATCCAAAAGGCCGCCCGTCGCTTCCTGGAAAAGGAGGCCCTGCCCTATATCCGGGATTGGTGGGAGGAAGGAGTCTTCCCCACCCACCTCATACCCCGGTTCGCGGAGCTGGGCTTCCTAGGCCCCACCCTGCCCCCGGAGTACGGAGGGGCAGGAGTTTCCAGCGCCGCCTACGGGCTCATCGCCTACGAGCTGGAACGGGTGGACTCGGGGCTTAGGAGCTTCGTGAGCGTGCAAAGCTCCCTGGTCATGTACCCCATCTACGCCTTTGGCAGCGAGGAGCAGAAGCGGGAGTTCCTGCCCAAGCTGGCCCGGGGGGAGATGGTGGGGGCTTTCGGCCTCACCGAACCCGATGGGGGGTCGGACCCCTACGGCAACATGAAGACCAAAGCCCGCCTCGAGGGGAACACCTGGGTCCTGAACGGCACCAAGATGTGGATCACCAACGGCAACCTGGCCCATATCGCCATCATCTGGGCCAAGGACGAGGAGGGGCGGGTTCTGGGCTTCATCGTTCCCACCGACACCCCGGGCTTCCAGGCCCAGGAGGTGAAGCACAAGATGAGCCTGAGGGCCTCGGTGACCAGCGAGCTGGTGCTGGAGGAGGTGAGAGTGCCCGAGGCCCTGCGCCTGCCCAAGGCTGAGAGCCTCAAGGCCCCCCTTTCCTGCCTCACCCAGGCTCGCTTCGGCATCGCCTGGGGGGTTCTGGGAGCCTTGGAGGCGGTGTACACCGAGGCAGTGGAGTTCGCCAAAAGCCGGAGCACCTTCGGCGAGCCCATCGCCAAAAAGCAGCTGGTGCAGGCCAAGCTGGCGGAGATGCTGGCGGATCACACGGAGGGGCTGCTTCTCGCCTGGCGCCTGGCCCGGCTAAAGGACGAGGGGAAGCTCAAGCCGGCCCAGGTTTCCCTGGCCAAGCGGCAGAACGTGTGGAAGGCTCTTAAGGCCGCCCGCCTAGCCCGGGACATCCTGGGGGGAAGCGGCATCACCCTGGAGTACCACGCCATCCGCCACATGCTCAACCTGGAAACCGTCTACACCTACGAGGGCACCCACGACATCCACACTCTGGTCCTGGGGCGGGAGGCCACGGGGCTGAGCGCCTTCTAAAGCATGGTCATCGCCTTCACAGGGGATCCCTTTCTGGCCAAGGAGGCCCTCCTCCAGGAGGCCTCCCTTCGGGGCCTCACCCACTTCAGCGAACCCACCCCGGAAGCCCTGGCGGAGACCCTAAGCCCCGGGCTTTTCGGGCAAGCCGGGGCCATGCTGGACCTGAGGGAGGTGAGCGATGGGGAGTGGAAGGCGTTAAAGCCCCTTCTGGAAAACGTCCCCGAGGAGGTGGCCGTGCTTATCCTTGATCCCAAGCCCACCACCGCCCGGGCCGCCTTCTACCGCACCCGGGAGCGGCGGGACTTCCCCACCCCGAAGGGCAAGGACCTCGTCCGCCACCTGGAAAACCGGGCCAAGCGGCTGGGGTTCAGGCTACCCGCCGGCATCGCCCAGTACCTGGCCTCCCTGGAAGGGGACCTCGAGGCCCTGGAACGGGAGCTGGAGAAGCTCGCCCTTCTCCCACCTCCCCTCACCCTGGAGAAGGTGGAACGGGTGGTGGCCCTAAAGCCCCCCGTAAGCGGGTTTGACCTGGTGCGGGCGGTTTTGGAAGGGGAGGCCAAGGCCGCCTTTCGCCACCTAAGGCGGCTAAGGGAGGAGGGGGAGGAGCCCCTAAGGCTCCTTGGGGCCTTCGCCTGGCAGTTTTCCCTTCTGGCCAGGACCTGGATGCTCCTTGAGGAAAACCCCAGGCCCACGGAAGCCGACCTCGCCCGCCTCGAGGCCCATCCCTACGCGGCCAAGAGGGCGCTGGAGCTGGCTCGAGGCCTCTCGAAGGAAGCCCTCGAGGCCAGCCTGGACGCCTTGATCCAGGCGGAGCGCCGGGCCAAGGAGGGCAAGGATCCCTGGCTGGCCCTGGAAAGGGCGGTCTACACCCTCCTCCACCTCACCCCGGCAGAACCTGCGTGAGACTCCCCAAAGGAGTCCTCCAGGGAATTCTTCCCTAAGGAGTTGACCCGCGGGTCAGTCCTGGGTTAGCCTCCTTCCATGCTAAGCCCAGATCTGGTGGAAACCCTCCTGCGGCAAGCCCTAAACGGCGGAGCCGACTTCGCCGAGATCTATGCGGAGCGCTCCCGGAGGCGGCGCATGATCGTGCGTTCGGGCCGCCTGGAGGAGGCCATCTCCGGCCTGGACTATGGGGCGGGCCTCCGCCTCTTCTTCGGCACCGAGGTGGTCTACGCCTACACCAACCAGCTCACCCGCGAAGGCCTTCTGGAAGCCCTGGAAACCCTCCTCCGGGCCAAGGGAGCCCTGGGCCAGGTGGACGAGCGGGGTGCCGGGGGCCTGGACTTCCGCAAGGCTTTGCCCAAGGGCCTTCACACCCCCAGAACGCCCTACGGGGAAAAGGACAAGCACTACCGTCTGGAAAGGCTTCTGGAGGCGGAGGCCGGGGCCAGGATCGCCCCGGAGATCAGGCAGGTGGAGGCCAGCCTCCAGGAATGGGAGCAGGAAGTCCTGATCGCCAACACGGAGGGCACGTGGGCCGAGGAAAAGAGGGTCCGCACCCGGCTTTTCGTGCTGGCGGTGGCCCAAGACGGCACGGAGGTGCAAACGGGCTACGCGGCCCCTGGCAAGAGCGTGGGGCTGGAACTCTTCGACCTCTTCCCCCCCAAGGAGGTGGGGGCCAAGGCCGCCCGCCAGGCCCTCACCAACCTGCGGGCCAAGCCCGCCCCCGCCGGGACCATGCCCGTGGTGGTGGGGAACGCCTTCGGCGGGGTTATCTTCCACGAGGCCCTGGGACATCTCTTGGAAACCACCAGTGTGGCCAAAAAGGCCAGCGTCCTGGCCGATAGGCTTGGGGAGGAGGTGGCAAGCCCCGCGGTGACCTACATCGACGACGGCACCCTCCCCCACGCCTGGGGTTCCACGGAGGTGGACGACGAGGGCCGCCCCACGGAGCGCACGGTGCTCATCGAAAGGGGCATCCTCAAAAGCTACATGGTGGACCGCCTGGGCCACCTTCTCACCGGCTACCCCATGACCGGCTCGGGCCGCAGGCAGGACTACACCTTCGCCCCCACCTCGAGGATGCGCAACACCTTCATCGCCCCGGGGGACAAGGAGGTGGAAGACCTCATCGCCAGCGTGGAGTTCGGCCTCTACGCCAAGGAGTTGGGAGGCGGCCAGGTGAAGCCGGGCTCGGGGGAGTACAACTTCGCCGTGCAGGAGGGATACATCATCCGCCACGGGCGCCTGGAAGAACCCGTGCGCGGGGCCATGCTGGTGGGCAAGGGGCCGGAGACCATCAGGAAGGTGGTGGCCGTGGCCAAGGACTGGGAAAACGCCCCCGGGATGTGCGGGAGCCTCTCGGGAATGGTGCCCGTGGAGGTGGGCCAGCCCCATGTGCTGGTCTCCGAGATCGTGGTGGGAGGTAGGGCATGACGCTGGAGGAAGCCAAGCGGTACCTGTTAAGACGGGCGAAGGAACTGGGCCTCGAGGCGGAAGTCCTCTTCCAGGAGGAGCGGGAGCTTTCCCTAAGGGCCCGGCAAGGTACCCTGGAGGAGATCAAGGAGGCCCGCCAGGGGGGAATCGGCCTCAGGGTGGTGGTCCAAGGCCACGTGGGCTACGCCTACACGGAAGAGCTTGCCCCGGAGGCTTTAGAGTGGGCCCTATCGGAGGCCAGGGATAACGCCCTTCTTGCGGGAAAGGAGGGCTTCATCCCCCCGGGCCAGGCTTTGGGAAGCCACGACCTTCTGGGAGAGGGCCTTTCTGCCCCCCTGGAAGCCAAGAAGCAAAGCGCCCTAGAACTGGAAAGGGCCTTACGGGACGACCCCCGAACCCGAAGCGTCCTCATGGGGGGCTACATGGAAAAGGAGGTCCGGATGGCCCTCTCCAGTACCTTAGGGGCCGAGGGTGCCCTCCGCACTGGACTCGCTGGGCTGGGGGGTAGCCTGGTGATGGGGGATGGCCCAAGCCTCAAGCAAGGCTGGGACTTCAAGCAGGCCAAGGAGTTTCACGCCCTGGACCCCGGCCGCACCGCCTTGGAGATCCGGGAGAAGACCGCGAGGCTTTTGAACGCCAAACCTCTCCCCACGGGCCGCTACCGGGCCTATCTGGAGCCTAAAGCCATGGCAGAGCTTCTCCTGGTGCTTTCCCGCTCCCTTTCCGCCAAAAGCGCCCTCGAGGGCAAAAGCCGCCTCCTGAACCGCTTAGGGGAACGGATCGCCTCGGAGTGGGTCACCCTGGTGGACGACCCCACCCTGGAAAAGGGCCTGGTTTCCCGTCCTTTTGACGCCGAAGGCACCCCGGCCCGGCGCACGGTGGTGGTGGAGAAGGGGGTATTCAAAACCTTCCTCCACAACGCAGAAACCGCCAGGGCCTTGGGCCAGGAGAACACCGGCCACGCCTTCCGCACCTACCGCGGAATCCTGGACGTGGCTCCCACCAACCTCTACCTGGAACCCGTGGGCAACCTGCGCCTGGAAAAGGGGGTCCTGATAACCGAGTTCATGGGCCTCCACGCCGGGGCCAACCCCGTGAGCCTGGATTTCTCCCTGCAGGCCCTGGGGCTTTGGGTGGAAGAGGGAGAGGTGCGCTATGCGGTGGAGAACTTCGCCGTGGCCGGGAACCTTTTGGAGCTTCTCCAGGCCATTGAGGCCGTGGGGGACAAACTGGACTGGGAGGTGATGGGGGCCGCCTACGGAAGCCCCATGGTGGCGGTGGCGGAGCTTTCCTTTGCGGGAGCTTAGCGTAAAGCAAAAAGCGCTTGGTGCTTAGTGCTAAGCTAAAGGCATGGCTACGGTCACCATCAGCCCCAAATACCAGATCACCCTGCCCGCCGAGGTTCGGCAGGCTTTGGGGCTCCATCCCGGGGAAAAGCTCCTGGTGGAAGTGGTGGAAGGAGAAATCCGGCTACGCCCCTGGCGCCCGCCGGTTCGGCAGCTTTTGCGGGAACTTCTCCAAGCCTATCCTGAGGAAGCCGAGGCCGTGGGAAAGACCACGGGGCACAACGCGGTGGGCTATATCCGGAAACTGCGCAAGGGATGATCAGCCTGGACACCAACATTATCCTCTCTGCCCTGGACCCCAAGGATGCCCAACATGAGAAGGCCATCGCCTTGCTGGATGGGCTATCCCGGCAAGCCCTTTTTGTCAGCCCTCCGGTCTACGCTGAACTGCGGGCCGGAAGGGGTTGGCCCTTGATAAGGGCTTTTCTTGACAGCCTGGGTATCCACCTGCGGGAAGGGATGCCCCTTCCGGTCTGGGAACTGGCCGGCGAGCGCTTTGGCCTTTACGCTCAAAAGAGGCGAAAAGCCCACTTGCCCCGCCGCATCCTTGCTGATTTCCTTATCGGTTCCCATGCCCTTTTCCACGGCCTACGCTTGGCCACCTTTGACCCTGGGCCTTACAGGTTGGCATTCCCCGAGCTGGAGGTGGTACCCTGACGCCGAAGGGGAAAATCCTCGTTACCCGGAGCCTTCCGGGAAACGCCTTGGAGCGGTTACGGGAAAAGGGTTACCAGGTTGAGGTCCACGAAGGGCTTTTCCTTCCCCGGGAAGATCTCCTCAAGAGGGTGGAGGGAGCCATAGGCCTCATCCCCACCGTGGAGGACCGCATCGACGCCGAGGTGATGGACCGGGCCCCGGAACTAAAGGTCATCGCCTGCTACAGCGTGGGAGTGGATCACGTGGACCTCGAGGCGGCCAAAGCCCGGGGCATCCGCGTGACCCACACCCCCGGGGTGCTCACTGAGGCTACCGCTGACCTCACCTTGGCCCTTCTCCTGGCGGTGGCCAGGCGGGTGGTGGAGGGAGTGGACTACGCCCGAAGGGGCCTTTGGCGGGCCTGGCATCCCGAACTCCTTCTGGGAATGGACCTCCAGGGCGCCACCCTGGGCATCGTGGGCATGGGCCGTATCGGCCAGGCGGTGGCCCAAAGGGCCGAGGCCTTCGGGATGAAGGTGGTCTATACGAGCCGTGCTCCAAAGCCCCTCCCCTACCCTCACCTTTCCCTGGAGGAACTCCTGGCCACATCCGACATCGTGAGCCTTCACACCCCCTTGACCCCCGAAACCCACCGCCTCATGAACCGGGAAAGGCTTTTCGCCATGAGGCCGGGAAGCATCCTGATCAACACCGCCCGGGGAGGCCTCGTGGACACGGAAGCCCTGGTGGAGGCCCTAAAGGGGCATCTTTTCGGAGCTGGCCTGGACGTCACCGATCCCGAGCCCCTGCCCCCAGGGCATCCCCTTTACACCCTTCCCAACGCCGTCATCACCCCCCACATTGGCTCGGCAGGAAGGCGAACCCGGGAACGCATGGCGGAGATAGCGGTGGAGAACCTCCTCTTTGCCCTGGAGGGCAGGGAGCCACCAAACCCGGTAGTATGAGCCCCATGAGCTTCGTCATCGGC
The DNA here is from genome assembly GCF_022385295.1 of Thermus sp. NEB1569. Taxonomy (NCBI): domain Bacteria; kingdom Thermotogati; phylum Deinococcota; class Deinococci; order Thermales; family Thermaceae; genus Thermus; species Thermus sp. NEB1569. The sequence goes on from NZ_CP092445.1 coordinate 1,467,052, forward strand.
CTTCTCGGTGGGGGCTTTGGGGGGCTCGTGGGGCTTGGGGGAGGCACGGTGATGATCCCCCTGATGGTGGGGATTCTCAGGCTTTCCCAGCACAAGGCCCACGGCACCAGCCTGGTGGCGGTCTTCTTCACCGGGCTCATGGGAGCCCTCACCTACGGGCTCCAGGGGTCCTTGAGCCTCAAGGCCGCCTTGTTTTTGGCGGCTACCGCCATCCTCACCGCCCGCCTAGGGGCCCGCTACGCCCACAGCCTGGCGGAAAAGGACCTCAAGCGGGCCTTTGGGTTTTTCCTCCTTTTTGTTTCCCTTCTGCTTCTCCTGAAACCCTACCTGGCCCCCGTGGGCCTGGTGCGGGGCGAGGTTTGGGAGGATCTCACCCTTCTCCTGGCGGGAGGCCTCACCGGCTTCCTCTCGGGCATGATGGGGGTGGGGGGAGGGACCATCATGGTTCCGGCCATGGTGCTTCTCTTGGGCATGGACCAGCACACGGCCCAGGGCACGAGCCTCCTCGCCATGGTACCCGCCAGCCTGGTGGGGGCCTATACCCACCACCGCCTGGGCAACGTGGATACCCTCCTGGCCCCTGGCCTGGTACCTGGGGTACTCTTGGGCACCTTTTTGGGAGGCGAAGCCGCCCACTTTCTACCCGAGGCCACCCTGCGCGTGGTCTTCGCCATGGTGCTCTTATGGACTTCCTGGCGGTACCTCCGCTCCCCAGCCGGAGAAAGTAAGTAATCTCACTATTTGTTGGACTCAAGGAGGTTAAGCTTCGGTTGGAAGGAGGTGAGGGTGTATGCGGCGTTGGCAGGACTGGGCTAACCTTGTCCTTGGCGTCTGGCTCATCCTTTCCCCGTGGCTTTTGGGCTTTAGCGGCACCCCCGCCGCCATGTGGAACGCGGTCATCGTGGGGGTAGTGGTGGGGCTCATGGCCCTCATGCACCTCCGGGGTGGCCCCTTGTGGGAGGAGTGGGTGAACGTGGTCCTGGGCATCTGGCTCATCCTCTCCCCCTGGATCCTGGGGTTTAGCGGGATGGCCAACGCCCTGTGGAACGCGGTGATCGTGGGCGTTCTGGTAGGGGCCCTGGCCTTGAGCGCCACCCGGGAAACGCCCAAGGTAGCCTAAGCCTAGGCCGCCTGGCCCCTGCCCGGGGTCTCGCTCGGGCGGGGGTTCCCCTTGTCTGGGCGGGTCAGGGGGTGTAAGGTAGGGGTAGCCTTTAAACCGGTCCCGCGAGGCCGGAAAGGGGGAAAATGGAACGATACCAGAACGGCAAAAGAAAGAAGCTGGGCGGAGGCCTTGGCCTCCGCTTCTTTTTGGAGGTGAACCGTGCGCTTTAAGGCCGAGCTTTTAAACGCCGAGGAGATGCGCCGGGCCCTCTACCGCATCGCCCACGAGATCGTGGAGGCCAACAAGGGGGTAGAGGGGCTGGCCTTGGTGGGCATCCATACCCGGGGCATCCCCTTGGCGGAGCGCATCGCCCGGTACATCCGGGAGTTTGAGGGCAAGGAGGTGCCGGTGGGGATTCTGGACATCACCCTCTACCGGGACGATCTCTCCGAGATCGGGGTTAGGCCCCAGGTGCGGGAAACCCGGATCCCCTTTGACCTCACGGGGAAGGCCCTGGTCCTGGTGGACGATGTGCTCTACACGGGCCGCACCGCCCGGGCCGCCCTGGACGCCCTCATGGACCTAGGCCGTCCCAGGCGCATCTACCTGGCAGTCCTGGTGGACCGGGGGCACAGGGAACTCCCCATCCGGGCTGACTTCGTGGGCAAGAACGTCCCCACGGCCAAAAACGAGGTGGTGAAGGTGAAGGTGGAGGAAGTGGACGGGGAGGACCGGGTGGAGCTTTGGGAAAGGGAGGAAGCATGAGGCACCTCCTGGATTTCCAGGGCTGGACCAAAGCCCAGGTGGAAAACCTCCTGGACACCGCCCGGGTCATGGCTGAGGTGCTGGAAAGGCCGGTGAAGAAGGTGCCCGCCCTCCAGGGCTTCACCGTGGCCACGGTGTTCTTTGAGCCCTCCACCCGCACCCGCATCTCCTTTGAACTGGCGGCCCGGCGCATGTCCGCGGATGTGGTGTCCTTCGCGGCCCAGGCCAGCAGCCTGCAAAAGGGGGAAAGCTACAAGGACACCCTGCTTACCCTCGAGGCCATGGGCATAGATGCCTATATCATCCGCGCCGACAGCGCCGGGGTCCCCCACCAGGCCACCCGCTGGGTAAAGGGAGTGGTGGTGAACGGGGGGGATGGCCGCCGGGCCCATCCCACCCAGGCTCTTCTGGACGCCTACACCCTCCTGGAGGCCCTGGGAACCCTGGAGGGCAGGAAGATCGCCATCGTGGGGGATATCCTTCACTCCCGGGTGGCCCGCTCCAACGTGGAGCTTCTCCCTCTTCTCGGGGCTGAGGTGTGGGTGGCAGGCCCCCCCACCCTTCTCCCCCAAAGCCTTCCCGGAGCCAGGCTCACCCCTCACCTGGACGAGGCTTTGGCGGAAGCGGATGCGGTTATGGTGCTGAGGCTCCAGAAGGAGCGCATGGAAGCCGGCCTCATCCACCTGAAGGACTATATTGCCCATTACCAGGTAACGGAAGCGCGTCTGAAGAAGGCCAAACCAGGGGCTTTCCTCCTCCACCCCGGCCCCATGAACCGGGACATTGAGCTGGAAGGCACCCTGGCGGACTCGGAAAGAAGCCTGGTGAACCGCCAGGTGCGGAACGGGGTGGCGGTACGCATGGCGGTGCTTTACCACCTCCTGGTGGGGAGGGAAGGGTAAAAGACCCCTTTGAAGGGAGAGGAAAGCATGCTGCTCATCAAGAATGTCACGCTGGTGGATGCCTCAGGGAAACGGGGTCCTGCGGATGTGCTCATCGGGGAAGGCAGGATCCTTAGCCTAAGCGGTGGGGAAGCGGAAAGGATCCTGGACGGGAAGGGCCTCCTCCTGGCCCCTGGCTTCCTGGACCTGCACGCCCACCTCAGGGAACCTGGCCAGGAGGCGAAAGAGGATCTGGCCAGCGGGCTTTTGGCTGCCGTGCGAGGAGGGTACACGGATGTGGTTTCCATGCCCAACACCACCCCCCCCGTGGACACCCCGGAAGCCGTGCGGGCCCTTAAGAAAAAGGCCCACGCCCTAAGCCTCGCCCGGCTCCACCCCGCGGCCGCCCTGACCCAGGGCCAAGAGGGAAAGGCCCTCACGGAAGCCGGCCTCCTTAAGGAGGCCGGTGCCTCCCTCCTCACCGACGACGGCCACACCAACGAGGATGCTGGAATCTTGGCGGCAGGGCTTCTGCAGGCTTCCGCCTTCGGCCTCCCCGTGGCGGTGCACGCCGAGGATGCCTCCTTGCGCCGGGGTGGAGTCATGAACGATGGCCCCCTGGCCGACCTTTTGGGCCTTCCAGGAAACCCGAAGGAGGCGGAAGCCGCCCGGATCGCCCGGGACCTCGAGGTCCTGCGCTACGCCGTACGCCGAAGCCAAAAGAAACCCCACCTCCACATCCAGCACCTCTCCACCAAACGGGGCCTGGAGCTGGTGCAGGAGGCCAAGAGGGCCGGCCTTCCCGTCACCGCCGAGGCCACCCCCCACCACCTCACCCTCACCGAGGAGGCCCTAAAGTCCTTTGACCCCATCCTCAAGGTGGCCCCACCCCTCCGCACCCAGGAGGACGTGGAAGCCCTTATAGAAGGGCTTCTGGATGGCACCCTGGACGCCATCGCCACCGACCATGCCCCCCACACCCAGGCGGAGAAGGAGATGGACCTTTTGCGGGCACCTTTTGGGATACCGAGCCTCGAGGTGGCCTTTCCCCTTCTATACACCGAGCTTCACCTGAAGCGGGGCTTCCCTCTGAAGCGCCTGGTGGAGCTCTTCACCGACGGTCCCCGAAGCATCCTGGGCCTGAAGCCCATCCATCTGGAGGAGGGAGCCGAGGCCAGCCTTGTCCTCCTGGACCCCAAGGAGCGCCCCGTGGAGCCCAGGAACTTCGCCTCCAAGGCCCGGTTTTCCCCCTGGGCAGGATGGGTCTTAGGGGGGTGGCCGGTCTTAACCCTGGTGGAGGGGCAGGTGGTGCACCAGGCGCTAGAATAGGGGCATGCTAAAAAAACTCTTGGAGGCCGATCAGCTGGGGCTACGCCTGGAATGGGTGGGAGGGCTCCCCCTTTGGGAAGCCCAGCCCACTTACCGGCATCAAAAAGCGGTGGACCGCATCCGGCAGAGCATCCGCCCGAAGGAAGCATCTTCCTGCCCCTGCATCCACGTGGCCGACGTCTACGTGCGCTTTCCCGACGGGTCCTACAAGCGCCCCGACATCGCCCTCTTTTGCCGGGAACCCGAGGAGCTGGACGAGGCCATCACCCTGCTCCCGGAAGCGGTGGTGGAGGTGGTGAGCCGGGGCTACGAGGCCAAGGACCTGGAGATCGCCCCCCGGTTCTACCTGTCCCAAGGGGTCAAGGACGTGGTGGTCTTTGACCCCCACACCCTTCTCGTCCTCCACCTACGCCACGATGGCGCCTGGCGGCACGTATCCCCGGTGGAGCTGGAACTCCTTTGCGGCTGCACCCTCACGGTATAGAGACCCAAAGCTCCGTTAAGCTCCTCACCCCCTCCGCCTCCATAAGCTTCAGCAGGCCCTTCAACACCCGGCGGGGGAAAAGGGGGCCCCCGTAGACGAAGCCCGTGTAGACCTGGACCAACCTGGCTCCTAGCTTCAGGCGCTCCCAGATATCCTCAGGACCCTCCACCCCTCCCACGCTCACCAGGGTGAGGCCCTCCACCCCCGAAAGATGCCGCAGCACCTCTAGGGCCCGTTCCTTCAAGGGCCTCCCCGAAAGCCCCCCAGCTTCCTTGGCCAGGGGGCTTTTGAGGTTTGGGCGCTCCAGGGTGGTGTTCACCGCCACCAGGCCCTCTAACCCATGTTTTCGGCAAAGCTCCACCACCTGGTCCAAGGCCTCAAAACTGAGGTCCGGGGCCATCTTGAGGAGAAGGGGCTTTCGGGTGGCGGGGCGGAGCCGGGAAAGAAGCTCATCCAAAAAGGGACCTTCCTGCAGGGTGCGTAGCCCCGGGGTGTTGGGGGAACTCACGTTGAGGACGAAATAGTCCCCATAAGGCTCCAGGACCTGCAGGGCCCTTAGGTAATCCTCCGCCGCCCCTTCCAAGGGGGTATCCCGGTTCTTGCCCAGGTTCACCCCCACGGGGAAGCGAAGGCCCCTTTCCCGGAAGCGCTTAAGCCTCCTGGCCGCCTCCTCGGCCCCTTGGTTGTTGAAACCCATGCGGTTGATAAGGGCATGGTCCTCCACCAGCCGAAAAAGCCGGGGTCTGGGGTTCCCTTCCTGGGGCCTGGGGGTGAGGGTACCCACCTCGGTGAAGCCGAAGCCCAAAGCCCACCAGGCCCCCAAAGCCCGGGCGTCCTTATCCATCCCCGCCGCCAGGCCCAAGGGATTGGGGAAGTGAAGCCCAAAGGCCTCCACCTCGAGCCTCGAGTCCTCCACCCTAAGAAGCTTCGCAGGAACCTCCAGCAGGGGCCCTCGTTCCGACCAGAAGGAAAGAAGCCTTAAGGTGAGCTCGTGGGCTTCCTCCGGGTCCAGGGCGAAGAGCAGGCGGTGCATACGGGCCCATGGTACCTTGACATAGCCGTCCTTTCCAAGGTATACCTAGCCCATGCGTGAGGGCTTCCGTATCGGCTTGAAGAGCCTTGTCCTAAGCCTTGGCTTTCTGCTTGCCGCCTGCTCCTTTACCGTTACCGTGACTCTCCCCGACCAAACCTTCAGCGCCCAAGCCCTGCCCAATACCCAGTGGAAAATCCTTTACCCAAAGAATCCAGCCACCTTCAACCCACCCCCTGTTTCCCCCAAAAGCGTGCTCATCCAAGGCACCCTCGAGGCCGATCAGCCCTTAAACACCACCCTAGCCTTCTACGTGCGTCTTAAGGATCCCAAAACCGACCCCGGTTGCATGGACCTCAGCATCTTTTACAACATTCCCGCCTACGCTTGTAGCATCGGCCCCTACGACGAAAAATCGGGAGAAGCTTTCTTTAACAACTCTTCCTCTGCCCCCTTAACCCTAACGGGCAGGAACCTCACCCAGGGCATCGCCCAGGGCCAGTTCTGGCTGGGCCTCGAGGTCCAGGGCCTGCCCTCCAGTATGGTGACCTTTACCCTCAAGAACCTCAAGGCCACGGTAACGGTGGGCTTTTGAACAAGCAAACCCACTCCCGGGGGCCTTTGTGCCCCCGGGTTTTTTCTTTGCCCCTGCCGGCGCTATGATAGGGCTAGATGAAGGACGTCTTGCGCCTGGAACTTCCCGTACTTCCCCTGAGGAACACCGTGATCCTCCCCCACACCACCACCGGGGTGGACGTGGGCCGCCCCAAGAGCAAAAGGGCGGTGGAGGAGGCCCTTAACGCCGATCGTTACATCTTCCTGGTCACCCAGAAGGACCCCGAGGTGGACGACCCCACCCCTGAGGACCTCTTCGCGGTGGGCACCCTGGCGGTGGTCAAGCAGGCCATGCGCCTCCCCGATGGCACCCTGCAGGTGATGGTGGAGGCCAGGAACCGGGCCCGCCTGGTTTCCTATGTGGCCGCCCCCTACCTGAGGGCCGTGGGAGAGGTGTTGTCCGAGCCTCCCCTGCAGGACCCAAGCCTCGCCCGGGTCCTGGTGAACGAGGTGCAGGAGGCCTTTGAACGCTACCTGCAAAACCACAAAACCCTGCGCCTGGACCGCTACCAGCAGGAAGCAGTCAAGAGCACCCTGGACCCCGCCATCCTGGCGGACCTGGTCACCCACCACGCCACCTGGAACCTCGAGGAAAAGCAGGAAATCCTGGAAACCCCGGAGGTGGAGGAAAGGCTTAAAAAGGTCCTGGCCCTGCTTCTTCGCGACCTGGAGCGCTTTGAGCTGGACAAGAAGATCGCCGCCCGGGTCAAGGAGCAGATGGACCAGAATCAACGGGAGTACTACCTCCGGGAGCAGATGAAGGCCATCCAGAAGGAGCTTGGGGGCGGGGAGGACTTCCTTAGCGAAATAGAGGAGCTCCGCGAGCGCATTGAGAAAAAGGGCATGCCCGAGGCCGTCAAGGAAAAGGCCCTCAAGGAGCTTAAGCGCCTGGAGCGCATGCAACCCGGCTCTCCCGAGGCCACGGTGAGCCGGACCTATCTGGACTGGCTTTTGGATGTTCCCTGGACTGAGGCTGACCCGGAGGTCCTGGACATCTCCGTCACCAAGCGGGTCCTGGACGAGGACCACTATGGCCTCAAGGATGTAAAGGAGCGCATCCTGGAGTATCTTGCGGTGCGCCAGCTTACCAAGGAGAAGGAGGTCAAGGGCCACGCTCCCATCCTTTGCTTCGTGGGGCCTCCCGGGGTAGGCAAGACCTCCTTGGGCAAGAGCATCGCCCGAAGCATGAACCGCAAGTTCCACCGCATCTCTTTAGGTGGCGTGCGGGACGAGGCGGAGATCCGGGGCCACCGGCGCACCTATATTGGAGCGCTTCCCGGGAAGATCATCCAGGGGATGAAGCAGGTGGGGGTGGTAAACCCCGTCTTCCTGCTGGACGAGATCGACAAGCTCTCCTCCGATTGGCGGGGGGACCCAGCCTCGGCTCTTCTGGAGGTCCTGGACCCCGAGCAGAACCACACCTTCACCGACCATTACCTGGATGTTCCCTACGATCTCTCCAAGGTCTTCTTCATCACCACCGCCAACACCCTAAGCACCATTCCCAAGCCCCTTCTGGACCGGATGGAGGTCATCGAAATCCCAGGCTACACCCTCCCGGAGAAGCGGGCCATCGCCCGTCACTTCCGCTGGCCCTTCCAGGTGAAGGAAGCGGGCATCGAGGGCAAACTGGAGATCACCGACCGGGCCATAGAGCGCATCGTGCAGGAGTACACCCGGGAGGCAGGGGTGCGGAACCTGGACCGGGAGCTTTCCAAGGTGGCCCGCAAAGCCGCCAAGGACTACCTGGAAAGCCCCTGGGAGGGCGTGCGGGTGGTGGACGCCCAGGACCTCGAGGCCTACCTGGGCGTGCCCAAGTACCGCCCGGACCGGGCGGAGAAGGCCCCCCAGGTGGGGGTGGCTCAGGGTCTGGCCTGGACGCCCTATGGCGGTGCCCTTCTCACCATTGAGGCCGTGGCCGTACCCGGGACAGGCAAGGTGAACCTCACCGGCAACCTGGGGGAGGTGATGAAGGAATCGGCCCACGCCGCCCTCACCTACCTCCGGGCCCACCGGGAGGAGTGGGGCCTGCCTGAGGGGTTCCACAAGGAATACGACCTTCACGTCCATGTTCCCGAAGGAGCCACTCCCAAGGATGGTCCCTCCGCCGGCATCACCATGGCCACAGCCCTGGCCAGTGCCCTCACGGGGCGCCCCGTGCGCATGGACATCGCTATGACCGGGGAGATCACCCTCAGGGGCAAGGTCCTGGCCATCGGCGGGGTGAAGGAAAAACTCCTGGCCGCCCACCAAGCGGGCATCTTCCGCGTGGTCCTGCCCAAGGAGAATGAACCCGAGCTCAAGGAGGTTCCGGAGGAAATCCTAAAGGACCTGGAGATCACCTTCGTGGAGGAGGTGGGAGAGGTGCTCAGGCTCCTCCTCCTGCCTCCTAGCCCACCCCCCGTGGCCCCCACGGAAAGACCCCAGCCAGGAGCAGGGGCTTAGGGAAGCTCCTCCTTGCGGTTGGCGTTCAGGAAGACCTGGGCGCCGAAGCGCACCACCACCTCCTCCGCTGGGATATAGGTGGCCCCCAACACCTCCATCACCCGCCTCAGGAGGAAATCCCCTTCCCGGATCTGCAACTCCACCTGGGGAAGGCAGTCCTGGTGGTAGAAGGCCATGAGGGGCTCGAGGTGGCCTTCCGGGTTGTAGGCCACCACCACCGGGTAAGGGGAGGCCAGGGCGTGCTCATAAAGAAAGGCCCAGTATTCCGGCCTCAGAAAGGGCAAGTCCGTGGCCGCCACCGCCACCCAGGGGTAGCGGGCGTGCAAGAGGGCGGAGTGCAGGCCGGAAAGGCTATCCGCCCCCGGAAGCAGGTCGGGATACACGGGCACGCCAAAGCCAGGATAGGGCCTGTTGGTCACGATGAACCGCTCCCCCGCCTCCTGGAGGCTATCCAAAACCCACTGGATCAGGGGCTTTCCCCGATAGGGGTAAAGGGCCTTATCCTCCCCAAACCTGCGGGAAAGCCCCCCGGCGATCACCGCCCCCGAGTACACGGCCTACCATTCTAAGACCTCAAGAAGCCTTTCCCCCAGCCAGGGGGCGTAGAGAAAACCCGTGGAGCCAAAGCCCGTAAGGGCAAAGCCACCTTCCACGGGAAACAGGTAGGGAAGGTCCACACCCCCAGGCGGAAGAGAGGGGTCCAGCCGGAAGCGCACTCCCCGCCATGCGGAGGCCACCGAAGGGCGGTAGCCCAGAAGGTCTTCCGCACCCCTTAGAAGCCATTCCACCTCCCCTTCCGTGGGAGGGGGAGCCTCCGGATCAGAACGATGGGGGAGGTAGCTTCCCCCTAGGGCGCTTCCCGCCAGGTAGACCCGGTAGCTGATGGCCCGGGGGAAGTAATCCAGCAGGAGGAGGACCAGCCCCGGGATGTGCCGCCCCTCCAGGCCCAAAAGATGGGCTCCCTGCCCACCTCCTGCGTAGACCAACACCTCCCCCCTTATCCGCCCTCCTCCTTCCAGGAAGAGGTAGGGAGGCTCCCAGGCCAGAACCCGGGACCTGAGAACGCCAACCCCCTCCGAGAGCTTCTGCAAAAGGGGCCTGGGCTCCAGCCAGAAAGCTTCTTCCAGCAAGACACCCCCTTGGTCCCAGGTGTGCTTCAGCCCGCCAAGCCGAGAGGCCACCTTCTCCCTCTCCCCTTCCGGCACCGGGCGATAGACGCCCAGGTGCAGGGGCACGAAGCGGCTGTAAAAGCGAAGGGCCGCCTCGAGGGCCTCCTCTCCCTTTCTCGCCAGGGTAAAGCGCTTCCCCCGCAAAGGGTTCACCAGAGCCACAGGCACCCGGCTTGCCCCCCCCAGGCCCTGGGCCACCACCCGCACCCTCAGGCCCCTTTCCTTGAGAAGCCAGGCGGCGGTAAGCCCCGCCACCCCGGCTCCCAGGACTACCGCCTCGGCTTCCTCCACCTTCCTCATCCCCTGCGGGGGGTCAGAAGCGAAAGCCCTCCCCCTCCCTCCGGCACAAACCCCTGGCCGCCAGGCCCTCTAGGAGGCGTTCTGCTTCGTCCTGGGGGAGGAAAGCTCCAAGATCCTTCGGACTCAAGAACCCCCCCTTCCGCCAGGCTTCCCTCATGGCCAGGCGCTCCAAGGCTACCCGCGAAGGCCCCTTGGCCAAAAGCCTTCCCTGCCAGCGGAGTAGGCCCAGATACAGAAGATAGGCAAGAAAGGCTGCCAGGACAAGCCCCCAAAGGGCGAAGCGGGAGGCCGCATAAACGAGAAGGAAAAGGGCCAAGGCACCGCTAAAGGGGAGGAAGTGCTGGCGCATGCCGCCTCCTCAGGCCACGGGCAAGGGGATGGGCGCAGGCTCCCTGGCCCCCACCACCTCCCCAAAGAGCAGGTGCGGGGTGGCCTGCTTGATCTCCACCTGGTAGAGCCCCGGGGTGGGAGCCTGGTGGGCGGGAACCAGCACCGGATGGTTCCCGCGGTCGTGCCCCTGCACGTACCCTTCCTCCTTGGCCACCCCACGCACCAAAACCTCCACGGTCTTCCCCACCCACTCCAGGTTGCGGCGGTAGCTCCACTCCTTCTGCTTTTCAATGAGACGCTGGAGCCTTTCCACCTTCACCTCGCGGGGCAGGTCCTGGAAGTGCTTGTAGGCGGGGGTACCGGGCCGAGGAGAGTAGATGAACATGTAGGCCTGGTCGTAGCCCACCTCGTCGTAGAGGGAGAGGGTTTCTTGGAAGTCCTCCTCCGTCTCCCCGGGGAAGCCCACGATGATGTCCGTGGAAAGCACGGCATCCGGCAGAATCTCGCGGATCCTCCCGATTCTTTCCAGGTACTGCGCCCGCCGGTACTCCCGGGCCATGCGCCTAAGCACCCGGTCCGAGCCAGACTGCACCGGCAGGTGGATGTAACGGGTGATGGCAGGGGTTTCGGCAATGGCCTCGATGATGTCGTCGGTGAAGTTCACCGGGTGGCTGGTGAGGAAGCGCACCCTGGGGATGCCCATCTGCCCCACCATCCTCAGGAGTTCGGCGAAGGAGGGGAAGCCCGGCTGGTCCTTGCCGTAGGAATTCACGTTCTGCCCGAGGAGGGTCACCTCCACCACCCCGGCCTTCTTCAGGGTTTCGATCTCCTTCAGGATCAGGTCCGGGTGGCGGGAAACCTCAGGGCCCCGGGTGGTGGGGACGATGCAGTAGGTGCAGTGGTGGTTGCACCCCCGGATGATGGTCACGTGGGCGGAAAGCGCTCCCCTGGGAGGCGGGGGGATGTAGTCCAAAAGATCGTCCTTGAAGGTGAGGTCCCAGAAGCGCTGGTTACCCTTCAAGGCCTCGGGCAAGGAGGTGAGGGCCCCGGGGCCCAGGAGAACATCCACCCCAAACTTCCGGGCCATCTGCTGACCCTCGTCCAGCTGGGCCAGGCAGCCCATGAGCCCGATGAGAAGCCCTCGCCTCTCCTTCTCCTTCCGAAGCTGACCAAGAAGGGAGCGCACCTTCTCCACGGGCTTCCCGCGGACCGCACAGGTGTTCACCAGGACGAAGTCCGCCTCCTCCACGCTCTCCACCAGCTCCCAACCCAGGCTCACCAGCTCGCTGGCCACCAGGTGGGAGTCGTACTCGTTCATCTGGCATCCGAAGGTAATGATGTGGGCGCGCATAAACCTCCTGGGGCAGCCGGGGGGATCCCGGGCCCCGTGGTTTCCAGTGTAGCAACCTCGAGGCCCTCAAGGCCAACCTCGGTCCCTGGATTCCTCAGCCTCGAGCCCCCCAAAAGGCCACACCCCCCGGCCACGTTACCGGGGGGTTAAGCCTCGCATCCCGATGCTGGTGGCGGCGGTGGGACTCGAACCCACGACACCACGATTATGAGGAGCTTACCCCTAGGTCCTCTCCACTCCGCCACCTTCCGATTTGCCCATAAAAAAGGACACTTCCACTTGGTAAAGTGGGGGTTCGTTCCGCCCGTATCCGCCCCATAAGCGAACCATTCGCTAACTCGAGGGTGGCCGGGGTGTTTCACGGAGAGGAAAGAGGCGGACTTTGAAGGATATTCTGAAGGTGGTGGAAGGAAGTGCTCACCCTGTACCTGGTAGACCAGAAGGAAGAGCCCTGGAACGGGCGCAAAGCCCTTTTGGGAGCGGTAGCCTGGGAGTACCCAGAACCCTTTGAGGCCCTCGAGGCCGCCGCTCCCCGGGTAAGCGAAGAAGCCTGGGAATACCTCGGGCGTTTTGCCCATCCCATGAGCCTGGACACCTGGCTTTCCATTCGGGCAAGCCCGAGTGCCAAGGAAGCGGTGGAGCTCCTAGACGCTTGGCGGGCTACCGCATGGAAGCGAGGCAGGCGCTTTCCAAAAGCTTGGGAACCCTGGGCTTACCCCATGCTGGGAATGACCCTCGGCCTGGTCCTGAAGGAGAAGCGTTTAGGCCCGCAGACCCTAGAAGTTGAGGGCAAAACCTTTGCGTTGAAGCCCACAACCTTGGTCGGAGCTTTTTCCTCCTTTCTCTATGGGCGGATTCGCGTCTACCGCGATTCTTCACCACAAGCCTTTTGCCTGGAGATAGAAGACCAGGATTTCGTTAGGCTTCTTATCCTACCCAAAAAAGAGGTGCAGGAAAGGCTCTACGCCCTCTTCTTGGAACAAAGAAGGCGCTTTTTAGAACGAAACCCCCACTTGGCCCGTCCAGACCCCTGGCCCACCAGGGAGCGGGACGTCTTCCTCCTGGCTTGGAAGGAAGTTGAGGGGCTTAGCCTCGAGGCCCTGGCCGACCGGCTCTATGACCGGCTTTTAGACGAGCACCCCACCGCCTGCTTCCTGAGACAAGGAGGGGTAGAAGGCGGGGTGAGCAAAGAGGCAATCAGAAAAGCCTTGGCCGTTGCCCGCGAACGTTTGAAACTGGGGTAGCTCAACTTTTGACCTGGATTTTGACGGAAAACCCCAAGGCTTCCCCCGGTGAAAGTCAAGAACGGGGATTTCTGGCCAACCCCCCCATTTGTGGCCAACCCTTTGGCCACAAATCTTTTTGCGTCCTGGACGGGGTTTTCCCGATTTGTGGCCAAGGGTATAGTAGAGATTAGGGCTCCTCGTACTCCAGGAGGTCTTGGACCCCGTAGGGCCTGCCCGTGAGCTTCCTCAGGGCCCATAAGACCCAGGCGAGAGCCTCGAGGTCGGGGCGGTTGATAGACCCCGAAGCCCAAGCGTAAAGGGTATTGCGGCTCACCTTCCCCGAGAGAACCTGGGCAAGGCGGTAGACGGTCAGCCCCTCCTTAGCCAAAACCTCCCTGAGCTTCCACCGCAAACGAGGCGCTACCATGAGCCCAGCTTACCAAAACACTAGGGCCAACACTATTGATATGCCCATACCTCTTGACCTATGCACAAGACTTTGGTACTATTAGGACACCTAGGGAGGACGTGCTTGGCGGCCAGGCCTCCCTAGGGCTCACCAGGAGGTGAACATGACCACGGTACTCCAGAACAAGGCCCAGGTTCAAGATAGCCCCTTCGGGGCTGACCAAGAGGCAAAGGTGGCGGTGGAGCTCACCGCCCAGCAGGTGGCCGAGCTCTACAACCTCCTCAAGGCGGAAGAGGACTACGGGGACGGCCTCCCGGGGGCCCTCGATGCCCTCCGCCGGGAGCTCAAGGAGAAGGCGAAGGCCCTGGGGCTCACCTTCCGGGAGGGCTACGCCTACCTGAGGTGAAGCGGGGTGGGGGCGGGGAAGGCCCCGCCCCCCTCTCCTTCCCTGGAGGTGCGCGATGGGCACGACTTGGGGCCACACCTTGGAGGCCTACTCCCCCACGGGCTACGACCCGGGTTGCTCCTGGCCTCTCTGCAAAGGGGCCACCGTCTTCCGGGGGCGCTACTACCGGTTGGCGAGTTCCCGCACGGGGCGGGTCATCGAAGCCCGGGTGAACCTTTGCTTGGAGCACGCGGAGCGGTGGGCGGGGAAGCACGGCTTGGAGGAGGCCCTCGAGGCGGGTCTCCGCCAAAGGCTCCTGGCCCGGGGGCTCTTCCTCCACGTAGCAGAGGAACCCGAAGGCAGGGGGTGGCTGGCCTGCCCCGTCCTCAAGGAGAAGCGGCGGCCCCCTTACGCCTGGGGGAAGACGAGGACCGAGGCCATCCTGGCCCTGCTTTGGGAGGTGGGCCGTGCTTAGGGCCTCCGGCCTGGCCCTCCTCCTGGCCTGGCTTTGGCTTGACCTCACCGGGGACAGCTGGGCGGCCTTCTTTGTGGCCTCCTCGGGCCTGGCCGCCTCCCTGGTGGCCTGGACAGCGGCAAAGGAGAAGGAGGTGCGGAATGAGCGCTGAAGCGAAGCGGGAAGCCCTTTGGCACTACGTAGAGGCGCGGCTGGAAGAGGTGGTGCGGGCCCTGGACCTACCGGTCCTCGAGGAGCCCCGGCTCATGGAGGCCCTCGAGGCGGGCTACCTGGCGGCCCTGGAGGACTTCGTTCCACGTCTTCACGAAGCCCTTACTAAGGACTAGCGAGCATGAACGCCCGCCCCCTTTCCTGCTCTGCATCCTATAAACAACCAGGTTGGCGCCAAGCTGGTTGTCGCCGTTGGAGGGGGCGGAGCCCTACACAGGAAACATGGAGCGCTGGGGGACGCCAAGGCTTTTGACGGTGCAGGAGGCAAGGATGGCGGTGGGGCCTGACCGGCTTTCGCGGCATTTGGCCTATGCCCTGGCCCGGGTGGCCGGGGTGCGGGTGGGGAAGCGGCTTCTCGTCCCGTCCCGGGTCGTGGAGGACCTCTTGGATGGCCGCTTGCCCCCGGAGGTCCTCGAGGCGGTCCACCGGGAGGCCCGGAAGCTGGGGGGGAAGGCATGAGGGGCGGTTGTTGGGACGCTGGTCAGGCGGTGGAAGAGGTGGCCCGGGTCTTGCGGGAGTGGAGGCGGGGCTTGGAGGCGGAGGAGGCCCTCGAGGCCATCGAGGAGGCCCTTAAGGAAAACAACTTCTCGGCCCTTCTGGAGGAGGAGGCATGAACGGGAAAGAAGAGCTGGCCGTGCGGTGGACCTTGGAGGACCTCGAGCGGGCGGCGGCCTACGTGGTGAGGTCCGGCCTCTTCGGGGTGCGGAAGCCGGAAGAGGCGGTGGCCCTCATGCTCCTGGCCCAGGCGGAGGGGACGCACCCCATGCGGGCGGTGCAGGAGTACCACATCATCAACGGGCGGCCTGCCCTGCGGGCGGACGCCATGCTGGCCCGCTTCCTGGCCGCCGGGGGGCGGGTGGAGTGGCACGAGCTCAGCGATAGGCGGGCCGAGGCCACCTTTTCTCACCCCCAGGGGGGCACGGTGCGCATCGCCTGGACCCTCGAGGACGCCCAGCGGGCCGGGCTCCTCAGCAAGCCTGGGGGGAACTGGGACAAGTACCCCCGGGCCATGCTCCGGGCCCGGGTCATCTCCGAGGGGGTGCGCACCGTCTTCCCCGGGGTGGCCACCGGGGTCTACACCCCCGAGGAGGTGGCAGAGATGGAACCCATCGAGGCCAAGGTGGTGCGGATGGACAAAAAAGCCCCAGCCCTGGAGGAAAAGGCCGATCTGCCAGAAGCTCAAGCCCTCCCCGCCCCCAAGCCCATCACCGGGGCTCAAGCCCGGGAACTGGTGGAGCTCTTCCGGGACTTGAGCCTCGAGGGGCCTCCCGCCCGGGAGGTGGCAAGCCGCCGGGTGGAGCGGGCGGTGGGGAGCCTGAAGGAGCTCACCTACGAGGAGGCCGAAGACCTCAAGGACTACCTGGAGGGGCTCAGGGAGGCCCTGGAGGGCCTCTCCCCTGAGGAGCGAGGCGAGCGCCTTAGGGTCTGGCTTGCCGCCCACGAGCGGGGCCTGCCCAAGGCGGAGGAGCTCCTGGACCTTGAGGCGGAAGTCCTCTTCGGCGAGGAGGAGGAATGAAAAAGGAACCGGGCCGCCCCGCCCCGACGGCCCGCCTGGTGGTGGAAGTGCCTAAAGGCATCCTACCACAGGCGGGGGGCAGGGCGCTAGAGCATGTATTCGGCCAGCACATTTGAGACAGCTTGGGGAACCGACCCCTCCCGTATCTTAAGTACCCTCCCCCAAGATTTTCAACTCCACACCCCCCAGGGCTTTCAGGGCCTGCGCCACCGCCTCCTTAAGCTCCTCCACGCTCCCGTAGTGCCGCCTTGGCATCAGGAACCCCTTCACCCGCCGCCAGACGCTCTCCATGGGGTTCAGATGCGGGCTGTACCGCGGCAGGTAGGCCACCATAAGCCCCCGCTCCCGCCACGCCTCCTTCCTCCCCTCCACCTCCCGGGACCGGTGGAAGGGCGCGTTGTCCATGAACACCTTCAGGGGCTTGGCTAAACCTTCGGCCACCCGGTCCAGATACCCCCGCACCACCTCCCACCGCACCGGCCCCTCCAAAAGGGCAAAGAAAAGCCGCTCCCCCTCCCGTCCCCGCACCAAGTGCCCCACCACGTTCACCCGCCCCCGGGAACCCCAGGCCCGGGGCACCCCCTTGGCCTCCCCCCTCCGACCCCAGGCGTAGGTAGGGGGAAGGGTCAGGGAAAACCCGCTCTCATCCAGGTACCCCACCTCCATCACCCCCTCCTCCGCCCCCTTTTTGCTTCCTCTTCCTCCTCCGCGAAAGCCTTCACCTCTTCCTCCGTGGGCTTTCCCGGAGGCACGTACCGCGTCCGTCGCCACACGTACCCCATGGCCCTCAGGTGCCGGGCCACCACCTTGGGGGCCAGGCGGACCCCGAAGCGCTCGGCTAGGGCTGCCGCAAGCTGCGGGGCGGTCCAGACCCTATCCTCGGCCAGCCTTTCCTCCACGAAGGCGGCCATCTCGGGGGTGAACTTCCTGGGAGCTCCCGGGGGTTTGCGGTAGGCGAGGCCCTGGAGACCCTCCCTCACGAAGCGCCGGAGGACGAGGTAGACCGTGGTGCGGTCCTTGTGGAAGTGCTGGGCGATCTTTGGGGCGGTCCAGCCCTCGGCCGCCAGGCGGACCATCATGGCCCACAGGCGGGTCTTCTTGTGGGTCCTTGGGTCCAGGGAGAGCTCCAGGAGGAGCCGGTCCTCCTCAGGGGTCAGCTGGATCCGAAGTGGGGCCGCCATGTTGAGATGATAAGGGGTTGGCACTTAGCCAAGAACTCCAGGGGGGCAAGGCCACCCAGGGCCATGTGGGGTCTCCTGCGGTTGTAGTAGTCCAGGTAGGCATTAAGCTCCACCTGTAGCTCGCTAACCCTCGTGGGCAAAGGTCGGGTGTAAAACTCATCCCTAAAAGTCCGTTGCAGCCGCTCCACGTGCCCGTTAAGCCTAGGACTCCGGGGAGGCAGCACAAAAAGAGCGATGCCCAGGCCTTGGCACGCCATCTCAAACTCCGCCATGAACTCGCTACCCCCATCCACCTGCACCGCTCGGATGGGGAAAGGCGCCTGGGCCACCAGTCGGGATAGAAACTCCCCTGCCAGCCTCGCCGTGGCCCGGCTATGCACCTCCCCCAGGGCATACCGGGTAAACAGGTCCACCGCCGAAAAGTGCCGCACCACCTCCCCAGGCCCCAGGCTCACCATCAGGGTGTCCACCTGGATGAGGTCCCCAGGGGCTTGCGGTTGATATCCCCGGGGCTTCCGTCGGGCGTAGGGTCTCCTTGGCCTTCCCCTTCCCTTTCCCCTTCCCCTCCTGGCCAAAAAACTGGCCACGCTCTCCACCCGTCCGCTCCCCTCCAGGTAAGCCAGGATACGCCCCACCGTGCGTTCGCTCACCGAAAAACCCTCCTTCCGGAGGGTCAGCCAGATGGGCCACCGCCCTAAGGTGGGGTTCGCCCTCCGGAGAACCTCTACCCTGACCAGGAGCTCAGGTTTCCACTGCACCTTTCCCCGTGTACGCTTGGGGCGGCGGGACTTGGGCTTTAGTCCGGCTAGGCCCCTCTCCCTCAAGGCCCTTTCCCAGCGGTAGTAGGTGGCCCGGCTGATCCCCAAAAGCTCCTGGATCTCGGGCCAGCCCACCCGGTATTTCCTGAGCGCCTCCACCTGTTTGAGCTTCCGTAAGCGGTCCTGAACCGTGGGATCGCCGGCCCCGGCCTCTTGGAGTTCCCGGGCCTTCCGCGCTCCCCGCAAAACCTCTTTGCCAACCGTGGTAAGCTGCATTCGTGGGGACCCCCTCTCTTCTGGAGTGGTCCCCACATTTTTACTCGTCCAGTCTCACATGTGTCTGTCCGGGTTCAGAGCATCGCGCATCGCGCTACGAAGCCGCCCTGGCCTACGCCTGCCTGGGCTACCGGGTCCTCCCCCTCCACCCGGGGGAGAAGCGGCCCCACGGGGGCCTGGTGCCCCACGGGCTGAAGGAGGCCTCCCGGGAGGAGGCGGTGATCCGGGCCTGGTGGACCCGGGAGCCCGGGGCCGGGGTGGGCATCCTCGCCCCGGAGGAGGTCCTGGTCCTCGATGTGGACCAAGCGGAGGTCTGGGAGCGGCTGAAGGAGGCGCACCCAGCCCTCCTCGAGGCCCCCCGGCAGAGGACGCCCAAGGGCGGGGTCCATGTGTTCCTCAAACTCCCCCCTGGACTGGAAGGGGCCTTGAGCGCCACCGTGCGGCGCTTGGAGGGGGTGGACCTCCGGGGCATGGGGCGGGCCTATGTGGTGGCCGCCCCCACCCGCCTTGCCGATGGCCGGGAGTACCGCTGGGAGGTGCCCCTGGTGAGCCCAGAGGGGCTTCCCCTGGTGCCCCAGGGGCTCCTCGAGGCCCTTCTCCCCCCTCCCCCACCCCGGGAGGTGCGGACCGGGGAGGCCTCCCCCAAGCGGCTTAGGGCGCTTCTAGAAGCCTACGCCGACCGGGTGGCAAGCGCCCCCCAGGGCATCCGGCACAACACCCTCATCGCCTACGCCCGGGCTGCCGGGGGACTCCTCCCCCACGGGCTGGACCCCCACGAAGCGGAGGAAGTCCTGGTGGCCGCGGCCATGCAGGCCGGGCTTCCTGAGAGGGAGGCCCGGGCGGCCACCAGGTGGGGCCTCGAGGCGGGGGCCAGGGCACCCCTCCCCCTGGAGGACCAGGGGGATTTTGGGCCAAAGGGGGCATTTTGGGCCAAGGGGTTGGCCCAAAATCCTGCCCCGTCCTGGACGGCAAAAACCCGATTTCGGGCCAACGAAGCACCACAATATAAGGACCCCAACCCCTGGGGGGAGGAAGGGGGTGCGGGATGGGGGTGAGGCGCCTTTCCCTGCCCCAGGAGCCCCCCGTGGTGGAGTGGTTCGTGGAGGGGCTCATCCCCGCCGGGTACGTGAGCGTCCTCTTCGCCAAGCAAGGGGAGGGCAAAACCCGCCTGGTGGCCTTCCTCGCCGTCCAGGCCCTCCGGCCCCAGGGGGTCTTCGGCAAGCGCCCCGTGCGGCGGGGGCGGGTGCTCATCCTGGACGCGGACGACCCCGGCGGCCTCGGGTACGCCCTCTGGCTCCACCGCTTCCTCCGGGCCTACGAGGACGCAGACACAGCCCTTCTGGACCTCCGGGCGGTGGAAGGGGGGCTAACCCCTGACGACGTGCAGGCCCTGGAGGCGGAGCTCCACCCAGACCCCCCGGCCCTCATCGTGCTGGACGCCTTCTCCTCGGCCTTCCTGGGGGTGGACGTCATCAAGCCCCAGCAGGTGCACGCCCCCATCCGGGCCCTAACCTCCCTGGCCCAGGCCACGGGGGCGGCCCTCCTCCTGGTGGACCACGTGGGCAAGCTGGCCCCCGGCCAGAGCGTGGCAGAGAAGGGGCCCCTGGGCTCCACCGCCAAGCTCTTCTCCCCCCGGGCGGCCTTCGCCTTGGACCGCCTCCCTCCCCGGGAGGTGGAGGGGCGGGACGTGGTGAAGCTCACCTGCGTGAAGCAAAGCTACGCCCCCCTCCCCCCGCCCATTGGCCTCGAGTTGGTGTGGCTTGCGGATGGGGAGGGAGCCTACTTCAAGCCGTATTCGCTTCCCGAGGCCCTCACCCTGGAGGAGCGGGCGGAAAAAGTCATCCTGGAACTTCTGGCAGAAGCCGGGGGGGAGGGCGTCCCCTGGAAGGCCCTCCTGGAGGAAGCGGTCCAGCGGGGCAACGTTTCCGAGCGCACCGCCAGGCGGGCCCTCTCCGGGCTCCGAGAGCGGGGGCTGGTGGAGGAGGTGGCGCTTCCGGGAAGAGGAGCCCCTAAGGTGCTCCGGCTACCCCGCCCTAATCTCTCTATACCCTTGGCCACAAATAGAGAAAACCCCGTCCAGGACGCAAAAAGATTTGTGGCCAAAGGGTTGGCCACAAATGGGGGAGTTGGCCAGAAATCCCCTAGCCCCGAGGAGGGGATGGAACCCCCTAAGCCTTCCCAGGAAGCAGGGGGGGAACCCGGTGCGGAACCTTCCCTCGAGGCGAGGGAAGCAAGCGATATAGGGGTGGACCTGTGAACGCCTGGCAGGCCCTAAGAGCGCACGTGGTGCCCTTGGCGGAGAAGCTCAGGCGGGTGCGCCCCCCCAAGCTTCGGGTGGTGGTGCATGGCGAAGTGGTCTACTGGGCCCTCCTCCTCCCACCGGAGGAGGACCTGAAGGCCCACGCCCAGGCTTGGGGCGGGGTGAGGTCCTGGGAGGAGTGGCTTCTGGACCGCCTGGACCGCCTCGAGGCCGACTTTCCCGAAGCGCTGGAGGTGGAGCTCCTGGGGGTGTGGGCGGGGAGCCCGCCCCGGGTGGAGCCCGTGGCCGCCGCCCGGCCCAAGGGGCGGAAGGAGGTGCGGGAGTATGCCTGAGCTGAGCCGGGTCCTGGAGGAAATCGCCCAGATGGGGGGGCACCTGCGGGTGGAAGGGGGGCGCCTGGTCCTCCTCCTCCCCGAGGAGGCCCCCGCCCTGCGGGAGCGGGCCCTGCGGTGGGGGGAGGCCCTGGCCCTTCTGGCCCTCGAGGCCCCCAAGGGAGAGCTTCCCCCCAGGCTCCTGGCCGTCTTGGCGGAAGCGGTGGCGCGCTGGGGGCTTCCCGGGCCCCTGGCCGTCCTGGAGAAGACCCGGGAGGCCTTGGGGGGTAGCTCCCGGCCCCGGGCCTAGGAGGTGGGGATGGCGGGCGGGAAGGGGCCGAAGCGCAAGGGAACCCGGGCGGAGCGGGAGGCCTTGAAGCTCCTCCGGGAGGCGGGGCTGGAGGCGAAGCGGGTTCCCCTTTCGGGAAGCGCCCCCGGCTACCCCGGGGACCTGGTGGCCCACCTCCCCGGCCTGGGGGAAGTGGTGGTGGAGGTAAAGGCAAGGCGGCGGTTTGGCCTCGAGGGGTGGCTTGAGGGGCGGAGCCTTCTGGTCCTCCGCCCTGACCGGAGGCCTCCCTTGGCGGTGATGCGGCTGGAAGATCTCTTGAAGGCGCTTGGCGCAAAGGAGGAAGCATGACGGGCAAGCTTACGGTGCAGGCCCACCCCCTGGCCCTGGATGGGCCGGAGGTGCTGGTGCGGGTGCAAGGCGGAGGCCCGGCCTGGAGCCCGGAGGCCCTGGCCCGCCTGGGCGTGCGGAGTCTAGTCTTCCTCAAGGATGGGCGGATCGCCCTCTTGGTGCGGGAAAGGGAGCAGGTGAAGGAAGTGGTGCTGGGCCTGGTGGCTTGGGCCCTGAAGCGAGGCCTCGAGGTGGAGGTAGACCCCTTGGCCCGGGAAGAGCTCAGGTGGGGCCCCCGCTTCGCCCCCGAGGAGGCTTGAGGTGCCCAGGCCCAAGGACCTTTACGGCACCCGGGGGAGCCTCCTCCGCAAGCTGTGGAAGGCCGTCAAGGAAACCTCCAAGCTCCTGGACTCGGAGGATCCCCAGGTGGTCCTCCGGGCCACGCACGCCCTGGCCACCATCGCCGCCTCCTACCGGGCGGCCTACGCGGAGTGGGAGCAGGAGCGGACCGAGAAAAACCGCCAGAAGGAAAAGCAAAACCGTCCGCCCTTGACCCGGATTGACCCCTATATCGTCTGGCTCATCAAGCGGGACGTGTACGGCATCGAGGAGCCTCCCCCACCCTTGCCCCAAGACCCGGAAGGCGTCTACTGGGTAAAGAAGGCATCGGCCGACCAGGGGCTCCCCGACCCCTACGAGAACCCGCCCCCCGAAGCCTCCACCCCCTCCGAGCCCTCGCGGCAGGTGTTCACCGTGGAGCCCCTTCCTCCCAAGGGGGCGGAACCCGAGAAGGACGATGAGGCTTGAGCTCCACCACGGGGAGGCCCTCGAGGTCCTGGCCCGCCTCAAGACGGGAAGCGTGGGGGCGGTCATCACGGATCCGCCCTATGGCACGGGAGGGTGGAAGCGCCCTGGAGCGGGGCTGGGAAGCGATCCCCGGGGGTTTTGGACCCGGGAGGCCTGGGATGAGTGGAGCCTGGCGTGGCTACCCGAGGCCCTGCGGGTGAGCACGGGGCCCGTGGTCTTCTTCCTGCCCCAGGAACGCTTGGAGGAGGCCCTGGCCTTTGCCCGGAGCCGGGGGCTTCCCTACCGCCTCCTCTTCTGGGCCAAGCCTGACCCCAGGCCCCGGCCGCAGGGGCCCGCCTACGGCTTCGAGCCCATCCTGGCCATAAGGCCCCTTCCCGGGAAAGGCAAGGACTACCTCCTGGCCTCCTCCCCCCGCCCCGGGAGGGACGGAGAGGCCACGGGCCACCCCCACCAGAAGCCCGTGCGGGTCATGGGCTGGCTGGTGGAGCTGGCCTCGAGGCCCGGCGAAGTGGTCCTGGACCCCTTCATGGGCTCAGGCTCTACCGGGGAGGCGGCCTTGCGGCTGGGGCGGGGCTTCATCGGGGTGGAGCGGGAGGCCTCCTGGTACCAGGTGGCCCAGAAGCGCTTGCAAAGCGCCCTGCTTCAGGCCCCCCTCCTCGAGGCCCCCACCGGAGAAGGCTGAGAAGCCCCACGCCGCCCACGCCCTCTCAGAGGGCGGCCAGGGGACGAAAAGGCTCCAGAAGCTGCTCCAGAAGGGGCACGTGCTTCTCCTTGCCCTCTGCCACAAACGCCGCCTTTACCTCCCCCCCCCCGGTCCAGGAGGTAGCGGGCCACTTCACCCGCCTCCCTGGGGTGGGTTCTGGCCGCCATCCTGAGGGGGGGTAAGAGGTCCTGAAAGGGGCGTTCCCAAGGCCCCCATTCCAGGTTGGTGCGGCCCAGATACTCCCAAGCGAAGGTGGCTCGCCTCCGGGCCGCCAAGAGCGGGTGGTAGGGGTAGAGGAAGCGGCCTTCCCCCTCAAGCCAGGTGCGGTAGCTAGGGGGTAAAGGCCACGGCCACCGCTTCCGGGACACCTCCCGCCCCAAAGCCAAGGCCGCCTCCGCCGTCTCCGGATAGAGGTAGAGGCCGAGAAGGGTGGCCAAGCCCTCGTAGAAGTCCACCTCCCCTTGCGGGGGTGAAGCCTCCTTCAGCTTCTGCCAAAAGGCCTCGAGGTCCGAAAGGCGCGGAAGGGGCGGGGGAAGCTCAAGCCAGTCCGGAGAGCGTAGGGGAATGACCCGGGGGGCCCGCTTGCCCATGTGCACCAGGAGGTTGGAGCGGGCGGCGGGAGAAACCTCCTTTCCGTAGGCCTCAGCGTGCAGGAAGAAGGCCTCCATCCACCCGGGCCAATACTCCACCTCCATGATGAACCAAGGGTAGGTAAAGGCCTCTTCAAAGAAGCGCCTCACGTTCTCCCAGCCGCACCCCTTGCGCCAGGCCGCCTCCAAGAGGTTGAAGAGGTCAATCCAGTCATCGCACCAGAAGGTCAGAAGGTCGCCGTTGCGCATTTCAGGGGTCTCCCCCTCCTCTAGGGGCTCCTCGCAAAGCCCTTTGTAGAAAGCCCAAAGGCTCCAAAGCCAGGCCAAAGTGGTGGAACAGTCCTGCTTCCAGAAGCGATCTCGGTGAAAGTACCAGGGGATACCCACGATCCACCTCCCCAAAAACCCTCATCCCGGCCCCTGGCGGGGCGTGCCAAACCCCTCCCTGAAACGCCCAAAAAGCGCCTCAGGCCTCGAGGGGTATTCGCTTGCCGGCCATAGCCCCAGGGTAGCGGGCTCTCCCCTCTTCGGTCAACGGGAGGCGAAGGAAGGCGAAGGAACCCGAAGGAAGGCGAAGGCGTGGCGGCGGGAGGAGTGGAGGGGCGAAGGTTGGCGTGAGGCGCGATAATGGACTCATGCGGGGCGCTCATCTCCAGCGGGTGCGGCTACCCCTGCGGGTGCGGCTCAGGCTCTTGGGAGTGGAAGCCCTGGGCCCCGAGGAGGAGAGCCGGATGGTGCGGCTACGGGGGCCCGAGCACATGTTCCGGGTCCTCGAGGAGCTCACCCCCAAGGAGCGGGGGGAGGCCATGCTGGCCGGCCTCAAGGCCACGCACTACTGGTTTGACCCCCCGGAGGAGTAGGCGTGAGGCGGCGCGGCGGGAAGGGGACGGGCACGGTCTTCTACGACCGGAGGCGGGGGCGGTGGGTGGCCCAGCTCACCGTGGGCTACGACCGCACCACGGGCCTCCCCCGGAAGATCACCCGGGTCTTCCCCACCCGCAAGGAGGCGGAGGCTTGGCGGGTGGAGCAGGCAGCCCGGCTCCACAAGGGGCTTCTGGGCTCGCCGGAGGCCATCACCGTGCGGGAGTGGGCCTCGAGGTGGCTTGAGGGCAAAGCCCAGGAGGTCCGTCCCCGTACCCTGGACCTCTACCTCCAGGACCTGGGGCACGCCATCCCCTCCCTCAAGGACCCCAAGGCCCCGGACCCTTTCGGCTCCTTGCGCCTCCAGGCGGTCCAGCCCTCCCACATCCGGGGGGTGCTGGAGGGGCTGAAAAAGCGGTACAGCTTGCGCACGGTGCGGGCGGTAAGGCAACGGCTCCACCAGGTTTTTGAGGAGGCCTTGGCCCTCGAGATCATCGCCCGCAACCCCGTGGCCCCGGTGAAGGTGCGGGCCCCCAAAGGGGAGGGGCAGGAAAAGGCGGCCCGGGCCCTGGAGCCCCACGAGGTGGCTGCCTTCCTCAAGGCCCTGGACCACCACAAGGACCCCCGCACCGCCCTGGCCCTCCGCCTCTGCCTGGCCTGCGGCCTGCGGCGGGGGGAGGTTTTGGGCCTGAAGTGGGAGGACCTGGACATCGAGGCGGGCACCCTCACCGTACACCGGGCCTGGACGGAAAACGGCAAGGGGCTCCTCCTGACCGCCCCCAAGACCGCCAAGAGCAGGCGCACCGTGCCCATCCCCCACCAGACCCTGCAGCGGGTGAAGGCTTACCGGGAGATGTGGCTTAGCCAGGGCTTCTCCCCCGAGGAGCTTCGGGACAAGTGGCTTTTCCCAAGCCTTGAAGACGAGGCCCGGCCCATCCACCCCCACAGCCTCAACAAAGCCCTGGAGCGCATCAGGAAGTCCCTGGGCCTCCCCCGCTTCCGGCTCCACGACCTCCGGCACACCTACGGCTCCTTCCTCCTGGCCAACGGGGCCCCGGTGGAGCTGGTTTCCGAGCGCATGGGCCACGCCAACCCCAACATCACCTTGGCCGTTTACCGGCACCTCCTGGAGGAGGAGCGGCGGGGGTGGGTCCTGGACCCCGAGGACGTGGCGGGGCCTCGAGGGGAGGCTTGAAGGGATAAGCTAACTATTCGCTAACTGCAACACCCCCCGGCCATGCTACCGGGGGGTGAAGCTTTGCCTTTACTTGCTGGTGGCGGCGGTGGGACTCGAACCCACGACACCACGATTATGAGTCGTGTGCTCTGACCACCTGAGCTACGCCGCCACGGGCGCACCAGGCAATCCCCATCTTAGGGGAGGGCCCCCAAGCGGTCAAGGTTCAAAGCCGATGTGATCCATGAAGTCGGGGAGGATTTCTTCGGCGAAAAGGTCCAAGAAGGCCCTCACCGCCCCCAGGCTCACCCCTCCCGTGAGGTCCAGGTCCGATTCCACCCACACGGTTCCCTCCTCGTCCAAAAAGACCCGGCTAAAACGGCGGTCCCGGTTCCAGGCGTTCACGGCCTCGAGGTCCGGCACCTCGTCCAGGGTGAATCCGGCGCTTAGGGTCAGAACCCCGCACCGCCCCTCCTGGCAGAAATCCAGGTAGAGCCAGACCTTAGTCAAGCCAGCCATCTCCAGACGGAACTCCTGGGCATCCGTCTTCTCGTAGGCAAGACCCGCCTGCTTGAGAATCCCTTCCACCTCGGCCGGGGTCAAGTCCTTGACCACGGCCTGCCCCAAGGCCAATCCCCAAAACAACAATCCCGCCAGCAATATTCTCATAAAACCCCTCTTCCGTCCCGGTGGGCCCCTAGGCGACCTTGCAGGACACCCCCAGTCTACACGATCCCCTTCTCCTTCAGGAAACGCCCTTCCCGGAAGCGATCCAAGCGGAACGGGGTTATATCCAGGCTCCTCGCCTTCCCGTGGACCACTTCCTCCGCCATAAGCCTCCCCACCATGGCCGCCTGCTGGACCCCGTGGCCGGAAAAACCCGCCGCCACCAGAAGCCCCTCCTCCACAAAACCCAGGATGGGGTTGGCATCCGGGGTCATCTCGTAGTAGCCCCACCAGCTGGCCCTTCGGTCCAGGGCAAGCCCTTCCAGGAAGGGAAAGCGGGAAAGGCCCGCCTCGAGGGTCGGAGCCAGCCATCTCCAGTCCATGCCCTCGGAAAAACCCGGGGGCTCATCCGGGTTGGACCGGCCCATGAGCACCCTCGCCCCCTCCGAACGCAGGTAGAAGCCCGTGGCCAGGTCTATGGCGAGGGGAAAGGCATGGGGAAAGGGAGCGGGGGCCGTGGCGAAGACCATGCGGCGCACGGGCCGGATGGGAATCTCCAGGCCAAGCCTTTTCCCCACCTCCCCCGTCCAGGCTCCGGTGCAAAGGAGGAGAAAGGGAGCCTCGTACGCCGCCAAGGGGGTTTCCACCCGCCATACCCCCTTCTTTCTCCGGGCGGCCACGAGGGGCTCGGAAAAGCGCACCCTGGCCCCAAGCCGCCTGGCCTCCCTGAGGTAGTGGGCGGTAACCCCATGAGGGTCTATGACCCCATCCATGGGACCGAAGGTGGCGTAGGCCAGGCCCTCCTCCCGGAAGGGCACGTGGGATTGGGCCTTCTTTAGGGAAAGCTTCTCCACAGGCACCCCCAAAGCCCGCTGAGTAGCCAAGGCTTCCTCCTGGGCTTCCCTCAGGGCCTCCGGCACCAGGAAGAGGTAGCCGATGGGCCGGTAGCTGGCCTCCGGAATCCTTTGGTACTCCAGGATGGAGTGGTAGGAAAGGAGCACGTTTAAGGGCTCGGAGAACTGCACCCGCACCCCGGCGGCGCTCTTTCCCGTGGAGCCCTGGGCAAAGGTGGCCTCCTTTTCCAGGACCACCACCTTTAGCCCGGCTTCGGCCAAACGGTAGGCGCAGGCCGCCCCCACGATCCCCGCCCCCACCACCAGGGCATCCGGCATGCTCCCAGTCTAGGACACCCTTCCCCCAAAGAGGGGGTATGCTATGGCCCGGAGGGTAGCCATGGGCTACAAACACATCCGTATCCCCGAGGAAGGCGAAAGGATCGGCATCAAGGATGGGGTTCTCCAGGTCCCGGACCAGCCCATCATCGGCTTCATCGAAGGGGACGGGACCGGACCCGACATCTGGCGAGCCGCCAAGCCGGTACTGGACGCCGCCGTAGAAAAGGCCTACGGCGGCAAACGCAAGATCGCCTGGGTGGAGATCTACGCGGGGGAGAAGGCCAACCAAGTCTACGGGGAGCCCGTCTGGCTTCCCGAGGAAACCCTGGACTTCATCCGCGAGTACCTGGTGGCCATCAAAGGGCCCCTGACCACCCCGGTGGGCGGGGGCATCCGCTCCATCAACGTGGCCCTAAGGCAGGAGCTGGACCTTTACGCCTGCGTGCGCCCCGTGCGCTGGTTCAAAGGGGTACCCAGCCCGGTGAAGCACCCCGAGCTGGTCAACATGGTCATCTTCCGGGAGAACACCGAGGACATCTATGCCGGGATTGAGTGGCCTGCAGGCAGCGAGGAGGTGCAAAAGGTCCTGGACTTCCTCAAGCGGGAGTTCCCCAAGGCCTACGCCAAGATCCGCTTCCCGGAGACCTCGGGAATCGGGATCAAGCCCGTCTCCAAGGAGGGCACGGAGCGCCTGGTGGCCGCGGCCATTGACTACGCCCTCAAGGAGGACCTGCCCAGCGTCACCCTGGTGCACAAGGGCAACATCATGAAGTTCACGGAAGGAGCCTTCCGGGAATGGGGCTACGCCCTGGCCCGGGAGAAGTACGGGGCCACGCCCCTGGATGGTGGCCCCTGGCACGTGCTGAAAAACCCCCGCACCGGCCGGGAAATCGTCATCAAGGACATGATCGCCGACAACTTCCTGCAACAGATCCTCCTTCGCCCCGACGAGTACTCGGTGATCGCCACCTTGAACCTCAACGGGGACTACATCTCCGATGCCCTGGCCGCCCAGGTGGGTGGAATCGGCATTGCCCCAGGGGCCAACATCAACTACCAAACGGGGCATGCGGTCTTTGAGGCCACCCACGGAACCGCGCCCAAGTATGCGGGCCAGGACAAGGTGAACCCCTCCAGCGTCATCCTCTCGGGGGAGATGATGCTCCGCTACATGGGCTGGAACGAGGCAGCAGACCTCATCATCCAGGCCATGGAGCGCACCATTGCCAAGGGGCTCGTTACCTACGACTTCTACCGCCTCCTGCAGGCGGAGGGCAAGCCCGCTACCCTTCTTAAGACCAGCGAGTTCGGCCGGGCCTTGATCGAGCACATGTAATACCACTCGCCCACGAGCCTCGTCCAGGAAGGTTCGCAGGCTAGAGAAGGGTGAAGCGGGCCTCGAGGCGAGGGAGGTCCGCCTCCAGAAAGCGGAGGCGGACCTCAGCATCCAGGGGTAGGGGTTTGCTGAGGGCCACCTGGGCAGTCAGGCCCAGCTCCGGCAGGAGGAAAATCCCCTGCCCTCCCCTTTTCTCCACCAGGATTCCCCTTCCCTCGTACCCCTTCTCCATCAGGTAGACCAGGATCCAGTGGAGCTTGCTCTTCCTCTCCGCCTCCCGCACCAAATCGGCCATGGACTCCGCCGCCCCCACCCTCTGCAAAACCTCCTCCTGGGAAAGGGGCTTTTCCCCTTTTAGCCAGGCCCTCAGTTGCTGGTGGGCCACCAAGTCTAGGTAGCGCCTTAAAGGGCTCGTCACCTGGGCGTAGAGGGGAAGGCCCAGGCCCCTGTGGGGTGCGGGCACGGCCTTGAGCTGGGCCCTCTTCAGGGCCTTGCGCTGTTCCCACATGGCGCTCAGGCCCTCCCCCTCCACCCGCCTACTGGGTGCCTCCTGGGTGGCGAAGGGGAAGGGCAGTCCCTCCCTGAGGGCCAGGTGGGCGGCGACATAACCCGCGAGATGCATGGCCTCCTGGACCCAGATGCGGCTTTCGTAGGCCTCGAGGGGACGGATCCTTACCTCCTGGCCCTCCAAGCGCACCTTCACCTCGGGTAGGCGGAGGTCCAGCCCCCCTTGGGCCAGGCGCTTCCGCCGGAAGGCCAAGGCCAGGTCCCGCAAAGGAGCAAGCTCCTCCACCCCCAGGGCCTCCCGGTAGCTGAGCCTCCTCACCCTTACCCAGCTTGGGACAATCTCCTCCTCCAGGATCTCCCCTTCCCCGGAAACCTTGAGGCGAAAAGTCAGGGCCGGGGACACCTCCTTCAAGCCCAAGCCCAGAACCCAGGTGGCCTCCTGGGGCAGCATGGGTACCGTCCCCTCGGGCAGGTACAGGTTGGCCCCCCGGCGCATGGCCTCCTGGTCCAAGGGGCTAAAAGGCTCCACCAAGGCCGCCACATCCGCCACGTGCACCCAAAGCTGGAAACCCTCGGGTACCCTTTCGGCGTAGACGGCGTCGTCCGGGTCCTGGCTTTCCTCGTCGTCGATGGCGTAGGCGGGGAGGTGGGTCAGGTCCACCCGCTTTTCCTGGGGAAGGGCAGGTAGGCGAAGCTCAGGAGGAACGAGGATAAGCCCAAGCCGCCTGGGATGGGGGTTTTGCCGCTGCCACACCCCGAGGCGCAGGAGAAGGCCGTGGGCGGCCTCAGGAGTTTCGGGAAGGCCCAGGGCTCTGAGCACCCGGCTTTCCCTTCTTTCTCCCAGGGCCATGGCCTCCACCTCCTGGATTAAGGGGCGGTCCTCGGGGGCGGGCACCCCTTCTCTAAGCCGCCTTACCCCCTCCTGGAAGCGCCGCTCCTGTTCCTCCCGCTTTCTCCTGGCCTCGAGGAGGGCCTCCACTTCCTCCCGGGTGCGGGCCCGGACCCTTTCCCCCTCCAGGAGGAAGCGCTCCCCCCTTTGTGCCAGAAGATAGGCTCCGTAAGCGGTCTCGGGCGTGTACGACCCGTAGACCAGCTCGGCCAAGTCCTTGAGATCCACCACCTGGCCCTGAAGAAGCTCCCAGGCAGCCTCCTCCTCGCCCTCGGGCGGGTTCAACTCCAGGGAAGCGGGCCCGGGGTGAAGCCAGAGGACATCCTTGGGACGTACCCTTACCCGAGCCCCATCGGGCAGGGTGAGTTCCAGACGGTCCCCCTTTTCCACCGCCAAAGCAGGCCTACCCTTGTAGACCACCAACGCGGCCACGCCCCTAAGGATACACGGGGTATAGTGAGCGGCATGGAGTGGGACCTTTCCGACCTGTACCTTAGCCCTGAGGACCCAAACCTCGAAAGGGACTTGGCCGAGGCTCTGAACCTCGCCAGCAGCCTGGACCCCAAGGACCTCCTCCATCCCAGCCGGGCGGAAGGCCTTTTCCGGCGCTACGAGGAAGCCCTGGAGAAAGCCTATAAGCCCTTGAACTACGCTTCCCTTTACTTCGCCACCCGCACCCAGGACCCCGTGGCCAAGGCCCTTCTGGACCGGGTAAGGAACCGCTACACCGAGGTGCGAAACCGCCTGGTGCCCCTCGAGGTGGCCCTGCGCAAGCTTCCCGAGGAGGCCTTCCAGGCCCTCCTGGAGCACCCCGGCCTTGCCGATCTCCGCCACTTCCTGCAAGGGCAGAGGGCCTTCGCCCCCCACACCCTTTCCGAGCGGGAGGAGGAGCTTCTAAACCTCAAGGGCCTGGTGGGAAGAAGCGCCTGGAGCCAGTTTTACACGGAATACACCGGCCGCTTCCGCTTCCGGGTGGGGGAAAGGGAGCTTACCGAGATGGAGGTGCGGGCCCTGAGGCGGGACCCCGACCCCAAGGTGCGGCGGGAAGCGCACCGGGAGCTATACGGGAAGCTCATGGCCGAAGCCCCCACCCTAAGCGCGGTGTTCAATGCGGTGTTCCTGGACTACCTCCAGGACCTTCGCCTACGGGGTTACCGCCATCCCCTGGAGCCCGTGGCCCTCCGGGACGAGGTGGAGGTAAAGGACATCGAGGCCCTCCTCGAGGCCACAAGGGCCCACTACCGCCTGGTGGAGGCCTACTACCGCTGGAAGGCCCGGCGCCTGGGCCAAGAGAAGGTGCCAAGCCAAGACCTCCTGGCCCCTTTGGGCAAGAAGCCCAAGATCCCCTTTGAGGAAGCCAAGGATCTGGTCCTCACCGCCTTCGGCAACTTCTCCCCGGTGGTGGAGAGAATCGCCCGGGAGTTCTTTGAGAAGCGCTGGATAGATGTGTACCCGAGGCCCGGGAAGCGGGGTGGGGCCTTCTGTTCTGGCGGGCTTCCCTCCACCCACCCCTACGTCCTCCTCAACCACACCGACGACCTGGACGCCGCCCACACCCTGGCCCACGAGCTTGGGCACGGGGTGCACTTCTACCTGGCCAGGAAGCAGCGCCTCCTGAACTTCGGGGCCTCCACCCCCCTGGCGGAAACCGCCAGCGTCTTTGCGGAGATCCTCCTGGACGACCTCCTCTTGGAAAGGCTTTCCCCGGAGGAACGCACCCTGCTTCTGGCCGAGAGGGTGGAGGATGCCATCGGCACCCTCTTCCGCCAGGTCATGTACACCTTCTTTGAGCGAAGGAGCCTCGAGGCCCGCCGGGAAGCCGCCCTTTCCCCCGAGGCCTTCCACGGGATCTGGCAGGAGGAGCAGGGAAGGCTTTACGGGGATGCCGTGGATTGGACGGAGCTGGACCAAGCGGCCTGGGCCGGCATTCCCCACTTCGTCCATTACCGCTTCTACACCTACAGCTACGCCCTCGGGTATCTGGTGGTGCTGGCCCTCTACGGCAAGTACCAGGAGGAGGGAAAGGCCTTCGTGCCCAAGTACCTGGGGATCCTCGAGGCGGGGGAAAGCCAAAGCCCCAAGGAGATCCTGGCCCAAGCCGGGGTGGACCTGGCCTCCGAGGCCTTCTTCCAGTACGGCTTCGGGGTCCTGGAGTCTTGGCTAAAGGCCCTTCTCTAAGGCAAAATAAAGGGATGGACCTGGTCTATCGCCCCGGGCGTTACCCTTACCTCACCCAGGACCTCCCCGGCGTGGGGGGGGTTATCCGCCTTCTCCCCCAGGATTTCCAGGTGGAGGAGGTGCCCGCCTACCTGCCCAGCGGGGAAGGGGAACACCTCTACTTCCTCCTGGAGAAGGAAGGCCTCACCACCCGCCAGGTGGTGGAGTTCCTGCGGGACGAGGTGGGGGTCCCGGAAAAGGAGATCGGGGTGGCGGGGCTGAAGGACAAGCGCGCTCAAACCCGCCAGTGGTTCTCCATCCCCCGCAAACACGAGGATGCCCTCTGCTTGCTGGAAAACCTTAAGGGAACCCGGCTTCTGGAAGCCAACCTGCACACCAACAAGCTGCGCACGGGCCACCTCAAGGGAAACCGCTTCCGCATTCTCATTCGCGGGGCCCACCACGTGGAACAGGCCCGGGCCATCCTGAAGACCCTCGAGGCTAAGGGCATTCCCAACTACTACGGCCCCCAGCGCTTTGGCCTCGGGGGGCAGAACCCGGTCAAGGGCTATGAGCTGGTGAAGAAGGGTAAGGGAAGGGGAAATCCCTGGCTTAAGCGTTTCCTGATTGGAAGCCTGCAAAGCCTTCTCTTCAACGACTGGGTGGCCCTAAGGATGGAAAGGGGGCTTTACGACCGGGTCATCCCCGGGGACTGGGCCAAGAAGCACGCCACGGGCGGGGAGTTTCTGGTGGAAAGGGAGGAAGAAGCGGAAAGGGCCTTAAGGCTTGAGATCAGCGCCACCGGCCCCCTTTTCGGCAAGAAGTACCCGGAGGCTCAGGGGGAGGCCAGGGCCCTGGAGGACAAGATCCTGGCCCGCTATGACCTGAAGCGGGAGGAGTTCCGCGCCCGCCGGGGAGCGAGGAGGCCCATCCGCATCCCCCTTACGGAGTGGACCCTGGAGGAAACCCCAGAAGGGCTTTGGCTAACCTTCTTCCTGCCCAAGGGCAGCTACGCCACCAGCCTCCTAAGGGAGGTGATGAAGGTGGAGGTGGATGCCCCGGAAGAGGAAGAAGCCCTGGGGGAGGGCTAAACCCTCCCCCAGCCCTGGGTAGCCGTTAGAAGCGGTAGCCCACCTTCAGCTGCCCGGCAAAGTTACCCCCGGCGAGGCCCAGGTCCCCGCCCAGGAAAAGGGGGGCCCCCAGGGCGGCCTTAAGGTCATACTCGGCATCGGCCCGGAAGTAGAGGGCGGTATTTGCAAACTGGAAGCCCGGAATGACCACGCCAAGCCCCACCCCGGCCTTTAGACCCTCGGCCACAGGGTAGAGGTAGCGGAAGAGGAAGGATCCGTTCCAGTTGCCGTTCACGTTATAGGCGAGGTCCAGGGCTGGCCGCACCTCCCCCACCGGGGGCTGGAAGAGCTGGCAGTGCCAGGAGGCCTCGAGGCCAAAGCCCTGGCTACCCCCTACCACCGCCAAGGAGGGCTTTAAGTTCTCCACGGAAAACTGCGCCAAGCCTAAGCCCAATACCACCGCCAAAACACCCAGAATCCTCCGCATACAACACCTCCCATGGGCATGTTAATCCATGTTCACGGCCCTTTTCAAGCCCTCATCTAAGGCATCTCCAGAAAACACCCGATACCCCCTATCCCTAAGCACCTCACCCACCGCCTCCCCTATTCCCCGGACCAGGATGGGGGGCGAGCCCAGGTTGAGCATGACCAAAAAGCCCACCACGTACTCGGCCAGCTCCTCCGGGGCCATGGAAGGCCCACCCGTGCGCCCGTAGCCGGGGAGGTCCAAAAGGTAAAAGGTAAACCCTTGGGGAAGCACCTCGGGCCACACCTCGGCCTCCTCCGCCAGGAGGAGCACCGCTGGACCCCTGCCCAGCCGGTCAAAAACCAGGTTGAGCCCATAGAGGTGAAGGTACCCGGTTCGCCTCATAGGGCAAGGCCTCCGGGCAAGGGACGGAAAGCTTCCCCCAGGAGAAAATCCGCCACCAGGTCCACCACCTCCTCCCTAGCCTCCCAGGGCACCAGGTGACCCGCCTCCTCCAGGGTAAAGCGCAAGGCCTCCCCCTTGGCGAAGTCCGCCACCTCCCTGCCGTAAAAAGGCGGGGTAAAGGCATCCCAGGCCCCCTGGACCACCAGGATCCGGGCCTCCGTGCCCCTAAGCCAGCGGCGTTCATCGGAAAGCCCTTCCATAAGGGCCAGCCAGGCCTGCACCCCTTTCTCCGAAAGCCCTTCCCTCCAGGCGGCGAAGATCTCCTCGCTTCCCGCCGCACGGGGGCCAAAGAAAAGAGCCCGGCCCACCCGGGCAAACCCCTCCATCCCTCCCACCTCCAAACCAAAGCGGAGGGCGGCCAGCTTGGCGGAAAGAAGGGCATCCCGCCGCAGGATGGGGGAAAGGAGCACCAGGCTTCTTGCCCCCTCCTGAAAGCCCACCTTCAAGGCAGCAAGGGCCCCTTCCGCAAAGGCGATCAGGTGAAGCCCCTCCTCCGAGGGGAGGTCCAGGAAAAACTCCAGCCCCGCCGGGGGGGAAAGAAGCCCAGGAAAAAGCCGTATCTCGCCCACGCCCCCTTTATACTCCAAGGCATGGAAGGAAAAACCATTCCCCAGCGGGAAACCCTGGATGCCACCTTGGGGGTGCGCTACCTGAAGCTGGAAAAGGAGGAGGTGGTGGCCGAGCTGGAGGTGACCCCCAGGGTGCACCAGCCCTTTGGCTTCCTCCACGGGGGAGCCACGGTGGCCCTGGCGGAAAGCGTGGCCAGCGTGGGGGGATTCCTCAACTGCCCGCCAGGGCATGCCGCCTTCGGCCTGGAGATCAACTGCAACCACATCCGCAAGAAACAGGCGGGGACCCTCCGGGCCATAGGCCGGCCCCTCCACGTGGGCCGCACCACCCAGGTGTGGGAGGTCAAGGTCTACGACGAGGAGGGAAAGCTGGTGGCGGCAAGCCGGTGCACCCTGGCGGTGGTGCCCCTAGAACCAAGAACGTAACCACCGAAGCCAGTTCCTCCCCAGGAAGTCCTCGTCCCCCAAGGCCCTGAGGTCCCGGTGGCGGTCCAGCCCCAGGGGAACCGCCTCGAGGCCAAACCCCCCGTCCCAGTCCGTGCCCAAGGCCACCCTCCTTGGCCCCAATATGGCTTCCGCATGGGCCTTATGGCGGAAAAAAGCCTCCAGGGGAAGCCTGGGATCCCCCCGCTTCCAGCCCCGGTCCAAAAAGGCGTTAAAGGGCACCAGGCCCAAGACCCCTTCCCGCTTCCTTAGGGCCTCCATAAGCCGGTCGGAAAGGTGGCGGGGGGAGGGCACCAGGGCCCGGGCGTTGGCATGGGTGGCGCACACCGGGCCCGAGAAGACCTCCAGGGCCTGGAAGGCGGCTTCCTCCGCTAGGTGGGAGAGATCCAGGGCCATTCCCAGGCCCTCCATTTCCCGCAAAAGGGCTTTTCCCAAGTCGGTCAGGGGAGCCTCCTCGGCGTTGCCCCCTGCGTAGGCATTCCGGGTGGCCCAGGTGAGGGAAAGCATCCTGAGGCCCCTTTGCCGCAACGGAGCCAACTCCTCAGGGGAGGCGAGGGCATGGGCGCCTTCCAGGAGGAGCACCAGGCCCGGGATCCGGTCCTCCCGGTGACGGGCGAGGTGCGCCTCCAGATCCCTTCCGTAGCGGAGGATCCTCACCCATCCCTTGGCCTCCCAGGCCTCGTAGAGGGCCAGCTGGGCGTACACCTCCTCCTGCCAGTCCTCGAGGCCCCCTTCCCTGGGATCCACGAACAAGGTGGCGAAGGCCACCGCCACCCGGGCCTCCCTAAGGCTTTCCAGGGTCACCAAGGGGGTTTCGGGATGGGGGTCCACCTCCCTAAGGCGGTCCAGGGGTAGGGAGAGGTCCCGCTCCAGGATCCGGGCGTTGTAGGCCAAATCCAGGTGGGCGTCCACCATGACGGGCTCCATAGGGGAACTCTACAATGGGAGGCGTGCGGCTTGCCGAGCTTCCTCCTCTCCCTGAGGCCCCTGGGGTCTACCTTTGGAAGCGGGAAGAGGAGGTCCTCTACGTGGGCAAGGCCAAAAGCCTAAGGGCCCGGGTGCGGAGCTACTTCCACGCCGAGGGCAAGGCCAGGCGCATCGCCGAGGAGGCCACAGACCTGGACTTCATCGCCACCCGGGACGAGGTGGAGGCCCTCCTCCTCGAGGCCAACCTCATCAAGGCCCACCGTCCCCCCTACAACGTCCTCCTCAAGGACGACAAGCACTACCCCTTCTTAAAGCTCACCCAGGAGCCCTTCCCTACCCTTTTGGTGGTGCGGCGGGTGGAGGAGGACGGGGCCAAGTACTACGGGCCCTTCCCCGAAGCCAGCGCCCTAAGGCGCATCAAGACCCTGATAGACCGCCTTTTCCCCTTGCGCAAGAACTCCGGCTACCCCATGAAAAAAAGGCGCTATCCGTGCCTCAACTACAGCATGGGCCGCTGCCTGGCCCCTTGCGTGGGCCTTGCCGACCCCAAGGCCTACCAGGAGGTAGTACGCCAGGTGGAGGCGGTGCTGGAGGGGAAGGTGGATGGGCTCCTAAGGGAGCTGGAAGCCAAGATGCGGGAAGCCGCACAGAGGTTAGAGTTTGAGCGGGCAGCGGAAATCCGGGATCAAATGGAGGCCCTAAGGGCCTTCTTCTCCACCGCCCAGCAAGCCTTTGACCCGGAGATGGGGGACCTGGACTTCCTGGGCTTGGCCCAGGCAGGGCCTTTGGCAGTGGTGCAACTGTACCAGGTGCGCTCAGGGCGGATCCTGGGACGCATCAACCGGGTGGTGGAAAAAGAGGAAGCGAGCCCTGAGGAAATCCTCTGGGCCTTCCTGCGGGACTACTACCTGGAGGCTTCCCCCCTACCCCCCCTGATCCTGCTGCCCTTCCCCCTGGAGGACCTGGAAAGCCTAGCAGCCCTGCTTCACCGCCGCGCCGGGCGGAGGGTGGAGCTAAGGGTGCCCAAAAAGGGGGAGAAGGTAAGGCTTCTCGAGCTGGCGGAGAAGAACGCCCGCCTGGCCCTGGAAACCGAGCTCAAGCAACTGGAAAGGCGGGGGGACCACCCCGCCCTAAAGGCCCTCCAGGAGATCCTGGGGCTATCCCAAAGGCCCTATCGCCTCGAGGGGTACGACGTAAGCCACCTCCAGGGGGAGGCCCGGGTCTTTTCCATGGCCGTCCTGGAGGGGGGTAGGCCCAAGAGGGCGGAGTACCGCAGGATGCGCCTGAAGGCGGGAAACGACGACTACGCTGCCATGGAGGAAGGGGTATACCGGCGCTTCACGGGAAGCCTAAAGGACCTGCCCCTCCCCGACCTCCTCCTGATCGATGGCGGGCTAGGCCAGGTGCGGGCAGCAGCCCGGGCTTTGGAAAGGGCCGGCCTGAGCCTTCCCCTGGTGGGTTTGGCCAAGAAGGAGGAGGTCCTCATCACCCCAGAAGGCCGGGAGATCCGCCTCCCCCTCACCCACCCGGCCCTCCAGCTCCTCATCCACCTTCGGGACGAGGCCCACCAGAATGGCCTCCGCTACCACCAGAAAAGGCGTGCCCAGGAGGCCCTTAAGGTCCTGGAGGGCATCCCAGGCATTGGGGAAAGGCGGAGGCAGCTCCTCTTGGAGCGCTACGGGGGGATTAAGGCCTTAAAGGAAGCACCTTTGGAAGAGCTTGCCCGCCTGCCGGGCATGAACCGCAAGGCGGCGGAGGCCCTGAAGGCCGCTTTGGAAGGGGCCCTGGGGTAAGATAACCCCCTGATGGTGCGCCGCGCCCTGGAAGAGGCCATTCACCAAGCCCTCAAGGAGATGGGCCTGGACCTCCGTCTCAAGGTGGCCAAGGCCCCCAAGGACAAGCCCGGGGACTACGGGGTTCCCCTCTTCGCCTTGGCCAAGGAGCTAAGGAAACCCCCCCAGGCCATCGCCGAGGAGCTCAAGGCCCGCCTGGCCCTTCCCCCTTTCGTGGAGGAAGTCATCCCCGTGGGGGGGTACTTGAACTTCCGCATCCGCACGAAGGATCTCCTCAAGGAGGCCCTGAGGCCCAAGGAGCCTTTTCCCAAGAGGGAAGGCCTGGTGCTCATCGAGCACACCTCGGTGAACCCCAACAAGGAGCTCCACGTGGGCCACCTGCGGAATATCGCCCTCGGGGACAGCCTGGCCCGCATCCTGGACTATGCGGGGCGAAGGGTCCTGGTCCTGAACTACATTGACGACACAGGCCGCCAGGCGGCGGAAACCCTTTTCGCCCTAAGGCACTACGGCCTCACCTGGGACGGGAAGGAGAAGTACGACCACTTCGCCGGCAATGCCTACGTGCGCCTTCATCAGGATCCCGAGTACCCCAACCTGCAGGGGGGCATAGAGGAAATCCTTCACGCCCTGGAGCGGGGGGAACTCAGGGAAGACGTCAACCGCATCCTCCTGGCCCAGATGGCCACCATGAAGGCCCTGAACGCTCATTACGACCTTCTGGTCTGGGAATCCGACATCGTTCGGGCGGGGCTTCTGGAAAAAGCCCTGAGGATCCTGGAGCAGAGTCCCCACGTCTTCCGCCCCACGGAGGGCAAGTACGCGGGGGCCTTGGTCATGGACGCAAGCCCCTTCATCCCCGGGCTGGAAGACCCCTACTTCGTCCTGGTGCGCTCCGGGGGAGCCGCCACCTACTACGCCAAGGACATCGCCTTCCAGTTCTGGAAGATGGGCCTTTTGGAGGGGTTGTACTTCCAGCCCTACGAGAACCCCTACTACCCGGCCCTGAGAACCAGCGCCCCCCAGGGGGAACCCTACACCCCCAGGGCCCGGGAAACCATCAACGTCATCGACGTGCGCCAAAGCCACCCCCAGGCCCTGGTGCGGGCGGCTCTGGCCCTGGCGGGGCACCCTGAGCTGGCGGAGGGCGCCTTCCACCTGGCCTATGAAACCGTACTGCTGGAAGGTAAGCAGATGTCCGGGCGCAAGGGCCTGGCGGTGAGCGTGGATGAGGTCCTGGAGGAAGCGGAAAGGCGAGCCCTTGCCGTGATAGAGGAGAAAAACCCCGACCACCCCGCCAAGGAGGAGGCGGCCAGGATGGTAGCCCTGGGGGCCATCCGCTTTGCCATGGTGAAGACCGAGCCCAGGAAACAGATCGATTTCCGCTACGCCGAGGCCCTTTCCTTTGAAGGGGATACGGGCCCCTACGTCCAGTACGCCCACGCCAGGGCCCACAGCATCCTGCGCAAGGCCGGGGAATGGGGGGAGATAGACCTTGCCCAGGCCACCCCGTACGAGCGGGAACTGGCCTTAGCCCTCCTGGACTTTGAGGAGGCGGTGCTGGAAGCTGCCGAGGAGAAAACCCCCCATGTCCTAGCCCAGTACCTGCTGGACCTTTCCGCCAGCTGGAACGCCTACTACAACGCCAAGGAGGACGGGAGGCCCGCCACCCCGGTGCTCACGGCACCCCCGGGCCTGAGGGAACTCCGCCTTGGCCTGGTGAGGAGCCTGCAAGAAACCCTGAAGACGGGGCTTTCCCTCCTGGGTATCCCCGCCCCTGAGGTAATGTAAGGGCATGCGCCTCGTCCTCGCTGCCCTCCTCCTCTCCCTCTTGGCCCTGGGCCAGCGCCTGGTCTCCCCCGAGGAGGTGGCCCGAAGCCAGGTGATCCAAAGGGCCCTGCCCGCAGTGGTCCGGGTCCAGGGCTCCCCAACCGCCCCTGGGGAGAACCAGGTGGTGGGCACGGGGTTCTTCGTGAGTCCCTTCCGGGTGGTCACCAACTACCACGTGGTCCAGGACTTGGCCGACCTCACCGTGCGCCTGGCGGACGGGCGCACCTTTCCTGCGGAGCGCTTCGCCGTGGACCCCGGGATCGATATCGCCCTTCTCACGGTACGCGGCCTCCAGGCTCCTCGGGTGCTGGCCTTCAGCAAGACCCCCAGCACCAGCCTTCCCCTAGGCATGGGGGTGGTGCTGGTGGGGTTTCCCTTCGGCCAGGGGCCCCTGGCCTCCTACGGGATTCTCTCCGGCATAGGCCCCCTCGAGGTTCCCTCCCCCGACCCCAGCGTGGGAGCCGAGGTGGGGGAATACCTCTTCACCGACGCACCCCTCACCGTGGGCAACTCGGGAAGCCCCCTTCTGAACCTGCAAGGGGAGGTGGTGGGGGTGGTGGCGGACGTGGTGGGAGGACCCTCGGGGGTGGGAGGAATCGGGGTGGCCATCCCGGCGGATCTCGTGGCCCAAAGCGTCCAGGACCTGGAGCGGTTCGGCATCCCCCAGCGGGGCTGGCTGGGGGCCAGCCTGATTAGCCTGGACGAACTTCCGCCGGTGCTCCTCAGGGCGGTGGGCCTCACCACCACCCAGGGGGCCATGGTGGACCGGGTGGACCCGGGAAGCCCTGCAGCCCGGGCCGGCCTAAGGGGAGCCCAGCGGGATGCCCAGGGGAGGCTTTTGGCCCTTGGGGATGTGATTCTGGCGGTGAACGGCAAAGCGGTCAAGGACAAGGCGGAGGTGGTCCGCCTCATCGCCCGCTACCGCCCTGGGGACCGGGTGCGGCTAACGCTTTGGCGGGAAGGACGGAGGCTCGAGGTCACCCTCACCATGGTGGCCCGGCCTATCAGGCGTTAGGCTACCTTGCGGAGGTAGGGGTGTACGTAGCCATAGAAGGACCCATTGGCGTGGGCAAAACCACCCTGGCCCGGCTTCTTGCGCAAAGGTTTGGGGCCGAGCCCCTTCTGGAGGTGGTGGAGGAAAATCCCTTCCTGTCCCTTTTCTACCAGGACCGGAAGCGCTACGCCTTCAAGACCCAGGTCTTCTTCCTCCTTTCCCGCTACCGGCAGCTTTCCCGCCTTCGGGAAAGGCCCCTCTTTGGCGGGGTGGTGGCCGACTACCTCTTTGACAAGGACGCCATCTTCGCCAGCCTCAACCTGGAGGGCCCCGAGTGGAACCTTTACTTGGACCTTTACCGGGAGCTTTCCCTGAAGCTTCCCCCGCCCGACCTCACGGTCTACCTAAGGGCCCCGGTGCCAGTGCTATTGGAACGCATCCGGAAACGGGGCAGGCCCTTTGAGGAGGGGATGGACCCCACCTACCTCGAGGCCCTCTCCGAAGCCTACGAGCGCCACTTTGCCCGCTACGCCCATCCCCTTTTGGTCCTCGAGGCGGACCAGCTGGACTATAGCCAACCCGGCCCCGGTCAGGACCAGGTGGTGGCCCTGGTGAAGACCCACCTGGCCCAGGACGGCAGGACCGCCTAAAGAAGGGTCCAGCATGTATCTGGCCATCGCCGGCAACATCGGTAGCGGCAAGAGCTCCCTCACCGCTTTGCTCTCAGAGGCCTTCGGGCTGAAGCCGGTGTACGAGGCGGTGAGCGAAAACCCCTACCTGGAGGACTTCTACCGGGATATGGGGGCCTACGCCTTCCACTCCCAGGTCTTCTTCCTGGCGAGAAGGGTGCGCCAGCACCTTCTGGAGGTGAACGGGGCGAGGGCCGTGGTGCAGGACCGCACGGTCTATGAGGACGCCCTGGTCTTCGCCCAGAACCTCTACCGGGAAGGCCACTTGAAGGAGCGGGACTGGCGAACCTACCTGGACCTCTTCCAGAGCGTGTCCCCAGCCCTTAGGAAGCCCGATCTTCTCATCTACCTCCGGGCGAGCCTCCCCACCTTAAGGGAGCGGATAAAAAAGCGGGGAAGGCCCTTTGAGCAAAACCTCCCCGACCGCTACCTTCTCGGGCTCAACGCCCTCTACGAGCAACTCATCGCCTCCTGGGACCTCTCCCCCGTGTACGTGGTGGAGGCGGACCAGATAGACTTCGTGGAAAAGGCGGAGGACCGCGATAGCCTTCTTGCCGCCCTCCGCTTGTGGATCCAGCCATGACCCTCGAGGAACTCTTCGCCCCCTTTGGCCTTAAGGCCCCGCCCCTTAGGGTCTTAGGCCTCACCCTGGACTCGAGGCGGGTGGAACCCGGTTACGTCTTCGTGGCCGTGCCTGGGGTGCCCCTTCCCCACCGCAAGCCCTTGGACGGGCACGACTTTATCCCCGAAGCCCTGGCCAAGGGGGCCATCGCCGTGGTGGGGGAAAGGGAGTTAAGCCTTCCCGTGCCCTACCTGCGGGTGGGGGACGCCCGGGAGGCCTTGGCCCACCTGGCCCGCCATTTCTTCGGCGAACCGGACCGGAAACTGGCCCTCTTGGGCATCACCGGTTCCAAGGGAAAGAGCACCACGGCAAGCCTCCTTCACCACCTCCTGCAAGCCGGCGAAAAACCCGCCGCCCTCCTCTCCACCGTGGGCCTCCGCCTGGGAGAGGAGGCCCGCCCTAACATCGGCCATTTCACCACCCCCGAGGCCCCCGAGGTGTACGGGTTTTTGCGGGAAGCCGTGGAAAGAGGGCTGGAGGCTGCGGTGCTGGAGGTTTCCAGCCACGCCCTGGCCCTGAAGCGGGTGGAGGGGCTTTCCTACCGCATCGGGGTCTTCGTGAGCTTCTACCCCGACGACCACCTGGACCTGCACGGCACCGCCGAGGCCTACTTTGCCACCAAGGCCCTTTTGGTGGAGCGCTCCCATTTCGCCGTTTTAAACACCCGCCTGCCCCATCTGAAGCGCCTTCTTCCCAGGCCCCATCTTCTCTTCGGACCGGGTGGGGAGGTGTGGGGGGTGGGCTTGCGGGAAGGGGAGGAAGGCCTCCGCTTTACCCTGCATACCCCCTGGGGCTCGGGGGAAGCCTTTTTGCCCATGCTGGGGAGGTACAACCTGGATAACGCCCTGGCCGCTAGCGCCGCCGCCTTGGCCTATGGGCTCTCCCTGGAAAAGGTGCTTCAGGGCCTCGCCACCTTTAGGGGGGTGCCGGGGCGGATGGAGGTGGTGCAGAGAAAGCCCTTCCGGGTGGTCATCGACTTCGCCCACACGGGAAAAAGCCTGGAGGAGGCCCTAAAGACCCTGCGGGCCACCACCCGGGGAAGGCTTCTTCTGGTGGTGGGGGCTGCCGGGGAACGGGATCCGAGGAGGCGGGAGGATATCGGGCGGGTGGCGGCGAGGCTTGCCGACAAGACCTTTTTCACCGAGGAGGACCACCGCACGGAGGACCTCCGGGCCATCCTCGAGGCCCTGGCCAAGGCCGCCAGGGAGGAGGGGAGCCTTTACGAGATCATCCCCGACCGCAAGGAAGCCATCTTCCGTGCCCTTTCCGAGGCCCGGGAAGGGGATACCGTCCTCCTTGCCGGCAAGGGGCACGAGCGCACCCTGGAAAGGGGTACCCTGGCCCTGCCCTGGGACGAGAAGGCGGTGGCCCTGGAGGGGCTAAAGGCCCTGGGCCTAGGTGGAAGCGAGCATCCCTAGGGAAGCCACCCATTCCTCAAAGGCCCTGAGGCCCCTATGGTACATGGCTTCCCGCTTCTCCTTCTTGGCCATCCTTCCCTCCACCGGAGGGACCAGCCCCCAGTTGGCGTACATGGGCTGGAAGCCCTTGGGGTTGGCGGTGGCCAGGAAGCGGACCAATCCCCCCAGCATGCTTTCCTCCGGCGGGGCCACGGGTTTTAACCCCCGGTAGCGCCGGGCGGC
Organism: Thermus sp. NEB1569; assembly: GCF_022385295.1. Lineage (NCBI taxonomy): Bacteria > Thermotogati > Deinococcota > Deinococci > Thermales > Thermaceae > Thermus > Thermus sp. NEB1569. Next base: position 1,510,856 of record NZ_CP092445.1, read on the forward strand.
GTTCAGGCCTGCCAGGAATCCTGTGGCGGCGCTTTCCAGGTAGCCCTCCACCCCGGCCAGCACCCCCGCGGCGAAAAGCCCTTCCTGCTCCTTAAACTCCAGGGTCTCCTGGAGTAGGAGGGGAGCGTTTAGGTAGGTATTCCGGTGCATCACCCCGTAGCGCACGATCTCGGCGTTCTCCAGGCCCGGGATCATCTGGATGAGCCGCTTTTGCTCGGGCCACTTAAGACCGGTCTGGAACCCCACCAGGCTCCACATCCGCCCCGCCTTGTCCTCCTGGCGAAGCTGCACCACGGCGAAGGGTTCCTTGCCGGTCCTTGGGTCCTTGAGCCCCACGGGCTTCATGGGGCCAAAGAGGAGGGTTTGGTAGCCCCTTCGGGCCAGCTCCTCCACGGGCACGCAGGCCTCAAAGAACTCCCGCTTCTCCCACTCGTGGGGGGTGTGCTCTTCCGCCTCGAGGAGGGCCTGGTAGAACCGCCGGTACTCCTCCTCGGTCAGGGGGCAGTTGAGGTAGTCCGCCTCCTGGCCGTAGCGCCCGGCCCGGAAGCATGTTTCCAGGTCAATGCTCTCGTACAGGACGATGGGGCTTGCCGCATCAAAGTAGCTCAGGAAGTGGTCGCCAAACCGGTGCCGTATAGCCTCGGAGAGGGCGTCGGAGGTAAGAGGCCCCGTGGCCAGGATGGCCAGGCCCTTGGGGATCTCCGCCACCTCCTCCCGCACCACCTCCACCAGGGGATGCCGGGAAAGCCTCTCCGTGATGTACTGGCTAAACTCCTCCCGGTCCACGGCCAAGGCCCCTCCCGCAGGCACCCGGGCCCTAGTGGCTGCCTCCATGACCAGGCTTCCCGCCCGGCGCATCTCCGCCTGCAGTAGCCCCTTGGCGTTCGCAGGCCCTTCGCCCCCCAACGAGTTAGAACAGACGATCTCCGCCAGCCTTTCTGTGGCGTGGGCCGGGGTCATGCGCTTGGGGCGCATCTCATAAAGGCGCACGGGAACCCCAAGCCGCGCCAGGGTCCAGGCGGCCTCGCTTCCCGCCAAGCCTCCGCCCACCACCGTCACCCGTTCCATCCCTTAGATGGTACCACCTGGGCTGGTTTGGGAAAAGGGCGAGGGCGGGTAGAATGACCCTATGGCGGTGCGGCACCGGTTCAAGGTGGAGGAGGTTTCGGCCCTTTCGGCCATGCTGCCGGAAACCCGCCTGGAGCTTTTGGAAGGCGAGGTCTACGAGATGGCGCCCATTTCCAGCGAGCATGCGGGTCTGTTGGACTGGCTGTTGCAGGCTCTGGCCAGCCGCACCCTGGGCCAAGCCCATATCCGGGTGCAAAGCCCCCTTTACCTCTCCCCGGAAAACCTACCCCTCCCTGACCTCCTCCTCCTTAAGCCCCGGGAGGACTTCTACACCCAAAGCCACCCTACCCCCAAGGAGGTCCTCCTTCTGGTGGAGGTGGGTTTTTCCACCTACGCCTTTGACCGGGGGGTAAAGCTGCCCCTTTACGCCCGCCATGGGGTGCCGGAAGTCTGGCTTTGGGGGCCGGAAGGCCTCGAGGTCCACCGAGAACCCCAGGAAACCACCTACCGCCACCGCTTCCTGGTGGAAAGAGGTGAAAGGATCGCCCCTCTTCTCCTCCCCAGGGCAGAAATCCTCTGGACCCCTCCCCTATGAGCCTAGCCAAGCGCATCATCCCCTGCCTGGACGTCCACGCGGGCCGCGTGGTGAAGGGGGTCAACTTCGTAAACCTCCGCGATGCGGGCGACCCCGTGGAAGCCGCCCAGGCCTACGACGAGGCCGGCGCCGACGAGCTGGTTTTTTTGGACATCTCCGCCACCCACGAGGAGCGGGCCATCCTCCTGGAGGTGATGGCCCAGGTGGCGGAAAGGGTCTTCATCCCCTTAACCGTGGGGGGAGGCGTCCGCTCCTTGGAGGATGCCCGGAGGCTTCTTCTGGCCGGGGCCGACAAGGTGAGCGTGAACTCCCAGGCCGTGAAGCAACCCGAGCTCATCGCCGAGCTCGCCGAGCACTTTGGCTCCCAGGCGGTGGTCCTGGCCATTGACGCCCGCTGGAAGGGGGACTTCCCCGAGGTCTACATCGCCGGCGGACGCATCCCCACGGGGCTTCACGCGGTGGAATGGGCCCTTAGGGGGGTAGAGCTTGGCGCCGGGGAGATCCTTCTCACCAGCATGGATAAGGACGGCACCAAAGAAGGCTACGACCTCAGGCTCACCCGCATGGTGGCCGAGGCAGTGAGCGTGCCGGTGATCGCAAGCGGAGGGGCGGGGAAAAAGGAGCATTTCCTCGAGGCCTTCCTGGCCGGGGCCGACGCCGCTTTGGCCGCCAGCGTCTTCCACTTCGGTGAGATCCCCATACCCGAACTCAAGCGATTCCTGGCCGAACAGGGCTTGGAGGTGCGCTTAGATGGACCTATCCCAAGTGAAGTTTGATGAACAGGGCCTGGTGCCCGTGGTGGTACAGGATGCCAAAACGAGCGAGGTCCTGACCCTGGCCTACGCCAACCGGGAAGCCCTGGAAGAGACCCTAAGGACGAGGAGGAGCACCTTCTATAGCCGTAGCCGAAGGACCCTTTGGCGCAAGGGGGAGACCTCGGGGAACATCCAGGAGGTGGTGGAGGTCCTCCTGGACTGCGATGGGGATGCGGTGGTCTACCGGGTCCTTCCCCACGGCCCCGCCTGCCACACGGGGGAGCAAAGCTGCTTCCACCGCCCCCTCCTTCCGGGTGAGCCCTCCCTGGGTTTTGTCCTTTCCCAGGTTTTTTCCACCATCCAGGAACGCCTAAAGACCCTCCCCGAGGGAAGCTACGTGGCCAAGCTTCACCAGGCGGGCCTGGACCGGATCCTGAAGAAGATTGGGGAGGAGGCCGGGGAAGTCATCATCGCCGCCAAGAATCAAAGCCCTGAGGAGGTGCGCTGGGAAGCCGCGGACCTTCTCTTCCACCTCCTCATCGTGCTGGCGGAACTAGGGCTCACCCCGGAGGACCTGGCCAGGACCCTGTGGGAGCGGCACCGGCCCCCAGGCGGCCCTGGGCCCAGCTAAGCACCCCCTTTCCCCCTGGCCTTAGCGCCGCCTCCCCCGGGCGGGAGCGCTCAGCCAGAGCCTTCCTTCCAGAAGGACCACCCTCCCAAAAAGGCGGAGCCATCCCAGGAGGTAGGCGGTGAAGCCCTTCTGCCGCAAGCGCCGGAGATAGCGCCTCCTTAGGCGGAGGAAGCGCTTTTGGGTGGCCTTTCGGTAAAGCCAGGGTCCGTCGGGCACCAAGGCGGTCATGCTTCCAGCTTAGCCCAACCCTTATGATGGAAACATGGAAATAGAGCGCCGACTGGTCCTCGAGGTGGTGCGGGTAACCGAACAGGCCGCCCTGGCGGCAAGCCGCCTGGCGGGCAAGGGGGATAAGGAAGCCGTGGACGAGGCGGGCACCCAGGCCATGCGCCGGGTCCTGAACGAGCTTCCTATAAAGGGCACGGTGGTTATCGGCGAAGGGGAGATGGACGAGGCCCCCATGCTGTACATCGGGGAGGTCCTGGGCCAAGGGGGCCTCGAGGTGGACATCGCCGTGGACCCCGTGGAGGGCACCACCACCGCCGCCAAGGGCCTGCCCAACGCCGTGACCGTGATCGCCATCAGCGAGAAGGGCGGCCTCTTCCACGCCCCCGACATGTACATGGAAAAGCTCATCGTTCCCCCCCCGGCCGCGGGGCTTGTGGATCTTTCCTGGCCGGTTTCCGCCAACCTGAAGGCCTTAGCCCTGGCGCTCCAGCGCTCCGTGGAGGACCTGGTGGTGGTGGTCCTGGACCGCCCCCGCCACGAACGCCTCATCCGGGAGATCCGGGAGGCAGGGGCCCGGGTGAAGCTGATCTCCGATGGGGACGTGATCGCCGCCTTGGCCGCCGCCATCCGGGGCACGGGGGTGCATGCGGTGATGGGGATTGGCGGGGCCCCTGAAGGCGTATTGGCCGCCGCCGCTTTAAGGTGCCTGGGCGGGGAGATCCAGGCCCGCTTCACCCCGCAAAACGAGGAGGAACGAGCCCGGCTCAAGGCGATGGGAGGGGACGAAAACCGCATCTACCGCACCGAGGACCTGGCCCCGGGAAGGGAGATCGTCTTCGCCGCCACCGGCATCACCGACGGGGATATCCTCCAGGGGGTGCGCTTCTTCGGAGGCGGGGCCAGGACCCATTCCATCGTTCTGGGCCACGCCACCCGCACCGTTCGGTTCATAGACTCCATTCATCTTTTTGAAACCGGAGCCCGGGTGACCATTCGGGTTTAGACTAAGGGCGTGCCCCGCTGGTACGCCCGGGAAGAAGCCCTAAGGCTTGCCCTGGATTTCTTCCAGGGCGATGAGCTTAGGGCCTCCGTGTTCCTCCACCGCTACGCCCTAAAGGACCCGGAAGGCAGGCTCCTGGAAGCCACCCCAGAGGAGATGTGGCAGCGGCTCGTCCAAGGAGTCACCCGGGTGGAAAAGGGAGCCACGCAGGAGTTCTCCTGGCTCTTCTCCGACTTTCGCTTTCGCATCAAGGAAGCCGCCTACTGGGAAAGCACCCGCCTGGCAAGGCAAAGGGGTTCCTTCCCAGCTTTTGACCCAAAGGAGCACATAAAAAGCCCCTTCATCCAGTCCCTGCCCGAAGCCCTCATCCAGGCGGTGGAAAAGGGCCTGAGGAACGCTGCCCTTCTTTCCATCGCTCCCACCGGCTCCATCTCCATCCTGGCGGGGGTAACCAGCGGCATAGAACCCATCTTCGCCCTCACCTACCTTCGCCACGCCGGGGGACAGGTGTTTCTGGCGGAACATCCCCTCTTGAAGCGGTACCGCAGGGAACGAGGAGGCGAGGTGCCGGACTGGCCCACGGCCCATACCGTGGATCCTTTCCAGAGGGTACACCTCCAGGCCACCTTACAACGCCACGTGGACCAAAGCATCTCCTCTACGGTGAACCTCCCCCGGGAAACCCCCAAGGAGGTGGTGGAAAACCTCTTCCTCACCGCCTGGAAGGAGGGGTGCAAGGGCATCACCGTCTTCCGGGAGGGAAGCCGGGAGGAAGTCATCGAACCCCTGCCCCCGGTGGGGGTCTGCACCTTCTGCCGGACGGCATGACCCGCTATCGCATCGCCACCCGGCCCTACCTTCCCTACCCGGGAGAGCGCCTGGCCCGCAGGAAGGGCCTGGGAGGCGAGTTTTACGAGCTCCGCCCCTATGCCCCTGGGGACGAAATAAGGCGGGTCCACTGGCGGGCTTACGGGAAGACGGGAAGGCTCTACACCCGCCTGGAAACCACACCCGAGCGAAGCCGCTTCCGCATCTACCTGGACGAAAGCGAAAGCATGCGCCTCTTCGGCAAGCTGGCCTACGGGGAGGAGGTGGCGAGGCTCCTCCTGGGGATCGCCCGCCAGGAGGACGCCCTGGCCCGGCTGGAACGGGGCAGACCGGAAGCCCTTCGCCCGGGCCGGGGCACCCTGGTCTTCATCACCGATGGGCTAGACCCCTTGCCCTGGCCCAGGATCCTTCCGAAACGGGTGGTCTTGGTCCAGGTCCTGGCGCCCCTGGAGCTGGCCCCGCCCCTCGAGGAAGCCTTCCTCAAGGACGTGGAAACCGGGGAAACCCTCCCCGTGGGCCCGGAGGAGGTAAGGGCATACCAAAAGGCCCTCGAGGGGCACCTAAAAGCCCTCCGCCTCCTCGCCCTTCTCCGAGGCCGCTACGCCCTTTTAAAGGTGGGAGAACCTCCCCTTCCCGCCCTCCTCCGCCAAGGAGTGGTGGAGCCCCTTTAGTACGCCTGGGTAAACTCCTCAAGCCCCAGGGCCCTTAGCCTTTCGGGGTCCACGCTTCCCTTCTCCCACCTCGCAAGCCGCCAGTAGGTGCGCACGCCCTCCTGGAAGGCCTCCCTATGCAAATAGGCCTCTGGACTGCCCTTGCGGAAGGACTGGAAGAAGCGCTCGGGCAGGCGGTCCTCCTCCGGACCGATCCCCTCCCGTAGGTTGAAGAGCCGGGTGAGCTGAAGCGTCCTCTCCCCCACCTCCAGCATCTCCTTAGGGGAAAGCCGCCAGCCTGCGGTGGCGTAGATGGCCTCCTGCCACTCCTCTGGGGTCCAGGGCACAAAGTCGCACATCACCAGGCTGTTCACGAAGCCCCGCTCCCGGGTCTTGGTCCAGAGCATGCAGATTTTGGCCTCGGAAAGGTCCTCTGGGGGAAGGGGCGCAAAGTCTTCCCCATAGAAGCGAAGCTCCTTTAGGGCCTTCCCCTCCTTGGCGAAGGCGGTGTCGTGCAGGTTGTGGTTGTGGTCGGCTCCCGTTGGGCTCACCGCATATCCCACCCCCAGGGCCCGCTTGTACCGAGGGTCATGCATGGGCACCTCCTGGCCCTTCACCTGCATGGCCAGCTCCGGATGGCCGATGGCCTCCGAAAGCCGCCTGGACCCCAAGGCCAAGAGCTCCCCAAGCCGCCCCTCCCTCCGGGCCAGCTTCTCTATGGCAGCGATCAAAGCGTCCCCGTTGCCGAAGCGGAGCCCCAGACCCTCGTCGTCCAGATAGCCCTTCTCCACTGCCTCCATGGCCGTGGCGATGGTCACCCCACCCCGATCACTCTAAAGTTTAACCCCTGGGGCCTTGGCCCCAGGGGCAAAGCCTCCCTTAACGGGTCTTACCGGCCAGAAGATCCTCGGCCAGCTTCTGGGCCTTGTCCAGGACCGACTTGGGATCCGCCTTGTTCAAAATGGCCTCCTTGATGGCCTGACCCAGGATGTCAAAGCGGATCTGCTCCCACTCCGCCAAAGCCGGCTCAAACTTGGCGTAGCGGCTTTGGCGCACGATGGTGGCGAAGTGGGGGTTTTCGGTAGCGTAGGTCTGGTAGACCGCATCCTTCAGGGCTCCCTCGGTCACCGGCACGTACCCGGTGGCGGTGGCGAAGACCGCCTGGGCCCTGGGGGAGAGGACAAACTGCAGGAAGTCCTTGGCCACCGCCTGTTCCTCCTTGCTGGCCTGGCGGAAGACCACCAGGTTGGTGCCCTGGACTAGACCAAACCCAGGCTGGCCCTTGGTGCGGCCCGGCAGGGTGGCCACCCCCAGGTCAAACTTGGCCCCCTGGCGATAATAGGTGTAGCCGGCAGAGGTATCCACGCTGAAGGCGTAGGGACCAGAGCCCAGGTTCTGGTTGATGTACCCGGAGGTGATGGCCTTGGCCCACCCCTCCTTCACCCCGTTTTGCAGGAGGGTGAGGGCCTCCACCGCCTCCTTGGAGTTCAGGACCAGCTTGCCGTTTTTCAGGTAGCTCCCCCCCAGGTTGAAGAAGAAGTAGGCGAAGGTGGAGGCATCCGGCTGGAACCAGTAGACAGGTCCTCCTTCCGCCTGGGAAAGCTTCTTGCTCAAGGCCACGAACTCCTCGAGGGTAGCTGGCACCTTGGCCCCGTGCTTCTTCAGGAGGTCCTTGTTGTAGTAGAGGACCTGGATGCTCTTGTTGAAGGGCACCCCGTACACCACCCCCCCGAAGCGCACGGCGTTCAGGAAAGCCAGGTTCACCCCCTGGAGCTTCACCCCCAAGGACTCAATGGGCAGTAGGGCCTTGGCCTCGAGGTACAGGGCGATGTTGTTCTCGTAGGCCTGGGCCATGGCCGGCACCTTCCCCGCGGCGAAGGCCGCCTTGATCTTGGTGGAAAGGTCCCGGTACCCCCCTTGGGGCACGGGACGCACGCACCGGCCCTGCTGGGTCTTGTTGAACTCCACCACCAGGTTCTCCAAGGCGGCCTTGGGGACCCCGCCGGTAAAGCCGTGCCAGAGCTCCGCCACCACCTTGGCCTTGGCGCACTGCTCCTTGATAACCTCCTCGGGCTTGGCCTGCTGGGCAAGGGCTAGCCCCAAAACCGCCGCCAACAAAAGCGCTTTTCGCATACCCAAAACCTCCAGACTAAGTATATCCCTCCTGGTGTCAAGCCAAGGTCAGGCTATTTGAGCCCCGAGCGGGCGATGCCCTGGATGAACTGGCGCTGGGCGAAGAAGTACCCCAGGATCACGGGGAGGATCACGAAGGTGCTGGCCGCCATCAGGGCCCCGTAGTCCGACCCCGCCTCGGAGACAAAGGCCTGCAGGCCCAGCTGGACCGTGCGCATCTCCGGGCTCTGGGTAACGATGAGGGGCCAAAGGAGGGCATTGTAGGCCCCCAGGAAGGTGAAGATCCCGTAGGACACCAATCCCGGAAGGCTTAAGGGCAAGGCGATGCGGAAAAGCTGGGTCAGGTACCCGGCCCCGTCTATGCGGGCCGCATCAAAGAGGTCCTGGGGCAAGGAGAGGTAAAACTGCCTAAGGAGGAAGATGCCAAACACCGAGGCCAGCCAGGGCACGATGAGGGCGTAGTAGGTGTCCAGCCAGCCCAGCCTGGCCAGAAGCACGTAGTTGGGGATGAGGAGCACCTCCCCCGGCACCATCATGGTGGCGAGGATGAGCACGAACACCGCCTCCTTGCCGGGAAAGGGAATGCGGGCCAGGGCAAAGGCCGCCAGGGCCGCCAGGAAAAGCCCCACCGCCACCTGGGTCAAGGCGGTGAAGAAGCTATTGAAGAAGTAGCGCCCCCAGGGAGCCGCATGCCAGGCCTCGAGGTAGTTGTGGAGCACATACCCCAAGGCCCCGGGCACCGCATTCACCCACTCCAGCCGCCAGTACTCCCCCTGGGAGCGGATGGCGTCGGGGGGCAAGGGTGCCGCCAGAGGGACTTCCTTGGGCCAGAGCACCACCAGGGGCAAAAAGCGGAAGGCTTCCTCCGTAGCGTTGGTCAGCCGCACCCGCCAAGCCCCTTCCCGATACACCACCTCCACCCGAGTGCCATCCGCCCGAGGGTCAAAGAAGGCCCCGGGGGTACGGGGTACCAAGGCCCTGGGGGGATGCCCTTCCCTCCCAGGGAAAACCAACTCCACGCTCCGGCCAGGGGCCAAACCACCCCAAAGGGGGCTATCCCCCAGCCTTGCCGCCTTGAGCCAGTTCGCCGGCTTCATGCGCTCGGGAACCCAGATGGGCTTGGCCTGCAGGGCCTCCTGGGGGCTTTTCAGGCTGGTGGCCAGCATCCAGTAGAAGGGGAAGGCCATGACGAGCCCCCCCAGGAGGAGGAGCAGGTGCACGAACAGGACACCGGGCCTAAATCTCATAGTTCACCCGCCTCTCCAACACCCGCCTTTGAATCAGGGTGAGGACCAGGATGAGGAGAAAGGTCACCATGGCGATGGCACTGGCGTAGGAGAAATCCGAGTCGCGGAAACCCTTGTTGTAGAGGTAGAAAGCCAGGGTAAGGGTATCCTGCAACACCCCGCCCGTGGGGGTCAGGACGTAAACCTGGGTGAACACCTGGAAGGCCCCGATGAGCCCCAGGGTGAAGAGAAAGAAGGTGGTGGGGGAAAGAAGCGGCCAGGTGATGAGCCGGTGCTTCTGCCAAAAGCTCGCCCCATCCAGCTCCGCCGCCTCGTAATACTCCTTGGGAATGGCCTGAAGCCCGGCCAGGAGGATCACCACCTGGTATCCCAGAAAGTGCCACACGCTCATGACCATGATGGCCACAAAGGCCAGGCTGGGCCCCGCCCAAAAACCCGGGGGCTGAACTCCCAGGGGCTCGAGGAGCAGGGCGAAGACACCCTTAGGCGTGTTCAGCCAGTCGAGACCCGGGGTACCAAGAAGCCAGTTGAGAAAACCGAACTCCGGGTGGTAGATCCAGCGCCACACCGCCGCCGCCGCCGTGAGGGCGGTGATGTAGGGGAGAAAGTAAAGGGTGCGGTAGAACCCCAGGAAGGCCACCTGGGTGTTCAGGAGGATGGCCACCCCTGTGGCCAGGAGAAGGCCCACCGGCACGGTAAAGACCACGTACCAGAAGGTGTTCCCCAAGGCCTTCCAGAAAAGAGGATCCTGGAGGAGAATACGGTAGTTCTCCAAGCCAGCGAAGGCCGCGGGGCGCAGGAAGTTAACCCGTTCAAAGAGGCTCAGGTAAAAGGCGTAAAAGGTGGGGAAAACATGCCAGACCAGAAGGAGGGCTAAGGCCGGCCAAACCAAGGCCCAGCCGTAGAGGGCTGCCTGCTCCTTTTGCCTCAGGCCCCGGCCAAACAAGAGGGCGAACAAGAGAGGAGCCAGAAAGGCCAGGGGTGGGAACCAGTACGCAAAAAGCCCAAGCCCCAAAAGGGCATGGTGCCGACCGAAACGAAGCCCCCACAGGACGAGAAGGGCGTAAAGCCCAAGCCCCGCCCCCACCCAGGCCCACGGGAGAAAGCCGAGCCGGAAGGCGTACACACCCAGGGCAAGGAGCGCCCCCAAGGACAGAAGGGCATGGAGAGGAAAGGTCCGCATCCCGTGCCAGAGTATATAGGATGGAAGGGTGTGGACCCTCACCCTGGACACCGCCACTCCCTACCTTTCCTTGGGCCTTTTCCGCGGGGAAGAGGGAGTGGGCCGGGTGGTGCGGCTGGGCCGTAAGCACGAGGAAGCCCTGTTCGGCTTACTGGACGACCTCTTAAGGGAAGTGGGCGTGGAGCGGGAGGAGATCGGCACCCTGGTCCTGGGGGAGGGCCCGGGTTCCTACACGGGCCTTCGCATCGCTTTGGCAGCCGGCATGGGCATCGCTTTAGCCCATGGAGCCAAGGTGTTTGGGGTAAGCTCCCTCCTTGCCGCCTGCTGGCCCTTTTTGGAGGAAGGTGGGCCTCCCCTAACCGCCCTTTTCACCGCCAGAAACGGGCTCTACTATGGGGCCACCTATGCCAGGCGTGAGGGGAAGCCGCTTGTGCTCGAGCCTCCCAGGAAGCTCAAAGCCCCAGAGATCTCAAGGGCCCAGCTCCAGGGTAGCCACCTTCTCCTGGACGCGCCCCCAGACCCCAGGGCTCTTTACGAGCTTCTGCCCTTTGCCAGGGATGGGGTGGAGCCCTTGTACCTTTGAAGCGTCCCTGCTAGTCCGCCGCCACTCCTGGCAGCCTGGGCAGACGGTACTCGTAACTGGGAAGGGGTTCTCGGAAAGCGGTTCCCCTAAGCTTTTCCGCCATCAGCACCAGGTTCTCCCCGGCAATGCGGGCATCCTCCATGAGCTCGGTGTTCCCCTTGAGGCTCACGGCACCCCGGTGATGGGCGTAGACCAACCCCAGGGGCGCCAGGACAAACCCCATGTAGGAAAGGGGCAGGAGCATCTGCGAAAGCGCCTGGCTGGCCCCTTCCTCCTCGGCTACCGCCAACAGGACCATGGGCTTGCCCAGGTTTAAGAGGCCCTGGTTCTCCATGGAGGTCATGCGCTCCAAAAGGGCCTTCATCCGGGCGGAAACGCTAAACCAGTAGACCGGCGTGGCGAAAACCACCGCGTCCGCCTGGACGAGCTTGTCCGCTATCTTACCGAAGCCATCCCAGGGTCCCTGCACGCAGGTGTCCGGGCCGCAGGAAGTAGGGTCTTGGGAGTAGTTCCCCACGCAAAAGGGAAAGGGGTACCGCACCAGGTCCAGGCGCTCGGTGGCGGCTCCCCGGCGCCTGGCGGCTTCCAGAACCTCGCCCAACAACTCTGCCGTAAACCCGTCCGTCCGTGCCGATGCGTTGACGCCGAGCACGCGTAGACTCATAAATATCACCCACGCACTAAACCTCATTTAGCATAGCACGCGCACTCCAAGGCCGCCAAGGTCCGGCCACAAACTCCCCATCCCCTAGGCCAGGACGGGGTAGCCCTTAAGCTCCATCACCGGCCCCTCGAGGGGCCACGCCAGCACATACGTGCAGCCCAAGGGGCCTTTCCAGCGGTCCAGGGAAACGAAGTGTAGCCCCACCCCCACCCGTGGAGGGCACAAGCAGTCAACAAGCGGCAAAGCCACTGCATGGGTTCAATCCACACAACCGGTCCGGGTGGCCAGGGTGGGGGACCTCCCATGCTAGATTGAAGACATGGCCCTTTGGCTGGTGCGGGCGGGAAAGAGCGGAGAAACAGAGGCCTTTTGCCTGGAGAGCTACGAACGTCTGCCTGAGGAGCTTAAGGCCGAACTGCCCCTTAAGCGCATCTGGATCCTGGTAGAGGACGAAGAGAACGCATGACCGACACCCACGCCCACCTGGATTTCCTGGAAGAAGCCGAGCTGGAAGACGCCAAAGCCCACTTTCCGGAACTCAGGGCCATCCTCACCCTGGGGGTGGACCCAACCCGCTGGGAAAGGACCCTGGCCCTGGCCCAGGAAAATGTGTACGCCGCGGTGGGCCTCCACCCCACCTCGGCCCATCTGCTTTCCCCCGAGGTGGAAGAGGCTTTAAGGTATTACGCCCGTCACCCCCGGGTGCGAGCCGTTGGGGAAAGCGGCCTGGACTATTACTGGACCCCCGAAACCAAGCCCGCCCAGCTCAAGGCCCTGGAGTTCCAAGCGACCCTGGCCGAGGAGTTCGGGCTACCTTTGGTGCTCCACGTGCGGAGCAAGGATGGGCAAGCGGAGGAAGACCTGGCCGCCTGGCTCCTCGCCCACCGACCCCAAAGGGTGGTCCTCCATGCCTTTGGCGGGCACCCGGCCCTCGAGGCGGCAGGCCTTGCCGTGCAAGCCTACTTCAGCTTTGCCGGCCCCCTCACCTACAAGAAAAACCACGCCCTCCGGGAAGCGGCCCAAAGGCTTCCCCTAGACCGGCTCCTGGTGGAAACCGACACCCCCTTCCTGCCCCCAGAGCCCCACCGGGGAAAGCGCAACCTTCCCCATTACGTGCGGCACACCCTGAATAGGCTTGCGGAGGTGCGGGGAATGACCTTGGAGGAAATGGAATCCATCACCGACCAGAACGCGGAAACCTGCTTCCGCTGGACATAGCCCACCCCCTCTGTTTGCAAGCTTCCTGACCCCCATGTGTCAGAATGAAAGGCGTTATGAGAAAGCTCTTTTTACTTCTCTTCCTCCTCCTAACCGCCTTGGCCGCCCCCAAGTTGGTGGTGGAGCCGGACGATGGGGTCAAGCCGCTACTGGACCTCATCGCCTCGGCCCGGGAGGAGATCCTGGTGAAGATGTACCTCTGGACCCCAAGCCGCCTGGACGTGGTGGACGCCTTGGGGGAGGCTGTGGCCCGAGGCGTGAAGGTAAAGGTCCTTTTGGAGCGGGAGCCCTCCGGGGGACGGGTGGACCTCACGGTGTTTCAGGCCCTAAAGGAACGGGGGGTGGAGGTTAAGCTCACCACCCCCTTCCGCTTCGTCTTCGTCCACGAAAAAAGCCTGGTGGTGGACCGGAAGCTGGCCTGGGTGGGTACCATGAACCTCACGGGAAGCTCCTTCACCGCCAACCGGGAGTACGCCCTCATCCTGGACGATCCCAGGCAGGTGGCGGAGGTGGTGAAGGTCTTTGAAGCGGACTGGGAGGGGAAAAGGCTGGACCTATCCCAGGCCCTTCTCGTCTGGGCCCCAAGCCGCATCCTGGGCGGGGTCAAGGAGGGCAACGCCCGGGAAACCCTCCTCGCCCTGATCCGTGGGGCCAAGAGGGAGGTTTTCCTGGAGCACCAAGCCATGGCCGATCCCGAGGTGGTGGCCGCCCTTAAGGATGCCCTGGCTCGAGGCGTCCGGGTACGCCTGGTGGGAAGCCCGCAGGAGCCCGGGGACACCTACTTCCTGGCAGGAGCGGAGGAGCTAAGGCGGGCCGGGGCGGATCTCCGCTTCCTACCCGATCCCTACGTGCACGCCAAAGCCCTGGTGGTGGACGGGGAGGTGGCCCTGGTGGGAAGCCTGAACCTAAGCGCCAACTCCATAAACGCCAACCGGGAGCTTGCCGTGCGCTTCACCCGCAAGGAGGCCCCCGAGGCCTTCGCCAGGCTCCTTTCCGTGATGGAAAGGGACTTCCAGGCAGGGCTTACCGAAAACCCCTTTGCCCTGCCCCCCCTGGAAGGGATCATCCCTTGGCAGGAAGCCCCCAGGTACTTTGGCCGCATCGCCACCGTGGAAGGCCTCATCCAGCAGGTGGAGGACCGGGGCACCGTGGCCTTCCTCCGGTTTGGCCCCGGGGAAAGCGACCTGAGGCTGGTGGTCTTCCCCAGAAACTACGGCCTCTTCCAACAGCCCTTCCCGCAAAGCTATCTGGGTAAGAAGGTAAGGGCCAAAGGACGCATCGTCCTCTACGCCGGGTATTACGAGATCATACTGGAGGATCCCTCGGCCCTCGAGGTGCTGGATGGAAGCCCTTAAGGCCCTAGGCTACGAGATAAGCCCCATAGAAGGGGGCTTCTACGGGGAGAAGCGCCGGGGGGGCGTGGTCTACCAGGTCTTCTACTCGGAGGCGGGGGACCTTCGCCTAAGGCGCCTCCGCTTCCTGAAGGAAGAGGCCAGGCCCTTAAGCCTGGCCGGGGTGGAAGGGGAGTGGGCGGCCCGGTACCAGCTCGAGGAGAACTTCTTCGCCGTGGTGCCTCAAGAGGACCTTCCCTCCTTGGTCCTGGCCTTTGAACGCCTTGACCTCGGGGCAGAAACCCCCTAAACTCAAGGGCAATATGCGCCCGTCTTGTCTTAATGACGCCTAGACGGGGGGCATAACCGCCTGGCCCCCCCGGTCCCCTATGGCCGGGGGGGCCAAAGCTTAAAGGAGGAGAGATGCGGGTTCTGGTACGGGACTTGAAGAAGCATGCGGGCGAAGAGGTGGAGCTTTTGGGCTTTCTCCACTGGCGGCGGGACCTGGGCAAGGTGCAGTTCCTTCTGCTACGGGACCGAAGCGGCATCGTGCAGGTGGTGACCGGTGGGCAGAAACTCCCCTTGCCGGAAAGCAGCCTGCGGGTAAGGGGCCGGGTGGTGGAGAATCCCAAGGCTCCGGGGGGCCTCGAGGTACAGGCAAAGGAAATAGAGATCCTCTCCCCTGCCCTGGAGCCCACCCCGGTGGAGATCCCCAAGGAGGAATGGCGGGCAAGCCCCGACACCCTTCTGGAATACCGCTACGTCACCCTGAGGGGGGAGAAGGCCCGGGCCCCCCTAAGGGTGCAGGCCGCCTTGGTGCGGGGCTTCAGGCGGTACCTGGACCGGCAGGACTTCACGGAGATCTTCACCCCCAAAGTGGTACGGGCCGGGGCGGAAGGGGGTTCAGGCCTCTTCGGGGTGGACTACTTTGAGTACCGGGCCTACCTGGCCCAGTCCCCCCAGCTTTACAAGCAGATCATGGTGGGGGTGTTTGAGCGCGTCTACGAGGTGGCCCCGGTCTGGCGCATGGAGGAGCACAACACCAGCCGCCACCTGAACGAGTACCTGTCCCTGGACGTGGAAATGGGGTTCATCGAGGGGGAGGAGGACCTCATGCGCCTCGAGGAAAACCTGCTCCAGGAGATGCTGGAAGAGGCTCTTTCGGGAGCCGGAAGCGAGATAAAGCTTTTAGGAGCGGAATGGCCCTCCTTCCCCAAGGACATCCCCCGCCTCACCCACGCCGAGGCCAGGAACATCCTGAAGGAGGAGCTGGGCTACCCCGTGGGCCAGGACCTCTCCGAGGAAGCGGAGCGCCTCCTCGGCCAGTACGCCAAGGAGCGGTGGGGTTCGGACTGGCTTTTCATCACCCATTACCCCCGAAGCCTTAGGCCCTTCTATACCTACCCCGAGGAAAACGGCACCACCAGGAGCTTTGACCTCCTCTTCCGGGGCCTGGAGATCACCTCCGGGGGCCAGAGGATCCACCGCTACCCGGACCTGGTGGAAAGCCTAAAGGCCAAGGGCATGGACCCCGAGGCCTTCCAGGGGTACTTGGAGGTCTTCAAGTACGGCATGCCCCCCCACGGGGGCTTCGCCATCGGGGCCGAGCGCCTCACCCAGAAGCTTCTGGGCCTCCCCAACGTCCGCTACGCCCGGGCCTTCCCCCGGGACCGGCACCGGCTCACCCCTTAGTACCACCCCGGCGAGCCACCCCACTTTGCCTAGCAGCAGGATGGGGACCCCGGTAAACCACCCCACTCTGCCTGACGGCAGAGTGGGGACCCCGGTATAAAGGCCCTCTAGAAGCGGTCAAAGAGGATGGCCCGCTTGACCTCCTCTATGAGCTGGGTTACGGGGATATCCCGGGGGCAGGCCTCGGTGCAGTTATAGGCGGTGCGGCAGCGCCAAACCCCGCTTCCCGAGCCCAGGGCCTTGAAGCGCTCCCTTTTTCCCCGGTCGCGGGAGTCAAAGATGAAGCGGTGGGCCTGCACGATGGCGGCAGGACCCAGATACGTCCCGTTCACCCAGAAGACAGGGCAGCTGGTGGTGCAGCTGGCGCAGAGGATGCACTTGGTACCCTGGTCAAACCGCTCCCGCTCCTCAGGGCTTTGCAGGCGCTCCCGGGCGGGCGGGGGTTCGTCGTTGATGAGGTAGGGCTTCACCGCCCGGTAGGCGGCGAAGAAGGGCTCCATGTTCACGATGAGGTCCTTCTCCACCGGCAGGCCCCGGATGGGTTCCACGGTGATCACGTTCCCCAGGTCCTTCACCAGGGTCTTGCAGGCCAGGCGGTTTCTGCCGTTGATGAGCATGGCGTCGGAGCCGCAGATGCCGTGCCCACAGCTCCGGCGGAAGGCCAGGGTGCCGTCCTGGTCCCACTTCACCTTGTGGAGGAGGTCCAAAACCCGGTCCCACGGTTCGGCCTCCACCTGGTAGGTGTGCCAGGTGGGCTTCTGGTCCTTGGCGGGGTCAAAGCGAAGGATCTTCAGGGTTACCTGCATGGCACCTCCTAGTAGGTGCGGGCCTTGGGCTCAAAGCGGCCCAGGACCACGGGCTTGTAGCGGAAGGTCACCTTGCCGTCGGCCACCTTGTAGGCCAGGGTGTGCTTGAGCCAGTTGGCATCGTCCCGCTCGGGGTAGTCCTCCCGGGCATGGGCCCCGCGGGACTCGGTGCGGTTTAGGGCGGAGTGCACCAGGGCCTCGGAAACCTCGAGGAGATACCCAAGCTCCAGGGCCTCCACCAGCTCGGTGTTGTAGGCATCCCCCTTGTCGTCAATGGAGATGTTTCGGTAGCGGTCCATGAGCTCCTTCAGGATCTCCACCTGCTTGGCCAAGAGCTCCCCGGTGCGGAAGACGGAGGCGTTGTCCATCATGGTTTGCTGGAGCTCGGCCCGGAGCGCCGCCACCTTCTCCTTGCCCGTGGAGTTCTTGATGCGCTCAATGCGCTCGCGGCTTTCGCGCAGGTGCTCCTCGGTGAGCTCGTGGTAGTCGGCATCCTTGGCGAAGCGGGCTGCATGGATCCCGGCGCGCCGGCCAAAGACCACCAGATCCCCCAAGGAGTTGGTCCCCAGGCGGTTGGCCCCGTGCAGGCTCACGCAAGCCGCTTCCCCAGCAGCGTAAAGCCCGGGCACCACGGTGTTGTTCTCGTCCCGGATGACCTGGCCCCAGAGGGTGGTGGGAATCCCCCCCATGGCGTAGTGGGCGGTGGGCATCACCGGCACCGGCTCCTTCAAGGGGTCCACCCCCAGGTAGATGCGGCTGAACTCGGTGATGTCGGGAAGCTTCTTCTCGATGACCTCAGGGGGCAGGTGGGTGAGGTCCAGGAGCACGTGGTCCTTCTTGGGGCCCACCCCCCGGCCCTCCCGCACCTCCAGGTACATGGCCCGGGAAACCATGTCCCTGGGGGCCAGGTCCTTGATGGTGGGGGCATAGCGCTCCATGAAGCGCTCCCCCAGGGCGTTCCTCAGGATGCCCCCCTCCCCCCTGGCCCCCTCGGTGAGGAGGATGCCCAGGGGGTAAAGCCCCGTGGGGTGGAACTGGTAGAACTCCATGTCCTCGAGAGGAAGCCCCTTGCGGTAGAGGATGGCCTGCAGGTCCCCGGTGAGGGTGTAGGCGTTGGAGGTCACCTTGTAGATGCGGCCAAAGCCCCCCGAGGCGATGACGATGGCCTTGGCCTGGAAGAGGTGCAGTTCTCCCGTGGCCAGCTCGTAGGCCACCAGACCCTTGGCCACCCCGTCCTCAACGATGACATCGGTGACGTGGAACTCGTTGTAGAAGGTGATGTTGTGCTTCACGCACTGCTGGTAAAGGGTCTGGAGGATCATGTGCCCGGTGCGGTCGGCGGCGTGGGCCGCCCGGTGCACCGGGGCCTTGCCCCAGTCCTTGGTGTGGCCGCCAAATCGGCGCTGGGCGATCTTGCCGTTGGGGAGCCGGTCAAAGGGAAGGCCCATGTGCTCCAGCTCCAGGACCGCCTCGATCACCTCCTTGGCGAAGACCTCGGCGGCGTCCTGGTCGGTGAGGTAGTCCCCTCCCTTCACCGTGTCGAACATGTGCCACTCCCAGTGGTCCTCCTCCACGTTGCCCAGGGCGGCCCCTATCCCCCCTTGGGCCGCGCCCGTGTGGCTCCTGGTGGGGTAAAGCTTGCTGACCACCGCCACATCCGCACCTTCCCTGGCCGCATAAAGGGCGGTGGCAAGGCCCGCCCCGCCTGCACCCACCACGATGACCTCGTGCTTGTGCGCCATACTACTTCACCCCGAAATCGTGATTGAAAAGCGAAAGACTCCCCAGGAAGAAAAGGAAGGCGATGAGGCTATAGAGCACCACCTTGGTCCAAAAACGCCTCACCGGGTGCCGCACCCAGTCGTCCAGGACATAACGGAGCCCGTTCCCCCCATGGAGGAGGGCCAAGGCCAGGATCAGCCAGTCATAAACCTTCCAGGTGGTCTGGGAAAGTCTCTTAGCCACATAGTTGTAGTCAATCTGGTTCAGGTCTATTAGGATGGCGTTCATCCACATGTGGCCGATGAGGAGGAAGACCAGGACCACCCCGGAGATGCGCATGAAAACCCACCAGTAGAGCTCCAGGTTGGTGCTGGCCTCCAGCTTGGCCTCCTCGTAGCGCCTGGACTTAATCGCCATGGCTACCTCCCAGGATGCCCCCTCCGATCTTCAAAAGGAAGGGAAGGTAGAAGATCACGAAAAGAACCCAGACCCCGTACCAAAGCTGCCGCTGGTAGCGCACCCCCCAGGCGGTGAAGTCCATGAGGATGATCCTGAGCCCGTTGAACCCGTGGTAAAGCACCCCGGCGATGAGAAGAAGGAGCCCTATCTGGAAAACCGGCTGGTGGTAGAACTTCATGAGGGCGTTGGACACCTCCGGGCCCCACATGGCGCTTGCGATGTTGGCCACGTGGAGCATGAGGAAGACCAGAATGCCCAGGCCCGAGATCCGGTGCAGGTAAAACGCCCACTGCCCTTCTCTTCCCCTGTACATGGCACCTCCTTGCCGGGGACATCATACCACCTTTCTTAAGGAAACCACCGTCTGGGGCTTATTTCCTCCCCATCCATACCCCATCCCCGTATAAGAGGCGCATGGAAGGGAGCTTCCCTCCACCTCCCCTTCCCCCCTTCCCCGGGGCCACCCCCAGGGGGAGCAAAAGGGGGTTTTCCCGCCAGGGGACAAGGTATTGACAGGGGGGGGAGGGGGGGGCATAATGGGGGGCGTGCCGCGGGGGATACCCCGGGGGGCACGGGAAGGAGGTGGTCAGGATGGAACTCTTTGGATTCGGACCGCATCTGATGGTGGACGGCTACGACGCCAATCCCGAAAAGCTCCGGGACGCCGAGCTGGTGCGCCGCGTCCTGGACGAGCTCCCCGAGGAGATGGAGATGACCAAGGTGCTTCCCCCCTTCGTCTACAGCTACGGCCCCGAGGGGGAGGACGGGGTGACCGGGGTGGTGATCATCGCCGAAAGCCACATCGCCATCCACACCTTCCCCAAAAAGCGCTTCCTTTCCATCGACATCTTCTCCTGCAAGGCCTTTGACATGGCCCAGGTGCTGAGGAAGCTCACCGCGGTTTTCGAGATCGGCCGCTACGAAACCTACATGATCAACCGGGGCAAGGAGTTTCCCAAGGACCCCGAGCTGGCCCGGAAGATTGTCCTGGGGGAGCGGGAGTACCTCGAGGCCCGGGTGAGCTAGGAAAACTGCCCCCCTTTCCCGGGTTTGCCCCGGGGTTTTCATTTTGGACTCATCCTTCCTCTCTAGCTTATAGGAGGAGGCTTAGGTATGGTGCGCAAGCTACTCACCCTGGTTCTTCTGGGATTCGGCGTGGCCTTAGCCCAAGCCCAGGGCTTTCGCGGTCTTTCCCTAGGCACCTCCTATCCGGAGATCGGGGTGCAACCCGGGGAGAGCGTCAACCTGACCCTCACCCTCAAGAACTATGGCCTTCCCCCCGGGGTGGTGCGGGTCCAGGTGGCCGAGGCCCCGCAAGGCTGGCAGGCAAGCCTCATCGGCGGGGGTCGCCTGGTGCGGGCGGTCTACCTGGCCCCCGACGGGGAGGCTACCCTTACCCTTCGCCTCCAGCCTCCCAAGGAGGTGAAGCCCGGCACCTACCGCTTCCTGGTGCGGGCCGAGGGCCTAGGACAGGTTGCCAACCTTCCCATCGGCCTGGTGGTGGGGCAGGGCCTGCCCCAGAGGCTTAGCCTCGAGGCGGAGCTCCCCATCCTCAAGGGTCCTCCCACCAGCTCCTTCCGCTACCGGGTGACCCTGAAAAACGAGTCCGACCGCGACCTATTGGTTTCCCTGGAGTACGAGGCCCCCAAGGGTTGGCAGGTGACCTTCACCCCCGCCTTCTCCAGCCAGCAGGTGACCAGCCTGCCCATCAAGGCCGGGGAGAGCAAGGACCTGGACGTGGAGGTTTCCCTGCCCAAGGACACCAAGGCCGACACCTACGGCCTCACCCTGAGGGCGGTGGCGGGGGAGGCCAAGGCGGAGCTGGCCTTGACCCTCGAGGTCACGGGCCGGCCCGAGGTGCGCTTCACCACCAAGGAGGGGCGGCTTTCCGGACAGGTGGTGGCGGGCCGGGAAAACGCGGTGAAGCTTGTGGTGAAGAACGAGGGTAGCGCCCCGGCCAAGAACCTGTCCTTCAGCGCCATGGAGCCCTCGGGCTGGGAGGTGAAGTTTGAGCCCGAGAAGCTGGACGCCCTGGAACCCGGCCAAGAACAGGAGGTGACCGCCCGCATCAAGCCCTCCCCCAAGGCGGTGACGGGGGACTACATGGTGACCCTCAGCCTTTCCGGGTCCGATGGCCTTTCCGAGAGCCTGGATTACCGGGCCACCGTGGTGCGCTCCAGCCTTTGGGGCCTGGTGGGGGTGGGCATCATGGCCGTGGCCCTTCTGGTCCTGGGCTTCGCCGTGAACCGCTTCGGCCGGAGGTAGCATGGCGGTCATCGAAACCCATGGCCTCACCAAGCGCTACGGACGGGTGGTGGCCGTGGAGGACCTGAACCTGGAGGTGCAGGAAGGGGAGGTCTTCGGCCTCCTGGGGCCTAACGGCTCGGGGAAGACCACCACCATCCTCATGCTCCTGGGCCTCACCGAACCCACCCGGGGCGAGGCCCGGGTTCTGGGATTGGATCCCATGCGGGAACCCTTGAAGGTGAAAAGCCGGGTGGGCTACCTCCCCGACCAGGTGGGGTTTTACGGGGAACTCACCGCCTGGGAGAACCTGCGCTACACCACCCGCCTTTTGGGCCTCCCCGAGGCCGAGGCCAGGGCCCGCATAGAGGAGGTGCTCAAGCGCATGGGCCTGTGGGAGGTGCGGGACCGGCGGGTTTCCGCCTTCAGCCGGGGGATGCGGCAGCGGCTTGGCCTTGCCGAGGTGCTCCTGAAACGCCCCAAGGTGGCCATCCTGGACGAGCCCACCCTGGGCCTGGACCCCGAGGCCGCCCGGGAGTTTCTGGAGCTCATCAAGGGCCTGAAGGCGGAGGGCATCACCATCCTCCTATCCAGCCACCTCCTGCACCAGGTCCAGGAGGTCTGCGACCGGGTGGGGCTTTTCCATAAGGGGCACCTCGCCCTTTTGGGCACCGTGGAGGAGTTGGCGCAAAGGGTCTTAGGGGGTGGGTACGAGATCCTGGTGGAGGCCAGCCCGGGCCTCGAGGAGGCCTTCCGCCGCCTAGAAGGCGTGGCCCGGGTGGCAGCGGAGGGAGGACGGTACCGGATTCTCTCCAGCCGGGACCTCCGGCCGGAGCTGGCCCGGATAGCCGTGGAGCAGGGCGAGCTTCTAAGCCTCTCCCTCCGCCGTCCCAGCCTGGACGAGGTCTACGCCCACTACTTCAAGGAGGTGGCCCATGCGGCGTGAAGGTTCCCCCTGGACCGGGCTTTGGGCGGTCTTCTTCAAGGAGATGGCCGACCATCTCACGGGCTTGAGGATGCGCATTCTGGAGGGATTGATCCTCCTTTCCGCCCTGGCCGCCGTGTACACCGGCACCCAGACCCTGCGCCAGACCGTGGGGGAGGACCCTTACCTCTACCTGAAACTCCTCACCACCGCCCAGGACCCCCTGCCCTCCTTCGTGGGCTTCCTCTCCTTCTTCGTACCCCTGGCGGCCATTGCCTTGGCCTTCGATGCGGTGAACGGGGAGTACGCCAGGGGAACGCTTTCCCGTATCCTCTCCCAGCCCATCTACCGGGACGCCCTCCTCTTCGGCAAGTTCCTGGCGGGGCTCGGCACCCTGGCCGTGCTCCTCACCGCCCTCTTCCTCCTGGTGGTGGGCCTCGGCCTCTTCACCCTGGGAGTGCCTCCTGAGGGCGAGGAGATGGGGCGGGCCTTCCTCTTTCTCCTGGCCACCTTGGCCTATGCGGGCTTCTGGCTGGCCTTGGGCCTCCTCTTCTCCGTCCTCTTTCGCCAGCCGGCCACCGCCGCCCTAGCCGCCATCGGGGTCTGGCTCTTCTTCGCCGTCTTCTTCCCCATCCTCACCGACCTGGCGGCAAGCGCCCTTCTCCTTCAGGCCGACCCCTTTGACCCGGAAAGCCAGCTCAGGCAGGCCAACCTGGCCCTTTGGATCTCCCGCCTCTCCCCCAACACCCTCTACGCGGAAACCCTCACCGCTGTGCTTAACCCGGCGGTGCGCTCCTTGGGCCCCATCCTCATCACCCAGCTGGAGGGAGCGGTGCTGGGAACCCCCCTTCCCCTCTCCCAAAGCCTCCTCCTGATCTGGCCCCAGCTCACCGGGCTCATGGCCCTGGTGATCCTCCTCTTCACCCTGGCCTACGTGGCCTTCCAGCGGCAGGAGGTGCGCGCCTAGAAAACCCCGCTGGGGCTAAGCACCCCAGCGGGGACCCCAGAAACCGTGACGACTCCCCGGACTAAAGTCCGGGGCTTCTCGGGATTGCTCCCGAAGGCCCCGTCCAGGCCCAGAAAGACCTTGGCTCCGTATCGGCAGGCGAGCGCAATGCTTCTGGCTCTGCCACGGGTGTTCGTTTGGAGTTTTACCCATCGGACTACCCGATGGAACCCCCTACTCCAAGTTTCAAGGTCCACGGGGAACTTTGCCCCCAAGAACATTGTACCCAATCCGTGTCCACCTGTGGTGGACGTGGGGGAGCTAAGCTCCCTTCGGTCGCATGTAGCTGCAAGGTACGCTGCAAGGTACGCTGCGCGTGACCGCGTGACCGCTGACCCATGTATCCCCGGTTTGGTCAGCCTGTGTCACGCGTTAGCGTATCTTGAGGGCTATCTTGGAAACCGGGGGATTATAGCTCCCCCACACCCCCACTTTTCTCTAATCCTCCAGCCACTCGGTGGCGTAGGCGTTGGTCTTGGGGATGACGCAGAGGAACTCCACCGGCTCATCCCCCTCGTTCACATAGGCATGGGGCGTGTCCGGGGGGATGTAAACCGCCTGCCCAGCCGCCACCTCCCTCACCTCGTCGCCCAGGTAGATCTTCATGCGCCCAGAGAGCACGTACTGCTCGTGCTCGATGCTGGGGTGCTTGTGCTTGGGAATCCTTCCCCCCGGCAGGATAGTGAACTTACGGGTGATGAAGTGAGGGGCTCCATCCTCAGGGCCGATGAGCACCTGGATAAAGGCCTTCTCCCCCCGCTCCACGGGACGGGCCTCCACGCTGGCCCCCTGCTTGACCACGGGCTTCATGCCGACCATTGTAGCAAAAGGCCCTCCACTTCCTCATCGGTGACCTCACCGAAGTCCATGAAGTAGGCCCCCACGGCGGCGAAGTCCGGTGGGGTGGAGAGCACCACCACCTCGGCTTGATCCTTCAGCCTCTCCACCGCATCCGGGCTGGCCACGGGCACCGCCACCACCACCCGCCGGGGTTTTTCCGAGAGGACCACGGCCAAGGCCGCCTCCATGGTGGAACCGGTGGCGATGCCGTCGTCCACCAGCACCACATCCCGGCCCCCAAGGGGCACCTTTGGCCTCACCTTCCGGTAGCGCTCGGCCCGCTTGCGGATCACGTCCTTCTGCCGGGCCGCTTCCCGCTCCAGGTAGCTTTGGTCGGCGTACTGGAGGGCATAGGGCTTCAAGACCATGCCCCCCTTTTCCCCCACCGCCCCCAGGGCGAACTCCGGATTTCCCGGAGCCCCCACCTTGCGCACCAGGACCACATCCAGTTCCCCCCCCAGGCCTTTGGCCACCTCGTCGGCCACCACCACCCCGCCTCGAGGGATGCCCAAAACCACAGGGCGTTCTAGACCCAAGGGCTTCAGGGCTTCCACCAGAAGAGCCCCAGCGTGCCTGCGGTCGCGGAAGCGCATAGGAAACCTCCTTATCCATGCTACACCGGCCCATGGTCTTGAACGCGGTATAAACTTTTTGATAAGCTCGTGGCGAAGGAGGTAAGGTATGGACCAAGTCAGCGCCAAGCCTTGGCTCGCCCACTATGACCCCGGTGTGCCCCACGAGGTGGAAGTGCCCCCTATCCCCTTGTGGCGATTTCTGGAAGACGCCGCCAAGCGTTACCCGCAACACACCGCCCTGGAGTTCCTGGGGAAAACCCTTACCTATGCGGAGCTATGGGAGAAATCCCGGCGCTTCGCCGAGGGGCTTAAGGCCCTAGGGGTGAAGCCTGGCGACCGGGTGGCCATCATGCTCCCCAACACCCCCCAGTTCGTCATCGCCTTCTACGGCACCCTTCTAGCGGGAGGGGTGGGGGTCAACGTGAACCCCCTTTACACCCCCAGGGAGCTAAGGCACCAGCTAAAGGACTCGGGCGCAGAGACCCTGGTCATCCTGGACCACCTCCTGCCCCGCTTCCTGGAGGTGGAGGGGGAAACCCCGGTGAAGCGCACCGTGGTCACGGGCATCAAGGACTTCCTCCCCTTCCCCAAAAACCTCCTTTACCCCTTAAAGGCGAAGCGGGACAAGCTACCCCTGGGCTTTCCCAAACGGGAAGGATTCCACGCCTTCTTGGACCTCCTGAAGCATCCCCCCGCCACCCCCCATCCCGCTGATCCTGAGGACCTGGCCCTTTTGCAGTACACAGGGGGCACCACCGGCATCTCCAAGGGCGCCATGCTCACCCACCGGAACCTGGTGGCCAACGTCCTGCAGATCGACGCCTGGGATTCCACCTCCAAGGAACTCCTGGGCAAAGGGGTGATGCTGGGAGCCCTGCCCTTTTTCCACGTCTACGGCATGACCGTGGCCATGAACTACGGCATCTACTCCGGTTACAAGATCGTCCTCCTGCCCAGGCCGGAGATCCATGCCATCGTGGAGGCCATTGAAAAGCACCAGGTCACCCACTTCCCCGGGGTGCCCACCCTCTACGTGGCCTTCAACAACTACCCGGGAATCGAGAAACGGAACGTAAAGAGCATCCGCATCTGCCTCTCCGGAGCCGCTCCCCTGCCGGTGGAAGTGGCCAAGCGCTTTGAGGAGATCACCGGGGCCCGGCTCATCGAGGGCTACGGCCTCTCCGAGGCAAGCCCCGTGACCCACTCCAACCCTGTCCAGGGGGAGATCAAAAAGGGCTCCATCGGTATGCCCCTGCCCAGCGTGGACGCCAAGGTGGTGGACGAGGAGGGTCAGGAAGTCCCCATCGGAGAGGTGGGCGAACTCGTCGTCAAAGGCCCCAACATCATGAAGGGCTACTGGAACCGCCCCGAGGAAACCCAAAAGGCCCTCCAGAACGGCTGGCTCTTCACCGGGGACATGGCCCGTATGGACCAGGACGGCTACTTCTACATCGTGGACCGCAAAAAGGACATGATCATCGCCGGGGGCTACAACATCTACCCCCGCGAGGTGGAAGAGGTCCTCTACGCCCACCCCGCCGTCCAGGAAGCCGCCGTGGTGGGCGTACCCGACCCCTACCGCGGGGAAACCGTGGCCGCCTTCATCGTCCTCAAGGAGGAGTACAAGGGGAAGGTCACAGAAAAGGACCTCGAGGCCTTCTGCCGGCAAAACCTCGCCGCCTACAAGGTTCCCCGCATCATCGAGTTCCGGGACAGCCTGCCCAAAACCAGCGTGGGGAAGATCCTCAGGCGGGAACTCCGCGAGGAGTTTACCAAAAGGCAGCCCTAGCTTTAGGCCCGCGCCCGGGCCACCGCCTCCCTGAAGACCTCCACCGCCCGGTCCACCTCGGCCTCCGTGGTGTAGCGTCCCAGGGAGAAGCGCAAGGAGGCCCGGGCCTCCCTCGGGGAGCGTCCGATGGCCAGGAGGACATGGGAGGGCTCGAGGCTCCCCGCCGAACAGGCCGAGCCCGAGGAAACCGCCACCCCCATGAGGTCCATGGCGAGAAGCAAGGCCTCCCCATCCGCGCCCTTCACCGTCACGTTGACCAGCTTGGGAAGGCGGCGCTCGGGATGACCGTTGAGCTCCACCCCTTCCACGGAAAGCAAGCCCGCCTCGAGGCGCTGCCTCAAGGCGAGAAGCCGGGAGGACTCCTCCGGCAAGAGCCTTAAGGCCTTCTCCAGGGCCACCGCCATCCCATGGGCCAGGACTGGGCTTTGCGTGCCGCCCCGTCTTCCCCCCTCCTGCTTGCCCGGCACCAGGGGGAAGAGGTCCACCCCCTGGCGCACCAAAAGGGCTCCAATCCCCTTCGGCCCATAGAACTTGTGGGCGCTTAGGGAAACCAGGTCCGCCCCCACCTCATCCACCCGGAAAGGCACCTGGCCCACGGCCTGCACGGCATCCGTGTGGAAAAGGGCCCCGTGGGCGTGGGCGATCTCGGCCATCTCCCGGATGGGGTAGAGGGTGCCGAGCTCGTTGTTGGCGGCCATGACGCTCACCAGGATGGTGTCGGGCCTCAGGGCCTCCTCCACCTGCTCCGGGTAAACCAGGCCCAAGCGGTCGGGCCTGAGCCGGGTCACGGCAAAGCCCAGGCGCTCAAGGAGCCGCAAGGCCCCCAGGACCGCGGAGTGCTCCACTTCCGTGCTCACCACATGCCCCTTCCCCTTGGCCAAGGCCACCCCCAGAAGGGCCAGGGCATCCGCCTCGGAACCCGAACCGGTAAAGACCACCTCCCTGGGACGCACCCCCAGGAGGCTTGCGATCCGCTCCCGGGCTCCCTCCAGCACCCTTCTGGCTTCCTGGCCAAAGCGGTGGATGCTGCTCGGGTTGCCGAAGATTCCCTCCACCTCGCGCATGGCCTGCTGGACCTCGGGGTCCAGGGGCGTGGTGGCCGCGTAGTCCAGATAGACCAAAGCCAAGGTTTCCTCCTTGCCCTCCATTCCCTTTGCCAGGGATAAGCCCTGGCAGCCCTTCCTAAGACCCCTTGCCTAGCCTGCGGGCTGGAGCTGGATCAAGCGCTTGGCCTCGATGAGCTTCCGCTCCTCGATGAGGTCCTTCAAGGTGGTGCTCCCCAGGACCTGGCGCATGGCCAGATCCACCCGCTTCCAGAGGAGCTCGGTGGAGCACTGCCCCACCTTGGCGCAGGACTCCGGGTCCTCGATGCAGGAAACCGGGGCCAGGCTGCCCTCGAGGGCCTCCACCACCTCGAGGGCCGTCACCCTCTCGGGGGGACGGGCCAGGCGGTAGCCCCCCCCGGCCCCCCGCACGGAGCGGATGAACCCGGAGCGCCTAAGCTGGGCCGCGATCTGCTCCAGGTAGTGCTGGCTGATGCCCTGGGCCTCCGCCACCTCCTTAAGGGGCACCGCCTCCGGGGCCTTGAGGCCAATCTCCACCAGGGCCCTGAGGCCGTACTGGGCCTTCGTGGACACCCACATGCC
This sequence comes from Thermus sp. NEB1569, assembly GCF_022385295.1. NCBI lineage: Bacteria > Thermotogati > Deinococcota > Deinococci > Thermales > Thermaceae > Thermus > Thermus sp. NEB1569. The sequence continues at coordinate 1,538,674 of NZ_CP092445.1, forward strand.
CCCAGTATAGCGCAAAGGCATTATTTCCTCACCGAAAATACGGTTTTCACGAAGGCCAGGCCAAACAAGGCCGCCTGCAGAAGCACGATGCTGGCCCCGCTGGGCCAGTCCAGGAGGAAGGAGAGGAAAAGGCCAAGCACCGTGGAAAAGGAGGCCAGGAGGAGGGAAAGAAGGGTGAGCCCGGCAAAGGTGCGGCTCAAGAGCCTGGCCGTTGCCCCGGGAATCACCAAAAAGGCCGCCACCAGGATGATCCCCACCACCTTTACCGCCAGGACCAAGCCCACGGCGATGAAGCCGGAAAGGAGGTAGTCGTGAAGGACCACGGGCACCCGGTCGGAAAGGGCCAGTTCCCGGTCCAAGGTGGCGTAGGCCAAAGGCCCCCAAAGGGGAAGGAGGAAGAGGGCAAAGAGGAGGAGAAGACCCATGGCCCAAAGGTCGCCAGGACTCACCGCCAAGAGGGAGCCGAAGAGGTAGCCCATGGCGTCCCCCACGTACCCCCGGGCCTTGGAGAGGAAAACCGCCCCCAGGGCCACGGAGAGGGCGAAGAAGACCCCGATGGCGGTGTCCTCGGAAAGCTCGGTCTTCTCCTTCACCAGGGTGATGGCCATGGCCACCAGAAAGGTGAAGGGCAGGGCAAACCAAAGGGGCTCCCCCCTTAGGAAAAGCCCCAAGGCCACCCCGGCGAAGGCGGCGTGGGCAAGCCCATCCCCCAGGAAGGAAAGCCGCCTTTGCACCACGAAGGGGGAGAGCAATCCGGAAAGAAGGCTCACCAAAAGCCCTGCGAGGAGGGCCCTCTGGAAAAAGGGATAACCCAGGGCGTCAAGCATGCCCACCCCCCAGGTACAGCCCGTGGGCATGGCCCAGGTGCCCAAAGGCCTGGCGCAGGCACTCCTCGGTGAGGGCCCGCTCCGGCGGACCAAACCCCACCACCCTGCGGTTCATCACCAGGACGTGGCTGGCATGGTGGGCGGCCTCCCAGTCGTGGGTGATCATGAGCACCGTGGCCCCCGATTCCTCCTGGTAGGCCTCCAGGTACCGGTAGAGGTCCACCTCCCCCACCCGGTCTACCCCGGTGGCGGGCTCATCCAAAAGGAGGATCCTCGGCCGGCGAATGAGGGCCCGGGCCAGGTAGACCCGTTGGAGCTGCCCCCCGGAAAGCCGGCCCAAGGGGCGGAAGGCCAGTGCCTCCGCCCCCACCCGCCTTAAGGCGGAAAGGGCTTCCTCCCTTTCCCAGGGGGACAGGCGGAAGGGCCAGCGCCGCCTCAGACCCGTGGCCACCAGTTCCAGGGAAAGCGCCGGGAAGGAGCGGTCAAAGGTCTTGATCTGGGGCACGTAGCCGAACCACAGGGGATCGGTTTCCCTCAAGGAACGCCCCAAAACCCGGACCTCGCCCCGGAAGGGAACAAGGCCCAGGATGGCCTTCAAGAGGGTGCTCTTCCCCGCCCCGTTGGGGCCCACGATGGCCACGAAGGCCCCTTCCGGCACCGCCAGGCTCACCCCTTCCAGGGCCTGGAACTCCCCGAAGCGCACGGATAGGTCCTGGACCTCGAGGGCCATCACACAATAACGGTAATCCATTTTCAACAAATGCGTCAAGCCCAAGCATCGGCATCCATCCCTAGGGGTGGTTTACCGGGACCCCCAGGGTGGGGTGGCATCAAAAGCTGTGTTCCTCCCCTGGGAAAACCCCCTCCCGCACCTCCCGCACGTACTGGGATAGGGCCTCGAGGAAGAGCCTTTCCCCCTCCAGATACCGCTTCACGAACCGGGGCTTGAACTCCCCGTAAAGCCCCACCACGTCGTGGAAGACCAGAATCTGGGCGTCCGTGTGGGAGCCGGCTCCGATGCCCACGGTGTGGATGGATAGCCTCTCCGTAATCTCCTTGGCCAGGTCCTTGGGCACCATCTCCAGCACCACCCCGTAAGCCCCCGCCTCCTCGAGGGCCATGGCCCCTTTTAGGATGCGCTCGGCCTCCTCGGGGCGCCTCCCCTGCAGCCTGTAGCCCCCAAGCTGGCTCGCCGTCTGGGGGGTGAGGCCCACGTGGCCCAGGACCGGCACCCCCGCCCGGCTGAGCCCGAAGACGATCTCCGCCACCTCCTCCCCACCCTCCAGCTTCACCGCATCCGCCCCACCTTCCTTCAGAAGCCGTTCCGCGGCGAAAAGGGCCCGATCCAGGGTGGCATAGGAAAGATAGGGCAGGTCCGCCACCAAGAAGGTGTCCGGGGCCCCCCGCCGGGCCGCCTTGGTGTGGTGGAGCATCTCCTCCAGGCTCACGGGAACCGTGGAGGAATAGCCCAGCACCACCATGCCCAGGGAATCCCCCACCAGGATGGCGTCCACCCCAGCCCGCTCAGCTAGGCGGGCCGTGGGGTAGTCGTAGGCGGTGAGGTACACCAGCCTCTGGCCCTTGGCGTGACGGAACTCCTTAACCGTCCGGCGCATGGGAATAAGGCTATCATGAAAGGGCGTGGAAGTGCACCCGGACCTCGCCCTAAGGCCCAGGACCCTGGACGAGTACATCGGCCAGGAGAGGTTGAAGAAGAAGCTGAGGGTGTACCTCGAGGCGGCCAAGGCCCGGGGGGAGCCCCTAGAGCACCTCCTCCTCTTCGGGCCCCCTGGCCTGGGCAAGACCACCCTGGCCCACGTGATCGCTTACGAGCTTGGGGTGAACCTGCGCGTCACCTCGGGGCCCGCCATAGAGAAACCCGGCGACCTGGCCGCCATCCTGGCCAACTCCCTGGAGGAAGGGGACATCCTCTTCATCGACGAGATCCACCGGCTAAGCCGCCAGGCGGAGGAGCACCTCTACCCGGCCATGGAGGACTTCAAGATGGACATCGTCATCGGCCAGGGGCCGGCGGCCCGCACCATCCGCCTGGAGCTTCCCCGCTTCACCCTGATCGGGGCCACCACCCGCCCGGGCCTCATCACCGCCCCCTTGCGGAGCCGCTTCGGCATCGTGGAGCACCTGGAGTACTACTCCCTGGAGGAGCTGGCCGAAGGGGTCAGGCGGGATGCGAGGCTTCTAGGGGTGGCCATTACCGAGGAGGCCGCCCTGGAGATCGCCAAAAGAAGCCGGGGCACCATGCGCGTGGCCAAACGGCTTTTCCGGCGGGTGCGGGACTTTGCCCAGGTGGCAGGGGAGGAAACCATCACCCAGGAAAGGACCCTGGAAGCCCTAAACGCCTTGGGCCTGGATGAGCTGGGCCTGGAGAAACGGGACCGGGAGATCCTGGAAACCCTGATCCTGCGCTTCGGAGGCGGCCCGGTGGGCCTGCAGACCCTGGCCACCGCCGTCTCCGAGGATCCAGGTACCCTGGAAGAAGTCCACGAACCTTACCTCATCCAGCAGGGGCTCCTGAAGCGCACCCCCCGGGGCCGGGTGGCCACGGAACGGGCCTACCGCCACCTGGGCTATCCCCCTCCCGTGGAACCCCTTCTCTAGGCCATGGTACGGGCCACCCTGGAAGAACTGGACCTGGCGGAACTCCTGAGGGTCCTGGCCGACCACCGCAAAAGCGCCGTGGTGACCTTCCGGGGGCGCCTTTACGGCAGGATCCACCTCCTCCACGGGCGCATCCTCTACGCCCGCACCGAGCCGGGACCCCACCTGGGGGAGTACCTGGTGCGCCTTGGCCACCTTTCCCTGGAGGAAGTTCAGGAGTTGGTGGAGCGCCAGGGGCGGGAAAACCCTGGCACTCCCTTGGGGGCCCTGGCCCTGGAGCTGGGCCTCATCGGGGAAGAGGAGCTAAGGGAGGCCCTCGAGGCCCAGGTCCTGGAGGCCCTGGCCACCCTGCTGGGGGAGAAGGAAGGGGAGATCCTGGCCGAGCCCCTCGAGGAGGGAAGCCAGGTGGCCTTGTCGGAAACCCTGGAAACCAAGGCCACCCTTCTGGAAGCCGCCCGGCGCCTGGACGAGTGGCGCCAGGGCCAGGTGGACCCCGACGAGGTCTTCCACCTGGTGGAGGATCCCACCCGCCACCCCCTCACCCCCGAGGCCTGGACGGTGTTGGAACTCTTGGACGGGGTGCGCCGGGCGAGAAGCGTGGCCCTGCTATCCGGCCTTCCGGAAGAGCAGGTTTACCACATCCTCTTTGAGCTGAAAAGCCGGGGGCTGATCCGCCCTTCCACCCTGCTTGCGGACGACCCCCTGGTCCTGGTCCTGGCGGAAAGCGGGGTGGTGCGGCGGCTTCTCCTCTACCTCCTGGAGGCCCACCGCTACCGGGTGCAGCTTCCCCTGGACCTGAAGATGGCCCTGCGCCTTCTCAAGGAAAGGCCCAAGGCCATCATCCTCCAGGGGGAAAGGGCCCTGGAGATGGCCCGAAAACTCCGGGCCCACCCCGAGGGCAAGCTGGCCTCCTTGTACCTGGTGAGCGAAACCCCCCCGGGGCTTCTCTTCCGTCCCCTCAGGGTTTTGCATCTTCCCAAACCCTTAAAGGCCCAGGAGGTGCTTAAGGCCCTGGCCCCCTTAAGGCGGAGCGGAACCTAGTTGGGCCGCCTCCCCTCCCGCAGGATGGCCTCCGCCCGCTCCCGGTAGGAGAGCAAGGCCTGGTGCCATTCATCGGCGGGATGGACATGGGGCAGCACCGCCTCCGCACGGGCCAGGATCTCCTCAGGAGAGCGGTAGCCCAGCTGGACCAGAGTGTCCACCACCATCTCCTGGGCTCCCACCCACTCCCGGCTTCCCTCCTCGGAAACCTCCGCCGCCTTACGGTAGTGGGCCAAAGCTTCTTCCAGGTGCATCAGGTCGTAGGCGATATGGCCCAGGATGAGCTCCCCTGCCGCCTCCGCCCCCTGGCGCATGGCTCTATGGGCCATTTCCTCCGCCTCCTGGTACCGCCCCTGCCGGTACAAAGCCTCAGCCAGGTCCGCCAGGGCCTGGGCCCGGTAGGGGTAGCCCTCTTCCCGCAAAAGGGCCTCCAGGTGCTCCTCCGCCTCCAGGTAGGCCCCCTGGTCCAAGGCCGCCACCGCCATCTCGTGGAGAACGTATCCCTTCTCCAGACCCTCAGCCCTGGCCAAGGCCTCCCGGTAGGCGGCCATACCCTCGGCGTAACGGCCCAGGCGCCAAAGGATCTGCCCTTCCAGAAGGGGGGTACCGTAGGCCCGATGGCCGCTTTCCTCCTCGAGCCTTAAGGCCTCCCGCACCTCCTCCAGGGCCCGGTTGGGGTTATCCAGGAGAAGATGGGCCCGGGCCAGGAGGTAGTGGCGGGTGGCGGCGTCCTCCACGGGCTCCTCCCCCACGGCTCCCGAGGCCTCCTCGAGGGCCAGAAGGGCCCTTTCCCCCTCCCCCGCCTCCAGCCACATGGCGGCAGCATCCAAAAGGAGCCAGTAGCGCTCCAGCCCCAAGGCCAGCTCCGCCCCCCTCTCGTAGGCCAAAGCGGCCTCCCGGTAACGGCCAAGCCTTTCCAAGGCCCTTCCCTTAAGCCCCTCCGCCCGCCAGGCCAAAAAGGCGGGAAGCCCCTCCTTGAGCGTCCTCAGAACCTCCTCAAACCGGCCCAGGTAGAAAAGGGCCTGGGCCTGATGGTAGCGGGCCCGGGGGTCCTCCGTGGGAAGGAACAGGGCCAGCACCTCCCTTTCCCCCCGGCCCTCGAGGGCCAGAAGCTCCCCCAGAAGGGCCCGGTACAGGGGGTCGTACTCCAGCCCCCCAAGCTCATAGGCCTCCTCCAAGGCCCAGTGGGCCTTCTCCAGCCCCTCCTCCCCGTAGAGGCTGTGCACCTCCGCCAGGAGCAAAAGGGCCTCCCGGGCCTCCCCCTTGGAGCCGAACAGGGCCTTCCGGGTAAGGCGTTCAATGGCGGTATCGTAATCCCCTTGGTGCAGGGCCTCGAGGACCCCCTTCATCGCCGCTAGAGGATACCACACCCCTCAGTCCTCTCACCGCAAAGGCGCTACCATAGGACCAGGGAGGTAGACCTTGCCGCAGCGGATCAACCCCTTCACCCTAGTTTTCTTGCTCCTTCTAGGCTATCTGGCCTATACCGCCTTCACGGGCCCCCCAGCCCCCACCCTTCCCTACACGGAGTTCCGCACCCTGGTGCGCCAGGGCAAAGTGGCGGAGGTGACCCTGGAGGAAACTCGCATCCTGGGCACCTTGAAGGAACCCGAGCGCTTCCCCACCCCGCAGGGGGGAAGCCAGGTGGCCAGGCGCTTCGCCGTGCCCCTGCCCCCGGCCCAGGTGACCGACCCCGAGCTTCTCCGCTTCCTGGAGGAAAACGGGGTGAGGATCGTCACCAAACCCCCTTCCCTCTGGCCCCAGGTCCTCCTCTACCTCGGCCCTACCCTGCTCCTCATCCTTTTCTTCTATTTCTTCTTCATGCGGGCCCAGGGCGGGGCCGGGCAGGTGATGCAGTTCGGGCAGAGCCGGGCCAAGCTTTACGGGAAGGAAAAGCAGGTCAACACCACCTTCAAGGACGTGGCCGGCCACGAGGAAGCCAAGCGGGAACTCATGGAGGTGGTGGACTTCCTCAAGAACCCCAAGAAGTACCTGGAGCTGGGCGCGGAAATCCCCAAAGGAGTTCTCCTGGTGGGCCCTCCCGGAACCGGCAAGACCCTTCTGGCCCGGGCGGTGGCGGGGGAAGCAGGTGTCCCCTTCTTCTCCGTCTCCGCCAGCGAGTTCATGGAGATGTTCGTGGGCGTGGGGGCAAGCCGGGTGCGAAGCCTCTTTGAGGACGCCCGACGGAACGCTCCCAGCATCATCTTCATCGACGAGCTGGACTCCATCGGCCGCAAACGGGGGGCAGGCATCGGGGGTGGCCATGACGAGCGAGAGCAGACCCTGAACCAGATCCTTTCCGAGATGGACGGCTTTGAAAAGGACACCTCGGTGATCGTCCTGGCCGCCACCAACCGCCCGGACATCCTGGACCCTGCCCTGCTGCGCCCCGGGCGCTTTGACCGCCAGGTAGTGGTGGGCCTACCCACCCTGGAGGAGCGCCGGGATATCCTCCTGGTGCACATGCGGGGTAAACCCATCGCCGAGGAGGTGGACGCCCTGGAGCTGGCCCACCTCACCCCGGGCTTCTCCGGGGCCGACCTGAAGAACCTGGTCAACGAGGCAGCCCTGCTGGCGGCCCGGGATGGCGCCAAGAAAATCCGCAAGGAGCACTTCCTGAAGGCCCTGGACAAGATCGTCCTGGGCCTCGAGCGGCCCGCCCTAAAGCTTTCCGAGGAGGAGAAGAGGGCCGTGGCCTACCATGAGGCCGGGCATGCGGTAGTGGGTGAGGTCCTCCCCCATGCGGACAAGACGGAGAAGGTTTCCATCGTCCCCAGGGGCATGGCCTTGGGTGCCCGCTGGAGCAAACCCGAGGAAAGGGTTTTGGTTTCCAAGGACCACCTCATGGACGAACTGGCCGTCCTCATGGCGGGCCGGGTGGCGGAGGAGCTCTTCACCGGCACCGTAACCACCGGGGCCCAGGACGACTTTAAGCGGGCCACCCAGATCGCCAAACGCATGGTCCTGGACTGGGGTATGGGGGAGCACTTCAAGAACATCGCCTGGGGTTCGGACTCCGGCCCCATCTTCCTGGGTGAGGAGATCGCCAAGAAGAAGGACCACTCCGAGGAAACCGCCCGCCTCATCGACCAAGACATCCGCAAGATCCTGGACGAAGCCTACGCCAAGGCCCGCCAGGTCCTCATGGAGCACGCCCCCGCCATGCACAAGATCGCCGAGGAACTCCTTAGGGAGGAGACCATCCCCGGGGAGCGGGTGCGGGCCATCCTCAAGGAAACCCAGGCGGTGCAGAGGGTTTCGGAGGATAAGGCCTAGCAAAGGGCAGGAAGGGCCCTCCTAGCCTCCAGTAGGAGGGCCTGTTTCCTTCCGTCATCCCATCCCAAGAGGGGCGCCATGAGCTCCACCACCCGGGGCAGGGCCTCCTCCGCCCGCTTCCGGTCCAGAAGGGCCAGGCCCAGCCTGCGGGCCAGCACGTCTAGGGGCTTTTGGGCAAGCTCCTCCCTCACCGCCCACACCACCTCCCCCTCCAGGTACGGAAGCCCGGGGAGAAGGGGCCTATCCCCCAAGGCCGCCACCTCGGGAGCCAGGGTGCCGTAGTGGGTGTAGAGGTGCTCGGCCACCCCCTCCGGCAGGGGCAGGGGAGGCCTGGGCCCCGCCCCCAGGAGGGGGGTGCGGTGGCTTGGGGAAGGAGGGAGGGAAAGGGAGAGGTCCCGGGCCAGGCGCTCCAGGAGGTCCAGGGCCATGAGACGGAAGGTGGTCCACTTGCCCCCGGTAAGGGTGTAAAGGCCCTTCTCCTCCACGATGAGGTGGTCCCGCACCAGCCTCTTGGTCTCCCCCTTTCCCACCAGGGGCCTGAGACCCGCCCAGGCCGCCAAAACCCGGCTGGAAAGGTCCCCCAGGTAGGGGCGGATCTCCTCCAAAAGGTAGGCCACCTCCTCCTCCCGGGGCAGGGGGCAGGCGGTGGCCTCGGCGGGGAGGTCGGTGGTGCCCAAAAGGGCCCGGCCCTGCCAGGGAAGGAGGAAGAGCACCCGGCCGTCCCGGGTTTTAGGCAGGAGGAGGCCTACCTGTAAGGGGTAGTCCAGGACCAGGTGGGTCCCGCTGGAAGGGGTGAGGAGGGGAGGAAGTTCCGGGTCCAAAAGCCCGCGCACCCGGTCCGCCTGGGGCCCCGTGGCGTTCACCACCGCCTGGGCCCAGACCTCCACCTCCTTCCCGGTGAGGCGGTCCTTGACCACCGCACCTTTCACCCTTCCCTCCCGTACCAGGAAGCCCGTGGCCTCGGCGTAGTTGAGGGCCACTGCCCCCCGGCTCAGGGCAGAGAGGATGAGGGCTAGGTTTAAGCGGTAGTCGGCGAACTGCCCGTCCTGGTAGAGGATGCCCCCCAGGGTGGGGGGAAGGTCGGGGAAGAGGGCCTGCACCTCCTTGGGAGGAGCGTAGCGGCTTGGGGCCAGCCGCCTCCTTCCCGCCAACCAGTCGTAGAGCTTGAGGCCAAGCCCGTAGTAGGGGATCTCCAGGGGGCGGAAGAGGGGGGTGAGGAGGGTTAAGGACCTGGCCAAGTGGGGGGCGAGCTCCATCACCACCTTCCTCTCCCGGAGGGCGTCCCGCACCAGGCGAAGCTGCCTGGGGTCCCGGTGCCGCACCGCCAGCTCCAGGTAGCGCACCCCCCCGTGGAGGAGCTTGGTGGAGCGGCTACTGGTGCCCGCCCCGAAGTCCCCCGCTTCCACCAAGGCCGCCCTCAGGCCCCTTAGGGTGGCCTCCCACAACACCCCCGCCCCCGTGGCCCCGCCCCCCAGGATGAGGAGGTCAAAGGGCTCCCTCAGCCGTTCCAGAAGGGCTTCCCGGTCCATCCTCCCTCGCAAACCCCTTGGCCCGCTCCACCGCCTCCCGCCCGACGCGTCCGATGCGCTGGCGCCAGCCCCGGTCAGGTGCGGGCGTCCTCGTCCTCTTCACTCGCCCAACGCATCGCCCGCTTCACGGCCTTCTTCCACCCGGCATAGCGCTTCTTCCGCTCCGCCTCGGCCATGGCCGGGACAAAACGCGTCTCGGCCTGCCACCGCGTGGCCAAGGTTTCCTGATCCCACAGCCCGACGGCGCAAGCGGCCAGCGCCGCGGCGCCGAAGGCCGTCGTCTCCACAATGGCCGGCCGCTCGACCGGCACGCCCAGAATGTCGGCCTGAAACTGCATGAGCAGGTTGTTGGCCGCCGCCCCGCCGTCGACGCGCAGCGCAGCGAGGGGCACCCCGGCGTCCTGCTCCATGGCGTCGAGGACGTCTTTCGTCTGGTACGCCAGCGCCTCCAGCGTGGCGCGGATGAGGTGCTCCTTGCGCGTGCCGAGCGTCAGCCCCAAGATGGCCCCGCGGGCATACATGTCCCAGTACGGCGCGCCCAGCCCGGTGAAGGCCGGCACCACGTACACCCCGCCGGAGTCGGGCACCTTAGCGGCAAAGTATTCCGAGTCGGCCGCCGTGTCGAGGATGCGCAGCCCGTCGCGCAGCCACTGGATGGCCGCCCCGGCGGTAAAAACGCTGCCCTCGAGGGCGTAGACCACCTGGCCGCCCACCTCCCAGGCGATGGTGGTGAGAAGCCCGGTCTTGGAGGGGACGGGCTTTGTGCCGGTGTTCATGAGCAGGAAGCAGCCCGTGCCGTAGGTGTTCTTGGCCATCCCCGGCGCAAAGCAGGCCTGGCCAAAGAGGGCGGCTTGCTGGTCGCCGGCCACGCCGGCAATGGGAATGGGCTCACCGAACAGGTCGGGATGGGTGTGGGCCAGCACGGCGCTCGACGGCTTCACCTCGGGCAGCAGGGACGGCGGAATGTCGAGGGCCTCAAGCAGCCGCTCGTCCCAGGCGCGGCGGTGGATGTCAAAGAGCATCGTCCGCGCGGCGTTGGTCACGTCGGTGGCGTGCACCCGGCCCCCGGTGAGGTTCCAGATGAGCCACGCGTCAATGGTCCCAAAGGCCAGCTCGCCGCGCCGGGCCTTTTCCCGAGCCCCCTCCACGTGGTCGAGCAGCCATTTCACCTTGGTGGCCGAAAAATAGGCGTCCACCACGAGCCCCGTCCGCGCGCGGATGTGCTGCTCCAGGTCCGGATCGGCCTTAATCGCGTCGCAGATAGGCGCCGTACGCCGGTCCTGCCACACAATGGCGTTGGCGATGGGCCGGCCGGTCGCGCGCTCCCACACCACCGTCGTCTCCCGCTGGTTCGTGATGCCGATGGCCGCCACCTGGCGCGGATCGACGCCGGTTTGGTACAGCACCTCCCGGGCCACGCCGATCTGCGTCTCCCAGATTTCCAGCGGATCGTGCTCCACCCATCCCGGCTGGGGAAAGAGCTGGGCAAACTCGCGCTGGGCCATGCCCACAAGGCGCCCGTTTTCGTCGAACAGGATGGCCCGCGAGCTGGTGGTGCCTTGGTCAAGGGCTAGCAGGTACCGCATGCAATCACCTCCTGTGCACGGGTTTGGTGAGCAAAACCGTTACCGCCTTTCGACCATGCTGGTTTTCAGGACGCTGACAAGCGCCACCGCCGCCGTGATGCCGCCCAGCGCCACGCCCGGGGCGAGCGCAACGGCGTTGCCCCCGAAGAGCCACGCATAGGTCCAGCCGCCCAACAGGCCGCCGATCACCGGCCCGATCACGGGGATCCACGCGTACGACCAGTCGGAGGGACCTTTGCCGGGGATGGGCAAGAGCGCGTGGGCCAAGCGGGGACCCAGGTCGCGCGCCGGGTTGATGGCATATCCTGTGGTGCCCCCGAGGGACAGGCCGATGCTCACCACCAGCAGGCCCACAAGCAGCGGATTCAACCCTTCGGCCAAACGGTTGGCGCCGATGGCCAGCACGCCAAAGACGAGCACGAAGGTGCCGATGATTTCGCTGAGCAGATTGGCGCTCCAGTCGCGGATGGCCGGACCGGTGGCAAACACGGCCAGCTTGGTCGCCGCATCTTCGGTTTTCTCCCAATGCGGGAGGTAATGCAGCCACACGAGCACCGCGCCGCAAAACGCGCCCAAAAGCTGCGCCAGGAGATAACCGGGCACCTTCTCCCACGGAAAGCTGCCCGTCGCGGCCAGCGCCAGCGTCACCGCCGGGTTGATGTGGGCACCGCTCACCTGCCCCACGGCGTACACGGCGACGGCCACCGCCAGCCCCCACCCCACGGTGATGGCCAGCCATCCGGCTTGCTCGGCCTTGGACTGTCTGAGGCACACGCCGGCGACGACGCCGCAGCCCAGCAAGATCAAAAGCAGGGTTCCCACGAATTCGCCGAGGTACGGGGACACGCTTCCGCCTCCTTTCCGATCAAGAATTGTTATACACACTTTCAGGTCGGTTGGTCAAGGGGGTGTAGTCGGTCAACACATTCCTTCGTGTGCTACCTCATATCTCCACCCCAGCCATCTTGAGAAGCACCCGGCTCCGAATCAGGTTGTGCACCAGCAGGATGAGATGGACCCGCGCCACCAAACCCCAATACGACCGCACCTCCATCCGGTGAAGCCCCAAAGACCTCACCATCACGCTAAACCGCGTCTCAATCCAGTTGCGCACCCTCCCCATCCAGGCTCGCCACCCCGTCTCCACCACCTTCCCTCCCCTGAGCCGGTAGGGCGGCGTCTTCACCCCCTGGACCCAGCGAAAACCCCGGTCCCCAAGAACCGCAGGCAAACCCTCAAGGACCTCCCTCCCCCAGGTCTCCCGGGCATTCCCGGGCAGAAGAACCCAGCGGAAAAAGAGGCCCCGCTCGTTCATCACCGGCATGAGGGCGTATCCGCCAAAAGCCCCCAGGGGTCCTTTCCCCACCGCGGCCTCAGGGAGGGAGAGGCTGTGGATGCGCTGTCCGTGGGCCAGGGGAATGGGCTTCAGGTCCACCACCTGTAGCAAGCCTTCTCCTCCGGAGAGCCTGAGGGCGAGGTGGGCCAGGAGCCCATGAGCCTTTTGAAGGACCCGGTAGAAGCGGGAGAGGTGGGGGAGGGAGGGGAAGTAAGGCTTCAGGGTAGTTTTGGCGGCGAGGTAGCCTTTGGCGAGGTCCTGGCCCTGGAGGAGGAGGAAGATGGCGAGGGTTAGGAGCTCTGCCAGGGTGGCCTTTTGGTGCTTTTGCTTTTTTGGGAGCTTGTGACCTTGGGCGACGAGGGCCTTGAGTTCGTCATCCACCCAAACGTAGGTGGCTACGAGAAGGGTTTCTGCGTCAAGATAGTAGAGGGGGTGCTCACGGTTTGGATGCATAGCACCCCCTTTTCTTTCACACCCTAGGGGTCCAGATCAAGTAGCACACGAAGGCATTTGAGACTCTGTGGGGACCGCCTCCCCCCGTATTCTAGCCAGGTACTCTAAAGGGGCCAGGCCCCCCAAGGCCCGGTGGGGTCGCCGGCGGTTGTAGTGGTCCAGGTAGGCGTCAAGCTCCCTTTGGAGCTCGGGGATCTGTGAAGGCAACGGTCGTGTGTAGAACTCATCCCTAAAGGTCCGCTGCATCCGCTCCACCTGTTTGAGCTTCCGTAAGCGGTCCTGAACCGTGGGATCGCCGGCCCCGGCCTCTTGGAGTTCCCGGGCCTTCCGCGCTCCCCGCAAAACCTCTTTGCCAACCGTGGTAAGCTGCATCCGTGGGGACCCCCTCTCTCCTAGAGTGGTCCCCACATTTTTACTCGTCCAGTCTCACATGTGTCTGTCCGGGTTCAGGGGGGCCTCCCCGTGCCCCTCTCGAACACCAAGGTGGTTTCCCGCTGGTTGGTGAGGCCCAGGGCCACCACCTCCCTGGCCTCCACCCCAGCCTGGCGCAAGGCCTCCTGGGCCACCCCAAGCTGGCTTTCCCAGATCTCCAGGGGATCGTGCTCCACCCAGCCCGGCCTCGGGTAGAGCTGGCGGAACTCCCTCTGGGCCATGGCCACGGGCCTCCCCTCCAGGCTGAAGAGGATGGCCCGGCTGCTGGTGGTGCCCTGGTCCAGGGCCAAAAGGTACTTCATAAGGCCTCCCTTAGGCTTTTTGCTGCTTCCTCGGGCAGGGCGTCCACCACGAAGGTGCCCGCCCCAATCTCCGTGCCCGCCAGGAACTTGAGCTTGTCCTTGGCCCTTTTGGGGGGGTAGAACTCCACATGGAAATGAAAGGTGTGTTCCTCCCCCAAGGGGGCGGCGTGGAAAACCATCACGTAGGGGAAGGGCTCCCCGAAAAGGGCGTCGTACCGGGCCACCACCCGGCCCAGAAGCCGGGCGAAGGCGGCCATCTCTTCCTCGGAAAAGGTCCAAAGCCCTGGGTGGCGCTCCAGAGGAGCCACCCAGACCTCAAAGGGGTAGCGGGCGAAGGGGGGCACGAAGGCCAAAAACCCCTCCTCCTGGTCCACCCGGTAGGGCTCCAGGTGGGGAAAAAGCTCCAGGAGCACGGGCCTTTCCCTAAAGGCCTGGCTTTCCCGCTCCAGGATGGGGGGCACAAAGGGGTAGGCGTAGATCTGCCCGTGGGGATGGTGGAGGGTCACCCCCACCGCCTCCCCCCGGTTCTCAAAGGGCATGACGAACCGGATCCCCAGGAGGGCATACAAGGCCCGGTACCGGTCCCGCCAAACCCAGGCCAGGAGGAGCCTTTCCTCCTCCGTGAGGGTGGCCAGGCTTCCCACGTGGGCCTGGGTATACACCACCACCTCGCACCGGCCCAAAGCCCTCTCCGCGGGAACGGGAAGCCCATCCGGGGGAGGGGTGGGCCTTGGCACCAGGGAGGGAAACCGGTTTTCAAAGACCGCCACCCGAAAACGGTCAAAAGGTATCTCCGTGGGAAAGCCTCCCTCCTGGCTTGGGCAAAGGGGGCAGTGCTCCTTGGGAGGCAAGAAGGTGCGCTCCTGGCGGTGGGCTGCGTAGACCACCCACTCCCCCCGCAAGAGGTGGTAGCGGAGGTGCGGGCTTGGGGAGATGGACCCCGCCTCCTCCGGTACGGAGGGCTCCTCGGCCACAGGCAAGACCTCCACCTCGAGGGGATGAAGCCCGTAAAGGATCAGCTCCCGCCCGTCCTTCTTGCGATGCACATGCTTATAAAAGGAAGGCATAGTCCAACACCTCCTCCCCCACCCGGAAACGGTAGGGGCCAAGGGGCTTTACCTCCTTATCCCGGCTCAGGAAGGCCCAAAGCCTTTCCCTTTCCTCCGGGGAAAGCCAGGAGGGCGGGTCGGAGGTGGCCTTGAAGCCCGTGATCTCCCCCATGGCCTCCTGCAGGCGCATCTCCTCAAGGGACAGCAACGAGAAACGGCTCCGGAAAAAGGCCACGTCCGGGTCCACCTGGACGTTTTCCCGCAGCCAAAGCCGGTGCAGGGTGGTGCGGAGGGCGTTCCTTAGCCCCGGGCCCGTGGGGTCCTGTAGCCAGAAGGAGCGGTCCTCGTTGTCCCAGTAGGGGGCCACATCCGGACCCACCCTGAGGCCATCGGCAAGCCCCAAGGAGGCCAGGATGGGAGCGCCGCAAAAGAGAAGGTAGGCCTCCCCTGCCTCCTCGCGGATCCGCTCCATGGCCTTACAGTACCGCACCTCTCCCTCGGCCCCGGGTAAAGCGGCGGCGTAGAGGAAATCCAGCTTCAGGTAGTCGTACCCCCAGGCCCGCACCTTGCGCACCAAGCCCGCCACATGGTCCAAAACCTCCTCGTTGCCCGAATCCAGGGCGTATAGGGGTTTCCCCCAGTTGAAGCCCGCGGGGATGGGCCTTCCGTCCCCGTCCCGCAGGATCCACTCGGGATGGGCCCGCACTAGGAGGCTATCCGGCGTCACCAAAAAGGGAGCCAGCCATAACCCCGCCCTGAAGCCCTTTTCCCGGATCCTCTCCGCCAAAAAGGCCATCCCCCGGGCGAAGCGCTCGTTGGGTTCCCAGTCCCCAAGGGCCCGCTGCCAGCCGTCGTCGATCTGGAAGACCTCAAAGGGAAGCCCGGCCACTTCCTCCAGCACCTCGAGGAGCAAGGCCTCATGGATCCGGTTGTAGAAGCTATACCAGGAGCACCACAGCCTGGGAGGCCCTTTGGAAAGCCGCCTGGGAAGGAGCCTGCCATAGGCGGCGAACACCTCCGTTGGCTCCCCGTAGCCCAGAAACCACTCCCCCTCCCCCTCGGCGTAGCGGCCCAGGAGGAGGTCCTCGCGCCCCAAGACCCGCGCCCCCACGCCCAGGGCCCCCAGGAGGAGCACCTTCCCATCTGGCCCCTCGAGGGCCCCTAGGCCGCTTCCCCACCACTCGGAAGCCTCGAGGAGGAAGGGGTCGTCCGCCTGGGGCCTACGGACCTCGGGAAGAAGGGGCTTCGGGGGGTACCCCAGGTCCACCCAGGCGGTAAGGCTCCAGCTCTGCCAGCCGTGGCGAAAGAAGCGCCTTGCCGCAAAGGGGGGGAAGGCCCGTACCTCCCGGCCCCGGAGGATCAGGCCTCCCTCCACGGGCCTCTCGTCCTGGGCAAAAAGGCCTACCTCGAGGCCGCCAAGCATCCTCCTCATGCTTCCTCCCAAAGGGCCAGGTCATAGGGCGGCACCATAGGCCCCCCCAAAAGGAACCTCGCCCCCTCGGGCACCGGGGCCTGGGCGGGCTCCGGGCCGTAGTTGAAGGCGAAGACCCACCGCCCCCGCCTGCGAAGCCTCAGGCCCTCGGGCAGGGAAAGGACCTTTAGGCCCGCCTCGGCGGCAAGGGCGGCGAGGAGCCTCCCCGCGAGCTCGGGCGAGGGCCAGGCCGCAAGGTAGAGGTACCGCCCCTCCCGGTAGAGGGCGCCCTTTCCGTCTTGGAAGGTGAGGAGGGGTTCTGTAGCTGCCTCCACCCATTCCCGCCAAAGGCCCAGGGGGAAGCGGCCGAGCCCCCCCTCCGCCACCTCCCGAAGACCCGGGGGAAGGCTTTCCACCCGCACCACCCTCAGGGGGAGGAGAGCTTGGAGGGGGCCCGGGGGGAGCTCCTTAGGAATCTGGAAAGTCTCCGTTTTACTCCCGGAGCGGGGGCCGAAGAGGACGAGCCCCTCCGCCTCCTGGAAGGCCTTCAAAGCCTCTCCTCGCACGATGGGAAGACTTGGGACCACGATGAGGGCGTAGCCTTTTAGGGACGCTCCCGGGGGCACGAAGTCCACGTCCAAGCCGAGCCGCCGTAGGGCGCTGTAAAAGAGGTACACGAGGTCCAGGTAGCTCCACTCCGCCCCCTGGGGCTGGATCTCGTAGACCCAGGCCGCCTCGGGATCGTAGACCAGGGCCACAGGGGCTTGGGCCACCGGAGGCAGGGCGAGGGCGGTAAGCTCCTCGGCCACCCGCCTCGCCTCAAAGAAGCCCTGGTCCGGGGCACCGTCCGGCCGGTGGAGCCCGGCGTGCATCTGCTCTTGGGCGAAGGGCACCTGCCGCCAGCGGAAGTAGGCCACCACCTCCGCCCCGTGGGCCAGGGCCTCCCAGGTCCAAAGCCGCACCATCCCGGGAGCGGGGCTCGGGTTATGGGGGGCCCAGTTCACGGGACCCGGCTGCTGCTCCATCACCCAGAACCGCCCCCGCCCCACCCCCCGGTAGAGGTCATGGTGGAAGGCAGCCACGTCAGGGTGGCCGGTGCGGGTGTAGGGAAGCTTCTCCTCCGGGGGTAGGGGCATGAGGTCGGTGAAGCCCAGAGGGTAGCTGTCCCAGCTCGCAAAGTCCAGGTCCTCGGCCACGGCGAAAGGGTCTAGGTCGGTGAAAAAGCCCATGAAATTGTGGGTGACGAACTTGCCCGGGGCGAGGGCACGGAGAATCCCCACCTGCAGGCGGTTGAAGGCCCTCACCTGGTCCGAGGCGAAGCGGTAGTAGTCCAGGAGGTGGCTGGGGTTAGGCTCGGCCACGGTGAGGTGGGGAAGCTCCACCTCGGCAAAGTCCCGGTAGCGCTGGCTCCAGAAGGCCGTGCCCCAGGCCTCGTTTAAGGCCTCAATGGAACCGTACCGCGCCTTAAGCCACCCCCGGAAGGCCTCCTGACAGCAGGGGCAGTAGCAGCGCACGGTGCCGTGGCAGCCATACTCGTTGTCGGTCTGAAAGCCCGCTACCCCCTCGAGGCGTCCATACCGCTCGGCGAGGAGGGTCACGATGCGCCGGGCCTCCTCCCGGTAGGCCGGGCTGGAAAAGCAGTAGTGCCGCCTCCCCCCGAACCGCCTTCTCCTCCCCTCCCGGTCCACGGGGAGGACCTCCGGATAGCGGTCCACAAGCCACTTGGGCGGCGTGGCCGTGGGCGTGCCCAGGACTACCTTGAGCCCCTCCCCGGTAAGGGTGGCCACGGCCTCGTCCAGCCAGCCCCACTCCAGCCTCCCGGGCTCAGGCTCCAAGAGGGCCCAGGCGAACTCCCCGATGCGCACGTAGGAAAGCCCGAGCTCCCGCATGCGCCGGGCGTCTTCCTTCCAGCGCTCCTTGGGCCAGTGTTCGGGATAGTAACAGACCCCCAGCATCCCTCACTCCTTGGTGGCGCCCAGGGTAAGCCCCTGGATGAAGTAGCGTTGCAGGCCGAAGAAAACGATCAATGTAGGCAGCGTGGCCAGGAGGCTCCCCGCCACGATGAGGGGCCAGTCGGCGATGTACTGCCCCTTCAGGTTGGCAAGCCCTGTGGTGATGGGTTTCAGCTCATCCCGGCTCAGCAGGACCAAACCCCAGAGAAAATCGTTGAAGATCCAGGTGAACTCCAGGGTGGCGATGGCGGCCAGGCCCGGAAGCATGAGGGGCAGAGCAATCCGCCGCCATATGGTCCACTCCCCGGCCCCGTCCACCACCGCCGACTCAAACAGGGAAGCCGGGATGGTGCGCATGAAGTTCCGCAAGACAAAGGTGGCAAACCCGAGCTGAAAGGCCGTGTGGAAGAGGATGGGGGCAAGATAGGTGTCGTAGACCCCAAGCTGGTTGGCCAGGCGGAAGACGGGGAGCATGAGCATCTGGAAGGGAACCATGTTGAAGCCCAGGAAAAGGAGGAAGATGGGGAGGGCGAGGCGAAAGCGGAAGCGGACTAGGGCGTAGGCGGCCATGCTGGAGAGGACCAGGATGCCGAGGAGGGAAGGCAGGGTGATGATGAAGCTATTGAGCAGATAACGGCTTACCCCGGCCTCGGCCCAGGCCCGGACGTAGTTGTCCAGGGTAATCTCTCTGGGCCAGCTCCAGAATCCTCTCAGGGTGAGGTCGTCCAGGGTTCTCAGGCTGACGAGGAAAGCCCCCACCAGGGGAAAAAGCCAGAGGAGGGCCGCAGCCCAAAGCAATCCCACCACGAAGGGAGAGAGTCTAACCTTCATCCCTCCTCCTTCACTTCCTCCTTTACCGCACGCCAGAGGAAAAAGGCAATCGGCACAAAGGTGATGGCAAAGAGGACCACGGCGATGGCCGCCGCGTAGCCCATGCGGTAGTCGTGAAAGGCGGTTAGATACATGTAGTTGGCCAGCACCTCGCTGCTGTGGAAGGGACCCCCCCGCGTCATCACGTAAACGAGGTCAAAGGAGCGGAGGGAGTCCACCGTGCTCACCACCACCACGATAACGGTGATAGGGGCGAGAAGGGGAAAGATGATGCGGCGGAAAAGGGTCCATCCCGTGGCCCCGTCCACCAAGGCCGCCTCCACCACCTGGGGATCCACGGTCTTAAGCCCGGCCAGGTACAGGAGCATCACGTACCCTACCTGGCGCCAACAGGCCGCCCCCAGGATGGCCGCTAAGGCGAGCTTGGGGTCCCCAAGCCAGCCGATGCGGTAGGCGGCCTCGGGGTCCACCTGGAGGCCCAAGGCGGCAAGGCCCTTTAGGACCGCGGCCAGGAGAGCATTGAGGAGCCCTTGCTGGGGATGGTAGATCCAGGACCAGACCACGGCCACCACCGCCGGGGAGAGCACCAGAGGAAGGTAAAAGCTCACCTTTAGGAACCGCTCCCCAGGGACGGGGTGGTTGAGGAGGTAGGCCAGGGCCAGCCCGGCCGAGGTAGGAAGGAGGAGGAAGACCGCGACCCAGATCAGGTTGTTGCGCAGGGCCTGGTGGAAGACGGGGTCACGGAAGAGGCGGGCGAAGTTCTCCAGGCCCACCCAGTTCCAGCGGGGGGACACCCCGTCCCAGTCACTGAAGGCGAGGGCAAAGGTAGCCAGCGTGGGATAAACCACCCAGAGGGCGTAGAGGGCAAGGGGTAACCAAAGAAAGGGGACAGGGCTTGGCCTTCGCATCAAGAAAACCTCCAGCAAGGCCCCCGCCTTTCGGAAAGGCGGGGGCCTAGAACCTAGCGGTTGTCCTTAAAGATCCGGGCCCGCTCCTCCTCCAGGGACTTGAGGATGGCATCGATCCGCCCTGGGTTAGCCATGAACTGCACGAAACCGTTCATGCCCTTGTTGGCCATCTCGGGGTCGGTATCGCGGTCGTAGAACTGGGTGATGTAGGCGGCGGGCTCAATGATCTCCTTAAGCCCCTTCTGGATGTAGGCCGGATAGAGCTTGGGATCCACGTCGTTTCGGGGCACCAGGCGTTTGTACTCCTTCACCGCAAGCTCCATGACCTCCTTGGAGGCCAGGAAGCTCAAGAAGAGCTTGGCGTTTTCCATGTTCGGGGCCTTGGCCGGGATGAAGTACCCGTCCGTGGGGGCTTCCTCCGCCAAGGGCACCTTGGGATCTATGACGGGGAAGCGGAAGAAGTCCAGCTCCTTCTCCTCGCGGTCGTCGGGGTACTGGTCGCGGATGAAGTCGCCGATGAGGTACATGGCCGCCTTGCCCTGGACCATGAGGTTGGCCGCGTCCTGGTGGTCGTAGGAAGCGGGGTTCTCCAGGAAGCACTTGTGGTCCAGGAGCTCCTTCCAGTAGTCAAAGACCCGGCGCACCCTGGGATCGGTATAGGCCACCTTGCCGTCCATGAGGGCCAGGTGGAACTGGGGACCATTCACCCGAAGGTTGAGGTAGTCAAACCACCCGGCGGCGGGCCAGAGGAACTTGGTCCCGATGGCGATGGGGGTAAGGCCCGCGGCGTTCAAGCGGTCGCAGACGGCCACGAACTCCTTCCAGGTCTTGGGCACCGCAAGCCCCAGGCGCTGGAAGAGGTCCTTGCGATAGTAGACGGCCCACCAGTAGTAGCTGGTGGGGAGGAAGGTATAGCGGTCCCCTGTCTTGGAAAGAGCCTGGAAGCCCTTGGGGAAGACCTTCTCCCATCCCTCCTTGCGCCAGAGGTCGGTGATGTCCGCCACGAGGCCCCGCTCGGCGAAGTAGCGCATCCGCTCCCCGGCAAACCAGGTAAGGACATCGGGAGGACGGTTCGAAATGAGATACGTCCGGATCGCCTGCTTAAAATCCTCATGGGCTACGATCGTGTGCGTTACCTGGATCCCGGGGTACTTTTGCTTGAAAAGGGCCACGACTTTTTGGTCAAAGGCCCGCGCTAGCGGGTCGCTCATGTAGGAGTTGTAAACCAGCCTCCCCTGCCCCTGGGCCAAAGCCCAAAGCAGAAGGCCGCACGCCAATACCGCCAGCATCCGCACCACCAAGCGCATATACCACCTCCTGGACCCACCCCAAAGGGTAAGCGCCCACTGTTTTGGGCAGGTCTTCGTCTTTTATTTTAATAAGTTTTTTTTGGTTGTCAAGTCTTACTAAAGCTTTCGTTTGGGCACCCCGAAGGCCGCGCACCCCAGAGGCAGGAATGGCACAATAGGTTCCATGCCCTCCCTCGAGGCCCAGACCCGGCGGGAAAGGATCCTCAGGCTCCTCAAGCAGGACGGCCAGGTGCGGGTGGCCGACCTGGCCAAGGCCCTCGGGGTCTCCCAGGTCACGGTGCGGGCCGACCTCGAGGCCTTGGAGCGGGAGGGGAAGCTCAGGCGTCTGCGGGGTGGAGCTGTGCTTTGGGAGGCCCGGCGGTTTGAGCTCCCCCTCGAGGTCACCCGTACCCTTCACGCCAAGGCGAAGGAGGCCATCGGCAGGCGGGCGGCGGGGCTTGTCAAGGACGGGGATGTGGTGATCTTGGACGTGGGGAGCACTACCACCGAGATGGCCAAGGCCCTTCCCTCTACCCTTAGGGACGTGGTGGTGGTCACCAGCGCCCTCAACATCGCCCTCCTCCTCGAGAGCCACCCGGGGATCACCGTGATCGTCACCGGAGGGAGGCTCAGGCCCCTGCAACACTCCCTGGTGAACCCCTTCGGCACCCTCCTCCTGGAGGAGCTGAACGCCGACAAGGCCTTCCTGGGGTGCAACGGGGTTCACCCGGAGCGGGGCTTCACCAACACCAACTTGGAGGAGGCCGAGATCAAGAAGGTCATGGTCCGGGCGGCCCGGGAGGTCTACTTCCTGGCGGACCACTCCAAGCTCCTCCAGGTGGCCGCGGCCAAGATCGCGCCCCTCTCCGCGGCCACCCGACTCATTACCGACAAAAAGGCCCATCGCGAGACCCTAAAGGCCTTGGAGGAGGCGGGGCTGAAGACAGAGCTGGCCTAGCGAAAGAGGTCGGGCCGCCGCCTCCCCCCCACCTCCACCGCCGGCCAGAAGGGGTCCTCCGTAAGGTTCAGGAGCCCTCCCTCTCTGAGGAGGAAGGTGTCCTCCACCTTGGCCCCCGCTAGGCTCGGGTTCCAGGCGAGGGCCATCCCCGCTTCCAGAACCAAAGGATGCCCCGGCGTGGCCACCGCCTCCCGGGACCGGTACCCCCCAAGACCCCCCTGGTGGTGCTCCTCCCAGGCCCCGGGGAAGCCCACCCGGGCGTAGGCCTCCTGGAGGGCGGCAAAGACCTCCCCTAAGCTGGCCCCGGGCCGGGAGGCGGCAAGGGCCGCCTCCTCCACCTCCAGCACCCTGCGGTAGCGGGCCTCCACCCTGGGATGGCCGGAGGAGACCATCCGGGTCAGGTTCGCCACCAGCCCCCGCCGGGCCGCGCAGACCACTGCCATAAAGGCCCGCCCCAGAGGCCTTTCCTTGGGCAGGGGATGGCGGTGCCGGAAAAGCCGTTCCTCCCCCGCCACCAGGAGGAGAAGGGGCCGGATCCCCTGTCCCCAGAGGGCCTCGGCCAAAGCCCCGGCAAGCTCGCATTCCCGCCACTCCCCCCTCGCCCCCCGCACCACCTCCCCCACCGCCATCGCCGCCTCCCGCCCGAGGTGGATGAAGGCCTCCTGCGCCTCTTGGGAAAGGACCAGGCGGAGGGGGGTGAGGTCGTGCTCCAGGTCGCTTGGGCTTGGGGGCGGAGGAAAGGCGTACCAGGGGTGGACGCGCACGGGAAGCCCCAAGGCCTCCTCCTCCGCCATCCTCGGGTGCTCCACCCGGCTCGTGTGGAGGACCATCTCCTCCCCCACCTCGAGGTAGGCCACGCTCTCCCCCATCCCCAGGGTGTTCTCCCCGCCTACCAGCCAGGCGAAGTTCTCGGGCCGGGCCACGAAGAAGCGGGGAAAGCCCCGCTCCTCCATGAAGCGGCGAAGGCGCCCGTAAGCCTCTCGGTCCATGCCCCAGGCTACCAAGCTACCCCTCCCGGGAGGAGGGGGGAGAGGTACTCCAGGGCCACCTCCTGCCGGGACCAAAGCCTTTCCCCTTCCCAGGCCTCCCCCACCAGGCGGTAAGCCCCTGGGGGGAGGCTCCCCAAGGCTTCCTGGAGGGGAGCGAGGCCGGCCTGGACCTTAAGGGGAGCCTCCCAGACCTCCATGAGGTGGAAAACGCGCCGCACCTCCCCCGCCTCCAGGGCCACCTCCCCCTGCCACAAGTCCAAGCCCACCTCCCCCTCCAGGCGGAGGTGCACCCGAAGCCTCAGGGGCCGGGGCAGGTCGTTCACCAGCCAGGCCTCCATGAGGGGCGGGCCGCCCACCTCCAGGCGCTCCCGGAAGGGCACCAGGGAGAGGAGAACCGGGGAGGAGGCCCGCTTCAGGGCGAAGTACCCCTCCTTGGGCACACGCTCCACATCCAGCACCGCCCAGGTGATCCCCTCCCAGGGCTCCACGAGCATGAACTGGAAGTAGCCCACCACCTTCCCCTTCGCCCTCCGATAAGCGTGGATGGCGAACTCCAGAAGCCTTGCCTGGTAGGCCTGGGAACGCTCCACAAACCCTTCCAGGCTCTCCCCCACCTCCACCCCGGCCACGCGAAAGGTCTCGTGGGGCTGGAAGTTGTGGTAGGCATAGACCTCAAAGTTGGGGGGCCAGGCGGCTTCCCCCAGCACCTTGCGCAAAAGCTCCGCCCGGGGCAGGGCCTGGGCCCCAAACTCGGAAGGCAAGGGGGCTCCGGGAAGGGCCAGGAAGTCCCGGTAGTGCCCCCAGTACCAGCCCGGGTAGGGATGCTCGCGGAAGTCCGAAGCCTCCTTAGCGGGACGGGTGGGGTCGGCTGCCTTGAGCGCCGCCGCCAGGAGGGGGCCCAGGGTGCGGCGGTTGTGGGTGGGCTCGTTCTGGGCGCACCAGAGGTAGATGGAGGGGTGGGCCCCCAGGACCTCCACCATGGCCCGGGCCTGGCGGAGGGCCTCCCGGGCGAAGGCCTCGTCCGGGGCATACCCCCACTGCAGGGGAAAGTCCTGCCAGATGAGCACCCCTTCCCGGTCGCAGGCCCGGTAGAAGGCCGGGTGGGTCACGTGGGCGTGGACGCGCACGGCATTGAGGCCCGCCTCCTTGACCAAGGCCACGTCCTTCTGCGCCAGAGCCTCGGTGTAGCCCGCAAGCCACTGGGTGGGGATAACATTGGTGCCCCGCAGGAAAAGGCGCCTACCGTTCAAAAGGAGCCAGCCCTCCCCGTCCACCTCCACGGTACGGAAGCCCAAGGGAACCTCCAAAGAGGCCCCGGCCAGGCGGGCCTCGAGGCGGAAAAGGTGGGGAAGGCCCCGCTCCCACACCTCCCAAAGGGGCATCTCCGGCAGGTCCCACACCACCTCCCGCCAGGCCCGCCCCGCCTCCCCCTCGAGGGGGACCTCCTTCTCCAGGGCCTCCCCGGGGAAGTTCTCCGGGACCAGGGAGAGGCGCGTCCGCTCGCGGAAGGGCCTTTTGGCATCCACCAGGAGGCGCACCCAAAGCCGCCATCCGGTGGGGGTCTTGACGAGGCGGTGGGCGAGGGAGAGGAGGGCGACCTCCTCCCGCACCCAGACCTCCACCCCGCCCCAAAGCCCTCCGGTGCCCCGCTCCTGGCCCCTTTCCGTGGTCCCTCCGGGGCGGCAGTCGTGCTGGCCGAAAACCCCCTTGATCTGACGCTTAAAGCGAGGCCACTGGCCCAAGGGCTCCTTGGGCGCGGCCACCCTCAGGAGGAGCTCCCCCCCGTTGGGAAGCTCCAAAAGCCAGGGGAAGAAGTACCCCTCATGCCGCCCCAGGTAGACCCCGTTCAGCCAAGCCTCCTGGTAGTAGTCCCCCCATGAGCGGAGGAAGCGCCTCGGTCCCAGGGCAGGAAGCTCCAGGCGGTACCAGCCCACCTCCGCCTCGAGGCCCTCGAGGGTCCACTGGTGGGGCAGGGCCACCTCCCGCCACCCCTCCCCGGGAAGCGCCTCCGGGCCCTCCGCCGGATGGGCCAGGAAGAGAGCCTTTTCCCTCCTCATTCCCTCACCTCATGAGGAAAGAAGGCGGTGAGAAGGTAGGCGAGGAGGATGGCCACCCCCGGCACCACGGAGATGAGGAAGCGGAAGGCGAGGCCCGGGTTAGGCCCCGGGTTCTCCCCGCTCACGTAGCCGAAGAGGGGGCCCAGAAGGGCGAAGGCCAGGCCCACCAAGGCCCCCGAGACCCGGCCCAAAAGCCCCACCAGGCTGTAGTAGGCACCCTCCCGCCGGGTCCCCGTCCTTTCGGCATCCAGGTCAATGACCTTGGCCATCACCACCTCCCCCGTGACCCGCACCCCGGCAAACCCCACCCCCACCAGGGCGCCCACCAAAATGGCGGGAAGGAGGCTTTGGGGAAGGAAAAGGAGCAAGGCCGCCAGGCCCATGAAAAGGTGGGCAAGCCGCCAGGCCCTCTTGCCCCCTAAGGCCCCCGCAAGCCGCCCCCAGAGGAAGACCGAGGGCAGGGCCACCAGGAAAACGGCGGCAAACAGGAAGGTGGTGGCCGCTTCGGGCAGGCCCAGGCTGTGCTTGGCATAGAAGGCCATCCCCGTCTGGATCACCATGCGCCCGAACTCAAAGAGAAGGCCCACCAAAGCCGCCACCCAGAAGGCTCGGTTCGCCAGGACCAGCCGGAAGGACTCTCTTAGCCCCAGGCTACTTTCCGCCCTGGGGTCCTCCTGGATGCCCGGGAAGAACCACGAGAAGGCCATAAGGGCAAGCCCAGCGAAGAGGAGGGCCATGCCCAGAAACCCCACCTGGGCGTAGACCAAGGGGGCCAGGGCGATTCCCAGGATCAGGCCAAAAAGCTCCGTGCCCCGCTTCAAGGCCGCGGCTCTCGCCCTCTCGCCAAGGCCCCGGAACATCTCCGGGAAGAGGGCCCCGTAGTTGGTCCAGACCACGGTGGCCATGGTTTCATAAAGGACGATTCCCACGGCAAAGTAGTAGGGCAGGACCTGAGGGGAGCGGGCCCAGTCCGGCACCCAGAAGACCAGGAGGTAGAAGAGAAGAAACAGGGGAACACCCACAAGAAGCCAGGGCCGCCTGCGGCCCAGCCGGGTCTTGGTGCGGTCGGAGAGGTGGCCGAACAGGGGGTCGTTGATGGCGTCCCAGAAGGCATACACCGTGCGGGCCAGGGCGTAGAAGGCGGCGGAAAGGCCGAGCTTCTCCAGATAGAAGAAGGCCAGATAGGTGCCGAAGCTTTCGGAAACCAGGGTGAGGCCCAGCTGCCCCGAGGCGTAGCGCCACTTTTTCATGACGCCCCCCAAAGGACTTCCCGCACGGCCCGCCAGGTGAGGGGGTAGAACTCGGAAAGGACCCGGCGCACCTCAGGGTGGGCAAGGGCGAAGTAGTCGGCTTCCCGCGTCCTCCAGTCGGGAAGGGCCCGGCCCTCGGGGGTGGGGAGGGCGCTGTGGTGGACCAGGTAGTAAAGGCCCGGGGGGAGGTTGGCCAGGTCCAGGTAAAAGCCAAGCCGCTCCTCCGGGGGAAGGCCATAGGGGTCCAGGAAGCGCACCCTGGGGAAGGGCACCTGGGCCATGAGCCTTTCCAGCTCCGGCAAGAATACAGGCGGGACCCCCAGGCCCTCGAGGCTCTCCGGGATCAAGGGCACCAGGCGGTATTCCTCAGCCAGGCGCACGTAGATCTCCGCCAGGTCGGGGCGAAGGACCGCCCCCTGGTGGGTGTCCAGGTGCGTGGGAGAGAAAAGCCTTTTCGCCGCCTCAATCTGGGCCTTTAGCTCCCGCTCCACCTCCTCGAGGCGGGCATTCTGCCAGAGAACCTCCAGAGAAGAAGGGAAATACCCCGCTTCGTCCCGAAGGCTTTCCCCCGGCGTGAGGGGCCGCATCCTGGGGGCTGGCCACTCGCTGGTGAGGACCAGGTGCACCCCCAGATCCTCCCCCTGGACCCCGCTGGCCCAAGCCCCCGGCACCAGCACGCTCCCCGTGGGAAATCCCAGGGCCTGGTAGGCTCCGTTTTGCGCATGGGTCAGGCCCAGGTCGTCGTGGTGCAGGAGGAGGACCCGCCGCCCAAGAAGCCCAAGCCACTCCAGAAGGTCCATAAAAACCCCCTTTCCCTTCGGATTCCATCCTAGCGCACCGCCAGGGAAAAAAGCAAAAAGGGGCTTGGCCAAGCCCCTTGATGAGTTAAGCCCCTCACTCCAGGGCCAACTCCACCAGACGCCTTAACAGCTCGGGGTAAGGTAGACCCCCGGCGGCAAAAAGCCTGGGGTACATGCTGGTGGGGGTGAAGCCGGGAATGGTATTGATCTCGTTGAGGTAGACCTCCCCTTCCGCCAGGAAGAAGTCCACCCGGGCCATGCCCCGGATACCCAAAAGCCTGTAGGCTTTCAAGGCCAGCTCCTGCACGGTCTCCTGGGTACCGGGGTCCAGGGGTGCAGGGATCAAAAGCTCCGCCCGGCCCGGGGTGTACTTGGTTTCGTAGTCGTAGAAGGCTGCCTGGTAACGCACCTCTCCCACGGGGCTGGCCTCACCAAAGATGTTCCCCAGAATACCCACCTCCAGCTCCCGCACCCCCGAAAGCGCCTGCTCCACCACCGCCTTCTGGTCGTGGCGGAAGGCCTCGGCCAAGGCCTCCTCCAGCTCGGCGTAATGCTCCACCCGGCGGATGCCGATGCTGGAACCCGTGTTGGCGGGCTTCACAAAGAAGGGCGGGTCAAAGGGGATAAAAGGGCGCTCCCCCTGATAAAGGGCCACCCAGGGAACCACGGGAATCCCCGCCTGGGCCAGAATCCTCTTGGAAAGGTCCTTATCCATGCAAAGGGCGCTGGCCGCCACCCCCGCCCCCACGTAGGGCTTACCCAGGATTTCCAAGAACCCCTGGATGGTCCCATCCTCCCCCCACCTTCCGTGAAGCAGGGGGAAGACCACGTCATACCGGCTCCAATCCAAAGGGGGTGGAAAGGCGTGCCGGCCGATAGGGGCCACCTTGGCCCTAAGAGCGGCAAATGCCTCCTCCCCAAGGAGCCACCCGCCGTCCTTGGCGATCACGGCAAGCTCGGTGGGAAAGGGCATGTGCTCCAAAACCCCCTGGGCGGAAAGCAGGGAAACCTCGTGCTCGGGGCTTCTTCCCCCGGCGATGAGGAGGACCTTAGGCGCGGCCATGCCTAAAGCTTAGCCCTTTTCCCCCAAGCCCTGGGAAAGATTCATATGAAATCCTCCCGATCCATTCCCTCAGCATCCCCCCGGCCACCAGTGAAAAAGAGTGTGGCTCCGAATAAGCTCCGGCTGGGTCTGCAAGTAAGCACAGCGGGCCTCCACCCTCTCCCAAAGCTCCTCCTCCGAATCCACCCGCCCATTCGCTACCACCCCGTCCACCAAGGGCCATACCCGCTCCACAGGCTGTAGCTCAGGAGAGTAGGGGGGCAAAAAGACCAAACCTACCCCCTCCGGTACCTCCACCCGCCTGGACACGTGCCATCCCGCCCGGTCCAACACCACCAGCAACCCCTTCCTCCCCCCAGACCCCCGAAGCCGGGCAAACTGCCGAAGCACCTCCGAGAACACAGCCGCATTCACCGTGGGCAAAAGCCAAAACTCGCTCTCCCCCGTACTGGGACGCACGAAACCGTACACGTACAACCACCGGTACCGCGGCCGCACCCAGGCCAGGGGCGTCCTCCCCCGGGGCGCCCACACCCGCCGGTACACCGGCTTCAGCCCCAGGCGGTGCTCGTCCATGGCCCAGAGCTCCAACTCCAGCCAGGGAACGAGGTACTTCAGGAGAAAGACCGTGAAGAAGAGGTTTTTTTGAAGGCCTCCCCCTCGGCCAGGTCCCGCTCCCGGTGCCGGGGACGGGGGCGGAGGGGGGCAAAGCCCAGGCGCTTCATCCAACTCCAGGCCCGCCTTGGGTCCACGGGGCGGCCCAGCCTCTCGGAGAGCCACTCGGCGGCGTTCCTTATAGTCCAAATTCCGTCCCGGGGATGGGGTTGCAGGAGGGCCTGGCGGAAGGCCTCCTGGAGTTCTGGGGGGAGCAAGGGGGGCTGGCCTGGGTTTTGGTGGCGGAGGTCGGCCATGGGCTTGCCTTGGTTGTAGCGGTGGAGGGTGTCCCGGACCCAACGGGTGGAGTAGCCCAGGGTTTGGGCGACTTTTGGGATGGGGTGGCCGGTGGCGAGGAGCCAGAGGGCGTGCCAGCGGGAGCGTTCTATGGGGTCTTGGCTTTCCCGGTACAGGGCGTGAAGGTTATCCGGGTGATGCTGCAGCTTGAGTTGCAGCCGGGGGCGGCGTTGGTGTTTGGCGAGGTCCATGGCCCCATTCTACGGGAGAGGACTAGGGGGATTTCTTATCAGGCCGTTAAAACGGCCCGCACAGGGAGGAAGCCCCTCCTTCACCCAGCAGAGCACGGCTTCCTTGGCCGCCTCGAGGACCCGCTCCACCACCGGCCACTCCTCGGGAAGGAAGGGGGAAAGGACATACGCTGCCCCAAGCTCCCGGGAAGGAGGCTTGCCAATCCCTAAGCGCAGGCGGTGAAAGGCCTCGGTCCCCAGGGCCTGGGCGATGGAGGCCACCCCGCGGTTTCCCGCGGGGCTACCCCCCGCCTTGAAGCGCAAGCGGCCCAGGGGTAGGTCCATCTCGTCGTGGACCACCAGAAGGCGCTCCGGGGGGATCTTGTAAAAGCGCACCAGGGGAGCCACCACCTGGCCGCTCAGGTTGTAGTAGGTGAGGGGTTTGAGGAAAAACCCCTTTTCCCCCTCCACCTCCACCTCGGCCAGGAGGGCCTCCCCCCTTTCCCGAAACTCCAGGCCCAGCCGGTCCAGGACCATGAAGCCCAGGTTGTGGCGGGTCCTGGCGTACCGCTCCCCTGGGTTTCCCTGGCCCACCACCAGGAACATTCCTGCCCTCCGCAAAAAGGGGGCGAAAACGCCCCCCTTCCTTCCGCCAGCGGCCAATCCCCTTCCCGGGGTCCCCGCCCGTCAAGTACAGGGCGGTACTACTCCTCCTCTTCCTTCTTGCCCTTCTTGATCACCTCGGGCTCAGCGGGAGCCTCGAGGGCCTCCGCCGCCAGCTTCTCCACATCCTCAGGCGGCACCACGGCGGCGATGGTCTCCTCGGGGGAAATGGCCAGCTTAACCCCTTCCGGAAGCTTGAGGTCAGCGGCATGGAGGCTATCCCCGATGCCCAGGCCCGAGACATCCACCTCGATGAACTCGGGAATATTCCTTGGGGAAACCCGCACCAGGATGTCCCGGTGCACCTCCTGCAGGACACCTCCTTCCCGCACCCCTTGGGGCGTACCCACAAAGCGCAAGGGAATGTACATCTCCACGGGCTCGTCGGAGAGCACGTAGAAGTCCACGTGCTCGGGACGGCGCCGGCGCTTGTCCAGGTTCACCTGGCGCACCAGGGTGGGCAGTTCCTGGCCGTCGGGGAGCTCCAGAACGATCACGTGGTGGATGGAAGCCTGACGGAAAACCTTATCAAACTCCCCAAGTTCCACGTACACCTTCCGGTTCAGGTGCTTGTTGTAGATGACACCGGGGAGCTTCCCCGCCCGGCGCAAAGCGGCGGGCTTCTCCCCTTCCCGGTACTGGGCCTTCAAACGGTATTCCATGTCTCCTCCTCAACCTCCCAAAAGGCAAAGGCCCCCTAGGGGCACACTATGGGAAAGCTTACCACACCCCCAGGCCCTCCTGCCACCTCAGATCAACGCGCTCACCGACTGGTTGGTGTGGACGTGCCGGATGGCCTGGGCCAGAAGCTCAGCGGTGGAAAGCACCGTGTACCCCCCATCCCTCAAGGGGATGGTATCGGTGAAGATCACCTCACGGATGGCGGGATGGGAAAGGTTTTCCCGAGCCTCCCCTACCAGGACCGGATGGGTGGCCATGACCACCATTTCCGGCAAAGCCCCAGCCAGCAGGAGGGCCTCCACCCCTCGCCTTATGGTTCCCCCCGTGGAAACGATGTCATCGATGATCAAGGGTCTCTTCCCCGCCACCTCCCCGATCACGTAGGTGACGGAGGTCTCCTTCGGTCCATGGCGGCGCTTGGCCAGCATGGCAAAGGGCAGGCCCAGCCTTTCGGAAAGCCGCCTGGCCTCCTCTGCCCGGCCCGCATCCGGGGAAACCACCACGCCGTTCTCCGTATACCCCCTTTCCTGGAGGTAGCGGGCAAAGAGGCGCACCGCCGAGAGGTGGTCCACGGGGATATCAAAAAACCCCTGGATCTGGGGAGCGTGGAGGTCGATGGCGATCACCCGGTGCACCCCCACGGTTTCCAGGAGATTGGCCACCAGCTTGGCGCTCACGGGCTCGCGGCCCTGGGTCTGCTTATCCTGACGGGCGTAGCCGAAATAGGGGATGACGGCGTTGATGCGGCCCGCAGAGCTCCGGCGGGCGGCATCCGCCAGCAGGAGGAGCTCCATCAGGTGGTCGTTCACCGGGGGACTGGTGGGCTGGATGAGGTACACATCATCCCCGCGCACGCTTTCCAAAAGGCGCACCCTCACCTCCCCGTCGGGGAAGCGGTCCACCACCGCCTTTCCCAAGGGAACCCCCAGGGCTTCCGCCACCCGCCGGGCCAGATCGGGGTGGGCGCTCCCCGTGAAGAGTTTGATTTCCATGGACCCCCCCCTTTTCAGTATGCCAAAAGAGCCTGGGCCAGGAAGCCAAGCCGCCTCGAGGCCGCCTGCAAAAAGGCCTGGAAGTCCCTGGCCGCCTCCTCCCCCGCCCCATCGGTCACTGCACGGATCAAGGCCATGGGATGCCGGAAGCGCCAGGCCACCATGAGGGCCGCGGCCCCTTCCATCTCCACCGCCTGGGCCCCGTGGAGCCGGGCCAGCCTCCTTGCCTCCTCCCTATCCGCCAGAAACCGGTCCCCCGTGGCCACCACCCCCCGCCGGGCGGGAAAGCCTAAGGCGGAAGCCGCCACCTCAGCCCGGGCCAGAAGGCCAGGGTCCGAGGGGAAAAAGCGCACCCCAAAGGCCGTCTCTCCTGGCTCCCGACCAAAGGGGGTCAGGTCCACATCCCACTGCACCGCCTTCTCGGCCAAAAGGAGGTCCAGGGCGCGAAGGGAGGGGTCCAGGCCCCCCGCCACCCCCAGGAAAAAGCTTTCCCTGGGAGCAAAGCGGGTGAGGACATGGGCCACGGTCAAGGCCGCCGCCACCTTGCCCACCCCGGTTTCCGCCACCAGCACCCCGGGGGCCTGGTGGAGGGGAAAGGGGGCCTCGAGGGGCTCCCCTGCCCCCAGGGCCTGGCGCAGGGCTTCGGCCTCCTCGGGCTCGGCGGCGAAGAAGGCGGTCAAGCCCCCTCCAGGGGCACCGTGGCCTGCACCCTAAGCCCTTGGCGCAGGACCCGCTCCGCCCAGCCCTTGGCCCCAGGGAGGTCGTGGTCCCGGTAGTTGCCGCACTCCTTGAAGCTTGCCCCGGGGACCTCCCCCTCGTGAGCGAGGACGTCCTTCAAGGACTTGGCGAAGGCCTCGAGGACCTTTTCCTCCCCCACGGGGCCTTCCACCACCAGGTAAAACCCCGTGCGGCAGCCCATGGGGGAGAGGTCAATAACCCCTTCCAGGTGGTCCCGCAGGTAGCCTGCCAGGAGGTGTTCCAGGGTATGCAGGGCCCCCGTGGGCAGGGCTTCCCGGTTGGGTTGGGCGAGCCTCAGGTCGTACTTCTCCACCACGCCCCCCGCGAGGGTCTTCCTCCCCGCCAGGCGCACGTAGGGAGCCCTTACCTTGGTGTGGTCCAGGCTGAAGCTCTCCACCTCGGCCATGCCCCTATTACACCAAAGCCCCGGGGCAAAATAGGAGTATGGACCAGCCTAGGCTACAAAGCGCCATGGAGCTTTCCGCCAAGGCCCCGCCCCTGGAAGGGGTGCCCACGGGGGTGAAGGGCCTGGACGAGCTCTTCTTCACCCTGGACCCCAAGACCCTGAAGCCCAAACCCCTGGGAGGCTTCCCCCGGGGGGCGGCCGTCCACGTGACCGGGGTGTCGGACACGGGGAAAAGCCTCCTCGCCGAGCAGTTTGCCCTAAAGCAGGCAGAGCGGGGCGAAGGGGTGCTCTTCGTCACCACCGAGGCCCCGGCCCCCCTCCTGGTCCAGGGGCTGAAGCTTCGGGCCCGGGCCATGGGCCTTAAGGAGAGGGTGCTGGAACGGATCCTCATCGCGGACGCCGCCACCCACGCCGTGCTTCGGGAGGACCTCCCCACCCTCTTCGCCACCCTCGAGGAGGGGCTCCAAAGCGGGGCCCGGCACCTGGTGGTGGACTCCCTCACGGGCCTCTACGAGGCCAAGGAGATCGCCGCCCGCCAGGTGGTGCGCCAGGTCTACGCCTTCAGCAAGCGCTTCGGCCTCACTGCCCTCATGGTGAGCCAGAAGCGCTCCGGCCACGAGGAGCTCTCCGCCGAGGCGGCGGGCGGCTACGCCGTGAGCCACATCCTGGACGCCACCTTAGTCCTCGCCAAGGTCCTGGTGATGAGCCCCGCCCTGGCCAAGCTCTACCGGGTGGGCCTGGGGGAATTGGTCCGCCTCCTCCGCATAGACGGCTGCCGCCTCTCCGGGCACGACACCCGCACCCACCTCCTCTACATCCGGCCCGAGGGGCTTTTAGAGGTGGGCCCGCCCTTGGGTGAGCATTAGGAAGGCAAATTTCATGCTAATATAGGCCTAGGGGAGGTGAGCGTATGGTGCTAACCCCTAGGTCCTTGGAGGAGCGGGACCTCGAGGCCACCGTCCTCCGCGTCTTCCTCAAGGTGATTGACCTGGTGGGCGGGCCCAAGGCCCTGGCGGAGAAGAAGCGCCTCACCTGGGCGGGAAGCCTCATGACCGCCGCCTACGCCGTGGTCCTCGCCCAGGAGGGGATGAAGGGGGAGGAGACCATCGCCAAGGAGCTCGGCCTTTCCAGCGCCGCCGTGCGCCAGATCCTCCGGGCCGACCCCGAGGCGGCCTTGAAGCGGATCCAGGAGCTTGAGGAAGGGGAAAGGCTCAGGACGCACGTGGCCGGGGGGCTCGCCAAGGCGGCCTACCGGGCCATCCGCCAAGGGCAGGAGGAACCCCGGGTCCTGGGCTACTTCTTGGAGCGCTTTGTGGAGATGATGGGCATCCCCTGGGCCGTCCTGGTCCTCAAGGCGGTGAAGGGCCTAGACTTCCCCGCGGACAAGGAGGCCCTCCTGGCCAGGCTCAAGGGCTTGCGCCTTTTGGACCAGCCCGCCGAGGCCCTCCTGGAGCGCCTGGAGTACCCGGTACGCAGCCCCGCCGACCTCCTGCACCAGCTCAGGCTCCACCTGGAGGCGTAGTAGACTCTTGGCGTGGTCCTGGTCCTGGATTTCGGCTCCCAGTACACGCGGCTCATCGCAAGGAGGCTTCGGGAGCTAAGGGCCTTCTCCCTTATCCTCCCCGGCGACGCCCCCCTGGAGGAGGTTCTGAGGCATAACCCCAAGGCCCTGATCCTCTCCGGGGGGCCAAGAAGCGTCTTTGACCCCGATGCCCCCCGCCCCGACCCCCGGGTGTTCACCCTCGGCCTTCCCACCTTGGGCATCTGCTACGGGATGCAGCTTCTCGCCCAGGAGCTTGGGGGCAAGGTGGAGCGCGCGGGACGGGCAGAATACGGCAAGGCTCTCCTCGCCCGCTACCAGGGCCCCCTCTTCAAAGGCTTGGAGGGCGAGGTCCAGGTCTGGATGAGCCACCAGGACGCGGTAACCGAGCTTCCCCCGGGGTGGCGGGTGGTGGCGGAAACCGAGGAAAACCCCGTGGCGGCCATGGAAGCCCCCGACGGAAAGACCTTCGCCGTCCAGTTCCACCCCGAGGTGGCCCATACCCCCAAGGGGATGCAGATCCTGGAAAACTTCCTGGAGATCGCTGGGGTAAAACGGGACTGGACTCCGGAGCACGTGCTGGAAAGCTTGGTTAAGGAAGTGCGGGAAAGGGTGGGCGAGGACCGGGTGCTCCTGGCGGTTTCCGGCGGGGTGGACTCCAGCACCCTGGCCCTCCTCTTGGCCAATGCCCGGGTGAACCACCTGGCGGTCTTCGTGGACCACGGCCTCCTGCGCCTGGGGGAACGGGAGGAGGTGGAAGGAGCCCTTAAAGCCCTCGGGGTAAACCTCCGGGTGGTGGACGCCAGGGAGCGCTTCCTTAAAGCTCTCAAGGGGGTGGAAGACCCCGAGGAAAAGCGCCGGATCATCGGGCGGGAGTTCGTGGAGGTCTTCTCCCTGGTGGCCCGGGAAGCAGGCCCTTTCCGGTTCCTCGCCCAGGGGACCCTCTACCCCGACGTGATCGAGTCCGCCGGGGAACCGGGAGCGGCCAAGATCAAAAGCCACCACAACGTGGGCGGTATTCCTGAAGATTTGAAGTTCGAGCTCCTCGAGCCCTTCCGCCTTCTCTTCAAGGATGAGGTGCGGGAACTCGCCCTGCTTCTCGGCCTTCCCGACCCTATCCGCCTGCGCCACCCCTTCCCGGGGCCGGGCCTGGCGGTGCGCATCCTGGGGGAGGTCACGGAGGAAAAACTGGACATCCTCCGGCGGGCCGACGATATCTTCATAAGCCTTCTAAGGGAGTGGGGGCTTTATTCCCAGGTGGCCCAGGCCCTGGCCGTCCTCACCCCCGTGCGGAGCGTAGGCGTGGCAGGGGACGAGCGGAAGTACGGCTACGTTCTGGCCTTAAGGGCCGTGACCACCGAGGACTTCATGACCGCCGACTGGGCCAGGCTGCCCCTGGACTTCCTGGACGAGGCAGCCCGGCGCATCACCCGCAGGGTGCCGGAGATCGGCCGGGTGGTCTACGACCTCACCTCCAAGCCTCCCGCCACCATAGAATGGGAGTGATGGGCGAACCCGCCAAGGCCCTGAAACCCCTTTCCTTGGAAGAGTATCTGGAATGGGAGGCCCGGTCCGAAACCAAGCATGAGCTGGTGGAGGGCCTGCCCTACGCCATGGCCGGGGCCAGCCGGGCTCACGCCCTTTTAACCACCAACCTGGCCCTTCTCCTGGGCCCCTTAGCCCGTAGGCAGGGATGCCGCCTCTACGTGGCGGATATGAAGCTCAAGGTGGGGGAAAGGACCGTCTACTACCCGGATCTCATGGTGGTTTGTGCTCCCCCGCCCGAAAACCCCTACTACGAGGAAGCTCCCTGCCTGGTGGTGGAGGTCCTTTCCCCAAGTACCGAAGGTATAGACCGGCGGGAGAAGCTTTGGCGGTATCTTTCCCTGCCTTCCCTGCAAGGGTATGTATTGGCGGATGTCCGGGAAAGGCGAATAGAGCTTTATCAAAAAAAGGCCACGGGCATCCTCTACCAGGTCTTCACAGAAGGGGAGGTACCCTTGCCCTGCCCCCAAGGAACCCTCTCCTTGGAGGAGGTCTATAGCGGTATTTCTCCGGAAATGCCTCAGGAAGACTGGCTCGATTGTCAAACTGGAACTCCTGGGCTATCCTGAGGGGGAAAGGAGGCCAAGATGCCCACCTTTATCGTTCTCAGCACCCTCACGGATGACGGCGCTGAGACCCTGGTGAAAAACCCCGAGCGCATCAAGGAAGTGAACCAGGAGCTGGAGCGGGACTTCGGGGTCAAGGTGGTGGCCCAGTACGCGGTTTTGGGGCCCTATGACTTCGTGAACATCGTGGAGGCAGAGGATGCCCTGGCGGTGGCCCGGGCCATGCTCCACCTCTCGGCCAGGGGAAGCGTGAGGACCTCCACCCTCGAGGCCATCCCCGTGGCCGACCTCATCGCTAAGCTCAAGTAGTGGAGGTTCTGGAAACCGCCGTCTACGCCGAGGATCTGGAGAAGGCCCGGGCCTTTTACGAAGGGGTCCTGGGCCTTCCTTGCTTCCAGTACCAGCCCCCGCGCCACGCCTTCTTCCGGGCGGGAAAGGGGGTCTTTCTGGTTTTCAACCCCCATTACACGGCAAAGGAGGAAAACCTTCCTCCCCACGGGGCCCAAGGAAGCGTCCACGTGGCCTTTAAGGTGGCGGAGGAGGACCTCCCCCTTTGGGCTAAGAAGCTCGAGGAAGCGGGCTTTCCCGTCTGGTGGGCGGACTGGCCCCGGGGGAAAAGCCTTTACACCCGCGACCCCGCGGGAAACCTGGTGGAGCTGGCCCCCGCCGCCATCTGGGGCCTAGAATGAGGGCATGGCCACCCGGTACCGCTTCGGGGTAGAGGAGTTTGAGCGCCTCTTCCAGGGGGTGAAGCACCTCGAGCTCCTCGAGGGGGAGATCTACGAGATGAGCCCGATTGGTCCTAGGCACGTCTTTGCTGTAGCCCAGTTGGACAAGAGGCTCCAGGCTCTATTGGGAGAGGAGGCGGTCATCGCCGTGCAATCCCCCCTGCGCCTTTCCCCCGACTCCGAGCCCGAGCCCGACCTTCAGGTGCTGAAGCCCCCCCTAGAACAGTACAGCGAGCGCCTCCCTGAGCCCCAGGACGTTCTCCTCCTCATAGAGGTGGCCGACACCAGCCTGGACCACGACCGCAGGAAGCTCGCCCTGTATGCCAAAGCTGGTATCCCTGAGGTCTGGATCGTGAACCTGGTGGAAAACCTCCTGGAGGTCTACCGCCACCCCCAAGAGGACCACTACCGCCTTAGGGAGATCCTCTTCCCCGGCGAGGCCAAGGCTCCCCTGGCCTTCCCCCATCGGCCCATCCCCTGGTCGTGAAACAGGTGGAGCTATTCACCGATGGGGCCTGCCTGGGCAACCCCGGCCCTGGCGGGTGGGCGGCGCTTCTGCGCTACGGTAGCCACGAACGAATGCTTTCCGGAGGCGAGCCCTGCACCACCAACAACCGCATGGAGCTCACCGCCCTGCTGCAAGGGCTTAGGGCGCTCAAGGAACCCTGTGAAGTACACCTCTTCTCCGACAGCCAGTACCTGGTGAAGGCCTTAAACGAGTGGCTCCCCGCCTGGGAAAAAAGGGGGATGCGCAGAGCGGACGGCAAGCCCATAGAAAACCGCGACCTCTGGGAAGCCCTTATGCCGGAACTCAAACGGCACCGGGTGGTGCCGCACTGGATCCGGGGGCATAACGGCCACCCGGAGAACGAACGGGTGGACCGGGAAGCCAGGCGCCAGGCCCAGCGGCAAAAGGCCCTGTCCCAAACCCCTTGTCCCCCTGAGGGGGCTACGCTTTTTCCCCGATAAGCAGAAAAACGTTATACTAAGGCCATGCTAGGCCAGCCCACGAGCCGCCTCGAGAGCAAGCTCCGCCCGGAGGAGCGGGAAGGTCCTGTCTACAAGGCCAATAAGGACGCCTGGGTAGCCCTGGTGCGGGACTTCAGGGAAAGCCTGGAGAAGGTGCGCCAAGGGGGCGGGCCCAAGGCCATGGAGCGGCAGCACAAAAAGGGACGCCTCACCGCCCGGGAGCGCATTGCGAGGCTTTTAGACCCGGGCACGGAGTTCTACGAGCTCATGGCCTTTGCCGGGTGGGGGATGTACGAGGAGTGGGGCGGGGCCCCGGCCGGAGGGGTCATCACCGGCCTCGGGCAGATCCAGGGCCAAACCTGGATGATCATCGCCAACGACGCCACGGTGAAGGCGGGGGCCTTCTTCCCCATCACCGCCAAGAAGGTGATCCGGGCCCAGACGATGGCGCTGGAAAACCGCATCCCCACCCTGTACCTGGTGGACTCCGCCGGGGTTTTCCTACCCTTACAGGACGAGGTCTTCCCGGACCAGGACGACTTTGGCCGTATCTTCTACCTCAACGCCCGCATGTCCGCCCTGGGCATCCCCCAGATCTCCGCCATCATGGGCAACTGCGTGGCCGGGGGAGCCTACCTCCCCGTCATGACCGATGTCCTCATCATGACCGAGGGAAGCGGCCTCTACCTGGCGGGCCCAGCCCTGGTAAAGGCGGCCATCGGCCAGGAGGTCAGCAGCGAGGAGCTGGGCGGGGCCCGGATGCACTATGAGGTTTCCGGCACCGTGGACTTCTACGAGCCGAACGACGAAGCCGCCCTAGAAAGGATCCGCCAGCTCATCGCCTTGTACCCGCCCTCCAGGCTCGCCCCCTGGGCAGAAGGGCGCAAGGAACCCAGGGAACCCCTTTACCCCGCCGAAGACCTCTACGGCCTCATCGCTCCTGACGGCAGCCGTCCCTACGACCTTCGGGAGGTGATCGCCCGGCTGGTGGATGGCTCGGAGTTTCTGGAGTACAAGGGGGGATACGGGGAGACTCTGGTCACAGGCTTTGCCCGCATCGGGGGGTTCCCCGTGGGCATCGTGGGCAACCAGCGCCTGATCCTGAAGAAGAAGGGACGGATCGAGGTGGGTGGGGTGATCTACGCCGAGGCGGCGGACAAGGCCGCCCGGTTCATCCTCGAGGTGAACCAGATGAACATCCCCCTCCTCTTCCTCCAGGACGTGACGGGCTTCATGGTGGGGAAGGAGTCGGAGCAGGCGGGGATCATCCGCCGGGGAGCCAAACTGGTCAATGCCGTGAGCAACTCCGTGGTGCCCAAGATCACCCTGATCCTGGGAGGCTCCTTCGGAGCTGGAAACTACGCCCTGGCGGGCAAGGCCTACGCCCCCAGGTTCATCTTCGCCTGGCCCAGCGCCAAGTACGCGGTGATGGGAGGAGCCCAGGCGGCCAAGACCCTCTTGGAGCTGGAGGTGGAAAAGCTCAGGCGGGAGGGGAAGGAACCCTCTGACGAGGAGCTAAAGGAGCTTTACGAGCGCATCAAGGGCCGCTACGAGGAAACCCTGGACCCCCGGTACGCCGCCGCCCGGCTTTGGGTGGATGGGATCCTCCTCCCCCACGAGACCCGGAAGTGGCTCATCCGGGCCCTCGAGGCCTGTGCCTTAAACCCCGAGCGGGAGCCTTTCCGCACCGGAGTCTTCCAAGTCTAGGGGAAGCCATGGCCCAAACCGCCATCCGCTACGTGGAATGCCCCCGGGATGCCTGGCAGGGCTTCCGCCGCTTCATCCCCACCGAGGAGAAGGTGGCTTTTTTGCACCGGCTCCTGGAGGCTGGCTTCCGCCATCTGGACCTCACCAGCTTCGTCTCCCCCAAGTGGGTGCCCCAGATGGCAGATGCCGAGGAGGTGTTAGGAGCCTTACCTCCACCCCAGGGCCGCACCTATCTGGCCATCGTGGCCAACGAAAAGGGCTTGGAAAGGGCCCTTAAGGCCCCAAACCTCACGGCCATCGGCTACCCCTTCTCCCTCTCGGAAACCTTCCAGCGGAAGAACACCAATCGCACCCGGCAGGAATCCTGGCCTCTGGTAAAGGCCATGGTGGAGGCCACAAAAGGAAAGCTTGGCCTGGTGGTCTACCTTTCCATGGCCTTCGGCAACCCCTACGGGGACCCCTGGAGCGTGGAGGGGGTCCTGGAGGACATCGCCAGGCTGCGGGAACTTGGGGTCAGGGAAATCGCCCTGGCGGACACCTACGGGGTGGCGGAGGCAAGCCGCATCCAGGAGGTGCTAGGGGAGGCTGTGGCCCGCTTTGGCCCCGAGGGCCTGGGGGCCCACCTGCACGCCCGCCCGGAAGGGGTCTTGGCCAAGGTGGAGGCGGTGCTGGCGGCGGGCATCCTCTGGTTGGAGGGCACCTTGGCCGGGGTAGGGGGCTGCCCCTTCGCCGGGGATGAGCTGGTGGGAAACCTGCCCACGGAAAAGGTCCTCCCCTACCTGGAAGCCAAAGGCTTCCACATGGGAATAGACCTAAAAGCCCTCCCCGAGCTGGCAGGGGAAGCCGCCCGGCTTAAGCTTCTATACGGTTAGGCGGCCCTTTTCAGGTAGATGCCCGGGTCGGTGGGGTTGGCGATGGCGTTGATCCGCCTCACCAGTTCCTCGGGCGGTAGCTCCAAGAGGGCCGTCATCTCCGCCGGGGACACCACCGCCTCGTAGAACTTCCTGGCCCCAAGGTCCAGCAACAGGCTAACCAGCTCCGAAAGCGCCTCTTCCCCTCCCTGAAAGGCGGGGCCAAACGCGTCAGGGGTGAGGAGGTCCTTCTTGCCCCCGTGGATGAGAAGGGCGTACCGGGCCTGGTGCCGGCGGTCCTGCCAGTCGGTGATGAAATAGACCTTGGCCTCAGGAAAGCGCACGCCCTTAAGGGCTTCCTTGAGGGCCTCGAGGGTAATCCTGGGAGAAGCGCGCAGGCCAACGCGTTCCATGGGAACAGCTTACAGCCATCCCCCGGGGACAGGAGTCCTCAGCCCAGGAGCTTGCGGGCGTAGATGATCTGCCCCGCATGGTGCTGGGCATGCTCCACCAGGTGGTGGAGGATATGGGCCCTGGGAGCCTTAAGACCCTGGGTGCCCACCGGAACCTCCTGGCCAAGTTCCTCCTCCCGTAGGCTCTGGAAGGCGGAAAGGAGCCTGGCCCAAGCCTCCCGGAAACGGGCCTCCACCACCTCCTTGGCCTCGGGCTCCCCCTGGAGCTCCCACTCCCGTCCCTTTTTGGCCCAGTCGGGAAGCTCCTGGGGGAAGG
The DNA here is from genome assembly GCF_022385295.1 of Thermus sp. NEB1569. Lineage (NCBI taxonomy): Bacteria > Thermotogati > Deinococcota > Deinococci > Thermales > Thermaceae > Thermus > Thermus sp. NEB1569. Next base: position 1,579,868 of record NZ_CP092445.1, read on the forward strand.
CGTAGGAAAGAAGCCGCAAGGAGCTTCCAGTGATGTGGCGCACCAGGCCCCCGATGGGGTTCAGCCCCTCCTTGGGCCGCCACCAAAAACCCTCATCGGAAAGGTCGAAGGCCCAGCGGTCCAGGTGGAGCTCTACTTCCTTAAGGCCCTTGATCCAGGCGGAAACGGCCGGGGAAACCCCGGGTTCCAGGGTTTGCAGGAAAGGCGCAAGACTGGCCATAAGAAGAGCTTACACTAACCCCTATGGAGGCTTTTGGTCTTCTCATCCTTTCGGGCCTGGCCCTATTACTCGCCTACCGGTTGCGGCAAGCCTCTCCCCAGGCCCGTTGCCCCCGATGCCACCTGCCCAAAGCCCTGGCGGAAGAGGTGGCCCGGTACCGGCGTCACTGCCCCCAGGTGGCCGTGAGAGCCTGCCCCTTCGACCCCAGAAGGGGTGTCTACCGCCTGCGCCGATGAACCCGGTGGAAGCCCATTGGCTGGCCCTCGAGGCGGACTTGGCCGACTACCTGGCCAAGAAGGGGATTACCCCCTCCTGCCGCGCGGGATGCTTTGCCTGCTGCCATGGCCTGGTGACCCTTTCCCGCCTGGAAGGGGAAGCCCTTCTTCCCCACCTCAGCGAGGCCCAGCGCTCCAGGCTCCTTAAGGAAGGCCCTAGGCGGCTTGCCCTTCTCAGGGAAGGCAAGGACGACCCCCACTTCCCAAGCCAGTTCTTTCTAACCCGCACCCCCTGCCCCTTTCTGGAAGAGGGCCTCTGCGGTGTCTATCCCTGGCGTCCGCTTGCCTGCCGGGGGCTTCTCACCCAAGGCGACCCGAGGCTTTGCGAACCCGAGGCGGGCTTGCAACGGGGCCATTTCCTTTCCGCTCCCTGGCGCATGGCCCGCCTGCGCATGGAGGCGGTTTGGGAGGAGGAAAAAAGGCGGTACGGCTTCCTGGTCCTGGGGGAGCTGGCCACCCTTTTGTACCTGCTTCTTTCCGGGTTTCCCGGGGAAAGGAAGGAGGCGGAAACCCTCCTGGAGGCGCTGGGGATCCTCGGGGGGCGGTGGGGGTTCCAGGTGGTATAAAAGCGGCCCTCAGGCCGCCTTTGGCGGAGGGGGCGGGATTCGAACCCGCGAGACCCCTTGGGGGGCCTACCGGTTTTCGAGACCGGCCCGTTCAACCGCTCCGGCACCCCTCCCTGAGCCGGGCAAAGAAACCCTTTAGGAGCTTAGCACACTCCCCTTCCAGGACGCCACCCCTGAGGCCTTCCCCCTGGCCGAACCGGGTCAAGGCCCCTTCCTTCAGGTTCTCCACCCCGTAGACCACCTCCACCCCCGCCTCCCGAAGGGCATGGTGGCACATGCGACACGGCTCCAGGGTCACGTAAAGCCTTCCTCCCCGGGCCCCCCGGCCCACCTCCCTAAGGAGGAGCATCTCCGCATGGGCCGTAGGATCCCGGGTAGCCTCCACCTGGTTGTGAGCCCTGTACACCCTTTCCCCCACCACCAAGACCGCCCCCACCGGCACCTCCCCCTCCTGGAAGGCCTGCCTGGCCTCCTCGAGGGCCAAGGCCATGTACCGCTCCTCCTCGGAAGGGGGATAAAGGCCCAAGACCTCCACCACCCGCTTACCCTCCGCCCTCACCGGCCAAAGGGGCTTGAGCTCCTTAGGCACCCCTTTCTCCGCCAAAAAGTCCACCAGGCGCTTTCTCCCGTAGGGCATGGCCAGGTAGTCCCCCGGCAAGGGGCGGCGGAACCCGGGGGGAAGGGGCAGCCGGGGCTCGGGGGGAAGGAGGAAAAGGGTACCTCCCTTGCGCCTGGCCGTGTAGCCGCCGGGCAGGGTGGCCACCTTGCCCCCTAAAGCCTCCTCCAAAAGGGCGATAAGCCGGGCCTCAGGCCGGAGGTCCAAGGCCTCCAGTATCCAGCGCAAAGCCCTCCGTCTAAGGACCCCGGGAGCCTCCAAAAGGGGTGCCGCCCGGTAGGCAGGCACGAAGAAGCGGGGATCGGGCAGGAGACGAGCCCTAGCCTTCCTCTCCAGGTGGGCCTCCTCCTCCATCCGCACCTGGGCAAAGCGGGAAAGCGCCTCCTTGGCCCCGGGGAACCGCTCCTCCACAAGGGGAAGCACCTTAAGCCTCAGGTAGTTGCGATCCCGGGAAAGGTCCTGGTTGGAGGGATCCTCCCGCCACGCTTCCCCCAGGGCCTTTAGGTACGCCCTTAACTCCTCGCGGCGAAAGGCCAGAAGGGGGCGGACCACAAGCCCCTCCTTCTCCCGGATGCCCAGACCCTGGGCCGTGCCCTGGAGAAGCTTTAAAAGTACCGTTTCCGCCTGGTCGTCCAGGGTATGGGCGGTGAGGATGGCCTTGGCCTTCACCTCCCTGGCCACCCGGTGCAGAAAGGCGTAGCGGATCTCCCTGGCCACCGCCTCGAGGTTCTCCCTCCGTTCCCTAGCCACCCTGGCCACCTCCACCCGCTCGGCGTAGAAGGGATAGCCAAGCCTTTCCGCCAGGGCCTTCACAAAGAGGAGATCCCCCCCGCTTTCCGGGCGCAGAGCGTGGTCCAGATGGGCCACCACCCCCTCCCGCCCAGCCCGCTTCACCAGGTGGGCCAGGGCCACGGAATCCCCGCCCCCCGAGACCGCCAGCACCAAAGGGCCCCGGGGTGCAAGCCGGGCCAGGCGCTTCTGGAAAGCCTCCTCCAATTCCTGCGGGAAGCCCTCAGGCAAGCCTGGCCACCTCCGCCTTCAAGGTAGCAAGGCAGCAACGCCCCCTGGGGTTGCGCTGGTCGCAGGCGCATCGCCTGGCCCTGACCCCCTCCTCCACCTGGGCCACCGGATCCACCCCTTGCCCCAGGGCCTCCACCAATCCCTCCCGGGTCCAGTCAAAGCAGTAGCAGACGAGGGAGGCTCCCTTGTCGTAGATGGGGAAACGCACCTCCCCCAGGGTGTACACGCCTTCCTCCCCGTAGTAGACCACCGGGCAGGCGGGATCCTGGCAAAGGTAGTGGGGGCTAGCGGGGTTAAGCCGCACCAGGGCCTTCCCCGTGAGGAAGTTCTTCACCGTCTTCAAGGGCACCCCGAGGCCCACCCTTCCATTCTGCGGGCAGAGCATACCTCCACTTTATCCTCGGTATCCGGTCGTGTCAAGAGTTATGTGTAAGAGTCTGTGTACGGGGGGCATACCGCTCCTGAAGCATCTTCTCCAGCACCTCCTTCACCTCCGAGAACCCCTTTAGTTTCCGTTCTGCCCACCTCCCTTCCTGCCTCTCCGACTCCAGGTAAAGAAGCTTGTACACCGCCTCTTCCTTAGGAAACTTGTGGTCCCGCACCTTCGTCCCCCGCCGTAGCTCCCGGATAAACCGCTCCATCAGGTTGGTGCTCCGCAGGTACGGCCAAAGCACCTTGGGGTACCCGTAGAACCGCAGGAAGGCCCCCGAATCCTGTACCCAAAGCCCCACCACCCCCGGGTACCGCGAACCCCAGGCGGCCTTCACCTCCTCCAAGGCCCCAAGAGCTTCTTCCCGGCTCTCCGCCCCGTACACCCGCCTCAGGTCCTCCGCCAGCAGGGCCCGGTCCCGGGAGCGCACCTGGGACAGGCTCCACCGCACCCCGTGCACCACGCACCGCTGCCACTCCGCCTGAGGGTAGACCCTGCGGATCGCCTCGGGAAGCCCGGGCAGCCCGTCGGTGATGAAGAGCAATACCCGCCGCAGGCCCCGCTGCCAAAGCTCCCCCAGGACCCCCTCCCATCCCAGGGCGCTCTCCGTGGGCAACAGCCAAAACCCCAGGACCCGCCTCTCCCCATTAGGGGCGATGCCCAGGGCCACATACACGCTTTCCCGTACGATCCCTTCTCCTTCCCTGAAGACCTTTAGGGAAAGCCCGTCCAGGTAGACGAAGGCCATCTCCTCGGGCAAAGGCCGGGTGCGGAAGGCTCCTGCCGCCTCCAGGACCTCGTCCGTCAGGGCGCTCAGGGTCTCGTGGGAGTAGCGGTGGCCTAAGAGCAGGCTCAGTATCTCGGCCGCCTTGCGCTGACTGACCCCGGCGGCGTAAAGGGCTACCGCCACTTCCCCCACGTCCACCAGGCGGCGGACGTAGGGCTTAAGGAAAGCCGGGTAATACCGAGATTCCCGATCCCTAGGGACCTTCAGGTCCACCTGGCCGAAGGCGGTCTCCAGCTTGCGGGGGTAGTAGCCGTTCCTGCGGCCTCCGTGCACCTGCAAGAAGGCCGTCCGGTCCAGCTCCAGAACCGTCTGCAGAACCTCGGCTACTGTCTCCCGCACCGCTTCCCTCAGCAAGATCCGCAAGGTATCCTGGTCCACGGGGCACCTCCTCGTGCTAAGGTGTGCCCCCCTATTAAACACGGACCCTTACACATAAATCCTTACACGACCCGGTATCCTGAAACCATGAAGCTTCGCTTCCGCCAGGATGGGCCCTACGTGATGGACCTGCCCGAGGGAACCCCCTTCCGGCTCAACGGGGAGGAAAGGCGCCTGGAAAGGGCCAAGTTGGCCCTTTGCCGCTGCGGCCATTCCCGGAACAAGCCCTTCTGCGACGGAACCCACAAGGAAGTGGGCTTCCAGGCTGAGGGAGGGGAGATCCAGGTGGAGCCCTAAAGCCTTTGGGAGGAGGGACTGGAAGCCCTTCCATAGCGCGGCCTCGAGGGGTAAACTCGGGGCATGTGGTGGAAGGAAACCGTCATCTACCAGATCTACCCGAGGAGCTTTCAGGACTCCAACGGGGATGGCATCGGGGACCTGGAGGGCATCCGGCAAAGGCTTCCCTACCTGAAGGACCTGGGGGTAGGGGCCATCTGGCTTTCCCCCTTCTACAAAAGCCCCATGAAGGACTTCGGCTACGATGTGGCCGACTATTGCGACGTGGACCCCATCTTCGGCACCCTGGAGGACTTTGACCGCCTTCTAAGGGAAGCCCACGCCCTGGGCCTCAAGGTCCTCATCGACCTGGTTCCCAACCACACCTCGGACCAGCACCCATGGTTTTTGGAATCCAGAAGCTCCCGGGACAATCCCAAGCGGGATTGGTACATCTGGAAAGACCCAGGCCCGGATGGCGGCCCTCCCAACAACTGGCAGAGCTTCTTCGGAGGCCCCGCCTGGACCCTGGATGAACACACCGGCCAGTACTACCTGCACCAGTTCCTTCCCGAGCAACCCGACCTCAACTGGCGCAACCCCGCGGTGCGGGAAGCCATCTACGAGGCCATGCGCTTCTGGCTCAGGCGGGGGGTGGATGGCTTTAGGGTGGACGTGCTCTGGCTCCTGGCGGAAGACCTCCTTTTCCGGGACGAGCCCGGCAACCCCGACTGGCGCCCGGGGATGTGGGACCGGGGCCGGCACCTTCACCTCTTCACCGAGGACCAGCCGGAAACCTACGCCTACGTGCGAGAGATGCGCTACGTTCTGGACGAGTTCAGCCAGCCTGGGCAAGAGCGGGTCATGGTGGGGGAGATCTACCTTCCCTACCCACAGCTGGTGCGCTACTACCAGGCGGGTTGCCACCTGCCCTTTAACTTCCACCTGATCTTCCGCGGCCTCACCGACTGGCGGCCCGAGAACATCGCCCGTATCGTGGAGGAGTACGAAAGCCTCCTCACCCCCTGGGACTGGCCCAACTGGGTTTTGGGCAACCACGACCAACCCCGGCTGGCCTCGAGGCTAGGAGAAGCCCAGGCCCGGGTGGCGGCCATGCTCCTCTTCACCCTGCGGGGCACCCCCACCTGGTACTACGGGGACGAACTGGCCCTGCCCAACGGGGAAATCCCCCCGGATAGGATCCAGGACCCCGCCGCCCTACGGCAGAAAGGGCGCCTGGGCGAGCACGGCCTCCCTCCAGGCCGGGACCCCGAGCGCACCCCCATGCCCTGGGATACCTCTCCTTACGCGGGTTTCTCCACCGTGGAGCCCTGGCTTCCCCTAAACCCCGACTGGCCGGTGCGAAACGCGGCCGCCCAGGAGAAGGACCCGAAATCCATGCTCCATCTGGTGAAACACCTCCTCCGCCTTCGCCAGGATCCCGATCTCCTCCATGGCCGCTACCGCACCCATCAAGCAGCCAACGGCCTCTACGCCTACTTCAGAGGGGAAGGCTTCCTCATCGCCCTAAACTTCACGGACCGGGAAAAGGCCCTGGACCTACCCCAGGAGGGCAGGGTGGTCCTCTCCACCCACCTGGACCGGGAGGAGGCCGTGGGCAACACCCTCCGCCTACGCCCGGACGAGGGAGTGGTAGTCCGGCTAGGCTAGAGCGGGATGGGAAAGGATCCCTTTGCCCCCTTAGCCGAGGCCTACGAGGCCTGGTACGAAACTTCCTTGGGGACCTTCGCCATCGCTGAGGAGGAAAAGGCCCTGAAGGCCCTCCTCCCTCCTGGGGAAAGCCTCCTCGAGGTGGGAGCGGGAACCGGCTACTGGCTTAGGCGCCTTCCCTGAAAAAATAGGGGGCACTGTACCAAAGGCTTGGCCAGGCCCCTGGGGCCTGGCCTTTTGGTGCCGGGGGCGGGACTCGAACCCGCACGTCCTTGCGGACAGCAGATTTTGAGTCTGCCGCGTCTACCGGTTCCGCCACCCCGGCGCGCGCAACCTAAGGATAAGGCCCAAAAGGAAAAGCGTCAACGCCACCCCCACCGCCCAGTCCCCGTAGCGGACGTAAAGGGTACGGCCCTCCTTCAGGCTGTAGGGAGCCAGGAGGTACCCCTCCTGGTGTGGGGGAATCTGCGCCACCACCCGGCCATAAGGGTCTATGCTGGCGGTGATGCCGTCGTTTCCCGCCCGTAAGAGCCAGCGCCCCGTTTCCACCGCCCGCAAGCGCCCTAAGGCAAAGTGCTGTCTGCCCCCAAAGGAAGGCCCAAACCAGGCATCGTTGGTGAGGAGAACCAGCACCCTAGCCCCTTCCCGGGCAAGGGTGCGGGCCACGGAGGGAAAGACGGACTCATAGCAGATCATGGCCCCATAGGGGCCGAGGGGAATCAGCCGGTCCCCTGGCATCCGGTCCGCCAGCTCCCCCAGGCCAAAGGCCCGGAAGAAAAACCCGTACACCCCTCCCAGGGTCTCCCGGAAGGGAAAACGCTCCCCGAAAGGCACCAGGCGCACCTTGTCGTAATGGCCCAGGACCCGCCCCTCCTGGTATAGAACCGCCCGGTTAGGCCCGTAGAGGTTCAGGCCAGTGAGAAGGAACCTGCCTTGAAGCAGGCGCTTCGCTTCCTCAGGGATCTGCCACACCGCCGTTTCCGGCCAGACCACCAGTCGCGCCTCCGGATACTGAGCCAAACCTTCCCTGGTTAAACGAAGGTAGACCTCCTGATCCAACCCCCCTTGCACCTTGGCCAGGGGGTTGACGTTCCCCTGAACCAGAAGGGCTCTTTCCGGCCCTGCTTCCGGAGGCAAGGGAAGAAGCCACAGCACCCCCCAGGGCAAAAGAATCCAGTAGCGCCGTTCCCTAAGGCCCCAGGCCACGAGCAGGGCCAAAAGGGAAAGGAGGTACACTCCACCCCAGGCGGCCAGCACCCGCCCGGGAGCCTCCACCAGGCTGTAGCCCAGGAAACCCCAGGGGAAGGCCAAATCCCCTTGCTCCGTGAGCCACTCCAGCGCCACCCAACCCCCCACCCGGGCCAGAGGCGTGGGGGTGAGGGCGAAAAGGAGGCCGAAGGAAAGAGCCTTGAAAAGCACCAGGGGAAGGAAGGGCAAAGCCCCAAGGGGGCCGAAAAGCTGGGCGAAGCTTTGGGGAAGCCAGATGAGGTGCAAACCCCAAAACCCAAGGCCCAGGAGGAAGCCCGTGCGGAAACCCCCTTGAAGGAGAAAGGCCAGAACCATAGGGGCCAAAAAGCCAAAGGGAAAAGGAGGAAGGGTAAGGGCCAGGAGGAGGCCCAGGAGGAAAGGCCGCACCCTCCTAACATAAAGGGTACGGGCCAGGTTTTCACGGGATTTTCCTAGGGTCTATGAAAGAATGGACCTATGCGCCTGGGGGTCCTCTCGGACATCCACGCCAACCTCCCCGCCTTGGAAGCGGCCCTCGAGGCCCTGCGGGATGAAGGCGTGGACGAGGCCCTGGTGCTCGGGGACCTGGTGGGCTACGGCCCCCATCCCAAGCAGGTCATCCGCCGTCTTCTCAAGGAAGGGCTTCCGGCCATCGCCGGGGCCTGGGACTTAAGGGTAGCCTACCCTCTACCGGGCACCCTGCCCGAAGGCGTGGGCAAGGCCACCCTGGAGTGGACCCGGTCCCAGCTTGCGGAAAAGGAGCTGGACTATCTCCGCTCCCTGCGCCTATCCCACCGCAAAATCTACGGGGAAAGACGGCTTGTGGCCTTCCACGGCACCCCCGGTAACCCCGAAAGCCACCTGGACCTCCTGGGCCCGGCCAACCCGTTTGTGCCGCTTCTGGAACGGTACAGGGCCGCGGTCCTCCTCCTGGGGGGGCGCCACCTGCCCCTTTCTCGCCGGGTGGGCATGGGTCTTGTAGCCGATCCAGGTAGCGTGGGCCTAAGCCTAAGCGGGGAGCCCGGGGCCGATGCCATGATCCTGGACACGGAAACCCTCGAGGTCCGCTTCCTCAAGGTGCCCTACGACCTAGGACCCCTCATCTTTGACCTCAGGGCCTGGGGACTTCCCCCCGTCCTCGAAAAGGTCTACCGCACGGGGCGCTTCCCCAAGGAGGACTGAGGCCTCGGCCCGAATCCCCTCATCGGGATCCCTTAGAAACCTCTCAATCCCCAAGCCAGCCAGAAAAAGGGCATGGAGGGCCGTGCGGCGCACCAAGGGATGGGGATCCTTCGCTGCCTCCCGCAGGAGATCCTCCCCCAGGCCCAGGTTGCTCAGGACGATGAGGGCATTCCGGGCCATGCGGGTCCTCCCTGGACGGGCGAAGGCGGCATCCCCAAACTTCCGCTGAAAGGCTCTTCCCGAGAGGCGGAAGAACTCCTCCAGGTTGGGATGGGCCAGCTCGGGCTCCGGCCTAAAGCCCTGCCACACCTTGCCAAACCGCTCCCAGGGACAGACCTCCTGGCAGAGGTCGCACCCCAAAAGCCAGTCCCCCATTCCCGGCCAGAGGGCCGGGGGAATGAAGTCCTTATGCTCCACGGTAAGGTAGCTCACGCAAACCCGGGCATCCAGGGTGCCGTCCCCTAAAAGGGCCCCTGTGGGGCAGGAAACCAGGCAACGGGTGCAGCGGCCGCAGCGGCCTGGATTCGGGAAAGGTGCCTCCACCTCCAAGGAGGTGAGAAGAACGCCGATGAAGGCGTGCACCCCAAACCCCTGGGAAAGAAACATGCCGCTTTTGCCAATCCAGCCCATCCCGGTGAGGGCGGCCAGGGTTCGCTCGGGGATGGGCCCGTGGTCCACGTACCCCTTGGCCTCTACGCCCAGGCTTCGGGCCAGGCCCTCGAGGGCCCTAACCTCCTCCCCCAGAACCAGATGGTAGTCCCGGACCCAGGCGTAACGGGCCACCCGGCCCACCCGGATTCCCCCTTTGGGTATTCCGGGGTCGGGGTAGGCGTAGGGGGCGAAGACCACCAGGGCGCTTCGCGCCCAGGGAAAGCGGTGCTCCAGGTGGAAACGAGCCTCCACGCCCCGCTCCAAATAGGCCATTCCCCCGTGCCGTCCCTCGGCCAGGAAGCGCCGGAAGCGGCCCTCCGCCTCCTCCGGTATGGCCAGGGGCGCCCAGGCGTAAAGAAGCCCCCGTTCCCGAAGGGCTTCCTCTAGAAGCGGGCGGGCCTCCACGGCTTCACTTTAGGGCAAAGGCCGAGGGGAAGCTGGTATAATCCCCGGCATGGAAGAGGTGAAGATCGCCCTCCTGGGCGGAGGCACCGTGGGTAGCGCCTTTTACACCCTGGTCCAGGAGCGCCTCGAGGACTTCCATGCCCTGGGCTTCTCCCCTCGGTTTCTGGGGGTACTGGTGCGGGAAAGGACCAAGCCCAGGCCCATCCCTGACGAACTCCTGCACACCGAACCCATGGACCTCCTGCAGGCGGACGTGGTGGTGGAAGCCATGGGTGGGGTGGAGGCCCCCCTCAGCTTGGTCCGCCCCGCCCTGGAAGCGGGTATCCCCCTCATCACCGCCAACAAGGCCCTTCTGGCGGAGGCCTGGGAGGCCTTGCGCCCCTTCGCTGAGGAAGGGCTGATCTATCACGAGGCCAGCGTCATGGCCGGCACCCCGGCCCTATCCTTTTCGGAAACCCTCAGGGGAAGCCAGCTTGTAGAGCTCCACGGGATCCTGAACGGCACCACCCTCTACATCCTGCAGGAGATGGAAAAGAGGCGGACCTATGAGGAAGCCCTCCTCGAGGCCCAGCGTCTGGGCTACGCCGAGGCGGATCCCACCCTGGACGTGGAGGGCATAGACGCCGCCCACAAGCTCACCCTTTTGGCCAGGCTTCTGGTGGACCCTGCTTTCCCCTTCCCGGAGGTGAAAACCCAGGGCATTACCCGCCTCACCCCGGAAATCCTCCAAACCGCCCAAGCCCAAGGAGAAAAAGTACGCCTGGTGGCAAGCCTCTACGGGGAAGGTGGGCGCTGGCGCGCGGCGGTGGCCCCCAGGCGCCTGCCGCAGGACCACCCTTTAGCCCGGGCCCAGGGCAACATCCTGTGGGTGCGGGCAAGGCCCCTGGGCGAGGTCTTCGTGACGGGACCGGGAGCCGGGGGCGGGGCCACGGCCAGCGGCCTCCTCGCCGACCTCTTTCGCTTCCTCTCCGGCCACCTGGGCCACCTGCCCGCCCCGGCCCCAAAGCCTCCCACGGAAGAGGGAACCCCCTTCCCCGGGGTAGAATAAGGGCGTGCCCTTTCTGGACCTTCTCCACCCCATGAGCAAGGCTTTCCGGAACCCTTGACGGCTTAGCCCCCTAGGGGGAAACATATCCCCATGCGGCTTCCCCTCATCGAACGGTACCGGGCCCACCTTCCCGTGTCTCTCAACACGCCCGTGATCTCCCTTTTGGAGGGCTCCACCCCCTTGATGCCCTTAAAAGGCCCTGAGGAAGCCCAAAGACGGGGCATACGCCTCTATGCCAAGTTCGAGGGGCTGAACCCCACGGGGAGCTTCAAGGACCGGGGCATGACCCTGGCGGTTTCCAAGGCGGTGGAGGAAGGAGCGAAGGCGGTGGCGGCTGCCAGCACGGGAAACACCGCCGCCAGCGCCGCCGCCTACGCCGCCCGTGCAGGGATAAGGGCCATCGTCATCCTGCCCGCGGGCTACGTGGCCCTGGGCAAGGTGGCCCAGAGCCTGGTCCATGGGGCGCGGATTATCCAAATCGAAGGCAACTTCGACCAGGCCTTGGCCCTTACCAAGGCCCTCACCGAGGCCTATCCCGTGGCCCTGGTGAACTCCTTGAACCCCTACCGCCTGGAAGGCCAGAAGACCCTGGCCTTCGAGGTGGTGGACGAGCTGGGGGATGCCCCCCAGTACCACGCCCTGCCCGTGGGCAACGCCGGTAACATCACCGCCCACTGGATGGGCTACAAAGAATACCACGCCTTGGGCAAGGCGAGCCGCCTCCCCCGGATGCTGGGCTTCCAGGCGGCGGGCGCCGCTCCCTTGGTCCTGGGGCGGCCCGTGGAGAAGCCGGAAACCCTGGCCACCGCCATCCGCATCGGCAACCCGGCCAGCTGGCAAGGAGCCATGCGGGCCAAGGAGGAATCCGGCGGGACGATAGAGGCAGTGACAGACGAGGAAATCCTCCTCGCCTACCGCTACCTGGCCCAGGAGGAAGGAATCTTCTGCGAGCCCGCCTCCGCCGCCGCCATGGCCGGGGTGTGGAAGCTCCTCAGGGAGGATCGGTTGGATCCGGGAAGCACCGTGGTCCTCACCCTCACGGGCCACGGCCTCAAGGACCCGGCCACCGCGGAAAAGGTGGCCGAGCTTCTACCCCCGGTGCCAGCGAACCTCGAGGCGGTAGCCGAGGCCGCGGGGCTATTGTGATAAGCTTGGGCCATGTCCGAGGCCAAAGACGCCCGCAGGAAGCCCAAGGAACCCTTCCCCGGAGCCTACTACCTGGCAGGGGCCATCACCATCGCCCTCATGCTTTTCTTTATGGTCCTGGGAGCCACCCTTCCCCCCGGGATAGCGGGGTTTCTGGTGGCCTTCGTCCTGGGCCTCACCGTAAACCCCAAGTATGTCCCCTTCTTTCTCGTGGCGGGGGTCTTCTCCGCGGTCATGGGCTTTTTGGGGCAGGAGCCCCAGGTGGCCTGGGGCGGGGTAGCCCTGGCCCTTTCCCAGGTGCTGGTCAAACGCTTTAACTGGACCTGATGAACCCTAACCGCCTATCCCAAAGCCTGGCCCTCCTGGGTGTGGCCGCCTACGCCTACTTTCTCTTCCTGCGCCCCAACCAGGAGGGAATGGCCCTGGCCGTGGGCCTCTTCGTGGGCACCATGGGCGTCGCCTATGGGGAGAAGCCCTTTCTTGTGCCCTTCTTTGTGGGGCTTTTCGCCTTGCTCTTCCTCCTTCAGCTCCTCTTCGGCCACCCCATCCCCTTCCTCACAGGGGGTGCCCTGGGGGTAGGCCTTCCCTATCTGGTCTACCGCTTGCGCAAGCCCGCCAGGTAGAGGAGGGCTCCAAGGAGCATCCCCTCTCCCAGGGCCGGCAGGTAAAGGAGGAGTTCCCGGACATCCAGGCGCAGGTAGAGGAGGAGGGGCCAAGGGGTGAGGGCCCAGGCCAATCCCGGCCTGCCGTACCCTGCCGCCAGGAAGATTCCTACACCCAGGCCCCTTAGGTAGGCCAGCCACCCCGAGCCCAGCTCGTTTTGATACACAAACCAGATGAGATTGACCCAGACCCCCAAGGCCCAAAGGGGAAGGCGGTTCTGCCAGCGAAAGGCCAGGAAGAGGAGGAGCAAAAACCCGAGCACCTCAAGCACGGGCCACCTCCCGGGAGCCATGGGCCTCGAGGTAGGCCACCAGGACCTCCAAGGCCTTCTCCACTGCCTCATCCAGATCCTCGCCAGGGATAACGGGAATCCCCTCCTCCTGGGCCCAGCGGAGGAGGTGCTCCTGGATGAGGCGGATCTCGGCGAAGTGGGTGAGGTATTTCTCCTGCGGCCGGGCGTGGGCCGTCTCCCGGTCCCTAAGGAGAAAGCGGTCCCGGTGAAGCTTCTCGTCCTGAAGCACCACCAGCATGGGTACAGTGAGGACCCGCTCCCGGTAAGGATGGTCCAGGTAACGGGGGACCACGTGAACCCCTTCCAGAACGATGGAGGTCCCCTCGAGGGCGCTTCGCTCCTGAATAGCCCGCAAACCCACCGCCACTCGGGCCACCTGGTCCAAAAAGCCCCGCATCACCCGCACCTCATGGCTTTCCTCCCCGCTCAGGTCCAGCAGAAGGGCTCTCCAGGCCTCAAAGGTGGAAAGGTGTAAGGTGGGAAGGAGGTCCTGGGAAAGGGAGGCCCGGAAGACCTCCCGCACGGCATCGGAGGGAACGATGTGGGTGATGCCCAAGCGGTAGGCCAGGGCCGAGGCCAGCACGCTCTTCCCCACCCCGGTTACCCCACCGATGAGGATGTGCACCGGGCGGGCGCTTCGCCTCAGGCTTCTAAGGAGCAGGTACCGCCTGGCCACCTCCTCCCCCGCCTCCTTTAGAAGGGCCTGGTACACCCTTTCCCGAAGCTCATTCCGCCGGATCACCCTCCGCCCCTCCTGGCGCAGGGCCTTTTCCATCTCCCGGGCCAGCCGGTACGCCCGCTCAGGGGAGAACCCAATGCCCATCAGGGACTGGGCCAGGATACCTTTGGAGAAAGGCATCCGGGGTTCGCCGCTTTCCTCCTCCACGAAAAGCTCCCCGGCGAAGGCCTGGCGCTGGAGGTAGCGCCTGCGAGCCCCCTTCCCCAGGGCCCGGCCCACCACCTGGGCCACCATTTCCTCCAGGCGGCGGGCGGAGATCTGCCTGACCCCTTCTTGCCTGAGATGCCCTTCCACTTCCTTGGCCAGGTCGTGGGCTTCCTTCAAGGAAAAACCCGCCTCCTCGAGGCTCCTCGCCAGAAGCCCTTTGGAAAAGGGACGGCGCTTCCTCCCCTGGAGCACCAGGATCTCCTCAAAGGGAAGGGTCTGCCTGGAAAGCCTATCCGCCACCTCCTCCCCCAGGGCCCGGGCCACCTCCTCCAAGAAAACCCGGCGCAAGACCCGAGGGGGCACGGCCAGCTGCCCCTCCGCCTTCAACCTCTCCTCCACGGTGTGGGCCACGGCTTGGGCGGCCTCGAGGGGCACCCCCAAGGGCAAAAGCGCCTCCACCAGAAGCCCCTTGGAAAGAGGCCACCTTCCTCTGCGCAGGCGAACAAAAACCTCAGCCATTCTCTGGCATCATAGCACTTTACTCATGAGAATGGCCTTTCTTGACAGGCCTTTTCCCCGCGTGCTACCATACCTTACGGCTTGGCGCCGTAGCCAAGTGGTAAGGCAGAGGTCTGCAAAACCTCCATTCGCCGGTTCGAATCCGGCCGGCGCCTCCAAAGCATGGGCGCGTAGCTCAGGTGGCCAGAGCACTACCTTGACACGGTAGGGGTCGGAGGTTCAAGTCCTCTCGCGCCCACCAAGAACCCCCGGGGCTGGCCCCGGGGGATTTTCTCATCCCAGGCGCGCCACCGGCGCCAGGGGGTGGAACTCGGCCTCCTCCGGGAGAAGGCGCCGCTTCTTGGCCCGGCGGTACACCCCATCCCACATGCGGCAGAAGGAACACACCGCCCCCGTGGTGGGGTAGCCGCAGCGCTCGCACTCCCGCAGCTGCACCTCCTCGGCCGCCTGCAGGCGGGGCTGGATCCTATCCAGAAACCCCTCCAGGAAGCGCAGCTTGGCCCCGGGCATCTCCCGCTCCACCAGGTTTAGGGCCTCCTTGTAAAGGAGGCTCTTGGCCCCCTTGGCGTTGGGGCACTCCTCGTGCAGGTAGCGGATCCCCCTTAGGAGGGTGTAGGAGAGGACCTCCCGCTCGCTGAAGCGGAAGAAGGGCTTGACCCGGGCGGCCAGGCCCGGCTTTTCGGGAAGCACCGGCCCCTGGCGGACCAGGGCGTCCTCCTGGGGGTTCATGAGGTTGCCGAAGAGGACCGCCGCCTCGTCGTCCAGGTTGTGGCCGGTGGCCACCACCCTAAAGCCCCCCTCCACCGCCACCTGGTTGATGATGTACCGCTTGGAAAGGCCGCAGGCGGAACAGGCCACGCGCCCCGAAAGCTCCGCCAGCTCCGGAACGCCAAAGCCATAGGCCTGGCGCAGGTCCACCACCCAAAGCTCGAGGCCCCGGTCCTGGGCAAAGCTTTGCGTAACCTCAAGGCTCCTTTCCGAGTAAGCCCCGATTCCGAGCTGCAGGTGAAGCCCCACCGCCTCATAGCCGAGCCGCCAAAGCACATCCCAAAGGGCCAGGGAATCCTTACCCCCGGAAACCGCCACCAAAACCCGCTCGCCCGGTTGAAGCATCCTGTGGCGGCGGATGGCCCGCTCGGTTTCCTTGACAAACCACTCCAGGTAGTGCGCCTTGCACAGGGAAAAGCCCCTGCCCCGAAGCTCCACCTGGGCCTTCTCGCCGCAAACCTTACACACCATGGCCGCTTTCACCCCACCCCCCGGAGATGGCGGAGAGGACCTCGAGGGTCTCCCCTTCCCCCACCCTCTCGTCCAGGGTGAGGAGCTCCTCCCCCCGGATCACCACCACCGTTTCCGGGTTCAAGCCCAGCTCCAGGAGGATCTCCTTTAGGGGCCTATCCCCTTTTACCTCCACCTCCTTGCGCTCGGGAAGGCGCAACACCAGCTTCATCCCGCTAGTGTACCAGGTGGGGGCGCACCAACTCCGTGAGCCTTTCCAGGGTAAGGCGGTTCCGCTTCTCTATCTCCTGCCTCCTGGGAATCTCCGGGTAAGGCGCCTCGGGATCGTGCAGGGTGGGGGTCAAGGGCTTCCCCAGCTTGGCTTCCCACTCCCTAAGCCACCCTTCGGGCAGGCGCTCGGCCAGGGGCAATCCCTGGAAGATCAGGTAAAGGAGCGCCCAAACCCTCGCCGTGGCATCCAGGCTGTACCCACCCCCCAGAGTAAAGAGCACCCTGCCCCCCGCGTAGGCCTCGGCATACTCCAGGACAAGGCGGAAGACCCTTTCGTAGGCCCGGGTGGTGAGGAGAAGGTCGGCCAGGGGGTCCAAGAAGTGGGCATCGGCCCCTGCCTGCACCACCAGCACATCCGGGCGGAAGGCCCCAAGAGCCCAGGGCACCAGGGCCTCAAAGACCTCCAGGTAACTCTCGTCCTCGGTGAAGGGCTCCAGGGGCAGGTTGAGCTTCCTCCCCACCCCCTCTCCCCGCCCAATCTCGTGCACGTGCCCGGTACCGGGGAAAAGGTAGCGGCCAGACTCGTGCAGGCTTATGGTCAGGACTTCCTTCTCCTCGTAGTGGATCCACTGCACCCCGTCCCCGTGGTGGACGTCTATGTCCAGGTAGGCTACCCGTAGCCCCGAGCGCACCAGGTGCCGGATGGCCACGGATAGATCGTTGTACACGCAAAAGCCGCTGGAGCGGTCGTACTGGGCGTGATGTAGACCCCCGCCCAGCTGGAGCACCCGCTTCTCCCCCGCCAGGATCCGCCGGGCTCCCTCCAGGGTGCCCCCCACCAGGATCCTGGCCGCCCGGTCCATGCCGGGAAAGACCGGGGTGTCCCCCGTGCCCAAGCCGTAATGCTCCAAATCGGGCACCCCCTCCCCCCGGCTTGCCGCCTCCACCCGCTTCACCAAGCGCTCGGAATGCACGGAAAGCACGTCCTCCCGGGTGGCCTCGGGGGGAGCCAACGGTTCCCGCCACACCCCCAAGGCCTTAAGGAGGGAAGTAAGCATCTCCAGGCGCACCGGGCTGAAGGGGTGGCTAGGACCGAAGTTGTACAGGCGGTACTCGTCCCGGTAGATCACCATGGCTTCTTGGGGGGCCAGAGCACCTCAAACCCCTCCTGGCGTAGCCCCTCCGCAAGAAGGTGGGTTTCCAGGGTGTTCACCCGGACCACGGCCCGCACCACATCCCCGTCCTCCGGGTAGGAAAGAAGGGAGTGGATGTTCACCCCCCGCTTTGCCAGAAACCCCGTAAGCCGGAAGAGCTCCCCCACGCGGTCGGGGAGGCGCACCTCGAGGCGGCCCGAGGGCTCCGTAACCCCGGTGAGCTTAAGGAGCGCGTCCAGAAGGTCAATCCCCGTGACGATCCCCACCAAAGCGCCATCCTCCAGCACGGGCAGGCAGCCGATCTTCCTTTCCCGCATCACCCGGGCGGCCTCTTCCACGGGATCCAGGGGATGGGCGGTGACCACCTCCCGGGTCATCACCTCCCCCACCTGGGCGCACCCAGGGCAAGGCCCCTTGGGGTTTAGGTGGCTGGTGGCCAGGCGGATATCCCGGTCGGTGATGATCCCCACCAGCCTTCCCTCCTCCATCACCGGCAGGTGACGGATGCCCTTCTCCAAAAGGAGGTGGTAGGCCTCCTCGAGGGTCACCCCGGGCCCCACCGTGATCACGGGGAAGCGCATCACGTCCTGGACCAACATGAAAAAAGTATACCCCGGCGGGATCCGCCGGGGCCTTCTCCCTAAAACCTACAAGATGTCGTCCCGGATGCAGGCCTTATAGTGGCCGGGGGCCACCTCCTTAAGCTCCGGCACCACCTGAGCGCACTCGGGGAGGGCGTAGCGGCAGCGGGTACGGAACACGCATCCGGAAGGGGGATTGATGGGCGAGGGAATATCCCCCTGGAGCACGATCCTCTCCCGCTTCACCGTGGGGTCGGGGATGGGCACCGCCGAGAGCAGGGCCTCGGTGTAGGGGTGCTTGGGATTGCGGTAAAGCTCCCGGGAAGAAGCGATCTCCATCACCTTGCCCAGGTACATCACCGCCACCCGGTCGGAGATGTACTCCACCACCGCCAGGTCGTGGGCGATGAAGAGGAGGGTCAGGCCCAGCTCCTCCTTAAGGTCCTGAAGAAGGTTCACCACCTGGGCCTGGATGGATACATCCAAAGCGGAAACCGGCTCGTCCGCCACGATGAAGTCCGGGGCCACCGCAAGGGCGCGGGCGATGCCGATCCTTTGCCTCTGGCCGCCCGAGAACTCATGGGGGTAGCGGCGCATGTGGTCCGGGGAAAGCCCCACCAGCTTAAGAAGCTCCGCCACCCTTTCCGTGCGTTCCTGGGGCGTCTTGCCGATCCCGTGGATGATGAGGGGCTCGGCGATGATGTCCCCCACGGTCATGCGGGGGTTCAAGGAGCTGAAGGGATCCTGGAAGATGATCTGCATCCGGCGGCGGTAGGGGCGGAGTTTGTCCTTGGGCAGGTCCGTGATGTCCTGTCCGTCGAAGAGGATGCGCCCCCCCGTGGGCTCGATGAGGCGGAGCAGGGTCCGGCCCACCGTGGTCTTGCCGCTTCCCGACTCCCCCACCAGGCCCAGGACCTCCCCCTTCTTGATGGCAAAGGAAACCCCGTCCACCGCCTTGACGCTTCCCACCACCCGGGAGAGGATCCCGCCGCGGATGGGGAAGTGCTTCTTCAGGTCCCGGATTTCCAGGAGGACATGGTTGCCGTTCATGCCCGCACCTCCCGGATCTCCCGCCAGCGCACGCACCGCACCTGGCGGCCGTCACCCGTGTCCTCCAGGGGTGGCACCTCCCGGTCGCAAAGGCCTTCCACGTAGTGCTTGCACCGGGGGTGGAAGGCGCATCCCGGGGGCAGGTACAAGGGGTTGGGCATATTGCCGGGGATGGCCTCGAGGCGCTCCCTCCGCTCCGCCGCCAGGTCCAGCCGGGGCACGGAGTGCAGAAGCCCCCGGGTGTAGGGGTGGAGGGGATCCTTGAAAATGGGGACTACCTCCGCCTGCTCCACCACCCGCCCGGCATACATCACCACCACCCGGTCCGCCATCTCCGCCACCACCCCCAGGTTGTGGGTGATGAAGAGGATGGCCATCCCCAGCTCCTCCTGGAGCCTCTTCATCAACTCCAGGATCTGCGCCTGGATGGTCACGTCCAAAGCCGTGGTGGGCTCGTCGGCGATGAGCAAGGAGGGATTGCAGGAAAGGGCCATGGCGATCATCACCCTTTGCCGCATTCCCCCGGACATCTGATGGGGGTAGTTGGCAAGCCGCTTCTTGGGCTCGGGAATCCCCACCAGGTCCAGCATGTGGGCCGCAAGCTCCATGGCTTCCCTGCGGCTTTTCCCCTGGTGGAGCATGATGGCCTCGGCGATCTGGTCCCCCACCGTGTACACGGGGTTTAAGGAGGTCATGGGCTCCTGGAAGATCATGGCGATGTCGTTGCCCCTGATCCTCCGCATCTCCGCCTCGGAAAGCCGCGTGAGGTCCTTCACCTGCCCGTCCTTCCCCCGAAAGAGGACCTGACCCCCCACGATCCGGCCGGGAGGCGTGGGAATCAGGCGCATGATGGCCAAAGAGGTCACGCTCTTGCCCGACCCCGACTCCCCCACCACCGCCAGGGTTTCCCCTTTGTCCACATGGAAGGAAACCCCGTCCACCGCCTTCACCACTCCGTCATCGGTGAAGAAGTGGACTTTAAGGTCTCTCACCTCCAGTAACCGCTTTTCATCCATGCGTACTCCTTTGAGCACCGCCGTCTAAACACCTCATCCGTTATACGCCATACCGGGTCAAAAGAGAAGGGCCTACTGCCTCCGCCTGGGATCCAAGGCATCCCGCAGGCCATCGCCCAGGAAGTTCCAGGACAGCACGGAAAGGAAGATGAAGAACCCGGGCCACAGCACCCAGGGCCGGTCGGTGAAGGAGGCAAACCCCCCCTGCTGGGCCGATTGCAGGAGAAGCCCCCAGCTGGTGTAGGGCTCCGTGACCCCAAGCCCCAGGAAGGAAAGCCCGCTTTCCCCCAGGATGAAGCCGGGTATGGTCAGGGAGAGGCTCACGATCACATAGCTGGCAGTGGCAGGCAGGATGTGGCGGGCGATGATGCGCCCATCCGAAGCCCCCAAGGCCCTGGCCGCCTGCACGTAGTCCATCTCCCGCACGGAGAGGACGATCCCCCGCACCACCCGGGCCAATCCCCCCCAGCCGATGAAGCCCAAAAGCCCCACCACCAGGTAAAAGGTGATGAGCGGATCAATGTTGGTGGGAAACACCGCCCGCAAGGAGATGAGGAGGAAAAGGCTGGGAATGGCGGCGATGATCTCCACGGTGCGCATGATGAGGTCGTCAGGATCGAGCTTCAAAGGCTCCCGGAAAACCTTCCAAAGGATAAGAAGGGCTCCCCCAAAACCCAGGAGCAGGACGACCCCATCCACCGCCAGGGAAAAGACACCCTTGCCAGGGCTGAGCCGCACAAAGGACCAGGCCAAGAAAAGAACGCCAGCGGCCACTGCCAGCCAGAGAAGAAGGCCCACAAGCCCCAGCACCCCGCTCCAGCCGCGCCAGGCTCGAGGGGGGAGGGAAAGGGCAAAGGGCCGCCCCGAAAAGTAGCCGGCGATGCCCCCCAGCAAGAGCCCCAGGGCGAAGGAAACCAAAGCGGAAAGGATACCGATGGTAAGGGATACCTGCCCCCCGTAGACGATCCGGCTGAAGAGGTCCCGGCCAAAGTTATCCGTACCCATAAGGAAGATGCGCCCCGGGGGATCCACCCCAATGAGCCTTAGGTCGGAGCGGAACACCTTGAAGACGGTGTAGGGCTGGTCGGGGGTTCGCACGAAAAAGCGCAGGTAGAACTTGCCCTGGGATGGATCCTCCTCGTAACGGGGCTGGAGGGTTACCGGATCAATGCTGCGTTTGGTGGCGTAGACAAAAGGCCGACTGAGCCTTCCCGTTTCGGGGTCCACAAAGTGGATTCGGGTGGGCGGGTGGTTCCCCTTGGGGGGATAGAGCTCATAGTAGTTGGGATCGTAGGGGCTGAAAAACCCGGCGAAGGCGGCCATCAGGTAAAGCACCAGAAGAATGCGCCCGCCCCAGACCGCCAGGCGGTGCTTGCGAAACTGGCGCAAAACCAGCTGGGTGCGGGCGGTAGAAGACGAAAGGCGTTCCACAGATCACCCCTATTCGTAGCGGATCCTGGGGTCCACCCAGGCCAGGAGGAGATCGGAGATGAGGTTGCCGATCATCAAGAGGACCAGGCTCACCGTGAGAAAACCGGCGATCACGTAAAGGTCCTGGTTGGCGATGGCGTCCAGGAAAAAGGGGGTAATACCCGGCCAGGCCATAACCACCTCCACGAACCCCGCTCCCGAGATCAGGCTGGGAAGAAGCCCGCCCAAGGTGGCCACAAAGGGAATCACCGCGTTGCGAAAGGCATGCTTGTACAGGACCACCCGCTCGGCCAAGCCCTTGGCCCGGGCGGTCCGGATGTAGTCCTGCCCCAAGACCTCTAGCATCTGCCCCCGCATGAGGCGGGAAAGCCCGGCGATATCGTTGGCGGTGGCCACCAGCACAGGCACCACCGCATGCCAGGCGATGTCCAAAAGCTGCCTTAAGGGGGGTAGCTGCTCAAAGCCGCTGCTGGTCATGCCGGAAACCGGAAAGATAAGGGTACCCGTGCGGAACTTGATCTGGAGAAGCACGTAGATGGCGATGAGCGCCAGGAAAAAGCTGGGCACGGAAAGCCCGATATACGCCAGAAAGGAAAGGATCCTGTCCCCCAAGGAGTACTGGCGCACCGCCCCGTAGACCCCGATGGGAATGGCCACCAGGTACAGAAGAAGGGTGGAGGGGATGACGATTACCATGGAGTTCACCACTCGAGGCCAGATGATCTCCAGAACCGGCGCTTGGAAAGCGAAGGAGTAGCCCAGGTTGAGGTGGAGGAGGTTATTCATCCAGAGGAGGTACTGCTCGTAGATGGGCCGATCCAGGCCGAACTGGGCCCTAAGGCGGGCGATGGTCTCCGGGGTTACCTTGGGATCCAGCTCCAGCTGGGTCAGGTAATCCCCCGGGGCCAGCTGGATGATGAGGAAGGCCAGGAAGGTAGCCCCGAAGAAGGTGGGGATCAGGTACAGGATTCGGCGAAGGATGTATGCGGTCATGGCTTCCCAAAGTATCCCCGGGGCCGATAGACCCCGGGGATACTCTACAGCTAGCTCATTTCTTGATGAAGGTCAGCTCCAGCTCCCGCTGGCCCCAGATGCTGCTGATGATGGCATCGGGGTGCTCCCCACCCAGGCGGTTGTTCCAGGCGGGGTGGTAGTTGGGCCCGGCGATGTAGATGACGGGAAGGAGCTGGGCCTCAATCTCCTGCATGCGGTAGCCGATCTCCACCCGCTTCTTGAAGTCCAGCTCGGTGCGGCCACGGGAGTAGAGGGCATCCAGCTGGGTCTCCCTGGGGTCCAGGCACTGGCCCGACTTGTTCCACATGTGCAGGTTACCCTTGCAGGGCACCACGTTGGAACCGAAGGGCCAGTCCAGGCCACCGCCGCTAAGGCCAATGATGATGGCGTCAAAGGGCCGGTCGGGTCCGGAGGAGAGAAGCTGCCCCACCAAGGTGTTGAAGTCAATGGCCTGGAAGTTCACCTTCACCCCCACCTTCTTGGCCTCGTCCACAATGAGCTTGGCGATCTGCTCCCGCTGGTTGTTTCCGGCATTGGTGGCCAGGTTGAACTCCAGGCGGCGCCCCTTGCTGTCCACCAGGTAGCCGTCCTTGTCCTTTTTGGTGAAGCCCAGCTCGGCCAAAAGCTTCGCCGCCTGCTTGGGGTTGTACTCGTACTTGGGCACCTTGGGGTTGATCCACTGGGTGAGCACGGGGTAGACGCTGGTGTACATGGGGGTGCCCAGGCCACCGTAGACGATGTCAATCACCGCCTGGCGGTTGACGATGTGGCTCATGGCCCGCCGGAACTTGTCGGAGCGGAAGAGGCTTTGCTTGAAGGGATCCGAGGCCTTGTTCCAGTTGAAGACCATGAACTGGCTGGTGGCCACCGGGGAGGCGTTTACCTTAATGGTGGCGTCCAGGCGGCCCTGCTGGATGGCCTGGCGAATCTGAGAGATGTGGTCCACGGTGGCGGGGGCCATGAGGTCAATGTTGCCTGCCAGGAACTCCGCCAGCTGGGCGTTCACGTCCTTGACGATCTTGATCTCGTAGCGGTCCAGGTAGGGAAGGGGGTTGCCCGCCTCGTCCTTGTTCCACTCCCCGAAGGCGGGGTTGCGCTTCAGAACCAGGCGCTCCCCGGGGCGGTAGCTCTCAATGAGCCAGGGCCCGCCGGAAACAATGTTATTCGGCTTCTCGTTCAGG
Organism: Thermus sp. NEB1569; assembly: GCF_022385295.1. NCBI lineage: Bacteria > Thermotogati > Deinococcota > Deinococci > Thermales > Thermaceae > Thermus > Thermus sp. NEB1569. The sequence continues at coordinate 1,603,002 of NZ_CP092445.1, forward strand.
GTCCACATCTTCTTGATGCCCTCGGCCCCTTCCTTCTGGTAGACGGGCCCGAAGATGTGGGCTGGCCAGGGCGCAAAGATGGCCACGGCAAAGGCTTCCGCATCCGTCTTGGGATAGATGAAGCGGAGGGTGTAGTCGTCAATCTTGCGCAGGGTGATAGGCTTGCCGTCAATAAAGAAGGAGTCGTAGCTGTTGGACCCCACCGCCTTATCCGTGTGGATGCGCCAGGTCATGATCCAGTCGTCGGCGGTGATGGGCTTGCCGTCGGACCACTTCATCCCCCGGCGGATCTTGAAGGTGATCTCCAGCTTGTTGGGGCTTACGGTAAAGGACTCCGCCATGTAAGGGATCCAGTCCCCGGTGGTGGGATCCCGGGTCACCAGGCCCCTATCTCCGGAGATGATGTCAGGAACGTTCCCCGCCTCTGCGGCGATAAAGGGGTTAAAGGTCCGGTAGTCGGAGATAACCGCTGCCCGCAGGGTACCGCCCCTCTTGACCTCAGAGGGCTTGGCCACCGTCCACTTCTGCGGCCAGACAAAGGTTTGGGCGCTGGCCACTCCTGCCAGGGCTACAAGGCCGACCACAACTGCCAGGGCTTTTCTCATATCGTCTGCCTCCTCTGCTGCCTTACGCTGGACAAGGTACCCGGTTATTCTGGTCTCTGTCAAGAGTGTGTAGTCGGTCAACACATTTGAGACTCTGTGGGGACCGCCTCCCCCCGTATTCTAGCCAGGTACTCTAAAGGGGCCAGGCCCCCCAAGGCCTGGTGGGGTCGCCGGCGGTTGTAGTGGTCCAGGTAGGCGTCAAGCTCCCTTTGGAGCTCGGGGATCTGTGAAGGCAACGGTCGTGTGTAGAACTCATCCCTAAAGGTCCGCTGCATCCGCTCCACGTGACCATTGAGCTTGGGGCTCCTCGGAGGAAGAACGAAGAGCTTAACGCCCAAACGTTCACAGGCCTCCTCAAAATCGGACATAAACTCGCTGCCCCCATCCACCTGCACCGCACGAATAGGAAAAGGCGCTCGCACCATCAGGCGGGCAAGAAAGCTGGCCGCCAGGTTGGCCGTGGCTCGGGTGTGGACTTCCGCAAGGGAGAAACGGGTGAAGAGGTCGACGGCCGAGAAGTGCTGGATCCTCTCCCCAGGGCCCAGGGTCACGGTGAGGGTATCCACCTGGATAAGGTCGCCAGGGTGACCCACCTCGTATCCCTTGGGCTTCCTTTGCGCATAGGGCCTCCTTGGCCTTCCCCTTCCCTTTCCCCTTCCCCTCCTGGCCAAAAAACTGGCCACGCTCTCCACGCGTCCGCTCCCTTCAAGGTAGGCCAGGATCCGCCCCACGGTGCGCTCGCTCACCGCAAAGCCCTCCTTCCTTAGGGTCAGCCAAATCGGCCAGCGGCCCCAGGTGGGGTTCTCCTTCCTTAGGGCTTCCACCCGGATCAGCAGATCGGAAGACCAGTAAATCCTCCGCCGCAAGCGCTGAGGACGTCTTGACCGAGGCTTAAGACCGGCAAGGCCCTCTTCCTTGAGGCGTTTCCGCCAGCGGTAATAGGTGGCCCGGCTGATCCCCAAAAGCTCCTGGATCTCGGGCCAGCCCACCCGGTATTTCCTGAGCGCCTCCACCTGTTTGAGCTTCCGTAAGCGGTCCTGAACCGTGGGATCGCCGGCCCCGGCCTCTTGGAGTTCCCGGGCCTTCCGCGCTCCCCGCAAAACCTCTTTGCCAACCGTGGTAAGCTGCATCCGTGGGGACCCCCTCTCTCCTAGAGTGGTCCCCACATTTTTACTCGTCCAGTTTCACATGTGTCTGGCCGGGTTCAGCCCCTCTTTCCCAGGGTAGGGGAGAGGCCTAGGCCAGCACCGCGACCCCCTGGGCCTTGGCCTGGTACATGCGGGTGTCGGCGGCGGAGAGGAGCTCGTCCGGCGTTTTCCCGTCCTCGGGGAAGGTGGCCAGGCCGATGTTCGCCCCGAGGCAGAGGCCGTCAAAGCAGAGTTTGGCGATGGCCTTGGCGTAGCGGAAGGCGGCTTTGATGGCCCCTTCCTTCCCGGTGTGGGGAAAGAGGGCGGCAAACTCGTCCCCGGCCCAGCGGAAGACCTTGTCCCCGTTGCGCCGTTCCCCCAGGAGGGCCTCGGCCACCTTCATGAGGGCCTGGTCCCCCACGGCGTGCCCCAGGCGGTCGTTCACCAGCTTGAAACCCGTAAGGTCCAGGAGGGCCAGGGAAAGAGGGTAGCCGTAGCGCTCGGCCCGCTTCAGCTCCTCCAGGAAGGCCTGCTCAAAGGCCCGGCGGTTGGGGAGGCCCGTGAGGGGGTCGGTGAGGGCGGCCTCCTCCAGGAGCTTGCGGGTCTGGCTCTCGTGGAGCAGGGTGGCGAGGGGGGCGGCGAAGAAGCGGGCCGCTTCCAGGGAATCTTCGCCAAAGGCCTGGGGATCGTGGAGGTTGTCCAGGTTCAGGTAGGCCAGGACCTGGTCCTTATGGGGAACCGGGAGGCAGAGGTTGGCCTGGATTTCCCGGACCCGGCCCGCGGTGTCCATGACCTCGGGGGGTGCGGTCTCGTGGCTGATCTCGGCGATGGGGTGCTCCGCGGCGCTTAAGACCCGGGGCTCGCCCCTTAGGGCCCCCTCCTTGCCTCGGCCGTACCAGAGGAGCTGGGCCTCGAGGCCGAAGGCCGCCCCCTCTAGGCCCTCCAGGTCGTATCCCACCGCCGCCCGGAAACGGTAGACGCCCCCCTCCAGCACGAGGAGGCTCCCTGCCTCCGCCCTGGGCACATGCCGGACCGCCACCTCCAGGACCTCCGGGTAGAGCGCCTCCAGGGGCTTTTCCAAAAGGTCCAGGAAGAGGCGGTTCACCGCTTGGTGCCGGGCTCTCTCCGTGAGGCGCTCCAGCCCCAGACCCAGGGTGCGGCAGGCGGAAAGGAGGAGGTCCACCTCCGCCTTGGGCCAAGGGCGCTCTTCCCGCTGGCCCAAGACCAGCACCCGGCGGCTTCTCGGGGCGCCTTGGGAGGGGACGGGCAGGGCGGCGAAGGTGCGCCAGCCCAAGGCCTTGAGGGCGGCAACCCCCTGGCTTTCCTCGGCGTAGTGGGCGGCGAAGAAGGGGCTCCCCGTCTCGTAGACCCGCCAGGCGAGGCCCACCCCAAAGGGCAGGCCCTCCTCCAGCACCCGGAGGAGGCTTGCCTCCCGCACGCCGTGGGAGGCCAGGGCCTGCATCCGCGCGCCCCGGACTTCCCAGAGGGTCCCCGACTCCAGGCCTAAGGAGGTTACGAGAAGGGCGAGGGCTCCCTCTGCCGCCTCCTCCAGGGTCTCGGCCCTCGCCAATCCTTCGGCAAGCTCGGCCAGGATTCTCCGCTCCTTAAGGTCCGCCAGGCGGGAAAGCTGGAGGCTGACCGCCTGGGCAAAGCGCCTAAGGCCCGCTACCTCCTCGGGGAGGAAGGGTTTTCGGCGCTCCAGGTTGAGCACCGCCACCGCGTCCCCCCGCTCAAAGAGGGGCAGGGCGAGCTCGGAAAGCACCTCCTGACCGGGGGGAGCGATGTAGGCGGGTTCTTTGCGCACGTCGGGGATGTAAATGGGCCGCCCCTCCCGGAAGGCCCGGCCCACCACCCCGGTTTCCGGAATCCAGTCCAAGCCTATGGGCGGTCGGCTGGCAAGCCGGCGAAACCCACCCCCCTGGGGCACCCAGACCCCCACGTGCCCCCTTTCCCCCAGGGCCAAGAGGCGCTCCGGGAGGCTTTGGAGAAGGGCCTCCCGGTCCTCCGCCTGGGGGAGGGCCTCGAGGGCCGAGGCCAAAAGCCTCTCTACCCGGGCCAGGCTTCGGGCGCGGCGGTGGGCCCTGCGCAGGCTTTTCCCCACCTGGTGGGCGAGGAGGGCCGAGAGGAGGAGGAGGGCCAGGGCTACCCCGCTGAACTGGGGGAAGAGGGCCAGGGCGCTTGCGGCGAGGGCGCTGGCCAGAAGCCCCCAGGGGAGGCCGTGCACGCTGGCCACCACCGCCACCGCGATCATGAACCAGGGGAGGACGTAAAAGCCGGGGTAGCCGAGGAGCCCCAGGAGCAGCCCCACGAGAAAGGAGGCCAGGGCGGTGTAGTCGGTCAACACATTTGAGACTCTGTGGGGACCGCCTCCCCCCGTATTCTAGCCAGGTACTCTAAAGGGGCCAGGCCCCCCAAGGCCCGGTGGGGTCGCCGGCGGTTGTAGTGGTCCAGGTAGGCGTCAAGCTCCCTTTGGAGCTCGGGGATCTGTGAAGGCAACGGTCGTGTGTAGAACTCATCCCTAAAGGTCCGCTGCATCCGCTCCACGTGACCATTGAGCTTGGGGCTCCTCGGAGGAAGAACGAAGAGCTTAACGCCCAAACGTTCACAGACCTCCTCAAAATCGGACATAAACTCGCTGCCCCCATCCACCTGCACCGCACGGATAGGAAAAGGCGCTCGCACCATCAGGCGGGCAAGAAAGCTGGCCGCCAGGTTGGCCGTGGCTCGGGTGTGGACTTCCGCAAGGGAGAAACGGGTGAAGAGGTCGACGGCCGAGAAGTGCTGGATCGTCTCCCCAGGGCCCAGGGTCACGGTGAGGGTATCCACCTGGATAAGGTCGCCAGGGTGACCCACCTCGTATCCCTTGGGCTTCCTTTGCGCATAGGGCCTCCTGGGTCTTCGCCCCCCCTTCCCCCGCCGGGCCTGGGCCAGAAAGGCCGCTACGCTTTCCACGCAGCCGTGTGCTTCCAGGTAGGCCAGGATCCGCCCCACGGTACGCTCGCTCACCGCAAAGCCCTCCTTCCTTAGGGTCAGCCAAATCGGCCAGCGGCCCCAGGTGGGGTTCTCCTTCCTTAGGGCTTCCACCCGGATCAGCAGATCCGAAGACCAGTAAATCCTCCGCCGCAAGCGCTGAGGACGTCTTGACCGAGGCTTAAGACCGGCAAGGCCCTCTTCCTTGAGGCGTTTCCGCCAGCGGTAATAGGTGGCCCGGCTGATCCCCAAAAGCTCCTGGATCTCGGGCCAGCCCACCCGGTATTTCCTGAGCGCCTCCACCTGTTTGAGCTTCCGTAAGCGGTCCTGAACCGTGGGATCGCCGGCCCCGGCCTCTTGGAGTTCCCGGGCCTTCCGCGCTCCCCGCAAAACCTCTTTGCCAACCGTGGTAAGCTGCATCCGTGGGGACCCCCTCTCTTCTGGAGTGGTCCCCACATTTTTACTCGTCCAGTCTCACATGTGTCTGTCCGGGTTCAGAGTGCTACCCCTTTAGCCAGACTTGACCTATATGCGGCTCCTGGAGTAAAGAGGGGGCATGACCCTGCGCGAAGCCCTGTCCCAGATCCCCGACCCCCGGGCCCGCAACCGGCAGTACCCCCTTTGGGGCCTCCTGGCCCTCATCCTGGTGGCTTTTCTTTCCCGCGTGGACTCCCTGAGGGGCGTGGAACGCTTCGCCCGCGCCAACCCCCACCTCTTGCCCCACCTGGGCCTGCGCAAGGCCCCAGGCCACACCGCCATCACCCTTCTCCTTCACCGCCTGGATCCTGAAAAGCTCCAAGCGGCCCTCCTCCAGGTCTTCCCCGAAGCCGACCTTGGGGAAGTCCTGGTGGTAGACGGGAAGCACCTGCGGGGAAGCGGCAAGGGGAAAAGCGCCCAGGTCAAGCTGGTGGAGGTCCTGGCCCTGCACCTCCATACCACCCTGGCCCAGGCCCGGGCGGAGGGGAGGGAGGACCAAGCCCTTTTGGAGCTCCTGGACCGCCTGGGGGCGGAGGGGCTCAAGGGGAAGGTGGTGGTGGGGGACGCGGGGTACCTGTACCCGGAGTTAGCGGGGAAGGTGGTGCAAAAAGGGGGGCGTACCTCTTTGTCCTGAAGGCTAACCAGGGGGAACTTTTGGAGTGGGCCTTGGAGGTGTTCAAGGGCATGGAGGAGAGGCGGCTTCCTGGCGAGACCGAGGCGGTGTGGAATCTGGTGCGGGATGGGGAGGTGTGGACCTACCGGGTTTGGGCTTCCCCCTACCTGCCGGAAGAGGTGCGGGCCTTCCCTGGGGCCAGGCAGGTGGTGCGGATGGAGCGGGAGGTGAGGCACAAGGGGACGGGGGAGGTGCGGCGGACGGTGAGCTACGCCCTCACCAGCTTGGGGCCGGAGGTGGCGGAGGCGAGGCGGCTTGGGGAGCTTCTCCTTTACCGGTGGGAGGTAGAGAACCGGTCCTTTTGGGTACGGGACGTTCTCCTCCACGAGGATGCCTGCCAGGTGCGGGGGGTGGGGGCACAGGTCTTGGCGGCCCTCCGGGCCTTTCTGGTCTCCATGCTTCACCGCCAAGGGGTCAGGGAGAAGAAGGCGGCCTTGGAGGCCTTCTCCTTCAACCCCCTCTCCGCCCTGCGCTTCCTGGGGCTCTATGCGGTATAGCGGTCAAGTCTGCCCCTTTAGCTTGACCCCGTTGCCAGCACGTGGAAAAATCTCCTCCATAAGGAGGCGGTGATGAAAGCAGTGGTCATGGAGGCTCGAGGGGGCCCAGAGGTCTTAAAAGTAGCGGAAATGCCCACCCCTGAGCCTGGCCCCAAAGAGGTCCGCATCCGGGTAAGGGCTGCAGCCCTCAACCACCTGGACATCTGGGTTCGCAAGGGAGTGGCCAGCCCCAAGCTTCCCTTACCCCACATCCTGGGAGCCGATGCCTCGGGGGTGGTGGACGCAGTGGGGCCTGGGGTAACGGGCTTTGCCCCTGGGGACGAGGTGGTGGTCAACCCCGGCCTTTCCTGTGGCCACTGCGAGCGGTGCCTGGCGGGGGAAGATAACCTCTGCCCCAAATACGAGATACTGGGCGAACACCGCTTTGGAGCTTACGCCGAGTACCTGGTGGTACCCGAGGTGAACCTCCTCAAGAAGCCACCAAACCTTTCCTTTGAAGAGGCCGCTGCCATTCCCCTCACCTTCCTCACCGCCTGGCAGATGGTGGTGGACAAGCTCCAGGTGCGCCCCGGGGAGGACGTCCTGGTGATGGCCGCAGGAAGCGGGGTCAGCGTGGCCGCCATCCAGATCGCCAAGCTCTTCGGGGCCAGGGTTATCGCCACCGCAGGCTCGGAGGAAAAGCTCAGGAAGGCCAAGGAGCTGGGAGCCGATGAAACCGTGAACTACACCCACCCCGACTGGCCCAAGGAGGTGCGCCGCCTAACCGGCGGGAAGGGCGCCGACAAGGTGGTGGACCACACCGGGGCCCTTTACTTTGAAGGGGTGATCCGGGCCACGGCCAATGGGGGCAGGATTGCCATCGCCGGGGCTTCCTCGGGATACGAGGGCACCCTTCCCTTCGCCCATGTGTTCTTCCGGCAACTTTCCATCCTAGGCTCCACCATGGGCTCCAAAAGCCGTCTTTTCCCCATCCTGCGCTTTGTGGAACAGGGAAGGCTAAAGCCCGTGGTGGGGCAGGTCCTTTCCTTGGAGGAGGCTGCGGAGGGACACCGCCTCCTGGAGGAGCGGCGCGTCTTTGGAAAAGTGGTGCTACGGGTGGACTAGTCTTCTCCAGGCGGGAGAAAGATCCCACCTCCGTAGTAAACTGGCGGACCATAGGGCGAAGATTATGGGATAGGGTCAAGACCTTTGTCCCTAACCGGAAGTCGCCGCCCATAGGGTTTCCTTAAGGGTAGAATGCAGGGCGAGGTGAGGCCATGGAGCACACCGACGTGATCATCATTGGTGCGGGCCCCGCTGGGCTTTTTGCGGGTTTTTACGTGGGCATGCGAGGGCTTTCCTTCCGCTTCATCGACCCCTTGCCCGAACCCGGGGGACAGCTTTCCGCTTTGTATCCGGAGAAATACATCTACGACGTGGCGGGCTTTCCCAAGGTGTATGCCAAGGACCTAGTGAAGGGCTTGGTGGAGCAGGTGGCTCCCTTCAACCCCATTTACAGCCTGGGGGAGCGGGCGGAAACCTTGGAAAAGGACGGGGATCTTTTCAAGGTGACCACCTCCCTGGGCAATACCTATACCGCCAAGGCCGTAATCATCGCCGCTGGCGTGGGTGCCTTTGAGCCCAGGCGCCTGGGTGCCCCGGGGGAAAAGGAGCTGGAGGGCAAGGGCGTTTACTATGCGGTGAAGACCAAGGCCGAGTTCCAGGGCAAGCGGGTCCTCATCGTGGGAGGTGGGGATAGCGCCGTGGACTGGGCCCTGAACCTTCTGGGCACCGCTAAGGAGATCACCCTGATCCACAGGAGGCCCCAGTTCCGGGCCCACGAGGCCAGCGTGAAGGAGCTTTTCAAAGCCCATGAGGAAGGGCGCCTTACCGTGCTCACCCCCTACGAGGTCCGGCGGATTGAAGGGGATACCCAGGTGCGCAAGGCGGTGATCTTCCACAACGGAACCCAGGAGGAAAAGGAGCTAGAGGTGGACGCTGTGCTGATCCTGGCGGGCTACCTCACCAAGCTGGGGCCCCTGGCCAACTGGGGGCTGGAGCTGGAAAAGAACAAGATCAAGGTGGACACCACCATGGCCACCAGCATCCCCGGGGTCTACGCCTGCGGCGACATCGTCACCTACCCGGGGAAGCTTCCCCTAATCGTGCTGGGTTTCGGCGAAGCCGCCATCGCCGCCAACCACGCCGCCGTCTACGCCAACCCCGCCCTCAAGGTGAACCCCGGGCACTCCTCGGAAAAGGCCGAGGAGAAAGCACCGGCCTGAGATTCCTCTCCGCTACTCACGGGCCCCGGAGTAGCCCGGGGCCTGGCTTTGTCCTAAGATGGGAGCATATGCGGGTTGCCCTTTTCATTGACGGATCCTACATGTACCTTGCCACCAAGCGCCTGGGCTGGAACGTGGACCACCGCCGGGTCCTCACCCAGTTCGCCACCCCGGAGCAGCTTTACAACGCCTTCTACTACGTGCCCATCACCGATCCCGAGGACGAGCGCCAACAGCGCTTCATAGATGCCCTGGTCTTTATGGGCTACACGGTCCGGAGCCGCTTGGTCCGGGGAGAAGCCCGGTTTGAGGCCATGATGGCCACGGACCTCCTCACCACCGCCCCCCGCTGGGACCGGGCCATCGTGGCCAGCGGTTCGGGAGAACTGGCCCACACCTTCAGCGCCCTAAGGGCCATGGGGAAGGAAATCCACCTCCTTGGCGTGCACGAGCTTGCGGACCTCGAGCTCCGCAACCAGGCAGACCGCTTCCTGAACCTCCCCGAGTGGCGGGAGGTGCTGGAGAGAACCCTGGGGGGCCGCCGCATCTACGCGGGCTACCCCGTGGAGGCCACGGTGGAGGTGCCCCCCGCCCCGGTGGAAGACGCCCAGTCCTGACCTATGCCCCCGGGCCCCTGGCTGGTGCTGCTGGCAGCGGGCCTTTTCTACCTGGCCCTTCCCATCCCCCCTACCCTACCCCCCTCCCCAAGCCTCAGGGATCTTCTCCCCTACCCAAGGGAAGAGCGGGAGGCTTGGGTGAGCCTCCACCTGAGCTTGAAGGCCAGCCTGCACCTGCTTTTAGGGGAGAAAGTGGCCCGGGCCTACGACCGCCTGCTCCGTCTCGAGCTCAAAAACCAGCGCTCCGGCAAGCGCGCCGCATACCCCGAAGCCAAAAGCGCCCTCCTGGCGGCCAAGCGCTGGGTGGAGGCCATCGGCCAGGCCAAGCGGGGCCAGAAGGTGGACCTCGAGGGCCTGCCCACCGCCCCCCACCACGTACTTCCCTACGCCCGGGAGATCCGCGCCGCCGCCTCCGCCCTCGGCATTCCTTATGGGGTGCTGGCCGCCATTGTGGATAACGAGCAGTACGGGGGGGACAAGGCCTTGGGGCTTTCCCGGGGGGTGCGGGAAGCGGCGGACGGCTTAGCCCAAGGTCTGGCCGAGGTCCAAGGCCACGCCCCCTTGAGCCGCACCCTGGGCCTGGCCCAGATGAGCTGGGAGGATGCCCTCAAGCAACAGGACCGCCTGCGACTCTTCGGGGCCTGGGATCCCGCAAGACCCTTCCCCAAGACCGAGGCCGAGGCCAGGAAGGCCCTCGAGGATCCCTACCTCAACCTCCTCTTCACCGCAAGCCGGCTTAGAGGCTACTTCAACGCCCTCCTCGGCCTCCCCCCACGGGATACCCGCCTTCTGGATGACCCCTGGCTCTACTACCTGGGCCCCGCCTGGCACAACTACCCCTTGCGGGCCCAGAACCTGGAAACCTGGGAGGATAGCTTCCACGGCTTTTTCAAGGGCCTTTTCTACCAGGTAGCCCTGGAAGGACGCTGGCACCTGGAAGGCCGCACCCTCCTGCCCCTTAAAGCCTGGGGGCCTGGGGCACAGGACCCAGCTCCCTCCTCCGTCCCCGCCCTAACGCCCTAGATCCGTTCCATCCAGGGAAGGGGCTCCCCGGGGGGTAAAACAGGCCAGCGCCCCTCTTTCATGTGGCGGAAAATGGCCTCCACCGCCTTTTCCGCCTCCTCCACCCAAAGCCTGGGGTAAAGGGAGCGCTTGGCCAAAAACTCCTCCCGGTCGAAGACCTGGCAGGTATGGTCGGCCTGGCAACGCACGTCCAGCTCGAGGTCGTACTGGCGAAAACCCCTTCCCGTCCACTCTGCCGGGGTTTGCACGTTCCAGTAATACTCCAGCACCCGGCCCTCCCTCACATCCGGTCCCCCGGAGTACCAGGCCCCAGGGAAAAAGGCCACATAGGCATCGTGGTCCAGCACCACCGCCTTCCCCTTGGCCACGTGGTGAAAGGTCCCGCCCTGGGGGAGCAAGGTCAGGACGCCTTCCGGGCGTACCTCCACCACCCGGGCCTGCCAAAAATAGTGCAGGCTATCCCCCGGGAACTTGCAAAACTCCACCCGCACCAGGTCCCCGGGGGAAAGAGGCCAAGCCAGGGCCTCCATGCAGCGGGTTTACTTCTTGGTGCTGATGCCCAGGGCCTTATAGAGGGCGCAGAAGCCGGTGACCGCCGTGAAGAGGAGGACCACCCCCACGATCCCCAGGATCCAGTTCCAGGGGGATGCCGACTGGAAAGCGAAGTAGAAGAGGACCAGGGCCAGAATAAAGCGAATCACCCTATCGGTGGTGCTCTCGTTTACGGTCATAGGCTTCACCTCTAAATGGAAGTATACACCCTAAAGCGCGGTCCCTTGTCCTGCCTTGTGCTACAATGCTTTTCTGGCGTGGGCCGTTAGCTCAATCGGTCAGAGCGGCCGGCTCATAACCGGTTGGTTGCAGGTTCAAGTCCTGCACGGCCCACCAGCGCCCTATCTGCAAGAGTCCCGCCTCCTCAAGAGGCGGGAAACGTGTTTGTACCAGCCCCTTCCTCTGGCAGAATCTAGCTATGGAGGCCCTGCAAGCCTTTCAAATCCTGGATCTGCGCATCGGCCGCATCTTGAAGGCCGAACCCCACGAGAAAGCCCGCAAACCCAGCTACAAGCTCTGGATCGACCTCGGGCCCTTAGGGGTCAAACAGAGTTCCGCCCAGATTACCGAGCTTTACCGCCCCGAGGACCTGGTGGGCCGCCTGGTGGTGTGCGCGGTGAACCTGGGAACCCGCTCCATCGCAGGCTTTCCCTCCGAGGTGCTGGTCCTGGGGGCTAAGGATGCCGAGGGCCGGGTGGTCCTCCTCACCACAGAGCGGGAGGTACCCCTGGGGGAAAGGGTCTTCTAGCGGGTCCGGGTCACCTTGGTGAGGTGCCGGGGCCGGTCCGGATCCAGGCCCCGGGAGCGGGCCAGGGCCTCCGCCTTGGGATAGAAGGCCTGGGCCAGGAAAAGAGGGGTGATCTCGGGCACGGAGGCCACGGGAAGCGCCAGGGGAGAATCCGCCAGGGCCAAGGCATCGGGTTCCGGGGAGAGAACGAGAAGATGAGCCCCTTTCGCCTTTAACCCCTCGAGGGTGGAAAGAAGGGCCTCCAAGGCCTCATCCTTTTGCACCAAGGCCAGCACCGGAAAGCCAGCCTCCAAAAGGGCCTGGGGACCGTGGAGGAACTCCGCCGCCGAAAACCCCTCCGCATGAAGCCCCGCCACCTCCTTCAGCTTCAAGGCCGCCTCGAGGGCCACGGGGTACGTGAACCCCCGCCCCAGGACGAAAAGGTTTTCCGCATCTTCCAGGTAATCCAGCTCCCCCGAGGCCTCCAAGGCCCGGTGCAAGGCCTCGGGTAAGGCGGGAAGGACCTGGCGCAGGCGGCTTTCCTCCACCAGCTGGGCCAGGAGGTGGAGGGTGGCGGCCAGCATGGCGAGGAAGCTCTTGGTGGCGGCCACCGCCTTCTCCTCCCCGGCATGGAGGGGAAGGACCACCTCCGCCATCCGGGCAAGAGGGCTCTCCTCCCGGTTCACCAGGGCCACGGTGAGGGCTCCCTGGGAGCGGTAGGCGCTTACCACCTCCAAAAGGTCGGGGCTTTCCCCGCTTTGGCTAAAGGCGAGAAGAAGGGAGGGAAAAGGCACCCTGGGCCTAGCCCGGTAAAGGGTGAGGACGGAAGGGGCCAAGGAGAGAACCGGCCACTCCAATCGGGCCTCGAGGAGGTACTTGGCAAAAAGGGCGGCGTGGTCGGAACTCCCCCGGGCCACGGTAAGGGTGAGAGCCGGGGGGCGCTTCCTCAGGAAGCGGGCCAAGCTCCTCACCTCGCCCTCGTTCTCCCTAAGGAGGCGCTCTATGACCTTGGGGGCTTCCTCCGCCTCGGTACGCATCCAAGAGGCCATAGGTTCACTATAGGGCACGGGAAGCCCCCCCCTGCCACCTGGTCCTTCCCAGAAGGTAGTGGTATACTTCCACGGATGGACCGCATCGTCATCCGGGGGGCACGGGAGCACAACCTCAAGAACATCAGCCTGGAGCTCCCGCGGGGCAAGTTCATCGTCATCACCGGGGTTTCCGGCTCGGGCAAGAGCACCCTGGCCTTTGACACCATCTACGCAGAGGGGCAGCGGCGCTATGTGGAAAGCCTCTCCAGCTACGCCCGCCAGTTCCTGGGGGTCATGGACAAGCCCGAGGTGGAAAGCATCGAGGGCCTCTCCCCCGCCATCTCCATCGACCAGAAAACCACCAGCCACAACCCCCGCTCCACCGTGGGCACGGTGACGGAGATCCACGACTACCTCCGCCTTCTTTATGCCCGCATCGGCACCGCCTACTGCCCGGAGTGCGGCCGCCCTATTGAGAAGCAGTCTGCTAGCGAGATCACCGACCGCCTCCTGAAGAACCCCCCGGGCACCCGGGCCATCCTCATGGCTCCTTTGGTGCGGGGGAGAAAGGGGGAGTACCGCAAGCTTTTCCAGCAACTCATGAAGGAAGGCTACGCCCGGGTGCGGGTGGATGGGGTCATCTACCTCCTGGAGGAGGCCCAGAACCTAAACCTGGAAAAGTACGAGAAGCACGACATTGACCTGGTGGTGGACCGGGTGGTCCTTAAGGAGGAGGAACGCCCCCGCATCGCCGAGGCAGTGGAGCTCGCCCTCCTTAGGGGCGAGGGGCTCATGCGGGTCCTTTACCCGGATTCCGGCCAGGAGGAGCTTTTCTCCGAGAAGTTCGCCTGTCCCGAGCACGGAAGCGTCCTGGAGGAGCTCGAGCCCCGCATCTTCTCCTTCAACGCCCCCTACGGGGCCTGCCCTGCCTGCTCGGGTCTGGGTTACAAGCAGGAGTTTGACCCTGAGCTCATCGTGAACCCCGAGCTCTCCCTGGCCGAGGGGGCCATCCTGCCCTGGGCCCGGGGGCGGGACACGGGGCGAAGCTACCTCTGGGACCGGCTTCGGGCCTTGGCAGAACACATGGGCTTCGACCTCAAAACCCCCTTCAAGGACCTGCCGGAGGAAGCCCAGCAGGCCGTGCTCCACGGCCTTCCCGAGCCCTTTGAGGTGGTCTTCCGCCGGGGAGGCAAGGAAACCTTCCGGGTGGAGGTCCACTACGAGGGGGTCATCCCCTGGCTGCAGAAGCGGTACCAGGAGGCGGAGTCCGAAGGGGTCAAGGAGGCGCTGGAAGGCTTCATGTCGCAGAAGCCCTGCCCGGTGTGCGGCGGCACCCGCTACAAGAAGGAAGTGCTCTCCGTAAGGGTGGCGGACAAGAACATCGCCGAGGTTTCGGCCCTGCCCGTTCGCGAGGCCCTAGAGTTTTTCCGGAACCTCGAGGCCTATCTCTCCCCCTTCCAGGCCCAGATCGCCCGCCCCATCCTGCGGGAGATCGTGGAGAGGCTGGGCTTCCTGGTGGGGGTGGGGCTGGACTACCTCACCCTGGACCGAGCCGCCAACACCCTCTCCGGAGGGGAGGCCCAGCGGATCCGCCTGGCCACCCAGGTAGGAAGCGGCCTCACCGGGGTGCTTTACGTGCTGGACGAGCCCAGCATCGGCCTCCACCCCAGGGACAACCAGCGCCTCATCCAGACCCTGAAGCGCCTCCAGGGGCTTGGAAACACCCTGATCGTGGTGGAACACGACGAGGAAACCATGCGGGCCGCGGACTGGATCGTGGACATGGGACCGGGGGCCGGCATCCACGGAGGAGAGGTGGTGGCCCAAGGACCCCTGGAGGAGATCCTTAAAAGCAAGGAGAGCCTTACCGGGGCCTACCTGCGGGGGGAGAAGCAAATCCCCGTGCCCAAGGAGCGTAGGAAGGGAAACGGCAAGTGGCTGGTGCTCAAGGGGGCCCGGGAGCACAACCTGAAAAACATCACCTTGAAAATCCCCTTGGGCCGCTTCGTGGCGGTGACCGGGCCCTCCGGTTCGGGAAAGAGCACCTTGGTCCACGATGTCCTCTACGCCGCCTTGGCCCAAAAGCTCATGCGGGCCAAGACCACCCCTGGAGCCTACGAATCCCTGGAGGGAGTGGAGCACCTGGACAAGGTGATCGAGATCGACCAGTCCCCCATCGGCCGCACCCCTCGCTCCAACCCCGCCACCTACACCGGCATCTTTGACGAGATCCGGGACCTCTTCGCCAAGACCCCGGAGGCCAGGAAGCGGGGCTATGGCCCGGGTCGCTTCTCCTTCAACGTGAAGGGGGGGCGGTGCGAGGCCTGCGGGGGCGACGGCACGGTGAAGATCGAGATGCTCTTTTTGCCCGACCTCTACATACCCTGCGAGGTGTGCAAGGGCAAGCGCTACAACAAGGAGACCCTCGAGGTGAAGCTAAGGGGCAAGAGCATCGCCGACGTCCTGGACATGACCGCCGAGGAAGCCCTGGAGTTTTTCCAAAACGTTCCCACCATCGCCCGCAAGCTCCAGCTCATGGTGGACGTGGGCCTGGGCTACATGCGCCTGGGCCAGCCCTCCCCCACCCTTTCCGGAGGCGAGGCCCAGAGGATCAAGCTGGCCACGGAGCTGGGCCGTAAGGCCACGGGCCGCACCCTCTACATCCTGGACGAGCCCACCACCGGCCTTCACTTTGACGACGTGGCCAAGCTTCTGGATGTGCTCCATCGCCTGGTGGATGCCGGCAACACCGTGGTGGTCATCGAGCACAACCTGGACGTGGTGAAGACCGCCGACTGGGTGATAGACCTGGGCCCCGAGGGGGGCGACCGGGGCGGGGAGATCGTGGCCGAGGGTACCCCGGAGGAGGTGGCCCTCACGGGTAGCCCCACAGGGGTCTTTTTGGCCAGAATCCCCGAGATCGCCCAAAGGCTGAAGGTGGCCGCGGACTAAGCCTTGGCTTTGGCGGATTTCCTGGAAACCTGGGTGGGCTGGCTTCGGGCCAGAATCCCTTCCAGGGCCAAGGACAGGGATTTCTCTACCTCCTCCCCGAAATCCCGGTTAGGGGTATAGGCCGCCCAGCGCAAGGCGGCGAGGAAGTAAAGGTCGGCCAAGGTGCGGCCCATCCGCTCCAGGGAAAGGTCCTGCCGCACCACCCCCTTTTCCCGCAAGGGCTTCAGGACCTCGGCGATCAAGTCCCCCAAAGGCAGGGCCAGGAAGGCGGCCTTGGCCCGGACCGGATCGGGGTTTAAAAGCTCGTAGAGAAGGGGCAAAAGAAGGTCCTTCTCCGCCTGGGTAAAGGCGGCAAGCCTCTGGAAGAGGAAGCGGAGGAGGGCCATGGGATCCTCCTTCTGGGCCAGGCGCCGCCTTACCTCCTCTCTGAGGTCCGCAAGAAGCAGGCTCCCGTACTCCAGGAGCACGGCTTCCTTATAGGGGTAGTAGTTGAAGAAGGTACCCCGGGACACGTGGGCGGCCTTGGCGATATCGGTGGCGGTGGTTTCCCGGAAACCCTGCTGACGGAAAAGGGCCATGGCTGCCTGGAAGATGCGCTCCCGACGCCGCTTTTTCTGATACTCCCTCACGGTCATGGGGGTAGTGTACTACCGTATAAACTTAAAGCTCAATCGCTTTTTGCGCCCAATCCTCTAAAGCCTTAAGCA
Organism: Thermus sp. NEB1569; assembly: GCF_022385295.1. Taxonomy (NCBI): domain Bacteria; kingdom Thermotogati; phylum Deinococcota; class Deinococci; order Thermales; family Thermaceae; genus Thermus; species Thermus sp. NEB1569. Next base: position 1,619,224 of record NZ_CP092445.1, read on the forward strand.
GGGATAACCCCCCCAGGGTGGTATAGACCTTGGCCTCCCGGTGGAAGGAACCATCCGCCACCTGGTAGCCCTGCTTGGTCAAGCCCTGGGCCACCTCCCCTGGGGCCGCCACCCGAGAAGGAAGCCTGCCCACCTCGGCCAGGAAGAGATGGGCGTTAAAGCCTAGAAACACAGCCTCTAACCCCTCCCAGATCTCCTCCACGAAGGCCACATAGGAGGGATCCCGGGCCATCCGGCCTGGCCTTTTGGCCCCGGGGATGAGGAGGGCTTCCGGGGGCGGGGCCGCGGGAAAGGCGTAGGTGGGAGTCCAGACGGAGCCCGCCAGGGCCGGGGTTCCCTTACGCCCCTTGGCCACGGTGTAAGCAGGGTATTCCAGGCGCCGGGCTGCCTCGAGGGCTAGGGCCGCCTCCAGCTCGGAGAACTCGGGGAGGAGCAAGATGGCTAGCACTTTAGACTATTATGGCAGAAGCCGGTAGAGGAGAAGGGCCGCCTCCCCCCGCGTCACGGGATCGGCACCCGAAAGCTTACCCTCCCCCAACGCCTGCAAGAGCTGGTTCAGGGCGAACCGCTTCAAGGGCTTTTGCAGCTCTTCCCGGAAAAGCTCCCTGGCCTTCAGCACCACCCTAAGGCGCTCCTCAGGCCCTTTTGCCCGGTAGTAGTGCTCCAGGTTGGCCAAAAAATCCCCCAGGAGAATGGGTTCAGAAAGGCCCAAGGAGCCTTTTAAATAGTAGGGTCCGGCGAAGAGCCCGCGCCTCAGGAGGGCCACCGCCTCCCGGTACCCTGGCCTTTCCGCCTCCACCCGGCCTCCCTCCGGGGAGGAAAGCCTGGCCCCCCTTTGGGCAAGCCGCTTGCGCAGCGCCTCGAGGGCCTGCCCGCTTGCGGCCAACTCGTGAAAGTCCGCCAGGGGCACTTTCATAAGCCCTGCTTGCGGCGCCCGCCGAAGGAGGGCCACCGCCACCCCTGCCGCCTCCCCCAAGGCCATCTGCAAGGGAACCACCCGCGCGGAAAAGGCGGCCACGCTGTCAAAGCCCGCCGCCTGGGAAACCACCAAAAGGTTCTTAAGCTCCCGGGGCACCAGGCTGCGAAAGGGCACCCCGTAGGGTGCCGGAGTACCCAGGAGGTAAGGGGTTTCCCCAGGGAAATAGGCCTGGCCGTCCAGGGGGTACCCCCCCAGGGCCACGGCATCGGGGAAGCTCCGGCCCAGCAGAACCTCCTCCGCTTTGAGGCGGTAAAGGGCCTTTAGGTGACGGCTTTCCCGGATGTAAAGGGCAGGGGCCACCCCCGCCAGGCGGGCGGTGCCAAACACCAAAGGGTCCTTTTCCCGCAAATAGGCCACCACCCGCTCCGCCTCCAACGCCACCTCCTGGCGAAGGCGCTCCAACTCGTAGGCATCCACCCTCTCTACCCCGAAGACGAGAAGGGCGTTCACCAGGACACTGCCGTCATCCTGGCGGGCCAGGTTCAGGCCCCGGAGGGTATAGCGGCTGGGATCGGAGGGAAGGTATCCCCGCACCAGCTCCCCGAAGCCCCAGCCGCTTCTCCCCCAGGCCCCCGCCCCCGTGCGCCGCACCTGGCCCTCGTAGTTGAGGGCCAGAAAGACGGCACCCCAGGGAACCCCCTCCAACCGGAAGACCAAGGTGGCCGCCATGCTCCGCTGGTCCAGACCCGTGTCCTCCCTCCCCTGGGTGAAGCTGGCCCCGGCACGGAAGGCCAGGTCCGCGGTATCGGTGGCATCCACAAAGTAAGGAGCCCCCACCGTGCCCATAGGGGTCTCCAAGAGGGTTAGCCGGCCCGCCTCTACGCCTACCCGGTCCAAGGGCACCTCGAGGCGCACCTCCACCCCTGCCTCCCGGAGCATAGCCCAGAAGGCCTGCTCGGCCTGCACCACGTCAAAGGAGGCCTCTTTCCCGATGCGGCGATAAAAATCCCGAAAAAGCCCCCCTTGCAAAAGGCCCTCCCGGTCCTCGGCCAGGTCCAGGGTGGCCAGCCACCCCCGGGTAAGCACACCCCCCACCCCCCGGCTGGGCTCCAGCAGGAGCACCTTAAGACCTTCCTGCGCCGCAGCCACCGCTGCCGTCACCCCTTGGGGGGTGGCCCCGTAAACCACCAGGTCGTACTGGGCGTAGGTCAAGCCCAGGGAGAGGATAAAGGGAAAGAAGATGCGCAAGGCGGTAAGCATCTTGGCGAAAACCCCCGATATGGAATCAGGGCAGGCTTTGCTTGGCTTCCTGGTACTCGGCCACCAGCCGGGCCACCACCTCCTTGGCGGAAGGGAGATCCCGGATGAAGGCCACCCCGTGCCCGGCGGAATAAACTTCCTTCCAGGCCTTGCCCCCACCCTGGCGGAAACGCTCCAGGGATTCCTTTAGGAAGTTGGCGGGCACCCCGGTAACCTCCGGGGTGTACTGGATGTCCTCAGGAGTGGCCCTCAAAAGGGCTTCCTTGTACTCCAGGGGAGCCTCGGACTCCAGGGTGGCGATGAAGCGGGTACCGATGTAGGCCCCGTCCCCCAGGGCCAAGGCGGCGAGAAGCTGCCTTCCCGTGGCGATGCCCCCGGCGATGAGCACGGGCACCCCGAGTTCCTCCCTAAGCCAGGGCCCGAGGACAAAGGGGCTCACCATCCCCGCATGCCCCCCAGCCCCAGCGGCCACCGCCACCAGGGCGTCGGCCCCAGCCTCCACCGCCTTTCTCCCGTGCCTTAGACCCACCACATCGCACCAGACCACGCCGCCATAGGCCTTGACCCGCTCCACCACCCGGGTAGGATCCCCCAAGGAGGTGACCACCAAGGGCACTCGGCGTTCCACCACGGCCTTTAGGTCCTCCTCGAGGCGGGGGTTGTCCTTGAGGATGAGGTTCACGCCGAAGGGCACCTGGGGAAAACTCTCCAGGAACTCCCGGAAAGCCGCATGGGTTCGGAAGTTCAAGCTGGGGATGACCCCGATGGCCCCAGCCTCGGCCACCGCCTTAAGGAGCCTAGCCCCCGAGACCAAAAACATGGGGGCCGCCACGATGGGGTAGCGGATACCCAGCATGCGGGTGATAGCGGTTTCCATGGGAGAGATTTTACTGGGTTCAAGGATAATCATGGGGTGGAACCGGAACGCTCCCTAAGGCTTTCCATCTGGGAAGGAGCCCTGGCCATCCTCTTCCTCAACTGGAGCACAGGGGTGATCGTCACCGGGTATGCCCTGGCTCTGGGGGCCTCCCCCCAGGCCTTGGCCCTCCTGGGGGCCCTTCCCTTCCTGGCCCAGCTCCTGGCTCCACTGGCCCTTTTCCTACGGGGAAGCCGCAAGGCCCTAGTGGTGCGGCTGAACTTTCTAGCCCGCTTGCTCTTTCTGCCCGCTGTCTTGGCTGGCTTTCTTCCGGAGGACCTAAGGGTACCGAGCCTTCTCCTCTTTGCCGGGCTTTCCCAGCTTCTAGCCGCTCCCGTGGGCGTGCTTTGGCTCTCCTGGATGGCCGATCTGGTGGCGGAGGGAAGGCGGGGGCGCTACTTCGGCTTCAGGAATGCCCTCTTGGGCCTGGTGGGTACCTTGGGGAACCTCATGGGAGGCATGGTGGCCGATCGCCTCCCGCCCCCCACGGGCTACCAAGTCATCCTCCTTGTGGGAGTAGGCGCAGGCCTTCTTTCCGTCTTGCTTCTCCGCCTGCAATCCGAGCCCCCGGAGTCCCCACCTCCCCCGGCCTGGAAGGCCCTCGGGATAGCCTGGCGGGACCTAGCCTACCGGCGGTACCTGGTCCTCGTCTTCCTGTGGTATGGAGCAGTTATGGTTGGGGGGCCCTACGTGGTGCCCTATTTCATAAGGGTTGGCGGTTTGTCAATGACCGAAGTGGGCCTATGGACGGTGATCTCCGCCACCAGCGGCCTCTTGTTCGGTCCCATGTGGGGACGGGTAGCCGACCGCGAGGGGCACAAGGCGGTCCTCTTCCGCACGGGAATGGTGGCAGCCCTTATGCCCGGCCTTTGGCTTTTGGGCTCCGCGGCCCTCCCCTGGCCCATATGGCTTTCTGCCCTCGCCGACGCCCTGGCCTGGAGCGGCCTGGGCACCGCTTTGGCCAACGCCGTTTTAGCCCAGGCTCCCCGGGAAGGTCGGAACGGCTACCTCGTCCTCTTCTGGCTAGCCATGGGTCTAGGCGGACTTGCCGGAAGTGTGATAGCGGGAGGCGTTGCCAGCCTGGGCGTGGGACCAAGCCCTTATCATCTCCCTATCCTGCTCTCCTTGGTCCTACGGTTAGGCGTGGTCCTTCTCCTGCGAAGGCTCTAGCCCCTTCCTTCTCATCTCCCCCCAAACCCCCCGCTTGCGCCACACCTGAAAGGTGGCCAAGAAGCGCTCCAGGGCCAGGACCTGCCGGTAGCCCAAGACCTCGAGGAAGGGCAGGAGGAGAAGCCTCAGGCGCTCCCCCAGGCTAGGGTAGCGCTTAAGGAGGAGGGTCTCCACCCCCACGGCCAGGTGGGAGAGCAAAACCCCATACCCCAGGGCGAAGAGAAGGAAGAGGAGGGCGAAAGGGGGGTTAAGGAGGCCTAGGGCAGCAAAAAGGGGTAGGCTCACATACCCCAGAACCTCCACCACCGGACCCAAGGCCTCAAAGAGGAGGAAGTAGGGCATGGCCACCAGGCCCAGGCGGCCGTAGCGGGGGTTGAAGAGGAGCCTGCGGTGGGCCCAAAGGGTCTCCCAAAGCCCCCGGTGCCAGCGGTTGCGCTGCCGCCTTAGGGTGCGAAGGTCCGAGGGGACCTCCGTGTAGCAGATAGGGTCGGGGAGGTAGAGGATGCGGTAGGGGCGGCCCTCCTCCCGGGCCCAGCGGTGGAGGCGGACCACCAGCTCCATATCCTCCCCCACGGTGTCGGTGCGGTACCCCCCCACCCTCAAGGCCTCCTGCCGCCGGAAAAGGCCAAAGGCCCCGGAGATGATGAGCAAGGCTCCCATGGCGCTCCATCCCGCCCGCCCCATGAAGAAGGCCCGGGCGTACTCTATGACCTGCATACGCTCTAAAAACCCCTGGGGAAGGCGCAGCATCTCCACCACCCCCTCCCGCACCACCGCACCGTTTAAGGGCCTTATGGTCCCCCCCACCGCCAAAACGCGGTCATCTTCCAAAAAGAAGCGGCTCGCCCGCAAGAGGGCCTGGGCATCCAAGAGGCTATCCGCATCCACGGCGCAGAAAAGGGGGTAGCGGGCCAGGTTGAGCCCGGCGTTCAAGGCGTCGGCCTTACCCCCGTTTTCCTTATCCACCACAATGAGGTTGGGATAGACCAAAGAGCGGTAGAGGTCGTGTAAGGATTTATGTGTAAGGGTCCGTGTTTAATAGGGGGGCACACCTTAGCACGAGGAGGTGCCCCGTGGACCAGGATACCTTGCGGATCTTGCTGAGGGAAGCGGTGCGGGAGACAGTAGCCGAGGTTCTGCAGACGGTTCTGGAGCTGGACCGGACGGCCTTCTTGCAGGTGCACGGAGGCCGCAGGAACGGCTACTACCCCCGCAAGCTGGAGACCGCCTTCGGCCAGGTGGACCTGAAGGTCCCTAGGGATCGGGAATCTCGGTATTACCCGGCTTTCCTTAAGCCCTACGTCCGCCGCCTGGTGGACGTGGGGGAAGTGGCGGTAGCCCTTTACGCCGCCGGGGTCAGTCAGCGCAAGGCGGCCGAGATACTGAGCCTGCTCTTAGGCCACCGCTACTCCCACGAGACCCTGAGCGCCCTGACGGACGAGGTCCTGGAGGCGGCAGGAGCCTTCCGCACCCGGCCTTTGCCCGAGGAGATGGCCTTCGTCTACCTGGACGGGCTTTCCCTAAAGGTCTTCAGGGAAGGAGAAGGGATCGTACGGGAAAGCGTGTATGTGGCCCTGGGCATCGCCCCTAATGGGGAGAGGCGGGTCCTGGGGTTTTGGCTGTTGCCCACGGAGAGCGCCCTGGGATGGGAGGGGGTCCTGGGGGAGCTTTGGCAGCGGGGCCTGCGGCGGGTATTGCTCTTCATCACCGACGGGCTGCCCGGGCTTCCCGAGGCGATCCGCAGGGTCTACCCTCAGGCGGAGTGGCAGCGGTGCGTGGTGCACGGGGTGCGGTGGAGCCTGTCCCAGGTGCGCTCCCGGGACCGGGCCCTGCTGGCGGAGGACCTGAGGCGGGTGTACGGGGCGGAGAGCCGGGAAGAAGCTCTTGGGGCCTTGGAGGAGGTGAAGGCCGCCTGGGGTTCGCGGTACCCGGGGGTGGTGGGGCTTTGGGTACAGGATTCGGGGGCCTTCCTGCGGTTCTACGGGTACCCCAAGGTGCTTTGGCCGTACCTGCGGAGCACCAACCTGATGGAGCGGTTTATCCGGGAGCTACGGCGGGGGACGAAGGTGCGGGACCACAAGTTTCCTAAGGAAGAGGCGGTGTACAAGCTTCTTTACCTGGAGTCGGAGAGGCAGGAAGGGAGGTGGGCAGAACGGAAACTAAAGGGGTTCTCGGAGGTGAAGGAGGTGCTGGAGAAGATGCTTCAGGAGCGGTATGCCCCCCGTACACAGACTCTTACACATAACTCTTGACACGACCGCGGTAGATGCCCCGGACAGGCTTGGTGGGAAGGGCCCGCCGGTAGACCCATTCCACCTCCACCAGGCGGAACTCTTCTTTCAGCACCTCCAAGGTGCGGTCCTTGGGACCATCCGCCACCACGATCACCTCAAACTCTGGGTAGTGCAGGCCCAAAAAGGAGCGCACCGAGTGGGCGATGGTCTTCTCCTCGTTATAGGTGGGCACCAGGATGGAGACGGGCAGGTACGCCTCCCGCTCCAGGAGGTCCTTAAGGGTCTGCTCGGAAAGCTCCCGGGCATAACGGGCCACCATCCCTAAGCCAAAGAAGGCAAACAAGGCATAAAACAGGTTGAGAAAAGCGAAATACCACAAGACAACGAGCTGATAAAGGAACAAAAGCTCCATGAGCACACTCATGCCGCCTCTCTGAGAACCTGTTGGGCCATGGCCTTCCCGTAGGGGTCAGGATGCGCCTCCGCCGCCCGGACGAGAAGGTCTCTATTCGCCAGAAGAAGGCCCTCGGCGGCCGCCCGGCGAACGTAAAAGGAGGGATCGGCAAGCGCCTTCCACAAAGCCCTCTGGGCCAGCTCGTTGTTCAAAAGGGCCAAAAGCCGGGCCGCATGCACCCGCAAAAACTCCTCTGGGTCCTTCAGGGCACCCAGCAAAACCCCTTCGTACCCCTGGGGCAGGTACCGCAAGCGGTAAAGGGCGCGCATGGCCGCAGCCCTCAGCTCCGGGTCAGGGTGGTCCAAGAAGGCGAGAACCTTCTCCGCCAAGGAAGACAATTTCATCCTACCCACCGCCTCCAGGGCGGCCCAGACCTCCTCCTGTCCACCTCGGGTCAGGAAATACTCCACCACCGGCCCCCCACGGTCCTCCAGAAGGAGGAGTACCTCCAAAAGAGCACCACGGGGCAAGGCGGCTTCCAAGAGGGCGTTAGCCAAGTCTAAGACCCCATCCCCCTGGGCCACCCGCGCCCCGGCCCGGGCCGCCGCCAAGCGCAGGACAGGATCCGGGTGGGCCAGGTAGGGAAGAATAACCTCCAGGGTCTCGGGTAAGCGGGCTTGGGCCAGGGCCTCGAGGGCCTCGAGCCGCAGGGGCCTGGAGGTGAGGCGGGCCCTCAGGATGCGGGGCCAAGGGAGGTTTGCCTGGCGAAGCCATTCCGTTATCCGTTCGGAAAACTCCCCCTTGAGTATCTCCCGTAGGTTCAAAAGGGCTTCCAGGGCGGGCCTGGGCCAAGGAGGGCGTGGAGGAGCCTCCCCGGCAAAGAGGGCCTCGGTGAACCGGGTGAGCCAGGTCTCGTAGAGTTTGCGCTCGTAAGACTCACGGCTTGCGGTATAGGCGTGGTAGAGCAAGATATATGCGGAAAGAAGGCTCAGGGCTACACCGGTGAGGAGGAGGGCGCAAAAAAGCGCTTGGTAGGCCACGGGGTAACCGAAGAGGTTGAAAAGCCTTCCCGAGAAAACCGCCACCAAGCCTCCCAAAGCCAGGCTTTCCAGGACCACCACCAGGAAGACCAGAAGGGCATAAAGCCTCTCACCGCGCCGCCACATACTTCTCCAGGCGCTTCAGGAGGTCACTGGGACTGAAGGGTTTGGTGAGGTACTCCTGGGCCCCCAGGGCCTGGGCTTCCTTTAGGCTCCGCTCTTGCTTCAGACCCGAAAGAACCAGGACGGGGGTGGCCTTGTGAAGCTCTTTTCGCAAGTAGCGAAGAAGGTCCAAACCAGAACCCCCCGGCAGGTTGATGTCCAAAACGATGGCGTCCCAATCCTCGGCCAAAGCTGTCTTGGCCGTGGGATAGTCTTTGGCCAGATGGGGTTGGTATCCTTGCCGCATAAGGGCCATGGTCAAAACCCTAGCCACGGCAGGATCGTCCTCCACCACAAGGATGCGCTTCCCCATCCCCCTCCACCTCAGGGAACCCGCTTTAGCAAAGCCTCCACCTCAGGGTCTGGATTTCGCCTAAGCTCCTCCAGCAAAAGCCCCCTGGCCTCGGCTGCCTTCCCCTGTTCCAAAAGGGCCTTGGCCAAGGTGAAGCGGGCCAGGGGATAGTTGGGCTCCACCGTTAACACCTGCCGGGAAAGGAGTTCCGCCTCCTTGGCCCGGCCCAAGGCCAGGGCCACCTCCGCTAACCCCCAGCGGGCATCCAGGTTGCCGGGGTCTTCCGCCAGCACCTTCCGGTAGCTCTCCTCCGCCTCCCCATGGCGCTTCATATGGTAAAGGAGACGAGCATACCTAACCCGGGTATCGGGGCTATCCAGAAGGGCCAAGGCCTTCTCGTAAAGGGGCTTGGCCTCCGCGTGGCGGCCTTGCAGGTAGAGGGCAAAGGCCAGCTCCCCCAGGGCCTCGGCATCATCGGGAAAGGCAGCGACCGCCCGGCGCAGAAAGGCCTCCGCCCCCTTAGGATCGTGGGGAAGTCTCTTTTTGCCCTCGTAAAAGCTTTTCCTCTCCCTAAAGGGCACGGGGTCAGAGGGGTAGCCCTCGAGGCCCACCTCATCCAAGGCCATGGCCCGCACCTGGCTCAAGCGGTCCGCCTGCGGCACATAGCGGAAAATATTCCCCTCCACCCGCTGGGAAAGGACCACCTCTTCCCCGCTTCGCACCTCTACCCGGAAACCCCGCCCACCCTCGGGACCCAGCATGCGCAAGACCACTTCCCCTTCGGAGCCCGGCTCCGGGCGCACCAAGGGAGCAGGCAAGAGCTTCCGCTTTATCCCCTGGCCCAAAACCGCCCCTTCCCCGGCGGGAAGCGTCTTTTCTCCCAGGCTTACCCTTCCTTGATAAAGGGAGAGGAGAGCCTTTTCGTCCCGAGAAAGGCGCAGGTGGGTCCCGGTGGGACGCACCTGGCCCTCAGGGGTGGAAAGGGCCAAGGGCACAGGGGCCTTCCGCACCACCTCCACCCCTCCCCTTTGCAAACGCACCTGCACCCGCTCTCCCCCACCCCAAAGGCTTCGCCAACGCCGGGCCTCCCCTTCAGCCTTGGGGCTGAAGGCCAGCTCCAAGCCGGAAAGCTTCACCACCTCCCCCTCTGGGACCTCCCCGAAGGCCTTAGAACCCAAAGGGGCTGGGAAAATGGGCAGGCGGGCCAGGGCGATCAAGGCCACCATAAGGAGAAGAAGCCGTCCCACGGGAGCCCTCTGGCCTGGGCGTGGCCGGGGCAGGAGGAGAAAGAAAGTGCTACCCCGGCCCAGACGGCTCCTTAAGCGCACCTCGCCCCCGTGGGCCTCGAGGACCCGCTTCACCAGGGCAAGCCCAAGCCCCGTACCCTCCGCTTCGCCCCGGGTGGAGGCCCGGTAAAAAGGCTCAAAGACCCTGGCCTGCTCCTCCTGGGGAATACCTGGACCCGTATCGGAAATAGCCATCCCATACTGGTCCTGCCCCACAAGAAGGCGCACTGCCACCCGCCCCCCTTCCGGGGTGTATTTCACCGAATTGTTAAGGACGTTCAGCACAGCCTGGTAAAGCCATTCCCGGTCCCCATACACCCAGGCCTCCCGTTTCGGCAGGACCAAGCGGAGCTGGATTCCCTTCCTGCGGGCCAAAGGCCGTATCTCGTCGGCCACCTGGCGGAGAAGGGCCTTTAGGTCTACCCGCTCGCTTTTGAGCCGAACCCCCTGGCCCAGGCGTAGGTATTCCTGAGCTTTCTGCAGAAGCTCTTGAATACGACGGGCACTCTTTTCGGCAATGGCCAGAAGTTCCTTGCCTTCCTGGGGAAGACCTTCGGTCTCTAAGGCAAGCTCCAAGGCTCCCAGAACGCTCATCAAGGGGTTCTTGATCTCGTGGAGGAGGAGACCCAGAAGCCTTGCGCTTTCCTCCTGGCTTCTTAAGAGGGCGAGCTCCCGCTCCTTTAGCTCCAAAACCTCCCGAAAGACCTGAAGGAGAAGCCGCAGGGCCTCCTGGACCTCCCGGGAAGGGGGCGGTCCTTCCCAGTAAAGGGCGAGGTCCCCTTCTTCAAAAAGTTTCTCGCCCCGCAAGGGCCCCTCGGGAAGGACCTCACCCCGGAAGAAAACCCGCACCGGGTAGCGGCGGAGGACCTCCGCCAAAAACCCCAGGTCCGCGGGCAGGGCTTTGAGCATCTGGATAAGCCTACTCCAGGGCCTTGAAAACCCTGTGAAAGGTTAGGGCCTTGGGGCCATCACCACCAGGAGAAGGGCGGGGTTGGCCGACTCGTTGCGCACGCCGTGGGCCTCCCCTGAACGGGCCAAAGCCGCCATCCCCGGGGCCAAAAGGGCCTCCTCATCCCCGATGCGCACCACCACCTCGCCCTCAAGAACGTAGTACACCTTATCGGAGCCCTCGTGGGCGTGCACCTTCTGGGCCTGGCCCGGAAGAAGGGCGTAGAGATCAAAAAACATCTTGTCCGAGGAAAAGACGGGGATTTTCGCCATCTTTTCCGGGTTGTACTGAACCAGACTCTTCAGGTCCTTGATCTCCATGCCCACAAGTCTACTTGACGGGAACGAGGCGGCGCACTAGACTAACCTTTGCGCGCCGGGGAGTAGCGCAGCCTGGTAGCGCACACGCTTGGGGTGCGTGTGGTCGTCGGTTCAAATCCGGCCTCCCCGACCAAAAACCCCCGCCCACACGGGCGGGGTTTTGCCTTTGGCGTCCCTGGCGGTCCGGGGTCCCCACCCTGGCACAGCCAGGGTGGGGTGGCTTAGGCCCGGCCCACCGTGCCCATCAGCTCAAACTTCTCCCGGATCACCTGCTTGAGGTAGTCCCGACCCTTCCCGATGATCTTCCGGGGGTCAAACTCCTTGGGATTGCCCACCACCACCTCGCGGATCCCCAGGGTCATGGCCAGGCGCAGGTCGGTGTCGATGTTGATCTTGGCGATGCCGTTGGGGATAGCTTTCTTGATATCCTCGTCGTGGATGCCCGTGGCCTCCTTAAGCTCCGCCCCCGTGGCCAAGAGTTTCTCCTTAAGCCAGGTGGGCACCCCGCTCGCCCCGTGGAGCACCAGGGGAATGGAAACCCGCTTGCTGATCTCCTCGAGGCGCTTGTGGTCGATGTAGGGCCGGCCCTTCCCCTTGTAGGCCCCGTGGCTGGTGCCGATGGCGATGGCCAGGTAGTCGATCCCCGTTTCCGCCACGAAGCGCTCCGCCTCATCGGGGTCGGTGAGGAAGGCCTCCGCCTCGGACACCTGGATGTTGTCCTCAATGCCCTGAAGCCGGCCCAGCTCCGCCTCCACGCTCACCCCCACCGCGTGGGCCGCCTCCACCACCTTTTTGGTCTCCCGCACGTTCTCCTCAAAGGGGTGGTGGCTGGCGTCGATCATCACGCTGGTGAAGCCCGCCCTCAGGGCCTGCATCACCATCTTGAAGTCGGCCCCGTGGTCCAGGTGGAGGACCACGGGCACCTTGGTGCGGCTCGCCATGTCCTTCACCAGGTTGGCCAGGTTCTCCATCCCAGCGTACTTCCTGGCCCCGTCCGAGATCTGGATGAAGACCGGGGCCCGCACCTCCTCGGCCACCTCCAGAATGGCCTGGGTGATCTCCAGGTTGTTGGTGTTGAAGCCGGGTACGGCGTAGCCTTCCCGCCGCGCCTTGTCCAAAACCTCTTTACCTATCGCCAAGGGCATAGAGCACCTCCTTTAGCTCCTTTAGGTTATCAGCCACGGGCCGTCTGTTGAAAAGAGCGCTTCCCGCCACGGCCACGTCCGCACCCGCCCGGTACACCTCGGCCACGGTATCCCGGTTCACGCCCCCATCCACCTCAATGAGGCAGGAGGGGTTCAGCCTATCCCGCATCTCCTTGAGCCGGCGAAGCCTTCCCGTGGAGGTGGGAATATACCTCTGCCCCCCAAACCCCGGGTTCACGCTCATGAGGAGGGCCAGGTCCAGCTCGGGCAACAGGGGCTCAAAGGTCTCGAGGGGCGTGGCGGGGTTGATGGCAAGCCCCGCCTTCTTCCCCAGCTCCTTCACCTTCTGCACCGCCCGGTGGGCGTGGGGCGTGGCCTCAAAGTGCACGGTGATGACGTCGGCCCCGGCACGGGCGAAGTCCTCCAGGTACCTCTCCGGCTGCACGATCATCAGGTGCACATCCAAGGGCAAGGAGGTAACCCGCCGCACCGCCTCCACCAGAAGGGGCCCGAAGGTGAGGTTGGGAACGAAAACCCCGTCCATGACGTCCAGATGGATCCAGTCCACCCCAGCCGCCTCGGCCTCCTCTATCTGGTCCTTAAGCCTCGCCAGGTCCGCCGTGAGGATGGAGGGCGCAAACTTCAGCATCCTTTCCCCCTAGGCCACCCGCAGGTGCCCCCGCTCGATGGCCAGCTCCCGCATCTTAACCAGATAGTAGGCGATGACGAGCTGGGCCAGGGCCAGGGGATAGCTCTGCCCGGCCTTGTCCAGGAAGGTGCCCACCAGCCTCGGGTCAAAGTGCTCCACGTGATGGCCCAGATGGTCCCAGATGATGCGCTCAAAGGCCTGGGCCTGCTCGGGGGTCACGTTGCCCGTGATGTCCAGGATGTCCGCCTCCTTCCGGGTTTCCAGGCGGATCAGGGCCTCGTCCTCGTAGGCGGAGTGGAGCACCTCGGAAAGATCCAGGCGGGGCAGGGTGTGCTTGAGGGTGATCCTCACGTTCAGAGTGCTGGGGTTTTCCGGATCGTAGCCAGCGGGCCGGTAGAAGCGCACGATGATGTCCGCATGCTCCTTCTGCGGCCAGATAAAGGCCCGGTGGAGGACCAGGGGGACGGGAAGCTGGCCCAGCTCCTCCAAAAGGGGCAGGTTCAAGCGCACCGGCCCCTTGTGCAGGCCGTGGCGGGTGCCGATGCTTACCGCCAAAGCATCCACCCCGGTTTCCTCCAGGTAGCGCCTGGCCTCCACGGGATCCGTGTAGGCCACCGGTTCCTGGGAAACCTCCCCCCCGTAGCCTCCCGGTACCGCCCCCACCGCCCGGCCCTTCTCCGGCAGAACCTCCCGCAAGGTGGCCAGCATCCCTCCCCCTAACCTCCAAAGACCATGCCCTCACCCCGCATCCCCAAGAAGCGCGGGACAACCGCATGGACGTCCACCCGGGCGCACTCGGCCACATCCTCCCCCAAACCCACCCCCACCAGGGCCTTGGCGGCCTCGCTGCTGGAAAGGACAGGGAACGCAGGATTCTCCGCCAGGAAAAGGGCCAGATGGGCCATCTCCCCTTCCGGGGAAAACCCCAGGCCCTTCAGGCGCTTTCCGATGACCCCGGCAGTATAGAGATCGTCCAAGGCCATCTGGCCCTCCTTCCCCGCGCAGACCAGGTGCACCTCCTCCCCTGTTTCCCTGGCTTTCTCCGCCACCGTCCGGGCATTTTGCAGGGAACCGAGAAGGATGTGCCTGGCTCCCAGGGCGGCATGGGCAGCCCGGGTGCCGTTGGTGGTGGCCATGACCACGGCCTTCCCCGCCACCCTTTCTACCTCCCGGGGGGAGTTGCCCAGGTCAAACCCCTCCGGGGGAAGCCCTCCCACCTCCCCGGCCAGGATTTCCCCCTCCTGGCGCAAAGTCCGGGCTACCTCCACCCCTGGGGCCAGGATCAAAGCCTTGGCCCCAGCCCTTAAGTACAAGCCTGCGGTGGTGGTGGCCCGGATCACATTCACCACGATGGCCGTGCCCCGGTAGGTGCCGGGAAGGGGCAAGGGATCCACCCTAAACCTCATAGGAGTTCTTCCAAGGCCCCCGCCACCCTTTCCGGGGTGAAGCCCAGCTTCTCGTAGACCTCAGGGTAAGGGGCGCTGGCGCCGAAGCGGTCCAGACCCACCACCTTGTGGGCGTACCGCTCCCAGCCCAGGGTAGCCCCCGCCTCCACCGCCACGGTGGGGAGGCCTGGAGGAAGCACCTCCCGCCTATACTCCTCCGGCTGGGCGGCAAAGAGTTCAAAGGAAGGCAGGCTCACCACCCGCACCCGGCGGCCCTTCTCCGCCAAAAGGGCCCTGGCCTTCAAGGCCAGGTGCACCTCGCTTCCCGTGGCCACCAGGACCCCCTCAGGATTCTCCACATCCTCGAGGATGTACCCTCCCTTCAGGGCTCCCTTGGCCTTTTCTGGGGAAAGGAGGGGAACTGCCTGGCGGGTGAGCACCAGGGCGGTAGGGCCCTCCTTGCGCTTTAAGGCCACCTGCCAGGCGTAGAAGGTCTCATAGGCATCGGCGGGGCGGATGACCCAGAGGTTGGGCATGGCCCTCAGGCTCATGAGGTGCTCCACGGGCTGGTGGGTGGGGCCATCCTCCCCCAGGGCGATGGAGTCGTGGGTGAAGACGAAGACCGTGGGGGTGCCCATGAGGGCCGCCAGGCGGATGGCCGGGCGCATGTAATCGGAGAAGACCAAGAAGGTGCCTCCGTAGGCCCGGTAGCCCCCGTGCAGGTTCAAGCCGTTCAGAATGGCCCCCATCCCATGCTCCCGCACCCCGTAGTGGATATAGCGCCCGGTGGGGTTTTGGGGGGAGAAGTCCGCCATGCCCTGGGCCTGGGTGTTGTTGGAAGAAGTGAGGTCAGCGCTCCCACCAAGAAGCTCGGGCATCCTGGGGGCGATGGCATCCAGAGCCTTACCGCTGGCTGCCCGGGTGGCCACGGGCTTGTCAAAGGCTGGGGGTTCCTCGGGAAGGGAGGGAAGGTGGCCCTTTAAGCGGCGCAAAAGCTCCTGGTGCAGATCGGGGTAGGCCTTAGCGTAGGCCTCCATAAGCTGTTCCCAGGCGTCCTGCCAAGCCCTTCCCTTCTCCCGCATGTTCATGTGCCGGTAGACCTCCTCGGGCACTTCAAAGGGCGGGTAGGGCCAGCCCAGGTTCTTGCGGGTGGCCTCCACCGCCTCCGGACCCAAGGGCTCCCCGTGGGCCTTGGGGGAGTCCTGCTTGGGGGAGCCATAGCCGATGTGGCTCCGCACGGCGATGAGGGAGGGCCTTTCGTCCAGCTGGGCCAGGCGGATGGCGTGGCGGAGAGCCTCGAGGTCGTTGGCATCCTCCACCCTCTGGGTGTGCCAGCCATAGGCCCGGTAGCGGGCCAAAACGTCCTCAGTGAAGGCCAAATCGGTGGGGCCGTCAATGGAGATATGGTTATCATCCCAAAACACGATGAGCTTGGAAAGTCTCCAGTGGCCCGCCAAAGAGCTGGCTTCCCCGGAAACCCCCTCCATCAGGTCCCCATCCGAGGCCAGCACGTAGGTGTAGTGGTTCACCACCTCGTAGCCCGGGCGGTTGAACTCCGCAGCGAGCTTCCTCTCCGCCAGGGCCATGCCCACGGCGGTGGATATACCCTGGCCCAGGGGGCCGGTGGTTACCTCCACCCCTGGGGTATGGCCGTACTCGGGGTGGCCCGGGGTCTTGGAGCCCCACTGGCGAAAGCGCTTGAGCTCCTCGAGGGGAAGGTTATAGCCCGTGAGGTGGAGGATGGCGTAGAGAAGCATGGACCCATGCCCTGCGGAAAGGACAAAGCGGTCGCGATCCGGCCAGTTCGGGTCCAGGGGATTGTGGCGCATGATCTCCCGATACAGAAGATAGGCCAGGGGAGCCATGGCCATGGGCATGCCGGGGTGGCCGCTTTTGGCCTTTTCCACGGCATCTATGGCCAAAAACCGTATGGCGTTCACCGAAAGGCGGGTGAGGTCCTTGGTCTCGGTCATGTTGCCTCCAGGGTACGCCCCCGTGAAGGAGGGCACAAGCGGAGCCAGGGAGCCCTACTATAAGCCGGGGCTTATGTAGAACCCCGTTTCCCCCGGTGAAAGACTATACCCTCTTCCGCCCCCCTTCCTCCTTGCCGAGGCTCCGGGCCAGCTTTCAGGGGAAACCCCGAGTGCCCATAGTCTGCTGGCTAAGGCCACCACCTCCTGATCTCTCAACCCAGGGGCCAGCTCAGCCACGTACAGGACCTCGTGGCCCTCAGCCCGTAGCCGTGCCACAATCGGGGCGTCTACCCCTTCGTCAGCGACAATCTTCACGCCACCTTATCAGGGACCGGGTAGTACACCTCTGCCCCGAGGGTTTCGGCTGCATAGAGCAACGCTGCCCTCAGACCCTCTGGCGTAAGGCGGGGGTGGGCAGCTAGAACCTCCTCGGGTGTTTCCCCAGCAGCCAAACGGCGGAGGATCTCCTCCACGGTGATCCGGGTACCGGCCACCACGGGCTTGCCCAGCATCACCTCGGGATCCCTGATGACCCAGGCTTCCATATGTCCTCCAGTATACCACCCCGAACCTCTCGGCAGCGGATAGCAAAGGTGTTTTCCAAATCGCTCCCTTACCCGAGGACCATCCGCTTGCCTTGGCCCCCCAGGGCTGCTAGAATCCTTGAGTGTGTTTGCCCTACGGGCAAAGCACCTAGGTGTGGGCGCCCGTAGCTCAGCAGGATAGAGCGGGGGCTTCCTAAGCCCTAGGCCGGGGGTTCGAATCCCTCCGGGCGCACCAAGAAAGCCCGCCCCCCTGGGGCGGGCCCTTGATTTTTGCCGGGGCCCCCGCCCTGGCTTCGCCAGGGTGGGGTGGTATTAGAAGCGGCTGGTGCGGCGACCTCGAGGCGATCCCCCCCGGGAGGCAGCACCCGCATAGGCTTCAGGGAGAACCTCCACCCGCTTAGCCCTTTCCAGCTTCACCCCCTGCACCTCGGAAAGCCTCGGCAGGTCCTGGGGGCGGAGGTCCACGTAAAAGCCCTCCTCTCCCTGGGCGATCTTGCCCACCTCGAGGCCCGCTTCCTTCAAGAGGGCCACCAGCCGGGGCAGGGTGAGCCTGGGCCCCGTGGCCTTGAAGGTAAGCCAGCCCTCCTCGCCGGTAAGAAGGCTTTTCTCCTTGGGTGCCCCGCCCAGGAGAAGGGCCATGAGGGCCGCCACCACCTCCACCCGCCCCTCGGCGAACAGACGGCTGGCGAAATCCTGGTACAGCTTGTAGTCCCTCTCGGGTACCCGGGCCAGACGGGCCAGGAGATGATGCCACTTGGCCTCGAGGACTTCCTCGGGCGTGGGGGGATTCACCCGCTTGAGGGTGCGACCCACCGCTCTTTCCAGCTCGGAAAGCTCTCTTCTTTCCCGGGGGCCGTAGAGGATCACCACCTCACCCCCCCGCCCGGCCCTGCCCGTGCGCCCCGAACGGTGCTGGTAGGTCTCCGGCTTGTCGGGGAAGCGGTAGTGCACCACCAGGTCCACCTCCGGGATATCCAGGCCCCGGGCGGCCACATCCGTGGCCACCAGAACCCTTACTTCCCCTTCCCGAAAGGCCCTCATGACCCTTTCCCGGTCCGTCTGGGAAAGATCCCCGTGGATGGCCCGCGCCGGGTGCCCGAGGCGAAGAAGCCCCGTGGCCACCTCCTCGGTTTCCGCCTTGGTACGGGTGAAGACGATGGCCCGCTTGGGGGCTTTGACAAAAAGGACATCGGACAGGAGGGAAAGGCGGTCCCCAGGGGCGGGAATAGCCTCCTCCTGGTAGGTGATGCCCTCCTCCCGCACCACGTTGATGACCACCGGGCTTTTCATGTACCGCTCCGCCAGCTTCTTGGCCCAAGAGGGCAGGGTGGCGGAGAAGAGAAGGGTCTGGCGCTCCTTGGGGGTGGCGGAGAGGATGGCCTCCACCTCCTCCTCAAAGCCCATGGAGAGCATCTCGTCGGCCTCGTCCAAGACGGCGATCCGCACCTGGGAAAGGTCCAAGGCCCCTTGCCGCAAGTAGTCCAGGGCCCGCCCCGGGGTGGCCACCACCACATCGGCTCCCCGGGCCAGCTCCTCCTTCTGCTTGCCGTAGCCCGTGCCCCCGTATACGGTGACCACCTTGAGGTGGGGGGCCACCGCCTGCAACTCCCCGGAAACCTGGAGGGCCAGCTCCCGGGTGGGGGTCAGCACCAAGGCCCTGGGGAGGCGGCCCCGCTCCTTGGAGGCCTCGAGGCCTTGCGCGATGGGCAGGGCAAAGGCCAGGGTCTTGCCGGTGCCCGTGCGGGCCTGGCCGATGAGGTCCTTGCCCTCGAGGGCCAGGGGCAAGGCCGCCGCCTGGATGGGGGTGGGGGCGGTGATACCCCGGCGCAAAAGAGCTTCCTTAATCTCGTCCTTCAGGGGAAAGTCTTTGAACTCCATTCTCTCTCGCTTCCCGGGCCCCACCCGCGCCCGAAAAGGAGGGGCAAAGCCCGTAAACCTTTCAAGTTTAGTGAACTAGAGCACGAATGTCAAGGGAATGACCTCCACCCTTTCCCCTTCCCTGGCATCCCGGTCGGGGGGGAGGACCACCAGGGCGTTGCCCAGGGCCATGGAGCGCAAGACCCCGCTGGACTGGCTCCCGGTGGTGCGCACCACAATCTCCCCCTCAAAGGAGAGCACCCCGCGGCGGAAGACCTTTTTGCCCTGGGCGCCCTTAAAGGGGGTAAGGACCCTGGCCTCGAGGGAGCGGTAAGGGGAGTCGGTGCGGCGCTGGAGCCGGAAAAGGAAGGGTCTGCCGTAGAGGAAGAAGGTAACCATGCTGGAAACCGGGTTTCCCGGAAGCCCAAGGATGGGAAGCCCACCCAAACGGGCCAGGAGCAGGGGCCCCCCAGGCTGCTGCTTCACCTTCCAGAAGACCACTTCCCCCGCTGTCTCCAAAACCTTACGCACCACATCGTACTCCCCCATGGATACCCCCCCGGAGGTAAGGAGAAGGTCCAGGGGCCCTGCCGCCTCCAGCTTCTCCAACACGGTTTCCGGCCTGTCCTCCACCTTGCCCAAAAGGACGGGCTCACCTCCCGCCTCCTTTACCAGTCCCAGAAGGCTATAGGCATTGGAGTTATAAACCCCCCCGAAGGGCAGTGGCTCCCCTGGCTCCACCACCTCATCCCCCGTGGAAAGGATGCCCACACGGGGGCGCCGGAAGACCTTAAGGCGCGGGTAGCCCATGGCCGCCGCCAGGCCCAGCCTTCCCGGGGTGAGGAGGTCCCCCCGGCGCAGGTACACTTCTCCCTTCCTTAGGTCATCCCCCTGGGGCCGGATGTCCTTGGGGCTCGCCGGGGCGAAGAGGAGCACGTAATCCCCTTCCCGCCGGGTGTCCTCCACCCGGATAACGGCATCCGCGCCCTCCGGAATGGGAGCCCCGGTGTAGACGGCCACCGCCTCCCCCCTCCCCACCCGTCCGGCAAAGGGCCTTCCCGCCGGCGACTGCCCGATGACCCTGAGGCGCACCGGGTTCTCCCGGCTCGCCCCCAGGGTGTCCTCCTCTCGGCAGGCGTAGCCATCTATGGCGGTGTCGTCCTGGTCGGGGTGGTTCACCAAGGAAACGAGGTCCTCCGCCAGGACACGGCCATAGGCTTCCTTCAGGGGTACCTCCTCCACGGGAAGCTCCCCTTTGGCCTCCGCCAGGACCAGCTCCAACGCTTCCTCTACGGTAATCCCCGTCCGCATAGGCCCAGTCTAGGACAAAGCCGAGGGCCTCAGGAAGAAGGCTTCCCATAGGCCCTTCGCAAACGGCCAAAAGCCCAAGGCCAAAGGGCGATCCCCAGGGCGTATAGACCCAAGGTGGCGGCAAAGAGGTAGTGGAAGGCCTTAAGGCCCAACGCCTCCTGGACCATGCCGGAAACGGCGCTCCCCAGGGAAAAAAGAAGGCTCCAGAGGGCGGACTCCATCAGGAAGAAGCCTGGGCGCTCGTCTTCCCCCAGGTAGTCCATCACCAAGGCGGCGTACACAGGCCCGGCAGCGTTCATAAGGGCTCCCCGGATGAGGAGGGCCACGGTAACCAGGGGTAGCCAAGGGACCCAGGCCAGGATGGCCATAAAGGGCAGGGACAAGGCCTGCACGAACACGATGGCCCCCAGTTTCCCAAGCCGGCGCACCAGAAGGGGCTGGAGCAACATGGCCACCCCAGTAGCCAAGGCGGAAAGGGCGAAGACCAGCCCCGTGGTTCCGTAGCTGAGGCCAAACTTTTCCCGAAGGTACAGGTTCAAGAAGGGGATGACCAGCCCGGCCCCAAACCCGATCACCGCCTGGGGCAAAAAGAGGCGCAGCCAAATCCCAAACCGCCCCGCAAGCCTCGGGGGCGTTCCCTGCCCTTCGGGAAGGCCAACCAGAAAGGGAAGCGTCAGGAGGAAAAAGGGAAGGGCGAAGAGGATCACCCACCTGGCCCCTACCCATTCGGAAAGGAACCCGGCAAGCAAGGTGGAGAAAAACCCCGAGGCAGCGGTCAAGGCCGCCTGCAGGCTGAAAAGGGAAACCCGCCTCTCGGCAGGGATCAACCGGGCCATGAGAGGTGCCCCCGCCCCCTGCACCAAAGCCCCGGCCAGACCATACCCTGCCAAAGAAGGAAACACCATAAGGCCAAACCCCAAGAAAAACCCGCTCCCCACCGCCAGAGCTAAGGCCAGGATCAGGCTTTTTCGGTAGCCCAGGCGCGGGATGAGGTAGGCCAGAGGCAGGGCAAAGACCACGCCCACCAGGAGCAAAAGGGCCTGGGCGAACCCAATGGCCTGGCGGCTAAAGCCCAGGGCCTCGAGGTGGAAGTTCAGGAAGAAGTAGACGAGGTTGGCCCCGAAGGACCAGAGGAAACTGGCGAGGACAAAGCGGTAGGCGGGTGCAAGCGGGGAGGTTTTCATAAAAATCCTTTTGGTGGGCCCAAACCCCCTCAGCCCTCCTGACGGCTAGGGCAGTGGGGTGCCAGGACGCAGGTAGCGCACTTGGGCTTCCGGGCGGTGCACACGTAGCGGCCGTGGAGGACCAAGGCGTGGTGGACGAAGACCCAGTCCTCCCGGGGAAAAAGGGCTTGCAAATCCGCCCCAATCCGCTCAGGGCTCTTGGCCTCTGAAAGGCAAAGCCTCCTGGCTACCCGGGCCACATGGGTGTCCACGGCGATACCCGGCACGCCGAAGGCCGCTCCCAGGACCACGGTAGCCGTCTTCCAACCCACCCCGGGCAACTTCATCAGGGCCTTTTTATCCCTCGGCACCTCCCCCCCATGCTCCTCCACCAGCCTCCGGGCCAGGGCCACCAGGTTTTTGGCCTTAGTGCGGTAAAGACCGATGCGCCGGATATAGGGCTCCACCTCCTCGGGAGTCGCCTTGGCTAGGGCCTGGGGATCGGGGAAACGGGCAAAGAGGGCCGGGGTGGCCTCGTTTACGCTTTTGTCCGTGGCCTGGGCAGAAAGCACCGTGGCCACCAAAAGCTGGAAGGGGTTATTGTGCTTTAGCTCCGTTTTAGCCCCCGGATACGCCGCCTTCAGGGCCTTCAGGATGGCCAAGGCCCGCGCTTTCTTCTCCTTTTGCCCTTCCTTAGGGCAACCCACGGGGTCTACTCTACAATGAAGGCGTGGAAAAGCCCAAGCTGGGCCTCATCGTGCGGGAGCCCTACGCCAGCTTCATCGTGGACGGAAGGAAGACCTGGGAGATCCGCAAACGCCAGACCCGACACCGGGGTCCCTTGGGGATCATCACCGGAGGGTATCTCATCGGCCAGGCGGACCTGCTGGACGTGCAGGGCCCCTTCACCGTGGAGGAGCTTCTGGCCCACCCGGAAAAGCACCTGGCGGAGGAAGCCTTTCTCAGGGCCTATGCCGGGGAACAGCCCCTTTACGCCTGGGTTTTGCACAACGCCTTCCGCTACGAAAAACCCCTCCTCATACCCAAAAAGCCCGGTAGGGTCATGTTCGTGGATCTTTCCGAGGTATGGCCATAAGCCCCCCGTACCCCACGAAGACCAGGAGGTCGGGATCCAAGGAAGCGATCACCTCCTGGCGGTGGGTGGCCACCACCAGGGTGATCCCCGCCTGGCGCACCAGCTTCCCAAGACCCAGGGCCACCCGCCTGGCGGTGGGCACGTCCAGGTGAGCGGCAAACTCGTCGATCAGGAGGAGGTCGGGGCGCTGGGCCAGGAGGAGGGCCAAGCGGTAGCGCTCCCGCTGGCCCGTGGAAAGCTCCTTCGGCCTGGCCCGGTAGAGCACGGCGTCGGAAAGCCCCACCCGGTTTAACACCTCAATGGCCGCCCCCACATCCTGAAGCTGGCGGTAAAGCCGCTCCAAGAGGGGCTCCTGGCCCAGGTCCACCTCCCGCTCCCCAGGGATATAGGCCACCCGCCTGCCCTCGGGTACCTCCACCTCTCCCCCATCCGGGGGCTCCCCCAGGAGGAGGCGAAGGAGGGTGGTCTTCCCCGCTCCGCTGGCCCCGGCCAGGGCCACCACGCTGCCCGGGGGAACCTCGAGGTCCGCCTCCCTAAGGATCGCCCGCTCCAACACCCGGGCCTTGACCCCGAAGGCGGCAAGGGTTTCCTGCACCTCTGGGGAAAGGTCAGAAAGGTCCAGGTGGCTCCGGTAGCTTTTACGAACCCCCACCAGCCGGATGGACCCCGGAAGCCCCCTCACCCTCCCGAAACGGGAAACGAAAAGCCTTCCCCCATGAGCCCTGGCGTAAGGGTCTTCCTTCAAAAACCGATCCAGGTAGTGCTCCGCCTCCTCCGTAAGGGGATAGGCCAGCACGGGCCTTCCCGAGGCGGTGTCGAAGAGGTAGCGGAAGCCCACCTTCTCAAAAAAGGGGTGGTAGCGGGCCATCTGGGCGATGGTGTAGACCAGGTGCTTCTGCCGCCTCCCTTCAGGCGCCCCCCGCTCCCTTGCCCACTCCAGGGCCATCCGTACGAGAAGCGCCCCGAAGCCCTCGGAGCGGTAATCGGGGTGCACCACCACCCGGGCGATGCGGCTGGCGGCGGTGTGCACCCGGTCCAGAGCGCTTTCCCAGTCCTTCCCGCCCTCAAAGGTCGGGTGGAACCAGTCCTTGGGAAAGATCCGCTCCCGGATGTCCCGCTCCACGCCCTCGGGGGTTCTTCGGTGCATCCGGGGGATGGGGGGGTCTAGGCGCAGGTAGCCGAGGATTCTGGGTTCAAAGGGAAGCCTCTCCGAAAGCTCCAGCACCAGAAAACGGCTTGCCGGCGTGGAGCCCCGGATCTCCTTAAGCCGCGCCTCCCCGCCGCAGGGGCAGAGGGGCTTGGCGTTGGCGGGGAGGATCTTGTGGCACCGGGTGCAGATCCAAAGCGCCACCACCTCCTTCTCCGAGGCATAGTGGTACTGCTCCAACTCGGCGATGGCCTCGAAATCGGCCTCATACATGGCCTCCCGCGCACGGAGGCGGTAGCGGTACACCTCGCCCCCTAAGGGGCTTTCCCTCACGTGGTCCAGCGCCCTGGAAAATAAAGGCCACAAGGGGAAAGCCCCCTCGAGGGCGTACTCGTCAAAGCCGAGGACGGGCTTCTTGAACTCGGTGCGAAGCCTCACCCTATCCCCGGGCCTCAGCCACTTGGCCACGTCCCCGGTCATGCGCAAGGTCACGCCCCCCTCCAGGAGGACCTCCCCGTACCAGCGCCAGTAGACCCTCCGCCCCAAGACGCGCATCGTGCCCCCATGGTACCCCACTTAATGCCTTCGTGTGCTACTTGACCTAGACCCTCGGGGTGTGAAAAAAGAGGGGGTGCCATGCGGCAAGATCGTGAGCACCCCCAGAACGTAGCCTTTGGCTGACCTACTATCTTGACGCAGAGACCCTTCTGGTGGCTACCTACATCTGGGTAGATGACGAACTGAAGGCCCTGCAGGCCCAAGGCTTCAAGCTCCCCCCAAAGCAAAAGCACCAGAAAGCCACCCTGGCCGAGCTCCTGACCCTCGCCATCTTTTTGCTCCGCAAGATGTTCCCCTACGGGGAAGCAGCCAGGGCCAGGACCTCGCCAAAGGCTACCTCGCGGCCAAGACTACCCTGAAGGCTTACTTCCCCTCCCTCCCCCACCCCAAGATGTTCCCCTTCGGGGAAGCAGCTCTCGCTTCTACCGGGTCCTTCAGAAGGCCCAGGGGCTGTTGGCTCACCTGGCCATGAGGCTCTCCGGGGGAAAAGGCCTCCTGCAGGTGGTGGACCTTAAACCCATCCCCCTGGCTCACGGCCACCGGATTCACGGCCTCTCTCTTCCTGAGGCCGCGGTGGGGGTGGGTCCCCTGGGAGCCTTTGGCGGGTACGTCCTTGTGCCGGTGATGAACGAGCGGGGCCTCTTTTTTCGTTGGGCCATTCTCCCCGGCAACGCCCGGGAGACCTGGGGGAGGGACCTGCTGGACGGTCTGCCCGCGGTCTTGGGGGACCGGGGCTTCCGCTGGGTCCAGGGGGTCAAGACCCCGCCCTATCGGGTCAGGGGAGGGAAGGTGGTGGAGACGGGGTGGAGAGAGTGGGTCACGCGTCAGCGTAGCTTGTTGGGGAGGGTCAGGAACTGGATAGAGACCCGCTTCAGCGTGATGGTCCGGTCTTTGGGGCTTCATCGGATAGAAGCGCGGTCCTACTGGGGTCTGGTGGCCCGGGTGAACCTCATCCTGCTGGTCCACAACCTCATCCGTAGCCGGGTGCTCCTGAAGATGGCCGGGGTGGAGCTATGAGGTAGCACACGAAGGAATGTTAAGCTCATACCATGAAACGATCCCTTGCCCTGATTCTGGCCTTGTTCAGCCCGTTGGCCCTCACCCAGTCCCCCAAGGAAGCGGTGGAATCCGCCCTCAAGGCCGCCTTCGGCGACTGGAGGGGCAAGACCTACCAGGGCCTGGACCGGGTAGTCTACTTCACCCCCGAGGGCCAGGAAACGCAGGTCTTGCGGATCCGGACCTACCTTGACCTCGGCGGTTGCCGCCTTCGCCTGGAGATCGCCCCCGAGGGCGAGAAGGCGCCCGCCACCCTGGTCTACACCCGGGAGCGCCAGTTCCTCCGCCTCCCGGACGGCAGGGAAACCCCCCTGGACGACCGCCTCTTCCTGGAGCTCATCTTCGCCTGGCAGACAGGCTTCACCGGGGCCGCCTTCGGTTATGACGAGGTGGCTTCCCTGGGGAAAGTGACCCTCCCCGATGGCAGCGAGGCGGAGGCCTACCGGGTGGCGCGCCGGTCCCACGCCTGTCTCCCCAAGGGAGTGCTGGAGGCTAAACCCTACGAGGGAGAGGTCTACGTACAGGAAGGGAAGGTGGTGGGGGAGGGGCACTTCTCCCCCGTGCTCGGGATGGAGACCCTGACCCTCTACCGGGACCTTCGGAAGGAGGGGAGCGCGGGCTATCCCGTGAGGTCGGAGGGCTACCTCCGGACGGGGGACCGGTGGGTCCTCTTCTCCCGGGGAGAAACCCTGGAAGCCCAGGTGAGCCTCCCCCTGGAGGAAGCCCTATTCCGCTGAGGCTAGAGGGGGCCCGTGAGTTCCAGGCCTAGGGCAAAGCCCCCGTCGCCGTACCTTACCCACACCCCCACCTCTCCCTTCCCTTCGGGGTCCAGGGCGTACCCCGCCCGCAGGAGGAGGGCTCCCCCGGGGGGCTCCAGCCCCAGAGGCAGGGAGAGGGAGGTCCCAAGCCCTAGGCTCCACACCTCGTTGGCCACCAGGGATAAGCCCAAGCCCAGCCCCAGGAGAGGCACACCGCCCCGGGGGTAGGAGACCCCCAGGGCCCAGGTGGCCACCACCGGATCCCTGAGGAGGCTCCCACTGGCCTCCCCTTCCAGGGCCCAGGGGTACCCCAGCCCCAGGCGCACCCGGGGGCGGCCCCAGAGGTCGGGAAACCGGTAGGCCAGCCCCACCCCAAGGGAAGGCCTGCCCTCCCCTCGCCAGAGGACTTCCCCTGCCTCCCCGTAGTCCCGCCTCTCCCCAAAGAGGGTGTAGCCGCCCCCCAGCCTGCCCTCCAGGAAGAGGTCTGGAGCCACCCGGTAGCTGAGACCCAAGGACAGGCTCAATCCGTGCCCCACCCGCAGGAAAGCGTAGGGACCCCGTTCGTCCGCCCCCACCCCTTGGAGGGCAGAGGGGGCGTAGGAGAGGGTGAGGCGGTAGCCCAGGGGGGGCTCCTCCGCCGGGCGCAAGGGGTCCACCTGGGCCAGGGCCCAGGCGGCGAAGGCCAGGAAGAGGGGCAGAAGCCTCAAGGCCACCTCCCCCCGAGGGCCTCCAGCCGGCGAAGCCGGGAAAGCGCCCAGGAGAGCTCCGCCTCCTGGTTGGCCCTTACCCGCCCCATCTGGGCCGCCGACCGGGGAAGGGCCAGCAGGATGACCCCGGAGAAGCCCTTCTCCGTCACTAGGGCCTCTATGGGTACGATGCGCCGCCCCACGAGGAGTCGGCGAGGAGCACCTGGGCAGGGCCGCCCCCGGGCGGGTCCACGAGACCCGCGATCACCAGGAAGTGGAGCTGGGGCTTGGTGACGTGACCGATGACCGGAAGCCCGCCCCAGCGGAAGTAGTCAGCGAGCTGCTCCAGGTTCACCCTGTAGGCCCTCACCTCGTACCCCCGCCCCTCCAGGTACCGCTTCAGGGAAAGGGCGGTAAGCCCCTCCCGCGGGTCCTTCCCCGAGGCCTCCGTCTCACGCACGGCCACCTTTAGGACCTCGCCTTCCGTGGCCGGGTCGTCATAGTAGTGGGTGAGCAGCGTGGCCACCGCCGCCGCGCCGCAGGTGTACCAGTCCGTCTGGCCGACGACGTGGGTGTAGCGAAGGGTGCGATAAGAAGACAGGGCACTTGCTTCGGCAAAAAACACCCAGAAGAGAAGTGGGAGGATGAGATGCAATATAGGAGCCGCGGGGACACAAGCCATCTTTTGACTTACGCCTTCCTGTGTTACCTCTTAGCTCCACCCTAGCCATCCTGAGTAGAACCAGCCTGGTGTTCGATCTGACAAGAAAATCATCAAAGGCTAAGGCTCAGTATCCGCGGGAGTAGAAAAGAACAACAAGAAATGCTCAGTACACGTCAAAACGTGGGACCACCCCTTTAGGATGGACCTGCGCCCACGTGGATGGGCAGGTACCCATAGGAGGTGGTCCCCATGGAACAGCTTACCCCACTCATCAACGCCTTGAAGCGATACTGGAAGGCCGACCTCAGGCGCCTCACCTTCCTGGCCGCCCTGGTGATGGCTCTGGTCACCGCCCGCACCACAAGCGGCCCCAGACTCGCTCTTTCCCTCGGCTCCATAGCCAGCCCTGACCCCCGCTCCGCCTACCGAAGGTTCCAGCGGTTCTTGGCCTGGCCGGGGCTGGACGGGGAGGGCTATGCCCGCTTCATCTTCGCCCTCCTCCGACCCCAAGGGCTCCTCCTGGTCATGGACCGGACCGAGTGGGAGCTGGGGAAGAGCAAGGTCAACCTCCTGATGCTGGCCTTCCTGTACCAAGGCCTGGCCGTCCCCCTGTTCTGGAGCTTCCTTCCCCACGACGGCAACTCCTCCACCCCCGAACGCATCGCCCTGATGGAGAGGGCCTTGGCTTTCCTGAGGGCCCACTTCCCCCACCTCCGGGTGGAGGGGTTCCTGGCGGATCGGGAGTTCATAGGGGAGGCGTGGTTCCGGTACCTGGAGGAGAAGGGCATCCCCCGGTGCATCCGAATCAAGGCCAACACCCGGATGTGGCGGTTGGGCTCGGGCCCTCGGGCCTGGGAGCTCTTTGCCTCCCTGAAGGTGGGAGAGAGCCGGGTGCCCAGGCGGCGGTACTGGGTCTACGGGCGGCGCATGTGGGTGGTGGGGTTGCGCCTTGGGGTCCGGGAGTGGCTGATTGTGGCTACGGACCTGGACCCTCACCGGGTGCTGGAGGTGTACGGGCTCAGGTGGGGGATAGAGCGGCTCTTTGGGGCCCTGAAGGGGCGGGGATTTGACCTGGAGGCCACGCACGTGACGCGGGGGGAGAGGCTTTCGCGGCTTTTGGTCCCCTTGAGCCTGGCCTTCGTGTGGGCGTTTCGGACGGGGCTTGTGCTGCACCGGGTGCGTCCGGTGAGGCCCAAGAAGCACGGGAGGCTGGGACAGAGCCTCTTCCGGGCGGGGCTGGACCTGCTCACCCTTTGGGCGCTTGCCCTCTGGGGTGCAGGGGGAGGAAGGCGCGGAAGTCCCTTGGGGTTATGCCCTATGGAGGTTTTGACGTGTACATAGCAAGAAATGATAAACCCACAACAATTAAGGCGACCAAGGAAAGAACGCCCAAAGCACGCCATTCGCCAACCTTTTTCACCCAAGAGAGTGTGGCATGATACAGGAAACTGAAGAAAAAGGCCTGCAACAGTAGCCCAGGAGCTTCTCTAGCCTCTACTCTTTTGTCGAGCACCAACGTAAACAGGTTAATGAGTCCAAAGAAAGCTAAAGCCACAAGAAGAAAGGATTGCCAAGGCCTAAGTTTCCACATCATCGCCATGGTCGTGTCAAGAGTTATGTGTAAGAGTCTGTGTACGGGGGGCATACCGCTCCTGAAGCATCTTCTCCAGCACCTCCTTCACCTCCGAGAACCCCTTTAGTTTCCGTTCTGCCCACCTCCCTTCCTGCCTCTCCGACTCCAGGTAAAGAAGCTTGTACACCGCCTCTTCCTTAGGAAACTTGTGGTCCCGCACCTTCGTCCCCCGCCGTAGCTCCCGGATAAACCGCTCCATCAGGTTGGTGCTCCGCAGGTACGGCCAAAGCACCTTGGGGTACCCGTAGAACCGCAGGAAGGCCCCCGAATCCTGTACCCAAAGCCCCACCACCCCCGGGTACCGCGAACCCCAGGCGGCCTTCACCTCCTCCAAGGCCCCAAGAGCTTCTTCCCGGCTCTCCGCCCCGTACACCCGCCTCAGGTCCTCCGCCAGCAGGGCCCGGTCCCGGGAGCGCACCTGGGACAGGCTCCACCGCACCCCGTGCACCACGCACCGCTGCCACTCCGCCTGAGGGTAGACCCTGCGGATCGCCTCGGGAAGCCCGGGCAGCCCGTCGGTGATGAAGAGCAATACCCGCCGCAGGCCCCGCTGCCAAAGCTCCCCCAGGACCCCCTCCCATCCCAGGGCGCTCTCCGTGGGCAACAGCCAAAACCCCAGGACCCGCCTCTCCCCATTAGGGGCGATGCCCAGGGCCACATACACGCTTTCCCGTACGATCCCTTCTCCTTCCCTGAAGACCTTTAGGGAAAGCCCGTCCAGGTAGACGAAGGCCATCTCCTCGGGCAAAGGCCGGGTGCGGAAGGCTCCTGCCGCCTCCAGGACCTCGTCCGTCAGGGCGCTCAGGGTCTCGTGGGAGTAGCGGTGGCCTAAGAGCAGGCTCAGTATCTCGGCCGCCTTGCGCTGACTGACCCCGGCGGCGTAAAGGGCTACCGCCACTTCCCCCACGTCCACCAGGCGGCGGACGTAGGGCTTAAGGAAAGCCGGGTAATACCGAGATTCCCGATCCCTAGGGACCTTCAGGTCCACCTGGCCAAAGGCGGTCTCCAGCTTGCGGGGGTAGTAGCCGTTCCTGCGGCCTCCGTGCACCTGCAAGAAGGCCGTCCGGTCCAGCTCCAGAACCGTCTGCAGAACCTCGGCTACTGTCTCCCGCACCGCTTCCCTCAGCAAGATCCGCAAGGTATCCTGGTCCACGGGGCACCTCCTCGTGCTAAGGTGTGCCCCCCTATTAAACACGGACCCTTACACATAAATCCTTACACGACCCATCCTGGTCGTGTAAGGAATTATGTGTAGGGGTTTGTGTATAAAAGGGGGGTACCAGGATTAGGAAGGAGGTACCCCGTGGACCAGGATACCTTGCAGGTGATGCTAAGGGAAGCGGTGAGGCAGACGGTGACCGAGGTCTTGCAGATTCTCCTGGACGCCGACCGGGAAGCCTTCTTGCGCCAGCACGGGGGACGCAAGAACGGCTACTACCCCCGCAAGCTGGAGACCGCCTTTGGCCAGGTGAAGCTGGCCATCCCCCGGGATCGGGAAGGGAAATACTATCCCAGCCTCCTTCAACCCTATGCCCGCCGTCAGGTGGACGTGGGGGAGGTGGCCATTGCCCTTTACGCCGCTGGGGTGAGTCAACGCAAAGCAGCGGAGGTGATGAGCCTCTTGCTGGGCCACCGGTACACCCACGAAACCATCAGCGCCATCACCGACCAGGTGCTGGAAGCGGCCGAGGCTTTCCAGAAGCGGCCTTTGCCGGAGGAGATGGCCTTTGTTTACCTGGATGGCTTTTTCTTGAAGGTGCTCAGGGAGGGACTTGGGGTGGAGAGGGCGGCCGTATACGTGGCCCTGGGGGTGACCCCCAAAGGGGAGAGGCAGGTTCTGGGCTGCAAGATAGCCTTCGGCTGACCTGGCTCCTTCCCACGGAGAACGCCCATGCCTGGGGGGAGGTGCTGAAGGAGCTTTGGGAAAGGGGGCTAAGGCGGGTGTTGCTGTTGGTCACCGATGGTCTACCTGGGATAGAGGAGGCCATCAGGAGGGTTTATCCCATGGCGGGGTGGCAGCGGTGCGTGGTGCACATGGTGCGCTCTAGCCTGGGGCAGGTGCGTTCCCGGGACAGGGCTCTTTTGGCCCAAGACCTGAAGGGGGTGTACATGGCGGGGAGCCGACAGGAAGCCCTGGGTGCTTTGGAGAGGCTGAGGGAGGCCTGGGGTGCCAGGTACCCTTCCCTGGTGGCCTCCTGGTGGGAGAACTCGGGGGCTCTGCTCCGTTTCCACGATTACCCCCAGGTGCTCTGGCCCTATCTGCGGAGCACCAACCTGATGGAGAGGTTCATCCGGGAGGTGAGGCGTGGGACGAAGGTGCGGGATCATAAGTTCCCCCGACCCGAGTCTGTGTTTAAGCTCCTTTACTTGGAGGCGGAGCGTCAGGAGGGGAGGTGGTCTGAGCGGCGATTGAAGGGCTTTGCTGAGGTGCGGGAAGTGCTGGAGAAGATGCTTCTGGAGAGGTATGCCCCTCGTACACAGACGCTTACACATAAATCTTGACACGACCCAGGATGTGCCCCTGCGCCCTAGCGCCCAACGGGGCATAGGCCAAAAGCCCAAAGGCCATCAGCACCAAGAGGAATTTGCGCATGGCTCAACCCCCTCAAGGGTGGGGTTACCACGCCCCCCCCCTTCCTGTCAAGAAGCTTTCAAGAAGGCGCAATCCCCCACCCCGCCCGTCCGGGACTGGCGAGAGGGGAGAAGGCACCGAGAAGCTTAGTACGCCTTGGCGAAGACCACCCGCTTGCCGTAGGCGGAGGGCCTACCGCAACGGACGCAAAAGCCTTCTTCGGGTTCGGCCTCAAAGGGCACGCAGCGGGTGGTGGCGGTGGTCTCCTCTTGGATGGCCTTTTCGCAGGCCTTATCCCCGCAGTGGAAGGCCAGGGCGAAGCCCTCCTGCACCGCCTCCTTGAAGGCCTCGTAGGTGTCCACCTTGCGGGTGTGGGCCTCCCGGAAATCCAGGGCCCTTTGATAGAGGGCTTGGTGGAAGGCATCCAGCTTCTCGGGTAGCACGGTGGGAAGAGCCTCCAGGGAAACACGCTCCTTCCCCCCCAGGCGGCTGGCCAGCACGGCCTCGCCCGCCTCGAGGTCCTTGGGTCCAAGCTCCACGCGGAAGGGAACCCCTTTAAGCTCCCACTCGTGGAACTTGTACCCGGGGGTGTGCTGGTCCCGGTCGTCCAAATGCACGCGAAGCCCCGCCTGGAGAAGGCGCCTTTTCAGGTCAAGGGCCACCTCCAACACCTTCTCCCGGCTTTCCTCCCGGTAAATGGGCACGATCACCACCTGGATGGGAGCCAGGCGGGGAGGCAGGATAAGCCCTTGGTCGTCCCCGTGGGTCATGATGATGGCCCCGATGAAGCGCCAGGAAAGCCCCCAGCTGGTGGTGTGCACGTACTTCACCTGGAGGTCCTTGTCCTGGAACTTGATGTCAAAGGCTCGGGCGAAGTTCTCCCCCAGGTAGTGGCTGGTACCCGACTGCAGGGCCTTGCCATCCCGCATCAAGGCCTCGATGGTGGTGGTGTAAACGGCCCCGGCGAACTTCTCCTTTTCCGTCTTTATGCCCTCCACCACCGGGATGGCCGCGTACTCCCGGGCCAGCTTGGCGTAAATCCCCAGCATCCGCCGCACCTCCTCCTCCGCCTCCTCCCGGGTGGCATGAGCGGTGTGCCCTTCCTGCCACAAAAACTCGCTGGTGCGCAGGAAGGGCCGGGTGCGAAGCTCCCAGCGCACCACGTTGCCCCACTGGTTCAAAAGCTGGGGCAGGTCCCGGTAGCTTTTGATCCATTTGGACCACATGTAGCCGATCACGGTTTCGGAGGTGGGACGCACGGCCAAGGGCTCCTCCAGCTCCTCGCCCCCTGCGTGGGTCACCACGGCCAGCTCCGGGGAAAAACCCTCCACATGCTCGGCTTCCTTCTTTAAAAAGCTCATGGGGATGAAGAGGGGGAAGTAGGCGTTTTGGTGGCCGGTTTCCTTGAACATGCGGTCTAAGACCCCCTGGATGTTTTCCCAAAGGGCATAGCCATAGGGACGCACCACGATGGTGCCCCGGACCGGTCCGTAGTCGGCGAGCTCCGCCTTCTGGATGACCTCGAGGTACCACTCGCTGAAGTCCTGGCTTTGCGGGGTTAGGCCCTTCTCCTTCGCCATACCCGCCTATCTTAACAGGGCAATAAAATGGTGGCATGGACCTTTTTGCTGTCCTAAGGAAGCTTCAACAAAAAAGCGAGGCCAAGATCCTCCTGGTGGTTTTGGACGGGGTGGGGGGGCTTCCCCTGGAACCAGGCGGTCCCACGGAGCTGGAAGCGGCCCGGACCCCCAACCTAGACCGCCTGGCGGAGGAGAGCGCCCTGGGCCTCCTCACCCTCGTCTACCCTGGCCTTACCCCAGGCTCCGGCCCAGGCCACCTCGCCCTCTTCGGCTACGATCCCTTCCGCTACGTGGTGGGGCGGGGAGCCCTAAGCGCTTTGGGCCTCGGGGCCGACTTTCGGGAGGGGGACGTGGCCCTAAGGGGGAACTTCGCCACCTTAGACCCCGAGGGCAAGGTGGTGGACCGCAGGGCGGGAAGGCCCTCCACGGAGGAGAACCAGAGGGTCATCGCCAAGCTCAAGGAGGCCATCCCCCGGATAGAGGACGTGGAGGTCCACTTCTACACGGAAAGCGAGCACCGCTTCCTGGTGGTCCTCCGAGGCGAGGGCCTGGGGGATGGCCTCACGGACACCGACCCCCAGAAGACCGGCCTCCCTCCCCTCGAGGCCCAGGCCCTGGACGAAGCCTCCAGGAAAACTGCCCGGGTGGTGAACCTCCTTTCGGCGCGCATCCGGGAGGTGCTCAGGGACGAGCCCAAGATCAACGGGGCGCTTTTCCGGGGCGCCTCAAGAAGGCCTTCCTTTCCCAGCATGACGGAGGTCTACGGGGTCAGGGCGGCCGCCATCGCCAGCTACCCCATGTACAAGGGCCTGGCCAGCCTGGTGGGCATGGAGGTCCTGCCCGTGGAAGGGGAAGGCGATGCCCACGAGGGGAAGCTTAAGGCCCTAAGGGAAAACTGGGAGGGCTACGACTTCTTCTACCTTCACTTCAAGAAGACCGACGCCAAGGGGGAAGATGGGGATTTCCCGGGCAAGGTGGCGGAGATCGAGCGCTTCGACGCCCTTCTTCCGGAAATCCTTGCCCTAAAGCCGGACGTTCTGGCCATCACCGGGGACCACTCCACCCCTGCCCTTCTAAGGGCCCACTCCTGGCACCCTGTGCCCCTCCTCCTCAAGGCCCCTTACCTGCGAAGGGATGCTGCCCAGCGCTTCACGGAAAGCGAGGCTACCAAGGGAAGCCTGGGCCACCTGAGAGGGATGGAGCTCATGCCCCTCCTCCTCGCCCATGCGGGAAAACTTCTCAAGTACGGGGCCTAGATCCTGGTAAACTGGGAGAACATGGTTCGCCACCGCATCCGCAAGGAGGAGTTTGAAGCCCTCCTTAAGGAGGTGCCGGAAGGGGTGCGGCTTGAGCTCCTGGACGGGGAGGCCTTTACCGCCTAAAGCGCCTGGTGAAACCAGGAGAGGAGGTGGCACCCGAGGGCCTAGGGGCCCCCTCCCTCGTCTGGCGCCCCCCCGGGCCCTAGAGGTACCCTGCCCGCCGAAGCTCTTCCGCCACCGCCTCGAGGACCAGCTCGTAGGCCCGGTCCAGGTCAACGTCCTTTAAGGTGGCCCCGGCAGCGGGCACATGCCCCCCACCCCCAAGCTTCAGGGCGATGTTCTGGGCGGAAACCCCACCCCGGGAGCGGATGGACACCTTCACCCCTTCCTCCCGCTTGCGCAGGAAGACGGAAACCACGCTCCCCTCCACGTAGCGGATGAGCCCCACGAAGTCGTCGGAGTCCTCCTCCTCCCGCTTGGCATCCTCGGGAAGGTGGGCGGTGACGAGAAGCCCCCCAAAGTGGAAGGCCACGGTGGAAAGCACCTGTCCCATGAGGCGGAAGTAGGAGGGGGGGCGGAACTGAAGCCGATCCGTAAGCTCGGCCAGCTTCACCCCGTACCCCACCAACTCCGCCGCCACCCGCAGAACCTCGGGGGTGGTGTTGGCGAAGCGGAAGTTGCCGGTGTCGGTGAGGATGCCGGTGAGAACGGGGGTAGCGATCTCCGCCGTCCACTCCACCCCCAGGAGATCAATGAGGTCCTTCACCATCTGGGCGGTGGCTGCCTTGGAGGGATCCACCACGGCGATATGCCCGAAACGGGGATTGGTGCCGTGATGGTCAATGTTGATCACAAAACCCTCCACCGGCACCCCCACCACCCGGCTAGGCTCGGCGCTGTCCAGGGCCACCAAGGTAGCCCCCACGGGAAGCTTGTCCACGGGATCCGAGTACTCCTCCTCCTTCGGCAAAAAGCGCAGGAACCTAGGGGGCTCGGCCACCCAGTAGGCCTCTTTGCCCAGGGCCTTAAGGGACCGGTATAAGCCTAAGGAGCTTCCTATAGCATCCCCATCGGGGTCCACGTGGGTGGCGATGTAGATGGGGCCTTCCACCGCCTTCAAGACCTCGGCCACCAGGCGCATCTTTTCCCAGTACCTGGGATCGGGAGCGTTCCCGTCCATAGGCTATACCCTACCACGCATGGCGGGCCACCTCCGGGGAAAGGGGGGCTTGGAGCTTACGGGTGGTGACCACGTAAAACTCCTGGAGCACTTGAAGGGGGTATGCCCCCGGCATCCAGGATTCCCTGACGCATCCAGGAAAGTTGACGGCTAAAGGCCTCTTCTAGACCCTCCTCCCGCTCCACCTCCTTCTCCAAAAGCTCCGCCACCCAGGCGTTTAGGCTCAAGCCCCGCTTCAGGGCCAAGGCCCGGGCCCGGCGCACCAGCTCTGGGGAAAGCCTTAAGGTTAAGTTTCGGCCCATGCCCTCATGGTTAGAGAAAAGTGGGGGTGTGGGGGAGCTATAATCCCCCGGTTTCCAAGATAGCCCTCAAGATACGCTAACGCGTGACACAGGCTGACCAAACCGGGGATACATGGGTCAGCGGTCACGCGAAGCGTACCTTGCAGCTACATGCGACCGAAGGGAGCTTAGCTCCCCCACGTCCTGAACCCGGACAGACACATGTGAGACTGGACGAGTAAAAATGTGGGGACCACTCCAGAAGAGAGGGGGTCCCCACGGATGCAGCTTACCACGGTTGGCAAAGAGGTTTTGCGGGGAGCGCGGAAGGCCCGGGAACTCCAAGAGGCCGGGGCCGGCGATCCCACGGTTCAGGACCGCTTACGGAAGCTCAAACAGGTGGAGGCGCTCAGGAAATACCGGGTGGGCTGGCCTGAGATCCAGGAGCTTTTGGGGATCAGCCGGGCCACCTATTACCGCTGGCGGAAACGCCTCAAGGAAGAGGGCCTTGCCGGTGTTAAGCCTCGGTCAAGACGTCCTCAGCGCTTGCGGCGGGGGATTTACTGGTCTTCCGATCTGCTGATCCGGGTGGAAGCCCTAAGGAAGGAGAACCCCACCTGGGGCCGCTGGCCGATTTGGCTGACCCTAAGGAAGGAGGGCTTTGCGGTGAGCGAGCGCACCGTGGGGCGGATCCTGGCCTACCTTGAAGCACACGGCCGCGTGGAAAGCGTAGCCGCCTTTCTGGCCCAGGCCCGGCGGGGGAAGGGGGGGCGAAGACCCAGGAGGCCCTATGCGCAAAGGAAGCCCAAGGGATACGAGGTGGGTCACCCTGGCGACCTTATCCAGGTGGATACTCTCACCGTGACCCTGGGCCCTGGGGAGACGATCCAGCACTTCTCGGCCGTCGACCTCTTCACCCGTTTCTCCCTTGCGGAAGTCCACACCCGAGCCACGGCCAACCTGGCGGCCAGCTTTCTTGCCCGCCTGATGGTGCGAGCGCCTTTTCCTATCCGTGCGGTGCAGGGGTCGTGTCAAGAGTTATGTGTAAGAGTCTGTGTACGGGGGGCATACCGCTCCTGAAGCATCTTCTCCAGCACCTCCTTCACCTCCGAGAACCCCTTTAGTTTCCGTTCTGCCCACCTCCCTTCCTGCCTCTCCGACTCCAGGTAAAGAAGCTTGTACACCGCCTCTTCCTTAGGAAACTTGTGGTCCCGCACCTTCGTCCCCCGCCGTAGCTCCCGGATAAACCGCTCCATCAGGTTGGTGCTCCGCAGGTACGGCCAAAGCACCTTGGGGTACCCGTAGAACCGCAGGAAGGCCCCCGAATCCTGTACCCAAAGCCCCACCACCCCCGGGTACCGCGAACCCCAGGCGGCCTTCACCTCCTCCAAGGCCCCAAGAGCTTCTTCCCGGCTCTCCGCCCCGTACACCCGCCTCAGGTCCTCCGCCAGCAGGGCCCGGTCCCGGGAGCGCACCTGGGACAGGCTCCACCGCACCCCGTGCACCACGCACCGCTGCCACTCCGCCTGAGGGTAGACCCTGCGGATCGCCTCGGGAAGCCCGGGCAGCCCGTCGGTGATGAAGAGCAATACCCGCCGCAGGCCCCGCTGCCAAAGCTCCCCCAGGACCCCCTCCCATCCCAGGGCGCTCTCCGTGGGCAACAGCCAAAACCCCAGGACCCGCCTCTCCCCATTAGGGGCGATGCCCAGGGCCACATACACGCTTTCCCGTACGATCCCTTCTCCTTCCCTGAAGACCTTTAGGGAAAGCCCGTCCAGGTAGACGAAGGCCATCTCCTCGGGCAAAGGCCGGGTGCGGAAGGCTCCTGCCGCCTCCAGGACCTCGTCCGTCAGGGCGCTCAGGGTCTCGTGGGAGTAGCGGTGGCCTAAGAGCAGGCTCAGTATCTCGGCCGCCTTGCGCTGACTGACCCCGGCGGCGTAAAGGGCTACCGCCACTTCCCCCACGTCCACCAGGCGGCGGACGTAGGGCTTAAGGAAAGCCGGGTAATACCGAGATTCCCGATCCCTAGGGACCTTCAGGTCCACCTGGCCGAAGGCGGTCTCCAGCTTGCGGGGGTAGTAGCCGTTCCTGCGGCCTCCGTGCACCTGCAAGAAGGCCGTCCGGTCCAGCTCCAGAACCGTCTGCAGAACCTCGGCTACTGTCTCCCGCACCGCTTCCCTCAGCAAGATCCGCAAGGTATCCTGGTCCACGGGGCACCTCCTCGTGCTAAGGTGTGCCCCCCTATTAAACACGGACCCTTACACATAAATCCTTACACGACCAGCTCAATGGTCACGTGGAGCGGATGCAGCGGACCTTTAGGGATGAGTTCTACACACGACCGTTGCCTTCACAGATCCCCGAGCTCCAAAGGGAGCTTGACGCCTACCTGGACCACTACAACCGCCGGCGACCCCACCAGGCCTTGGGGGGCCTGGCCCCTTTAGAGTACCTGGCTAGAATACGGGGGGAGGCGGTCCCCACAGAGTCTCAAATGTGTTGACCGACAGACTTGACCGTTATACCGCATAGAGCCCCAGGAACCTGAGGGCGGAGAGGGGATGGAAGGAGAAGGTCTCCAGGGCCGCCTTCTTCTTCCGCACCCCCCTGCGGTACAGCAGGGACACCAGAAAGGCCCGGAGGACCGCCAAGACTTGCGCCCCCACGCCCCGCACCTGGCAGGCGTCCTCATGGAGGAGGACGTCCCGTACCCAAAAGGACCGGTTCTCCACCTCCCACCGGGAAAGGAGAAGCTCCCCAAGCCGCCTCGCGTCCGCCTCCTCGGCTCCCAAGCTGGTGAGGGCGTAGCTCGCCGCGCGCCGTACCTCCCCCGTCCCCTTGTGCACCACCTCCCGCTCCACCCGCACCACCTGTCGGCACCCGGGAAAGGCCAAGAGTGCATCCGGCAGATAAGGGGAAGCCCAGACCCGGTAGGTCCACACCTCCCCGTCCCGCACCACCTCCCAAGCTGACTCCGTCTCCCCGGGAAGCCGCCTTTCCTCCATCCCCTTGAATACCTCCAGAGCCCACTCCAGCAGTTCCCCCTGGTTGGCCTTCAGGACGAAGAGGTATGCCCCCCTTTTTCCACCACCTTCCCCGCCACCTCCGGGTACAGGTACCCCGCGTCCCCCACCACTACCTTCCCTTTGAGCCCCTCCGCCCCCAGGCGGTCCAGGAGCTCCAGAAGCGCTTGGTCCTCCCTCCCCTCCACCCGGGCCTGGGCCAGGGTGGTCTTGAGGTGCAGGGCCAGGACCTCCACGAGCCTGACCTGGGGGCTCTTCCCCTTGCCGCTTCCCCGGAGGTGCTTCCCGTCCACCACCAGGACCCCTCCCAGGTCCACCTCGGGGAAGACCTGGAGGAGGGCCTCCTGGAGCTTCTTTGGGTCCAGACGGTGAAGGAGGAGGGTGAGGATGGTGTGGCCCGGGGGGTTGCGCAGGCCCAGGTGGGGCAAGAGGTGAGGGTTGGCCCGGGCGAAACGTTCCACGCCGCGCAGGGAGTCCACGCGGGCGAGAAAGGCCACCAAGATGAGGGCCAACAAGCCCCACAAGGGATACCGCCGGTTGCGGGCCCTGGGGTCGGGGACTTGGGACAAGGCCTCGCGTAGGGTCATGCCCCCTCTTTACCCCAAGGCCGCATATCGGTCAAGTCTGGTTGACCGACTACACGTCCACCACAGGTGGACACGGATTTGGTACAATGTTCTTGGGGACAAAGTTCCCCGTGGACCTTGAAACTTGGAGTAGGGGGTTCCATCGGGTAGTCCGATGGGTAAAACTCCAAACGAACACCCGTGGCAGAGCCAGAAGCATTGCGCTCGCCTGCCGATACGGAGTCAAGGTTTTTCTGGGCCTGGACGGGGCCTTCGGGAGCAATCCCGAGAAGCCCCGGACTTTAGTCCGGGGAGTCGTCACCACAACATGATGTGCATTTGGGTAGGCTAGACCCAAACAAGAGGTTCTTCCGGGGCCCCCACCCTGGCAAAGGCCAGGGTGGGGTAGCCCTAGAGGTTCCACCCCCCCGCCACCTCGAGGACCTGCCCGGTCACGTAGGGCTCCCGCACGAAGAAGAGCACCGCCCGGGCAATCTCCTCGAGCAGGGCCAGACGGGCCATGGGGATCTCCTGAAGGGGTTTGGACACGGAGTTTTCCGCCACCCCCGGGGCCACCACGTTGGCGGTAATCCCCGCCTGGGCAAACCGCTTGGCGATGGCCTTGGTGTAGAGGATCACCCCGGTCTTGGCGATGGCGTAGGGAGTGATGTGAGTCCGGGCGAGAAGGTTCTGGGCCCCGGCGTAGCCCAGGTTCACGATGCGCCCATACCCCTGGGCCACCATGAGGGGAAGGACCTTCTGGGTGAGGAGGAAGGTGCTGGTGAGGTTGGAGTCCAGGATCCACCGCCACTCCTCCAACGAAACCTCCTCTATGGGCTTATAGAGGTAATCCCCCACGTTGTTCACCAAAACGCCGATCCCCCCCAGGTGGTAGCGCACCTCCTCCACCAGGGCCAAGACCTCCTCCTCCCGGGTGAGATCAGCCCGCACCTTGATGGCCTTAACTCCCAGGGCCTCCGCCTCGAGGCGGGTGGCCTCCGCCAGGCCCTCCGAGGTGCGGTAGTGCACCGCCACGTGAAAACCCTCCTTGGCCAGGGCCAGGAGGATGGCCCGGCCAATGCCCTTGGCGCTTCCCGTGACCAAGGCAACCCTCATCTCCCCCCTTTTACCACCAGGTAGGTTTCCAGCAAAACCCGGGTGAAGCTATTTAGCGGAAAGGAAAAGCCCTCTTCCGGCCTTACCCAGGCCCACTCCAGAATCTCCTCGCCCGGCCGCACCTCCCCTTCCCCTTGGGCAAAGTAGTTGAAGAGGAGCATGTGGGTGGGCTTGTAGAACTCCGGGCTGAAGATGGCCTCCTGCACCAGGGCGAAGCGCGCCTCCCTAAGGTCAAGGCCCACCTCCTCCCGGAACTCCCGCCTTAAGGCCTCCTCGAGGCTTTCCCCCCACTCCACCTTTCCCCCAGGCACCCCCCATAGCCCCCGCCACTTCGGGGTGCGCACCAGAAGCACCCGGCCCCCCTGTTCCACCAGGGCCCCTACCGTGGGGATGGGATGGCGCGGAGGATTCTCCATAGATACCAAAGGACAAGATACAGGGCCTGAAGGAGCACGAAGGTGAGGTAGGCCTCAGGGCTTTGGAAAAGCAAAAAGACCCCCAGGAAGAAAAGCTGGGTGGTGAGGCCCAGGTTCACCACCCCCGCCAAAGCCCATTCGTCCCAGAAGCGCTCGGGAACAAGGCGAAAACGCCGAAGCACAAAGCCCTCCAGGGCCCTTATGCCCCGGTCCTGGGGGAGGAAGAGGAAGCGGTACACCCCCCGCAGGAAGGCGAGAAGCAGAGTGGGGGGATCCCGGTCCTCAGTGGGCAGGGGAAGACCCCGGGCTTCCCGGTAAAGCCTCTCCAGGTTGAAGTCGTAGGACTGGACCACGGTGAAAACCAAGAAGGCTGCAAAGGCCAGCTCCCAGGCCCCGGTGCGCGCCCCCAGGGCCAGGAAGAGGAAGAGGTTCCCCAAAAGGTCCAGCTCCGTGTCCAGGAACCGCCCGTGCTCCGTGACCTCCCCCTTTAGGCGCGCCAGCTGGCCATCGGCGTTGTCCAAAACGGTTTTTAGCTGGAGAAGAAAGGCTGCGGGCACATCCTGGCCCAGATGGATCAACCTGGCGGCGAGCAGGGCCAAGAGCGTGTGGAAGAGGACCAGGTGGTGAGGCCTAACGCAGGTGCGGTACAGCAGGAGGACCACCAGGTGGGCCAAGGGGCGGAAGAGAAGGACGTTAAGGAACTCCTGTACCGGCCTTTCCTTGGCTCCCGGTACCATGATCAGTCCTGGATGTGGGAGAGCACCCGGGCCACCACCTCCTCGAGGGTCATCCCGCTGGTATCAATCACGATGGCCTCGGGAGCAGGGGCGCTTTGGGCCCGGTCTAGCTCGTCCCGCCGGATCAACTCCTTCAGCACCTCCTGGTAATCCTGTGGCCGCTCCAGGGTGCGCCGCCTGGCCCGCACCTCCGGCGTGGCCGTGAGGTAGAACTTGTGGGGCGCCTCGGGGAAGACCGCCGTACCCATGTCCCGCCCCTCGGCCACGAAGGGAGGCGGCACTTCCCTAAGCCTCTCGTTCACCCAGGCCCGCACCCCGGGATGGCGCGCCACCTGGGAAACCACGCGATCCACCTCCGGGGTGTGGAGGTAAGGGGTCAGGTCCTCCAAAGTGGAAGCCTTCTCGGCCACCACCCGGTTGCCCTGAACCTCGGGGAGCAAACGCACCCGGTAAGTTTCCAAAAGAGCCAGGATACCCGGCTCATCCCCGGGGTCCACCCCCACCCTCCGGGCCAGGTAGGCGGCGGCGCGGTAGAGGAGGCCGCTACTCAGGTAGGGCACCCCCAAGGCCTCCGCCACCTTTTTAGCCACGGAGCTTTTCCCCGAGGCGGAAGGCCCGTCGATGGTCACGATGCCCCGCATAGCCGCTTCAGGTCCTGGAAGAACCCAGGGTAAGAGATCTCCGCCCAATGGGGCTCCCAAATCCTAACCCCCACGGGGAGCGCCGCCACGGCGAAGGCCATGGCGATGCGGTGGTCGTGGAAGGGCTCCACCTCCCCCGGCTTCACCCCACCGCCTTGGATCCTAAGCCAGTCCGGCCCCTCCTCCACCCCCACCCCTAAAGCCCTGAGGTTATGGGCGATGGCGGCAACCCGGTCCGATTCCTTCACCCGTAGCTCGGAAAGGTTTGGAATATAGGTTTCCCCTTCCGCCCAGGCGGCCGCCGCCGCCAGGATGGGGACCTCATCCACCATGAGGGGGATGAGCCCGGGATCCACGGGCACCCCCTTCAAGGGGCTGTACCGGGCCCTTATCCAGCCCACGGGCTCCCCCGCCTCCCCCTCCAGGACCTGCCATTCCAAATCCGCCCCCATCTCTTTAAGCACCCTTAGGAGGCCGGTGCGGGTGGGGTTGAGCCCCACACCCTCCACCGTGACCTCCGAATCCGGAACGATAAGGGCCGCCACCAGGAAAAAGGCCGCCGAGGAGAAGTCCCCGGGAACGGTAAGGTCCTTGGCGGGAAAGGGTTCGGCCCTCTGGGTACGGATGCGCGGGCCCTCGGTCTTGAGAGGCAGGCCGAAGTGGCGGAAAAGCCTTTCCGTGTGGTCCCGGGTGGGAACAGGCTCCACCACCTCCGTGACGCCCTCGGCAAAAAGCCCGGCCAGGAGAAGGGCGCTTTTCACCTGGGCGCTGGGCACGGGAAGGGTGTAGGAAACTCCCTTTAAACCTCCGCCCCGCACCGCCAGGGGGGCCTTCTTACCCCCTTCCCTTCCGTCTATAGAGGCCCCCATAGCCCGGAGAGGCTCCACCACCCGGCCCATGGGACGGCGGCGCAAGGAGGCGTCCCCCGTCAAAACGGCAAAAAGGCCCTCCTGCCCGGAAAGGATGCCCAGAAGGAGGCGCATGAGGGTGCCGGCGTTGCCGCAGTCCACCACGTCCTCGGGTTCCCTCAAGCGTAGCCCCTGCCCCCGTACCCGGAAGTGGGGGCCCTCCTCGAGGACCTCCGCCCCCAAGGCCTGCATGGCCCGGGCGGTGGAAAGGGTGTCCCCCGCCTTCAAAGGGTAAAAAAGCCTTCCCTCCCCCTGGGCCAAGGCGAGGAGCATGAGGCCCCGGTGGGTCACGGACTTGTCCCCGGGGACCCTCAGGCTCCCCCGCAAGGGGCCGCAGGGGGCAAGGTCCAGAAAAGGTCGGTCCATGCCCCCTAGTCTTGGGGCGAAGAAGGGGTTTGGTCAAGGCCGGAGCTAGCCCAGAAGGGAGGCCGAGCCTATGCGTGCCCTCCTCCGGAGCCTTCAGGGCTAGTCCCCAGGAGAAGGCCTGCCCCTTCCAGGAGGGCTTCCTCCCCCGGCTCCAGAAGCAAAGTGGCGAAGGGGTGGAGAACCTCATCCCCCAAGCGGGCTTCCCCCGCAAGGAGGGTGAGGATAAGAGGGGCCCCCGGCCTTAGGGCCAGCCGCTCCTTCAGGGAGTAGCGGTAGAGGCGGAAGTAGGGGGTGGAAAGGAGGACCTCCCCCCCGGGCACGGGCTTAGGAGCAAAGGAGGGAAGGGGGGTGGGCTCCAGGAGGGCCACCTCCAGGGCCTTCTCCAGGTGGAGCTCCCGGGGGCGGCCGTAATCGTAAAGCCGGTAGGTGAGGTCCGAGGGCGTCTGCACCTCGTAGACCCTCACCCCCGGGCCCAAGGCATGCACCACCCCGGCGGGCAGGTAGAGCACCTGGCCTGGGGCCACGGGAATCCGGTTCAGGATAGGGTCCAGGTTCCCGCTGGCCACAGCATCCCTAAGCTCCTCGGGGCCCACCCGCCGGGAAAAGCCGTAAACCACCTCCCCCGGGGTGAGCACGTACCAGGCCTCGTATTTGCCAGGCCTCCCTTCCTTCTCTAGGGCATAGGCATGGGGCGGGTGAACCTGCACGGAAAGCCATTCCGCTGGGTCCAGGATCTTCACCAGGAGGGGCTCCTCCGAAAGCCACACCTCTCCCACCCCTGGGCCGAAGCCCAGGGCACCTCCCCCCCAGGGACGCAGCACCGGCTTAGGACGGAAAAGCCGCACGAGGGTTAGCATAAGGGGTATGCGCGACCTGGACCGCGAGGAAACCTATCTCTCGGACCGCCGGGGCCTGGCCCTGGAGCTTCGC
Organism: Thermus sp. NEB1569; assembly: GCF_022385295.1. Taxonomy (NCBI): domain Bacteria; kingdom Thermotogati; phylum Deinococcota; class Deinococci; order Thermales; family Thermaceae; genus Thermus; species Thermus sp. NEB1569. The sequence goes on from NZ_CP092445.1 coordinate 1,663,367, forward strand.
GACCTGGTAGGCACGGGTCCCGTGCCCACCAGGTCCTACCCCGCACCCCACGCCGCCTTGGGCTATGGGGAGGGTCACTTCGCCGCCCGGCTGTCCGGCCTCCCCGACTGGACGGAGGAGGGAACCCTGTTCGTGCTGGAAGGAGGGTACGACCTGGGAGAGGCCGCTGCCCTTTCCCTTCTGGCAGAAACGGAGCGGGTGCAGGTGGTCAAGGTGGGCCTCCGCCCCGGGGTGGAGGTCTATCTGTCCCCTAGCCCCCTGAACCCTTACCGCTACCTGCGCTTCCTCCTTCTGGCCACAGGACAGGAGGAAGCCCTCTCGGAGGTGGACAGGGCTTTGCTGGAGGAACGAAAACGCCTCACCCCGGAAATCCCCCTCGGGGAGAACCCCGCCAAGTTCCTGGCCTATACCCTGGTGGAGCGGATCCCCCTCCTCTACGCTCCCTTTCACCGCCCCTTGGAGGAAGCGGCGCAGAGCCTTTTTGCCCGCATCGGGAAAAGCCTGGCCCTCACCCCACCCCATAGCGCCCTGGAGTTTTTCCTCACGGGCCTCGAGGCCCGCCACGAGCAGGGGGACCCCCTGGCCGCCCTCCTTCTGGGAGAAGGGGAAGCGGTACGGCTGGCCAAGGAAATCCTGGAAACCCGGGTGGACGCCATCGCCGAGGTGCCCGCTCCCACGGGAAGCCGCCTGGCCCAGGCCATGGCCCTCTGGTACCGCCTAGCCTGGACCGCCTACTACCTGGCCCTCCTCTACGGGGTGGATCCCTCCGACCCCGAGGTCCTAAAGCGCCTGCGGGAGGCCACCTAACCCCCCCCCGGAAAGCCCATGGCGCCCTTCCCCAAGCCCAAAGACCTGCAAACGGCCATGGCCCTGCAAAGAAGCCTGGCGGAGAGGGTGGTGTTGGAAGGAAGCCTCGAGGGTGTCCGGCGGATCGCCGCTTTGGACGCCTCCCACCGGCGGGGCAAGCCCCTGGTGGCCGTGGCTGTGCTTTACCACCTGGAAAAGGGGCTCCTCTGCGTAGGCCTAGGGGTGGTACCCGAGGAAGCCCTCTTCCCCTACATCCCCGGCTTCCTCTCCTTCCGCGAGGCTCCTGCCTATCTCCAGGCTTTAGAGGCGCTTCCCGAGCCACCCGAGGCCCTTTTGGTGGATGGCCAAGGCATCGCCCATCCCCGAGGCCTGGGCATCGCCAGCCACCTGGGGGTGCACCTGGACCTCCCTAGCATCGGGGTGGCCAAGAGTTTGCTCTACGGTCGCCTCGAGGCTCCCTTGCCCCTGGAGGCGGGAAGTGCGGTAAGGATTCTCTCCCCGGAAGGCCGCCCCCTGGGCTACGCCTACCGCAGCCGAAAAGGGGTCAAGCCCCTTTTCATCTCCCCGGGGCACCGGGTGGGCCTGGAGGAAGCCTTGGCCTTCGTGAAGCACCTTCCCACCCGCTTCCGCCTGCCGGAACCCTTGCGCCTGGCCCACCTCGAGGCGGGCAAGGCCCTCCGCCAGCTGGACCCGTAAACTGGAACCCGTGGAGGCACACCGGCCGAATCCCGTCTACCGGGCCGCCTGGTATCTGGCCCGGTTTCTCCTGCACCTTCTCTTCGGCTACCGGGTGGAGGGAGCGGAAAACATTCCCCGGGAAGGTCCTGTGATCCTGGCGGCCAACCACCTTTCCATCCTGGATCCCATCGCCGTGGGGGCCGGGGTGCGACGTCCCGTGAGCTTCCTGGCCCGGGCCGACGTCTTCCGCCTGCCCTTCCTCTCCTGGCTTTTACCCCGGCTTTACGCCATTCCCGTGGAGCGGGGGCAAAGCGACCTTTCCGCCATCAAGGGCGCCATCCGCGCCCTTGAACGGGGCATGGCCTTCGGCATCTTCCCGGAAGGAACTAGAAGCCGCACGGGCAAGCTCCAGCCCTTCAAGACGGGCGTGGCAGCCATTGCCCTGCGCACCGGGAGCCCGGTGGTACCCGTGGCCGTGGTGGGCACCGACCAGGCCTGGCCCGTGGGCCGAAAGCTCTTCCGTCTGCGCAGGCCCATCCGGGTGATCTACGGCAAACCTATACCGGTTCCGAGGCTCTCCCGCTTTACCCACCAGGAGCTGGAAAGCCTGACCCGGGAGATAGAGGCCCGGGTACGGGAACTCCTGCCACCCCAGTACCGCTAGAGTCAATACTTTCGCTATCACACATTGCTATACATAGGTATACAAATAGGTCAGAGTATTGCGTGGCTGCATTCAGGCGTGCTATAGTCCTTGCGGAAGGGGAAAGAGGAAGGAGGTGAAGAATGGCAGCAAAGAAAACAGTCACCAAAGCGGATCTGGTGGATCAGGTGGCTGCCGCCACGGGCCTCAAGAAGAAGGACGTGAAGGCAGTGGTGGATGCGTTCCTCTCCAAGGTGGAAGAGGCCCTCTCGGGGGGGAACAAGGTCCAGCTCACCGGCTTCGGCACCTTTGAGGTGCGCAAGCGCAAGGCCCGCACCGGCGTGAAGCCCGGCACCAAGGAGAAGATCAAGATCCCCGCTACCCAGTATCCCGCCTTCAAGCCGGGCAAGGCCCTCAAGGAAAAGGTCAAGAAGTAAGGTATTCCCTTCCCCCGGGGGGCTAAAGCCCCCCGGGTTTATTTCGCCTCCTACCCTTTCTCTCTCTGCCGTGCCCCTAGGTATCCCAGAACACCGCGGGGGCGAGGATTTTCCGGGGCCCCCACCTGGGCTTTCGCCAAGGCGAGGGGGTATCAAGCTCCGCCCAGGGCTCCCCCTGGTTTGACCTTGGGCACCACCCGGGGGGTTTCCTTTTCCGGGCGCTCCTGGGGGGTGCTTTCCTCCTCCTCCAGGGGCAGGCCCTCCACCACCTTCTGGAACTCCTCGGCGGTGAGGGTTTCCCGCTCCAAGAGGGTCTCCGCCACCCGCTCCAGGATCTCCCGCTTCTCCTGAAGGAGATTCTTCACCCGCTGGTACTGCTCCTCAATGAGACGGCGCACCGCCTCGTCGATGCGCTTGGCGGTTTCCTCAGAGTACTGGCGCACGTCGTACCCGCCCAGGTAGGTATCCTCCCGCACGGCGTAGGCCACCGGCCCGAACTCAGGGTGCATGCCCCACTCGGTGATCATGCGCCGGGCCAGCTCCGTGGCCTGGCGGAAGTCGTTTTCTGCCCCCGTGGTCACGTCCTCAAAGATGAGCTCCTCCGCCGCCCGCCCGGCCAGGGCCACGGCGATCTGGTCCAGAAGACGGTTTCGGCTCCAGTGGAGCATATCCTCCCGCCTGGGCATCATGAAGCCCAAAGCCCGGCCCCTGGGCACGATGGTCACCTTGTGCACCCCGTCGGCATGCTCCAGGAAGTGGGCGGCCAGGGCATGCCCCGCCTCATGGTAGGCGGTGATCTTGCGGTCGCGGGGGGTGAGGACCAGGCTCTTCTTAGCCGGCCCCATCATCACCCGGTCGGCGGCTTCCTCGAGGTCCTTCATGGTGATCTTCTTCCGGCCTTCCCGGGCCGCGAGGAGCGCCGCCTCGTTCAAGAGGTTTTCCAAATCCGCCCCCACGAAGCCCGGGGTGCGCTTGGCCAGAAGGGCCAGGTCCACATCCTCCGCCAGGGGCTTACCCCGGGCGTGGATGCGGAGGATCTGCTCCCTACCCCTCACGTCAGGGACATCTATGGCCACCTGGCGGTCAAAGCGCCCCGGGCGGAGCAGGGCGGGGTCCAGGACGTCGGGGCGGTTGGTGGCGGCCATGACGATGATGGTGGAGTCCTTCTCAAATCCGTCCATCTCCACCAGAAGCTGGTTCAGGGTCTGCTCCCGTTCGTCGTTGCCGCCCCCTACCCCGGCACCCCGCCTACGGCCCACGGCGTCAATCTCGTCAATGAACACGATGCAAGGGGCATGCCGCTTGGCGGTCTCAAAGAGGTCCCTGACCCTGGCCGCCCCCACCCCCACGAACATCTCCACGAAGTCGGAACCGCTTGCGGTGATGAAGGGCACCTTGGCCTCCCCGGCCACCGCCCGGGCGATGTGGGTCTTCCCCACCCCAGGGGGGCCCACCAGCAGGACCCCCTTGGGGATCCTGGCCCCCATCTCGTGGAAGCGGGCGGGGTTCTTCAGGAACTCCACGATCTCCTTGAGTTCCTCCTTGGCCTCCTCGGCCCCGGCCACGTCCTTGAAGGTGACCTTGGGGGCCTCGGTGAGGACCTTGGCCCGGCTCTTGGTGAAGCTGAAGGCGGAGTCCGAGGGCCCGGCGCGCCCGCTCCGGGAAAAGTAGAAGAGGGCCCCGATGAGGAGGCCCACCAGCAACAAAGGCCAGAGGAACCCCAGGGGGCTTTGTCCCCGGGGAGGCTCCACCCGCACGCTCACGCCCCTTTTGGTCCAGGCCTCGAGGGTCTGGTTATCCGGGGGGCTGGCGGCGTAGGTGGTAAAGGTGGAGCCGTCGGTAAGGGTGCCCTGGATGCGGGTATCCCCGGCCCGCACCACCACCTCCTTCACCCGCCCTGCCTGCAGGTCCTCGAGGAAGGTGGTGTAGTTCACCCCACCCCCGGGGTTCCCCGCCGTGCCCGCCAGGCTAAAGGCCCAGGCCAAAAGGAGCAGGCCCAACACGAAGACCAAGAAGTTCAAGGGAAGCCGGGACATGTCTTCTCTTAGGGTACACGCCCCCGGGGAAATCCGGGTAGCCCAGGGCACCATGATATGGGTGTGCTCAAGTCTCTTGACTTATCCATGTAGCATGGTCTATGCTTGAAATGAGAGGTGTAGCTATGACCAAGGCAGTGGGCATTGACCTGGGCACCACCAACAGCGTGATCGCCGTCATGGAAGGCGGCAAGCCGGTGGTTCTGGAAAACGCCGAGGGGGAAAGGACTACCCCCAGCGTGGTGGCCTTCCGGGATGGCGAGACCTTGGTGGGGCGCATGGCCAAGCGCCAAGCGGTCTTAAACCCCGAGGGCACCGTCTTTGAGATCAAACGCTTCATCGGCCGCCGCTGGGAGGAGGTCCAGGAGGAGGCCAAGCGGGTCCCCTACAAGGTGGTCCCGGGGCCCGATGGCGGCGTGCGGGTGGAGATTAAGGGCAAGCTCTACACCCCCGAGGAGATCAGCGCCATGATCCTCCGCAAGCTGGTGGAGGACGCCTCCAAGAAGCTCGGGGAGAAGATCACCAAGGCGGTGATCACCGTGCCCGCCTACTTCAACAACGCCCAGCGGGAGGCCACGGCCAACGCCGGGCGGATTGCGGGCCTCGAGGTCTTGCGCATCATCAACGAGCCCACCGCTGCCGCTTTGGCCTACGGCCTGGACAAGAAGGGAAACGAAACCGTCTTGGTCTTCGACCTGGGGGGCGGCACCTTTGACGTGACGGTGCTGGAGATCGGCGAGGGGGTCTTTGAGGTGAAGTCCACCTCCGGGGACACCCACCTGGGCGGCAGCGACATGGACCACGCCATCGTGAACTGGCTGGCCGAGGAGTTCAAGCGGGAGTACGGGGTGGACCTCAAGGCGGACCGCCAGGCCCTCCAGCGACTCATCGAGGCGGCGGAAAAGGCCAAGATCGAGCTTTCCAGCACCGTGGAGACCACCATCAGCCTGCCCTTCATCGCCCTGGATCCCGCCAGCAAGACCCCCTTGCACCTGGAGAAGAAGCTTACCCGGGCCAAGTTTGAGGAGCTCATCGAGCCCCTCCTGAAGCGCCTCAGGGGCCCGGTGGAGCAGGCCCTGAAGGACGCCGGCCTGACCCCGGCTCAGATCGACGAGGTGATCCTGGTGGGCGGGGCCACCCGGGTGCCCGCGGTGCAGAGGGTGGTGAAGGAGCTCTTGGGCAAGGAGCCCAACCGCTCCGTGAACCCCGACGAAGTGGTGGCCATGGGCGCGGCCATCCAGGCGGGGGTTCTTATGGGAGAGGTGCGGGATGTGGTACTCCTGGACGTCACTCCCCTCTCCCTGGGCGTGGAGACCAAGGGCGGGGTGATGACCGTGCTCATCCCCAGGAACACCACCATCCCCACCCGCAAGTGCGAGATCTTCACCACCGCCGAGCACAACCAGACCGCGGTGGAGATCCACGTCCTCCAGGGCGAGCGCCCCATGGCCGCGGACAACAAGAGCCTGGGCCGGTTCCGCCTCGAGGGCATCCCCCCCATGCCGGCAGGGGTTCCCCAGATCGAGGTCTGCTTTGACATCGACGCCAACGGCATCCTCCACGTGACCGCCAAGGAGAAGTCCACGGGCAAGGAGGCCTCCATCACCATCCAGAACACCACCACCCTCTCCGAGGAGGAGATAAAGCGGATGATCGAGGAGGCCCAGCGCCACGCGGAGGAAGACCGGCGCCGCCGGGAGCACGCCGAGCTCAAGAACACCCTGGACTCCACCCGCGTCCAGGCGGAGAGGATCCTCCAGGAGAAGCAAAGCACCCCCGAGGCCAAGGCGCGCCTCGAGGCGGCCATCGCCAGGGCCAAGGAGCTTTCGGAGAAGGATGCCTCCGACCCCGAGCTGAAGGCCGCCACGGAGGAGCTTCTGAAGGCAGTGGAGGCCTACGAGAAGGCCGCCACCGCCGGGACCACCGGGGCATCCAGCCGTGGCCCTGACGACGTGATCGACGCCGACTACAAGCCCGCCGACTAAAGCCCCCCTGCCCCGGCCCCTGCCGGGGCAGGGGCTTCCCCTTACCCCCTCTTGGAGGAAGCATGGAGAAGGAACGTGAGGAAACCCAACCGGAGCAGGCCGCCCAGGTGGAGCAAGACCTGAAGGCGGTGGGCGAGGAGGCCCTAGCCCTGGAACAACGCCTCCTGGCCATGGAGGAGGAGCTTCGAGCCCTGAAGGACCGGTACGTGCGCCTCCTTGCCGACTTTGACAACTACCGCAAGCGCATGGAGGAGGAGCTAAGGCTTAGGGAACGGGAAGGGATCCTCAGGGCGGTCAGGGCGCTCCTCCCCGTTCTGGACGACCTGGAGCGGGCCTTGGAGTTCGCCGAGGCCAACCCGGACAGCATCCTCAAAGGGGTTAAGGCGGTGCGGGAAGGCTTCTTCCGCATCCTGGCGGGGCTTGGGATCGAGGAGGTGCCCGGGGAGGGGGAGGCCTTTGACCCCCGCTACCACGAGGCCATCGGCCTCCTTCCCGGGGAGCCCGGCAAGGTGGCCCGGGTCTTCCAAAGGGGCTTCCGCCTGGGCGAGGCCCTGGTGCGCCCAGCCCGGGTGGCGGTGGGCGAGGAGAAAAGCCCCGAAGAAGAGGGCGTGGAGTAGGCCATGAAGGACTACTACGCCATCCTGGGGGTACCGAGAAACGCCACGCAGGAGGAGATCAAGCGGGCCTACAAGCGCCTGGCCCGCCAGTACCACCCCGATGTGAACAAAAGCCCCGAGGCCGAGGAGAAGTTCAAGGAGATCAACGAGGCCTACGCCGTCCTCTCCGACCCGGAAAAGCGCAAGGTCTACGACACCTACGGCACCGCCACCCCTCCTCCACCCCCGCCCCCTGGGGGGTACGACTTCTCCGGGTTTGACGTGGAGGACTTCTCCGATTTCTTCCAGGAGCTCTTTGGCACGGGGCTCTTCGGGAGCATGGGGCGGAGGAGGCCCAGGAAAGGCCGGGACCTCAGGGCCGAGCTTCCCCTTAGCCTCGAGGAGGCCTTCCATGGAGGCGAACGGGTAGTGGAGGTGGGGGGAAGGCGGGTTCCCGTGAAAATCCCCCCGGGGGTGCAGGAAGGGAGCACCATCCGCCTGGCAGGCTTAGGGGGCCCGGGAGACCCTCCCGGGGACCTCCTCCTCACGGTGCGGCTCTTGCCCCACCCCGTCTTCCGCCTCGAGGGCCAGGACCTCTACGCCACCCTGGACGTCCCTGCCCCTATCGCCGTGGTGGGCGGCAAGGTGCGGGCCCCCACCTTAGAGGGCCCCGTGGAGGTCACCATCCCCCCCAGAACCCAGGCGGGCAAAAAGCTCCGGCTCAAGGGCAAGGGCTTTCCCGGTCCCGGGGGGCGGGGAGACCTCTACTATGAGGTGCGGGTGGTGATCCCCGAGCACCTGACGCCTGAGGAGGAGGAGCTTTGGCGGAAGCTCAAGGAGGTGCGCTATGCTGGCGCGTAGCTCCTATGTATCCTTAGAGGCCCTGGCGGACTATGGCCTCTCCCTGGGGGTGGTGCGGGCCTACGTGGAGATCGGCTTCGTGGAGCCCCTGGAGGTGGGGGGTGCCTGGTACTTCCGGGAGGAAGACCTTCTGCGCATGGCCAAGGCGGAACGCATCCGCCGCGACCTCGGGGCCAACCTGGTGGGGGCGGCCTTGGTGGTGGAGGTCCTGGAGCGCGGCTAAGCACCCTTTAGGCCAGGGCCTCCAGGCAGCGGGACATCCTTCCCAATCCCTTCCCGTATAATCCAATCAAAGCGCGTTGCTCTCCCCCCCATTTGGCGAACCTCGATCGGGGCAGGTGGCTGCGTTAGGTGTTCATCTACACAGATATCTTGACAACGTTCATGTCAAGCGATATGATTTAGACAGTAGGGGGCAAGAGGTATGAACCTGGAACGCTGGACCCAAGCCGCCCGCGAGGCCCTGGCCCAGGCCCAGGTCCTGGCCCGGGAGATGAAGCACCAGGCCATCGACCTGCCCCATCTATGGGCGGTCCTCCTGAAAGACCCGACGGGCCTGGCCTGGCGGCTTCTGGAGAGGGCAGGGGGTAACCCCAAGGCCCTCAAGGAGAGTGCCGAGCGGGAACTGGGCCGCCTGCCCAAGGTGGAGGGGGCCGAGGTGGGCCAGTATCTATCCCAGAGGCTTGCCCGGGCCCTGGACCGGGCCGAGGCCCTTATGGCCGAGCTCAAGGACCGGTTCGTGGCGGTGGACACCTTGGTGCTGGCCTTGGCGGAGGCCTCGAGGGCCGAGCCCTCCTTGCAGGTGGGTATTCCCGAAGAAGGCTCCTTAAGAAAAGCCCTGCAGGAACTAAGAGGAGGTAAAACCGTGCAGACGGAACATGCGGAAAGCACCTACAACGCCCTGGAGCAGTACGGCATCGACCTCACCAAGCTGGCCGCCGAGGGCAAACTGGACCCGGTGATCGGCCGGGACGAGGAGATAAGGCGCACCATCCAGATCCTCCTCCGGCGCACCAAGAACAACCCGGTACTCATCGGCGAGCCCGGGGTGGGCAAGACCGCCATCGTGGAGGGGCTGGCCCAGCGCATCGTGAAGGGGGATGTGCCGGAAGGCCTCAAGGGCAAGCGCATCATCTCCTTACAGATGGGCTCCCTCCTGGCCGGGGCCAAGTACCGGGGTGAGTTTGAGGAGCGCCTGAAGGCGGTGATCCAGGAGGTGGTGCAAAGCCAGGGGGAAATCATCCTCTTCATCGACGAGCTCCACACCGTGGTGGGGGCGGGCAAGGCCGAGGGGGCCGTGGACGCCGGCAACATGCTGAAGCCCGCCCTGGCCCGGGGGGAGCTTCGGCTTATCGGCGCCACCACCCTGGACGAGTACCGGAAGATCGAGAAGGACCCCGCCCTGGAAAGGCGCTTCCAGCCCGTCTTCGTGGACGAGCCCACGGTGGAGGAGACCATCTCCATCCTCCGGGGCATCAAGGAGAAGTACGAGGTGCACCATGGGGTCAGGATCTCCGACCCCGCCCTGGTGGCGGCGGCGGTCCTCTCCCACCGCTACATCACGGAAAGGCGCCTTCCCGACAAGGCCATCGACCTCATCGACGAGGCCGCAGCCCGCCTGCGCATGGCCCTGGAGAGCGCTCCCGAGGAGATCGATAGCCTGGAGCGGAGGAAGCTCCAGCTGGAGATTGAAAGGGAAGCCCTCAAGAAGGAGAAGGACCCGGATAGCCAGGAGAGGCTCAAGGCCATTGAGGCCGAGATCGCCCGCCTCTCGGAGGAGATCGCTAGGCTCAGGGGGGAATGGGAGAAGGAGCGGGAGATCTTGCGCGCCCTAAGGGAGGCCCAGCAGCGCCTGGACGAGGTGCGGCGGCAGATTGAGCTGGCCGAGCGCCAGTACGACCTGAACCGGGCCGCCGAGCTCCGCTACGGGGAGCTTCCCCGCCTCGAGGCCGAGGTGGAGCGCCTGTCCCAGGCCCTTAAGGGGGCGCGCTTTGTCCGCCTCGAGGTCACGGAGGAGGACGTGGCCGAGATCGTGGCCCGCTGGACGGGGATCCCCGTGGCCAAGCTCCTGGAAGGGGAAAGGGAAAAGCTCCTCCGCCTGGAGGAGGAGCTCCACAAGCGGGTGGTGGGCCAGGATGAGGCCATCCGGGCCGTGGCCGACGCCATCCGCAGGGCCAGGGCCGGGCTTAAGGACCCGAACCGCCCCATCGGGAGCTTCCTCTTCCTTGGGCCCACGGGGGTGGGGAAGACGGAGCTGGCCAAGGCCATCGCGGCCACCCTCTTTGACACGGAGGAGGCCATGGTGCGCATTGACATGACGGAGTACATGGAAAAGCACGCGGTCTCCCGCCTCATCGGGGCCCCTCCGGGCTACGTGGGGTACGAGGAAGGGGGCCAGCTCACGGAGGCCGTGCGGCGGAGGCCCTACACCGTCATCCTCTTTGATGAGGTGGAGAAGGCCCACCCCGACGTCTTCAACATCCTCCTGCAGATCCTGGACGACGGCCGTCTCACCGACTCCCACGGGCGCACCGTGGACTTCCGCAACACGGTGATCATCCTCACCTCCAACCTGGGAAGCCCCCTGATCCTCGAGGGCATCCAGAAGGGCCTGCCCTACGAGCGCATCCGGGAGGAGGTCTTCGCCGTGTTGCAAAAGCACTTCCGCCCCGAGTTCCTGAACCGCCTGGACGAGATCGTGGTCTTCAGGCCCCTCACCCGGGAGCAGCTGCGGGAGATCGTGGAGATCCAGCTCCAAAGCCTCAGGGCCCGCCTGGCGGAAAAGCGCATCACCCTCACCCTCACCGAGGCCGCCAAGGACTACCTGGCCGAGCGGGGCTACGACCCCGTCTTCGGGGCCAGGCCCCTGAAGCGGGTGATCGCCCGGGAGCTGGAAACCCCCCTGGCGGTGAAGATCCTGGCCGGGGAGATCAAGGAGGGGGACGCCGTGGTGGTGGACGCCGGGCCCACGGGGCTGGTCTTCCGCACCCCCGAGCGGGTAGAGGCCTGAGAAAGGAGGCGGCATGAGCGTGGTGGAAGTCCTGCAAAAGGCCTACCAGGATGAGCTCCTGGATGCCCTGCGGGCGGAGCGGGCGGCGGAAAGGGTGCCCTACCCCCACCTCCGGGCCCTCCTGGAGGAGGTGGCCCGTAGGGAGCGGGCCCATGCCGAGGCCATCGCCGAGGCCCTCCGCCGCCAAGGCGCCTCCCTCCCCCCGATGCCCCAGGTGGAGGAGGAGGGCTGGGAGGCGCTCCTCCGCCTTCTTTCCGAGGAAGGCTTTGACCGGACCTACTACCTGGAAAGCACCTTTCCCGAGCCGGACCTCGAGGCCCTCTTCACCCGGCTGGGCCACGAGGAAAGGCTTAACCAAGAAGCCGTGCGCAAAGCCGTGGCCCTTTTAGGAGGTGGCCTATGATCGGAAAGGAAGAAATCCAGCGCATCAAGGAAACCCTGGCTATCGCAGAGGGGCCCATCCTCTCCCTCTACCTGGACATCAACCCCGCCAAGCCGGAAAACGCCAACCGGGCCTATGCCCTAAGGGCCAAGGACGCCATGAAGGCCCTGGGGGTACCCCAGGACCTGCAGGATAGGGTCCTGGAAGTGTTGAAAAACCAGGTTCTGGAGGCCAAGACTGCCGTCTTCTTCGCCAAGGACAAGCTCTTTGAAACCCTCCTGCTCCAGGTGGAGCTGCCCCTGGTCTCCAGCCTCAAGACCACCTTCCTGGGGGAAAAGGAAAGCCGTTTCCTCACGGACGGGGCCTTAGCCCACTACGGCGAACCCTTCCTCCTCCCCCTCATCTACGCCCTGGACGAGTACGAGCGCTACGGGGTGGTCTACCTGGACCAGGAGCGCTGGCGGGTGTTTGAGATCTTCCTGGGCGAGGTGCAGGAGGTCAGCGACGCCTTCCTCGCCCTGGATACCGAGGCCTGGCGGCGGCTTTCCCTGGACGCCCCGGGGCGCCGCTTCAACCTGGCGGGGATCTCCCGGGGCGGGGCGGGGCAGGACCTCTTCGCCAAGCGCCTGGCCGCTTGGGAGGAGCGCTTTTACAAGACCCTGAGCCACGAGCTGGAGAAGCTGGTGGAGGAACGGGGGTTCACCCGCCTGATCCTCATGGGCCCCGAGGAGCACACCAAGCTCTTCCTGGGTTACCTGCCCAAGCGCCTTAAGGAGAAGCTGGTGGCCCTGCTTCCCTCCCTGCCCCACCCCGGGGCCAGTCCCGGCCAGGTGCTCAAGCGGCTGGAGCCCGTCCTGGAGGAGATCGAACGGAAGGGGGAGGTGGAACTTCTCAAGAAGCTGGAGGAAGCCTACCCCAAAGCGGTCTTCGGCCCCGAGGTGCTGGAAAGGGTGCAGGAGGGACGGGTGGAGCTCTGGGTGCTTCCCTGGCACCTGGACCAGACCGTGTACGCCTGCGACGGGGTTTTCTTCCCGGACGAGGCCCGGGCGCTAGCCACCTGCGAAAAACCGGAGGCCAAGCCCCTGGCCGTGGTCCTGCCCGAGCTGGCAGCAGGCTACGCCGCCAAGCTGGAGTTCGTGCGGGGCGAAGCGGAAAAGCAGCTTCTGGAGCGCGGGGGCATGGCCGCGCTCCTGAGGTGGTGAAAGGAGGTGAGGAGGATGATGCGGTTTGATCCCTTCAGGGAGTTGGAGGAGTTGCAGGAGCGTCTGGCAAGGGCCTTCGGCGCCACCCCCCAGCAGGGGCCCAGGGTGTACGCCCCTCCGGTGGACGTGATGGAGGATGAGGCTGGGCTTCACGTGCTGGTCTACCTTCCCGGGGTGGACCCGGAGAAGGTGGAGGTGGTGGCCGAGGAAGGCGTGCTTTCCGTGAAGGCGGAGCGGCCCTTCGAGAAGCGGGAGAACGTGGCCTACCACCGCCTCGAGGGCCCCTACGGCACCTTCGCCCGGAGCTTCAACGTGCCCAGCACCTTTGACCTCTCCCGGGTCCAGGCCCGCTTCCGCCACGGCGTCCTGCACCTTTTGGTACCGAGGGCCGAGGCCACCAAGCCCAAGAGGATCCAGGTGCAGGTGGAATAGGAGGTGAGGTATGCGGCGGACCACGCGGTACATCCTGGCCACTTCCAACCCCATGGGCGACCTCGAGGCCCTGGAGAAGCTGGTGAAGCTGGCTCCCGACACGGGGGCGGATGCCCTGGCCATCATAGGCAACCTCATGCCCAAGACGGCCAAAAGCCGCGACTACGCCGCCTTCTTCCGCATCCTTTCCGAGGCTCATCTCCCCATCGCCTACATCCCCGGGCCCCAGGACGCCCCCATCTGGGAATACCTCCGGGAGGCCGCCAACATCGAACTGGTACGGCCCGAGATGCGCAACGTCCACGAGACCTTCACTTTCTGGAAGGGTCCCTACCTGGTGGCGGGCATCGGCGGGGAGATCACCGATGACGGCGAGCCCGAGGAGGGCGAGGCCCTGCGCTACCCCGCCTGGGTGGCGGAGTACCACCTGAAGACCCTCTGGGACCTCAAGGACTACCCCAAGATCTTCCTCTTCTACACCAATCCCTACCACAAGGGCCTTGGGGAAGGAGGGTCCCATGAGGTGGCCCACCTGGTCAAGACCCATAACCCCCTCCTGGTGATCACCGCCGGCAGGGGCCAGAAGCACGAGATGCTGGGGGCAAGCTGGGTGGTGGTGCCGGGTGACCTCTCCGAGGGTGAGTACAGCCTCCTGGACTTAAAGGCCCGTAAGCTGGAGGCAGGGAACGTGCGCTAAGCCCGCCCCACGGTTCCCAGGGGCATCCCAAGAGGAGGTGGATCATGGAAAAGGAAAAGCTCATCCAAGGGTTGAACGAGGATCTGGCCCACGAGTACCAGGCCATCATCCAGTACATCACCTACGCGGCCACGGTTGCGGGGATCCATCGGCAGGAGCTTAAGGAGTTCTTCCTGGCGGAGGTCCAGGACGAGCTCCGCCATGCCCAGCTCCTGGCGGACAAGATCACGGCCCTGGGGGGGAAGCCCACCACCCAGCCAGCCCCCGTGCCCGAGGCCGCCACGCCCCGGGCCATGCTGGAAGCGGTGCTCCAGGCGGAGAAGGAGACCATCGCCCGCTACGTGGAAAGGATGAAGCAGGCCGAGGCCTTCGGGGACTACGGCCTCGCCAACGACCTCCAGGAGATCATCTCCGAGGAAACGCGGCACAAGGAAGAAACGGAGAAACTTTTGAAGGGAACCTGGCAGGAATAAGGAGGCAGGCTATGCGCTTCCCGGAGCTTGCCCGTCGTTTCCTGGAACTGGAGCCCAAGCTGGCCGAGGGCCCGGAGAAGGAAGCCCTTTCTCTCCTCCACGCCATGCTCCAGGAGCTCTGGCGGGAAGTGGGGGCAAGGCCCGGTGAGCGGGAGGGCCTCGAGGAGCTCCGCAACCTCTACAAGAAGGCCCCCAAGATGGAGGCCCCCCGGGTGGCCCCAGGGCTTGCCGTGGGGGAGAAGGCTCCGGACTTCGCCCTTCCCGACGCGGAGGGCCGGCTTGTCCGCCTTTCCGACTTCCGGGGCCGCCCGGTGGTTCTGGCCTTCTACCCTTTGGACTGGAGCCCAGGGTGCAGCCAGCAGCTGGACCTCTACCAGGCGGAACTGGAGGAGTTCCATAAGCGAGGGGCGGTCCTTTTGGGGATCTCGGTGGACTCCCTTTACTCCCACGGGGCCTGGGCCTTTGTCCGTGGCCTCACCTTTCCCCTCCTCTCCGACTTCCACCCCAAGGGGGAGGTGGCCCGGCGCTACCGGGTCTGGCGGGAGGTAGACGGCTTTAGTGAGCGGGCCCTCTACGTGGTGGACGGCGAGGGGGTCATCCGCTACGCCCACGTCTCCCCATACCTGCACCACATCCCCCCGATCGAGGAGCTCTTCCAGGCCCTGGACGCCTTGAGGGGAGGTTAGGGATGGAGCCGGTGGTGCTCTACGGGACTTCCTGGTGCGCCCAGACCCAGCTTCTGCGCCGCTACCTGGAGAGGCTCGGGGTGCCTTACCGCTACGTGGACCTGGAGCTCCACCCCGAGGTCCACCCGACCCTCCGCTTCCTCACCGGGGGGCGGCTTTCCCACCCCGTGGTCTACGTGGGGGGTGAGGTCCTGGTGGAGCCCACCCTGTCCGAGTTGGAGCGGGCCCTTTGGCGCAGGGGGTACCTGTGGCGTCCGTGGTGACCTGTCCCCGTTGCGGGGCCCAAAACCGTATCGGAAAGGCCCCAAAGGGCACCTTCCCCGTCTGCGGGGCCTGCAAGGCCTCCCTGCCCTGGGTGGTGGAGGCGGACGAGGAGAGCTTCGCCCAGGAGGTGGCGGGGGCGGCCCTGGTCCTGGTGGACTTTTGGGCTCCCTGGTGCGGCCCCTGCCGCCTCCTTTCCCCCGTGCTGGAGGAGCTTGCCCGGGAGCATGCGGGCAAGCTGAAGGTGGTCAAGGTCAACGCGGACGAGAACCCCCGTCTAGCGGGCCAGTACGGGGTGATGAGCCTCCCCACCCTGGTTCTCTTCCAAAACGGGCACCCGGCGGCCACCTGGGTAGGGGCGAGCCCTAGGCGGGTTCTGGAGGAAAGGCTTAGGCCGTATCTGGAAAGGAGGTGAACCATGCTGGAGAAGCTTTGGCCCTTCGGCCGGAACCGGGTGCGCAAGGCCTTTGAGGAAGCGCTAGAGAAGGTTTTCAAGGAGGAGGGCGAAATCCTGGAGCCCCTCTCCGAACTCTCCGAACATGAGGACCACTACCTCCTCCGGGTGGAGGTCCCAGGCCTCGGCCCGGAAAACCTGGAGGTCCGCCTGGAAGGGGACCAGCTGGTGGTGGAAGGGGAGAAAAAGGAGGAAAAGCGCACCAAACACCTCTCGGAGATCGTCTACGGGCGCATCTACCGCGCCTACCTCCTCCCCAAGGACGCCAAGAAGGAAGGCATTGAGGCCAAGCTCCACAAGGGCGTGCTGGAGGTGAGGATCCCCCGGGAGAAGCGCCCGCCCGAGCCCCCCGTGAGGATCCCCGTGCAGGAGGGGTAAAGACCCCACCAACCCTTGGCCTTCCGCCTTGGGTTGGTTGATTTTTTATCAGGTCTCTTGACAATGCCATTGTCAAGTCTTACCCTGGTGTGAGGAGGTGAGCGGGTATGCTGATGAAAATAGCCGAGTTTGAGAAGCTCTTCCGCCTGGCTGCGGGCCTAGACGTGGACAAGAACGACCTTAAGCGCCTTTCGGACTTTCTCCGCAACAAGGTCTACGACCTGCTGGTGGTAGCCGAGCGTCACGCCAAGTACAACGGCCGGGACATCATCTTTGAGCCGGATGTGCCCATTACCAAGGGGCTTCAGGAAACCCTCAAGGAGTTCCGCGCTATGGACACCACCTTGGAGCTCAAACCCGTTCTGGACACTCTGGCTACCCTTCCCCCTTTGGACCTGGAGCTCTCCGAGGACGTGCGGAACCTACTTCCCGAGATCGTGGGGGCCTTGGTGGTGGCCTACGCCCGGGTGCTGAAGGAGCTGGACCCCAGGCTTAAGAACCCGCAAACCGAACACCATGAGCGGGCTGAGCGGGTCTTTAACCTCCTTCTCTGAGGATGAGCCAGGATCTACCCCTTTCTCTCTACCGCCGGGCCATCCGGCTGGTCTTCAATCTGGTGCTGGTGGCCCTTCTTATCGGGCTTTTCGTGGGGGTGGGGCGCACCTTCTTGGAGCTGGGCCTTACCCTCAGCGAGCCCACGGTACGCCTGGGCCTCAAGGAGCTGATCACCAACGTCCTTAGCCTGGTGGTCGTCCTGGAGCTGGCCCGGGTCTTCGTGGAGTACTTTGAGTTTGAAAGGGTGCGCCTCGAGGTCCTCATGGAGATCGGCGTGGCCCTGGCCCTGCGGGAACTTCTTCTCCTCCTCTTCGCCGAAAAGCTCTCCGGGCTGGACCTCTTCTTCTGGACCCTGGGCATTTTGGCCCTGGTGGCCGGGCGCACCCTGGCCGTGCAGTTTTCCCCCAGGAGGCAGGCATGAGGGTAGAGGAAGCAATCCTTCCCGGCGTGGGGCGGAAGTACACCATCACGGTTCAAAGCGGCGACCGGATCGTCATCGTGGTCCACCACTCGGGGAAACGGGAACTGCAGTACTTTGAAGCCGGAGGCGAGGGGGATGAACCCGCCATGGCCCTGGACCTGACGGATGAGGAGGCCCGGGAGCTGGGGGCCATTCTGGCGGGGGTGCTCTTCCACCCCGAGGCGGTGGGGGACACCCAGAGCAAGCTTGGGCAGAAGGTCATTGAGTGGATCAAGGTCCTGCCCGGTTCCAAGCTCGCGGGCAGGCGGGTGGGGGACCTCCACCTGCTCCCCGGGGCCCATCTCCTGGCCGTGGACCGCCCCGGGGCCCCCCTTATGCCGCATCCCTCCCAGGAGACGGTCCTCGAGGTGGGGGACACCCTGGTGGTGGCGGGGAGCCGGGAGGCGGTGGAGGCCCTGAAGCGGAGCCTGTGATGCACCCCTCCGTGGAGGCCTTCGCCCTGGCCGCAGGGCTTTTGGCCCTGGGGGCGGCTTTAGTCCACCGCTTTGGCTTTCCCCCCTTGCCCGTCTACCTCCTCACGGGGTTGCTGGTGGGCCAGCGCCTGCCCGTGCAGGACCTGGAACCCTTACCCTCCCTAGGCCTTCTCCTTCTCCTTTTCTCCGTGGGCCTGGAGTTCGGCCCCGACCGGCTTAAGGGGCTCTCGGGGAAAGCAGTCCAGGCGGGTTTTTACGATGCCTTGGCCCTGCCCCTGGGCTTCCTCCTGGGGCTTTTGGCGGGGCTGGACCTCCGCGGCGCTGCCCTTTTGGCCGGGGCCATCTACGTGAGCTCCAGCGCCGTCATCGCCAAGCTCATCGTGGATCTCCGCCGGGCCGCCAATCCCGAAAGCGAGGTGGTGCTGGGGGTCTCGGTGCTGGAAGACCTGGTGATCGCCTTCCTCCTCGCCCTCCTCGGCGGCCAGGGCCCCGGGGGCGTGCTGGCGGGAGCGATCCTGGCCCTGGCCTACTTCGCCTTCGCCCGCTATCTGGGCCCCCCCCTTTTGCGCTTCATGGAGGGGATCTCCGACGAGCTCGTGCTCCTCATGGGCGCGGCCTTCACCACAGGAACCGCCCTCCTCTTCCAGGCGGCAGGCACCTCGGAGGGGCTCGGCGCCTTCCTCTGTGGGGTCATCGCCGCCTCCTTGGGCTTGAGGGAGCGGCTGGAGCGCCTCTTTGGGCCAGTGCGGGACCTGGGGGTGGCCCTTTTCTTCCTGGTGGTGGGGGCCAGCGCCCGGGATCTCTTCCAAGGCTTGACCCCGGCGCTGGTGGTCTTGGCCCTCCTGGGCCTTTTGGTCAAGCTTCCCCTTAACTTCCTGGGAGGGGCCCGGGCAGGGCTTTCCCGCAAACGCCGGCTCTATAGCGCCTTGTACCTGGTACCCCGGGGGGAGTTTAACCTGGTCCTGGGAAGTCTGGCCCTGGGACAGGGATATCCCCTGGTGGCCCAGGTGGCGGTGCTCTTGGTGCTTCTTTCCATCCCCCTGGGGGCCCTCCTCATCCGGTTTGCCCCCGAGATCGGCAGGCTACTTCTGCGCGAAGCCCCAAGGCCCCGCCGCCCGGCCCGCTCCTCTTAGCGCCACCTGCTATATACTCCTCCTATGGACATCTTTTTTCAGCTCTTTTGGCTCTTTTTTATCCTTTCCGTCCTCACCCCTTACCTGCAACAGCAGATGCTCCTGGGGGCGCGGGCCAGGAAGATGGCCGAGCTGGAGCGCAAACGGAAAAGCCGGGTCATCACCCTCATCCACCGCCAGGAAGCCGTAAGCTTCCTGGGCATCCCCATCAGCCGCTTCATCAACATCGACGACTCGGAGCAGGTCCTAAGGGCCATCCGCCTCACCGACAAAAACGTGCCCATAGACCTCATCCTCCACACCCCAGGGGGCCTGGTCCTGGCGGCGGAGCAGATCGCCGAGGCCCTCTTGCGCCACCCCGCCAAGGTCACGGTCTTTGTGCCCCACTACGCCATGTCCGGGGGAACCCTCATCGCCTTGGCTGCCGACGAGATCGTGATGGACGAAAACGCCGTCCTCGGTCCCGTAGACCCCCAGCTTGGGCAGTACCCCGCGGCGAGCATCCTCAAGGTCTTGGAGAAGAAGCCCATCCAGGAGATCGACGACCAGACCCTGATCCTGGCCGACATAGCGGAAAAGGCCCTGAAGCAGGTGAAGGCCACGGTGAAAAACCTGCTTTTGAAGCGCATGCCTGAGGAGAAGGCGGAGGAGGTAGCCACCCTCCTCTCCCAGGGCACCTGGACCCACGACTACCCCATTGACGTGGCCCAGGCCCGGGAGATGGGTCTTCCCGTGAGCACGGAGATGCCCCTCGAGGTCTACGAGCTCATGGACCTCTACCCCCAGGCCCAGGGGGGTAAGCCCAGCGTGCAGTACGTGCCCGTACCCTATCGTCACCAGCAGCCCGGGAGGCCTTAGGGTGTTTCCCCTCTACGACATCAACCACGCCCGCCGGCCCGCTTTCGTGGTCAAGGGCCTGGTGTTCTTTAACGCCTTAGCCTTTTTGTGGCAACTTTCCGTGGGCCTGGAGTGGTCTGCCCAGGCCTACGGCTTTATCCCTGCCTTGTTCTTTCAGGACCCTGTGGGCCAAGGCTACCGCCTCCTCACCAGCATGTTCCTCCACGGGAGCTTTTTTCATATTCTTTCCAATATGTGGTTCCTCTGGGTCTTCGGGGACAACGTGGAGGACCGCATGGGCCACGGGCGCTTCCTCCTCTTCTACCTCCTGGGGGGGCTAGCCGCCGCCTTGGCCCAGGGGCTTTTCTCCCTCACCTCCACCATCCCCATGATCGGGGCCAGCGGGGCGGTCTCGGCGGTGCTGGGGGCGTATTACATCCTCTTCCCCAGGGCCTACGTGGTCTCGGTGATCCTCTTCGTCTTCCCCCTCTTCGTCACCTTCCCCGCGGGGTTCTACATCGGGTACTGGGCCTTTCTTCAACTCTTCCAGGGGCTTTTGGGCCTACCCGGGGTGGCCTGGTGGGCCCACCTGGGAGGCTTCCTCTTTGGCCTCCTCCTGGCCCGGCGGTTCCTTCGCCCATAAGCATTCCACCCAACCCCCTAGGTAGGATTCCCAGCCGGACCCAGTACTCCCCTTGCCTCGAGGGCTTTTCCGGAACACCGCCTTAGCTTGGGCCAGGGAGGGGTGGCCTCACTCTTCCTCCCGTCCACGAAGCTCATCCACGTGGGTACCCTGCCACAGGGGCACCCCTAAGCGGTAGGCCGCCCTGCCCAGAAAATGGGCCCCTATGGGCGCGGTGGAAAAAAGGAACACCACCAGCAAAACCGCCTTAAAGGCCACCAGCCCCTCCCCGAAACCCACGGCCACGCCTAAAAGGATCAGACCTAATCCCAGGGTGGCCGCCGTGGTGGAGGCGGACATGCGGATATAGAAGTCCGGGAAGCGCAAAAGACCCAGGGCTGCCACCAAAAAGACCAAGGTTCCTATGAGGAGCAAGAGGTCCGCAAGAAGGCTCATCCGCGGCTCCTTTCCATAAAGCGGGCGAAAGCAATGGTGGCCAAGAAGGAGACCAAAGCCAACACCGTAGCTACATCCACGAAAAAGGATTGTCGGGTAATCAGGGCGTACACCAAGGCCAGGCCCATGAACCCAAAGCCCACCATCTCCAGACCCAACACCCGGTCCGCCAAGGACGGACCCTGAAGGAGACGGTAGAGGGTTAGAGCCAGGGCCAGGGTGAGAAGGAGAAGAGCCAGTTCCTTCACCGGGTCACCTCCAGCACACGTCTTTCAAACTGCTCCTTCAGCTCCACCTTGGCCGCGGAGGGGTCCTCAGCGTACATACTGTGTACGAAAAGAAACTTTCGGTCCCGGGAAACGTATAGGCTCAAGGTCCCAGGGGTAAGGGTGATCATGTTGGCGAAGAGGGCAATCTCCAGGTCGCTTTCGGCATCCAAGGGCACCGCCAAGATGCCCGGCCGCATACGGAAACGGGGGGAGAGGACCTCCCGGATCACCCGCAGGTTGGAAAGCACCACCTGCCAGAGAAAGTAGAGGATTAGCCAAACCGCCCGCCACACCTTCACCGCCCACCTCCCAGGACCGCCTTTATGTAATCCGAGGGGTCTAGAAGCTCCCATGCCGCCCGCTCCGCCAAGGCAAAACCGTAGCCCGCCCCCAGGCCGATAAACACGGTGATAAAGGAAAGCAAAGCGGTACCCACCACCATGGTGCGAGGTACGGAGGCCCGCAGCAAGGCCTCCTGTCTTTCTTGAGGGAGGGGTTTCCAGAAGGCCTCACGCCAGATCTTCATCATGGACATCAAGGTAAAAAGCCCTACCAGGAGCGAAACCCCCACGATAGCATACTCCCCGATTTCCATTCCTCCCACCACCAGGAACAGCTTGGCAAAAAATCCAGAGAAGGGGGGAACCCCCGCCAGGGAAAGCGCGGGGACAACGAAGAGAAGGGCGAGATAGGGCCGAAACCGGTAAAGGCCCCCCAGTTCCTCCAGGTGGAAAGAGCCCAAAAGCCTTTGCGCCAGGCCCGCTACCAGAAAGAGAGCTGCCTTGACGAAGATGTGGTGGACGATGTAGAAGATACCACCCGCGATCCCCAAGGGGGTAAAGAGCCCAAGCCCCATGATCATGTAACCAATCTGGCTGATGATGTGGAAGGAGAGAAGGCGGCGCACCTCCATCTGGGCCAAGGCTCCCAAAACCCCGGTGACCATGGTAAAGCCGGCAATCCAAAGGATAAGGCGGTGCCAAAGCTCAGGCTCCTGATAAAAGAGCACGGTAAAAAGCCGAAAGAGGGCGTAAACCGCCACCTTGGTGGGCAGGGCAGCAAAGAAGGCCGCCACCGGCAAGGGAGGCGTGTGGTAGGAAGCAGGCAGCCAAAAGAAAAGAGGGAAAAGGGCAGCCTTTATAGAGAGGGCCAGGAGGAAAAACCCTGCCACCACACTTGTCCGGGTGGGCTCCACCTGGTCAATGCGGAGGTGGAGGTCCGCCAGATTTAAGCTTCCCGTCAAACCGTAAAGCAGGCCCGCACCCATGAGGTAAAAGAGGGAAGAGAGGAAGTTAAGGGCAAAGTACTTGAAGCCGCCCAAAAGCTGGGCCCGCTCTCCCCCCAGGGTCAGGAGGACGAAGGAGGATAGGAGCATGACCTCGAGCCACACATAGAGGTTGAAAACATCCCCCGTGAGGAAGGCACCCTGTACGCCAAAAAGCATGAACTGGAGAAAGCCAAAATAGCCCAAGGATTTCCGCCCCGGATCTATGCCCCTGAGGGAGTATAGGGTAACAGCAAGCCCTACCAAGGCCGCGGTGAACACCATGAGGGCTGCAAAGGTATCCAAGACCAACACAATGCCAAAGGGGGCCGGCCAGCCACTTAAGGCCGTGGACTGGATACCTTTCACCTGCACGTAACCTAGGAGGAAAACTCCAAGCCCCAACTGGGCCAGGGCTGAGGCCAAAGCCACCCCATCTCCCAAGGGCGAGCGCCGCAGGAAAAAGGAGAGAAGCCCGCCCAAAAGAGGCAGAAGAAGAGGGAGTACCAGCAGGAGGTCCTTCATCGGTCCGTCCCCCGAAGCTCGTCCAAATCATCGGTACCCAGAACCTGGTGTACCCTGTAGGCCAGCACTACGGCAAAAGCCAACACCCCCAGTCCGATGACAATGGCCGTAAGGATCATGGCCTGAGGCAGGGGATCCGCATAGGGAGGCTCCAGAACCTTGGCCCCCAGGGGGATGATTGGGCTATGCCCCCGCACCAGGCCAGGACTCAAAAAGACAACCAGGTTGGCGGCATTGGATAGAAGAGCCAAGCCCAAGAGGAAGCGGGCCAGGCTCCCCTGAAGTACAAGGTAGACTCCAACACCCACCAAAACACCTACCAAGAAGGCTAGGAGGACCATCATTTTCGCACCCCTTCCTCTTCCTGGGCCCAAAGAACCGCCAAAACCGCTCCGACCACCCCCAGATACACCCCCAGGTCAAATAAAAGGGGAGTGCCCAGTTTTTGGCCCAAAATCTCTACCCAAAGACCGGCGAGGAAGGGCAGCCCGTGCCAAAAGGCTGGGAAGCCGGATAAAAGGGCAACCACCACGCCCAAGGCCGCCAGCTCAGGAGGGGCCAGGGGTAAAAGTGCCCGGGCCCGCCCTACCCCGAAAGCCAAGGCATAGACGTGGAAACCAGAAGCGGCCACCAAACCACCAATAAACCCACCCCCGGGAAGGTTGTGACCCCGGTAGAACAAATACAAGGAGAAAAGAAGCATCAGAAGGAGAATCCATCGGGCAAGACCTCTAAGTACGGGGGTTTCCATTCTTCCTCCTGAGGAGAGCGAAGGCTCCAAGCCCCGCCAACACCAGCACCACCACCTCGCCCAAGGTGTCCAGGGCACGGAAGTCCACCAGGATCACGTTGACCACATTGCGCCCAAAGGCACTCACATAGCTTTCCTCTGCAAAAAACTGGGAAACCGGGGGCAGCTTGGCTTGCCCTGAGGTAAGCAGAATCCCCCAGGTTACAGCCATGCCTACGCCTACCCCCAAAAGGGCCTTCCACGGTACCGTCTTCTCCTTAGCAAAGCGAGGCATGGCGGCAAAGACAAAAGCGAAAACCAAGACAGTAAGGGTTTCCACTAAAAGTTGTGTCATGGCCAGGTCGGGGGCCCCGTAGAACAAGTAGATTAAGGCTATGCCATACCCCACCAGTCCTAAGGCCACCACGGCGAAGATAGGAGAACGGCTCCGCGCGGTGTAAAAAGCGGCCACAGCCATGAGCAAGAGAACCAGAGCCTCGTAAGGGCGGACCCCACCAAAAGAGGGCCACTCCACCGGCAAGCGAAGGGCCGGAAGCAACGTAACCAAAAGACCTGCACCGAGTACCGTGGCCGTGTAGAGGCGCACATACCCATGCTGCAAAAGGGTAGTCTGCCACTTGGCCAACCTTTCCAGGCCCAGGATAAGGCGGTCATAGGCTTGGTCGGCCCCCCAAGGAAGGGACAGGCGACGGAGGCTACCCCGAAGGGAAAAAGCCCCTACACCTGCCAACACCGTGGCTAAGGACAGGAAAAGAACCGGGTTGAGCCCACCCCAAAGGTAGACCCGTACGGGAACCTCCCTTCCCGCGACGTCCGCCACCGCAGGGGCCACCAAGAGGCGGCCTACCTCGGAGGCGCCAAGGCCTAAGACCAGACCCGCCAGGCCCAGCACCAGGGGGCCGGACCATAAGGGCCAAGGAGACTCGTGGGGAGAAAGATGGGCGGGCTTTTTGCCAACGAAGGGCTTGACCCCAGCGAGAAGGGCCACTCCTACCAGGAGGAGGCTGGTCAGGAAGGCAGCGACAAGGAGGAGGGTCCCTTCGAGGGCCTTGTAGAGAAACTCCTTAGCCACAAAGCCCATGGTAGGTGGCAGGCCCACCATAGAAGCGGCGGCCAACAACCCCCCCAGGGCAGTCCAGGGCATGGCCCCAGCAAGACCCCCCAGGTTTTCCACTTTTTTCTCCCTCGCCCCATGATCTACCGAACCCGCCACCAGAAAGAGGGCTCCCTTATACAGGGCATGGGCCAAAAGCACCAACACCATGGCCTTTATCGCCCCTTCCGAACCCACCCCCAGGAGAAAGGTGAGGAGCCCCAAGACGCTCACCGTGGAATAGGCCAGCACCCGCTTGATCTCCTGGGAGGTAAGGGCGGAAAAAGCACCGAGGAGCATGGTCACACCCCCAACAGCCGTCAAAAGCCCATGCCAGACCTCTGTACCCCCCAGGACGGGATGGAAGCGGGCAAGAAGGTAAACCCCCGCCTTCACCATGGTGGCGGAGTGCAGGTAGGCGCTCACAGGGGTGGGAGCCTCCATGGCATTGGGCAACCAGAAGTGGAAGGGAAACTGAGCGGATTTAGCAAAGGCTCCAAGGGCCAGGAGGAGGAGAATGGGGAGATAATAAGGGTGCTCCGTGAGATCCTGAGCAAGGAGGGCCTCCAGACTGTAACTCCCCCCGGCCAGGGCCAAAAGAACCAACCCTCCCAAGAGGAAAAGCCCACCAAAAACCGTCACGAAAAGGGCTTGAAGCGCCGCTCTTCTAGCAGAAGGTCTCTCGTGCTCCAAGCCCACCAGGAGGAAGGAGGTGAGGCTGGTGAGTTCCCAGAAGACAAAAAGGGTGATCAGGTCCCCGGCCAACACCAGCCCCAGCATGGACCCCATAAAGGCCAGGATGAATACAAAAAAGCGGTCCTGATAGGGGTGGCTCTCCAGGTAGCTGGCTCCGTAGAGGAGGACAATAGCTCCGATGCCTGAGATCAGCAAGGCAAAGAGCAGGCTGAAGCCATCCAGGTAAAAGGCGAAGGCGATCCCCAGTCCTGGCACCCA
Organism: Thermus sp. NEB1569; assembly: GCF_022385295.1. Lineage (NCBI taxonomy): Bacteria > Thermotogati > Deinococcota > Deinococci > Thermales > Thermaceae > Thermus > Thermus sp. NEB1569. The sequence goes on from NZ_CP092445.1 coordinate 1,688,738, forward strand.
GGACCAAGCCTCCCGCACCCGCTCCCCTGCCAAGAGCTCGGGTAAGAAACGCAAAAAGTAAAGGAAAAGGCCAACAGGAAGGAGAAAAAAGAGGTACACCACCCGCTGCCCTAAAGTGCGCATAAGAAAGGGAGCCAAAGCTCCCAACAGGAAAGGGGCTAAGGAAGCGAAAACCACGGCTTCCAATATACCCAAGGGGTTAAGAAAGGGCAAGTTCAGGGCAAGGTCAGGTACGCGGCGTAAGCGGAAAGGACCTTGGCCAGGTACTCCCGGGGCTCGTCCCTCTCCTGGAAGCGGAGGAAGGCATAGAGGTTCCCTTCCCGGGCGATGCCCCTTAAGGTGTAGCCGATCCCGCCGTTATAGGCGGTGACGGCGCAGGCTACTTGCTCCAAGCCCCCGTAGGCGGCGCACCGTTCCATAAGCCAGCGCAGGTAGCGGGCGGCGTAGCGGATGCTGGCCTCGGGGTCAAAGGGATCGGCAGGAGGCTCTCCCAGCATCCGGGCCACATCCTCCCAGGTGCTCCTTAGGAACTGGCCCAGGCCCAAGGCCCCCGTGGGGCTTACCGCCAGGGGGTCAAAGCGGCTTTCCACGTGGAGGAGAGCATAGAGCAGGTTGGGGTCCAGGCCTTCCCTCCTGGCATACCCCTCCACCCACTCCCGGTAAGGGCGGGGATAGGCCAAGGCCGTGGGCCAGGCGGCCCGGATGCCCTCCCGGTAGGCCCCCAGGCGGTAAAGGAGAGGGACCAGGGCCGGCCATTCCTGGGGCCTTTGCCAAAGGGCGTAGCGCACCACCCCCCGGGCCCAGGCCTCCTTGCCGAAAGCCACCAGGGCCTCCACCAGGGAAGCCTCGGGAGGCGGCGAGGAAGAAGGGGCCGGGGGTGGAGGAAGAGGCTCCTTCCCCAGAAGAAGGCCCAGCCCACCCTGCACCAGGTTCAGGGCTTCCCTCCGGGATTCGGCTAAGCCCAGCTCCCCCGCCAGGAGGTAGGCCCGAAGGGCAGCGTCATCGGCATAAGGGCTACCCCCCCGGCCTAGGTCCAGGTAGAGGGCCAGGGCTTGGCGCACGAGGCCTTGGCGCTCCAGGATTCCCGCGGCCCGCCAGAGGCCTTCTGGGGTGCTTCGCCGGTAGGCCTCCACCGCCTCGAGGATCCTTCCCATTTCCTCCAGGATCCGCCCCTGGGCGTAGCGGCTTTCCGGGTGGTCATAGCGGGCCAAGGCCTCCAGGGCCTCCTCGAGGTGTTCCCCTGACGGGGAAGCAGCCCTTCGCCCAAGCCGCCACAGGGCGTAACCCAGGCCCAGGTACCCCCTGGGGTCCCGCCTGGCCCACTCCCGGTAAAAGGGCAAAGCCTCCCCATAGCGCCCTAGCCGGAAAAGGGCCTGGGCGCGGAGGTCGGGACGCACCCCCAGGGGAAGAACCTGCAAAAGAGCCTCGTAGGCCCGCCCCTGGAAGAGGGCTTCCCAAAGCCTCTCCCCCTCCCCCAGGGAAAGGAGGGCGGCCACCGCCTCCCTTTCCGGAAGAAGCCTCTCCCAGGCGGAAAAGGCCCGGGGGTCTTGGGCTTCTAGGAGAAGGCGGGCCGCCTTTCGCCAAGCATCCTTGGCCTCCCAGCCCGGCTCAAAGGCCTTAACCCCCTCCAGGAAGAGGGCGTAGCGCCAGGCGTACTCCGCCCGTTCTGCCAGGGGCACCTCCTCCCGGTCCACAAGCAACCAGCCCGAAAGCATCCGGGCATACCCTTCACCGCCCAGGGCCACCTGGCGCACCTCCTCCGCCACGCCCCTTTCCAGGCTGGCAAAGGGCTCAGGCAAAGCCTGGCTCCGGCAAGAGGTAAAGGCAATCCAGGAAAGGACCAGAAGCCACCGCACACCCCCACCCTAAGGGAAAAAGGTGAGAAAACCAAAGGCCTTGGCAAGCCAAGGCTTCCCTTAGGTATAGCCCCCTGGCAAAACCCGGGGGGGTGGGCGTAGCCTGGTAAGGCCTATGGGTATGGAAGGCCGTATTCCCCCCCACAACCTCGAGGCGGAACAGAGCGTCCTGGGGGCCATTCTCCTGGATTCCGATGTGCTGGACGAGCTGGAAGGCCTCCTCCCCTCCCCCGAGGCCTTTTACGCGGAGGCCCACCGCAAGATCTACGCCGCCATGCAGACCCTCAGGTCCCAGGGGAAGCCCGTGGACCTGGTGACCCTGGCGGAGGAGCTATCCCGCCGGGGGGAGCTGGAAGCCCTGGGAGGGGTCAGCTACCTGGTCCAGCTTTCCGAGGCCACCCCCACTGCCGCCTACGCGGAGCACTACGCCCGCATCGTGGCGGAGAAATGGACCCTACGAAAGCTCATCCAAGCGGCAGGCGAGGCCATGCGCCTGGCCTACGAGGAGGCGGGAAGCCTGGACGAGATCCTGGACACCGCGGGCAAGAAGATCCTCGAGGTGGCCCTCACCCAGACGGAAACCGAGGCCCGCTCCATCCGGGAGCTGGTCCACGAAACCTTTGAGCACATCGAGGCCCTCTTCCAGAACAAGGGGGAGGTCTCCGGGGTCCGCACCGGCTTCAAGGAACTGGACCAGCTCATCGGTACCTTGGCCCCGGGCTCCTTAAACATCATCGCCGCCCGCCCCGCTATGGGAAAGACCGCCTTTGCCCTCACCATCGCCCAGCACGCCGCCTTGAAGGAAGGCATAGGGGTAGGCATCTACTCCCTGGAGATGCCCGCCTCCCAGCTCACCCTGCGCCTCATGTGCTCGGAAGCCCGCATCGACATGAACCGGGTGCGCCTGGGCCAGCTCACGGACCGCGACTTCTCCCGCCTGGTGGACGTGGCGGGAAGGCTTTCCGAGGCCCCCATCTACATCGACGACACCCCAGACCTCACCCTGATGGAGCTCAGGGCCCGGGCCAGGCGGCTTAGAAGCCAGTACGAGGTGGGCCTTCTCATCATCGATTACCTCCAGCTCATGTCCGGACCCGGGGCGGGCAAGCAAGGGGAAAACCGGCAGCAGGAGATCGCCGCCATCTCCCGCGGGCTTAAGGCCCTCGCCCGGGAGCTCAACGTGCCCGTGATCGCCCTAAGCCAGCTTTCCCGGGCGGTGGAGGCCAGGCCCAACAAGCGCCCCATGCTTTCGGACTTGCGAGAGTCGGGTTGCTTGGCTGGAGACACCTTAGTCCAGCTGGCCGATGGCTCAAGAAAACCCATACGTGAACTGGTAGGCAGGTCCGGGTTTCACGTTTTGGCCCTTAACGAAGCCACCATGAAGCTGGAAGCAGCCATGGTAAGCCGGGCCTTTGCCACAGGGGTAAAACCGGTCTTCGCCCTCACCACGCAACTGGGACGCCAAATCCGCGCCACCGCCAACCACAAGTTCCTAACCTCAAAGGGATGGAAGCGCCTGGATGAGCTTCGGCCTGGGGATTGGGTAGCCTTACCTCGGAGGCTAGATGTGGCCACCCAACAAACCCTTGGGGACGAGGAACTCGCCCTTCTCGGGCACCTCATCGGGGATGGTTGTGCCCTACCCCGTCACACCCTGCAGTACACAACGCGAGACCTAGACCTTGCCCAGGGAGTAGTTCAACTGGCTAGGACCGTGTTTGGGGACGCACTCAATCCCCGGATAAAGGCTGAACGGGGGTGGTTCCAGGTCTACTTGAGCGCAAGCCGTCGTCTTGGGAAGGGTATCCGCAATCCCCTAGCGGAGTGGTTGGAGGAACTAGGTATCTGGGGACTAAGGGCTCACGAAAAGCGGGTGCCGGAACCGGTATTCACTCACCCTCCCCTTGCTATCGCTCGATTCCTTCGTCACCTCTGGTCCACCGATGGGTGTTTTCACATGTCAAGGGGGGAAAAACCTTACCCAAAGGTCTACTACGCCACAAGCCAGATGGCTACCAGCGATGTTTACTGGGACAAGGTAGCCTCCATCCAGCCAGACGGAATAGAGGAAGTATTTGACCTCACTGTCCCTGGCTTACACAACTTCATTGCCAACAACATCATCGTCCACAACTCCATCGAGCAGGATGCGGACCTCGTGATGTTCATCTACCGGGACGAGTACTATAACCCCCACTCGGAAAAGGCGGGGATCGCCGAGATCATCGTGGGCAAACAGCGAAACGGCCCCACGGGCACGGTGGAACTCCAGTTCCACGCCGCCCACGTGCGCTTCAACGACCTGGCCCGGGAGCCCTAGGAGTAGCCCGCCTGCAAAAGGGCAGCCGCCCCTTGGGCCAAGGCCTCCTTCAGGTCCCGGTGGCCCAGGGAAAGGCCCAAGGCAAGGGCCTCGAGGTAGCTTTCCTCAATAAGGGCAATCTCTATGGCGATGATCTTCTCAAAAGCCTCCACCGCGCTGTAGACCTCCGGGCCACGGAGGGCGGTGCGCAGGTGCTCGAGGGAGAGTTCCTGCACGATGCCCATGGCGGGGATCATGGCCCGGGGGCCGATGCCCAGCCTGGCGTGCACCAGTCCAATGCGCCTCCGCCCTTCCGCATAGGCCCGGTCGTAGGTGCCCCCGAAGAGCTCGGCATACCAGCGGGCAAAGGTGCCATAAAGCCGCTCCACCCTTCCGGGCACGGCATAGAGGGTCTCCGCCAGCTCCTTATCCCGGCCCAGGTAGTCGTAAAAGGCCAAGGCCACCTCGGGGGCCAAAGGGGTCATGGTGGTTCCAAGCTCCCTTAACAAAGCCGCATGGGCCTCGGTGAATCCGGTGCGGCGCTTGAGGAGATCCAATAGGTCCCCGAGGTCCACGGGACAAATGTACCTCCCCAGGCCGCCCTTCGTCTAGGGCGAGGGCTTTTACCCCCAGGACCTCGAGGTCCTGGGAAAGCCCATGGATCCTTTCAACGAACCACCCTGGGAGCTTCCCTTTGAGCCCTACTCCGTGCTCACCCCCTGCTCCACCTGCTGGTTCACGGGCTCCACCATGCGGAAGTGCTGGGCAGGATCCTCCAGAAGCTTCTCCAGGCGGGCCGCCTTCTCCTCCCGCTTGGCCTCCTTGAGGACCCGGATGTAGGCGGAAAGAAGCTCCCGCACATCCTCTATCCCCCTCAGGTCCAGGGGCTTCACCGCCACCTTGGCCCCCTTGGCCAGGCGGCGCTTCATGGCCTCCTCCGTGAGGCCCATCTCTGGCCAGTGGCGGAGGTAGACCCGCCCCCCAGTCATGCCCGAGCAGATCCAGGGCCCGGGGTCCCCCAGGACCAAGGCCCGCCCCCGGGTCATGTACTCAAAGGCAAACCCCTTGGCCTGGGCCCGGGCCGCCAGGTTGCCGAGCTCGTCCCTCAGGGGCCTTTCCGGCTCCCCGCCCAGGATGACATCCGCCCCGGAAAGCCGGATGCAGAAGCGGCTATCCGCCACCCCCTCCACGATGAGGAGGCCCCCTATGGCCCCGTAGGCGAAGCTCTTGCCCACGGAGCCATCCACATAGGCCCCGTAGGGGTTCCGGCCCTTGAGGATGGCCACGGTGCCCCCAAAGGCGCTCTTGGCCACCCCGTCCTGGGCCCCTCCTTCCACCACCACCTTCATGCCCTCGAGGTTAAAGGCCGCCAGGCCATTCCCGGCCACGCTTCCCGCGTCAAAGCGGAGCTCCACCTCGGCGTCAAATCCCTTGCCGTAAAGCCGCCTTCTTGCGATCTCCCCTGCCAGGTGGGCCCCCAGGGCGCGGTCGGTGGAGTTCACCGGCCCCTCCTGGAAGACCAGCTTGCGGCTTCCCTCCCCATAAGCCCCCATCACCACCTCAGTGATGGTGCGGGTGAGCTGGTTCAAGGGCTTCCTGAGCACATGGGCCGAGGTGTCCTTAAGCCACTCGGGCTCCTCCACGGGCAGGAAGAAGTAGGAAAGGTCCAGCTCCTCCAGGTGGTCCCGCTGGTAGAGGAGGTCCACCCGGCCCCTCAGCTCCCTAAGGGAGCGAGCCCCCAAGGCGGCCACCAGCTCCCTTAGGGCCTCCCCCTTGGCCTCAAAGAAACGGGTGAGGTGCTCCACCGCCCGGTCCAGGTCCTGGGGCACGAAGCGCTTTAGCCCGTGGGCCAAAGCCTCCTCCAGCGTCTCGATCTGGGTGGTGATGCCCACGTGGCAGGTATCCAGCTGGCATCCCCGGCAGATGGTGCAGCCGATGGCCACCATGGCCATGGTGGCCATGCCCACCCGGTCCGCTCCCAGAAGGACCATGCGGAGCACATCGTAGGCGGTCTTAAGGCCACCATCCGCCCAGATCTCCACCCGGTCGCGAAGCCCGGCCCGCACCAAGGCCCGGTGGGCCCGCCGCACCCCGATCTCCACGGGAAGCCCCGCATACTTGAGGGCATGGAGCCTGGCCGCCCCCGTCCCCCCCTCAAACCCCGAGAGGGTGATGACATCCGCCCCCGCCTTGGCGATTCCCACGGCGATGGTGCCGATCCCGGGGATGACGGGCACCTTCACGGAAACCAGGGCCTTGGGGTTCACCGTCTTCAGCTCTTCGATGAGCTGGGCTAAGTCCTCGATGGAGTAGAGGTCGTGGTTGTTGGAAGGGCTGATGAGGTCCACCCCGGGCACGGCGTTGCGGGCAGCGGCCACCTTGGGGGAAACCTTCTTCCCCGGCAGGTGCCCTCCCTCCCCCGGCTTGGCCCCCTGGCCGATCTTGATCTCGATGACCGTGGCGGAGTTCAGCATGTAGGCGTGGACGCCAAACCGGCCCGAGGCCACCTGCTGGCCGCGCCAGTGGGTGTACTTGCCCAGCATATCGGGGATCTCCCCACCTTCCCCGTTGATGCAGAGCATGTTGAGGCGCTTGGCCGCCTCCACATAGGCGCGGAAGGAGGCCTCCCCTTGGGAACCGAAGCTCATGGCGCTGATCAGGAAGGGCAAGGAGTGGCCCCCCACGGAGAGGTCCACCTCCTCGGCGGAAACCTCGCTCCTTTCGGGGAAGCGCACCTCCAAGAGTTGCCTAGCCGCCACCGGGCTTTCCCGCTCCAGGGAGCGGACCTTTTCCTGGAAGTGGCTATAAGGGGCCTGGCCGCTTGCCACCTCCTGGGCCGCCTTGTAGATCCTGGGGTTGAAGCGGAAGTCCTTGGCGGGCAGGACCTTTTCCGCTCTCAGGAAGCCCTCCCGCTCCAAAAGGGTGCGCTCCAGCTCCAAAAAGCCGTATCCTCCGGTCTCCGAACCCAGGAAGTTCCGGGTGCCAAAAAGCTCGGCCAGCTCCGGCTTGAGCCCGATGGCGCTGAAGATCTTCCCGTAGCCCCGAAGCTCGTGGATGCCCATGGTGGAGGTGACCTTTTCCAAACCCTTGCGCAGGGCCTCGAGGACACCCGCCACCCCCTTCCTCCCCTCCAGGGCCCGGGCCTTCTCCTCAAGAAGCCAGGGGGCCACCGCCTCCGCCCCCAGGCCCAGGAGGAAGGCCACGTCGTGAAGGTTCCTCACCCCTCCGGAGTGCACCAGGATGGAGGTACGCCGCCTCAGGGCGACTCCCTCGGCATCCCGCTTCATGAGGGCCCGGTTCACCGCCGCCACCGCCAGGCCGATATCGATCCAGATCCCACCCTGGAAGGCCTCCCGGTCGGAGAGGATGAGGACCTCGGCCCCTTCCTCCACCGCCTTAACCGCCTCCTCCTCCAGGCGCTTAAGCCCAAGAAGAAGCCCCTCCTCCACACCGAACTGGGGCACGAGGGTGGCGGTCTTGAAGCGGGATTTCACCTCAGCCAGGGTCAGGGTGCCGAAGCTTTCCGCAAGGCCCTGGTCCTCCTCCAAGACGATGGGCAAAAGAAGCTCCTCCACCCTTCCCCCACCCCGTCCGTCGGGAAGAGGGCGCCGGCCCAGGAGGGTGCGGGTGGAGAAGTGTTCGATCTCCCGCTCCCGGTCGATGGCCGGGTTGGTCACCACCGCCACGGTCTCCTTGAAGAACTCGGAAAGGTTGGGCTTCTCCGGGTTCAAGGCGGCCAGGGGACCGTCGTAGCCCAGAGAGCCGATGGGTTCGTTGCCAGTCTTGGCCAGGGCCTCGAGGTAAGCTCCATCCCACCGGTCCCAGCCGAAGGCCCGCTCCAAGCCCAACGGGGGCGGGGCCGGCTTCTCCTCCACCTGGGGCTCGCTCCCCCCGGCCACGGGGGGCGGAGCCTGGCGGATGGGCCCCGAAAGGTGGACCCGGTACCCTGCCACCGGGGTGCGGGCGGCGATCCGCTCCAGCACCAGGCGCTGGTGGCGGTCAAAGGGAAGGACCCGGGGGCCCTCCGGGGTCAGGCGCAGGTAAACCTTTTCCCCGGGAGCCAGGGGCTTGGGTTCGCCCACAAACTCCTCGGCGTTGAAAACCCCCCTTTCGGAGGAGAAGACGATCTCGTAAGGGGTTTCAAACTGCCACAGGGGGCGCAGGCCCATGGCGTCGGTGGCGAAGACCGCCTCGTCCCGGTGGCGGCTCACGATGGCCGCGGGGCCCTGGGCCAGGGGGCCAAAGCGCTGCCTTAAGGCCATGTAGAGGTCCTGGAGGTCCTCGGGCAGGGCCTTGATCTCCCCCAAAACGGGGGGGAAGACCAGGTCCATGGCCTCGGGCAGGGTGAGGCCAAAGCGGTAGATGAGCCCCTCCAGCATGCGGTTCAGGTCCTGGGAGTCCGACCCCCCGGTGCGGGGGATGCCCAGGTAATCCAGCTCCCGCCTGAGGCGCTCGATGGTATTGATCTCCCCGTTGTGGCCGATAAGGCCGAAGGGCTGCACCTGTTCAAAGGTGGAGAGGGTGTTGGTGGAGTAGCGGTTGTGCCCAAGGGCAATGGCGCTCTTAAACTCGGGGCGGGAAAGCTCGGGGTAGTAGCGCTTCAAAAGCTCCGCCGCCCCCCGCACCTTGTAGACCACGCTGTAGGTGGAAAGGGAAACCACGTGGACGGGGAAGCTGGCCTCGAGCCTCAGGCCCAGCTCCCACAGGGGAGCGTCCCCATCGGGGCTAAGCCCCGCCACCTGGAGGAAGATGGGCTCCGTGCGACGGCCCACGGGGCCCAGAACCTCGCTCACCACCTCCCCCCGGCGGAAGAGGACCGGGCGCACCCCAAGGGGCTGGCCCTCCCGCCTCAGGAGCTCGTAGAACTCCTCGAGGCGCCCCGCCTCGGTTTTGGGCAGGAAAAAGTGCCCCACGAAGAAGCGGGGGTTAAAGGCCAGCTCCGGCTCCAGTCCCGCCCCCTCCAGGAAGCGGGCCCATAGCTCCCGGGGGATATCGGTCTGGATGCCTGTCCCATCCCCTTCTCCCCGGATGGCCCCTGCCCGGTGGGCCATGCGGTACAGGCTTTCCAGGGTCCTCCGCACGATCCGGTGGGAGGGCTTGCCGCTTTTCTCCGCCATGGCGATGATGCCGCAGGCATCCTGGCCTAGGGGGATATCCGGGTAGGCTTCCTTCCAGGTCATCTTGGGGCTCCTTCTTTACGCTTGGGGTTTGGTGTAGGCAAAGGTATGCACGTCGTTCCTGGGATTATACACCCCCCTGGGGGTAGGGTCAAGGCGTTTGTTCCAACCCCCGCGAGCAGTCAAGCCCCCTTGGTCTGGCCAAGCCGTTAGTATAGGGGCAAATGCGGGTAGCCCTCTTCATCACCTGCCTGGCCGATCAGTTCTACGCGGAAGCGGGGGTGGCCACGGTACGCCTCCTGAGGGCCTTAGGGGTGGAGGTGGACTTCCCCAAGGAGCAGACCTGCTGCGGCCAGCCTGCCTTCAACGCCGGCCACTGGAAGGAAGCCCGGTCCCTGGCCCAGCGGACCGTAGGCATCTTCCAGGATGCCGAGTACGTGGTCCTGCCCTCGGGAAGCTGCGCCAGCATGGTGAAAAACCACTACCTCGAGCTTCTTCCCGGGGACGGGGAAGCCCTTAGGCTTTCGGAGAAGACCTACGAGCTATCCCAGTTCCTGGTGCGGGTGCTGGGCGTGACCGAGCTGGGGAAGGGGCTTCAGGGGAAAACCATAGCCTACCACCACGGCTGCCACGCCTTAAGGGAGCTTGGGGTCAAGGAGGAACCCCTTTTGCTCCTGAAAAACAGCGGGGCGGAGATCCTCCCCTGGGAGGCGGCGGAGGAGTGCTGCGGCTTTGGGGGGCTCTTCTCGGTGAAGCTTCCCGAGGTCTCCCTGGCCATGGCCGACCGCAAGATCTCCACCCTGCCCAAGGCGGATGCCCTCACCTCCACGGACGCCGGGTGCCTCCTCCACTTAACCGGGCGCATGGGCACGCAGGGAAGGAACATGCGGGTGGTTCCCCTGGCCACCCTTCTATGGGAGGCGTATGCAGGTTAAGGCCAAACTCTACCCCAAGGAAGCCGCCAGGCTCTTAAGGGAACACCCCGGGGTGCGGGAGGCGGTCACCGGAGCCACCCTGCACTTCGAGGAAGGTCGCAAGAGAGCTTACCAGGAGATCGATGCCGAGGCCTGGCGGGAAAGGGCCAGGAGGGTCAAGGACCACCTCCTCACCCACCTGGACCATTACCTGGAGCTGGCGGAAAAGCGGCTACAGGAAAAGGGCGTCCGGGTGCACTGGGCGGAAGGCCCCGAGGAAGCCCACCGCATCCTGAGGGAGATCGTGGCCCGCCACGGGGTGAAGCGGGTGGTGAAGGCCAAGAGCATGCTCACGGAGGAGCTGGGGGTGAACCCTCTTCTGGAGTCCCTGGGGGTGGAGGTGTACGAAACCGACCTCGGGGAATACCTGATCCAGCTCCTGGGGGAACCTCCAAGCCACATCGTAGGCCCGGCCATCCACCTGGCTCTTCCCGACATCCAAAGGCTTTTCCACCAGCGCTTCGGTACCCCCGTGGACGCCTCCCCCGAGGCCCTGGCCGCCGTGGCCAGGAAGGTCCTGCGGGAAGCCTTCCTCACCGCCGACCTGGGCATCAGCGGGGCCAACTTCCTGGTGGCGGAAACCGGCACCCTGGCCCTCATGGAGAATGAGGGGAACATCCGCCTTTCCACCAGCCTCCCCAGGGTGCACGTGGCCTTCGTGGGGATCGAAAAGCTTCTCCCCCGCTTCGCCGACCTGGCCCTCTTCCTCCCCCTCACCGCCCGGGCCGCCACAGGGCAGCGGCTTTCCACCTACGTTTCCCTCATCCAGGGCCCGGCGAAGGAGGGAGAGGAGGGGCCTAAGGAGGTCCACGTGGTCCTGGTGGACCACGGCCGCACCACCCTTCTCCACGACTCCGAGGCCTGGGAGGTCTTGCGGTGCCTCCGCTGCGGAGCCTGCCTGAACGCCTGTCCCGTCTACCGCCAGACTGGGGGGCACCCCTACGGCTACGTCTACTCGGGGCCCATCGGGGCGGTTCTGGACCCCGGGCTTTTGGGCCTCGAGGACACCTACCCCCTTCCCTACGCCTCCACCCTCTGCGGAGCCTGCTACGAAGCCTGCCCGGTAAAGATTCCTATCCCCAAGCTTCTCCTCACCTGGCGGCAGAGAGCGGTGGAGCGGGGCCTCGCCCCCACCTGGGAAAAAGGTGCCATGCAGGCCTTTTCCAAGGTGATGCAAAGCCCAAGCCTCTACCGGCTTTTCTCCAAGGCCCTAAGGGGCCTCCCCCTGCCCCAGGACCTCCTTCCCCTTCTTAAGGCCTGGACCGAGGGACGGGGTCCCTTACGGCCCAGCCCCAAGCCCTTCCACGAGCTTTGGCAGGAACTCAAGGAGTAAGGCCATGGACGCCAAATCCCGCATCCTAAGCCGCATACGGCATGCCCTTAAGGAAAGGCCCAAGGCCCTTCTCCCCGAACATCCCCACCCGGCTTTTTCCCAAGATCCCCTGGAGCTTTTCCTGAAACGCCTGGCGGAGAATGGGGCTGAAGGCCACCTTGTGGATAAGGAAGGAGCCAGGAAGCTTCTTGCCGACCTGGCCCAGGGGCTTTCCGGAGCCGCTTACGGCAAAGGGGTACCCGACGCCCTCCGCCTCCTGCCGGAGCTTCCTCCCGAAGAGGCCCCCTTAGGGGTTTCCCGGGCCCTTTTCGCCGTGGCGGAAACGGGTACCGTGGCCCTCTCCTCGGAGGATGGCAGGAAGGCCCAGCTCTTGCCCCCCGTTCACCTGGTCCTGGTGGAGGAAGAGCGGCTTTATCCCAGCCTCCTCGAGGCCTTTTTGGACCTGAAATCCCTTCCCAGCGCCATAGGCCTTCACTCCGGGCCCTCCAAAAGCGCCGACATTGGCCAGGTGATGGTCAAAGGGGTGCACGGCCCCGGCCGGTTGGTGGTGGCCGTGCTTCAGGGCACCTGGTAGGCGGGGGGTGGGGAAAGCCTCCTCAGGTTCAGGCGAATCCCCCCTTCTTCCCGCACGAAGATGGGCCACCACACGAAGCTGGCCCTGCCGGCGATGGCCTCCAAGGGTACCGGACCAAAGGTGCGGGAGTCCTCAGAACCCCCCAGGGTACGGTTATCCCCCATGACGAAGTAGTACCCCTTCTTGAGGCGGATTTTCCCCACCTCACAGGCCTCGGTGAGGCGGCTTCGGGCCAGGACCTCCTGCGAAGGGGGCAGAAGCATCTCCCTTAGGGGTTTCAAGTAGGCGGGAAGAAGCTCCACGGGGAAATCCCCTTGCTGGGTGAGGATTCGGGTCATGCGCCCGTCCTTGTAGCAAACCCCGGGAAAGGAGTCGGGCCAAGGGGCGATGTGGTCGGTGATGTGCCTTTCGTCCAGGGGCTTCCCGTTGACGTAGACCACCCCCCGCTCCACGTAAACTTCATCCCCGGGTACCGCCACGATGCGCTTGATGAAGAAGGCCCTGAAGCTAAAACCCAGTACGGGAAAGCGGGCAGTGGCGTTGGGGGTTCCTTCCGGAGGCTTAAGGATGGCGATCTCTCCCCTTTTCCACTCCATCAGGCCAAAGCGCACCAGCCAGGTTTCCCACTTGGGCACCAAAACCCGCTCCCCGTTTTTCAGCGTGGGAAACATGCTCTGCCCCACCACCCCCACGGTGGTGAAGACAAAGGTGGTGACCAAAAACGCCACCAGCAGGGCTTCCCCCACCTGGCGGAACCACTCCTTGAAAAGATACTCCCAAAACGCCTTCATACCCCTCCTACTTTACCGGCAATCGCCTTTTTCGCCGCCTCGCGCCCAGCCTGCACTATTTCCTCCAAGCGACGGAAGTCCTCTATGCCCACCCCGGGCAGGCTGGGCCTGACGTACACCTCCGGGGCGTACAGGGTAAGGCGGACGGAGGTGAGGTGAAGTTGCATGAGGTCCACCGCCCGCCGGGCCAGGGCCAGAAGGCCCCTGGGAGCCCCTGCCACCTCCCGCTCCGGCGTGACATCCACGACCCAGACCTCTGTGGCCCCCAAAAGGCGGGCGGCGTCCACCGGCAGGTTGTCCAGGACCCCCCCATCAAAGAGGATTTGCCCCTCCCGCTCCACCGGGGCAAGAAGCCCGGGATAAGCGGCGGAGGCCAGGACGGCGCTTGGCAGGTCCCCCTGGGTGAGAAAAAGAAGCCTCCCCGAAACCACGTCCACGGTGGTGACCGCCAGGGGCTTCTTCAGCGCGTCAAAGCTCTTGGGCAGGTGTTCCGCTAGGAAGTCCAGAAGCTTTCGCCGCGAAAATATTCCCTCCCGGGGGGAGAAGCCCAAAAGGCCAAGCCAGGGGGTCCGGCGGGCTAGGGCCAGCATCTCCTCCGGGGTCTTGCCCGCGGCGTAAAGGGCCCCCACGATGGCCCCCATGCTGGTTCCCGCCACCACCTGGAAGTCCAAACCCGCCTCCAGGAAGACCTCGAGGGCCCCGATATGGGCAAGCCCCCTAGCCCCTCCACCGGAAAGTGCCAGGCCACGCACGCCAAAATCCTAACGGCTTCTTTAGTGAAAGAGGTGAAGGCTGGATATAGTGGAGGCGGTGAGCCTGGCGGGGAAAGTCCTCCTGAACCGATACCGCGTGGTGCGCCCCCTGGGGCACGGAGCCTTGGCCACCGTCTACCTGGCCTTTGACCGCTTTGGCACCCCTTACGCCCTCAAGGTCTTCCCCAAGGGGGCCGAGGCCAGGCGCAACCGGGAGTTCTGGGTAGGGAAGCAGCTTTCCCACCCCAACCTGAACCCGGTTCTGGAAAGCCTGGACCTCGAGGAAGGCCCCGCCCTCCTCCTGGCCTACGCCCCTGGGGAGGAGATGGGGCGCTGGATGGGGCGCCGCCCCGAGCGCCCTCGGGCCTTATACGTCTTCCGCCAGCTCCTCATGGCCTTGGCCCACATGCACGCCAAGGGCCTGGTGCACCGGGACGTGAAGCCGGAAAACTTCATCGTGGCGGGAACGGACGAGGCCAAGCTGGTGGACTTTGACCTCTCAGGGCCGGCCCTCGAGGCCTTCCGAAAACCCCTTAGGGTGGGCACCCTACCCTACCTGGCCCCCGAACAGGTCCTGGGGCAAAGCCCCGGCCCCGAAGCCGATGTGTACGCGGCGGGCATCATCCTCTACTGGATCCTCTCCGGGGAACATCCCTTTGTGGGTGGGCCGGAGGAGGTCCTCCTGGGGCATCTTCAGGAGCCCGTGCCCCCCATCCCCGGCCTGGCCCCTCCGCAGCAGGCCTATTTGGAGCGCCTCCTGGCCAAATCCCCCAAGGAACGCTTCCCCTCGGCAAAGGAGGCCCTCGAGGGGTTTCCCTTCCCTTGAAATGGCTTCCTGCTGGATCCTCTCCACCCTTCTGGGCTCCGCCCTTTAAACCTGTGGCCTGGGATCCCGAACCCACTCTAAGGCTCAACGCCTGCCCTCCTGGCCCCGATCCCAAACCGGACTGAGCCTTCCCTTCCCCCTCCCTAGCCCTCAGCGGGCATAGGCCCCGTTGGCCAAAAAGGTGAGGATGCCCGAAAGAAGCCCCTGGGCCACCTTCTCCCGGTAGGTGGGGTCGGCAAGCCGCCTTCCCTCCACCGGATGGTCCCCGAAGCCCATCTCCACCAAGACCGCCGGTACCTTGGCGTAGCGAAGCACGAAGAAGTCGCCCGGGAAGGTCCCCCGGTAGGTGCTTCCCGAGGCCTGGGAAAGATGCCGCCCCAGGGTTTCCGCCAGGCGCTGGCTGTAGCGCTGGTTGGCCTGGGCCACAATGTCAAAGAGAATCCTCTCCGCCACGGTGCGGGCTTCCTGGGTAAGGCGCTTTCCCAACTCCCCGCCGCCGTTTTCCCGGATCACTTGGGTCAAAACCCGGGCATCCTGGGCCCGGCCAAAGTAAAACACCTCCACCCCTTGGGCGGTGCGGGTGGGCGTGGCGTTCACGTGGAGGGAGATAAAAAGGTTCACCTGGGAGCTATCCGCCAGGGCCGCCCGCCGGGAAAGGTCCTCCCGCTTGTCCGGGGACAGGTGCATATCCCGGTCCCGGGTGAGGCGCACCTCTATTCCCTCCCTTTCCAGCAGGCGCTTGAGGCGAAGGGCCACATCCAGTACCACCTCTTTTTCCACCACATACCCCACCATCCCCGGGTCCACCCCCCCGTGGCCAGGGTCCAGGAGGACCACGGGTTTGGGCGGCTTGGGGGGTCGGTTGCGGGGGGGGTCCGAAGCAGGCTTGGCCGGGGAAGCGGCCTCCTTCTTGAGCGTTAAGTCCACCACCAACCGATCAGGGTCGGTATAGCGCACCACCTTGGCCTCCACCGGCCCCTTCAGGCGCACCACCACCCGCACCCCTTCCCCCTCCGGGATGGTCTCTATGGAAACCACCTCCGGGGAGTTCACCACCTGGTCCAAGGGAGATGCCTTAACCCCCTTCAAGACCAAAACCAGTTGGCCGTTTTCCTGAGAAAGGGTATGTTGTACCTCCTTAGAGGGCAGGTCAAAGACCAGGCGGGTAAAGCCCTCGTGCACCCCCACGCGGGGAAAGGCCCAGGCCAGGCTCCATACCAAGGCAAAAACCAGAAGCAATACCCGCATCTACGCCCATTCTAGCGGGAAAGGTTAAAGCCTGATAAAATCCGGCTCATGACGAAGAAGGTCGTGATCCACCATCTGGTAGGCCACCGCTTCCTGGGAATGAACGAGCAAGGGGACAAGGTGATGATCGACGGAGACCAGCCCGCCACCGGCCCCCGTCCCATGGAGCTCCTCCTCATGGCCCTAGGGGCCTGCACTGCCTACGACGTGGTGGACATCATGAAGAAGAAAAAGCAGCCCCTGGCCCGCTACCGGGTGGAGGTGGAGGGCATCCGGGCGGAAACCCACCCCAGGCGCTACACCCACATCACCGTGACCCACATCGCCTCAGGGCCCAACGTGACCCTGGAGGCCCTCGAGCGCGCCGCCCACCTTTCCCACACCAAGTACTGCTCCGTTTCCGCCAGCCTCAACGCCGAGATCACCGTCAAGGTGGTGCTGGAGCCCTGGGAAGAAGGCCAAGAGACCCAAGGCTAAGCGCCATGCTCCTGGCCATAGACATCGGCAACACCTCCACCGCCCTTGGGGTCTTCTCCGGGGAGGAGCTCGTCGCCCACTTCCGTATCCACACCGATCGGATGCGCATGGAAAGCGAGTACCGGGTAATGCTAAGAAATCTCTTCGCCCTGGAAAACCTCCCCCCTCCCAATGCCGCCCTCCTCTCCAGCGTGGTGCCCCCCGTGGAGAGGGAGATGAAGGAAGCCATAGAGAAGCTCTTCAGCATCAAAGCCCAGGTGGTGGATGCCGGGGCCACAGGGCTCGAGGTATGCATAGACAACCCCAAGGAAGCTGGCACCGACCGCCTGGTGAACGCCGTGGGCGCTTTGGGCTACGAAAGCCCCACGGGCCGCTACATCGTGGTGGACTTCGGCACCGCCACCACCTTTGACCTGGTAGAGGCCCCCAACCGCTACCTGGGCGGGGCCATCACCATCGGCCCCCAGACCGCCGCCGACGCCCTGGCGGCCAGGACCGCCAAGCTCCCCCGCATAGACCTGGTCCCTCCCACCCAGGTGGTGGGCAAGAACACCCTGGACGCCCTGCGCTCGGGCCTGGTCCTGGGCTATGCCGCCTTGGTGGAGGGCATGGTGCGCCGCTTCAAGGAGGAAGCCGGAGAAGCCCTGGTGATCGCCACCGGGGGCTTTGCGGAAACCCTAAGGGATCTCTGCCCTTCCTTTGACGTGGTGGACGAGGACCTAACCCTTAAAGGCCTTCTTCGCATCCACAAGGGGCAAGGGTAAACCAGTACACCCACCGACCCTCCTCAGGGAGAAGGCTGTACCGGTGACCTTCCACCCGGTAGCACCCCAGGTCCCGCCAGAGACCGGGCCGCTCCCGGAGGAAGACCCTAAGCGGGGTGCCTCTTTTCTGGGCCAAAAGCAGGCAAAGATTTCCCCCAACGGGCTCCTGGTTTCCCCGCTTGCCCTCCCCCTGGTAGAGGATGCGGCCATCGGGCAAGAAAACATTCCGGTACCCCGACTCCCCCCGGTCCACCAAGAGGCTACGCTTCCCTATGCCCTTCCGGGTCCTGTGGTAGGCGAAGACCTCGCTCCAGCTTAAGCTTGACACCGCCCTTTCCCCCGGCTATCATCCTAAGTGCCCGGTCGGACGCCCCCGACCCGGCAACAACCTAAGGCCCCGTGGTGTAGTTGGTTAACACACCCGCCTGTCACGTGGGAGATCGCGGGTTCGAGTCCCGTCGGGGCCGCCAGGCCGAGGTAGCTCAGTTGGTAGAGCATGCGACTGAAAATCGCAGTGTCGGCGGTTCGATTCCGCCCCTCGGCACCAGGGAGAAAGCCAAACCGCCCTCCTGAAGAGGGCGGCTTTCCTTTGTTCCTACCCGGGATTGACCCTTTTGCTACACTACCCCTCAAGGGGGTGGGAACCTGGAAGGAAACCCTACGGATTCCGGGTGGGCATTCAGATAAAAGATTTCTCGGCACAGAAGGCATTGATTTTTAGGATATTGCCGATGAATTTACGGGGTGTATTCCAAAAGGTGTATTGGGCAGGCCGTGGGAGCAGGGGCTCCACGGCCTCCCTGTTTTTTTAAGGGCATTCCCCCCAACCCGGAAGGTCCCCCCTCGCTCCCCAGGGTACTACCCAGCTGGCCAGGGATGTGCTAGGCTGGGTAGTGTAAATTTGATTTTATCCAGAAAATTGTTGGTGGAGTGCCTATTTTTGCCGTGTACATACCTATTCTTTACCTCTTGACAGTATTGACAGACCCCCCTAAAGTGAAAGACAAGCAAACGGGGCCAACCCCCCGGAAGCTCTAGGAAAAGGAGGGATGAAGATGAAGAAGCTAATCGCTAAGGTTCTGGCGCTTCTCGGCTCTCTGGTGGCTTTGGGGCTGGCGGCTGGGGCTACCGTGCACTGGAAGTAACGAACGGCCACAAGCTGGCCGTTTTTTCTTTGGCCCCCTAGAGGGGGCCTCGTGTTATGCTTAGGCCAGTATGCGGCAAAGGCTTCGCGGCCTGGACCTGCCCCCACCCCGGGTGCTGGTCTATGTTCTCAGCGTCTTCGCAGCCTTCCTCCTAGCGGAGGGCTACCTCCTTTTGCGCCACGGGTTCAGCCTTCCCCCGCCCGGGCTAAGCTGGTTAGACCTCCTCTTCTGGGCCGGCTTGGTCTTCTGGAGCGTGCGGGTGGAGATCCGCCTGCCCCTCAATGCCAGCGTAAGCCACCTTTTCCTCTTCGCCCTGGCCCTGGTGGCCCTGGCTCCCCCTTGGCTGGCCCCCCTTTGGGTCTTCCTCTTTCAACCCAGCGATAACGTGTGGTACAAACAGCTCTTCAACCGCTCCCAGGACGCCCTGGCCACCCTGGCCGCCGCCCTGGTCTGGGGGTTTTTCCAGGCCAACCCCCTCCTTCTGGGAACCCTGGACCTAAGTGCCGGAATGGGTATTGGCTTGGCGACAATGGCGCTTTTCTTCGTCAACACTAGCTTAGTTTCCCTGGCTATCCACTTAGCCAGCGGTACCCCCTTGAGGGAGGTGTGGAGAAAAAACTTCGGTTGGCTTACGGTCAGCTACCTCTTCCTCTCCCCCATCGCCCTCCTCCTGGCCCGGGCCTACGAAACCCCATTGTTGGGCGGCTGGGGAGGGTGGACGGTCCTTTTCTTCCTGATACCCCTCCCCCCCTTTCGGATATTCAATGCATACCCCCTTGACAAGCCAAAGGAAAAGGGGGCGCTTGGTGAGCTGTGGAAGAACACCAGACGCCCCCTTCCATCCTACCCCTGCCCCTGGAGGAACTGGTCCCCCTGCTCCAGGCATGGCTCCAAGCCCGCTTGCCAGAAGGGGAGAGAAAACCCGGCAGGCCCAGGACCTTCTCCGACCTCAGCCTCTTTCTCTTCCACCTGGTCCGCGCCCTCCTGGGCTTCTCCAGCGAACGCATGCGCCGGGAACTGGCCCGCAACCCTAGGCTCCGCAAGCGCCTCGGTCTAGAGCGCGTTCCCTCCTCTGCCACCCTCAGCGAGCGGAGCCGGAAGCTACCCTGGCCCCTCCTGCGGGGAGGGAAGCGGGTGGGCCGGGGGAGGCGGGTGCTGGCCATGGACGCCACCCTTCTCCCCGCCCAGAGGTCGGATGGGGAGGCGGCTTGGGGCGTGGGCTCGGATGGGGGCTGGGTTTATGGGTACAAGCTCCACCTCCTCGTGGACCTGGACACGGGGGAGGTGCTGGCCCTACGGGTGACCCCGGCCTCATGGCACGACTCCCCGGTGGGGCGGGGGATGCTCTGGGGGGTGGAGAGGTTTCCTGGGGAGAAGCCCCCCGTGGTGGTGGCGGACGCGGCCTACGAGGGGGAAGCCAACTTTCGGTTGGCGAGGAGGCGAGGGATGCTTCTGGTGACGGGGCATAACCGGAGACGGGGAAGGCCAAAGGGGAGGGGGCGGCTTTTGAACCTGCGGCGGCGGGGGAGAGGTGCGTACCGGAGGCTTTTGGGGCGGCGGTGGGAGCTGGAGACGGTTTTTGGTCTGCTGAAGGGGCCGATGGGGCTGGTGGGGGCGGTGGGGAGGGTACGGGGGCTGAAGGCGGTGGCCCTGCAAGTGGAAGCTTGGGTGATGGCCTGGAGCGTGGTGGCCCAGCTTCTTGGGCAGGCGGGTCTGCCCATCACCCGGGTGTTGCGGGTGGTGGCGTGAGGTGAGTACGCAGGTGAATATCCGAAAAGGGGGCTGATACCCCTCTACTATAGCCGCTTCTACTGGGACGAGAAGGTGCGCTTGGAGCAAGCTTTTGACGCCACCCTGGAAGTCCTCATGCACGCTTTGGAGGCCAAGGAACCGGAAACCCGCTTGCACTCCGAGCGCGTGGCCGACATCGCCCGCGACCTGGCGCGGGCCCTCTACAAGGATGAGGCCAAGGCCCAGGAAATCTACCGGGCCGCCCGGCTTCACGACATCGGCAAGATCGGTATTCCGGAAGCCCTTCTCTTAAAGCCGGATAAACTCACCCCAAAGGAGTACCAGATTGTGCAAAGCCATACCACCAAGGGGGCCGAGCTCCTGAAGCCGGCGCAAAAGGTGGCCTTTGGCCCCGTGGTCTATAACGTCATCCTCCACCACCACGAGCGCTGGGACGGCCGCGGCTACCCCAAGGAACTTGCCGGTCACGAGATCCCCGAGGAGGCCCGCATCGTGGGCCTGGCCGATGCCTACGAGGCCATGACCGCAAGCCGCCCCTACCGCCCGGCCAAATCCTCAGAGGAGGCCCTAAAGGAAATCCAGGATCTTTCCGGCATCCAGTTTGACCCCAAGCTGGTCAAGCTCTTCACCCAGCTCTGGCACCAAAACCCCTTGTGGCGCGACCGCCAGGCTTACCTGGACGCAAAGGAGGGATCGGTATCACGCTCTACCTTGCCGCTGCTCTTTTCGGAATCGGCCTCGCCCTCGCCCTCGGAGCCAGGGCAAAGGACCTCGGAGCAATAGAGCTAAGGGCTTCCTGGGCCTTTCTCCTGGCCGCCCTGGTGGAAGGGGGCTTGGCCTACGGCACCTACCGGGGCCTGTTCCGACCCGAGTGGGCAGGTCCTCTAGCCAAGGTGTTGGTCCTCTTCCTGGTGGGGTACGGGCTTTACCGGAACCGGCACCTGAAAAGCCTCTACCCGGTGCTTTTCGGCCTCCTTCTGAACACCCTGGTCATCTTTGCCAATGGGGGTCACATGCCGGTAAGCCTGGACACCCTTAAGAAAGCAGGCATAGAAGGCTGGGAGGAGCTTCTAAAAACCAGGGCCGACGCCGTGCATAGCCTTTTGGATGAATCCACCCGCCTTCCCTTCCTGGGGGACGTCATTCCTCTTCCCCCCTTGCGCAAGGCGGCAAGCCCGGGGGACCTCTTCATCCTGGCGGGAATCGCCGGGGTGGTGGTGGAAGGAGCCTTGAGGGCAGGGGGAAGGCGGCTTCCCAGGCGCCAGGCAGCCCTTAGGGTGCTGGCCTTTCTCCTGCTGGTCTTTCTTCTACTTGCCCTTCGCATTTGAGGCCGGCACCATCTAGGCCCGGTGTAGTGTATATTCCCAAGGAGGGGGCTTACCCCTAAGTCCGGAGGCAATATGGCGTATCGCATCTGCTTGATTGAGGGCGACGGTATCGGCCACGAGGTGATCCCGGCGGCCAGGAAGGTCTTGGAAGCCACCGGGCTTCCCCTGGAGTTCGTGGAGGCCGAAGCGGGCTGGGAAACCTTTGAGCGAAGAGGGGTTTCCGTGCCCGAGGAAACCGTGGAGAAAATCCTTTCCTGCCAGGCCACCCTCTTCGGGGCTGCCACCAGCCCCACAAGAAAGGTGCCGGGCTTCTTCGGGGCCATCCGCTACCTCAGGCGCAGGCTGGACCTCTACGCCAACGTGCGCCCTGCCAAAAGCCGCCCCGTGCCGGGAAGCCGGAGCGGAGTGGACCTCATCATCGTGCGGGAGAACACCGAGGGGCTTTACGTGGAGCAGGAACGGCGCTACCTGGATGTGGCCATCGCCGATGCGGTGATCTCCAAGAAGGCCAGCGAACGCATCGGCCGCGTGGCCTTGAAGATTGCGGAAAGCCGCCCCCGCAAAACCCTGCACATCGCCCACAAAGCCAACGTGCTCCCCGTGACCCAGGGGCTTTTCCTGGATACGGTGCGGGAGGTGGCCAAGGACTACCCCTTGGTGAACGTGCAGGACATCATCGTGGACAACTGCGCCATGCAGCTTGTCATGCGCCCCGAGCGCTTTGACGTGATCGTCACCACCAACCTCCTGGGGGACATCCTCTCCGACCTCACTGCTGGCTTGGTGGGGGGCCTGGGCCTTGCGCCTTCCGCCAACATCGGGGATACTGCGGCGGTCTTTGAGCCCGTGCACGGTTCCGCCCCCGATATCGCCGGCAAGGGGATCGCCAACCCCACCGCCACCATCCTCTCCGCGGCCATGATGCTGGAGTACCTGGGAGAGAAGGAGGCGGCCAAGAAGGTGGAAAAGGCCGTGGACCTGGTGCTGGAAAAGGGCCCCCGCACCCCGGACCTGGGGGGAACCGCCACCACGGAAACCTTTACCAAGGCAGTGGTGGAAACGCTAAAGGCCCTTTAAGGCCTTCACCTGAGCGCCCCTCGAGGGGAGGTCCTCGAGGGGATCTGCGCTTTTGCAGGCGTGCAACAATCAAGTGCACTCCTAAGGCATTCTTCCCAATCCACGATAGAACGTGTATGCTGCGCGTAGGTTAGCCTATGGCGTATAGCAGCTACACCGCCCCGTGTTAAGGAGGCAACGTGTTTTCGGGTTTTAGCAAGCTATTCAAACCCCGCGTGGAGGCGCTGGGCCTGGAGATCGGCACCGCCAACCTAAAGCTGGTGGAGCTCTCCGGAAATCCCCCCGCCCTCAGAGCCCTGGCCACCCGGCCCACTCCCCCAGGAATGCTGGTGGAAGGGGTGATCGCCGAACCCCAGGCCCTGGCCCAGGAACTTAAGGAACTTCTCGCCGAAGCCCGGACCAAAAAGCGCTACGTGGTGACTGCCGTGCCCAATCCCAGCGTGATCCTGCGCACCCTTCAGGTGCCCAAGATGCCCCTCAAGGAGATGGAGGAGGCGGTTCGCTGGGAAGCGGAGCGGTACATCCCCTTCCCCATTGACGAGGTGGTCCTGGACTTCGCCCCCCTGGATCCCCTGGCCGAGGTAGCCGATGGGGAGCAGGTGGAGGTCATGGTGGGGGCCGCCCGGCAGGAAGCAGTGGCCTCCTTGCTGGAAGCCCTGCGGGGAGCAGGTCTGACCCCCATCATCTTGGATGTGAAGCCCTTTGCCGGGCTTTATCCCCTGGAAGCCCAGCTCAGCAGCGACCCGGAAGGGGTTTCCGTGGCCGTAGAAATCGGGGCAGAAAGCACCAGCCTGGTTCTCCTTAAGGGAGACCGTCCCTTGGCGGTGCGGATCCTCACCCTCTCCGGCAAGGACTTCACCGAAGCCATCGGGAAAAGCTTTGGCCTGGACTTCCTCACCGCCGAGGAGGTGAAGCGCACCTACGGCCTCGCCACCATCCCCACCGAGGACGAGGAGCTTCTTTTGGACTTTGACGCCGAAAGGGAGCGGTACAGCCCCGCCAAAATCTACGATGCCATCCGGCCCATCCTGGTGGAACTCACTCAGGAGATCCGTCGGAGCCTGGAGTTTTTCCGCGTGCAACTGGGTGACATACAGCCGGAGGTAGGGTACCTCTACGGCGGGGGAAGCCGGCTTAGGGGCCTGCCCACCCTGCTTACCGATACCCTGGGGGTCAACTTCACCGTCCCCGACCCCTGGCAGGGCATCCAGGTGGATCCCAGGCGCTTTGACCTGGAAAAGCTAAAGGAGCTGGGACCGGAGTTCATGGTGCCCGTGGGCCTGGCCTTACGGGGGGTGATGCCCCTTGATTAGGCTTAACCTTCTCCCCAAAAACCTGCGCCGCCGCATTGAACCGGGTTGGTGGCGCCTGGCGGCGGGGGCCTTTGCCCTGCTGACCCTTTCCTTTTTGGGCTTTCTCCACTACACCGCCTACACCGAACTTACCCTGGCCAAGCAGGAAAGGGATGCCCTGAAAGCTGAGGTAGAGGCCCTAAAACCCTTTATTGCCGAACAAAACCGCCTGGTGCAGGAGAGGAAGGCCCTCGAGGCCCTCCTCGCCATCCGGGAAGGCCTTAAGAAGAACTTCGTCCCCTGGTCCGAGTACCTGGCGGCCTTCATCCGCCAGGTACCCCAGGAGGGAGGGCGGCTTCCTGTGGCCTTGCGCTCCGTGGGTACCCGGGCCATTCCCGAGGACGAGGCTAACCGGATGGCTCAAGCCGGGACCTATGATGGCAAGAAGGTGCAGGTGGAGTTCACCGTGCAGGGGGAAGCCCTGAACCAAAACGCCCTGGTGAACTTCGTGCGGGCTTTTGAAACCTCACCCCGATTCGGCATAGAGTTCCAGGGGGCTTCCCTGGACCAGAACCGGGGGCTTTATACCTTCAGCGCCCGGGTGGGCCTGGTGGGAGGTGGGGAAAGTGCTCGCTAGACTTGGACAGCGGGAATGGGCCCTGATCGCCATCGCCCTCACCTTGGTGGTGGCCCTCCTCTGGTACTTCCTCCTCATCGTTCCCATGCGCCAGGAAACGGAAAGCGTGCGCCAGGAGATCAACGCCCTTATTCCCGAACGGGATAAAGGAAGGCAAGCCCAGCGCGCCCTTCCAGAACTCCGGGCCACCATCGCTGAGCTACAAGCCGAGCGCCAAGCCTTTCTGAGGGCGCTTCCCAAGGAGGAACGGCTTTCCCAGGTCCTGAACGAGATCCTGACCGAAGCCCTAAGGAGCGGGGTCACGGTGCGTTCCTTCACCCGCTCCCCCACCTCGGCCCCGGTGCCGGAGGTGCGGGCGGTGAACCTGGCCCTTTCCCTCGAGGCCCCCTTCCCCGAAACCTACGCCTACCTACAGCGTCTGGAAGGGCTTTCCCGCTTCAGCTCCATCTCCGGGCTGAACCTGAGCGTCCAGGGTCAGGAGGTTAACCCAAGCCTCAACACCAGCCTGACCCTCACCCTCTACGTTCTGGCCAAAGACCTAGGCCAGTCTGAAGGAACCACAAAGACGCAAGCAACCCCATCGCCGCAAACAGGCCAAGGAGGTGGTCGGTGAAAGCCCTTCTAGCGCGCCTGGCCACGGCTTGGCGCAACCTACCCCAGTCCACCAAGCTCCTCCTGGCGGGCCTTCTCCTGGTGAGCGCCGTGGCGCTTTGGTATGTGGGTTTCTACCTGCCCGCCCAGGCACCCATGGAGGTGCAACCCACCCCCGGCCAACCTCAGGTGCCCAGCCAGGGAGCGGAGGCTCCCAAGGCCATAGAAGCTCCACCCATCCCGCCCCTTGCCGAAACTGCCCCCCAAGACCAAGCGGCGAAGCCTAGCCCCGAGGCTTCTCCTTCCCAGAAAGCCCCTAAAGCAGGCGAGCCCGTCTTGACCACAGCCTTGCCCATCCCCAAAACGCAACAAGAGGCCCCGCTTCCAAACCCCTTTGTGCCCCTGGTGGTGGAAGCTCCACCTTCTCCCCCCGTGCCCTCCCCTGCCCCGGCACCTAGGCCCACCCCCGTACCCACAGGGGCCCCTGTCCGGGTAACCCAGGGAACACCCTTGCCCACCCCAAGCGTTCAAGCTTCACCCCGGCCTCTCCCGGGAAGCCAGGGAGCCCTGCCCGCTCCCAAGGTGCTTACCCCTGCTTTCCAGGTGGAAACCCCCAAAGCCCAGGTGGACACTCCACCTCCCCTCACCCCACCCGCTGGCCTTGTGGAGGCTCCTTTACCCAGGGCACCCCAAACTCCAGAGGGAGGAAAAACTGAATCTTCCCCCACCACTTCCCCCAAAACCCCCTTGCAGACCCTGGTGGAGGAAAGGGGTCTCAAGCTAACCGGCACCCTTCTGGGTCCGGTGAGCGTGGCTATCCTGGAAAGCAAGGAGGGTTACTTGGTGCTACCCGTGGGTAGCCTTCTTCCAGGTAGCGAGGCAGTGCTTCGCCGCATAGAAAGCGACCGGGTGGTGTTGGCCTTGAAGGATGAAAGCCTTGAGATTGTCCTAGACAGCATGCAAGCAGGAGGTGGCCAGTGAGAAAAGCCCTTATGAAACTTCTGATCCCCACCCTTTTGGCCCTGGGTGCCGGGGCATGGGCGGGAAGCCTTCCCCAGGAACCCCGCTTTGACGCCAAGGTGGACCTGAAGGTATCCGAAAGCCAGGTGCGGGCCGGGCTCACCCTGCCTCTGGATGTGGTCCTGGAAGCCCTAGCCCGGAGCGTGGGCCTTCAGCCCCTTATCTACCGGGCCTACGATGCTTCCGGCGATCCAGCCAAGGCCCAGCCCCCCTTACCCAACATCAAGTTGGACTTCCAGGGCAAACCCTTCCGGGAAGTCTGGGACCTCCTCTTCGCCACCTACGGCACCCAGTTCAACCTGGACTACCTCTTCCTGCCTCCCGACGTGGTGGTGGTGGCCCCCACCCAGGTGATCACCGCCTTGGTGGACGCTCCAAGCCGCACCGGGGCCATGGAGCGGAAGCCCTACCTGGTGGCCATCCCCGAGATCGCCTATCGGCGCACGGAAACCGACGCCCAGGGCCAGGCCCGCACCGTGGTGAACATAGATGGGGCCAAGGCCTGGGTGCAAAACGATCTCCTGCCCTTCCTTTCCCGGGAAGCCAGCGGGCTTAGCGTGAACTGGATTGTGGTGGAGGAAGGGGGCAAACTCAGAGCCCTTCTCTCCGTTCTAGCCACTCCCGAACAGCATACTCGCTTCTCGGACATCCTGCAGCGGGCAGGGATTGACTTCCGCCCCTTGCCCGCCCTCACCCTGCCCAAGCCTCGGGTAGAGCGCACCTACACCCTCACCCATGCCACCTTCCCCGAACTCCTCGCCTTCCTGCAAGGCCAGGTGCCCAACGCCCAGATCGCCGTGGTCCCCACCGACCCCAAACGGGCCCTTATCACCGCCACCGAGGAGGACCACGCCCGCATCGCCGAACTCCTGAAGGTGGCCGATGTACCCAAGCCCACTCCCGTGGTGCGCCGGGTCTACGCCTTGCAGAACCTCACCTTCCAGGAAGCCCAGGAAAGGCTTAAGCCCGTCCTGGAAAGGGAGTTGAAAGGGGCCCGCCTGGAAGGTGTCCCGGGTAACCCCAAAGCCCTTCTCCTGGAGGCTACCGAAGCCGATCAGGCCTTCTTCGCCGAGATCCTCAAGGCCGCCGATGTGCCTCCCCAGGTGGCCCCGCCCACCCAGGAGGCCACGGTGCGGAGGCTCTACCCCTTGCGCTTCGCCGATGCTGAAAAGGTAGCTCCCTTCCTGGCTCGGGAGGTGCCGGGGATCGTGGTACAGACGGTGCCCGGGCAACCGGTCCTCTCGGTGCGGGGCACGGAAAAGCAACTTTCCGAGGTGGAAACCCTCCTGGCCCAGATCGACCGGGCTCCGGAGCAAGGTCCCCCGGTGTTCCAGCGTTCCTACCAGCTCTCCAACGCCAAGGCCGCCGACCTGGCCAAGGTGCTCCAGGAGGCCTTGCAAGCCCGGCAGGCCCAGGTTCCCCAGAGCCAGGCCCAGCCCCAAGCCCCCACACGCCAGGCCACGGTGGTGGCGGACGAGCGCACCAATACCCTGATCGTCACGGGCACACAGGAGGATCTGGCCCTGGTGGAAGGCCTTATTCCCAAGCTGGACCAGGCGGTGCCCCAGGTGAACCTGAGGGTGCGCATCCAAGAGGTGCAATCCAACTTCAGCCGAAACCTGGGTCTCAAGTGGAACACCATTGCCGGGGGAAATGTGGCGGCCAGCATCCTGGACTCTGGGCTTTCCCTGATCTTTGACAGCACCCGGAGCCTGGCTGCCCTGAACATCCTGGCCACCCTCGAGGCCCTCCAGCGCCAGGGTCTTTCCCGGGCCCTCAGGGATGTGAACCAGACCGTCCTCAACAACCAAACCGCCCGCCTGCAGTCCGGGGAGACCTTCCTCATCCGCCGGGTGGTGGATGACCGGGTGGAGCGGGTACCCTTTGACATCGGCATCATCGTGGAGGTGACCCCCCAGATCACCGCCGACGGGCAGATCCTCCTCAACATCAAGGCGGAGGTTTCCGGAAACGTCCAGCGCAACCCGGTGGATGGGGATGTGGACCGCTTCACCAAGCAGGTGGTAACCACCACCTTAAGGGTGCGGGACGGGCAGACCGTGGTCCTCGGGGGCCTCACCTCCCAGGAAAACACCCAGGTGCAACAGGGCGTGCCCCTTCTCATGGATATCCCCCTGATTGGGGAACTCTTCAAGCAAAGGAGCCAGGAGACCACCGACCGGGAGCTACTGGTGGTCATCACCGCCGACATCTTGAAGGAAACCGCAAGCCGCTAAGCTCCTTTACCCCTCCCAGCCAGGGGAGGCAAGCCTGCAAAGCTGGGCTTTGCTGATCCCCTGGCTTGGGTCCATCCCAGGTCGCTTGCCCTACAATGGGCCCATGAGGTTCCTGACCGCAGGCGAGTCCCATGGCCCTGAGCTTCTCACCATCATTGAGGGCCTGCCCGCCGGCATCCCCCTCACCGAGGAGGACATCAACCCCTGGTTGGAACGGCGTCAGAAGGGCTATGGCCGGGGAAGGCGCATGGTCATAGAAACGGACCGGGTGGAGTTCCGCGCCGGCGTCAGGGCGGGGCGTACCACGGGAGCCCCGGTGGCCCTGGCCATCCGAAACGCCGACTACCGGAACTGGGTGGAGATCATGGACCCCGCCCCGGGGAACGAGCCCCGCAAGAAGGCCCTCACCGCCGCCCGCCCCGGCCACGCCGACCTTTCTGGAGGCATCAAGTACGGCCACAAGGACCTACGGGACGTGCTGGAAAGGGCCAGCGCCCGGGAGACCGCCATGCGGGTGGCGGTGGGAGCGGTGGCCTTGAAGTTCCTGAGCCTTCTTGGAGTTGAGGGAACTGGGTACGTGCCGGGTATGGCGGGGGTGTGGGCCCAGGTTCCCTTCTCCTGGGACCTGGTACCCCGCATAGAGGAAAGCCCCTTGCGCATGACCGATCCCGAGGCCGAGGCCGAGGTTATCCGCCGCATAGACCAGGCCAAGGCGGAAGGGGACACCCTGGGTGGGGTGATCGAGGCCCGCTTCCGGGGCCTGGTGCCGGGCCTGGGAAGCCACGTGCAGTGGGACCGCAAGCTGGATGGCCGTCTGGCCCAGATGGCCCTTTCCATTCCCGCGGTGAAGGGGATGGAAATCGGCCCCGCCTTTGAAAACGCCATGAAGCGGGGCTCGGAGGTTCACGATCCCATCTACTGGAGCCCGGAGAAGGGGTTCTACCGCACCACCAACCGGGCGGGGGGCCTCGAGGGAGGCATGACCACCGGGGAGGAACTCATCCTCAGGGCTGCCTTAAAGCCCATCGCCACCCTGATGAAACCCCTCCCCACCGTGGACGTGGTGACCCACCAGCCCGCCGATGCCGCCAGGGAACGCTCCGACGTCACCGCCGTGCCCGCCGCCAGCGTGATCCTCTGCGCCCTATCCGCCATCGTCCTGGCCCAGGCTTACCTGGAGAAGTTCGGCGGGGACACCATGGAGGAGATACAGGAACGGGTGGAGCGGTACAAGGCTCGGGTCCTAACCTACTAAAGGCGTAGGATGGCTCCATGACCCGCCTGGAGATTCCCCGCCCCGCCACCTTCATCAGCCTCACCGGTTTCATGGGGGCGGGGAAAAGCCGCATCGGTAGGGAGCTGGCCCGCACCCTCATGCTCCACTTCATCGACCTGGACCGCTACATAGAAAGGCGCACGGGGCTATCCATCCCCGATATCTTCCGCCACCTGGGGGAAGAGGCCTTCCGGCAGATGGAGAGAGAGGCGGTGCAGGAGCTTCTCGGCAAGGAGTACCTGGTTCTCTCCTTGGGCGGGGGTACCTTCGTGGATCCGGAAAACCGCAGGAAGCTTTTGGCCAGAGGCCCGGTGGTGGCCCTCTGGGCCAGCCCGGAAACCATCCTGGAGCGCACCCTGCGCAAGCCAGGGGAAAGGCCCCTTTTGCAAGGGGAAAACCCCCTGGAAAGGATAAGGACCCTCCTCGAGGCCCGCACCCCCATCTACCGGGAGGCCCACGTGCACGTTTCCACCGACAACCGGAAGGTGGAGGAGGTGGTGGAGGAGATCGTGGAGAAGCTTTGGAGCTATGCGAAGGCTCATCGTCCGTAACCCTGTTTCCTACCCCATACTGATTGGGGAAGGCGTGCTCGAGGAGGTCCGGACCCCCGAAGGTCCTTCGGCCCTTCTTTACGACCGGCGGGTGGAAGGCTTTGCCCTGAAGCTGGCAGAACGCCTCGGGGTTCAACACCAGCTAGGTCTGGAAGGGGGCGAGGGAGCCAAGACCCTGGCCGTCTACGGTCAAGTCCTCTCCTTCCTGGCGGAAAAGGGCCTACCCCGGAACACCACCTTGCTGGTGGTGGGGGGAGGGACCCTCACCGACCTGGGGGGGTTTGTGGCCGCCACCTACCTCCGGGGAATCCCCTACCTCTCCTTCCCCACCACCACCCTCAGCGTGGTGGACGCCAGCGTGGGGGGTAAGACCGGCATCAACCTTCCTGAGGGGAAAAACCTGGTGGGAGCCTTCCACTTTCCCCAAGGGGTGTATGCGGAGCTCGAGGCCCTCAAAACCCTCCCCCCCTTCACCTTCAAAGAGGGCCTGGTGGAAGCCTTCAAGCACGGGATCATCTCCAGGGAGGAAGGGCTTTTGGAGGTGGAGGACCTCACGCCGGAAAGCCCCCGCCTCGAGGCCTATCTGGCCCAGGCGGTGGCGGTGAAGGTGAGGATCACCGAGCAGGACCCCACGGAAAAGGGGGAAAGGAGGCTATTAAACCTGGGCCACACCCTGGGGCACGCCCTGGAGGCCAAGACCCGCCACGCCCTCCCCCACGGGGCAGCGGTGGCCTACGGCCTCCTCTACGCTGCCCTTCTCGGCAAACTCCTGGGAGGGGAGGACCTCACCCCCCTGGTCCTCCGCCTCCTGAGGTGGCTTTCTCCTCCTCCCCTCCCCCGGGTTTCCTGGGAGGACCTCCTTCCCTACCTCCTTAGGGACAAAAAGAAGGTTTCCGAAAGCCTCCACTGGGTGGTGCCCCTGGCCCCAGGCCGCCTTGTGATCCAGCCCCTTTCCGAGGAAACCCTAAGGGAGGCCTTCACCGCATGGCGGGAGGTCCTCGAGGGCCTGGGTCTGGTTGACCAAATAATATAGATGGGGAAGCCTTCCACGCCCCCTTGCCGGAGGAGGAATACCGGCCCGGAAGGGCTAAAGCCCCACCCCCACTGGCCGGAGCACCCCGGCCTTGGCCTTGCCGAAATCCAAGGGAAACTCCCCTACCTCCGTCCTTAGGACCAGAAGGGCTAGCGGAAGGTCCTCCCCTTCCCACGCCACGCCTGCCCCCGTGGCCAGGGCTAAGGCCCGGGGGTCCTCTGGGGGGAAGGCCACCCGGGGAAGACGAGACCAAGGAAGGCTAGCCCCGAAGGCCAGGGCGAGGGCCTTGGCCGGGCGGAAGCGTCCCTTTTGCACCAGACCCAGGTAAAGCCCGGGGGCTGGGGCCTTAAGGCCAGCCAGGGAGGGAAGCTCCTCCGGAACCAAGTAAAGATGGCCTGAGCGCTCCCAGATGGGTCCTTCCAGGTCCAAGCCCGCTTCCCCCAGAAAGTTCGCAAGGGCCTTCCGGGCCTCCTGGCTCAAGGGGGGAATGCGTTCCTTAGGTGGCGTGCCCCAGCTACCCCCCTCCTTGCGGAGGCGGGCCAGGAAGTGCCCCTCCCCCTCGAGGCGGTGAGGCCAGAGGCGGGCGGTCTTCCTGAGCTCGGGGTTTCCGTTCCCCCACTCCGGCACCCCGGGAGCAAACAGGGGATGGTAGCGGGCATCCTCCAGGTGGAACTCCGGATGCTCCCGTAGGAAGTGAGCCACCACCCCCTCGTTCTCCTCCGGGGCGAAGGTACAAGTGGAGTAGACCAAAACCCCTCCCGGCCCCAAAAGCCTTGCCGCCTGGGAGAGAAGCCCCTTTTGCACCTCGGAAGCCCGCCTGGGGGCCCCA
Organism: Thermus sp. NEB1569; assembly: GCF_022385295.1. NCBI lineage: Bacteria > Thermotogati > Deinococcota > Deinococci > Thermales > Thermaceae > Thermus > Thermus sp. NEB1569. The sequence goes on from NZ_CP092445.1 coordinate 1,720,517, forward strand.
GGACCCCAGTGGCGGATGGCCTCGGGGTCCTTGCGGAACATTCCCTCCCCGGAGCAGGGAGCGTCCAGGAGAACCCGGTGAAAGTACGGCCCAAAGGCCTCCGCAAGAGATCGGGGAGGGGCCTGTACTACGGCGAGCCTGCCCCCCCAGCGCTCCACGTTTTCCAAAAGGCCCCGGATCCTCTTACCGTCCACCTCGTTGGCCAAAAGAAGACCCCTTCCCCCCATGCGGGCCAGGAGGTGGGTGGTCTTCCCCCCGGGAGCCGCCGCCAGGTCCAAAACCCGCTCTCCAGGTTGAGGGTCCAATAGCACCCCTACCGCCTGGGCGCTTGGCTCCTGGATGTAGTAAAGCCCGGCGTAGAAGAAGGGGTGGGGTCCCGGCCGAGCCTCCTTTGGGTAGTAGAACCCCTCCGGGCACCACGGGATGGGTCTCAAGGACCAGGGGGCGATCCTTGTAAAGTCTTCCGGCGTTATCTTCAGGGTGTTCACCCTAAGGCCATAGGTCCTTTCCCCTTCCGTAAGGGACCTGAGGAAAAGGGGAAACTCCTCCCCCAAAAGCTCCGCCATGCGGGAGAGGAAGGCCTTGGGCAACACCCGAGTACCCTAGCACGAAAAAACCTCTGGCTCAAGGAGCCGGGCTAAAATGGCCCTATGGCTCCTGTGGCGGAAAGGCTTGCCCCAGGGGCTTACCGGGCCCTCAAAGAAAAGAAGCGCCTGGGGTACCGGGAAGGCCAGCTCCTGGCCATGGCGGGGGAAAGCCCAGAACCTTACCTCCCATGATTCAAGCCATCGGTACCGATTTGGTGGAAATCGACCGGGTGCGAAGGCTCCTGGGACGGCACGGGGCAAAGGCCCTAAAAAGGCTTTTCACCGAGGAGGAGTTAACCTACGCCCTCCGCCACCAGGACCCTGCCCCAAGCCTTGCCGCCCGAATCGCCGCCAAGGAAGCCTTCCAGAAATGCTGGCCCGAAAGCCTTTCCTGGAAGGAAGTCTGGGTGGGGATGGAGGGGAGGAAACCGGTCTTGCGCTTTGCCCCAAAGGTAAGGGCCCGCCTCGAGGCGGAAAACCTTTTCGCCCACCTCTCCCTAAGCCACGAGAAAAGCCACGCCCTGGCGGTGGTAATCCTGGAAGCTAGGGCACCAGGCGCAGGATAAGGACATAGGCATAGGTCCCTCCCCTGCCGGCTGCCAGGGCTCCTTGGATCATGTTCCAAAGGACCAGGACCACCAGGGCAAAGGCCAGGGGAACCGCTATCACCAGCCCCACCACGGTCATCGCCAGAAGAAGGAGAGCCAAGCCGTAGAGGGTGTAGCTGATCTGGCCGTTTAGGGACTCCTTGGCGTGGGCCTGGACGAAGGCGCTTTTCGGACCCCAAAGCAGGATGGCCAAGGGCAGAAGGATCTGGCCTATAAGGATGAAGTACCCCACCAGGGGAGCCAGGTGAACCACCGCCGCCCAGGTCCGGTCCGCATCCGTCAAAGAGGTGGGTTGTTCCATAAAGCCAGTTTATCAAGAAGATGGGCCAGAGGCTAAGTACCCTCCCCCAAGATTTTCAACTCCACACCCCCCAGGGCTTTCAGGGCCTGCGCCACCGCCTCCTTAAGCTCCTCCACGCTCCCGTAGTGCCGCCTTGGCATCAGGAACCCCTTCACCCGCCGCCAGACGCTCTCCATGGGGTTCAGATGCGGGCTGTACCGCGGCAGGTAGGCCACCATAAGCCCCCGCTCCCGCCACGCCTCCTTCCTCCCCTCCACCTCCCGGGACCGGTGGAAGGGCGCGTTGTCCATGAACACCTTCAGGGGCTTGGCTAAACCTTCGGCCACCCGGTCCAGATACCCCCGCACCACCTCCCACCGCACCGGCCCCTCCAAAAGGGCAAAGAAAAGCCGCTCCCCCTCCCGTCCCCGCACCAAGTGCCCCACCACGTTCACCCGCCCCCGGGAACCCCAGGCCCGGGGCACCCCCTTGGCCTCCCCCCTCCGACCCCAGGCGTAGGTAGGGGGAAGGGTCAGGGAAAACCCGCTCTCATCCAGGTACCCCACCTCCATCACCCCCTCCTCCGCCCCCTTTTTGCTTCCTCTTCCTCCTCCGCGAAAGCCTTCACCTCTTCCTCCGTGGGCTTTCCCGGAGGCACGTACCGCGTCCGTCGCCACACGTACCCCATGGCCCTCAGGTGCCGGGCCACCACCTTGGGGGCCAGGCGGACCCCGAAGCGCTCGGCTAGGGCTGCCGCAAGCTGCGGGGCGGTCCAGACCCTATCCTCGGCCAGCCTTTCCTCCACGAAGGCGGCCATCTCGGGGGTGAACTTCCTGGGAGCTCCCGGGGGTTTGCGGTAGGCGAGGCCCTGGAGACCCTCCCTCACGAAGCGCCGGAGGACGAGGTAGACCGTGGTGCGGTCCTTGTGGAAGTGCTGGGCGATCTTTGGGGCGGTCCAGCCCTCGGCCGCCAGGCGGACCATCATGGCCCACAGGCGGGTCTTCTTGTGGGTCCTTGGGTCCAGGGAGAGCTCCAGGAGGAGCCGGTCCTCCTCAGGGGTCAGCTGGATCCGAAGTGGGGCCGCCATGTTGAGATGATAAGGGGTTGGCACTTAGCTTCTGCCTAAGCCACCTCCTCCACTTCCTCGCGGATGCGGATGGGGCCTTGCCTCTCGGGCCTCAGACCCACCTTGTCCTGGTAAAAGGCCCGGATGACCTCAAAATCCTGCTTGAGGTTTCCGGTAGGCCAGAGGTAGCCCCCGATCCCCACCTCCTTTTTCCGGAAGTCCACGTAGCCGAGGGCAATGGGCACCCCAGCCTTCAGGGCCATGTAGTAAAAGCCGCTCCGCCAGTAAGGTGCCTTCCCCCGGGTGCCCTCCGGGGTGATGAGGATGGCGATCTCCTTCTCCTGTTGAAAAACCTCCGCCACGCTGTCCACCAGGTTGTTCCGGCGGGAGCGGTCCACGGGGATACCCCCAAGAAGCTTTAAGAGCCAGCCCAAGGGGGGCCGGAAAAGCTCCTTCTTCCCCAACCACCGGGCCCGAATCCCCAAAGCCCATAGGGCCAGGAGGCCCACCGGGAAATCCCAGTTGGAGGTGTGAGGGGCACCGATCAGCACGTACTTCCGGCTGGGAGGAGGCGGCATATGGTACCGCCACCCGAGGCTTCGCAAAACCAGGCCTGCCAGTTTCTGCATACCCTGAAAGTATACCCCCTGTGGTAGACTGGTCAAAGGCGGGGTGGGGGCTTCCCCCACCCCAGTTTGCTGGGGTGAGGATGCATAAGGTAGTCATCGTAGGCCGACCCAACGTGGGCAAGTCCAGCCTCTTCAACCGCCTCCTGGGCAAAAGGAGTGCGGTGGTGGCCGATGTCCCCGGGGTTACCCGCGACCTCAAGGAGGGGGTGGTGGAAAGCGAGAAGGGCCGCTTCCTCCTGGTGGACACCGGGGGGCTTTGGTCGGGGGACCGCTGGGAAAAGAAGATCCAGGAAAAGGTGGACCAGGCGTTGGAGGACGCCGAAGTGGTCCTCTTTGCCGTGGACGGCCGCTCAGAGCTCACCCAGGCGGACTATGAGGTGGCGGAGTACCTGCGGAAGAAGGGAAGGCCCGTGATCCTGGTGGCCACCAAGGTGGACGACCCCAAGCACGAGCACTACCTGGGCCCCCTCTACGCCCTGGGTTTCGGCGATCCCATCCCCACCTCCAGCGAGCATGCAAGGGGCCTCGAGGAACTCCTGGAAGCCATCTGGGAAAAGCTTCCTGTTCGGCACATCGAGTCGGAGCCGGAAGTGGCGGGCATCAAGCTCGCCATCGCGGGCCGACCCAATGCCGGAAAGAGCAGCCTCCTGAACGCCATCCTGGGGGAGGAACGGGTCATCGTGTCGGAGGAGCCCGGCACCACCCGGGACGCCATCGACGTGCACTTCACCTTCCGCGGCCAGCCCTTCGTCCTGGTGGACACCGCCGGCATCCGCAAGCGCCCGGAAAGCCTGGTGGAGGAGCTGGCCATCAGGCGGAGCCTTAAAGCGATAGAGGAAGCCGACGTGGTTCTTCTGGTCGTAGACCCGTTCCAGGTGGGGGACCGGGAGCTCAAGCTGGCCAACCACGCCCTGGAATCGGGCAAGCCCGTGCTCCTGGTCATCACCAAGTGGGACCTGGTAAGGAAGGAGGAGGCCCCCAAGGTGCGCCGGGAGCTCAAGGAAAAGCTTGCGCACCTGGAGCATCTTCCCCGGGTCTACACCTCGGCCTTCACCAAGCAGAACCTGGATAAGATCTTCAGCGAGGCGGTGCGCCTATTCGAGCTCAACCACACCCGCATCCCCACCGCCGAGCTCAACCGCTGGCTTTCCGTCTGGACGGCGAAGGTGCAGCTTCCCAACTTCAAGGGAAAACCCTTGAAGATCTTCTACGCCACCCAGCCCGAGGTGGCCCCACCCACCTTCGTCTTCTTCGTAAACCACCCGGAGTTCGTGACCCGGGCCTTTGAGAACTACCTGAAAAACCGTATCGGTGAGGACCTGGGTCTTAAGGAAGTGCCCTTCCGCCTGGTCTTCCGCGGACGTCGGGAAGAAGGCTAGGGACGGCTTTCCCGGCGCGCGGAAGCCAGGAGGCCCGCGTCCACCATAAACCCCACCACCACCCCTAAAAAGCACCTTCCATCCAGAAGAAGCATGAGAAAGGCCCAGATGGCTGCCTCCCCAAAAGCCTCCGGTGCCAGCTTCTGGGCGTAGTAGAAAGGGGCGAAGGTGACCGGTACTTGCAGGAGCATGGAAAGGCTTTTCTTGGGATAGCGAAGGAGAAGCACCAGACTCCCCACCGCCCAACTCCAGGCGACACCTTCCGGCACCAGCCCCGCCCCCACCAGGTAGGCCAAGCCCGCCCAAGCGAGCCCGGCATCCAGGGGATAGTCTCAGGCGGCCAGGGGCGAAGGCCGCCTCGAGGCGCGGGCCAGCCAACCATCCAGAACATCCAGGGTCCAGCCCAGAAGCAAAAGGCGCACCACCCCGGCCAAGGCCTCGGGTCCCTCCCCCACCCGGAGGAGAACCAGGGCTACCACTCCACCCCGGGCCAAGGTGGCCAGATCAGCCAGAAGCCGAAGGAAGGGCTCCACTTTCCCCATATCCCAGCGCCTGTAAACCCTCCACCGCCCCCATGCGCAAGGAGAGGTGGGCCAAGGGAGTAAGGGGGGTGGGTTCAGGATTGACCTCAATCAGATAAGCCCCGCCAGTGAAGGCAATGCGTCCCAAGGAAGCCGCAGGCTCCACCTCAGCACTGGTGCCCACCACCAGGGCAACATCCGCCTCGGCAAAGGCTTTTTCCGCCTTCTCCCACGCTCCCTCGGGCAAAAGCTCCCCAAACCAGACCACATCGGGCCGGGCCCTATGTCCACACAGGGGGCAGAAGGGTGGAGGGGTGAAAGGGTCGGGGAGCAAGAACCGGTGCCCGCAAGCCTCACAGCGGGCTCGGAGGATATTGCCGTGGAGCTCCACCAGGTTCCGGCTTCCCGCCAAGGCGTGGAGGCCGTCCACGTTCTGGGTCACCAGGAGGAACGCCCCCCCTCGCCCAAGCACCTCCTCTTCCAGCCGCACCAGGGCCAGATGGGCGGGGTTGGGCTTGGCTTCCCGCACCCTGGCGATGCGCCAGGCATACCATTCCCAGACTCTTTCCGGGTTCCTGGCATACGCTTCCGGGGTGGCATAGTCCAGAGGGTTAAACTCCTTCCAAAGCCCCTCGGCATCGCGGAAGGTGGGAATTCCCGAGGGCTTGGAAATGCCCGCCCCCGTCAGGACCGCCACCCGCCTGGCTTCCTTCAGCCTTGACCGGGCCTCCTCTAAACCCATAAGCCCATGCTACCAGGAGTATTCTGGGGTTCATGACCACCTCCCTGCGGCTCTTCACCCCCGAGGCCATGCGGGAAGCCGATCAGAAGGCGGTGGAAATGGGCTACCCCTCCCTTCTCCTCATGGAATGGGCGGGGATGAAGGCAGCACGGGTCTACCAGGAGCTTTTCGGCCACCGCCCCGCCGTGGTTCTCGCCGGCAAGGGGAATAACGGCGGGGACGGGCTGGTGTTGGCCCGGCACCTCCACCTGGCCGGGGTGCCGGTACGGGTCTTTGCCGCCGAAGGCCAGGGCGGGGATGCCCTTTTGGCCCGGAGGGCCCTCGAGGCCCACGGCCTGGAGATCCGCCCCCTGGAGGAAGCCATCTGGAACCGGGAAGAAGTGCTGGTGGATGCCCTCTTCGGCACCGGGTTGAAAGGCCCTTTAGAGGGTTTCCATGCAGGTTTGGTGGAACGGATGAACGCCTCCGGGCTTCCCATTTTGGCCCTGGACCTGCCCTCGGGGCTTCCCTACTCCCCCCACGTGCAGGCCACCGCTACCGTGGCCTTTGCTGCTTTTAAGACGCCCCACTTCCTCCACCGGGAAGCCTGCGGAAAGCTCTTCCTGGCGGATATCGGCCTGCCCAAGGCCCTTTTGGAGCGGGAGGACCTTCCCGAGATCGCCACCCCCGAGGGGCTTCTTCCCCTTCTTCCCAAGCGTCCCCTCACCGCCCACAAGGGAAGCGTGGGCCGGGTGGGAATCCTGGGGGGCTTTCGGGGCGAAGGCCTCCGCTACGCCGGGGCCCCGGTACTGGCCGCCTTGGGAGCGTACCGCATGGGGGCGGGGTTGGTGCACCTGGTGGCCCCGGAGGGCATTCCCTTGGAGCCCCTCGAGGCGGTCTTCCACCCTGTCCAGGCGCCTGCCTTGCCGTCCATGCGGGTGGAGGCCCTGGCGGTGGGCATGGGCGGGGGACCTTGGGGACGGGAATGGGCCCTAAAAGCCCTGGAAGCCCGGCTTCCCACGGTGCTGGACGCCGATGCCCTGCACCTCGAGGTGGCCGAAGCCTACCGCCAAGCAGGCATCCCTGCCGTCCTCACCCCCCATGCGGGCGAGGCGGGAAGGCTTCTAGGCGTGCCCCCTGAGGAGGTGGCCAAGGACCCCCTCGAGGCCGCCCGGGCCCTGGCGGAGAAAACGGGGCTCACCGTGGTGCTCAAGGGTAACCCCACGGTGGTGGCCCAAGGCACGCGGCTTTCCCTAAACCCCACCGGCAACCCCGCCCTGGCCACCGGGGGCACGGGGGACGTGCTCTCCGGGGCCATCGCCACCCTTCTGGCGGCAGGCCTTGCCCCCTTTGACGCCGCCCGGCTTGGGGTCTTCCTCCACGGCCTGGCGGGGGACCTCCTGGCGGAGGAAAAGGGCGTTGGCCTCCTTGCCCGCGAGGTGGCGGAGGCCCTGCCCCGGGCGCGGAGGCTTTTGGAAGGAGGGCAGGCGCCCTGGCCCTTTTCCCGGGTATGAGCGCCTCCTCCTGCCCTCATTCAGCGGATAACCTTACCCTCGGCCTTGCTATATGAGTAGAAAAGGAACTCGCCCAGGAAAAGCCCCAAAAAATACGGGGTACCGGCGGGTCCTTGAAGGAAACGGGTCCAGTACCCCGGGCTAACCAGCTCAACGAAATAACCAACCGCCAAAGTGGCTGCTAGGAGAGCCACCACTTCTTTCCTGTTCGTTAAGCGCACCTGCCCAAGGGAGACATAGTCCAACAGGGCCCCGGAGATAACCCCAAGGGCAAAGGTAGCGGGTCCGAGGACACCCTCAAACCGGAGGGCTAAGAGCCCTAGCCCAACAGAAATGCCCAAGGCTAGCGTTCTCTTTGCAAAACCCCAAAGCCTTTGAAATCTATCCATAGCAGCACCTCCTACCTACAAACATTTTGGCAAACCTCGGTACAAACAATTCGCGAAACGGCCTCGCAAGACCACGCACCCCCAACGCGCCTACAAGCATACTCAACAACCGGTCGGCAAACCTGTCGACAGACAAGGAAGCAGACAGGATTGAGGCTTGATCCACCTCCGCCACCCCCGCCATCCCCCGGATCCAGACAAGGCTGGGCGCCACAGCTGAGGGGCGAAACCTGCTCCTCCACCCCCGCTTTCTCAAAAGGTTTCACCATCTCATCGCCCGGCAATGGGCAAGAAGGCCCTTCATGAGGGAAGGGCATGGCCTGAGCCATGGCCACCGGCAAACCCAGGATTAGAAGCACAAGCCCTCCTAGAATGGCCAGCCTCATTATATCACCTCCATTCCAAGGATAGGGCTTCTTCTTCTTGTCAAGACCCCAGAAAGCTCCTGGTATTCTGGGGGCGGTGTAGGACTTATGGGACACCTAGCCCGCCTCTATGTCCCCGCCACCCTGGCTAACCTGGGCTCGGGGTTTGACGCCTTGGGGGTGGCCCTGGACCTCTACCTGGAGGTGGAGGCCGAGCCCGGCCAGGAGGACGCCTTTCTTTACGAGGGAGAAGGCCAGGTGGAAGGCCCGGACAACCTCATCCACCAGGGCTACCGGGCGGGGATGGAGGCCCTGGGACTCCATCCTGAGTCCTTGACCATCCGAGCCTTCAACCCCATCCCCCTGGCCCGGGGCATGGGGAGTTCTTCGGCAGCCCTGGTGGCCGGGGTGGCTCTGGCGGACCGGTTCTCCGGGGGAAAGCTGGGACGTGAGGGGGTCTTTCGGGTAGCCGCCAGCTTGGAAGGCCACCCCGACAACGTGGCCCCAGCCGTCTACGGGGGGTTTGTGGCCGCCCTGGCAAGCCCCCCCTTGGCCATCCCCTTGCCCAGGCCCCAAGGGGTCTATTTCGTTCTGGCCGTGCCCCCTTACGAGGTGCCCACCCCCTTAGCCCGGGCCGCCTTACCCGAGGTGGTCCCCTTAAAGGATGCCGTGTTCAACCTGGCCCGGAGCGCTCTCTGGCCTGCGGCTCTTTGTTCAGGAAGGCTTGAGGCCTTACGGGAAGCCTGCCGGGACCGCCTCCACCAGCCCCACCGGGCCCACCTGATGCCCGGGGTCCTGGAAGCCATTGAAGCCGCCTTGAAAGCCGGGGCCTTGGCGGCCTTCGTGGGCGGGGCCGGACCCACCTTGGCCGCCTTGGTCCGGGAAGAGGATATAGAAAAAGTAGCTGGGGCCCTCGAGGCCTACCGGGGAGAAGGGCGTACCTTGGTCTTGCGGATAGGGGAGGGACTCTTTTGGAAGGAAACCTGAAGGCTATCCCTCTGGTGGAGCTTCTGGAGCTTATTCACGGCCATCGGCGCTCGGGAATCCTGGAGCTTTCCGTAGGCCCCCTGCCCCTCTCCTTGCGGTTTTCCGGAGGGGAGGTGGTGGGAGCTGCCATCCTGGATTGGGAGGGCCTCGAGGCCCTCTTCAGCTTCCCCCTGCATCCCCAGGAAGGGGTTTTCCGCTTCGGGGTGACCCCGCCCGCCGCGGACAAACCCCTCATGCCCTTCTCCACCCTCCTGGGGGAGTGGGCCCGGGTCAACGACGAGTGGGACCGGTTCCGCACCCTGGTGGACTCCCCCAGCCGGGTCCTCGAGGCCATCCGCCCCCAACCTCCCTACGAGGTATTCCAGGGTGGGAAGAGCGTGCGGGCCGCTGCCAAAGCCTGGGGTGTTCCCCTCCTCATCGCCATGGAACGGGCCTACATGGGAGTAAGGGAAGGGGACCTTTACCCCCTTCGCCGCTATGCCTGGTACGCCCTAAGGATCAAGTACACGGGAAGGAAGGGGAAGACCCTGGGGGAGTTCGGCCAGCTTCAGGCCCTCCTGGACGGCACCCGCAACCTGGGAGAGGTGATCGCCTCGGGAGTGCCCATCGGCCTGGTGCGCCGGTACCTGGTGCAGGCCCTGGCCTCAGGAGAACTCACCCCCCCGGGCCGGGGCTGGCTTCTCAGGGACCTCACCTGGGAGATGGAAAAGGAAGAGAGTACCTAGAGGAAACCCCCTAGGCCCTCGGCCTCCAAGAATCCCACCCCCTGGCTCCGCCCAAGGGGGTGGTCCTACTTCTTCTTGCGCGGACGGTACTTGCCGTAGGTGCCCCGCCAGATCTTACCCCTACGGGTGCGACGGTCGCCTTTGCCCATCCCCGTCCTCCTAGGCGCTCACCGCGGAGAGGTACTTCTGCACCTTGCGCATAAGGCGCGACTTCCTCCGAGAAGCGGCGTTCTTGTGCAGGGTGGACCCCTTGGCCGCCTTATCGATAAGGCTCTGCGCCATGCACATGATCTTCAAGGCTTCCTCGGCCTTGCCCTCCTGGGCCAGAAGCACGGCCTTCTTGCTCAGGGTCTTGATGGCCGACTTCTTGGCCTTGTTGCGAAGCCTGCGCTTCAAAGACTGCCGGTGCCGCTTCAGAGCGGAAAGGTTCTTCTTGGGCTTCTTCTCTGCCATCGTTTTCCCCTCGTGCCCCTTAGGGGCAGACCAGGCCTAAGTGTAGCATACCCCGCCTCAAGGGGCAAACTTGGTGGTGACCCAGTCGTAGCGCACCCGGCCCTTGGCTCCTTGAAGCTGGAAGCGGAGGAGGTACTCCCCGGGGCTTACGGGAAAGCGCACGTCCTCTTGGAAGTTGCCCGCATACACCTTCTCCCCCAGGGACCGGCCCTCCTTGAGAAGGGCCACGGAAAGCTGGCCCTCCCGCAGGCTTCCCGTCACCTTGACCTTCACCGCATCGTAAAGGCCGCTCACCCGGATGGGGTACTGGGCCTCCCCGGTGTACTTCCAGTAGAAAACCGGCAGGAAGGGTGGGTAGCCCACGGCCAGGCCATACCGCTCCGCATACCAGTAAAGGCCAAGGGCCAGCAGGGCCAAAAGGAGCAGGGTCCGCATTGTCTTAAGTATACTTGGGCTCATGGCAGGCGCCGACACCAAGCCTTCTCCGGAAGAAGCCTTGGCCCTCCTCAAGCGGGGGGCCGAGGAGATCATCCCCGAGGAGGAACTCCTCCTAAAGCTAAAGGAAGGCCGCCCGCTGGTGGTCAAGCTGGGGGCCGACCCCACCCGGCCCGACCTGCACCTGGGGCATGCGGTGGTCCTGAGGAAGATGCGCCAGTTCCAGGAGCTTGGGCACAAGGTGGTGCTCATCATCGGGGACTTCACGGGCATGATCGGGGATCCCTCGGGGCGGAGCAAGACCCGGCCTCCCCTGACCCTCGAGGAAACCCGGGAAAACGCCAGAACCTACGTGGAGCAGGCGGGGAAGATCCTCAGGCAGGAACCCCACCTCTTTGAACTCCGTTACAACTCCGAGTGGCTGGAAGGCCTCACCTTCAAGGAGGTGGTGCGCCTCACCTCCCTCATGACCGTGGCCCAGATGCTGGAGAGGGAGGACTTCAAGAAGCGCTACGAGGAGGGCATCCCCATCTCCTTGCACGAGTTCCTCTACCCCTTCGCCCAGGCCTACGACTCCGTGGCCATCCGTGCGGACATCGAGATGGGGGGCACAGACCAGAAGTTCAACCTCCTGGTGGGCCGGGAGGTGCAACGGGCCTACGGCCAACCCCCCCAGGTGGCCTTCCTCATGCCCCTTTTGGTGGGCCTGGACGGGCGGGAGAAGATGAGCAAGAGCCTGGACAACTACATTGGGGTGGCGGAGCCCCCCGAGGTGATGTTCAAGAAGCTCATGTGGGTGCCCGACGCCCTTCTGGAAAGCTACTTCCGCCTCCTTACCGACCTGGAGGAGGCCGAGATCCAAACCCTTCTAAAGGCGGGTCCCGTCCCCGCTCACCGGGTCCTGGCCCGCCTCCTCACCGCCGCCTACGCCCTCCCCACCATCCCTGCCCGCATCGACCGGGCCTTTTACGAAAGCCTTGGCTACAGCTTTGAAGCCCTGGGCAAGGACAAGGAAGCCGGGCCGGAAGCCGTGCGCCAGGCGGAGGCACGCTACGACCAGGTGGCCAAGGGAGCCATTCCCGAGAACATCCCCGAGGTGGTCATCCCCGCCTCCGAGCTCAAGGAGGGGCGCATCTGGGTGGCGAGGCTTTTCACCCTGGCAGGCCTCACCCCTTCCAACGCCGAGGCCCGAAGGCTCATCCAGAACCGGGGCCTCAGGCTGGATGGGGAGCTTATAGAGGATGCGGGCCTCGAGGTGGACCTCTCCCGCCCCCGCATACTCCAGCGGGGGAAGGACCGCTTCGTGCGAGTACGGCTTGCCGACTAAGAACCCTCCATGGGCCTCAAGGGCACCTCGTGCCCCGTGGCGTAGAGGGTGTCCCCTTCCGCCTCGAGGCGCAAGCGGGGCAGGGGGTAACGGGGGGGGCCGTACACTGCCTTCCCCCCAAGGAGAGGGTCAAAGGCCCCGAAGTGGCACGGGCAGCCCAAAAAGGGTCTTTCGTAGCGGAAGTTGTAGAGGATAGAAGCCGCCTCGGGGTCGGGCACGAAGTTCACCGTACACCCCTGGTGGGTGCAGATGCGGCTTACGGCCAGGTAGTGTTCCTCCCCCAGGGAAAGCCCTCCCAAAACCGGCTCGGGCAGGCGGAGGAGAAAGGCCTTCAAGGGCCCTAAGGGCAAGGGGTACTCAAAGGGCTTCACCTGCCACACGGCAAGCTCCCCCCGCCGGGCCACCGCCACCTTCGGCCCCTCCTTCCACACGGGCTCCCCTACCCCGGGCCTTGGGCGGAAGCGGAGGTTATAGGTGCGCACCCCAAGCCAAGCGAAAAACCCTCCCGCCACCGCCACGGGGGCGTAGAAAAGGAGATCCCGCCGCTTCATGGCTAAAGCGTACCCAAAAACTCCAGGAGGACCTTGAGCTCCTCCTCGGAGAGGGGAATGGCGGGCATCGTCCCCCGGCCCCTCAGGACGATCTCCCGCACGGCCTCGGGGGACTTGAGCACGGGGTTGCCCTGGAGCCTAGGCCCCACTCCCCCCTCCCCCGTAAGGCCGTGGCAGGCGGCACAGCGGGCCTGGTAGACCGTTTTCCCGTCCGTTCCCCCCTGGGCCTGGGCGCGGGCCATGGCGATGAGGCCCTCCACCCTTTCCCTGGCCTCCCCGCCTACCTCCAGATACTTTTCCCAGGCGGCGATGGCCTCCTTCGCCTGGCCCCTCTGGAAGTAAATGTTCCCGAGGAAAAGCCAGCCCTCCGCAGCCTTGGGGTCAGCGTGCTGGGCGATCTCCAAAAACATCTGGGCCTCCTCCAGCCGCCCCCCCATGAAGAGGAGGATCCCCACCCGGCGTACCGCCTCCACGTTGGTGGGCTCCTTCTTGAGGACCTCCAGGTAGGCCTCCGCCGCCTGGTCGAAGGCCTGAAGCTCATAGGCCCGCCTTCCCCAGGCCAGGAGGTCCGCCACCTCCCCGGTGCGCTTGGCCTTGTCCTGAAGCGCCTTAAGCTCCCGGGCCTCGGCCCGGGCGGTCACCGTGGTCTCCCCGGGAAGCCTGGGCAGGGTGTAGCGCCAAAGCCCCACGCCCAGGAGGACCACCACCCCTAAGGCCAGGGCCACGGGCCAGGGATTGAAGGGACGAGGCTCGGGGGGGCGCCAGCCTTCCAAGGCCCTTTCCAGCTCCACCACCCGGGCCAGAGCCAGCTTTTTCTCTTCTCCTTCCAGGTTCTGCACCTCTTCCTTGAGGACCTCGAGCTCCCTCAAAAGCTCTTCCCGCCTGGGGGGCTCGGGAAAAGGCTCCTTGGGGCCCCAAACCGGCCTCAAGGCCAGAAGCAACACCGCCAGGAAAAGAACCAGGAAAATAACGGTGGCCATCGTTAAGGCTCCTTTAGGCGACGCTCCGCCTCCTCCAAAAGCTCAGGAGGCAAGGGCTTCTTGGGGCGGAAGTAGGCGAATAGCCCCAGGCCCAAGAGGGCTAAGCCCAGAACCGGCAGCAGCCAGACCCACAGGGTTATCCCCTGCTTGGGGGGCTCGTAGAGAATCCACTCCCCGTAGCGCTCCACGAAGAAGGCCTTGATCTCGTCCCTGGTTTTACCCTGCTGCAACATCTCGGCGATGATCCGCCGCATCTCCGTGGCCACCCCGGAGTTGCTCTCCGCTGCCGACTCCCCCTGGCACACGGGGCAGCGGAGCTCCCGGGCGATGGCGAAGACCTCGGGGGAGAGATCGGGGGGTGGGGAGGCTGGCTTTTCCTGAGCCCAAACCCCTAGGACCAGGAAGAACAAAAGCGCCCAAACCCTCACGGCAACACCTCCTTCAGGTACCTCTCCAGGGTGGCCTGGTCAATGGTCCCGGCGTGGCGGACCACCACCCGGCCCTCCCGGTCTATGACGAAGGTTTCCGGCACCCCGTACATGCCGTAGTCCACCCCTACCCGCCCCCGGGGGTCAAAGACCTGGGGAAAGGTCAGGCCGAACTGGGCGATGAAGCGCAGGGCATCCGCCTCCTTGTCCTGGGTGTTGATTCCCAGGAAGAGAACCCGATCCCGATAACGCCGCCAGGTGGCCTCCAATACCGGGGCCTCCTCGTAGCAGGGGAGGCACCAGCTAGCCCAAAAGTTGAGGACGACGGGCTTCTTCCCCAGGTGGTCGGAAAGCCTAAGGGTCTCCCCCCAGTCTTCCCGGTAAGGGGGCAAGACCGGCAAGGTGAAGTCGGGGGCCGGGCGGCGCTCCTTGGCCAGCACCGAGGGAAGCTCCTTGGGGTTTCGCTGCATCCCCCAGTAGAAAAGCCCCCCCAGGGCCAAGACCACAAGGAGCCATAGCCAGCTCCTCAAGGTGTTCCCTGCGGGAAACCTCACGCTGGGCTCACCCCCTTAACCTCCTCCCGCCCCGCCGCCGGCCAAAGGATGTACAGGGTTCCCAGGGCCAGAAGCCCCCCCGCCACCCACATCCAGAAGACCAGGGGGGTAACGATGAGGCGGAGGGAGGCCCACTCCCCCTTCTCCCGGTCAAAGTCCATGAGGAGGAAGTAGTAGTCGTTGCCCGGGGTGTAGACCACCTTGGGGGCCGGTAAGGGGGAGTTCATCTGCGGGTAAAAGTGAAGCCTTGGCCGCACCTCCCCGAAGCGGTCCGTGCGCAAGGAAGCCTCCACGGCAAACCGCCTCCCCTCGTCCAAGGCCCGCACCCCCAGGAACTCCATGCGCACTCCGCCCACCTCCCAGGCCTGCCCCCGGTACAGGGTCTTCTCACTTTCCAGGCGGTAGGTCTGGCTGAAGGCGATGCCGAGGCCCATGAGGGCCACGGCGAAGTGGACCAACAGGCTTCCCACCCGCCTGCGGTTTTCCAAAAACCCCCAGGGGGAAAGCCCCGCCCTAAGGCGGGCCAGCACCCCCTCCCGCACCAGGAGGAAAATGGCCGCGGTGTTGTAAAGGAAGAGCCCCACCGCCAGGGAAGCCCCGAAGGTGTAGCCCCGAAGAAGCCCAAGCAGGGTACCCAGGAGAAGGACAGCCAGGAGCATGTAGAGGTTTCGGAAAACCTCCGCCCTAGGCCTCCGCCAGGGTAAAATGGGCCCTACCCCCATGAGGAGGAGGATACCCACCCCAATGGGAGCGGAAACCTGGTTGAAGAAAGGGGCCCCCACGCTCACCTTAGCCCCGGTGAAGGCCTCCACCAAAAGGGGATAGAAGGTGCCGAGCACCACCACCAAGGCCCATCCGGCGAAGAAAAAGGCCCCGAGGAGAAGAGCCCCTTCCCGGGAAAGGAGCCGGAAAACCACGGTGTCCCGCACCTCCCGGCTGACCCGGGAAAGAAGGCCAAGCCCCAAGCCAGTAACCAGGAGGAAGAAGCCCAGGAAGGCAGGCCCCACCGGCCCCTCGGCAAAGGCGTGCACCGACTGGATCACCCCGCTCCGGGTGAGGAAGGTGCCCAGCACCGTGGCGGCGAAGGCCAGGGTGACAAAGGCGAAGTTCCAAGCCTTGAAAGCCCCCCGGGTTTCCTGGACGATGGCGGTGTGCAAAAAGGCGGTGGACAACAGCCAGGGGATGAAGCTGGCGTTTTCCACCGGGTCCCAGGCCCAGTATCCACCCCAGCCCAGGACCTCGTAGCTCCACCACATCCCCGCCACCTTACCCGCGGTGAGGAAACCCCAGGCGATCAGGGTCCACCACCGGGTCTCCCCCACCCAGGTCTGGTAGCGGCGCACCACCATGGCCGCCACCGCATAGGCGAAGGGCACGCTCAGGCCCACGAAGCCCAGGTACATGAGGACCGGGTGGACGGCCATCATCCAGTGGTTCTGCAAGAGGGGGTTAGGCCCATTGCCATCCGCTGGCGGGTTGGGCAGGGTTTCAAAGGGGCTTGCGATGGTGGCCATCACCCCGAAGAAGAAGACCTGGATGCCAAAAAGCACCGCCAACACTAAAGACGCCCGCCACGGGTCCACCGACTTGCGGCTAGCCAAAAGCGTGTAAAGGGTCTGGAGGAGGCCCCAAAGCAGGATGCTTCCCTCCAAGGCTGCCCAAGGCGTCACCAGGGTCACCCATAAAGGGTCCTGGGCCGAGTGGTTGCGGGCCACGTAGGCCAGGCTGAAGTCGTGGGTGAGAAGGGCCCATTCCAGGGCCAAGAAGGCCGTCAAGGCCGCCAGGAAGGCGGGAAGGACCAAGGCCTTGGCCCCTTTCAGGAAGCGCCCGTCCCCCTGGTGGTAGGCGAGGAGAGAAAGAGCCAGGCCCAGAAGGCTAAAGGCCAGGGCCAGGCTGACACCCAGGTTGCCCAGCAGAGCAGGGGTCATTTGGCCTCCTCAATAAGCTTGCGCACTTCCTCCGGGGTCCAGCCCGCCTTGGGAGCCTGGTAGGTCTCGGAGTGTTTCACCAGGAGGTTGGTGCCGTGGAAGACCCCTTCCCGGAAGCGGCCCTCCACCACCACCCCCTGCCCCTCCTTGAACATGCCCGGGGGCGTGCCCTTGTGCACCACGGGCACCTCCGCCACCCCATCGGTGAGGATGAAGCGGAGCTCCAGCTGATCCTTGTCGTAGTGCACCGTACCCTGCTTGACCAAGCCCCCCAGGCGCACGGGACGGTTCTGGTAGCGCCCCTGGTCCTGCAGGTACTCGGAGGGGGTGAGGAAGTAGACCAGGTTCTGCCCCAGGCCGCCGAAGATGAGGTAGGCCAAGGCCCCCAGGATGACCCCGAGTCCGATCAGGTACTTGGCCCTCATTTCGCCCTCCGGTAGCGCCAGAAAAGGTAGGCCAGGTAGCCGAAGACCGTGAGGTAGGTGAGGGCATAGACCCAGGTGACGAAGACCTCGCTCATGCCTCCTCCTTCCTGGCCTCCAAAGCGGCCAACAGGGAGCGGAAGCGCACGAAGCCCAGGTAGAGGAGGGTGAAGACGAGGAGGTTGAAGAGGAGGGCCTGGAGCATGGCAGGGTCCATGTGGATCTTCCCCGTGGTGAGGTCGATGGACTGGGTCTGGTGCAGGCTCCGCCACCACTTCACCGACATGTAGCTGATGGGCACGTTGATGAAGCCCAGGATGCCCACCGCCGCCGCCGCCTTCCGCCTGAGCTCGGGGTCCTCTATGGCCCCCCTAAGGAGGAAGTACCCCACGTAAACGGCAAAGAGGATGGCGGTGGTGGTGAGCCTGGGCTCCCAGGTCCAGTAGACCCCCCAGGTGGGCCGGGCCCAGAGCATCCCCGTCACCAGAGCCAGCCCCATGAAGACCAGGCCGATCTCGGCGCTTGAGCTGGCCACCCGGTCGTGGCGGGGGTCCTGGCGGAAGAGGTAGAGGAGGGAGTAGAGGAAGGTGACGAAGAAGGCCAGATAGCCAAGCCAGGCCCCGGGCACGTGCAGGTACATGATGCGGGCCAGATACCCCTGGTTCACGTCGGGGGGAGCGGAAAGGGCCAGGTAGAGCCCCACGGGGAGGAGCAGAAGCCCCAGCCCCAGGAAAACCCAGGTGAGGGCGTCCGGGCGGTCGGGTTGCGCAACCTTCAGCATGCTTGTACCTCCATGACCCCTAGCATAGCCAAGGGAAGGGTTAAAAATCTGTGGCCTCCATACCGCCAAACCTAACCTTCCATAACCACCGGGAAAAGGAGGGCGCTGGCGGTGAGGTAGACCACATCAAAGACCAAAAGAAGCTGCCACCAATCGGAGATCTCCGCCACGGGAAGGCCCTCCGCCAGGCCCGTGGTGGCCCGCACCGAGGCCAGGACCACGGGGACCACCAAGGAGAAGAGGAGCAGGGGCAAAAGCACCTCCCGTCCCCGGAGCCGGGCCAGGAGGCCGGCGTAAAAGGTGGCCACGCTGGCGTAGCCCAAGACCCCCAGGACCAGGGTCAAGAAGAGGGGGAAAAGGCGCTCCAGGGGCAGGTAGAAGAGGCCCGCCGCCATCAAAAGGGCAAGGGCAGCCAGGGGTAGGAGAAGGAGCATCTGGAAAAGAAGCTTGCCGAAGTAGATCCACTCCTTGCCCCCGGGAGCCAGGAGGAGGTCGTCCAAGGTGCCCTCCTCCACCTCGAGGGCAAAGGCCCGGGTGGAAAGCAGGGTGCTCCCGAAGGCCAAGGCCACCCAAAGCACCCCGGGGGCAGCCCGGCGCAAGGGCTCCTCCTCAGGCCCCAAGGCCAAGGCCATGATGAAGAGCATCACCGCAAAAAAGGCCAGGATGGAAAGAAGCCCCGAGCGGTCGCGCACCTCGAGGCGAAGATCCCTTAGAGCCAACAACACCACCCGGCGCACCACCCCTACCCTACCCTGCCCGGCAGCCTCGGGCCACCCCTCCACGGGAAGCTTCATGCCACCCCCAGCTCCAGGGTGCGGTCCGCCACCCGCTCGGCCAGGGTCCGGTCGTGGGTGGCCAGCACCACCCCCGCCTTCTTCCGGGCCTCGGCCAAGGTGGAAAGAAGAAGCTCCCTTCCCCCTTTGTCCAAGGCGGTTTCGGGCTCGTCCAACAGCCAGATGTCGGGGAAGAGAAGGGTAAGCCGGGCCAAGGCGAGCCTCTTCTTCATGCCGCTGGAGAAGGCGTAAAGGGGAAGGTCCCCGGGCAGTCCAAAGCGATCCAGAGCTTCTTCAGGTTCTTTACCCTGGTGGTGGAAGGCCAGGTCGTAAAGGAGGTGCTCCCGGGCGGTAAGGTGGCGGTGGAAGGCCGGGGGGTTGGGCAGGAAAAGGGCCCTGCCCGCCCGTTCCACCTGCCCCCGGGTGGGCTTGAGAAGCCCGGCCATGAGGCGCAAGAGGGTGGTCTTCCCCGAGCCGTTGGGCCCCAAGAGGGCCACCACTTCCCCCCGCTCCAGGGTAAAGGAAAGGTCCCGGACCACCCAGTCCCGGCCGAAGCGCTTGGAGATCCCCTGCAAGCGAAGCAGCATGCCTATACCAGTTTAGGGGTATCCTCGAGGGCCATTTGTCCCTCTTAGAGGAAAAGACCCCCGAGGTTCCCTCACCCCTACAGGTTCTTCTGCAGCCACTCCGGCGTAATCCGGAGGAAAAAGGAGTTCAAGGCGGTGTAGGTCCCCGTGACAAGCAAAACCCCCACCACCAGGAGCACCACCCCCGCCAGCAACTCCACGTAGTGGGAAAGCCGCCCGGCCCTCCTCGGCCACCCCTTAAGCCGGTCGGCGAAAAGGGCCACCAACAAAAAGGGCACCGCCAGGCCCAGGATATAAGCCAAAAGAAGCTCCACTCCGCCCCCCACCGCCGTCAGGGTGAGAATGGCCCCCAGGATGGGCCCGATGCAAGGAGTCCAACCCAGGCCCAGGGTAGCCCCGAGGAGGAGGGCCCCTAAGGGGCGTGCTGTCTCCCCCTCGTACCGGAGGTTTACCCCCCACCGGGGCCTCAGGCCCAGCATGTAAAGGCCAAAGAGGATTAGAACCACACCTCCTACCCGGGCCAAGGTCTGGCGGTGTTCAAAGAGAAGTCCCCCCAGAAGGGTAAAGGGTAAGCCCAAGAGGAAGAATATCACCCCGAAACCCAGCACGAAGAAGAGGGCGTTAAAAAGGGGGCGCCCCCTTTCCCCCCCTAGGTAGAACAGGTAAGTGGGCACCAGGGAAAGAACGCAAGGGGAGAGGAAGGAGAGCACCCCCGCCAAAAAGGCTGCTGCCAAGGAAACGCTCATGCCTCCATCCTAGGGCAAGGTGAGCCAGGGAAAACGGCGCTTGGTCTCAGGGTCCAGATCCAAAAGCTCCCGAGCGGGCATCCTCAGGGCAGGGGCTCCCCGAGGCCTTCCCGCCCCTGGCCGGACATGTGTCCGATATCCTGTCCAAACAGGGCGGGCGGGAGTACCTGATCAAGGTGCTCCTCTGGGGCCTCCAGGGACCGATTGAAGTAAAGGGCATGAAGTACAATGGGGCGATGCCTGCCTATAACGGCCTCAAGGACGAGGAGATCGCCGCCCTTCTCAACCACATCGCCACCGCCTGGGGCGACGACAAGAAGGTCAAGGGCTTCAAGCCCTTCACCGCCGCCGAGGTCAAGGCCCTGCGGGAAAAGAAGCTCACTCCCCAGCAGGTGCTGGAGGAACGGAAAAAGCTGGGTCTGAAGTAAGGCGGGCCCGCAAGGAACCCGGGGCGTGCCCCGGGTTCCTTGTTTAATGGAGGGGTGCTGGAGCTTGCCCTGGAAAAGCGCTTTCCCGGTTTCCGACTGGCCCTAGATCTTGCTGTCCAGGAAGGAGAGGTCCTGGCCCTCCTGGGACCCTCGGGTAGCGGAAAGAGCACCCTGCTGAAGCTCATCGCCGGCCTCCTTTCCCCCGACCGGGGTTTCGTGCGCTTCCGCGGGCAGGACCTCACCCCCCTGCCCCCGGAAAGGCGGGGGGTAGGATTTCTTTTCCAGGACTATGCCCTCTTCCCTCACCTCACCGTGGCGGAAAACATCGCCTTTGGCCTGGTGGAGGCCCGTTGGCCTGGGAAGGAGCGAGAGGCACGGGTGAAGGAGCTCCTTGAGCGCATGGAGCTCACCCCCCATGCCCAAAAGCGCCCCCAGGAGCTTTCCGGGGGAGAACAGCAACGGGTTGCCCTGGCCCGGGCCCTGGCACCAAGGCCAAGGCTTCTCCTCCTGGACGAGCCCCTGGGAGCCCTGGACTTGAGGCTACGGGAGGAGCTCCTCTTCTTTTTGCGCAGGACCCTCCGGGCGGAAGGGGTGACCACCCTGGTGGTCACCCACGACCAGGGGGAGGCCTTCCTCCTGGCCCACCGGGTGGCCCTCCTGCGTCAGGGAAGGCTCGTGCAGGTGGGGCTTCCGGAAGAGGTGTACGCAAGGCCCAAGGACCTCTGGACTGCCCGTTTCCTCGGGCACAAGAACCTCCTCTCCCCGGAGGAAAGCCAGGCCCTGGGCTTGCCTGCTAAACCCCACCTTCTTCTGCCCAAAGCCCTCCGCCTGGGAGGGGAGCACCCAGGGGTGGTGGAGGAACGGCTTTTCTTCGGGAACAGGGTGGGGCTTTGGGTGCGGCTTGGGAAGGTGCGGCTTTACCTCGAGGCCCTGGAAGGCCCCCCGGAGGGAGCCCAGGTCCACCTTCACCTGGATCTTTCCCAGGCGGTACCCTTGGAGGGATGAGGCGTTTTGCCCTGCTTCTGGGTGGCCCCCTTCTGGTTACGGAAGGGTTAAGGCAACGCCTAAAGGCCTACCGCCTCCTGGCAGCGGACTCGGGAGCGCGGCACGCCCTGGCCCTGAGGCTTCCCTTGGAACTATGGCTTGGCGACTTCGACTCAAGTCCCCCTTGGCTCCAGCAAATCCTTCCCGCCCCCAAGGAGGTGCTTACCCGGGATAAGGACCTTACGGACGGCGAAGCCCTGGTGCGAAAAGCCCTGGAACTGGGGGCCGAGGAAGTCCTCCTCCTAGGGGGCATTGGGGGCCGCCTGGACCACACCCTGGCCCACCTGGAGCTGGCCTTTCTGCTGGCGGAAAAGGGGGTAAGGGTAGAACTCACCGACGGGCTTACCTGGGCCTTCCCCCTCCTGGCAGGGCTTCACACCTTCCCCCTGGAGAAGGGTACCCCCTTCAGCCTTCTTCCCTTCCCCGAAGCCACCTTGGGGGTGGAGGGTGCCCGCTGGGAGCTCCCTTCCACCCCCTTAAAGGCCACCACCCTCACCCTGGAAAATCAGGCCCTGGGACCCGTCCGGATCCGGGTGGAAAGGGGAAGGGCGGCGCTTTTCCTGCTGCCTGAACCCGGACAGACACATGTGAGACTGGACGAGTAAAAATGTGGGGACCACTCCAGAAGAGAGGGGGTCCCCACGGATGCAGCTTACCACGGTTGGCAAAGAGGTTTTGCGGGGAGCGCGGAAGGCCCGGGAACTCCAAGAGGCCGGGGCCGGCGATCCCACGGTTCAGGACCGCTTACGGAAGCTCAAACAGGTGGAGGCGCTCAGGAAATACCGGGTGGGCTGGCCCGAGATCCAGGAGCTTTTGGGGATCAGCCGGGCCACCTATTACCGCTGGCGGAAACGCCTCAAGGAAGAGGGCCTTGCCGGTGTTAAGCCTCGGTCAAGACGTCCTCAGCGCTTGCGGCGGGGGATTTACTGGTCTTCCGATCTGCTGATCCGGGTGGAAGCCCTAAGGAAGGAGAACCCCACCTGGGGCCGCTGGCCGATTTGGCTGACCCTAAGGAAGGAGGGCTTTGCGGTGAGCGAGCGCACCGTGGGGCGGATCCTGGCCTACCTTGAAGGGAGCGGACGCGTGGAGAGCGTGGCCGCCTTTCTGGCCCAGGCCCGGCGGGGGAAGGGGGGGCGAAGACCCAGGAGGCCCTATGCGCAAAGGAAGCCCAAGGGATACGAGGTGGGTCACCCTGGCGACCTTATCCAGGTGGATACCCTCACCGTGACCCTGGGCCCTGGGGAGACGATCCAGCACTTCTCGGCCGTCGACCTCTTCACCCGTTTCTCCCTTGCGGAAGTCCACACCCGAGCCACGGCCAACCTGGCGGCCAGCTTTCTTGCCCGCCTGATGGTGCGAGCGCCTTTTCCTATCCGTGCGGTGCAGGTGGATGGGGGCAGCGAGTTTATGTCCGATTTTGAGGAGGTCTGTGAACGTTTGGGCGTTAAGCTCTTCGTTCTTCCTCCGAGGAGCCCCAAGCTCAATGGTCACGTGGAGCGGATGCAGCGGACCTTTAGGGATGAGTTCTACACACGACCGTTGCCTTCACAGATCCCCGAGCTCCAAAGGGAGCTTGACGCCTACCTGGACCACTACAACCGCCGGCGACCCCACCGGGCCTTGGGGGGCCTGGCCCCTTTAGAGTACCTGGCTAGAATACGGGGGGAGGCGGTCCCCACAGAGTCTCAAATGTGTTGACCGACTACAGGTGCTTGACATATCCCCTTCTTCCCGCTATAGTTAAGGATGGCGACGCGGGGTGGAGCAGCCTGGTAGCTCGTCGGGCTCATAACCCGAAGGTCGCGGGTTCAAATCCCGCCCCCGCAACCAAACCAAACCCCGGGCACACGGGTGCCCGGGGTTTTCCCTTACCCTTAAGGCATGGACTGGGAAACCCGGCAAAACCCCGAGCGCCTGGTCAAAACCTTCCGCTTTGCCAACTTCCAGGAGGCGATGGTCTTCGCCAACAGGGTGGCCGAGTTGGCCGAGGCCAAGGGCCACCACCCCCGCCTCACCGTGGAGTGGGGACGGGTCACGGTGGAGTGGTGGACCCATAGCGCCGGTGGCATCACCGAGAAAGACCGGGAGATGGCCCGCCTCACTGACCTTCTCCTGGGGTAGCCTGGGAAAGGTATGGAGGCACGCACCTTAGAGCTCGTCTTCCCCGAGCACACCAATCCCCTGGGGGCTGCCTTTGGCGGCTTCGTGCTGGGCCTTATGGACAAGGTGGGTTCCTACGCCGCCGCCCGCAGGGCAAGAAAGCCCGTGGTAACCGTGGCGGTGAGCAGCGTGGAGTTCAAGGTACCCATCCGTACCGGGGACCTCCTGGAGGTGGTGGCCAAGGTGGTACGGGTGGGGCGCACCTCCTTGACGGTGGAGGTGGAGGTCTATAAGGAGCGCTTCGGCCAGGAAGATGGCCGCGTGCTGGCCACCAAGGGGGAACTCACCTACGTGGCGGTGAACGAGAAGGGCCAGCCCGTGCCCGTGGACTAGACCCCATGCCCGAGCTACCGGAGGTGGAAACCACGAGGAGGAAGCTTCTTCCCCTCTTTGTGGGCAAGAGGCTTCTCCAACTGGAACACCGGGATCCCAGGCGCTACCGCCACACGGAACGGGCGGAAGGCCAAAGGGTAGAGGGAATCCGGTGCCGGGGGAAGTTCCTCCTCTTCGCCCTCACGGAAGGGTGGGAGATGGTGGTCCACCTGGGGATGACGGGGGGCTTTCGCCTGGAAAGGAGCCCCCACACCCGGGTGGCCTTCCATCTGGAGGACCAGGAGGTCTTCTTCCACGACCCCAGGCGCTTCGGGCGCATCTGGGTGGTGAGGAAGGGGGATTACCAGAAGATCCCCCTTCTCCTTCAACTGGGCCCGGAGCCTCTTTCGGAAGATTTCCGGTTCCACGAGTTCTGGCTGGGGCTAAAGGGAAGCCAGAAGCCCCTCAAGGCCCTCCTTCTGGAACAGCGTCTGGCCGCCGGGGTGGGGAACATCTATGCGGACGAAGCCCTTTTTAGAGCCCGCCTCTCCCCTTTCCGCCGGGGACGGGAGCTTACGGAAGCAGAAGCGCAAAGGCTTTTCGCAGCCCTTAAAAAGGTGCTCGCCGAGGCCCTCCTCTTGGGAGGAAGCACCCTTTCCGACCGCACCTACCAGCAGCCCGATGGCCTACCGGGAAGCTTCCAGATGCGCCACGCCGTCTACGGCCGTACAGGGCTTCCCTGCCCGGTTTGCGGCACACCCATCGCCAAAAGAGTGGTGGCGGGAAGAGGCACCCACTTCTGCCCCCGGTGCCAGGGATTCTAGCCCAGCCGCCCTCTTCCCCGGTCCAGGAGATAGAAGGCAAGCCCCGAGAGAAGGGCCAGAAGGGCGGCTATGGCCAAGGCCTCCCGGAAGGGAGCCTCCCCGGGTCGGCCCAGGCGCTCATAGATGGCCAGGGTCAGGGTGGTCCACTCGGGCCGCCAAAGCACCAGGGTGGCTCCAAACTCCCCCAAAATGGCCGCCAAGGCCAGGGCCAGCCCGGATTGCAAAGCGGGAAAGACCAGGGGGATCTCCACCCGCAAAAACGCCCGAAGGGGCGTGGCCCCCAGGACCCGGGCCGCCTCGAGGAGGCTTGGGGAAAGGCTTCTTAAAGCAGGCAGGAGGGCCCGGGCAAGGAGGGGGTAGGCCAGGAGGGCATAGGCGACAAGCAAAAGGAGCAAGGAGCCCCGGAGGTTCGGGTAAGCCAAAAGGTAGCCGAGGCCCACGGCCACCGGGCTCAGCATAAGGGGGAAAAGCCCCAAGAGGTCCATGAGGGGGCTCCGGCGGGCTGCTGCGGCATAAGCCACTCCCAAAGGAAGCGCCAGGGCCAGGGCCAAGAGGGTGAAGCGGAGGCTATTCCCCAACGCCACGGAAAGGGGAGTGAAGTCCTCCGAGGCCCAGGCGGCGGCCAAGGCCCCTAGGTCCAGGCGCAGAAAAAGCCCCCACAAGGGGGCAAAAAGGAGGAGAAAAAGGACGCCTAGGCCCAGGGTATAGGCCCAAGGAGGAGGGGGAAGAAGCCCTCCGGGGGACAGGGGGTAAGGCCGGAGGCGCAGGTAGAGGGCCACGGCGAGGCCCAGGGTGAGGATCTCCAAAAGCATGAGGGCGCTGGCCTCGGGGAAGGCCAGGCGGTAGGCCAAAAGGGTGTAGACCTCCACCTCGAGGGTGGCGTACCGGGGCCCCCCCAGGAGGAGAGGAACCCCGAAGGCGGAAAAGGCGTAGATGAACACCAAAAGCCCCGCAGAACCCAAGGCGGGGAGGAGGAGGGGAAGCCCTACCCTTAGAAAAGCCCTGGGGCTCGAGGCCCCCAGGACCCGGGCCGCCTGCAAGGGGCCCTCCAGGTTCAAGGCCACCGGCAGGAGGACCCTGAGGGCAAGGCCCAGGTTGTAGAACACAGCCGCCAGGAAGAGGAGGGTTTTGGTGCCGTAAAGGTCCACCCCCAAAAGTCCCCTGGGGCCCAGGAGAGCTAAAAACCCCAGGGCCACCACCGGGGTAGGGAGGACGAAGGGCAAGGTGGAAAGAGCCAGGAAAACCCCCCTAAGGGGGAAGCGGCGGCGAAAGAGGAAGGCCAGGGGCAAGGCCAGAGCCAGGGTGAAGAAGGCGGAAAGAAGCCCGTATTCCAGGCTCCAAAGGTAGCGCTCCCAGTAGTAGGGGTTCGCCAAGGCCCTGGCCAAACCCTCCCCTAACCCCAGGGCCAGGATGCGCCCCAAAGGGTAGAAAAGGGCCAGGCCCAAAAATAAGAGGACGAAAAGGACCCCGTAGGCCATGGCCCCTTAAACCTAACCCCAGAAGGCGTTAGCGCCGGGAACGGCGCACCGCCTCGGGGCTTTGCCCCTGGAGGACCACCTTGGTCCACTCCTCAATCCAGCGCTCCCGGTTCTGGGCCATAACCTTGGGATCCAAGCGCACGCTGCCCACCGGCTCTGGGGCGAAGCGGAAGACCTCGGGGAGCCTGGCATCCCGGCGGGCCGGGTACATCCACATCTCCGTGGGAAGGTTCTCCTGGACCGGCTTGGAAAGGAGCCAGTCCACCACCTTCCTGGCCCCCTCCAGGTTCTTGGTCCCCTTCAGGATCCCCACGAACTCCACCTGGAAGAAGGCGAGCTCGGGGAAGAGGTTCCCCGTGGGCGGCTCTTGGTACTTCCCCTCGGAATAGTAGACCTCGGCGGCGGGGCTGGTGGTGTAGGAGACCACCAGGGGCCTATCCCCCTTGTAAAGGGTGAAGTGGGTGTAGTAGGCCTCGCTCCAGCCCTTGGCCACCCGCACCCCTCCATCCCTGAGCTTGGCCCAGAAGTCCAGGTAGCCATCCTCGCCGAAGCGGGCCACCGTGGCCATGAGAAAGGCCAGGCCCGGGGAGCTGGTGGCGGGGTTTTGCACCACCAGAAGCCTGCCATACTCGGGCCGGGCAAGGTCGGCGGGGGACTTGGGCAAGGGACGGTCCTTGAAGTAAGCCCGGTCGTAGTTGAGGCTTACCCAACCATAGTCCACGGGAAGGGCGCGGAAGGTAGGGTCCAGAAGCAAGGTGGCCTTCAGGTTTTGGATCTCGGGGCTACGGTAGGGCAAGAGGATATCCGCCTCGAGGGCCCGGGAGAGGAAGGTGTTGTCAAAGCCGTAAATCACGTCGGCGATGGGGGCTCCCTTGGTGAGGATGGCCCGGTTTAGGGTCTCCCCGGCATCCCCCCCTTTAAGGAAGCGAAGCTTCAGGCCGGTTTCCCGCTCAAACCGGGCGATGAGCCCCTTATCCAGGGAAAAGCTGCTGTGGGTGAGGACGGTGATCTCCTGGGCGAAGCCGAAGGCCAGAAGGACCAGCAGGGCAAAGATCCTCAACATAAAACCCCTCCTTGTCACCGGGAGGGGCCTTGGTCACCTTCCCTACGCCGGCATTACCCGGATCAGGTTCCAAGGGTATCTCTCAGCCCCATAAGAGGGCACCCCCGGTGACGCCCTGAGTTTACCACCCTTCCTGGCCCTGGAAGGGCATCCCTCACACCCTCCAGGGAGCCAGCAGGCCCTCGAGGACCTCCCGGAAGGTCTCGCCAAAAGCCTCCGGCTGGTCGATCCAGGGGTAGTGCCCGGCCCCGGGTATCACCCGGATGGGGGCTTTGAGGCGTTCCGCCACCTCCTCGGCATAGGGGTAGCTGGTGCCGTCCTTCTCCCCCACCACCAGGGCCACTGGCTTGCGGCTTGGGGAGAGGTAGGGAGTGTAGTCCAGCCGCCAGAGGCCGTTTTTCCAAAAGGCCAAGGCCGGGGTATCCGGCCCCAGGATGCCCGAGCCCTCCGCCACCCACTCGTACTCCAGGCGGCCATGGGGGGTGGGGAACATGAGACGGTCGAAGAGGAGCTTGGGCTCCGCCTTCTCCAAGGCCGCCCTCAGGTTCGCCTCGGGGTCGGCCAAAGGTTCAAGCCCCGCCGCCTCCACAAGCCTTGCGGAAAGCCAGGGGAAGCTCACCCAGGGGGAAAGGAGCACCGCCCCCAGGACCTCCGGGTAGCGGCGGAGGAGCTCCAGGGCCACCAGGGCTCCGAAGCCGTGGGCCAGAAGATGAAACTGCTCCAGCCCCAGGGCCTCGGCCAGGGCCACGGTATCCTCCACCAGGGCATCTATAGTGAAAAGCCTGGGGTCCTGGGGAAGCTCCAGGCTCCGGCCGGAACCCCGCTGGTCGAAGTAGATGACCCTGAACCCTTCCAGGTAGTCCTGAAGCCCTTCCCTGAGGGCGTAGGCGTTCCCCCCAGGCCCCCCGTGGAGGACCAGGAGGACCGGGGCATGCTCGTCCCCCACGTCCTCCACGTAAAGCTCCGCCTCCCCTACGGGGATGTAGCCGATTTCTTCCCGCATCCCCTATAGACTACCCCATCCTCCAGGGCAAAGGCCCAAACCTTAACCCCGGGCAGGGCCCTGGCCTTGGCCATGGCTTCCTCCCCGGCGCCAAACACCTCCAAAAGCCAAATCCCTTCCCCCGCAAGAAGCCAGTAGGGATGGGGAAGCTCCCGGGCCAAGCCCAAAAGGGCCTCCTTTTCCTTGCCCTCCACAAAGAGTACCCTCATCCCTTCCCCCAAAGGCGGTAGTAGAAGAGGATCTCCGCGCTTTCCTCCAAGGCGGTGAGGAGGCTATAGGCCTCCAAAAGGGCTTCCTCCGGCTTCTCCTTAAGCCCTATGGCAAAGGCCCCGTGGCCCCTTAACAGGCAGGCTCGGTGCTCCTTAAGGCCCTCCGCCACGGCCAAAGCGGCCTCCAGGGTGGCGCTTGTGGTCTTGGGGGCGAGCACGGGAACCTCCTTCAGGTAGTACTGGCCCTCGAGGTCCAGGGGAACAATCCGGTCCAGGTGCAAGGAAAGAGCCACCGCCACCCGGGGATGGGCATGGACGATGGCCCGGGCCGGGGTCGCCCGGTACACCTCCCGGTGGATCACGCTCTCCACGCTGGCCCCTTCCGGGAAAGGGCCCTCGAGGGGCACCTCCACCAGGTCCTCGGGGGTCAGGCGGGCCTTCTGCACCCCGCTTTTGGTAATGAGAAAGCCCTCCTTGGTGCGCACGGAAAAGTTGCCCGCGGTGGCGGAGATGAGCCTCTGGTGGAAAAGATCCTCCCCCACCTGGCGAAAGGCGGTGTAGATCCGCGCCAGCATGGGCCCATTATGGCCCAAAAGCCCTTCTGGGGGCGGCGCTTAGGAGCCCCCACCCTGGCATAGCCAGGGTGGGGTGGCCTTAGGCTTGCTTCCCAGGCTGCTCGCGGCGGCCAGGGCGGCGGAGGGCAGGCTCCTTCTCCTTGGCCTCCACCGCCTCCTTCCTGGCTTCCTCGATGGCCTTGAGGGTCTTCTGGTCCACCACCTGGGTGAAGCGCACGAAGTCGCTACCCGTGCCCGCGGGGATGAGGCGGCCCAGGATGACGTTTTCCTTAAGGCCAATGAGCTCGTCCTTCTTGCCGGCGATGGCCGCCTCGGTGAGCACATGGGTGGTGTTCTGGAAGCTGGCGGCGGAAAGCCAGCTCTTGGTGGAGAGGGCGCTCTTGGTGACCCCCATGAGGAGGGGCTTCCAGGCCACCGGGGTCTTGCCCTCGGCGATGAGCCGCTCGTTCAGGGCCTCCACGTCCCACTTCTCCAGGACCTGGCCCTCCAGCAGGCGGCTATCCCCGGGATCGGTGACCTCCACGTACTTGAGCATCTGCCGCACCACGATCTCGATGTGCTTGTCGTGGAGCTTCACCCCCTGGGCCCGGTAGACCTTCTGGATCTCGTCCACCAGGTAGCGCTCCACCGCCTCGGGGCCCTTGGCCTCCAGAAGCTGGTGGGGATCCACGGCCCCGCGGGTCAAAGGCTGGCCCGCCTCCACGTAATCCCCATCCTTCACCACCAAGCGGGCATCCTTGGGAAGCTTGTACTCCTTGGAGAAGCCCTCGGATTCCACGAAGACGGAAAGCTTCTCCTCGGTTTCCTCGATGCGCACCACCCCGTCGATCTCGGAGATCACCGCCTTAGCCTTGGGCCTGCGGGCCTCAAAGAGCTCGATGACCCGGGGCAGACCCTGGGTGATGTCGGTGCCCACCGCCACGCCGCCCGTGTGGAAGGTGCGCATGGTGAGCTGGGTGCCGGGCTCGCCGATGGACTCCGCCGCCACCACCCCCACCGCTTCCCCGATGGACACGGGCCTGGCCATGGAGAGGTCGTAGCCGTAGCACTTCTGGCACACCCCGTAGCGGGTCTGGCAGGTGAGGGGGCTACGCACGGGCACCTCCTTGATCTCCTCGGCCTCCGCCGCCTTGATGATGAGCCCCACGTCCTCGAGGGTCAGGTAGCGCCCTTCCTCCAGGCGCTGGCCCAGAACCTCCACCTCCCGGGCCAGAACGCGGCCATAGAGGCCGGACTCGATGTCCGAGCGCTTCCTGAGGCGCAGGGTGCGGGTCACCTCGTCGGGCTGGAAGAGGGGGACGGAGATGAAGTTGGTGGTGCCGCAGTCCGCCTCCCGGACCACGATCTCGTGGGCCACGTCCACCAGCTTCCGGGTGAGGTAGCCCGAGTCCGCGGTCCTGAGGGCGGTGTCCGCCCCACCCTTCCGGGCCCCGTGGCTGGAGATGAAGTACTCCAGCACGGTGAGGCCTTCCCGGAAGGAGGAGCGCACCGGCACCTCGAAGGTCTCCCCCGAGGGCTTTTGCATGAGGCCCCGCATGCCGCAAAGCTGGCGGATCTGCTGGGGGTTACCCCGGGCCCCGGACTGGGCCATCACGTAGAGGGGGTTGAAGGGGTAGTTCTCCTCAAAGTTCTTGAAGACCGCCCGGGTGACCTTCTCCGTGGTTTCGGTCCAGAGCTGGATCACCTGGTCGTAGCGCTCCCGGTCGGTGAGGAAGCCTATCTCGTAGGCCTGCTCAATCTGCCGAAGCTTCTTGTCGGCCTCCTCCAGGTACTTTTGCTTCTCGGGAGGGATGACAGCGTCGTCGATGCCGATGGTGATCCCGCTGGTGGTGGACAGGGTGAAGCCGTAGTACTTGAGGGCATCCAAAAGCCTTGCGGTCTTCTCAATGCCCAGGCGCAGGAAGGACTGGTAGACCAGGTCTTTTAGGGAGTTTTTCTCCTGGGGTACGTCCATCTGCAGAAGTTCCTGGGCCACCTTCTCGTCCCCCACGGCCTCGCCCACGATGCGGGCGAAGAGCACCCGGCCCGGGCTGGTTTCCAGGCGCTTGCCCAGGTAGCGCACCGTCACCACGTCCTGCAGGTCCAGAAGGCCATGGGCCACCGCCAAAAGGGCCTCGTCGGGGCTTGCGAAGACGAACTTCAAGCGGCCCACGCTGGTTTCCTTGCCTGCCACCTTGATGGGAGCGTTCAAGGCCACCTCGCCCCGGTCGTAGGCGGCCAGGGCCTCCTCGGGGGTGGCGAACTCCCGGCCCGCCCCCTTCTTCTCCCGGCGCACCTGGGTGATGTAGTAAAGGCCCAGGATGATGTCCCGGCTGGGCTTGGCCAGGGGCTCGCCGGAGGCCGGGGAGAGGAGGTTGTGGGCGGAGAGCATCTGGATGCGGGCCTCCGCCTGGGCGAAGGAGGAAAGGGGCACGTGCACCGCCATCTGGTCCCCGTCGAAGTCGGCGTTGAAGGCCTCGCAGACCAGGGGGTGGAGCTGGATGGACTGGCCTTCCACCAAAACCGGCTGGAAGGCCTGGATGCCCAGGCGGTGGAGGGTGGGGGCGCGGTTTAAGAGGACCACCTTGCCGTGGATGACCTCCTCGAGGGCGTCCCACACCTCATCCTTGATGTCCCGCTGCCTTTCCAGCATCTTGCGGGCCGCTTTCACGTTGTGGGCGATGCCCTTTTCCTCCATCTTTTTGAGGAGGAAGGGCTTGAAAAGCTCCAGGGCCATGCGTTTGGGCAGGCCGCACTGGTGGAGCTTGAGCTGGGGACCCACCACGATCACGCTCCGCCCCGAGTAGTCCACCCGCTTGCCCAAGAGGTTCTGGCGGAAGCGGCCCTGCTTGCCGGAGAGGATGTCGGTGAGGCTCCTAAGAGGCCGTTCGGAGCCCGGGTTGGTGACGGGGGAGCCGCGGCGGCCGTTGTCGATGACCGCATCCACCGCCTCCTGCAGCATGCGCTTCTCGTTGCGGATGATGATCTCCGGGGCCCCCTGGGCCAGGAGCTTCTTCAAGCGGTTGTTGCGGTTGATGAGGCGGCGGTAGAGGTCGTTGAGGTCGCTGGTGGCGAAGCGGCCCCCGTCCACCTGCACCATGGGGCGGAGGTCGGGAGGCAGGACCGGCACCGCATCGAGGATCATCCACTCCGGGCGGTTGCCGGAGTCCAGGAAGGCCCGGACCACCTCGAGGCGCTTCCTGGCCTTGGCCCGCCGGGCCCGGGAGGGGTGCTTCATCTCCTCCAAGAGCTCGGCCTCCAGCTTCTCCAGGTCCAGCTCCTTCAAGAGGGCCTGGATGGCCTCGGCCCCCATGCGGGCGTCGATGTCGTAGGATTCCACCACCCGCACCACGTTCCGGACCAGGTCCACCTCCACCCGGCCGTAGATCTCGCTCTTGACCTTCCCCCCATCCGCCAGGACATCCCCCGGGGCCACCCGGTCCCCGGTGGTCACCTCCACATCGTCCTCAAAGGGGTAGAGGCGGGCCTTCATCACCACGATGCTGGCGGGCTCGTGCAGGTGGACGATGCCCTCGGCCTCGGCGATCACCTCCTCCTCGGGGTCAATGGCCGCCACCACCTTCTCCCCCGCCTGGACGTGGGCTCCTTCCGGCACCACCACGTTCATGTGGGGAGCCACCCCATAGTCCTTGGGCTCCGTCCACTCCAGGAAGAAGGTGAGGTAGACGGTATCCCCTTCCTCCTCCGCCTCCACCTCCTTAGCGGTCATGTGGCGGGGCATGCGCAAAAGACCCCGCCCCTCGGCCAGGGGCTGGCCCTTTTCCACCACCTCCCCGTGGACCACCAAGGGGGTCAACCCCACGGGCAGGAAGTAGCGGGCCACGGCCTCCTCGTCCTTGAGGAGGGTGAGGAGGTGGCCCTCCTCGAGCTCCTTAAGCTCCACCACCCCCTCCTCCTCCGACCGGAAGAGGTAGGGCTCGGGGAGTTCCGCCAGGATCTCTCCCGGCCTATAGCCCTCCCTCTCCACCCAGGCGGAGAGGGGCAGGCGGAGGCCCGCCCGCTCCCTGCGCAGGTAGTCGATCCGCACTCGCCGGGGGAAGCGGTAAAGGGCCACCCCATCCATGCGGCTCACCACCCCGGGAGCCAGCTCCTGCCCCTTCACCACCTCCTCCCCGTCCTTGACCAGGGCATCCACCCCTTGGGGCAGGGGGTAAGTTTCCTGCTTGCCGTAGCGGAGCTCCCGGTACTCCTCGTCCGTGAGGAGCTGGCGCTTCTGCACCGGCACCCCATCCAGCACCGCCCCCTTGGGGTCCAGGACGATGTACTTGCTGAAGTACAGGACCTGCTCCAGCTCGGTGGCGGAGAGGTCCAGGAGGGTGCCGATCTTGGAGGGCACATCCTTCACGAACCAGATGTGGGCCGCCGGGGTGGCCAGCTCGATGTGCCCCATGCGGTAGCGGCGCACGATGCTCTTGGTGACCTCCACCCCGCAGCGCTCGCACACCTTGCCCTCAAAGCGCTGGCGCTTGTACTTGCCGCAGGCGCACTCGTAGTCCTTGGTGGGGCCGAAGATGCGCTCGTCGAAAAGCCCATCCCGCTCGGGCTTCAGGGTGCGGTAGTTGATGGTTTCGGGCTTCTCCACCTCCCCGTAGCTCCAGGAGCGGATCTTTTCCGGAGAGGCCAGGGCGATGCGAACCTTGCGAACTTCCTTTTTCATTCCTCCTCCACTTAAGGGCAATCCCGCTTCTGCGGTGCGGCTTACCGCTTGGATGCCAGGCCCTCAAAGATGTCCACGGGGTTATCCCGCTCGTCCAGGGTCTGCACATCCAGGGCCAAGGCCTGAAGCTCCTTTACCAGCACGCGGAAGGACTCGGGCACGCTGGGCTCGGGCACGTCCTCGCCCTTGATGATGGCCTCGTAGGCGGCGTTGCGGCCCTCGATGTCGTCGGACTTCAAGGTGAGCATCTCCTGCAGGGTGTGGGCAGCTCCGTAGGCCTCGAGGGCCCACACCTCCATCTCCCCGAAGCGCTGGCCGCCGAACTGGGCCTTACCGCCCAAAGGCTGCTGGGTGATGAGGGAATAGGGGCCGGTGGAGCGGGCGTGCATCTTGTCCTCCACCATGTGGTAAAGCTTCATGATGAACATCTGCCCCACCACGATGGGGCCCTCGATGGGCTCGCCGGAGCGGCCATCGTAGAGAACCACCTTGCCCTGGGTGAAAAGCTCCCGAAGCTGCTCCTCCGGGCTTTTGCCGGGGCTCACCAAACCCAGCTTCTCCGCCCGGGCCAGGACCTCGAGCTCCCTCTTGTCCACCCCGAAGCCCTCCTCCTTCCGCTTGCCGAAGTAAAGGTCGAAGGCCTCGGCCAAAAGGGCCTTGATCTCGGGCTCCGTGGCCCCGTCAAAGACCGGGGAGATGTAGCGCTGGCCCAGGAAGAAGCCCGCCAGGCCCAGATGGGTTTCCAGGATCTGGCCCAGGTTCATACGGCTCGGCACGCCCAGGGGGTTCAGGATGATGTCCACGGGGGTGCCGTCGGGCAGGTGGGGCATGTCCTCCACGGGGAGGATCTTGGCCACCACCCCCTTGTTCCCGTGGCGGTTGGCCAGCTTGTCCCCCACTTGGAGCTTGCGCTTCTGCGCCACGTAAACCCGCACCACCTCCCGCACCCCGGGCTTCAGCTCCACCCCGGGATCCCCACGGCGCAGGCGGAGGGTACCCACCACGATGCCCCCCTCGCCCGGGGGCACCCGGAGGGAGGTGTCCTTCACATCCCGGGCCTTATCCCCGAAGATGGAGCGCAGAAGCCTCTCCTCCGGGGAGGGCTCCTGCTCCCCCTTGAAGCTGGTGCGGCCCACCAGGATGTCCCCGGGCTTCACCTCGGCCCCGATGCGCACCACCCCCTCCTCGTCCAGGTCCCTCAGGGCCGCCTCGGAGAGGTGGGGGATATCCCGGGTGATCCGCTCCGGACCCAGCTTGGTGTCCCGGGCCTCGATCTCGTAGCGCTCGATGTGGATGGAGGTGTAGAAGTCCCGCTTTAAAAGCTCTTCGCTGATGACGATGGCGTCCTCGAAGTTGTAGCCGTCAAAGGGCATGATGGCCACCAGGACGTTCTGCCCCAGGGCCAAAAAGCCCTCCTCGGAGGCCGGGCCATCCGCCAGGAGGTCCCCCTTCCTCACCCTCTGGCCCACGGTCACCCGGGGGCGCTGGTCCAGGGCGGTACCCTGGTTGGAGCGCACGAAGCGGCGCAGGGTGTACTCCACCAAGCGGCCATCCTCATAGCGCACGGCGATGCGGCGGCCATCCACCGCCACCACCTCCCCGTCCTCCTCGGCGTAGACCGCGGCCAGGGAGTCCCGCACCACCCGCTCCTCGAGGCCGGTCATCACCACCGGGGCCTGGGCCCGGATAAGGGGCACCGCCTGGGTCTGCATGTTGGAACCCATGAGGGCCCGGTTGGCGTCGTCGTGCTCCAGGAAGGGGATGAGGTTGGTGTTCACGGAGAAGACCTGCTTGGGGCTCACGTCCATGAACTCCACCTCCTCCGGGCCCACGATCACCGGCTCACCCCGGCGCCGGGCCACCACCCGGTCGGTGGCGATGCGGTTCCCCTCGAGGGGAGTGTTGGCCTGGGCGATGGTGTACCGGTCCTCCTCGGTGGCGGTCATGTAGACCACCTCGTCGGTGACCACCCCGTTCCTCACCCGGCGGTAGGGGGTGCGGATGAAGCCCAGCCCGTCCACCCGGGCGTAGGCGGCCAGGGAGGTGATGAGGCCGATGTTGGCGCCTTCCGGGGTTTCCACCGGGCAGATGCGGCCATAGTGGGTGCGGTGCACGTCCCGCACGTCAAACCCCGCCCGCTCCCGGGTGAGGCCCCCAGGACCCAAAGCGGAGATGCGCCGCTTGTGGCGCAAGGAGGAAAGGGGGTTGGTCTCGTCCTTGAACTGGGAAAGCTGGCTACGGCTGAAGAACTCCCGGATGGCCGCCTCGAGGGGCCGGTTGTTCACCAGCTTGGCCGGGGTAAGGGTATCGGCGGAGCCCATCACCATCCTCTCCCGCACCCCGCGGGCCAGGCGGCTTAGGCCCACCCGGAACTGATCGGCCATGAGCTCCCCCACGGTACGGATGCGACGGTTGCCCAGGTGGTCGATGTCGTCCACCTCGTGCCCGGGAACCCCGGCCATGAGGGCGAAGAGGTAGCGCAGGGTGGGCAGGAAGATCTCGTCCTTAAACTCTCCGTCCTCAAAGCGCGCCAGGGTGCGCCCGGAAAGACGCACGCCCAGCTTCTCCTCCGCCTTGTACCGCCCCGCCTCCCCCAGGTCGTACCGCCTTGGGTCGGCCAAAAGGCCAAAGAGGTAGGCCAAGGCCTTGTCCTTCTTGGGGGGGTCGCCGGGACGGAGCAGGGTGAAAAGGCGCACCAGGGCCTCCTCCGGGCGCATGGCAAGCACCGCCTCGTCCAGAAGGCCCCCCAAAAGCTCCCCGTAGGCCCCAAGCTCCCGGTTCAGGGTTTCGGCGTCGTAGCCCAGGACCCTGAGGAGGAGGATGAGGGGGAACTTGCGCTTGTTGACCTTCATGGATACGGTGCCGTTTTGCTCCACCTCCAGGTCAATCCAGGGTCCCCGCTTGGGCAAGGGGATGATGCTGGCCACAAACCGCCCGGGGCGGGCGGGGTCCGGGGTGAAGTAGACCCCCGGTGAGCGATGGATCTGGGAAACGATCACCCGGTCGGCCCCGTTGATGATAAAGGAGCCGTCCTCGGTCATGAGGGGGATGTGGCCCAGGAAGACCTCGTCCTCCTTGATGAGGCCCGTGTCCTTGTGGATGAGCTGGAGGCGGGCATAGAGGGGAGCCTGGTAGGTTAGGTCCTTCTCCCGGCACTCGTCCTGGGAAAAAGGGGGCTCCCCGATGCGGTACTCCAGGAAGTCCAGGACCATACCGCCCTTGCCCTTGTCCCCCTCCTCCACGGGGAAGGTTTCCTTGAAGGCCGCCTGGATGCCCACGTCCTCCCGCTTATCCGGGGGAACATCGGCCTGAAGGGCCCTCTTGTAGGATTCCACCTGGATTTCCGTCAAAGGGGGAAGGGGTATAACCTCTCGGATGCGACCGAACCGCTTAATCTCCATGCGTCACCTCAAGGATGGGAAAGCGGGCCGCCCGAGGTAAGCTAACAGGGTTCTTCCGCGGGACCTCGCGCCCCGCGGCGGCTGGCTCTTACCGTGCTCCCTTGGCCCGACCAAAGAGCACAAACCTTAGCTTATAGGGCAACCCCTTAAGCCGTCAAGCCTACCTAACAGGACTTTACCCACATCTCCGTTTCGTGGTAAATCTCCCCTTGCGGGCGCAGCCCGTATCTGGTACCGGGGGTGATCCATGGACATGCTCAAGGTGGCCGAGGCCAGGCTCCAGGAGTTCACGGGCCGTTTTGCGAGCGTTTTCCCCCGATAAGCGCCTCCACCGACGGTTTGAAGAGGTGGTGCGGGGCGCCTTGGCCGCAGGCTCAGCCCGGGTGAGCGAGATGGTGGCCTCGCTCCCTTCTCCCCTCCAGAACCGCTTCCACCAGGCCAAAGCCCTTTACCGCTTCCTGTCCAACCCACGGGTGGAGGCAGAAGCCCTCCTTGACCGGGTCTATCAGGAGAGCGCGACTGCCCTGGAGGGTGAGGAGGTTCTGGTCCTCCTGGACCTGAGCCCGGTGGCCAAGCCCTATGCCCGGGCCCTGGAGGGGATAGCCCGGGTGGGGAAGGATAGGCGGCCCGGGTACGAGCTCCTCACCGCCCTGGGGTTGGACCCCGCGGGGCGGCTGGCCCTGGGGTACGCCCACCTGGTGGCCTACGGGGAGAGGGGGTTTGCCAGCCTGCCCAAGGAGGTGGAGGGAGCCATTGAGGCGGCCCGGGAGCGATTGGGGGGCGTGGGCAGGAGGCTGGTGTATGTGGCGGACCGGGGGTTTGACGACCGGAAGGTGTTTGGGCAGGTGCTGGCCCTGGGGGAGGAGTTCGTGGTGCGGGTCTACCGGGACCGGAAGCTTGGGGAGGGGGGTTCTCTGGCGAAGGTGGCTTCTTCCCTGGCCCTTCCCTGTGGGGAGGAGGTGGAGCTGAGGGTAGGGGGCAGGTACCAGCGGGTGCGGCTCCACTTCGGATGGAGGGAGGTGGAGGTGGAGGGGAGGCGGCTCCACCTGGTGGTCTGCCGGGTGCCAGCCCTGGGGCGGCGTGGGGAGTGGTGGCTACTGACCAGCTTGCCGGTGAGGGGGAGGGAGGAGGCGGCGCAGGTGGTGGAGGCGTACCGCAGGCGGTGGGAGGTGGAGCGGTTCTTCCGGCTTTTGAAGACGGGGCTGGGGCTTGAGACCTTCCAGGTGCGGGGGCTTGCCCGGATCCGGAAGGTGGTGGCGGTTTTGCTGGGGCTGGCGGTGTTCCTTTGGGAAGTTGAGCGGTTGGGGGATCCGTTCAAGGGGTTTCTTTTGCAGCTCGGGGGCAAGCTGGGGCTGCCCAGCGAGAGGGATGGTCCGTACCTGCTCCTGAGGGGCCTGGTTCGCCTGCTCAACTATGAAGTCACCCAAGAACTCTTGAAGCAGGCTAAGGGAGGGCGAGGAAGGAGTTTTGGGTAAAGCCCTGTACCTAACCCTTCTCTTCTTGTCGCTACCGTTCCACCTCCACCTTGATTTTATAGTTTCCCCGCCTGGTTTCGCCAAGTACCTCCAGGAGCCTTAGGCTT
The DNA here is from genome assembly GCF_022385295.1 of Thermus sp. NEB1569. NCBI lineage: Bacteria > Thermotogati > Deinococcota > Deinococci > Thermales > Thermaceae > Thermus > Thermus sp. NEB1569. The sequence continues at coordinate 1,758,989 of NZ_CP092445.1, forward strand.
CCCAGACCCTCCGCCAAAAGGGTGTCCCCGGGAGCCATCTCCTCCTTGGGGGAAGCCACCTTGCCCCTTAGCCGCACCTTCCCCGCCCTCACCCCCTGGACGAAGTAGCTGCGGGAGACCCCGAAGCCCTTAGCCCCCACGGTATCCACCCGCAAGGAAGGCACCACCAGGGTCCGCACCCGTTCGCTGGTGGCCCTTAAGGCCCCCTCCGGGGGTGGGAAAAGGGTGTAGCCCGCTTCCTCCAAGGCCCTCCTTCCCTTGGCGGACACCGCCACCAGGTAACCCTCGCCAAAGGCCTCCAAATCCCCCATGGCCTCCCCCAGATCCGGGGGTTCCTTCTCCAGGAAGACCACCTCCACCGGGTCGTGGACGGAGGGAACCTCCGGGGGATACAGCACCGCAAGCCTCCTCTCCGCCAGGGGGAACCCCCCGAAAAAGGCTACCTTAAGCCCCTCTCCCCGGGCCTTTTCCTCCAGAAGGGCCTGCTCCTCCGGGTCCAGGAAGCCGGTTTCCACCACCCGTCCCCCCCGGGCCCGCTTCAGGTAGGCCATGAGGTCCGCCATAAGGAAAGATGATACCGTGACGACTCCCCGGACTAAAGTCCAGGGCTTCTCGGGCATGGTATTGCTACCCCCGAAGGCCCCGTCCAGGCCCTAGCCAGGATGTTCTGCGCTGCCGCCACGTCCCTGTGCAGGAGCGTACTGCACTGTGGGCAGGTGGACACCCGCACCCACAGGGGGCGTTTTTCTCTGTGCCCGCACACCGGGCAGTCCTGGCTCGTATGTTTGGGGTCAACCCCCACGACCCGCCTACCAGCTTCTTCCGCTTTGTAGGCGAGGATTGCGAGAAACTGGGCCCAGCCCGCGTCGTGTATGCCTTTGGCAACGTAGGAGCGGGAGAGAGCAAGGATGTTCAGGTCCTCGTGGACGATGGTTCCATAGCGGTTCACCAGCTTTCTGGCCACCTTGTGGTGGAAGTCCCTGCGCTGGTTGGCGATCTTGCGGTGGAGCTTGGCTACCTTGAGCCTGGCCTTCTTCCTGCGGTTGCTTCCCTTCTTCTTCCTGGAAAGCTCCCTTTGGGCCTTGGCCAGCTTCTCCTCGGCTTTCTGGAAGTGGCGGGGAGCCTCTACCATCTCCCCCTCCGAGGTAACGAGGAAGTGGGGGTTGGTGCCCAGGTCTATGCCGATGGCCTCCTCGCTTGGAGGCAAAGGCTTGGGGTCCACCTCGGTGATGAAGATGATGTACCAATGCTCCCCTTCCCGCTTAACCGTCGCCGTCTTGATCTTCCCTTCCAAAGGGCGGTGGAGCTTAACCTTGACGGAGCCAATCCCGTAGAGGAGTACACGCCTTCCCCCATCCTGGAGCTTGACCCCGGTAGTCCCCGCCTGGGGGAAGGTAAAGGAGTCGTAGCGCCCCTTCCCCTTGAAGCGGGGGTATCCCGCTTTCTGTCCCGCCTTGACCCTACGGAAGAAGCCCTTGAACGCCAGGTCCACCCGTTCGATGACGTTCTGCAAGACCTGGGAATGAATGTGCTTGTACTCCGGCAGCTCGGCCCGTATCTCGGGCAGATACCTCTTCTGTTCGTAGAAGCCGACAGTCCTCCCGGCCTTCTTGTAGGCATCTCTACGCTCCTGCAAGGCCGCGTTGTACAACTGGCGGCACAGCATCAGCGTCTTGTCCAAGTCCCGCCGTTGGGGCTTGGTGGGGTAAAGGCGGTATTTGAAGGCTTTGCGCATGGCTGGCTTCTTCTACACTGTACCAAATCCGTGTCCACCTGTGGTGGACGTGGGGGAGTCCATGTATCCCCGGTTTAAAAACCGGGGGATTATAGCTCCCCCACACCCCCTCTTTTCTCTAAGGGAAGTGGAAAGGCTTAAAGAAGCCATCCGCCTTCTGGTGGAGGAACTGGATCCCCTCGGAATCTACCTCTTTGGCTCCGGAGCCCAAGGCCTTTTGACCCCAGAAAGCGACCTGGATCTGGCCATCCTGGGCTCCAAGCCTTACCCTCCGGAGCACCTTTTTGCCCTGCGTGCCCCCTTGAGCCTGCTTGTGGGGCGGGAAGTGGACCTGATAGACCTTCGCCAGGCCCCCCTTCCCCTACAGGCGCAGGTGGCCGCTTTTGGCGAACCCCTGTATCGAAAGAGCCTCGAGGCGGACCGCTTCCTGGACCTCGCCCTTAAGGCCTACGCCCGCCTCAACGAGGAAAGAGCGGAAATCCTCGGGGATATTCAGAAACGGGGAAAAGTCTATGGATGAGGTCCTCCTACAAATTCGCAATGTGGCGGTGCATGACTACCAAGCCCTTTCCCTCCCCATCCTGCGCCAGATCCTGGAGGAACGGCTTCCCGACTTCCTGGAGTTCAGCGCCACCCTACTCCGCACCCTCCCGAACCACGAAGCTTAAACGGGCGCTGGCCCTCTCCTCCCCCTCCACCATGGCCCTAACCGCCACCTTGCCCAGGCCTCGGCGGAAAAGGAGAAGCTCCCCCTCCAGGATCAGGGTATCCCCCGGCACCACGGGCTTTTTGAAGCGGGCCTCCTCCACCCCCACCAAAAAGACCAGGCCCCCGGGCTTGAAACCCGGCTGCTTGGCAATGCTGCCCACCGCCGCCTGGGCCATGGCCTCGAGGATCAGCACCCCCGGCATGATGGGGTAACCGGGAAAATGCCCCTGGAAGTGGGGCTCGTTGAAGGTAACGTTCTTCAAGGCCCGGAAGGTTTTCTCGTCGGCGTGAAGGACCCGGTCGATGAGCAAAAAGGGGTAGCGGTGGGGCAGGAGGGCCAGGATCTCCCCGATCTCCACGGCTCACCTCTTCAGGACGTCGTCCGAAGACAGGATGGTGTCCTCCAGCACGTGGAGCATCTCCAAGGCCTTACCCGTGCCCAAGGCCACCGCCTCAATGGGGTTCTCCGCCACCACCACCGGCACCCCCGTGGCCTCCTGCAGGGCCACATCCAGGTTCTTTAGCAGGGCACCACCCCCGGTAAGGAGGATGCCCCTCTCGTAAATATCCGAGGCCAGCTCGGGGGGCGTGGTTTCCAAAACCGCCTTCACCCCCTGGAAGATCTTGTCCAGGGGCTCCCTCAGGGCTTCCACCACATCCTCGGCGGGGATCCCCGCCGTTCGGGGGAGGCCCGTGACCAGGTCCCGGCCCCGCACCTCGGCCACCTCCTTCTCCTCCCCGGGAAGGACCTTGGCCCGCCCCAGCTGGATCTTGAGCTCCTCGGCGGTACGCTCCCCGATGAGGAGGTTGTACTTTTGCCGCACGTAGCGGATGATGGCCTGATCCATCTCGTTGCCAGCGATCCTAAGGCTCTCGGAGCGCACGATACCCCCCAGGGAGATGACGGCGATGTCCGTGGAGCCTCCCCCGATGTCCACCACCATGCTGCCCGTGGGCTCGGCCACGTTGATCCCCGCCCCGATGGCGGCCGCCAGGGGTTCCTCGATGAGGTAGACCTTGTGGGCCATGGCGGACACCGCCTGCACCACCGCCCGCCGCTCCACGTCCGTGACTCCGGAGGGCACTCCCACCATGACCCGCGGCCGGAAGAAGCGGCTCATGGGGGAGAGCACCTTCTGCAGAAAGAGGAGGAGCATGCGCTCCGTTAAGGCATAGTCGGCGATAACCCCATCCTTCAGGGGCCGCACCGCCACGATGTTCCCCGGGGTGCGCCCCAGCATGCGGTAGGCCTCGGCCCCCACCGCCTTGACCTCCCGCTTCCCTTGGACCACCGCGATCACGGAGGGCTCGCGTAAAACGATCCCCTTCCCCCGCACGTAAATGAGAACGCTGGCCGTTCCCAGGTCAATCCCGATGTCCTCGCCCCTCAGCATAACCGCCCCATTCTAGCCTACTTAGCGTACTCCACCGCCCGGGTCTCCCGCACCACCGTCACCTGCACCTGGCCGGGGTAGTTCATCTCCCGCTCGATGCGGTTAGCGATTTCCCGGGCCAGAAGGGTGGCCTTGGCATCGGTGATCTTATCGGGTTTGACGATGACCCTCACCTCCCTCCCCGCCTGGACGGCGAAGGCCGTCTCCACGCCGGGGAAGGAAAGGGCGATGCGCTCCAGGGCCTCGAGGCGCTGCAGATACTCCTCCAGGCTCTCCCGCCTGGCCCCTGGCCGGGCGGCGGAAAGGGCGTCGGCGGCCGCCACCAAAACCGCATACACGGTTTCCGCATTCTCGGGATCGTGGTGGTGGGCGATGCCATCTATGACCTCCGCCGGTTCCCCGAAGCGGCGGGCCAGGGCGATGCCGATCTCCACGTGGCTTCCCTCCACCTCCCGGTCCACGCTCTTGCCGATGTCGTGAAGGAGCCCCGCCCGCCGGGCCAAGGCGGCATCCAGGCCCAGCTCCGCGGCCATGATCCCAGAAAGGTGGGCCACCTGCACCGAGTGCTTGAGGACATTCTGGCCATAGCTGGAGCGGAAGTGGAGCCGGCCCAGAAGCTGGATGAGGCCAGGCTTTAACCCCACCACCCCAGCCTCGAGGGCAGCTTCCTCGCCCCGTTCGTAGATGAAGGTCTTCATCTCCTGCTTGGCCTTCTCCACCACCTCCTCAATGCGGCTAGGGTGGATGCGCCCATCCCTGAGAAGCTCCTCCAGGGCCATGCGGGCGATCTCCCGGCGGATGGGGTTGAAGGAGGAGAGCAAGACGGCCTCCGGGGTGTCGTCGATGATGAGGTCTACCCCCGTCAAGGCCTCAAAGGTGCGGATGTTCCGCCCCTCCCGCCCGATGATCCTGCCCTTCATGGCATCGGAGGGAATGGGCACCACGGAAACCGCCAGCTGGGCGGCGGTTTCCGAGGCCTGGCGCTGCATGGCCTGGGCCAGGATCTTCTGGGCTTCCTTGCGGGCCTCGAGGCGCGCTCTTTCCAAGGCTGCCCGCACCCTCTGGGCCTTCTCCTCCTCCAGCTCCCGGTCCAGCCTCTCCAGGATGAGGCGCCGGGCTTCCTCCGGGGAGAGGCCTGCCACCTCATGAAGCCTCCGTTCCACCTCGCGTTCCTTCTCCTGCAGAAGGGCCTCCTGAGCCTTAAGCGCCTCCTCCCGCTTGGAAAGGGCCTCCTCCAGGGCATCCAGCTTGAGGACCCGGGCGTCCAAGGCCTCGCCCCTCTTGGATAGCCTTTCGGCCTCCCGCCGGAGCTCCTCCCGCTCCCCCTTAAGGCGCTCCCTCTCCGCCTTAAGCTCCTCCTGCAAGGCCCTAAGCCTCTCCCGCTCGGCCTTAAGCTCCTCCCGCTCGCTCCTCAGGCGCTCTTCCGCCTCCTGCAAGCGCTTTTTGGCCTCGGCCTCCAAGGCCTCCGAGCGGCGCTTAAGCTCCGCCTCCAGCTCCTGGCGCAAGGCCTTGGCCCGCTCCTCGGCCTCCTGGCGCAGGGTCCTGGCTTCGGCCCGGGCGGCCTCGAGGATCTCCTTGGCTTCCTTCCGGGCCGCCTCGAGGGCCTCCTTGGCCTCCTCTCTGGCCGCCTCCAGAAGCCTTTTGGCCTCTACCCCCGCGCGGTCCTCCCCCTTGCGCCTAAGGAACAGGGCCCCCAAGAGGACCAAGACCAGGAGAAGAAGCCCCAGGTCCAAAAGGGTCAGGGCCATCTACTCCTCCCCTTCCTCGCTTCCCGCGAGCACCACCTCGTGGGCCCTCTCCAGCACCTTGGCCCGGATCTCCTCCAGAAGCTCGGGCCGCTCCCGCAGGTAGTCCGCCGCCTTCTCCTTCCCCTGACCCAGGCGGTGTTCCCCGTAGGAGAACCAGGAGCCGGCCTTCTCCACCACGCCCGCCGCCACCGCCACGTTCACCAGGTCCATGACCGGGTCCAGGCCCCTGCCGAAGTAGATCTCCAGCTCCGCCTCACGGAAGGGTGGGGCCAGCTTGTTCTTCACCACCTTCACCTTGACCTTGATCCCCACCGCCTCGTTCCCCACCTTGATGGGCTGGCCGCTTTTGCGCACATCCAGGCGCACGCTGGAGTAGAACTTAAGGGCCCGGCCGCCGGGGGTGGTCTCGGGGTTGCCGTACATCACCCCCACCTTCTCCCGCACCTGGTTGATGAAGATGGCGGCGGTGTTGCTCTTGGAAAGGACCGCGGTGAGCTTGCGCAGGGCCTGGCTCATGAGCCTGGCCTGCAAGCCCACGTGCTGGTCCCCCATCTCCCCCTCGATCTCCGCCTTGGGCACCAAAGCGGCCACCGAGTCCACCACGATGACATCCACCGCCCCCGAGCGGGCGAGAAGCTCCACGATCTCCAGGGCCTGCTCCCCGGTGTCGGGCTGGGACACCAGGAGGTCCTCCACCTTGACCCCCAACTTCTGGGCGTAGAGGGGGTCCAGGGCATGCTCCGCATCCACGAAGGCCGCCACACCCCCCTGCTTCTGGGCCTGGGCGATGATGGTGAGGGCCAAGGTGGTCTTCCCCCCGGACTCGGGGCCGTAGATCTCGATCACCCTTCCCCGGGGAATGCCCCCGATCCCCAAGGCCAGGTCCAAGCCCAGGGAGCCCGTGGGGATCACGTCCACCTGAAGCCTGGGCATCTCCCCCAAGCGCATCACCGCACCCTTGCCGAACTCCTTTTCAATGGTCTTTAGGGTGTTCTCCAGTGCTTTCTTCTTGTTCTCGTCCATGCTCACCTCGCAAAGGGAACTTTTCTAAAATGGTATAGACGGGCCCCCTGGGCTTAAGCTCCGAGCGCACCAGGGCGAACTCCGTCACCGGCCACTCCACGCCGAAGACCACCGGGGGCACCCGGGGGGCAGGGGCCTTGCGCCGGGCCAGGGTGATGTGGGGCTTGAAGGGCTTATCCCCGCCTGCCAGAAGCGCCTCCTCCCCCAGGAGTTCCCGCACCCCTTCCCGAAGCCCTTCCGCCAAAGGGGCAAACCCCTCCCCTTCCGCCTTGGCGAACCAGACCCTGGGGGTGCCCTCGTTGGGGAAGTAACCCGTGCCCCGGATGCGGGCGGTGAAGGGAGGATGGAGCCGGCCCAGCCGGTGGCCCAGGGCCAAAAGGTCCTCCAGGTCCTCCTCCGGCCTTTCCCCCAGGAAGAGAAGGGTAAGGTGGAGCTGGTGGGGAACCACCTCCTTCCACCCCTTGTAGCGGGCCACCCGCTCCTGAGCCTCCACCAAGGCCCGCTTCACCTCTTCAGGAAGGAAGATTGCGTAGAAGAGCCTCATGTTAGGAGCAAGGCCAAGGCGGCATAAACGCTTCGGAGCCGCACCACCTCTCGGTCCCCGGGGAAGCGGTAGCGGCGCACCTCCGTCCCCTTAGGCCCCGCCAGGGCCACGAAGACCGTGCCCACGGGCTCGCCCTCCAAGGGGTCCGGTCCCGCCACCCCCGTGGTGGAAAGGGCATAGGTGGAACCGAAAAGCACCCGGGCGGCCTCCGCCATGGCCTTGGCCGTCTCGGCGGAGACCGTCTTGGCGAGGAGTTCCTCCGGCACACCGAAGCGGGCCTTGGCCCCTACCGAATAGGATATCACGCCCCCCAGGTAGATTTGGCTCGCTCCCGGCACCCGGGTGATCTCCGCCCCGAGAAGCCCCCCGGTGAGGCTCTCCATGGTGGCAAGGGTGGCCCCTTCCAGCTCCAGGCGACGCTTCACCGCCTCGGCCAGGGTCATCTCCCCTTCCCCCCAGACCTCCTTTAGGAGGCGCTTCTTGATCCTCTCCGCTAGCTCCGCCACCAGGTCCTCCCGGCCCCGAATCACCACCTCCACCCCCTGGAGCTTGGGGTAGGTGCCCACCTCCACCTCCTTATCCCGCTTAAAAAGCTCCCCGAGCCGCTCCACGATCTCCGATTCCCCTATGCCCCAGGTCTTCAGGACCCGCTTGGCATAGGGGCGGCGGGGGAGGTTCAGCTTGGGCAACACCTCCTCCCACATGGGCCGCCACTCAGGGGGAGGCCCGGGCAGGAGGATCAGGTCTTTCCCCTCCTTCCGCACCCACCAGCCGGGGGCGGTGCCCCTGGGGTTTTTAAGCCAGGTGGCCGAAGGGATCCTCATGGCCTGCTTGCGGTTGGCCTCGGGCATGCTCCGCCCCCGGGCCCGGAAGAGGGTCTCAATCTCCGAAAGCATCTCCTCGTCCAACACCAAGGGCTCCCCCAAGGCCTCCGCCACCGCCTCCCGGGTCACGTCGTCGGGGGTGGGGCCTAGGCCCCCGGAAAGCACCAAAAGCCTCGCCCGCTTCCAAGCCTGGCCCACCTCCCGGGCCAAGGGGAGGGGCTCGTCCACCACCCTGAGGGTCCTTTCCACCTTGAGGGCGTAGGCCTCGAGGCTCCTGGCGATCTCCGCCGTGTTGGTGTCCAGGGTCTCCCCGTAGATGAGCTCCGTGCCTACCCCGATGATCTCCGCCCGCTCCATGCCGCCTCCTCGAAGGGCAGGGGCTCCACCCGAAAGCGCCCCCCACCCCCCTCCACCACCGCCCCTAGGGGAACCTCCTTACGCATCACGGCAAGGCCCAAAACCCCGAAGGGCGTTTCCATCACCCGCTTGGCCTCCCCTACCTTGCGCCCCTCCAGCAGGAGGTCAAAGGGGGCTTCCTGGGCAGGGGAAAGCCCCCTTAGGCCCACCAGGTGATGGTGCACCTCCTTCCCCTCGAGGCGGGCCATGATCTCCTGGCCCACATAACACCCCTTGCCGTAGTCCACCAGGTGGAGAAGCCCCACGCTCTGGGGAAGCTCCCCACGAATATCGGAAAGGAGCGGGAGGCCCTTAAGCAAGGTGTAAAGGGGATAAACCCCAGCGGGATGGGCCCCCTCCCCGCTTTCCGCCACTTCCTCCCGCCCATCGGCATGCAGGCGCCGGTAAAGGGGAAGTTCCAGAAGCTCCACCTGGTCAAAGACGATGTAGCGCTTAAGCCGTTTCCTTAGGCCCTCCAAGGTGCCCCAGGGAGCCAGAAGAAAGCCTTCCTCGTGCACGAACACCGTGGCCGCTTCCTCTATCTGCCCCCGGTGGTTGAGGAACAGGGCCCCCACGGGCCCGGAAAGCCTTCTGAGGTCCCGGGTAGCCTGGCCTTGAAGGAAGGAAAGGGCGTCGGGCCCCCGCACCAGCAAAAGGCCAGGAAAGGCAAAGTACCCCTCGCCCGCCAAAGCCTTTTCCAGGGCCTCCTCCATCCCCTCCATTATTGACCAAAGGGTCAGTTAGGGGAAGAATAACGGACGTGCGCTTTTTCTGGGGCTCCTTCCTGGCGCTTTTCCTCGTGGGGGTGATCGTGGCCCTGCCGGGGGCGGCCCTGCCCGTTTGGCGGGGGCGCTACGGGGTGGGAGAGGAGGTTTCCTGGTTCTTCACCGCCCTTCTCCTGGGCCTCCTCCTGGGGGTGCGCCTGGCCCAGGGGGATAAACGTCACCCCCTTCTTCCCGCCGCCATGGGGCTTGCGGGCTTGGCCCTATGGGGGGTGGCCCTGGCCCCTTCCTTCCCCTTGGTGGTGGCCCTGGCCTTCCTCCTGGGTTTGGGGGAAGGGGTGATGAACGTCCACGGCAACAGCCTGGTAGGCGAGCTTGACCCCAAAAGGCGGGTGGAACTCCTAAACCGGGTGAACGTGGCCTTCGGCTTGGGAGCGGTCTTCACCCCCTTCGCCCTCACCCTGTTACCCTACGGCACCGTGTTGTTTCTGGCGGGTTTCCTGGCCTGGATAGGGGCCCTTCTCCTCTGGGAAGCCCCTCAGGTAACCCAGGTGCCCAAGGAGCAAGGGCGGGGGCTTTGGCCCTTCCTCCTGGCCGTGGCCATCTACACCGGTCTGGAGGGAGCCCTGGCCACCTGGAACCGGGTCTGGCTGGAACACCTGGGCCACCCCACCCCTATGGGAGGGGTGCTGCTCTCCCTGTACTGGCTCTTTCTGGCCCTGGGCCGCCTTTTCCTGGCCAAACCGGTGGCACAAAAGCCCCTGGCTGCCCTGAGGAGCCTCCTCCTCGGAGTCCTCGCCCTCCTTTTTCTCAACCTCCTGCCCCCCACCGCCCTCCTTTTTCCCTTGGCTGGCTTTCTCCTGGGTCCCCTCTTTTCCACCCTTTTTGCCCTGGTGCAGGCCCGCTTCGGCCACCGAGCCCTGGGGGGTTTGCTTTATGCGGGCGCCACGGGAAGCACCTTGATCCCGGCCCTCTTTGCCCTTTTGCCCACACCCGGCATCCCCTATGGGCTTCTCGGCCTGGCCCTGGGCCTTTTCCTGATGGTTTCCAGCTTGGAGCGGAGGGCCGTCCATGCTTAAGGCCCTTCTCTTTGATCTGGACGGCACCTTGGCCGACACCGACCCCCTGCACCTTCTGGCCTGGCGGGAGGTCTTGGCGCCCTATGGCCTCGAGGTGAACGAGGACTTCTACCGAAAGCGCATCTCCGGCCGCCTTAACCCCGAGATCGTCAAGGACCTTTTAGGGTTGGAGGGAGAGGAAGCCCGAAGGCTCATCGAGGCCAAGGAAGCCCGCTTCCGAGAGCTGGCCCTGAACCTCAAGCCCATGCCCGGCCTTGAGGAGCTTCTGGAAAAGGCCCGGGCCAGGGGCCTCACCTGGGGGGTGGTCACCAACGCTCCCCGGGAGAACGCCCGCCATGTGTTGAAGGCCCTGGGTTTGAACCCGCCCCTTTTGGTCCTGGCGGAGGAAGTGGGCCGGGGCAAGCCCGACCCCTTGCCCTACCGGGTGGCCCTAAGGCACCTGGGCCTCACCCCCCGGGAGGCCCTGGCCTTTGAGGACTCGCCCTCCGGGGTGAGGAGCGCCGTGGGGGCGGGGATACCCACCTACGCCCTGCTCACGGGGCACAAGGAGGAAGCCCTCCTCGAGGCGGGAGCCTGGGGGGTCCTCCAGGACTTCAGGAAGGCCATGGAGCTACTCTAGGGTATACCGCCGAAAGGCCCCCTCGTCAAACCGCGCCTCCACCAGGTCCTCCCAGTAAAGCCACCCCTGGCGGAAGGTGGGGAAGTCCAGGAACCCCCCTTCCGCCTTGAGGTGGAAGGCCAGCTCGTTGGGTTCGGTGACCCCTTGCTGGAAGGCCAAAAGGGCCGACTGGTAGGCCCCAAAGGAACTCTGCGCCTGGCTTCCCACCATGGCCCTTTTGCCCTCTTCCCGGGCTAAGGCCAGCATCTCCAGCGTCCAGGTGACCCCGGTGCGGGCGGGCTTCAGGTTCAGGATGTCAAAGGTGTCCAGAAGAAGCTCCCGGCGAAGGTCCTTGGGGGTCATGGCCGAGTCGTCGGCGATTAGGGGGAGGATTTTCTTCTCCCTTAGCTTCCTCCTGGCCTCCACCTCCTCAACGGGCAGGGGCTCTTCCACGTAGAGGAGGCCCATTTCCTTCCAGGCTAGGAGGTAGCGCTCGGCCTCCTTGGGGGAAAGGGTTTCGTTGGCGTCGGCGTAAAGCTCGGCGTCGGGGAGGGCTTCCCTAAGGCGGCCGATCTTCCGGCCATCCTCCTCCAGGTCCCGGCCCACCTTCACCTTGAAGACCCGCACCCCCGCCTCGTAGGCCATGCGGGCATCTAAAAGCATCTCCTCCTCCGAGGCCATGCCCAGAATGTAGGAAACCCGCACCCGGTGCTTGGCGGGCTTCAATACCTGATAAAGCTCCTCCCCCTCGCTTCTCGCCCAAGCCTCCCAAAGGGCGAGGTCCAGGGCTCCTTTAAGGCCCAGGTTGCAGGGAAAAGACTCCAGCACCGCCCGAATGGCTTCCTGGTCGTCCGCCTCGAGGCCCAAAAGCCGGGGCTTCAGATACTCCAGCCCCGCCCGCACGCTTCCCAGGGTTTCCCCGTAGATGGTGGGGCGGATGGCCACCTCCGCCTGGCCCAGGGAGCCATCGCTGAGCTCCACCTGCAAAAGGGCATGCTCCAGGGCCGCCATCTCCGAGGCCTTACCCCAGCGCAAAGGAGCCCTTAAGGGGATGCGGAAAGGAACCAGCCTGAGGTCGCGGATGGTCGCCATGAGGCCATTTTAGAGGCCAAGCCGCCTGAGGAAGCCCCTAACCGCCTCCACCTCCTCCTCGAGGGAAAGCCTCTCCGTGTCCAGGATGAGGGCCCGGGGGTGGTCCTCAAGGAGGCGCAAGGGGCCCAGGGGATTGTAGTTTCTCTTCTCCTCGGCCACGATTTTGAGCTTGGCCAAGACCTCTTCCCAGGGAGCCAGGGCCAGGGCCTCCTCCAGCTCCCCTGGGGAAAGAACCCCTTCCGCCAACGCCCTTAGCTCCGCCCTCTCCTCCGGGCGAAGCTCCACCCGGTCAAAGGCATCCTGGCGGGAAAGTAGCCTTTTAAGCCGGGTGGCCTCCCGGGCGTGAAGGACCACGAAAAGCGCTTTGGGCAGATGCTCCAACGCATAGGCCACCTCCGCCTCCCCCCTAAGCCCGTCGAAGAGAAGGGGGAAGCGGGGCTCCACAAACCCCCGGGCCAGGACCTCCGCCACCCCTCCCGGGAACTCCTCCCGGAAACGCCGGGTCAGGAGAAAGCGCTCCTCCCGGGGAATGGGGAGGTTGACCCCGTAGCGGGGAAGGACGTAAAGGTCCACCAGCTCCCTGCGGTCAGGAAGCCGGGAAAAGCCCAAGGCCTCCACCAAAGTGCTCTTCCCCACCCCGGTGAGGCCCACCAGGATGAGGAGGGGGTGGTCCTTTACGGGAACTAGGTTGGGACGGGGCTCGAGGGCGAAAGCAACCGCCGCCATGAGGAGATTGTACGGCTTCTAGGGGGTGGAACCTAAATCCCAGGGAAAAGGCAACCGGAATCCCGCCTGCTAAGATAGGGGGGATATGAAGCGCCTAGTCGCCCTTTCCCTCCTGGCCCTCAGCCTGGCCCTGGCCCAGATGCCCGCTTATCCGGAGAACACCCTGGGGCTAGGGTACGCCCCCGATAAGGGCGTCTACCTGCAGGGAAGCGCCCTTTTGCCCTTCAGTCCCTTGGGGATCGACACGGGACTGGATGTGCAGGCCCTCCTTTCGCAAAACCCGGAGGTCTTTGCCCTCTTCAAGGCCAACCTCTTCCCGGGCCTGGTCCTGGCGGACCTCTACACCTCCGTGGGCCTGGGCCTGGACCTGCGGTATCCCTTTGGAGCGCACCTGGGACCGGTGGTGAGCCTCGAGGTGCCAGGAGGAGCCCTTTCCGCCTACGGGGGACTCGGCTACCAAAGCGGGTTCCACCTGGCCTGGGGAGCCGGGTTCAGGCTCTACCTGGAACCCCTGGCCCTGGAGGTTTCCGCCTCCGACCGGTATCCCTTCCTGCTGAGCTTTCTTTACCTCTGGTAACCCGTGCGGCGCCTTCCCCTTTTCCTCTTCTCCCTTCCCGCCCTCCTCACCCTGGGGGTGTTCATCCTCTACCCCTTTTTGGATGTGATTCGCTTTTCCACCTGGGACTGGTCGGGGCTTTCCGAGCCCAAGCCGGTGGGGCTCAAAAACTACCGGGATCTTTTCCAAGACCCCGCCTTCTGGGGAAGCCTCTGGGTGACCCTGAAGTTCATGCTCCTGGCCCTGCCCCTTTTCGTGGGGCTTTCCATCGCCCTGGCGGTGGCTTTGGAAGGGGCACCCTACGAGCGGTTTGCCAAAAGCCTTCTCTTCCTGCCCGGGCTCGTCACCCTGGGTGGGGCCACCCTGAGCTGGTACACCCTCTTCACCCCCGAGTACGGGGCCTTGGCCCAGTTTCTGCCCATCCCCCCTTGGGACCGGGAGGGGTTTTGGGCCTTGGTCATGGTGGTCCTCTTCACCCTGTGGCGGCACCTGGGGTATGGGGTCCTGGTGGCCTCGGCCCGGCTTAAGGCCATCCCCAAATCCCTTCTGGAGGCCGCCTATGTGGACGGGGCAGGGCCCTTGGAAGCCCTCCGCTACATAGTTCTTCCCCTCATGCGCCCGGCGGTGGCCTTTTTGGTGGTGGTGGGCACCATCCTCTCCCTGCAGTCCTACTCGGCGGTCTTCCTCCTCACCCGGGGCGGGCCCTACGGGGCCACCCGGGTCCTGGGCTACTACCTCTATGAGTCGGGGTTTGAGAACTTCCGGGTGGGGTATGCCGCCGCGGTCACCGTGGTCATCCTCCTCCTCACCCTCCTCTTCGCCTACGCCCAGCTTAGGCTTCTGCGTCACGGGGAGGAATAGCGGTGTAGGCGGAGGTCCTCGAGGTGGGCCTCGAAGCTGGTGTTGAGGAAAAGCTCCCCCTTGGCGTGGAAGAAGTAGAGGTAAGGGCGCCCCTTGGGGTCGGTGCGCACGGGATTGAGCACGGCAAGGAGGGCCTCCCGCCCCGGGTTGCCGATGGGCCCCGGGGGAAGCCCGGCGTAGCGGTAGGTGTTATAGGGGGAATCATGGGCGAAGTCCCCCGCCTTCCGGGAAAGCTCGGGAAGCCTTTTGCCCAGGGCGTAGGCCACGGTGGGATCCGCCTGGAGGGGCATGCCCCTTTCCAGCCGGTTCAGGAAAACCCCGGCGATGTAGGGCATCTCCTTCTGACTCCCCGCCTCCACCTGGACGATGGAGGCCAGGGTCACCCAGGCGTGAACGGAAAGCCCCCGCTCCTCCAAAAGGCGCCTCACCGGGGGCGTGAGCTCGGCCTCGAAGCGGCGTAGGAGGGCCCGCACCACCTCCTCGGGGGCAACCAGGAGGTCAAAGGTGTAGGTGGCGGGGAAGAGGTAGCCCTCCAGGGACCTGCCCTCCACGTACGGGGGGCGCAGGGCCCCAGGCTCCTGGACAATCCTTAGAAAACCATCCCCATCCAAGCCCGCCTGGGAAAGCCTTTTGGCGTAGTCCACCGCCCTTTCCCCCTCGAGGAAGGTGAGGGTGACCGTGAGGGGCTTCTCTCCTCCCGTGAGGGCCCTGGCCAGGCGGAAGGCCCCATCCCCCTTTAGGCGGTAGACCCCGGGGACCAGCTTCCTGGCCTGGCCGGAGAAGCGCAGGTAGGCGGAAAAGAGGTACCCGGAGCGCAAAAGCCCGGCCTCCTCCAGGATCCTGGCCACCTCCTGCCCCGTGGCCCCCCGGGGAATGCGCACCGTGGCCTCTTTTCCCGTGGGGCCCAAAAGCCAGAGGGCGTAGAAGAGGAGAAGGGCGAAGGTGACGAAAAGGGCCACCACCCCCCGCCACAGCCAGCGCCTAGAGCCTTCCCGCAAGGTAGCCCTCCAGAAGCACCACGGCGCTCATCTCGTCCAACCGACCCTTCTCCCGGCGGATCCGTTTGGGGGCGTGTTTCAGGCGCCGGGCTGCCGCCTGGGTGGTGTAGCGCTCGTCCACAAGCTCCACCTCCACCCCCTTGGCCCTAAGCGCCTCCACCAGGGGAAGGACCCTCTGGGCCTGGGCGCTTTCCTTGAGGTCGGTGCGCAAGGGAAGGCCCACCAGAAGCTTTCCCAACCCCTCCCGGCGCACGAAGTCCAGGAGGGCGGCCACGTCCTCTTCCAGGCTCCGCCGCACCAGATAACCCCGGCCGTAGGCGAAGGGGCTTCCTTCCTCCCCCACCGCCAGGCCGATCCTGGCCTCTCCCACGTCAAGCGCGCCCAGACGCATACTGTACGCTGCGATCCGCCAAGACCACCCCCAGGTAGAGCAGGGCAACCCCCATGGCCCCGGTGAGGTACCAAAGCCGATAGAGAAGGGGATTCCAGGCGCCCAGGAGCTTGGCCAAAAGCTCGGCGGAAACCGCCAGGGCGAAGAGAAGAAGGCCCAGGGAGTAGAGGGCGTTGTGAAGGGAGGGACGCCCCCGGTACCGCCCAAAGGTGGGGCCGAAAAGGGCCCAGGAAAGGGCCACCGCCACCAGGCTCAGCAACATGGCCATGGGCTCATTTTACCGGGGAGGGTGTCCCCTGCCAGGCACCCCGGCAAGGCCAGGGGCCTCCCTCAAGGAAGCAGGTCGGGAAGGGCCGCCCGGGCCTTTTCCGGGGAAAGCCCTGCCCCCTGGGCTAGGGCTCCCTTCCCACCCCCCCGGCCTCCCGCCCGCTCCGCAAGGGCCCGGAAAAGGGCCCCTGCCTCAAGGCCCCTTTCCTGGGCCTTTGGGGAAAGCTTCAGCACCGCCTGCCCCCCGCTCAGGACCAGGGCCACATCCGCTCCCCTCTGCACCAGATCGTCCGCCGCCTGGCGCAAGGTGGCCATATCCACCCCGGAAAGCTCCAGCACCCCGTAGCGCAGGCCCCCCTTCTCCGAAAAGGCGACCTCCTTCTTAAGCTCCGCCTGCACCAGGCGCGCCTTAAGGCTTTCCACCTCCTTTTCCTTGGCCTTGAGCTCCTGCAAGAGCCTCTCCAGCCGCTCCTCCAGGTTGGCCTCCCCCACGGAAAGCCTCTCGGCCAAAGCCCTCATGCGGTTCAAAGCCCCGCGGGCGAAGCGCACCGCCCATTCCCCGGCCACCGCCTCGAGGCGCCTCACCCCGGCGGAAACCGCCTCCTCCTTCTGGATGAGGAAGGCCCCGATCTCACCAGTCCGGCGCACGTGGGTGCCCCCGCAGAGCTCCTTGGACTCGAGGCCCAGCAAGGGGCTTCCCTCCACCCGCACCACCCGTACCACCTCCCCGTACTTCTCCCCGAAGAGGGCCATGGCCCCTTCCCGCTTGGCCTCCTCCAGGGGCATATAGCGCCAGGTGACGGGGAAGTCCGCCATGATCCAGCGGTTCACCAAAAGCTCAATCCGCTCCAGCTCCTCCTGGGTCAGGGGCTCGGGGTGGGTGAAGTCAAAGCGCAGGCGGTCCGGGGCCACCAGGCTCCCCGCCTGGCGCACATGGGGGCCCAGCACCGCCCTCAAAGCGGCGTGGAGGAGGTGGGTGGCGGTGTGGTGGCGCTCCGTGTCCCGGCGGGCGGGGTCCACCACCGCCCGCACCCTTTCTCCCACCCGGAGGGTGCCCTCCTCCACCTTGGCCCGGTGCAGGAAGATCCCCCTTTCCGTCTTGAGGGTGGTTTCCACCCTGGCCCGGCCCGAGGGCCATTCCAGGTGGCCGAAGTCCCCAATCTGTCCCCCCCCTTCCGCGTAGAAGGGAGTCCGGTCCAAGACCACCTGGACCTCGGTCCCGGGGCCCGCCTCCTCCAGGCTTTGGTCCCCCGCCAGAAGGGCCAAGACCGTGCCCTCCGCCTCCAGGGTCCCGTAGCCCAAGAACTCCGTGGCCCCCCGTTCCGCGTAGAGTTCCTCCAGCACCTGGGCGCTCTTCTTGAAGATCTCCCGCTCAAAGGCCATGGCCGCCCGGGAACGCTCCTGCTGCTCCTCCATGGCCCTTTTGAAGCCCTCGGTGTCTACCCCGAAGCCCCTTTCCGCGGCGATCTCCACCGTGAGGTCCAGGGGGAAACCATAGGTGTCGTAGAGGCGGAAGGCCTCCGCCCCCGGAAGCACCTCGCCGGGCCTAAGGCCCGAAAGCAGGGTGTCCAGCCGCTTCAAGCCCCCTTCCAGGGTTTCCAGGAAGCGCTCCTCCTCGAGGCGGATCTGCTTCTCCACCGCGGGAAGGTTCTCCCGCATCTCCGGGTAGAAGTCCCCAAGAAGCTCCGCCACCACCGGGGCCAGGCGGTGAAGGAAGGGTTCCTCCAGGCCCAAAAGGTAACCGTGGCGGAGGGCCCGGCGAAGCAACCTGCGGATCACGTAGCCCCGGCCGGTGTTGGAGAAGGTCACCCCGTCGGCCAAGGCCGCCACCACCGCCCGGATGTGGTCGGCGATGACCCGGTGGCTCACCGAAGCCTTCCCCTCGTAGGGCTTACCGCTAAAGAGGGCCACCCTTTCGATGATGGGGTAGAAGGTGTCCGTGCGGTAGAAGTCCTCCACGTCCTGCAGGATGGCCGCCACCCGGTACAGGCCCATGCCGGTGTCGATGTTCTTCTGGGGCAGGGGCTTGAGGATCCCGGGGCCGGGGATGGGGCCTTGGCGGTCGTACTGGGTGAAGACCAGGTTCCAGATCTCCACGAACCGGTCCCCGCTTCCCGTGTTGGGACCGGTTTCGTCCGGGGTGCCGAAGGCCGGGCCCCGGTCGTAGAAGATCTCCGAGCAAGGGCCCGAGGGCCCATTGGGCCCGTGGGTGATGGCCCCTCCCGGCCAGTAGTTCTCGTCCTCCCCGAAGCGGCCGATCTTTTCCTCGGGCACCCCCACCAGGTCCCGCCAGATGGCGTAGGCCTCGTCGTCGTCCTCGAAGACCGTGACCCAGAGCCGATCCGGATCCAGGCCCAGCCACTTGGGGTCGGTGAGGAACTCCCAGGCCCAGAGGATGGCCTCCTTCTTGAAGTAGTCCCCAAAGGAGAAGTTGCCCAGCATCTCGAAGAAGGTGTTGTGCCGGGCGGTTCTCCCCACGTTTTCTATGTCCCCCACCCTGAGGCACTTCTGGCAGGTGGTGATCCTTCGCCACTCCTTGCCCCCGAAGATGGGCTTGGCCCCCAGGAAGTAGGGCTTTAGGGGAGCCATGCCCGCCGAGGTGAAGAGGAGGGAGGGGTCGTTCTCGGGGATGAGGCTAAAGGAGGGAAGGCGCAGGTGCCCTTTGCCCTCAAAAAAAGACAGGTACTTCTCCCGGATCTCCGCCGTGCGCATGCCTTTGATTATAGGGACTCAACGCGCTGGCCTTCACCCCTTTGACGTCAAACCCTCATGCCGTCAAAATGGTGGCATGGCCAGGCGCAAGACCACCCTGTACCTGGAGGAAGAGGTGCTCCGGGCCGCCAAGGTGCGGGCGGCAAGCCTGGGCGTGACGACTCCCCGGACTAAAGTCCGGGGCTTCTCGGGGTTTCCCCCGAAGGCCCCGTCCGGGCCCAGAAAGACCTTGACTCCGTATCGGCAGGCGAGCGCAATGCTTCTGGCTCTGCCACGGGTGTTCGTTTGGAGTTTTACCCATCGGACTACCCGATGGAACCCCCTACTCCAAGTTTCAAGGTCCACGGGGAACTTTGCCCCCAAGAACATTGTACCAAATCCGTGTCCACCTGTGGTGGACGTGGGGGAGCAGACCAGACTTGACCGTTATACCGCATAGAGCCCCAGGAACCTGAGGGCGGAGAGGGGATGGAAGGAGAAGGTCTCCAGGGCCGCCTTCTTCTTCCGCACCCCCCTGCGGTACAGCAGGGACACCAGAAAGGCCCGGAGGACCGCCAAGACTTGCGCCCCCACGCCCCGCACCTGGCAGGCGTCCTCATGGAGGAGGACGTCCCGTACCCAAAAGGACCGGTTCTCCACCTCCCACCGGGAAAGGAGAAGCTCCCCAAGCCGCCTCGCGTCCGCCTCCTCGGCTCCCAAGCTGGTGAGGGCGTAGCTCGCCGCGCGCCGTACCTCCCCCGTCCCCTTGTGCACCACCTCCCGCTCCACCCGCACCACCTGTCGGCACCCGGGAAAGGCCAAGAGCGCATCCGGCAGATAAGGGGAAGCCCAGACCCGGTAGGTCCACACCTCCCCGTCCCGCACCACCTCCCAAGCTGACTCCGTCTCCCCGGGAAGCCGCCTTTCCTCCATCCCCTTGAATACCTCCAGAGCCCACTCCAGCAGTTCCCCCTGGTTGGCCTTCAGGACGAAGAGGTATGCCCCCCTTTTTCCACCACCTTCCCCGCCACCTCCGGGTACAGGTACCCCGCGTCCCCCACCACTACCTTCCCTTTGAGTCCCTCCGCCCCCAGGCGGTCCAGGAGCTCCAGAAGCGCTTGGTCCTCCCTCCCCTCCACCCGGGCCTGGGCCAGGGTGGTCTTGAGGTGCAGGGCCAGGACCTCCACGAGCCTGACCTGGGGGCTCTTCCCCTTGCCGCTTCCCCGGAGGTGCTTCCCGTCCACCACCAGGACCCCTCCCAGGTCCACCTCGGGGAAGACCTGGAGGAGGGCCTCCTGGAGCTTCTTTGGGTCCAGACGGTGAAGGAGGAGGGTGAGGATGGTGTGGCCCGGGGGGTTGCGCAGGCCCAGGTGGGGCAAGAGGTGAGGGTTGGCCCGGGCGAAACGTTCCACGCCGCGCAGGGAGTCCACGCGGGCGAGAAAGGCCACCAAGATGAGGGCCAACAAGCCCCACAAGGGATACCGCCGGTTGCGGGCCCTGGGGTCGGGGACTTGGGACAAGGCCTCGCGTAGGGTCATGCCCCCTCTTTACCCCAAGGCCGCATATCGGTCAAGTCTGCGTGGGGGAGTCCATGTATCCCCGGTTTGGTCAGCCTGTGTCACGCGTTAGCGTATCTTGAGGGCTATCTTGGAAACCGGGGGATTATAGCTCCCCCACACCCCCACTTTTCTCTAAAAAGACCCAAGTTCCGGGACTACGTGAGCCTCGAGGAGGTCCAGGACTACCTGGCCTTCCTGATCCGTTGGGGGGAGGTGGCCCCCGACCCCCCAGAAACCCCCGGCCTCTCGCCGGATCCCGGGGACGATTACCTGGTGGCCTTGGCCCGGGCCTCGAGGGCCAGGGTCTTGGTATCGGGGGACCGACACCTGCTCGGGCTTGCCCACCCGGAACCCCCGGTGCTGTCGCCTAGGGCCTTCTTGGAGCTGCTGGAATCCTTGGATCCTTAAGGGTAAGCTTGGACCATGACGGTCCAGATGCGCCGCTACCGGATCAAGGAAGGGACCAGGGAGGCTTTTCAGAAGGTGTTCTTGGAGGTCATCGTCCCCTTGCGCCAGGCCACGGGCTTCCAGGTCCTGGGGGCCTACTGGACTGGGGAAAGGGAGTTTTTGTGGTTCGTGGGCCACGAGAACTTTCAGGAGGCGGAAAAGGCCTACTACCAGCACCCCGAGCGCAAGAAGGTGGACCCCAGCCAGTTCCTGGAGGAAATAGAAACCCGCTTCGTGGAAAGACTCATCTAGAAGGCCATCCCCGGTGTTTGGCCCTCTGTGGGCCCCGGCACGTCCGCTTTCCGCACCAGGAATAAGCTTGAGAAGATGGAAATCCTTTCCATGGTCCTCCGTAACCTCCTGGCCCGCCCCGTGCGCAGCCTCCTCACCCTCCTGGGGGTGCTCATCGCCACCACCAGCATGGTCCTCTTCCTCTCCTTCGGGGAAGGCTTAAGGCGCTCCCTGGCCCAGGAGCTCACCCGGGTGGGCCCCGCCATCCAGCTGGTCCCCGAGGGCATGGAGGGCCTGGGGTTTTCCGGCTACCCCGAGATCACCCCCGAGGAGTACCGGCGGGCGGTGGCAGCGGGGAAGGAGCTGGGGGTGAGGAGCATCATCCCCACCCTCTTCCTGGCCCGGGGAGGGTTTGACCCCCAAACGAGCTTCTTTTTCCAGGGCCTCCCGCAAGGCGTGGCCCCCGACCTCCTCTACCCCGGGGTGAAGGTCCGGGAAGGCCGGCTTCTGCCCTCGGCCAAGGGAGCCATCGTGGGGGCCAAGGTGGCCAAGCGGAGCCAGCTTTCCTTAGGAAGCCCCCTCAGGCTTTCCCCCAGGGTAGAGCTACGGGTGGAGGGCATCCTGGAGGAAAGCGGGGGGCTTGCCGACAACCTCATCTTCGTTCCGCTAAAGCCCTTGCAGGAGGTCTTGGGCACGCAAAACTACACCGCGCTTCTCGTGGCCCTGAACCCCGGGCAGAAGGCGGAGGAGGTGGCCCGGGCCCTCGAGGCCAGCCTCCCCGGCCTCAAGGCCCAGACCACGGGGGACGTGATGCGCTTTGCGGAAAGGGCCTTGCGCATCAGCGACCTGGTGCGCTTCGGCATCAGCCTGGTGGCCCTCATCGTGGGGGGGCTTCTGGTGGCCAACACGGTGATGATGTCCGTGTACGAGCGCACCCGGGAGTTCGGGGTCATGCGCGCCCTCGGGGCCAAGCGGGGCTTCATCTTCCGGCTGGTGGTGCTGGAGGCCCTCCTCCTCTCCTCCTTGGGGGGGCTACTGGGCCTCCTCCTGGGAAGCGCGGTTTCCCAGGCCATCAACCTCTACACCCTGGAGCAGGTGGGCTTAGCCCTTTCCGCCGTCACCTTTAGGCTTTCCCTTTTCGCCCTTCTCGTGGCCCTGGGGCTTGGGCTTTCCGCGGGGATCCTTCCCGCCTACCACGCCAGCCGGATTCCCGTGGTGGAGGCTTTGGGGAGGGTGTGAGACTGCCTTGGCTTCCCCAGGAATAAGCCCCCTTCTCGGGGGTAGTTCCGGAGCAGCCAAGAGATAGGAAAGGATATGACGAGCGTCCTACGGGCGGAAAACCTGGGCAAGCGTTACCGGCAAGGGGAGAAGGAAGTGGTGGCCCTGGAAGGATTTACCTTCGCCTTCCCCCAAGGAAGCACCGCGGTGGTGGGGCCCTCGGGTAGCGGCAAAACCACCCTGCTAAACCTCCTTGCGGGCTTTGACCTGCCCACAGAAGGAGGGGTGTACCTGGGGGAGCTGGCCTTAAACCGGCTCTCCGAGGACCAAAGGGCCGAGGTGCGCCTTCAGCACATGGGCTTCGTCTTCCAGCAGTGGAACCTCATCCCCACCCTCACCGCCTGGGAAAACGTGGCCTTTCCCCTCCTCCTTGCGGGCCTTCCCCCTAAAGCCCGCAAGGAAAGGGCCTTGGAGCTTCTGGAAAGGGTGGGGCTTCTGGAAAGGGCCCACCACCTGCCAAGCCGCCTTTCCGGCGGGGAACAGCAACGGGTGGCCTTGGCCCGGGCCCTGGCCCTGGACCCTCCCATCCTCTTCGCCGACGAGCCCACCGGCAACCTGGACGCCGCCTCCCGGGAGCAGGTGGCATCCCTGCTATTTGAAGCCGGGAAAAAGCGCACCCTGATCCTGGTCACCCACGACCTGGAGCTGGCAAGCCAGGCGGACCGGATCCTGCACCTCAAGGGAGGCCGGCTGGTGCGGGTAGCCACCCCGGCGCCAGGCTGACCCCCCTTATGGGACATCTGGCCTGGAAGGCCGTGGCACAATACCCCCTATGGGCAAGCGGCTTGTGGTCATCGGAGGGGTGGCGGGTGGGGCCTCCGCCGCCGCCAAGGCCAAGCGGGAAAACCCCGAGCTGGAGGTGGTGGTCTACGAAAAATCGGGCTGGGTTTCCTACGGGGCCTGCGGCCTGCCCTATGTGCTTTCCGGGGAGATACCCCGCCTGGAAAAGCTGGTGGCCAGGACCCCGGAGGAGTTCCGGAAGCAGGGGATCCACATCCACGTCCACCACGAGGTGGTGGACGTGGACCCCGAGCTTAGGACCCTCACCGTCTTTGACCACCAGGAGGGACGCACCTTCCAGGACCGGTACGACTACCTGGTCCTGGCCACCGGGGCCAAACCCATCCTTCCCCCCATCCCGGGCACGGAGCAGGAAGGGGTCTACACTCTAAGGAACATGGAGGATGGCCAAAAGCTCCTCAAGGCCTTGGAGGGAGCCCAAAGGGCTGCCATCCTGGGGGCCGGGTACATCGGCCTCGAGGTGGCCGAGGCCTTCCGCAAACGGGGCCTCGAGGTGACCCTCCTGGAGCTCAAGGACTGTCCCCTACCCCACTGGGACCAGGAGGTGGGGAACCTCCTCAAGGAGGAGCTGGAACGGCACGGGGTGGAGGTCTGGACCCGGGTGGAGGTGAAGGCCCTAAGGGGCCAGGGCCGGGTGGAGGCGGTGGAGACCTCGGAAGGCGTGGTGCCCGCCGACCTGGTGCTGGTGGCCACGGGGATCAGGCCCAACACCCTTTTGGCCCAGGCCATGGGGGTAGCCTTAGGCCCCACAGGGGCCATCGCCACCGATGAGAGGATGCATACCAACCTGGAGGGAGTGTATGCCGCCGGGGATGTGGCGGAAAGCTTCCACCAGGTGCTGAAGCGCCCCTACTGGCTTCCCCTGGGGGACGTGGCCAACAAGCACGGCCGCACCGCCGGGGCGGTGATCGCCGGCAAGGAGGCCCGCTTCGCCGGGGTGGTGGGCACCGCCATCTTCAAGGCCTTCGGCCTGGCGGTGGCCACCACCGGGCTTTCCCAGGAAGCGGCCTTAAGGGAGGGTTTCCAGGCCAGGAAGGTCTTCATCCAAAGCCGGGACGGGGCCCACTACTACCCGGGAAGCCAGCCCCTTTGGGTGGAACTCATCTACGAGGAGGGCACGGGAAAACTCCTGGGCGGGGCGGTGGTGGCCCATGGGCACGGGGCCTTGCGCATCGATGTCCTGGCCGCCCTCCTGCACCAGGGGGGCACGGTGGAGGACCTCCTGAGCCTGGATCTGGCCTACGCCCCACCCTACAGCCCTGTCTGGGACCCCCTCCTCATCGCTGCCCAGCAGGTGAAATAAAATGGTGTAGCTAATAGGAGAACACACCACTACTGAGTGTCAAGTCCCCAACCTTACACCCTACACTGTAACTCCTCCCACCTCCAAACTGATCTTTGGAGGTGAGGGATGGAT
Source organism: Thermus sp. NEB1569 (assembly GCF_022385295.1). Taxonomy (NCBI): domain Bacteria; kingdom Thermotogati; phylum Deinococcota; class Deinococci; order Thermales; family Thermaceae; genus Thermus; species Thermus sp. NEB1569. The sequence continues at coordinate 1,783,075 of NZ_CP092445.1, forward strand.
CCTCTGAGCGTGTTGACCCCAGAGATGCGGCAGGAGGCGGAGGAGCTTCGGCGGGATTGGGCGACCAACCCCCGGTGGAAGGGCGTGAAGCGGGACTACCGGCCCGAGGACGTGGTCCGGCTTCGCCCCAGCGTGAAGGTGGAGTACACCCTGGCCAAGCGAGGAGCGGAGAAGCTCTGGCAGCTTTTGCACGAGCGACCCTACGTGCACACCTTCGGGGCCTACACCGGGGCCATGGCGGTGGAGATGGTGCGGGCCGGCTTGGAGGCCATCTACCTCTCCGGCTGGCAGGTGGCCGCCGACGCCAACCTGGCCTGGCAGACCTACCCCGACCAGTCCCTCTACCCCTATAACTCCGTGCCCCAGATCGTGAAGCGCATCAACAACGCCCTGATGCGGGCGGATATGATCGAGCGCTCCGAGGGCAAGGTGACCCGGGACTGGTACGTGCCCATCGTGGCCGATGCCGAGGCGGGCTTCGGCGGGGCTTTGAACGTCTTTGAGCTCACCAAGGCCATGATCGAGGCGGGGGCTGCCGGCATCCACTACGAGGACCAGCTGGCCTCCGAGAAGAAGTGCGGCCATCTGGGGGGCAAGGTCCTGGTGCCCACCTCCCAGCACATCCGCACCCTGCAGGCCGCCCGCCTGGCAGCGGACATCATGGGGGTGCCCACGGTGATCATCGCCCGCACGGACGCCGAGGCCGCCACCCTCATCACCAGCGACATCGACGAGCGGGATCGGCCCTTCATCCTGCCCGGGGAACGCACCCCCGAGGGCTTCTACCGGGTGAAAAACGGCCTCGAGGCGGGAATCGCCCGGGCCCTGGCCTACGCCCCCTACGCCGATGTCATCTGGATGGAAACCTCCAAGCCCGACCTGGAGGAGGCCCGCAAGTTCGCCGAGGCGGTGAAGAAGGAGTTCCCGGATAAGCTCCTCGCCTACAACCTCTCCCCCTCCTTCAACTGGAAGAAGTTCCTGGACGACGAAACCATCGCCAAGTTCAACCGGGAGCTGGGGGAGATGGGGTACAAGTTCCAGTTCATCACCCTGGCGGGCTGGCACACCGTGAACTACTACACCTGGGAGCTGGCCAAGGGCTACAAGGCCCGGGGCATGCCCGCCTTCGTGGAGCTCCAGCAGAAGGAGTTCCTGGCCCAGGCCCAGGGCTTCACCGCCGTGAAGCACCAGCGGGAGGTGGGGGCGGGCTACTTCGACGAGGTGGTCCTGGCCCTCACCCAGGGGGAGGCCTCCACCCTGGCCCTCAAGGGCTCCACCGAGGAGGCCCAGTTCAACGAACCCGTGCACTAGGTTTAGGGGACGCCTGCTCTGCCGCCCTCCAGGTTCGGGGGGCGGCAGGTTACTTTTCCGTGGTAGGTCGAAGGCACACCAAAGCTGATATAGTGTAATCACCATGCCAGAGGCCAATACACCCTGGCTACGCTACCTGGAAGACCTCCGTCCCCACCTTAAGGGCCGGGACCATCGGGGCAAGCGGGGCTCCCTAAGGTGGCTCGAGGCCCTCATGGCCGAGCGGGGCGGGAAGGCGGGGACCGTGCGCAACATCCTCTACAAGGACCTGGGGAGCCCCGAGGAGAAGGAGAGGCTTTACAGGGTCATCGCCGACCTGTACCAGGAGGCGGGCCTCCCACCCCCCCCTCCCCCGGCGGAGCTTTTTCTGGAAAGCGCCCGCAAGACCCTTGGCCGGGACAAGCGCCGCATCTTTCGCCGCTTTCTGAAGGAGCTGGAAGCCGGGGGGAGGCCCCAGATGGTGGTGGTGGGGGGACCGGCCACGGGTAAGGGAGTCCTCTTGGCGGCCTTGAGCCGTGCCCTATCCGCTTTGCCGGGTAAGGAACCCTTCCTCCTCAACCTGGGAGGGGAGCTGGCCCAGGCCTTGGTCCCCTTGGCCGAGGGCCTAGGAATAGGGGAGGAGGTGCGGTCCCTTCTGGCCCAGCTCTCCCCGACCCAGCCCTACATCCTGCAGGGAGCCTTGGAACACGAGGTGCTGGCCCTTTTGGCCCGGGGCCTGAACCGGGAAGGCCGTCCCCTACTGCTTCGGGCCGAGGCGGAAGGAACCCTGGAAGGCCTTCCCCTGCGGGGTCCAGACGGCGCCCAACGGGGGCTTGCCGCCTGGCTGGAACCTTTCTTGAAGGCCCTGACCATCCCCTACGTGGCGGCCTTAAGCGAGCCACCCCCCACCCTGCCCCACCAGCCCCTTTCCCCCCCGAGCCGGGAGGAGGCCAGGCGCTTCGTGCGGGAACGGCTTCCCCATCTGCCCCCGGAAAGGCTGGAGGCCCTGGTGAACCAAGCGGGGCGCAACTTCGGGGAGCTTTCCCGCCTGGTCCTCCTGGAGGCCGCCAAGCACGATCCCAGGACCCCCCTTCAGGACGACCCGGCCCTGAAGCCCCTGCTCCTGGCCCTCTCCGCCTTCAGCCCCGAGGCCGATCCCACGTTTCCCGCGGAGCTTTTAGAAGGAGCCCTGGGCAAGCCTCTGGAACGCCTTTCCCAGGCGGAAAGGGCCCTTCTGGACTGGGTGGGGGAAGGCTTGGTGCGCCCCGCCCTAAGAAGCCTCCTTCCCCAGGAAGCCCCCAGGGAACTCCACCGCCTGGCCCTCGCCTACTTCCCCAAGGAAAACCTCTTCCGCAAGCTCCATCACGCCTACAAGGCGGGGGAAACCCGGATACTTCTGGACCTTCTCCAGGAGGATCCCGCCCGGCTGGCCCTCCTTCCAGGACTCTGGCAGGAAGCCCAGGCCTGGCCCCGGGAGGACCTCGAGGCCCTGGCCGCGGTGGTGGTGCGCTACCGGGCCGTCTTGGGCCAGTACGCCCATCCCGAGGCGGAGGAAGCCCTCAGGGTCCTCTCGGAGGCCCAAAACCCCTCCTTGCGCACCTGGGCCCGCATCAAGGCGGCGGAGGCCAAGGCGGACGCCGCCCTTTACAAGGAAGCGGAGGAGCTTCTGCCCCCCAAGGAGGACCTCAAACTCCTGGACGACACCGCCCAGGCGGAGGGGCTTTTGGTCATGGCGGCGGTGGAGCGCTGGAAGGGGGATTACGAGAAGGCAGCCCACTTTGTGAAGGAGGCGCAGGGGCTTCCCGTGGCCCCCTTCCTGCAGGACCGGGTGTACCTGTGGCGGGGCCTGGTGGCCAAGGACCTCGGCCGCTACCCGGAGGCCCTGGAGGCCCTCTCCCGGGTGGGCCACGACCCCCTCCTCCTGGGAAGGGCCCGCTACCAGATGGGGGACCTCCTCATGCGCTTAGGAAGCCTGGAGGCCAAGCCCCGCATGGAGGAGGGTCTGAAGGCCCTGGAGGAAGCAGGAGCCCCCAAGGACGAGGTGGCCCGGGTGCGGGCCCGCTACGCCACCCTCCTCCGGCGCCTGGGCCTGTACGAGGAGGCAGGAAGGGCCATTGAGAAGGCCCTGGCCGAAGCGGAGGACCCCTTCACCCGGGCCCGGGTGGAAAGCGAGGCCGGGATCCTCGAGGCGGCCCGCGGCCGCCCCTTTGCCGCCCTCAACCTTCTGGTCCCCGCCGAGGCCTACTTCCGCTCCACGGAGGAGAGGCCCAAGGAAGCCCGCTACCGCCATCTGCGCACCCTCTTCCGCCTGGGGGCCACCTACCTCCTTTTGGAGGCGGGGCAGCCCTACCGAGCCCCCTTCCTGGGAGGGCTTCACGCCCCCACGGCCCAGCGCCTCCTCGAGGACCTCCTGGAGCAAATCCCCTGGGAGGCCACGGATCGCTACACCGCCTTGCGGCTGGACACCGCAAGCCTCCTGGCCCTCCTCCTTTCCCCCGCCGAGGGAAAGGCCCTCCTAAAGCCCCTTTTGGATGTGGAAAACCCCTACCTCAGGGCCCAGGCCCGCCTGAGCTACGCCGAAACCCTGGTCCGCGAGGGCAACCTGGGGGAGGCCCTGGCCCAGGTGGTGGCCCTCCCTCCCCTGGAGGACCCTGGCCTTTTAGCCCAGGCCCGGGCGGTGGAGGTGCTGGCCCTCTTGGGCCTGGGGGAGAAGGAGGCCGCCTGGCAAAAACTTTCGGAGGTGAGGAGAAGCCCTCTCCCCGAACCCTTCCGCTTCCAGCTGGGCCGGGCTTTGGGCCGCTTCTGCCCCGAGCTGCAAAGGCGCCTTCCCCCCACCCCCCTGGCCCTTCCCGAAGCCCTGGGCTTCCACCTGGCAAATCCCGACTAAATCACTATACTTTAGGGGGTGGAGGGGTTATACTCTTACTGCGAATGGGTCGCAGTAAGAACCCGACCCGGCATCAGGAGGCAGAACGATGAACCAGCTGGAAATCCGCGACCTCTGGGCTTCCATTGACGGCGAAACCATCCTAAAGGGCGTGAACCTGGTGGTCCCCAAGGGCCAGGTGCACGCCCTCATGGGCCCCAACGGGGCCGGGAAGAGCACCCTGGGCAAGATCCTGGCCGGGGACCCCGAGTACACGGTGGAACGGGGGGATATCCTCCTGGACGGGGAAAGCATCCTGGATCTATCCCCGGACGAGCGGGCGAGGAAGGGCCTCTTCCTGGCCTTCCAGTACCCCGTGGAGGTGCCGGGGGTCACCATCGCCAACTTCCTGCGCCTGGCCCTGCAGGCCAAGCTGGGCCGGGAGGTGGGGGTGGCGGAGTTCTGGACCAAGGTAAAGAAGGCCTTGGAACTCCTGGACTGGGATGAGAGCTACCTCTCCCGCCACCTCAACGAGGGCTTTTCCGGCGGAGAGAAGAAGCGGAACGAAATCCTCCAGCTTCTGGTCCTGGAACCCGCCTACGCCGTCTTGGACGAGACCGACTCCGGGCTGGACATCGACGCCCTCAAGGTGGTGGCCCGGGGGGTGAACGCCATGCGGGGGCCCAACTTCGGCGCCCTGGTCATCACCCACTACCAGCGCCTACTGAACTACATCGTCCCTGACCGGGTTCACGTGATGATGGACGGGCGCATCGTGGCGGAGGGCGGCCCCGAGCTGGCCCTGGAGCTGGAGGCCAAGGGTTACGAGTGGCTCCGGGAAAGGGTGAAGGAGGAAGCATGAGCGAGGCCGATCTGAGGGCACTGGGCGAAGAGTACAAGTACCACTTCGTGGACGAGGTCAAGCCGGTCTTCGTGGCCGAGCGGGGCCTCACCCGGAGGGTGATCGAGGCCATCAGCTACCACAAGGGGGAGCCCGAGTGGATGCTGAAGTTCCGCCTGCGGGCTTTGGAGATCTTCCAGAAGAAGCCCATGCCCACCTGGGGCCCGGACCTCTCGGGCCTGGACCTGGACAACCTGGTCTACTACGTGAAGCCCGCAGAGGTGAGGGACGCCAAGAGCTGGGAGCAGATCCCGGAGGAGATCCGCCGGACCTACGAGCGCCTGGGCATCCCCGAGGCCGAGCGCAAGGTGCTCGCCGGGGTGGGGGCCCAGTACGACTCGGAGATGGTCTACCACCGGGTCAGGGAGGAGCTGGAGCGGCAGGGGGTCATCTTCGTGGCCATCGAGGAGGGGATGAAGAAGTACGAGGACCTCTTCAAGGAGTACTTCGCCAAGGTGGTCCCCCCGGAGGACAACAAGTTCGCCGCCCTGAACTCCGCCGCCTGGTCCGGGGGCTCCTTCGTCTACATCCCCCCCGGGGTGAAGGTGGAGCTTCCCCTGCAGGCCTACTTCCGGGTCAACACCCCCGAGTTCGGCCAGTTTGAGCGCACCCTGATCATCGTGGACGAGGGGGCCGAGGTGCATTACATCGAGGGCTGCACCGCCCCCATGTACTCCACGGAAAGCCTCCACACCGGGGTCATCGAGATCGTGGTGAAGCGGGGGGCCAGGAGCCGCTACACCACCATCCAGAACTGGTCCACCAACATGTACAACCTGGTGACCCAACGGGCCCTGGTCTATGGGGATGCCTTCCATGAGTGGCTGGACGGCAACCTAGGCTCCAAGGTCACCATGAAGTACCCTTCCAGCTACCTCCTGGAACCCGGGGCCCGCACGGAGATCCTCTCCATCGCCTTTGCCAAGACCGGCCAGCACCAGGACACCGGGGCCAAGATCATCCTGGGAGCCCCCCACACCTCGGGCACCATCGTTTCCAAGAGCATCTCCAAGGGGGAGGGCCGGGCCAGCTACCGGGGCCTGGTGAAGGTGCTGGAGGGAGCCAAAGGCGCCAAGGCCAACGTGGAGTGCGACGCCCTTCTCATCGACCCGGAGAGCCGCACCGACACCTACCCCTACATCGAGATTGAGGAGGACACCGCCCACGTGGGCCACGAGGCCACGGTGTCCAAGATCAACGACGAGCAGATCTTCTACCTGCAAAGCCGGGGCCTCAAGGAGGACGAGGCCGCAGCCCTCATCGTGCGGGGCTTCATCGAGCCCATCGCCAAGGAACTGCCGCTAGAGTACGCGGTGGAGCTGAACCGGCTCATCGAGCTGGAGATGGAGGGCTCCGTAGGCTAAGGGCTTCCGTCAAGGGTCTTAACCTTTGCGCTAGGAGGATTCATGCAGGTACTGGACAAAACGCAGGTGGAAGCCATCTCCCGGGCCCTAAAGGAGCCGGGCTGGCTGCTGGAGAAAAGGCTAAAGGCCCTCGAGGCCTTCGCCCGCCTCTCCTATCCCAGCAAGAAGGACGAGGCCTGGCGCTACACGGATCTCTCTGAGGCTCCCCTGGAGCAGGAGGTGGAAACCCCCAAGGGGCTTAGCCTCTCCCGGGATGAGCTTCCCGAGCTGGTAAAGCGCCGCCTGGAGAAGACCGATGTTTCGGGCTTTCTGGTCTTCGTGGGCCCGGATCTGGTTTACGCCGAGGTGCCGGAGGAGCTTTCCGCCAAGGGCCTGGTCTTCACCAGCCTGGCCGAGGCCTTGAAGACCCACCCCGGTAAGGTGGAGGCCACCCTCTTCCGGGGGGTCTACGTGGAGGACAAGTTCGCCGCGGAAAACTCCGCCTTCTTCACCCACGGGGCCTTCCTCTACGTACCCGCGGGGCTCGAGGTGGAAAAGCCCCTGGGGGTCTTCAAGGTGCTGGAAGGGGGCAAGGCCTCGGCGGGCCGGAGCCTCATCTTCCTGGAGGACAACGCCAAGGCCGCCTACATCGAGGAGTACCTCTCCTTGGACCTCCCCCCCACCCTGCACCTCTCCGCCACGGAGATGGTCTTGAGGCCTGGAGCCCGGCTGCGCCACGCCCACGTGCAAACCCTGGGCGACGGGGTCTGGCACTTCCACCGGCAAAGGGCCCTGCTGGAGCGGGATGCCGCCTTAAACGACCTGGTGGTCAACCTGGGCGGGCGCTACGCCAGGAGTGAGGTGGCCTCGGAGCTATTGGGCCCGGGAGCGGAAAGCGAGATGCTGGGGCTTTACTTCGGCCACGGCCTCCAGCACTTCGACCACTACACCCTGCAGCACCACGTGGAGCACCATACCCGAAGCGACCTCCTCTACAAGGGAGCGGTGAAGGACGAGGCCCGGGCGGTCTTTTCCGGCCTCATCAAGCTGGAACGGGGGGCCCAGAAGACCGACGCCTACCAGGCCAACCGCAACCTCATCCTCTCCCCCACCGCCCGGGTGGACTCCATCCCCCAGCTGGAGATCGGGGCCAACGACGTGCGTTGCACCCACGGCAGCACCACCGCCCCCGTGGACGAGATGCAACTCTTCTACCTGCAGTCCCGGGGGCTTTCCCGTAGCCTCGCCCAGGAGCTTTTGGTCAAGGCCCACCTGGCGGACGTCCTTAACCGCATTCCTCTAAAGGCCTTAAGGGCCCACCTCGAGGCGGTCATCGAGGAAAAGGTGCGCATCTAAGCCATGTGGACCCCGGTAGCCCGGCTGAGCGAGCTACAAAACGGCCGCCTGGTGGTGAAGCGGCCCGAGCACAAGAAGCCCATCCTCCTCCTCTACACCGGGGAGGAGGTCTTCGCCCTGGAGGACATCTGCACCCACGACGACGGCCCCCTCCACGAGGGGGATGTGGAAGACGGCCAGATCGTCTGCCCCCGGCACGGGGCCCGCTTTGACCTGAAGACGGGCCGGCAGACCCTGCCCGCCCCCAAGCCGGTAAAGGTATTCCCCGCCAAGCTGGAAGGGGATACCATCCTCCTGGACCTTTAATACGTTTCTTTTCCGAAGCCTTCCTCACTAGCTGTTTTCCCGTCACGGAGGCAACCAGGGACCACAAAAGTAGCCTTGTCAAAGCAGAGCCGGAGCCCCCAGCCTGCCTAGCGGCAGGCTGGGGTGGTTTACCGGGGCCCCCAGCCGGACTTGCGCCAAGGTGGGGTGGTACAAACCGGGCCAGACTTGACCGCTATACCGCATAGAGCCCCAGGAACCTGAGGGCGGAGAGGGGATGGAAGGAGAAGGTCTCCAGGGCCGCCTTCTTCTTCCGCACCCCCCTGCGGTACAGCAGGGACACCAGAAAGGCCCGGAGGACCGCCAAGACTTGCGCCCCCACGCCCCGCACCTGGCAGGCGTCCTCATGGAGGAGGACGTCCCGTACCCAAAAGGACCGGTTCTCCACCTCCCACCGGGAAAGGAGAAGCTCCCCAAGCCGCCTCGCGTCCGCCTCCTCGGCTCCCAAGCTGGTGAGGGCGTAGCTCGCCGCGCGCCGTACCTCCCCCGTCCCCTTGTGCACCACCTCCCGCTCCACCCGCACCACCTGTCGGCACCCGGGAAAGGCCAAGAGCGCATCCGGCAGATAAGGGGAAGCCCAGACCCGGTAGGTCCACACCTCCCCGTCCCGCACCACCTCCCAAGCTGACTCCGTCTCCCCGGGAAGCCGCCTTTCCTCCATCCCCTTGAATACCTCCAGAGCCCACTCCAGCAGTTCCCCCTGGTTGGCCTTCAGGACGAAGAGGTATGCCCCCCTTTTTCCACCACCTTCCCCGCCACCTCCGGGTACAGGTACCCCGCGTCCCCCACCACTACCTTCCCTTTGAGTCCCTCCGCCCCCAGGCGGTCCAGGAGCTCCAGAAGCGCTTGGTCCTCCCTCCCCTCCACCCGGGCCTGGGCCAGGGTGGTCTTGAGGTGCAGGGCCAGGACCTCCACCAGCTTCACCTGGGCGCTTTTCCCCTTGCCGCTTCCCCGCAGGTGCTTCCCGTCTACCACCAGGACTTCCCCAAGGTCGGCTTCGGGGAAGACCTGGCCAAGGGCCGCCTGGAGCTTCTCAGGATCCAGGCGGTGAAGGAGAAGGGTGATGGCGGTGTGGCCTGGGGCCTTGCGCAGGCCCAGGTGGGGCAAGAGGTGGGGGTTGGCGCGGGCGAAGCGTTCCACGCCCCTCAGGGAGTCCACGCGGGAAAGAAAAGCCACCAGGATGAGGGCCAGGAGGCCCCAAAGGGGGTACTGCCGGTTGCGGGCCCGGGGGTCGGGGATCTGGGACAGGGCTTCGCGCAGGGTCATGCCCCCTCTTTACTCCAGGAGCCGCATATAGGTCAAGTCTGCAAACCGGGCCTAGGTCCTTGACAGCAGGAAGGGAAAAGGGTAGGGTGAGAGTACCCACCCCACCTGGGGTGGGGGGAGGTAAGGGATGCTGAAGCTCAAGGTAGAAGGCATGACCTGCAACCACTGCGTGATGTCGGTGAAAAAGGCGCTTCTTAAGGTACCCGGGGTGGAGAAGGTCGAGGTGAGCCTGGAACGGGCCGAGGCCCTGGTGGAGGGCAAGGCGGACCCTGAGGCCTTGATCCGGGCCGTGGAAGAGGAAGGCTACCGGGCCGCCTTGGCGGGCTAAGGAGGCCCTGTGCCCCGCCACCCCCTCCACCTGGACCCCAAGGTGCGCGAGGAAGCCAAAAGGCGCCTTCTCTCCGCCAAGGGCCACCTCGAGGGCATCCTGCGCATGCTGGAGGATCCCCACGTCTACTGCGTGGACGTGCTGAAGCAACTCAAGGCGGTGGAGGGTGCCCTGGACCGGGTGGGGGAGATGGTCCTAAGGGCCCACCTCCGGGACCACGTGGCCACCGCCCACGAGCGGGGAGACGTGGAGGAGATCGTGGAGGAACTGATGGAGGCCCTCAAGTACCGTTGATCCCACCCGGTCCAGGGCGGGGCAGAAGCCCAAGGGCACATCAGCCCGGGGAAAGCAAAGGGGTTTCCGCTAGGGGGTATGAAGCTATGGCATTGGAAGTGAAGGTAGGGGTAAAGGGCATGACCTGCGCCTCGTGCGTGGTGCGGGTGGAAAGGGCCTTAAAGAGGGCCCCGGGCGTGGAGGAAGCCCGGGTCAACCTCACCACCGAGGAAGCCTTTTTGCGCCTCCAGGAAGGCATAGACCTCAAGGAGGTCCTGAAGCAGGTGGAGGAGGCCGGCTACGAGCCCGTGGTGGCCCGGGCGGAGATCCCCATCCGGGGCATGACCTGCGCCGCCTGCGTGGCCCGGGTGGAAAGGGCCTTGAAGAAGCTACCCGGGGTGCTTTCCGCCCACGTGAACCTGGCCACGGAGAAGGCCTTTGTGGAGTACCTCCCGGACACCGTGACCCTGCCCCGCCTGCGCCAGGCCATCCGGGATGCAGGGTACGAGCCCCTGGAGGTGGTCCAGGAGGAAAAACGGGCCCCCGCTTATCCCTTGGACCTCCTCATCGCCCTGCCCTTTGCCTTCCTCACCCTTCTCCTAGCCATGGGGCCCATGCTTCTTCCCCTTCCCCACCTTCCTCCTCTCTTCCAGGTCCTCACCGCCCTCCCCGTCCTCTACGCCGGCCGGCGCTTCTTCCGCCAGGCCCTGGCGGAGATCCGGCACCGCTCCCTGGGCATGAGCACCCTGGTGGCCCTGGGGGCAGGAAGCGCCTACCTCTACTCCTTTTTGGTCCTCCTCTTCCCCACCCTGTTCCCGGAGGAGGCCCGCCATCTCTATCTGGAAGCAGGAGCGGTGATCCTGGCCCTGATCCTCTTGGGCAAGCACCTGGAGGAAAAGGCCAAGGGGAAGGCCTCGGAAGCCATCCGCAAGCTCCTGGCCTTGAGGCCCAAGACCGCCCGGGTGGTGCAGGAAGGGGAGGAAAAGGAGATCCCCGCCGAAGCCCTCATCCCTGGCGACCTGGTGCGGGTGCTTCCCGGGGAGCGCATCCCCGCAGATGGGGTGGTGGTGGAGGGGTTCAGCCATGTGGACGAGGCCATGCTCACCGGGGAGCCCATCCCCAAGGCCAAAAAGCCCGGGGACGAGGTGGTGGGGGGTACGGTGAACGGGGAAGGAGCCCTCCTGGTGCGGGTCAGCCGGGTGGGGGAGGCCACGGTCCTGGCCCAGATGGCCCGCCTGGTGGAGGAAGCCCAGGCCTACAAGCCCCGGGTGCAGGAGGTGGCGGACCGCATCGCCAGCGTCTTCGTGCCCATCGTGCTCCTCATCGCCCTTATCACCTTTACCCTTTGGATTCTCTATGGCCCCGGCCTCTCCTACGCCTTCATGGCCCTCCTTTCCGTTCTCCTCATCGCCTGCCCTTGCGCCATGGGCCTCGCCACCCCGGCGGCCATCGCTGTGGCCACGGGGCGGGCGGCCCAGCTCGGCCTCCTCTTCCGCAAGGGCCAGGCCATCGAAGGCCTCGCCCGGGCGGATACCGTGGTCCTGGACAAGACCGGGACCCTGACCCAAGGGAAGCCCACCCTCACGGAACGCCTGGGGTTTGCCCTAAGCCCTGAGGAGGCCTTGCGCCTCGCCGCCGCCTTGGAGCGGGGAAGCGAACACCCCATCGCCAAGGCGGTTCTGGAGGCAGCCAGGGATCTCAGCCTGCCCGAGGCCGAAGGGGTGCGGGCCCTGCCCGGGGAGGGCATCGAGGGAGTGGTGGAGGGGAAGAAGCTTTACCTGGGGGGTCCAGCCCTGATGGAGAGGCTTGGGGTGGCGCTTCCCAAGGAGGCCTGGGAGCTATCCGAAAAGGGCTACACTCCCCTTTACCTGGCGGATGGGGAGAGGCTTTTGGCCGCCTTCGGGGTCTTTGACCCCCCCAAGCCCGAGGCGCGAAGGGTGGTGGCCGCTTTAAAGGCCCTGGGCCTCAAACCCGTCCTCCTCACCGGGGACCACCCCATCCCGGCCAGGCGGGTGGCCGAGACCTTGGGCATAGAGGAGGTGCTGGCCGGGGTGCGCCCTGAGGGTAAGGTGGAGGCCATACGGCACCTCCAGGCCCAGGGGCGGAAGGTGATCTTTGTGGGGGACGGCATCAACGACGCCGCCGCCTTGGCCCAGGCCGATGCGGGCATTGCCCTGGCCACGGGCACGGACATCGCCGTGGAGGCAGGGGATGTCATCCTGCTTTCTCCGAGCCTGGAAAGCTTGGTGGACGCCATCCTTCTGGCACGGCGTACCCTTCGGACCATCTACCTCAACTTCTTCTGGGCCTACGCCTACAACATCCTCCTCATCCCCGTGGCGGCCGGGGCTCTTTACCCCTTCACCGGGCTTCTTCTGAACCCCATGCTGGCGGCCGGTGCCATGACCCTCTCCAGCCTCTTCGTGCTCAGCAACTCCTTGAGGCTAAAAGGGTTCCAGCCAAGGAGCTTTACCGTAGCTTAATCTGCCGAGGCTAAGCTGGAACTAGGAGGTGAAAGGTATGTGGTGGTGCGACCACGGTGGGTACCTGGGCTGGTGGGGGCCCCTCTTAAGCCTCCTTTGGTTCGCCCTCCTAGGCCTCTTGGTCTACTGGATCGTCAGGACCTTAGCCCCTGAGCGGCGGGACCGGGCCTTAGAGGTGCTAAGGGAGCGCTACGCCAGGGGGGAGATCGACAAGGAAACCTTTGAGCGAATGAAGCGGGACCTGGCATGAAGGTCCTCCTGGCGGACGACGACCCGGCCCTCCTCGAGGTCCTGGGGGTCTACCTAAGAGGAGCGGGGTTTGAGGTTTTGCAGGCCGAGGATGGGGAAAGGGCCCTCGAGCTTTACCCCCGGGCCGATCTCATCATCCTGGACCTCATGCTGCCCAAGCTGGATGGCTTCCGGGTTCTGGCGGAGGTCCGCCGGGAAAGGCCCGAGCTTCCTATCCTCATGCTGACCGCCAGGGGGGAGGAGGAGGAAAGGGTTAAGGGGCTGGAGCTAGGGGCCGACGACTACGTGGTCAAGCCCTTCAGCCCCAAGGAGGTGGTGGCCCGGGTCAAGGCCCTCCTAAGGCGGGCCGGCCTCAAGGAGGAGCTCTGCTATGGCCCCTTGCGCCTTCTTCCCAAGGAGCGGCAGGCCTACCTGGAGGGCAAGCCCCTTCCCCTTTCCCAGCTGGAATTTGACCTCCTCCTCACCCTGGCCCAGCATCCGGGGATGGTTTTCACCCGGGAAAGGCTCTTGGAAAAGGTGTGGGGACCGGACTTCCCGGGCATAGACCGGGTGGTGGACGTGCACATCGCTGCTTTGAGAAAAAAGCTCATGGACGATCCGGAAAACCCCCGGTTCATCGAAACGGTACGGGGGGTGGGGTACCGCTTCCGGGAAGGCGATGCGCCTCTTCGCTAAGCTCTTCCTCAGCCACCTTCTGGTGGCCCTCCTGGCCCTGTTCCTCTTCTTCCTCCTGGCGGAGACCCTGGCCCCCTCCTTCTACCGGGAACATGTGGAACGCATGTACCACGCCCTCTCCATGATGGGGGGGCTCATGATGGGCGAGGCCTTAAGGCGGGACCTCGAGGAAGGCCTCCGCTCCACCCTCACCACCGCCCTCCTCGCCGCCCTTCCCCTCTCCGTGGCCGGGGCTGCCCTTTCCGCCTCCTTCGCCAGCCTGCGCTTCTCCCGCACCGCCAGGCTTCTGGCCGAGGGAAGCCGCCGTATGGCCCAGGGGGAGTACCGGGTGCGCCTTCCCCTCCTGGAACGGGACGAGTTCGGCGAGGTGGCCCTTCACTTCAACCGCCTGGCCGAAGCCCTGGAACGAGTGGAACAAAGCCGGGTGGAGCTCATCGGCACCGTGGCCCACGAGCTCAGGACTCCCCTGTCCGCCCTGCAAGCCTACGCCGAGGCCCTGGCGGACGGGGTCATGGAGCCCGAAAAGGCAGCGGAAAGGATTCAGCAGGAAGTGCGGGCCTTGAGCCGGCTGGTCCGGGATCTCTCCCTGGTTTCCCAGGTGGAGTCGGGGGCAGTGGAGCTTCACCCCGAGCCCCTGGATCCCCAAGAACTCCTGGGACAGGCGGCGGAACGCTTCCGCCCCGCCTTCCAGGCCAAGGGCGTGGCCCTGGAGGTGGCGACCCCCTCCTTGCTTCCCCGGGTCTGGGCCGATGCGGAACGGACCCTCCAGGTGCTCGCTAACCTGCTTTCCAACGCCCTTCGCCACACCCCGGAGGGAGGAAGGGTGAGGCTTGGGGCGGAAAGGACAGGCCAGGCAGTGGTCTTCAGCGTGGAGGACACAGGACCCGGCATCCCCGAGGAACACCTTCCCCGCATCTTTGAGCGCTTCTACCGCATAGACCCCTCCCGCAGCCGTCAGGACGGGGGAACCGGAGTGGGCCTCACCATCGCCAAGAGCCTGGTAGAAGCCATGGGGGGAAGGATCTGGGTGGAAAGCCAGCTGGGCCGGGGAAGCGTTTTCCGCTTCACCCTACCCCTTTACACAGGCTTAACAGGCAGGGCTTAGGGTGAGAGCCATGAAGAAGCTTCTGGCGCTTGCCCTAGGCGTGGCTTTAGGCCTGGCCCAGACTCCCTCCCCCGAGGCCCTCAAAGGCCTGAAGCCCGAAGAGGCTCTGGCCCTGGCCAAGCGGTGGCGGGAGGAAGGGCAAAGGGTGGTGAGCTACGTGACCCCCGAGGCCTTCTTCTTCGAGTTCCCGGACGGCCGCAAAACCCAGGTGGCCCTCAAGGACCGCTTCCTTCTGGCGATAGCCCCCTACGTGAGCCGTACCCATCCCTGCCAGGTCCACTACTTCTCCAGCTGCACGGGGGAACTCCAGGAGGAGGTCTTTGAGGTCCGGGTGCTGGAGGGGGAAAAGGAGGTGCTCAAGACCCAGGTCAGATCGGGGAAGGACGGGTTCTTTGAGCTCTGGTTGCCCCGCAACCGCCGCTACACCCTGGAGATCCGCTGGGGGAACCTGGCGGCCACCGGCTCCGTGGCCACCTTCAGCCAAAGCCCCACCTGCCTTACCGGCTTCCGCCTCGCCTCACGGTAGAACGCCATGCGCCCTTTCACCTTTTTTACCCTCTTCCTCGGCCTCGCCCTGGCCCAAACTCCCCTGGGTCCGGTGCCCACGCGGGACGTTCACGCCCTTTTGTGGCACCCCTCGGGAGCCCTGCTCCTGGGCCACCACGACGGCATCGTTGCCTGGAACAACAGCACCCCCCAGGACCTGGTGCGGCGGCGGGACTGGGACGCCATGAACCTGGCCTGGGACGGTGAGCGCCTCCTGGTAGCCGGGCACTGGATCTATGCGGAAAGCCGGGACCTGAAGCGCTTCCGCGACCTAAGGCCCAAGGGCCTTCCCGCCCTGGACCTCCACGCCTATGCCATCGATCCCAGGAAGCCTGAGGTCCACTACACCCTCGAGGCCACCTACGGCTACTTCCGCAGCCGGGACGGCGGGCAGACCTGGGCAAAGCTTCCCGCCCGGGGCCTGCCCAAAGCGGGGATGGCCTTCTTCCTGGTGGACCAAAAGGGCCGCCTCTGGGCTTCCCTTATGGAAAGGGGGCTCTTCCTGAGCGAGGATGGGGGCGAAAGCTTCCGCCCCATTCCCTCCCCTGACCCCGCCCCGGGACCCCTGGTCCTCTCCCCTTCGGGCACCCTGTACCTGGGAGGAAAGCTCGGCCTCTGGCAGCGAACGGAAGCGGGGTGGCGCAGGATCTGGCAGGGAGCGGTGTTGGCCCTGGCTGCCCATCCCCAGGAGGAGGGTTGGCTGGCCTGGGTGGACGAAAGGGGCACCCTCTGGCAGGGGCGCTGAGGGCTATCCCTTCCAGGCCACCCCGGCCACATGGGGGGCCACCAGGGGAAGGGGCAGTTCCAAGGCCTCCGCCTCCACCCGGGCAAACCCCGCCTCCCGAATAAGGGCTAGGGTTTCCCGGTTGGGATGGCAGCCGTCCCCCCAAAAACCCCATAAGGGGCAAAGGAGGTCCTGGAACCGGCGCAGGGAGGAACCCCGGGGAGCGGCTACGTGTTCCAAAAAGACCAAACGCCCCCCGGGCTTCAACACCCTGAGGATCTCTGCCAAGGCCGCCCTGGTATCCTCCACCGAGCAAAGGACCAGGGTGGCCACCACGGCCTCCACGCTTTCCTCCGGCAGGGGGATGGCCTCTGCCTGGCCCAAAAGAACCTCACCGGAAAGCCCCCTCAGGCTCAGGGCCTGCTTAAGGTGGGGGTGGAAGTAGGGATTGGGCTCGAGGCCCAGCCAGTAGACGCCATCCGGCAGATAGGCCAGGTTAACCCCTGTCCCCGGGCCGATCTCCAAAACCTTCCCCGCCAGGCTTCCCAGGAGTTTCTTCCGCCAGGGTTCGCTCAAGCCCACGTGCTCCCGGGAAAGGGCGGGAAGGAGGGCGGCGAAAAACCGAGCCCTTAAGCCCCTCTTCATGCCCTTGCCTCCCATGCTAGAGGTTCCAGTAAAGCACCGTGTCCAAAATCCCCAGGGCCACGAAGACTGCCCCTGCACCCCTTAGAAGATGGCTTCCCACGTGGCGCATTCCCTTGAGGGCCTGGCCCCGGCCCATGCGGGCGAAAAGGAGGAGCAGAAAACCCAGGGGAAAGCCCGTCCCCAGGGCGAAGAGAAGGGGAAAGAGAAACCCAAAGGAAGAAGCCAGGGCCAAAGGGAGTAGAAGCCCGAAGAAAAGCCAGAAGAGGGTAGGGCAGAAGGCCAAGCCGTAAACCCCACCCAAAGCCAAGGGCCCAAGAAGCCCACCCCACGCCCCCACCCGGGCCACCCAGCCCTCCGGTGCCGCCCAGGCCAGGGGCCAGCGCACCACTCCCAAAAGGCCCAGGCCCACCAAGACCATAAAGGGCCCAAGGGCCAGCCGCACCGGGCGGAAGATGGCCCCGGGGTTGTCCAGGGTCCCGCCCAAAACGAAGAGAACCACCCCGGCGAGCACCAGGTAGGTGAAGGCCTTCCCCAGGAGAAAGGCCAGAAACCTGGGCCAGACCCTTCCCTCGAGGGCGGAAGGAGCCAGATAGGCCAGGGCGCTGGCCCCAGTGGTGATCTGGCAGGGGGCAAAGGCCGCCAGGACTCCCAGGAGAAAAGCGGAAAGCCAAGGGACCCCCACCTCCCGCCTCAGGCCATCCACCCAGGGGGCCAGGAGAGCGTACAGGGTGTTGGCCGTTCGGTAAAGGCTTCGGGAAACCTCCTCCAGTAGCCCACTTCCCAGGGCCAACCCCACCAGGCCCAGGACAGCAAGACCAAGCGCCAGTAGCCCTCTTCGCATGTCCATCAGCTTAAGGGCCAAACGTTAAGCGCCGGTAAAACCCCTTTATGCCAGCTTAACAATACCGGCCTAGGGTACAACAGATGGAGGTGGATCGTGGGCATGATGGGTTGGGGCGGCATGGGTTTCGGGTGGTTCTTCGGGCTTCTCAACATGCTCCTCATCCTGGCCCTCTTGGCTGGCCTCTTTTACCTGGGGCTTCGGGCCTGGGGGGGAGGCGGCGGGCCCAAAAAGGATGAGGCCCTGGAGGCCCTGCGCCTCCGGTACGCCAGAGGCGAGCTGGACGAGGAAAGCTACAGAAGGCTTAGGAAGGAACTGGAAAGGGGAGGTGAAGCATGAAACGCTACGGTATGGTCTTAGGAGTTCTGGGCCTTTTGCTCTTGGGCCTTGCCCTCACCCAAGGCATGATGGGGGGTTTTGGTCCGGGGATGATGGGCTACGGCCCGCAGTACGGCCCGGGGATGATGGGCTACGGCATGATGGGCGGCCACGGGATGATGGGCATGATGGCGGTCTACCCTCCGGAAGCCCGGCCCATTCCCCAGGCAGAAGCCAAAGCGCGGATGGAGGCTTACGCCAAGCGCCTCTACCCAGGGGCACGCCTTAAGGACTTCATGGCCTTCAGCCAAAACTACTACGCCCAGGTGGTGGACGAGAAAGGGCAGGGGCTTTTTGAGCTCATCGCCGATCGCTACACCGGGGTGGTTTCCCCGGAACCTGGCCCCAACATGATGTGGAACACCCGTTACGGCATGATGGGCGGGCCCGTGCAGACTCCTGTCCGCTTCCCCTTGGCGGAAGCCAGGAAGCTGGCCGAGACCTTCCTGAAAGGCTACCTCCCGGGTGCCCAGGTGATGGAAGCCGGGGCTTTCCCCGGGTACTACACCTTTGACTTCGGGCGCAAGGAGGTGGAGGGCATGCTTTCCGTGAATGCCTACACGGGGGAGGTCTGGGTCCACACCTGGCATGGCTTCTTCCTGGGAGAGTGACCCCGGTAGGGCCCTTGCCCGGGGCAGCTGCCCCGGGCGGGGCCCAGGGCCTTTCCTATACCCCCCAAAACTCCTCAATACAACTTTCACGAAAGGCCTTTTCTCTCAGGTTCCGCTACCCTTTAGGTAGGGAGGGTACCATGACGGACTTAAGGAAAACCCTGAAGACCAGCCTGGCCGAGGCCCGGGCCCGGTTGGAAACCGCGCTAAGGGAAGAAGGTTTCGGCATCCTCACGGAGATCGACGTGGCCGCCACCCTCAAGGCCCGCCTGGGCCTGGAAAGGCCCCCATACCTCATCCTGGGGGCCTGCAACCCCAGCCTGGCGGCCAAGGCCCTCGAGGCCGAGCCCGATATCGGCCTCCTCCTCCCCTGCAATGCGGTGCTCAAGGAGGGGCCAGAGGGCGTGGAGGTCCTCTTGCAGGATCCCAGGGAGATGTTCCGGATCCTTCCTACAGAAACCCAGGAGGCGCTCAAACCCGTAGCCGAGGAGGCGAGAAACCGGCTGGAGAAAGCCTTGGCCAAACTCTAGGGGGTTCTGGAGGGACCTTTATACTTCCTTTACAAACCCCCCTTATCCTCATAAGGGTATGAATACCGACCGCCGAGCCCTTCTTAAGCTCACGGCAGGCCTTCTTCTATCTCCCCTGGCCCGGGGCCAGGCCTCCTTTCCCGAGCCCCCGGTGCTCAAAAGCCGGGACGGCCTCCTGCAGGTGCGGCTGAAGGCCGCCCCCACCCCCGTTACCGTAGCCGGGCGGGAGGCGCGGCTTTGGACCTATGGGGGCAGCTTCCCAGGGCCTACCCTCAGGGTGCGCCCTGGGGATACCGTGCGCCTCGAGCTGGAAAACCTCCTTCCCGAGTCCACGAACCTGCACTGGCACGGGCTTCCCATCCCTCCTAAGGTGGACGATGCCCTCCTGGAGATACCCTCCAAGGAAACCTGGCGCTACGAGTTCACCGTTCCCCGGGACCTGGCGGGCACCTTCTGGTACCACCCCCACCTGCACGAACGGGTGGCCCCCCAGCTCTTCGCCGGACTAGCGGGGGCCATTGTGGTGGAAAGCCCCGTGGACGGGATTCCCGAACTCCGGGAAGCCGAGGAGCACCTTTTGGTCCTCAAGGACCTGGAGCTCGCATCGGGCCGTCCCGCCGCCCATTCCCCCATGGACTGGATCAACGGCAAAGAGGGCAGCCTGGTCCTGGTGAACGGGGCCTCCCGCCCCACCTTGCGGGCCGGCAAGGCCACTTTACGCCTCCGCCTCCTGAACGCCAGCAACGCCCGCTACTACCGGCTCCAGTTGGAAGGGCATCCCCTTTACCTCATCGCCAGCGACGGGGGCTTCCTGGAGGAACCCTATGAGGTCCCCGAACTCCTCCTGGCCCCCGGGGAACGGGCAGAGGTCCTGGTGCGCTTCCAGAAGGAAGGGGCTTTCCGCCTCCTCGCCCTTCCCTACGACCGAGGGGTCCACATGATGGGCGGGATGGAGCCCATGGGCCACGGAGGAATGGCCATGGGAACAAGCCAAAGGCCCCAAACCCTCCTCACCCTGGTGGCCCCGCCCCGCCCCAAACCCCTCCCCCTGCCCAAGGCCCTGGCCAAACTGCCCGCCCTCAGCCCCAACCAGGCCAGGGTGACCCGGCGCATCACCTTCACGGAGGACATGATGGCCGGGCGCTTCTTCATCAACGGCAAGACCTTTGACCACCGTCGGGTGGACTTCCGCGGGCGGGTGGGCGACCTCGAGGTCTGGGAGTTGGAAAACCAAGGGGACATGGACCATCCCTTCCACCTCCACACCCATCCCTTCCAGGTCCTCTCCGTGAACGGCAAGGCCTTCCCTTACCGCGCCCTTAAGGACGTGGTGAACCTAAAGGCTAAGGAGGTGGTGCGCCTCCTGGTTCCCCTTAGGAACCTGCCCGGGAAAACCGTCTTCCACTGCCACATCGTGGAGCACGAGGACCGGGGCATGATGGGGATGCTGGAGGTGGGCTAGTGCATCCCCACCGCCATCCTCCCCACGCCCCTCCCTCCCAGGTCCAGAACCGGCATGCGGGCCTCATCCAAGACAAGACCCCGAGGCCATGTTCCGGGTTCTCCCCGAGGCCACCCAAAGGGCCCTGGCCCCCGTGGCCGAGGAGGCCCGGACCAGGCTCTCCCGCGCCCTTTCCCGGCTCTAAAGACCCATTCTCGCTTTTTCCTCCACCCCTCTCCTCAGGGGGAGGGGTGTAAAATCTCCTTAAGAAGGAGGTGCCCAGATGAAGGACAATCGCACCCACCACGCGCACGAGCACCATCACCACCCCTCTCCTTCCGAACCCAAGCACGCCCACCCCTCCGGGGAACACGCTTCCCACACGGGCCACGACAAGCACGCCGGGCACACCCCGGAGATGTTTCGGGACCGCTTTTTCGTAAGCCTCCTCCTCACCCTCCCCATCCTCTACTTCTCCGAACAGCTCCAAGATTGGTTCGGCTACCGGGCAGCCCAGTTCCCGGGAAGCGCCTGGGTGAACCCCGTCTTGGGGACGATCCTCTACTTCTACGGCGGCCTGGTCTTCCTAAAGGGGGCGCTTCGCGAGCTTCGGGCGCGCACCCCCGGGATGATGACCCTCATCGCCCTGGGGATCACCGCGGCCTACGGCTACAGCCTGGCCGTCTCCTTGGGCCTTCCGGGAATGCCCTTTTACTGGGAGCTGGCCACGCTCATTGACGTGATGCTCCTCGGGCACTGGCTGGAGATGGCCTCGGTGCAGGCAGCAAGCCGGGCCCTGGAGGAACTCTCCAAGCTCATGCCCACCACCGCCCACCGGATCGTGGGCGACCGCATAGAAGACGTACCCGTCTCCGCCCTCAAAGAGGGGGACCTGATCCTTATCCGCCCCGGGGAGCAGGTGCCGGCGGACGGGGTGGTGGTGGAGGGCGCTTCCACGATGAACGAGGCCTTCCTCACCGGGGAGTCCCGGCCCGTGCCCAAAGAACCGGGAGACGAGGTGATAGCCGGGGCGGTGAACGGGGAGGGCGCCCTCAAGGTCCGGGTCACCCGCACCGGGGAGGCCACCACCCTAAGCCAGATCCTGCGACTGGTACAGGAAGCCCAAGCCTCCCGGAGCCGCTTCCAGGCCCTGGCAGACCGGGTTGCGGGGTGGCTCTTCTACATCGCCCTTACCCTCGGCACCCTCACCTTCCTCGTCTGGCTCGCCCTGGGACAGGACTTCAACTTCGCCCTCTCCCTGGCAGTAACCGTGGTGGTCATCGCCTGCCCCCACGCCCTAGGCCTCGCCATCCCCCTGGTCATGGTGAACGCCACGGCCCTGGCTGCCCGGCACGGCATCCTGGTCCGGAACCGGGAAGCCTTTGAACGCGCCCGGGAGATCCGCTTCGTGGCCTTCGACAAGACCGGGACCCTCACCGAGGGGCGCTTCGCCGTTCGGGCAATATACGCTGAGGAGTTTTCCGAGGAAGAGGTGCTTTCCCTAGCTGCGGCCCTCGAGGCTTTCTCGGAACACCCCTTGGCCCAGGCCATCGTGGAAGCGGCGGAAGGCAGGGGGCTTCCCCGCCCTGAGGTCCGGGACTTCCAAGCAGTCCCCGGCAAAGGCGTGGAGGGCACCCTCGAGGGTAAACGCTACCGGGTGGGCCGGCCCGAGTGGGCGGAAGAGCTTGGGCTAAGGGTGTCCGAGGCCCTAAAGCGAGGCCTCCGGGAGGCCGAAGGCCGGGGGGAAAGCGTCGTTGCCCTCATGGACGAGGAGCGGGTTTTGGCCTACTTCGCTTTGGCCGACCGCATCCGTCCCTCCGCCAAGGAAGCCGTCCAACGGCTGAAGGCCATGGGCCTCACCCCCGTGATGATCACGGGGGACGCCGAGGCCGTGGCCAAAACCGTGGCCCAGGAGCTGGGAATTCAGCGGTACCACGCCCGGGTCCTACCCCAGGACAAAGCCCGGATCGTACGCGAGCTCAAGACCCAAGGCCCCACCGCCTTCGTCGGCGACGGCATTAACGACGCCCCCGCTCTCCTCGAGGCCGACCTGGGCATCGCCATCGGGGCGGGGACCAACGTGGCCATCGAGTCGGCGGATCTTGTTCTGGTGGAAAGCGACCCCCTGGACGTGGTCCGCGCCCTCCTCCTCGCCCGGGCCACCTACGCCAAGATGGTGCAGAACCTCTTCTGGGCCACGGGCTACAACGCCATCGCCCTGCCCTTGGCCGCCGGGGTGGCCTACCCTTGGGGCATCGTCCTCTCCCCGGCGGTGGGGGCGCTTTTCATGAGCCTCTCCACGGTGATCGTGGCCCTAAACGCCATGCTCCTCAGGCGGGTGCGCCTGGACTAGACTGAGGGCATGGACCTAAGCACCCTAAGGGTGGACTTCCCCCTGATCGCCGGGCGGCCCGACCTCGTCTATCTGGACTCCGCCGCCACGAGCCAAAAGCCAAGGCGCGTCATTGAGTCCCTGAAGCGCTTCTACGAGACCCTGAACGCCAACGTCCACCGGGGGGCCTACCGGCTTTCCGCCGAGGCCACCGAGGCCTACGAGGAGGCCCGCAAAAGGCTTGCCCGCTTCCTGAACGCAAACCCCCAGGAGATCGTCTTTGTGCGCAACACTACCGAGGCCATGAACCTGGTGGCCTACGCCTGGGGCTTGAGAAACCTTAAGGAAGGGGACGAGGTCCTGGTCACCGAGATGGAGCACCATGCGGGCCTCGTCCCCTGGCACCTGGTGGCGGGCCTCAAGGGGGCGAAGGTGAAGGCCATCCCCCTCACGGAGGAGGGAAGGCTGGACCTCTCCGCCCTGGACCGCCTCCTCACCGAGAGGACCAAGGTGGTCTCCCTGGTGCACATGTCCAACGTCCTCGGGACCATCAACCCGGTGGCGGAGATCGCCCGAAAAGCCAAGGAGGCGGGGGCCTTGGTGGTGGTGGACGGGGCCCAGTCCGCCCCCCACCTCCCCGTGGACGTGAAGGCCCTGGGGGCGGACTTCTTCGCCCTCTCTGGCCACAAGATGTTGGGGCCCACAGGGGCCGGGGTGCTTTGGGGGCGGTATGAGGTCCTGGAAGGCATGGGACCCTTCCTGGGAGGAGGGGAGATGATCCGCGAGGTCCACGTGGACCGCTCCACCTACGCCCCCCCGCCCCAGCGCTTTGAGGCCGGCACCCCCCCCATCGCCGAGGCCATCGCCTTGGGGGAAGCGGCCAGCTACCTGATGGAGATCGGCATGGAACGGGTCTTCGCCCATGACCGGGCCCTTTTGGAATACGCCCTAAAGCGCCTGGCCGAGGTGCCGGACCTCAAGGTGTACGGCCCCAAGGGGGAGGACCGGGGCGGGGTCATCCCCTTCACCTTAGGCCGCCTTCACGCCCACGACCTCGCCACCTTCCTGGACCAGGAGGGGATCGCCGTGAGGGCGGGCCACCACTGCGCCCAGCCCCTCCACCGGAAGCTCGGCCTTGCGGCCACGGCCCGGGCGAGCTTCTACCTCTACAACACGAAGGAAGAGGTGGACCGCTTCGTGGAAGCCCTTCTAAGGATAGAGGCCAAGTACCGGGCCTGGCTATAATGGACCAATGAGCGTCCTTGACGAGCTTTACCGGGAGATCCTCCTGGACCACTACCAGAGCCCCAGGAACTTCGGGGTCCTGCCCCAGGCCACCAAGCAGGCCGGGGGGATGAACCCCTCCTGCGGGGACCAGGTGGAGGTGATGGTGCTCCTAGAAGGGGACACCATCGCCGACATCCGCTTCCAGGGTCAAGGGTGCGCCATCAGCACCGCAAGCGCCTCCATGATGACCGAGCTGGTGAAGGGGAAGAAGGTGGCGGAGGCCCTGGAGCTTTCCAGGAAGTTCCAGGCCATGGTGGTGGAAGGAGCCCCCCCCGACCCGGCCCTTGGGGATCTCCTGGCCCTTCAGGGGGTGGCCAAGCTCCCCGCCCGGGCGAAGTGCGCCACCTTGGCCTGGCACGCCCTCGAGGAGGCCCTGCGGTGAGGCGTTACCCCGCCCACAAGGTGACCCCTTTGCTGGTCCAGTACCCCGACCTCATGGAGGCCTGGAAGGAGGCCGCCAAGGCTGGGCTCCTTTGGGCGGAGAGCCAGGATGGGCGCAACTATGTGGTGGTGGAAGACCCAAGCCTCATCGCCCGGCTCAAGGCCTTGGGCCTCGAGGGGGAATCCGTGAAGGAGGCCTAGATGCGCGGCGTGGTGTTTCTGCACGCTTTCCCCTACAACCCCCGGATGTGGGAAGAGGAGATGGGCTACTTTCGGGGAAGGCTTCCCGTCCTGGCCCCCCATTACTTAGGGCTATCCCTTTCCCAGGCAGCGGATAAGGTGCTGGGGGAGATGGATGAGGCAGGCCTCGAGGAGGCCGTCTTCGTGGGGCTTTCCATGGGGGGCTACCTCATCTTCGAACTTTGGCGCAGGGCCCCCGAGCGCTTCCTGGGCCTGGTGCTGGCGGATACCCGCGCGGGGGCCGACACCGAGGAGGGCAGGAAGAACCGCTATGCCCTAAGGGAAAGGGTTCTGGCGGAAGGGGTGGCCTTCCTCCCCGAAGCCCTCCTCCCAAGCCACCTGGGCAAGACCACGCAGGAGGAGAAGCCTGAGGTGGTGGCAAGGGCCAAAGCCCTCATCCTGGAGGCCAGCCCCGAAGAGGTGGCCCAAAGCCTCCTGGCCCTGGCGGAACGGCCCGACTCCACCCCCCTTCTTCCCGAGATGCGCCGCCCGGCCCTGGTCCTGGTGGGGGAGGAGGACACCCTAACCCCCCCGGAGGAGGCCAAGCGGATGGCCAGGGCCCTGCCCGACGCCCGCCTGCTCATCCTTCCCGAGGCCGGGCACCTGGCCAACCTGGAAAACCCCAAGGCCTTCCGCACGGCCCTTTTGGGCTTCCTGGCCGAGCTCTTCTAAAGGCGGAAGGCTTCCTCATAGTATGGGTTTGCTGGGGCTTAAGGGGCTACTCCCCCTTGGGTTCGCGGGCCATGAGGGCAGAAAGGGCCTTTAAGGGATCCAGCCCCTTGTAGACCACCCCGTACACCGCCTCAGCAATGGGTAGCTCCAGTCCCTCCTTCTCCCGCCAGACCATGAGGGCCTTGACCGCATAGAGACCCTCCACCACCCCCCGGTCCTCGAGGCGCTCCAAAGCCTCGCCCCGCACCAGCCTCTCCCCCGCTCCCCGGTTCCGGGAGTGGAGGCTATAGGCGGTGGCCAGGAGATCCCCCAGGCCGGAAAGCCCATAAAAGGTAGCCTCCTCCCCCCCCAAGGCGGTACCGAAGCGCACCATCTCCCTAAGGCCCCGGGTGAGGAGGGCCGCCTTGGCGTTATCCCCCAGGCGGAGCCCGTCCACCATCCCCGCCGCCAGGGCCAGGATGTTCTTCAAGGCCCCGCCCAGCTCCACCCCCCGCCGGTCCTGGCTGGTGTAGACCCGGAAGGTGGGCCCGGAGAAAAGCTCCTGTACCCTTTTGGCCAGCTCCAAGGGACCCGCCGCCACGCTGGCGGTGGGGAGAAAGCGGGCCACCTCCTCCGCGTGGTTGGGACCGGAAAGGGCGGCCACGGACCTGCCAGTCAAGGCTTCCACCACCTCGCTGGGGGTGCGAAGCCTTCCTTCTTGAAAGAAAAGCCCCTTGGTGGCCGAAAGGTACCAAGGGGCCAGGGGCAAGGCCCTTAGGGTTTCCTCCAAGGCCTTGGAGGGCAGGGCCACCACCGCCAGCTCCACTCCCTCCAAGGCCTCCTCGGGGTCGGCGGTGGGGTACAGGTAAGCGGGGAGGGCCACCCCCGGCAGGTAGTCCTTGTTCTCCCGGCTGGCCCTGAGGGCCTCCGCCTGCTCCTTCCTCCTGGCCCAAAGGGCCGTGGGAATCCCCTTGCTGGCCAGAAGGACCGCCAAGGCGGTGCCCCAGGCCCCAGCCCCCAGGATAGCCACCTTCATAGGAGCACGCTCACCTCCCAGGCCTCATACCAGGCCGCCAAAAGCAGGAAAAGAGCCCCCAGGTAGAAGGTGAGGAGCAAGGCCCTAAGCCCCTTCCTGTACCCCTCCCCTCCCGCCGTCTTGGCCAAAAGCACCAGCCCCCCGAAGGTGACCAGGATGTAGGCCTGAAGTTCCAAGACCAAGGTGGGCAGGTGGACCAGGAAGAGAGACCCCAAAAGGGCCGGGGAAAGGGCGAAGCCGAAGACCAGATAGCGAAGGGCATTGAGAAGAAAAGCCGGAATCCCCAGGAGTAGGGCGGGAATCAAGCCGGTAAGGAAAAGCCCCTGGCTGAAGTTCCAGTGGAAGATCACCCCGGCCAGGACCAGGATCCCCCTCCCCATGGCCTCCTCCAGGCCGATGGCCTCGAGGGCCCCGCCGAAAAGGGCCTGCACCGCCTTGGCCATCTCCGGCATCCCATAGGCCAAAAGGGCCCCCAGGCCAAAAAGGCCGTAAAGGAAGAGGTTGGTGAAGAGGTAGAGCCCCCTATAACCCCGGAGGAGGACAAGGGCTTCCAGAAGCCAAGCGCGGAAGGGGGACGGTTGGAAGAGGAGGAAGATCCAAAAGACCGAAAGGAGCAAAAACCCCCATCCCGCCGCTGGGGTGAGGAGGTACCCGGGGAGGGAAAGGCCTTCGGGGCGGAAGTAGACCCGCTTCACCTCCCGGCCCTCCAAGACCACCACCACCTCCCCTACCCTATCCCCCACCGCCGCCGGGAAGAGGACCCGGTTCCCTTCCACCTTGGGGCTATCCAGGTTGAGGGTAAGGCCTTTGGGAGGGGCTGGGAAGAAGGCGTAGCGCTCTAAAAGCCTAGGAGCCTCCTCCGGAGGGGCCCTTAAGACCTCCTCCAGCCTAGGGGAGAGCTCCCCCTTGGCCCAGGCCTCGGCAGCCCCTTTGGCCACCTCCACCTGCGGGGCAGCCCAGGCCCAGGATGCGTTCCCGTTGGGGAAACACCCTAAGGCCAGGAGCCAAAGACCAAAAAGAAGGCGCACGGCCCTACACCTCCTCCAAAGGCACACCCTCCCGGCACAGGGGGCAGGCTTCGGGAAGGTACTGGGGCACCTCCAGCTTCAGGAGGGCCCGGAACGGCACCCCGAACGCCGCCTTCCCTCCGCTTCGGTCCACGATGGCTCCCACCCCCACCAAAACCCCTCCCCTGGCCTCCGCCGCCTGGATGGCCTTGCGCACGCTCTCCCCTGTGGTCACCACATCCTCCACCGCCAAAAAACGGTCGCCTGGGTTCACGGTGAGGCCCCTGCGCAGGGTCATGCCTCCCTGGCCATCCTTCTCGGCGAAGAGGGCCCTGGCCCCTAAGGCGCGGGCCACCACGAAGGACAGGATCACCCCGCCCAGGGCCGGGCCGATGACGAAATCCACCTTCTCGTCTTCAAATAGCTTGCCTAAGGCCTCCCCCACCGCCTCCGCATAGAGGGGATGCTGCAAGAGGGCAGCGGATTGCAGGAAGATGGGCGAGTGCAACCCCGAGCGCAGGAGGAAGTGCCCTTCCAGAAGGGCTCCCGTCCTGCGGTAGAGCTCCAGGACATCCATCCCCCCTACTCTACCAAAGCCCTATGGAAGTCCTCCGCCGCCCGTAAGGCTCCCTCCAGATCCGGCCTGCCCCCCGGATAGAAAAGGGCGCGGCTTGCGGTGTTCAAAAGGCCGGGGCCCTTCAAAGGCCTTCCCCCCTGGGCCCCTACGCCGGGGAGGAGGAAGGGAGCATGGGGAGCCTTTTCCCGCACCGTTAAGACCACCTCCGGGTAGGTGGCCCCCACCACCATGCCCACGCGGCTCCACTCCCCTTCCCGGTATCCCTCCCCCTCCCGGGCCAGGGCCTCCACCAGGCGAAGGTAAAGGGGCCTTCCCTCCACCAGAAGATCCTGCAAAAACCCTGATCCTGGGTTTGAGGTCTTGACCAGGACGAAAACCGCCCCCTGGCTTTCCCGGGCCGCCTGGAAGAAGGGCGTGAGGGTATCCAGGCCCAGGTAGGGGTTCACGGTAAGGGCGCTTCCGGGAAAGCGCAGAAGGTAGGCCCGGGCGTAAGCCTCGGCGGTGGAACCGATATCCCCCCGCTTCCCGTCAAAGATCACGGGCAAACCCATGACCCGTGCGGCGCTAGCCAGCTCACAAAGAAGCCCGAACCCCTCCGGGCCCAGGGCCTCAAAGAAGGCCAGCTGGAACTTGACTGCAGCCAGCTTGGGCGCCAAGGCTTCAAACACCTCCAAAGCGTAGCGCCTCAGGTGGGAAAGGGGCTCGGGCCCGTGAAGCTCGGGCCTGGGATCCACCCCCAGGACCAAGGGCGGTCGGGAGAGGGCCAGGAGGAAGTCCATGGCTTCCACTATAGGCCTTGGCAACCCGGGCTCACAGGGCATAGAGTTGGCGGCGTACCACA
Source organism: Thermus sp. NEB1569 (assembly GCF_022385295.1). NCBI lineage: Bacteria > Thermotogati > Deinococcota > Deinococci > Thermales > Thermaceae > Thermus > Thermus sp. NEB1569. The sequence goes on from NZ_CP092445.1 coordinate 1,811,602, forward strand.
AGGAGGGAGTATGAAAAAGCTCATCCTGGAACTCCTCCACCACCAGCTACAACACCATCAGCAGCACCTCCATGGCCAGCCCCCATGTGGCCGGGGCCGCCGCCATCGTGCTTTCCCTTTACCCCAGCTACACCCCGGCCCAGGTGAAGCAGGCCCTCCTGCAGAACGCCGAAAGCACCGCAAGCTGGCAAAATACCTCCGGCAAACCCCATCCCGAGCCCTTCCTGAACGTGAGGGGATTCTAGCCTCTCCACGAAAACCCCCCGCCCTAGGGCGGGGGGTTGGTTTTTACCTGGAAAAAAGAAAACCCCCCATAGGGGGTTGCACCGGCTTGGACCGCGGGGTCTTGAAAGCGCAGGAACGGGCTTCATGCTCCTTAGAAAGGAGGTGATCCAGCCGCACCTTCCGGTACAGCTACCTTGTTACGACTTCGCCCCAGTCACGAGCCCTACCCTCGGCGCCTGCCCTAAGGCTCCCGGCGACTTCGGGTAGAACCCGCTCCCATGGCGTGACGGGCGGTGTGTACAAGGCCCGGGAACGTATTCACCGCGGCATGGCTGATCCGCGATTACTAGCGATTCCGGCTTCATGGGGTCGGGTTGCAGACCCCAATCCGAACTACGCCCACCTTTTTGCGATTCGCTCCCCATCACTGGGTCGCCTCGCTCTGTAGTGGGCATTGTAGCACGTGTGTCGCCCAGGCCGTAAGGGCCATGATGACCAGACGTCGTCCCCGCCTTCCTCCTGCTTTCGCAGGCAGTCCCCTTAGAGTGCCCGGCCCAACCCGCTGGCAACTAAGGGCAGGGGTTGCGCTCGTTGCGGGACTTAACCCAACATCTCACGACACGAGCTGACGACGGCCATGCAGCACCTGTGCTGGGGCTCCCTCGCGGGCACCCCAGGCTTTCACCCAGGTTCCCCAGCATGTCAAGGCCTGGTAAGGTTCTTCGCGTTGCTTCGAATTAAACCACATGCTCCACCGCTTGTGCGGGCCCCCGTCAATTCCTTTGAGTTTCAGCCTTGCGGCCGTACTCCCCAGGCGGCGCGCTTAACGCGTTGGCTTCGGCCCCCAGATAAACCCAGAGACCTAGCGCGCATCGTTTAGGGCGTGGACTACCCGGGTATCTAATCCGGTTTGCTCCCCACGCTTTCGCGCCTCAGCGTCAGAAGTGGACCAGGTGGCTGCCTTCGCCATCGGCGTTCCTCCCGGTATCTGCGCATTTCACCGCTACTCCGGGAATTCCACCACCCTCTCCCACCCTCTAGCCTGAGCGTATCCCACGCTCCTCCACGGTTGAGCCGTGGCCTTTCACATGGGACGCCCCAGGCCGCCTACACGCCCTTTACGCCCAGTAAATCCGGGTAACGCTCGCGCCCTCCGTATTACCGCGGCTGCTGGCACGGAGTTGGCCGGCGCTATTACCTGGGTACCGTCATCCCCCTACACAGGGCTTTCGTCCCCAGTTCAGGAGTTTACACCCCGAAGGGCTTCCTCCTCCAAGCGGCGTCGCTCCGTCAGACTTCCGTCCATTGCGGAAGATTCCTAACTGCTGCCTCCCGTAGGAGTGGGGCCCGTGTCTCAGTGCCCCTGTGGCCGGCCATCCTCTCAGACCGGCTACCCGTCGTCGCCTTGGTGGGCCTTTACCCCACCAACTAGCTGATGGGACGCGGGCCCATCCGGAAGCGGGTCGCCCCTTTAGTCCTACCCCACAGGATAGGACCACATGGCGGATTAGCCTGGGTTTCCCCAGGTTGTCCGCCTCTTCCGGGTAGGTCACCCACGCGTTACTCACCCGTCCGCCGCTGAACAGGTATAAACCTGCCCCGCTCGACTTGCATGTCTTAGGCACGCCGCCAGCGTTCACCCTGAGCCAGGATCAAACTCTCCAATAAAATTAACGCCCGAAGGCGTTTGGTTTCGTGCGTTGCCCTATTCCTGCGCTTTCAAGATCCCCCGCCGGTCCAACCGGCGCAACATTGAATGTACCAGGCAGGGGCATTTCTGTCAAGATGGGGGCATGCTGGACCTCTTGGTGGTGGTCCCCCATCCCGACGACGAAAGCTTTGGTGCCGGTGGGGCGCTCCTCCTCGCCAAAAGGGCCGGGCTCAGGACGGGCATCCTCACCCTCACCCGAGGGGAGGCGGGGAGAACCCTGGGGCTTTGCCCCCCTGAGGAACTGCCCAGGGTGCGGACCCAAGAGCTTGAGCGGGCAGCGGAGATCCTGGAGGTGGACTTCCTCGAGGTCCTCTCCTTCCCCAACGCCCTACCCCAGGCGGTTCACCTGGAGTCCAGGGGCCCCAAAGAGGCGGCGGAGGGACCCCGCGGCCTGGCCTCGGGAAAAGGCCTCCTCGACCACCCCGAGGCGGAAGCAGCCATCCGGGAAAGGCTTCTTGCCCAAGGGCCCCGCTATGTCCTCACCTTTCCCCCAGACGGCATCAACGGCCACCCCGACCACGTGGCCACAAGCCGCTACGCCACCAGGGCGGCGGAGGGCCTGGCCCGGGTGGTGTACTTCGTGCGGCCCGAAGGCCCCTGGCCCGTCACCCACCGCCTACACCTACCCGAATGGGCCCTGGCCCGGAAGCTCAAGGCCCTGGCCCAGCACCGGACCCAGGCCCTGTCCCTGCTGGATTTCATGGAAAGGTATCCGGAAAGGCTCTGGACGGAAACCTTCCACCTCCCCGGAACGGAGGGCACCCAGGAGGGGCCATGGTGGTGAAGCCCCTGGACCACACCGCCGACGTGGGGTTCCTCCTGGAGGCGGAAAGCCTCGAGGGCCTCTTTGAGGCCGCCCTTAAAGGGCTTCTCCAGGTGATGTTCCTCTTTCCCCCAGAAGGGGGAAGTCGGCGCAGGCGCCTTTCCCTGGAGGCGGAGGACCTGGAAACCCTTTTGGTACGCTTTCTCAACGAGCTCATCTACCTGATCCAGACCAAGGGCTTCGTGCCCGGGAAGGCACGGGTACGGGTGCAAAAGGAAGCCGGAGGCTACCGCCTCACCGCCACCCTCTGGGGTGAGCCCTTCCAGGAGAGCTTTGGCTTCCAGGGAGAAGTGAAAAGCGCCACCTTCCACGGCCTGCAGGTGAGCCGGGAAAACGGGGCATGGAAAGCCCAGGTGATCCTAGACGTGTAGGGCGGAAAGACCCGCCCGCACCCGGTCCATAAGCCCCGCCCCCACCAGGGCCCTGGCCCTAAGAAGGGCGTTTTTCACCGCCAGGGCATCGGCGGAGCCATGGCCGATGAAGACCGCCCCTTCCACCCCCAGTAGGGGCATGGCCCCGTACTGGGAAGGGTCCACCCTCTCCTTCAGCTTGCGCAAGGCCCCCCGGGCCAAAAGAGCCCCCAGCCGGGCCAAGGGGCTTCCGGTAAGGGCTTCCTTGACCCAGCCCAAAAGCACCTTGGCCTCCCCCTCCGCCAGCTTCAGCACCACATTCCCGGTGAAGCCATCGGTGACCACCACCTCCGTGGTGCCCAGAAAGATATCCCGCCCCTCCACGTTGCCGAAAAACCGCTCCCTCAAGGCAGCCTTCAGCAAAGGGTAAGTTTCCAGCACCAGGGCGTTGCCCTTTCCCTCCTCCTCGCCGATGGAAAGAAGGCCCACCTTTGGGTCCTTTAGGCCGTTGGCCTCGGCGTAGGCCAGGCCCATGGCGGCAAACTGAACGAGAAAGGAGGGGCGGCAGTCGGCGTTGGCTCCCCCGTCCAGGAGGAAGGTGCGTCCCCTTTGGCTGGGGAACTCCACCAAGAGGGCAGGCCTTTCCACCCCCTTGACCCGCCCCAGGGTGAAGAGGGCTGCGGCCATGGTGGCCCCGGTGTGGCCCATGGACACCACCGCCTGGACCTCGCCCCGCTTTAGAAGGTCCATGGCCACCATGATGGAGCTTTCCCGGCGCTTCCTCACCTCGGTGGCATGCTCCTCCATGGGAATCCAGTCTGGAGCATGGTGGATGGGCAAGGAAGTCCCCAGGCGGGCAAGCTCGGCCCGCAGGCGGGCCTCCTCCCCCACCAAAAGGACCTCCACCCCTTCCTTGGCGGCCAGGAAGGCTCCCTGGACCGTAACCCCGGGGGCCCGGTCCCCCCCCATGGCGTCCAGGGCGATCCTAATGCTCACGCGCTGGCAGGGAGGTGCTTCTGGATTTTGGCCTCAAAGTTGCGCTTGGGCTGGGCCCCCACCAGGACCTCCACCGGCTGGCCGTTTTTGAAGAGGATCACCGTGGGGATGCTCATGACCCTAAAGCGCATGGCCGTCTTGGGGTTCTCGTCCACGTCCAGCTTGGCCACCAAGAGCTTCCCCTCGTACTCCCTGGCCAGCTCCTCCAGGATGGGAGCGATCATGCGGCAGGGAGCGCACCACTCCGCCCAGAAGTCCACCAGGACCAGGGGGTGTCCGCCTAAGGTCTGGTCAAAGTTGGCGTCGGTAACCTCTATGGGCTTCACCATACCCCATCACTTTAAAGCAAAACCCCGGGGGCATACACCCCCGGGGGGAACCCTTTGGGGTTAACGCTTTTTCTTGCCGCCCTTCTTGCCCCCCTTGCCGCCAAAGCCCCCGGTGCCCCGGAGGAAGCTTTTGAGCTTGTTCTCAAACTCGGGGGACTGCTTGGGCAGGCGCCTGGGCCTGGGGGGTGGGGCTCCCTCCGGGGCAGGGGTAAGGTCCTTGATGGAAAGGTCCAGACGCCCCTTGGCGTCCCGGCCCTTCACCATCACCTGGACGATGTCCCCCTCGTTGAGGAAGTCCCGCACGTTCCTCACGAACTCGTGGGCGATCTGGGAGATGTGCACCAGGCCCTGCTCGCCCCCCGGGAGCTCCACAAAGGCGCCAAAATCCGTAACCCGCACCACGCGGCCCTCTACAACGCTTCCAGCTTCTAGCTCCACTTTCCTTCTCCCTTTGCGCGGCTAGGATCCGCGATGCCCCCACTATAGCACAAAGGGCCGCACCCCCTTTCGGTCCAGGGGGGCGAGGAGTTCGGCAAAGGTGCGCCCGAGCACCGGGTGGCGCCCCTCCGGGACGAGGTCGGCCAGGGGCACCAGGACGAAGGCCCGCTGGTGGAGCCTGGGATGGGGCACCTCGAGGCCCACCTCCCTCAGGACCAGGTCCCCGTAGAGCAGGAGGTCCAGGTCTATGGTCCTCGGCCCCCAGCGCTCCTTCCGCTCCCGCGCAAGGCTTTGCTCTATATCCAAGAGGGCCTCTAAAAAACCCCTTGGAGGGAGCTTTGTGTCCACCTCCGCCACCAGGTTCAGGTAGGGGGGCTGGGGTGGGCCCATGGGCTCGGTTTCGTACACGGGGGAAAGGCGCAAAAACCGGGTTTCAGGAAGCCGGGAAAGGAGGGAAAGGGCCTGCAAAAGGTAGCCCGCCCGGTCCCCCAGGTTGGAACCCAAGCCCACATAGGCCAGCACCTCCCCAGTCTATCCGTTGACAAGGTGGTCCCGCCCCCCTACCCTGAAGGGGAGATGGCCGCCCGGGGCAAAACCTGATGGGGCCTGGGAAGCCTGGCTTCCCGGGCCCGCCCGGGGGCTTTTCTTTTGGAGGTGAGGATGGTTGGGGTAAACGGGGTAAATGTGGAATGGACCCTTCTGGAAGCGGAGAAGAGCCTGGATACTGGCGTCTACACCAAGCACGACCTCCTTTTGGTACGGGGGCAGGGAGCCCGGGTCTGGGATGCCGAGGGCCACGAGTACATCGACTGCGTGGGGGGCTACGGGGTAGCCAACCTGGGCCATGCCAACCCCGAGGTGGTGGAGGCCATCAAGAAGCAGGCGGAAACCCTCCTCTCCATGCCCCAGACCCTGCCCACCCCCATGCGGGGGGAGTTCTACCGCACCCTGGTAAGCCTCCTTCCCCCCGAGCTCAACCGGGTCTTCCCCACCAACTCCGGCACCGAGGCCAACGAGGCCGCCATCAAGTTCGCCTGGGCCCACACCAAGAAGCGGAAGCTGGTGGCCGCCATGCGGGGCTTCTCCGGGCGCACCCTGGGAAGCCTTTCCGTCACCTGGGAGCCCAAGTACCGGGAACCCTTCATGCCCCTCTTGGGCCCCGTGGAGTTCATCCCCTTTAACGATGTGGAGGCCCTGAGGAAGGCGGTGGACGAGGAGACCGCGGCGGTGATCCTCGAGCCCGTGCAGGGGGAAGGAGGGGTGCGCCCCGCCACCCGGAAGTTTCTGGAGGCTGCCCGGGAGATTACCCGGGAAAAAGGAGCCCTGCTGATCCTGGACGAGATCCAGACCGGCATGGGGCGCACGGGAAGGCGCTTCGCCTTTGAGCACTATGGGGTGGTACCCGACATCCTCACCCTGGCCAAGGCCCTTGGGGGCGGGGTACCCATCGGGGTAGCGGTGATGCGGGAGGAGGTGGCGAAAAGCATGCCCAAGGGGGGCCACGGCACCACCTTCGGGGGGAATCCCCTGGCCATGGCCGCCGGGGTAGCCGCCCTGCGCTATCTGGAGCGCACCCGGCTATGGGAGAGGGCCGCCGAACTCGGGCCCTGGTTCATGGAAAAGCTGAGGGAGATCCCCTCCCCCAAGATCCGCGAGGTGCGGGGGCTTGGGCTCATGGTGGGCCTCGAGCTCAAGGAAAAGGCTGCCCCCTACATCGAGCGCCTGGAAAAGGAGCACCGGGTGCTGACCTTACAAGCCGGCCCCACGGTGATCCGCTTCCTTCCCCCTTTGGTCATCGAAAAGGCGGATCTGGAGCGGGTGGTGGAGGCGGTGCGGGCTGTGCTAACCTAACAGGATGAGGCAACGCTACCACATAGAAGTGGAACGGGACGAGGAAGGCTACCTGGTGGCCCATGTCCCGGAGCTTCGGGCCCATACCCAGGCCAGGAGCTTCGCAGAGTTGCTTGAACGCTTGCAGGAGGCCATAGCCGTTTCCTTGGACACGGAAGAAGAGGTTTCCGTGCTGGGGTTTTCCGGCGATCTGGAGATCGAAGCCGCGTGAGCCCCCGCCTAACCCCCATCGCCGGGAAGGAGCTGGTCCGCCTCCTACAGGAAGAAGGCTTCCAGGTGGTGCGCGTACGGGGAAGCCACGTGCGCCTAAAGCACCCGGATGGACGAGCCACCACCGTACCCGTGCACGGAGGTGAACTCCTTCGCCCCGGAACCCTTTTGGGAATCCTACGCGATGTGGGGTGGAGCAAGGAAGAGTATGAGCACAAGCGCCTTGGACCCCGTTGAGTTCCTCAAAGGGGCCCTGGAGATCCCCTCCCCTTCAGGGCAGGAGCGCCTGGTGGCGGAGTACCTGGCGGAGGGAATGGAAAAGCTGGGCCTCAAGGCCTTCGTGGACGAGGCGGACAACGCCCGGGGCCAGGTGGGCCATGGCCCCATCCAGGTGGTCCTCCTGGGGCACATCGACACCGTGCCCGGAGTGGTGCCGGTACGCCTGGAGGGCAACAAGCTCTTCGGCCGGGGAGCGGTGGACGCCAAGGGCCCCTTTGTGACCATGATCTTCGCCGCCGCCGGGCTTTCCGAGGAAGCGAGGAAACACCTTACCGTTCACCTGGTGGGGGCCACGGAGGAGGAGGCCCCCAGTTCCAAGGGAGCCCGCTTCGTGGCCCCAAGGCTCAAGCCCCACTACGTCATCATCGGGGAGCCCTCGGGCTGGGAGGGCATCACCCTGGGGTACAAGGGAAGGCTTCTGGTGAAGGCCAGGCGGGAAAAGGACAACTTCCACTCTGCCCACCACGAGCCCAACGCCGCCGAGGAGCTCATCAGCTACTTCGTGGCCATCAAGGCCTGGGCGGAGGCCATGAACGTGGGGCAAAAGGCCTTTGACCAGGTGCAGTACACCCTAAGGGATTTCCGCATCCAGCCTGCAGAGCTCAAGCAGGTGGCGGAGATGTTCTTTGACCTGCGCCTTCCCCCGAGACTCCCCCCGGAGGAGGCCATCCACCACCTCACCGCCTACGCTCCCCCGACCATAGAGCTGGAGTTCTTCGGCCGGGAAGTACCCTACCTGGGTCCCAAGGACACCCCCCTCACCCGGGCCCTCAGGCAAGGAATCCGCAAGGCTGGGGGAAAACCCGTCTTCAAGCTGAAGACTGGGACCAGCGACATGAACGTCCTGGCCCCCCACTGGAAGGTGCCCATGGTGGCCTACGGCCCCGGGGACTCCACCCTGGACCACACCCCTCACGAGCACATAGGGGTGGAAGAGTTCCTGAAAGGGATAGAGGCGCTTAGGGAAGCCCTCGAGGCCCTGGCCAAAGCGCACCCACCGGAGCCAGCCTTGGGCTAAACTGTGGCCGTGGCCGCCTATGGGTTAGGGCTTCTCGCCCTCCTTCGGGTGAACGACACCTACGGTCACCCCGTGGGGGACGAGGTGCTTAAGCGCCTGGGGCGCATTCTCCAGACCAGCGTCCGCCAGGAGGACCTGGCTGTGCGCTACGGGGGGGAAGAGTTCCTCCTCCTCCTCTTCGGAGCCGACCGCCAGGCGGCCAAGGAGGGGGTGAAGCGCATCCGCGAGCGCTTCCGCGCCGAACGCGTGGACCCGATCCCCCACCCCCTCACCCTTTCCGCAGGGGTGGCGGGAGGGGAGGTACCCCAGGACCCGTCCCAGGTGGAGGAGTGGGTCCTCCGGGCAGACTACGCCCTCCTGCGGTCCAAGGAGGCGGGGCGGGACCGGGTGACCATGGCGTAACACCCCGTTGCAGCCCTTGCCGCAACGGGGTCTTGAAGACTCTCTAAGCCGCTACTTCTTGGGCATCATCTTGGCCATGAGGGCCTCCAGGGCCTTCATGTCCTCGTTCAGGTGTCCAAAGGCCTTGCCCAGGGCCTTGAGAAGGAGGAAAAGCACCCCCAGGGCCTTCTGCACCTCGGGGTCGGAAAGCTGTTTCAGGATCCCCGCCAAGCCCACCCGGGGTGGATCCCGCATCACCTCGGGGGTAAAGGTCTCCCCCAGGCCGCGTTGCAGGGCCGAGGCCATCATGCCGATGGTAGCCGGCTCTATCCGGGAAAGGATGTCCAGAACATTGGCCCCGTGGGAGAAAAGCCTGAGCACCTGGGGCTCCATGAGCATCCCCAAGCCCTCCCCGAAGTTCTCAGAGAGGTGGCCCAGGAAGGCTAAGGCCCCGGATCGTTCCAGCTTCTCCAGGGTATCCGCCAGCTTCTCCAAGGCCTCCGCCTGATCCAGGAAGCGGGCCAGCAGGGAAACCATCTGGAGGTTCTTGGGCTCCATGAGGAGACCCAGGTTCTCCGCCAGGGTCTCCCCGGCCCCCACCTGGGCCAGGAGGCCTAGCCCGCTCTTTTCCAGGACCTCCTCTATGCGGGCCAGCCTTTCTTCCACTGTAAGCGTCTTCTCCATGGCCCCTCCTACTCGATCAAGGTGGCGAACCAGAAGCCCTCAAAGAGCATCTTGGTCACCCGCACCCACTTGCCCACGGCCATCACGCCGCAGGAGGGCATCCCCGTGCCCGCCAGAATCCTTTCAAAGGAGCACTGGGGCAGAAGGGCGTTATCCCCGAAGTCCATGATGCACATGGCCACGGGGTTAAAGGGCTCGCCGATGTAGGCTCCCTTGAGGTCGGAGGCAATGACCCCGGCCACGTACTCCCCTTGGAAGTGGGCCACCACCCCGGCGGGGGGCAGCATGAGGGAGGGATTCACCGTGTCCCCGATGACGAAGACGTTGGCGAACCGGGTGGAGCGGAAGGTCATCTTGTTCACCTCGGGGAAGCCCTGGGGCCCCGCCAGGGGGGATTCCCGCACCACCCGGTTGGGGGCGAAAGGAGGCGTGAGGATGAGGAGGTCGTAAGCCAGCTCCCGCCCGTCCTTGGCCCTGACCTTGCCCCCTTCAAAGGAAACGGGTTCAAACTCCCCGTGGAAGGCGATGCCCTTGGAGCGGAGGATCTCCATGACCTTCCCCGAGATCACCGGGCCCATGCCCGCCAGGGGCAGGGGGTTTAGGTGGAAGACCTCCACCGTGCTTTTATCCCGGATCCCCTTGACCTTGAGGGCGAACTCCACCTGCCCCGCCACCTCGTAGGGCGCAGGCGGGCAGGGGTAGTAGGGGGAGGAAACCCCCACCACCACCCGGCCCCCCTTGAAGTTCTTGAGGGCTTCCCTCAGCTTCAAGGCTCCCTCGAGGCTCCAGGGAGCGTAGCTGTCCTGGGCGGGAGAGGGCAATGCCTCCGCTCCCAGGGAAACGATCAGGTAGTCGTAGGAAAGCTCCCCGGCGCTGGTCTTCACCCGGTTGTTAACGGGGTCTAAGGCCTCCACCGTGGCCTGAAGGTAGGTGATGCCCCGCTTTTCCAGGTTGGCCAGGGGCCTGCGCACCTGCTCGGGCTCCCGCATGCCGAAGGCCACCCAGGGATAGGCGGGCATGAACTCGTGGTAGGCGTTCTTGTCCACCAGGGTGACCTCCACCTCCCTCCCCAGGAGCTTCTTCACCTTGTTGGCCGCTACCAGGCCACCCGAGCCGCCTCCCAGAACCAGAACCCTCGTTGCCATCTTCCACCTCCTGGGTACCCTTACCGTGTACCCCTAACTCCAGGATGCGCCCACCCCTTTTGTGAAGGTAGGTGCAAATGCCCCGCCCTCACGGGCGGGGGCATCCCTGGCTTAGAGCATCCTCAGGAGGGGTTCCGCAGGCGCTGGAGGAAGAAGAGGCCAAGGCCCAGGAAGCCCAGCACCTCCCCGATTCCCACCCCCCGCCCCAGGGCGGGGAGCACGTACCAGGCCAGGTGCAGAAGGCGGAAGAGGGGAATCCAAAGGGCCACGGGCAGGAGATACCGGGCCTCCCGCTTCGGGAGGTTGGTGAGAAGGTAGAGGAAGGGCAGGAGGAAGCCCCCTACCACCCATAGGGCGGCCACCGTGCCCCAAGGGCCTTCCAGGCGCTTCAGGTAAAACTCCACCTCATGGGGCAGATCCCCTCCCCAGATGATGATCAAGGTTGTGGCCTCCACGTAGATCCAGATGATGGAAAGGGCCAGGAGGAGGTTGGTGTGGTTCTGGGCCTGGCCCATGAGGGCGGGTGTCCCCTTGCGGGCCGCCAGGGCCATGGCCACGGCCAGGGCTAAAACCGCTGCGGAAAGAAGGAGGATGGCCCCAAAGGAGGCGGAGTAGAAGTGGGCCTCGAGGGCCATGAAGAGGTCATAGGTGAGGAAGGTGGCGGCGGCAAAGGCCAAGGGCAGTCCCCAGGCCCCCACCTCCGCCCGGTGCTCCCCGGGTTTCAGCTTCAAGAGGATCCAGGAAAAGAGGGTGAAGAAGAGGACGTAGCGAAGAAGTATGAAGGGAGCGTTCAGGTACCCCGAGCGATGAGCCAGAATCGGGTCCAACGCGGCCCCGGGCCGGGCCCAGGGGAAAAGCTCCGACAGGAAGAGGAAGAAGGGCAGGCCCAAAAGCCCCATGAGGGGAAGGAGGCGGGCCAGGGGGTAAAGGTAAGGCTCCAGGGGCACGCCCCAGCGGCTCCTTAAGGCGTTGTGCAGGAGAAGCACCAGAAGCGCCCCCAAGGAAAGGAGAAGGAAGAAGGCGAAGGGAAAGTAAGCGGCCGGAGCCCCAAAGAGAAAGGCTAGAGCGTAAAGAACCAGGCCCAGGAACAGGAAACCCGAACGGCTTGCCTCAATAGACCTCTGCATTCACCACCTCCAGCGGGCAGACCTCCTCCTGCAGGCACCGCTTGATGTAGTGGGCGATGAGCCAGCGCTCCCTCTCCGGGATGCGGCTTTTGTAGGAGAACATGCGGCCAAAGCCGTTGGTGGCCGCAAAGTAGAAGTAGCCCTCGGGCATGGCCTTCACCCCCGGGTCCAGGAAGGAGCGGGGCTTGGGCATCCCCAAGGGGATCACCCTCCCATCCCCTTCCCCGTTCAGCCCGTGGCAGATGGCGCAGAAGGAGCGGTAGAGGACCTTGCCCCGCACAAGCTCCCCGTCCGTGAAGGCGTAGGGGTTGTCGGCGAACCCCCCCTCGGGCTTCAGCCCGGTGCGCACCTCCAGGTTCAGGTTCTCCCCGAAGCGCACCCGTTCCGGGGCCACCTGGACCTGGAGGGGTGCTTCCCGGAAGGGCCTCACCTTGGGCTGGTCCCACATCCATCCGCAGGCGGAAAGAAGGGGGAGCAGGAGAAGAAGCCACCTAGTCACGCCGCACCTCCTCCACCTCCGCCCCCAGTTCCCAAAGCAGGGCCTTGGTGCTCTCCAGGTCGAACCGGGGGTCCGTGGCGTAGACGAAGACCCCGTACTCGTTCAGAAGGACCCGCACGTACTCCTTGGCCTTCACCGCGGGGTGGGCGGCCAGGGGGAGGCCGTTCATGTACAGAAGGAAGAGGAAGATTCCCACGGTGATGGTGAGGATGGTGAGCTCAAAGGTCACGGGGATGAAGGCAGGCCAGCCCAAAAGGGGCTTGCCCCCGGCGTTGTGGGGATAGTCCAGGGTGGTGTAGATCTGGAGGAAAAGCCCCAGGCCCACCCCCAAAACCCCCAGGCCGAAGGCGATCCAGGGAATGCGCCCATCCCCCCCCAGGACCTCCTCGATCCCCTCCACGGGGTTTGGGGTGAGGGCCTCGAGGTGGCGGTATCCCCTTCCCTTGAGCACCCTTAAGGCCTCTAAAAGCCTTTCCGCCGAGTCAAAGTAGGCCATGAGTCCATACAGCATGGGCCCCTCCTAGTGCTTTCTCAGGCGGTGGAACAGGTGAACCATCTCCGCCACGGCGATGGGAGGGAAGATGCGGATGAAAAGGGCAAGGCCGAAAAGGAAGAAGCCGATGGTCCCGAGGAAGAGGGTCCAGTCCACCCAGGTGGGGTAGTAAAGGTGGAAGTTCCCGGGCAAGAAGTCGTGGGACAGGCTGATGATGACGATCACGAAGCGCTCCAGCCACATGCCCACGTTGGCCAGGATGGAGAAGATCAAAAGCCAGGTGAGGTTCTTGCGGAAGCGGGGGAACCAGAGGGTCTGGAGAAGGACCACGTTGATGAGCATCATGGCCCAGTAGTAGGGGGCGTAGGGGCCGGTCATGCGCCAAAGCTGCTGGGCCCACTCCGCAGGCTCCCCCGCATACCAGGCGATGAAGATCTCCAGGAGGTAGATGTAGGCCACGCCGAGGCCCGAGGCCAGGGTCACCTTGGCCATCCAGTCCAGGTGGCGGTCGGTGATCACCCCCTCCAGCCGGTACCACTTCCTGAGGGGAATGATCAGGGTAAGGGCCATGGCGAAGCCCGAGTAGATGGCCCCGGCGGCGAAGAAGGGGGGGAAGACCGTGAGGTGCCAGCCCGGCACCAGGCCGTAGGCGAAGTCCATGCTCACCACCGAGTGCACGGAGATCACCACCGGGGTAGCCAGGCCCGCCAAAAGCACATAGACCGCCCTATAGCGCTGCCAGTGGACGGCATTGCCCGTCCAGCCCAGGGAGAGCCAGCCGTATAGCTTCCGCCGCCAGCCCTTGCTCCTCTCCCTGAGAAGGGCCAGATCCGGGATCAAGCCCAGGTAGAGGAAGAGGGTGGAGATGGTGAGGTAGGTCATGATGGCCAGCACGTCCCAGGAGAGAGGGCTTTTGTACTGGGGCCAGAGGGCTATGTGGGTGGGGTAGGGCATGACCCAGTAGAAGAGCTGGGGCCGGCCCATGTGGATGAGAGGGTAGGTGGCCGCCGCCAGCACGGCAAACAGGGTCATGGCCTCGGTGACCCGGTTCAAGGAGTCCCGCCAGTTCTGGCGCATGAGGACCAGGATCGCACTGATCAGGGTCCCGGCGTGGCCGATGCCGATCCACCAGACGAAGTGCACGATGTCAAACCCCCAGGCCACCGGCTGGTTGATGCCCCAGGTGCCGAGGCCCTTCACGAAGGTTACGAAGATGGCATAAAGCCAGGCTAGGGTCAAGGCCCCCCCCACGGCCAAGACCACCCTCCAGGGCCTGGGAGCTGGCTTCTCCACTGGCTCCAGAAGCTTTTCCACCAAGGTCTTCTCCGTCCACTCCCCCTGGATCAGGTCGTGGTCGGGATGGGGTTCCTTATGCGCCATGCTTCCCCTCCTTCAGCTTGGGATTGGGGTTTTTCAGGTGGGCCAGGTAGGTGGTGCGGGGCCAGGTGTTGGCCTCCTCCAGAAGGGCGTAGTGCCGTCCCTCCTTCCGGTGGGCCTGGATGGGGTCTTCAGGATCCAAGAGGTCCCCGAAGTGGATGGCCTTCCCCGGGCAGGCCTCCTGGCAGGCGGTCTTGATCTCCCCGGTGCGGATCTTCCGCCCCTCCATGGCCGCCTTGGCCCGGGTGCTTTCGATGCGCTGCACGCAGTAGGTGCACTTCTCCATCACCCCGCGGCTCCGCACCGTCACCTCGGGGTTCATGAGGAGGGCCAGGGGGCTTTCCTGGGCCCTGCGGGGGTCCCCCTTGCCCACGAAGGCCTCCCCGTAGGGGAAGAAGTTGAAGCGCCGGGCCTTGTAGGGGCAGTTGGCGGAGCAGTACTTGGTGCCCACGCAGCGGTTGTAAACCATGAGGTTCAGGCCCTCGCTGGAGTGAACGGTGGCGGCCACGGGGCAGACCGCCTCGCAGGGAGCCTTCTCGCAGTGCTGGCACATGACGGGCTGGTGGAGCACCCCTTCCTCGGCAAAGTAGCGGTCCACGCGGATCCAGTGCATCTCCCGGCCCTTCTTCACCTCCTCCTTGCCCACCACGGGGATGTTGTTCTCCACCTGGCAGGCCAGGGTGCAAAGCCCGCACCCCAGGCAGCGGGTGAGGTCCACCGTCATGGCCCAGGCGTGTTCCCCTTGGGGCCAGGGGGGGTAGAAGGAGACCCGCTTCTCCTTTTCTGGCTCGGCCTCGAGGGCCTCGGCCTCCTCCATCACCTTCACCGCCTCCACCTCCCCCAGGTACCCGTGGTACTGGGTGGAAACCAGGGGATAGTCCCGGCCCGTGGGAGAAACCTCCGCGGGCCAGACCACCCCTTCGGGGTGGAAGAAATGGGAAAGGGGGGCCACGCCGCTGCCCTTGGGCAGGCCGGGAAGAGGCCAGAGGGGAAGGAGGGCCTCCCTTTCCCCGGCCTTGACCCGCAGGAGGGGCCTTTTGGGATCCGCCCGGCGCTCCCGGGCCCGGATATCCTCAAGAAGGCCTAGGTCCTCGGTATCCTCCTCCCCCAGGAGCAGGGCCCCATCCCACACCAAACGGCTTAAGGGCCGGGGAAGCTCCTCCAGGTAGGGGTTCTCCCGGTAGCGACCGTCGTACAGGCTGGCATCGGGGCGCAGGGTGATCTCCAGAGGCGCTTCTTTCCGTAAGGGGGGAAGGCGGCCCTCGAGGCCAGGGCGCACCTCCAGGGAAAGGGCCTGGGCCCGGGCCAGGGGTCTTCCCTCCACCAGGGCCCGTTTCTCCTCGGGGCTCAGGGCGGGCACCTCCTCCCCCACAAGGCCCGCCACCACCTCCTCCAGGGTCTTCCCGCCCCAAAGGGGCTGGATAAGGGCCTGGGCGGGCCAAAGCCGTCCCTCGGCATCCAAGTGCTGGCCGGAGGCCTCGAGGGGATGGGCCAAGGGCAGGCTCCACGGGGCTTTCTTGTTGGGATAGAGGGAAAGCGCCGCAGCAAAGGCCTTACCCGAGAGGTTGGGCAAAGGACCCTCCGCCGCCCACACAAGCCTCTGGGCCCCTTCCGCCTGGGCAAAGGCCCGGGGCGTGGCCGCCTCCCGATCCGGGGGCTCCACATACCCCACCGGGGCCTTAAGGACCTGGTTGATGGCCATGGCCAAAGCCTGGGCCCCGGGGGAAAGCTGGGGCCCAGCGAGAAGCACCCCACCCCTCCTCAGGTCCTCCGCCAGAGCGGGAAGGAACCCCCCGTACTCCGAGGCCGGGCTTCCCGGGAGCACCCCCAGGGCCTGGGCCAAGGCCAGGAGGAAAGCCTCCACCTGGCTGGGCTTTAGGGCCAGGCGGTGGTCGGCCATGCTACCCAAAAGGCTGGCTCCGCTCTCCACCGCATAGATGCGGTTCATGGGGGGCACACGCCTTCGGCTTAGGGCCTCCCACCAGAGGTACCCCGCCGGATGCTCGTGCAGGTCCACATCCAAAAGGAGCACCGTCTCCGCCTTTTCCGGCGTGTAAACGGGCCAGGCCCTTCGTCCCAAGGCCAGCTCCGCACCCAAGTAGATGTTCTCCAGGCTCCAGGCCTCAAACCGGGCCACCTGCAGGTTGGGAAAACGGGCCCGGGCCCTTTCCAAGAGACCCTCGAGCCTAGGGGAGGTGGTGCGGGGCAGGACCAAAAGGGTCTCCCCTTCCGCCAGAGCCTTCCGCCAGGCGGCGTAAAACCCCTCCCAGTCCGGGGCCTTACCCTGGCGGGCCGGGTCGTAGAGGGCGTAGAGGCCCGCCAGGGGATAGGGGCTCATGGCCCTCTCCAAAGGCGCCATGAAGAGGGGCCTTTCCTGGTACACCTTCACCCGCACCGGCTCGGCGAAGCCGGCATGGGAAATGGCGGTGACGAACTCCGCCTCTCCCCCCTCCACCACCCATTCCGGCTGGCGTACGTAAGGTACCCCCTGGCGCCGCACCACCGGGGTACAGGCCGCTAGGGACAAAAGCCCCAAGGCCAAAACCCCCCGCCGGGTTACGGGCCCAAAGGGAAACTCCTCACGGAAGAGCTCCCGCTCCAAAGCTTCTTCATAACCGCGCCGTTCCTTCATGAAGCCTCCTAGCGGTGACAGGTGTTGCAGCTGGTAAGGGCCTCCGCCGAACGCACCTGGTAGATCTCCTTCAGCTTCTTACCCAGCTCGGGATCCGGGGTGTAGGCCATGTTGAAGACCTGGTCCTTAGGCCTGAGGCGGGCCTCGGGGTTGCGGTGGCAGTCCAGGCAGAACTTCATGGTGAAGGCCTGGGGCTGGTAGACCACGGGCATCTGGTCCACCCGGCCGTGGCATTCGGCGCACCCCACCCCCTTGGCCACGTGGGCCGCATGGTGGAAGTAAACGAAATCCGGAAGGTTGACCACCCGGTTCCAGCGGATGGGCTCCCCCGTCTCCCAGCTCTTGCGCACCAGGGCCAGGTTGGGGCTATCGGGCTTGATAAAGGTATGGCAGGTCATGCAGGCCTCCGTGGGGGGCAGGCCCGCGTAGGCCGCCCGCTCCACGCTGGAATGGCAGTAGCGGCAGGAAAGCCCCAACCCTCCGGCGTGGAAGGCATGGCTGAAGGGCACGGGCTGCTCCACGGGCTGGGTGCGGTACTCAAAGGCCCCCACCGCCACCCCGGAGAACACCACCACCAGGAGAGCGAACACCCCTAGAACCGTTCCCCAAAAGAAGGTTTTCACCCATCGGTTGCGCCGCCGCATGCCACCTCCGGTCTTAAGGGCCAAGGCTACGGGCAAAGGGGCAAGGGGTCGATCAAGGGGCGCGGGTCTTTTCATAAGCGAATGAGCCCTACCCGTGCCTACCCTTTAGCAAGGTCTTCTCATGGGTATACTATCGGAAAGGGGAAGGGACAAATGTCCCAAACCCCGGCAAACCTTGACAAGGAGGAGGCTTTTGTTAAACTAAGGCTTGCGCGTGAGGCGCGCCCTGCCGGGATGGTGGAACTGGTAGACACGCCATCTTGAGGGGGTGGTGCCCGCAAGGGCGTGCGGGTTCAAGTCCCGCTCCCGGCACCAAAGAGGCCCTAAGGGGCCTTTTTCTTTATGCGGCTCCTCTTAGAGCGTACCCTTACGACCCTCGAGGACACCCAGGCCCTGGCCCGGGAAGCCCTGGCCCTTTTCCCCCCGGGGGCCCTGGTGGTCCTGGGGGGTCCCTTGGGTGCGGGCAAGACCACCTTCGTCCGCTTTCTGGCCGAGGCCTTGGGCTTTACGGGAAGAGTAACGAGCCCCAGCTACACCCTGATCCACACCTACCCCACCCCAGAAGGCCCTGTGGTGCACGTGGACCTCTACCGCCTGCAAGATCCCAAACTCCTCCTCCCCCACCTGGAAGCGGCCCGGGAAGGGGCCCGCCTCCTTCTGGTGGAGTGGGGGGATCCAGAAACCCTGGAGGCCGACTTCCTCCTTCGCCTCCTCCCTCAAGGAGAAAAGCGCCGGGCGACGCTATGGCAGCTCCGCCCCGACCAGGAGGAGGGCATCCAGCAAGGCCTCCCGCCCGGCCCGCCCGGCGAATAGGGCCACCACCCTGCCCTCGCCATCCACTACGAAGGTCCAGGGCTGGCCCAGCACCTTGAAGCGGTTGGCCACCTCGTGGGGCTTGTCCTTATCCGAGGCCAGCAAGGGAATGAACCGGGGAAAACCCTTCATGTACTCCAGCACCACCTCCTTGGTGTCCTTGGGCTCCCGGCTGATCACGTAGAAGGGCACCCGGGTTTCCTCCGCCACCCGGTGAAGCCCCGGGAACTCCGCCTTGCACACCGCGCACCAGCTGGCCCAGAAGACGATGACCGCAGGCTTCTTCATGGTGGCGGGGGTGACGAGGTTACCCTTGGGATCCAGAAGGGCGAACTCGGGCAGGCGCTGGCCCGGCTGCACCGCAAGGACCACACCCAAAAGCAGAAGGAACCCCATACATCGCCTTAGCATGCTTCCATTGTTTACCCTAGCGGGGATGGGTATGTAGACCACCTCACCTTGGCCGCCGCAAGCGCTTAAGGTCGTGGTCGGGCCAGATGCCATCCGCCACCAGGTGGAGCCACTGGGAAAGGTAGTAGCCCAAAAGGGCAAAACCCCAGACCTCCCAGGGCCAGGAGGGAAGCTTAAGGGAAAACCCCATCCCCAGGTATTTGGCAAGCCCTTGGGCCAGGTACCCCAGGGCCAAAAGAAGCCCCGCCAGGTAACCCAGGCGGGTCAAGGGTCCTAGCACCCAGGTATGGGAAAGCCCCCGGTGGCGGAAAAGCCAGCCGTAAGGACGCCAGAAAGGGCCCAAAAGGCCCCAGCGGCGCTGGGACCGCGTGCCCTTCTCCGCCAGGTCCAGATCAGGGGAAAGGAGGAAGGTACCCGCCAGATAAGCCAGGGTGAAGGCCAAGCCCTGGGGGTCCTCCGGCGAGCCCCCGTAGGCCAGGAAGACCACCGCCCCCCCGCCCAGGACCGTCAGGTTAATGGCCTCGTGCACCCGCCCCGAGGGCATAGGGCCATGTTACCGGAGAAGGGAACCCCGCCCTCCTCAAAGGGCGGGCAAGGAGAAGCGCTCCCCCGCCGAGAGGACGTCCACCTTAAGCCCCTTCACCCCCCGGCCCGTGTACTCCGCCCCCCCGGCATCCACCAGGGTCACCCCTCCCACCCAGACCTCCCCCAAACCCCTAAGAAGGCGCAGGGCGGTGTTCTCCAAAAGGCCAAGGCCCACCAGGTCGGGATTGTCGGCCACCAGGCGCGAGAGAGCCAGGAACCGCCCCCGTTCCTCCACCCGGGGGAGGAAGACCAGCCCCCTCAAGAGGGCCAGGCCCAAGGCGGCCTTAATCTCCCCCTCCAGGGAGTAAAAGGCGGCCTCGCCCAGAAGGCCCGCCGCCTCCCCCAAGGCCACCACCCCACCCCCCTGGCGGTGGACCTCCAATAGGGCCTGGAGAAGGAGACTTCCCCGGATGAGATCCAAAAACTCCGGTAGCCCCTCGGCGGCCAGAAGCACCAGGGGGCTCGCCGCCACCGCCTGGGCTATCTCGGGGTCAAAGGCCTCCTCCCGCCGCCTGAGGTAGAGGACCCTCCCCCGCTTCAGGCCCAGGCTCCGGTAAGCGAGCCGCCAGGCCTCCGCCAAGTCCCGCAAAGGATAGGGCACGAGAAAAAGGGCCTCCCCCCTGGCCTCCTCCAGGAGCCTGGCCTCCACCGGGCGCAAGGCCCCCCGAAGGGGATCGGCGGTCAGCAAGGCGAAAAAGCCCTGACGCATACCTGACCTCCTATACCTTATAGGGTAATCCCCTCCTCATGAAAGGAAAAGGGTGGTGTGGTAGACTTAAGGGCGTGGCCGCGATGGTATCCCCCCCGGGGGCGCTCTCCAAGGATAAAAAGAGGGCCATCCTCGAGGCCACCTTGGAAATCCTCCGGGAGATGGGGCTTTCCGGGCTCAAAATGGAGGAGGTGGCCCGGCGGGCGGAGGTGGGTAAGGGTACCATCTACCTCTACTTCCGCGACAAGAAGGACCTCCTGAAAAACCTGGTGGAGGAACGCACCTGGGCCTTTTACCGGGAGGTGGAGGAGGTGGTGCGCCAAAAGGCGCCCTTTTTTGTGCGTCTGGAAGCCCTCTTGCAAAAGCGCCTGGCCTGGATCGCCGAGTGGCGGGGCCTGTGGGCGGCGGTAGCCCGGGAGGCCATGGAGGACCCCACCCCCTGGCTCAAGGGGCTCCACCAGCACTACCTAGACCTCCTGGAGGAGCTGGTGCGAAGCGGCCAGGAAGAAGGGGCCGTGCGCCCCGAGCTTTCCCCCAGGGCCACCGCCCACGTGATCGCGGCCTTGGGGTGCACCCCCCAGCTGGAGGTGGAGGCTTATTTGGAGCACCTCATGGAGGTGCTCCGGAAAGGAGTCGCGCCGTGAAAGAGTTCCGTCCCGGCGACAAGGTAGTCCTGCCCCCTTACGGGGTCGGCGTGGTGGCGGGCATAGCCCAGCGAAGCGTGAGCGGCATCAGCCGGGCCTACTACCAGGTGGACTTTCCCGGTTCCCGCTCCAAGGCCTACGTGCCCGTGGAGGCTCCCCAAAGCGTGGGCATGCGCAAGGCCCTTGCCCCGGAGGAGGTGCCGGTCATCCTTGACCTCCTGAAGAACGGGCGCATGCCCCTGCCCAAACAGTGGGCCGCCCGGCACCGCAAGACCAGCGAGATCCTGGCGGATGGAAACCCCTACCACATCGCCCAGATGGCCGGGCAGCTCAGGGCCTGGGAGCTGGAACGGGGCCTACCGGACCTGGACCGCCAGGCCCTCAGGCGGGCCATCTACCTCCTGGCGGAGGAGGTTTCCCAGACCCTGGAGATCACCGTGCAGGAGGCCAAGCGTCTCTTCGAAGAGGCCTGGGGCGAAGAGCTGAACTGAAGGCCCTGGGGCTAGCCAAGGCCCCGGGGTTCCGGGGCCTTTTTCCCTCCCACCCCGGATTCCTCAACCGCCAAGAACGGGCCTAAAGCAGCAGGCTCCAGGGTCGTGTCAAGAGTTATGTGTAAGAGTCTGTGTACGGGGGGCATACCGCTCCTGAAGCATCTTCTCCAGCACCTCCTTCACCTCCGAGAACCCCTTTAGTTTCCGTTCTGCCCACCTCCCTTCCTGCCTCTCCGACTCCAGGTAAAGAAGCTTGTACACCGCCTCTTCCTTAGGAAACTTGTGGTCCCGCACCTTCGTCCCCCGCCGTAGCTCCCGGATAAACCGCTCCATCAGGTTGGTGCTCCGCAGGTACGGCCAAAGCACCTTGGGGTACCCGTAGAACCGCAGGAAGGCCCCCGAATCCTGTACCCAAAGCCCCACCACCCCCGGGTACCGCGAACCCCAGGCGGCCTTCACCTCCTCCAAGGCCCCAAGAGCTTCTTCCCGGCTCTCCGCCCCGTACACCCGCCTCAGGTCCTCCGCCAGCAGGGCCCGGTCCCGGGAGCGCACCTGGGACAGGCTCCACCGCACCCCGTGCACCACGCACCGCTGCCACTCCGCCTGAGGGTAGACCCTGCGGATCGCCTCGGGAAGCCCGGGCAGCCCGTCGGTGATGAAGAGCAATACCCGCCGCAGGCCCCGCTGCCAAAGCTCCCCCAGGACCCCCTCCCATCCCAGGGCGCTCTCCGTGGGCAACAGCCAAAACCCCAGGACCCGCCTCTCCCCATTAGGGGCGATGCCCAGGGCCACATACACGCTTTCCCGTACGATCCCTTCTCCTTCCCTGAAGACCTTTAGGGAAAGCCCGTCCAGGTAGACGAAGGCCATCTCCTCGGGCAAAGGCCGGGTGCGGAAGGCTCCTGCCGCCTCCAGGACCTCGTCCGTCAGGGCGCTCAGGGTCTCGTGGGAGTAGCGGTGGCCTAAGAGCAGGCTCAGTATCTCGGCCGCCTTGCGCTGACTGACCCCGGCGGCGTAAAGGGCTACCGCCACTTCCCCCACGTCCACCAGGCGGCGGACGTAGGGCTTAAGGAAAGCCGGGTAATACCGAGATTCCCGATCCCTAGGGACCTTCAGGTCCACCTGGCCAAAGGCGGTCTCCAGCTTGCGGGGGTAGTAGCCGTTCCTGCGGCCTCCGTGCACCTGCAAGAAGGCCGTCCGGTCCAGCTCCAGAACCGTCTGCAGAACCTCGGCTACTGTCTCCCGCACCGCTTCCCTCAGCAAGATCCGCAAGGTATCCTGGTCCACGGGGCACCTCCTCGTGCTAAGGTGTGCCCCCCTATTAAACACGGACCCTTACACATAAATCCTTACACGACCGGCTCCAGGTTTTCTTCTCCATCTCCAGGATGCGGGCCAGGTAATGCTCCAGGACCCCCGGATCCAGCCCCTCCACCTGGCCCTGGGCCATGACCTCCAGGTCGAAGAGCACCGCCTGGAACTCGGGGGCCGACCAGTGCTCGGCAAGCTCCTGCCAGGGTCCATCCCCCTCCACGTGGGCGTTCCAGGCCTCCAGGAATAGGCGGTTCAGGAAGTAGAAGAATACCAGGCGGTAAGGG
This sequence comes from Thermus sp. NEB1569, assembly GCF_022385295.1. Taxonomy (NCBI): domain Bacteria; kingdom Thermotogati; phylum Deinococcota; class Deinococci; order Thermales; family Thermaceae; genus Thermus; species Thermus sp. NEB1569. The sequence continues at coordinate 1,834,065 of NZ_CP092445.1, forward strand.
TAGGGAAACCCCTCCATCTCCTGGAGCAGGGCGATGTACTCCTGCCGCACCGGGTGAACCGGTTCCCTGGGATCCGCCCCCTGGGAAAGAAGCCAGTCCAGCTCCTCCACCGTGGCCATGAGAGCCTGGACCAAAGGAGCCCGGTGGGGATGGGGGGCCTCCCTAAGAAGCCCCACCTGAAAGCGGTACAGGGCTTCCACGAAGGGGAAATCCTGCTTAAGCCAGAAACTGAACCGCTCCTCGTCCCAGCGGAGGGGCAAGGACTTGATCTCCTCCAAGGCATCCGGGCAACAACCAAAAAACTCCCTAAATAACTCCATACCCTCCCCCCAGAATTCCGTGCCGGGCATAACCGCTATGCCTCAGGGCCCCCACCGCCTTCTTGGCCTGGGCCTCGTCCTCCGCCAGGCCGAAGAAGGCGCTCCCCGAGCCGGACATTAAAACACCCCTCAAACCCAAGGCCTTAAGCCGGGCCTTCACCTCCTTCAGCTCCGGATGAAGGCGAAAGGCAGGGCCCTCGAGGCTATTCCAATAGGGTGGCTCCTCCCCTTTCTCCAGGGCCTCGAGGATCTCCGAAACCGGAAGCTCGGGCCCGAAATCGTGGGGCTTCACCTCCCCATACACCCTGGGGGTGGGAAGCCGCAGGCCCAAGGAGAAGACCACCACCGGCAAAGGGGAAAGGGAAAGGGGCCTAAGCCTCTCCCCCACCCCCCGGGCCTCCGCCACCCCTCCCTGGAGGAAGAAGGGCACATCGGCCCCCAGGGAAAGGGCCAAGGAGGATAGGTCCACCTCCGCCGGGTAGAGCTCCTTCAGGCCCAGAAGCACCTGGGCGGCATCCGAACTCCCCCCGCCAAGACCCGCCCCCTCGGGCAGGGCTTTTTCCAGGACAATCCGCACCCCCCCGGGCCAGCCCGCCCTTTCCAGGTAGGCCGCCGCCGCCCGGTAGGCCAGGTTCCTTTTCCCGTACCGCCCGCGGAACTCGATCCCCTCGGGGATGGGCTCCAGGAAAAGCCGGTCCCCGAAGGATAGGCTGGCGAAGAGGGTGTGGAGCTCGTGGTAGCCATCCGGCCTCCTCCCCAGGAGGGAGAGGCCCAGGTTCACCTTAGCCACCGCTAGGCGCTCCATACCCTCGCCAAAGCCTCCGCCAGGGGCAGGTCCTCGGGGTAGGTGATCTTGAAGGCGGCCCTCTCCCCCTCCACCAGGGCCACGGGATAGCCCAGGGCCCTCACCAGCTGGGCGTCGTCGGTGGCGGAAAGCCCCCGCTTCCTGGCGTAGGCGTGGGCCTCCCGCAAGAGGGCGGTGAAGAAGCCCTGGGGGGTTTGGACCAGGCGCAGGGCCTCCCGGGGTACCACCTCCCCATACCCCTCCCCTTCCGGCCGCATGAGGGTATCCGGCAGGGGCAGAACCGGCACCGCCGCCCCCGTGGTGCGGGTGGCCTCGAGGACCCGCCCCACCAGCCTCTGGCTCACGAAGGGCCGGGCCACGTCGTGGACCACAACCAGAGGGAGGCTTGCCGCCTCCAGGAGGCGGGAAACCGACTCCTGCCGGGTTCTGCCCCCCTCTAAAAAGGTGGCGCGAAGCCCCTTGGGGACAGGAGCTCCGGGGGGCAGGGCCACCAGGACCTCCGCCGCCTCCTTGAAGGCCTCCACGGCCCACTCCAGGAGGGTCTTCCCCCCCACCCGCAGGAAGGCCTTGGGCCCAAGGCCCAGCCGCTCCCCGTTCCCGGCGGCGGGGATCAGGACGGAAACCATCCGGTGTTCGCTTGTCAGCGAAGCACCCACGATTCCCATGGTAGCATGGGCCCCATGAGCCTTTGGGAAGCCCTTCTCTTAGGGGTGGTGGAGGGGCTCACGGAGTTCCTGCCCGTTTCCTCCACCGGCCACCTAACCCTCCTCTTCCACCTCCTGGGCCTGCCCATCCAAGAGGATCCCTTCCTCAAGACCTTCCTCATCGCCATCCAGCTGGGGGCCATCCTGGCCATCCTCCTCCTTTACGGAAGGCGCTTTGCGGTGGACCGGGCCCTCTGGCTCAGGATCGGAGTGGCCTTCCTGCCCACCGCGGCCATGGGCTTCCTCCTCTACCCCCTCATCAAGGGGAAGATCCTGGGAAACGACGGCATCGTGGTCTTCTTTCTGTTCTCCGTGGGCTTGGTCCTCCTCCTGGCCGACCGCCTGGCGGAACGGGCCCGCTATGGGGATGTGCTGGAGCTCCCCCTAGCCCAGGTGGCCTTAATCGGGGTCTTCCAGGGCCTGGCGGCCCTCTTCCCCGGCACCAGCCGGAGCGGGGCCACCATCCTGGGAGGCCTCCTCCTGGGCTTGAGGCGCAAGGCAGCAGCGGAGTTCAGCTTCCTCCTGGCCCTTCCCACCATGCTGGCCGCCGTGGGCTACGACCTCCTGAAAAGCGCTCCCGCGGTGCCCCAGGGGGGCTGGAACCTTCTTGGGATGGGCTTCCTCGCCGCCTTGGTCACCGCCCTCCTCACCGTGCGCTGGATGCTTTCCTTCGTGGAGCGCCACGGCTTCAGGCCCTTCGCCTATTACCGCATGGCCCTGGCCTTGGTCTACGCCTACTTCTTCCTACGCTAGGGCCAGAACCCTATCCAGGGTTTCCAGGAACTCCTGGTAGGCCTCCCTCCGGGCTCCTTCCCCCATGAGGCCGAGCCGCAAAACCTGCCCCCGGGTGGGCCCGATTCCCCCGGCCACCGCCACCCCCTGGGCGTAAAGGGCCTTCACCAGGCGGTCCGCCTCCACCCCCTCAGGCGGGCGCACCACCAAGACCGTGGGCAGGGGGCTGGCCTTGGGGTAGGGGCGGAAACCCCGTTCCCTTAGCTCCCCAAGCAGCCAGGCGTAGACCTCCTTCGCCCTTCGTTCCCGGGCCTCCATCCCCTCCTCCAGGACCAGGTTGAGGGCCTCCAGCAGGGCGTAGTGCAGGAGGACCGGGGTGGTGTGGTGGTAGCCGCCCCGCTCCCAGTGCTCCGCCACCCGGGCAAGGTCCAGGTACCAGCCCCGCCTGCCGGTGAAGGCCTTGCGGGCCTCGAGGCTTACGGCGATGGGGGCCAGGCCCGGGGGAGCGGAGAGGCACTTCTGGCTGCCCGTGAAGGCGTAGTCCACCCCCATCTCCCGCATGGAGAAGGGAAGCATCCCTAGGGTGGTGACGGCATCCAGGAAGAAAAGGGCCCCGGCCTCCTTGGCCAGGGCCCCGATCTCCCGGGCCGGGTTCAGCACCCCGGTGGAGGTCTCCCCGTGCACCAAGGCCACCATGCGGTAGCGCCTCACCTTTAGGGCTTTGGCCACCGCCTCCGGGTCCACGGGCTCGCCCGGAGGGAACTCCAAAACCGCGGGCTCCAGGCCGTGCACCTGGGCCATCTCCGCCACCCTCTGGGAGAAGGCCCCGTTCACCAGCACCAGGACCGGGCCCCGGTCCAGATTGGCGAGGCCGGCCTCCATGCCCAGGCTTCCCGAGCCCGCCAAAGCCGCCAGCAGGGCGCCTTCCCCGGGGTCAAAAAGCCGGGCAAGCCTCTCCTGAATGGCTCGGTTCACCACCAGCACCTCGGGGTCCAGGTGGCCCCGCATGGGACGGAGAAGAACCTTTTGCACGCGCTCGGGGATGGGGGTGGGTCCAGGGGTCAGAAGCAGCATCTTGCCTCCTCTACTCCCGCCGGAAGCGGGCATAAGAAAAGCCCCCGCGGCGATACCGGGGGGGCCCTTCCCGAAGGAAGGGGCCCCCTACCGGATAGCTCGCAGGAGCCTCATTGAGGCCCACTTTAGCCCAAGGCCCCTTTCCTTGTAAAGTGCTACCTGGATGAAGGACTACTACGCCATCCTGGGGGTGGGCCGGGAGGCCACCCAGGAGGAGATCAAAAAGGCCTACCGCAAACTGGCCCTCCAGTACCACCCCGACCGCAACCCCGGGGACAAGGAGGCGGAGGAGCGCTTCAAGGAGATCAACGAGGCCTACGCCGTCCTTTCCGACCCCGAGAAGCGGGCCCAGTACGACCGGGGGCTTTTAGGGGCACCGGAGCTCCGCACCGAGGACCTCTTTGACCTCTTCGCCCAGGTCTTCGGCTTCCGCCCGGGGCGCACCGCTCCCAGGGGGGAGGACCTCGAGGCCCAGGTGGAGGTGGAGCTTAAGGACCTCCTGGAGGGGAAGGAGGTGGAGGTGGCCTACACCCGGCTGGTGCCCTGCGAGGCCTGCGGAGGCCAGGGGGGGAAGCGCACGGCCTGCCCCACCTGCGGGGGTAGGGGGGTGGTGGAAACCTATCGTCAGGGTCTTTTTGGCGGGTTCCTGACCCGCTCCACCTGCCCCCACTGCAAGGGGCAAGGCCATCTCCTGGCGGAGGCCTGCCCGGTATGCCGGGGCCGGGGCCGGGTGGCCAGGGAGGAAAGGGTACGGGTACGCATCCCCCCGGGCATGGACGAGAACCACCTGCTTCGGGTACCGGGTTACGGCAACCTGGGACCCGGCGGTCCCGGGGACCTGTACGTGCGCTTGAAGATCCGCCCCCATCCCCACCTGGAGCGGGAAGGGGCGGATCTGGTCTACCGGCTCAAGCTCGGCCTGGCCCAGGCGGCCCTGGGTACCCGGGTGGAGGTGCCCGGGCTTTCGGGCCCCATCCCCTTGGAGATTCCCCCGGGCACCGGGCACGGGGAGGTGTTTGAGCTTCCCGGGGAAGGCCTTCCCTACCCTGGGGGCCGGGGAGCCTTAAGGGTGGTGGTGGAGCTTTCCGTGCCCAAAAACCTTAGCCCCAAGGCCAAGGAACTCCTCAGGGCCTACGCCAAGGAGGTGGGAGAGGAAGTGGCTCCCGAAGGCTTCTTTGAAAGGCTACGGGGGTTCTTCCGCAAGTAGGCCCCTCGTGGTATAGTGAGGCATTCCGGGTCGCTATAGGGTGGCCCCTTGGGTCTAAAGCAACCCCTAAGGCCCCGGATACGAGCTCTTGGGGCTCGGAAGAGAAGGAGCAGTATGCAGAAGGGTCGGGTCAAGTGGTTCAACGCGGAGAAGGGCTACGGCTTCATTGAGCGCGAGGGCGACACGGATGTGTTCGTCCACTTCAGCGCCATCAACGCCAAGGGGTTCCGCACCCTGAACGAGGGCGACATCGTCACCTTTGACGTGGAGCCGGGCAAGAACGGCAAGGGCCCCCAGGCGGTGAACGTCACCGTGGTGGAGCCGGCCCGCAGGTAAAGGGCAACCCGGACCGCCGTGGGTTTCCCCCACGGCGGTTTCCTTTTGGGGAAGCTATCACCCCTTTCTCAGACCCCAGCCGGTAGCATGGGAGGGATGCGGACCCTTAACCTGAGCCTACGTCCAGTGCTCCCAGAGGACGCTTCCCTCCTGCACCAGCTCTTCCTGCGAAGCCCCGGGTACTTCGCCTTGATCGGCATGGAACCCCCGGCCCTCGAGGACGTGGCCCGGGACCTTTCCACCCTGGAGAAGGACGAGCGCCGCCGGGCCTTCCTCCTCTTCCAGGAAGCGGAGGCGGTGGGCTACCTGGACTACAAGCTCCGCTACCCCGAGCCCGAGGACGCCACCCTAAGCCTCCTCCTCATCCGGGAAGACCGCCAGGGGCAGGGCCTGGGACGAAGGGCCCTGGAGCACCTTTTAACCCACCTCACGGGGGCCGAGCGGCTTTATGCGGTGGTCTACGGCAACAACGCCCGGGCCAAGGCCTTCTTCCAGGCCCAGGGTTTCCGCCACGTGAAGGACGGGGGCCCCACCCTGAGCTGGTACGTGCGGGAACTATAACCCATCACCCCACCCGGGCGAGAGCCCAGGTGGGGTGCACCCGAATCCTAAGCCCGCTCTGGGCCAAAACTCCTAGCCCAAACCGGCCAGCTTGCGGTTCTTCTCGATGTAGGACTTCCACTGCTCGGGAACATCCTCCTCGGGGAAGATGGCGTTCACCGGGCAGGCGGGTACGCAGGCCCCGCAGTCGATGCACTCCTCGGGGTGGATGTAGAACTGATCCCCCCCGTCGTAGATGCACTCCACGGGGCAGACCTCCACGCAGGACTGGTCCTTTACGCCGATGCAGGGTTCACAGATCACGTGCGGCATCCTTCACCTCCTAAGCCACCCTCCCCCCTATTTTAGGGGATAAACCCTCCTGTCAAGGGGCTAGGCCCCCAAGTAGCGGAAGAAGGCCTCCCGGGAGATGGCCCCCACCACCTCTTCCCCCTTCACCACCAGGACCAGGGGTTGCCTCAGGAAGAGGGGGGAGAGCTCGCTGACCGCCACCTCAGCCTCCACGCTGGGGACCTCCTCCAAAGGGAGGATGTGGTCGGAAAGGCCCAAAAGCCCCACCGGGCGCCCTTCCTGCACCAACAGGGCCACCCCCCGGCCCTCGTAGGCCTCGAGGGCCTCCACCCGGGGCAGGGGCCTCGCCAGGCGGCGGGCCGGGGTGGGCCAGAGGAGCCCGGCGGTGAGCAGGGTGGTGCAGGGCACCCGCACCGCCTTCTTGGCCACGTAGAGGGCAAAGGTGAAGAAGAGGAGAAACCCCAGCCCCTCCAGGAGGCCGGTAAAGTTAAAGCTCTCCCACCCCAGCCTGCCCCCACCCCCGAGGAGGGAGTGCAGGAGGTAGGAGAAGAGAAGGCCCAGCACCAAGGCGGCCAGATAGGCGAAAAGCCCGGCCAGGCGGAGTTCCTTCACCGTGCGCATGGGCTTAGCTTACCAGTTCCTCCTCCCGGTCCACGTCCACCCCCACCTCGGGGTAAGGGGTGATGAGGGCCTTGGCCTCCACCCCCAGGATCCTCCTGGCCCTTCCCTCCAGCTCGGGGAGGGAAAGCCGACTCAGAAGAAGCTTGAGGAGGATATCCAGACCGATGAGCCGTGCCAGGGCCAAGGGGCTTTTCCTCAGGACCACCACCTTTTTGGCCAGGGGCAGGGCCTGGTAGAAAAGCCCCTTATCCAGAAGCACCAGGTTCCCCCCGGTGAAAACCCCCTCCCGCAGGCGGGCGTAGGTGCGCCGGGTGTGGGGAAAACGGGCCTCCACCGCCTCCTTGGGCACGATGGGGTAGACGAGGGCAGCCTCCGGGGCCTTTTCCAGCACATAGCGCACCGCCTCCGGGGTGAGGTGGGGGATGTCGGCGGTGGCCACCAGGACCCTTCCCTCCACCTGCTCTAAGGCTGCCTCCAGGTTCCCAAGCAGGCTTCCCCTGTCCGGCAAGGTCAAGCGAGGAGAGGGGTTTAGCCCCGGGTTCTCCCCCACGTAGACCACGGAAAGCCCCGCCTCCTTCAAGGCGGAAAGCACCCACTCCGCCATGGGCCTTCCCCGGTAGGGCACCAGGGCCTTGCTCCGCACCCCATACTTTCGGGCCCACGCCTCCTCGCCGCCTCCCAGAACAATGGCCTCCACGCCCCTATGGTGACGACTCCCCGGACTAAAGTCCAGGGCTTCTCGGGGTGTTTCCCTGCGGGAAAGCACGCAGGGTCTCCCCCGAAGGCCCCGCCCAGGCCCTAGCCAGGATGTTTTGAGCGGCGGCCACATCCCGGTGGAGAAGCGCCCCACACTGGGGACAGGTGTACGCCCGCACCCAGAGAGGCTTCTTCTCCCTATGGCCGCACACCGGGCAGTCCTGGCTGGTGTACTTGGGGTCTACCTTGATGACCCGCCTACCAGCTTCTTCCGCTTTGTAGGCGAGGATTTGGAGAAACTGGGCCCAGCCCGCGTCGTGTACGCCCTTGGCTATATGGGAGCGGGAAAGGGCTTGAACGTTCAGGTCTTCGTGGACGATGGTTCCATAGCGGTTTACGAGCCTCCTGGCGAGTTTGTGGTGGAAGTCTTTGCGCTGGTTGGCGATCTTGCGGTGGAGCTTGGCTACCTTGAGCCTGGCCTTCTTCCTGCCGCTCTTTCCCTTCTTCTTCCGGGAAAGCTCCCTTTGGGCCTTGGCCAGCTTCTCCTCGGCTTTCTGGAAGTGGCGGGGAGCCTCTACCATCTCCCCCTCCGAGGTAACGAGGAAGTGGGGGTTGGTGCCCAGGTCTATGCCGATGGCCTCCTCGCTTGGAGGCAAAGGCTTGGGGTCCACCTCGGTGATGAAGATGATGTACCAATGCTCGCCTTCCCGCTTAACCGTCGCCGTCTTGATCTTCCCTTCCAAAGGGCGGTGGAGCTTAACCTTGACGGAGCCAATCCCGTGGCTGCTTTCCCGCCAGGGAAACACCTTGAGGAGTACACGCCTTCCCCCATCCTGGAGCTTGACCCCGGTTTCGTAGGCCTGGGGGAAGGTAAAGGAGTCGTAGCGCCCCTTCCCCTTGAAGCGGGGGTATCCCGCTTTCTGTCCCGCCTTGACCCTACGGAAGAAGCCCTTGAACGCCAGGTCCACCCGTTCGATGACGTTCTGCAAGACCTGGGAATGAATGTGCTTGTACTCCGGCAGCTCGGCCCGTATCTCGGGCAGATACCTCTTCTGTTCGTAGAAGCCGACAGTCCTCCCGGCCTTCTTGTAGGCATCTCTACGCTCCTGCAAGGCCGCGTTGTAGAGGTGGCGGCACAGCGAGAGGGTGCGCTCCAGGTCTTTTTGTTGGGGCTTGGTGGGGTAAAGGCGGTATTTGAAGGCTTTGCGCATGGCTGGCTTCTTCTACACAGTACCAAATCCGTGTCCACCTGTGGTGGACGTGGGGGAGTCCATGTATCCCCGGTTTAAAAACCGGGGGATTATAGCTCCCCCACACCCCCTCTTTTCTCTAAAGGTTTTGCCGGGGCCCCCACCCCGGCGACGCCGGGGTGGGGTGGCATCAGAGGGGCCTAAGGGTATACCGGAGCACCTGGTTCCCCGTGATGCGTACCGTTTCCACCAGGGTGCGGTACCCAGGGGCCACCAAGGTAAGTTCATGCTCGCCAAAGGGCGCCTCGAGGCGCAGGTAACCGCCCTTGGCCACCCCCACTTCCTTCCCATCCAGGAAGACCCGGGCCTCCACGTTCAGGTAAAGCTCCAACACCGCCCGCACCGGAACGAGTTCCACATAAAGCCTGACGCTTTCCCCGGGGCGCACCTCCACCTGGGCCCGGTACTCCCCGTACCCTGGGGCCACCACCCGCACCTCATGGAGACCGGCCTCGAGGGTCATCCTTAAAGGCGCCCGGCCCATCAAACGGCCGTCGATGTAGACCTCAGCCCCCTCGGGCCTGGCCTCCAGATAAAGCTCCCCCGTGCGGATGGGCCTCAAGGTGGCGGAAACCCGGGTTTCCCGGCCCCGTTCCACCCGCACCGTGGCCCGGTAGGGCTCGTAACCCGGGGCCTTGAGCTCCACCTGGTAGGTTCCCTCCTCCAGCACCAGGCGCAAGGGGGTACGGCCCCGCAAGGTGCCGTTCACGTAGGCCTCGGCTCCCGTGGGGCTGGACTCCAGAAGAAGGATGCCGGTGCGAGAGACAGGGTTCAGGCGCACGTCCAGCCGGGTGGTCTCGCCCCTTCGCACCTGGACCGTGGCCTGGTAGGGCTCGTAGCCCGGCGCCCTAAGCTCCACCGCATACCGCCCCTCGGGCAGGCTTAGGGAAAGGGGCGTGCGGCCCCTGAGGGTTCCTTCCACGTACACCTCGGCCCCGGAAGGGCTGGAGGTGACGGCCAGGGTCCCCTGCCTGGCCTCCGGCACCAGCTGGGCGAAGACCTGGACCCTTTCCCCGGGCCTGGGGTTCACCGTCACCCGGTAGGGCTGGTAGCCGGCAAGCCTAAGCTCCACCTCGTGCCGGCCCGGGTTCACCTGGAGGCTAACAGGAGTGCGCCCGCTCATCCGCCCGTCCAGGTAGACCTCGGCGCCAGCGGGCCTCGAGTCCACCACCAGGGTGGCCGTGGCCGGGGTCGGCGGGGGAGCCGTGACCCGGCCCACGAAGTAGCGGGCCACGTCGGTGACCCAGTCCTTGTCGGGGATGGGCTCAATCACGATGGAAAGCGCCCGGGCTAAGCCCTCCGCCCCCTGGACCCGCACCTGATTGCGCTCCACATCCAGGATCTCCCCCAGGGAAAGGGGGCGCTTGCTGGCCACCGCCAGGATGCGGTCCTCACCCTCGGGACCCGTCACCGTGTAGCGGTAGCGGGCCCCTTCCGGGGGAAAGCGCCGGGTTTCCCCGGCCCGGAGGAAGTTGTTCCGTTCGAAGGCGTTGGGCAGGATGGGATCAATCCTGCCGTCGGCATTGATGTTGAAGAGGTAGACGTAGGCATCCTGGTTCACGTTCACGTAGATGAAGATGGGCTCACCAATCTGGTAAACCGCACCTCCCCGTTTCCCGGGGTCCTTGTCCACCCAGACCTTCACCTGAAGGTCGGTGGGCGCGGGATTCACAATGATCCCCTGGGGGCTTATCTGCTGGGCCAACGCCGCCCCAAAACCCAGGATGGCCAAAAGGAGCTTCCGCATAATCCTCACCTCCGCCCTCAGGCTAAAGCCTCCCTGTGAAAATCCTGAGGGAAAAGGGACAAGGCCCCTTAAGACTCGGCGTAGGCCCCAAGGGTGCGGAAGCGGCGGTAACGGTCCCGGTAGAGCTCCTCCGGGGAAAGCCCTTTGAGCTCCTCGAGGGTCTTCAGAAGGGCTTCCTTGATGTTGCGGATGGCCTGCTCGGGGTCCTTGTGGGCTCCGCCCTCGGGCTCGGGGACAATGGCGTCCACCACCTTCTGGGCCAGGAGGTCCCTTGCGGTGAGCTTCAAGGCCTCGGCGGCCTTGGGGGCCTCCTTGGCATCCCGCCAGAGGATGGCGGCGCAGGACTCGGGGCTGATCACCGAGTACCAGGCGTTTTCCATGATGAGGACCCGGTTGGCCACCCCGATGGCCAGGGCCCCCCCGCTACCCCCCTCCCCCAGGATGAGGGCGATGGCGGGTACCTTCAGGCGGCTCATGCGCTGGATGCTCTGGGCGATGACCCAGGCCTGGCCTCGCTCCTCCGCGGAAACCCCCGGGTAGGCCCCCGGGGTGTCGATGAAGGAGAGGAAGGGATAGCCGAACCGGTCCGCCAGGTCCATGAGGCGCATGGCCTTGCGGTACCCCTCGGGGTGGGGCATGCCGAAGTTACGGTGGAGGTTTTCCTTGGTGTCCCGCCCCTTCTGGTGGCCCACCACCACCACCTTCTGCCCCTCCAAGTAGGCGAGCCCTCCCACGATGGCGGGATCGTCGGCGAAGGCCCGGTCCCCATGGAGCTCCAAAAAGTCCTGGAAGGCCTTCTCCAGGACGTCCAGGGTGGTGGGGCGGCCCTGGGCCCGGGCCAGCTGCACCCTCTGCCAGGCGTTGAGGCTCCCGTAGACCTCCTCCTTGAGCCTGGCCAGGCGGTCCTCCAAAAGGCGAATCTCCGCCTCGAGGTCCACCCCCGTGGTGCGGGCCGTCTCCCTTAGCTCGGCGATGCGTTTTTCCAGCTCCAGGATGGGCTTTTCAAACTCCAACGGCATAGGGAACTCCAGGGTGCAGATGACGAAGGGCCCGGACCAGCTCGCCCTTGAGCTTCCTGCGATCGGTAACCCGGTCCACCATCCCGTGCTTCAGCAAAAACTCCGAGCGCTGGAAGCCCTCGGGCAGCTCCTGGCGGATGGTCTGGCGGATGACCCTGGGCCCGGCAAAGCCGATCAGGGCCCCGGGCTCGGCGAAGATCACGTCGGCCAGGGCGGCGAAGCTGGCGGTGACTCCCCCGGTGGTGGGATCGGTGAGGATGGAAACATAGGGAAGGCGCTTCTCCCAGAGGCGGTCCAGGCTCATCACCGTCTTGGCCATCTGCATGAGAGAAAGGGCCGCCTCCTGCATCCTGGCCCCGCCCGAGGCGGCCACGATCACCAGGGCCCGGCCCTCCGCCGCCGCCCGTTCCGCCCCCCGGGCGATCTCCTCCCCCACCACGCTCCCCATGGACCCCCCGGCGAAGGCGTAGTCCATCACCAGAAGGACCGCAGGCACCCCGCCGATGGTGCAGGTGCCCCCCAGGATGGCGTCCTTGCGACCGGTTTCCTCCTGGTAGGCCCTGAGCCTTTCCGCATAGGGCTTGGTGTCCACGAAGCCTAAGGGATCCAGGGGCCTAAGCCCGGTGATCTCCTGGAAGGTGCCGGCATCCGCCAGCATCTCCACCCTTTCGGAAGCGGGCACCCGGTGATGGTGGCCGCACTTAGGGCAGACGTAGAGGTTTTCCCGGAACTCCTTCTTGTAGAGCTGGGCCCCGCAGGCCTCGCACTTGGTCCAGAGCTCGGGGACATCCCGGTTTTCCCCGCTGGGCCTCTTCTTGCGGAAAAGCCGCTCTAGGGCCACGCTTATGCCTCCTTGGGAGCCTCGAGGGCCCTGGTCTCCCCCGCCAGGCTCTGGCCGATGAAGACCGCTCCCGCCTCCACGTCCAGGGCCTGGGCCCGCACCGTGCCGGTGAAGCGGGCCGTCTTGGAAAGGCTCACCTTCTGGGCCACCAGGTCCGCCTTCACCTCCCCGTGGATCTGCACGCTCCCTGCCTCCACCTTCTCCCCTTCAACCCGGCCGGTGCGGCCCACCTCCAGCTCCCCTTCCACGTAGACCGAGCCTTTGACCAGGCCGTCGATGCGCACCTGGCCCTTGGCCTTCAGGTCCCCCAGGACCTCGGTTTCCGGCCCCAAATAGGTGAGGGCCCCCGCCTGCCTTCTCCCCAGCATCCGCCCCATTTTAACGGGAGGCCCAAAGGGGGTCTAGGTAGGGCCTCGGGTCCACGGGGGACCCGTAGCGGTAGACGCCGTAGTGGAGGTGGGGACCGGTGGAGCGGCCCGTGGAGCCCACGTACCCCAGGACCTGCCCCTTCTCCACCCTCTGCCCGGGACGCACCAGGATGCGGGAAAGGTGGCCATAGAGGCTCTGGTACCCCTCGGCGTGGTCCAGGAGGACGGCGAGGCCATAGGCCCCCATCCAGCCAGCCCGGGCCACCACCCCGCTTCCCGTGGCGTAGACGGGGGCGCCGTAGGGAGCGGAGAGGTCCAGGCCGTCGTGGAACTCATACCCCGGGCCAAAGGGGTTCTTGCGCATGCCGAAGTAGGAGGTAACCCCCTCGTAGCCCCTTAGAGGTAGGCCCCGGGGGAGGCTTCGCTCCACCTCCAGGGTCCTTTCCAGGGCCGGCACCACCTCCTTAAGCTGGTTCCTTAGGTCCAGGGCCTCGGCCCGCACCTCCGCCCAGCCCGCCAGGGACTCCTCGGAGGAAGCCACAGCCCCACCCCCCTGGCCCCCTTCCTGGTAGCGCACGGGAAGGGCGTTTAAAGGGGAAAGCCCCGCCCGGCGGCGGAGCTCCTCTATGGCCTTCTTGATCTCCTCAAGCTCCTTCTTGGTGCGCCTGGCCTCCTCCGAAAGGGCCCCGTTTTTGGCCCGCTCCGCCTCGAGGGCCAAGGAAAGCCTCCTGGCCTCCTGGGAAAGGGCCTGGAGGCGAACCTCCAGGGTTCGGGCCTCCCGGCTCTTATGCCAGAGGTAGAGGTTAGCCCCGGTCCAAAGAGTTAGGAGGGCCAAGAAGAGGGCCACGGCCCACCCCGGCAGGGACACCGCCCGGCTCCCCCCGCCGCTTCGGGCGAGGAGAAGGGTATAGCGCAAGGGCCTTCTAGCCTGCCGCTTCATCCGGAAGAGTATACCCTGTACACCCCATCCCTCCGCCACCTGCCCCGCGCAACCCTATCGCGGCCTCAAGGCACAGCATCCAGGACCAGGGGCAGGGGGCTTGCCGAAAGTCCCAGCTGGAAGGCCTCCCTTAAGTGGGCCAGGGCTTCCTCCAGGCCCTTCCCGCGGTGGTAGACCAGGGCCAGAACCTCTCCCCTTTCCACCCGGTCCCCGGGCTTCTTCAGGAGATAGACCCCCACCCCGTGGTCGATGGCCTCCCCCTTCTTCCTACGCCCGCCCCCCAGGGCCAAAACCGCCAGGCCCACCCGGTAGGCATCCACCTCCTGCACCACGCCCTCCTTCTCCGAGGCGAGGGGAAGCTCCTCCCCCAGGGGAAGCAGGGAGAAGTCCTCCACCACCCGGGGATTTCCCCCCTGGGCCTCGAGGAAGGCCTGGAACCTTTCCAGCGCCTTGCCGCTTTCCCAGGCCCTACGGGCCAGGCTTGGGTCCAGCCCCTCAAGCCTCAAGGCCTCCTCCGCAAGGCGCAGGGCCACCTCCAAAAGGTCCTCCGGTCCCCTTCCCTTCAGGGTCTCTATGGCCTCCCGGACCTCTATGGCGTTCCCCACCGCCCGACCCAGGGGGGCCTCCATGCTGGTGAGGAGGGCCCTAACCCTTCGCCCCGCCCCCTGGCCGATCCCCACCATGGTCTTGGCGAGAAGCCGGGCTTCCTCCAGGGTCTTCATGAAAGCCCCCTTGCCCACCTTTACGTCCAAGACGATGCTCCTGGCCCCGGCCGCCAGCTTCTTGCTCATGATGGAGCTGGCGATCAAGGGGATGCTCTCCACCGTGGCCGTGACATCCCTTAGGGCGTAGAGCTTGCCGTCCAAGGGGGCCAGGTCCGGGCTTTGGGCGGCTATGACCAGGCCGATACGCTCGGCCCTTTCCAGAAACTCCCCTTCCGTCATCTCCCCCCGCCAGCCTGGAACCGATTCCAGCTTGTCGATGGTCCCCCCGGTGTGGGCCAGGCCCCGGCCCGACATCTTGGCGAAGGTGCACCCCGCCGCCGCCAGGATGGGCCCCACCACCAGGCTCACCTTGTCCCCCACCCCCCCGGAGGAGTGCTTGTCCACGGGGTGGGGCAGGTGGGAGAGGTCCAGGACCCTCCCCGAGTAGGCCATGGTTTCCGTAAGCCATAGGGTTTCCTCCGGGTCCAGGCCCCTCAGGAAGGCAGCCATGAGCCAGGCGGATACCTGGTAGTCCGCCACCTCTTCCTTCAGGTAGCCCTCGAGGAAAGCCTTCAGGTCCTCCCGCCTGTGCTTCAGGCCCTCCCGCTTCTCGCGGATGAACTGCACCGGGTTCATGCCCCCATGCTACGCTAGGGCCATGGCCCAGCGGTACCGGTTTGGGATCGAGGAGTTCGAGCGCCTCTTCCAGGGGGTCACGGGGGTGGAACTTTTGGACGGGGAGGTGTACCAGATGAGCCCTATCGGTCCGAAGCATGCCGAGGTGGTGGCCTGTCTGGTTAATGTGGTGACGACTCCCCGGACTAAAGTCCAGGGCTTCTCGGGGTGTTTCCCTGCGGGAAAGCACGCGGGGTCTCCCCCGAAGGCCCCGTCCAGGCCTTTGCCAGGATGTTTTGAGCGGCGGCCACATCCCGGTGGAGAAGCGCCCCACACTGGGGACAGGTGTACGCCCGCACCCAGAGAGGCTTCTTCTCCCTATGGCCGCACACCGGGCAGTCCTGGCTGGTGTACTTGGGGTCTACCTTGATGACTCGCCTACCAGCTTCTTCCGCTTTGTAGGCGAGGATTTGGAGAAACTGGGCCCAGCCCGCATCCTGTACGCCCTTGGCTATATAGGAGCGGGAAAGGGCTTGAACGTTCAGGTCTTCGTGGACGATGGTTCCATAGCGGTTTACCAGCTTCCTGGCTACCTTGTGGTGGAAGTCTTTGCGCTGGTTGGCGATTTTGCGGTGCAGTCTGGCTACCCGCCTTCTGGCCTGACGGCGGCGGTTACTGCCCCGCTTTTTCCGGGCAAGGCTGCGCTGGGCGGTGGCGAGTTTAGCCTGCGCCTTCTGGAAGTACCGAGGGGCCTCTACCATCTCCCCCTCCGAGGTAACGAGGAAGTGGGGGTTGGTGCCCAGGTCTATGCCGATGGCCTCCTCGCTTGGAGGCAAAGGCTTGGGGTCCACCTCGGTGATGAAGATGATGTACCAATGCTCGCCTTCCCGCTTAACCGTCGCCGTCTTGATCTTCCCTTCCAAAGGGCGGTGGAGCTTGACCTTGACGGAGCCAATCCCGTGGAGGAGTACACGCCTTCCCCCATCCTGGAGCTTGACCCCGGTTTCGTAGGCCTGGGGGAAGGTAAAGGAGTCGTAGCGCCCCTGCCCCTTGAAGCGGGGGTATCCCGCTTTCTGTCCCGCCTTGACCCTACGGAAGAAGCCCTTGAACGCCAGGTCCACCCGTTCGATGACGTTCTGCAAGACCTGGGAATGAATGTGCTTGTACTCCGGCAGCTCGGCCCGTATCTCGGGCAGATACCTCTTCTGTTCGTAGAAGCCGACAGTCCTCCCGGCCTTCTTGTAAGCATCCCTACGCTCCTGCAAGGCCGCGTTGTACAACTGGCGGCACAGCATCAGCGTCTTGTTCAAGTCCCGCCGTTGGGGCTGGGTGGGGTACAGGCGGTATTTGAAGGCTTTACGCATCGTCATCCACCTGATGCTTTCGCTGCTCCTGGATGTAGCGCTCTATCACCCCAGCCGAGATGTTCCCAGCGCTGCCCACATAGAACGAGGGTGTCCACAGATGACCGCTGCCCTCGCCCCCACGAAGCCCGGGAAACTCCTTCAGGATGCGCCGGGCCGATACGCCCTTCAGTATCTTCGCCACGTCCGAGGGTGCCCACTTGGGCGGCACGGACACGAAGATGTGGGCGTGGTCGGGCATGACCTCCATGCCCAAAACTATCCAGTCCCTCGTCAAGCAGGTCTCCCGGAATACCTGCATCAACTTTTCCCGCACTGCGCCATGAAAAAGATGCCTGCGATACTTGGGGGTGAACACAAAATGGTAGTTCAAGTTGTAATGCGAATGGCGTGTAGTGCGCTCCTGGGGCACATGCATATGATAGCATATCCGCTGCCCACTATGCTATGTGCTCCTTCGGAGCACGTGGAGGAGTCCATGTATCCCCGGTTTAAAAACCGGGGGATTATAGCTCCCCCACACCCCCTCTTTTCTCTAATATGCTTTTATGCGCACCACCCTGGACCTCCCTGACCCACTGTACCGCCACCTCAAACTCCAGGCAGCCAAGGAGGGGAAAACCCTACGGGAGCTGGTGATCCGCTACCTGGAGGAGGGCCTTCGCCGCCAGGCCCAGCGCCAGCCCCGTCCTTTACCCAAGATCCCCCCGGCTGGCCGCCAGATTCCCTCCTGGACGGGGACAGAACTTTGGGAGCTTTTAGAGGATGGACCTCCCGGACCTTAACCTTTGGTTCGCCCTCTTGGTGCCGGAGCATCCCTTTCACCCCGAGGCCCAGCGCTACTGGGGGGTAGCCGCGGAACCTGTCCTGGTCCGCGTGACCGCCTTGGGGCTTTTGCGCCTCCTCACCAACCCAAAGGCCATGGGAGGAAAGCCCCTGGAGGTGGGGTGTCTACCGGGAGCTACGGGGCCCCGCGGGCGTTCCCGTGGTGGAGGAGCCTGAGGGTTTGGAAGACGCCTTGTCCTTCTTGGTGGCCCAGGGTTTTGGCTACCGTCATTGGACCGACGCCTATCTGGCTGCCTTTGCCCTTGCCGGGGGATACCGACTGGTTACCTTTGACCAGGACTTTCTCCGTTTCCCGGGCCTTAACCTCCTCCTCTTAAAGTCGTGACGACTCCCCGGACTAAAGTCCGGGGCTTCTCGGGGTTTCCCCCGAAGGCCCCGTCCGGGCCCAGAAAGACCTTGACTCCGTATCGGCAGGCGAGCGCAATGCTTCTGGCTCTGCCACGGGTGTTCGTTTGGAGTTTTACCCATCGGACTACCCGATGGAACCCCCTACTCCAAGTTTCAAGGTCCACGGGGAACTTTGCCCCCAAGAACATTGTACCAAATCCGTGTCCACCTGTGGTGGACGTGGGGGAGTCCATGTATCCCCGGTTTGAAAACCGGGGGATTATAGCTCCCCCACACCCCCACTTTTCTCTAAGCCACCTTCTCAGTACGCCTGTCCCGTGGCCTTGGTGAGGAGGAGCCTGAACTCGTGGGGGCTGGTGGCGGCGGAGAGGGCATCCTCCAGGGAGATGAGCCCCTGGGTGTAGAGCTCCACCAAATGCTGGTCAAAGGTGCGCATCCCGTGAATGGAGCCCTCCATCATGGCCTCCTTGATCTGGGGGGTCTTGTCCTCATCCTTGATGAGCTCCCGCACGTAGGGCGTGGCGATGAGAACCTCGAGGGCCAACACCCTCCCCTTCCCGTCCGCCCGGGGGAGGAGGCGCTGGGAGAGGATGCCGAGAAGGGATTCTGAAAGAAGGATGCGCACCTGCTGGTGCTCGTGCAAGGGGAAGAACTCGATGATGCGGTTGATGGTCCGCCCCGCGTCCAGGGTGTGCAGGGTGGAAAGCACCAGGTGCCCGGTCTGGGCCGCCATGAGGGCGGCCTCCACCGTCTCCTTGTCCCGCATCTCCCCGATGAGGATCACGTCCGGGTCCTGGCGCATGGCGTACTTGATGCCCGAATAGAAGCTATCCGTGTCCAGCCCCACCTCCCGCTGGACCACCAGGCTCTTCTTGTGCTTGTGCAAGAACTCTATGGGGTCCTCTATGGTGATGATGTTCTTGGCGTAGTGCAGGTTGATGTGGTCGATGATGGCAGCCAAGGTGGTGCTTTTGCCACTTCCGGTAGGACCCGTCACCAGGATGAGCCCCCGCTCCTTGGCCGCCAGCCCCTCCATCACCTCCCGGGGCAGGCCCAGGGCCTCAAAGCTGGGGATGACCTCGGAAACCACCCGCATCACCAGACCGAAGCTTCCCCTCTGCCTCAGGAGGTTGCAGCGGAAGCGGGCCACCCCGGGGATGGTGTAGGCGAAGTCCAGCTCCTTGCGGTACTCCATCTCCTCCCATTGCTCCGGGGTGAGGAGGGCTTTGGCGATGGCCTCCGTGTCCTTGGGGGATAGGGGGCGGTTGCCGAAGGGCTTCAGCTTGCCGTCCACCCGGATCACGGGGGGAGCCCCGGCCTGCAGGTGGATATCCGAGGCCCGGGCCTGGACCATGGCCTTGAACATCTCCAAAAGGCTGTGCCTGCCCTCCTGGGAAGAAGCCTCCCTAGCCGACCTAGCCCCTTCGGAGCCCTTCTCCTCGCTCATGGATGGACCTCTAGGTTGTCGATCAAGCGCACCTCGGGAAAGCGGCCGGCCACGATCCCCCTGGCTCCGGGCACAAAGCGGGAAAGGGGCAAAAGGGTTTGGGGGTGGACGATGGCCAAATAGTCTGGCCGAAACTCCGGAGCTTCCCTAAGCACTTCCTCACCCCTTTCCAAGGCCTCGGCCACACCCTCACCCCTTAGGGCCGCTTCCCGCATGGCCAAAAGGGCCCGGTAAAGCACCGTGGCCTCCTTGCGCCTTTCCGGGGAAAGGTACACGTTGCGGCTGGACAGGGCCAGCCCATCCTCCTCCCGCACCGTGGGCACCCCCACCACCTCCAGGGGAAAGCCCATGTCCCGGACCATCTTGCGGACCACCAGAAGCTGCTGGTAATCCTTCTCCCCGAAGTAGGCCCGGCTTGGCCCCACCAGGAGGAAAAGCCTGGCCACCACCGTGGCCACCCCCTGAAAGTGACCGGGGCGCACCGCCCCCTCCCAAAGGGCCGTGAGGGGACCCTCCACGCTGACCCAGGTGGAGAAGCCCGCCGGGTACATCTCCTCCACGCTGGGGGCGAAGAGGAGGTCCACCCCCGCCTCCTCCAAAAGGGTCTGGTCCCGCTTCAGATCCCTGGGGTAGCGGTGGTAGTCCTCCCCAGGGCCAAACTGCAGGGGGTTCACGAAGATGGAGACCACCACAAAGGGGTTCTCCTTCCGGGCCCTTTCCACCAGGGCCAGGTGCCCCCGGTGGAGGTAGCCCATGGTGGGGACAAACCCCACCCCCTCCCGGGGGAGGGCCTGCCTTAACTCGGCCACGGTGTGCGCCACCTTCACGGGGCTCAGTATACTTTCCCCGTGGGCAAGAAGAAGCGCGAGGAAAAGCTCAAGAAGAAAGCCCTGAAGGAATGGGAGGAAAGGCGGCCCAAGACCTTTCGGGAAGCCCTTAAATACTTTCCCGGGGTCTTCCTCCGCACCACCTTGGTTATGGTGGCGGCCACCTTCCTCATCCTGTTTACCGGTGTCCTGGGCCTTGCCTGGGCCCAGAGCATGTGGTTCCAGCTCCTCGTCTACCTGGGGTTTTACCTCCTCTTCCAGCGCTTCATCATGGGGCCTTTAGCCCCACCCCGGATAAAATGAGGGCAGATGGCCGAGCCCGCGGAAGTCCAGCGCCCCCTGACCCTCGAGGCCTACCTGGAGGAGGAGGCCCGAAGCCCTGTGCGCCACGAGCTGGTCCGGGGCTTCCCGAGAGCCATGGCCGGGGCCAGCCGCCGCCACAACCTCCTGGTGGTGGCCCTGGTGGCGGCCCTTTTCCCCCGGGCCCGGGAAAAGGGGTGCCGGGTCCATGCGGAAACCTTTAAGCTCAAGGTGGCCCCCGACACCGTCTACTACCCCGATCTCATGGTGGTTTGCGGCCCTCCAGGGGAAAACCCCTTTTTGGAAGAACGCCCCTGCCTGGTCCTGGAGGTCCTCTCCCCTTCCACGGAGGCCCAGGACCGCTGGGAGAAGATGCGGGCCTATCTGAATCTGGAAAGCCTCCAGGCCTATCTGCTCCTGGACCCGGAAAGGAAGGGCCTCGAAGGGTATTTCCGCGAGGGGAAGGGCTTCAGCCTGAAGCGCTACGCCGGCGGCCAGGTGCCCCTGCCCTGCCTGGACATGTCCTTGGACCTAGAAGCCATCTACTCGGCCCTGGACTAGGCGCAGGGCCTGGGTCCTCATATCCTCTCGGCGTCCGCCCAGAACCCCTCCAGGTCGTAGTACTCCCGGGCCTCAGGGGTCATGAGGTGGACCACCACCTCCCCGTAGTCCAGGACCACCCAGCGGGGGCTCTGCCCCTCCGTGGGCCTGGGGCGAAGCCCCTCCTCCTCCAGCTTCTCCTGCACGTGGCGCTCCAGGGCCTGAAGATGGGGGGTGCTGGTGGCGCTGGCTAGGACGAAGTAGTCCAGGCTTTCCGAAACCGCCCTCAGGTCCAGGGCCACCACCTTTTCCGCTTTCTTTTCCCAAAGGAGATCCTTGATCCTCGCTACCAGCTCCACTGCCTCTTGCTTACGCAAATCTAGCCCTTCGTGCTGACCGAGGGTCTTTACCATCTACCCCTATTGTACCAGGTCCCGCCCGAGCTCCACCACCACCCCGGGAACCGGCCCGTGGGGCGCAAGAAGGGGCAGGTGGAAAAGCTCGGCGAAGTAGCTTCCGGCCTCGAGGTCCTTGGTGTAGACCGCGCTCTGCGCCACCTCCGCCTCCTCCACCTGGGCCTCGATTCCCTCCCGGGCAAGAAGGGCTTGGCCCCAAAGGATCAGGCTCCTTTCCCCCTTTAGGCGCACGGGCACTTGGGGCGGAGAGGAAGGCAGGGCCATCCCCATCCATTGGGCCAGGACCTGGGCCCGGGCTTCCTCGTCCACCAGGAGGAAGGTCCCCCTCCCCTCGCGGGTGGGCAGGGTGGCCACGGAAAGCCTCAGGCCCTGGACCCCGGGCAGATAGGCCAAAACCTCATCCAGGGAAAGATCGGTGTCCAGCTCCCGCCAGGCCTCCCTTAGGGCCAGGGCCAAGGCCGGCCAGGTGCGGGGGTCCTGGGCCTTCTTGAGCACCTGGGATACCACCCCCTTGATGCGGTCCAGCCGGGCATAATCCCCCAGGGCGTCGTGGCGGAAGCGCATGTACTTCACCGCCTCCTCCCCGTTTAGGTGAAGCCTTCCCGCGGGGAAGTCGATGAAAAGCCTCGCCGCCCGGTCGGTGTAGCGCATGGGGCGCTCCAGGTAGACCTCCACCCCCCCCACGGCGTCCACCACCCGGGCCACGCTTTCCAGGGTGAGGATGAGGTGCCTTTCCACCACCAGGCCCGTGGCCTCCGCCACCGCCCGCTTAAAAAGCTCCGCCCCACCCCGGGCGTAGGCGGCGTTGATCTTGCCCCCCACCACCGGGCTATAGAGGTCCCGGGGAATGGCCAAGGCCCTGGCCTCCCCTCCCCTAAGGCGCACGTAGAAGATGGTGTCCGTGCGGCTTCCCGGGCCGCATGGGGTGTGGTAGCCGCAGTACTCGATGTCCCGGGCCGCCACCACCACCCCCATCTCGGGCAAGGCCCCAGCCCTCCTGGGCCGCATTCCTTCCTCCTCTCCCGGCCGCGGCCAGGAGAGCACCCCCCCGAGGGCGAAAAGGGCCAGGGAAAGGAGGAGGAGGGAAAGCCTAGGGCGCATCCTGCAAGCGGCGGTACACGGCCAGGGTCTTAGGGTGCAGGGGAATGCCCTTGGCGGTGAGGTAGGCCACCTTGTTCCCCACCGCCAGGCGGTAGGCCTCGAGGAGTCTCCCCGAAAGGGCGAGCTCCCGGATCTCCTCGTTCACCCCCCGGCCGGGCTCGGAGATGTCGGCGATGTAGAGGGCCATGCCCAGGCCGTTTTGGGGGTCCACCCCGTACACGTGCCCCTCCACCGCCTCCAAAACCTCCTCGTCCTTTACCCCCCAGGCCTCGGCCAGAACCCGGGCCGCCCGGCCGTGGAGGGAAAGGGGATGAGCCCTTTCCACCTCGTTCTCCGGGGGGGCCAGTCTAAGGAGCTCCTCCTCCCCCAGGTCCCGGGCGGCGTCGTGGAGAAGCCCCGCCAGGTAAGCCCGCTCCCCATCCAGGCCGTTTTTAAGGGCGATCTCCTGGGCCAGGGCCGCCACCCTCTGGATGTGCGCCCACCTTTCCGGCCGGACCAAGGCCTTTACCCTCTCCTCCAGCTCAGCGGTAGAGACCGTGCTTTTCAAGGTACACCTCCACGGGCCTGGGCACCCAGAAGCGGATGCTCTCTCCTTCCCGGATCCGCCTCCGGATCTCCGTGCTGGATATCCCCACCTCGGGCACCAGCAAAGGCACCACGGGCACCGGCATCCCCTCCAAGGGGTAGCCGGGCCGGGCCACGGCCACTAAGGTGGCCAGCTCATGAAGCCGGTGCCCTTCCTTCCAGGTGAGGATATCCCGGTAGGCATCGGCCCCGGTGATGAAGAAGAGCTCATCCTCCGGGAAAAGCCTCCTGGCCTCCCTTAGGGTGTCCACGGTGTAGCTTGGGCCCGGCCGGTCCAGCTCCAGCCTCGAGGCCAAGAACCCCTTCTCCTCCGCCGTGGCCAGGAGGACCATCTCGTAGCGGGCCTCCGCCGGGGCCACCGGGGTCTTGTGGGGGGGGCGGGCCGCCACCACAAAGAGGACCAGGTCCAGCCCCAAGGCTGCCCGGGCCTCCGCCGCCGCCCAAAGGTGCCCCAGGTGGATGGGATCGAAGCTCCCGCCGAAAAGGCCTATGCGCAAGGTTCAACCTCCGTGGTCAAGCCGCCTTTACCCCGGGATGTACTCAAACTCCCGCCCCGCAATCCGCACGATATCCCCCGCCCGCACCCCCTTGGCCTTGAGGGCCGCCTCCACCCCCTGGCGCCGGAAGACCTCCTGCAGGTAGCCCGCCGCCTCGGAGAGATCCCCCTTGAGCCGGCTCAGGTACCGCTCCAGGGCAGGGGAGCGCACCTCGTACACTCCTTCCTCCACGGGCACCACCTCCACCCCTGCCTCCACGAGAACCCTGGGGGCTGGCCTGGGAAGCTCAGGGGCCGGGGTGGCCTTCACCAAGCTGAGGAGGGCTTCCTTCAACGTCGCCAAACCCTCCCCCGTGAGGGCGCTCACCGGGAGGACGGGAAGCCCCTCCTGGGCCAGCTCCGCCACCCTCTCCTCCACCTCCTTGGGGGTGAGGAGGTCCACCTTGTTCAAGGCGATGAGGCTAGGCCGCCTGAGGAGAGCGGGGTCGTAAGCCTCTATTTCCTTGCGCAGGGTGCGGAAGGTTTTTAAGGGCTCCTCGGCGGCGTCCAGAACGTAGAGCAACACCCGGGTGCGGGCGATGTGGCGCAGGAACTCCAGGCCCAGGCCCTTCCCCTGGCTTGCCCCCTCGATGATCCCGGGGATGTCCGCCAGGGTGAAGCGCTCCCCCTCCTCTTCCCCCACCTCCACCACTCCCAGGTGGGGGCTTAGGGTGGTGAAGGGGTAGGGGGCGATCTTGGGATGGGCCCGGGTGGTGGCGGCAAGCAGGCTGGACTTGCCGGCGTTGGGGTAGCCCACCAGGCCCACGTCGGCGATGAGCATGAGCTCGAGGCGAAGCCTCCTCCTCTCCCCCTCCTCCCCCGCCTCGGCGAACCGGGGAGCCTGGCGGGTGGGGGTGACGAAGTGCATGTTCCCCCGGCCTCCCTCCCCCCCCTTGGCCACCAGGAGGACCTGGCCCTCCTCCGTGAGGTCCCCAAGAAGCTCTCCGGTATCCGCATCGAAGACCCGGGTTCCCCGGGGCACCTCTATGTAAAGGTCCTGCCCGGCCCGACCGTGCTGGCCGCTTCCCCTGCCGTGCTCCCCGTCCTCCGCCTTGTAGGTGCGCTTGGAAAGCTCCGAGAGGGAGTCCACGCTTCCCCTGGCCCGGAGGTAGACGCTACCCCCGCGCCCCCCATCCCCCCCGTCGGGACCTCCCTTGGGCACGAACTTCTCCCGGCGGAAGGAAATGGCACCGTCGCCCCCCTTACCGGCGGCGACGGTGATGGTCAGGACATCCCGGAACATCCAAGCCGTCCCTTGGGTCTACGCCAAGGGACGCACGTGCACGTAGCGGCCCAGCCGCCCCTTATCCTGGAACTCCACCACCCCGTCCACCAGGGCGAAGAGGGTGAAGTCCCGGCCCATGCCCACGTTCTTGCCGGGTTTGAACTGGGTGCCCCGCTGGCGGACCAGGATGTTCCCGGCCCTCACCACCTGGCCCCCATACCGCTTCACCCCAAGGCGCTTGGCCTGGGAGTCCCGGCCGTTTTTGGTGGAACCCAAACCCTTTTTATGTGCCATGGCTCACCCCTGAATCTCCTTGATGAGGA
Source organism: Thermus sp. NEB1569 (assembly GCF_022385295.1). Taxonomy (NCBI): domain Bacteria; kingdom Thermotogati; phylum Deinococcota; class Deinococci; order Thermales; family Thermaceae; genus Thermus; species Thermus sp. NEB1569. The sequence goes on from NZ_CP092445.1 coordinate 1,858,753, forward strand.
TCTCCGTGTAGGGCTGGCGGTGGCCCTTCTTCCTCCGGTACTGCACCTTGGCCTTGAAGCGGGAGATGGTGATCTTCTTGCCCTTGCCGTGAGCGAGCACCTCCGCCACCACCTTGGCCCCCTCCACGAAGGGAGCCCCCACCACCGTCTTCTCGCCCCCCAGGAGGAGGACGGGAAGCGTGACCTCGCTTCCGGGCTCGGCCTCGAGCTTCTCCACCCTAAGCTTCAGCCCAGGCTCCACCCGGTATTGCTTGCCACCGGTCTTGACGATCGCGAACATGGCTTCCCCTTCCCAAAGCCCCCGAAGGGGCTACCGGCTTTCTACTATACCCAACTCGGCCCACTCCTTCAATAGAGCCTCAAGAAGACGGGTGGCCTCTCAGGCCTTGAACCCATGCCTGTGCCCGCGCCTCCCTTTCCGCCGCCTCTCCCGGGTAGGCGACCTTTACCTTGAGCCGACCGAAGAGGTTCTCCAAGGGAACCTCTTGCCTGGGCCGGAGGAAGACTTGCCCGCCTCGGATTACAAACTCCACCTCACCCCCCGGCTCTACCCCTAAAACCTCCCTCACCCTTTGGGGAAGCGTTATCCGGCCCTTGCTACTGACCCGGCTTCTCACCCTACACCCCTTGCGGGGAACCCCTACCCCGCTGCCTCCGCCCGGGGCGGCCTCAGGGCCTCCGCCACGAAGGCGGCCATCACCCCGAGCATGAGGCCCAAGGCTAAGGCCAAGGCCAAGAGGAGGCCCCGCTTGGGGGCCACCTTCTCGTAGACAGGGTAGGCAGGGGCCAGGACCGAGGCCCAGGCCTCCTGGTTGCTGGCGATCTGGATTTGCAGGTCCGTGCGCTTCTGGGTGAGGGCCAGGTAGGCGTTCTTGGCCAGGTCCAGGGCCTGGTTCACCGTGTCCTGCTCCACCTGGGCCTTGGCCACCCGGTCCTTGAGGAGCCCGAGACGGGCCTCCACCTGGGCGATGCGGGCCTGCAGGGCCGCCTTGCGGGCAAGGAGCCTCGCCTCCTCGGCCTGGGCGTCGATAAGGACACCCCGGAGGCGCTGGTACTCGGGGTTAGGGTTGTCAAAGATGAGGTCCCGGGCGGTGAGGCTTGCGATTTGGTCGTACCGGGCGCGGAAGGCCTCGTAGGCCGCCTTCTTGGCGGCATACTCTAGGGTGATCGCCTCCTTTTCCCGCTCCTGAGCGGCCAGCTTGGCCTTACGGTCCCGAATCCGGCTGTCCAGATCGGCCAGATTGCGCCTCAGGGCTGCCTCCTCCGCCTCGAGGCCCACGATCTCCGCCCTCAGGCCTACCACCCGGTCCCGGTAAGCCAGGACGTCGGGGCTCACCTCCCGGAGCACCGTGTCCGGCCTGGCCGCAAGCTTCTTCAAACCCTCCGCATACCGGTAAATGGCGTTGTAGATGTCCCGCGCCGTTTCCAGCTCGGTGAGAAGCCTAGCCCGCCGCGACTCTTCTTCGGCGATCCGCCGCTGCAGGTCCTGCACTAAGGGCGCAAGCTTCCCCTCCTCCCCCTTGAGGGCATCCTCCTCCCGATCCAAAGCCGCTAGGTCCGCCCTAAGGTCCAAAACCGTGCCGAGGAGCTTTTGGTGCGTGGGGTTCAGTTCCTGGTTTTTGAGCTTTAGACCCAGCAAGGCTTGGAGGTTTCCCCCCTGGGCGATGACCGTGGCCACCGCCGGGTCGGCGGTGATCTCGCGCTCCAGGGTGAGGAGCCTGGGCTCCTTGGCGAGCTCCTTTTCCGCCTCCTGGAGGCGGGTTTCCTTGAGGGCCCGCTCCGTGGTCAGGCTCTCCAGCCGCTGCCGGATAGAGGCCACCCGGTCGGCGTACCCCCCAAGCTGCCGCTTCCACACCTCCAGCTGGCTTGCCCGCTGGAACTCCGTCCAGGCCCCCTCCGCCTGCTTCAAGCGGGCATCCGCCTCCTTCAGGCGCTCCGCCACCAAAGCCTCCGCCTCCCTCACCGTCATCCCCGCCACCAGGTTCTCTATGGAAAGGCTAGGGAGCTGGGCCTTGTACTCCGCCAGGCGGGCCTCGGCATCCTGGAGGAGGGCCCTTTTTTGGGCGAGGTCCTTCTGAATGCCGATGAGGCGAGCCTGGGCGGAGGCGTAGGCCTCCGTGTAGGCGCCAAGCTCGGCCTGCCACACGGGGATCTGCTCCCGGCCCTTGAAGGCCTCCAAGGTCCTAGCCGCCGCCATATAGGCCTGGCGGGCCCTCTCCACCTCCTGCTTGAGGGCCGCCTGGGCCTCCTGGAGACGTTTGTTGATGACGGCAAGCTGCTCGGGAGGCGTTCCGATGGGCACGATAGCCTCCTGCCTTCGCACCTCGGCCAGGGTGGCCTGGATGCGCCCCTGCACGGCGGCCAGGTCCCGCTCCAGCCCTGCAAGCTCCTGGTCCAGGCTTACCCGCTCCGCGGTCTTGGCGTCCAGCTCCGCCTTATCCTGCGCAAGGGTGGTGGTTTTGCTGAAGGCCTCCCAGCGGGCCTGGGCCTCCCGGTAGGCCTTCTCGGCGGGGGCGATCTGCTCCTCCAAGGCCTTAAGGCTGGCCTCGAGGCGGGCAAGGGGTATGGCGTTCACCCGCCTTTGCACCGCTTCCACCCAGAGGTTGGCCGCCTTGGCCGCCACCTGGGGGTCTGGGGCATTCACGGTGAAGCTGGCCACGACGGGGGGCACCTGGTTAGGATTGACCGCCTGGAGCTTGGGGGAGATGTCCTTGACCTTCAGGTCTCGTATCATCCGCTCTATCCCCCGCAGGCTCCCCTGGTCCTGCCAGCGGGTGGGAAGCCTGCCCTCTTTCCGCAGGGCCTCCCACACCCCTCCCACCGTCTCCTCGGAAAGGGCCAGGGCCCTTAGCCCCTCAAAGGTGATGGGGGTAGCCTGCTGCACCTGGATCCTTTGCTCCAGCTGGGCCTGCACCTGCACCGGGGCCACGCTTAAGGTGGCGGTGGAGGCGTAGGTGGGCTCGGCGATGAAAAACCCGTAGATGAGAGCCAGAACACCCAACAGCACGGGCAGGGCAAGGAGCCAAACCCACTGGCGCTTCAAGGTTTCTAGGATGTCCCTGAGGGAAAGCTCATCAGCGGGGGTTTCCACCATACCTGGTCCACCATATCACAAGGAAGCCCCCCTTTCGGTTATTCACTCCGAGGCCCTTCACGCTGCCACCCTGGCCACCCAGGTGGGAGGCAAGCCCTCCCGGGCTAGAACTTGGGCCACAAAGGAAAAGGCCGTCACCACCGCCGTCACCTGCCGACTAACCGCCTTAAGGTAGCAAAGCGTAAACGGGTCGTAAGCAAGGGGCGGGGCTCAAGGCCCCGCCCCCAGGTCCTTATGCCTAGCGGCCCTTAAGCTCCACCTTCTCTGCGGCGATGGTGGTTCCGGAAAGAGTCCCTTTTACCTCCACGCGGTCTCCGTTCTGCAAGAGGGTGAAGAAGTCCGCCCGGCTATAGGTTTGGTCGCGCCACTCAAAGCGGGTAGCCTCTGTGGTGGTCACGGTGTATCCCAGTAGCTGGAAGGTGTAACTGGTGGCATCCAGGTGGGAAACTGGGCCCCCCCACTCCTCCATCCCCTCGCCGTCCTGGTTGGTTTTCACCTCCACCCTGACGGCATAGTAGCGCATGTCGGCATCGGTCCGGGTGGGGTCGTACTGCACCTCCACGTAGTCCCCCACCTGGATGTCGGCGAAGGCGATGGGGCCGTCGGGGTCATCGCGTTTGAGGACGGTGTTGGCGTCCACGTAGAAGCCAAGGCTCCCCAGGGAGAAGGTATTGCCCTGGTGATCTATGGCGCTCACCGTTCCCTTGGCCTCCGCCTTGGCCGGGTAGCTCTTGGGGTACTTTACCTTCACCAGTTGGGCGTGGAAGAGGGTAGGGTCGTTGGCATCCACCTGGCCCTTGGCCTCCACGTAGGCCCCGTCGACCAAAGTGCCCACCACGTTGGCGGCGCTATAGTCCACGGTGTAGCCAAGGAGCTGGAAGGTCTTTTGGGTGGGATCGAGCCCGAGGATGGGTCCTTCCAGCTCCACCCGCCTCGAGGCTCCGAACTGGTTGTTCCCCGAGGTCTTGAACACCACCTTTGTAGCCTGAATGAGGGTACCGGAAAGGGTTCCCTTCACCTCCACCCACACCCCCTCCCTGGGGGTTCCCACCACATGGGCTTGGCCGTAGTCCACCGTGTAGCCGTTCAGGGTGAAGCGCTTGGCCGGCTCATCCAGGTTGGTGGCCCGGCCTTCCAGCTCCACCTCGTTGTCCAGCCCCACCTCGTTGTTTCCCCTGGGGTGGCGTTCAATATAAGTGGCGAGGATGCCGGTTTCTGTAGCGGTTCCCTGGACCTCCACCACATCTCCTATTGCGAGATCGGAAAGGAGCAGGGTGCGGTAGGAACCCCCCACCTTTTCATAAATCCGGGTGTTGGCATCGGTGAGGACCTGTTGGCCAAGGACCGTGAGGGTTCCGGCGTTCACGTCCAGGGCAGCGATGGGGCCTTTGAGTTCTACCTGCACCTCGAGGCTCTGGAGGCGGAGGGTGTTTCCCTGGTCGGTTCCCTGAGCCACCACCACCATGCCCGGCAGGACCGAGCCGCCATAGGGTTCCCCCTCCTTGGTCAGGGATGTTCCTTGCAGGTCCAAAGGCTTGCCCAGAAGGGTGGGCTTGGTTTCCGTGCCCCCCACCACCCCCGCCACCTGGACTGCCTGGGGAGTGGACCCCGAGGGGTTCATCTGGCAGGACGCCAGGATGGCTAGGCCCAGCGCCAGCCAGACCAGCCGCGAAAAGCGCACCTCCTTAGCCATGGTTCACCTCCGGTAGCCATTCTAACCCATCCCCGTAAACGGAGCGTAAACGTCCCCCCCGTGAGGCTGATGCCTGGGGGGGGCTTTACGACTTAATCTTACCACGGCCCCCTTTTCGGATATTCACCTGCGTACTCACCTCACGCCACCACCCGCAACACCCGGGTGATGGGCAGACCCGCCTGCCCAAGAAGCTGGGCCACCACGCTCCAGGCCATCACCCAAGCTTCCACTTGCAGGGCCACCGCCTTCAGCCCCCGTACCCTCCCCACCGCCCCCACCAGCCCCATCGGCCCCTTCAGCAGACCAAAAACCGTCTCCAGCTCCCACCGCCGCCCCAAAAGCCTCCGGTACGCACCTCTCCCCCGCCGCCGCAGGTTCAAAAGCCGCCCCCTCCCCTTTGGCCTTCCCCGTCTCCGGTTATGCCCCGTCACCAGAAGCATCCCTCGCCTCCTCGCCAACCGAAAGTTGGCTTCCCCCTCGTAGGCCGCGTCCGCCACCACCACGGGGGGCTTCTCCCCAGGAAACCTCTCCACCCCCCAGAGCATCCCCCGCCCCACCGGGGAGTCGTGCCATGAGGCCGGGGTCACCCGTAGGGCCAGCACCTCCCCCGTGTCCAGGTCCACGAGGAGGTGGAGCTTGTACCCATAAACCCAGCCCCCATCCGAGCCCACGCCCCAAGCCGCCTCCCCATCCGACCTCTGGGCGGGGAGAAGGGTGGCGTCCATGGCCAGCACCCGCCTCCCCCGGCCCACCCGCTTCCCTCCCCGCAGGAGGGGCCAGGGTAGCTTCCGGCTCCGCTCGCTGAGGGTGGCAGAGGAGGGAACGCGCTCTAGACCGAGGCGCTTGCGGAGCCTAGGGTTGCGGGCCAGTTCCCGGCGCATGCGTTCGCTGGAGAAGCCCAGGAGGGCGCGGACCAGGTGGAAGAGAAAGAGGCTGAGGTCGGAGAAGGTCCTGGGCCTGCCGGGTTTTCTCTCCCCTTCTGGCAAGCGGGCTTGGAGCCATGCCTGGAGCAGGGGGACCAGTTCCTCCAGGGGCAGGGGTAGGATGGAAGGGGGCGTCTGGTGTTCTTCCACAGCTCACCAAGCGCCCCCTTTTCCTTTGGCTTGTCAAGGGGGTATGCATTGAATATCCGAAAGGGGGGACAAGGAAGGCGTTAACGTTGCCCTCAACTACTTCGCACCGAAGCCCGTGAAGACAACCCAAATGGTCCGCACCAAAATCCGAAGGTCAAGCCATAGGGAGAAATGCTTCAGATAGTAGAGGTCATAACTGAGCTTCTCCCAGGCTCCATCCTTGCCCTCCGCATAACCATGGTGCACCTGAGCCCATCCAGTAAGCCCAGGCCTTACGACATGCCGCAGGGCATACAGGGGCATTTCTTGGGAATACGCATCCACCAAGACCTTTTGCTCAGGTCTGGGCCCAACTAAGCTCATGTCTCCCCTGAGTACGTTCCAAAGCTGTGGCAGCTCGTCAAGCCGAAAGCGCCTCAAAAACCGTCCCAAAGGCGTAATCCTATCCGCCTCGCTTCCCGCATAGAGCCCCTCTCTGGGCAGACCGCGCATGGTGCGAAACTTGTAAACCCTAAACACCCTCCCCCCAAGCCCTACCCGTTCCTGGGCGAAGAGGACGGGCCTCCCCAGGTCCAGGTAGACCGCCAGGGCCACGAGGAACCCCACGAGGAGGGCGAGGGGAGAAAGGAGGAGCACAAGCCCCACCTCCCAGGCCCGCTTGAAAAGGGGGTAAAGGCCCCGGTCCCGCTCTGCCAGGGCAAAAAGCCCTTCGGCGAGCTCCAGGGGAACCCGGCCCGTGTAGCCCTCGTACACATTGGCGGCGTGGAGGATGGGCAGGCCGCGGAAGGCGGCCTCGGCCAGGAGGGGAAGGACTTTGGGGTCCAGCCGGTGCAGGTCGGCCACCACCCCCTCCACCCCCTCGAGGCCCCTCAAGGGGGGAAGCTCCCTGCCCAGGGCCCGAAGAAGGCCATCGGCCACACCCCCGGGGAGGAGGGCGAGCCTCATCGGAGGGAGACCCCTCAGGTAAAGGAGAAGAAGAAGGAAGGCCAGGAGGGTGGCGGCAAGGAGGTAGCTCCTGGAGTAGTACAGCCGCCCCATGGCCAAAACGGCCACCAGGAAGAGCGTAAAGAGCAATAGGTTAAAGCCCGCCAGGCTCCAGGACTCCTGCCCCGGGTAGCGGGCCATCCGCTCCGTGGCCAGGAAGGCGAGGAGGTGGGCTAGGGCAGTAAGCCCTACCAGGAGCCAGACTTCCCTTTCCCAGGCAGCAGCCCCAAAAAGGAGGGGCCCGGAGACCAAGGAGGGCAAGGGTGCCAGGACCCAAGCCAGGCCTGACCGGGACCGGGTCTGGGCCAAACGGTGGGGGATACGTAGCTCCAACGCACTCACGTCCGTCATCTTACCCAAGAAGGCATGAACGGAGCATGAAAAGCCCTAACCCAGGACCTCCTCATAGACCCTCCAGGTCTCAAGGAGCATCCTCTCCAGGGTGAAGGCCTCCTCGTACCGCCTTCTTCCTGCCTCGCCCATGGAGGCCCGTAAAGCGGGGTTCTCTAGGAGAAGGGAAAGCTTTTCCCTTAAGCCTGCTTCATCCTTCCGCCCCACCAAAAACCCCGTCTTTCCCTCCACCACCGCTTCCCCCACCCCGCCTACGTCTGTGGCCACCACGGGAAGCCCTGCCCGCATGGCCTCCAGCACGGAAAGGGGAAGGCCCTCCCAGTTGGAGGTGAGGACGAAGACCTGGGCTTCTGCCAAAACCGCCGCCACGTCCCGCCTCGGCCCCAGGAAACGCACCCGCTCGGTAAGGCCAAGCTCCCCGGCAAGCCCCCTCGCCTCCTCAAGGAGGGGCCCCTCCCCCACGAGGTCCAGGGTCCAGGGAAGCCCCTTTAGGCCCGCAAGGGCCCGGAGGAGGAGGGCGTGGTCCTTTGGAGGAGCGAAACGGGCCACCATGACGAGCCTCGGGGGATGGGCCTCGGGGCAGGCCCGCAAAGGAGTGTCCGGCACGCCGTTTGGCACCACCCGGAGCCTCTCCGGAGGGACCACCCGGTGGCGGAGGGCGAGGTCTTGGTCGTAGCGGGACACGGCGATCACCCGGTCAGAAAGCCTGCCCGCCAAGCGCTCCATGGCGAGGGCCAGGACCCTACGCCCCTTCGGCACCCCCTCGGTAAAGGCCCAGCCGTGGGCGGTGTACACGCTTTTCACCCCCAAGGCCCTCGCCGCAAGCCTTCCCAAAAAGCCTGCCTTGGAAGAGTGGGCGTGGAGGAGGTGGGGGTTTACCCGCTTTAAGAGGCTGGCCACCTCAAAAAGCCCAAGGAGGTCTTCGTGGGGGCGGATGGGGTGGAGAAGGTGCTTGAGGATGTGGACCTGCACCCCGAGGGCGCGGGCCTCCTCGATGAGAAACCCATCCCGGTCTTCCCCCACCCCCAGGTGGAGCTCGGCCCGGTCCTTAAAGCCCCGAAGGAGCTCCAGGAGGTGCACCTGGGCTCCACCGGGTTCACTGCGGGTGATGAGGTAGAGGAGGCGCATGTTTCCTAACCCTGAGTGAGGCTACCACTATGGGGCCGTGGGTCGTGTCAAGATTTACGTGGTAAGCGTCTGTGTACGGGGGGCATACCGTTCCTGAAGCTTCTTCAAGGTGTTCCCCTAGCGGGGAAGCAGCCCTGGGGTTGGAGCTTTAGGGGGTGGCCTGTCCCTACGCGGAGATGCGGGGGTCTGGGTGCGGGAGGGGGAGAAGGTGCTGGAGATTCCGCGGGAAGGTGGGTTCAAGCCCCTGTCCAAGTGGGTGGAGCGGATCTTCGCCTGCATAGGGCAAAACCGAGGGCTGGGAAAAGATTACGAGTACCCTCCTTCCTTAGGTAACGGGAGTCTGGGTAGGCATGATACGCTTGCTGGTGAAGCGGCTGGCCAGGGTCGCATAAGCTGGAGATAACCAAAGACCACCCCCCCTTTCGGATATTCAATGCATACCCCCTTGACAAGCCAAAGGAAAAGGGGGCGCTTGGTGAGCTGTGGAAGAACACCAGACGCCCCCTTCCATCCTACCCCTGCCCCTGGAGGAACTGGTCCCCCTGCTCCAGGCATGGCTCCAAGCCCGCTTGCCAGAAGGGGAGAGAAAACCCGGCAGGCCCAGGACCTTCTCCGACCTCAGCCTCTTTCTCTTCCACCTGGTCCGCGCCCTCCTGGGCTTCTCCAGCGAACGCATGCGCCGGGAACTGGCCCGCAACCCTAGGCTCCGCAAGCGCCTCGGTCTAGAGCGCGTTCCCTCCTCTGCCACCCTCAGCGAGCGGAGCCGGAAGCTACCCTGGCCCCTCCTGCGGGGAGGGAAGCGGGTGGGCCGGGGGAGGCGGGTGCTGGCCATGGACGCCACCCTTCTCCCCGCCCAGAGGTCGGATGGGGAGGCGGCTTGGGGCGTGGGCTCGGATGGGGGCTGGGTTTATGGGTACAAGCTCCACCTCCTCGTGGACCTGGACACGGGGGAGGTGCTGGCCCTACGGGTGACCCCGGCCTCATGGCACGACTCCCCGGTGGGGCGGGGGATGCTCTGGGGGGTGGAGAGGTTTCCTGGGGAGAAGCCCCCCGTGGTGGTGGCGGACGCGGCCTACGAGGGGGAAGCCAACTTTCGGTTGGCGAGGAGGCGAGGGATGCTTCTGGTGACGGGGCATAACCGGAGACGGGGAAGGCCAAAGGGGAGGGGGCGGCTTTTGAACCTGCGGCGGCGGGGGAGAGGTGCGTACCGGAGGCTTTTGGGGCGGCGGTGGGAGCTGGAGACGGTTTTTGGTCTGCTGAAGGGGCCGATGGGGCTGGTGGGGGCGGTGGGGAGGGTACGGGGGCTGAAGGCGGTGGCCCTGCAAGTGGAAGCTTGGGTGATGGCCTGGAGCGTGGTGGCCCAGCTTCTTGGGCAGGCGGGTCTGCCCATCACCCGGGTGTTGCGGGTGGTGGCGTGAGGTGAGTACGCAGGTGAATATCCGAAAAGGGGGCCGTGGTAAGATTAAGTCGTAAAGCCCCCCCCAGGCATCAGCCTCACGGGGGGGACGTTTACGCTCCGTTTACGGGGATGGGTTAGAATGGCTACCGGAGGTGAACCATGGCTAAGGAGGTGCGCTTTTCGCGGCTGGTCTGGCTGGCGCTGGGCCTAGCCATCCTGGCGTCCTGCCAGATGAACCCCTCGGGGTCCACTCCCCAGGCAGTCCAGGTGGCGGGGGTGGTGGGGGGCACGGAAACCAAGCCCACCCTTCTGGGCAAGCCTTTGGACCTGCAAGGAACATCCCTGACCAAGGAGGGGGAACCCTATGGCGGCTCGGTCCTGCCGGGCATGGTGGTGGTGGCTCAGGGAACCGACCAGGGAAACACCCTCCGCCTCCAGAGCCTCGAGGTGCAGGTAGAACTCAAAGGCCCCATCGCTGCCCTGGACGTGAACGCCGGAACCCTCACGGTCCTTGGCCAACAGGTCCTCACCGATGCCAACACCCGGATTTATGAAAAGGTGGGGGGTTCCTACCGCACCCTGCTCCTTTCCGATCTCGCAATAGGAGATGTGGTGGAGGTCCAGGGAACCGCTACAGAAACCGGCATCCTCGCCACTTATATTGAACGCCACCCCAGGGGAAACAACGAGGTGGGGCTGGACAACGAGGTGGAGCTGGAAGGCCGGGCCACCAACCTGGATGAGCCGGCCAAGCGCTTCACCCTGAACGGCTACACGGTGGACTACGGCCAAGCCCATGTGGTGGGAACCCCCAGGGAGGGGGTGTGGGTGGAGGTGAAGGGAACCCTTTCCGGTACCCTCATTCAGGCTACAAAGGTGGTGTTCAAGACCTCGGGGAACAACCAGTTCGGAGCCTCGAGGCGGGTGGAGCTGGAAGGACCCATCCTCGGGCTCGATCCCACCCAAAAGACCTTCCAGCTCCTTGGCTACACCGTGGACTATAGCGCCGCCAACGTGGTGGGCACTTTGGTCGACGGGGCCTACGTGGAGGCCAAGGGCCAGGTGGATGCCAACGACCCTACCCTCTTCCACGCCCAACTGGTGAAGGTAAAGTACCCCAAGAGCTACCCGGCCAAGGCGGAGGCCAAGGGAACGGTGAGCGCCATAGATCACCAGGGCAATACCTTCTCCCTGGGGAGCCTTGGCTTCTACGTGGACGCCAACACCGTCCTCAAACGCGATGACCCCGACGGCCCCATCGCCTTCGCCGACATCCAGGTGGGGGACTACGTGGAGGTGCAGTACGACCCCACCCGGACCGATGCCGACATGCGCTACTATGCCGTCAGGGTGGAGGTGAAAACCAACCAGGACGGCGAGGGGATGGAGGAGTGGGGGGGCCCAGTTTCCCACCTGGATGCCACCAGTTACACCTTCCAGCTACTGGGATACACCGTGACCACCACAGAGGCTACCCGCTTTGAGTGGCGCGACCAAACCTATAGCCGGGCGGACTTCTTCACCCTCTTGCAGAACGGAGACCGCGTGGAGGTAAAAGGGACTCTTTCCGGAACCACCATCGCCGCAGAGAAGGTGGAGCTTAAGGGCCGCTAGGCATAAGGACCTGGGGGCGGGGCCTTGAGCCCCGCCCCTTGCTTACGACCCGTTTACGCTTTGCTACCTTAAGGCGGTTAGTCGGCAGGTGACGGCGGTGGTGACGGCCTTTTCCTTTGTGGCCCAAGTTCTAGCCCGGGAGGGCTTGCCTCCCACCTGGGTGGCCAGGGTGGCAGCGTGAAGGGCCTCGGAGTGAATAACCGAAAGGGGGGCAAAGACCACAACCGTACGCCTATTCATGCCTTTATCGTCTTCCCTCCGATAAAGCGCTACTGATGTGTCTGGCAAATCGGTTCGCCGAATGCCCAGTCCGTCCATGTCCTTACCGTCCTTCAACGCAGAATCCCCAGATAGCACGGTAGGCCTCCGTCATCCGCTCTATGCTGAAGCGCTCCGCCACCCGCTGCCGTGCCGCTTGTTGCCGCAGGCCCCATCGGCCTTTCTGGCGCGACCACTCGGTCCATGCTGCTTGGATGGCATCCGCCAAAGCATCCGGGTCGCGCGGCGGGACCACCCAACCCGTTTCGCCAACGATCTGCGCCGCGTCCCCGACATCCGTCGCCACACACGGCGTGCCGCAGGCCATAGCCTCGGCCAGGACGTTCGGAAAGGCCTCTCCGTAAGAGGACAGCACGTGCACATCGAGAGCATTCATCACGGCGGGGATGTCTGTGCGCTGGCCCAAGAGGCGCACGTTTTCGCCGAGTCCATGCGCGGCGATCTGCTGCGAGATTGAGGGATTGTCGGGCAGCAAGTCCTTGCCCACCAGAACGCAAACAAAGGGCATGCCCCTTTGCGTGAGGCGGCTCAAGGCGGCGATAAGGTTTCCGTGATCCTTTTGTGGATCGAAGCGCCCCACCATACCGATCAGAAACGTGCCGTCCGCGATTTGCCACTCCCGGCGCAGCCGCTCCCGCGCCTCCCGGTCGGGGCGAAATTGCCCGAGGTCATACCCGTTGGGAATCACTACCATCTTGTCCGCGGCATAGCCCAAAGCCGCATGCACTTCGCGCGCCTTTTCCGCACAGCACACGATCGCGTGCGGCACCCAGCGCGAAAGCCTCGCGTTAAGGTGGGCGATCCAAATGGTGGTTCGGGCCGACTTGCCGGGTTCTAGTGTCGTGTGGTGAATACCCCAACACACCCGACGCACGCCGGCGAGCCGGGCGATCACCCCACCCACGAGATCGCCGTGGTACATCCACGTTTGAACGACATCCGGGCGGTCGGTGCGCAGCAGACGCCAGAGGCGCCAAAGCCCCTTGAGCGTCAACCGCCTGCGGGGCATGTTAAGACAGGTGACCCGGGCCCCAGCTTGCCTGAGGAGGGGGCCGTACTTGCCCTCGTCCATCAGCGACACGACATGATGGCGCTCCGGCCCGTCGTGGCACACGAGACGATAAAGGACGGCTTCTGCGCCGCCGTCGTTGAGGCCGGTGGTGATGTGGAGAACCTTCATACGACCCCTCTCTCATTGGGAATCCTGGCGACATGGTAAAGGCGATCCCCCCATACTCTCAACCTCGGTAAGCGAAGCGTGCCAAGAACAATCAACATCGCGATGATCCCGCCTCATGTCGCCGCTTAATCACGATTTCCCACCCATCATTCCTGGATGACTCCCGGCCACAAGAAGGTAACCCCAGAAAAAGGTGTGAAAGTCGTAACGCAGGATTGATCCCTCAGCCAGCTGGTTAACCAGCAGTGAGACCAATATTGCAGATACTGCTGCCAGCGGCGTTACTTGCCCCGACGACCAGGCCTTGGCCATCCTTCTCCAGGCAGTCATCAACACAAGCAAGCAGGTTGCGAGGAAGAGCAAATATCCTGGTAGTCCGGTCTCGACCAGTATTTGTAAATGGGCGTTGTGTCCAGCCCGATCTATGCCACTAGGTAGCAAAACCGCTTCGTTCGAAACACCAAACCCAACCCCCGTAATTGGTTTCTCCAGGAAGGAGCTAATGAGTGAGGCCCAGATGTCATCCCGCATGTTGAGGTCAAAGGCCGATGACTCAACAGATGTTGTATCTCGAGCGGTGAATACAGCGATTCCAAGAATAACCACCAGCACGCCCCAAAATAGCCGTTTGAGGCTCTCACTTACGCTCCCTCCTGACCAAAGGGAGTAGAAACCAACCCCAATAATAGTTGCTATTATTCCTGTTCGCGAAAACGTAAAGAGGAGGGCTGTGAATTGCAAGCCAAGAAGCAGCATCCCTATGAGTCGGCCTAACTGCCGGTTATGCAACAGGTAAATCGTAAGCACGGTACCAACGAAAATCCACATCGCCAGCGTATTGGGATTGCCGGTAAGGGAACTTATTCGCAAAAACGGAGGCACGCCATATAAAGCTTGCGATAGGGCTACTGGACCCAGGGAGAGAGTCTGTACTCGAACGCCCTCCAGCACCACTTGGGTGCCCAAAAAGTACAAAAGTAAACCTATAACCGAAAGTGAAGACGCGAAAGCCACCAAACCGCGACTAACGAGGGTAAACGTCGCTTTCGGATTCGGGTCGGACCAAGACAACAGGACAACCAACAACAAGGGAACAAAGACCAGCAGTGAGCGCTGTGCCACCAAATCCGGGTAAGAGCTCCAGTAGGCGGTGCTGAATGATAGCATGAACAAGAAGCCTAGGAGCAAAAAGGTGGCTAGCACAGGTTGATACTCCTTACTCAAGCGAAGGCGGACGTGCCCTAGAGCCGTGATAGCAAACGTCAACTGTAGAGCAAGCATGAAGTAGGGCGCATAGGGTATTAGCTCCTCCCCAGTGGGGGTGCGCAAAGATAGCAGGGCAGTGCCCATAAATATAGCAAAGAGGGTAATGCCTTCTAGGGAGACTTCACGTTTAGACGCCAAGGACTGCCTCATATCTCTCTAGACTTTTCTCGAGAGTGAATTCGGCTACTCTGCTTAAATCACGGTAAGGCGGCTCATCCATCGTTTTGAGAATGCTTTCGGCTAGGCTTTTCACATCGCCTACCGGTACAAGCCTACCGTACTTTCCATGGTCCAAGATCTCCCGTGGCCCGCTCGGGCAGTCGGTGCTGACCACCGGCGTACCGCAGGCCATGGCTTCGACAAGAACGTTACCAAAACCCTCCCACCGAGACGAAAGGACGAACACCGCCGCCCGGGCCATGTAAGCATACGGGTTCTCCACAAACCCCGGCAGTGCGACGTCGTCCTGCAGGCCCAGCTCATGCACGAGCGCTTCCAGTTGAGGCCGAAGCTCCCCTTCGCCCAAAATCATCAACCGCGCCGGGCGTTGCGCTCGCACCAAGGCAAACGCCCGGATAAGGGTCGGAAAGTCCTTTTCCTCGGTCAGGCGCCCGACACCCAAGATCACCGGCGGCTCCCCGGAGGCCAACCACGGGTGGTCCAAAGGTTCCCTGGCCTTGGCGAAAAGTTCCGGAGTCACCACAGGATTGTAGATCACCTGAATCTTCTCCCGGGGAAGGCCGGTAAGGTGTATCAGGTCCTCGGCCACTCCCTGGGATACAGCGATTACCGCGTCCGCCCAAGGGTAGGTCCAGCGCATGAACCACAGCAGAAGGCGCTCACGGGCGTTCTTCGGGCGCGACGCCGATAACGTGTTGTGCTCGCTAATCACGAGCCAGCTCGGCACCCGCGCCAAGCGGTGAGCCAAGCAGACGATGACGTTAGCGTGATCTAAGGCAGAGAGCAAGGCATGGGGTCGCTCCTTCCGGAGGTAACGTACCAGGCCCGGCAGAGAAAATAGCACGCGGGAGGCTCTTAAGTCCACAACGCGCACGGAAGGCGGCACCTCGGCCAGGTAAGGTCCCTCCGCCTTAGCCAGCACCAGGTCTACCTGGAAGCCCCGTTCGGCGAAGCCCCGCGCCAGATGCACCATCACCCGCTCGGCGCCGCCGCCGCGAAGTGAGGGAAGAAAAAGAGCAAGGCGACGTGTTTCATCGTACCGCATGCCTTAGCCTCCTAAGAAGTCCTAACATTTTGGAGCGCAGCCCGCCTACATCAAGGAGAAGTAGCCAAACACCGTAAACGACAGCGGCTCCCATACCAGCACCAACCCAGGCGAACCAATTCTCGGAGGTTCGTCCAACCAGAAGAATTGGCAACATGACCGCAGTGGCAAATGTAACTTTCCCAACGGACCTCCAGTTCACAGGGACGGCAAAAATTCTTCGTCCTAAATACGCGCTCATCAGCAGGGCGGCGGCGTAAGCGACCACTGTGGCCCAAGCCGCGCCCAACAAGCCAAACGCAGGTATCCACCAAAGATTCAGCAAGACGTTGAGAAGGGCAGCGCCACCCATCACCCACACCTGACCTAAAGTGCGCCTACCAAGCTGAAATGCCAGGTCAAAATGATAGGCGCGAATGCCTGAAAGTAGGGCTGCCATAGCCACGAGAAGGATAAGGTGGGGAGCCTCCTGTTGAAACTCCGTATCCAAAAAAACAACGGCAATTCCGGGCGCCAGCGTAGCCAGACCTACCGCACACGGCAAAGCCACGGCCAACAACAGTTCCCCATTTTCCATGAGTTGTTGCTTAGCAGCCAATTCGCCCCGAACCTCCAATGCGCGCACCGCCAGAGGATAAGCGGCGAGGTTTACAACTGTCATCAATAATGTAAGTGACTGTTGTGCGAGGTCGTAAGAAGCTGCGTAGACACCCGCCGCTCCCTCACCCAGGAACCACGCGATGAGAAAGCGGTCCGAGCTGCTCACAACAAACGCTAAGGCAAAGTTGGCCGTAAGGGGTACACCGTAAGCTAAGATCGGCTTCAGGCGGCTTATGGATATTTTCGGGGCGACCCCCTTCCACCTAGATCTACCCCAAAGAAGGGAGGCGACGAGGAATCCAACGAGCAGCCCTAAGAGAGGCCCCTTTGCCCCAAGCCCCCAAAGGACTGCGAGGGCACCCAGAAAAAGGGCGCTTACCGCCTTGACGCTGCTCATCAGCCCATAGCGCCCTGGCTGCAACTGGCTACGGGCCACTTCCAAGTTGAGCTCGAACCAGGCTTGAGCCCATAACACTGGGAGCGCCACTAGAAGCAGACTGCGCCACGTGGGATCGGGCCAAAGACTCCCGGCCAATAATCCCAATGCGCCGGTCAGTAGGATCATGCCAGAAAACCCAGTTAGAATGGCAGAAAGCAGGGGCGTGGGGTCGTCGCGATGGGCGGGAAGAAAACGCAGTAAAGCGAGCTTAAGCCATTGGAAAAAGACGGCATTGAAGAGCCCAACTCCTGCAATTACCAGTGCATAGCGCCCATACTCCTCAGCGGAGAGCAGCCGGGTGTAAATGGCGATGGCGAGGAAGTTTACGAGCCCAGGCACTCCCGTGGCCACCAGGTACATGGCGCTATGCCGTAACAGCATTCTTGCAAAGCCTCCCTACGAACTGATGCACGCCCGTTGCAGACTGCGTCTTGGGCCTGAGAACCTCGGCTTGCTCTCCGCCATACGCCCCCATGATACCTCAACTCACAACATGATACCTCAACTCACAACTTGCACCCATGCTCCCGGCCTCTGATTCCTTCGTGTGCTACCTCATAGCTCCCCCCGGATGCCCCAGGCGCCGCACCATGTATAACCCCCCCGCCCCGGAAAGGGGCCTTATCCGCTTAGGGACTATACCAGAGGCAGAACCCGGATCAAGGGCCAAGCCGGTTAGAATGCCCCTATGTGGTTCCTATTCTTCCTCCTCTTCCTCGCCCTGGCCCAGGACTGGGGGCTCACCCAAAGCCAGACCCTCACGGCGGGGGGGCGCCAAGGCGTGGCGGTACAGCCTAAGTCCCGGGGGCGAGGAGGCCCGGGCCCTGTGGGAGGCCCTCTCCCTCCAGTACCGGGACCTCCTAAGGGCAGGGTACCGGGTGGACCTGGGAGGATGGCGGCTTTACTTCCTTGGGGGGAGGCTCCACCTGGAAAGGCACTGCCAGGCGGTGAACCCCGCCTGCTTCACCTTCGGAGCCCTGCCCGTGGACAAGGCCCGGCAGGACCGCTTTTTGATGGAGCTTTCCCACCTCCTGGAGGAGGCCCTCGCCCGGGCGAAGCGCACCGGGGGAAGCGTAAGCCTAAGCCGCCTTTTCCGGAGCGAGGTAAAGCGGGGCGAGGCACCTCCCTACGCCGCCTCTCCCTTAGGCTGGAAGCCATGAGGGCCCTAAAGCGCGCCCTTTCCCTAGTCGGCTTCCTCTTCCTCCCCGCCTTGGCGGGGCCCTGCGAGGGGAGGCCCTACACCCTGGAGACGGAAGCGGGCCTCCTCGGGGGGGAAGAGCTGAGCTATGATGGCGAGGTCCTGGTCTTTGAGGGAAGGGCCTGCCTGGAGCGGGAAGGGTTCTATCTGGAAGCCCCCCGCCTCCGCTACCAGGAAGGAAGCTTCCAGGCGGAAGGCCTAAAGGGCGAGGCCGAGGGCTGGCGGGTGGAGGCCAGGGTGCTCTTGGGAAAGGAGCTCAAGGAGGTACGCCTGGCCCAGGGGCAGCTGAAGGCGGAGGTGGCCTCGCTGGCCCTGGGAACTCCCTTGAAGGGAAGGGGCATCCTTCTGGAAAGCCCCGCCTACCGGGTGCGGGCGGAGGAAGCCACCTTCACCCGGGAGGAAGCCCAGCTCAAGGGCTTCCTGGCCACCCCCTGCCCCTGCGGGGAGGATGTGCGCCTGGCCATGGAAGAGGCCACCTTCCTGGTGCGAACCGGGGAGCTTAAGGGAGACGCCACCTTGGGGCTTTGGGGCCTCGAGGTTCCCCTGGAGGAAGCCCGGGCCAACGTGAACCGGAGGCCCGACCTCAAAAACCCCTTGATCCTTTCCAGCTCGGATACCGGGGGCTGGACCCTGGGCCTACAGGACTTTCCCCTCCCCAGGCCTGGCGATGAGATCGGGCAGTGGCCAAGAAGGTTCACCCTTCTGGCCTCAGGCCTGGGCACTTCCCAAGAAGCCCTGCGCCTGGGCCTACGGGAAGGCGGCCGGGGTGCCGAGGTGCAGCTGGGCTACGCCCCCGGGGTTAAGGCCTACTGGGACGACCTCCTCTTCGCCGCAAGCCCCAACCCTCCCGACACCGACACCCCCAGGCTGGAAGCCCGCTACACCCCCACCTTCCGTTTGGGAAACCTCACCCTAAGGCCCTTCCTGCGCTATGCGGAAACGGCAAGGAGCCAGGGGACCACGGTGGGCCTCGAGGGGGGGTACCGGGAAACCCTGAAGGAGGGGCCCTTTAGCCTTACCTTTAGCCCCAGCCTCCTATTCGCCTTTTACCCCTTCACCCCTTACGCCCCCTACCTGGCCCTGGGGGGAAGCCTGGAAGGCCTGTTCCGGGAAGGGGACCTCAGCCTGCGGGCCAGCTATGCGGGGAGGCTCGAGCCCCTTTCCCCCATGCCCCCTTTCACCTTTGAGCACCGGGACGAGTTCCAGCGCCTAAGCCTGGAGGGGCGGTATGGACCCTTTGGCCTTCGCTACACCCTGAAAAACCCCTTGGGCCAGCGCCTGGACCGGCTGGAAGGGGAGTTCCAGGACCCCGGCCTCGGCACCCTCCGCCTGGGGTATGTGCGGGGTAGCCTGGAGGAACTCCGCCTGGGCTACGCCATGCCCCTTCCCGAGCGCACCTGCTGCCAGGCCCTTTGGCTTTCCCCCGAGGTGGGGCTCAACCGGGAGGGCATCACCCGCCTGGGCCTCACCTTCCGCTACTATGACGGGTGCTTCGCCTACGAGGTACGCTGGCAGAATATCCTGAAGGGCCAGTACGGCGAGGCCACGGGGCAAAGTCTTTCCTTCGGCCTCTCCCTACGCTAGACTGAGGCCATGCCCGAGGTGGAGGGGGAGCGGTTAGGGGAAAGGCTTGAGAAGCTGGAGGGGGTGGTGGAGGCCACCATCCGGGTCCTCCCCCCTTTGGTCCAGGACCTTTCCCGCCGCATCGATACCCTGAGGGAAGAGGTCAAGGCCGAGCTTAGGGAAACCCGGGGCCACATGGAAGCCCGGCTCGGGGCGCTAGAGGAACGCTTGGCCCAGACGGAAAACAAGCTGGAGGCCCGTATCCAGCAGGTAGAAAACAAGCTGGAAACCCAAATCCAGCAGGTAGAAGCCCGGTTGCAAAGCCAAATCAGCGAACTGGACGCCAAAATCTGGGAAACCGAAGGTAAGCTGGAGGCCCAAATCCAGCACGTAGAAAACAAGCTGGAGACCCGCATCCAGCAGGTAGAAAACAAGCTGGAAGCCCAGATCCAGCAGGCAGAAGTCCGGCTGCAAAACCGGATCCAGCAGACCGAGGAGAAACTGGAAGCCCAAATCCACCAGGCAGAAGCCCGGCTGGAAAACCAAATCCGGGAAACTGAGGAAAAGCTGGAGGCCCAAATCCACCAGGCAGAAGCCCGGCTGGGAAACCAACTCGACAGACTGAACGCCAAACTACAGGAGACCGAGGAGAAGCTGGAAGCCCAGATTCAACAAGTCCGGGGTGAGCTAGAGTCCAGGGTCCAAAGGGTGGAGGAAAAGCTAGAAGCCCTCAGGCAAGAGGTTAAGGTGGAGATCAACACCGCCTTCAACAAGGCCATGCTGGTGTTTGCCGCCATCGGCGTAGTCCTGGCCCTCCTGTCCCTTCTTCGCTAGCGCTCCACCCGCAAGGCCCTAAGGAAAAGGTTCCGGTCTTCGGGCGGCTGGTAGAAGTCATTGGTGAAGGCCAAGGCCAGGGTCCCTTTCCCCGTGGTCCTGACCCAGACCTCCATCACTCCCCGCACCTCCCCTTGCCAAAGGACGTGGCTCCCCTCCACCACCAAGGCATTGGGCCCTTTCCCTTGGGCCAGGGTGCCCTCGAGGACCAACCCCACCCGCGCCCTTCGGCAAAGGGGGATCTCCACCACCCCATTGCTCCATAGCTCCGCCCTCTCCGGTAAAGGCCCGGGAACGCAAGCTTCCCGGGTGAGGGGGGCCAGGCGGAAGGCCTGGTCCAAGGACCAAAGGGCCAGGGAAAGCCCGAGGGCAAAGGTCCCGAGGCCCAAAAGCCAAGCCAAGGCCCTCACCAGCGCACCTCCTTCTCCAGCACATAGCGGGGCCTGAGGGCCAGGCGGTGCTGGCTGAGGAGGAGCACCCGAAGCCGGTACTCCCCTTTGGGCAGGTCCTGGGGAAGGGGAAAATACATAGGCTCATCCCCCCGCCACTCCCAGCCCACACGCTGGCAGTCCTTCTGGCAAAGCCACACCTGGACCCGGTACCCCTGGGCCCCCACCAGGCGCAAGAACCCCACCCCCTCCTTGGGGAAGGCCAGGTAGGCCAGGGAAGGAGGGGGCGTAGGTGGCCTGGTGGCCAGGTAGAGGAAGGGCAAGGACCAAAGGAGGGCCGCCGCCCCCGCCAGGCCCAAGGTGGCGGGAAGCCTCACCCCCCGGGCCAGGGCCATCCCCCCCACCAGGAAGAAGATCTCCCCCCGGAAGGGGCTCGGAACGCTGAAGGGATTATCCGTCATCCCCATGGCCACGAAGGCCAGGAGGAGGGAGAAGAGAAGCCCTTCCCCCCAGGCCGCCACCAAAAACCCCCCCACCAGGAGGAGAAGCCCCACCCCACCAAAGATCCCGCTTTCCCCCAGGGCCTGGAGGAGATGGTTGTGGGCGAAGCTCCAAAGCCCCCCCAAAGGCTTAAGCCAGCTGGGGCAGGTGAGGCCGCGGGCCTCGAGGAGGGGAAAAAGGAAGCACTCCCCAAAGAGGGTTCCCTTCAGGTAATCCCCCAGCACATAGGGCCCTACCCCCGTCCAGGGATGAGCCTGGTAGACCTCGTGGGCCCTGAGCCATAACCCCTCGCGCCCCGAGAGGTGGGCTTGGAAGAAGCGCTCGGAGATAGGGGTATCCAGGGTGGAGGCGGCGAAGAGGACAAGACCCGCAAGCCCCAAGGCCCAAAGGCCCCGCCCCCGGAAAAGAAGCCCCCCGGCTCCCCCGACAAGCAGGGCCAGCATCCCCCCGCGGCTTGCCGAAAGGAGCAGGACCGCACCCCCAAGAAGGCCCAAAAGGAGGCGGAAGGGCCAGGGGTAGCGGAGATACACGGCAAGGAGCACCCCCATAGCCCCCATAAACCCCAGGCCCACCGGGCTATGGAAGGAATGCATGAGCCTCTGCTGCACCGCCTGGTCCCCAAAGGTGAAGTAGGTGGCCACGAAGGCCGTTATGTAGAGGAGAAAAAGCCCATATCCTAAGGGCTTCAAAGCCTGGGTAGGGGAAGAGGATCCCGCGTAAAGGGCCACACCGGCGCCCACCAGGCCCAGGACGTAAAGGACCCGGCCCAGGGCCAAGGGAAAAGCCAAAGGCTCTGGGGCCCCAAGGGCGGGAAGGAGGACGGAAAGGGCATAGACCCCCAACAGGCCCAGCGCCCAAGGGGAAAGCCGCCGCAGGTGGCCCAAAAAGAGGGGGGCCAAAAGGGCGAGAGGGGGAAAGAGGGGAGCCAGGGCCAAGGCGAAAGGCAAAAGGCGCACGGGGGACAATATACGCCAAGGAAGCCTTAAGGCGCTCCTCAGAACTCTCGGGTAAAGTACGTGCCATGAACGGGCTTAGCCGCCTTCTTCTCACGGCCATCCTTTTCCTGGCCGTTGCCCTGGGGGCCCGCTTCGCCGCTTTCAGCGTGGAACCCTTCGGCACCCAGCGGGTCAACCTGGATACCGGCGTCACCACCCTGCCCCAGGGGGGGGTCCTCACCGACCACGAAAACGGCCTCCGCCTCAAAGGGAGCTACATAGAGTATAAGGAGGGAAGCTTTGTGCGGGCCAGGAAGGTGGAGCTTCTTTCGCAAAAGGAGACCTTCTTGGCGGAAAGCCTGGAGCACGACATCCCCAAGCAGGAGGCCCGCTTCATCGGCCTTTCCTTCAGCAACCCCGACTTCAAGGGCCTGAAGGCGGAAAGGGCCCTAGCCCTCTTCGCCGAGAACATCGTGGTCCTGAAGGGCAGGGTCCAGGCGGAAAGCCCCAGGCTCCAGGCGGAAACCCTGGTGGTGAACCTTAAGAGCCGGGAGGCCTTGGCCCTAGGAAGCTTCACCTACCAGGAGGGGAAGGCCACCCTGAGGGGCCAGGGGCCAAACGCCCGGCTATACCTGCGCTTTGCCTCGGGAAAGGTCCAGGCCAGCACCAAGGTGCCCCCTAGCGCAAGCCCCCTGGCCCAGTACGCCGCCCGCCTCCCATGACCCTTTACCGGCACATCCTGAAAGAAAGCCTCCCCGTTCTGCTCCTGGCCCTTCTCTTCCTCACCGCCGTCTACCTCTTCGGCTTCTTCTACGCCGGGGCCCGCTGGCTGGAGGGGGTGCCCCTCATCAAGGTGGCCCGCTGGCTCTCCTACCACGTGCCCGGGGTTCTGGTGCAGGTCTTCCCCATCGCTTTGGTCACCACCACGGTCCTGGTCTTCGGCAGGCTTTCCGCGGAAGGGGCCCAGTTCGCCCTCCTCTCCGGGGGGGTTCCCCTTTGGCGGGCGGCCCTGCCCCTAGTTGGAATAGGCGCTTTGCTGAGCGGGGTGGCCCTTTACCTCCAGGAGAGGCTGGTCCCCCACTACAACGAAAAGGTGCGGGTGGCCTGGTGGGACGAGATCCACACCCAAGGGGCGGGGCTTTTCCGCCTAAAGGGCCTACAGATCCCCATCGGCAAGGGGCGAAGCCTCTACTTCGAGGACTTCGACATGGAGAAGAAGGAGATGGTGGGGGTGCGGATCGCCTCCTTCCAAGGGGAAGAGGGCACCTTCCTCTTCGCGGAAAGGGGAAGCTGGGAGGACAAGCGGATCACCCTGAGGGACTACCGCTTCTTTCGCATCGACTTCCAGGAGATCCCCCGGCTGGAAACTGCCCCCGACCTCCTGGCCCAGACCCGCAAGGTCTTCCGGGTGGTGAGCCAGGGCAAGATCATGGAGGTGGAGTCGGACCTCTCCCGGGCCCGGGCCATCGCCGACTATGCGGACACCTTCAGCTTCGGCCAGGATAGCCTCTCGGAGGCCTGGGCCAAGATCCAAGACCCCTTCTTGGCCCCCTTGGAGAAGTGGCGGGCCCGGCTGGAGTTCCACTCCAAGCTGGCCCTGCCCCTGGCCAACCTGGTCCTGGTCCTCCTGGCCGCGGCCATGGCCTTGAGGTATGGCCGGAGCACCGGGCTTGCCTTGGGCCTAAGTGTGGTCCTGGCCCTGGGGTATTACGGGGTCTTCTTCCTGGGACGCTCTTTGGCGGGGATCGGGGCCATCCCCCCGGAGGTGGGGGCCTGGGGGGCCAACCTGCTCTTCCTCCTTTTGGGGATAAGGGCGTTGCGTTAAAAGCCTAGCCCCCTGGGTTTCCCCAGGGGGGTTCCTGGTGGAGCCGAGGGGATTCGAACCCCTGACCTCCTCAATGCCATTGAGGCGCGCTCCCAACTGCGCCACGGCCCCAAGCAACGCCTATGGTACCGAGGGGGAAGGCTTTTGTCAACGGGTCCAGAGGCCGATCACCAGGGCCAGGGCCACGAAGATGACCCCGAGGATCACCGTCAGGCGGTAAAGCCCCCCCGTGACCCCGCGGGCGGAAAAGAGGTCCGCGGAAGCCCCCATGAGGTCCCCGGCGCCCTGCTTGGGCTCCTGCACCAGGACCAGGTAGACCAAAAGCCCCGCCACGCCCAGGTAAAGAAGGATGACCAAGGTGTAAAGGAAGTCCATACCCCTACCACTTTAGCGCGGAGCGAAGGGCGTGTCCACCCGGGCGCGGTATAAAGGGACCAGTCCCGGCCTAGGGGGATGAGGCTCCTCGGCGTGTCCACCCGGGCGCGGTATAAAGAGGTGTGGAGCTTACCGAGATCCATGCCGCCTACCAGCGCATCCGCCCCTACATCCACCGCACCCCCCTCCTCACCTCGAGGCTCATGGATGAGCTACTGGGCAAGCGCCTCCTCCTCAAGGCCGAGCACCCGCAAAAAACCGGAAGCTTCAAGGCCCGGGGGGCCCTTGCCAAGGCCCTGACCCTGGAAAACCCCAAGGGGCTTCTTGCGGTGAGTAGCGGCAACCACGCCCAGGGGGTGGCCTACGCCGCCCGGATCCTGGGGGTCAAGGCCCTCATCGTCATGCCCGAGGAGGCAAGCCCCTACAAGAAGGAGGCGGCCCGGGCCTACGGGGCTCAGGTGGTGGACCAGGGGGTCACGGTGGAAAACCGGGAGGAGGTGGCGAGGGCCCTTCTCCTGAAAACCGGCTACGCCTTCATCCACCCCTTTGACGATCCCTTGGTCATGGCCGGCCAGGGCACCGCCGGGCTGGAGCTCATGGCCCAGGCGGGGGAGATGGGCCTTTTCCCGGAGGCCGTCCTGGTCCCGGTGGGGGGAGGAGGGCTCATCGCCGGGGTAGCCACGGCGGTGAAGGCCTTCTCCCCAAGCACCCTGGTCCTGGGGGTGGAGCCGGAAGGGGCGGACGACGCCCGAAGGAGCCTGGAAAAGGGTGAGATCGTGCGCCTCTCCCAGGCCCCCCAAACCCGGGCGGACGGGGTAAGGACCCTGGCTTTGGGCCAGCACACCTTCCCCATCCTGAAGAGGAAGGTGGACGCCATCCTCACCGTGAGCGAGGAGGCCATCCTGGAGGCCGAGGGCCTCCTCTTCACCCGCACGAAGCAGGTGGTGGAGCCCACCGGGGCCCTACCCCTGGCGGCGGTGCTGGAGCATGGGGAAAGGCTTCCTCAGGTTCTGGCCCTCCTCCTTTCGGGGGGAAACCGCGGGTTTCCCGCCCTCCCCTAGGGCGGGGCTTATCCTTGAAAATCTGACATTACGATGCTATATTTTCAAGGGTGATCCCCCGCCGCCTGCAACCGGTCCTCGAGGAGCGCCTAGGCCAGGTACCCGTGGTGGTGCTCACGGGAGCCCGGCAGGTGGGAAAGACCACCCTGGCCTTGGCGGTGGGGAATCGGCTTGGGGCCTTGTACCTGGACCTCGAGTCCGAAAGGGACAGGGCCAAGCTTACCGCGCCCGAACTCTACCTGGAAGGGTATCTGGACCGCCTGGTCATCCTGGACGAGGTGCACCGGATGCCTGAGCTTTTCCCCGTCCTCAGGAGCCTGGTGGACCGGGCCCGGCGAAGGGGAAAGAGGTCCGGCCTCTACCTCCTCCTAGGGTCCGTGTCCCCGGAGGTTTCCCGCCAGGCAGGGGAAAGCCTGGCCGGCCGGGCCAGCTACCTGGAACTCGCCCCCCTGGATCCCCTGGAAGTAGGGCCGGGGGAACTGGAGCGCCTCTGGCTCCGGGGGGGCTTCCCCGAAAGCTTCCTGGCACCCAGCGACGCCCAAAGCCTCCGCTGGCGGCAGGATTTCCTTCGCACCTATCTGGAGCGAGAAATCCCCGCCCTGGGCGGCAGGCTGCCTGCGGAAACCCTTCGCCGCTTCCTCACCATGCTGGCCCACCTGCAGGGGGAAACCCTCCACCTCTCCCGCCTAGCGGGGAACCTAGGGCTGGATGGGAGAACCGTAGGCCGCTACCTGGACCACCTGGTGGACCTCTACCTCTTAAGGCGCCTCCCCCCATACGAGGCCAACGTGGGTAAACGTTTGGTGAAAAGCCCCAAGCTCTACCTGCGGGATAGCGGCCTGGTCCACGCCCTCCTCGGCATCCACGACCGGGAAAGCCTCCTGGGGCATCCCGTGGTGGGCGCCAGCTGGGAAGGGTTTGTGGTGGAAAACCTGCTCCGGGTGGCGCCGGAGGGCGTACTGGGATTTTTCTACCGTACCCATGCGGGAGCGGAGATAGACCTCCTGCTCCTCTTCCCCTCGGGGGCCCTCTGGGCCATAGAGGTGAAGCGTAGCCTGGAGCCCAAGCCCTCCCGGGGATTCCATCAGGCCCTGGCGGACCTAAAGCCCCAGGCCGCGTTTGTGGTGTACCCAGGGGAGGAAGCCTACCCGCTGGCCCCGGGAATCCGGGCCACCCCTTTGCCAGAGCTGATGCGGAACCTCTGGCACCTAGCCACCCAAGGCGGGACTTCCTTCCCTGGAAAGGCGGAGTAAGCTTAGCCCGTGATCGTCAAGGAAGCGCTTCTACCCATAGAGGAAGTGGCCGGCAAGCTGGGCTTAAGCCGGGATAGGCTCTACCTCTACGGCCCCCACATGGCCAAGGTCCTGGGGGAACCCCCTAAGGCCAAAGGAAAGCTGATCCTGGTCACCGCCATCACCCCCACCCCGGCCGGGGAGGGCAAGACCACCACCGCCATCGGCCTGGTGGACGCCCTATGGCGGCTTGGGAAAAGGGCGGCCTTGGCCCTCCGGGAGCCCTCCTTGGGCCCGGTTTTCGGGGTGAAGGGCGGGGCCACGGGAGGCGGCCGGGCCCGGGTGGAGCCCCGGCACGAGATTAACCTGCACTTCACCGGGGACTTCCATGCGGTAACCAGCGCCGTGAACCTCCTGAACGCCCTCCTGGACAACCACCTGCACCAGGGAAACGAGCTCGGGATCGACCCCAGGCGCATCGAGCTCAAGAGGGCCATCGACATGAACGACCGGGCCTTAAGGCACATCGTCCTAGGCCTGGGGGGCAAGGCCCACGGGGTGCCCCGGGAGGGAGGGTTTGAGCTCACCGTGGCCAGCGAGGTCATGGCCCTCATGAGCCTGGCCCGGGACTTCAAGGATCTAAAGAGGCGCCTGGGAAGGATCCGGGTGGGCTTCACCTACGGGGGGAAGCCCGTCTACGCCCAGGACCTGGGGGCGGTGGGGGCCATGGCCGCCCTTTTACGGCAGGCCTTCCTCCCCAACCTGGTGCAGACGGCGGAGGGGAACCCCGCCTTCATCCACATGGGGCCTTTCGGCAACATCGCCCACGGCACCAACTCCCTAAGGGCAAGCCTCTTCGCCCTGGGCCTGGCGGACTACGTGGTGCAGGAGGCGGGGTTTGCCACGGATCTCGGCATGGAGAAGTTCATGAACGTGGTGGCCCGCGCGGGAGGCCTGGTCCCCGAGGCGGTGGTGCTGGTGGCCACCCTCCGGGCCCTCCGCTACCACGGGGGGCAGGATGCCTACGAGATGCCGGACCCCCAGGCGGTGGCCAGGGGCCTCGCCAACCTGGAAAAGCACGTGGAGAACGTGGAGCTATTCGGCTTCAAGCCGGTGATCGCCCTGAACCGCTTCCCCACGGACGCCGAGGAGGAGATCGCCCTGGTGCGGGAGTTCGCCCGGGAACGGGGCCTGCCCTTCGCCCTAAGCGAGGTCTACGCCAAAGGGGGGGAAGGAGGGTTGGAGCTGGCGGAGAAGGTCCTCGAGGCCCTTTCCCTGCCCCACGCCTACCGGCCCCTCTATCCCCTGGAGATGCCCCTCGAGGACAAGGTGGAAACCATCGCCACCCGCATCTACGGGGCGGAGGGGGTGGAGTGGAGCGAGGAGGCCAGGAAGGCCCTCAAGGCCGCCAAGAAGGAAGGGTGCGAGGCCCTCCCCGTGGTCATGGCCAAGGCGGCCACCTCCCTTTCCGACAACCCCAAGCTACGGGGAAGGCCCCAAGGCTTTAGGGTGCGGGTCACGGACCTGAAGTGCCGGTTCGGGGCGGGGTTTGTGGTGGTCTACATGGGAGGGATTGAGACCCTGCCCGGCCTGCCCAAGGTACCCCAGGCCCTGGGGATCGACGTGGACGAGGAGGGGAACATCCGGGGGATGGACTACTGAGACCGCCCCGGCCTGGAAACGGAAGGGCCGGGCTAAACCCCGTGCCCGTCCGCCCGTTGCTTCTCCACGGGAAGCCCCGTGGCCCCGTGGAAGGCCTCCACCTCCTCCAGGAAGCGGCGGAAGAGGTAGAGGGCGTCGTGGGGGCCGGGGGCGGCCTCGGGGTGGTACTGCACGGAGAAGACGGGATAGCGGGCGTGGGCCATGCCCTCGAGGGTCCCGTCGTTCAGGTTGATGTGGGTGGGCTTGAACTCCTTCAGGGAGTCGATGTCCACCGCGTAGCCGTGGTTCTGGCTGGTGATCTCGATCTTCCCGGTGAGGAGGTTCTTCACCGGGTGGTTGGCCCCCCGGTGGCCGAACTTCATCTTGTAGGTGCGCCCCCCCGCGGCCAGGGCCAGGAGCTGGTGCCCCAGGCAGATGCCGAAGGTGGGAAGTAGCCCCATGAGCTTCCAGATGGTCTCGTGGGCGTAGCGGG
Organism: Thermus sp. NEB1569; assembly: GCF_022385295.1. Taxonomy (NCBI): domain Bacteria; kingdom Thermotogati; phylum Deinococcota; class Deinococci; order Thermales; family Thermaceae; genus Thermus; species Thermus sp. NEB1569. The sequence goes on from NZ_CP092445.1 coordinate 1,887,128, forward strand.
GCATGGAGGGGTCCCCGGGGCCGTTGGAGATAAAAAGCCCGTGGGGCTCCAGGGCCATGATCTGGCTCGCCGGGGTCTTGCCCGGCACCACCAGGATCTCGAAGCCCAAAGCCGCCAGGTTCTCCACGATGGCGTGCTTGATGCCGAAGTCCATGACCACGATGCGCCGCCCCGACTTCAGGGTGGGCCAGGCGTAGGGCAAGGGGGTGGAGACCTCGGGGGTCATGTCCCGCCCGTCGATGTCCGTCCAGGCCTTGGCCTCCTGGCGGAGGGCCTCGAGCTCCTCGGGGGTGAGGGCGTGCTGGGGATCCCCGAAAAGGCTGGCGTGGGCGATGGTACCCTTGAGCACCCCTCCTTCGCGGATCTTGCGCACCAGGGCCCGGGTGTCGATCCCCTCGATCCCCACCACCCCGTAGAACTCCATGAACTCCTTAAGGGTCTGCTGGGCCCTGGGGTTGGAGGCGATGCGGCTGAACTCCTTGGCCACGAAACCCTTCACCCAGGGGCGGTTGGACTGCATGTCGTAGACGTTGACCCCGTAGTTGCCCTGGTGGGGGTAGGTCATAACCACGATCTGCCCGTGGTAGCTGGGGTCGGTCATGATCTCCTGGTAGCCGGTCTGGGCGGTGTTGAAGACCACCTCCCCCACCGTCTTCCCCCGGGCCCCGAAGGCGTAGCCGTGGTAAACGGTGCCGTCCTCCAGGACCAAAACCGCCCGTTCCTTTACTCCAGCCATTCCTCCTCCTCGATGCCCGCTTGCTTTAGGATGCGCTTCAGAAGGTCCACACCAGCTCCCTCCGGGAAACCGGCCTAAGCCGCCTCGCCATGGGGCAGTTCGATGCGAACCTCGCCCAGGGGCGGAGGGGCCTCGCCCCGGGAGATCAGGAAGAGAAGCCAGTCCTCCAAGGCGGCCTGCAGGTTGGCCTCGCATTCCCTTAGGCTTTTGCCCGTGGCCCAGACCCCGGGCAGGTCCGGAACCTCCCCGTAGTAGGGCTCCTCGTCCTCTATGAGCTCGTAGCGGGCCCGGGCCATGGCCTCCTCCAAGTAGCGGGTCAGAGTGCCCATCCCATCCATTCTAGCCCCCGAAGGCCCCCGGGGAAAGGTGCTTGATGACGGCGATCTCCCGGCAGTTCTCGTAGAAGGGGCAGGCGTTGCACTCGCTCCACACCTTGGGGGGCAGGGCCTCCCGGGTGGTGACCTGGTAGCCCAAGGAGCGGAAGAAGCCCACCTGAAGCGTCCAGGCGAAGACCCGGGGCAGGCCCAGATCCCGGGCCTCCCGTTCCGCCCCCAGGACCAGCCAGCGCCCAAGCCCCTCCCCCTGCCTGTTGGGGTGCACCGCCAGGCCCCTGATCTCCGCCAGATCCCGCCAGAGCACGTGCAGGGCCACGGTGCCCACGATGTTCCCGTCCTCGTCCTCGAGGACCTGGAAGTCGCGGATGTTCTCGTAGAGGTGGCTGTGGCTCCGGACGAGCATCAGGCCCTTCTCCGCCCAGTAGCGGATGATCCAGTAGATGGCGTCCACATCGCTCAGCCTGGCCTTCCTGAGCTCCACCGCGAGAGAAGGGCGCACCTCGGGCAAGGAAACCGTGGGTAGCTCTATCCGGGCTTCAAGCAAGGCCCACCTCCTTCTTAGCCTCCAAGATCCTTTCCCGCACCGCCATAGGGGCCGTGCCCCCGAAGGAACCCCGCCGGTGGATAGCGGATTCCAGCTGGAGAAGCGGCAGGGCATCCTCGGCGAAGAGGGGGTGGTGGGCCTTAAGCTCCTCCAGGGTCAGGCCCTTCAAGGCCCTACCCTCCTCCACAAGCCTCCGCACCAGGCGCCCCACCACGTGGTGGGCCTCCCGGAAGGGAAGCCCCTTTTCCGCCAGGTAGTCGGCGAGCTCCGTGGCCAAGGCATAGCCCTCCTCCGCCGCCCGCCACATCCTCTCCCGCCGCCACCTAAGCCCAGGAAGAAGGGCGGTGAGGAGCTTAAGGCTATCCCGGTAGGTGGCGAAGGCATCCAGAAGGGGTTCCTTGTCCTCCTGCAGGTCCTTGTTGTAGGCAAGGGGCAGGCCCTTCACCACGGTGGAGAGGGCCACCAGGGCCCCTAAGACCCTTCCCGCCTTGGCCCGGATGAGCTCCAGGATGTCCGGGTTCTTCTTCTGGGGCATGATGGAAGAGCCGGTGGCGAAGGCATCCGGGACCTCCACGAAGGCGAACTCCTCGGTGCTATAGAGGATGAGTTCCTCCGCCATCCGGGAGAGGTTCAGCATGCCGATGTTGAGGGCGGAAAGCACCTCCAGGGCGAAGTCCCGGCTCGCCACCGCGTCCAAGGAGTTCCGCATGGGAGCGGCAAAGCCAAGCTCCCGTGCGGTGTAGTGGCGGTCTATGGGGAAGCCCGTCCCCGCCAGGGCCGCGGCCCCCAGGGGGCTTTCGTTAAGGCGCTCCCTGGCGTCCCTCAGCCTTCCTGCATCCCGGAGAAACATCTCGTAGTAGGCCAAAAACCAGTGGGAAAGCAAGATGGGCTGGGCCCGTTGCAGGTGGGTGTAGCCGGGAAGGACGTAAAGGGGCTCGAGGTGCCGCTCGGCCTCCCGCACCAGAACCCGGCGCAGGTCCAAAAGGAGGGAGAGAAGCTCGTCTATGGCCCCCCGGAGGAAAAGCCGGAGATCAGTGGCCACCTGGTCGTTCCGGCTCCTCGCCGTGTGGAGCTTGCCCCCCGGTGGACCCACGAGTTCGATGAGGCGGGCCTCCAGGTTCATGTGTACATCCTCAAGCTCCTCCCGCCAGGGGAAGGTGCCCGCCTCGATCTCCCGCTCGATCTGGTCCAGGCCCTCGAGGATGGCCCTTAGCTCCTCCTCGGTGAGAAGGCCCACCCGGTGGAGCATCCGGGCGTGCACCCGGTTCTGCCAGAGGTCCTCCCGCCAAAGGGCCCGGTCGAAGGGAAGGGAAGCGTTAAAGCGAGCCGCCAGCTCGCTTGGGCCCTCGGCGAAGCGGCCACCCCAGGTCCTATGCGCCATGGCCCTTCCCTTCCCCCTCGTTCCCTGACGGCAAAGCCTCCACCAAGGCCCGTACCCTGAGCCTCAGGGCGTTGATCTTGATGAAGCCCTCGGCGTCCTTCTGGTCGTAGCCCCCGAGCTCGTCGAAGGAAACCAGGTCCTTCTGGTAAAGGCTTTTGGGGGCCTTCCTCCCCACCACGTAGACGTTTCCCTTGTAGAGCTTCAGCCGGGCCACCCCGGTGACCGCCTGGGCCACGTGGTCGAAGTAGGCCTGGAGGGCCTCCCGCTCCGGGGCGTACCAGAAGCCGTAGTAGACGAGCTCGGCGTACTTGGGGGCAAGCTGGTCCCGCTGGTGGAGCACCTCCCGGTCCAGGGTGAGGCTTTCCACCGCCCGGCGGGCGTGGTAGAGGAGGGTCCCCCCCGGGGTTTCGTAGACCCCCCGGGACTTCATGCCCACGAAGCGGTTCTCCACCAGGTCCACCCGGCCCACCCCGTGGCGGCCTCCGATCTCGTTGAGCCTTTGCAGCAGGGCTGCCGGGGAGAGCCGTTCCCCGTTCACCGCCACGGGATCCCCCCGCTCAAACTCCACCTCCACGTACTCCGGGGCATCGGGGGCTTCCTCGGGGTCCACGGTCATGCGGAACATCCCCTTGGGGGGTTCGGCCCAGGGGTCCTCGAGGACCCCTCCCTCGTAGGAAATATGCAGGAGATTGGCGTCCATGGAATAAGGTTTCTCCTGGGTCACGGGAACGGGGATGCCGTGGGCCTCCGCATAGGCGATCATCTCCTGCCGGCCCTTGAAGCTCCACTCCCGCCAGGGGGCGATCACCCGGATGTCGGGCTTCAGGGCGTAGGCGGTGAGCTCAAAGCGCACTTGGTCGTTGCCCTTGCCCGTGGCCCCGTGGGAGATGGCCTCCGCCCCTTCCTCCTCGGCGATCCTCACCAGGTACTTGGCGATGAGGGGCCGGGCGATGGAGGTGCCGAGGAGGTAGTACCCCTCATACACCGCGCCCGCGCGGAACATGGGGAAGACGAAGTCCCGCACGAACTCTTCCCTTAGGTCCAGGGCGATGGCCTTGGAGGCCCCGGTCCTGAGGGCCTTTTGCCGGGCCTCCTCCACCTCCTCCCCCTGGCCGATGTCCACGGTGAAGGCGATGACCTCGGCCTTGTAGGTTTCCTTGAGCCACTTGAGGATGATGCTGGTATCCAGCCCGCCGGAGTATGCCAGGACGATCTTCATGCTGACCTCGAGTCCGCCCCCTAGGGGGCATGAATAAGTATACACACTGTAGGGCAACCCCTGAACCCGGACAGACACATGTGAGACTGGACGAGTAAAAATGTGGGGACCACTCCAGGAGAGAGGGGGTCCCCACGGATGCAGCTTACCACGGTCGGCAAAAAGGTTTTCCGGGGAGCACAAAAGGCCCGGGAACTCCAAGAGGCTGGGGCCGGCGATCCCACGGTTCAGGAGCGCTTACGGAAGCTCAAACAGGTAGAGGCGCTCAGGAAATACCGGGTGGGCTGGCCCGAGATCCAGGAGCTTTTGGGGATCAGCCGGGCCACCTATTACCGCTGGCGGAAACGCCTCAAGGAAGAGGGCCTTGCCGGTCTTAAGCCTCGGTCAAGACGTCCGCTTTGGGGCCCCTACCCCAAATGAACCGCAGCGCTTGCGGCGGAGGATTTACTGGTCTTCCGATCTGCTGATCCGGGTGGAAGCCCTAAGGAAGGAGAACCCCACCTGGGGCCGCTGGCCGATTTGGCTGACCCTAAGGAAGGAGGGCTTTGCGGTGAGCGAGCGCACCGTGGGGCGGATCCTGGCCTACCTGGAAGCACACGGCCGCGTGGAAAGCGTAGCCGCCTTTCTGGCCCAGGCCCGGCGGGGGAAGGGGGGGCGAAGACCCAGGAGGCCCTATGCGCAAAGGAAGCCCAAGGGATACGAGGTGGGTCACCCTGGCGACCTTATCCAGGTGGATACCCTCACCGTGACCCTGGGCCCTGGGGAGAGGATCCAGCACTTCTCGGCCGTCGACCTCTTCACCCGTTTCTCCCTTGCGGAAGTCCACACCCGAGCCACGGCCAACCTGGCGGCCAGCTTTCTTGCCCGCCTGATGGTGCGAGCGCCTTTTCCTATCCGTGCGGTGCAGGTGGATGGGGGCAGCGAGTTTATGTCCGATTTTGAGGAGGCCTGTGAACGTTTGGGCGTTAAGCTCTTCGTTCTTCCTCTTTGGGGCCCCTACCCCAAATGAACCGCCGAGGAGCCCCAAGCTCAATGGTCACGTGGAGCGGATGCAGCGGACCTTTAGGGATGAGTTCTACACACGACCGTTGCCTTCACAGATCCCCGAGCTCCAAAGGGAGCTTGACGCCTACCTGGACCACTACAACCGCCGGCGACCCCACCGGGCCTTGGGGGGCCTGGCCCCTTTAGAGTACCTGGCTAGAATACGGGGGGAGGCGGTCCCCACAGAGTCTCAAATGTGTTGACCGACTACAACCCCTTGACGGCATCCCAAAGGCCAGCATATAGTCCTTCCGGAAAATCTCCTAGCGAGGAGGTGCGCGTTATGGCAAATCCCTATCGGCCACTCAACCAGCCAAGGTCCTTTTCCTCCACAACCACCTGCAGGAGGGTAGCATGAGGCTTGCCAAAGGCGTCCTGTGGGCGTTAGCTAGCCTGGGACTCTGGCTGGCTGGATGTTCGCCAGCCCCAGATACTCAAAAGCCCACCATCACCATCACCCAACCCCAGGACGGGAGCACGGTCAACACCCCCCAGGTCACCGTCCAAGGCTCCGCCCAGGACAACACCCAGGTGGCCCGCATCACCTATCAGCTCAACGGCGGCCAGGAACAGCAGATCACCATCACCCCCGGACCAAACGTCTCCTTCCAGTTCCAAGTCACCCTCCAGCAGGGCCAAAACACCATCACCGTCCACGCCTACGACCAGGCCAACAACAAGGGTAGCGCCACAGTCCAGGTAACCTACGACCCGACTGCTGTACACAACCTTTCTGGTACGGTGGTCAGCGAGTACGCCGGCGGGCCCGTGGCCGGAAGCACGCTCAAGCTCTACAAAAACGGCAACCTGGTGGCCACGACCCTCTCCGGAGCCGATGGGAGCTTCAGCTTTGGCACCCTGGCCCCCGGCACCTACCGCCTCGAGGCCCAGAAGCCCGGCATGGCGGGAAGCGTTCTGGAGGGCATCCGGGTGCCGGAGATGACCAGCGTCACCCTCATTCAGCGCCAGGCCTTCGACGCCACCGCCACCACCACCCCGCCCACCCTCCTCATCACCCAGGACGGCACCCAATCCCTGGAAGGGGGTACCTTCACCAACACCATCCCCTTCCGCGTCCAGGTGGACACCACCAAGGACTACGTCCGTCCCATGCGCTACATCTACGTGGCCCTGGGCCGCACTCCGGGGTCGGCCTTCATCACCAACAGCCCCACCTGGACCCGCCAGGTGTTCAGCAACGTGGAGGACACCGGCAATCGCGCCCTCAGCGGTGCCAATGTGGCCGGCTTCGGCAGCGCCAGCGGGGAAACCGTTTACGTGGAGGTGGTGGCCTACGACTTCAACCTGAACCGCAGCCACTACCTGATTCCCATCACCTTTAAGAACACTTCGGCCAACCAGAACAACAACGTGAGCTCCCCCACCAGGGTGGCCGCCACCGCCATCACCCTGAGCCAGGCGGTGGGCTTCTTCAGCGTCAAGAGCCCAACTACCCTTAAGGTGCCGGTAGCCAAGGGCACAATGGGCGAGCTCACCCTGGACCCTGAGGCGGTACCGGAGGGAAGCAACCTCTACGTGGAGGTGCGCTGGTGCTACACCGCCACTGCCACCCCCTTCGCTTTTGACATCGAACGCTCCACCGACGGGACCAACTGGACCCGGGTGGGCACCGTGGGTGGGGCTAGAAGCAGCAGTTGCCCCGACAACCCTCTGGACCGCCCCTTCTTCTTCCGCGACGCCTCCCCTGACCTCACCCCTGGCCAGACTTACTCCTACCGCGTCGTGGCCCGGGGCACCAACCGTGCTGAAAGTGCGCCTAGCACCACCACGCCCTTGCCTCCCTTCTTCGCCCCCCTGATGAGCCCCGCGGACGAAAGCACCGGTGTTCCCCTCACGCCCAACTTCACCATCGGCCACCCCCAACTTGGCATCGGCGCGGACGGCGCCGCCTACAACCTGGTCTTGTGGGACACCCTTACCGGGGACAGCGTGGCGTGGCAGACCCTGGCCGGGTACAACCTCCTGGTGGAGTTCGGCACTCCGGAAAACGGTATCCCCGAAGGAGAAGCCCTGGTTTACGGGTTCCACCCCACAGTCAACGATGTCGTGATCTTCACCGATACTGCAGGCGTGGTTGCTCCCACTAAACCCAGCCTGGTCCCTGTAAATGTACCTCAGGGCACCGTCACCATGCCCTACAACTTCGATGGCCTAGCCCAGCTTTCCGCCCTCCAGGCCCTGCGCACCTACGCCTGGCAGCTTTACGTGAGCTACGCCTACAAGTACAACCCCGCAGAGGGTTACCGGATCTCGGCCTACAGCATCCAGACCTGGCCCAGCTCCACGTCCTTCATCCGCATCACCCGTCCAGGCACTCAGGTCTTCGACTTCACCACGGGGCAGTAAGGAGGAACCATGAAGACGCTCCGCTTGCTTTTCCTCGGCCTCACCGCCTTGCTGGCCGCTTGCTCCCAAGCTCCCCGCACGGCCACCCCGCCGGCCAACCCCGGCCTCCTCGTGAGCTCCGAGGGCATCCGCCACTTCCAGGGGCAGGTGGTGGTGGGGTATCAGGACGAGACCGCTCTCCAGGAAATCGTGGCCAAGCTCGGGGCTAAGGAGCTGGCCCGCATCCCCGAGCTCAAGGCCGCCCTGCTCCAGGTTCCCGGGGATGCCCTCAAGGCCAGCCGTGCCCTAAAGGGCCTGCCGGGCTTGCGCTACGCCGAACCCCACCTGGCCCAGGTAGTCCCGCCCAAAGACGACCCGGTGGAAATCCCCAGGACTCGGGCCAGCGACCTCTCGCCCTTGGGCAACCCCGCCGATCAGCTTCTGGACGCTCTGCCCCAGTACGCCCTGGACCCGCGCCATCTGGACGCTAAGCGGGCCTGGGACCTGGGCTTTGAGGGAGAAGGGGTTACGGTGGCCATCATCGACGACCCGGCCGATGTTACCCACCCTGACCTGGCCGCCAACTGGGCAGGCAAGGCCTACGACCCCGTGACCAACACCACCTACACCAGCGCCAGTGCCTGGTTGGCCTTCATCAACAACAACCCCAACATCTACCACGGCACCTTCGTGGCCTCCACCGTGAGCGCTCCCCGGGATGGCCAGGGCATCGCGGGTCTGGCTCCCAAAAGCAAGTTCCTCCCCGTGGCCATCTTCCAGCCCGACTATGTGGGCGACTTCTACGTGGCTCGGGGCATCGTGTGGGCAGTAAATAATGGCGCCCAGGTGCTGAACAACTCCTGGGGCGGCCTGGGCTACGGGAACCTGGTAAAGGAAGCCTTTGACTACGCCCTGGCCAACGGGGTGGTGGTGGTAGCCAGCGCCGGCAACTCCTCCAAGGACGAGGTGCGCACCCCCGCCGGCTACCCGGGCATCATTGCCTCGGTGGCGGCGGACGGCAACCGCAACAAGACCGACTTCTCCACCTACGGCCGCCACGTGTCCAGCGCCGCTCCCGGCTTGGACGTGCTGCTGGCCAACCCCACCTGGCTAGGAGGGGGCTACGGCCTGATTTCCGGCACCTCCTTCTCTGGCCCCTATACGGCCGCTGCTGCCGCCTTGGTGAAGCAAGCCTGCCCGGGCGCCACCCCCTACCAGGTGCGCCGGTCCCTGGAAACCACCACCTGGGAGAGAACTTTCTCCCGGGAGAAGGGCTTTGGCCACCTGAACGCCGGAAACCTGGCGGATCTCCTCCGCCGGGGCTGCGCCGACTTGCCGTCCAAGGGTGCGGTGGTGCGGGTGAAGGTGGAGTACTTCAACGAAAACGGCCTCTTCCCCGGCCTCCTGGCGGACGTGATCCTCCGCGGCAAGGGCCTGCGGCCTGGAGACGCCGCCGACCCCACCCCGGTCTACTGGGCCCGCACCGACCTCAGTGGGGAAGCCTGGTTCTACGAGATCGCCCCCGGGGAGTACGACATCTACGTGGCTGGGGCCGACCTGTCCCTCACAGGCGGGCTCCCCGAGGAGCGGGGCACCTTCGTGGGCACCCTGATAGCCACCTCCGGCTCCACAGCAGCTAACCCCGTCTTCAAGCTGGTGCGCCTGAACGCCACCGAGGTCAACCTCAACCCCACCGACCCCTACGAGCCCAACGACAGCCCATCCCAAGCCACGCCCATCGCCTACGGGATCACTACCCAGCTCGCCTACATCTTCAGCCAGCCCAGGGACTTTGACTTTTTCGCCTTCACCGGGACCGCAGGCGACGAGATTCGAGCCCGGGTCTACGCCAAGTCCAGCATCGGCGGCACCTTGGACTCCTACCTCTTCCTCCTGGACGCCGCGGGGAACGTCTTGGAGGAGAACGACGACCTGGTACCCGGCCAGATCACCGACTCCGAAATCACCTTTTCCCTGCCCGCAAGCGGCACCTACTACCTGGTGGTGACCAGCTACACCATCGCCTCTGATCTGGCAGCCTCGGACAACAGCCCCTTCAACAAGTACCGCCTGGAGCTGGTCAAGACAAACTGAGCCACAGCAAAGCCCCGGCCAGGCTCTCCTGGCCGGGGTCACGCTTTTCCCTAAAGGTGAATGGGCTTCTCCCAAGCCGCCAAAGCGGCCTCCTTGAGGATCTCGGAGAGGGAGGGGTGGGCGTGGGGGGCACGGCCCACGTCCTCGGCGCTGGCCTTGAAGAAGATGGCCAGGGCGGCCTCTGCCAGGATGTCCCCCACCCGGGCCCCGATGCCGTGAACCCCCAGGATGCGGTCGGTCTTGGCGTGGGCCAGGACCTTGACGAAGCCCTCGGTCTCCCCCATGGCCCGGGCCCGGCCCGAGGCGGAGTAAGGGAAACGGCCCACCTTGTAGGGAACCCCTTGGGCCTTTAGCTCCTCCTCCGTGTACCCCACCCCCGCCACCTCGGGGTGGGTGTAGACCACGCTGGGGATGGCCTGGTAGTCCAGGTGGGCGAAGCCCTTCGCCATATGCTCCACGGCGGCGATCCCTTCCTCGCTGGCCTTGTGGGCCAGCATGGGCCCGCGGACCACATCCCCGATGGCGTAGATGTGGGGGACACGGGTCCTCAAGTGCTCGTCCACAGGTATCCTCCCCCGCTCGTCCGTGGAAAGCCCGGCGTTTTCCAAGGAAAGCCCCTCGGTGTAGGGCCTGCGCCCCACGGCCAGCAAAACCCGGTCCGCCTCGAGGACCTCCCCCCCCGCCAGTTCTACCCGGGCCCCCTTCCCCGCGGGAAGGACAGCGGTGACCCGCACCCCGGTGCGGATCTCGAGGCCTTCCTTTTTGAAAACCCTTTCCGCCGCCCGGGAGACCTCCCCGTCCATGGTGGGTAGGATCCGGTCCAGGTACTCCAGAATGGTCACCTCCGCCCCCAGGCGGTGCCAGACCACCCCAAGCTCTAAGCCGATCACCCCACCCCCCACCACGATGAGGCGCCCCGGCACCTCGGGGAAGGAAAGGGCCTCGGTGGAGGTCACCACCCTTTCCCCGTCCACCTCCGCCCAAGGGGGGATGAGGGGGGCGCTTCCCGTGGCGATGAGGATGAAGCGGGCTTCTAGCTCCTCCCCCGTCTCCTCCACCAAAACCTTGCGCTCAGAGAGGAAACGGGCCGTGCCCAGGTGGCGGGCGATGCCGTTTTTCTTGAAGAGGAACTCAATGCCCTGGGTGTTGGCCTGGACCACCTTGTCCTTGTGGGCGAGAAGGGCGGGGAGGTCCACCTCGAGGCCCTGCACCCTAGCCCCGATCAAGCCCTTTTTCACCTCGTAGATGCGCTCGGTGGTTTCCAAAAGGGCCTTGGAGGGAATGCACCCCACCCGCAAGCAGGTGCCCCCCAGGGCCTTCTCCTTCTCCACCACCCCCACCTTCATCCCCAGCTGGGCGGCCCGGATGGCGGCCACATACCCCCCGGGCCCCGCCCCGATCACCAAAAGGTCGTAACTGTACATGCTAGACCTCCAACAAGAGGCGCACGGGGTTTTCCACCAGTTCCTTGACCCGCCTCAAAAAGGTCACCGCCTCCCGGCCGTCCACGATGCGGTGGTCGTAGGAAAGGGCCAGGTACATCATGGGCCGGACCATCACCTGCCCCTCCCGGGCCACGGGCCTTTCCTGGATGGCGTGCATGCCCAGGATGCCCACCTGAGGGGGGTTGAGGAGGGGAGTGGAGTTGAGGGAGCCGTACACCCCCCCGTTGGTGATGGTGAAGGTGCCCCCCATGAGCTCATCGGGCTTCAGCTTCTTGGTGCGGGCCCTTTCGGCGAAATCGGCGATCTGGCGCTCGATCTCGGCGAAGGAAAGCCGGTCGGCATCCCGGATCACGGGCACCACCAGCCCCTCCCCACCCCCCACGGCCACCCCGATGTCGTAGTAGCGGTGGTAGAGGATGGTGTTGTCCCGGATCTCGGCGTTGAGCTCGGGAATCTCCTTGAGGGCCTGGACCACCGCCTTCACGAAGAAGCTCATGAAGCCCAGCTTCACCCCGTGCTTCTTCTGGAAGGCCTCCCCCAGCTCCCTCCTCAAGGCGATGATGGCGGACATATCCGCCTCGTTGAAGGTGGTGAGCATGGCGGTGGTCTGCCGGGCCAGGAGGAGCCTTTCCGCAATGCGGCGGCGCAAGGGGCTCATGGGCACCGCCTCGCTCACCCGCCAGGGGCGGTCGGCCGGGGGTTGGGCGGGAAGCGGCGCAGGCTCCGGCATCCGGGAAGGCACCGCCTGGGGTGGGGCCTGCCTGGCCCTCTCCTCCAGGTGGCGCTCCACGTCCTCCTTGAGGATCCGCCCGCCCAGGCCCGTGCCCACCACCTCCCCGGGGGATACCCCCGCCTCCCGCAAAACCCGCTCCGCGGCGGGCATGGCCAGGGGCTCTTGGGGCTCGGGTGCCTGGGGTACCACAGCCTCGGGCTCAGGCCGGGGAAGCCCCTCTCCCAAGGCCTTAAGAAGGGCGATGGCCTCCCCCACCCTGGCGGTTTCCCCGGTGCGCTTCAGGATCCGCTCCAGGGTTCCCGCAAAGGGGGCGGGAAGCTCCAGGGTGGCCTTGTCGGTGATGAGCTCCACCAGGGGCTCATCCTGGGCAAAGCTTTCCCCTTCCTTCTTCAGCCAGGCGCCGATCTCCACTTCCACGATGGACTCGCCCACGGAGGGCACTTTCAGTTCCTGCATCGTCTACCTCCTCACTTAAAGGCTTCCTCAAGAAGCGCCTCCTGCTCTTCCTTGTGCACCTTGGAAGAACCCACGGCGGGGCTTGGGGACTCCGGCCGGGCCACCACGCTGAAGGGGTGGCCGTAGATCTCCCCGCAGAAGCGGGCGGAGAGGTACCACCAGGCCCCCTGGTTCACCGGCTCCTCCTGAACGTAGACCACCGGGGTCTTCCTGGGGTAGAAGCCCAGGGCCTCCTTGAGCTCGGCCTCGGGGAAGGGGTAGAGGAGTTCCAGCCGGATCAAGGCCACGTCCTCCGCCCCCACCTCCCTCCGCTTTTGCAGGAGGTCGTAGTAGACCTTCCCCGAGGTGAGAAGGACCTTCCTCGCCCCCTTGACCCTTTCCGGGATCACCTTCTGGAAGCGCCCCTGGGCAAGCTCCTCCAGGCTGGAGACCACCTCGGGGTGGCGGAGGAGGCTTTTGGGGGTGAGGACCACGAGGGGCTTGCGGATGGGGCGCTTCACCTGGCGGCGGAGGAGGTGGAAGAACTGGGCGGGGGTGGTGGGGTAGGCCACCTGGAGGTTGTCCTTGGCCCCAAGCTGCAAGAAGCGCTCCAGCCGGGCGGAGGAGTGCTCGGGGCCCTGGCCCTCGAGGCCGTGGGGCAGGAGGAGGACCAAACCGGAAAGCCGGTTCCACTTGGCCTCGGCGCTGGCCAGGAACTGGTCGATGTAGACCTGGGCCACGTTGACGAAGTCCCCGAACTGGGCCTCCCAGAGGACGAGGCCCTCGGGGTAGTCCAGGCTGTAGCCGTACTCAAACCCCAGCACCCCGGCCTCGGAGAGGGGGGAGTTGTAGATCTCCACCTCCGCCTGGCCCTCGGCCAGGTGCTGCAAGGAGATGTAGGGCCTTCCCGTCTGGTAGTCGTACAGGGCGGCGTGGCGCTGGGTGAAGGTGCCCCTTAGGGCATCCTGCCCCGTGAGGCGCACCCGGTGCCCCTCGGCGGCCAAGGAGGCGAAGGCCAAGGCCTCGGCCGCCGCCCAGTCCAGGGGGCGCTTAGCCTCGGCCATCTCCTTTCGGGCCTCGAGGAACCGCTTCAGCTTGGGATGCACCTGGAAGCCCTCGGGCACGGCGCTCAGGCGGAGAAGGAGCTCCTTTAGCGCCTCCAGGGGCACCCCGGTATCCACCTCGGGCACCAGGTGGTCGGGCCCACCCACGTACCCCTGCCAGATGCCGGAAAGGCCGTGGGGCACCACGGGGCCCGGCTCCGCCTTGACCCGGGCGAACTCGCTCTCCAGGTTCGCCAGGTAGGCTTCCTCCTTGGCTTTAAGCTCCCCCTCCGCCACCACCCCTTCGGCAAGGAGCCTCTCCGCATAGACCTTCCAGGGCTCGGGCTTCTTGGAGATGAGGGCATACATGGGGGGCTGGGTGAAGGTGGGCTCGTCCGTCTCGTTGTGGCCCCGGCGGCGGTAGCCCACCAGGTCGATGACCACGTCCTTGCCGTAGCGCTTCCGGTACTCCAAGGCCAGGCCCAAGACGAACCAGAGCTCGTCCAGGGCCTCGGCGTTCACGTGGAAGATGGGGACCGAAAGCATCTTGGCGATGTCCGTGGGGTAGCGGCAGGAGGTGTACTCCTCGGGCAGGGTGGTGAAGCCCAGCTGGTTGTTGGCCACCACATGGAGGGTCCCCCCCACCCGGTAGCCGGGAAGCCGGGAGAGGTTCAGGGTCTCCTGGACGATGCCCTCCCCGATGAAGGCCGAGTCCCCGTGGACCAGGATGGCCAGCCCCCGCTTGCGCTCCCGGTCCTGAAAGCGGTCCTGCTTGGCCCGAAGCCTCCCCAAGGTCACGGGGTTCACGAACTCCAGGTGGCTGGGGTTGAAGTTGAGGGAAACGTGCACCTTCCCGTAGGGGGTGGTGAGGTCGTTGGAGAAGCCCAGGTGGTACTTCACATCCCCCGAGTAGCCCTCGGGGAAGATCTCCTCGAACTCGCGGAAGATGCGTTCAAAGGGCTTGCCCACCACGTGGGCCAGGACGTTGAGCCGCCCCCGGTGGGCCATGCCCAGGACCACCTCCCTGACCCCGTGGCGGGCGGCTTCCTCCACCGCCTCCAAGAGAAGGGGGACCAGGCCTTCCAGGCCCTCGAGGCTGAAGGTCTTGGCCCCCAGGTACTTGCGCTGCAGGAAGGCTTCAAAGAGGCTCGCCTGCATGAGGCGCTCCAGCATGCGCCGGCGCACCTCGCGGGGAGGCTTGGGCCAGGGGGCCTCGATGTGGGCAAGAAGCCAGGAGCGCTCCTCCGGTTCCATGTGGGAAAGCTCAAACCCCACCGGGCCCAGGTAGATGGCCTCCAGCCTTTCCCAGAGGCTTCCCAGTGTGGCCGCCCCGAAGAAGGGGGGAAGGGGCTTAGGAAGGTCTTCCGGGGAAAGGCCATGGGCCTCGAGGGTGAGTTCCCTGGGCCTAGGACGCTCCCTTCCCAAGGGGTCTATGCGGGCCGCCAGGTGGCCGAGCTCCCTGTAGGCCTGGACCAGGCGCTCCACCTTGAGGAGGAAGGCCAGGTCCACCGCCTCGGCCAGGGGAGGGGTGGCTCGTCGGCCGTCCTCGAGGGGTTCTCTTCGGGAACCCTCCAGGGCGAGGGCGGAAAAGTAGCGGCGCCACTCCTCCGGCAGGGAGAAGGGATCCTCCAGATAGGCCCGGTAGAGGGCCTCCAGGTAGCCTTGGCTTTCCAACGTGAGCTCCATCCTACCTCCCAAGAAGGGGGCGTATACCCCCTTCATCTACGCTACACCAAAAAGCGGTGTAGGTGCTTTAGGAGTTCCCCCTTTTATTCCCTTCTATCCCCCCAGGGTTCGGAGCAGGTCGGGAAAGCCCTTCAGGTAAGGGTTCTTCCCCCACACCTGCTCCAGGGCGGCACTCCTTCCGCCCGGTATCCCGGGTCTCAGCCTTGACCCGGGGCGAGACCTCTCCGCATACCTCCGCAGAAGCAGGCGAAGGGTCTCCCTTTTCGGGGTGAAGGTGATGACGGACTCCTCCGGAGAACTTCTCCGGAGAAGGTTTCTGGCCGCGTTCACCTGGGCGTTGCCCCTGTGCCCACAAGCCTGGCAGACAAAGGTCTGGGTATCCCTGCGGTTCCTGGGGTCCACGTACCCGCACCGTGAGCACGCTTGGGAGGAGTACGCGGGATTTACCTCCACCACCTTGATCCCGTAAAGCTCCCCGAGCCGGGCCAGTTTCTCCTTCAGGTAGCGCCTCCCGAAGTTGGAGAGAAGACGGTTCATCCGGCGGGAAAGCTCGGGAGAACGCAGGTCCAGTCTTTCCACCACCAGCACCGCGGGTGCGTGCAGTGCCACCAGCCGGTTGAGAAGGCGGTTCACCTCGTTTTTCAGGAATCCCCGGAGTCTTCCCATCGCTTCCCGGTACTCGGGTACCTGGGAGAGCTTTCGGCCTTCCCTTTGTGCTCTTTTGGCTATGGTTTGGATCTCGGTATCGTAGGCGGCAAGAAGGCGCAGGAAACCCCGGCCCAGGAGGTCCCCGCGATCCGTGGCGATAAGGGGGGAAAGCCCGATATCCACCGCCAGGCGTTCAGTTCTGGGAGTGTAAGGCTTAGGGCTCAGGGCCTTAACCCTACGGATCTGGACCCTTCCATTCTCCTCTCCGACCTGAAAGAAATCCCGCCACTCTCCCTTACGGCCCTCGGCATAAGGGTTCTCCCCCAGGGGGATGGCCACCCTCTTCCCCTTCTCCAGGGTGGCCAGATGGAGCCAGGCGGGGAAGTGGGTGGCTTGTTTCCCCCTTCCCCTTCCCCTGGGCTCGTAGCGGACCACCTTCCCATCCAGGTGCATCTGGATGCGGTGCATGCCGGGCCAGGTAAGTTCCTTCCTGGCCCGGCGGAACAGATGGAGTAGGAGGCGCAGGTCCTCGGGGGTGGCCTGGAGGGTTTTGGTCCTTTCCCTGCCGCTCTCGTCTTTCCGTACAACCTTAAAGACCAGCGGTTGCCCTTCGGCCAGGGCCTGGCGCACCTCGGGCTTCAGCCAGGCCTCCCGGGAGTTGAGAAGAAGGAGCACCTCCCGCTTCTCCCTGGGAAGGGAAGAGCCAAGAAGAATCTCCCGTACCCTGTTCTTCAGGTGCTCCAGGTGCCCCTTGAGCATGTCCACCACCTGCTGGGAGCACACCCACAGGTAGCGGTCGGAGAGGGGGCTTTCAAGGTAGCCCCCTTGGGGCTGACCAACGCTTGTGGGGTCCAGGAAACGGGAGAGGCTACCTTCCTCAAAGAAACGGCGCAGGTGGAGGCGTTGGATCCCTTCCGCCGCCCTGCGGTACTGGCGGAGCACCTGAAGAACCTTCTCCTCCTTCCCCCGGTTCATGGCGTGGGGGAGGAGGTAGCTTCCGTAGATTTCATCCGTTCGCTTCCCGCGCTTCATCCACCAGCTCCGAGACGATCTTGCGGGCTTTCCTTTTCCCCCTCAAACCGTACAGCCTTGCGGCAAACGAGTAGATCACCGCCACGAAGTCTTCAATGAGATCCGCCCTGGGAGTGTCCGCCTCGTTCACCACCTCCACCCGCTTCCCCTGCTCATGGAGAAGCAGTTCCAGATAGTGAAAGCCGAAACGGGTCAGGCGGTCCCTGTGCTCTACCAGGAGCACCCCGTAGTCTTTCTCCAAAAGCAGTTTTTCCAGACGAGGCCTGCGATCGTTCAGACCCGAAGCCACTTCCTTCACCACCCGCACCACCCGGTAACCCCTGGCAGCGGCGTAGTCCTGGAGCCTCTGGACCTGGCGTTCCAGGTCGTCCCTGGCCTCGTGCACCGAGACCCGGGTGTAGATGGCCGCAGCATCCTGGGGGAGCCTAACCTCTTCCTCTTCCTCAAGAACCAGGATGGTGCCCGTGGGTAGCTGGATGGCCCTGGCAGGCAGAATCCCTTGCTTGAACCACTTCCAGGCGGTGCGGTAGGGAATCCCGTGCTTTCTGGCCCAATGGGACAGCTTCACCCCTATCTCTCCGCCTTTACCTTAACACAGAAGAGGATAGACGTCAATAACAGACCACAACTTTGGCAACCGGTATCAGGACCTTTACAATAGGGCCATGGTCCTGAAGGAGAGACAGGAAGGCGTCCTTATCCTCAGCCTAAACCGGCCGGAAAAGCTGAACGCCATAACCGGTGCCCTGCTGGACGAACTCTACCAGGTCCTAAAGGAGGCCCAGGAAGACCCCGGGGTCCGGGCCCTCCTCCTCACGGGAGCCGGGCGGGCCTTCTGTGCGGGGCAGGACCTCTTGGAGTTCGGGGAGGGCAAGCCCGACTACGAGGCCCACCTCCGCCGCTACAACCGGGTGGTGGAGGCTCTGGCGGGGCTGGAGAAGCCCCTGGTGGTGGCGGTGAACGGGGTGGCGGCGGGAGCGGGGATGAGCCTGGCCCTTTGGGGCGACCTGCGCCTGGCGGCCCTGGAGGCCAGCTTCACCCCCGCCTTCGTGCGCATCGGCCTGGTGCCGGACTCGGGGATGAGCTTTATCCTGCCCCGGCTGGTGGGGTTCGCCAAGGCCCAGGAACTCCTCCTCCTCTCCCCCAGGCTTTCCGCCGAGGAGGCCCAGGCCCTGGGCCTGGTGCACCGGGTGGTGCCGGGGGAAAGGCTTTTGGAGGAGGCCCTGGCCCTGGCAAAGGAGCTGGCCCAGGGGCCCACCCGGACCTACGCCCTCACCAAGAAGCTCCTTTTGGAAACCTACCGGCTTTCCCTGACGGAGGCCCTGGCCCTCGAGGCCATCCTCCAGGGGGAGGCCGGGCGCACCCAGGACCACGAGGAGGGGGTAAGGGCCTTTAGGGAAAAACGCCCGCCCAGGTTCGTGGGCCGATGATCCGCTACCTCCGGGGCACGGTCCTGAAGAGGGAGGAAGGGGGGTTTCTCCTTCTGGTGAACGGGGTGGGCTTCCTGGTGCAAGCCCCCCAGACCTTTCTGCAAAGCCTCAAAGAGGGCCAGGAGGTGGCGGTCCACACCCACCTCCAGCTCCGGGAGGAGGGCCTGTTTCTCTATGGCTTTCCCGACGAGGAAAGCCTCCTCCTCTTTGAGCTCCTCCTTTCCGTGAGCGGGGTGGGGCCCAAGGTGGCCCTCTCCCTTCTCTCCGCCCTCACCCCCAGGCTTCTGGCCCAGGCCCTGGCCCAGGGGGACCTGCGCCTCCTCACCGCGGCAAGCGGGGTGGGAAGAAGGCTCGCCGAGCGGATCGCTTTGGAGCTCAAAGGGAAGGTACCCCTAAGCCTCCTCAGCGGGCAAAAGGTGGAAAGCCAAAAGGCGGAGGAGGCCATCCTGGCCCTCACCGCCTTGGGCTTCAAGGAGGGCCAGGCCCGGGGGGTGGTCCTGGACCTCCTGGCCAAGCGCCCCTCGGCCAACGCCCAGGAGCTCATCAAGGAGGCCCTGAAGCGGTTACGCTAGGCTAGAGTTCGTCCAACGCCTCCCTGGGGGTGCGGCGGGCGGCCAGGTAACCCCCCTCCCTCAGAACCAGGGGGAAGAGGACCTCCCAGGGCCCCTCGAGGGCCAAAAGCCCCTCCCCCTGGAAGACCCTCGCCCCCTCGGGCGGGCCTCCCTCCAGGCCGAAGGGGAACAGGGCCAAAAACCCCTCCCCTGGCTCCCCCTCCCCCCGGTCCAGGTAAAGGGCCACGGGCTCCAGAAACCCCATGAGGCGGGTGCGGTGCATCTCCCGCCTCAGGGCCTGGAGGGCCCTGGGGTGCGAGGCCCCCTGCCAGAGGAGGAAGTCGGCCTCGGGGGAAAGCCCCACCAGGCTGTAGACCCGGAGGAAACCCTCCTTTTCCTGCCAGCGGGCCAGGAACTGGGCGAACTCCTCTTTAAGGTGCTCCTGGTGCTCGGCCTCGAGGCGGCGGAACTCCGGCAAAAGCCTATAGAGGCTGAACCCCCAAAGGCGCGGCATGCCTCACCCCACCTCCAGGAAACGGGCCAGGGCCTCTTGGCTGAGGCGCTTGCCCACGTAGAAGGGCCCGAACTCGCCAAAGCGGGCGGAGACCTCGTCAAAGCGCATCTCGTACACGATCTTCTTGAACTGGATGGGGTCCTCGCTGAAGAGGTCCACCCCCCACTCCCAGTCGTCCAGGCCCTGGGCCCCGCTGATCACCTGCAAGACCCTGCCCTGGTACTTCCTTCCCGTTTCCCCGTGGGCCTTCATGAGCTCCGCCCGCTCCTTGGCGGGGAGGAGGTACCAGTTGTCCTGGCCCTGGCGGCGCTTGTTCATGGGGTAGAAGCAGACGTAGCCCGTCTTGGGCACCCTGGGGGTCAGGCGGGGCTTGATGTAGGGGGCCTCGGGATCCAAGGGCCCGGTCTGGCTTCCCAGCTCCACCACCGAGTAAAACCCGTAGGCGGGGCTTAGGTAGCGGGCGAAAAGGCTCCTGTTGAGCCTGGCCTCCACCTCCAGGAGGGCATCCAGGTTCTCCCTCAGGTTCAGGAAGAGGAGGTCGGCCTTGGAGGTGATCACCTGGTACACGCCAAAAGACCCCTTCCCCTCCGCCTCCACCTTCTCCCACTCCTTAAGGATCTCCGAAAGCTCCCCCCAGGCGGCCTGCCGTTCCTCCTTGGGGGCGGAGAACCAGGCGGCATGGTCCAGGCGGCGGAAGTCGTGAAGAATGTGCCAGCCCTCAAGGGTAAAGGTGGGCTCAGGAATGTAACCTCCCATGCCCCCAATATACCCGGGGATATACTCCCACCATGGTGGCCCTACACGTAGCCCTCGCCCTCCTTCTGGTCTGGCTTTTAGGCCTCTACGGAGCCAGGGCCCTGAACGCCCTGGGCCGCCTCACCCCCACGGAGCGGGACGACCGCTTCTTCCGGGTCCTCGGCTTCCTCTGGTGGGGGGTGGTGGTCCTCCTGGCCCTGAGCTACCTGGCCCACGCCCTCGCCTGGCCCCTGGAGCCCCTGGCCACCTGGGGGAAGGCCCTCGCCCAGTGGCTGGGAAGCCGGGGCCTGGCCATTTTGGCGGTGCTGGGCCTCACCCTGGTGGCCTACCGCCTGGTGCCCCTCCTCCTCGCCCGGCTTCCCGAGCCCGAAGAGGAGCTCACCCGGGAGGCGGTGCGGCGCAAAACCCTAAGGGCGGTGGCGGAGTCGGTGCTAAGGGTAAGCATCGTGGTGATCGGCGGCCTCTTTGTGCTCTCCAACCTGGGCTTCAACGTCACCGCCCTCCTGGCGGGGGCCGGGGTGGTGGGCCTGGCCATCAGCTTCGCCGCCCAGAACCTGATCCGGGACTTCATCAACGGGTTTTTCATCCTCCTGGAGGACCAGTACGGGATGGGGGATATCGTGCTCATCAACGGGGTGGGGGGGAAGGTGGAGCGCTTCAACCTGCGCCTCACCGTCCTCCGCGACCTGGAAGGCCGGGTCCACTTCATCCCCAACTCCGAGGTGCGCCAGGTGACGGTACTGACCCAGGAGTGGAGCCGGGCGGTGGTGGACGTGGGCGTGGCCTACAAGGAGGACCTGGACCGGGTTTTGGCGGTGTTCCAAGACGAGGTGGCCCGCTTCCACCAGGACCCCGAATGGCAAGATAGGTTCACGGAAGCCCCTGAGGTCCTGGGGGTGCAGGATCTTAGGGAGAGCGGTGTGGTGATCCGGGTCCTCTTCAGCACCAAGCCCGCGGAACAGTGGGCCGTGGCCCGGGAGTTCCGCCGCCGCATCAAAAACCGCCTGGACCGCGAGGGCATAGAGATCCCTTATCCCCACCAGAAGCTCTACTTCGGCGAACCCCTTAGGCTGGAAAAAGGAGCGTAAGGATGCCGGACGTCTACAAAACCATCCTGGAGGCCATCCACCCCCACCTGGGCGCCAGGGCCGTGGCGGTGCTGGAGGAAGGGCTAAAGCGCCTGGGCAAACGGCCTTCCGAGCTCACCCCGGAAGACGGGGCCCACCTGCTGAAGGGCTTGGTCTACCGCGAGCTTCAGGCCCGCATGCGCCCGGAGGAGGCCAGGCAGCTGGTGGAGGGGGTCCTGGCCCAAATGGAAGGGCAGGGGGCCAGGCTGGCCAAGCTGGAACAGGGCTTGAAGCGCTTCGGGCTCTATGTGGACTGGCCGGAGGTGGCCCGCCTCCGGGCCCTGGTCAACCGCCTGCGCCAGGCCCCGGACCCCGGGCTTTTGGCGGAGGGGGAGGAGCTTGTAGAGGCCCTGGAGGAGAAGCTGGAGGAGGCCCTCCTGCGCCAGGCCAAGGACCTAGCCCACCTGGAGGAGGCCCTGGAAAGGGTGCGCCACCTGGGTGGGCCCAAGGTGCGGCGGCTGGAAAGCCTGGTGGAAACCATCCGCCAGGCCCAGAGGGAGGGCATCCTGGCCCAGGCGGAGGTGGAGCGGGCCCGGAGCCTGGCCCTGGAGCTACGGAAGTTCCTGGAGTCCAGCGCCGTCAAGGCCCCCACCCTGCCGGAGATCGTCTTTGAGACCCAGGAAACCCCTCCCCCTTCCCACCTCACCGACGAAGTCTTCCTCACCGTGGAGGAGGCCTCTGAGCTGGAAGGGGAGCTTTTGGTGGACCTCGAGGCCCTTTCCCAGGAAGCCAGCCAGCGGATCCTGGCCCTGGAGGTGGAGGAGGAAAAGCGCAAGCTGGAAGCCCTCCTCTCCCGCTACGCCCCCCTGGTGGAAAGGGCCACGGTAAGCCCCCTTCTCGCCGAGGTCCAGGCCCTTCTGGATGCGGGCACCCCTGTGGGGGAAAAGCTCCAAACCCTGGAAGAAGCCTTCCAGGAGGCCGAGAGGAACCTCCGGGCCGAGAAGCGGGCCCGCCTGATCCAGCTTTCGGAGGCCCTAAGGCAGCTTCCCCTTCCCGAAGAGGCCAAGGACCCTGTGCAAAAGGCCCTAGAGCTGGCGGAGGAAACCCTGGAAGAGGGAGGCTACCCCGACCTCCTTCCCCTGGAGGAGGAGCTCAGGCGCCTGGAGGAGGCGGCCCGGCGCAAGGCGGAGGAGGAAAAGCGCCTCCTCCAGGAAAAGGAAGCCTTGGTGGCGGAGCTAGAGGAAAAGGGAGAAGCCTTCCGCCCCCTCCTGGAGGAACTGAGGGCGCTCCCCCTGGAGGCCCTTCCCCAAAGGCTTCCCGAGGTGCGGGCCCGGTATGCCGAGCTCCTCAAGGCCCAGGGGGAGGAGGCCGCCTTAAGGGCCAAGCTCGCCGAGGCGGCCAAGGCCCTGGAGGCCCTAAAGCCCGAGGCCCTGGCCCTGGGTCTAAAGGAGAAGGTGGCGGAGGCGGAAGCCCTCCTGGCCCAGGGGCACCTTCCCGACCTGGGGTCCTTACGGAAGAGCCTGGAGGACGCCAAGGCTCAGGCCCGGCAGGAAGCCCTTCTGGAGCTCTCCCGCCTCCAGGCCCTGGCGGAGCGCTTCCGCGGCTTCGGCGGGGAGGGGGTCCTACGGGCCATCGCCGAGGAGAAGGGCAAACCCCTCCCTGACCCCACCCCCATCGCCCGGGCTTTGGAGGCCTTGAAGCGGCGGATGGAGGTCAAGCGGGAGGAACTCACCACCCGGCTCACCGCCTTCTTCCAGGCCCATGCCCGCCTGGAGGGCTTCCAAAGCGAAACGGGCCGCCGCCTAAAATCCCTCCTTCCCGTGCTAAGAAGCGCCCAGGAGAGACTGCCCCGCCTGGGCCCCCAAGGCCTTCTCCAGGTGGAGAAAACCCTCACCCAGGCGGAAGGCCTACTAAGGGAGCTGGAAAAGGAGGCGGAGGCGGCCAAGGCTGTTCTTAGGGAAATCCAGGGAGCCGACCTCGAGGCCCTCCTTGGGGTCTTCGACCAGGGGGGGGCCCCTGCCCGGGCGGCTCCGCCCGGATCAGAGGCGGCTTCCTTGGGGGAACAGCCGGCGGACCTCTCCCCCCTGCGCCTGCCCGGGGTGGAGGTCCTGGGGTACCTGGAGGCGGCCTTGCCCCTGCCCAGGGAACCCCTGAAAACCCTGGTCCAGGCCCTGGAGCAACTGGACAGGAGCCTGGGCCAGGCCCGCGGGCCCGTGGCGGTTCTCTTTGGCGAAAAGGCCCTGGTGCTTGCCCCCTTTAGGGGTCGCACCCTGGTGGCCCTTATGGACCGGACCAGCCTTTCCGCCTTCCTCCTGGAGCTGGCCTCCTGAAGGTGCTACACTGAAAAATAGTGATAACTGCCTCGGCCCTTTGGGATAAACTTGAATCCCTTCTTGATTACCTCCCACCCCAAGACCGCGAGAAGGTAAGGGAGGCCTACCGGTTTGCGGAGGAGGCCCACCGGGGCCGGCTGAGAAAAAGCGGGGAGCCCTACATCACCCACCCGGTGGCGGTGGCCGAGATCCTGGCCTCCTTGCGCATGGATGCGGACACGGTGGCCGCAGGCCTCCTCCACGATACCCTGGAGGACTGCGGGGTGGCCCCCCAGGAGCTGGAAAGGCGCTTTGGCCTGGCGGTGCGCAAGCTGGTGGAGGGGGAGACCAAGGTCAGCAAGCTCTACAAGCTGGCCAACCTCGAGGGGGAGGAAAAGAGGGCCGAGGACCTCCGCCAGATGTTCATCGCCATGGCGGAGGACGTGCGCATCATTATCGTGAAGCTGGCGGACCGCCTTCACAACCTCCGCACCCTGGAGCACATGCCCCCCGAGAAGCAAAGGCGCATCGCCCAGGAAACCCTGGAGATCTACGCCCCCCTGGCCCACCGCTTGGGAATGGGGCAGCTCAAGTGGGAGTTGGAAGACCTCTCCTTCCGTTACCTCCACCCCGAGGCCTACCACGCCCTCCTTTCCCGCATCCAGGAAACCCAGGAGGCCCGGGAGCGCATCGTCCAAAAAGCCATGGCCGCCCTGGAGGAAGCCTTGCGGAAGGACGAGCTTCTCCAGGCCCAGCTCCAGAGCTTTGAGGTCACCGGCCGGCCCAAGCACCTCTATTCCATCTGGAAGAAGATGGAGCGGGATAAAAAAGCCCTGGAACAGATCTACGACCTCCTGGCGGTCCGGGTCATCCTCGACCCCAAGCCCGCCCCCACGGAGGAAGGAAGGGCCTTGAGGGAAAAGCAGGTCTGCTACCACGTCCTGGGCCTGGTCCACGCCCTCTGGCAGCCCATCCCGGGAAGGGTCAAGGACTACATCGCCGTGCCCAAACCCAACGGCTACCAGTCCCTCCACACCACGGTTATCGCCCTGGAAGGGCTTCCCCTGGAGGTCCAGATCCGCACCCGGGAGATGCACCGCATCGCCGAGTACGGGATCGCCGCCCACTGGCTTTACAAGGAGGGCCTCACCGATCCCGAGGAGCTGAAGAGGCGGGTTTCCTGGCTTAAAAGCATCCAGGAGTGGCAGCAGGAGTTCAGCAGCTCCCGGGAGTTCGTGGAGGCGGTAACCCGGGACCTCCTCGGGGGCAGGGTCTTCGTCTTCACCCCCAAGGGGCGGATCATCAACCTGCCTCGGGGGGCCACCCCCGTGGACTTCGCCTACCACATCCACACCGAGGTGGGGCACCACATGGTGGGGGCCAAGGTGAACGGGCGCATCGTCCCCCTTTCCTACGAGCTGCAAAACGGGGAGATCGTGGAGATCCTCACCGCCAAAAACGCCCACCCCTCCAAGGACTGGCTGGAGTTCGCCAAAACCCGGAGCGCCAAGAGCAAGATCCGCCAGTACTTCCGCACCCAGGAGCGCCAGGAAACCCTGGAGAGGGGGCAAAACCTCCTGGAGCGCTACCTGAAGCGCCGGGGCCTCCCCAAGCCCAGCGACAGCCAGCTGGAGGAGGCCGCCAGGAAGCTGGGCCTCACCCCTTCCCCCGAGGAGCTCTACCTGGCCCTGGCCCTAAACCGCCTCACCCCCAAGCAGGTGGCGGAGAAGCTCTACCCCAAGGCCCTTCTCAAGCCGGAAAAGCCCAAGGCCCCCCCCAGGAACGAGTGGGGGATCCGCCTGGAGCAGGACCTCCAGGCCCCCATCCGCCTGGCCTCCTGTTGCGAGCCCATGAAGGGGGACGCCATCCTGGGCTTCGTCACCCGGGGCCGGGGGGTCACCATCCACCGGGCGGACTGCCCCAACCTGCGCCGCATCCTCCAGGGACCGGAGGCGGACCGGGTCATCGGGGCCTACTGGGAGGGGGTGGGGGGCAAGGTGGCCACCCTCGAGGTCCTGGCCCAGGACCGCGCTGGCCTCCTGAGGGACGTGATGCAGGTGGTGGCCGAGGCGGGGAAGAGCGCCTTGGGCTCGGAAACCCGGATCCTCGGACCCCTGGCCCGCATCCGCCTCCGCCTCACCGTGCAGGACGGGGAGCGGGAATCCCTGGTCCAGGCCATAAAGAGCGTGAAAAGCGTGCAGGAGGTGCGCTGGGTCTAGGCGGGCCCGGCTAGAGGAGCCTGACCCACACCTCCCGCATCCTCGGCCCGTCGAACTCCGCCAGAAAAACCTGCTGCCAGCGGCCAAGCCGAAGCCTCCCCCCCTCGGCGGGAAGGAGGAGGTGCACCCCGGTGAGGAGGCTTTTCAGGTGGGCGTGGGAGTTTCCCTCTGCATGCCGGTCCTTGGGATGCACCCTGGGGGCCAGCTCCTCCAGGCGGGCGAGAAGGTCGTGGGCCACATCGGGATCCGCCCCCTCCTGCACGGTAAGGCCACAGGTGGTGTGGGGAACGAAGAGGTACACCAAGCCGGTGTGCCCGGCCAAGACCTCCTCCACCTGGCGGGTGATGTTCACCAAACCTTCCTTGGGGGTGGAAATGCGGATGGCCTTCATCCTTTAAGCATATAGGGCCACGAAGATAGATCCCTTAAGCAAGGGCTTAAGCGTGGCCCTGCCAGGATGGGGTGGTATCAGGCCATGCGGGTGGCCCGCAGGGTAAAGCTCCGTTCCAGGGTGAAGGAGCGGTCCAAATCGCCGAACTCCCCCTGGGCCCAGGCCCAGAGCCCAGGCATGATGCGCTCGTGCACCTCCTCGGGAACCAGCTGGGTGAAGGAGTAAAGCCTTTCCTCCAGGGCCTCGAGGGCCTGGCGCAGGGTGCGCTCCTCCCGCCACTGGACCACCTGCTTGGTCTTCGGCCTGAGGCCAAGCCGTTTTAGGGCTTCCTCCACCTCCTCGAGGCGCTTTCTGTGCAAGCCCCGCACCACCCCCACGTCCTCCGCCTCCACCAGGGAGCGCCACCTTTCCTGGATCAGGCGCTCCTCCTCCGCCTCCATCTCATCCCAGCCTTCCAGAAGCACCCCTCCCGGCTTCAGCACCCTCAAGGCCTCCGCCAGGGCCTTGGGCCAGTCGGGGAGGAGGTGCCAAAGGTGGACCACGATCACCCCGTGCACGCTCTCATCGGGCAGGGGAATGGCCCGGGCATCGGCCTCTATAAGGCGCACCTTGCGCATAACCCCCGCCGCCTTCTGGCGGAAGACCTCCAGCATGCCGGGATCCTTGTCCAGGGCCAGGTAGCGGTATCCCCGGGCGATGAGGGGCAGGGCGATGCGCCCGGTACCCACCCCAAGCTCCAGGAGCACCGCCTCCTCCCCCCGCACCCCCAGGGCATTCCCTATGGCGGTGGCGATGCGGCCCGCCACCTCCGGGGGGTAGGCCCGGAGGCGGTCGTAGGCGTAAGCCATGCGCACGGAGGCCTTGGGCATCCTTCTCCTCATTTTACGGGGTATACTTCCCGGCGTGAAAGGACTCATTCTGGCTGCCGGACGGGGCACCCGGCTCCGTCCCCTCACCCACACCCGGCCCAAACCCGTGATCCGGGTGGCGGGAAGGCCCATCCTCCACTACGGCCTGGAAAACCTCCTGCAAGCGGGGATAGAGGAGATCGGGGTGGTGGTTTCCCCGGAAACGGAAAAGGACATCCGGGAGGCCCTTTCGGGCTACCACGTGCGCTACATCCTGCAAGAGGAGCCCCAGGGCCTGGCCCATGCGGTGGCGGTGGCCAGGGACTTCCTGGGCCAAAGCCCCTTCGTCCTCTACCTGGGGGATAACCTCTTCCAGAAGGGAATCGCCCGCTTTTTCCAGGCCTTTACCCCGGGGGTGAGTGCGGTGATCGCCCTGGTGCGGGTGGAAAACCCCAGCTCATTTGGGGTGGCGGTGCTGGAAGGGGAAAGGATCGTGCGCCTTCTGGAAAAACCCAAGGAGCCGCCCTCAAACCTGGCGGTGGCCGGGGTTTATGTCTTCACCCCGGAGGTGCTGGAGGTCATCGAGGGGCTCAAGCCCTCCGCCCGGGGGGAGTACGAGATCACCGACGCCATCCAGGGCCTCATCGACCGGGGGAAGAGGGTGGTGGGGGTGGAGGTGGAGGGGTGGTGGAAGGACACCGGCCGCCCCCAGGACCTCCTGGATGCCAACCGCCTCATCCTGGAAGAACTGGAACCCCGGGTGGAGGGGGAGGTGGTGGAAAGCCAGCTCACCGGGCGGGTGGTGGTGGAGAAGGGGGCTAGGGTACGGAAAAGCACCGTGATCGGCCCCGCCTTCATCGGGAAGGGAGCGGTGGTGGAAGGAGCCTACATCGGGCCCTTCACCTCCTTAGGGCCCGGGGCCAAGGTGGTGCGCTCGGAGGTGGAGTACTCCATCCTCGAGGACCACGCTATCCTGGAGGACGTGGCCTTACGCCTGCAGGAAAGCATCCTGGGGGTGGGCGTCCAGGTGAAAAACCGCGATGGCCTCCCCCGGGCCCACCGCCTGATCCTGGGGGATCTCTCCCAGGTGGAGCTGGCCTGATGCCTGGCCTTCTGGACCTTCTCACCGAGGACCACCAAAGCGGCGAGGCCCTGGCCCAGCGCCTAAAGGTAAGCCGCCAGGCGGTTTCCAAGAAGGCAAAAAAGCTTCTCGCCGAGGGCTTCCCCGTGGAGATGAGCCGGAAGGGCTACCGCATCCGGCCCGGCACTCCCCTTCCCCACCTCTTCCACCCCCCAGGGCGCCTCGGCCGGCCCTACCGCTACCTGGGGCGGGTGGGAAGCACCCAGGATGTCCTAAGGGCCTGGGCGGAGGAAGGAGCTGAGGAGGGAGCCCTGGTCCTGGCGGAGGTGCAGGAAAGGGGCCGCGGCAGGCGGGGAAGGCCCTGGGAAAGCCGCCCGGGGGAAAGCCTCACCTTCTCCCTCCTCCTCCGCCCCACCCTTCCCCTTTCCTCCATGGGCCTCCTTCCCCTTCTCGCCGGCCTGGCCCTTTGGCGGGCGGTGGGGGTGGGGGGGATCAAGTGGCCCAACGACCTCCTGGCCCCCGATGGCCGGAAGCTGGCCGGGGTCCTTTTGGAAGCCAAGGCCGAGGGAGAGGAGGTGGCCTACGTCCTCCTGGGAGTAGGGGTGAACGTGGACTGGGCTCCCGAGGGCGCCGCCGCCTTGAGGGAGTTCTCTCCCCTTTCCCGGCGGGAGGTGCTTTCGGGCTTCCTCCTCCACCTGGAAAGCCTCCTCCCCCTTCTGGAAAGCCCGGAAACCCTCCTCTCCCTCTACCGGGAGGCCTCCTACACCCTGGGCCGAAGGGTGCGGGTCCAAACCCCTAAGGGGGTGGTGGAGGGGGTGGCGGAGGCCATCCTCCCCGACGGCAGCCTCCAGGTGGAGGGGGTCAGGATCGGCGCGGGCGAGGTGGCCCTCGTGTCCCCCCTCCGGACCGGGGAGTCCGACCCTTGAGTATTCCAGGCTTAAATTTCCCAAAGCGTTTGTGCTAGGACTCAGTACACGTCAAAACGTGGGACCACCCCTTTAGGATGGACCTGCGCCCACGTGGATGGGCAGGTACCCATAGGAGGTGGTCCCCATGGAACAGCTTACCCCACTCATCAACGCCTTGAAGCGATACTGGAAGGCCGACCTCAGGCGCCTCACCTTCCTGGCCGCCCTGGTGATGGCTCTGGTCACCGCCCGCACCACAAGCGGCCCCAGACTCGCTCTTTCCCTCGGCTCCATAGCCAGCCCTGACCCCCGCTCCGCCTACCGAAGGTTCCAGCGGTTCTTGGCCTGGCCGGGGCTGGACGGGGAGGGCTATGCCCGCTTCATCTTCGCCCTCCTCCGACCCCAAGGGCTCCTCCTGGTCATGGACCGGACCGAGTGGGAGCTGGGGAAGAGCAAGGTCAACCTCCTGATGCTGGCCTTCCTGTACCAAGGCCTGGCCGTCCCCCTGTTCTGGAGCTTCCTTCCCCACGACGGCAACTCCTCCACCCCCGAACGCATCGCCCTGATGGAGAGGGCCTTGGCTTTCCTGAGGGCCCACTTCCCCCACCTCCGGGTGGAGGGGTTCCTGGCGGATCGGGAGTTCATAGGGGAGGCGTGGTTCCGGTACCTGGAGGAGAAGGGCATCCCCCGGTGCATCCGAATCAAGGCCAACACCCGGATGTGGCGGTTGGGCTCGGGCCCTCGGGCCTGGGAGCTCTTTGCCTCCCTGAAGGTGGGAGAGAGCCGGGTGCCCAGGCGGCGGTACTGGGTCTACGGGCGGCGCATGTGGGTGGTGGGGTTGCGCCTTGGGGTCCGGGAGTGGCTGATTGTGGCTACGGACCTGGACCCTCACCGGGTGCTGGAGGTGTACGGGCTCAGGTGGGGGATAGAGCGGCTCTTTGGGGCCCTGAAGGGGCGGGGATTTGACCTGGAGGCCACGCACGTGACGCGGGGGGAGAGGCTTTCGCGGCTTTTGGTCCCCTTGAGCCTGGCCTTCGTGTGGGCGTTTCGGACGGGGCTTGTGCTGCACCGGGTGCGTCCGGTGAGGCCCAAGAAGCACGGGAGGCTGGGACAGAGCCTCTTCCGGGCGGGGCTGGACCTGCTCACCCTTTGGGCGCTTGCCCTCTGGGGTGCAGGGGGAGGAAGGCGCGGAAGTCCCTTGGGGTTATGCCCTATGGAGGTTTTGACGTGTACATAGGTGCTAGGATAAGGCTAGGTATGTTTGCCCGCATCTTCACCAAGGAAGAGGCCGATGCCCTCTTGCCCGAGATCCAGCGGGTCCTCTCCCAGATGCGGCAGGCCCGGAAGGAGCTTTCCGAGGTGCAGGCCCAGCTTCCCGAGGCCCGCGGGCTGGAACGAAGGGCCCTGGAGGAGGAGGCCCGCTTCCTCCTGGGCTCCTTGGAAGCCGACGCCCGTTACCTGGCCTCCCTGGGCGTCTTCCTCAAGGACTTGGACCGGGGCCTGGTGGACTTCCCCAGCCGGGTGGGCGGCGAGGTGGTCTTCCTGTGCTGGCAGGAAGGCGAACCCGAGGTGGCCCACTACCATCCCCTGGCGGGGGGGTTTGCCGAGCGGCGCCCCTTAAAGGGAGAACCTAATGGCCTTCTCCCCCAGGCCTCCCGCCCCGGCGAAACTCGGCCAGGCGCCTAAGGTCCTCCCGCACCAGGTCGTCCTGGCCCGCCAAGGACTCCAGGTGGTGCCTTAACTCATGGAGGAGGGTTTCCCAGACCTCTTCCTCCCAGTCAAACCCCGGCCCCGCCACCTTTTGGAAGGAACCGTAGTAGAGGGCGATGTGCCGCCCGAGCCCCTCAAATCCCCGGAAGGTGGAAGGAGGGCCGGGGTCCAGATATTCCCCAAGCCGCCACACCCCCTTTAGCCCGGGCTCCGGCTTGGCCTGGGGAAGGACGTGCACCCCCTGAAGCTCCCGCTTGAAGGCCTCGGGGATCTCCGCCCAAAGCCTTTCCACCAGCGCCACAAAGGCCTCGTAGGTCATGGCCGATGGTAGGGATGCCCGGCCCTCAGGGTAAGGATCCGGTAGAGCTGCTCCATGAGGACCAAAAGGGCCAGCTCATGCTGCAGGGTAAGGGGGGAAAGGGAAAGGAGGAGGTCGGCTCCCTCACGTACCCCCTCAGAGTACCCCTCGGCGCCCCCCACCAAAAAGGCCACCCGTTCCCCCTCCCAGCGCCTCAACTCTTCCCAAAGGCCCTCCGTGGTGAAGAGCTTTCCCCTTTCGTCCAGGACCACCTTGCGGTGGCCCTCCGCCTTGGGCAGGAGGTCCTGGGCTTCCTTGACGAAGTGAACCTCGAGGGAAGCATATTTCCGGATGCGCATCGCATACTCTTCCACTCCCAGCCGGGCGTAATCCAGCCTGGGTTTGCCCACCGCCACCACCCTTAGGCGCACCCCCCCATTTTAGGGCCAGGGTATACTCAGGGCGAAGGGAAAGTGGGACCTCACCCACCCCGATAAAGGAGCCCCAGGCCCTTACCCAGGGCAGGCTCTACAGGCGCCAAAAGCGCCGGAAAAGGAGGGTTTATGGTAAAGGACACCCACCGGTTTCAGCCCTTCACCCCCGAGCCCATAAGGCTCATGGGGGAGAAGGGGGAGTGGCTGGGGGATTTCCCCTTGGATCTGGACGAGGATAAGCTACGCCGCCTGTACCGGGACATGCTGGCGGCCCGGATGCTGGACGAGCGCTACACCATCCTCATCCGCACGGGCAAGACCAGCTTCATCGCCCCCGCCGCCGGGCACGAGGCCGCCCAGGTGGCCATCGCCCACGCCATAAGGCCGGGCTTTGACTGGGTCTTCCCCTACTACCGCGACCACGGCCTGGCCCTGGCCCTCGGGATCCCTCTCAAGGAGCTCTTCGGCCAGATGCTGGCCACCCAGGCCGACCCCAACAAAGGCCGCCAGATGCCCGAGCACCCCGGCTCCAAGGCCCTTAACTTCTTCACCGTGGCGAGCCCCATCGCCTCCCACGTCCCCCCCGCCGCGGGCGCCGCCATCAGCATGAAGCTCCTGCGCACGGGCCAGGTGGCGGTCTGCACCTTCGGGGACGGGGCCACGAGCGAGGGGGACTGGTACGCTGGGATCAACTTCGCCGCCGTGCAGGGGGCGCCGGCGGTCTTCATCGCCGAGAACAACTTCTACGCCATCAGCGTGGACTACCGCCACCAGACCCACAGCCCCACCCTCGCCGACAAAGCCCACGCCTTCGGCATTCCCGGCTACCTGGTGGACGGGATGGACGTGCTGGCGAGCTACTACGTGGTCAAGGAGGCGGTGGAAAGGGCGCGAAGGGGGGAGGGCCCAAGCCTCGTGGAGCTCAGGGTCTACCGCTACGGGCCCCACTCCTCCGCCGACGACGACAGCCGCTACCGCCCCAAGGAGGAGGTGGAGGCCTGGCGGAAACGGGACCCCATCCTCCGCTTCCAGCGCTTCCTGGAGGGAAGGGGCCTCTGGAACCTGGAGTGGGAGGAGGACCTGAGGGCGGAGATCCGCGCCGAGCTGGAGCGGGGCCTGAAGGAAGCCGAGGAGGCCGGCGCTGTACCCCCCGAGTGGATGTTCGACGACGTCCTTGCGGAAAAGCCCTGGCACCTAAAGCGCCAGGAGGCCCTTCTCAAGGAAGAGCTTTAAGGAGGTCCCCATGGCCCCCATGACCATGGTGCAAGCCCTGAACCGGGCCCTGGACGAGGAGATGGCCCTGGACCCCCGGGTGGTGGTCCTGGGGGAGGATGTGGGGAAAAGGGGCGGGGTCTTCCTGGTGACGGAAGGCCTTTTGCAGAAGTATGGCCCCGACCGGGTTATGGACACCCCCCTTTCCGAGGCCGCCATCGTGGGAGCTGCCCTGGGCATGGCCGCCCACGGCTTAAGGCCCGTGGCCGAGATCCAGTTCGCCGACTACATCTTCCCCGGCTTCGACCAGCTGGTGAGCCAGGTGGCCAAGCTCCGCTACCGCTCCGGCGGGCAGTTCACCGCCCCTTTGGTGGTGCGGATGCCCTCCGGGGGCGGGGTCAAGGGGGGGCACCACCATTCCCAAAGCCCCGAGGCCCATTTCGTCCACACCGCCGGGCTCAAGGTGGTGGCGGTTTCCACCCCCTACGACGCCAAGGGCCTTTTAAAGGCAGCCATCCGCGACGAGGACCCCGTGGTCTTCCTGGAGCCCAAAAGGCTTTACCGCTCGGTGAAGGAGGAGGTGCCGGAGGAGGACTACGTCCTGCCCCTGGGCAAGGCCGCCATCAGGCGGGAAGGGAAGGACCTCACCCTCATCGGCTACGGCACCGTCATGCCCGAGGTGCTCCAGGCGGCGGAGGAGCTGGAAAAGGCGGGGGTTTCCGCCGAGGTCCTGGACCTCCGCACCCTCATGCCCTGGGATTACGAGGCGGTGATGAACTCCGTGGCCAAAACAGGAAGGGCCGTGCTGGTATCCGATGCCCCCCGGCACGCCAGCTTCGTCAGCGAGGTGGCGGCCACCATCGCCGAGGACATCCTGGACATGCTCCTCGCCCCTCCCATCCGGGTGACGGGGTTTGACACCCCGTACCCCTACGCCCAGGACAAGCTGTACCTGCCCACCGTCACCCGCATCCTGGGCGCCGCCAAGCGGGCGTTAGACTACTGACTGAAGGGAGGCTTTATGCGGCTAAAGGTGGTCCTGGAAAAGAGCGAGGAGGGAGGGTACACCGTCTACGTGCCTGCCCTTCCTGGTTGTATTAGCGAGGGGGACACCTTGGAAGAAGCTTTGGCCAACATCCGTGAGGCCATCGCCCTCTACCTGGAACCGCTAGAGGAAAAGTTGCCGGAGAACGCTGAGCTGGCCGAGGTAGAGGTTTGAAGGTCCCCTCCTTGTCCTACAAGCGGGTGATCAAGGCTTTAGAAAAGGCAGGCTTTCAGGTGGTGCGCCAACGGGGAAGCCATATCCGGATGGAGAGGCAGCTGGGAGAAAAGCGGATCATCGTCATCGTGCCTGCGCATATCCCCATAAAGCGCTCCACCCTAGCCCACATTCTCAAAGATGCGCAGATCTCCCTCGAGGAATTTTTAGATTTGATCTAGGAGGCCTATGCCCAAGGAAATCCTCATGCCCGAACTGGCGGAAAGCGTGGTGGAAGGCGAGATCCTCAAGTGGCTGGTGGAGGAAGGGGACTACCTCAAGAAGGACCAGCCCTTCGTGGAGGTGATGACCGACAAGGTCACGGTGGAGCTACCCTCCCCCTACGAGGGGGTGCTTTTGAAAAAGCTGGCCAAGGAAGGGGAGGTGGTCAAGGTCCACGCCCCCATCGCCCTCCTGGCGGAGCCCGGGGAGGCCGTGGCTGGGGTAAAGGAGGTAAAGGAGGAGGCTCCGCCCGTGCAAGCGGTGGAGGAGCGCTCCATCGTGGAGCCCGGGCTTCCCCCAAAGGAGGAAAAGGAGGATCTCTCCCTTTTCAAACCGGACACCACCCAGGTGGCGGTGAAGAACCCCTTCTTAAGAGACCAAGCGGAGCAGGCTCCCAGGGAAGGCCAGGCTCCAGGCCGCATCCTGGCGGTGCCCGCCGCCCGGAAGCTGGCCCGGGAACTGGGGATTCCCCTCGAGGCCATCCCCGGCTCCGGCCCCATGGGCCGCATCCGGGTGGAGGACGTGCGGGCCTATGCCGAACAGCTTAAGGCCCAGGCCGCACCCCCGCCCCCAAGCCCCAAGGAGGCCCCAGCACCCCTTCCCTCAGGCTTCCCGCCCCCACCCCGCTACACCCCCCCCAAGGGCTACGAGCACCTGGAGGAGCGCATCCCTCTAAGGGGCATCCGCCGCACCATCGCCCAGGGGCTTTGGCAAAGCCACCTCTACACGGTGCGCACCCTGAACGTGGACGAGGCCGACCTCACGGAACTGGTGGCCCTGAGGGAGCGCCTGAAGCCCGAGGCCGAACGCCAGGGGGTGAAGCTCACCTACCTCCCCTTCATCTTCAAGGCGGTGGTGCGGGCTTTGAAGAAGTACCCCATGCTGAACTCCAGCCTGGACGAGGAAAGGCAGGAGATCGTCTACAAGCGCTACTACCACCTGGGCCTGGCGGTGGCCACGGAACGGGGGCTCATCGTGCCCGTGGTGCGGGACGTGGACCGGAAAAACATCCTGGAGCTCGCCCAGGAGATCGCCGAGCTCTCCGCCAAGGCCCGGGAAGGAAGGCTCTCCCCCGAGGAGGTCACGGGTTCCACCTTCACCATCACCAACATTGGCTCCGTGGGAGCCCTCATGAGCTTCCCCATCATCAACGTACCCGAGGCCGCCATCCTGGGGGTGCACTCCATAAGGAAGCGGCCCTGGGTGATGCCGGATGGCTCCATCCAGGCGAGGGATATCATGTACCTCTCCCTCTCCTTTGACCACCGCCTGGTGGACGGGGCCGAGGCCGCCCAGTTCACCCGGGAGGTGATCCGGCTCCTGGAAAACCCCGACCTGCTCCTTCTGGAGATGTAGGATGGACCCCATGAAGACCTACGACCTCATCGTGATCGGCACCGGACCCGGCGGCTACCCCGCCGCCATCCGGGGGGCGCAACTGGGGCTTAGGGTTCTGGCCGTGGAGGCCGCCGAGGTGGGTGGGGTTTGCCTCAACGTGGGATGCATCCCCACCAAGGCCCTCCTCCACGCTGCGGAAACCCTCCACCACCTAAAGGTGGCCGAGGGCTTCGGCCTAAAGGCCAAGCCCGAGCTGGATCTGAAAAAACTTGGTGCCTGGCGGGATGGCGTGGTGAAGAAGCTCACCGGGGGCGTGGCCGGGCTACTTAAGGGCAACAAGGTGGAGCTTTTGCGGGGCTTCGCCCGCTTTAAGGGCCCCAGGGAAATAGAGGTCAATGGGGAAACCTACGGGGCCCAAAGCTTCATCATCGCCACGGGAAGCGAGCCCATGCCTCTAAAGGGCTTCCCC
The DNA here is from genome assembly GCF_022385295.1 of Thermus sp. NEB1569. Lineage (NCBI taxonomy): Bacteria > Thermotogati > Deinococcota > Deinococci > Thermales > Thermaceae > Thermus > Thermus sp. NEB1569. The sequence continues at coordinate 1,922,867 of NZ_CP092445.1, forward strand.
TTCGGGGAGGACGTGTGGGACTCCACCCGGGCCCTAAGGGTGGAAGAGGGTATCCCCAAGCGCCTTTTGGTGATCGGGGGCGGGGCGGTGGGGCTCGAGCTTGGCCAGATCTACCACCGCCTGGGCTCGGAGGTGACCCTGATCGAATACATGCCGGAGATCCTCCCCGCAGGCGACAGGGAAACCGCCGCCCTCCTGCGCAAGGCCCTGGAGAAGGAGGGGATAAGGGTGCGCACCGGCACCAAGGCGGTGGGTTACGAGAAGAAGCAGGATGGCCTCCACGTGCTCCTCGAGGCCGCCCAGGGAGGCAGCCAGGAGGAGATCGTGGTGGACAAAATCCTGGTGGCGGTGGGCCGCAGGCCCCGCACGGAAGGGCTCGGCTTGGAAAAGGCCGGGGTCAAGGTGGACGAACGGGGCTTCATCCAGGTGAACGCCCGCATGGAAACCTCGGCCCCCGGGGTCTACGCCATCGGGGATGTGGCCAGGCCCCCCCTCCTTGCCCACAAGGCCATGAAGGAGGGCCTGGTGGCCGCGGAAAACGCCGCCGGCAAAAACGCCCTCTTCGACTTCCAGGTGCCCAGCGTGGTCTACACCGGCCCCGAATGGGCGGGGGTGGGGCTCACGGAGGAGGAGGCAGAGAAGGCGGGGTATAAGGTCAAGGTGGGGAAGTTTCCCTTTTCCGCCAGCGGCCGGGCCCTTACCCTGGGAGGGGCCGAAGGTCTCATCAAGGTGGTGGGGGATGCGGAGACGGACCTCCTCCTGGGGGTCTTCATGGTGGGGCCCCAGGCGGGAGAGTTCATCGCCGAGGCCACCTTGGCCCTGGAGATGGGGGCCACGGTTTCCGACCTGGGCCTCACCATCCACCCCCACCCCACCCTTTCCGAGGGCCTCATGGAGGCGGCGGAAGCCCTCCACAAACAGGCCATCCACATCCTGAACCGTTGACCCAACAGGTTTCTTGGGAGTTCCCGGTGGGGCAGAAGCCCCACCGGACCCTTAAAAGCCCAGGGCCCCGAGAAGCCCGTAAAGCCCTGCCCCCAGGAAGACGGCCACGCCCAGGTTCCCGGTGAGCTTAAGCCCCAGATAGGTGCCAAGAAGGGCCAAGGCCGCCCGGACCCACTCGGAAGAAGGAGGCGGGCTAAAGGCGGAGACCAGGAAAAGGGCCACCACCAAGGCGGGCCCTGCCTGGCCCGTCTTCAGGCTTTTTTCCCCCCGCCAGGGCAGAAAGCGGAGGAGAAAGGTGCCCAAAGCCAGAAGGAGAAGGGCCAGGGTCATGCCTTCCTCCCTTTCCAGGGCTCCTTCCAAAGGAGCCCCACCACCCCTGCCAGGAATAGACCCCAGGCCGTCTGGCCCAGGAGGTGAAACCCCAGGGCCACCCCGCCCGCCAGGAGGGCCACCGGGTTCCTGAGGTGGGGCAGGGCCAGGAGGAGAAAAAGGGCCGGAAGGGCAAAGGCAAGGGCCTCCCCCAACCTGGGCCAGGCCAAAAGCCCCTTGGCCCCCAAGGCCCCCATGGCCGTGCCCAGGTTCCAGGAAAGGTACGCTCCCAAACCCAGGCCCAGGAAGTAGCCCCGCCTCTTTTCCGGGGAAAGGCCGGGAAGCGTCCTTAAGGCCAGGGCGAAGACCTCGTCGGTGAGGAAAAAGGCCTCCAGGGGGCCTCCTTTCAGGTAGGGCCTGAGGGCCGGGCCGTAAAAGGCGTGGCGCAGGTTAAGGAGAAGGCCCAAGGAGGCCGCCAAAAGGGGCGGCACCCCCTGGGCCAGAAGCCCCACCAGGGCGAACTGGCTGGCCCCGGCGAAGACCAGAAGGGAGGTGAGCTGGATCCAAAGGTAGCCAAGCCCCGCCTGGGCCCCCAAAGCGCCGAAGGCCATGGCCACGGGGAAATATCCCAAGGCGATGGGCCAAGCCGCACGAAGTCCCTCCTTCATCTAGGCCTCCTGAGCAGGAAGAGGTGGGTGCCCCCGCCCCAGGGGTGGCTTCCATGGGTGGCGAACAAGCGCCGGTGATCCTCCAGCTCAAAGCCCACGGCAAAGGCTAACTCCAAAAAACGGCGAGGGTAGGTCTTGGTCTCCACCTCGTAGTCCAGCCCAGCCAAAAGAGCCTCGAGCTCTATACGAGCAAAGGCCGCCAGGGGGTCGGACCGCGCCTCAAGGCCTTGCAAGGCTTCTTCCGCCAACCTCCTAAGGCCTCGAGACTCTCCCTGGAGGGCGAGAAGACGCAAAGCCCAAAGCGCCTCGGGTTCTTCCAAGGGGAAGGGGACCAGGTAGGCCGTATGGTGAAGCACCAGGTTCCGAGCCCGCTCCTCCCTGGTGGAAAAGGGGCTCAAAAACTCATCCGCCACCGCCAGAAGGCCCCCGGGGCGCAGAAGCCGGTAGGCCTTTTCCAAAAGGCGCCACGTGGACATGTGGTGGCTGGCCCCCACGCAGACGATCAAGGGAAAGGCTTCCCCTGTGGACAAAAGGGTGAAGTCTTCGGGCCATACTTCCACACCTGGGAGGAGCTGGGCCAAGGCCTGCCTCGAGGCCGGGCTGGGTTCCACCGCCACCGGCTCCAAATGGGGCAGAAGCTCCAAGAGCAAGAGGAGATGATGCCCAGGCCCCGTGCCCACATCCAAGAACCTTCCCTCCTCCAGGCCTGCGGCCTGCAACCCATGGGCTAGGAAAAGGGGCTGTCGGGCGTAGCCAGGGTGGAGGAGTTCCACCTGGGCGTAGAGATCTACGGAGATGCGGCTTGCCCATTCCCCCTCCTCCGGGCTGGCAGGAAAGCGCGTAGCCTTGAGGAGAAGAGGGGCCGGATCGGCCACCTCCCCCTTAAGGAGCAACCCCTCCCAAGCCAGGGTCCGCAGAAGGAGGCTTGGGTTTTGCTGGTAACGCCTCAGGCCTTCTAGAGGTGCGTGGAGAAGGGCCAAGGCCTCGCCCAAAAGCCCCTGGCCCCCCAGACGGGGTAGGGGCGCCAAAGGAAGGCCGAAAAGATAGGTACGGTTCCCACTCCAACGCACGAAAACCCCCTCCAGAAACCCTGGCGCAAGCCAGCGGCCTTCCAAGGCCAACCCTCCCACCCCCAAGCTCACCTCCCGCAGGACCAAGGTGGCTTTCTCTGGGCTCCCGGCCTCCCCTTTGGGCCGGGGAAGCGGGGGGTAATGCAGAAAGACCAGGAGGCTAGCCCCCTCTTCGCTGGCGTACACGTGGGGTTCGTCCCCGGAAAACTCCACCTCCTCTCCGGATCCCACCTCCCTACCCGGAGGCGGTCCCACCCGGGCCTTGCCCTTCAAACCGATGACCCGCTCGCGGAGGCCAGGCTCGTGGGCCTCCGCCCAACGCACGGAACGGGGGAGGAGGTCCATGCGGTACACCTCCAGCCGCTCCCCCACCCGCCCCCAGGTTTGTTCAATAAGATGAACCATCACGCCCTCATCCCCCACAGGACGGGCCTGGACCAGTTCGCCGAAGGGCACTTCCAGGGCTCGGGCCAAGGCCCAAAGGGTGGCCAAGGTAGGGTTAGCGCGTCCCGCTTCCAAGGCGTGAAGAAGGGATTTGGCTATCCCAGCCTTAGCCGCCAAACCAGAAAGGGTAAGCCCCCGCGCCTGGCGCAGGCGGCGGAGGTTTTGTCCTACTTCGTAGGATAATTCGTTTTTCATATAGAACAGACTAGGGGGAGGCTGCCCGAAGGTCAACCCTCCCCCGGCGCTTCGCCTCAGGGGATGGCCTTCAGGAGCCGCCTAGCCTTTCCAGCAGGCCAAAGCCGAGGAGCTCCTTCCTGCGCCTGGCCCCGGAAATCCCGAACCTTTGGTCGGGGCAACCTCAGCGGATCTCTACTCCGCCCCAGCGCTCCAAAAGCCTCAGGGCCTCCACGTGGTCCGCCTCAGGGCCGAGCTCGCGCTTGGCCATCTCATAGACCTCCCGGGTGAGGCGGAGGAGGGGGCTTGGCGCCCTCTCCCCATCCAAAACTCCCATGGCGATGCCCAAATCCTTTACCAGGAGGCCCAGGGCAAAGGTCTTGGGGAAGGCCCGGGTGACCACCCTTTGGGGGATCAGGTTCTCCGTGGCGTTAGAGCGGCCGCTGGAGGCGTTAATGACCTCGAGGGCCTTCTCCGCGGAAACCCCCTGCCGCACCAGGGCGATAAGCCCTTCCCCCGCCGCCCAGAGGTTCACCGCCAAAAGGGCGTTGTTGATGGCCTTCACCGCATGCCCTGCCCCCACGGGCCCCACGTGGACCACCTTGGCGGCGTAGGCCAGGTAGGGCTTCACGTATTCCACGGCCTCAGGGGGCCCTCCCAGCATCACCGTGAGGGTGCCTTTTTCCGCCCCTAAGGTCCCGCCGGAAACCGGGGCGTCCAGGTAAACCACGCCCTTTTCCAAAAGGCGCTCCGCCAGTTTGCGGCTTCCCTCGGGTTCCCCGCTGGTGGCGTCCACCCAGTAGGTGCCGGGCCTCAGGTGGGGCCAAAGGGCCTCCGCCACCTCCACCACCTCCTTGGTGGTGGGCAGGCAGGTGAAGATCACCTGGGCCTCCGCCACCTTTTCCAGGGGCACGGCCACGGAGCCGAACTCCTCCTGGTGCCTTAAGGCCTTGGCAAAGGTGCGGTTCCAGACCAGGGTGGGGAAGCGCTTGGCCAGATGGCCGGCCATGGGGTAGCCCATGGCCCCAAGGCCGAGGAAGGCCACCTTCAGAGAACCTAGCGGCTGACCCATGTCCCCTTTTTACCAAAGCCTCAGGAGCTTGGCGAGGCCCCGGAAAAGGAGGAGGAAGAGAAGGCTAAAGGCCATGGCCACGCCCAGGAAGACGAAAAACCCCGGGCCAAACCCCTCCCCTAGGATCATCCCCCTAAGCCAAAGCCCCGCGGGGACCGCCAAAAGCCAGCTGAGGAGGAGGCTGGACCAGCTCGGCCGGCGGTAGGTGCCGAGGAAGGGGCTGAGGAGAAGCCACACGAAGAGGATGGGGAGGACGTTCCGGGCTAGGCCCTCGAGGCTTACGGGAAGGCCATGGGACCTGAGGCCCACCCAGGCGAAAAGGAGGAGGGCAAGGAGGTCCAGGAAGAAAAGCCTCATCGGGCCTTGGCCTCCAGGAAGACCCGGTCCGCCCGGTAGGAGCTCCGCACCAGGGGCCCGGCGAAGACCTCCTTAAAGCCCAGCTCATACCCCCAGGCCTCGTAGCGCTTAAAGTCCTCCGGGGGTACGTACCGCACCACGGGCAGGTGGGCCGGGGTGGGGCGCAGGTACTGGCCCAGGGTGAGGATATCCACCCCCGCCTGGCGCAGGTCCCGCATGGCCTCGAGGATCTCCTCCTCCGTCTCCCCCAGGCCCAGCATGAGGCTGCTTTTGGTAAGAACGTCAGGCCGATAGCGCTTGGCGTGGGACAGGACCTTAAGGGTCTGATCGTACCCCGCCCGGGGATCCCTTACCCTGGAGGTAAGGCGGCGCACGGTTTCCAGGTTCTGGGCATAGACCTCCGGGCCCGCATCCAAAACCGTCTCCACCGCCTTCAGGTCCCCCTGGAAGTCGGGGGTAAGGGCCTCCACCAAGACCCCAGGGGCCTTCTCCTTGATGGCCCGGATGGTGGCGGCGAAGTGGGCCGCCCCGCCATCGGGAAGGTCGTCCCGGTCCACGCTGGTGAGGACCACGTAGCGGATATTAAGCCGGGCGATGGCCTCAGCCACCCTACGGGGCTCCTCCGGGTCCACAATGCCTCTGGGGTTTCCCGTGTCCACGGCGCAGAACTTGCAGGCCCGGGTGCAGATGCTTCCCAGGATCATCACCGTGAGGGTGCCGTGGCTCCAGCACTCTCCCACGTTGGGGCAGAGGGCCTCCTGGCAGACGGTGTGGAGCTTGAGCTCGTTCACCGTGGCCTTCAGGGCCTGGTACTTGGCCCCCGTGGGCAGGGTGGCCCTGAGCCAGGCGGGCTTATTCCGATCCACAGGCTCGGGCCGGGCCTGGGCTAGGCCATGCTTCACCACCTTGAGCTCCACCACCTCCCCGGTGGGGGCAAGGAGCTCCACGGTTTCAAACTTGGGCTTCACGATGATCCTCCTTTACACGGGGGTCCATTCCGAAAACCTCGGCGAAGGCCCGCACCACCCTGTCCTTTACCTCCGGCATGGGAACCTTGCGGCCCAAAAGCCGCTCCAGGGAGGTGACCCCTTTCCCCTTTAGCCCGCAGGGGATGATGACGGAGAAGTCGTTTAAGTCGGTGTTCACGTTGAGGGCAAAGCCGTGGAAGCTCACCTCCTCCTTCACCGCCACCCCGATGGCGCAGAGCTTGTCCTCCCCCACCCAGACCCCCGCGTACCCCGGGGTGGGGTAGGCCTTCAGGCCATAGGAGGCCGCCACCTTGACGATGGCCTCCTCTATCTGGCGAAGGAAGCGGCGCACCTCCCGGCCCACGGGAAAGATGGGATAACCCACCAGCTGCCCGGGCCCATGGTAGGTGACGTCCCCACCCCGCTCCACCCAGTAGACCTCAAAGCCGTTTTCCCGGTACCAGCTTTCGGGAAAAAGGAGGTTCTCCCCCGTGGCCTTTCTCCCTAGGGTGATGACCCGGGGATGCTCCAAAAGCAGCAGGGTGGGGGGGCGCTCGCCCCGCACCACCTCCTTGTGCACCTTTTTCTGGTACTCCCAGGCTTGGGGGTAGGGCAAAAGGCCCAGGTCCTCCACCAGAAACTCCACGTCCTTAAGCATACGTCAGGGGAAGCTCCCTTAAAGTATCGGGCTTCACCGAGCCCAGCTTCGCTGGCTTGCGCAAGCATGTTGCAAGGTAGCCCTGACCGGCCTCTGACCCCAGGGACCTAGGCTAGGGGCATGAACTTGGAAACCCGGCTGGAGATGCCTTTGGCGCTTGACCCCGAGGCCTTGGACCCTGGGCTTGTGGAGAGGCTGATGGATGAGGTGCTGGGGGTTTTCCGCCAGCACCTTCCCGTGCGGAGCCTCGAGGGCATCCTGAAGCGGCAGGAGGGCCACTTGATCCTTCTGGTGAACCTGGAGCTGGCCTAGGCCAGAAAGCGGGCCAGAAGCCGGTCCCGTAAGGCCTCAGGGAGGTGGCGGAGAAGAAGGGTCTGCCACCCCCTAGGGGCCACCAGGTAGCGGGCCCTGGGCCTTGGGTCTTGGAGGGCCTTAAGCACCACCTCCGCCACCCTCTCGGGGGGCAGGCCCCTTCTGGCGCTGGCCCGGGCCGCCCTGCGGGCCACCTCCAGGTAGCGGCCGTACACCCTTTCCGTACCGGAAGGAGGAGGTTCCAAGTAGCTTTCCGCCCAGCGTTCCGAACGTTCCCAGATGGGGGTGGCCACGGGCCCCGGTTCCACCAAGACCACCCTCACCCCAAAGGGAAGGAGCTCCACCCTCAGGGCATCCGCCAGGGCCTCGAGGGCGAACTTGCTGGCGGCGTAGGGTCCCGCCAGGGGCAGGGCTACCAGGCCGGAAACCGAGCCCATGAGCACCACCCGCCCCCGGGTCTTTCGAAGAAGGGGCAAAAAGGTCCTCACCGTGGCGAAGGCCCCGAGGACGTTCACCTCCAGCACCTGGCGGAAGACGGAAGGGGGAATAAGCTCCAAGGGCCCCGCCACGGCAATCCCCGCATTGGCCACCAGTCCCTCCAACCCCTCCCCCTCCAGAAGCCTCCTGGCCTGCACAAGGCTTTCCTCCTGGGTTACATCCAGGAAAAGGGGCACCACCCCCAGGGCGCGAAGGGCCTTTGCATCCTCGGATTTGCGCACCCCGCCATAGACCCGAAAACCCCTTTCCGCCAAGAGCCGGGCCGTGGCCAGGCCAATGCCGCTACCCGCTCCCGTGATGAGCACAGCCCCCATAGGAAAAGCTTAAGGACCCCCGGCATCCCAGGGGTCCCAAGGCAGCCTGCCGGATCCCCAGGCCCCTACTGGGCCACCACGCTCACCTTCAAGGCGATCGGCACCTCGGGGTGGGGCTTGTAGGTGAGGACGTACTCCCCCAGCTCCTTGATGGGCTTTTCCAGCACCAGGCGCTTGGGATCAATGGTGATGCCGTGCTGGCGCGAAAGGGCCTCGGCGACATCCTTGGCGGTCACGGAGCCGTAGATCTTGGTCTCCCCCGCCCGCACCGGAATGGTGAGGGTGAGGTTCTCCAGGATCTCCTTAAGCCTCTCCGCCTCCGCCTTCCTTTCCGCCAGGCGCTTGGCCTGGGCGCGGATCTTGGCCTCGAGGGCCTTCAGGTTGCTCTCCGTGGCCAAGACCGCCAGGCCCCGGGGCAGGAGGTAGTTCCTGGCGTAGCCGGGCTTCACGTTCACCACCTGGCCCACATCGCCCAGGTTCTCCAGGGGTTCAAGCAGGATGACCTTCATGTCCACCCCCTATTTGCGCACCAGCTTCTCCGTGAAGGGAAGAAGCCCAAGAATCCTCGCCCGCTTGATGGTGCGGGCCAGGATGCGCTGCTCCTTGGCGGTAAGCCCCGTGCGGCGGCGGGGAAGGATCTTCCCCGTCTCCGACAGGAACCGCTTCAGCACCTCCACGTTACGGTAATCCTTAAGGTCAAACTCCCCCAGGCTGGCCTTGACCTTGGCCTTCCTGGAAGGGCGCTTCTGCGCCTCCTTCTTGGGTTTAGCGTTCTTCGTGCTCAAAACGGCAAATCCTCCTCCGGCGGGAAGTCTTCCAGTCCTTCGTCAATGTCCACCCCACCCGTCTGGACAGAGCGCTCTGGCTCTTGGGGCCTGCTTCCGCCGGTCCTTTCAGGCCCACGGGTGGGTCGCTCCAACCGGAGGGCTTCCACACGGGTCTGGAAGCGCCTCTCCCCGGTGGAGCTCGTCCAGGAGTCGTTCACCAAACGGCCGATCACCAAAAGCCCCTCGCCCCGCTTGAGTTCCCCGGCCCACTCGGCCAGGTCGCGCCAGGCCTGAACCTCTATGAAGTGGGTCCTCTCCCCGTCCGGTCCCTGGCCCGGGCGGCGCTCGTTGATGGCTAAGCCCAGCCGGGCTACCGCCGTCCCCTGGGGAGTGTAGCGCAGATCGGGATCGCGGGTGAGGTTGCCCATGAGGATCACCTGATTTAGGGCGTGGCGAAGCCTGGGCTGGCCCCGGGCGTCCTCGAGGGTCTCGCGGCCCCGCCCCTCCAAGGGATCGATGAAATCCGCCCGGATCTGGACCTCGCTCCGCTTCTCCCCTTCCCGCTCCCACTGCCGGTATTCCAGCCGGCCTTCTACAAAAATCAGCTGGCCCCTTTCCAGGATGTCCCCCCACATCTCCGCCTGCCGGCCCAGAAGGCGCACCCGGTGGTACCAGGGCACCTCCCGCTCCTGGCCGGAAGCATCCAGGAGGGTATCCTGACCCGCCAGGTTCAGGTCCAGAATGGCCATCCCCCCCGGGGTGTAGCGCATGTCCGGACGGGCGGTAAGGGTACCGATGAGGAAAACGCGGTTCAGGCCTCTTGCCATGGGAACAGTCTACGCCTTGGTGAGGAGGGGCTCCTGGGTTTTCACCACCATGACCCGGCGCACGTTATCGCGCAGGCGGAGCTCCCGGGCCAGGTTGTTCACCCGGTCTTCGGGCATCTCCACCTGGTACCAGAGGAAGTAGCCCTGGGTGTCCTTGGCGATGGGGTAGGCCAGGCGGCGCATTCCCCATTCCTCCACCTTCTCCACCCGGGCACCGAAGGCCTCGAGGGCCTTCCCGATGATCTCCTTCTCCAGGGCGAGCTGGCTCTGGTCCAGGTTGGGGTTCAGGATGATGTTCACCTCGTACTTGCGCATCTACACCTCCTCTCCGGGCCCGGCAGGCCGCACGAAGGATGATTATACCCTCTTCCCCTCCCCAAAAAAAGACCCAGGGGGCCCTAGGGCCCCCATCTGGCTCCGCGGGCAGGACTCGAACCTGCGACCAACCGGTTAACAGCCGGCCGCTCTACCTGCTGAGCTACCGCGGACCGACCGCAGAGAGCACTATACCAGGGGCAAGGCAGGCGGTCAAGAAGCTGTATTCGGCCAGCACATTTGAGACAGCTTGGGGAACCGACCCCTCCCGTATCTTAGCCAAGAACTCCAGGGGGGCAAGGCCACCCAGGGCCATGTGGGGTCTCCTGCGGTTGTAGTAGTCCAGGTAGGCATTAAGCTCCACCTGTAGCTCGCTAACCCTCGTGGGCAAAGGTCGGGTGTAAAACTCATCCCTAAAAGTCCGTTGCAGCCGCTCCACGTGCCCGTTAAGCCTAGGACTCCGGGGAGGCAGCACAAAAAGAGCGATGCCCAGGCCTTGGCACGCCATCTCAAACTCCGCCATGAACTCGCTACCCCCATCCACCTGCACCGCTCGGATGGGGAAAGGCGCCTGGGCCACCAGTCGGGATAGAAACTCCCCTGCCAGCCTCGCCGTGGCCCGGCTATGCACCTCCCCCAGGGCATACCGGGTAAACAGGTCCACCGCCGAAAAGTGCCGCACCACCTCCCCAGGCCCCAGGCTCACCATCAGGGTGTCCACCTGGATGAGGTCCCCAGGGGCTTGCGGTTGATATCCCCGGGGCTTCCGTCGGGCGTAGGGTCTCCTTGGCCTTCCCCTTCCCTTTCCCCTTCCCCTCCTGGCCAAAAAACTGGCCACGCTCTCCACCCGTCCGCTCCCCTCCAGGTAAGCCAGGATACGCCCCACCGTGCGTTCGCTCACCGAAAAACCCTCCTTCCGGAGGGTCAGCCAGATGGGCCACCGCCCTAAGGTGGGGTTCGCCCTCCGGAGAACCTCTACCCTGACCAGGAGCTCAGGTTTCCACTGCACCTTTCCCCGTGTACGCTTGGGGCGGCGGGACTTGGGCTTTAGTCCGGCTAGGCCCCTCTCCCTCAAGGCCCTTTCCCAGCGGTAGTAGGTGGCCCGGCTGATGCCCAAAAGCTCCTGAATCTCCCCCCAGCTCCTCTTGCCCTCCCGCAGGGCTTTCACCAACTTCACCTTGCGCAGGCGTCCCTGGACATCCGGGTCGCCTGCCCCGGCCTCGGCCAGTCTTGCCCCTTGGCTAGCTCCTTTCCATATCGTTCGGCCAACCGTGGTAAGCTGCATATGGGGAACCTCCTCTCTCGGGTCGGTTCCCCATCTTTTTATCCCATTCAGCGTCTCACATGTGTCTGTCCGGGTTCAGAAGCCCCCTGACCCCAAGGGAAGTGCCCCCCGGCCAAACCCGGGGGGCGCATGGGGCAGCGGACCGCTAGAGCCGCTTCAGGGCTTGGATCAACTCGGTCAACACCTTCTGGGCATCCCCGTAGAGCATGCGGGTGTTGTCGGCGTAGAAGAGCTCGTTTTCTACCCCGGCAAAGCCCTTGCCCTGGCCCCGCTTGATGACGATGACGTTCTTGGCCTTGTCCACGTCCAGGATGGGCATGCCGTAAAGGGGGCTTCCCGGGCGGCGGGCGGCAGGGTTCACCACGTCGTTGGCCCCGATGACCACCGCCACGTCCACGGTGGGGAACTCGGGGTTGATCTCCTCGAGGTCCTTGAGCTTGTCGTACTCCACCCCAGCCTCCGCCAAAAGCACGTTCATGTGCCCGGGCATCCGCCCCGCCACCGGGTGGATGGCGAACTTCACCTCCACCCCCTTGCTCTCCAAAAGGTCCGCCAGCTCCTTCACCTTGTGCTGGGCCTGGGAGAGGGCCATGCCGTAGCCGGGCACGAAGACCACCTTACTGGCGTAGGCCAGCATGACGGCGGCGTCCTCCACGTCGATGGGCTTGAGGCTTCCCTTGACCTCCCCCGCCTCCTGCTCCACGCCAAAGCCCCCTACCAGGACACTCCACACCGAGCGGTTCATGGCCCTCGCCATGAGCACGGTGAGGAGGGTACCCGCAGCCCCCACCAGGGTACCCGCCACCATCAAGGCCGGGTTCCCCACGGCGAAGCCCTCAAAGCCCACGGCCATACCGGTGAAGGCGTTGTAGAAGCTGATGGCCACCGGCATGTCCCCGCCCCCGATGGGCAGGGTCATGAGGATACCGAAAAGGAGGGCCAGGAGGAAGAAGAGCACGATGCTCAGGGTGGGGTCGTTCCAGAGCAGGGAAAAGCCCAAAAGCACCGTGATGAGGAGCGCCAGGGTGTTCACCACCTTCTGCCCGGGGAAGAGGATGGGCCGGCTTTTCATGATGCCCTGGAGCTTGGCGAAGGCGATGAGGCTTCCCGTGAAGGCCACGCTCCCGATGAGGCCGCCCAGGATGGCCAAGGCCATGAGGCCCGGGTTCTCAAAGGCTCCCTTCAGGAGCTCCACCGCCGCGATGGTGGCGGCCGCACCCCCACCCATGCCGTTGTAGATGGCCACCATCTGGGGCATGTCGGTCATGGCCACCTTGACGGCCGCCCACCAGGCCACCACGGAGCCCACCAAAAGAGCGATGAGCATGAGGCCAAAGTTCTGCATCCCCGGCCAGAAGAAGGTGGCCAGAACCGCCAGGGCCATGCCCCACCCAGCCCAGACGATGCCGCTTTTGGCGGTGGTGGGATGGGCCATGCGTTTTAAGCCCACGATGAAGAGGATGGCCACCACGAAGTAGGCTGCCTGGATGAGATCCATTACTGACCACCCCCCTTGCCCGGCTTCTTCTCAAACATCTCCAGCATGCGCACCGTGACCGCATACCCCCCGGCGGCGTTGGCCGCCCCCAGGATGACCCCCAGGAAGCCGATGAGCTTCTCCAAACCGGTTTCCGCATGGCCCAGGACCACCATGGCCCCCACCACCACCACCCCGTGGATGAAGTTGGACCCGGACATGAGGGGGGTGTGGAGGATCACCGGCACCCGGGTGATGAGCTCATAACCCAAGAAAGCCGTGAGCACGAAGATGTAAAGGGCAGACCAGAAGCCAAACTCCATCACGCACCTCCCACGAGGGCCTTGGTGGGCCCGTGCAGGATCTCGCCTTCCTTCATGAGAAGCGCCCCCTGGATGATCTCGTCCTCCCACTTGGGGGCAAACTCGCCCTTTTCCATGAGCAGGCTGGAAAGGTTGAAAAGGTTTTTGGCGTACATCTCCGAGGCGTGCACGGAAAGCTCGCTGGGGAGGTTCAAGGGGCCAAAGATCCTCACGCCCTTCACCTCCACCACCTCTCCGGGCTGGGTGAGGACGCAGTTGCCCCCCGATTCCGACGCCAGGTCCACCACCACCGTGCCCGGCTTCAGGCGCTCCACCATGTCCTCGGTGAGGAGGATGGGGGCCCGACGGCCTGGCACCTGGGCGGTGGTGATGATGGCGTCCATCCCCGCCACGTGTTCCCGCAGGGCCTCGTGCTGGATGCGCTTCTCCTCCTCGGTGAGCTCCCGGGCGTAGCCGCCCTCCCCTTCCGCGCTGATGGGAAGCTCAATGGGCTTGGCCCCCAGGGAGAGGGCCTGCTCCACCGCCGCCTTGCGCACATCGTAGGCAAAGACCTGGGCCCCCAGGCGCTTGGCGGTGGCGATGGCCATAAGCCCCGCCACCCCCACCCCCATGACCATCACCTTGGCGGGGCGGATGGTGCCCGCCGCCGTGGTGAGCATGGGGAAGAAGCGAGGGGATAGCCTTGCGGCGTGGATGGCCGCCAGGTACCCCGCCACCGTGGCCTGGCTGGAGAGGGCATCCATGCTCTGGGCCCGGGTGATGCGGGGGATGAGCTCCATGGCGATCACCGTGGCCTTTTTAGCCGCCAGGGCCTTCACCAGGTCCAGGTTCTTGTGGGCCTGGACAAACCCCACCACGATAGCCCCGGGCTCCAGGGCCCCGATCAGGTCTTCAGGAGGCGGCTGAACAGTGAAAAGCAGGTTGGCATCCTTCAGGAGCTCCCCTCGCTCCACCACCTCTGCCCCAACTTCCTGGTAGGCGGTGTCGGGATAGTAGGCACCTTCCCCGGCACCCTTCTCTACCCGCACCCTGGCCCCCTGCTTCACCAGGCGGGCCACCACCTCGGGCACCAGGGCCACCCTTCTTTCCCCTGGAGCCCTTTCCTTGGGAACCGCTATGGTCACCATAGGACCTCCTTCCGCGCCAGTATACCAATGGGGCCACGAGCATCTGTCCTTGCCCTCGAGGGTGACCCGCTGGTCAGAAGCGAATCCTTATGGAAGAATGCCTCCATGCGGCCCTCCGGGCTCAAGATCGCCTCCGTACTGCTCCTGGGCATCTTCGCCATCAGCTTCGGCAGCATTCTGGTGCGCTTGGCCCTGGCGGCCTCCGGGGATAGAAGCCTGGCCTTCAGCCTGGTGATGAGCGCAGGACGGATGGGCCTTGCGGCCTTGCTCCTCCTCCCCAGCTGGCGAAGACCTCTGGCCAGCCGAAGGGGGCTTCCCTATGCGATGGCCGCCGGGGCTTCCCTGGCCCTGCACTTTGCCCTTTGGATCACCTCCCTCTCCTACACCTCGGTGGCGGCCAGCACCGCCTTGGTCACCACCAACCCGGTCTGGGTTACCCTCTTCGGCTGGCTTTTCTTTCGGGAAGCTCCCTCTGGCCTTACTCTCCTGGGGATTGCGGTAGCCCTTTTGGGAGGGCTTTTGATCGGCCTGGGGGATGCGCAAGGGGGAAACGGGGGAACCAACCCCCTCCTCGGGGACCTCCTGGCCCTCCTGGGAGCGGTGGCCGCCTCCCTCTACTTCCTCCTGGGGCGGGAAGCCCAGAGGCGGGGGCTTTCCATCTTGGAATACATACGGGTGGCTTACACCGCCGCCGCCCTTCTCCTCCTTCCCCTTCCCTACCTCTTTGGAGGTGGGTATGGAGGCTATCCCCTGGCGGTCTACGGCTACATCCTCCTCATGGCCCTCTTACCGCAACTTGTGGGCCACACCAGCTTCAACTGGGCCACCCGGCACATCCCCCCGGTCCTGGTGACCCTGGCCATCCTCTTTGAGCCGGTGGGGGCAAGCCTCCTAGCCTTCCTCCTCTTTGGGGAGCTTCCCGGGGTTCAGGTGCTCCTGGGAGCCCTGGTCCTCCTCCTCGGGGTGGGCACGGCCATGGTGGGGGCACGGCGATGATCTACGTGGCCCTGGCTGCACTTCTATGGGGCCTGGGTGGGGCCCTGGCCGGACGGTTCATGGGGGAGATTCCCCCCTCGGTCCTCATCCCCTTGCGCTTTCTCCTAAGCTTCTTCCTGCTTCTCCCCCTGGTGCTCCGGTTTCCCCCAGCCGCCAAGGAGTGGCCCCGGCTCCTTCGGGTGGGGCTCGCCCTCTCCGGGGCCCAGGCCTTCTACTACCTGGCCATCCACGCCACCACCGTGGCCACCGGGATCTTCCTCCAGTACCTGGCCCCTGCCCTCCTCACCCTCTATGCCCTCCTAAGGGGGGAAAGGCTTCCCGGCAAGGCCCTTTTGGGGGTAGCCGTGGCCCTTTTGGGAGCCTACGTGCTGGTGGTGGGGTCCAAGGGTTTCACGGCAAGCCCCCTGGGGGTGGCCTACGGCCTCCTCTCCGCCCTTTCCTTCGCCCTTTACGCTGCCTTCTCCCACGGGCTCAAGACCCCACCCCTGGTGAGCCTGGGGGTGGCCACGGGGGTAGGAAGCCTCCTCTCCCTCCCCATCCTTATGGGCAACCTCCCCCGGGTTTGGACCCTGGACCCAGGGGACTGGGGGGCGGTGGCCTACCTGGTCATCCTGGGAACGGTGGTGCCCTTTAGCCTCTTCCTCTTGGGGGTGCGCACGGTACCCGCCCGGAACGCCACCCTAACCGCCATGCTGGAGCCAGTGGCCGGGGCAATCTTCGCCTGGCCCCTGGCGGGAGAACCCTTGAGCCTCGAGGGCCTTCTGGGCGGTACCCTCATCCTCCTGGGAGTGGCTCTGAACCGGAGGTGATATGGCAGCGCGGGTTTTTCTCCTCTTCACCCTAGGCTACTTCCTCTCCTACTTCTACCGGTCGGCCAATGCGGTGCTGGCCAAGGACCTGTCCCAGGACCTGGGCCTGGGCCCGGCGGAGCTAGGGTTTATGACCAGCCTCTTCTACCTCTCCTTCGCCGCGGTACAGCTCCCCTTGGGAAGCCTCCTGGACCGGTACGGTTCCAGGATCATCACCCCGGCCCTCCTCCTGGTGGCTTCCCTGGGAAGCGTGGTCTTCGGGCTGGCGCAAGGCTTCCCCACCCTGGCCCTGGGCCGGGCCCTCATCGGCATGGGGATGGCCGCCGCCCTTATGGGCTCCCTAAAGGCCTTTAGCCTCTGGTTCCCCCGGACCTACGCCACGGTTTCCACCCTCCTGGTGGGCCTGGGGGCCACAGGGGGGCTTTTGGCGGCCACCCCCCTGGCCCTCCTGAAGGAGGCCATGGGCTGGCGGGGGGTCTTCCTCCTGGGGGCAGGGGTGGTGGTCCTGGTGGCCCTTCTCATCTACCTGGGGGTGCGGAACACCCCCCCTGGGGTTCCCTGGCCCAAGGGTGGGGGAGGCGGAGGGCTAAGGGAAGTCCTGGGCAATTCCAGGCTCCTGCGGGTGGCCTTTTTGGCCTTGGCCTTTGCGGGAAGCTTCCTGGCCTTGCAAACCCTCTGGGCTGGGGCCTACGCCTACGCCCTGGGCCTTGAGGCGGTGAAGGTGGGGAACCTCCTCCTCCTCTACTCGGGAGGCGCGGTCCTAGGCTTTCTGGTATCCGGCTACCTGGCCGACCGCCTGGGCACCGCCAGGGTGCTGGTGGGAGCGGCCCTGCTCTTCGCCCTAGGCCTCCTCCTCGCCCTCTTCAAGCTTCTTGCCCTCGCCTACCCCGTCATGGGATTCTTCGGAGCCTTCAACATCCTCACCCTTACCCAGGCCCGGGAGCTGGTGCCCCCTCACCTGGTGGGCCGGGGCACCACCCTGGTGAACCTCTTTGGCATCGGGGGCACTTTCCTTTTGCAATGGGGCGTGGGGGTGGCGGTGGGAACCCTGGGATACGCCTTCGCCTTCGGCAGCCTTCTTGGCCTTCTTCTTCTGGCCCTTTTCCTTTACCGCCCCCTTCTCGGTCCAAGGGTCTCCGGGTGAAACAATAGGCGCTGTTGCTCCCGGACTTTATTCGGCCAGTCGAGGCGTTCTGGGGGAAGAGGATCGGGCAAAAGGGGGGGACGCTCCCGGGTCCCCAGGAAAAGCCAGGGATGGGAGAGCAGCTGGACCCTACCTCCTGGGCGGTAGACCGCAAGCCTGCGGCGATTCACCCACACATAGGCTTGTGCCCGGTTTACCCCGAGGTCGCGAGCCACCTCCTCCATGGGCTTTAGGTCCGCATACCGCAGCAGGGCCAAGCCCAAGACGGTTTCTAAGCGGTCCACCAGAGCCTCCCCTAGCACACAGGCCAGGGGTTGCCACTCCCCTTCGTCCAAGGCCCTAAGCAAAGCCGAAGGATCAGGGGGAGGAAAGCCCACGTGAAAAGCCTTATCCGCCCCCTCCAAAGCTCGGTAATACCGTTCCCTTTCCTCCTTCTCTAAGCCTTTGATGGCAATGGGGGGTAGTCCCTTCCATAAGGCCATGTAGTTAAGGACCAAGCGGCCTACCCGACCGTTGCCGTCCCGGTAAGGGTGAATGGCCTCAAAAAGCACATGGGCCTTGGCTAGGGCCTCGAGGGGCTCCCGCTCCTCCATGAGCCGTGGGACTAACCGGGCAAAAGCCCTAAGGTAATCGGTGGCCTCCAGAGGGGGCTGCACCTTAGCCCCACCAATAACGCGGTCCACCCCATCCGCAGGCCTTCCCCGAAAAGCCTCCAAAGGGGTATCCCGGAAGAGTTGCCCGTGAAGGTTGTTGATAAAGGACACATTTAAACGGAACTCTCCCTCCTTGGCATCCTGCAATGCCTGCTCGTAGGCAAACTGGGCTGTGCGGAAGTAGTTTAGAATCTCTACAGAAGCCTTGGAGCCCCGCAGAACCTCGTCAAGTTCCGCCTCCGAGAAAAAGTACCCTTCTATAGCCAAGGAGTGGCGGCTATCCTCGCGAAGCATGTAAAGCCACTCCTGGTTGGCCACCTGCACCAAGGCCAAATCCAAGCCGCCCAAACGCCGGAGCAAATCCCAACGCTCCTTCACCCAGCGGCGATATTCCTTCGTGTGCTACTTGATCTGGACCCCTAGGGTGTGAAAGAAAAGGGGGTGCTATGCATCCAAACCGTGAGCACCCCCTCTACTATCTTGACGCAGAAACCCTTCTCGTAGCCACCTACGTTTGGGTGGATGACGAACTCAAGGCCCTCGTCGCCCAAGGTCACAAGCTCCCAAAAAAGCAAAAGCACCAAAAGGCCACCCTGGCAGAGCTCCTAACCCTCGCCATCTTCCTCCTCCTCCAGGGCCAGGACCTCGCCAAAGGCTACCTCGCCGCCAAAACTACCCTGAAGCCTTACTTCCCCTCCCTCCCCCACCTCTCCCGCTTCTACCGGGTCCTTCAAAAGGCTCATGGGCTCCTGGCCCACCTCGCCCTCAGGCTCTCCGGAGGAGAAGGCTTGCTACAGGTGGTGGACCTGAAGCCCATTCCCCTGGCCCACGGACAGCGCATCCACAGCCTCTCCCTCCCTGAGGCCGCGGTGGGGAAAGGACCCCTGGGGGCTTTTGGCGGATACGCCCTCATGCCGGTGATGAACGAGCGGGGCCTCTTTTTCCGCTGGGTTCTTCTGCCCGGGAATGCCCGGGAGACCTGGGGGAGGGAGGTCCTTGAGGGTTTGCCTGCGGTTCTTGGGGACCGGGGTTTTCGCTGGGTCCAGGGGGTGAAGACGCCGCCCTACCGGCTCAGGGGAGGGAAGGTGGTGGAGACGGGGTGGCGAGCCTGGATGGGGAGGGTGCGCAACTGGATTGAGACGCGGTTTAGCGTGATGGTGAGGTCTTTGGGGCTTCACCGGATGGAGGTGCGGTCGTATTGGGGTTTGGTGGCGCGGGTCCATCTCATCCTGCTGGTGCACAACCTGATTCGGAGCCGGGTGCTTCTCAAGATGGCTGGGGTGGAGATATGAGGTAGCACACGAAGGTATTTGTTATATGGCTCCAGCCACCCCCTAGGCATCCAGCACGATCATAAGGCAACAAACGCTATGTTAGCAAAACTGGGGGTACTAGGCGAAACTAACAGTTTCATGTTAAACTTCCTCCATGCTATCCCAGGTGCGGAGCTATACCCTCTTCGGCCTGGACGCGGTTCCCGTCACCGTGGAGGTGGATGTCAGCCCCGGGCTTCCCAGCTACGCCCTGGTGGGGTTGCCGGACAAGGCGGTGGAGGAAAGCCGGGAGCGGGTCCGGGCCGCTCTGAAGAACTCGGGCTTCCCCTACCCCCAGGCCCGGGTGGTGGTGAACCTGGCCCCGGCGGAACTCCGTAAGGAAGGAAGCCACTTTGACCTGCCCATCGCCTTGGGGCTTCTGGCCGCCCAAGGGGTGGTGCCCTTGGAGGCCCTTGCGGGCCTGGCGGTGGCCGGGGAGCTGGGCCTGGATGGCGCCTTGCGCCCGGTGCCCGGGGCGGTGAACCTGGCTTTGGGGGCCTTGGGCGAAGGGAAAAAGCTCCTCCTGCCCCTGGAAAGCGCCAAGGAGGCCGCCTTGGTGGAGGGGGTGGAGGTCTACGGGGCGGAAAGCCTCCTGCAGGCGGTGGCCTACCTGAGGGGAGAAGAGGAGCCCAGAAGGGTGGAACCCGACGATCCCGTGGCCGCCCTGGAGGCTTTGGACCTCCGGGACGTGAAGGGCCAGGCCAAGGCCAAAAGGGCCCTGGAGATCGCCGCCGCTGGTTACCACCACCTCCTTATGGTGGGAAGCCCGGGCTCGGGAAAGACCATGCTGGCCAGGCGCCTTCCCTTTCTGCTTCCCCCTCTGAGCCAGGAGGCCGCCCTCGAGGTAAGCCGCATCCACTCCGCCGCCGGGCAGATCCTTAAAGGCCTGGTGCGCACGCCCCCCTTCCGCGCCCCCCACCACACGGTGAGCTACGCGGGCCTCATCGGGGGCGGGGCCATCCCCAAGCCGGGGGAGGTTTCCCTGGCCCACCGGGGGGTGCTTTTCCTGGACGAGTTCCCCGAGTTTTCCCGGGATGCCCTGGAGGCCCTCCGCCAGCCCCTCGAGGACGGGGTGGTGACCGTCTCCCGGGCCAGGGCCAGCCTCACCTTCCCCGCCCGCTTCCTCCTGGTGGCGGCCATGAACCCCTGCCCCTGCGGCTGGTACGGGGACCCGGAAAGGGCCTGCACCTGCACCCCGGCAAGCCGCCAGCGCTACGTGGGGAAGATCTCTGGACCCCTTCTGGACCGGTTTGACCTGGTGGTGGAGGTGCCCCGCTTAACCCCAGCCGAGCTCGCCCGCGCCCCCGAAGGGGAAGGCACCGAGGCTGTGCAGGAAAGGGTCCTAAGGGCCCGGGAGAGGATGCTCGCCCGGCAGGGCAGGCCCAACGGGGAGCTTGCGGGAAAGGCCCTGAGGGAGCACGTGCGCTTAACCTCGGGGGCGGAAAACCTCCTCCAGGCGGCGGCCAAGCGGATGCTCCTTTCCGCCAGGAGCTACGACCGCCTCCTCCGGGTAGCCCGCACCATCGCCGACCTGCAGGGAGCGGAGAGCGTGGAGGAAAACCACGTGGCCGAGGCCTTGGCCTACCGCAAGACTCTTTAACCCACCTGGGCAGCTAGCCAGGGAACAAGGGCCTCCGCCGCCTCGAGGTTGGTGGCCAAGGGCACCCCGTGCACGTTGCACACCCGCATGAGGGCCTGCACGTCGGGCTCGTGGGGCTTGGGGGTGAGGGGATCCTGGAAGAAGAGCACGCAAAGTACCTTTCCCTCAGCCACCCTGGACCCGATCTGCATATCCCCTCCCAGGGGACCGGAAAGAACCCGCTCCACCTCGAGGCCGGTGGCCTCCTGGATGCGTTTCCCCGTGGTGCCCGTGGCCAGGAGGAGGAAGCGGGAAAGAAGCTCCCGGTGCCGTTGGCAAAAGGCCACCATATCGCCCTTCTTGGCATCGTGGGCAATGAGGGCCAAGACCTTCATGGGGCCATTGTATGCTCCTTTCCATGGAAACCCTCACCTTAAAGGAAGCCCAGAGGCAGGTGGACGCCTGGATCAGCCAGTTCCAGGAGGGCTATTTCCCGCCTCTTCTCATGCTGGCTCGCCTGACGGAGGAGCTAGGGGAGGTGGCCCGGGTCCTGGCCCACCGCCATGGGAAGACGCCCAAGCCAGGGGAGGAGGAAGGGGATCTGGCCATGGAGCTCGCCGACCTCCTCTTCGTCCTCATCTCCCTGGCCAACCGGGAGGGGATCGATCTGGAGGAAGCCTTCCTCAAGGCCATGGCCAAGTACCGGGACCGGGACGGGGAGCGCTGGACCCGGAAAGGAGGCTAGGATGGAGCGCCCCTTCCTGGAAGCCCAGGGCCTGCACAAGCGCTTCGGGGCCCTCGAGGCCGTGAAAAACGTCCACCTTACCCTACGACCTGGCGAGATCCTGGCCTTCCTGGGGAAAAACGGCGCGGGCAAAAGCACCACGGTGAAGATGCTTTCGGGCCTCCTCCTTCCCGATGAGGGAGAGGTGCGCCTTTTGGGGAAGAACCCCTTCCGGGAACCCCTCGCTTTGAAGCACCTGGGAGCGGTCCTGGAGGGGAACCGCAACACCTACTGGCGGCTTACTCCCCTGGAAAACCTGGTCTACTTCGGGGTGGCCCGGGGCCTCCGCCTTGCCGCCGCCAGGAAGCGGGCCTTGGAACTCCTGGAGGAGTATGCGCTCCTGGAAAAAGCCCACACGGAGGTGCGCCACCTCTCCCGGGGAATGCAGCAGAAACTGGCCCTCCTCCAGGCCCTGGTCCACGACCCTGAGGTGCTCCTGCTGGACGAGCCCACCCTGGGCCTGGATGTGGAAACCGCCCTGCTGATGCAGCAAAAGATCCGGGCCCTGGCCCAGGCGGGCAAGGCCATCCTCCTCACCACCCACCAGATGGAGGTGGCCGAAGCTCTGGCCGACCGGGTGGCCATCATCCACCGGGGCGAGGTGATCCTGGAGGAAACGAAGGAGCGCCTCCTGGCCCGTTTCTCCGGGGAATACTACGTGTTGGAGCTGGAAAAACCACCTCCCCTCGAGGTGCTCCAGCACCTGCGGGCCTTGGGCATAGAGGGCGAAAACCCCTTTTTCTTCCGCGGCGACGGGGAGGCCATCTGGCAGGTTTTGGAAGCGGTAAAACCCCTCCCCTTAAAACGGGTGGCCAAGGCCGAGGCAGATCTCCTGGAAGTTTTCCTGAAGGTGGTGAACCATGTTTGACCTGTTCCTGGCGGAGTTTTGGCGGCACCTCCTGGCCCTGCGCCGCTACCCCCTGGAACTTTTGGGTGCGGTGGTCAGCCTAAGCCTCATCTTCTACCTCCTCTTCCTGGGAGCGCGCTTTCTGGCCGGGCCGGGGGCAGAGTTTGGGGGCAGGCTGGAAGCCGTCTTGGTGGGGTACTTGCTCTGGTCCTTCACCCTGCTTTCCTATAGCAGCCTCTCCTTTGGCCTCACCGAGGAGGCCCAGACAGGCACCCTGGAGCAGGTCTTCCTTACCCCCTATGGGCCGATTCCCCTTTTTCTGGTGCGTAACCTCTCCGGGCTCCTCATCCAGGGGCTCCTGGTCTTTCTCATCGCCTTGGTGCTCATGGCCCTCACGGGAGCCCGCCTTTCCTTCAATCCCTGGGTGGTTCTCCCCTTCCTGGCCGTTCTCCTGGGGGGGTATGGCCTCGGGTTTGCCATGGGCAGCCTGGCCCTTTTATACAAGCGCATCGGCCAGCTTCTGGGCCTTTCCCAGTTCCTCTTGCTCTTTCTCCTGCAAGCCCCAGGCCAGGGGCTTTTTCTCCTCCTGCCCATGGTTCCCGGGGCCGCCTTAGCCCGGAGCATGCTGGCGGAAGGAGCCCCCCTGGACCCCCTGTTCCTGCTTCTGGCCTTCCTGAACGGCTTCCTCTACCTGGGCCTGGGGCTTTTCCTCTTCAAACTGGCGGTACATCGGGCCAAGAAGCTGGGGCTTTTGCATGGCTATTAGGCTTGTCCTCCTCGCCCTGGGACCCGCCCTGGCCCTGGGCCTGGGACGGTTCGCCTACGCCCTGGTCCTGCCCCTCATGCAAAGCGCCTGGGGGCTTTCCTACGTCCAAGTGGGGATCCTGGGAAGCGCCAACACCCTGGGCTATTTGGTGGGGGCTTTTTTCAGCCACCGCCTCCTGGGCCGGGTGGGCTACCGGAAAGGGTTCTTTCTGGCCCTCCTCCTGCAGGGCCCCATCCTGGCCCTCACGGGGATGGAAAACCTCCCCCTGGTCTTCAGCCTGCGGTTTCTCCAGGGTTTTCTGGGCGCCCTGGTCTTCGTGGGAGGGGCGGCCCTCCTCATGGCCCTGGGTAGCTCCGGGCGATCCCTGGGGATCTACTATGGGGGCGTGGGCCTGGGGCTTCTTCTGGCCCCGTGGCTCCTATGGGGAGCCGCCGAGCCCACGGGGGCCTGGGCCAGGCTGGGCCTGTATAGCCTCCTGCTGGGCCTGCCCGCCCTCCTCTCCTGGCCTCTTCTGAAAGAACCCCCACCCCCCGTCCAGGGCGAGGGAAGCCTCTGGCCCATCCTTCCCCTACTCCTGGCCTACGGCCTTTACGGGGCGGGGTACATCGGCTACATGACCTTCGTGGCGGCGGTGGTGGGGGACTCCCTGGTCCTCTTCGGCCTCCTGGGCCTGGGAGCCCTTCTCACCGGACCCGTCTGGGGGCCCTGGGTGGAGCGGGTAGGGGGGAGAAAAGGGCTTTTCCACGTGCTTCTGGTGCTCTTCCTGGGAAGCCTTCCACCCCTGGCCCTGCACCTTCCCGCCCTAAGCGCCCTCCTCTTCGGCCTCTCCTTCCTGGGGGTGATCACCGCACTCACCCAGGCCTTCCGCACCCTCCTTCCCCCTTCCGCCTGGCCCCGGGCCATGGGGCTTTCCACGGCCGCCTTCGCCCTGGGGCAGGCGGTGGGACCTGCCGTGGCCGGGTTCTTCGCGGAGATGACGAGGCGGGGGGAGGGAGCGCTTTGGGCGGCCAGCGTCCTCCTCTTCCTGGCCCTCCTCCCCACCTGGTCCCGCCCTCAGAAACCGTAAAGGGCCCGGTACTTCTCCTCCAGGTAGGCCAGAAAGGGCCGGGCGCTGGGGGGCGTGCCGGTCACCCGCTCCACCAAGGCCTTGGGGCGGAAGCGGCTACCCTCGGCGTGGATGTTCCTACGGGTCCAGTCCAAAAAGGCATGGAACTCCCCCCGGCGGAACTGGCCCTCGAGGTCCCCAAGCTCCTCCTGGGCCTTTTGGAAGAACTGGGCGGCGTAGAGGTTGCCCAGGGTGTAGGTGGGGAAGTAGCCGAAAAGCCCCCCGGACCAGTGCACGTCCTGCATCACCCCGTCCTTGTAGTCCCTGGGAGCCACCCCCAGGTAGGCCCGGTACTTTTCCGCCCAGGCCCCGGGGAGGTCCTCCAGGGCAAGCTCTCCCCGGAAGAGGGAAAGCTCCAGCTCCAGGCGCACCAGGATGTGGAGGTTATAGGTGACCTCGTCCGCCTCCACCCGGATGAGGGAGGGCTCCACGGCGTTGATGGCCCGGTGGAAATCCCCAAGGGCCACGTCCCGGAGGCTTGGGAAGTGCTCCTTGGCCCGGGGGAAAAACCACTCCCAAAAACCCAGAGAGCGGCCCACCAGGTTCTCCCAGGTGCGGCTTTGCGACTCGTGAACCCCCAGGGAGACCGCCTCCCCCCTTGGGGTCCCCCAGTGCTCCTTGGGCAGGCCCTGCTCGTAGAGGGCATGGCCCATCTCGTGCAGGGTGCCGAAGATGCCGGCGTTGAAGAAGTCCTCGAAGTAGCGGGTGGTGATGCGCACGTCCCCGGGCCCGATGGAGATCTCAAAGGGATGGGCAGTGGGGTCCAGGCGGCCCGCCTCGAGGTCGTAGCCGCAGGCGGCGAGAAGCTCGAGGGCAAAGGCCTTCTGGGCCTCCTTGGGATAGGAACGGTGCAGGATGCCGGTATCCGGCTTCTTCCCACTTCCCAAAATCCGATCCAAAAGCCCCTGAAGCCCCTCCCTCAGCTGGGCGAAAAGGGGCAGAAGCTCCCCCGAGCGCATCCCCGGTTCGAACCCGTCCAGAAGGGCATCGTAAACCTCCCCATAGGGCGGGTCCCCGGGGGCCACGGGAAGGCTATAGAGGATCTCCGCCTTCTCCTTGGTGAGGGCAAACACCCGGCGCAGGTAGGGCAGAAACCCCTGCCAGTCGTCCCTGGGACGGGCTTCCTCCCAGTAGCTTTCCGCCTCGCTTTGCGCCTGGGCCAGCTCCACCATGAGCCGCTCGGGAATGGCCCGGGTGCGCTCGTAGGCCTGCCGCCACTCCCGGACGTTGACCGCCGCATCGGATAGGGGATCCTGCACCAGGTGGGAGCCCTCCACCGCCGAAAGCCATTCCCCAACCCTGGGGTCGGTGGCCCGCTGGTGGAGGAGGCGGGCCAAGGCGGCCATCTGCCTTGCCCGGTGCTCGTGCCCCTTCTTCGGGATCATGGTGCGCTGGTCCCAGGCGGCAAGGGCGCCTAAAGAGGCCAAGTAGGCGGTTTCCCTCTGAAACTCCAAGAGCTTCTGGTAGGCAGCTTCGGGCGTCACGGGAAAATCCTACACCTCTCCGCCAAAACCCTGTGAAAGCCGGGCCACCGTAGAATGCCCCTATGTGGTCCCTCTTCGCCCTGCTTTTGGGCCTTGTGGTGGGGTCTTTCTTAAACGTGGTGATCCACCGTATCCCCCGGAAGGAGTCCATCGCTTTCCCTCCCTCCCGCTGCCCCCACTGCGGCCACCCTTTGGGCCCCCTGGACCTCGTCCCCATCCTCTCCTACCTCCTCCTTAAGGGGCGGTGCCGCTACTGCCGAAGCCCCATCTCCCCCCGCTACCCCCTGGTGGAGGCCCTGACCGGGGGGCTTTTTCTCCTGGCCAGCCGCTTTTATCCCCCAGGGGTGGAGGCCCTCCTGGTTTTCGCCTTCCTGGCCTTCTTGGTGGCCCTCTCCTTCCTTGACCTGGACACCTTTGAGCTTCCCGATACCCTCACCTACGGCCTCCTCTTCCTAGGGCTCCTTTCCGCCTACCTCCTTTCCTTCCCCCGACCCTTTGCCGAGGCCCTGGACGGGGCCTTGATCGCCGCCGGGGTCCTGGGGCTGGTGGCAGGGTACGGAGGGCTTTTCCTGAGGCGCTTCCGCGAGGCCAGGGCGGAGGTGCCCGTGGGACCCCACCAGGTGCACATGGCAGCCCTTTTCGGTGCCCTCCTGGGCCCGGGGGTGGGCATGGCCCTGGCCTTCCTCACCTGGGCCCTTTCGGGGCGCACGGGAAAACCCGTGGTGCTCCCCGATCGGATCACCCTTCCCCTTCTGCCCTTGGCCTGGATCCTGGCCCCCTACCTGGGGGCCGACCTCCTCAGCACCTTGAAAGGGTCCTTCCTGGCGGCAGGGGGATTGGCCCTGGCGGGAGGGCTTTACTGGGCCTTCAAGCCCCAAGGGGAAACGGAGGAAGAGCCCATAGCCATGGGCTACGGGGACGTGAAGCTCCTTGGGGCCCTTGGGGCCTGGCTTGGGCTTTATAGCCTTCTCGCCCTTTTCCTGGGGGTGCTCTTCGGGGCCCTGGTTGGCCTGGCCTTCCGGCAACGGAAAATCCCCTTCGGCCCCTACCTGGCCCTGGGGGGGATTGTGGCTTTCTTCTACGGGGAAGCCTTGTGGCGGGCCTATCTGGCCTGGCTCGGGCTATAGTTAAGGGGATGCCGCTGGACCTCTCTCCCATCCTGGCCCAAAGGCGGAGCGTGCGCCGCTTCAAACCGATGCCCATCCCTGAAGGAGACCTGGAAAAGCTCCTCTTCGCCCTGCAAAGAGCCCCCACCGACGCCAGCGCCCAGCTGTATAGCGCCATCCGGGTAACGGATCCCGAGTTAAGGGACAAGGTGGCCCAGCTTTCCGGTAACCAGGAGCACATCCGCCAGGCGGCGGAGTTCTTCGTTTTCCTGGCGGACGTCCATCGCCTGGAAAGGCTTCTCGCCCACCGGGGGGAAAGGATGGCCTTCTGGCCCAGAACCGCCTTGCACTTTGCCCTCTTGGATGCGGGGCTTGCCGCCAGCTACCTGGCCCTTACCGCCGAGGCCCTGGGCTACGGGGTCTGCTTCATCGGAGGGGTGCTGAACGGGGTGGAGGAGCTCATCAACCTCCTGGAGCTTCCCAGAGGGGTCATCCCCGCGGTGGGCCTGGCGGTGGGCGTTCCGGATGAGGAAGGCCCCCCCAGGCCCCGGCTTCCCAGGAGCCTGGTGGTGCACGAAAACCGGTACCGGCCCTACAGCCCAGAGGACCTCGAGGCCGCCTTCCAGGCCATGGCCCCCTATAGCCGGGTGGGCGACTGGGGAAGGGTCCTGAGGCGGTACTTCGCCCAAGGGGGAACCATGGAGGAAAGGGAAACTTCCTACGGCCGGGCCCTGGCCCGGCAGGGCCTGGACCCGGACCTACCTCCCGGGGCCCCCTTCTACTCCCTGGGTGCCCTGCTGGCGGAGGCCCTGGGGGAAGCCCGGGCCGTGCTCTTCCGCAAGGGGGAGGCCTGGCTGGAGCGGGAAACCGAAGCCTTCCGAGGGGAAGGAAGCCCAGGGGAGGCCCTCCTCACCGCCCTAAGGAAGGCCCGGGGGGAGATGAAGGACTGGCCCTGAACCCCGGCGCAGCCTATCTCAAGGCCTCCTGCACCACCCGCCGGGCACCCCGGTAGGCCTTCTGGTAGAAGGGAGCCTCGAGGCTCTCGATCACCACCCGGCTCCCGTAGCTGCTGGCGTGGGCGAAGACCCCCCGGCCCAGGTAGAGGCCCACGTGGTCTATATCCTTTCCCCCAAAGCTGAAGAAGACCAGGTCCCCCGGGCGCAAGGACTCGGCGGCGGGAAAGGCCTGAAACTGCTCCCGGGTGGTGCGGGGTAGGGCTATGCCCAGCTCGGCGTAGACCTGGGCTACAAAGGCTGAGCAGTCCAGGGAGGTGGGCGAGTTGGCCCCGTACTTGTAGGGCACCCCCAGGTAGCGGAGGACGATCTTGAGAAGCGGGCTTTCCGGGTCGTAATCCTCGCCCACCCCCAGGGGGGATTCCCCCGGGTCACGGGTATGGCCTCCACCCTGGGGCGAGGGAGGGGATTCCGGGGAGGCTTTCCCCCTGGATCCATCCTCCCCCCTGGGGGCCGGGATCCTCAGGGTCTGGCCCACCTTAAGCCCCGGCGTGGAAAACCCGTTGAGGCGCATGAGCTCTTCCACCGTGGTGCCGTAGCGGCGCGCCAGGGAGAAAAGGGTATCCCCGGGGGTCACCACGTGGATGCGCTCCCCCCCTTGGGGAAGCCTGAGCACCTGCCCCGGCTGGATGAGGAAGGTATCCAGGCCATTGAGGCGCATGAGCTCCTCCACCGTGGTGCCGTAGCGCCGGGCGATGGAGAACAGGGTATCCCCTGGGGCCACGGTGTGCGATAGGGCAGGCCCTTCCAAAGAGCCCCCTTGGGGAGAGCTCACCTGGGCCAGGGCCCAGGGGAAAAGCAAACATAGGACCGCCAGGGCCAACCTGCGGGGCATGGCCCCATTCTACAGGAAGCGCCCCTGAACCCGGACAGACACATGTGAGACGCTGAATGGGATAAAAAGATGGGGAACCGACCCGAGAGAGGAGGTTCCCCATATGCAGCTTACCACGGTTGGCCGAACGATATGGAAAGGAGCTAGCCAAGGGGCAAGACTGGCCGAGGCCGGGGCAGGCGACCCGGATGTCCAGGGACGCCTGCGCAAGGTGAAGTTGGTGAAAGCCCTGCGGGAGGGCAAGAGGAGCTGGGGGGAGATTCAGGAGCTTTTGGGCATCAGCCGGGCCACCTACTACCGCTGGGAAAGGGCCTTGAGGGAGAGGGGCCTAGCCGGACTAAAGCCCAAGTCCCGCCGCCCCAAGCGTACACGGGGAAAGGTGCAGTGGAAACCTGAGCTCCTGGTCAGGGTAGAGGTTCTCCGGAGGGCGAACCCCACCTTAGGGCGGTGGCCCATCTGGCTGACCCTCCGGAAGGAGGGTTTTTCGGTGAGCGAACGCACGGTGGGGCGTATCCTGGCTTACCTGGAGGGGAGCGGACGGGTGGAGAGCGTGGCCAGTTTTTTGGCCAGGAGGGGAAGGGGAAAGGGAAGGGGAAGGCCAAGGAGACCCTACGCCCGACGGAAGCCCCGGGGATATCAACCGCAAGCCCCTGGGGACCTCATCCAGGTGGACACCCTGATGGTGAGCCTGGGGCCTGGGGAGGTGGTGCGGCACTTTTCGGCGGTGGACCTGTTTACCCGGTATGCCCTGGGGGAGGTGCATAGCCGGGCCACGGCGAGGCTGGCAGGGGAGTTTCTATCCCGACTGGTGGCCCAGGCGCCTTTCCCCATCCGAGCGGTGCAGGTGGATGGGGGTAGCGAGTTCATGGCGGAGTTTGAGATGGCGTGCCAAGGCCTGGGCATCGCTCTTTTTGTGCTGCCTCCCCGGAGTCCTAGGCTTAACGGGCACGTGGAGCGGCTGCAACGGACTTTTAGGGATGAGTTTTACACCCGACCTTTGCCCACGAGGGTTAGCGAGCTACAGGTGGAGCTTAATGCCTACCTGGACTACTACAACCGCAGGAGACCCCACATGGCCCTGGGTGGCCTTGCCCCCCTGGAGTTCTTGGCTAAGATACGGGAGGGGTCGGTTCCCCAAGCTGTCTCAAATGTGCTGGCCGAATACAGCCCCTTGGCCTTTTCCCGGGGGTGTGCTACAATCCCGGAAGGCGGGGGCCGTTAGCTCAACTGGCAGAGCACCGGTCTCCAAAACCGGGGGTTGGAGGTTCGAGTCCTTCACGGCCCGCCATGCCAGCCCAAAGGGCTAGGTTTAAGGCCCCTCGAGGGCCTTTTTTTAAATCCTTCCGCCTGCCATGCAGGATTACCAGGTGCTCATCGTGGGGGCGGGCTTTGCGGGGAGCGAGGCCGCCTACCGTTTAGCGCAAAGGGGGGTGCGGGTGGGCCTCCTCACCCAGAGCCTGGACTCGGTGATGATGCCCTTTTTGCCCCCAAAGCCCCCTTTCCCGGAGGGGAGCCTCCTGGCCCAAGTCTACCACCCGGCCGATCCCCGGCTTTGGGCCTTCCACGCCCGGGCCAAGTACCTCCTGGAAAACCAGCCCAACCTGCATCTTTTCCAGGCCACCGCCACAGAGCTCCTCCTCGAGGGGGATAGGGTGGTGGGGGTAGCCACCTGGGAAGGCCCCCCCGCCAAGGCCCCCCGGGTGGTGCTGGCCGTGGGAAGCTTTCTGGGGGCCAGGCTCCGCATGGGCGAGGTGGAAGAGGAAGCAGGCCGGCTCTCCGAGGCCAGCTACCCGGACCTCTTCCTTCACCTCCAGGCCTTGGGCTTTGGCTTTGAGCAGCGGGAGGGCCAGGTACCCGAAACCCCTGGCACCCCCGGCTACGGGGTTTCCTACCATGCCTTCCGGCCGGAGGAGTGGGAGGAGGCCACCTTCCGCCTGAAGAGGCTAGAAGGGCTTTACGCCGTGGGCCTTTGCGTGCGGGAAGGAGAGTATGCCCTCATGAGCCAAGAAGGCCTGCGCCTGGCGGAGCACCTTCTCCATGAGCTTGGGTAGGGGTTTTTCCCCCGGATCCACAAGCTGTTCCCTTCGGGAAGCCGCCCCTTCCCCATCCCAAGGAGCCACGTACACCCCCACCCGCAGCCTGCGGTGGGTGAGGGTGTGGTGCACCTCCCCGGCGAAGCGGGGATCCACCCCAAAGCTTCGCACCCTCCGGGGAAGTTCCTCCTGGGGAAAGAGCGGCACCCCGTAAAGCCCGGCGAAACGCCCTTCCAGCCTCTCCAGGTAAACCCCTTCCCTCCCCCAAAGGACCAGGGCCGCCAGGGCTTCCTCCCGCACTTTTCGCCTCCTGGCCCCTGGGTAACGCCCCGGGTCCACCCGCCCCTGGCAGAAGGGGGCGACGGGGCACTTCGGGCAAAGGGGCCTCCGGGGTAGGCACACCGTGGCCCCCAGGTCCATGAGGGCTTGGTTCCACTCCCCCGAGGCTTCCCCTTGGGGCAGAAGGCCTTGGGCCAGGTTTCGAAGCATCCTGGGGGCAGGGTTTTCCAGGGCAAAAACCCGGGAAAGCACCCGCCTCACGTTTCCGTCCACCGCCGCTACCCTTTCCCCAAAGGCCAGGGAGGCCACCGCCGCCGCCGTGTACGGACCCAGGCCGGGAAGCTTAAGAAGCTCGGCGTAGCTGCGGGGCAGGGCCTCCACCTCCTGGGCCAGGCGGTGGAGGTGAAGGGCCCGGCGGTAGTAGCCCGCTCCCTGCCAGGCCTTAAGCACCTCCTCCAAGGAAGCCTCCCGCAAGGCCTTCAGGGTAGGGAAACGGGCAAGGAAGCGGTGGTAGTAAGGGATGGCCTGGGCGGTGCGGGTTTGTTGGAGGAGTACCTCGGCCACCAGGATGCGGTAGGGGTCCTTCTCCCCCCGCCAGGGAAGGGAGCGGGGGTTTTCCCGGTACCAGGCGAGCAGAGCTTCCTGAAACTTCTCCATGCTCAGTGGACCCCGAAAAGCCTTCGGTGCTCCACCATGAGACAACGATCGGCCACCACGGGAATGCCCGCTTCCTTTAACGCCTCTTCAAAGCCCGGATGGCGGATGCCGGTCTGCAGCCACACCAGGCCCGGCCTCAGGGCCAAGACCTCCGGCAGGTGGGCCAAGAGGGCCTCCGGAGGGCGGAAGACCTCCAGGATATCCACGGGCTCGGCAATCTCCTTCAGGCTCGCCACCACCCGCATCCCGAAAAGCTCTTCCCCGGCAAAGCGAGGGTTAACGGGCAGGATGCGGTACCCCTTCTCCCAGAGGTACCGGGGCACGTAGTGGGCGGGGCGGGAAGGATCCTTGTGAGCCCCAAGAACGGCTATGGTCCGCGCCCGGCTTAGGTAAGCTTTGAGTTCTTGGTCGCTCATGGCCGGTAGTCCAGGGGCCTCAGGTAAAACTCCCCGATGGCCGTGGAGGAAAGGAGGGCCACGGTGGGAAGGGCCCGCTTCCAGTGGGTGCGGTTTACCCGCTCCTTAACCCGCCCTATCTCCTCCTGGGTGTAGCCCAGGCTCTCTATGTAGGCATCGGGGTAGCCCTTCAGATAATGCTCCAGGATCACATCCGCCCGAAGGTAGCGCACCCCTAGATCGGCCTCGTCCGTCTGGCCCGGGATGAGATCCGCGGTGGGGACCTTCTCCACCACCGCCTGCGGCACCCCGAGAAAGCGGGCCAAGCCCCAGACCTGGGTCTTGTAGAGGTCCCCCAAGGGGTTCACGGGGGGGGTGTCGTCCCCGTGCCAGGTGAAGTAGCCGAAAAGCCTTTCCGTCTTGTTGCCCGTGCCCAGGGGAAGGGCCCGGTAGGCCTGGGATTTGTCAAAGAGGATCATCATCCGCACCCGGGCCATGACGTTCCCCTTGCGGTGGGGGGTGAGGTCCGGGGTCATGGCGGCATAGCCCTCCACCATGGGGGTAATGTCCACCTCCTCCAGGTCCACCCCGAAGGTCTCCGCCACCAGGTAGGCGTGCTCCCGGGAAAGGGGGCTGGAGTCCCGGTGGGGCAGGAAGAGGGCATGGACTTGCTTTCGCCCCAGGGCCCGCACCGCCAGGGCCAAGGTGGTGGCGGAGTCCACCCCTCCGGATACCGCCACGATGGCCTTCTCGTAGCCCCGCCAGGAAAGCTCCTCCTTAATGAAGCGGGTGAGGAAGTCCGCCACCAGGGGCCAGTTAAGCTCCAGGCTTTCCTGGGCTTTGGGCGCCTGAACGATCCTCATCCTCCCTCCTTTCCAAGAACCCTCTCCAGGTCCGGGAGAAGAAGGGGGAGGGCCGCCTCGAGGTCCGAAAGCAGGGGGCTATCGTAGCGCACCGGGGGAATGCGCTCCCGGTCCAGGTCAAAGAGCAAGGCCGCCTCCTCAAAGAGGGGGGCCTCGGCCAGGATGCGCCCCTCCGGCCCCACCACCAGGCTCCCCCCGCTCATCCCCTTCCCCCCCTCAAACCCCACCAGGCTGGAGAGCACCACGTACACCCCGTGCTCCGCCGCCACCGCCCGGGCGAGGGTGCGCCAGCGCTCCACGTTCTCCGGGCGTTCCCCCTGGAAGCCCCTGGCCGGGCTTGCCGCGAGCACGTAGATCACCTCCGCCCCGTCCAAAGCGGCGATGGTGGCGGTGATGGAGTGCCAGAAGTCCTCGCAGATCAGGATAGCTGCCTTTCCGAACCGGGTGGGGAAGGCCTCCACCCGCCTTCCCCGGGCCAAGTAGCGCTCCTCGTCAAAGACCCCGTAGGTGGGCAGGAAGACCTTGCGGTGCACGTGAACCACGCGGTGGGGAAGCTCGAGATAGGCGGCGCTGTTGTAATAGGCCCCCTCATCCCGCTCATAGAAGCCCACCACCACGTCCAAAAGCCCCTCCCACCCCACGGCCCGGTGCACCCCTGAAAGGAGCTCCAAAAGCTCGTGGCGGGTCAGGGCCAGTTCCCGCACCCCTCCCTGCAGGAAATACCCGGTCAGGGCGGCCTCGGGAAGGACCACCACCTCGGGGGCATGGGGACGGAGGGCCTCGAGGCGCTCCGCCAAGCGGGCCAGGTTCTCCTTAACCCTGGCCTTCTCCGGACGAAACTGCAAGATGGCGTGCCGGATCACGGATCTAGCCTACACCCCCATGAACCGTAGCGCTGGGCTCCAGGTAAAGCCTGGGGTCCGCCTCCGGGAAGGGGTTATCCCGCTCCTCCAGGGCCTTAAGCTCCTCGGGGGAAACCCCTCGGAGGAGCTGAAAGAAGGCCTCGGCGTGCCCCTGGTAACGTTCCTTGGCGTATTCCACCGCCTGGGCGGTGTCTATGAGGAAGGGCCAGTCGGAGGCCTCGAGGAGAAGAAGCTCCCGCATGGCCTGCTGGAGCACCCTGGAGGGCAGGTTGCCGTGGCGCACCGCCTCCCGCATGGCCCCTTCCGCCCGGTACACCGTGCGCCAGTAGTCCCAGGTGGCCTCGTTGAGCCAGACCCTATGGTCCCCACCCCGGCCCCAGGAACCCTCGGGCAAGGCGGAGCGCACCGCCTTGCCCTGGACCGCCTCCTTCGCCGTCACCGCCTGCGCCCCCCTCCTTTGGGCCAGAAGCCTCAGCACCTCCTCCAGCCAAGCCACCCCCTCGTACCACCAGTGGCCGAAGAGCTCGGCGTCGTAGGGGGCCAGGATCACCCCATCCGGGTGCTCCCGGGAAAGCCGCTCTACCAAATCCACGAAGTGAACGGCATGCTCCTTCACCTTGAGAAAGGCCGCCTCGGGATCGTAGGGCGCCTTGGCCGAGAGGTCCGCCTGGCGGTGGGTCACCCGCCAGTGGTGGAGGCCGGAGATGGGGTCCTTGCGGTGGAACTCCCGGTAAAGCCCCTCCCCCGGGTAGCCATAGTCGGCGCTCCAGACCTGCAAGGAGGTCTCCAGGTTGCGGGCCAAAACCCTCAGGCCCGACTCCAGCTCGTGGACGTAGTAGGTGGCCTCAGCGCTTTCCACCGGACCCAAGGAGGCCTCCCCGTAAGGGGAAAGGGGCCTTCCCCCCTGAACCAGGTGGGCGTCCACGAAGGTGTAGCGGATCCCCGCCCGCATGAGAAACTCGTCTACCCCCGGCCTGACCCCTTCCGGGGCCCCCTCCACAGGGGGCTTCCAGGGGCCCCTGGGCCGGTAGGCCATCTCGGGAAGCCAGTAGCCCGTGGGATCCTTGGCGAAGTGGCGGCGGTAGGTGGCCACGCCGGTCTTAATCTGGGCCCAGAGGGCTTCGTCGTAGCCCAGAAGGGGGGAGTAGCCGTGGGTGGCGTTGGAGGTGAGAAGCTCCACCTGGCCCCGGTCCTGGGCCCGGCGGAAGGCGGCAAGGAGGTCCCCCCTCAGGTGGTGGAAGTGATCCAGGGTGAGTTCCCAAAAGGCCACCTGGTGGAGGGCGCTGGCCTCGAGGTCCGTCCCCTGGTAACGGAGATAATCCCCCTGGGCCCGCTCCAGCCGGTCCTTGGCATACGCCCAAAAGCCTTCCCTCACCTTGGCATCCGTCAGCTGCTCCGCCAGGATGGGGGTGATCCCCAAAGTAAAACGGGCCTCCACCCCTTCGGCATAAAGCCTCTCCAGGAGCCTAAGAAGCGGCAGATAGGTTTCCGCCATGGCCTCGTAGAGGGTTTCCTCCCCAAAGGGCCACATCCCATGGGAGCGCACGTAGGGGAGGTGGGCGTGGAGGACCAGGGCAAAGCGCGCCATAGGTCTAGCGTACCACGGTGCCTTCCCCGCCCAGGGCCCGCCGGATGGGGTTCTCCACCCGGGCATCGGCGAAAATGACCCGCTTCACTCCCCCCTTCACCGCCTCCACCGCCCCCATCACCTTCCGCTTCATCCGCCCCTGGGCCAGGGAAAGGTACTCGGGGTCCTCCACCCTATCCACGGGGATTTCCCGCACCAGGCTGGTCTCGTCGGGGTAATGGGCCAGAAGGCCCGGCACGTTGGAGAGGTACACCAGGGCCTCCGCCTGGTAGACGCTGGCGAGAAGGGCCGCCACCTGGTCCCCGTCGGTATTGATGGCCTCCCCCTCGTAGCTGAGGGCGGGAGGGGTGATGACCGGGAGATACCCCGCCCCCAGGAGAAGGTCCAATAGATCCCGGTTCACCCGCTCCACGGTGCCCGTGTAGTCCCCGCGGTGGATCTTGATCTTTCCGTCTTCCACATACTTCACCGCGGTCTTGCGGCGGCCCTCCAGAAGCCTTCCATCCAGCCCGGAAAGCCCCAGGGCGTTGGCCCCTTCCCTTTGCAAAAGCTCCACCAGGCGCTTGTTCACCAGGCCGCAGTAGACCATCTCAAAGATCTCCAGGGTCCTGCGGTCGGTGAGGCGGCTCACCTGCCCCCCGGGGTGGGTGAGGAAGCGGGGCGGGTGGCCCAGGGCCTCCGCCACCTTGTTGGTTTCGGCGCTCCCCCCGTGGACCAAAAGAAGCCTCACCCCCTCCTTCCACAAGGAGGCGGCATCCCTGGCCACCGCCTCGTAGTTGATGCCCTCGGCACCCCCTACCTTGACCACGATCACGGCAACCCCCCTTGCCCCTACGGGTGCAGTCCCGGGAAATCCAGGCCCAGGGTCTCGGGCCAACCCATGCGGAGGTTTAGGGCTTGCAGGGCATGCCCGGCGGTACCCTTCACCAGGTTGTCGATGGCGGTCATCACCACCAGCCTCCCCGTGTCCTCCTCCAGCTCAAAGCCGATGTCCGCATAGTTGGTGCCCTGGACGAAGCGGGGGTCGGGATAGCGGTGAATGCCCTTTTTCTGCTTGACGATACGGATGAAAGGCTCACCCCCATAGGCCTCCCGGTACGCCTGCCAGACATCCCGCTCGCTCCAGCCATCCTGCAAAAAGGCCTGGGCGGTCATGAGGATGCCCCGCACCCGGTCGGTGGCGATGGCGGTGAGGTGCACCTCGGGCTTGCCGGGAAGGTTCTCCACCACCTCGGCGGTGTGGCGGTGGCCCGTGGGCTTGTAGACCCGGATGGAGCCGGCCCGCTCGGGATGGTGGCTGGCAGGGCTGGGCTCGGCCCCCGCCGCCGAGGTGGAGATGAGGAGGGTGACGAAGATGGGTCCGGGCTTCAGCACCCCTCCTTTAAGGAGGGGGTACAGGCCCAGAAGCGTGGCGGTGGCGTTGCACCCGGCCCCCGCCATCCAGTCCGCTTCCTTAAGCCTCTCCCGGTAAAGCTCGGGCAGGGCGTAGACAAAGCGGCCGAGAAGCTCGGGCCTGGGATGCTCCCCGTAGTACTTGCGGTAGAGGTCCAGGTCCTTAAGGCGGAAGTCCGCGGAAAGGTCGATGAGGATGGGGGCTAGATCCGCATAGCGCTCAAACTCCTGGGCGAAGACCCCGTGGGGCAGGGAAAGCACCAGGATGTCGGCGGGCTCCAGCTTTTCCGGGGGGATGAACTTCAGGTTGGTTCTCCCCCTCAGGTTGGGATGGACGAAGGCCACGGGCTCGCCGGCAAAACGCCTCGAGGTCACCTGCTTCACCTCGAGGTGAGGGTGGGAAAGAGCCAGACGCAAAAACTCCCCCCCCGCATACCCCGAGGCCCCCACGATGGACAAGGTCTTTTTCCCGGCGCTCATGAAGCCGTCCTCCCTTGCTCCCACGTGTACCGGAGGATCTCTCCCGGGATGTCCACCCCCGTGGTGTGCACGGAGTTCTTGAACTCCATGGTGTGGTTCACCTCGTTCACCAAAAGGCCCCGCTCGGACTCAAAGAGGTCGATGGCCACCACCCCGCCCCCCACCGCCTGGGCCGCCCGCACGGAAAGCTCCGCGATCTCCGGGGTTACGGGGCAGTTTTCCGCCTGCCCTCCCCGGGCGGTGTTGGTGATCCAGTGCTGGCTCCTCCGGTAGATGGCGGCGATGGCCCTATCCCCCACCACGAAGACCCGTATGTCCCGCCCCGGCTTCCTCACGTACTCCTGCAGGTAAAGGAGCTGGTGCTGAAACCCCCCCAGAACCTCCTTGTGCTCCAGGATGGCCTCGGCGGCCTCCCGGTCGGTGATCTTGGCGAGAAGCCTTCCCCAGCTCCCGATCACCGGCTTCAGCACCACGGGATAGCCCCATTCCTCCATAAGCTTCAGGGCCTCCTCCGCATCGGTGAGGAGGGCGGTTCTGGGCTGGGGCAGGCCATGGCGCTCCAGGGCCACGCTGGTGGCCCACTTATCCCCGCAGGTTTCCATGACCTCGGGCCGGTTCACCACGGGGATGCCTAAGGCGGTGAGGTAACGGGCCACGGCCAGGCCCCGGGTCTGGCTCACGCAGCGCTCCAGGGCCACCGTGACCTCCTCCAGCTCCTTGGGCCTCTCCCCCAGGACCAGGCGCAAGGCGGGAACATAGACCTTCCTGTAGGGAATGCCCAGGGCCTCAGCCCTCTCAAAGAGCATCTTCTCGTCGGGGCGGATGCGGTCGTACAGGATGGCCAGCATGGCGATGGCTCTTCCCCTTCCAGGAATCCCCGGACCGGGCTGAAGCCCGGCCCAGGGCCTCGAGGCTCCCTACCCTAAGGGGATGGCCTCACTCTCCCCAGTCCTCCGCCTCCTCCGGAGCGGGCTCCAGGCGAAGGGGGTCCAGCCCCACCACCTCCAGCTCCGCGCCGCAGTCCTCGCACACCACAAGTTCCCCCAACTCGGGGTTTGCCAGGGTCAGCTCCGCACCGCATTCAGGGCAAGTGGCTACCATTCCTCGTCCTCCTCCTCGATCTCACTCCAGTCGGGGATGAACCGGAAGCCGCACTCCGGGCACTCCACCTCTTGGCCTTGATCCTCCTCGGATACCTCAAAGGTGTAGCCGCAACGGGGGCAGTCCACGAAGAAGGCCTCGAGGCCCTCCTCCGTCACCTCCACCTCGAGGGGATCCAGGGAGACCACCTCCAAAAAGGCCCCGCAGGCTTCGCACTCCAGCACGTCCCCTACTTCCAGGGTCTCCATGTCCTCGGCCAGCACTACGCTGGCCTCGCCGCACACCGGGCAGGTGATCTCCAGGTCCTCCATAGGCTTAGTTTACTCCCCCGGGAAGCGGCCATACTTCTTGTAGTAGTCCAGCAGGGAACCCTCCCTCAAAGCCTCCAAGAGGAAGGGCGGCGGGGGACGAAGGGCGAAGCGCTCTCCTCCCCGCACCAGAACCCCCGTTTCCAGATCCAGGTCCACCGTATCCCCGTCCTCTAGCGCATCCACCACCTCCTCCGACTCGAAGGGAATGATCCCCAGGTTCACCAGGTTGCGGAAGAAGATGCGGGCGTAGCTCTTGGCGATAACCACCCGGATGCCCAGCTTGCGCAGGGCCTCCGGGGCGTACTCCCGGCTACTGCCAAGCCCGGCATTCCTTCCGAAAACCAGGATGTCCCCGGGTTTCACCTCCTTGGCGAACTCGGGCCGCAGGTGGGCGAAGGCGAAGGTGTGGAACCGGTCCTCCCCCACCATGAAAGGAGCGTACTTGCCGGGAAGGATGTCGTCCGTGTTGATGTGGTCGCCAAACTTCCAAACCCTAGGCATGGGCTTCCTCCTGAGGCAAAGAGGCTAGGTCCTCGGGGGTGGCGATATACCCGGCCACGGCGCTGGCCGCCGCCACGCGGGGGCTTGCCAGGTAGATCTCGGCGTCGGGAGCCCCCATCCGCCCCCGGAAGTTGCGGTTGCTGGTGGACACGCACACCTCCCCCGGGGCCAAAACCCCCATGTGCCGCCCCATGCAAGGACCGCACCCAGGGGTGCCGATGGTGGCCCCGGCCTCCAGCAGGGTGAGCAGGGTGCCATCCCGGGTGGCCTCCTCCAAAACCTGGGAGCTTGCGGGAATCACCAAAAGGCGCACCCCGGGGGCCACCTTCTTCCCCTTTAACACCTCGGCGGCCGCCCTCAGGTCCTCGAGGCGCCCATTGGTGCAAGTGCCGATGAACACCTGGTCCACCCGCTTGCCCCGGACGGCGGCCACCTCCTGCACGTTGTCCACGTAGAAGGGTACGGAAACCCTGGGGGAAAGGGTGGAAAGGTCGATCTCCACCTCCCGGGCATACCGGGCGTCGGGGTCGGGGTAGAGCCAGTCGGGCACCCGGTAGAGGTCCAGGATCTCCCCCGAGGGCACCACCAGCCCCGCCTTGGCCCCGGCCTCCACGGTGAGGTTGGCCAGGGTCATGCGCTCACCCCGGCTCAAGGACTCCGCCCCGTCCAGGAGGTGGATCTCCACCGCCATATAGGTGGCCCCCTCGGCGGTGAGGAGGCGCACCATCTCGAGGGCCGCATCCTTGGCGGTAACCCCCTTGGGAAGCCTCCCCCGGAAGGTCACCTTGACGCTTTCCGGCACCCTGAACCAGGTGCGGCCGCTGGCGGCGGCCAGGGCGATATCCGTGGCCCCCATGCCCGTGCCGAAGGCCCCCACTGCCCCGTAGGTGGTGGAGTGGGAATCCGACCCCACCACGATCCAGCCCGGCTGGGCCAGACCCTCCTCGATGAGCACCTGGTGGCACACGCCTCTTCCCACGTCAAAGACCCGGATGCCGTGCTTCCTTCCCCATTCCCGGATCTCCTTCTGGGCCTTGGCCACCTCGAGGTTGGCTGCCGGGGCCACGTGGTCGATGACAATGGAAACCCTTTCCGGGTACCGGGGGGTGGCCTCCAGGTAAGCCAGGCGCTTGAAGAAGCTTCCGGCGATGGAGTCCACCACCATCACCTGGTCCACCTCCACCACCACCAGCTCCCCGGCCCGCACCTCTCTTCCCGCCTTCCTGGAAAGTATCCTTTCCGCCAAGGTCATGCCCATGCCCGCCTCCTATACTGAGGGTATGACCTACACTGCCCTCGTCTACGAAGACCCTGAAACCCCGGGCACCTGGATCGCCGAGTTCCCCGCCATCCCTGAAGCCCATTCCTTTGGCCGGACCCCCGAGGAAGCCTTGGCCCACGCCAAAGAAGCCTTGGAGCTGGTACTGGCCTACCTGAAGGAAACAGGCCGCCCTCTTCCCCCAGACGTCCGCACGGTGCAGGTGGGGATAGATGCCGCCTAGACCCGAGGAAGTGGCCAGAAAGCTTCAGCGCCTGGGGTTTGTGGAGCGCATGGCCAAAGGAGGGCATCGGCTTTATGCCCACCCCGATGGCCGGATAGCCGTGATCCCCTTCCACAGCGGAGAGCTTCCCAAGGGCACCTTCAAAAAGATCCTGAAGCAAGCCGGCCTCACCGAGGAGGAGTTCCGAAACCTTTAGCCTCATGCCGTGATCCACTCCCTTAAGATGCGGTCCAGCTCCTCGAGGGTAAGCTCCCCCCGGTCCGCCAGGGCCTTGATGTGCTGGGTGATGCGGGCCAGCTCCTCCTCCCCGTAGTGCAGGCCAAGTTCCTCCGCCCGGGCCTTGATGGCATGCCTGCCCGTGAGCTTGGAGGCGATGATGAGCTTGCGCTTCACTCCAAAGACCTCTGGCGGATAGGGCTCGTAGGACTCGGGGTTAAGATAGATGGCCTTGAGGTGCATCCCCGCCTTGTGGCTGAAGGCGGTTTCCCCGGTGATGTAGTTGTTGAAGGGGATCTCTATCCCCACCATCCGGGCCACCATGCGGTCCAGCTCGGGAAGCATCTCCAGCTTGTACTTCCGGCGCACGTACTCGGGTTGCAGGGTGTACATGCGGGCCAGAAAACCCCCTAAAGGGGTGATCCCGTTCCGCTCCCCGATCCCCAGGATGGTGGTGTCCACATGGGTGGCCCCCGCCTCTATGGCCTCAAAGGCATTGGCGATGGCGCAGCCCGTGTCGTTGTGCCCGTGGAACTCTATGTCCACGTGGGGGCCCACCACCCGCCTGACCTCCCGCACCAGGGCGAAGACCTGCCTGGGGGTGGCGATGCCCACGGTATCCGCCAGACCCACCCGGTCCACATAGGGGGCGATGGCCTGGTAGATCTCCAAAAGATCGTGCTCATCGGAGCGGAAGGTGTCCTCGGCGGAGAAGCGCACCTCCACGTGGGGGGCCTTCTCGCGGATGTAGCCAATGACCTCCTTAGCCTCCTCGATGATCCGGGGGATATCCCGCCCGTGGGCGGCCCTGAGGTACTTGCTGGTACCGAAAAGGAGGTCTATGCCCTGCACCCCGGTTTCCACCGCCACCTTGGCCGCATCCAGCCGGGTCTGGATGTGGGTCACCACCTTGGCCCTCAGGCCCAAGGAAGCCAGGACCTCCGCATCCTTGCGGGACTGGGGGGAGGCCATGGGGGTAGTGACCTCGATGTACTCCACGCCGAACTCGTCCAGGGCCTTGGCGATCTCGATCTTGTCCTGGGTGGAAAAGTTGGCCCTTTCAAACTGCTCCCCTTCCCTTAAGGTGGAATCGATAATCTTCCATTCCCGCATGCGCTCCTCCCCAAAAAGAAAACCGGCCCGAACTCGGGCCGGGGGATAAGGAACCCTTAGGGGCTACCCTACCCCCCGGCGGCCGAGTTTTTTCTCAAGGGCCAGCATCTTGCCTGTAAGGGTATACGAAACCCTCCTTTTTGTCAACGCCCAAACCGCCTTTCGCGGGCCTGGTAGCTCCTCAGAGCCCTCAAGAAGTCGATCTTCCGGAACTCCGGCCAGAGCACGTCGGCGAAGTAGAACTCGGAGTAGGCCGACTGCCAAAGGAGGAAGCCGGAAAGCCGGATCTCCCCCGAGGTGCGGATGATGAAGTCGGGATCGGGAAGGCCTGCGGTGTAGAGGTGGCGGGCGATGTCCTCAGGGGTAAGCCCCTCCGCAACCTCCTTGAGGGAAAGGCCCCTTTCCCAAGCCTCCAGAAGAAGCCTCTTCACCGCGTCCACGATCTCCTCCCGCCCCCCGTAACCCAAGGCGATGTTCAGCACCATGCCCTGGTGGTGCTGGGTCTTGGCCTCGAGGCGCTCCAGCGCCCTCAGGACCTCCTCGGAGAATCCCTCCCGCCGCCCGATGAAGCGCACCCTCACCTGGTGCTCCAGGATGCGGTGGTCCTCCGCCATCCTTTCCGCCTCCCGCACGAAAAGGCGCATGAGCTCCTCCACCTCCTCGGGGGGGCGCTTGAAGTTGTCCGTGGAGAAAACCCAGACCGTCACGGTTTTTATGCCCATCTCCAGGCACCATTCCAGGACCTCGTAGGCCTTCTGGACCCCGAACTCGTGCCCCTTCACGGGGGATAACCCCAAGGCCCTGGCGTAGCGGCGGTTCCCATCCAGGATGAGGCCTAGGTGCTTGGGAACCGGGCCTCCTTTCACCTCCTTAAGGAGGCGCTTTTCGTAAAGCCAGTAGAGGGGCCGGGTGAGGGAAAGGAGGCGGCGGACCATACCCTTTCCACCCTAAGGCGGGAGGATGAGAAAGGGAAGGCCCTAGGCCAACTACCGGTAAAGCTCCCGGGCAATGACGTAGCGCTGGATCTCCGAGGTGCCCTCGTAGATCTCCGTCACCTTGGCGTCCCGGTAGTAGCGCTCCACCCGGTAGTCCCGGTGGTAGCCGTAGCCCCCCAGGACCTGCACTGCCTCCCGGGTCACCTCCACCGCCACGCTGCTGGCGAAGAGCTTGGCGGCGCTGGCCTCGAGGGTGAACCGCTCCCCGGAATCCTTTTTCCTGGCGGCCTCCAGCACCAAGGCCCGGGCGGCGGCGATTTTCACGTGCATGTCAGCGATCTTGAAGGCGATGGCCTGGTGCTCCCGGAGTTTCCTGCCGAACTGCTCCCTCTCATCGGCATAGGCCTTGGCGATCTCAAAGGCCCCCCGGGCGATGCCCACCGCCTGGGCCGCCACCCCGACCCTGCCCGAATCCAGGCCCGCCAGGGCGTAGGCCAAGCCCCTTCCCTCCTCGCCCAGAAGGTTTTCCTCGGGCACGAAGATCTCCTCGAGGCGAACCTCGGCGGTGTGGGCGGCGTGGAGGCCCATCTTCGCCTCCGGGGGGCCAAAGGAAAGGCCCGGGGTGTCCTTTTCCACCAAAAAGGCGCTGATGCCCTTCTCGCTCCGGGCCATGACCACGTAGAGGTGGGCCTGGCCTGCGGAGGTGATCCAGCTTTTCAGGCCGTTCAGCACGAAACCCCCGGGCACCCTTCTGGCCTCCGTGCGGATGCTGGCGGCATCGGAACCCGCCTGGGGCTCGGTGAGGCAGAAGGCCCCGATCCACTCCCCCCGGGCCAGGGGCACCAGGTACTTTCTTTTTTGCGCCTCGGTGCCGAAGCGAAGGAGCATGTACTGGGGAAGGCCGCTGGTCACCGAAAGGACCACGGCCACGCTGGGATCGGCGGCGGCAATCTCCTCGAGGGCCAGGGCCCAGGTCACGGAATCCAGGCCCACTCCTCCCCATTCCTCCGGGGTGGTCATGCCCAAAAAGCCCAGCTCCGCCAAAGCCTTCAGCTGGGGCCAGGGGTATTCCCCCGTGCGGTCGTACTCCGGGGCCAGGGGGTAGAGAACCTCCTTGGCCACCTGCCGTACCGTGTCCAGCGCCAGTTTCTGCTCGGAAGTGAGGGTCATCAGGGATATCGTATCACCGCACTTGGGCAAAAAAACGTCATGTATGCGGGAGGCTATGGGCGGGCAAGGATGGACCATCACCCCTCACCCAGGCGCAAAGCCCTTTTCGGCTGTCAGGAGGGGGGCTCACCCCAGCGGGGAGCCCGTTCGGCGCTCAAGCCCAGGTGGTCCAGGATGCGCTGGGTGATGAAGCCCAAAAGGTCCCGGATCTCCTTGGGTCGGTGGTAGAAGCCAGGGCTCGCCGGGAGGATCAAGGCTCCGGCCTCCGTCGCCTGCACCATGGCCCTAAGAGTGGGAAGGGGCAGGGGAGCCTCCCGGGGCACCAGGATCAGGGGGCGCCGTTCCTTCAGGTGCACGTAGGCCGCCCGGGTGAGGAGGGTATCCGCCAGGCCCAGGGCGATCTTGCTAAGGGTGGTGGCGGAACAGGGCACCACCACCATGCCCTGGGTACGGAAGGAACCCGAGGCGATGGGGGCACCGAGGTCGCCGTCCTTGTACACCCGGCTGGCCAAGGGGTAGAGGTCCTTCGGGCTCAG
Organism: Thermus sp. NEB1569; assembly: GCF_022385295.1. Taxonomy (NCBI): domain Bacteria; kingdom Thermotogati; phylum Deinococcota; class Deinococci; order Thermales; family Thermaceae; genus Thermus; species Thermus sp. NEB1569. Next base: position 1,967,146 of record NZ_CP092445.1, read on the forward strand.
GCCCATCTCCTCCCACAAGACCCGTTTGGCCCCCTGGCTTAAGACCAGGTGCACCTCGGCAAGGCCCTGCAGGGTTTCCAAAAGGTCCAGGGCGTAGGGCATGCCGCTCGCCCCCGTCAAGCCCACCACCACCCGGGGAAGTTCCGCCATGGCTTCCATGCTATCCCCTATTCCGAAGGCTTCCCGTGGTTTCCCATGCAAAAACCCCAGGCCCTTTGGGCCTGGGGGGCACCCCGTGGAAGCGGAGGGTTACTTGAGCTCCACCACCGCGCCCACGGCCTCGAGCTTCTTCTTGATCTCCTCGGCCTCGGCCTTGGGGATGCCCTCCTTGATGGGGCCCCCCTTCTCGGCCAGGTCCTTGGCCTCCTTGAGGCCCAGGCCGGTGATGGCGCGAAGCTCCTTGATGACCTCCAGCTTTTTGGCCCCGGCGTCCTTGAGGATCACGTCAAACTCCGTCTTCTCCTCCACGGGAGCCGCGGCCTGGGCCGCAGCAGGAGCCGCCGCCACCGCCACCGGGGCCGCCGCCGTCACGCCCCAGGTCTCCTTGAGCACGTCGATGAGCTGCTTGAGTTCCAAAACCGTAGCCTGAGAAAGCTCTTCCTTAATGCGTTCGATGTCCAAAGCCATCTTCCACCTCCTATGCCGCCTTCTTCTCCGCGTACGCCTCCAGGATGCCTACCAGCTCGCGGGCCACACCGCCCAGGACCCCCACCAGCTCCGCCATGGGCGCCTGCAAGACGCCCAAAAGCTCTGCCCTGAGTTCGTCCATGGTGGGAAGCTCCGCCAGGGCCACCACGTCCTTGGCCGAAAGCACCTGGCCCTGCAAAAGCCCGCCCTTGGCCTCAGGGATGCCCTTGGGGTTCTTCTTGGCGAACTCCGAAAGGGCCTTGGCCGCCGCCACCGGGTCCTGGTAAAAGACCACGGCGCTGGGCCCCTGAAGGCCATCCAGCTCGGGCAGGCCCAGCTCTTTCAGGGCGATGCGGATCAGGGTGTTCTTGGCCACGAAGAGCCTGGCCCCCTTTTCCTTCAGGGCCTGTCGCAGGGCATGGGTTTCCTTGGCGGAAAGCCCCTGGTAGTTCACCAGGAAGAAGGAGCCATGGGCCCGCTCAAGGTTCTCCTTGAGGGCGGCAAGAAGCTCAACGTTACGCTTATTGGGCACGCCTTCCTCCCTTTGGGGCAGGGGAACCCCAGCCGACTTTTCGGGATTTCTGCGAAACGCTCCCCCTGCAAGCGCCTCGGCGGGATGTTTAAGGCCTGAAGCCCCCCGCTGTCTTTGGCCTGGGCGCCGTAGCGCCCGGGGTGCCATAGAGGAGTTTAAAAGGCAGGAGGCCTGGCGTCAAGCCAGGCCCCAAGAAGGCTGCTCTCAGGAATGCGGGTTGATGCGGATGCTGGGCCCCATGGTGCTGGTCACGTAGACCGAGCGCAGGAAGGTGCCCTTGGCCGCCTCGGGCTTGCTGGCCTCGAGGGCCCGGATGAAGGCCCGGATGTTGTCGGCAATCTTCTCCGGAGGGAAGCTGGCCTTGCCCACGGGGGCGTGGATGGCCCCGGTCTTGTCGTTCCGGAACTCAATCCGTCCCGCCTTGATCTCCTTGATGATCTCCCCGATGTTGAAGCCCACGGTGCCCGCCTTGGGGTTGGGCAGAAGCCCCCTCGGACCCAGAATCCGGCCCAGCTTGGAGCCCACGGCCCCCATCACGTCGGGGGTGGCCACCACCGCATCGAAGTCCATCCAGCCATCCAGGATCTTCTGGATGATCTCCTCCCCGCCCACGTAGTCAGCCCCGGCCTCCTCGGCCTCCTTGATCTTCTCCCCCTTGGCGATGGCCAGAACCCGCACCTGCTTGCCCAGGCCGTGGGGGAGGGAAACCGTGCCGCGCACGTTCTGGTCGGACTTGCGGGGATCGATGCCCAGCTTGGCGTGGACCTCCACGGTCTCGTCAAACTTGGCCGTGGCCAGCTCCTTCACCAGCCGGGCGGCCTCGTCGATGGTGTAGATCCGGGTGGGGTCCACCTTTTCCAACAGGGCCCGGTAGCGCTTGCCGTGCTTAGGCATCCTTCACCTCCGGGGCGCCCACCACCTCCACCCCCATGGAGCGGGCCGACCCTGCGATCATGCGGGCGGCGGCCTCGAGGTCGGTGGTGTTCATGTCGGGCATCTTCTGCTTGGCGATCTCCAGAACCTGCTGCCAGGTGATGCGGCCCACCTTCTCCCGGCCGGGCTTATGAGCCCCCTTCTCCAGCCCCGCCGCCTTGCGGATCAGGTAGCTGGCGGGCGGGGTCTTGGTGATGAAGGTGAAGGAGCGGTCGGCGTAGATGGTGATCTCCACGGGGACGATGGCGTCCCCCATGTTGGCGGTGGCCGCGTTGAAGGCCTTCACAAACTCCATGATGTTGGCCCCATGCTGGCCCAAAGCCGGGCCCACCGGGGGCGCAGGCGTGGCCTTACCCGCTGGCAACTGAAGCTTTACTACCGCAACTACCTTCTTCATTTTTCCCTCCTAGGCTCCCCCCAAGTTGGGGGTACGAACGCCTCTTAGGCCTTGACCACCTGGGAGAAATCCAGCTCCACCGGGGTCTCGCGCCCAAAGATGGTGACCATGACCTTGACCTTTCCCTTCTCCGGGTTGATCTCGGTCACGGTACCGGTAAAGTCCGCAAAGGGGCCGGAAACCACCCGGACCTGATCCCCTTCCCGGAAGGCCACCTGGGCCTTGGGGGCCTCCTTCTTGCCCAGAAGCCCTGACACCTCCAGGATGTGCCGCACCTCATCCGGGGAAAGGGGCACCGGCTTATGCCCTGCCCCCACGAAGCCGGTGATCCCCGGGGTGCCCCGCACCACCTCCCAGGCCTCGTTGGGCTCCTCCTCGTCCCCCAGGTCCATCTGCACGAAAAGGTATCCGGGGAAGAGCTTCTTCTTGACGACCTCCTTCTTGCCCCCCTCGCGGAGTTCCACCACCTCCTCCGTGGGGATCAACACCTGGAAGATCTTGTCCTCCATGCCGAAGGCCTTAACCCGCTTCTCCAGGTTAGCCTTGGCCTTCTCCTCCTGCCCCACGTAGGTGTGGACCGCGTACCATTCAATGCTCATCGCACAAGCCCTATCAGGAACCGGAAGACAAGATCGTAGAATCCCAAGATCACCATGGCCACCACGGTGAAGACCAGGATGGCCTGGGTACCCTCCACGATCTGCTCCCGCGTGGGCCAGGTAACCCGGGCGAGCTCGGCCCGGGCTTCCTGGAAGTAGCGAACAATCCGGGTAAACATCAGACTTTCACTTCCTTGTGCACCGTGTGCTTATCGCACCAGGGGCAGTACTTCTTCAGCTCCAGCTTGGTGGTGGTGTTGCGCTTGTTCTTCTCGGTGGCGTAGTTGCGGCGCTTGCATTCGGTGCACTCCAGGAGGATTTTGATGCGGACTTCGCTGGCCATGGTTCACCTCCTTTCCTCGAGGGGCGGCTAGCCGCCCCCAAGCTTACTCCAGGATCTTGGTGACCACGCCGGCACCCACGGTCCGCCCACCCTCACGAATGGCAAACCGCAATCCCTCCTCCAACGCCACCGGCTTGATCAGCTCCACCGTAAACGTCACGTTGTCCCCAGGCATCACCATCTCCACACCCGAGGGCAACTCCACCACCCCCGTCACATCCGTCGTCCGAAAGTAAAACTGCGGACGGTACCCAGAAAAAAACCCCGTGTGCCTACCCCCCTCCTCCTTCTTCAAGATGTACACCGAGGCCTCAAACTTCGTGTGCGGCGTAATGCTCCCAGGCTTCGCCAGCACCTGGCCCCGCTCCACTTCCTCCCGGCTTACACCCCGGAGCAACAAACCTACGTTGTCCCCAGCAATCCCCTCCGAAAGCGTCTTACGGTGCATCTCCACACCCGTCACCACCGTCTTCCGCGTCTCAGGAGCCAAACCCACAATCTCCACCTCGTCCCCAACCTTCACCTTCCCACGCTCAATACGACCCGTGGCCACCGTCCCACGACCCGTGATCGTAAACACGTCCTCCACCGGCATCAAGAACGGCTTGTCCACGTCCCGCACCGGCGTGGGTATGTACTCGTCAATCGCGTCCAACAACTCCCAAATCTTATCCACCCACTCGTTCTCCCCACGCTTCGTCTGGGGATTCTTGTGCATCTGCTCAAGCGCCAAAAGCGCGCTCCCGCGAATCACCGGAACCTCGTCCCCAGGAAATTCGTACTGGTTCAGGAGGTCCCGCACCTCCATCTCCACCAGGTCCAAAAGCTCCGGGTCGTCCACCATGTCCACCTTGTTCATGAACACCACGATGTACGGCACCCCCACCTGGCGAGCCAGCAAAATGTGCTCCCGCGTCTGCGGCATCGGTCCGTCCGCCGCCGACACCACCAGAATCGCCCCGTCCATCTGCGCCGCACCCGTGATCATGTTCTTGATGTAGTCCGCGTGCCCGGGGCAATCCACGTGCGAATAGTGCCGCTTCGCCGTCTCGTATTCCACATGCGCCGTGTTGATGGTAATCCCCCGCGCACGCTCCTCCGGCGCCTTGTCAATCTCCCCGTAGTCCTTCACCTCCACGTTCGGGTTCTCCGCCGCCGCCACAAACGTCAAAGCCGCAGTCAGCGTCGTCTTCCCGTGGTCCACGTGCCCAATCGTCCCCACGTTCACGTGAGGCTTCGTACGGATAAACTCGCCCTTGGCCATGGTTCCTCCTTCTTTTCTGCACGCAAAAGCCGCCCTGGGGGCCTTAAGCCCAGGGCAGACAAAAAGATGGAGCTCGCGGCCGGGCTCGAACCGGCGACCTCACCCTTACCAAGGGTGTGCTCTACCTGCTGAGCTACGCGAGCTCGTGGAGCGGGAGACGGGACTCGAACCCGCGACCCTCGGCTTGGGAAGCCGATGCTCTACCAACTGAGCTACTCCCGCATGGGGTGTGCTTTGGCACACCTTTGGTGGGCAGGGCTGGATTCGAACCAGCGAAGGCGTGCGCCAACGGTTTTACAGACCGTCCCCTTTGGCCGCTCGGGCACCTGCCCACGCCCGCTTGGAGCCACCCAGGGGAGTTGAACCCCCAACCCCCCGATTACAAGTCGGGTGCTCTGCCTGTTGAGCTAGGGTGGCAGGACGGGGGATAGGACCCTGTCCGAGGGAATAGGCTAGCACACCCACCGGTGAGTGTCAAGATAAAGGCATGCGCATCGTACCTTTTGGCGCCGCGCGGGAGGTCACGGGAAGCTGCCACCTCCTCTTGGCCGAGGGCAGGAAGGTCCTCCTGGACTGCGGCATGTTCCAGGGGCGCGAGGAAGAGAAGAACCACACCCCCTTTGGCTTTGACCCCCAGGCGGTGGACGCCGTGGTCCTGACCCACGCCCACCTGGACCACGTGGGCCGTCTGCCCAAGCTTTTCCGGGAGGGGTATAGGGGGCCGGTCTACGCCACCCAGGCCACCTTCTTGTTGATGCAGATCATCCTCCAGGACGCCCTAAAGGTCATGGAAACCCCCTTTTTCGAGGAGGAGGATGTGGAGGAAGCTCTCCGCCACGTCCGCCTCCTGGAGTTTGGGGAATGGCTCAGGCTGGGGGACCTTACCCTCACCTTTGGCCAAGCAGGGCACCTTCCGGGAAGCGCCTTCGTGGTGGTCCAGGGGGAGGGGAAGACCCTGGTCTATAGCGGGGACCTGGGCAACCGGCAAAAGACCGTCCTCCCCGACCCCTCCCTGCCTCCCAGGGCGGATCTGATCCTCTGCGAGGGCACCTACGGGGACCGGCCCCACCGCTCCTTCGCCGCCACGGTGCAGGAGTTTTTGGAGATCCTGGAACGAACCCTGGGCCAAGGCGGCAAGGTCTTCATCCCCTCCTTTGCCGTGGAGCGCGCCCAGGAAATCCTCTTCCTCCTCTACGAAAACGGCCACCGCCTGCCCCAGGCCCCCATCTACCTGGACTCCCCCATGGCCGAGCGGGTCCTTGACCTCTATCCCCGGCTGGTGCGCTACTTCAGCGAGGAGGTGCAGGCCTACTTCCTGGCGGGGAAGAATCCCTTCCGCCCCCGGGGGCTTCGGGTGGTGGAAAGCGTGGAGGAATCCAAGGCCCTAAACCGCGAGCCCGGCCCCATGGTGATCATCGCGGGAAGCGGCATGCTCACCGGGGGGCGGATCCTCCACCACCTGAAGCACGGCCTTTCCGATCCCAAGAACACCTTGGTCTTCGTGGGCTACCAGCCTCGAGGGGGCCTGGGAGCCGAGATCATCCAAAGGCCCGAGCGCATCCGCCTCCTGGGGCAGGAGATACCCCTTAGGGCCAGCGTCCACACCCTGGGCGGCTTCTCGGGGCATGCGGGGCAGGATGAGCTATTGGACTGGCTCCATGGCCAGCCCCGGGTGATCCTGGTCCACGGGGAGGAGGAAGCGCTCCTGGCGCTGGGCAAGCTCCTAGCCCTGCGGGGGCAGGAGGTGGGCCTGGCGCGCCTCGGGGAGGGGGTGGAAGTTTAGGCCGGTTTAAAGCCCAGGCGCTCCAGAACCCTACGGGTGGCGGGGCTTCGGTTAAGGGTGTAGAAGTGCACCCCCTCCACCCCAGCCTCCAAAAGCTCGGCCACCTGGCGGGTGGCGTGCTCCACCCCGATCTCCAGGATGGCCTTCGGGTCCTCCTGATGCCTTTCCAGCTTGGAGAGGAGGGGCCCGGGGATGCTGGCGCCGCAGACCTCGGTGAAGCGGCGGAGCTGCGGGTAGCTGGTGATGGGCATGATGCCGGGGAGGATGGGGATTTCTATGCCCATCCTCCTGGCCCTTTCCAGGAAGCCGAAGTAGTGGGCGTTGTTGAAGAACAGCTGGGTGATGGCGAAGTCCAGCCCCGCCTCCACCTTGGCCTTGAAATGGCGCAGGTCGGCCTCGAGGCTTTCGCTTTCCGGGTGCCCCTCCGGGTAGGCGGCCCCCCCCACGGAAACCCCTTCCCCATAGCGGCTCCGGATAAAGGCCACCAGCTCCATGGCGTAGCGGAACCCCTGGGGATGGGGTCTAAACACCCTCTCCCCTTGGGGAGGGTCGCCACGGAGGGCCAGGATGTTCTCCACCCCGGCCTCCACGAACCGGTCCAAGACCCCCGCCACCTCCTCTTGGCTCTGCCCGGCCACGGTGAGGTGGGCCAGGGCGTTCAGCCCCAGGTCCAGGATGCGCTTGGCCCAGAGGACGCTCCTTTCCCGGGTGCTCCCCATGGCCCCGTAGGTGATGGATACGAAGGCCGGCCGGAAAGCCTTAAGCTCCTCCATGGTGCGAAAAAGGGCCTCCTCCCCTTCTGGGGTTTTGGGGGGGAAGAACTCAAAGGAGAAAAGCGGCCCTTCTTGCGCCTTCAGGAGGTCCCGTATTTTCATGCGCTAGAGTGTAGCCCCTCCCCTCCCCCTGGTCAAGGTGGCAAAATAAGGATATGGTAGAGGTTCCGGAAATCCCCAAGGTGGAAGGCCTGGAGCTTCCCGCCAGGGAAACCGCTTTGATCGTGGTGGACATGCAAAACGACTTCGCCCACCCTCAAGGTGCCCTTTTCGTGCCCGATGCTCCCAAAAGCGTTCCGGCCATCCGGCTTCTTCTGGAAAGGGCGCGGCAGGCAGGGGCAAGGGTGGTCTACACCCAGGACTGGCACCGGGAGGACGACCCCGAGTTCCAGATCTGGCCCCGGCATGCGGTGGCGGGCACCTGGGGGGCAGAGATCCTGGAGGACCTCCGCCCCGAGCCGGGGGACCTGATCATCCAGAAGGTGCGCTACGATGCCTTCTACGGTACCCCCCTGGACCATTACCTCCACCTTTGGGGGATCAGGAATGTGGTGGTGACGGGCACCGTGGCCAACATCTGCGTGCTCCACACCGCGGGCTCCGCCGCCCTTCGCTGGTACCGGGTGGTCCTCCCGGAGGACGCCACCAGCGCCCTCACCCCCTTTGACCTTCAGGCCGCCTTGCGCCAGGTCACCTTCCTCTACCAGGGCCAGGTAACCCGGGCCGAGGGAGTGCGCTTTGTTTGATCACCCGGTCCTGATACCGGTTGCCAAAGTTGTGGTCTGTTATTGACGTCTATCCTCTTCTGTGTTAAGGTAAAGGCGGAGAGATAGGGGTGAAGCTGTCCCATTGGGCCAGAAAGCACGGGATTCCCTACCGCACCGCCTGGAAGTGGTTCAAGCAAGGGATTCTGCCTGCCAGGGCCATCCAGCTACCCACGGGCACCATCCTGGTTCTTGAGGAAGAGGAAGAGGTTAGGCTCCCCCAGGATGCTGCGGCCATCTACACCCGGGTCTCGGTGCACGAGGCCAGGGACGACCTGGAACGCCAGGTCCAGAGGCTCCAGGACTACGCCGCTGCCAGGGGTTACCGGGTGGTGCGGGTGGTGAAGGAAGTGGCTTCGGGTCTGAACGATCGCAGGCCTCGTCTGGAAAAACTGCTTTTGGAGAAAGACTACGGGGTGCTCCTGGTAGAGCACAGGGACCGCCTGACCCGTTTCGGCTTTCACTATCTGGAACTGCTTCTCCATGAGCAGGGGAAGCGGGTGGAGGTGGTGAACGAGGCGGACACTCCCAGGGCGGATCTCATTGAAGACTTCGTGGCGGTGATCTACTCGTTTGCCGCAAGGCTGTACGGTTTGAGGGGGAAAAGGAAAGCCCGCAAGATCGTCTCGGAGCTGGTGGATGAAGCGCGGGAAGCGAACGGATGAAATCTACGGAAGCTACCTCCTCCCCCACGCCATGAACCGGGGGAAGGAGGAGAAGGTTCTTCAGGTGCTCCGCCAGTACCGCAGGGCGGCGGAAGGGATCCAACGCCTCCACCTGCGCCGTTTCTTTGAGGAAGGTAGCCTCTCCCGTTTCCTGGACCCCACAAGCGTTGGTCAGCCCCAAGGGGGCTACCTTGAAAGCCCCCTCTCCGACCGCTACCTGTGGGTGTGCTCCCAGCAGGTGGTGGACATGCTCAAGGGGCACCTGGAGCACCTGAAGAACAGGGTACGGGAGATTCTTCTTGGCTCTTCCCTTCCCAGGGAGAAGCGGGAGGTGCTCCTTCTTCTCAACTCCCGGGAGGCCTGGCTGAAGCCCGAGGTGCGCCAGGCCCTGGCCGAAGGGCAACCGCTGGTCTTTAAGGTTGTACGGAAAGACGAGAGCGGCAGGGAAAGGACCAAAACCCTCCAGGCCACCCCCGAGGACCTGCGCCTCCTACTCCATCTGTTCCGCCGGGCCAGGAAGGAACTTACCTGGCCCGGCATGCACCGCATCCAGATGCACCTGGATGGGAAGGTGGTCCGCTACGAGCCCAGGGGAAGGGGAAGGGGGAAACAAGCCACCCACTTCCCCGCCTGGCTCCATCTGGCCACCCTGGAGAAGGGGAAGAGGGTGGCCATCCCCCTGGGGGAGAACCCTTATGCCGAGGGCCGTAAGGGAGAGTGGCGGGATTTCTTTCAGGTCGGAGAGGAGAATGGAAGGGTCCAGATCCGTAGGGTTAAGGCCCTGAGCCCTAAGCCTTACACTCCCAGAACTGAACGCCTGGCGGTGGATATCGGGCTTTCCCCCCTTATCGCCACGGATCGCGGGGACCTCCTGGGCCGGGGTTTCCTGCGCCTTCTTGCCGCCTACGATACCGAGATCCAAACCATAGCCAAAAGAGCACAAAGGGAAGGCCGAAAGCTCTCCCAGGTACCCGAGTACCGGGAAGCGATGGGAAGACTCCGGGGATTCCTGAAAAACGAGGTGAACCGCCTTCTCAACCGGCTGGTGGCACTGCACGCACCCGCGGTGCTGGTGGTGGAAAGACTGGACCTGCGTTCTCCCGAGCTTTCCCGCCGGATGAACCGTCTTCTCTCCAACTTCGGGAGGCGCTACCTGAAGGAGAAACTGGCCCGGCTCGGGGAGCTTTACGGGATCAAGGTGGTGGAGGTAAATCCCGCGTACTCCTCCCAAGCGTGCTCACGGTGCGGGTACGTGGACCCCAGGAACCGCAGGGATACCCAGACCTTTGTCTGCCAGGCTTGTGGGCACAGGGGCAACGCCCAGGTGAACGCGGCCAGAAACCTTCTCCGGAGAAGTTCTCCGGAGGAGTCCGTCATCACCTTCACCCCGAAAAGGGAGACCCTTCGCCTGCTTCTGCGGAGGTATGCGGAGAGGTCTCGCCCCGGGTCAAGGCTGAGACCCGGGATACCGGGCGGAAGGAGTGCCGCCCTGGAGCAGGTGTGGGGGAAGAACCCTTACCTGAAGGGCTTTCCCGACCTGCTCCGAACCCTGGGGGGATAGAAGGGAATAAAAGGGGGAACTCCTAAGCCACCTGGCCCGGTACCTATGGCGAACCCCGGACTGATCCCCTTGGCCCAGGCGGAAGGCCGGGGGGAGGTTTCCCTCCTGAAGCGAGCCCAGAGCCTGGGTTTCCCCGTGGCGGAAACCTGGGTGGTGGGGCTTTGGGAGGAGTTCGCCCGCCTCAACAACCTTCCCGAGCGCATCGAAAGGCTCTTCCAGGGTGTGTTCGGCGTGCGTATAGATGAGGAACGCCTCCTCCTGGCGGCGGAAGAGGCGGAAAGGGCCGTGCGGGAAAGCTACCTCCTGCCCGAACGGGCCGAGGCCTTCCTGGAGACCCTCAAGGGAAAGGGGCCCTTCCTCCTCCGCCAGCCGGGGGAAGGAACCCACCACCTGGCCCGGAACCCACAGGAGGCCCTATTCGCCCTGAAGCGGCTTTGGGCGGAGGTCTTTCGGGTGGAGGCCATCCTGGAGCGCCACCCCCTCCTCTTCCCTCCCTCGGTTCCCGTTCTGGTCCAGGCCCTGGGTATCCCCGGAGAGGATACCGTGCCCGAGGCCCAGGAAGACCCCCTTCTCTCCTTGGATCTCTCGGAAGCCTTGGGGGAAAGGGTGGTGGTGTTCGCCTCTCGAGGCCTGGTCTTGCGGATAGAATCCCAGCATGGTGGATAGCCACCTCCATACCCCCCTTTGCGGCCATGCCCAAGGGGCCCCCGGGGAGTACCTCTTCCACGCCCGGAAGGCTGGGCTAAAAGGTGTGGTCTTCACCGACCACAGTCCTATGCCCTCCTGGTACGACCCCGAAAGCCGCATGCGCCTCGAGGCCCTGCCCTTTTACCTCCTGGCCCTGGAGAAAATCCGGGAAGATCACCCGGATCTTTACGTGGGGATCGGCCTCGAGGCCGACTTCCACGAGGGCACGGAGGAGTTCGTGCGGACCCTGCTTAAAGGCTACCCCTTCGACTACGTGATCGGCAGCGTCCACTACCTGGGGGCCTGGCCCCTGGACCATCCCGACCACCAGGAGGAGTACCGCTGGCGGGACCTGAAGGAGATCTTCCAGGCCTACTTCCAGGAGGTGGAAAAAGCGGCAAGAAGCGGCCTCTTTCACGCCATCGGCCACCTGGACCTGCCCAAGAAGTTCGGCCACCGCCTTCCAGAAGAAGCCCTTGTGGAGCTGGCCGAACCCGCCCTTAGGGCCATTGCGGAGGAGGGGCTTCTCCTGGACGTGAACACCGCCGGGCTCCGGAACCCGGCCCAGGAGATCTACCCGGCCCCCGCCCTCCTGCGAAGGGCCCGGGAGCTTAGCATTGGGATCGTCCTGGGCTCCGACGCCCATGCTCCCGAGGAGGTGGGTTTCGCCTTTCCCGAAACCCGGGCCCTCCTCGCCGCCTTAGGTTTTCAGGAGGCCTACTACTTCCGCGAGGGCAGGCCGGTGGCCTACTCCCTGTCCAGGGCCTCGTAGATCTGGTCCCGCCTTGCCCCTAAGGAGAGGTCCTCCCGGCGCCCCCCGGCGGCCTCGTAGGCCCGCACCGCCCTCAGAAGGCGCAAAAAGGCCTCGGCGCAGGGGTCAGGAGCGGGGGCCTCGTACTCCATAAAGGTTACCCGCTCGTACTCCTCCCGGTACTCCGCCTCCTCCCGCTCCACGCAGTCCTCGTAGGCCTTTAGGGCCTCCTCCACCTCGAGGCGGGCAGGTTCCAGGGCTGGCATAGGCACCTCCTTAAGTTTTAATATATCAGGTTTTTCTGAATCTCAAGCTGGCGGCGGGGATGGGGCCCTCCTGGAAGCGCTCCTCTCGCCAGGGATCCCCCCGCCAGTGGTACCCCATCCTCTCCCAAAAGCCGAGCTCCAGGTGGTCCAAAAGCTCAATGGTCCGCACCCACTTGGCGCTCTTCCAGGCGTAGAGGTGGGAAACGAGGAGGCGCACCGGGCCACCCCTCTCGCGGGGAAGGGGCTGGCCAAAGAGGGTGTGGGCCAGGAGGACATCCTCCTTAAGGAGGTCCTCCAGGAGGAGGTTGGTGGTGTAGCCGCCGTAACTCTCCACCCGGGCAGCCACGGCTTCGGGCCTGGGACGGGCCTGCTCCAGGAGGTCCCGCACCCTCACCCCCCGCCAGGCCACGTCTAGCCGGCTCCAGCGGGTCACGCAGTGGAAGTCCCGGGTGAGGTCCACCTGGGGCAGGGCGAGAAGGGCCTCGTAGGTGAGGGTCAAGGGCTCCTGCACCAGGCCCCTAAGGGTGAAGCGCCACTCCTCCGGGGAGACCTCCGGCTCCTCCCCGTAGGTGAGGATGGGGAAGCGCTCGGTGAGGATCTGGCCTGGGGGCACCCGGTCCATACCCCCAGGGTAGGCCAAGGCCCCCCGAGGGAAAAGGGTCTAGGGCACCTAGCTCCGGTAGCGGATCACCTCCACCCTTTCCAGGGTCACCAGGCCCTCCCGCATCATCCCCTCTAGCACCGGGAGGAAGTCCCGGATCCGCTCCTCCTCGTCCACGATTTCCACCATCACGGGCAGGTCCTCGGAGAGCTGAAGCACCTTGGCGGTGTGGATGCGGGAGTGGGCACCGAAGCCCATGAAGCCCTTGAACACCGTGGCCCCGGCCAGGCCCTGGCGCTTGGCCTCGAGGACGATGGCTTCATAGAGGGGCCTCCCCCCATGCCGGTCCGACTCCCCCACGAAGATGCGCAGGAGCTTGGCCTCCCCTTCCAGCTTCATACCCCTAGGCTACCAGGGCCCCACCCAGGCGGTAGCCCAGGAGCACCAGGAGATACCGCTCCACCCCCAAAGTATATTGGGACCATGAAGCCCAAGACCCTCTCCCCCATCCTTACCGCCAAAGGGGTACGCCTGGCCATCGCCGTGGGCCGCTTCAACGAACGGGTGACCAAACTCCTCCTGGAAGGGGCCCTCGAGGCCTACGCCCGCCTGGGCGGGGACCCCGCCGAGGTTCTGGTGGCCTGGGTGCCAGGTTCCTTTGAGCTACCCCTGGTGGCCAAGCGCCTGGCCCTGCGCCCCGACGTGGATGCGGTGGTGGCCTTAGGGGCCGTGGTGCGGGGGGAAACCCCCCATTTCGAGTACGTGGCCGCCCAGGCTGCTTCGGGCCTCATGCAGGCCATGCTTCAGACGGAAAAACCCATCGTCTTCGGCGTTCTCACCACCAACACCCCGGAGGAAGCCCAGGAAAGGGCCGGGGGCAAGGCGGGGAACAAGGGAGCCGAGGCGGTCTTCACCGCCATCGAGATGGTGCGCCTTCTGGAGGCTATTTCCCGGTGATAAGGGCCCGGGCGTAACGCAGGTGCAGGTAGAGGAAGCAACCCAGGCAGAAGCCAAAGGCCAGGTTGACGAAGGCCAGAAGGGCCACCACCAGGGCCAAGGTGTACCCCACCCCCTTGAGCCCGAGAAGGAGGAAGAGGGAGGAAAGCCCCAAAAACACCGCCCCCAAGGTACGGGCGAAGCGGTGAGGCCTGGGGTCCTCCTCCACCAGCCTGGCCGGGATGCCCAGGGCCCGCTTCAGGGCCACCATCAGATCCCAGGGGGTGTGCTGGCTTACCATGAGGAGGAAAAGGAGATAGACCAGAAGGGGCAGGTCCAAAAACGCCGCCAGGGGGAGAAGAAGGGTGAGGAGAACCTGGTTGAAGCGGAGCTGGTTCCGGTCCGTCTTCATGGGGGTATAGTATACACCTGAGCCTGTGAAGAATAGGGGTAAAGGCACGCTTTGCGGAACCCCAGGGCACAATAGAGGCATGGTTCCCCTCCTCACCACCCCCTTGCCCGTGCCCCATGGCTTCACCACCCGCCTGGGCGGGGTTTCCCAAGGCCCCTTTCAGAGCCTGAACCTCTCCGCAGCCACCGGGGACGACCCCGAACGGGTGGCCGAGAACCAAAGGCGGGTCCTCTCCCGATTCGGCCATCCTCCCGTGGCCGGGCTCAAGCAGGTGCACGGAGTAGAGGTCCACCTGGTGAAAGGCCCTGGCGTCTGGGAAGGGGATGGCCTCCTCACAAAGACCCCCGGCCTTCTCCTGAGGGTGGGGGCGGCGGACTGCTACCCCCTTCTCCTCTACCACCCCGAAGGGGTGGTGGGGGCCCTGCATGCCGGCTGGCGGGGCGTGGTAGGGGGGATCCTCCCTCGAGCCTTAGAGCTTCTGGAAGAAATGGGGCTGGATCCCAAGCAGGTTCACCTGGCCATGGGCCCAGGCATTGGGGGCCGGTGTTACCAGGTGGGGGAGGAGGTGGCGGAACGCTTCGCCCAAGCGGGACTAAACACCTTTACCCCGGACCCAAAGGCCCCGGGTAGGTACCTCCTGGACCTGGAAGGGGCCCTCCTTCTCCAGGCGGAAAGGGCTGGCCTCCTTCGGGAGAGGATCTACCAGGTGGGCCTCTGCACCCACTGCGAACCCACTCTCTTTTCCCACCGCCGGGACCGGGGAAAGACGGGACGGATGTGGGGGCTTATCATGCTCCCCCGTTAAGGGCCCCTTCCCGCCGTGGCACAATGGAACCATGCTCTTCCCCCGGGCGGTCCTGCCCTCCCTCCTCCACCTCACCCCAAAGTGGCTGAAGGAGCGGGGCCTTCAGGGGGTGATCCTGGACCTGGACAACACCCTCCTGCCCTATGGGGAGGAGGAACCCTCGCCCGAACACCGGGCCTGGCTGGAAGCGCTCAAGGCCGAGGTCCCCATCTACCTTCTATCCAACGCCCTACCCGAGCGCTTCGCCCGGATTCAAGGAAGGCTTGGCCTCCCCGGCCATGCCCCCGCCTTGAAGCCCTGGCTGGGGTTCCGTCGGGCCCTGAAGGCCTTAGGACTTTCCCCCCAGGAGGTGGCGGTGGTGGGGGACCAGATCTTCACCGACGTCCTTGGGGGCAACCTGGTGGGGGCCTACACCGTTTTGGTGCCCCCCTTGCGGGAGCGGGAGCTTTTTTACACGCGTTTCATACGGATGCTGGAGACTCCGTTTAGGAAACCCCGGTCGCGCGGAAGCGTGCCTTAGAGAGAGGATTAGGATGAGCGTGCTCACCATCGGGGACAAACGGCTAGGTGCCATCCTATTGGATGCCGGCCTCCTCACCGATGAGGAGTTGCAGATGGCCCTGGAGAAACACCGGGAAGTGGGAGGCTCCTTGGCGGAAGTCATCGTGGACTCGGGCCTCCTCTCCGAAAGGCGCATCGCCCAGGCCATCGAGGACCACTTCGGCATCCCCTTGGTGGAGCTTCACACCCTGGAGATCCCCCCCAAGGTAAGGGCCCTTCTGCCCGCGGAAAAGGCCAAGGAGCTCCAGGCCATCCCCTTCGCCGTGGACGAGGAGGCGGGCGTGGTACGGGTGGCCTTCGTGAACCCCCTGGACACCCTGGCCCTCGAGGAGGTGGAGGACCTCACCGGAATGGTGGTGGAGCCCTACCAGGCCACCAAAAGCGCCTTCCTTTACGCCTTGGCCAAGAACTACCCGGAGCTGGGCCTAACCCCATCCCCACCCCCCACCGGCCCCAGCCGGGAGGAACTGAAGGTGGGGGAGCTTCTGGTGAAGAGGGGTCTTTTGGACCGGAACACCCTGGAGGAAGCCCTGGTGGAGCAGGAAAAAACCGGGGATCCCTTCGTGTGCTACTTGATCTGGACCCCTAGGGTGTGAAAGAAAAGGGGGTGCTATGCATCCAAACCGTGAGCACCCCCTCTACTATCTTGACGCAGAAACCCTTCTCGTAGCCACCTACGTTTGGGTGGATGACGAACTCAAGGCCCTCGTCGCCCAAGGTCACAAGCTCCCAAAAAAGCAAAAGCACCAAAAGGCCACCCTGGCAGAGCTCCTAACCCTCGCCATCTTCCTCCTCCTCCAGGGCCAGGACCTCGCCAAAGGCTACCTCGCCGCCAAAACTACCCTGAAGCCTTACTTCCCCTCCCTCCCCCACCTCTCCCGCTTCTACCGGGTCCTTCAAAAGGCTCATGGGCTCCTGGCCCACCTCGCCCTCAGGCTCTCCGGAGGAGAAGGCTTGCTACAGGTGGTGGACCTGAAGCCCATTCCCCTGGCCCACGGACAGCGCATCCACAGCCTCTCCCTCCCTGAGGCCGCGGTGGGGAAAGGACCCCTGGGGGCTTTTGGCGGATACGCCCTCATGCCGGTGATGAACGAGCGGGGCCTCTTTTTCCGCTGGGTTCTTCTGCCCGGGAATGCCCGGGAGACCTGGGGGAGGGAGGTCCTTGAGGGTTTGCCTGCGGTTCTTGGGGACCGGGGTTTTCGCTGGGTCCAGGGGGTGAAGACGCCGCCCTACCGGCTCAGGGGAGGGAAGGTGGTGGAGACGGGGTGGCGAGCCTGGATGGGGAGGGTGCGCAACTGGATTGAGACGCGGTTTAGCGTGATGGTGAGGTCTTTGGGGCTTCACCGGATGGAGGTGCGGTCGTATTGGGGTTTGGTGGCGCGGGTCCATCTCATCCTGCTGGTGCACAACCTGATTCGGAGCCGGGTGCTTCTCAAGATGGCTGGGGTGGAGATATGAGGTAGCACACGAAGGGATCTCTTGGGCCGCATCCTGGTGCGAAAGGGGCTCTCCGAGGAGGTGCTATACCAGGCGCTTTCGGAGCAAAAGGGGCTTGAATTCCTTCCCTCCACCGAAGACCTAAACCCCGACCCAGTGGCCACCTCCCTCCTCCTCCGCTCCGACGCCCTGCGCTATAGCGCCGTGCCCGTAGCCTTCCGGGACGGGGAGGTGGAAGTGGTGCTGGCCGATCCCCGGCACAAGGAGGCGGTGGCGGAGCTCCTGGGCCGGCCTGTCCGCTTCCTCCTCACCCTTCCCAAGGAGTGGGAAGCCCTTTTCCACCAGGCCTATCCGGAAAAAAGCCGCCTGGGGGAGGTCCTGGTCCAGGAGGGGCGCCTGAGCCGGGAGAAGTTAAGGGAAGCCCTCGATGTGCAACGGCGCCTACCCAAGGCCAAGCCCCTGGGGGAGATCCTGGTGGAGCTGGGCCTGGCCCGGCCTGAGGACGTGGAGGAGGCCTTAAAGAAGCAACGCCAAGGCGGAGGCCGCCTGGAGGACACCCTGGTGGCCTCGGGGAAGTTAAAACCCGAGGCCTTGGCCCAGGCGGTGGCGGCCCAGCTGGGCTACGCCTACATCAACCCTGAGCAGACCCCCCCTGACCCTGGGGCCGCCCTTCTCCTCCCCGAGGACCTCTGCCGCCGCTACGGCATCTTCCCCCACCACGTGGAGGGAAATCGCCTAGTCCTCCTCATGAAGGACCCCCGGAACATCCTGGCCCTGGACGATGTGCGCCTAGCCCTCAAGCGCAAGGGCCTAGCTTACGAGGTGGTGCCCGCCGTGGCCACGGAGGCCGCCATCACCAAGCTCATCGAACGCTTTTACAGCAGGGAGGAGCTGGGCGAGATCGCCAAGGAGCTATCCAAGGGCTACCAGGAAGAGGAGGCCGTCACCCCCGAGCTGGACGAAAGCGCTGCCCAAAAGTTCGTCCGGCAGGTGATCCGGGAGGCCTACCTCCAGGATGCCTCCGATATCCACATAGAGCCCAGGCAGTCGGACGTTCTGGTGCGCCTAAGGATTGACGGCACCCTGCGCCAGTACACCACTTTGTCCAAAGGGGCCCTAAACTCCATCATCAGCGTGGTCAAGATCATGGGCGGCCTCAACATCGCGGAAAGACGCCTCCCCCAGGACGGACGGGTGCGCTACCGGGAAGGGGCCATCGACGTGGACCTCCGCCTCTCCACCCTGCCCACGGTCTACGGGGAGAAGGCGGTGATGCGCCTTTTGAAAAAGGCCGCCGACATCCCCGAGATCGAGGGTCTGGGCTTTGCCCCAGGCGTTTTTGAGCGCTTCCAGGAGGTGATCTCCAAGCCCTACGGCATCTTCCTCATCACCGGGCCCACGGGCTCGGGTAAGAGCTTCACCACCTTCTCCATCCTAAAGCGCATCGCCACCCCCGACAAGAACACCCAGACCATCGAGGATCCCGTGGAGTACGAGATTCCTGGCATCAACCAGACCCAGGTGAACCCCCAGGCGGGCCTCACCTTCGCCCGGGCCCTGAGGGCCTTTTTGAGGCAGGACCCGGACATCATCATGGTGGGGGAGATCCGGGACTCAGAGACCGCCAAGATCGCCACCGAGGCCGCCCTCACCGGGCATTTGGTCATCGCCACCCTGCACACCAACGATGCCGCCCAGGCCATTACCCGTCTGGACGAGATGGGGGTGGAGCTCTTCAACATCTCCGCCGCCCTCATCGGGGTCCTTTCCCAGCGCCTGGTGCGAAGGATCTGCGACCACTGCAAGGTGGAGGTGAAGCCCGATCCCGAGGTCCTGCACCGCCTGGGTCTGAGCGAAAAGGAGCTCCAGGGGGCCAAGCTCTTTAGGGGCATGGGGTGCGAGCGTTGTGGCGGTACCGGGTACAAGGGACGCTACGCCATCCACGAGCTCTTGGTGGTGGACGACGAGATCCGCCACGCCATCGTGGCCGGCAAGTCGGCCACGGAGATCAAGGAGATCGCCCGCAGGAAGGGGATGAAGACCCTGCGGGAGGACGGCATCCAGAAGGTCCTCCAGGGGATTACCACCCTCGAGGAAGTCCTGGCGCGTACCATTGAGTGAAGGAGGTAGGTATGGCCAAAACACCCGACATCG
The DNA here is from genome assembly GCF_022385295.1 of Thermus sp. NEB1569. NCBI lineage: Bacteria > Thermotogati > Deinococcota > Deinococci > Thermales > Thermaceae > Thermus > Thermus sp. NEB1569. The sequence continues at coordinate 1,985,997 of NZ_CP092445.1, forward strand.
TGGACCTCTTAACCCTGGCCGTGGAGCGGAGGGCCAGCGACCTGGTGATCACCGTGGGCCTTCCCCCCATGATCAAGGTGGACGGGGAGTTCCACCCCACGGAGTACGAGCCCCTCTCCCCCCAGGACACCCGCCGCCTCATGTACGCCCTCATGGACGAGAAGCAGCAACGGATCTTTGAGGAGGAAAAGGAGCTGGACTTCTCCTTCAGCCTCCCGGGAAAGGGCCGCTACCGGGTCAACGTCTTCCTGCAACGGGGAAGCGTGGGCGGGGTCCTTAGGGTGGTGCCCGCCACCATCAAGAGCTTTGAGGAGCTGGGCCTGCCCAAGAACATCGCCGAGATCGCCTTAAGCCCCAGAGGCCTGGTCCTGGTCACGGGGCCCACCGGGTCGGGGAAGAGCACCACCTTGGCCTCCATGATCGACTACATCAACGAGCGCAAGCCGGTGCACATCGTGACCATCGAGGACCCCATTGAGTTTTTCCACAAGCACAAGAAGGCCATCGTCAACCAGCGGGAGATCGGCTCCGATACCCACGGGTTCCACAAGGCCCTGAGAAGCGTTCTTCGCCAGGCCCCGGACGTGATCCTGGTGGGGGAGATGCGGGACTACGAAACCATCGCCGCCGCCATCACCGCTGCGGAAACCGGGCACCTGGTCATGGGCACCCTGCACACCAACTCCGCCCCCGAGACCATAGACCGCATCATCGACGTCTTCCCCGAAAACCAGCAGGAGCAGGTGCGGGTGCAGCTTTCCAACAACCTGGTGGCCGTTTTAACCCAGCAGCTCCTGCCCAAGGCCTTTGGGGGCGGGCGGGTCTTGGCCTACGAGCTCATGATCGCTACCCCTGCGGTAAGGGCCCTGATCCGGGAGGGGAAGAGCCACCAGCTTAGGAGCGTCATCCAGACCGGGGGCCAGTACGGGATGATCACCATGGACGCTTGCCTTGCTGACCTTTACAAGCGCAAGCTGATCACCTACGAGCTGGGCCTTTCCCGGGCGGTGGATCCCAAGGAGTTCATGCGTTTGAGCGGGGTGCAGGAGGGAGCCAAGCGCCCCTAGATCCAGCTGGTAAACTTTAGGCCATGTATGAGGCGGTCATCGGCCTCGAGGTCCACCTGCACCTGAAGACCCGGACCAAGGCCTTCTGCGGCTGCGAAGCCGACTACTTTGGCGCTCCCCCCAACACCCACACCTGCCCCGTCTGCCTAGGCCTGCCCGGAAGCCTCCCCGTGCCCAACAAAAAGGCAGTGGAGTTCGGCCTAAAGCTGGCCCTGGCCCTGGGAAGCCGGGTTCCGGAAAGGCTCGTTTTCCACCGCAAGAACTACTTCTACCCCGACCTGCCCAAAAACTACCAGATCAGCCAGTACGACCTCCCCTTGGGCCAAGGGGGAGGGCTGCCCCTGGGGGAAAGAACCGTGCGCATCAAGCGCCTCCACCTGGAGGAGGATGCCGGGAAAAGCCTCCACCTGGAGGACCGCACCCTTCTGGACCTGAACCGGGCAGGAAGCCCCTTGATCGAGCTTGTCACCGAACCCGATCTCAAAAGCCCCGAGGAAGCCCGGCTTTTCCTGCAACGCATCCAGGCCCTGGTCCAGACCCTAGGCATCTCCGAGGCCAGCCCCGAGGAAGGGAAAATGAGGGCCGACGTGAACGTTTCCGTCCGCCGCGCGGGGGAGCCTTTGGGCACCAAGGTGGAGATCAAAAACCTGAACTCCTTTAAGAGCGTGCAGAGGGCCTTAGAGTACGAGATCCGCCGCCAGACGGAGATCCTAAGGCGCGGGGAGCGGGTGAAGCAGGCCACCCTGGGCTTTGAGGAGGGAAGCGGCAAAACCTACCCCATGCGCACCAAGGAGGAGGAAGCCGACTACCGCTACTTCCCCGAGCCCGACATCCCCCCGGTCCCCATCCCCCGGGAATGGCTGGAGGAGATCCATAAGGGGTTACCGGAACTCCCCTGGGAGAAGGAAAAACGCTACCAGGCCTTGGGGATCAAGGCCCAGGACGCCGAGGTCCTGGCCTACACCCCTTCCCTGGCCCGCTTCCTGGACCAAGCCCTAAGCCTGGGCCAAGCCTCCCCTCAGGCCCTGGCCAACTGGCTTTTGGCGGATGTGGCCGGGCTCTTAAACGAACGGGGCCTTTCCCTGGAGGAAACCCGCCTTACCCCGGAGGACCTTTCCCGGCTGGTGGCCCTCTTTGAACGGGGGGAGATCACCAGCCGGGTGGCCAAAGAACTCCTTCCCGAAGTCTTGGAAGGGCAGGATCCCGAAACCTTGGTGCGGGAGAGGGGCCTAAGGGTGGTGGCAGATGCGGAAGCCCTCAAGGCGGTGGTAGCCGAGGTTATCGCCGCCATGCCCGAAGCGGCAGAAAGCGTGCGCCAGGGGAAGCTCAAAGCCCTGGACGCCCTGTTGGGCCAGGTGATGCGGAGGACCAAGGGCCAGGCCAAGCCCGATCTGGTGCGAAGGCTTCTCCTCGAGGCCCTTGGGGTAGGATGAGGCCGATGCGTTACGAGGAAGCCGGGGTGCACATCGAGGCCAAGGCGGAAGCCCTGAAAAGGGCCAAGGAGGCCATCGTCGCCACCTATACCCCCAAGGTGTTACGGGGGATTGGAGCCTTTGGAGGGCTTTTCGACGCCGGCGGGCTAAAGGAAATGAAGGAGCCCGTCCTGGTGGCCACCACGGACGGGGTGGGCACCAAGACCCTTTTGGCCCTCCAGGTGGGCAATGTGTCCGGGCTGGGCTTTGACCTGGTGAACCACTCCGTGAACGACCTCCTGGCCCAGGGGGCCCTGCCCCTCTTCTTCATGGACTACCTGGCGGCAAGCCGCCTGGAGGAGGAGGTGCTCTCCGCGCTCCTCACCTCCCTGGCCGAGGCCTGCAAGGCCCTGGGCATTCCCCTTCTGGGCGGGGAGACCGCCGAGATGCCCGGGGTCTACCGGGAAGGAGCCTGGGATGTGGTGGGCACCCTGGTGGGCGTGGTGGAGAAGGAGGAGATCCTGGGCCCGGAAAGGGTCCGGGAAGGGGATCTCCTTCTGGCCCTTCCCTCCTCCGGCCCTCACACCAACGGCTACTCCCTGATCCGGAAGGCGGTGGAGGGGCTGGACCTCGAGGCGCCCGTACCCGAGCTTGGGGAAAGCCTAAAAGAAGCCCTCCTCCGCCCCCACCGGGCTTACCTCAAGGAGTTCCTAACGCTTAGGGAAGCTGGGGTGAGGATCCACGCCATCGCCCACATCACCGGGGGCGGCCTCCCGGAAAACCTGCCCCGGGCTCTTCCCGAGGGCCTGGGAGCGGAGATCCGAAAGGGAAGCTGGCCCATTCCCCCCATCTTCCCCTACCTGCAACGCCTAGGAGGTATCCCGGAGGAAGAGATGTACCGGGTCTTCAACATGGGCCTTGGGCTTATCCTGGTCCTGCCGGAAAAGGAGGCCCAGAGGGCCCAAGCCCTGGTGGAAAGCTTCCCGGTGGGAAGGGTAGTGGCAGGCTCCGGGGTTCGGCTGGTATGAAAGAGCTCTGGCTCATCCGCCACGGGGAAACCGAGTGGAACGTCAAGAAGCGCTTCCAGGGCCACCTGGATGTACCCCTCTCCCCTGCGGGGATCGGCCAGGCCTTCCGCCTGGCCCAGCGCCTTTCCCGAAGCCACCTTCCCTTTCACGGGCTTTACGCCTCCGATCTCCGCCGGGCCCGGGAAACCGCCGAGCCCCTGGCGGCGGTTCTGGGCCTTCCCTTGGAAACCACCCCCCTTTTGCGGGAAATCGACGTGGGCGCCCTGGCCGGCCTGAGCCGGGAGGAAGCGGAGGCCCGGTACCCCGAGTTCATCCGGGCTGCCCAAAGGGATCCCTGGCATACCCCCCGTCCTGGTGGGGAAAGCATGGCAGACTTAGCCCGGCGCCTGGAGGCTTTCCTCGAAACCCTCCCAGCCGGCCGGCACCTCCTGGTGACCCATGGGGGCGTGATCCGCGCCGCCTTGAAGATGGCCCTGGACCTCGAGGGCGACGCCTGGCGGCGCTTCCACATCCCCAACACCTCCATCACCCGGATCCTTCTGCCCGAGCGGGAGGTCCTCGCCGTTTCCGATAGCGCCCATTTGGAAACCTGGGCCGACTGGCTTTCCGACGAAAGCGTCAAATGAAAAACCCCCAGGCCTAGGCCTGGGGGTTGATGTGGAGCGGGAGACGGGACTTGAACCCGCGACCCCGACCTTGGCAAGGTCGTGCTCTACCAACTGAGCTACTCCCGCAAGGAAAAATCCCCCGCACCGACCTACTCTTCCAGGACCCTGCGGTCCCAGTACCATCGGCGCTGGCGCGTTTCACTTCCGTGTTCGGAATGGGAACGGGTGGTTCCACGCCGCTATGGGCACGGGGGATTCTCGTGTTTTGTTTTTCAAAATCCCACGCCGCCTTCAAGCGGCAGGGGATCCAAGCTGGGGTGGTCATCAGGGCAAAAGGGTCAAGACCTCGGACGATTGGGACCGGTCAGCTCAACGCCTCACGGCGCTTACACCTCCGGCCCATCCACCGGGTAGTCTTCCCGGGTCCTTACCGGCTTCACACCGTGGGAGGCCTCATCTTGGGGCGGGTTTCCCGCTTAGATGCTTTCAGCGGTTATCCCTCCCGCACATGGCTACCCAGCTTATGCCCCTGGAGGGACAGCTGGGAAACCAGAGGTGCGTCCCTTCCGGTCCTCTCGTACTAGGAAGAGCCCCCCTCAAGCCTCCTGCGCCCGTGGCGGATAGAGACCGAACTGTCTCACGACGTTCTGAACCCAGCTCGCGTGCCGCTTTAATGGGCGAACAGCCCAACCCTTGGGACCTTCTTCAGCCCCAGGATGCGACGAGCCGACATCGAGGTGCCAAACCTCCCCGCCGCTGTGGACGCTCGGGGGAGATCAGCCTGTTATCCCCGGGGTAACTTTTATCCGTTGATCGATGGCCCTTCCACACGGGACCACCGGTTCACTAGGCCCGGCTTTCGCCCCTGCTCGGCTTGCAGGCCTCACAGTCAGGCTCCCTTCTACCCTTGCGCTCTCCGGCGGATTTCCGTCCCGCCTGAGGGAACCTTTGGGCGCCTCCGTTACCCTTTAGGAGGCGACCGCCCCAGTCAAACTGCCCGCCAAGCGCTGTCCCCAATCCCTTGGGTTAGGCCCCCAGCCGCATCAGGGTGGTATTTCACCGGCGCCTCCACCGCCCCCGAAAGGGCGGCTTCACAGGCTCCCACCTATCCTACGCAGACGCGACCAAGAGCCAACACCAGGCTGCAGTAAAGCTCCACGGGGTCTTTTCGTCCTGCCACGGGTAGGCCGCATCTTCACGGCCAGTTCAATTTCACCGGGTCCCTCGCCGAGACAGCGCTCCGGTCGTTACGCTTTTCGTGCAGGTCGGAACTTACCCGACAAGGAATTTCGCTACCTTAGGACCGTTATAGTTACGGCCGCCGTTCACCGGGGCTTCGGTTCAGGGCTTGCACCCCTCCCCTTGACCTTCCGGCACCGGGCAAGCGTCGCTCCCTATACCTCCTCTTACGAGTTCGCAGAGAGCTGTGTTTTTGGTAAACAGTCGCCAGAGCCTGTTCACTGCGGCTCGCCCAAAGGCGAGCACCCCTTCTCCCGAAGTTACGGGGCTAACTTGCAGAGTTCCTTGGCGAGGGTTATCCCGCGCGCCTGAGTGCTCTTGCACCCGCCCACCTGTGTCGGTTTGCGGTACGGGTTCCCGCAGGTTGTGCTTAGAGGCTTTTCTTGGCTCCCTGGCTTCGGGGGGTTGTCACCCGTACGGGCTTCCCCACCACGCAGAGCTTGTTGGGAGGCGGATTTGCCTACCTCCCACCCTGCGCTTCTGGCCGGGCTCGTCCATGGCTCCGGTCCCCCTAGCCTAGAGCGTCCCCCCATCGCACCTGCGGGAAGGGCCGGAATATTAACCGGCTGTCCTTCGGCTACGCCTCTCGGCCTCACCTTAGGCCCCGCCTAACCCTACGCTGACGACCATTGCGTAGGAACCCTTGGGCTTACGGCGACAGGGATTCTCACCCTGTTTATCGTTACTCATGCCGGCATTCGCACTTCCCTTACCTCCAGCCGCCCTCGCGGACGACCTTCATCGGCATCGGGAACGCTCCCCTACCGCCTGAGGGATCACCCCTCAGACCCGCAGCTTCGGCGCTGGGCTTAAGCCCCGATCATTTTCGGCGCAGCGTCACTCGACCAGTGAGCTATTACGCACTCTTTAAAGGATGGCTGCTTCTAAGCCAACCTCCTGGCTGTCTCAGCAACGCCACATCCTTTCCCACTTAGCCCAGACTTCGGGACCTTAGCTGGCGGTCTCGGTTGTTCCCGCGCTTGGACACGGACGTTATCGCTCGCGCCCTCACTCCCAGGCTCCACCTTAGACCCTTCGGAGTTTGACAGGGTTTGGTAGGCTGGTGGGCCCCCTAGCCCTATCAGTGCTCTACAGGCCCCAGTCAGCACCTGAGGCTGACCCTAAAGTCATTTCGGGGAGAACCAGCTATCTCCGGGTTCGGTTAGCTTTTCACTCCTAACCCCAGCTCATCCGAGGGGTTTGCATCCCCCACCGGTTCGGGCCTCCACTGGGCTTCACCCCAGCTTCACCCTGGCCAGGGCTAGCTCACCCGGTTTCGGGTCCACGGCCGCGGACTAACGCCCTATTCGGACTCGGTTTCCCTACGCCTCCGCCTCAACGGCTTAAGCTCGCCCACGACCGTGAGTCGCCGGCTCATGCTTCAATAGGCACGCCGCAACCCCTAAAGGGGCCGCGACTGCTTGTAAGCCCACGGTTTCAGGCTCTATTTCACTCCCCTCCCGGGGTTCTTTTCACCTTTCCCTCACGGTACTGGTTCACTATCGGTCACCCGGAGTACTTAGCCTTAGGCGGTGGTCCGCCCAGATTCCCCCATGGCTCCACGAACCACAGGGTACTCGGGTACCCTCACCTATCCCCTCCCCTTTCGCCTACAGGGCTTTCACCTTCTCTGGCGCTGCTTCCCAACAGCTTCGGCTAGAGTCGGGGATTCGGTATCCGAGGGCCCCACTACCCCGCCCGGACAAGCCAGACGGTTTAGGCTCTTCCCCTTTCGCTCGCCGCTACTCAGGGAGTCGCTTTCGCTTTCCTCTCCTCTGGGTACTGAGATGTTTCAGTTCCCCAGGTTCCCCCCGCCAATCGGCGGTGACCCGTGTTCCCACGGGCCGGGTTCCCCCATTCGGACATCCAGGGATCCACGCCCGCTACCGGCTCCCCCTGGCTTATCGCAGGTAGCCACGTCCTTCATCGGCTCGGGTGCCAAGGCATCCACCGTGGGCCCTTAGCATCTTGACCCTCAAAGGCCGCTCATCACGACCTCTAACTACCTATCCTCCACCCCAGCTTTCAAGATCCCCCGCCGCCCCTTCAGGCAGCGCAAAGAAAAAACTACCAGACCAACACAAGACTGTCAAGGGGGGTGGAGGCTTTTCGGGTAAGCTAAGGGCGTGCGCGGCCTGCTGGTACGGCTTCTCCTCAACACCCTGGCCCTTTGGGTGGTGAGCCTGGTGTACCCGGGGGTTTCCTTCGCCCGGGAGGCAGGGCTTTTGGACTACTTGGTGGCGGGTGCGGTATGGGGGCTGGCCAATGCCTTACTGCGGCCCCTTCTCCTTTTCCTGACCCTGCCCTTAAACCTCATGACCCTGGGGCTCTTCACCCTGGTGGTCAACGGCATCGTGCTTTACCTGGTGGCCGAGGCCACGGCCCTTCAGGTGCCGGGCTTTGCTGAAGCCCTCATCGGGGCCTTGATCCTTTCCCTGGTAAGCCTTCTTCTCAGCTGGCTTTTCCGCGACTAGCGGTTTTCCATCACGTAGCGGGAAAGCTCCTCGATCAGGACCTCCTGCTCGGTGATGATGGCCTTGACCGCATCCCCGATGGAAACTACCCCGACCACCCTGCCTTCCTCCAAGACAGGAAGATGCCGCACCCGGTGCTCGGTCATCAGGCGCATGGCCTCTTGCAAGGTGGTTTCGGGAGTCACCGTGATCACCTCGCGGGTCATGACCTCCTCCACCAGGGTGTCCTTGGAAAACCGGCCCAGGAGGACCAGTTTCCGGGCATAGTCCCGCTCGGAGAAAATCCCGAGAAGCCCCTCCCCCTCCATGACCAGGAGGGCCCCGATGTCGTGCTCCGCCAGCTTGCGCAAAGCCTCCAGCACCGTGGCCTGGGGGTGAACGCTATAGACCCCTCCCCCCTTGCGCAACAGGACCTGCCGAACGGTCATAGAACCCCCTTTCCTTTAGGGGTTCATTATACCAGACCGGGCAAGCGCTTATCGCACGGTGAGGACCGGCCCCACCGCATGGCGCACCACGTATTCGGCGGTGCTCCCCAGGACCAGGCGGCGCACCGGCGCTCCCAGGGCCAGAAGATCCGAGGGGGTTTGCAAGGACAGAAGATGCTCTGCGGGATCGCCCGAGAAGGCCAGGGACTCCACCCGGATCCCCTGGTCCTGCAGGTAGGTCTGCGCCTCGAGGGCCCAGGCCCCTGCCTGCACCGGGTCATCGTGGACGCTCACCACCCGAACCGCAAGCCCCAGGGGCTTGGCCAGCAGGGCCAGGGTATGTAGGGCCCGCACCGCACTTTCCGAAGCGTTATAACCCAGGATGGCCCTCTCAATCTCCACGAAATCGGTGGGGGCCACCAGAACCGGGGTAGGCGAGGTTCTTAAAACCCTATCCACGGTGCTTCCCAACCCTACGAAACTACCCCCATGGGCTTCCCCGCTTCGGCCCATGACCAGGAGGTCTGCGGTGCGGGCATGGCGCAGGATCACCTCGTGGGGTAACCCGGTTTCCATGAAGACCTCCACCTGAAGCCCCGCCTCCTCGGCGCTCTTGCGAATGCGCTCCAATAAGGCCTCGCCATGGGCGGAAAGGGCCTTTTCCAGCTCTTCCCGGTAGGCGGGCACGGGCACGGTAAGGGCCCCAAAGTCCATGAGCTCCAGCACCCGGATGAGGCGGGAATCCCGGACGTAGAGGGCCACCAACTTGGCGGAAAGCTTGTAGCAAAGCCACTCCGCCAGCACCTCCGCCCCCCGGGCCTGGGGCGAGCCATCTGTGGCCAGAAGGATCCTCATGGAACCATCTTAACGCCCCTGGCCGTGCGCCAGGCCCGGCTCCCTTACCCCTTGGGCCAAGGCCCAGGCGGGCAGGATCAAGGCCCCCAGGGCCAGGAGAACCGGCATCACGCCAAAGACCTCGATCCAGTGGCCTATGGGGGCGTAGAAGAGCCCGGCGAAACCCCAGGTGAAGCCCATGAGAAGCCCAGAAACCGTGGCCGTTTGGCCCGGTTCCAGCTCCTGGGCCAAGGCCACGGCCACCGGGATCCCCGCGTTCATCAAAGCCCCGGTCAGGCCCAGAAGGACCAGGTAGGGCGCACCCCCGGGAGGCAGGAAAAGAAGGCCCAGATACAGGGGAAGCCCAAAGGCCAGGGTCCCCACCAAAACCGCCTTCCGCCCCAGGCGGTCGGAAAGGGTGCCCCCAAGGAAGGCGCCCAAGGTGGCGGAGAAACTATAGATGGAAAGGCTCAGGGCAATATAGGCATCGGAGAGACCCCTTTGGGTGAACCAGTAGGGCAGGGTGGTGGAAAAACTCATGAAGACCAGGCTCCTCAGGGTGGCCATCCCCCAAAGCCGGGCCACATCCCCGCGAAAAACCCGCACGAAGTCCCTAAAGCCCGCAGGCTTCCCTTGCCGCTGCACCGGGGGCATGCGGAGAAGCAGTAAGGCCGGCAGCCAGGCCAAAGGCGTAAGCCAGAAGAGGCCTTTAAGCCCAAAGGTGCTCACGGTGAACAAGGCCACCACCGGCCCCAGAGAAAGGCCCAGATACCCCGCCGACCCGAAAAAGGAAAGCCAAAAACCCCTTCGCTCCTTGGGGGCAAACTCCCCCACCAGACTGGCCCCGGAGGCGTGGAAGAGGGCCGAACCCAGGCCCGCAAGCCCCAACACCAAAAGCAAGACTTCGAAACGGGGCCATAGGCCCAAGGAACCCATGCCCAAGGCCACCAAGACCGGCCCAAAAGCCGCAAGAAGCCTGCGGTCCAGGCGGTCGGCAATGAGGCCCGCAAAGGGCTGGAGAAGGCTCCCCGTGAGGGAGTACACGGACACCAGAAGCCCCACCGTACCCAACCCCACCCCAAAGTGGGCCATCAGCTTGGGCAAAAGGGGGGTGAGGAAGTTGGAGAAGAGGTCGTTGACCGTGTGGAGCCAGGCCAGAAGGAGAGGCAGCACCCTCCCATGCTAAACCCTTTCTCATGGGGAGTGTGTTACAATCTCTTCGTGCTTGTGGGCTTTCCGGTTGGCGGGGGAAAAAGAAAAATGGCGCGCCCGAGAGGACTCGAACCTCTGACCTTCGGCTCCGGAGGCCGACGCTCTATCCAGCTGAGCTACGGGCGCACTCAGCGAGAAGCATCCTAACACGCTAAGGAGGAGGCGGTCAAGTGTTCGGTATCAGCAAGAAAGCCATCACCATCCTTTTCGGTCTTCTGGCCTTGGCCTTCGCCGTGGGGGCCATCCTCCTCTTCACCCCGCAGGCAGGACAGCAGGCACGGGGCAAACCCGTGCTGTGGGTGAACGGGAAGGCGGTTTACGAGTTGGACCTGCTCCGGCTTCAGGGGAATGACCCCCTCTACGCCGCAAACCCCCAAGGGTTACTAAAGACCCTGGTGGACACCCACTTCCTGGAGCAGGTCATCCTTACGGAGGCCCTCAAGCAGGATGCCGCGCGGATCCGGGTGGGCAGTGCGGAGGTGCGCAAGGAAGTGGACCGCATCCGGGAGCAGCTTGGCCTAAAGGACAAGAAGGCCTACGAGCAGTTCCTGAACCAGGTGGGGTACACGGATGCCCAGCTCAGGAGTGAGATAAAAACCCAGCTCCAGATCCAGAAGCGCCTCGAGCAGATCCGCTCCGCGGCCAAGCCCACCCCGGAAGAGGTGCGGTTTTACTTTGAGGTGCACCAGGAGGATTACAAGGGTGAGCCCCGGGTGAAGGCCCGCCAGATCGTGGTGGACGATGCCAAACTGGCGGCGGAGCTTCTGGCCAAGGCCAAGGCTGGGGAGGACTTTGCCGCCTTGGCCAAGCAGCACTCCAAGGTGGGGGCCGAGCAAGGTGGGGCCTTGGGGGCAGACCCAGGGGAAAGCGAGTCCAAACCCGTGACCAAGGTGGTCTTCCCCGAGAAGGTGGCGGAGGCAGTCTTCGCCAAGCAGGGGCCTGGCCTGGTGGGACCCATAGAGGCTGGGGGCAGGTACTACCTGGTGAAGGTGGAGGAGTACCTGCCCCCCAAGGTGCCCACCTTTGAGGAGGTGAAGGAGCAGGTGGAGAAGGATGCCCAGGAGGCCAAGGGGAACGGGGCCCTCGAGGCCTACCTGGAGAACCTCCGCCAGAAAGCCCAGGTCCGTTTCGCCGAGGACAGCCCCTTTAGCTACAAAAACCTTCCCGTGGCCAAGGTCAATGAGCAGGAGATCCTCCTGGCCCAGGTCCTCCAGCCGGTCTTCTCCAACCAGCAGACCGCAGCCCTCATCCAGCAGGGCCTGGGGGAGCTGGCGGTCCAGTTCTTCCTGCCCCAGACCCTGGAAAGCCTGATCGACCGCGAGCTCCTGGTGGAGGCCGCCAAGAAGAGCGGCAAGCCCTTCATCGGCTCCAAGGACCAGATCGCCCAGGCGTACCTTCTCTACGAGACCCGGGGGCTCACCGCCACCGAGGAGGAGGCCCGCAGGTTCTATGCAGAAAACCCCGCCCTCTTCACCATCCCCGCCAGCGCCGAGGTGAGGGGGGTAGTCTTTAAGGCCGAGGCCAAGGCCAAGGCCTTCCGTGAGGCGGCTTTAAAAGGCGGCGATCTTCAGGCCCTGGCCAAGGCCCAGGAGGGTAGCGTCACCGAGTACGGCACCGTGAACCCCAACCAGCTCCCCGCCGTCTTAGACCGCCTGGTCTTCAAGGTGAAGGAAACCTTCCCCAAGGGTCCTATGGGGGAAGTCAGCGAAGTGGTGAAGCTGGAAGACGGCACCTTTGCCGTGCTGATCATCAAAGACCGCAAGGCGGAGGTGCTCAAGCCCTTCGCGGAAGTGGTGGAGCAGGCTAAGGAAGGGGTCATCAACCGGAAGCGGCAGCAGCAGGCCCAGGCCCTCATTCAGGAGCTCCGTAAGGCCGCCAAGATAGAAAACCGCCTGAGCCAGGTGCTGGCGGAACTCACCCCCAAAACCCAGGAGCCGGCGAAATCCCCTACACAGGAGGCTCCCAAGGAAGCGCCTTCCAAGCCCTAGGCCGGAATAAACCCACAGGGAGGCCCCAGGCGCCTGGGGCCTCCTGGGTTTTTTAAGATGGAAACATGGACCTCCTCAGGCTCCTCACCCTTTACTACGAGGAACGCCCTGACCCCCAAAACCCTCTCCAACGGGTAGCCTTCGGCACCAGCGGCCACCGGGGCACCAGCCTCAAGGGCACCTTCACCGAGGCCCATGTGCTGGCCATCACCCAGGCCATCGCCGACCTCCGGGCCTCCTTCGGAGCCACCGGACCCCTCTTCCTGGCCAAGGACACCCACGCCCTCTCCGAACCTGCCTGGGCTACGACCCTCACCGTCCTCGCCGCCAACGGCATAGAGGTGCGCCTCGAGGAGGGCTACACCCCCACCCCCCTGGTTTCCCTGGCCATCCTGGAGCACAACGCCCACCACCCCGCCAAGGCGGATGGCATCCTCCTCACCCCCAGCCACAACCCCCCCGAGGACGGGGGGCTCAAGTACAACCCCCCTACCGGCGGCCCCGCCGACACCCGCATCACCAAGGCCATAGAGGAAAGGGCCAACACCCTGCTTGCGGAAGGGCTAAAAGGGGTAAAGCGCCTTCCTTTCCGGGAAGCTTTGCGGCAGGCAAAGCCCTTTGACTACGTGGGCCTTTATGTGGAGAAGATCCGGGAGGCCGTGGACCTCGAGGCCATAAAGGTAGCTGGCTTGCGCCTCGGGGTGGATCCTTTGGGCGGCGCCAGCCTAAGAGTGTGGGAGCGGCTTGCCGAGGCCTACCATCTCAATTTGGAGGTGGTGAACCCCACCGTAGACCCCACCTTCCGCTTCATGCCCCCTGACCACGACGGCAAGATTCGCATGGACTGCTCAAGCCCCTACGCCATGGCGGGCCTTCTGGCGCTGAAGGACCGCTTTGACCTGGCCATCGGCAACGATCCCGACGCCGATCGCCACGGGATCGTCACTCCAAGGGGCCTTATGAACCCCAACCACTACCTAGCGGCCGCCGTCTTCCACCTCTACACCACCCGCACCTGGCCGGGGGCCAAGGTGGGCAAGACCGCGGTGACCAGCGCCCTTCTGGACCGGGTGGCCAAGGCCTTGGGGCGGGAGGTTTACGAAACCCCGGTGGGCTTCAAGTACTTCGTGGACGGGCTTCTTCAGGGCTGGTTGGGATTCGGCGGGGAGGAAAGCGCTGGGGCCAGCTTCCTGCGCTTCGACGGCAGGCCCTTCTCCACCGATAAGGACGGCATCCTCCTGGGGCTTTTGGCAGCGGAGATCCTGGCCAAGCGGGGCAAAGCCCCCGACGAACTCTACGAGGAGCTGGCTGCGAACCTGGGCCGGCCCTTCTACGCCCGCAAGGACCTTCCCGTCACCCCCGAGGCCAAGGCCAGGCTGGCCCGCCTTTCCCCTGAGGATGTAAAGGAAAAGGAACTGGCAGGGGAGCCCATCCTGGCCATCCTCACCCGGGCTCCCGGAAACGGGGAGCTCCTAGGGGGCCTCAAGGTGGTGACGGAAAACGCCTGGTTCGCCGTCCGCCCGAGCGGCACCGAGGACGTGGCCAAAGTGTATGCGGAAAGCTTCAAGGGGGAGGAGCACCTAAAAGGGGTCCTGGAAGCCGCCATGGCCCTGGTGCGCAAGACCCTGGGCTAAGCCCTTATCCCTTGACGGCCCCAGCGGTTAGCCCTGCCACGATCCGCTGCTGGAAGATGAGCACCAGCACCACTAGGGGCACGGTGACCACCACGCTGGCCGCCATGATGGAACCCCAGGGGATCTCAAAGGGCGTGGCCCCCCCAAAGCTGGCGATGGCTGGAGGCACCGTCTTCACCTTGTCCCCCACGGTGAAGGTGAGGGCGAAGAGGTACTCGTTCCAGGCGGCGATGAAGGCGAGAAGCCCCGTGGTCACCAAACCGGGGCCCGTAAGGGGAAGCATGATGCGCACCAGGGTCTGCAAGGGCGTGGCCCCGTCCACATAGGCTGCCTCCTCCAACTCCCTGGGTAGACCCTTGAAATAACCCACCAGCACCCAGACGGTAAAGGGCAGGGTGAAGAGAAGGTAGCTGAGGATGAGACCCAGGTGGGTGTTGAATAACCCCGCTTGGCGTAGCAGCATGAAAAGCCCCCCCAAGACCGCGATCTGGGGAAACATGGTCATGGCTAAGACCAAGTAGAGCACGGCATTCTTGGGAGGGAAAGGGAGCCTGCCCAAGGCGTAGGCCGCCAAAACCCCCAAGGTCAGGGAAAGCAGGGTCGCCCCCCCGGCCACTATCAGGGAGTTCAGGAGGTTTCGGCCAAAGTTGGCCTGGATGAAAACATTCCGGTAGTGGTCCAGGGTAAAGGGAAGAGGCAAGAGGCTGGGATTACTGGCGAAAAGGGCATCGGAAGGCTTAAAGCTGGAGATCACCGCCCAGTAAAACGGAAACACGCTATACACCACCACGAAGACCACCAGCAGGTAAAAGAGCAAGCGATTCCCCATGCGCAGAAAAGCCCTCATCGCAAGGCCTCCCTCCCCAAGGTGCGCATATAGACCACCACGAAGAGAAAGATAAGGAGCAAAATGGCCACGCTTATGGCCGACCCATACCCCAGGTCCTGGAAGTCGATCAGGGTCTGGCGGTTGTACACGGCCAGGGTACGGGTGGCGGGGTTCACCCCGCTCATGACGAAGATCACGTCAAACACCCTCAAGGCATCCAGGGTGCGGAAGATGAGGGCCACCACCAAGGCAGGGGTAAGAAGGGGGAGGGTGATGGCCCAAAACTGCTGCCAACGGTTAGCCCCGTCGATGCTGGCCGCCTCGTAAAGCTCCTCGGGAATCATCTGCAGACCAGCCAGAAGCAGGAGGGCCATAAAAGGCGTGGTCTTCCACACATCCACGGCGATGATGGCGGGCAGGACCAGCTCGGGCCGGGCAAGGAAGGCCACCTTTTGCGAGAGGATACCCAGCTTTACCCCCAGGATGTTGATGATTCCATAGACGTCGTGGAGCATCCACTGCCACATCTTGGCGGAAACCACTGTGGGAATGGCCCAGGGAATGAGGATGGCGGTGCGTACCAGGCCCCGACCCTTGAAGTTGGAGTGAATAATCAAGGCGATGGCCAAACCCAAAAGGGTCTCTAGGCTAACGGAGACCACCGTAAACTTCACCGTGTTCCAAAGGGCCTGGCGAAAATCGGGGTCCTGAAGAAGGTACAGGTAGTTTTTGAAGCCCACAAACTCCGGGGGTTCCACAAAGGCGATGTCCGCCCGAAAGAAGGACCAGTAGAAAACCTGGGCCAGAGGATACCCCGCCACCAGCACCACCACCAAGAGGGTGGGGAGGACCAATAGCCAGGCCAGGCGTACCTGCCGTTGCGTCAACATGGTTTGCGGATAAGCCCCCGGAGGGAATCCCCCCGGGGACGGGAGGAAGGTTAGCGGAGGATGCGGCGGAGGCGCCCCTCGAGGTCCCGCACCGCCGCTTCCCCGGTCTTCTTTCCGGTGAGGACGCTGTGTACCTCGGTCCAGATGGCCTCGGATACCTGGTTGTACTTGGCCCCGGCCACATCGGAGGGCCGGGAAACCGCATTCTGGAAGACGGGAAGGAGGTCGCGGAACCAGGGGTTCCTGGCCAGGACATCCCGGTCGGTGTAGAGGGCCGGGCGGGTGGGCAGGCGGGAAAGCCGGATGGCGTTGTCCTTCTGCACCTCGTAGGAGGCCAAGTACCGCACCAGGTCGGCGGACTCCTTGGGATAACGGCTGTAGGCGGAAACCATGAGCTGCCAACCTCCCAAGGTGGCGGCGTTTGGGGCATCGGCTCCGCCCTTGGGAAGCACCGTGACCCCGAACTTGCCGCGGATGGCGCTTCCCTCCGCCTGGCCAAGGGCGTAGGCGTAGGGCCAGTTGCGCATGAAGAGGCTATTGCCCTGCTGCCAGACGTTCCTCGCCTCCTCCTCGGCATAGCTGGTGACCCCCGAGGGGGCAATGGTGCCCACAAAGCGGCGCACGGTGTTCAGGGCCAGGGCCGCACGACCGTTGTTGATGCTGATGGTGCCATCGGGCTCTATGATGCGCCCGCCCCTATGGGAGTAGATCCATTCCAGAGCATCGCAGGTAAGGCCCTCATAAGCCTTGCCCTGGAAGACAAAGCCCCAGAAGTCACGGTTGCCTGCCTTGCGCTCGCCCTCCATCACCTTCTGGGCCATCTGCTCCAGCTCGGCCCAGGTGCGGGGTGGGTTCTTGAAGCCGTATTTGGCCAGAAGGTCTTTGCGGTAGTAGAGGATGCCCGCATCGGTAAAGAAGGGAATGGAGGTGAGCTTTCCCCGGATGGTGTTGTTCTGGACAATGCGGGGGAAGAACTCCTTGAGCTCATTATCCGAGAAGTACTGCTTAAGGTCGGCGGCATGGGGAGCCACGATGCCCGGCCAGATGACGTCGATCATGTACACGTCCACATCCGGGCTCTTGGCCGCCCAGTACTGCTGGTAGAGGGCCAGGCGGTCGTTGGTGTCTGCAGGGGAGTCGATGTACTCCACCCGGGTGCCCGTCTTCTTGCCCCAGGCCTCCACCATCTCCTTCATCCAACGGCCGCCCTCCCCCACCGCGGTGGAGTCCCCGGCCACCCGGATGACCGGGCCCGCCTGGGCCCGCACCAGAGCTGATCCCCAGAGAGCGCTGGCCGCCAACCCGACCCCTGCCTTCTTGAGAAACTCCCTACGCCTCATACAAACCTCCTGTGGAAGCTTTTCCAGGAGGATTTTAAACCTGGTCCACCCGGCCTGTCAAGCCCTTGTATCAGGGCTTTACCCAAAACTCCTTCCTCGCCCTCCCTTAGCCTGCTTCAAGAGTTCTTGGGTGACTTCATAGTTGAGCAGGCGAACCAGGCCCCTCAGGAGCAGGTACGGACCATCCCTCTCGCTGGGCAGCCCCAGCTTGCCCCCGAGCTGCAAAAGAAACCCCTTGAACGGATCCCCCAACCGCTCAACTTCCCAAAGGAACACCGCCAGCCCCAGCAAAACCGCCACCACCTTCCGGATCCGGGCAAGCCCCCGCACCTGGAAGGTCTCAAGCCCCAGCCCCGTCTTCAAAAGCCGGAAGAACCGCTCCACCTCCCACCGCCTGCGGTACGCCTCCACCACCTGCGCCGCCTCCTCCCTCCCCCTCACCGGCAAGCTGGTCAGTAGCCACCACTCCCCACGCCGCCCCAGGGCTGGCACCCGGCAGACCACCAGGTGGAGCCGCCTCCCCTCCACCTCCACCTCCCTCCATCCGAAGTGGAGCCGCACCCGCTGGTACCTGCCCCCTACCCTCAGCTCCACCTCCTCCCCACAGGGAAGGGCCAGGGAAGAAGCCACCTTCGCCAGAGAACCCCCCTCCCCAAGCTTCCGGTCCCGGTAGACCCGCACCACGAACTCCTCCCCCAGGGCCAGCACCTGCCCAAACACCTTCCGGTCGTCAAACCCCCGGTCCGCCACATACACCAGCCTCCTGCCCACGCCCCCCAATCGCTCCCGGGCCGCCTCAATGGCTCCCTCCACCTCCTTGGGCAGGCTGGCAAACCCCCTCTCCCCGTAGGCCACCAGGTGGGCGTACCCCAGGGCCAGCCGCCCCGCGGGGTCCAACCCCAGGGCGGTGAGGAGCTCGTACCCGGGCCGCCTATCCTTCCCCACCCGGGCTATCCCCTCCAGGGCCCGGGCATAGGGCTTGGCCACCGGGCTCAGGTCCAGGAGGACCAGAACCTCCTCACCCTCCAGGGCAGTCGCGCTCTCCTGATAGACCCGGTCAAGGAGGGCTTCTGCCTCCACCCGTGGGTTGGACAGGAAGCGGTAAAGGGCTTTGGCCTGGTGGAAGCGGTTCTGGAGGGGAGAAGGGAGCGAGGCCACCATCTCGCTCACCCGGGCTGAGCCTGCGGCCAAGGCGCCCCGCACCACCTCTTCAAACCGTCGGTGGAGGCGCTTATCGGGGGAAAACGCTCGCAAAACGGCCCGTGAACTCCTGGAGCCTGGCCTCGGCCACCTTGAGCATGTCCATGGATCACCCCCGGTACCAGATACGGGCTGCGCCCGCAAGGGGAGATTTACCACGAAACGGAGATGTGGGTAAAGTCCTGCTTGTATTCGGCCAGCACATTTGAGACAGCTTGGGGAACCGACCCCTCCCGTATCTTAGCCAAGAACTCCAGGGGGGCAAGGCCATGTATTCGGCCAGCACATTTGAGACAGCTTGGGGAACCGACCCCTCCCGTATCTTAGCCAAGAACTCCAGGGGGGCAAGGCCACCCAGGGCCATGTGGGGTCTCCTGCGGTTGTAGTAGTCCAGGTAGGCATTAAGCTCCACCTGTAGCTCGCTAACCCTCGTGGGCAAAGGTCGGGTGTAAAACTCATCCCTAAAAGTCCGTTGCAGCCGCTCCACGTGCCCGTTAAGCCTAGGACTCCGGGGAGGCAGCACAAAAAGAGCGATGCCCAGGCCTTGGCACGCCATCTCAAACTCCGCCATGAACTCGCTACCCCCATCCACCTGCACCGCTCGGATGGGGAAAGGCGCCTGGGCCACCAGTCGGGATAGAAACTCCCCTGCCAGCCTCGCCGTGGCCCGGCTATGCACCTCCCCCAGGGCATACCGGGTAAACAGGTCCACCGCCGAAAAGTGCCGCACCACCTCCCCAGGCCCCAGGCTCACCATAAGGGTGTCCACCTGGATGAGGTCCCCAGGGGCTTGCGGTTGATATCCCCGGGGCTTCCTGTGGGCGTAGGGTCTCCTTGGCCTTCCCCTTCCCTTTCCCCTTCCCCTCCTGGCCAAAAAACTGGCCACGCTCTCCACCCGTCCGCTCCCCTCCAGGTAAGCCAGGATACGCCCCACCGTGCGTTCGCTCACCGAAAAACCCTCCTTCCGGAGGGTCAGCCAGATGGGCCACCGCCCCCAGGTGGGGTTCGCCCTCCGGAGAACCTCTACCCTGACCAGGAGCTCAGGTTTCCACTGCACCTTTCCCCGTGTACGCTTGGGGCGGCGGGACTTGGGCTTTAGTCCGGCTAGGCCCCTCTCCCTCAAGGCCCTTTCCCAGCGGTAGTAGGTGGCCCGGCTGATGCCCAAAAGCTCCTGGACCTCATCCCAGCTCCTCTTGCCCTCCCGCAGGGCTTTCACCAACTTCACCTTGCGCAGGCGTCCCTGGACATCCGGGTCGCCTGCCCCGGCCTCGGCCAGTCTTGCCCCTTGGCTAGCTCCTTTCCATATCGTTCGGCCAACCGTGGTAAGCTGCATATGGGGAACCTCCTCTCTCGGGTCGGTTCCCCATCTTTTTATCCCATTCAGCGTCTCACATGTGTCTGTCCGGGTTCAGCCCTGGAGCAGGCCCTTCCCTCAAAAACGAAACCCCGGGGGTTCCACCCCCGGGACAACCAAGCCAGGGATTAGATGGCAGGGAAGGCGAAGCTTTCGTAACCCAGCTCCGCCACCGCAAACCAGCGGTACTGCTCCTCCCGGAACTTCTTCCAGGCGGTGTAGACCTTCCGGTAGGTGGCGTCCTTGGCCGCCTCCTCCTCGTACCAGTCAAAGGCTGCCTTCTGGGCCGCCTTCATTACGTCAGCGGGCCACTTGCGCAACCGCACCCCCGCCTTGATGAGCCGCTGGAGGGCAGGGGGGTTCACCTGGTCGTACTTGGCCAGCATGGACAGGTTGGCCTCGGCGGCCGCCACCTCGAGGGCCTGCTGGTACTCCTTGGGTAGCTTCCTCCACTCGTTCAGGTTCACGTAGAAGGAGAGCTGGGGACCGGGCTCGTGCCAGCCAGGGTAGTAGTAGTACTTGGCCACCTTGTAAAAGCCCAGCTTCTCGTCGTCATAGGGGCCCACCCACTCGGCGGCGTCCACCACACCCCGCTCCAGGGCCGGGTAGATGTCCCCACCCGCCAGCACCTGGGGCACCACCCCAAGCCGGCTCATCACCTGGCCGCCCGGGCCGGGGATACGCATCTTGAGGCCCTTGAGATCGGCCACGCCCTTGATCTCCCTGCGGAACCAGCCCCCCATCTGGGCCCCGGTGTTGCCGCCGGGGAACTGGATGATGCCAAAGTCGGCAAAGATGGGGCGGAAAAGCTCAATACCGCCGCCATAGTACATCCAGGCGTTCTGCTGCCGGGCGGTGAGGCCGAAGGGCACTGCGGTGTCAAAGGCGAAAACCGCTGCCTTGCCCACGAAATAGTAGCTGGCGGTGTGGCCGATCTCCACCGTGCCCTGCTGCACGGCGTCCATCACCTGGAGCCCAGGCACGATCTCCCCCGCCTGGTAGATGCGGATCTGGAAACGCCCGCCGGTGAGGGCACTTACCCTCTCAGCTAGCACATCCGCCGCTCCGAAGATGGTGTCCAGGCTCTTGGGGAAGCTACTGGCTAGCCGCCACCTCACGCTGGGCTGGGCCTGGGCAAAGACTGGGCCCTCAGTACACGTCAAAACGTGGGACCACCCCTTTAGGATGGACCTGCGCCCACGTGGATGGGCAGGTACCCATAGGAGGTGGTCCCCATGGAACAGCTTACCCCACTCATCAACGCCTTGAAGCGATACTGGAAGGCCGACCTCAGGCGCCTCACCTTCCTGGCCGCCCTGGTGATGGCTCTGGTCACCGCCCGCACCACAAGCGGCCCCAGACTCGCTCTTTCCCTCGGCTCCATAGCCAGCCCTGACCCCCGCTCCGCCTACCGAAGGTTCCAGCGGTTCTTGGCCTGGCCGGGGCTGGACGGGGAGGGCTATGCCCGCTTCATCTTCGCCCTCCTCCGACCCCAAGGGCTCCTCCTGGTCATGGACCGGACCGAGTGGGAGCTGGGGAAGAGCAAGGTCAACCTCCTGATGCTGGCCTTCCTGTACCAAGGCCTGGCCGTCCCCCTGTTCTGGAGCTTCCTTCCCCACGACGGCAACTCCTCCACCCCCGAACGCATCGCCCTGATGGAGAGGGCCTTGGCTTTCCTGAGGGCCCACTTCCCCCACCTCCGGGTGGAGGGGTTCCTGGCGGATCGGGAGTTCATAGGGGAGGCGTGGTTCCGGTACCTGGAGGAGAAGGGCATCCCCCGGTGCATCCGAATCAAGGCCAACACCCGGATGTGGCGGTTGGGCTCGGGCCCTCGGGCCTGGGAGCTCTTTGCCTCCCTGAAGGTGGGAGAGAGCCGGGTGCCCAGGCGGCGGTACTGGGTCTACGGGCGGCGCATGTGGGTGGTGGGGTTGCGCCTTGGGGTCCGGGAGTGGCTGATTGTGGCTACGGACCTGGACCCTCACCGGGTGCTGGAGGTGTACGGGCTCAGGTGGGGGATAGAGCGGCTCTTTGGGGCCCTGAAGGGGCGGGGATTTGACCTGGAGGCCACGCACGTGACGCGGGGGGAGAGGCTTTCGCGGCTTTTGGTCCCCTTGAGCCTGGCCTTCGTGTGGGCGTTTCGGACGGGGCTTGTGCTGCACCGGGTGCGTCCGGTGAGGCCCAAGAAGCACGGGAGGCTGGGACAGAGCCTCTTCCGGGCGGGGCTGGACCTGCTCACCCTTTGGGCGCTTGCCCTCTGGGGTGCAGGGGGAGGAAGGCGCGGAAGTCCCTTGGGGTTATGCCCTATGGAGGTTTTGACGTGTACATAGGACTGGGCCAAAAGCTGCGCTGGCCGCTACGCCGATACCTGCCTTCTTCAAGAAGTCACGCCGCTTCATTGTTGACCTCCTTAGCGGTCCGGGGGGATTATACCCCACCTAGGAGTGGAAAGCGCAAGCCCCCTTGTAAGTTTTTGCGGTCAGCGTATGTAGAAGTAGGTCTCTGCCACCTGGTAACGGCGGGCTCCAGAGGTTTCCAAATAGACCCTTAGCCGGGCATCCCAGTCGGTGTATACTCCTTCCAAGCGCAGGCTCCCGGGATGGGTATCCGTGTAGATGGCCCGCACCCGCTGAAGCCCTCGAGGGGGCGTGACCGTATAGCGGTAGGCCCCCGGGGGAAGCACATGGGTGCCCCGGCCCAGGTAAAAACGGTCAAACTCGTAGGTACGCCCGTCGGGATCTATGGCCACCAGGCTTATCCAACCGGGATCCGCCAGGGTGAGGAAGAAGCGCACCTCCTCCCCCACGTAGTAGGTGGCCCCCGCTCCCCGATCCGGCTCGAAGCGCAGGATGGCCGGAGTGAAGTCCAGGCGGTAGCTTACCGTCACCCCCTCGAGGGTCACGGTGCAGGCGGAAAGTAGCCCCGCCAAAAGAATCCCCAAAAGCCGCATACCCACCTCCTTCTCCTCAAGCTTATCTCCAAGGGGACCTACTCCCCTTCAGGAAACCTTAAGGGAGCCTGGGCCACCGGGGAAAAGCGCCTACGGTGCACGGGGGATGGCCCCAGGGCCTGGAGGGCCCTTTGGTGCTCTGGGGTGCCATAGCCCTTGTGCCGAGCAAAACCGTAGCCCGGGTAAAGGCGGTCCAGCTCCTCCATGAGCCGGTCCCGGTGCACCTTGGCCAGGATGCTGGCAGCAGCCACGCTGGGGCTTTTTTGGTCCGCCTTGGGAGGGGCCAGGAGGGGCAAGAAAGTGGCCACCTGGAGGTAATCGGTGACCAGGGCCTCAGGGGGTGGATCCAGAAGGTCCAAAGCCCTTTGCGCCGCCAGAAGGGTGGCCTTCAAAACCCCAAGCCGGTCCACCTCCCCTACCTCCGCCACCCCCAGGGCATGGGCTAAGGCCACCCGCCGCACTTCCTCCGCCAGGCGCTCGCGTTCCTTTGGCCTTAAGAGCTTGGAATCCCGGAAAGGGTAGCGCCCAGGACGCAGGATCACCGCCCCCACCACGATGGGGCCGGCCCAGGCTCCCCGGCCCGCCTCGTCTATCCCGGCCACCCTAAGCCCCAAGGACCAGAAGGGGGCCTCGAGGTCCATCCCTGCATCCTGCCTAGCCAACCTAGGCCCTTCGGGCCCCTTATCCTCCCCCATCCCCTGGCATTATGCCCCAAGCCCAGGGTTGGCACTCCCGTATATACTCTGGATAGAGTTTGTTTATGCGCCCCCTCGCCCTCCTTAAGGTATCCACACTAGCCCTAGGCCTCGCCCTGGCCCAGGAGGTTGTGGTCCAGACCCCCTTGGGCCTGGCTTTGGGCCAGGTGGAGAAGGGAGCCATTGCCTTCTACGGCCTGCCCTATGCGGAGGCGGGCCGCTTCCAAGCTCCAAAGCCCGTGGCCTCCTGGCCCAAAGGGGTGGGCAGGGAAAGGGTGGCCTGTCCCCAGACTCCAGGAACCACCGCCCGGCTAGGGGGGTACATCCCCCCGCAAAAGGAGGACTGCCTGGTCCTAAACCTCTTCCTGCCCCTAAGGCCCCCGCCCCCAGGGGGGTTTCCCGTCATGGTCTTTCTGCACGGGGGAGGCTTCACCTCAGGAAGTGCCGCCGAGCCCATCTACGGGGGGCACCTCTTGGCCCAGGAAGGGGTGGTGGTCTCGGTGGACTACCGCCTAGGGCCCCTGGGATTTTTAGCCCTCCCCGCTTTGGCCCAGGAAGACCCCAAGGCCGTGGGCAACTACGGGCTTTTAGATGTGATTGAGGCCCTTCGCTTTGTCCAGCGCCATATCGCTTACTTCGGCGGCGACCCGCAAAACGTCACCCTCTTTGGGGAATCGGCAGGGGGCATGCTGGTCTGCACCCTCCTCGCCACACCGGAAGCCCAGGGGCTTTTCCACAGGGCCATCCTCCAGTCGGGTGGATGCCACCAGGTGCGCCCCTTGGAGAAAGACTTCCCTTCCGGGGAACGGTGGGCCAAAGATCTAGGCTGCCCCCCTGAAGACCTCGCCTGCCTTAGGCGTCTTCCCCTAGAACGCCTCTTCCCACCTGGGGAGGCTAAAGGTCTACCCGACATCACCGCTGCAACTCTAAGTTTTCCCCACGCTCCCTTCAAGCCTCACCTGGGAGTCCTCCTTCCAGAAATCCCCTCGGAAGCCCTGAGCCAAGGCAAGGCCCGAGGTATCCCCCTCCTGGTGGGGGCCAACCTCGAGGAGCTTGCCTTTCCCACCCTGGCCTGGCTCCTGGGGCCCAGGACCTGGGAGGAGTTCAGCGGAAGGCTTGCCGCCCAGGGTATTCCCCCAAAGGAGCGGGAGGCTTTAACGAAGGTCTACCAAAAGCGTTTTCCCGACCCCCGAAAGGCCTGGGGAGAGGTCCAGACGGACCTACAACTCCTCTGCCCCTCCCTGAAGGCCGCCAGGCTCCAGGCTCCCTTCGCCCCCACCTACGCCTACCTCTTCACCTTCCGTGTCCCCGGCTTTGAAGGTCTAGGCGCTTTCCACGGTCTGGAGCTCGCCCCCCTATTCGGCCAGCTCCAGGAGATGCCCTTCTTCCCCCTTTTCCTTAGCGCTGAAGCCCGGGAAAAGGCCGAAGCCTTGGGCAAGCGGATGCGCCGCTATTGGACCTCCTTTGCCCGGGAGGGGGAACCCAAGGGCTGGCCCCGCTGGCCCACCTACGAGGAAGGCTACCTCCTCCGGCTGGACGAGCCCCCGGGCCTCCTTCCCGATCCCTATGAGGAGAGGTGCGGTGTCCTCGAGGCCCTGGGGCTACTATAGGGGCATGAAGGCCCGCGCCACCTGCCCCCTGGACTGCCCGGATGCCTGTAGCCTCCTCCTCACCCTGGAGGAAGGAAGGCTTACCCGGGTGGAGGGCGACCCCCGCCACCCCGTCACCCGAGGCTATGCCTGCGCCAAAACCTACCGCTACCCGGAAAGGGTAAGGGAGCGCCTCCTTTACCCCATGCGCCGGGTGGGCAGGAAGGGCGAAGGCCGATTTGAACGGGTTTCCTGGGAGGAGGCCCTGGGGGGGATCGCGGAAAGGCTAAGGACCATCCTGGACACCCACGGGGGGGAGGCCGTCCTCCCCTACCACTACGCGGGCACCATGGGCCTTATTGAAAACCAACATCCCCTGGCCTTCTTCCGGGCCATCGGGGCCAGCGAGCTAGAGGAAACCATCTGCGCCACCGCGGGAAGCGCCGCCTGGGAGATGACCTACGGGGTGAAGCTGGGTCCGGACCCCGAGGAGGTGCCCGAGGCCCGCTACATCCTCCTTTGGGGCATCAACAGCCTCTCCACCAACAGCCACCTCACTCCCTTTCTCAAGGAGGCGAGAAGGCGGGGGGCCAAGGTGGTCCACATCGACCCCTACGAGAACCATACCAGCCGCTTTGCCGACTGGCACATTAAGCTCCGCCCGGGCACCGACGCCGCCTTGGCCTACGCCCTGGCCCACGTGCTCTTCCGGGAAAACCTAGTGGACTGGGAATACCTCAAGGAGGCCGCCACGGGGTTGGAAGCCTTCCAGGAGGAGGCCCGGAAGTGGCCCCCAGAAAGGGCCGAGGCCCTCACCGGGGTGCCCAAGGAAGCCATGGAGCGGCTGGCCCGGGAACTCGGGGAAGCCAAACGGGTCTTCCTCCGGGTGGGCTACGGGATGACCCGGCACCCCGGTGGGGGGAATGCCTTAAGGGCGGTGATCCTCCTCCCCGCCCTCCTGGGAGCCTGGCGCTACCCGGGGTGCGGGGCGCTTCTTTCCACCAGCGGCGCCTTTGCCCTAAACAAGCGTTTCCTTGGGGGAAGGCACCTCCTGGAAGGAAAACACCCCCATGAGGGCTACTTCCGGCCCAACCCCCAGGTGCGACGGGTGAACATGAACCAGCTGGCCAGCGCCCTTACCCGGCTCGACCCCCCCATCCGGGCCCTTTTCGTCTTCAACTCCAACCCCCTGGTGGTGGCCCCCAACACGGCTGGGGTTAAGGAGGGGCTCTTGCGGGAGGACCTCTTCACCGTGGTGCTGGAGCAGGTCTTCACGGAAACCGCCCTTTACGCCGACTACCTCCTTCCCGCCACCTTCTTTTACGAGCACCCCGACCTCTACACCAGCTATGGCCACTACTACCTCTCCTGGAACGAGCCCCTAACCGAGCCCGAAGGGGAGGCCAGGCCCAACACCTGGGTCTTCCGGGAACTGGCCAGGAGGCTTGGCCTAAAGGAACCCACCCTCTACTGGACCGCGGAGGAGGTGGCAGAAAGCCTCCTGGATGTGGACCACCCCTACCTTGCGGGCATCAACCTGAAGAGGCTTAAGGAGGAGGGGTTTGTGAAGCTCAACCTCCCCAAGCCCTTCCTGCCCTTCAGAAACGGCCCCGTACGCTTTAGCCCACCCCCTGAGGTCATCCCCACCCAAACCCTCCCCGGCTACCCCTTGATCCTCCTCACCCCCCCGGCCCACCGCTTCCTGAACACCACCTACGGGAACGTCCAGGCCCTGGTGGAGGCGGAAGGAGGCGAGCCCAGGCTTCTCATCCACCCCAAGGACGCCGAGGAGCGGGGGATCACCGAGGGCATGCTGGTCTACATCCACTCCCCCCAAGGCAGGGTGGTGCGCAAGGCCAAGGTGACGGAGGCCCCCATGCCGGGGACGGTGGTCCTCGAGGGCACCTGGTGGGAAAAGTGGGCCCCCGATGGCAAGGGCATCAACCACCTCACCGCGGAAACCCTCACCGACTTAGGGGGCGGAAGCACCTTCCACAGTACCCCGGTGGAGGTGGAACCCCTCCGCCTGGCCTGATTTGCGCCTGGGCTAGGGTTTTGCTAGGCTGGTTGGGTGCAGACGGCCAAGCCCCTTAAGCGCGCGGTGGCCCTGGCCGCCTGGAGCGAGGAAGGGCTTCTCTTGGTGAAGCGGCCCGAGGAGGACCCCGAGTTCGCCGGGGCCTGGGGCCTGCCGGCGGTGAGCTTAGAGGAAGGGGAAAGCGTGGAGGAAGGGGCCATGAGGGTAGGCGAGGAAAAGCTGGGGGCCGGGGTGGAGGTCCTCCGGCCCGTGGCCTTCGGGGTGGAGGAGCGGACCGCGTACACCCTGGAGCTTTGGGTGGTGGAGGCCAGGCTTCTCGCCAGGCCTGAGCTTCCCGAGCCCAAGCCCGGCAAGACCTACTACCGGGCCTACCGCTTTGGCCGGCCCGAGGAGCTTAGGGAAGCCGCCCGGCAAGGCTCCTTATGCAGCCGCCTTTACCTGGCGGTGAAAGGTCTCTGCCCGTGACCATGGAAACCCTGGTTCTGGTCAACCTGTTCCACGAGCTGGCCCTGAAAGGGGAAAACCGCCCCTTTTTCCTGAGGAAGGCCAAGGCCCATGTAAGGGAGGCCCTTAAGGGCACGGCGGCCCGGTTGGAGGCGGAGTGGCCCATGGCCCTCCTCTTCCGCCTGCCCCAGGAAGCCTGGCCCGAGGCCAAGGAACGCCTGAAGGACACCCTGGGGGTGGAGGGCTTTGCCCGGGTCCTGCGCACTCCCCCGGATCTAAAGGCCCTCGAGGCCGCCCTGGAGGAAACCCTTGCGAGGGAACGCTTCGGAAGCTTCCGCATCACCGCCAAGCGCTCCGATAAGGCCTTTCCCCTCACCTCCCCGGAGATAGAGCGCCTCCTTGGGGCCTTCGTGAAGGAGAAGACGGGAGCCAGGGTGCAGCTCAAGGGAGCGGAAAGGGAGTTCGTGGTGCGCATCCTGCCCCAAGCCGCCCTCCTGGAGGTGGAGCGCCACCCGGGACCGGGAGGGCTTCCCCCCGGGGTTTCCGGAAAGGTGGTGGCCCTCCTTTCCGGGGGGATTGACTCCCCCGTGGCCGTCTACCGCCTCATGCGCCGGGGAGCGGAGGTGGTCTTAGTGCACTTCCACCCCTTCCCCCTTCTCTCGGGCCAGAGCCGGGAAAAGGCCAAGGCCATCGCCGAACGCCTGGCCCGCTTCCAACACCGCATCACCCTCCACCTGGTTCCCTTCAGCGAGGTGCAGCGGCAGATCATCCTCGAGGCCCCCAAGGCCTACCGGGTGGTCCTCTACCGCCGCTACATGCTCCGCATCGCCGAGGCCATCGCCAAGGAGGAAGGGGCCCTGGCCTTGGCCACCGGGGACAGCCTGGGCCAGGTGGCCTCGCAGACCCTGGAGAACCTCCATGTGGTCAACCAGGCGGCCACCCTTCCCGTCTTCCGGCCCTTGATCGGCTTTGACAAGGTGGAGATCAAGGCGGAGGCGGAGCGCATCGGCACCTACGCCATCTCCATCCTCCCCGACGAGGAGTGCTGCACCCTTTTCGCCCCCAAGCACCCCGTGACCCGGGCCCAGCTTTCCGTGGCCTTGGAAACGGAAAGCCGTTTGGATACGGAAAGGCTCATCGCCTTGGCCCTCGAGGGCCGGGAGGTGGTGCGCTACACCTGGCCGGGGCAAAAACCCTTACCAGAGGCTCAGGAGAAGGCCCCTATAATGGAGCATGGACCTCTTGACGGCTAAAGCCCTCCTGGAAAGGGGCGAAACCACTCCCTTGGCCCTTTTGGAGGAAGCCCTGGAAAGGGCCCGGGCCTTCCAGGACCGCAACGCCTTGGCCTACCTGGACGAGGAGGGAGCCAAGGAGGAAGCCCAGCGGCTTACGGAGGAGCTAAGGCAGGGGTACATCCGCGGACCCCTACACGGCATCCCCCTCACGGTAAAGGACCTCTTCCCGGTCAAGGGCATGCCCACCCGGGCAGGAACCCGGGCCCCCCTCCCTCCCCTTCCCGAGGAGGCCCAGGCAGTAAGGCGCCTGAGGGAAGCCGGAGCCCTCATCTTCGCCAAAACCAACATGCACGAGGTGGCCCTGGGCATCACCGGGGAAAACCCTTGGACGGGCCCGGTGCGCAACGCCTTGGACGCAAGCCGCCAAGCCGGGGGAAGCAGCAGCGGAAGCGCCGTGGCCGTGGCCCTGGGGATCGGCCTCGCCTCCCTGGGCTCGGACACGGGAGGGTCCATCCGCATCCCTGCCGCCTTCAACGGGGTGGTGGGCTTCAAGCCCTCCTACGGCCGGGTAAGCCTGGAGGGCGCCTTGCCCCTCTCCCGCTCCACCGATCATGCGGGGCCCATCGCCAAGACGGTGCGGGACGCCCACTTCCTCACGGAGATCCTGGCCGGGGAAAGCATCCCCCTCGAGGGCCCGCAAAACCCCACCTTCGGCGTACCCCTGGACTTCCTGGAGGGCCGTCTGGGGGTGGAGGTGCGCAGGGCTTTCCAGAGGCTTCTAGAGGAACTCCCCTCCTTGAGGGCTGAGGTAAGGGAGGTATCCTTACCCCTACCCGGGGTCTATGAGGTCTACACCCGGCTGGTGCGCTACGAGGCCGCCCGCATCCACGAAAAAGCCTTAAGGGAACATCCAGAAGGCTTCTCTCCCCAGGTGCGGGAGGCCCTTATGGCCGGGCTTTCCCTCACGGAGAAGGATTACCGGGATGCGGTGGCGGAAAGGGAGGCCCTGCGCCTCCAGTTGGTGAAGGCCTTAAGGGGGGTGGACGCCCTCCTCCTCCCCGCCCAGCCCCTTCCTGCCCCCCCCTTGGGCACGGAGGAGGTGGAGTTGGAGTCGGGGAAGAAGAGCCACCGGGAGGCCTTCATCACCCTTACCCTGTCCTTCAGCCTCCTCGGGGTGCCCACCCTCACCCTCCCCTTCGCCCGGGTGGAGGGGATGCCCGTGGGGCTCCAGGTGGTGGGGCCCTACGCGGAGGATGGCCGGGTGCTGGCCATTGGAGGCTGGCTCGAGGCCCGGCTAAAGTAGCGCGTAGAGCAGGCCCAGGGTCAAGAGGGTAAGGGGTAGCCCCAGCCGAAGGTGCTCCATGAATCCTATCCTCACCCCCTCCCTTCCTGCTCCCTCGGCCACGATGAGGTTGGCCACGCTGGCCAAGAGGGTCAGGTTCCCCGCCAAGGTGCTTCCCCCAGCCAGAAGAAGCCAGTCCCTGGGCTCCTGCACCAGGGGCGCCAGGAGCAACACCGCAGGCACATTGGAGATGAGAAGGGAAAGGAGGGTGGCGGCCAGAAGAAGCCCTAAAGGCGTGGTGGCCAAGGGCACAAGAAACTCCGCCAGGCCCAGCCTTCGTACCCCCTCGGTGACCATGAAGAGGGCGGCGAACATCACCAGTAGCTCCCAGTCCACCTGCAAGAAGTAGCGCTCGGAGCGTAGACGGCGGGTGAAAAGGAGGATTCCTGCGGCCACTAAGGCTCCCTGAGCCATGGGGTAGCCCAGGAGGAAGGCCAGGAAAAGCCCAAAGGCCACCCAAAGCCCCTTGGCCAGAAGGGGGCGGTGGAGCCGGTAGCGCAAGGGGGGGATGGGGGGAAGGAGCTTTAAGGAGCGTACCTCGGGGTAGAGGAGGGCCAGGAGAACCACCTGGAGCCCCAGGCCCAGCAGGGCCACGGGCCAGAGGGCCGAAACAAACCCCAGGTAGGAGATGCCGGATAGGCTCGCCACCACGATGTTCTGGGGGTTCCCCGTGGGGGTCATGAGGCTTCCCGTGTTCACCGCCGCCATGAGGGCAAGGAGGTAGGGCACGGGGTTCAGGCCCAGGCTCCAGGTTAGGGAGAGGACCAAGGGGGTAAGGAGAAGGGCCATGGTGTCGTTCAGAAAAAGGGCGGAAAGGAACCCGCTTCCAAAGGTAAGAAGGAGGAGAAGGGCCAAGGGAGTCCTGGCCAGACCCAAAAGCCTCTCCACCGCAAGGCCAAAGAAGCCCGCATAGCCCAGATGGGCGTTCAGGACCATGATGCCGAAGAGGAAGGTGAGGGTTTGGGCGTCCAGGGCCTGCCAGGCCTCCCGGAGGTCCAAGACCCCGAGGAGCACCAGAAAGCTCGCCCCCACCAGGGCCACCCCCGCCCGGTTCATGCGGTAGCCGGGAAGTCCTCCCAGGGCCAGGCCCAGGTAGGTGAGGAGGAGTACCAGGAGGCTAAGCCCCTCCCGTATTTCCTGGGAAAGCTCCATACAGTTTCTCCTCCAGCCGGGCCTTCACACGAGGCCACTCTTCCCGCAGGATGCTGTAGACCACGTCGTCGCGGAAACGGCCATCCGAGAGAAGGCGGTTCCGCCGCAAGACCCCTTCCCGCACCGCCCCCAAGGACTCTAAGGCTCTTTGGCTTCGCAGGTTCAAGGGGTCCACCTTAAACTGCACCCTTTCGGCGAGGAGCACCTCGAAGGCGTGGCGCAGGAGGAGGTACTTGGCCTCCTTGTTGGCGGGGCTTCCCCAGAAGGGTTTGAAGATGAGGGTACCGATCTCCAGCTTGCGGTTTTGCGGATCCGGGGTGATGACGGAGGTCCGCCCGGCCAGCTCCCCTCCCAGGAAAACGGCCCAGTTAACCCGGCCAGGCTCGGAAAGAAGGGCCTCGAGGTGAGCCCTTAGGTCCTCCGGCCCCCTTACCCTATGGCTCATGTGGCGGTAGACCTCGGGGTCGAACTGGGCTTGGAAGCCCGGAAGGTGGGAGAGGGTTAGGGGCTCCAGGCGGACATACCGGCCCTCGAGGTTCTGGGGAAAGGACCACATAGGCTCATTATGCTGGGGTTTGTGGAAACCCTGAAGGAGCTTCTTTCCCTCCTCCACCTCCCCCACCGGGGAAGCGCCACCCCCCTCGAGGCCGAAGCCTTCCGCCGCTTGCGCACCCTTTTGCAAAGGGTCTTCCACGGGGTAAGCTCTTGACAAATGTTCCGCGTGGGCATCCTGACCGTATCCGATAAGGGCTCGAGGGGGGAACGGGAGGACACCACCCACCTGGCCATCCGCGAGGCCCTAAAGGAAGGGCCCTTCGAGGTGGCGGCCTACGAGATCATCCCCGACGAGCCTCCCCTGATCAAGAAGGTCATCCGGCTCTGGGCCGACCGGGAGGGCCTGGACCTCATCCTCACCAATGGGGGCACGGGCCTGGCCCCCCGGGACAAGACCCCCGAGGCCACCCGGGAGCTACTGGACAAGGAGGTGCCGGGCCTTGCCGAGCTCATGCGCCTTAAGGGCCTGGAGAAAACCCCCATGGCCGCCCTTTCCCGGGGCCTCGCGGGGGTAAGGGGAAAAAGCCTCATCCTGAACCTGCCAGGAAGCCCCAAGGGAGCCCGGGAATCC
Organism: Thermus sp. NEB1569; assembly: GCF_022385295.1. NCBI lineage: Bacteria > Thermotogati > Deinococcota > Deinococci > Thermales > Thermaceae > Thermus > Thermus sp. NEB1569. Next base: position 2,018,099 of record NZ_CP092445.1, read on the forward strand.
CTCGAGGCGGTGCTTCCCGTGTTGCCCCACGCCCTAAGCCTCATCACCGGCAAGGCCTGGCGGGAGGGGCACCATGAGTAGGGTTCCTGAAGCCTCGGTCTTCCTGGTGGTGGATGAGGCCAAGAGAAAGGCCCGGGAGAAGGGGATCCGCCTCATCGACCTCTCCATCGGCTCCACCGACCTCCTGCCCCCTTCCGAGCCCCTTCAGGCCCTGCGGGAAGCCCTTTCTGACCCCAGCACTTACGGCTACTGCCTGAAAAGCTGCACCCTTCCCTTTTTGGAGGAAGCCTCCCGCTGGTACCAAGGCCGCTATGGGGTACGCCTGGACCCCAGGCGGGAAGCCCTGGCCTTGATCGGCAGCCAGGAGGGCCTGGCCCACCTCCTTCTGGCCCTCACTGAGCCCCAAGACCTCCTCCTCCTGCCCGAGGTGGCCTACCCCAGCTACTTCGGCGCTGCCCGGGTGGCCTCCCTAAGGACCCACCTCATCCCCTTGCGGGAAGACGGCCTGGCGGATCTCTCCCGGGTGCCGGAAAGCATCTGGAAGGAAGCCAAGGTCCTCCTCCTCAACTACCCCAACAACCCCACGGGGGCCCTGGCGGACTGGGGCTACTTTGAGGAGGCCCTGAGCCTCGCCAGGAAACACGGCCTGTGGCTCATCCACGACAACCCCTATGTGGACCAGGTCTACCAGGGGGAGGCCCCCTCCCCCCTGGCCCTTCCCGGGGCCAAGGAACGGGTGGTGGAGCTTTTCAGCCTCTCCAAGAGCTACAACCTGGCGGGCTTCCGCCTGGGCTTCGCCTTGGGCAACGAGGAGGCCATAGCCCGGCTGGAAAGGGTCAAGGGGGACCAGTATGCGGGCATCCTGCGCATGGGGATCGCCGCCCTCAAGACCCCTAGGGAGGTGACCCGGGGCTTCGCCCAGGTCTACCAAAAGCGGGCCCTGGGAATGGCGGAAGCTCTTAAAGGGGCCCTGGACCTCCTTTCCCCCAAGGCCACCATGTACCTCTGGGGGAAGCTTCCCCAGGGGATGGATGACCTGGAGTTCACCCTAAGCCTGGTGGAGCGGGGCGTGGCCGTGGCCCCGGGGAGGGGGTTCGGCCCTGGGGGAAGGGGACACGTGCGGATCGCCCTGGTGCAACCCATGGAAACGCTACAGGAAGCCGCCCGCATCCTGCGGGAGGCCCTGGACTGATACCACCCCGGCTTCGCCCGGTGGTGTTTACTGCCACCTTTCCTCCGGGGGAAGCCCCAAAAGGGCCCGCTTCACCTCCCCCACCAGGTAGAGGCTTCCCGCCACCACCACCCGGTTCTCCAGGGTGAAGGCCCTTTCCACGGCCTTTAAGGGTTCTTCCTCCACCAGGGCCCCCGGGAAGAGGGGGAGGAGGGCCCTGGGGTCCTGGCTTCTGGGAGAGGCGTAGCGGGTGAGGACCACCGGCCCCAACCCCTTAAGGGCCTCGGCCATGGCCCGGTGGTCCTTCTCCCGGCTGAAGCCCAGGACCAAGGCGGCAGGCAGAAGCCCGTGGAAGCGAAGGGCTTGCCGCAAGGCCCAGGCTCCTTCCGGGTTGTGGGCCCCATCCAAAAGAAGCTCCTTTCCCCCAGGCCAAGGAAGGCGCTCCAGCCGCCCCGGGTTCTCCGCCCGAAGGAGGCCCTTTTCCACCGCCTCCCAACCCGCCCCAAGGAGCTTTCCCGATACCGCCGCCAAGGCCAGGTTTTCCGCCTGGTGGGGGCCGAGAAGCCGCGTGCGGAAGGTTCTCTCCTCCCCCCGGATCCGCAGGCGGAAGGCCAGGCCCTCCCCCAAAGCCTCCACCCCGAGAAGGGAAAACTCCTCCCCCAAAACCCAAAGGGGGGTGCCCATAGCCCGGGCCCGCTCCCGAAGCTCCTCTAGCCCCTCCCCCCTGGCGGCGGTGAGGGCCGGCACCCCCTGGCGGAAGATTCCCGCCTTCTCCCGGGCCACATCCCTCAGGGTGGGGCCTAGAATCTCCAAATGGTCGTGGCCGATATTGGTGACCACGGAAAGAAGGGGCTCGGCCACGTTGGTGGCGTCAAAGCGCCCCCCCAGGCCCACCTCGAGGACCGCAAACTCCACTCCCTCCCGGGCAAAGTGGAGAAGGGCGAGGGCGGTGGCCACCTCAAAGAAGGTGGCCTCCAAAGCTTCAGCCTGGGGACGGATCTCCTCCAGAAGGGAAAGAACCACCTCCTGGCCTATGGGCTGGCCCTGGATGGCCACGCGCTCCCGGAAGTCCACCAGGTGGGGGCTGGTGTAAAGCCCCACCCTCAAGCCCGCCTCCTCCAGGATGGCCGCCAGGGCCCGGGCCACGGTCCCCTTACCGTTGGTTCCGCCAACGAGGGCCACAGGGTAAGCCTCCTGGGGATTCCCCAGGCGGGTAAGGAGAGCCAGGATTCGCTCCAGCCCCGGCTTCACCCGGCCCTGCCGGGCGTAAAGCCAGGCCAAGGGCTCCATCAGATGGCCCTCCGGGCCGACCTAGCCCTTAAGGGCTGCCTTGCAGGTGGGGCAAAGGCCCTTATAGGTGACCTCCACCTCCCTTACCCCCAGCTGGGGGTAAGCCTCCTGGACGGGGGTGAGGAGGTCGGGAAGATCCACCTCCAGGTCCACGATGGCCCCGCACCCCTGGCAGACCAGGTGCAGGTGGGGGTGGAGGTTGGCGTCGTAGCGGGTGGCCTCCCCCGCCTTGGTGATGGGGATGAGGTAACCCTCCTCCACCAGGGCCTCGAGGGTACGGTAGATGGTCCCCAGGCTCACCTTGGGCACCACCTTGCGCACCTCCTGGTAGATCCAGGCGGCGTCGGGGTGGTTGTGGGCCCTCTTCACCACCTCCAAAACAGCCTTACGCTGGCGGGTCAAGCGCTTAAGCGCCATCTACCCCACTATACTCTAGGCCGGGGGAAAACTCCAGCAAACCTATCGGCTTTGGGCAAGAATCTCCCGCCCTCCCTGCTCCAACACGTCCTGGGCCAGCTCCAACCCCAGCTCCTCGGCCTCGGAGGCGTCGCCTTCGATCTCCGCCCGGATGAAGCTCTTGCCGTCGGGGGTGAGGACCATCCCCTCGAGGAGGAGGGTGCCGTCCTCCGCCACCTGGGCCAAGGCCCCCACCGGGGCTAGGCACCCAGCCCCAAGGCCCTTCAAAAAGGCCCGCTCCGCCCGCACCCGGTCGTGGGAAGGGTGGTGGTGAAGGGCGTAGCAGAGCTCCTCCGCCAGGTCGTCCCCCTGGCGCACCTCCAGGGCCAAGGCCCCCTGGCCAGGGGCAGGGAGCATCACCTCGGGTTCCAGGAACTGGTCGATGCGGTTGCGCAGATCCAGCCGGATGAGCCCCGCCACCGCCAGGATGATCCCGTCATACTCCCCATTCCCCAAGGCAGCCAGCCGGGTGTCCACGTTGCCCCTCAGGTCCTTCACCACCAGGTCCGGGCGGTGGGCCAGAAGCTGGGCCTTGCGCCTTATGGAGCTCGTTCCCACCACAGCGCCTTCAGGGAGGTCCTCGAGGCGCTTGTACACCTTGCCCAAGAAGGCGTCCCGGGGGTCCTGCCTGCGGGGGATGGCAGCGATCCTAAGCCCCGGGGGTTCCTCCGTGGGGAGGTCCTTCAGGGAGTGCACGGCGATGTCGATTTCCCGGGAAAGAAGCGCCTCCTGCAGCTCCTTGACAAAGATGGCCTGCTCCATAGGGCTCGCCCCCTGGTCCCCCCGGGTCTTGATGGTCTTTACCTTGAACTCCGCCTCGGGCCAGCTTTCCTTAAGACGCTCCACCACAAAGCGGGTCTGGGCCAGGGCCAAGGCGCTGCCCCGGGTTCCCACCACGATGACGCGCATACTTTCCCATACTACACGAGAACCCGGGGCCGGGCACCCCCTATTCCAAGGCCAGACCTAAAGGATCCTCCAGAAGCTGGGCCAGATGGCGGCAGAAGCGGGCTGCCTCAGCCCCGTCTATAAGCCGGTGGTCGTAGGTGAGGCTGTAAGGCATGATGAGCCGGGGCTGGAAGGCTTCCTTCTCCGGATCCCACACCGGCTTCATCTGGGAACGGGAAACCCCTAAAATGGCCACCTCCGGCCAGTTCACGATGGGGGTGAATCCCGTGCCGCCAATCCCCCCCAGGTTGGAGAGGCTGAAGGTGCCTCCCTGCATCTCCTCCGGGGTGAGCTTCCGCTCCCGGGCCCGTTCGGAAACTTCCTGAAGCTCCTTGGCCAGGCGCAGAACCCCTTTTTGGTCCACATTCCGGATCACCGGCACCAGGAGGCCATGGGGGGTGTCCACCGCCACCCCGATGTGCACGTAATCCTTGTAGATGGTCTCTCCCTTTTCCGCATCGATGGAGGCGTTGAACTTGGGGAAGGCCTTCAGGGTTAGGGCCAGGGCCTTGAGGAGGAAGGCGGTGAGGGTAAGCCGAAAACCCCTTTCCTCCGCCCGCTTAGCGTAGCGCTTTCTTAAACCCTCCAGCTCGGTGATGTCCGCCTCGTCAAAGTGGGTGACCATGGGCACCTGGGCCCAGGCCTGGGCCATGGCCCTTAGGGTGGCCTTGCGCACCCCGCTCATGGGCTCGGTGCGCACCGGACCCCAGCGGCTGAAATCGGGGAGCTTGGGGGTCGGGAGAGGGCTTATGGCCTCCGCCGGCAGGGAAGGGGGAACCTGGCCCGCAGCCCGCCTCACATCCTCGGCCGTGATGCGCCCCGCAAGGCCTGTACCCCTCACCTGGCGGATGTCTACCCCGAGCTCCCGGGCCAGGCGCCGCACCGAGGGAGCAGCGGGGATGAGCCGGCCTTCCTCCTGCCCTGCTAAGGCTGGTGAAGGGCTAGAGGCTTTTGAAGGAGGTGCTGCCTGGACCTTCTCCTCCCTGGGTGGGGGGGGCACCTCCTGGGGCGAAGGAACCTCCGCCCCCCCAGCCTCCAGCTCCAGGAAGGGTTGCCCGGGACGCACCTCATCCCCCACCTTCACCAGAACCCGCTTCACCACCCCGCCCGCCTCGGCAGGGACCTCCATCACCGCCTTGTCGGTTTCCAGCTCCAAAAGGGGTTGGCCGGGAGCCACCCGGTCCCCCTCCTTCACCAGCACCCCCACCACGGTGGCCGTACTCACGTTATCGCCCAGTTCGGGAAGCTTCAGCTCCATCTTGCCCTCCAGAATACCCCCTTACCTCCTGTGGGGCGGGGTTTCCAAAAGCTCGAGCCCAAGCTCCTTCCGTGCCTTGGCCAAGGTCTTAGCCGGCACCTGGCCTTCCTCGGCCAAAAGGGCAAGGGCGGCGTAGGCGATGTGCCGGGCATCCACTTCAAAGAAATCCCTCAAGGCCTCCCGGGTGTCCGAGCGGCCAAAACCATCGGTGCCCAGGGCGCAGAAGGGCCGGTCCAGATACCCCCTTATGAGGTTGGGCAAGGCTTTGAGGTAGTCGCTGGCGGCCACCACCGGGCCCTCGTGCCCCTCCAAAGCCTCGGCCACATAGGGCTTACGGGCCTTCCCCAGAAGCCTCCTTTCCCTTTCCGCCTCTATGCCATCGTAGTAGAGGGCCTTATAGCTGGTGGCACTCCAGACATCCGCCACCACCCCGTAGCCCTTAAGAAGCTCCTGGGCCTTCACCGTCTGGGGCAGGATGGGCCCCGAGCCCAGAAGCTGCACCCTGGGGCCCTTTCCCTCCCCCGGGCGGAAGAGGTAAAGGCCCTTGAGAATCCCCTCCTTCACCTTCTCCCTGGGCTCGGGCATGGGGGGGTGGGGGTAGTTCTCGTTCTCGATGGTGATGTAGTAGAAGACATCCTCCCCCTCCCGGTACATGCGCCTGAGGCCGTCCTCGAGGATCACGGCGAACTCGTAGGCAAAGGCGGGGTCGTAGGCCAAGAGGTTGGGGGCGGCCAAGGCGTAGATGTGGCTCTGCCCGTCCTGGTGCTGCAAACCCTCCCCCTCCAGGGTGGTCCGCCCGGCGGTGGCCCCAAGGAAGAAGCCCCGGGTACGCTGGTCGGCCGCCGCCCAGACCAGGTCCCCGATGCGCTGGAGGCCGAACATGGAGTAGGTGATGAGGAAGGGAATGGTGGGGATGCCCCAGTGGGCGTAGGCGGTACCGGCGGCGATGAAGTCCGCCATGGCCCCCGCCTCGGTGATGCCCTCCTCCAGGATCTGGCCCTCCTTGCTCTCCTTGTAGGCGGTGAGGGTGCCGGCGTCCACAGGGATGTAAAGCTGCCCCTGGGGGGAGTAGATGCCCACCTGGGCGATCAGGGCCTCCATGCCGAAGGTGCGGGCCTCGTCGGGCACGATGGGGACGATGAGCTTGCCGATCTTGGGATGCCGGAGGAGCTTGGCCAGGATGCGCACGAAGGCCATGGTGGTGGAGATCTCCCGCCCCCCCGTGCCCTCGTAGAACTCCTGGAAGAACTCCTCCCCCGGCACCTCGAGGCCCCCGGTAAACCGCACCCGGCGCTCAGGGACAAAGCCCCCCAGGGCCTTCCTGCGCTCCAGGAGGTACCTCACCTCAGGGGAGTCCGGCCCCGGGTGGTAATAGGGAAGCTCGGAAAGCTTCTCCTCCGGAACGGGAATGCCCAAGAAGGCCCGGGCCTCCTTCAGGTCCTCCTCGGTGAGCTTCTTCACCTGGTGGGCCACGTTTTTGGCCATGGCCGTGGGCCCCATACCGTAGCCCTTGATGGTGCGGGCCAGGATGACCACGGGGCTTCCCCGGTGCTCCACCGCCGCCTTGTAGGCGGCATGGATCTTCACCAGGTCGTGCCCACCCCGGCTCCGGGTTAGCTCATCCAGCTCCTCGTCGCTCATGCCCTCGATGAGCCGCTTGAGCTCGGGGGTGTTGAAGAAGCGCTCCTTGAGCTCCTTGGCCCCGAAGGCGGCGTACCGCTGGGACTCCCCGTCCACCAGGGCCTCAAACCGCCTCAGGAGGTGGCCCTCCTTATCCTTGGCCAAAAGCCGGTCCCAGGCGGAGCCCCAGACGATCTTGATCACCCGCCAGCCCGCACCCCTATAGAGCCTTTCCAGCTCCTGGATGACCTTGGAGTTCCCCCGCACGGGCCCGTCCAGGCGCTGCAGGTTGGCGTTCACCACAAAGATGAGGTTATCCAGGTTCTCCCGGGCCGCCAGGTGTAAGGCCCCCACGGTTTCCGGCTCGTCGTGTTCCCCGTCCCCCAGGAAGGCCCAGACCTTGGCGGTGCTTTTGGGCTTCAGGCCCCGGTCCTCGAGGTAGCGCATGAAGCGGGCCTGGTAGATGGCCTGGATGGGGCCAAGGCCCATGCTGACCGTGGGAAACTCCCAAAAATCCGGCATCAGCCAGGGATGGGGGTAACTGGAAAGCCCCCGGCCACCCGGCACAGGGGGATGCACCTCCCGGCGGAAGTTCTCCAGGTCAGCCTCGCTTAACCTTCCCTCCAAAAAAGCCCGGGCGTAGATGCCAGGGGAGGAGTGCCCCTGGAAGAAGACCAGGTCCCGGTCCAGCCCCGCCTCGGGCCCGCGGAAGAAGTGGTTGAACCCCACCTCGTAAAGCTCCGCGATGGAGGCGTAGGTGGAGATATGCCCCCCGATGCCGTCCGCCTTCTTGTTGGCCCGGGTAACCATCATGGCCACATTCCAGCGCAGGATGTTGGCGATGCGCCTTTCCAACCCCAGATCCCCTGGGTAAGGAGGCTCCTTATGCTGGGGAATGGTGTTCAGGTAGGGGGTGGAAAGGCGGTTTTGCGGGAAGAAGCCCTCTAGGTAAAGGTACTCGTCCAGAAGGCGCAAAAGCTCCTCCACCCTGGCAAAGCCCTCCACCCGGAGCACGTACTCCAAGGACTCCCGCCACTCCCGGTTTTCCTCCTCCCTGAACCGGGCCATTTCCTCTGGGGAAAGGGCCTCTAGGGCCTGCTTGAGCACTTCCTCCACTGCGGTCATCCTCCCCCCTTGCATGCAAAACTACACTACACCGACTCCTCATTTCAGTCTGGGTCAAGGGGAGCCTTTTGTCCAATAGAAAAGCCTGGAGCGGTGTGATAAGTTTATTTTATCATGGATCTGCGCCGCCTGCGGCTTTTCCTCCTCCTGGCCGAGGAACGGAACTTCCACCGGGCAGCGGAGAAGGCCTATCTTTCCCAGCCTGCCCTCTCCCAGCAGATCAAGGCCCTGGAGAAGGCGCTGGGAATAAGGCTTCTCGAGCGCAGACCTTTCCGCCTGACCCCTGCGGGGGAGGTGCTGAAGCAGGAGGGCAAGCGGCTTTTAGAGGAGGCGGAAGCGCTTAAAGAACGGGTGCGCCGGGCTGGGCGGCAGGAGCTTCGCTTCGGGGTGCCGGAGAACCTCCTTCCCGACCTCATGCCCCTCCTGGACCATCTGCGCCGGGGCCTAGGCCAGCCGGTGGAGATCCTGGAAATGCACACCCCCGAGCAGGTGAAGGCCCTAAGGGAGGGGAAGCTGGACTATGGGCTTGCGGGGCTAAGGGTGGAGGACCCCGCCATCGGCCAGGAACCCCTTTTGCAGGTGCCCATCGTGGTGGCCCTGCCCGAAGGGCACCCCTTGGCCCACCGGGAACGGGTGCCCCTCAAAGCCCTTAAGGAAGCTCCCTTCCTCCTTCTCCCCAAGGAAACCCTGCCCCCCCTTTACGAGGCCTTCATGGAGGTGTTCCGCCGGGCGGGTTTCACGCCCCGGGTGGCCCGGGAGGTGGCCCGGTTTTCCCAAGCGGTGAGCCTGGTGGCCGCCGGGGTTGGGGTTTACCTTACCCTGGCCCCCTACCGGGTCTTCCCCCACCCCGGGGTGGTGCTCAAACCCCTCGAGGAGGAGGCCGCCTTACAGGTCTCCCTCATCTACCGCCTCACTCCCCCTCCCCCCAGGCTTTCCGAGGTGCGGGAGCTCTTAAAGGCCCTGGTCCTTTAGGCCTCTAGACCCGGGGCCTCGGCCCCGCCCCAGGCCAGTTCCACCAGGCCGATGAGCTCCTCCACCGGCAGGCCATAGTCGCGGGAAAGGCGGGTGATCTCGTGCCCCAGCCTTCTCAGATGGGCCAGCTCTTGAGGGGTGGCCTCCCGCGCCAGGTCCAAAAGCCAGGAAAGAAGGGTTTCCGCTTCCTCATCGGTGAGGCCGTCGGTGAGGGCCTCATCCTCCAGAAAGAGTGCCGCCGGGTCTTCCCTCATCGCCTCCTTAGTATCTCCTCTTGCCGCACAAAACCCAACCTGCGGACCAGGGCTTCCAGGTAAGCGGGATCCTTGACCGCCTTCACCTCGGCCTCGAGGCGGGCCACCCGGGCCTCCGCCTGGCGCAGGGCTTCCTCCAGCCTAGCCCGCTCCCGAGCGAGCTCATACGCCCTGACCCCCTCCTGCCCCAAAAGGAAAAGGGCATGGGCCAAACCCAGGGCGAAGACCAGGTGGAGGATGCGGTAGACGGGCCGCTCCAAGATGGGTCCATTATACCGCGGACAACCCGTGGCCTTGGAAGGGTATGGCATAATGGAAGAACCTGGAACTTTACCTAAACTTGGGGAACACTCCCTGAGCTCAGTACACGTCAAAACGTGGGACCACCCCTTTAGGATGGACCTGCGCCCACGTGGATGGGCAGGTACCCATAGGAGGTGGTCCCCATGGAACAGCTTACCCCACTCATCAACGCCTTGAAGCGATACTGGAAGGCCGACCTCAGGCGCCTCACCTTCCTGGCCGCCCTGGTGATGGCTCTGGTCACCGCCCGCACCACAAGCGGCCCCAGACTCGCTCTTTCCCTCGGCTCCATAGCCAGCCCTGACCCCCGCTCCGCCTACCGAAGGTTCCAGCGGTTCTTGGCCTGGCCGGGGCTGGACGGGGAGGGCTATGCCCGCTTCATCTTCGCCCTCCTCCGACCCCAAGGGCTCCTCCTGGTCATGGACCGGACCGAGTGGGAGCTGGGGAAGAGCAAGGTCAACCTCCTGATGCTGGCCTTCCTGTACCAAGGCCTGGCCGTCCCCCTGTTCTGGAGCTTCCTTCCCCACGACGGCAACTCCTCCACCCCCGAACGCATCGCCCTGATGGAGAGGGCCTTGGCTTTCCTGAGGGCCCACTTCCCCCACCTCCGGGTGGAGGGGTTCCTGGCGGATCGGGAGTTCATAGGGGAGGCGTGGTTCCGGTACCTGGAGGAGAAGGGCATCCCCCGGTGCATCCGAATCAAGGCCAACACCCGGATGTGGCGGTTGGGCTCGGGCCCTCGGGCCTGGGAGCTCTTTGCCTCCCTGAAGGTGGGAGAGAGCCGGGTGCCCAGGCGGCGGTACTGGGTCTACGGGCGGCGCATGTGGGTGGTGGGGTTGCGCCTTGGGGTCCGGGAGTGGCTGATTGTGGCTACGGACCTGGACCCTCACCGGGTGCTGGAGGTGTACGGGCTCAGGTGGGGGATAGAGCGGCTCTTTGGGGCCCTGAAGGGGCGGGGATTTGACCTGGAGGCCACGCACGTGACGCGGGGGGAGAGGCTTTCGCGGCTTTTGGTCCCCTTGAGCCTGGCCTTCGTGTGGGCGTTTCGGACGGGGCTTGTGCTGCACCGGGTGCGTCCGGTGAGGCCCAAGAAGCACGGGAGGCTGGGACAGAGCCTCTTCCGGGCGGGGCTGGACCTGCTCACCCTTTGGGCGCTTGCCCTCTGGGGTGCAGGGGGAGGAAGGCGCGGAAGTCCCTTGGGGTTATGCCCTATGGAGGTTTTGACGTGTACATAGCTCCCTGAGAAAAACCCTTCCCAAAAAGAGAGGGAAAGTCTATACCACCTTTTACCCAATTTGGGTGTTGCATTTGTACACAGCCTGTGTATACTGGAATGGAAAGGAAGGAGGAGCTATGCCAAGGATGAGGGAAAAGGAAAACTACCGGGCGCGGCTAAAGGCGGTTGGGCTCAGGCACACCCTGCCTCGCGAGCGGATCCTCAGCTACCTGGATCGCAAGAACGTCCACCCCACCCCGGAGGAGCTTTACAACGGCCTTAAGAAGCGGGGTTACGACATCGGCCTCTCCACGGTATACCTGAACCTCCACGTCCTCAGGGAACACGGCCTCATCTACGAGTTCCGCGACCCCAAGGGCCTGACCCGCTACGACGGCTACACCGAACCCCACGTGCACCTGGTCTGCACCTCCTGCGGGAAGGTGGAGGACCTGCTCTTGAAGAACCTGCCGGAGTTGGACCTTTCCCAGGCACAAAAGGCCGCCGCCGAGAAGTCCGGCTGGGCTCTGGAGAACTTCCGCTTGGAGTTCAGGGGGCTCTGCCCCAACTGCCAGGAGTAATACCTTCTCACCGGGGCCCATCCCGGGAAAGTTTCCCCACCCCGCTTTTCTCGCAGGGTGGGGAAACCTTATGGCGCACAACCGGGGCCAGCCTGCCGCAAGGCAGGCTGGGGTGGTTTACCGGGGCTTCCAGCCTGACCAAGTCAGGCTGGGGTGGTATCGGTGAGCCCCCGGGCCACCTCGAGGACCGTCCTCACCCCAAACCCCGTGCCTCCTTCCGGGCCCAGGGCATGGGCCTTTTTGGTGAAGGCGGGCCCGGCGATATCCAGGTGCACCAAGGGCACCGTCACGAACTCCGCCAGGAAGAGGGCGGCCGTGATGGCGCCGCCATTCCGGTCCCCCACGTTCTTAAGGTCGGCCACGGGGCTTTTCAGCTTCTCCCGGTAGGCCCTTTCCAAGGGAAGGGGCCAGACCTTCTCCCCAGCCCGCCTTGCGGCATCTTCCACCCGCCTTCCCCAAGCCTCCTCGGTGGCGAACAGGGCAGCCACCTCCTCCCCTAAGGCCACCACCGCCGAACCGGTAAGGGTGGAAAGTTCCAGAATGCGCCTGGCCCCTTGCCTTTCCGCATAGGCCAGAGCATCGGCCAAGGTAAGCCTTCCCTCGGCGTCGGTGTTCATCACCTCCACCGTTTTGCCGGTCAAGGTCTTGAGGACATCCCCAAGCCGGTAGGCCCGGCCCGAGACCATGTTCTCGCAGGCGGCGATGTAGCCCCGGATCTCCACGGGCAGGCCCAGGAGGGCGGCGCTCTTCATGGCCCCGAGGACCGCTGCTCCCCCGGCCATATCCCCCTTCATGGTGGCCATGCTCTCGGTGGGCTTGAGGGAGTAGCCCCCCGAGTCAAAGGTGAGCCCCTTACCCACCAGGTCCAGCCTTTCCTCGGCGCCTTCGGGAGCATAGCGCAAGGCGATGAAACGGGGTGGGTTTTCCGAGCCCTGGGCCACCGCCAAAAAGGCCCCCATGCCCAAAGCCTGGATGGCCTCCTCGTCCAGAACCTCCACCTCTACCCCGAAGGCCTTAAGGGAAAGGGCCGCCTCCGCCAGGGCCTCCGGGGTGAGGACGTTGGGGGGCTCGTTCACCAGGTCCCGGGCCCAGTAAACGCCTTCCACCACCTTCTTCGCCCTTTCCACCTCCTCCGGGTTAGCTCCGGAAAGCTGGATGGCCACGGGCTTTTCCTCCCTGGAGCCCTTGTAGCGGTCAAAGCGGTACGCCCCCAAGAGAATCCCTTCCGCCAGGGGGTAGGCCTCGAGGGCCTCCACCAGAACCTCGGGGAAGGATAGCTTGGCGAGCGCCTGGGCCAGCCTTCCCCCCGTGGCCCGGGGATCCTCGTCCAGGCCGAAGAGGAGGAAATGCCCCTCGGGGGTGGAAAGCAAGAGGTGCTCCCCCGCCTCCCCCTTGAACCCTGCCCCGGCCATGGCCCGCCTTAGAACTCCTCCCAGACGGACATCCAGGGCCTCTCCCTGGGGGGTAAGCTCCCCCTTCTTCACCCACACCACCTTCAAAGGAGCCTTTCCCTCCGCCAACGTGGCCTCTAAAGCATGCAAGGTGATCACGCCTGGAAGATACCACGCCCCCGTGGCAGAATGGGAGGGATGCGGCTTCTCTTGCTTCTCGCCAAGCAGGTGGCCCTAGGGGGTTCGGCGGCCCTCGAGGGGTGATGATGAAGGCTCCCTGGGCCTGGGCCCTGGCGGTACGCCTTCCCGACGGCCAAATCCACGTGGAGCGCCACGAGGAGCCCGCCCTAAGCCAGCGCTACCCCCGGGCCAAGCTCCCCCTGATCCGGGGGGTGGTGGCCCTTTGGGATGCCCTTTCCGTGAGCTACCGGGCCCTGGCCAGAAGCGCCGAGCTGGTGGGGGGTGAGGAAGAAATGCCCAAGGGGGCCCTGTGGGGCACGGTGGCGGTGAGCCTCCTTCTGGGCATCGCCCTCTTCATCGTGCTGCCGGGGTTCCTGGCCGGCCTCCTCCTGGATGCCGCCCGCTTCCCCCTTCTCTACAACCTCCTGGCCGGCCTCCTCAAGGTGGGAATTCTGGTGGGCTACCTCCTCTTCATCGGGCGGATGCCGGAGATCAGGCGCTTCTTCATGTACCACGGGGCGGAGCACAAGGCCATCCACGCCTTTGAAAAGGGGCTTCCCCTCACCGTGGAAAACGTCATGGCCCAGCCCCGCTTCCACCCCCGGTGCGGCACCACCTTCCTCGCCTTCGTCATCGTGGTTTCCATCTTGGTCTACAGCCTCATCCCCGCCCCGGAGGTACTCTGGTGGCGGCTCCTGGCCCGGGTCCTCTTCCTGCCGGTGGTGGCGGCCTTGGCCTTTGAGCTCCTCTACTTCTCCGCCCGGCACAACGACCCCGTTTCCCTGTTCTTGAGGGAGCTTGGCTTCCGCTTCCAGGCCCTCACCGTGGCCGAGCCCACCCCGGAGATGGCGGAGGTGGCCATAAGGAGCACGGAGGCCGCCCTGGGCGAACGGGTGGTGGCATGAGCAAGAAGGTTCTGGTGGCCATGTCTGGGGGCGTGGACTCCTCCGTCTCCGCTTACCTCCTGAAGGAGGCGGGGTACGAGGTGGTGGGGGCCATGATGCGCTTCTGGCCCGAGGAGCCCCCAAGGCCCACCCTGGATATCCCCCCCAAGGGGCGGGCCTGGGAAAGCTGCTGCACCCCCGAGGCCGCCTACGAGGCCCGCAGGGTGGCGGAAACCCTGGGCATCCCCTTCTACCTCTTGGACTACCGGGAGACCTTTGAGGAGGAGATCATAAAGCCCTTCCTGAAGGACTACGCCAGGGGCCGCACCCCCAACCCCTGTGCCCGCTGCAACACCTTCGTCAAGTTCGGGGCCCTCCTCAAGCAGGCCCAGCGCCTGGGCCTGGACTATGTGGCCACGGGGCACTACGTGCGCCGGGAGGGGGAAAGCCTTCTCCGGGGAATAGACCCCCTGAAGGACCAGAGCTACTTCCTCTGGGGAACCCCCAAGGAGGCCCTGCCCCACCTCCTCTTCCCCGTGGGGGGGATGACCAAGGCTGAGGTGCGGGCCCTGGCGGAAAGGGCCGGGCTTCCCACCGCCAGGAAGCCGGAAAGCCAGAACCTCTGCTTCGTGGCCGGGGACCTGAAGGAGTTCCTGAGGGAAAGGCTCAAGGTCCGCCCCGGTCCCCTGGTGGACGCCCTCACCGGGGAGGTGGTGGGAGAACACCAAGGAGCAAGCCTCTACACCATCGGCCAGCGAAAGGGCCTCGGCCTGTTCAAGCCCCACCTGGAGCGGTACGTGGTGGGCGTGGACCCCTTGGCCAACGTGGTCTACGTGGGGCCAAGGGAGGCTACCCTTTGGCTTGGACTTGAGGGGGAGGAAGCCAACCTCCTGGCCGAGCTTCCCGAGGAAGTGGAGGTCCAGGTGCGCTACCGCACCCCTCCCGTAAGGGCCAAGGTGGAGTCCTTAAACCCCTTGCGCCTCCGCTTCGCCACCCCGGTCTTCGCCGTGACCCCAGGGCAAAGCGCCGTGTTCTACCAGGGGGAGAGGCTTTTGGGGGGCGCGGTAATCCGCCAGGGGCTTTACAACCTGGCGGGCCTCGAGGGGAAGCCCCAGGCAAACGCCTTGACCTTCTCCTGACAAAGGGCTGCCAGAGTACAGGTGGGAGGTTTCGGATGCGACGGCTAACGGCAACGGTTTTGGGAGCATTGGCACTTGCAGCGTCAGCGTGGGCGCAAAGCACCATTACCCTGGTGGGGGCAGGGGCCACCTTCCCTTACCCCCTGATGGCCAAGTACGGGGACGAGTACACCCGGCTCACCGGGGGTAAGGTGCGCATCAACTACCAGTCCATCGGCTCCGGCGGGGGTATCCGTCAGTTCCTGGAGCAGACGGTGCACTTCGGTGCCAGCGACGCTCCCTTAAGCGACCAGGTGATGAAGGATGTGAAGACCCGCTTCAAAACCAACGCCCTCAACATCGCTTATGCCCTGGGGGCGGTGGTCCCGGTCTATAACCTTCCTGGGGTGCGGGAACCCCTGCGCTTCACCGGACCCGTGCTGGCGGACATCTACCTGGGCAAGATCAAGACGTGGAATGACCCTGCTCTCAAGGACCTCAACCCCAATGTGAAGCTTCCTCCCCTGCCCATCACTGTGGTGCACCGCTCCGACGGCTCCGGCACCACCTACGTCTGGGTGGATTACCTTTCCAAGGTTTCCCCCGAGTGGGCCAGCAAGGTGGGGCGGGGCACCAGCGTCCAGTGGCCTGTGGGCGTGGGAGGCAAGGGCAACGAGGGCGTGGCCGGGGTGGTCAAACAGACCCCTGGGGCCATCGGCTACGTGGAGGTCACCTATGCCAAGCAGAACAACCTGAGCTACGGGGCGGTGCAGAATAAGTCGGGACGGTTCATCCTGGCGGACCTCCCCAGCATCAAGGCCGCCGCCAACGTGCCCCTCCCCGGGGACATGCGGGTCTCCATCACCGACACCGCAGCTCCCGACGGCTACCCCATCGCCAGCTTCACCTACCTCCTCCTTTACGAGGACCTCTCCGTCAATAAGGCGGTGAAGAGCGAGGCTGAGGCCCGGGCCCTGGTGGAGTTCGTGAAGTGGATCCTCACCGACGGGCAGAAGTACAACGAGCCCCTCACCTACGGGGCCCTGGCCTCCGTGCCCCAACAGCGGGCCCTGGCCCTCCTTTCCCGGGTCACCTACCAGGGCAAGCCCATCGGCAAAGAGATCACGGGGCGCTAGAAACACCCTTGCCCCAGGGGTGGCCTTTTCCCGGGCCACTCCTTATCTTGAAAAGGGGTTGTCCATGAAGCGGCTGTACACCCATTCTGGCGACCGGATCTTTGCCTGGGCCCTCCTTCTCCTGGCTCTGGGCGTGGTGGCCTTGGCCCTGCTCATGGCCTACGAGCTCTACCAAGGGGGAAGCCTGGCCCTGAAGCGCTTTGGGCTTTTGGGGTTTGCCCTGGGTAGGGAGTGGGACCCCGTGATCCAGAAGTCCTTCGGGGCCTGGCCGTACATCTTGGGCACGGTGATCGTGAGCCTTTCGGCTCTTTTGCTCTCCTTTTTCCCCGCCCTGGCCGCAGCCATCTTCGCCGCCGAGTATGCCCCCAGGTGGCTCGCCCAGGTGATCAACTTTCTCCTGGACCTCATGGCCGCGGTGCCCAGCGTGGTCTACGGCCTTTGGGGTATCTTCGTCTTAGCCCCGTGGATCCGGGACCAGGTACAGCTTCCCCTCTACATGTGGGCGGCGGAGCATGCGCCCTGGTTGGTGCCCATTCTGGGGGTACCCACGGGATATGGGCTGATGACCGCCGTTTTGATCCTGGCCTCCATGATCGTCCCCTACACCGCCGCCTTAGCCCGGGATGCCATCGCCCTGGTGCCCAAGGAGCATCGGGAAGCCGCCTACGCCTTGGGGGCTACCCGCTGGGAAGTGATGCGCATGGCCATCCTTCCTTTGGCCCGGGGCGGGATCATCGCCGGGGCCTTTTTGGCCCTGGCCCGGGCGGTGGGGGAAACCATGGCGGTCACCATGGTCATCGGCAACTCCCACAAGCTCCCCTACACCCTCTTCGGCGGGGCGGCCACCATGCCCAGCGTGATCGCCAACGAGTTCACCGAGGCCGTGGAGGACCTGCACCTTTCCGCCTTGATCGCCGTGGGCTTCCTTCTCTTCTGGGTTTCCATGGCGGTGAACTTCGCGGCGGCCTACGTCCTCCGGCGCCAGGAGCGCCTGGTCAAGGGGGTGCTGTGATGCTTCCTGCCGGCAACCTGAGGAGCCTGGAAAAGAACCTGGCCCTTCGAGCCCGCTACCGCAAGGAGCGCTTCATGATGGCCCTGGTGGGCCTGGGTACGGGGCTTGCCTTCCTCATCCTGCTTTTGGTGCTGGCCTACGCCTTAAGCCAAGGGGCAGGCGCCCTTAACCTGGATTTCTTCCTTAAGGATATGCGCCCCCCCGGGGAAACCGGAGGGGGGCTCAGGCAAGCCATCGTGGGTACCTTGATCGTGGACGGACTGGGACTTCTCATTGCCCTGCCCTTTGGCTTGGCCGCCGGGATCCTCCTGGCCGAGTATCCCGACCATCCGGTAAACCCGTACCTCCGCCTCCTCTCCGACACCTTAAACGGCATGCCCGCCATCCTCTTTGGGCTTTTGGCCTTCATCCTCATCGTAAAGCCCATGGGGGGGTTTTCGGGCCTCTCGGGGGCCTTCGCCTTGGGCTTCCTCATGATCCCCATCCTGGCCCGGAGTACCGAGGGCGTCCTCGCCCTGGTACCCAAGGAGATCCGTGAAGCCGGCCTGGCCCTGGGGCTTCCCCGCTGGCGGGTGATCCTTTCCCTGGTCCTGCCCACGGCCCGGGCCGGGCTCATCACGGGGGTTCTTCTGGCCTTCGCCCGGGCGGCGGGGGAAGCAGCACCCCTCCTCTTCACCGCCTTTGGCAGTCCCCTCTTGGAGCTAAACCCCCTTAAGCCCATGGACACCCTTCCCCTGCGGCTTTTCGCCTTTGCCATCAGCCCCTACGAGGACTGGCACCGCCAGGCCTGGGCTGCGGGGCTGGTGCTCTTCGGGCTCATCACCCTGACGAGCCTGCTGGCCCGCTGGGCCTCGAGGAGGAGGTTCTAAATGTTACCGGAAACCAAGGAAACCGTGGGCACCCACATGGAATCCAAAGGGCTAGTGGTCCGCTACGGAAACCGGGTGGGCGTGGGGGTCGGGGGCGGGGTAAACCTCCCCATCTACCGCCACCGGATCACCGCCCTCATCGGGCCCTCCGGGTGCGGCAAGACCACATTCCTAAGGGCCCTAAACCGCATGCATGACCTCACCCCCATCGCCCGAGTGGAAGGGGAGGTCCTCCTGGACGGGGAAAACATCTACGCCCCCGGAGTGGACCCGGTTCTGGTGCGGAGGCGGGTGGGGATGGTCTTCCAAAAACCCACGGCCTTCCCCACCATGTCCATCTACGACAACGTGGCGGCGGGTCTTAAGCTGGTGGGTATAAGGGATAAGCGGCGCCTGGACGAGGCCGTGGAAAGGGCCCTGCGGGGCGCTGCCCTGTGGGACGAGGTTAAGGATCGCCTGCGCACCCCGGCGAGCGGCCTTTCCGGAGGACAGCAACAACGCCTCACCATCGCCCGGGCCCTGGCGGTGGAGCCGGAGGTCCTGCTTATGGACGAGCCCACCGCCAGCCTGGATCCCATCTCCACCCAGGCCATAGAGGACCTCCTCCTCTCCCTGAAGGAGCAGGTGACCATCGTCATCGTGACCCACAACATGCAACAGGCCGCCCGGGTTTCCGACTACACTGCCTTCTTCCTCAACGGGGAGATGGTGGAGTTCGGCCCCACCGAGTCCATCTTCACCAAACCCAAGGACCCCCGCACCGAGGCCTACATCACCGGCCGCTTCGGATAAACTCTAGGGCATGTCCCCTGTAGGCCTCCTCTTCCTGACCCTTTTCAACAGCATCCTGGGGCTTTCCATCCTCTTCCCCATCCTGGGGCCTTTGGGCCGGGAGCTCGGGCTCACCGAGGTCCAGGTGGGTCTTTTCTCCACTGGCTACGCCCTCATGCAGTTCCTCCTTTCGCCTCTCTGGGGAAGGCTGAGCGAGAAGGGCAGGAAGCCCATCCTCCTCCTGGGCATCCTGGGCTTTGCCGTGAGTTTCCTCCTCTTTGGCCTCTTTGCCCTTTTGGGCCAAAGGGGGCTGGTTTCCGCGGGACTCCTCTTCCCTCTCCTCCTCCTGGCCCGGCTTCTTGGCGGGGCCTTCAGCTCCGCCACCCTACCCACCGCCCAGGCCTACGTGGCCGATATCACCGGGCGGGAACACCGCACCGCAGGCATGGCCCTCTTGGGGGCTGCCTTCGGCCTGGCGGTCATCCTGGGGCCCGCCTTGGGGGCGGGGCTTGCCGCATGGTTTGGCCTCCTGGCCCCGGTGTTCTTCTCCTCCGGCATCGCCTTCCTCAACGCCCTCTTCGTGGCCCTGGTCCTGCCGGAATCCAGGCCCCAGGGATCGCAGGAGGCAGGGCGGCTTTCCCCCTGGGATGGACGGGTTTTTCCCCTTCTCCTCCTGGGGTTCTCCCTGAACCTTTCCGGGGTGGCCCTCGAGCAGACCATCGCCTTCTACTTCCAAGACCGCCTCGGGCTTTCGGGGGTGGAAACCGCCAGGAGCGTGGGGCTTGCCCTGGTGCTTTACGGCTTTGTGGCGGTCTTCATCCAGGGTTTCCTGGTGCGGCGCTTCTCCTGGCCGCCTAGGACCCTCCTCCTCCTTGGGCTACCCGTGGGCATCCTGGGCTTTCTCCTTTTGGTGGTGGCCCATGGCTTTCCCCTTTTGGCCCTGGGCCTGGCCCTGCAGGGGGCGGGGGCGGCCATGGCGGGGCCGGGGGTCACCGCCGCCCTCTCCCTGGCCGTGGGGGAAGGGGAACAAGGCCTGGTGGCAGGCTTGAACGCCTCCGCCCAGGCCCTGGGCCGGATGCTCGGGCCTGTTCTGGGTACAGGCCTCTACCGCCTTTCCCCTGAGGCCCCCTACCTCCTGGGGGCTATCCTCCTCCTCGTGGCCCTCCTGGCCCTTCCCTTCCTCTTTCGCCGGGCAAGGATCTAGATGCGGCTCCTCGTCTTCCGCCAGCGGAACTTCCGCAACCTGGCCCTCTCGGCCTTCCAGCCCCCTCAGGGCCTTTTCGCCCTGGTGGGAGGGAACGCCCAGGGGAAGACCAGCCTCCTCCTCGGCATCCACCTGGCCCTTGGAGGCGAGGTCCGGGCTTCCTTGGCCGACCTGATCCGTTTCGGAGAGGAGGAAGCCTGGCTGCAGGCGGAGGTGGAAACCGAGCTGGGTCTATACCGGATCGAGCAACGGCTGAGGCCGGAGGGAAGGGAGATCGTGCTGAACGAGAAGGCGGTGAGCCTAAGGGCTCTTCACGAGCTTCCGGGCTCGGTCCTGGTCCTGCCTGAGGACGTGGAGGTGGTGCTGGGAAGCCGGGAGGAGAGGCGGGCCTTTCTGGATCGCCTGATCGGGCGCTTCTCCCGCCGGTACGCCGCCCTTCTTTCCGCCTACGAAAAGGCCCTGCGCCAGCGAAACGTCCTTTTGAAGGCTGGGGGGAACGGGCTTTCCGTATGGGATCAGGAGCTGGCCCGCTACGGCACGGAGATCATGGCCTTTAGAAGGCGCTTCTTAAAGCGATTCTTGCCCATATTCCAATCCGTCCACCGGAGCCTGGCCCCGGGGGAGGTGGGGCTTCTTCTGGAGGAAACCGCCCCGGGGGATCTCCTCGAGGCCCTAAGGACCCGGAGGGAGGAGGAGCTGGCCCGGGGGCAGACCCTGGTGGGCCCCCACCGCGACGACCTGGTCTTCCTGCTCTCAGGACGGCCGGTCCACCGCTTTGGAAGCCGGGGGGAAGCCAAAGGGGTGGCCCTGGCCCTGCGCCTGGCCGAGCACCGCCTGCTTTCCGAGCACCATGGGGAAGCCCCCCTTCTCCTGGTGGACGAGTGGAGCGAGGAGCTGGACGAGGGCAAACGGCAGGCGGTTCTGGCCTATACCCGCACCCTACCCCAGGCCATCCTGGCGGGGCTTTGGGCCCCCGAGGGGGTGCCGGTATGCTGGGTGGAAGGAGGGGTGGTCCTATGCTGACCCTCCCGGGAGGGTGGGCATGCCCTGGCGGCTTAAGGAGGTGATCCCCGAGGCCCTCAAGAAGGCCGGGGGGAAGGAAAAGCTGAAGCGGGGTCTGGTGCTGGCCGCCTGGCGGGAGGTGGTGGGCAGGGAGCTTGCCCAGCTCAGCGAGCCCCTGGCCCTCGATGGGAGTGCCCTCACCGTGCGGGTGGCGGACCCCGTCACCGCCCACCAGCTCACCTATAGCCGCCTGGCCCTTTTGCGACGCTACGAGGAGCGGTTTCCAGGGGTGGTGAAGGAGATCCGCTTTGTGGTGGGGCCCCTGGAAAAGGAGCCAGAGACCCCCAAAACCCCGGAAAACCCCGAGCGCCTCCTATGGGCAAGCCGCCGGGCGTTGGAGCTTTCGGAAAAAGCCCCCCTGGAGCTACGGGAAAAGGTAGCCCGGGCCGCCCTGGCCCTTTTGCAAAAGGATCGAGGCGAGCCCTGCCCCATCTGCGGAAGCCCCAGCCCCAAGCATCCCTGCCCCACCTGCCGCCGCCTTCTGGAAAGCCCCTGGGTGCGCAAGGAGGCGGAGCGCCTCAAGCGGGGCCGGCCCACGGGCCTCGAGGGGGAAGCCCTCCTGGTGGCTCGGCACCTGGCCAGACAATCCCTTCTCAGCGAGATGGAAGCCCTTTACCCCCAGGCCTTACGGGACGAAACCCTACGTCCTCTGCTCCGGGACCTGGCCCAGCGCTTCCGGACCCTCTTTCCTGGGGAAACCCTCCCCGAGGCGGTGCGGAGCCTCCTCGCCAAGGAGGCCTAAAGCCCTCAAAACATCTTCCCCCTCGCTACCGAGGGGGGAAGTTTTGTGTTCCCATCGTGGTGGGCGGCAGAGGATTTGAACCTCTGACCTCTCGCTTGTAAGGCGAGCGCTCTGACCAGCTGAGCTAGCCGCCCGTGGTGACCCCAGGGGGAATCGAACCCCCGTTTCGGCCTTGAGAGGGCCGCGTCCTGACCGCTAGACGATGGGGCCCTGGCTTGGTGGGCCGTGCAGGATTCGAACCTGCGACCTACCGATTAAAAGTCGGTTGCTCTGCCAGCTGAGCTAACGGCCCAACAGCCTTAGTGATTATAGGGGAAGGGCAAGGGCTTGTCCAGGGCAAAGGCTAAAAGAGCCCCCTTAGGCGCTCCATGATCCTAAGGCCAAGGGCTTCCTCCTCTGACCGCCTTAGGAGGCCCACGAGGTCGAATGGCCTCCTCGCCACCGCCTCCAGGGCCACCTTGGGCAGGGAAGCTGCCTCCAAGAAGGCGAAAAAGGCCTCGTCGGCCCAAGGGGGTACCCAGGCTCCGCTGCGGCACAGGAACACCCGGTGGAAAACCCCTTCCACTGGCCCCCCAGGATCCTTGACCCTCTCCACGGGAACCGCAGGCACGGGTTCCAGGGAAGGATCGCGCCAGGAAGGGTAGAAAACCCTAAGCCTGGCCCCTTGGCGGGCGTAATAGACCATCCAGTCGTCGCAGGCGGGTTCCACGCCCAAAGGGCGGTAGCCCGCATCATGATGGGCATCAAAGAGCATTACCTCCCGCACTCCCTGGTGCACGTCTGAATGGAAGGCCAAGGCGTTGGAATCCGCATAGTAAAGGCGGGCCTCCGGGGCGAAGGCAAAGCGCTCCCAGAATCCCTCCCATCCCCGGGCCTGGGGCAAGGGAAGCCCCCTTAGGAGGAAGGCCAAGGCCCGCTCCTCCCAAACCTCCCCCAGGTAGTAGGGGGTTTCAAAGTGGGCCCAGGCGTAAAGGGGAGCCAAAGGGTCTTGGGGATCCTGGGGCACGGGGAAAAAGTAATCAAAATCCACCACCAAAAGGCGCATCCCTTCCCATAGATAGCAAAGCCCCCGCCTTTTGGGCGGGGGCTAAGGCCCAGCGTGCTTTCCCGTAGGGAAACACCTCGAGGCTTACCAAACGTAGAAGATGGTGACGATTACCAGCCAGACCGCATCCACCAGGTGCCAGTACATGCTGGCCGCCTCGAGGGTACCGTGGTGGTGCTGGCTGACCTTACCCCTTAGGGCTTGCAGGTAGGCCAGGATCAGGCCAAAGCCACCGATGACCACGTGCAGGCCGTGGAGGCCCACAATGGTGAAGAAGGTGGCGGTCCACAGATTCTCCTGCCAGCTGGAGTGGCGGTGGAATTCGTAGAACTCGTAGGACTGCACCAGGAAGAAGAGAACCCCCAGGATGATGGTGACCAAAAGGCCAAAGCGGAAGGGGCTGAAGCGGCCCCGCCTCAGGTCGTGGTGGGCGAAGTGCACGGTGAAGGAGGAGCTCACCAGGAAGAAGGTGTTGAGGAGAGCAAGCCAAAGGGCAGGCCGTTCCTCCGGGGGTACCGCCGCCCCGGTAAGGCGCAGGTAGAGGTAGCCGGCGATGAGGATGGCGAAGAGGCCCACTTCCGAAACCATGAACCAGGCCATCCCCATCCAGGCGTTGGACTTGCCGGTGACGGTATGGTGCTCCACCGGGTGGCTGTACTCGTCCTCGAGGGCCCACCTGATCAGGCCGTAAGCAAAAAGGGCCAGGAAGACCCACATCCACACGTTGGGCACAGGCAGGGCCGCCACGGAAACAAAGAAGGCGAAGAGGGTAGCGGCGGAGTAAAAGGGCCAGAAGGAGCTATTGGGCAGGTGGATGTGGCTGGGGTCTTCGGGCTTCAGCTCCACCCCCTTCTTGGCCCAGTCGTAGAGAGGCCGCTCAGAGGGGAAGTCCTTGGGCAGGACCACGTCAAAGTTATGGGCCTTGGGCGGGGAGCTGGTGAGCCACTCCAGGGTGTAGCCACCCCAGGGGTTATCCGGAGCCTTCTCCCCGGAGCGCAGGCTCTTCCACATAACGTAGATCCAGACCAGACCCCCGAGGCCCAGGATGAAGGCCCCAATGGTGGAGATCAGGTTAAGCTCCGGCCAGCCGGCGATGTCCGCATTGTAGGTGTAGTACCGGCGGGGCATCCCCAGGAAGCCCAGGGCGTACTGGGGTAGGAAGACCGTCAGGTAGCCCACCAGGAAGAGCCAGAAGTGGAGCCGCCCCAGGCGCTCGTCGTACATGCGGCCCGTCATCTTGGGCCACCAGTAGTAAAGACCGGCGAAGGCCCCGAAGCCCGACCCCGCCATCAAGACGTTGTGGAAGTGGGCCACCACGAAGTAGGAGTCGTGGAATTGGTAGTCCAGGGGAACCATGGAGAGCATGACCCCGGTAATGCCCCCCAATAGGAAGTTGAAGATAAAACCCAACACCCAAAGGAGGGGGGTTTTCATCTGCAGATGCCCGCCCCAAAGGGTGCCGATGAGGTTAAAGAGCTTCACCCCCGTGGGCACGGCGATGAGGGCGGTAAAGAAGGCGAAGGCGATCTGGAAGATGGTGGACTCCCCCACGGCGAACATGTGGTGGGCCCAGACCATGGTCCCCAGCACCACGATGCCCATCTGGGCCCAGACCATCTGCTTGTAGCCGA
Source organism: Thermus sp. NEB1569 (assembly GCF_022385295.1). NCBI lineage: Bacteria > Thermotogati > Deinococcota > Deinococci > Thermales > Thermaceae > Thermus > Thermus sp. NEB1569. Next base: position 2,042,338 of record NZ_CP092445.1, read on the forward strand.
AAAGGGGCTTGCGGGCAAAGGTGGAGGCCACCTCAGCGAGGATCCCCAGGTAGGGCAAAAGCATCACGTACACCGTGGGGTGGGAGTAGAACCAGAAGAACTGCTGGAAGAGGACGGGGTCCCCCCCGATCTCCGGGTTGAACCAGGAGAGGCCGATCTTCCTCTCCAAAAGGACAAGGAGGGTCGCCGAGGTGAGCCCGGCGAGGCTAAAGAGGTTGAGGACGCTGGCGGCGAAGACGCTCCACACGTACATGGGCATCTTCCACATGCTCATCCCTTGGGCCCTGAGGTTGTAGATGGTGGCGATGAAGTTGGCGTTGCCCAAGAGGCTGGAAAAGCCCAGGAGCAGGATGGCGGCCATGTAGAAGTCCACCCCGCTACCCGACTGCACGGAGAAGGGGTAGTAGAAGGTCCAGCCCACGCTGGGAGCTCCACCGGGGAAGAGGTAGCTCATCAGGGCCAGGATGATGGCTCCCAAAAAGGCCCAGTAGCTGAAGGCGTTGACCCGCGGCAGGGCTACGTCCCTGGCCCCTAACATGAGGGGCACCACGAAGTTACCAAAGCCGGTGAGCCCGGCCTGGATGATGAAGAAGAAGAGCATGGTGGCCCCGTGGAGGGTGAGAATCTGGTTGTACTGCTCCCCCGTAAGGAGGTTGTTGTTGGGCACCGCCAGCTGCGCCCGGATCAGGAGGGAAAATACCCCGGCCAAAGCGAAGGCGAAGAAGGCGGTGGCCGTGTACAAGAGCCCGATCTTCTTATGGTCTACCGTGGTCAGGAGATCCCAAAGGATCGCCCAGAAACCGGCTTTTGGCTTGGTTGCGATGGCCATCTGCCCATACCTCCTTAGAACTTAGGCAACGCCTTGAAGTCAAAACCCTCCACCTTAAGCCCATCCAGGTAGCGGACCAAAGCGTTCAGGTCCTCCTCGGAAAGCTGGGGGAAGCCCGGCATCTTGACCCCAGGCTTCATGGCCGCAGGATCTCTGATCCAGGCCTTCATATTCTCGGGGGTGTAGTCCACGATCCCCGCCCCCAGGCTCACCCGGTTACCCACGAAGGCCAGCTCCGGGCCGATGACCGCAGGAGGCATCTTGGCCTGCACCGAGTGGCAGGCCGTGCAGTTCTGCTGGAAAACCTGCTGGCCCCGGGCGTCGGCCACGGGCGGCGCGTAATCTTTGGCCGCCGCCACGAAGCGGTCAAACTCTTCCTTAGGCAGGACGATGGCCCGGAAGAGCATGCGGGAGTGGCTGGAACCGCAGAGCTCGGCACAGAAGCCGTAGTAGTTGCCCGGTTTTTCCGGTGTAAAGGAGAGAAGGGTCTTTTGTCCCGGAATGGCGTCCCTTTTTCCTGCAAGGCCCGGCACCCAGAAGGAGTGAATCACGTCCTTGGAGGTGACCTCCAGCACCACCGGCACCCCTGCGGGCAGAATAAGCTCGTTGGAGTTGCGGAAGCCAAGCTCAGGGTAGTTGAAGTCCCACCAGAACTGGTAGCCCGTCACCTCCACCTTCAGGGCCCCGGCGGGAAGCTGGTTTACCTGGATGAGACTGCGGGCAGTCAAGCTAAATAAGACAAATACAATAAGTAGGGGGATTACCGTCCAGATGACCTCGAGGCGGTCGTTGCCATGGACCTGGGGAGGCTCCCCCTGCTGCCCCGGCTTAGCCCGGAACTTCCACGTCACGTAGGCCAAAGCCCCTGCCACCACCCCAAAGACGAGGATGGAAAAGATCAAAACCCAGACCAGGAGAAAGTTGGTCTCCCGGTTGAAGGGGGAGACGGGGTGGGTAATGGCCACCCGGTGGGCCTCCTGGGCCAGGGTCAAACCTAGAAGACTGAAAGCCGCCACAACTCTTTTCATCCGCTTCCCTCCCTAAAGCACCCGATCCACCGCCATGGCCACGAACAAGAGGGCCAGGTAAAGCATGGAGTATTTATACAGCGAAACCGCCGTCCTCCGCTCGGGCTGGCGGTAGAGGGCAAGGCTCTTAAGGATAAGCAAAGCATTAAGGGCGAGGCTCAAGAAGAAGTAAACCAGGCCGAGTTCCCCCAAAAGGAGGGGCATGAGGGAAATCAAGGCAGTGAGCACGGCATAAAGGGCGATCTGCATCACCGTCACCCTTTCCCCCAACACCACGGGCAGCATGGGCACCCCCACGGCCCGGTAGTCGTCCTGGATCATGAGGGCTAAGGCCCAGAAGTGCACCGGGGTCCAGAAGAAGATGAGGGCAAAGAGGTACCAGGCAAAGAGGCTTAGCTCGCCCGTCACCGCCGCCCAGCCCACCAGGGGGGGAAAGGCTCCCGCCGCCCCACCGATGACGATGTTCTGCCAGGTGCGCCGCTTCAGGTAGAGGGTGTAGACCAGCACGTACCAGATAAGGCCCATGAGGGCCAGGGTGGCGGAAAGAAGGTTCGCCCCCCACCAGAGGAGAAGGAAGGCAGAAAGGGCAAGGCCAAAGGCGAAGAGAAGGGCATCCCGGCTGGAAATGCGCTGGGTCACGGTGGGACGCTTGGCGGTGCGGCGCATGCGGGCGTCGATGTCCCGGTCCACCACCATGTTGATGGCGTTAGCCGCTCCCGCCATCATGTAGCCTCCCAGGGCCACCACCAGGAAGAGGCCCGTGCCAGGCCAGCCCTTGGCGGCGATGAGCATGGCCAAAAGGGTGGTGAAGAGAAGGAGGCTGATCACCCGGGGTTTGGTGAGGGCCAGGTAGTCCTTCCAGGTGGCTCCCCCAGTGCCCCGGTGCACCTGCCCCGCCTCCGTACCCTCCCCCAGCTCCACCCGCCTAGCCCCCTGGACCAACGCCGCCGCCGAAAGCAGGATGAAAAGAAGCCACACGGCGTAAGCCAAAAGAAGGTGCAGGATCTGCATCCAGACCGGGGCCTTGAGCCACACGTTCACCAGGCCCACGAGAAGCTGCACTCCATAGAGGTATGCGAGGGCATGGGCGAAGCGGCGGGTATGGGAGGAAGGCCGCAGATGGGCCACCAGGTAGCCAGCAAAAACCACATAAAGCCCCACGCTCACGGCGATGAGGGGGTGAAGCACCCTGAGGCGCACCAGGAAGTGCTCGCCTGGGGTCAGGGAGCGCTCCAGGGCCTCGAGGGTGTTCCGCACGGGGAAGAGAAGGTCCCCCAAGGCGGTCACCGCCCCGCTCATCCCCAGGAAGAGCAAGGCGATAAGCCCCAGGAGCAAGGCCGCCCCCACCGCACCCTGCCCCCTAAGGCGCAAGGGAGCACCCCCAGAGGCCCACCAGGCGGTGAGGACCAGGAAGGCCAGGAGGAAATAGGTGTTGGCCAGGTGCACCATCTGCACCACAGCCCTGGCAGCGCTCACGTTATGGGCTGTCCAGCCGAACAGGACCAGGGAAGCCCCCACCAGGCTCTCGGTGATCATGAAGAGAAAGGCCAGCCCGGAGCCCAGCCGCGCCGGGTGGCCCTTGGGAAAGAGGCGAAAGGCGAGAAGGGCCAAAAAAAGCACGGAAAGAAAGGCGAGGCCCGAGGTAGCCCGGTGGGTGAACTCGATGAGGGTCTCCACCTGCGGAGCTCGGGGGATAATCTCCCCGTTGCAGGTGGGCCAGTGGGCACCGCACCCCGCCCCCGACCCCGTGGCCCGCACGTAGGCACCCCAGAGGGCCACCAGGATGTTCCACACCAGGACGCCCCAGGCGTAACGGCTAAACCAGGCTTGGCTCATAACAGACCCGTCCCCCAGACGGCAGTAGCCATCATTTTGCCAGAAGTACCTAGGCGGGGGTGAAGTACATTTGTCCCTTCCATTACCTGCCACCTGAGAGACTAATACCCCCGGGCCCTACTTGGCAAGGGGCTGGGCAGAAGGCCCATCCCCACAAAGGATAAGGGCTACCCCACCTTTGGTCCTGCCCGGCGTATGGCTTCCTCCACCCCGTCCGCGTACTTCTGGAAGTTTTCCTGGAACAAGGTAGCTAGCTTCCTGGCCTGGCGATCGTAGGCCTCCTTGTCCTCCCAGGTTTCTCGCGGGTCCAAAAGCTCCTTGGGCACCCCGGGAACCTCCAGGGGGACCTCAAAGCCGAAGACGGGATCCTGGCGATAGGGAACCCCCTCGAGGGCCCCGCTTAGCGCCGCCTGCAAAAGGGCCCGGGTCACGGGCAGGGGGAAGCGCCTACCCACCCCGTAAGGCCCCCCGGTCCAGCCGGTGTTCACCAGGTACACCCTGGGACCATGCTTCTTGATCTTCTCCCCCAGCATGCGGGCATAGACCCCGGGATGGAGGGGAAGAAAGGGCGCCCCGAAGCAGGCGGAGAAGGTGGCCTTGGGCTCGGTGACGCCCCTTTCCGTGCCCGCCACCCGGGCGGTGTAGCCGGAGAGGAAGTAGTACATGGCCTGCTCCGGGGAAAGGCGGGCGATGGGGGGCAGGACCCCGTAGGCGTCGGCGGAGAGGAAGAAGATGGCCCTGGGGTGTCCGGCCACGCCAGACTCCACCACGTTTTCCAGGTGGCCCAAGGGGTAGGAGGCGCGGGTATTTTCCGTCTTGGTGTCGTCGTCCCACTCCACCCGACGGCTTTCCGGGTTCACCACCACGTTCTCCAGGATGGCCTCAAACTGATTGGACGCCTTATAGATAAGGGGCTCATACTCTGGAGAAAGGCGGATGACCTTGGCGTAACACCCCCCTTCAAAGTTGAACACCCCCTCCTCGCTCCAACCGTGCTCGTCGTCACCGATAAGAGGCCTCTCCGGATCGGTGGAAAGGGTGGTCTTGCCCGTCCCGGAAAGACCAAAGAAGATGGCCACATCCCCCTCCTTCCCCACGTTGGCCGAGGCGTGCATGGGGAAAACCCCCCGCTTGGGCATGAGGTAGTTCATCACGGTGAAGATGCTCTTCTTGATCTCCCCGGCGTACTTGGTACCCACGATGAGGACGAGCTTTCTCTGGAAGCTGATGCCCACGAACACCTCGCTCCGGGTTCCATCCCGCTCCGGGTCGGCCAGGAAGTAGGGAGCGTGGACCACGGTAAAGCCTGGGGAAAAGGGCTCCACCTCGTCGTCCTCGGGGAACCGGCGCGGGAGGATGAACATGTTGCGGGCAAAAAGGGCATGCCAGGGGCTTTCCGTAATCACCCTTACCGCCAGACGGTAGCGTTTATCGGCTCCGGCATAAAGGTCCTGAACATACAGGTCCCGCTCGGAAAGGTAGGCGACCACCCTTTCCCAAAGGGCCTGGAAGGCCTCCGGGGAGAAGGGCTGGTTCACCTCCCCCCACCAGACCTCCTCCTCCACCCCAGGCTCCCGCACCACGAACTTGTCGCGGGGGCTTCTCCCCGTGTAAGGGGTGGTGTCCACCACCAAGGCCCCCTTGTGGGCCAGAATCCCCTCGCCCCGGGCCAGGGTGTGCTCCACCAGGATGGGGGAAACCGTGTTCCAAAAAACCTGCTTTTTCGGTTTGATGCCCAAAGGCTCCAGTCGGTCCATAGAGACCCCCTTATGCCTAGGGCATCATACACTTATTTCCACGCTTCCAAGGTTAAGAGCCATATCCGGGACGCCCAAGAAGGGCAAAGGTCAAGCGCTTGCCCAGCTCCACCCCGGGCTGGTCAAAGGCGTTCACCCCCCAGAGCTCCCCCAGGAAGGCGGTTTGCCACATGAGGTGCTGCAAGAGCCAGCCCACGGCGTAGGGGGAAACCTCCGAGAGGTAGAGGGTATAGACCCTCTGTCCCGCTTCCGCCAAGGCCTGGTAGGTGGCCTCGGCCTCGGCTTTGAGGAGCTGGAATAATCCCTTGCCGAAGAGGTAGGCCGCCTCCGTTAGGCCCTCCACCTGGGGTAAGGTAAGGTCCTCTGTGGGCCTTTCCGGCACCACCAGAACGATGAGCTTGTCCAAGGGGCCTTCCCGGAAGAGCTGCACCTGGGCGTGCTGGTCCTGGGGACCCAGGGCGGGCACGGCGGTGGTGCCCACCCGGTTGCCCTCCCCATCCCGCTTGCCCAAGGACTCGTCGTGGAGCTGGACAAACCAGGCGGGAAGGTATTTCAGCCTTTCCGAGTACACCATAAAGACCGTGATGGGCAGGTGGCGGTGGAGGTGCTGGAGCAAGGCGGTTTTCAGGGGGAGGTTTTCCTCCAGCGGGGCCAGGGCCAGCTCGTTCGCCTTCCTCGCCCCCATGAGGAGGGCCTCCAGGTCCATCCCGGCAAAGGCCAAGGGAAGGAGCCCCACCGGGGAGAGCACGGAGAAGCGCCCTCCCACGTTGTCGGGAATGGAAAAGGCCTCGAGGCCCTCCTTTTCCGCCAAGGCCCTTAGCGCCCCCCGCCGGGGATCCGTGGTGAGAACCAGGTGCCGCCGCCAGTCCTCCCCCAGGTTCTCCCGAAGCCAGTTCAGAAAAACCAGAAGAGCGGCCAGGGTTTCCGCGGTGGCCCCCGACTTGGAAACCGCATTCACCAGGGTCTTCCGGGGGTCTAGGCCCCGAAGGAGCCGAAGCACGGGCTCCGGCTCCACGTGGTCCACGTAGTGGAAGCGCACGCCGCTTTCGTTGAAGGCACTCTCCAGGGCCTTAGGCCCCAAGGCGCTTCCCCCGATGCCCAGGAGGACGAAGTCCTCCACCCAGGGGTTAGCCTCCCGATAGCGGCGGATCCGCCTCAGGGTTTCCGTGTCCTCGGGGAGGTCCATCCAGCCCAGCATGCTTTGGGGATCCTTCCGCTTGGCCAAAAGGGCCTCCCGGGCCTGAAGAAGGAGGGGCCCGTGCTCCTTAAAAGCCTGGGGGAAATCCGGGAGGAAGCGGGTATCCAGGCGCAGCATGCTTCCATGCTACCCGGATGTAGGCTAAAGGCATGGGCTACGTGCCCCCACCCACCCCCCAGCATGGCCTCGAGGAGGGTCCCGTCCTCCTCAAGGACGGGCGCACCGCCTTCCTGAGGCGGGCAGGCCCCAAGGACCTTCCCCTTTTCGTGGAGTTCCTGAGGCGGCTATCCCCGGAGTCCTTGCGCATGCGCTTCTTCTCCCCCATCTCCCCGGAAAAGGCGGCGGAGCTTCTCCTTTCCGCCAAACCGGAAGAGGAAAAGGTGATCCTCATGGTCCTGGCGGGAGACCCCCCCAGGATGGTGGCCACGGGGGAGTACGTGCGCCTGAAGGGGGAGGGCACCGCCGAGGTGGCCTTTCTGGTGGACGATGCCTTCCAGGGCAAGGGCCTGGGCACCCTCCTTCTGGAGCGCCTGGCCTTGATCGCCGCCAAGCGGGGGGTAAGGCGGTTTCAGGCCTTCGTCCTGGCGGAGAACCAGAAAATGCTCAACGTCTTCATGGAAAGCGGCTTCCAGGTACGGGCCCGCAGGGATAGCGGGGAGGTGGAGGTGGAGTTTGAGATCCTCCTGGAGGAGAAGGCGGCGGAGCGGTTTGAGTGGCGGGAAAAGGTTTCCACCCTTGCGAGCCTTCACCCCTTCTTCTTTCCCCGGGGCGTGGCGGTGGTGGGAGCAAGCCGCGACCCGGAAAGCATCGGCTACCGGGCCCTGGAAAACCTCATCTTTGGCCGCTTCCAAGGCCCCGTCTACCCGGTGAACGAGGCCATCGGCAAGGAAGGAGGTACGGTGGGGCCCCTTCTCGCCTACCCCAGGGTGGAGAGCATCCCCAGCCCCGTGGACCTGGCGGTGATCGCCGTGCCCAAGGAGCGGGTTTGGGAGGCCCTCGAGGCCTCGGGAAGACGAGGGGTGCGAGCCAGCGTGGTCCTCACCACCGGCTTCCAGGACCAAGAGGCCAAAGAGCTAGCCGACAAGGCCAGGCGTTTGGGGATGCGCCTTCTGGGCCCGGGTTCCTTGGGCCTGGTCCACACCCACCCCGAGGTGCGCCTGGCGGCGGGCCTGGCCCCCCTCCCCAAACCCGGACCCCTGGCCATCTCCAGCCAATCCGGCACCCTGGGCCGGGCGGTGATGGCCTATGCGGAGGGCATGGGACTCGGCATCTCCTCCTTTGTCTCCTTGGGGGCCAAGGCGGACATCTCCTCCAACGACCTTTTGCAGTTCTGGGAAGAGGACGAGCGAACCCGGGTGATCCTCCTTTACCTGGAGAGCTTCGGCAACCCCCGGCGCTTCTCCCGCCTAGCCCGCAGGATCGGCAAGAAAAAGCCCATCCTGGCGGTGCATCCCTCCCGGGATCCCTTGGTGCGCACCCTCTTCGCCCAGGCCGGGGTGATCCGGGCCAACAGCCTGGAGGAAGCCTTTGACGTGGCCGCCCTTCTGGCCCTGGGGCGCCTTCCGGAAAACAACCGGGTGCGACTCATCTCCAACGCCTCCGGTCCCTCCAACCTGGCCCTCGAGGCCCTCAGGGAAGGAGGGCTTTTCGTGGAGCACGTGGACCTGGGCTCCACCGCCAAGGCGGAGGAGTTCGCCCGCGCCCTGGAAGAAGCCCTGGAAGGCGAGGCGGGAAGCGTGTTTCTCCTCTTCGTGCCCATGGGCTTTACCAGCGAGGAGGAGTTCCTGGCTCTTTTGGAGAAGGCAGAAGGGAACAAGCTCCTTTTGGCCTGCGTGATGGGCTCCCCGGGAGTGCGGGCCCGGGTTATGGGCCAGGTGGCCCTCTACCGCTTCCCCGAATCCGCGGCCATCGCCTTGAGCCGGGCCTGGGCTTACAAGGCCTGGCGGGAAGAGCCCCTCCACTTCCCCGACTTTCCCGACCTGCGCCTGGAGGAGGCGAGGAAGCTCCTAGAAGGGAAAGAGACCCTGAGCCAGGCGGAGGGGGCCGCCCTCTTGGAGTGCTTCGGCCTGCCCTTGGGGAAGGGGGAAGGGCTTTCCCTCAAGCTCACCGCCAAGCCCCACCCCCTCTTCGGCCCCGTCCTCACCCTGGTCCTGCCCACCCCCCTGGGGGACCAGGTGCTGGGCCAGCGGCTTTCCCCCCTCACCCAGAAGGACGCCCAGGAGCTGGTAAGACCCCTAAGCCACGGGCAAAGCCCGGATCTTTCGGGTCCTCTCGACCCCGCCCCCTACCAGGAAATCGTCCTCAGGCTTTCCCGGCTTCTGGAGGAACTGCCTCAGGTGGAAGAAGTTTCCCTGGAGCTTTCCGGACCCCGGATCGCCAGCTTTGAAGTGCGCCTCGGGGGAAACCCCGAACCGAGGAACCGCCATGCGCATTCAAAGCCCCGCTAACCCCAAGGTGAAGGCCTTGGCCGCCCTGAAGGAACGAAGGGAGCGGGAAAGGACTGGCCTTTTCCTGGTGGAAGGCCGGCGGGAGGTGGAAAGGGCCCTAAGGGCCGGTTTCCACCTGGAAACCCTCCTTCTCGGCCCCAAGGCCACCCCGGAGGACCAAACCCTGGCGGGATCGGCCCCCACCCTGGAGCTTTCCCAGGAGGCGATGGAGCGGGTTTCCGTAAGGGAGAACCCGCCTCCCGTCATCGGGGTCTTCCGCCTGCCCCACAAAACCCTAAAGGAGGTCCGGCTCCCGCAAAACCCCCTGGTCCTGGTCCTTCTGGGCCTGGAAAAACCCGGCAACCTGGGGGCCATTCTGCGCTCGGCGGATGGGGCGGGGGTGGATCTGATCCTGGTGGCGGAAGGGGTGGACCTCTATAGCCCCCAGGTGATCCGGAACTCCACGGGGGTGGTCTTCTCCCTGCCCGTCTTCCCCGTGGCCGAGGAGGAAGCCGCCCGCTTCCTGGAGGAAAAAGGGCTTTTTTTGGTGGCCGCCACCCCCAGAGGGGAAAAGGTTTACTGGGAAGAGAACTACCAAAGGGGAGTGGCCTTCCTCCTGGGCACCGAGGACGAAGGCCTTTCCGAGGCCTGGCTTTCCCGGGCAAGCGTGCGGGTGCGCATCCCCATGCGGGGGGTGGCGGATAGCCTCAACGTGGCGGTGAGCGCCGCTCTTCTCCTCTACGAAGCTCTACGCCAGCGCTCCTTATAAAACCCCCCTCAACCCCCTTGACAAAGAAGCACGGGGGCAAAATAATAACCCTTGGTTTGACACTCTCGCCCTTTGAGCGTCAAAGGAGGGAGTGAATATGGCTGCGGAGGTGAAGACGGTGATCAAGCCCCTAGGCGACAGGGTTGTGGTGAAGCGGATTGAGGAGGAGCCCAAGACCAAGGGCGGCATCGTGCTCCCCGACACCGCCAAGGAGAAGCCCCAGAAGGGCAAGGTGATCGCGGTGGGCTCGGGCCGCGTCTTGGAGAATGGGCAGAAGGTGCCCCTCGAGGTCAAGGAGGGGGACATCGTGGTCTTCGCCAAGTACGGCGGCACCGAGATTGAGATCGACGGCGAGGAGTACGTGATCCTCTCCGAGCGCGACCTTTTGGCGGTTCTGCAGTAAAGGGAGGTGAGGTATGGCGAAGATCCTGGTGTTTGACGAAGCAGCCCGCCGGGCCTTGGAGCGCGGCGTGAACGCGGTAGCCGATGCGGTGAAGGTAACCCTGGGCCCCCGGGGCCGGAACGTGGTCCTGGAGAAGAAGTTCGGCTCCCCCACCATCACCAAGGACGGGGTGACGGTGGCCAAGGAGATCGAGCTGGAGAACCACCTGGAGAACATCGGGGCCCAGCTCCTCAAGGAGGTGGCCTCCAAGACCAACGACGTGGCCGGTGACGGGACCACCACCGCCACCGTCTTGGCCCAGGCCATCGTGCGGGAGGGCCTCAAGAACGTGGCCGCCGGCGCCAACCCCTTGGCCCTCAAGCGGGGCATTGAGAAGGCGGTGGAGGCGGCGGTGGAGAAGATCCGCTCCCTGGCCATCCCCGTGGAGGACCGCAAGGCCATCGAGGAGGTGGCCACCATCTCCGCCAACGACCCTGACGTGGGCAAGCTGATCGCCGACGCCATGGAGAAGGTGGGGAAGGAGGGGATCATCACCGTCGAGGAGTCCAAGAGCCTGGAGACCGAGCTGAAGTTCGTGGAGGGGTACCAGTTTGATAAGGGGTACATCTCCCCCTACTTCGTCACCAACCCCGAGGCCATGGAGGCGGTCCTCGAGGACGCCTTCATCCTCATCGTGGAGAAGAAGGTCTCCAACGTGCGCGAACTCCTCCCCATCCTGGAGCAGGTGGCCCAGACCGGCAAGCCCCTCCTCCTCATCGCCGAGGACGTGGAGGGCGAGGCCCTGGCCACCCTGGTGGTCAACAAGCTCCGGGGCACCCTGAACGTGGCTGCGGTGAAGGCTCCCGGCTTCGGTGATCGCCGCAAGGAGATGCTTAAGGATATCGCCGCCGTCACCGGTGGTACCGTCATCTCCGAGGAGCTTGGCTTCAAGCTGGAGAACGCCACCCTCTCCATGCTGGGCCGGGCCGAAAGGGTGCGGATCACCAAGGACGAGACCACCATCGTGGGTGGCAAGGGCAAGAAGGAGGACATCGAGGCCCGCATCAACGCCATTAAGAAGGAGCTGGAGACCACCGACAGCGAGTACGCCAAGGAGAAGCTCCAGGAGCGTCTGGCCAAGCTGGCGGGGGGCGTGGCGGTAATCCGGGTGGGGGCTGCCACCGAAACCGAGCTCAAGGAGAAGAAGCACCGCTTTGAGGACGCCCTGAACGCCACCCGGGCCGCGGTGGAGGAGGGCATCGTCCCGGGCGGTGGCGTGGCGCTCCTCAGGGCCATCAGCGCCGTGGACGAGCTCCTTAAGAAGCTGGACGGGGACGAGGCCACCGGGGCCAAGATCGTGCGTCGGGCCCTGGAGGAGCCTGCCCGTCAGATCGCCGAGAACGCTGGCTACGAGGGCTCCGTGGTGGTCCAGAGGATCCTCTCCGAGACCAAGAACCTCCGCCTGGGCTTCAACGCCGCCACCGGGGAGTACGTGGACATGGTGGAGGCAGGCATCGTGGACCCCGCCAAGGTGACCCGCTCCGCCCTGCAGAACGCCGCCTCCATCGGCTCCCTCATCCTCACCACCGAGGCGGTGGTGGCCGAGAAGCCCGAGAAGAAGGAGTCCACCCCCGCTCCCACGGGCGGCGACATGGACTTCTAAAGCCACCCCAACCTGGCAAAGCCAGGTTGGGGCCCCGGCAAAGGGGCAAAAGAGGCTGGGCCTACGCCCAGCCTCTTTTCTCTAAAAGGGCACCACTTCCTCCTTGGGCCCTCCTCCACCGTTCCCCTGGAGGAAGGCCTCCCGATCCGGGATCAAGTAGGCGCGGAAGCCTTCGGCCTCGAGGGCCTCGAAAACACCTTCCCCGACCCGGGCTTCCCGTAGGGAGAGGATGGCTTCTCCAAAGGGCCCCTGCACCCTCAGGTAGAGGGGGAGGTTCCCGGGGTGCTCATCCAGGATGCTCTTCAGAAGGGCAACACCCCCTTCGTCCAAAAGGGCATGGTCCACCTCCACCTCCAGGGCCTTGGGGGCCTCGGCCACCTCCTCGTGGGTCCAGGCAGCCTGGGCCATGACCCTAAGCCCCCCTTCCTCCCGCTCCACCTCCGCCAGGACCAGGAGAGGGGTGTCCTCCTTGAGCTTGGGAGAAACCCCCTCGTAAGCCCGGCCGAAAACCACCACCTCGAGGGCCCCTGTCTCATCGGAAAGGGTAAAACGGGCCATCATGCCCCCGCTTTTGGTGGGCTTGCGCGCCACCTCCTCCACCATGCCCGCGAGGAGCACCCTGGGCCTTGGGGGAAGGCCCCGGATGAAGTCGGAAAGCTCCTCCAGGGTGCAGCTCGCCACCTCCCTCAGGCCCGGGTAGCGCAGCACCGGGTGGCCGGAAACGTAGATGCCCAAGGCCTCCTTCTCGTAGCGGAGCCGGGTGATCTCGTCCAGGGGCAAGGCTTCCGCCAGGGGAGGTTCTTCCACCTCGGCGAACAGGCCCATCATGCCGGATCGCTCCCGCTCCCGGCTTTCCGCCGCCCACCGGAGGAGGGGGTCCAAGGAAGCCAGCAACCGGGCCCTGTCCCCAAAGGCGTCAAAGGCCCCCGCCTTGATAAGGGACTCCAGGGTGCGCTTGTTCACCACCCTCTCGTCCAGGCGCTTGAGGAAGTCCCCGAGGCTCTTAAAGGGACCACGGCGCTCCCTTTCCGCCAGGATGGCCTGGGCTGCCCCTTCCCCCACGTTCTTCACCGCGGAGAGGCCAAAAAGGATCTCCTCCCCCACCACCTTGAAGTCAAAGCCTGAGCGGTTGATGTCGGGGGGAAGGACCTCTATGCCCATGGCCCGGGCGTCGCGGATGTACTCCGCCACCTTGTCGGAATCGTGCCGCTCCACGGTGAGGAGGGCGGCCATAAACTCCACCGGGTAGTGGGCCTTCACGTAGGCGGTCTGGTAGGAAAGGAGGCTGTAGGCGGCTGCGTGGGACTTGTTGAAGCCGTAGTTGGCAAAGGCCTCCAGCATGTCGAAAAGCCGGTTGGCCTCCTCCTCGGGCACGCCCCGTTCCCTGGCCCCCCGCACGAAGCGCTCTCGGTGCTTTTGCATCTCCTCCACCTTCTTCTTGCCCATGGCCCGCCTCAAGAGGTCGGCCTCCCCCAGGGAGTAGCCCGCCACCTGGGAGGCGATCTGCATGATCTGCTCCTGGTAAACGGGGATGCCGTAGGTTTCCTCCAGGATGGGCCTCAGGTACTTCTCCGCATGGGGGAATTCCACGTAGCTCACGGGCTCCTGGCCGTGGTGGCGGCGGATGTAGGTGGGGATGTGCTCCATGGGCCCCGGGCGGTAGAGGGAAACCAGGGCGATGATGTCCTCGAGGCGCCTGGGCTTTAGCCCCCGCACCGTGGCGGTCATTCCTCCCGATTCCAGCTGGAAAACCCCCTTGGTCTCTCCCCGCGCCAAGAGGGCGAAGGTCTTGGGGTCGTCCAAAGGCAAGCGGTCGTAGTCCAGCTCCACCCCCTTGGACTCCTTCACGATCTTCTTGGCCTCGTCCAGGAAGGTGAGGGTGCGCAGGCCCAGGAAGTCCATCTTCAAAAGCCCCAGGGCCTCCACCGCTCCCATGTCGTACTGGGTCACGGGCCGCCCCTCCTGGTCCCGCATGAGGGGCACCAGGTCCGTGAGGGGCTCGGCGGCGATGACCACCCCGGCGGCGTGCACGGAAGCATGGCGGTTCAGGCCCTCGAGGCGCATGGCCACCTCGATCACCTCCCGCACCCGCGGGTCCTTTTCCATCTCCGCCCTTAGCTCCGGCACCAGCTCTATGGCCTCGGCCAGGGGCTTGGGCTTGCCGAACTGCACGGGAATCAGCTTGGCCAGCTCCTCCGCCTTCTTGTGGGGGATGCCGTAGACCCGGGCCACATCCTTGAGGGCTGCCTTGGAGGCCAGGCTACCGAAGGTGCCGATCTGGGCCACCTTGTCCTCCCCGTAGCGCCCGCGCACGTACTGGATCACCCGGTCCCGCTCCCGGTCGGAAAAGTCCGTGTCGATGTCGGGCATGGAAACCCGCTCGGGGTTCAGGAAGCGCTCAAAGAGGAGGCCGAAGCGCAGGGGGTCGATGTTGGTGATGCCCACGGCATAGGCCACCAGGCTCCCGGCGGCGCTTCCCCGGCCCGGCCCCACGGATACCCCATTCCGCCTGGCCCAGTTGATGTAGTCCTGGACGATGAGGAAGTATCCGGGAAAACCCATCCGCTCGATCACGGAAAGCTCGTAGAGGGCCCGGTGCAAGATGGCCTCCGCCGTCCACTCCCTCACCCCCTCCAACGGGGGTAGCTTGGGCAGAAGGGCTTCCCAGGCCTTCCCTTCCACCTGGGCCAAGGCCTCCGCCAGGGCGTTCCCATCGCCATGGGGCGGTATCCTCCCGAGAAGCCGGAAAACCTCCCGGTAAAACCCCTCGGTGATGCGGTCCGGATAGCGGGAAAGAAGCCCCTTAAAGGTGAGTTCCCTCAGGTACTGGGCCTCGGTCCTGCCCTCGGGAAGGGGAAAGCGAGGGATGCGGTAGACCATCTTGCCCCCGATGGGAAGGTCCACCTCGCACATGCGGGCGATCTCCACCGTGTTGTCAAAGGGTTCGTCGCCCCACTCCTCCTCCGGGAGCATGGCCCGCATCTCCTCTGGGGTCTTCACGTAAAACTCGTCGCAGGGGAAACGCCAGCGCTCGGGGTCATCCAGGGTGCTCTTGGACTGGATGGCGAGAAGCACCTCGTGGGCCCGGGCGTCCTCCTTGCGCACGTAGTGGCCGTCGTTGGTGGCCACCATCCCCAGGCCGTACTTCCGGGCGAACTCCCTCAGGACCTGGTTAACCTTCCTTTGCTCGGGCAGGCCGTGGTTCTGGATCTCTATGAAAAAGCGGTCACCGAAGATGGAGAGGTACTCGTTCAGCCGGGCCTCCGCCAGGTCCAGGCGGTCCTGCAGGATGAACTGGGGAATCTCCGCCCCCAGGCACCCCGAAAGGGCGATAAGACCCTCGGCATGCTCCCGTAGAATCTCCCGGTCAATACGGGGTTTTTCGTAAAAACCCTCCAGGTATGCCCGGCTCGCCAGGCGCACCAGGTTCTGGTAGCCCTTGAAGTCCTTGGCAAGAAGGGTGAGGTGGAAGTACCCCCCGTCCAGGCCCTTCCCCCTTTTGCGGTCAAAGCGGCTTTCCGCGGCCACGTAGGCCTCGTAGCCGATGATGGGCTTGATCCCCATGGCGGTGGCCTTCTTGTAGAACTCCACCGCCCCGAAGAGGTTGCCGTGGTCGGTCATGGCCAGGGCAGGGTCCTCGGGGGAAACCGTCTTCACCCACTCAAGAAGGTCAGAAAGCTTTGCCGCCCCGTCCAGGAGGGAGAACTGGGTGTGCTGGTGCAGGTGGGCGAACTTAAGGCGGCCCATAGGGTCCAGTCTAGCAAGGGCCTTGCCTCCCTTAGTTGGGTATACTGATTAATGTAATGATTGAGGACACCGGCACCCCCATCTCCGCCACCGAGGCCCGGGTTCACTTTGGGGAGGTCCTCCAACGCGTGGCCCAGGGAGAAACCCTGGTGGTGGAACGGGGAGGAAGAGCCGTAGCGGTCATCCTGTCCGTGGAAGAATACGAGCGGCTCCGGAAAGCGCCTAAGCAACAAGAGATCCTCGATGCGCTTTGGAGGCTGGGCCAGGAGATCCGAAGCCACCTACAAGGACCCATCTCTTCCCCAGAGGAAGTCATACGGGCGATGCGGGAGGAACGCACCCTTGAACTGGGCGGTTCTTGACGCAAGCTTCCTCATGACCCTGGGCCAACTTAGGGAAGAAGTCTGGAACACCTTAGCCCGCTACGACCTGGCCCTTCACCCCACGCCTCCCCACGGCCACCACCCCAACTTCCTGGGAGCCAAAAAGGCAGCGGGGCTCCTCCTCCGCACCCCGGAGTTTCAAAGGGCCAGGCTCATCCTGGCGGGCATGGATGCGGTGCTGAAACCCTTGCGGGAAGAGGCCCTGAAGGCAGGAAAGGCCCTGATCCTCCCCCACCCCGACCGGCCGGGGGAGTTCGTGCTCCTTAAGGACCTGGACCCAAGAAAGCTCAAGCGGGTGCGGGAGGCCTACCGCTACGGGGTGAAGGTGGACCTAAAGGAGCAGCCCATAGACCTGGTCCTCATCGGGGCCGTGGCCGTGGATGAAGAGGGGGGCTGGGTGGGGAAGGGCTATGGCTTTCCCCAGGCCTGGCTTGCCGTGGAGGCCCCCTTCGCCACCCTGGCCCACGCCCTCATGGTCTACCCCAAGCTTCCGGTGGAGCCGGAGCGCCGGGTGGACCTCATCGCCACCCCGGCGCGGCTCATCCGGCCTTAAAGGGCGAACTCCTTAAGGAGGCCCTCGAGGTCCAGGGGTTCCTGTTGCCCTAAGGCAGGGTAGACCTCAGGGTAGCGGGGCAGATAGGCCTTGAGGCGCTCCTCAAAGGTGGGCACCTCCGCCTTCCAGAAGACCCCTATGGGGATCCGCTCCCCCCATTCCGCCGCCTTCTCCTGGAACTGAGCCATCTTTTTGTCCAGCTCCTCAGGAGGAAGCCCCTCGGGAACATGGGGATCGTACCCCTCGTCCTGGAGCCTATAGATCCTAGGGGCAAACCACTCCTTGGTGTGCAGGTCGTTGTAGGTGGGGCAGGGCTGGAGGACATGCAGAAAGGCCAGGCCCTTGTGGCTAAGGCCCTCCTTGATGAGCTCCTTCAGGCTCTTCACGTCGTAGGCGTAGCCCCGGGCGATCCAGGTGTAGCCCGAGGCGAAGGCCAGAAGCAGGGGGTTGACGCGCCCCTGGGGGTTGGGCTTGGGAAGGCTTTTGGTCTTCTCCCCTAGGCCCAAGGTGGGCCCCGCCTGCCCCTTGGTGAGACCGTAGACCTCGTTGTCGTAGAGGATGTAGAGCATGTCCACGTTGCGGCGGCCTGCCGCCACGAAGTGCCCGGCCCCGATCCCCAGACCGTCCCCGTCCCCCCCCACCGCCACCACGGTGAGGTGGGGGTTGGCCAGCTTGGCCCCTTGGGCGATGGGGAGGACGCGGCCGTGGAGGGTGTGGACCCCGTAGACATTGAGGTAATGGGGGGTCTTGGCCGAGCAGCCGATCCCCGAGAAGACCACCGTCTGGCTTGGGTCCAGCCTGAGCTCAAAGAGGGCCATCTGCAGGGCCGAGAGGATGCCGAAGTCCCCACAGCCCGGGCACCAGTCCGGATGCTTGTCCGCCTTGTAGTCGGTAAGCTTGAGCTCTACCACGCTACACCCCTTTCCTGAGCACGATCCTCCCCGGGGCCTGGCCCTTCTTGACGGCCTTCAGGGCCTCCACGGCCTCCTCCAGGGTGATGGGCCGGCCGTTGTACTTCACCACCCGATGGTGAACCTTCTTCAGGGTCTCCTGCTGGACCAAATCGGCGAGCTGCCCCGAGTAGTTGTGCTCCACGGTGACGAGCCTTTTCCCCTCCAGGAGGTGGGCGATCTCCGGGAAGGGCCAGAGGAGCCTTAGGTGCAGGTACCCCACCCCCTCGAGGTGGTCCAGGGCCTCGAGGAGGGTGCTCTTCACCGAGCCGAAGCCCAGGACCAGGACCTCCCCATCCCGGAAGAGGGTGTACTGGTCGGCGAGGGGGATCTCCTTCCGGGCGGTGAGGAGCTTCTGCATGCGCTTTTCCATCTGGGCCTCCCGGAGGACGGGGTCCTCGGTGATGTGCCCCAGGGGGTCGTGCTCGTCCGAGGTCATCCAGTAGAAGACCCCGGGCGTGCCCAGGGGGGCGAAGGGAGAGATGCCGTCCTCCGTGGGGGCGTAGCGGGCATAGGGGGCGGGCTTTCCCTCCTTTGGGGCAAGGCGCCTTGCCCCGTCCAAGGCCAGGGGCTTCAGGGTCTCCTGGGGGAGGATCTGTCCAGTGCTCGCCAGGAACTTGTCCAGGAGGTGGACCACCACCGTCTGGTACCGCCAGGCCCAGGCCAAAGCCTTCTGGGCATCCAAGAAGGCGTCCAGGAGGTCCCCCGAGGCCAGGACGATCCTGGGATACTCCCCGTGCCCGCCCCGGATGGCGAACATCAAGTCGCCCTGCTCGGTGCGGGTGGGAAGGCCGGTGCTCGGGCCACCCCGCTGGTAGAGGGTCACCACCAAGGGGGCCTCGATCATGCCGGCAAAGCCCATGCCCTCGGCCATGAGGCTGAAGCCGGGCCCGCTGGTGGCGGTGGCCGCCTTCGCCCCAGCGAGGGCCGCCCCCACGGCCATGGTCACGGCGGCGATCTCGTCTTCCGTTTGGACCACGGCCACGTCGGCCCCCGTGAAAGCGGTGTGGGCCTCGAGGTAGGTGGACTCGTCCGTGGCCGGGCTTATGGGGTAGTAGGTCTGGAAGCGAAGCCCGCCCGCCAGCTTGCCCAAGGCCGCCGCCTGGGCCCCGGTGAGGTAGACCCGGCCTGGCTCGTACCCGTTTAGGTGGAGCTGGAAGGAAAGCTTGGGGACCTCCTCCCGGTAGACCGCCTGGGCCACACTTTGGTTCAGCTCCAGCACCTTGCCCCTAAACTGAAGGGCCAAGGCCTCCAGCAAGGGCTCTAAGGGAAAGCCCAGAAAGTGAAGGCTTGCCGCCACGGCGATGGTGTTCAGGGTGCGCCGGGCTTGAAGGGAAGGGACACCCAGCTCCGCCCCGATCCGGTCCGCCACCTCCTCAAAGGGGTAGGGCAGGGGCTGGACCCCGGCCTCCACGTACGCCTGAAGGATCTCCCTAAGGCTCGGGTCCTCCCGGCCCAGGCGCTCCCTGAGGTCCTCGGCCACCCGGTGGTCCAGCATGGGGAGCTTGTGGACCGTGAGGTCCAAGACCTTGGGGTCGTAGAGGAGCACCCCCCCTTCCCGCACCTCCCCCAGGTGGCGGGCCAAGGTCTCCCCGTCCAGGGCCACCAGGAAGTCCACCCGGTCCCGGAAAGAGGCCACGGGTTTTCGCGCAAGCCGCACGTCCAGGTAGGAGTGCCGCCCCATGATGTTGGAGTGGTACTCCCGCTTGGTGGCCACCCACCAGCCGCCCTTGGCCACGGCCCGGGCAAACAAGGTGGCCGCCGTCTCTATCCCGCCCCCTTGGGGGCCGCCCACGCGCCAGGTGAAGTCATCCATAAGCCCTCCTTCGCTCATTGATACCCTACTCCTTAAGGGTCCAGCTTGGCTAGGGGCATTTGCCCAAAGGGGGCTATTCCTCCTGGTCCGCCTGGTGGAGCCTTTGGCCCCAGAGGCTTTGCGGGCGGTGGTGCTCCAGGACCAAAGCCCGCACCTCGGGGTCCTGAATGCGCTCCGCAGCGTACAGGGGGTGGTGGCGGCGCACCTGGAAGGCCCCCAAGATCCCCTTGCGCAGGGGATAAGGGGGTACGGGGAGGGCGTAAAGCCCGGTGAGGATGCGCTCCAGGGGACGGTAGGGCCTCAGGGCCTTTCCCGCATCGTGAAGAAGGGCAGCCCGGATGGCGAAGGCAGGGGCCTCAGGGTAGTGCTTCAGGAGCCGGCGGGCCACCCGCACCGCATGGGCCCGGTCCCTGGGGTCCATGGAAAGGTAAAGGGTGCGCTCCTCCTCCTGCAGAAAGGCCAGGGCGAAGGCATCGTCCGGCTCCTCGCCTCGAGGGAAAAAAGCCTGAAAGAGGCGCCTGAGCCTCTTCGGCACCTTCCCAAACCCTCGTCCTAAGCCCGGGCTCCTGCGACCCAGCAAGGGGCTAGATGAACTTCTTCAGCATGGTGGCGATCTCCCCGGGCTTTTTGGGGTCCACCTTGCCCTCGGAAACCTCGGCGGCGCAGATGTTGAGGAACTCCTCCAGGATCAAGGTGGCCGCCGCCTCCATGGCCTTCTTGGTGGCGGTCATCTGGGTAAGCACCTCATCGCAAGGGCGCCCCTCCGCCACCATCTTCTGCAAACCCCTCACCTGGCCTTCGATACGTCGTAGCCGCTTAAGGATGTTTTCTACGGTCTCTTGCCTCAGCTCGGTGGTCTTGGTCATGAGGGCATTATATACCAGTACCCCCTATGTCGTCTTCACTCAGCGGTTCCTCGGCCTCGGGAAGCCTGGGCCTGCGCACCCATAGAAGCCGCGCCCCCAGGAGCCGGGCGATCTCCGCCAGGCGCCGGTTGGGATCCTCAGGAGGCCTGATGGGGTCCTCCGCCGGAGCCTCTTGGCCAAAGGGATCCACCTCCCCTCGCCAAGAAGCCTCTGCGGATGGTGGCCTTTCGGCTGGCTCGGGCAAGGCATCCCACGGCTCCTCCTCCCCTTCAGGAAAACCCCTGGCCTCCTGGACACTCCCTTTGGGCAGGGCCGGGGAAGCGGGCTCGGAGGCCTTGGGCTCTTCCGAACGCCCACGTTTTTCCCCGGGCAAAGGAAGGTTCCGGGACGGGGGCCTAGGGTCTAGGCTTTTTTTTTCCAGGAGAAAGGCCACCTCCTCCACCCCGAAGTGGGCCCGCACCAGGGGGAGAAGGATGGCCCTTTGCTCCTCAGCCCGCTTGTGGTGGAAGGCCTTGCTCTCGGGGAAGCGAAGCACCAAGCGCCCTTCTTCCAGGTCCGGCCGGGCCTCCCTGAGGAAGGCCCTCAGGGTGGGCTTCAGGGCCTCGAGGAGCGCCCGCCACCTCCCGGCCAGGTCCCTTGGCATCTCCCCGGAAAGGCCTGCTTCCCTGGCGCCTGGTGGCACCAGGGGCTTGGTGGGATGGAACTCGGGCAGGTCTTCCTGGGAAGCCTCTTGCTTACGCAAATGGGCTGGCTCTTCAGGCAAAGCCGCCTCGGCCCGCACCGCTTTCCCGGAGGGAGGGCTGGCCTTGGGCTGAACCTCCCCCTTGCCCGGCTGGAACAAGGAGGCCGCCGGGAAAACCCTGGCCGCCTGCAACAGGGCTGCCTCCAGGGCCAGGAGGTCCGAGCGCTTGGCAAGGCGCTCCATGGCCTCGTCCAAGGCGGTGAGGGCTCCCAGCAAGGCTTCGGGAGGAGCCTCGAGGCTCTCCCCCGGCAGGCCGTGGGCGGCATAGAGGGCCTCCCGGAGCACCTCCATGAGCCCTCCCACCAGGCTCCTTGGGGCAAAGCCCTTGGCGTAAAGCCCCCTAGCCTCCGAGAGCACTTCCTTGAGATCCCCCCGGGCCAGGCCCTGGGCCAGGCGGGAAAGAGCTTCTCTTGGCGGAAGGCCCAAGGCCTCCTCCACCTGCTTTCGGGTCAAGGGACCTTCCAGGAGAAGCAGGCGGTCCAAAAGGCTTTCCGCATCCCTAAGCGCCCCGTCCGAAAGCCTTGCCACCAGGAGAAGGGCGTCTTCCTCCGCCTCCCTCCCCATCTCCTTGAGGATGCGCTGGAGCTTAAAGGCGATCTCCTCCTCCGTGAGGCGGCGGAAGCGGTAGTGCTGGGTGCGGGAAAGGATGGTGGGGGGCATCCTCTCGGGCTCGGTGGTGGCGAAGATGAAGAGCACGTGGGGCGGGGGCTCCTCCAGGGTCTTGAGGAGGGCGTTGAAGGCGCTTTTGGAGAGCATGTGGGCCTCGTCCAGGATGAAGACCTTCCTGGGGGCGGAAAGGGGGGCAAGGAGGATCCTCTCCCTAAGCTCCCGCACGTCCTCCACCGAGTTGTTGCTGGCGGCGTCGATCTCCACCACATCGGGGTGGGCTCCCTTTTGCACCGCCTGGCAGTGGGCGCAAACCCCGCAAGGGCGCTCCGCCTCCTGGCACCCCACGGCCATGGCCAGAAGCCGGGCGGTGGTGGTCTTCCCCACCCCCCGCGGACCGGAAAAGAGGTAGGCCTGGGCAAGGCGTCCTTCCCGGATGGCCCGCACCAGGGGCTCCTTCACGTGCTCCTGGCCCACCAGCTCCTCAAAGGTGAGGGGGCGGACCCGGCGGTAAAGGGCGCTCACAAGGGCTAGTATAGGGCTTGGTGCGGAGCTTTCTCTCCCTCCACGTGGAGGCCCCGCTGGAAAGGGTGCTGGCCTGGGCCCAGGACAAGACCCTGGGGGCCGGGGTCTACCTGGTTCCGGATCCTCCCTGGGTGAGCCTGTACCACGAGGCCCTCGAGGCCCAGGAGGACCCCGAGGCCATACGGGCCTTCCTGGAGGAGCTCTCCCAACTGGGGAAGGCCCTGGCCTTCCTGGTCCTGGCCGAGGAGGAGCTTCTCTTTCTTCTGGCCGAGGGGGGAAAGGTCCAGGCGGAGCTGGCCCAGGGAACGGAGCTAGGGGAAAGGCTTATGGCCCCTTCGGAGCTGAAACCCCTGCTTGAGAAGGCCAGCCGCATGCCCCCGGTAAGCGCGGTCCAGGCCCTGGCGGCCCATTTCGGCCTCCACCCCGACCACGCCGCCTTGGGCTTTTTGGACCTCCTGGAGGCCGAGGAGGAAGAGGACCTGCCCGAGGAGGTGATCTACCTTGAGTGAACCCTTGCTGGTGAAGGTGGGGGGAAGCCTAAGGGGTGCCGAAACCCTGCTGGACGAGCTCGCCAGCTACCCTGGCCCCCTGGTTCTGGTGCACGGGGGCGGGCCGGAGATCGGGGCCTGGCTTACCCGCCTGGGTCTGGAAAGCCGCTTTGAGGGAGGCCTGCGGGTAACGCCTCCTGAGCACATGGAGGTGGTGGAGATGAGCCTGTGCCTCACGGGGAAGCGCCTGGCGGAGGGGCTTTCCCGAAGAGGGCGAAGGACCCTTTCCCTTTCCGGTCGGGATGCCCTGTGCCTGAGGGGAAAGGCCCTCCCCCACCTGGGCCGGGTGGGGGAGGTGGTGGGGGTGGAAGTGGGATTGCTCCTGGACCTCCTGGAAAAGGGCTACACACCCCTTCTCGCCCCCATCGCCCTGGACGAGGAAGGCCCCTTGAACGTGAACGCCGACACCGCCGCCTCCGCGGTGGCCGGGGCCTTGGGGTGGCCCGCCCTCTTCCTCACGGATGTGCCCGGGGTCTTAAGGAACCCCAAGGATCCCACCACCCGCTTCCCCCACCTCACGCCGAAGGAAGTGGACGACCTGAAGGCCCAGGGGATCCTCCAGGGGGGCATGATTCCCAAGGTGGAAGCTGCCTTAAACGCCCTTAGGGCAGGTGCCCCCTGGGCCGCCATCGCCCAGGGGGAAAGGGGCGTAGTGGCCGGGGTCTTGCAAGGGGAGAGGGGAACCCGGTTCACCCTTTAGCCAGAAGCTCCAAAAAGGCCAGGACGAACCCGGGCAGGTCCTTGGGCCCCTGGGCGGTCACCAGGTTTCCATCCACCACCACCCCAGCCTCCTGGTAAAGCCCTCCGGCGTTCTCCAGGTCGTCCCGGATGGAGGAAAACCCCGTGACCCGCCTGCCCCGCACCAGCCCGGCGCTGATGAGAACCCAGCCCGCATGGCAGATGGCCCCGAGGGGCCCTCCCCCCTCCGCCACCCGGCGCACCAGGGCCAGCACCTCAGGGCTTCTTCTCAGGTAATCGGGGGCGAAGCCTCCGGGGATGAGGAGGCCCGCCAGCTCCGGTGCCTCCCGGGCGCTTACCTCCGCCTTCCAGGAAAAACCGGATTTGGCCCTGTACTCCCGGGCCTCAGGACCGATGACCACCGGGGTATACCCGGCCTCCTGCACCCGGTAATAGGGGTACAGGAACTCCCGCTCGTCAAAAAGGTCCGCCAGAAGAATCCCCACTCGCTTCACGCCACACCTCCAGAAACTCCTTAAGGATATTCCCCGTCACCCCCCAGATGTCCACCCCCCGCCAGGGAAAATGCCAGACGGTGCGGCCATGGCGCACCTCGCTCCAGGGGTTTACCTGGAGAAGCTCCTTCAACGGGGCCAGGAAGACCTCGGCCACCTCGAGGGGATTGGGCCTTAGGGGAGGAAGGTCCTCCCGGAAGACCACCACCGGCTGGACCAGGAAACCCTGGGGGGAAAGCACCGGGGCAAGGTACCCCAGGGGCTCCACCCCCAAAAGGCCCACCTCCTCCGCGGCCTCCCGCAGGGCTGCCTCCACGGGGGTTTCCCCTGGCTCCACCACTCCTCCCGGGAAGCTGATCTGCCCGGCGTGGGTGGGGAGGTGGGGGCTCCTTAGGGTGAAAAGGAGGCTTTCCCCAAGAAGGGGCACGGCCACCGCCGCCAGGCGGAAGCCCTCGGGAAGGGCTAGCCCTCCTGGCAGGCTCTCTGGAAGCGCCTTCTTAAGGCGGTCTCGGGGTCCAGGCCCCGCTTGGCGAAAAGCCCCACCAGGTTCCAAAGTGCCTCCTCGAGGTCCCCTTTCTCCAGGGCCGCCCTCAGGCCCTCCGCGCTTCCCGGATCCACGCCCTTTCGCTGGAGCTCATAAGCCCGAAGCAGGGTGGGAAGGTGCTTGGGTAGCCCACAGGGCTCCTCCTTTTTCCCCTCCTCCGCCTTCAGCTCCTCCCAGCGGGCCTTCACCTCCTCCGGGGTCTTGGCCGTGCCCTCCCCGAACACATGGGGGTGGCGGCGGATGAGCTTTTCCACGATGCTTCTTTCCACGTCCTCGTAGGAGAACCGCCCCTCCTCCTCGGCGATGACGCTGTGAAAGGCCACCTGCAAAAGCACATCCCCAAGCTCCTCCGCCATCTCCTGGGAATCCCCCTTCAACAGGGCATCCGCCGCCTCGCTGGCCTCCTCCAAAAGGTACGGGATGAGGCTTTCGTGGGTCTGGGCCCGGTCCCAGGGGCACCCCCCCGGCCCCCTGAGGCGGCGCATCACCTCAAGAAGCCGCTCCATGCCCCCCATTCTCCCTCAGGAGGAAGCCCCCTGCCAGGGAAAGGCCCACCAAGAGCAGGGAAAGGGGGTCCACCGGGGCCCGCTCCAGCACCCACCCCCCGGGCCCCGGGGCGGGTAGACCCGTGGTGCGGGTGAGGAGGAAAAGCCCCCCCATCACCCCCACCAGGTACCGCCCCAGGCGCCGCCAGCCCGGGCCTATGGATACCTCCAGAAGGGGCAGGAGGAGCAGGGAGAGGCCGTAGCCCAGCTCGAGGGCCAACAGGACCATGAAGAGAAGGGCGTACCAGAACCCCGGGGTCTGGAAGGCCAGGGCGGGGTTTTGCACCAGGAAAAGCTCCCCGCACAGCCCCCCGCCCAAGGGGGTCTTCCCGAAGCCCAGAAGCTGGAGGAAAAAGGGAAGGATGAACAAAAAGGCCGCCAGACGGAGTCGCATGCCCTATGCTACCGGTCCCGACGGGCAAAGACCAGGGCGCCCAGCAGGGCCAGGGCAAGCCCCGAGAAGGCCAGGTAAAGGAAGCCCAGCCAAGGCCCCACCTCCCCAAGCCGCTCCGCCACCAGGTACCCTATGGGCCCGGTGAGCACCGGGGCCTTCAAGCTGGCCAGGAGCCCCACCCGGTGGATCTCCTGGGGGTTGAGAAGCAGGGCCAGGGCGAGGAGGCCCTCCAGGGGATAGTCCTTAAGGCGCACCGCAGCGGGGGCTTCCTCCACCCTCACATCCTCCAGCAGGCATCCCTCGCACCCCGAGAGGTAAATGGCGGCGTCCGGCTCAAAGAAATCCCCCTCGGGCCCCGCCCCCACCACCCTTAGCCCCCGCACCTTGATCCCCGGGGCGAGGAGGCTCAAGGTGTGCCCCTTGTTCCCTCGCAGGACTGCCCCTTGCCCCTCCACCACCAGGTTCGGGGTGGAAAGCACCAATGGACCCCTTACCTCCCCTTCCAGGCGAAGCACCGGAGCCGCCAGTCCCGGAAGGGCCAGAAAGCCCAGGATAAGAACGGGCCGCACCGCCCCTAGGGTAGAAGGGAAGGGCGGGACATCCGTACTCCTCACCCCTGGGGAGTACATATGTCCTTCCCCTCCTGGTAGCCTGGAGGGGTGAGGTGGCTTTTCCTGTTGCTGGGTAGCATGGCCTTGGCCCAGGCTGTGGCCACCCCGGGCTGGGTCCGCCTGGTGCCCCCGGTGGTGAAGGACACCGCCGCCTACCTGACCCTGGAAAACCGGGGCAAGACCCCCTTGCGCCTGGTGGGAGCCGAAACGGAGGTGGCCGAGCGGGTTTCCTTCCATCAGGACCACCGGGAACACCGGGGAGGCCAGGTGGTCCTGGGCATGCGCCCCCTTCCCTACCTGGACATTCCCCCGGGAGGCCGGGTGGAGTTCCGCCCGGGGAAATACCACCTTATGCTGGAAGGGCTTAAGCGCCCCCTTAAGGCGGGGGAAAAGGTGGTCCTGGTTCTGAAGTTCCAAGACGGTAGCAGGCTTAAGGTAATCCTCCCCGTGGAGATGCGATGAAAAGAAGTTTTCTCTTACCCATCCTGTTAGTCCTCGCTCTGGTAGGGGTGGCGTTCCTCCTTCTGCCCAAGGGCACCCATAGCTTCTACGGCACCCGGCTTCTGAACCCCAAGCCCGTGGATTTCACCCTCGAGGGGCCCCAGGGCCCCGTGCGCTTGGCCGAGCTCAGCCAGGGCAGGGTGGTCCTCATCTTCTTTGGTTTCACCCGTTGCCCCGACGTCTGCCCCACCACCATGCTGGCTTTGAAGCGAGCCTACGAAAAGCTCTCTCCCAAGGAGCAGGAAAGGGTGCAGGTGATCTTCATCAGCGTGGACCCCGAGCGGGATATCCCACAGATCTCCGACCAGTACGCCAAGGGCTTCCACCCCAGCTTCCTGGGCCTCACGGGAAGCCCGGAAACCATCCAGGAGGTGGCCCGGACCTTCGGGGTTTACTACCAGAAGACCCAGTACCGGGGCCCGGGGGAGTACCTGGTGGACCACACCGCCACCACCTTCGTGGTGAAGGAGGGCAACCTGGTCCTCCTCTTCAGCCCGGACAAGGTGGAGGAAACGGAGAAAGTGGTGGGGGACCTCCGGGCCTTGTTGTAAACTATTTGCTATGGATTTCCTTAAGGATTTGTTGCAACAGCTTTCCGAGAAAACCCGTTCCGCCACCGCCGAGGTGGAAAAGCGCCTTCAGGAGCTGAAGGAGAAGCTGGACCAGGACAAGGACGGCAAGCCCGACCTGGTGGAAAAGGCTCTCCAGGAGGCCAAGAAGGCCCTCGAGGAGGCCAAGGCCCGCCTGGCGGAGCTGGACCAGGACAAGGACGGCGTCCCCGACAAGCTGAAAGAGCTTTCGGAAAAAGCGGCCCAGGCTGCCGAAGCCGCCAAGGCCAAGGCGGAGGAAGCCGCCCGCCTTCTCAAGGAACGCCTGGGCAAGAGGGATTCCCAAGCGTGACGACTCCCCGGACTAAAGTCCAGGGCTTCTCGGGCATGGTATTGCTACCCCCGAAGGCCCCGTCCAGGCCCTAGCCAGGATGTTTTGAGCGGCGGCCACGTCCCGGTGGAGAAGCGCCCCACACTGGGGACAGGTGTACGCCCGCACCCAGAGAGGCTTCTTCTCCCTATGGCCGCACACCGGGCAGTCCTGGCTGGTGTACTTGGGGTCTACCTTGATGACTCGCCTACCAGCTTCTTCCGCTTTGTAGGCGAGGATTGCGAGAAACTGGGCCCAGCCCGCGTCGTGTATGCCTTTGGCAACGTAGGAGCGGGAGAGAACAAGGATGTTCAGGTCTTCGTGAACAATGGTTCCATAGCGGTTTACGAGCCTCCTGGCGAGTTTGTGGTGGAAGTCTTTGCGCTGGTTGGCGATCTTGCGGTGGAGCTTGGCTACCTTGAGCCTGGCCTTCTTCCTGCGGTTGCTTCCCTTCTTCTTCCGGGAAAGCTCCCTTTGGGCCTTGGCCAGCTTCTCCTCGGCTTTCTGGAAGTGGCGGGGAGCCTCTACCATCTCCCCCTCCGAGGTAACGAGGAAGTGGGGGTTGGTGCCCAGGTCTATGCCGATGGCCTCCTCGCTTGGAGGCAAAGGCTTAGGGTCCACCTCGGTGATGAAGATGATGTACCAATGCTCGCCTTCCCGCTTAACCGTCGCCGTCTTGATCTTCCCTTCCAAAGGGCGGTGGAGCTTGACCTTGACGGAACCAATCCCGTGGAGGAGTACACGCCTTCCCCCATCCTGGAGCTTGACCCCGGTTTCGTAGGCCTGGGGGAAGGTAAAGGAGTCGTAGCGCCCCTTCCCCTTGAAGCGGGGGTAGCCTGCCTTACCCTTCTTGGCCTTGAGCCTCCGGAAGAAGCCCTGGAAGGCTTTGTCCACCCGGTGAATAACATCCTGGAGCACCTGGGAGTGGACCCTTTTGTACTGGGGCAGTTCCTCTCGTATCTGGGGCAGGTACCTCTTCTGTTGGTAGAGGCCGACACTTTTCCCGGCCTTCTTGTAAGCATCCCTACGCTCCTGCAAGGCGGCGTTGTACAGCTCACGGCAAAGCTCAAGGGTGCGCTCCAGGTCTTTCACCTGGGGCTTGGTGGGGTAAAGGCGGTATTTGAAGGCTTTGCGCATGGCTGGCTTCTTTTACATTGTACCAAATCCGTGTCCACCTGTGGTGGACGTGGGGGAGTCCATGTATCCCCGGTTTAAAAACCGGGGGATTATAGCTCCCCCACACCCCCTCTTTTCTCTAAGGAAGGAATCAGCCCAGGGCCACGTCCAGGGCCATCATAAGGGCAAAGCCGGTCATCACCCCGAAGGTGGAGATATCCCCGTTGCCCTCCGCCTGGCTTTCCGGGATGACCTCTTCCACGATCACGAAGACCATGGCCCCCGCCGCCAAGGCCATGAGGTAGGGCAAAAGGGCAAGCATCTCGGCCACAAGAAGGGCTCCCAGAACGGCCCCAAGGGGCTCTACGATGGCGGAAAGCTGGCCGTAAAACCAGGCTTTCGCCGCTGGCATACCCGCCCGTCTTAGGGGCCAGGCCACCGCCAACCCTTCGGGCATGTTCTGCAAGCCGATACCCACCGCCAAGGCGATGGCCCCACCCAGGGTGGCGGCCCCCGTGGGATCCAAACCCGCTGCTCCAAAGGCCACCCCCACCGCCAGGCCCTCGGGGAAGTTGTGGAGGGTAACGGCGAGGATAAGGAGGGTGGTGCGGCGCCAGAGGGCCTTTAGCCCCTCGGGAACGTCCTTGGGGCCCAGGTGCACGTGGGGAAGAAAACGGTCTATGAGGCGCAATAGACCCCCGCCCAGTAGAAACCCCACCACCGCAGGGATCCAGGGAACCATGCCCTGGGCCTCGGCCATCTCCATGCCAGGCAGGAGAAGGGAGAAGACGCTGGCCGCCAACATCACCCCGGCGGCAAAGCCCAGCATGCCATCCAAGAGCTTGCGGCTGGGCTCTTTGGCCAAGAAAACACTGGCTGCCCCCAAGGCGGTGAGGCCCCAGGTAAAGAGCCCCCCCAAAAAGGCGTAAAGGATCGGGGATTCCATGCCGTTTATTTTAGGCAAACCTAAACCTACGGGCAACCCCGCCTTGGGGTATCCTGAGGTAAGGTATGCTGGAGAAGCTTGCGCAGCTAGAAGGGGAATACCGGGAGCTGGAAGGGCTCCTCGCCGATCCCGAGGTCCTCAAGGACCAGAAGCGCTACCAGGCCCTTTCCCGGCGGTATGCGGAGATGGGGGAGGTGATCGCCCTCATCCGGGAATACCGGAAAGTGCTGGAAGACCTGGAGGGGGTGGAGAGCCTCCTCGAGGATCCCGAGCTGAAGGAGGTGGCCAAGGCGGAGAAGGAGGCCCTTCTTGCCCGTAAGGCGGAGCTGGAAAAGGAGCTGGAGCGCCACCTCTTGCCCAAAGACCCCCTGGACGAACGGGACGCCATCCTGGAGATCCGGGCCGGCACCGGGGGTGAGGAGGCCGCCCTTTTCGCCCGCGACCTTCTGGAGATGTACCTTCGCTTCGCCGAGGAGATGGGGTTTGAGACCGAGATCCTGGACTCCCATCCCACGGACCTGGGGGGCTTCTCCAAGGTGATCGTGGAGATCCGGGGCCCGGGGGCCTACGGCACCTTTAAGTACGAAAGCGGGGTCCACCGGGTGCAACGGGTTCCCGCCACGGAAACCCAAGGGCGGATCCACACCTCCACGGCCACGGTGGCCGTTTTGCCCAAGGCGGAGGAGTCCGACTTCCAGCTCAACATGGACGAGATCCGCATTGACGTGATGCGGGCCTCGGGGCCTGGAGGCCAGGGGGTAAACACCACCGATAGCGCCGTGCGGGTGGTGCACCTGCCCACGGGAATCATGGTCACCTGCCAGGACTCCCGTAGCCAGATCAAGAACCGGGAGAAGGCCCTGATGATCTTAAGGAGCCGCCTTTTGGAGATGAAGCGGGCGGAGGAAGAGGAGAAGCTCCGAAAGGCCCGCCTGGCCCAGATCGGCTCCGGGGAGCGCTCGGAGAAGATCCGCACCTACAACTTCCCCCAGTCCCGGGTCACGGACCACCGCATCGGCTTCACCACCCATGACCTCGAGGGCATCCTCTCAGGAAACCTCCAGCCCCTTTTGGAAGCCCTTAGACGGGCCGACCAGGAACGGCAGCTGGAGGCCTTGACGGAAGCGTGATGCGCCGCGAGATCCTGGTGGTGGCGGCCATTTTGTTGGACCGCCAGGGCCGGGTCCTCCTGGTGGGGAACGACTGGGGCAGGCGGGGCATGGTGCGCTACACCCTCCCCGGGGGCACCGTGGAACCCGGAGAAACCGCCCTGGAAGCCCTGGTGCGGGAGGTGCGGGAGGAAACCGGCCTTAGGGTGAAGGCCATTGAGCACCTGGCCTACGCCATCCAGGTGGAGGACCGCCGCAAGAACGAGCGTACCCTGGCCATGGCCTTTCGGGCCAGCTACGAGGGGCTTTTGAACCCCAGGGATCCCGACGGCCACATTGTGGAAGCCCGGTTCTTCACCCCGGAAGAGGTGGCGGTAAAGCTTGCTGGCCATCGCCCCTTGCTGGAGCCGCTCTTGGACTATCTGGGAGGGGAACGGGGACGGTTCTACGCCTACACGGGCTGGGGCCAGCCGGGAACCCGGGTCTAGGGGCCCAGCTTCCGCTTGAGGTAAGCGGTAAGCTCCTCTATGGCCTTCCTCAGGGCCCGCTGCTCCTCCGCCAGGGCCTCGAGGGGGTCCTTGGCTCCCTCCGGCGCGGAAAGGGTCTTGAAGAGGAGGGTGGAGTTGCCGCACCGGGGGCAGACGAGGCCCGCGGGGCGGACCGAGGGAGCGTAGAAGATCCGGGTGTGGCACCGGGGGCACAGGAGGTACTTGACCCCCGAGGCCTCCCCCTTGCGCACCGCCTCCTCCAGCTCCAGGGCCTCCTCCCGGGGGAAGCCCAGGAAGAAATCCTCCCCCACTTGAACGGAGCCAGGCTCCTCCCGGGTGGGTTTCAGCTCCCCCTGCCCCCCCTCGGGGGTTTCCCAGGTAAACCCGTTCCAGCGGAAGTGGCGAAGGTGCCTTTTCCCCTGGAGGTCCTCCACCTCCACGATGAGCTGGAGATGAGGGTCTTTAGGGTAGTAGTAGAAACGCACCGCCTGCACGCCGGAAAGGCTCTTGGTGCGGGGAAACGTGTAGGTCAAAGGACCCTCCCCCTTGGCGGGGTACCCCACCAAGCGCTCCAGGTCGTAGAGGGTGAGGCCAGGGCGCTCCATATCCCCGAAGAGGAGGCTTTCCACGTAGCGGAAGGCAGCCGCCAGATCGGAACCTTGCCCCTGACCGAAGCCGGGGTTCATAAGACCAGTCTATCCCCAAAAAGAGCGCGGGGAAACCCGGCCCCCACGGGACGGTTTCCTTACGATTTCCTTCAAGAGTCCTCCATAATGGAGGCATGGCCTTGCTCTTCACCCCCCTGGAACTCGGCGGCCTCCGGCTGAAAAACCGCCTGGCCATGTCCCCCATGTGCCAGTACTCCGCCACTCTCGAGGGCCAGGTCACGGACTGGCACCTCCTCCACTACCCCACGCGGGCCATGGGCGGCGTGGGGCTTATCCTGGTGGAGGCCACCGCCGTGGAACCTTTGGGCCGTATCAGCCCCTATGACCTGGGCATCTGGTCGGAGGATCACCTTCCGGGCCTGAAGGAGCTTGCCCGGAGGATCCGGGAAGCTGGAGCGGTGCCGGGGATCCAGCTGGCCCACGCCGGGCGCAAGGCGGGGACCGCCAGGCCCTGGGAAGGGGGAAAGCCCCTGGGCTGGCGGGTGGTGGGGCCAAGCCCCATTCCCTTTGACGAGGGCTACCCGGTACCCGAACCCCTGGACGAAGCAGGGATGGAGCGCATCCTCCAGGCCTTCGTGGAAGGAGCCAGACGAGCCCTTAGGGCAGGCTTTCAGGTGATCGAGCTCCACATGGCCCATGGCTACCTCCTTTCCTCCTTCCTCTCCCCCCTTTCCAACCAGCGCACCGACGCCTACGGGGGAAGCCTGGAAAACCGCATGCGCTTTCCCCTCCAGGTGGCCCAGGCAGTGCGGGAGGTGGTACCCAAGGAGCTTCCCCTGCTGGTACGGGTTTCCGCCACCGACTGGGGGGAAGGGGGATGGGGCCTTAAGGACACCCTGGCCTTCGCCCGCCGGCTAAAGGAACTTGGGGTGGACCTTTTGGACTGCTCCTCCGGCGGGGTGATACCCAGGGTGCGGATTCCCCTGGCCCCCGGCTTTCAGGTGCCCTTCGCCGACGCCGTGCGCAAGAGGGTGGGCCTGCGGACGGGAGCCGTGGGCCTCATCACCACCCCCGAGCAGGCGGAAACCCTCCTTCAGGCGGGAAGCGCCGATCTGGTGCTCCTGGGCCGGGTTCTCCTCCGGGACCCCTACTTTCCCCTAAAGGCGGCCAAGGCCCTAGGGGTAGCCCCAGAGGTCCCACCGCAGTACCAGAGGGGATTTTAAGGAGGATCCAGAGGGGAAAGGGCGGGATGGCGAAAGAGCCAGCGCACCTCCCGCCTAAGGGTTTCGGAAAAACGGGGGCTTCGCTGGGGCAGGGCTTGCCACTCCGACAGGGTGTAGACCAAGGCCTCCGCAGGCACGGGAAGCTCCTCCAGGGGCAGGCTTAGGGCCCGTTGCCAGGAGGGAAGGGAAGAGGACTCCACCACCAAAAGGAGATCCAGGTCGCTTCCCACCCCGTAGTCGCCCCGGGCGTAGGAACCGAAGTAGCCCAGGGCCAGGAGGCCGGGGATGGGGTGGCGGAGCATCCAGGCCTGAAGGGCACCTTCCACTTCCTCCCGGCTAGGCCATCTGAGCACGGCAGAATTCAAGGATTTCACGGGCATAGCGCACCGCCTCCTGGCTTTGCAAGGGGCCATAGTGCTCCGCAGAAGGCCCCTCGGGAAAAGCATCGGGGTATCGGGTGGGTATGTAGAGCCCATCCAGGTAGCGGGCCTTTTCCACCAGGTCTTGAGGAACCTCCAAGGGTAACTCCTTGAGAAGCCGGGCCACCACATGCCCCCAAGCCTCCTGGCCTAAGTGGAGGTGGAGGGCTTTCACCGCCTTCTCTGCGGCCTGCTGGGCGGCAAAACAGGCCCACTCGTGCCGGCCTGCCTTCCGGGCGATCTCAGCCATCTCCAGGTCCCTTTCCGCCTGGAGAAGCCAGTCCTTAGCCCGATTCACCCCTCCAGTTTACCGTAGACTGTTCCCCATGAAGGCCGTACAGGTGCACCAAACAGGCGGCCCTGAGGTCTTGACCCTCGAGGACCTCCCCACCCCCGAGCCAGGGCCAGGGGAGGTTTTGGTGAAGCTTTTGGCCATCGGGGTCAACTACATCGACACCTACAAGCGCAAGGGCCTTTACCCCATGCCCCTTCCCTTCACCTTAGGGGAGGAAGGAGCCGGGGTGGTGGAGAAGGTGGGGGAAGGCGTGGTGGGGGTACGCCCTGGGGACCGGGTGGCCTTCGCCAACGTTCAGGGCGCCTACGCCCAGTACCAGGTGGTGCCAGCGGAGAGGTTGGTACCCGTGCCCCAAGGGCTGGATCCCAAGCTGGCGGCAGCGAGCCTCCTGCAGGGCATGACCGCCCACTACCTTCTGAAGAGCACCTACCCCGTCCGCCCTGGGGATCAGGTCCTGGTCCATGCGGGGGCCGGGGGGGTGGGACTCCTCCTCATCCAGTGGGCCAAGCGGCTGGGGGCCACGGTCTACGCCACCGCCAGCACCGAGGAGAAGCGGGCCCTTTGCCTCGAGGCCGGCGCGGACCACGCCCTGCCCTACGAGGGCTTCGCCCAAGCCGTGAAGGCCCTCTCCGGGGGTGGGGTGGATGTGGTCTACGACGGCGTGGGCCAGAGCACCTTTGAGGGGAGCCTCGAGGCCCTAAGGCCCCGGGGCTACCTGGTCCTCTTCGGCCAGTCCTCGGGGCCCGTTCCCCCCCTGGACCCCCAGGTGCTGAACCGCAAGGGTAGCCTCTTCCTCACCCGCCCCACCCTGCACCACTACACCGCAAGCCGCAAGGAGCTCCTCTGGCGCGCTGGGGAGGTCTTCCAGGCGGTGCGGGCAGGGTGGCTTAGGGTGCGCATCGGGGCCGAGTTTCCCCTGGAGAAGGCCCGGGAGGCCCACGAGGCCCTGGAAGGGCGGAGGACCACGGGCAAGGTGCTCCTAATCCCCTAGGAACCGGGCCCGCCAGGCCCTAAGCCCCTCCTCCGGCAGGTAGGCCCCCCGCACGGTACAGGCCAGGGCGGAAAGGGCCACCGCCCCCTGAAGGGCCCTTTTCAACTCCTTTAGGGAAAGCGCCTTCAGGTTCTCACGCCCGTACCCCCATTTGAGGAGGAGGGCGAGAAGCCCGGCGGTGAAAGCGTCTCCGGCCCCCACGGTGTCCACCACCTGGACCTTTTCTGCGGGAAGGCGCACCTCTTTTTCCCCGTGGAAAGCCACCGCCCCTTCCGGTCCCAGGGTGAGCACCTTGAGGGGGATGGGAAGGCGCTTAACCCCTTCTATGGGGTTTTCCGGGAAGAGAAGCTTGGCGTCCTCCAGGGAAAGCTTTAGGAGATCGGTGCGGGTGAGGTAACCCGCTATGAGGCTTCTTTCCGTCTCCGTAGGGTCTTGGCGCAGGTTGGGGTCGTAGGAAACCAGGGCGCCTTCCTCCAGGGCCTCCTGGAGGAGGGCCTCCACCCCTTCCGCCGTGCGGGCCTCGAGGGCCAGGAGAGAGCCGAAGTGGAACACCCTGGCTCCCCGGAGGCTTTCAGGCCCTGGGCGGTAAGGCAGATGAAAGGGACGGTGGAAGCTATACTCCCCATTTCCCTCCGCATCCAGGCGCACCAGGGCCAGGGGCATGGGGGCGGGATGGCGGAAAAGCCTGAGCTCGAGGCCTCGCTTTCTCATCTCCTCCTCGCTCCAGGCGGAAACCCAGTCCTCCCCCACCTCAGAAAGGAAGCGCACGGGAAACCCCAACCGGACCAGGGTGGTGGCGGTGTTCAGCACCGAGCCTCCAAGGACCCCCCTAAAGCGCAAGGGGTCCTGGTTTTCCTCAATGAGGTCCACCAGGACCTCCCCCAAAAGGGCCAGCATGGCTCCATTATGCCTGTCACCTCCTTTATCCGGGGGTCTGGGTGGTATAATCCTCCAGAACCTGGGCAGCGGTGCGTGGCCTTCTTCGCAACAGGTGTCTTCCCTTTGGCCCAGAAGGAGGTAAAGGATGCTCGGTGGATATGCCCATAGGATTGCCCGTATCAACCTCTCTAG
Organism: Thermus sp. NEB1569; assembly: GCF_022385295.1. NCBI lineage: Bacteria > Thermotogati > Deinococcota > Deinococci > Thermales > Thermaceae > Thermus > Thermus sp. NEB1569. The sequence goes on from NZ_CP092445.1 coordinate 2,077,934, forward strand.
CGGCCAGGTGGAGTACTTCGCCCCCGACCCCAAGGACCTGGAGATGTATGTGGGCGGGAGGGGTCTAGGGGTCAAGTACGTGTTTGAAAACGGGCCCAAGGTGGACCCCTTTAGCCCCGACAACCTCCTTTGCATCATGAATGGTCCCCTTTCCGGCACCCGGGCTAAGATGTCCGGGCGCCTGGCGGTGGTCACCAAGAGCCCCCTCACGGGCACGGTAACGGATAGCCACATGGGGGGCTGGACCGCGGCCAAGCTGAAGTGGGCGGGGTTTGACGGGCTCCTCATCAAAGGGGCCTCGGAAAAGCCCGTTTACCTCCTGGTAAAGGACGGGGAAGTCACCCTCCACGATGCCTCGGACCTATGGGGCAAGACCACCCATGAGACCCACCGCATCCTTAGGGAGCGGCACGGGGAGGATGCCGACGTGATGGCCATCGGCCCCGCCGGGGAGAACCTGGTGCGGTTCGCCAACTGGATCAACAACGACGAGCGCGCTGCGGGCCGGGGGGGTACCGGGGCGGTGGCGGGGAGCAAGAAGCTCAAGGCCATCGTGGTGGTGGGCAAGCAGGAGAACATGCCCCAGCCCAAGGACCCCCAGCTCTGGCGGGAGGCCGACCGCCAGGCCTCGGCCACCATCAACGACCCCAAGAACGTCACCGCCCCCAAAAAGGGAGGGCTTTCCCTCTACGGCACCAACGTGCTCATGAACATCACCAACGTAATGGGGGCCCTGCCCACCTTCAACGCCCAGCACACCTGCATGGAAGGAGTAGAGACCATCTCCGGGGAGTACATCCGCGAACACCGCCTCATCAAGGACAACACCTGCCACGCCTGCCCCGTGGCCTGCAAGAAGATGGTGGAGGTGCACATCAACGGCAAGGCCATTCGCTTTGAGTCCTACGAGTACGAGTCCGCCTGGGCCCTAGGGGCCCACTCCGGCCACACCGACACCGATTGGACCGGGTACGCCATCTACCTCTGCAACGCCTACGGCATGGATACCATTGAGACCGGAAACGCCATCGCCGTCCTCATGGAGGCCACGGAGAAGGGCTACTACCAGGGCCCTGATGGGATCCGCTTTGGGGACAAGGAGGGCGAGGCCCGCATCATCGAGGCCATCGCCTACCGCCGGGGCGTGGGGGACAGCCTGGCGGAAGGCCCGGCCCGCTTTGCCAAGGCCATCGGCCACCCCGAGATTGCCCTCGAGGTCAAGGGGCAGTCCATCCCCGCCTACGACCCCCGGGGCCTCAAGGGCATGGGCATCGCCTACGCCACCTCCAACCGCGGGGCCTGCCACCTCCGGGCCTACACCCCCGCCTCGGAGATCCTGGGCGTTCCCTACAAGACCGACCCCTTGGCCTGGGAGGGGAAGGGCAAGCTCACCAAGCTCTTCCAGGACCTCTCCGCCTTCACCGACTCCTTGGACCTTTGCAAGTTCAGCCAGTTCGCCGAGGGTCCCGAGGAGTACGCCAAGCAGCTTGCCGCCTACTGGGGCCGGCCCGTGACCCCCGAGGAGATCCTCCTCATCGGGGAGCGCATCTACAACCTGGAGCGCTACTACAACAACCTGGCAGGCTGGGCGGAAGGCTCCGACTACCTGCCCGAGCGCTTCCTCAAGGAACCCTCCGACTGCGCAGGCTCCAAGGGCCAGCTCACGGAGCTGGACCTGATGTTGCAGGAATACTACCAGGAGCGGGGTTGGGAGAAGGGGGTGGTGCCCCCGGCCAAGCTCCAGGCCTTGGGCATTCTGTCCGCCGCCGCGGACGACTAAGGGGTACCCTAAGGAGACCCGGGCCCTCGCCCTCGGGTCTCCTTTACACTTTTCCTATGCCTAGGGTGAACCTGTACGCCACCTTCCGCGACCTCACGGGTCAAAGCCAGGTCCGGGTGGAAGGCAAGACGGTGGGGGAGGTTTTGGAGGCGCTGGTCCGGGCCTATCCCACCCTAAAGGAGGAGCTCTTTGAAGGCGAAAGCCTCGCCGAACGGGTTTCCCTTTTCCTGGAGGGGCGGGATGTGCGCTACCTGGAAGGGCTCGCCACCCCCTTGACGGAGGAGGCCACCTTGGACCTCTTCCCCCCGGTGGCGGGCGGAACCTTCGCCCAGCGCTTCGGGGCTTTGCCCGCCTGGCTCTTGGAAAGGTACCTCAGCGAATGGGGCGGGAGAAAGCTGGAGGAGGGAGTCTACGCCCTCCCCGGGGCCCGGGTGCGCTTCGCCGAGGCGGAACCCTTAAGGGTGGGAAGCCTTTCCCTCCCCCAGATCGAGGTGGAGGTGGAAGGAGAGGCGGCGGAGGCCTGGTTCGGCCGCATCCGCCTGGCGGCAGCCCGGGGGGGAGGTTAAGGAAGCAACCGTCCCTCCAAAAAGGCTTGGCTCCTCGAGTCCCTTGGGCTTTGGAAAAACCGGTCCGCAGGGGCTTCCTCCACCACCTGGCCCTGGAAGAGGAAGACCACCCTATGGGCCAGCCTGCGCACCTGGAAGAGGTCGTGGGTGGCTAGGACCACCCCCCGGCCTCCCCTGGCTGCCTCCTGGAGCAAGGCCTCCACCTTCAGGGTGTTGGCGGGGTCCAGGCTGGCGGTGGGCTCGTCCAGGAGCAAGACCGCAGGCTCCACCAGAAGCGTCCGGGCCAAAGCCAGGCGCACCGCTTCCCCGCTGGAGAGGAGATGGGCGGGTTGCCGGGCCTTATCCTCTAAGCCAACTTTGGGCAAAAGCCCAGCGGCCCGGGCTAAGGCCTGGCGCCGGGGGACACCCCTAAGCCAAAGGCCAAAGGCGGCGTTTTCCAGGACGCTCCGCCGAAGAAGGGGTGGGGTCTGGGGCAGGTAGGCGCGGAATCCTCCTTCCACCTGGCCTTCTTCCGGGGAAAGGAGGCCCGCAAGAAGGCGCAAGAGGGTGGTCTTGCCGCTTCCCGAAGGCCCCAGCACCGCCAGGATCTCCCCGGCATAAACCTCGAGGTGGGGAACCTCGAGGCGAAAATCCCCGTAGCGGTGCACCAACCCCTGGGCCTGCAAAACCGGGCTCATTCCCGCTCCAGGATAACCAGGAGGGCCGTGACCAAAAGGGCCACCCCCAGGAGAATAAATCCTAAGGCCAAGGCGCTTTCCAGCTCCCCCTTTCGGGTTTCCACCACGATGGCCGTGGTGAGGACCCGGGTGTGGTGGCGGATATCCCCGCCCACCAGGGTGGCCGCCCCCACCTCGCTGATGGCCCCGCCGAAGCCGGCGGCCAAGGCAGCGGCCAGGGTGCGGCGGCTTTCCCAGAACAGGGTGGGAAGCACCTGGCCCTCCTTGCCCCCCAGGCTCCGCACCAAAAGCCGCACCTCCTCCACCCTACCCCTGGCCCCCGAAAGCACGAAGGCGGCGATGAGGGGAAGGGCCAAGACCGCCTCCGCCAGCACCATGGCGTAGGGTGTATAAAGGAGGCCCAAGGATCCCAAAGGCCCCGAGCGGGAAAGGAGGAGGTAGAAGAAAAGCCCCACCACCACGGAGGGGAGGGCGAGGCCGGCATAGAGGAGAATCCGCCCGAAAATCCCCCCACCCCCCTTAAGGGCCAGCCAAAGCCCCAAGGGCACGGCGGGAAAAGCCGCCAGCAAGGTAGCAAGCCCCGCCACCCAGAGGCTGCGCAAGGAGATTTCCAAAAGCTCAGCGGCCTCCACCCCTGGGGATGATACACCGCCCCCTCAAGGGCTTAAAGAGCGGGGTCCCCTCCACCTGCAAACCCTCCACCAACCGAGCCGCCTCCTCCGTGGCCAGGAAGCGGCGCAGGGCCTCCGCCTCCTCCGCCTTCGCCCCCTGAGGCACCAGGTAGTAGGTGTACTGGTTCAAGAGAAGGGGATCCTCCCGCCGATAAAGAGCCTCCAGCCCCCGTTTGCGGCCCACGGTGAGGTGGGTGGCCAGGTCGGAGAGGGTATAGGCTCCCTTCTCCGCCGCCAGAACCAGGGTCTGGCCCATGCCCGCCCCGGACTCCAGGTACCAGCCCCCTTCGGGGGTGAGGCCTGCCTTCCGCCAGAGCTCCAGCTCCTTCAGGTGGGTGCCCGAGCGGTCCCCCCGGGACACGAAGGGAGCCTGGGCCCGGGCGATCCGCCGCAAGGCCTCCAGGACATCCCCTGCCTCCCGGATCCGGGCGGGATCCCCTTTTGGCCCCACCAGGAGGAAGCTATTCTGGGCCAGGCAGAAGGGCTGGGCGATGATACCGCGCTCCAAGGCTTCCCCCTCGAGGTCCGGGGCATGGACCAGGACCGCATCCACATCCTTGCGCTCGGCCAGCCGCAAGGCCTGCCCCGTGCCCACGGCCAAGACCTCCACCCGCACCCCCATGGCCCTCTCAAAGGCCGGCAAAAGCCGGTCCAAAAGCCCCGAGTCATAGACGCTGGTGGTGGTGGCGAGCCTAAGCCCCAAGCCCGGGCTGGAAGCCAAGGCGACCAGGAGCCATACCGCCTGGATGAAGCGCATGGGAAGAGTTTAGCCTAAAGGGGTGGAAGCCTTGAGTGAGGCCTGGCACCTTTTCCAGGAGGGCCGTTTCTTTGAGGCCCATGAGGTTCTGGAGGAAGCCTGGCGGGAGGCCGAAGGGGAAAAGCGGCGGTTCCTGCAGGGACTCATCCTCTTGGCCGCAACCCTACACCAGCTTCAGGCGGGGCGAAGCGGCTTGCGGAACCTGCGAAAGGCAGAGGGGAAACTCCAGGGCTTCCCCTCCCCGTACCTCGGCTTGCACTGGCGGCCCCTTTTTGAGGAGGCCCGGCGTAGACTTGGGGCGTGAACGCTTGGGTCTACGCCTACCGCGGCCAAGAGGTGGAAAACCGGCACCGCATTTCCCTGGCCATCCACGGGCCGGAAGGCCTACTGGCCTATGCGGGAAACCCCGGGCTTTGGACCTACATGCGCTCCTCGGCCAAACCTTTCCAGGCCCTGGCCCTCTTCCTCACGGGGACGGTGGAGCGGTTTGGCATCACGGAGGAGGAAGTGGCCCTGGCCACCGCCAGCCACGACGGCACCCCCCGCCATGTGGCGGTGGCTTCCGGCTTCTTGGCCAAGCTGGGCCTCGGCCCCGAGGCCCTGGTCTGCGGGGTCCACCCTCCCTCCTCCAGGGAGGCCCGGAAGGCCCTGGAGGAAGCCGGGCAAAGCCCCACGCCCCTCCACCACAACTGCTCGGGGAAGCATGCGGGCATGCTGGCCGCCGCCCTCGCCCTAGGAGCCAGCCCTGAAGGCTACGAGACCCCCGACCACCCGGTCCAGGTCCTGAACCGGAAGACCCTGAGGGAGCTTTCCGGGGTGGAGCCCCTCCTGGCCATCGACGGGTGTAGCGTCCCCACTTTTTCCCTGCCCCTTTCCCGGGCCGCCCGGGCCTTTTACCTCCTGGCGGCGCCGGAAAGGGCCCTCGAGGCGTACCGGGAACCCCTCCGCAAGGTGCAGCAGATCATGCGCCGCCACCCCGAGCTGGTGGCAGGACCCGGGAGCATCGACACCCTCCTGATGGAGCGCCTGCCGGTGGTGGCCAAGCGGGGAGCCGACGGCTATTACGGCCTGGCCCTTCTGGAAAGCCCCCACGGGCCCCTGGGGATTGCCTTGAAGGTGGAGGACGGCTCGGCCCAGGCCCGGGAGGTGGCGGTGGTGGCCCTCCTCAGGCTCCTGGGCTTGGATCCCGGGCCCACCCCCTGGGACCAGCCCGAACGCAGGAACTACCGGGGGCTCCAGGTGGGCTATCTGAAGGCCCACCTGGAACTCACCTGGGTCTAGGCCGTCCCCTGCTCCTCAGCCAGCCCGCAGGCCCAGGATCAACCCACCCACGAAGCTAGCCCCGAAGGGCAGGTTGTAGGTGAGGGTGGTGAGGAGCCTCTCCCACAGGCTCTGCAAACCCGGTTGCTGGAGGAGGGGCTCCACATCCCTTTGGATGCGGGTCCAGTCCACCTGGATGTAGCCCGCCTGGGCCAAAAGCTGCACAACCACGAAGAGGAGGCCGAGGGCCACGGCCAGAAGGCGGCCCAGCTTTTTCAAGGCGTAGCCCACCGCATACCCCGCCAGGCCGCCAAAGGTCACCTGCCCCAGGTAAGGGCTTAGGTCGGGTAGCTCCACGCCCTCCACCCTAGCGGAACACAGGGGGCGAAGGCAACTACTTTAGGCCCAGTAGCTCCGCTTCCTTCCTCATGGCCTCGAGGACAAAGGCCATGTGCTCATCCAGGGAAAGGCCCAGGTCCTCGGCCCCCATCCGGATCTCCTCCCGGTTCACCCCCTTGGCGAAGGCCTTGTCCTTGAACTTCTTCTTCAAGCTGGAAAGCTCCAGGCCCAGGATGGAGCGATCCGGGCGCACATAGACCGCGGCGGTGATCAAGCCCGTAAGCTCGTCCACCGCGAAAAGGGCCTTGGCCATAAGGGTCCTGCGGGGTACCCCGGTGTAGGAGGCGTGGCCCAGGATGGCCTCCAAGACCTCCTCCGGGTAGCCCAGGCGCCTCAGCTCCTCCACTCCCCGGTAGGGATGCTCCTGGGGGTACTTCTCGTAGTCCATGTCGTGCAGGACCCCGGCCATGGCCCAAAGCTCCTCGTCCTCCCCGAAGCGGCGGGCATAGGCCCGCATGGCCACCTCCACCGCCCGCATGTGCCGCCTTAGGGACTCGCTTTCCGTCCAGGCTTCCATGAGGGCTAGGGCTTCCGCAAAGCTCGGCATGCCCTAAAGTATAGCCATGCGCCTAGGTTACGGGGAGGATAGCCACCGCCTTATAGAGGGAAAACCCCTGTATCTCTGCGGCCTCCTGATTCCAAGCCCCCACGGGGCCCTGGCCCACTCGGATGGGGACGCTCCCCTGCACGCCCTCACCGACGCCTTGCTGGCCGCCTTTGGCCTTGGGGATATCGGCCTCCTCTTCCCCGACACCGACCCCAAGTGGCGAGGAGCCCGCAGCGAGGTCTTTCTAAGGGAGGCCCTCCGCCTCGTTGAGGAAAGGGGGGGAAGGTTGATCCAGGTAAGCCTGGCCATCATCCTGGACCAGCCCAAGCTTTCCCCCCACCGGCAGGGCCTTTTGGAAAATCTCTCCCGGCTTCTTGGCCTGCCCCTGGACCGCATCGGTCTCACCTTCAAGACCTCGGAGGGCCTGGCGGTAGCGCACGTGCAGGCTCGAGCCATGGTGCTTTTGGATGGTTGAGGTCCTGGTCTGGCTCGGCACCCTGATCTTCGCCGCCACCGGGGCCTTGAAGGGAGTGGAAAAGGGTTTTGATCTTCTGGGGGTCCTGGTGCTGGCCACGGTAACCGCGGTGGGGGGTGGGTCCATCCGCGACGTCCTGGTGGGCACCCTTCCCCCAACGGCCCTGCACAACGAGCCCCTCTTGTGGAGCGTGGTCCTCACGGGGCTTCTCGTCTTCCGCTTCCACCCCAGGGTACAAGCCATGGAGCGGCTCATCTACTACCTGGATACCCTTGGCCTAGGCCTCTTTGCTGCCCTGGGAGCGGAGCGGGGCCTGGTCTCGGGGCTTGGCCCCTTCGGCGTGGCCCTGGCGGGCACCCTCTCAGGGGTGGGGGGAGGCGTGCTCCGGGACGTGCTCTCCGGAGAGGTGCCGGGCATCCTCTACCGGGCAGGGGACCTGTACGCTTCCGCTGCCCTGGTGGGAGCCCTTGTGGTCTATGCCCTCTACGGCACCCATCCGGAAGGGGCCCTTTTCGCCGGGACCCTGGCCACCGCGCTCCTGCGGATCTTCGGAAGGCGGCTTGGTCTTAGGCTCCCCACTCCAAGGTAAAAAAGGAGGCCGGATACACCCGGCCTCCGAGCTCCTTGGGTCTACTTCAGCTTGGCAAGCTCCTGCCGGGCCCTCTCCTGGTCGTAGCGGTCGGCGGCAGTTTTGGCGGGAAGGGAGAGGGCTTTTTCCAGCTGTTTTCTGGCCTCCTCCTTCTTGCCCCAGGCGGCAAGGACCCTGGCGTACTCCACCCGGTGGATGATCCCATCCGGCTCCAGCTCTATGGCCTTTTGCATGAGGGGCTCCACCCTCGAGCCATCCGCCCCCTGGGTGGCCGCCACCAACCAGCCCTTCTGCACCAGCTCAAAGTGCCAGAGGGCCAGGGCCACCATGGCCCCGGCGTGGTCGGGCTTGAGCTTCAAGGTCTTCTCCAGGTCGCCTCGGATCCTGGAGGCCAAGCCCTCCGCCAGGGCCTCGAGGATCCCCTTGAACTGGGAAAGCCGCCCCAGGGCCCGGGCCCGCTCAAAGTAGCCCTCGGGGTAATCCGGGGCTTTGGCGATGGCCTGGGAGGCCGCCTTCTCCGCCTTTTCAAACCAGGTGCGCTTCTCCTCGGGCTTGGCTTGGTAAAGGGCGTAGAAGCTTGCCCCCTTGGCCGCCAAGGCCAAGGCCTCGGGGGTACCCAGCTTTAAGCCCAGCTCATACGCTTCCTGAAACCGCCCGGCATCCACCAGGGCCGACACCTGGGGGGCCTGGGCCTGGCCGACGACCCAAACCATCGCAACAACCAAGGTTATCCATCGCCTCATGGGTTTCACCCGCAGCGGATTATACCCGGTACAAGAGAGGGAGGGCGTAAACTGGAAGGCATGGGGCTTATTGGGGGATTACTGGTTCTCCTGGGCCTACACTTCCTCTCTCCCGCTTTGGCCCAGGGAGCCGAAGAGTATTTCGCCCGTTGCCAGCGCCTATACCAACAAGGAGCCCTGGAAAGTGCCCAGGCCACCTGCGAGCTGGCCCTTAAAAGCGACCCCGGCCACCAGCCAAGCCTCCTCCTTCTGGCCCGTATCCACCTGGAAAGAGGGGATCTGGACCGGGCGGAAAGCTACCTGGGACAACTGGGCGACGAGCCCGAGGCAAAGCTTCTTCGGGCCCGGATTCTCCTGCAAAGAGGCCGGGCCGCGGAAGTCCTCAAGCTTTCCCTGCCCCCAGGACCCGAGGCCAACCTTCTAACGGCCATGGCCCTCAAGGCCCTCCGTCGGTACGAGGAGGCCTTAAGGCTCGCCCAGAACCTGCCCCCCACCCCCGAGGCCCGGCTATTCCTGGCCCAGCTCCACCTGGCCTTGGGGCAGCCCCAGGAGGGCTTAAAGATCCTGGGTCCCACCCTGGCGGAGAGGCTGGAAAGGGGCCGCCTCCTCCTTTTCTCGGGGAAACCCCAGGAGGCCATTCCCCTTCTTGAGGGGCTTCTTCCCCAGCTTGCGGCAGAGCCCCGGATGCAAAGCGAGGTTCTCTCCCTGCTGGTCCTGGCCTACCTGGGGCAGGGTCAGCTTTCCCAGGGACAGGCCGCCCTAAGGCAGCTGGCTTCCTTGGAAAATCTCCCGGCCCGCTTCCTGGCCTGGGCCTGGCCTTGGCTTCTGGTCATCCTGCTCTATCTGCTCCTCGTCCTCCTCGGGGAAAGCCGCATCGAGCCCGTGCGCACCCTCGAGGTGGTGGAGGATCCCTTGCCGGGGCCGGGAAGCCTTTACCTGACCCTCCTGGGCTCCCTCCTCCTGGCCCTCCTCCTGGCCGCCTTCCTGGGCAAAACCCTTTTCGCCAACGCCCTAGCCCTCATCACCCCTTACCAGAAAGAGCTGATCCTTCCCAGCTTTTACCTCTTCTATGGCCTTCTCCTCTTCGCAAGCCTCCTTCTCCAAAGGCCCTTCCGCAAGCGCCTTTCTGCCCTTTTGGGACCCTGGTCCAGCTGGATCGAGGGGTTTTGGGTGGGGCCGGCCTTGGTCCTCCTCCTTTTCCTCTACGGCTGGATCAGGGACACCTTGGGGCTTGGCACCCTGCCCCTAAACCTCCTGGCCTTCTTGGGCCTGGCCCTCATGGAGCCCTTCTTCCGGGGCCTTGTTCCCCTGGTCCTCAAGGAGCGGTATAAGGACCTCCACCCCTATTTAGCCGTCCTCCTCTTCGCCCTGGCCGTGCCCGGGCCCACCTTCCTCCTCATCCTCTTGGGAACCGGGCTCCTTTGGGCCAAGGAACGGGTGGAAGGCACCCTTGGCCTGGCCTTGGGCTGGGTGGTGGCGGGGGTGATCCTGGCCCTCTTCCCCGCCCTCTGGCTTCGGGCCTTTTAACGAGAAAATGCACCCCGTCTTCTTCCTTTCCGATTTTGGCCTCGAGGACCCCTACGTGGGCGTGGTGAAGGCGGTGCTCTGGGAAAAAGCTCCCGGGGTACCCGTCCTGGACCTGGCCCACGCCCTACCCCCCCAGGATCTGCGCCGGGCTGCCTACGCCCTTTTTGAGGCCCTCCCCTACCTGCCGGAACAGGCGGTGGTCCTGGCGGTGGTGGACCCTGGGGTGGGCACCAAGAGGCGGGCCATCGCCGCCCTAGGAAGGCGGCTTTACGTGGGGCCTGACAACGGCCTCTTCACCCTGGCCTGGCTTCTGGACCCACCCATCCGAGCCCACGAGATCACCTGCATCTCCCCTCCAAGCCCCAAGGGCATCCTCCCCCTTCCGGGCTGGGCCCCGGGGGGCTACACCTTCCACGGCCGCGACCTCTTCGCCCCCGCCGCAGCCCACCTGGCCCTAGGGCTGGCTGCCGAGGAGCTTGGACCAGAGGTGCCCGCCCAGGACCTCATACGCCTTCCCCTCACCCTCACCCCAGGCCCAGAAGGGGAGATCCTCACCTTTGACCGCTTCGGCAACGCCATTACCACCCTCCTCGAGGCTCCCTTGGAGAGCGTGGTGGAGGTGGCGGGGAAACGCATCCCCATCCGCCAAACCTTCGGCCAGGTGGAAGCGGGAGAGGCCGTGGCCTACCTGGGAAGCGGAGGCCTCTTGGAGATCGCCCTCAACCGGGGAAACGCCAAGGAAGCCCTGGGGCTAAGGGAGGGGATGCCGGTGGTCATACTTCCTCCACCCAGCGGGCCACCTCCTCCAACAGATCTGCCGCCGTGAAATCCAGGCTCACGGGGGTGATGGAGATGTACCCGTGGCGCACCGCGTGAAGGTCGGTTCCCTCCTCCTCCTCCCCCACGGGGGTGCCGGCGATCCAGTAGTAGGGCCTCCCCTCGGGGTCCAGGCGCTCCACCACCGTGTCCTCCCAGTGGTGGGTGGAAAGCCGGGTAACCCTCACCCCTTTGGGCACCCCCGCCGGGAAGTTCACGTTGAGGAGAACCCCCTTGGGAAGCCCCCTTCGCATCACCAGCCGGGCGATCCTTACCGCCCACTCCGCCGCCAGGGTGAAGTTGAGCTCCTCCCCCGAGGTATCCAGGCTGAAGGCGATGGAGGGAATGCCCAAGGAAGTACCCTCCAAAGCCGCAGCCACCGTGCCCGAGTGGGTGAGGTCCAAGCCCAGGTTGACCCCGATGTTGATGCCCGAGACCACCAGGTCGGGCCGGCCCAAAAGGTGAACGCCCAGCACCACGCAGTCCGCAGGGGTGCCGTCCACCCGGTAGGCGGGGATCTCCCCGAAGCCCGCGCTGGCGGTGTGCTTGAACCGTAGGGGCCGCCTCACGGTGATCCCGTGGCCCACCGCGGACTGTTCCACATCCGGGGCCACCACACAAACCTCCCCCAAAGCCCGCATAGCCAGGCCCAGGGCCTTGATCCCGGGGGAGAAGATGCTGTCGTCGTTGGAAACCAGGATGCGCATAACCCAAGCCCTCAGTACACGTCAAAACGTGGGACCACCCCTTTAGGATGGACCTGCGCCCACGTGGATGGGCAGGTACCCATAGGAGGTGGTCCCCATGGAACAGCTTACCCCACTCATCAACGCCTTGAAGCGATACTGGAAGGCCGACCTCAGGCGCCTCACCTTCCTGGCCGCCCTGGTGATGGCTCTGGTCACCGCCCGCACCACAAGCGGCCCCAGACTCGCTCTTTCCCTCGGCTCCATAGCCAGCCCTGACCCCCGCTCCGCCTACCGAAGGTTCCAGCGGTTCTTGGCCTGGCCGGGGCTGGACGGGGAGGGCTATGCCCGCTTCATCTTCGCCCTCCTCCGACCCCAAGGGCTCCTCCTGGTCATGGACCGGACCGAGTGGGAGCTGGGGAAGAGCAAGGTCAACCTCCTGATGCTGGCCTTCCTGTACCAAGGCCTGGCCGTCCCCCTGTTCTGGAGCTTCCTTCCCCACGACGGCAACTCCTCCACCCCCGAACGCATCGCCCTGATGGAGAGGGCCTTGGCTTTCCTGAGGGCCCACTTCCCCCACCTCCGGGTGGAGGGGTTCCTGGCGGATCGGGAGTTCATAGGGGAGGCGTGGTTCCGGTACCTGGAGGAGAAGGGCATCCCCCGGTGCATCCGAATCAAGGCCAACACCCGGATGTGGCGGTTGGGCTCGGGCCCTCGGGCCTGGGAGCTCTTTGCCTCCCTGAAGGTGGGAGAGAGCCGGGTGCCCAGGCGGCGGTACTGGGTCTACGGGCGGCGCATGTGGGTGGTGGGGTTGCGCCTTGGGGTCCGGGAGTGGCTGATTGTGGCTACGGACCTGGACCCTCACCGGGTGCTGGAGGTGTACGGGCTCAGGTGGGGGATAGAGCGGCTCTTTGGGGCCCTGAAGGGGCGGGGATTTGACCTGGAGGCCACGCACGTGACGCGGGGGGAGAGGCTTTCGCGGCTTTTGGTCCCCTTGAGCCTGGCCTTCGTGTGGGCGTTTCGGACGGGGCTTGTGCTGCACCGGGTGCGTCCGGTGAGGCCCAAGAAGCACGGGAGGCTGGGACAGAGCCTCTTCCGGGCGGGGCTGGACCTGCTCACCCTTTGGGCGCTTGCCCTCTGGGGTGCAGGGGGAGGAAGGCGCGGAAGTCCCTTGGGGTTATGCCCTATGGAGGTTTTGACGTGTACATAGACCCAAGCCTAAAGGAAAGAGGCCCCCGATGGGGGGCCTTTCACTGCTAAAAACGGGGCTTTATCGGCACCCCAGCCTGACTTCGTCAGGCTGGGGTGGTCTTACCGGGGCCCCCACCCTGGCGCGAGCCAGGGTGGGGTGGTATTAGAGGCGGCGGACCTTCTTGGCCTGGGGGCCCTTGCCGCCCCGGCCGGCCTCCACCTCGAACTCCACCCGGTCACCCTCGTTCAGGGTGCGAAACCCCTCGGCCTCGATGGCCGTGAAGTGCACAAACACATCCGGACCCTCTTCCTGCTGGATGAACCCGTAGCCTTTTTCCGCGTTAAACCACTTGACGGTACCCTTCTTCATGCTTCTCCTTCATCCCGAAAACCCACCTGGCTTTCCAGGGACTCTTCACTATCCCACGGATTACCCAAAAAGTCAAGCCCCAAAGCGCAAGGGGCCTTGGGGCTTCTAAGGCAGCAGGTTTAGTGGTGGTGCCCGCCCTCGTGCACGTGGCCGTGAAGGATCTCCTCCGGGGTGGCCTCCCGGACCCTTACCACCTCCACCTCGAAGTCCAGGTCCCTGCCCGCCAGGGGGTGGTTGAAGTCAATGGTCACCTCTTCCCCCTGGACCTCCACCACGGTGAGGGGCATGGGGTTCCCCTCCATGTCCTGGGCGTAGAACTGGGCCCCGGGCACCACCTCCGCGTCCTCGGGGAAAGCGGAGAGGGGCACCACCTGGACCCCCTCGGGGTCGCGGGGTCCATAGGCCTTGTCCGCAGGCACACGGGCCTGGAAGATCTCCCCCTCCTCGCGGCCTTCCAGCTCCTCCTCGAGGCCCCGGATCAGGTTGCCGTGCCCGTGCAAATAGGAAAGCTCCCCCTGGTCCAAGACCTCCCCCTCCACCTGGAGGGTGTAACGGATGGTTACGACCTTGTCTTGTTCAACCTTCATGGTCACCCTTTCGCAAGCCAGGCTTGCTCCCCTTAGCCTAGCAGACCCGCCCCTTGGAGGAAAGGTGGAAGGAGCTTTCCCCGTATCCAAGCTCCTTCCCCTTCCCTTACAGGCCCTATAGTAGGGGTATGCGGGTGGAAACGATCATCGGCAAAACCCCGGTGGTGCGCCTTTTCAGGGTGGTGGAGCCCGACATGGCCGAAGTCTGGGTGAAGCTGGAGGGCCTCAACCCCGGGGGGTCCATCAAGGACCGGCCCGCCTGGTACATGATCAAAGACGCCGAGGAGAGGGGCATCCTTCGCCCCGGCTCCGGCCAGGTCATCGTGGAGCCCACCAGCGGCAACACCGGGATCGGCCTGGCCATGATCGCCGCAAGCCGAGGCTACCGCCTCATCCTCACTATGCCCGCCCAGATGTCCGAGGAGAGGAAGCGGGTGCTGAAGGCCTTCGGCGCCGAGCTGGTCCTCACTGACCCGGCGAGGCGGATGCTGGCCGCAAGGGAGGAAGCCTTGCGCCTTAAGGAGGAGCTTGGGGCCTTCATGCCCGACCAGTTCGCCAACCCCGCCAACGTGCGTGCCCACTACGAAACCACGGGGCCCGAACTTTTTGAAGCCCTGGAGGGACGCATCGACGCCTTCGTCTACGGCTCGGGCACCGGGGGGACCATCACCGGGGTGGGGCGGTACCTGAAGGAAAGGATCCCCGGGGTGAAGGTGATCGCCGTGGAGCCCGCCCGCTCCAACGTCCTCTCCGGGGGCAAGATGGGCCAGCACCAGTTCCAGGGCATGGGACCCGGCTTCATCCCCGAGAACCTGGACCTCTCCCTTCTGGATGGGGTCATCCAGGTGTGGGAGGAGGACGCCTTTCCCCTGGCCCGGCGGCTGGCCAAGGAGGAAGGACTTTTCCTGGGGATGAGCTCGGGAGGAATCCTGTGGGCAGCCCTGCAGGTGGCCAGGGAACTGGGCCCTGGCAAGAGGGTGGCCTGCATCAGCCCGGATGGCGGCTGGAAGTACCTCACCACCCCCCTCTACGCCGAACCCTAGCGCCGCACCACCTGGGCGTCCTTGGGGTAGCGCTTGAGATCCTGGGGGCGTAAGGAGGCTTTCTTGAACTCCACCACCCGCAGGTCGGCCATCACCTTCCCCGCCTCGTCCCGAAACACGAAGCGCACGGGCCTGGGATCGTTCTTCAGGATGTAAAGCTCCAGGGTGGCGAAGCCCTGGCCCTCCTGTGCCCGGCCCACCAGCTTCCAGGCCACCCCCTCCGGCAGGCGCTCCTCCCCCACAAGGCGAAGGCTCACCCGCTCGGAAAGCCCCTTCAGGTCCCCAAGGCCCTGGGGGCTAAACCCCAGGCCCTGCACCTGGGCCTTTTCCTTGGGGCTCACGATGAGCTGGTTGGTGAGGTAAAGGTAGTTCCAGACCTCCTTTTCCGTGATCACCGTGAAGTTGCCCTCCAGAGAGCCCGGTTTCTGAAACTCTATGCGGAAGAGGTTTTCCTTGGGAATGGCCAGCACCCGGGCTTTAAGCTCCTCCTGCCCTCCGGGTCCCTGGATCTGACCCTGCACCACCGCCTGCCAGGGGTCCTGCAGGTTCCTTTCCACCCGGTCCAGGATCTCGGAGACGCTTTGCGCCAGAGCCAGGCCCAGGGCCAGGAGCAAAATACCCCAGGGTTTTTCCATAAATCTCCTCCTCATGGCCACCTCCAGGCGTACCGGACCCAGGCGTAGGGAGCCTCCCTATATCCTCCCTCGAGCCCCAAGTCCCCAAGCCACACCCCGAGGCTACCCGCAAAGGGATAGGAAAGGGTGAGGAAAAGGCTAGCCTCCCCTAAGTAAAGCCCCGCCTCGAGGCGATTTAACCCCCCTAAGCGCAGGGCGAGGTCCAGAACCTCCATCCCCTCCCCCACCTCGCCCTTCCAGCCCAAAACTAGATAGGGCAGGCCGGAAAAACCCGCCCCCAGGGTATAGGTGGCCTCCTCCCTCAGGGCGTAGCTCACCTCGGCCCGCAAGACCTCTCCCCTTTCCAAGAGCAGGCCCACCACCTCCTTGGGCACCAGGCGGTAACGCAGGGAAAGCCGGCCGAACACCCCCTCCTCGGGGAACAGGGGGAAAACCCTCTTGGAGCGGTAGCCGAGCCGCGCCGCCAGGGCCAGGGGGCCGGCACCCCCTTCGGCAAAGGCCATCCCCCCAAGCCCCCCCACCCCCACCTCGGCTTGCAGGCCATAGGCCAGGTACCCCAGGGGCCCTAGGGCGAGGCTCGAGGAAAGCCCCAAGGCCCCCCGGCTTTCCTGCCCCACCTGGAGCTTCCCGTAGACCTCCCCCGGCTCCAGGGTGAAGCCTCCCTCGAGGGTGGAGGCTAAGCTTCCCGAAACTCCATAAACACCGGCCTCGAGGCGCCCTTGGGCCAGGGCCAAGCCCAAAACCACCCACCCCGCCCACCAGATCCTTTTCATGCCACCACCTGCCTTTGGAAGCGCACGGAGGCCAGGAAGAGGACCAGGGCGGAAAAGAGGAGAACCCCGGTGAGGATCCGCACCAAGGTGGTCTTCCCCGCCCCGTTGGGCCCCAGGAGGTCGAAGACCTCCCCGGGGCGCACCTCGAGGCTCACCCGGTCCAAGGCCTTGAAGGCCTTGAGGCTTCCGAAGCTTCGCGTGACCTCCTCAACCTGCACCATGTCTACCCTCCAGATACCCCCTCAGATAGGCCGCCTTATCCAGGGGCAGGCGCACCCCCAAGGCCTCCCCCAGGAGAAACCGGGCCATCAAGGGGCCCACAAAGGCCAAGGCCATCTCCTCCGGAGCCTCGTCCAAGCGGAGGAAACCCTCCCGCTGCTTGGCCCGGAAGAAGGCCATCACCCTTTCCAAGACACCCAGGATGCCTTTCGGAGGTCCTGCGCCCCTTAGCCCCGGGTGGCGGAGAAGCTCGGCAAGCAGCTTGGGCAGAAGGGCCTGGTGGGCCTTTAGAGAAAAGAGGGGGTGTGGGGGAGCTATAATCCCCCGGTTTTTAAACCGGGGATACATGGACTCCCCCACGTCCACCACAGGTGGACACGGATTGGGTACAATGTTCTTGGGGACAAAGTTCCCCGTGGACCTTGAAACTTGGAGTAGGGGGTTCCATCGGGTAGTCCGATGGGTAAAACTCCAAACGAACACCCGTGGCAGAGCCAGAAGCATTGCGCTCGCCTGCCGATACGGAGTCAAGGTCTTTCTGGGCCCGGACGGGGCCTTCGGGGGAAACCCCGCGTGCTTTCCCGCAGGGAAACACCCTGGGAAGCCCCGGACTTTAGTCCGGGGAGTCGTCACGATTGGCCAAGCTCCTTCTTGAGGCGGGAAAGCTCCTCCTCCAGCTCCTTTTCCGCGGAGAGGGCGGCGAGCTCCTTTCCCAGGTCCTGGCCATCCAGCTCCTTCAGGGCCTCGTGCCGGTCCTCCATGGAGAGGATGCGGGCCTCCATCTCCTCAAAGGCCTCGAGGGCCGGGTGGGCGTCCAGCTTGGATTCCATCCGCCGCACTGCCTCGGCGGCCTCCACCCCCTTCTTGCGGGCGAGAAGGAGCTTTTTCCTGGCCTCGGCCTCGTCGATCTTGGCCTCGAGGGCCTTGAGCTGGGTCATGAGGCGCTCTATAAGGGCCTTTTGCTCCTCCGCCTGCTGCTTGAAGCCCTCGGCCAGGTCCAGGGCCCGCTTCCTTCGCCTCAAGGCCTCCTTGGCCAGGTCCTCGCGGCCAGCCGTTAAGGCCTCCTTGGCCTTTTCCTCCCAGAGGGCGGCTTCCTTCAGGTGGCTTTCCACCTCCCGTTCCAGGCGCTTGCCCTCAGCCATGGCAGCCGCCACCTGCTCCCGGGCCTCCCTTAGGGCTTCTTTCATGTCCTCCAGGGCCTGGTTGATGATCTTCTCGGGGTCCTCGGCCCGGCGCAGCAGGTCGCTCAGGTTGGCCCGGATGAGACGGCTTAGGCGGTCCAGTAGGGTCATGGTTTTTCCTCCTAGGTTGAGTATGCCACATCCCCTTGCCCTCGAGGGGAAAGGGGGGTAGGCTGGTCTTGAAAGTATGCGCTTGCTTGCAGAACCGGATGGGGCTGCTGGCGGCATGGACCCCAGCGAGAGGCTCCTCCTTGCGGCCTTAGAGCTTCTGGCCGAGCGGGGGTACCGGGGGGCCACCACCAAGGAGATCGCCCGGCGGGTCGGGGTGAACGAGGTAACCCTCTTCCGGCGTTTCGGCAGCAAGGAGGCCCTTTTGCGGGCGGCCCTTTCCCGCTTTATCCCGGCGGGGTTTCTGGAACGCCTCCCCGCGGAGGAGGCTCCCTTGGAGGAGGGCCTAAAGGAGCTTTTGGAGGCCTACCTGGACCTCGTGACGACTCCCCGGACTAAAGTCCGGGGCTTCTCGGGGTTTCCCCCGAAGGCCCCGTCCAGGCCCAGAAAGACCTTGACTCCGTATCGGCAGGCGAGCGCAATGCTTCTGGCTCTGCCACGGGTGTTCGTTTGGAGTTTTACCCATCGGACTACCCGATGGAACCCCCTACTCCAAGTTTCAAGGTCCACGGGGAACTTTGTCCCCAAGAACATTGTACCAAATCCGTGTCCACCTGTGGTGGACGTGGGGGAGCTAAGCTCCCTTCGGTCGCATGTAGCTGCAAGGTACGCTTCGCGTGACCGCTGACCCATGTATCCCCGGTTTGGTCAGCCTGTGTCACGCGTTAGCGTATCTTGAGGGCTATCTTGGAAACCGGGGGATTATAGCTCCCCCACACCCCCACTTTTCTCTAATCCGGGCATTCCTCCTTGCGGGCAGTGTAGGCCGGCCCACGGGGGCTTAAGGGGTAAACTCCGTATCATGAGGCGGTACCTTATGGCCCTCGCCCTCTTTCTGGCCGCCTGTGCCCCCCAGGCCACCCAGGCCCCCGAGGCCCGGCCCCTTCTTAAGGAAACCGCCTTCTATCCCGCCACCACGGGCCTGGAGTGGGTCTATGTGCCCGAGGGGGAGGCCCTTTCCTCCCCACCCTACCGGGTGCGGGTGGAGGGCCCGGCCCTTTACGAGGGGCAGGAGGCGGTGCGCTTCCGAAGCTTCGGCCGGGGGGAGGACAGGGTCTACTACCGGCAGGTGGGGGCCTTTGGCGTGCGGCTTTTGGGCTTCCAGGACCCCTCCGCCCGGGTGGTCTTCATCCCCCCCATCCTGGAGTACCCCCCGGAGGCCCTCCTAGCCGTGGGCTACCGCTGGGGGGGCAGGGTGACAGTGCGGGTGGAGCTCCTCACCCCTGGGGGACGAGAGCCCCTGGCCCAGGGGGGCCTGAGCTATACCATGGAGGTGCTGGAGGAGCGGGAGGTGCGCCTGCCCGCCGGGGTCTTCCAGGTGTACCGCATCCGCCAGGTCTACCAGGACGAGCGCGGCCAGGATGTCCGGGAAGTCTGGTTTTCCCCCAGGGTGGGGGAGGTGCGCACCCGGGAAGGCCGCGTTCTGGTGGAGAAGAACTTCTAGCTAGGGGGGAGCAATGGTACTGGACAAGGTGAATAGCCCGGACGACCTGAAGGGCCTGACCCTCGAGGAGCTCCTGGCCTTGGCCGAGGAAATCCGGAGCGAGATCATCCGGGTCACGGCGCAAAACGGAGGCCACCTGGCAAGCTCCCTAGGAGCGGTGGAGCTCATCCTGGCCCTGCACAGGGTCTTCCAGTCCCCTAAAGACCGCATCCTCTTCGACGTGGGCCACCAGGCCTATGCCCACAAGCTCATCACCGGGCGCAAGGACCACTTCCACACCCTAAGGCAGGAAGGGGGGCTTTCCGGCTTCACCAAGGTTTCCGAGTCGGAGCACGACGCCATCACCGCCGGGCACGCCAGCACCTCCTTGGCCCATGCCCTGGGCATGGCCATCGCCCGGGACCTGGCGAAGGAGGACTACCACGTGGTGGCGGTCATAGGGGATGGGGCCCTCACCGGAGGAATGGCCCTGGCCGCCCTCAACAAGATCGGGGAGCTGGGCAAGAGGATGCTCATCATCCTCAACGACAACGAGATGAGCATCTCGGAAAACGTGGGGGCCCTCAACAAGTACTTCAAAGAGCTTCAGATAAGAAAGTGGGTCCAGGACGCCGAGAAGCTGGGGCGAAGCATCCTGGAGCACATCTCCCCCAAGCTCTTCGGCCTGGTGGACCGGGCCAAGGAGGCGGCCAAGCTCATCCTGCACCAGGAGAATCCCTTCTACGCCTGGGGCATCCGCTACATCGGCCCCGTGGACGGCCACGACCTGAAGGGCCTCATCCACATCCTGGAGCACCTGAAGGCGCTGGAAGGCCCTACCCTCCTCCACGTGGTCACCCAAAAGGGCAAGGGGTACAAGGTGGCGGAGGCCGACCCCATCTACTGGCACGGCCCCCCGGGCTTTGACCCCAAGAAGCCGGAGAAGGTTTCCAAGGGCTACTCCTGGAGCCAGGCCTTCGGGGACGCGGTCACCGAGCTCGCCCACCTGGAGCCCCGGCTCTTCGTCCTCACCCCGGCCATGCGGGAGGGCTCGGGGCTGGTGCGCTACTCCCTGGAACACCCCGAGCGCTACCTGGACGTGGGCATCTGCGAGGACGTGGCGGTGACCACGGCGGCGGGCATGGCCCTAAGGGGCCTTAAGCCCATCGTGGCCATCTACTCCACCTTCCTGCAGCGGGCCTACGACCAGGTGATCCACGACGTGGCCATCGAGAACCTGCCCGTGGTCTTCGCCATCGACCGGGCAGGGGTGGTGGGGGCGGATGGGGCCACCCACCACGGGGTCTTTGACATCGCCTACCTGCGCACCATCCCCAATTTGCAGATCGCCGCCCCCAAGGACGCCTTGGAGCTCCGGGCCATGCTCAAGAAGGCCCTGGAGGTGGGGGGGCCGGTGGCCATCCGCTATCCCCGGGATAACGTGGAGCGGGTGCCCGAGGGCACCTGGCCGGAGATCGCCTGGGGCACCTGGGAGGTGCTCAAGGAGGGCACGGAGGTCTACATCCTGGCCTTCGGCAAGACCCTGCGCTACGCCCTCGAGGCCGCCGGGGACGACCCCCGGGTGGGCGTGGTGAACGCCCGCTTCCTCAAGCCCCTGGACAAGGAGAGGCTCCGGGCGCTCGCCCGCTATAAGCTCCTCACCGTGGAGGACCACCAGAGGATGGGGGGGTTTGGGAGCGCCGTCCTGGAAGCCTTAAACGAGATGGGCCTGAGGGCCGAGGTGCGGGTTCTGGGCCTTCCCGACCGCTTTTTGGACCACGGCACCATCCCGAGCCTCCACCGCCAAGCGGGCATAGACGCCCCAGGCATCCGGAAAGCCCTGGCGGAGATGGGCGTGGGCTCCCTCTATGAGCGGGCCTGAGGCCCTGGGCTTCGCCGCCAACCTGTACCGCCTCCCCGCCCCCGGAGGGTATTTCCTGGTGGACGCTGGCCTCCCCTGGGAGGCTAGGCGGCTTCTTCGCAGGCTCCCAGGCCCCCCCAAGCTCCTCTTCCTCACCCACCATCACCTGGACCATAGCGGTGGGGCCCGGGCCCTTTGGGAGTGCTTTGGGATCCCCGTCCTAGCCCACCCCTCGGAGTGGCCCTACCTCACGGGGCAAAGGCCAAGGCCTCCCCTCCCGGTTCCCCTCCTGGGGGGCTGGCTCGCCAACCTGGCCCCACCCCTTCCCAAAGCGGCCTTGCAGCCGGTGGAGGAGGGGGACGAGGTCCTGGGGTGGCGGGTAGTGGCGCTTCCCGGCCACACCCTGGGCCAGGTGGGCCTCCTGCGGGAAGGGGTGCTGGTGGCCGGGGATGCCCTGCGGGGCCGGGGGCTTCCCCCCCGCTTCATCAACGAGGACCACGCCCTGGCCCAGAAGACGGTGCGGAAGATCCTGGACCTGGGGGTGGAAAGGATCCACATCGGCCACGGAAGGCCCCTCTCCCGGGACGAGGTGGAGGCTTTGGCCCGTAGACTGGGGGTATGAAAAAACTCCTCGCCCTCTTCTCCCTGGGCCTCCTGGCCCTGGCCCAGGAGGTGGTGGTCTACCCTGGCTTCGCCGAGGTCAAGGAGCCCGTGGTCCTGCCCCCTGGGGCCTGGGTCTATCTGGCGGGGGAGAAGCTTTCCCGCACGGCCCCGGGCTCGCTAAGGCTCCTGGGAGTGGAGGAGGTGGAACGGGTCTACCAGGGCACCGCGGTCCTCTTCCGCTACCGCGGGGAAGGGCCAGCCACCTTGCGCTACCTCTACACCGGGCTTTCCGGAGAGGTCTTCTACACCCTGGAGGAGGGCCGCCTCACCGCCTGGGCCCGGCTCAAGCTGGAGGGGGAGGCCTTCGAGGCCCAAAAGCTCACCCTCCTGGCGGGGGAAGCCCCCCTGCTGGAGGCCAAGGCCGCCCCGGGGATGGCCCTGCGCGCCCTGACCGAAGCCCCCGGAGAGACCCCCTTTGGCCTCTTCCGCTACGAGCTCCCTCCCCGGAGGATAGAGGCCGGCCTCACGGAAATCCCCTTCCTCAGGGCGGACGTAGCTCTAGTGCGCCTGCTGCGCTACCAGGGCCCCTTTCGCACCGACCGCCTTTTACCTCTGGAACGGGGGTACCGCTTTACGGCCCCCTTCCCCCTGGCCCCTGGAAGCCTGGAGGTGGTGGAAGGAGGCCTCTTCCTTGGCCAGGCCCCTCTTCCCGGTACCCCCAAGGGGGAGTGGGCGGAGGCGTGGCTGGGGCGGGACCTCGAGGGCCGGCTGGAACGGTCGGTGAACCTGCTCCAGCAAAGCGAAAAGGAGGCCACCTACCGGGTGGAAACCCGCTTCAAAAACCCCTACCCCTACCCCATCGCCCTCCTCCTTTCGGAAACCTTCCCCCAGCCCTTCCGCCTGGACTTCCCCGAGGCCACCCACCTGCCCCAGGGCTACCGCCTGGAGGTCCCCCTTAAACCCGGGGAGGCCCTTACCCTGGTCTACCGCCTCACCCTTCTCCGCTAGGGACATCTGCCCCCACCCCCAGGCGGCATCCTGGAGGCATGAAGCCCGACCTTCACCGCTTCCCCCTCCTGGTGGCCTGGGAGATGACCCGGGCCTGCCTGCTCGCCTGCCAGCACTGCCGGGCCTCGGCGGTGCCGGACCCCTTACCCAAGGCCCTTCTCAAGGGCAAGTGCGGGGTCTGCGAGTACCGGGAGCTTTGCGGGGGAAGCCGGGCCCGGGCCTGGGCGGAAACCGGGGATCACCTGGCCGCCGACCCCCGCTGCGCCTACATCCCTAAGGGCCTAGGACAAATGTCCCTGGCCTAAGGGGAGCGGGGTTCCCCATAATGGAGCCATGAAGCGCCTCTTGCCCGCCTTGCTCTTCCTGGGCCTTCTGGCCCTTGGGCAAAGCCCCGGGGCCAAGCTCTACTCCGCCAACTGCCAAAGCTGCCACCAGGCCACGGGGCAAGGGATACCCGGAGCCTTCCCGCCCCTCACCCACCTGGACAAGGTGGTCCAGGCCAAGGGGGGCCGGGAGTACCTGATCCGGGTGGTCCTCTACGGCCTCCAGGGCCCCCTCACCGTGCAGGGGAAAACCTATAACGGGGTCATGCCCCCCTTCCGCCAGCTCAAGGACCAGGAGGTGGCCGACCTCCTGAACCACATCCTCACCACCTTCGCCAAGTCCAAGGCCAAGCCCATAAGCGCCGAGGAGGTGAAGGCGCAAAGGGCCAGGGCCCTCTCCCCCCAGGAGGTCCTCAAGTCCCGTCCCCCGGTCAAGTAGACCTGTGTACTCCCTCCCCCCGGGGCCTAAAGGCCCCGGGCACCTTTTCCTTAGCCTTTGGCGAGGGATAATGGTCTTGCCGTGGAGCCTGGGTTCCACCTTCTCTACGCAAGGCGCCTGGCCTGGCGCCACCGGCTCCTCTTGGCCCTTCCCTTGGCGCTTCTAGGCTTTCTCCACCCCTTCTTCGCCCTGGCCTCCCTCCTACCCTTTTTGCTTCCCGCCCGACTTTGGGAAGGGCGGGCGCTACGGGAGATCGCCCGGGCCAGCCTGGCCTATCCCACCGCCTTGGCCTACGGGGAAGAACGGCTTTGGCAGGAAGCCCGCAAGCTGGAGATCCCTCCTCCCCCCTTCCCCCTGGGCCTTCTCGCCCTCTACCTAGTCCTCCTGGCCTTGGCCTTGGGCTCGTGGACGGGGCTTCCTCCCAGGGAAGCAAGCCCCTTCTGGTCCCTTCCCAACGCCGGGCGCCCCGCAATCCCCCAAACCCCCTTGGAAAGGGAGAAGCCAGCCGAAGCACCCGGGGCTTCACCTGGGAAAACCACGCCGCCCCCGGATTTCCCAGAGGCCCTCAGGAAGCCGCAAGGGAAGGAGCCAGGCCAGGGCCACCCCGCCCCAACCTCCCAGGAGGGAAGGGAACCGGAGCCCAGCCCCCAGGGATCTTCCCCCAGGGGTTCCCCCCGAGCCCCGGGGCAGGGCACCCAGGCGCCAAGCCGAGGGGAAGGAAAGCCAGAAGCCACCCAGGAGGTCCCAGGTCAGGAACCGGGCCAGCCTAAGGAAGCAGGCACCCCCACCCCAGGTGCCTCAGGACCCTCCCCAACCCTGGAGGCTCCCGCCTCCTTGCCCCTCCCAGAGCCCACCGGTCCCGGGCAGGAGCTCCTCGGGCCCGGCCGGGAAGGAAAGGGCCAGGACCTACCCTCCCCTTGGCGGGAGGGAAGCCCTCCAGAGGAAGTGCGCCGGGGAGTGGAGGTCTACCTGGAGCGCACTCCCCTCTCCCCTGAGGCCAAGGAGCTTCTAAGGCGCTACTTTAGCGGGCCCTGACCCTTTCCAACGCCTCGGCCACGCTCACCGGCCCCACCTCCAGCCGATCCGCCATGGGGAAGGCCCCCATGGAACCCCCGTGGCCGAAGCGGGCCCCCACCCGCAGGTCCACATCCTTGAGAAGCTCCCGCATGAGCTCGTGCTTCCTTCCGCCCTCCATGGCGGCGTAGGGGTTTTCCCGCACCTCGAGGAGGCTCACCTTTCCTCCCCCTTCCACCTCGTAGATGGCGAAGCGGGGGGCGTGCCCGAAAGGACCCGGATAAACCTTCTGGTCATCGTTTTTAGATAGGGCGATGGCGATGCGCATAGCCCTAGAATATACCCCAGGCCCCCTTTTCGGATATTCACCTGCGTACTCACCTCACGCCACCACCCGCAACACCCGGGTGATGGGCAGACCCGCCTGCCCAAGAAGCTGGGCCACCACGCTCCAGGCCATCACCCAAGCTTCCACTTGCAGGGCCACCGCCTTCAGCCCCCGTACCCTCCCCACCGCCCCCACCAGCCCCATCGGCCCCTTCAGCAGACCAAAAACCGTCTCCAGCTCCCACCGCCGCCCCAAAAGCCTCCGGTACGCACCTCTCCCCCGCCGCCGCAGGTTCAAAAGCCGCCCCCTCCCCTTTGGCCTTCCCCGTCTCCGGTTATGCCCCGTCACCAGAAGCATCCCTCGCCTCCTCGCCAACCGAAAGTTGGCTTCCCCCTCGTAGGCCGCGTCCGCCACCACCACGGGGGGCTTCTCCCCAGGAAACCTCTCCACCCCCCAGAGCATCCCCCGCCCCACCGGGGAGTCGTGCCATGAGGCCGGGGTCACCCGTAGGGCCAGCACCTCCCCCGTGTCCAGGTCCACGAGGAGGTGGAGCTTGTACCCATAAACCCAGCCCCCATCCGAGCCCACGCCCCAAGCCGCCTCCCCATCCGACCTCTGGGCGGGGAGAAGGGTGGCGTCCATGGCCAGCACCCGCCTCCCCCGGCCCACCCGCTTCCCTCCCCGCAGGAGGGGCCAGGGTAGCTTCCGGCTCCGCTCGCTGAGGGTGGCAGAGGAGGGAACGCGCTCTAGACCGAGGCGCTTGCGGAGCCTAGGGTTGCGGGCCAGTTCCCGGCGCATGCGTTCGCTGGAGAAGCCCAGGAGGGCGCGGACCAGGTGGAAGAGAAAGAGGCTGAGGTCGGAGAAGGTCCTGGGCCTGCCGGGTTTTCTCTCCCCTTCTGGCAAGCGGGCTTGGAGCCATGCCTGGAGCAGGGGGACCAGTTCCTCCAGGGGCAGGGGTAGGATGGAAGGGGGCGTCTGGTGTTCTTCCACAGCTCACCAAGCGCCCCCTTTTCCTTTGGCTTGTCAAGGGGGTATGCATTGAATATCCGAAAGGGGGGATACCCCAGGGGTATCAAGGGTCAGGGGTGCGCCGCCACTCCCCGCTCTTGCCCCCCGCCTTGTGCAAAAGCTGCACCCTGGAGATCACCAGGCCCTTGGAGGCCGCCTTCAGCATGTCGTAGACCGTGAGGGCCGCCACGGCGCAGGCGGTCAGGGCCTCCATCTCCACCCCGGTCTCCGCCTTGGTGCGCACCGTGGCCTCGATGCGCACCCTTTTGGCCTCCTTCTCCAACTCCACCCTCACCTCCACACCGGTGAGAGGCAGGGGATGGCAGAGGGGGATGAGGTCCGGGGTCTTCTTGGCGGCCTGGATCCCGGCCAGCTGGGCCACCGCAAGCGGGTCCCCCTTCCCCACCCCGCCTCCTTCCAAGGCAACCAGGGCTTCCTCCGTGAGCTCCACATAGGCCTCGGCGGTGGCGGTGCGGAAGGTGGCGGACTTCTCCGTCACGTCCACCATGTGAGGCTTGCCGTCCTTAAAGTGGGTGAGGTCCATGCCTCCAGTCTAGAGCCTACCCCCCAAAACCCATCCCACTGACAAACCGCAGGATGGGGTCCCGCAGGAAATACACGAAGACCAGGACCAAAAGCTGAAGACCGATAAAGGGGATCCCCCCCAGGTAGATGTCCGCCGTCTTCACCTCCTTGGGGGCGACATTCCGCAAGTAGAAGAGGGCGAAGCCGAAGGGCGGGGTGAGGAAGGAGGTCTGCAGGTTCACCCCCACCAGGAGGCCAAACCAGAGCTTGTCTATGTTCAAGGCCTCGGCCCCGATGGCCAAAAGGGGCAAGGCGATGAAGGCGATCTCAAAGAAGTCGATGAAGAAACCCAGAAGGAACACCAGGAGCATCACGAAGAGGATGAAGCCCACCTCCCCACCCGGTAGACCCGTGAGGAACCCCTCCACCCAGAGGTCCCCGTCCACGCCCCGGAAGACCAGGCTGAAGAGGGTGGAGCCGATAAGGATGAAGATGACGAAGGCCGTGAGCTTGGCCGTGCCCTCCATGGCCCCGTAGAGGACCTTGAAGGAAAGCCGGCGGTTCAAAGCCGCCAGGATCAAGGCCCCCACCACCCCCATGGCCCCGGCCTCCGTGGGGGTGGCCAGGCCGATGAGCACGGTGCCCAGCACCAGGAAGATCAGCACCAGGGGAGGCACCATGGAAAGGAGGGCCCTTCTGAGAAGGGGGTTTTTGCGGATCCAGGGAAGGAGCACCAAGCTCCAGATCCCTAGGGCCAAAAGCACCTCCAGCCACTCCGCCCAGGCGGGCAGGAAGCGGCCCACGGCATAGGCCCCTACCCCCACCAGCAGATAGGAAAGCAAGGCAAAGGCCGCCTGGGCTTCCTTGCCGGCGTCAGGCCGGGCTTCCGGAGGAAGGGCAGGAGCCCATTTCGGGCGGAAAAGGGCCACGTAGATCACGTAAAGGAAGTAAAGGCCCACGGTGAGAGCTGAGGGGATCAGGGCCGCCTTGTACATATCCCCCACGGAAACCCCAAGCTGGTCCGACAACACGATGAGGACCACGCTGGGGGGGATGATCTGGGCCAAGGTGGCCGAGCCCAGGATCACCCCGCTGGCGAAGCGGGGGTTATAGCCGTACTTCAGCATGATGGGCAGGGAGATAAGGCCCATGGCCATCACGCTGGCCGCCACTACCCCGGTGGTGGCGGCCAGGATAGCCCCCACGAAGACCACGCTTAGGGCCAAGCCGCCCCTTAAAGGCCCAAAGAGCTTCCCCATGGTGTCCAGGAGGTCTTCGGCCAGGCCGCTTTTCTCCAGGATGATCCCCATGAAGGTGAAAAAGGGGATGGCCAGGAGAAGCTGGTTGGACATGATGCCGAAGATGCGATCGGGCATGGCCTTAAGAAGGGGTGCGGGGAAGATGTCCAGGGCGATGCCCAAAAAGCCGAAAACGATCCCCACCGCCCCCAAGGAGAAGGCCACGGGGTAGCCGGAAAGCAAAAAGACCACCAGAGCCAAAAACATCAGGGGAGGCATGAGGTTTTCCAGGTTCATTCCACCACCTCCCGTTCCTCCTCCACCAGCTGCAGATGCCCCGTGAGGTAGGCGATGCGCTTGATCAGCTCGGAGATCCCCTGGAGGGTCAAAAGGGCAAAGCCCAAGGGCAAGGCCAGCTTGATGGGCCAGCGGGGAAGCCCCCCCACATCGGGGGACATCTCCTTCCCCAAAAAGGAGTTCATGGCCCAGGGCCAGGAGAGGTAGATCACCCCCACCGCCATGGGCAGAAGGAAGAGCACCGTCCCCACCACGTCGATCCAAGCCCGGGTGCGCTGGGAAAACCGACCGAAGATGAGGTCGATGCGCACGTGGGCGTTGTGCTTTAAGGCGTAGGCCCCGCCCAGGAGGAAGATGAGGCTGAACAGGTACCACTGGGCCTCGAGGTAGGCGTTGGAGCTATAGCTGAAGCCGTAGCGCATGATGGCATTGCCCGCGGAAAGCAGGGCCACCAAGAGCACCAGCCACACGGTGAGTTTGCCTATGGCCTCGGTCAAGACATCTATGGCTTGCGAAAGACCCAGGAGAAAGCGCATTCCCAACCCCCCTTGAAACCCGCCCCATCCTACCCAGGGCAATCCGGGATGTCAATGCGGGGTTGCGTCCAGGAGGGATTTTTCCCTGTTGCTTTTCCATTCCAAGTCCTAGCGGGCCCGGCGGATCGGGGCTACCAGGAAGGCCCCCAGGAGAAAGAAGACCCCCGCCAGCAAAAAGAGCACCAAATACCCCAGGCCCTCCCCCTGGGCGTTCAGGAGGTCCAAGGGCCGGCCAAAGGCTCCCGCCAGCACCTGCGGCACCACGATGGAGGTCTGCCACAGGCCCATGTCGGTGGCGTGGGCCTCGGGGTCCCTCAGGACATCCGCCACCAAGGCCCAGTCCACCGCCAGGTAGACCCCGTAGAAGAGGCCAAAGAAGAGGGCCAGGAACAGCAGGGCATCGTAGTAGGGGAAAAGGAGGATGAAGGGCATCAGAAGGCCCAGACCCACCCCCGAAAGGTAGATGAGGGGTTTGCGTCCCCAGCGGTCCGAGGCCCGACCGGCGGGGATGCTGGCCAAGGCGGCCCCCAAGGAGATGAGAAGGCCCAAAAGGGCCACCCCCTGGAAGGGCTCCTGGGCGAGGGCCCGCCCGAAGGCCTGGAAGACCCGCACCACGTCCGCCAGGTAGTACTGCAGGTAGGTCTG
Organism: Thermus sp. NEB1569; assembly: GCF_022385295.1. Classification (NCBI taxonomy): domain Bacteria; kingdom Thermotogati; phylum Deinococcota; class Deinococci; order Thermales; family Thermaceae; genus Thermus; species Thermus sp. NEB1569. The sequence continues at coordinate 2,106,842 of NZ_CP092445.1, forward strand.
GGCCAGGTAGAAGCCCAGCATCACCAGGAAGCGGGTCAGGTAGACCAAAAGGAAGTCCCGGTCCTGCCAGGGCCTCACCATGGCGGCCAAAAAGGGCCTAGGATTGGCCCTCAGGGGATGGTCGGGGATGACGCGCGCGCTAAGGCCCGCCCCCGCCAGGTTCAAGAAGGCGGCCAGGTAAGCCTGGAAGGCCAAGGGAAAGAGAAAGCCCACCGCGCCCCCCAGAACCTGGCCGGAAACCTGCAACACCCCCATGTACCCTGAGGCCACCCCTCTGTTTCCCCGGGGCACCAGGTCGGGGATGAGGGCGGAGTAGGGCCCAGTGGCCAGGTCATCGGCCACCTGCAGAAGCAGATAGGCCAGGAGCAAAAGGCCATAGCCTGGAGCGTGCACCAAGAGAAAGAGGGCCAGGGCTGTGAGCAGGCTTCCCAAAAGGAGAAAGGGCTTCCTCCGACCCAGGCGGTCCGAAAGGTAGCCCATGACGGGAGGCCCCAGGATGGCCATCACCGCCCCCAGACCGAAAAGAAAGCCAAGGCGGGTAGCCTTCTCCTCAGGAGGGGAAAGCTCCGCCACCTTGGCGGGAAGGATCACCAGGAGGACCAAGAACCACTTGAAGCTGGTGGCGAACCAATAGGCGGAAAGGGAAAGGTACCAGCCGGGCCCATGGCGCATGGGCCTTACCTTACCAGACCGTGGCCTCGGGAACCACGAGAAGGGGCATGGAACTTTGGCTGGAGAGCACCTCCACCATGCGCCCAAGCCGGTGGCGCCAGGTGCTCTTGGCCTTGGAGCCCAGGACCAGAAGATCGGCCTCCCGGGCCTTGGCCAAGCGCAGAAGGTCCAGCTCCTCATCCCCCTTGGACACCTCCACCACCCCGGTGGCCTTGAGAAGCTGTTCCAGGTGCGCCTTGGCCTGGGCTAAAACCTCGGTCAGGGCGAGGCCTTCGGGATCCAGATACGTGGGGAAGCAACACCCCCCTTGCCCGCTCACCAGGTGGAGCCCAAAGACTTCCGCCCCCAAAGCCCTCCCCCAGGCCTCCGCCACCCGGAAGGCGCTAAGACTTGCCGGGCTATCGTCCAGTCCCACGGCGATGCGGCGCACCGCCTTCAAGGCCCTGGGGAGCAACAAAACCGGCACCTCCCCCCGGTGCAGGAGGTAGCGGGCAAGCCCGCCCCGGGCCAGGGCCTCGAGGGTACCCGTCCCCCGCTGCCCCAGGAGCACCAACCGGCTTTTCAATGCTTCCCCCGCCACCACCTGCGCAGGGAAACCCCGGAGCACCCGGGCCCTAAGCCCGGTATCCGCCAGGGTCTTTTGCACCTCCTTCTCCACCTGGCTAAGGGCTTCCTCCAGCCCCGGCCTAAGATGGGGAAAGCGGCGGCCAAGGGCCTCAAAGTAGGGAGTGGGCACCACGTGGAGAAGCTCCGCCGGGATGCCAAGCCCCTCCTGAAGGAAGCGGGCGCTTTCCACCACCGACTCCAAGCCCTCCCCCAAATCCACCGCGGCCAACAGGCGCATGCTTCACCCCCTGGCCCCAATATAATCCTTGCGTGCTCTGGCTTCGCGACCGCGCCCTGGACCTCTCCCGCCCTAGGATCATGGGCATCCTCAACCTCACCCCCGACTCCTTCTCCGATGGCGGCCTCTACCTGGACCCGGAAAGGGCCCTGGAAAGGGCCAAGACCCTGGTGGCCGAGGGTGCGGATCTTCTGGACCTGGGGGCTGAATCCACCCGCCCGGGAGCGGAGCCCGTGCCCGTGGAGGAGGAAAAAAGGAGGCTTTTGCCGGTGTTGGAGGCGGTCTTGGAGCTAGGGGTGCCGGTGAGCGTGGACACCCGCAAGCCCGAGGTGGCGGAGGAGGCCCTGAAGCTAGGAGCGCACCTCATCAACGACGTGACGGGCCTTCGGGACGAGCGCATGGTGGCTCTCTGCGCCCGGTACGGGGTGGCGGCGGTGGTCATGCACATGCCCGTGCCCGATCCCAAGACCATGATGGCCCATGCCCGCTACGGGGACGTGGTGGCCGAGGTGAAGACCTTCCTCAAGGCCCAGGCGGAAAACGCCCTGAGGACCGGGGTGCCCCAGGTGGTCCTGGACCCGGGGTTCGGCTTCGGGAAACTGCTGGAGCACAACCTGGCCCTCCTTAAACACCTGGAGGAGATCGTGGCCCTGGGCCACCCCGTTTTGGTGGGGCTTTCCCGGAAGCGCTCCATCGGGGAGCTCACGGGGGTGGAGGAACCGGCAAAAAGGGTCCTTGGCTCCGTGGCCGCCCACCTTTACGCCGCCATGAAGGGGGCCAGGATCCTTCGCGTCCACGACGTGGCCGCCCACCGGGAGGCCCTTGCGGTGTGGAACGCCCTTTGGGAATAGATATGGGGGAGATCGCCCTTTTAGGTTTGGAGTTCTACGGTCGCCACGGGGTGAGGCCCGAGGAAGGCCGGCTTGGAGCCCGGTTTGTGGTGGACCTCTGGCTTAAGGTGCCCTTTGAGGGCAGGGGGGACCGGCTGGAGGAAACCGTGGACTACGCTGCCGTCTACGCCTTGGTGGAAAAGGTGGTGCGCCACCAGCGGTTCTGCCTGATAGAAGCCTTGGCGGACCATCTGGCTGAAGCTCTGCTGGCCACCTTTCCCCGCCTCGAGGGGGTGCGGGTGCGGGTGCACAAGCCCCACGCCCCCATCCCCGGGGTTTTTCGCGACGTGTACGCGGAAACGGAAAAAACGCGCTCCTAGAAACCGTTTCGGCCACTCATCTTGCGCTCATGGGAAAACCGTGGTAGGATAGCCCCGCCCAAAAGGGCTACGTGGAGAAGACCTATCCCTTCCCCCACTGCTCCCCAGGGAGCGGTGGGTTATAAACATTCTCACCCCCTTGGGCTAAACTGAAGGAGCCCGGCAAGGGGCGGGTCTATTATGGAAAGGGTAGCAATATTCATTGACGGCTCCAACCTGTACAAGGGGTTGGTGCAGCACCTGGGGGCGGATTATCGGCTAAACTTCGTGGAGTTTATCAGCCTTCTCACCGCTGGGCGCAGGCTCCTGCGGGCCTACTACTACAACGCCCCCCTTCCTCCAGAAGACCCCGCCGCCAAGGCCCACCAGAGCTTCCTCAACTACCTGAAGCGGGTGCCCTATGTGGCCGTGCGCCTGGGCCGCCTGGAGAGGCGGGCGGAGGGGTTTGTGGAAAAGGGGGTGGACATCCAAATCGCCATAGACATCCTTCGCCTGGCCTACGCCGACGCCTATGACGTGGCGGTGCTGGTCTCCGGGGATGGGGACTTCGCCGAGGTGGTCAAGGTGGTCCAGGACATGGGCAAGCAGGTGGAAAACACCACCTTCCACGCCCTTTCCTCCCACCGCCTGGCCCAGCAGGCGGACCGCTTTTATCCCCTGGACGACTTCCCCTGGGAGCGCCTCCGGGCGCAGAGCCTGCCCCAGGCCCCCGAAAGCGGCGAGTAAACCCCGGCCTAGAGGAGTTCCTCGGGTCGGAAGAAAAGGGCGATCTCCCGGCTTGCGTCCTCGAGGCTCGCCGAGCCGTGGATCACGTTTTCGTCGATGGTGGTGGCAAAATCCCCCCGGATGGTGCCGGGAAGGGCGTCCTTGGGGTGGGTGGCCCCCATCATCTTCCGCACCTCGGCCACCACGTTCGGCCCCTCCAGCACCATGGCCACCACCGGACCCGAGGTGATGAAGCTCACCAGGCCGGGGAAGAAGGGTTTCTCCCGGTGCTCGGCGTAATGCCTTTCCGCAAGCTCCTGGCTGATCTGTAAAAGCTTAAGCCCCACGATGCGGAAGCCCTTCCGCTCAAAGCGGGCCAGGATCTCCCCCACCAAACCCCGCCGCACGCCATCGGGCTTCACCATGACAAAGGTGCGCTCCATACCCCTAGGAGTTTAGCAGGTCTAGGGCCTTTTGAAGTAGCCCAGCAGGATGTAGGCCACCACCACCACCCAAAGGAGCACCAAAAGGGCATCCCGCCAGTTCAGGCGAACCCGGGGACGCTTGGGCTCCAGGACCTGGGTGGGCAGTTCCTCAGGCTCCTCCCCAAGCTTTAGGCGCACCGGGGCTCCTTTTGCCGCCTCGAGGGGCAAGGCATAGGGGCGACCCCCCTGGGGAAGCTCCTCGGGCACCCGCACCACGATGGCGCTCACGTTATCGGGGCCTCCCCACTCGTTGGCCAGGGCCACCAGGCGCCTGGCCGCCTCCTCCGGGGGAAAGCTCTTCAGAACTTCCCCCAGGGTGCGGTCCTCCAACACCCCGGAAAGGCCATCGCTGCAAAGCAAAAACACATCCCCAGGCTCCAGCTTAAGCCCCATGAGGTCCACCCGGGCCTGGGGAAAGGAGCCCAGGGCGTTGGTGATCACGTTGCGCCAGCGGTGGGTCTTGGCCTCCTCGGGGCTCAAAAGGCCCTGGCGCACCCGTTCCGCCACCCAGGAGTGATCCTCGGTGAGGAGGGTAAGCTCCCCTTTCCTGAGAAGGTAGGCCCTCGAGTCCCCCACATGGGCGATCAAGGCATAGGGAAGATCCAAAAGAAGGCAGGTGGCGGTGGTGCCCATGCCCCGGTTCTCGGGGCGTTGCGCCTCCTGGTAGATGCGCGCGTTGGCCTTTTCAAAGGCTTGAAGGAGGGCCCTCGGGCTTGGGTCTACATTGCGCAGGTTCTCCAGGATCATCTCCACGGCCAGCCTGGCCGCCACCTCCCCCGTGCGGTGCCCCCCCATCCCGTCCGCCACCACGAAAACCCCACCCCAGGGGGTGAGGGCGTGGTCCACGGCATCCTCGTTCTTGGGCCGCTTGAGGCCGGGATGGGTCTCCAGAGCGAAGGCCAGGCCGGACACAGGGGGATTTTACCGCATAGCCTTGACGCATACCGCATACCGCGGTAGCTTGAGAATAAGCCCGGGCCCGCAAGCCCGGCCTTTTGCTTTGGGTTGCTTGGCCCGGAGGGCCAACACATGGAGGGCGCCATGCGCTTTGAGAAAATCGCCCCCTACACCTACCGCATCCCCCGGCAGGGGAAGATGCGGGTGGATGCGGTATTTTTCGCCTCGGAGGAGATCTTAAAGGACCTCGAGGAGGAAAACTACGCCTCCTTACAGCAGCTCATGAACGTGGCCACCCTGCCGGGGATCGTGGAACCCGCCCTGGCCATGCCCGACATCCACTGGGGCTACGGCTTCCCCATCGGGGGGGTGGCGGCCTTCAACCCCGAGGAAGGAGGGGTGGTGAGCCCGGGAGGGGTGGGTTTTGACATCAACTGCCTTCCTGCCGGCACCCGCGTACTCTTTCATGACCGCTACACCCGCCCCATAGAGGAGGTGGCGAGGGAACAAGAACCCCTCCTCACCGTGTGGCGGCTTGGGGAAAAAGCCGAGGCAGGCAAAGCCTTTCTCCTCCTCTCCCGAGAAGCGGAAACCCTGGTGCGCCTCCGCACCGAGGGAGGGTTCATCCTGGAGGCCACCCCCGATCATCCCGTCTACACCCCCTCGGGAATGCGTCCCATAGGCACCCTGAAAAAGGGAGACCAGGTGGCCGTCCACCCCTTCCAGGGCTTTCCCCACGAACCCCTTCCGTCCCTGACCCTTCTAAGCGAGGAAAGGGCCCAAGCCCTAGGCCTTGCCCTGGGGTTTCCCCGAGCGGCAGATGTGCTGAAAGAGAAGGGGCTCCTTCCCCTACAGGCGGACCACCCTCACTTGCCAGCTATCCTACGCCTCTTGGGCTACGCCTTGGGGGATGGAACCCTTTACCGGTCCCGGGGCAGGGGGTACCTGGTGCTCTATGGGGACGAAGAAGGACTCCTGGAAGCCAAGGAGGACCTTAAGCGTCTGGGCTTCCAGGCTGGGGGCCCTTACGTTCGGGTACGAAACCACAGCTTCCGAGGACGGACCTTCACCTACCGAGAGGCTAGCCTTAAGGCCTCCTCCCGGGCTTTGTTCCTCCTTCTCCACGCCTTAGGCCTTCCCGAGGGCCCCAAGGCGCAAACGGCTTTTGCCTTACCTCATTGGCTCTTCTTCATTCCCGCTTGGCTTAAAGCCAACTTTTTAGCAGGACTATTCGGAGCGGAGCTCTCCGCGCCGAAGTGGGTAAGCGGACATGGGTACAACCTCGCCTCTCCTGTGCTCTCCCAGTCCAAACGGAAAAGCCTTTTGGGGATTGGCCGGACCTTCATGGAAGATCTGGCCCGCTTAATGGAAAGCTTGGGCCTGGAAGTCCAGTCCCTGCGTGAGGAACTGGATTGGGAGGAACCCGCTGATCCTTCCCACCGCTTCAAACTGATCCTCCGGAGTACACCGGAAAACCTCAGCCTCCTTTACGAGAGGGTGGGCTATGCCTACGCTCCCCAAAAAGCCTGGCTAGCCCAGGCGGCTGCTTTCTACCTGCGCCTGAAAAAGGCCCACTTAGAAGCTCGGGAAACCCAGGCCGAGGAGGTCTTGGCCCTACGACAGGCAGGCCTAGGACCAAAACGCATCGCCGCCACCCTAGGCCTTCCTCGGCGCTTCGTGGAGCGTACCCTTTACGAGAAGCGAGGTGGATTCCGCCCCTGGGGATTTCCCACCTTCCCTGAGTTCCTCCAAAGGGCCGGCCCCATGCTTTTTGACAGGGTAGTGGCTATGGAAACCGTTCCCCACGGGGGAAGGGTTTACGACCTCTCCATGGCTCATGAGGGACACAACTTTGTGGCCGAAGGGTTTGTGGTCTCCAACTGCGGGGTACGCCTTTTGGCCTCCCATCTCACCCTGGAAGACCTCCTCCCCCGCCAACGGGAGCTGGCCGATACCCTCTACCGCCTCATCCCCTCGGGGGTGGGAAGCGAGCGCAAGGACGTGCGCTTCAGCAAGAAGGAGCTTAAGGAGATCCTCAAGGAGGGGGCTGGCTGGCTCATCCGCAGGGGCTTCGGCTACCCGGAGGACCTCCACTTCATCGAGTCGGAGGGCCGCCTCCCCTGGGCCAACCCCGATAAGGTGTCGGAAAGGGCCTTCGAACGGGGGGCTCCCCAGATCGGCACCTTAGGAAGCGGGAACCATTTCCTCGAGGTCCAGTACGTGGACCAAATCTATGATGAGGAGGCTGCCGAGGCCTTCGGGCTTTTCCCCAACCAGATCACCGTCCTCATCCATACGGGAAGCCGGGGCCTGGGCCATCAGGTCTGCCAGGACTATGTGGAGAAATTCCTTAAAGCCGCCCCCCGCTACGGCATAGAGCTGGTAGACAAGCAGCTGGCCGCAGCCCCCATCAAGAGCCCGGAGGGCCAGGACTACCTCCAGGCCATGGCCGCCGCCGCCAACTTCGCCTTCGCCAACCGCCAGCTCATCGCCCACTTCGTGCGGGAGGCCTTTGAGGCCGTGGGCTTCCCCCCAAGGGAACATGGCCTCAGGGTCCTCTACGATCTGGCCCATAACAACGCCAAGTTTGAGGAGCACGGGGGAAGAAGGGTTCTGGTGCACCGCAAGGGGGCTACCCGGGCCTTCGGGCCGGGAAATCCGGAGATTCCCCTGGAATACCGGCACGTGGGCCAGCCCGTGCTGGTACCCGGGGATATGGGCCGCTACTCCTATGTGCTAGCGGGCACGGAAAAGGCCATGGCGGTGTCCTTTGGCTCCAGCTGCCACGGGGCCGGACGCAAGATGAGCCGCCACCAGGCCAAGCGGGTGGCCCGGGAGCGGAACCTGATCAAGGAGCTTGCGGAAAGGGGCATACTGGTGCGGGCGGCCACCAAGGCTACCGTGGACGAGGAGATGCCCGAGGCCTACAAGGATGTTTCCGTGGTGGTGGAGGCGGTCCAGGGAGCTGGAATCGGAAAGAAGGTGGCCCGCCTAAGGCCGCTGATCGTGGTGAAGGGATAAAGCTGCGAACCCAGCCCCTTTTCTAAGGGGTTTCTCACCGCCATCTGCTCCCATGGAGGGATGAGGCTCCTAGCTCTCCTCCTTTTCCTCTCCTGCTCCCTGGCCCAGACCCTACTTCCCGCCAGCACCTTTGGCCTTTCCTTTCGGGAGGAGGCTTCGGCCTGGATTTACGAGGGGGAGGGGGTGCGCTTCGTCTACGTGCCGGGGGTGGGCTGGGCAGAGCCCTTGGACCCCAGACTTCCCCCACCCGATGGGGAAAAACTGCCCCTCGAGGCCCTGAAGGCCTTGGGCTACTTCCGCACCCCGGAGGCCGGGGTACGCCACGGCACCCAAGGACGGGCCCTCCGCCTGGTGCTGGACCTCCCCGGGCCCGAACCTGCAGCCAAGCCTTCCTCGGAGGGCCAGGCTCCAGGAAGCCTTTCCCTCCTTCTCCCCTACCTGGCCCCGGGGATGACCCAGGTTCCCTGGCCCAAGGGCATGGAGGCCCGGGTGCGCCTTTTGCCAGGGGGCACAGAGCTCAGCCTGAACTTCCCGGGAAAGCTCCTTCGCTACCGCCTCTTTCCCCTGAAGGACCCCGCACGCCTGGTCCTGGATCTCTATGCCCTCGAGGCCGAGGTGGAGGAACCCGTGGCCGCGGGAGTCCGCTATCGGGAGATCTGGGCCTTTACCCCAGAGCCCCTAAGGCTTTACCTGGTGGAGGCGGAGAAAGGCAGGCTGGTTCCTGTGGGCAAGCCCGGGGTCCGGGCCCTACCCAAGGACCTTGCCCCAAACGCCCTGGCGGCGCTGAACGGGGGGTACTTTGACCCCAAAACCGCTACCCCCATCGGCCTCTGGGTCCAGGACGGGGTTACGGTTTCCTATCCCAGCGGCCGCATGGCTCTCTTATGGGATGGATTCAGCTTCTTCCTGGGGGTTCCCCGGTTTGAGGCAATGGTCCAGGGTCCTTCCGGAGAGCGGGTGCGGGTGGGCATCAACACCTCCCGGGCCCGCTACACCGCCCACACGGTCCCGGGACCCGTGGGCATGGAGGGGGAGGAGGTGGCCTTGGTGATGGGAAACCGGGTACAGGCCATCTTCCCCGCCCCCCAGGAACTTCCTCCTGGAGCCTGGGCCCTTGCCTTCCCCAAGGAGGCACCTCCCTTCCCCCTTAGGCCAGGGGACTCCTTAAGCCTCTACGGGCGCCTGGACCCCCCTTTCCGCTACGCACTGGAAGCAGGCCCCCTTTTGGTCCAGAAAGGCCAGTACGCCTTTGACCCCAACCGGGAGAACTTCCGCGACCCAAGGCCCCTCGAGGCCATAGCCCCCCAGGCGGCCGTGGCCTGGACCCGGGAAGGGAAGCTTTGGCTTGTGGTTTCCGAACCCACCACCCCCGGGGTCCTGGCCCGGGCCCTCCTCACCTTGGGGGCGTGGAACGCCCTAAGGATGGACGGGGGTGGATCCGCCCAGCTCTGGGTCAAGGGGAGGCTACGGAACCCTTACCAGGGCTCTCCCAGGCCTGTGGTTAGCGCCTTGGCCCTCTACGCTCCTTGAAGGTGCCTCCCCCCACGGGAAGCGGGAAGTTAACCCCACATCCGGACTGCTTTGGGGAGAGTACCCCTGCAAAAAGGCTTTTCCAGGATTCCCACCCTGGCACGGCCAGGGTGGGGTGATGTTAGCTCACCCGCTCCACCCGGATGAGGTTGGTGGTGCCCCGCACCCCAAAGGGCACCCCGGCGGCGATCACCACCCTCTCCCCCACCTGGGCCAGCCCGCAGGCCTTGGCCTTCTCCAGGGCGATGCGCACCATGTCGTCGGTGTCCTGGGGGTCGGGGGCCAGATGGGGCAGAACACCCCAGACCAAGGCCAGCTGCCGCTCCACCTCGGGGTTCGGGGTGAGGGCCAGGATGGGCACTTTGGGCCGCGTGCGGGCAATACGCCTGGCGGAACTCCCCGTGGCGGTGAAGACCACGATGGCCCTGGCGTCCACTGCCTCCACGATGTCGTCCGCCGCCTGGGCGATGGCGTCCTGGGTGGTGGGGGTGGGAGCCGGGCGGAGGACGTTGAGCTTTTGCAAGAACTCGGGGGAGGACTCCACCACCCGGGCGATCCTGGCCATGGTGGCCACGGCCTCCACCGGATAGGCCCCGGCAGCGGTTTCCGCGGAAAGCATCACCGCATCCGTGCCGTCGAAGATGGCGTTGGCCACATCCGAGGCCTCTGCCCGGGTGGGGCTTGGGTTCTGCACCATGGACTCCAGCATCTGGGTGGCGGTGATCACCGGTTTCCCGGCGGCAATGGCCTTGAGGATAAGGCGCTTTTGCATGATGGGCACCTCCTCCAGAGGCATCTCCACCCCCAGGTCCCCCCGGGCCACCATGATGCCGTCGGCCTCTTCCAGGATCTCCTCAAAGCGGTAGACGGCGGAAGGCTTCTCTATCTTGGCCATGAGCCGGGCCCGGGAACCATGCCGGGCCAGGTAGTGCCGGGCCAGGAGCAGGTCATCCCGGGTGCGCACGAAGGAAACCGCCACCCAGTCCACCCCGAGCTCCGCCCCCAGGGCTAGGTCCTGGATGTCCTTTTCCGAGAGAGCGGGGATGGAAAGATCCGAGCCAGGGACGTTGATCCCCTTACTGTCGGAAAGAATCCCACCCAGCTCCACCACGGTGTGGATCTCGTCCCCTTGGATCCTCTCCACCCGAAGGCGCAGGCGGCCGTCGTCCAAGAGGAGCACCTGACCGGGAGCCACGTCCTCGGGAAGCCCCTTGTAGGTGATGGAAACCCGGGTCTCGTCCCCCTCCACGGGAGCCCGGGTGAGGATAAAGGGCTGGCCGGCCTTAAGCTCCACCCGGCCCTCCTTGAAGCGGCCTATGCGGATCTTGGGGCCCTGGAGGTCTTGGAGGATGGCCAAGGTTTTTCCAAGTTCCTTCCCCACCTCCCGCACCCAGGCCGCCCGCCTGCGGTGCTCCTCGTGGGTGCCGTGGCTAAAGTTCAGGCGAAAGACATCCGCCCCTGCCTCCGCCAGGGCCCGGATGGCTTCCTTGGAGTCCGAAGCGGGCCCCAGGGTGGCCACAATCTTGGTGCGCTTAAAAGGCCTCATACCCTAAAAAGCGCGCCGCACGCCCCAGCTCCTCCTCGATGCGCAGGAGCTGGTTGTACTTGGAAAGGCGATCCGAACGGGAGAGGGAACCCGTCTTGATCTGCCCGGCGTTCACCGCCACCGCTAGGTCGGCGATGAAGCTGTCCTCGGTTTCCCCGGAGCGGTGGCTGATCACCGCCCGGTAGCCGGAGCGCTGGGCCAGGCGGATGGCCTCGAGGGTCTCGGAAAGGGTGCCGATCTGGTTCACCTTCACCAGGATGGCGTTGGCCACACCTTGCTGGATCCCTTGGCGAAGCCTGTCCGGGTTGGTTACGAAAAGGTCATCCCCCACCAGCTGGACCCTGCCACCCAGGCGCTCGGTGAGAAGCCGCCAGCCTTCCCAGTCGTCCTCCGCCAGGCCGTCCTCAATGGAGCGGATGGGGTATTTGTCCACCCATGTGGCCCAGAACTCCACCATCTCCTCCGAGGAAAGCACCCGCCCTTCCCCTTCCAGGTGGTACTTCCCCTCCTGGTAAAGCTCGCTGGCCGCGGGATCCAGGGCCAGGGAAACCTCCTGCCCCGGGGTGTATCCCGCCCGCTCAATGGCCAAAAGAAGAAGCTCTATGGCCTCCTCGTTGCTCCTTAGGTCCGGAGCGAAGCCTCCCTCGTCCCCCACATTGGTGCTGTATCCCTTTTCCTTCAGCACCCCCTTCAGGGTGTGGAAGACCTCAGCCCCCACCCGCAAGGCCTCGGAAAAGCTTTCCACCCCCGCAGGCACCAGCATGAACTCCTGGAAATCCACCCGGTTATCCGCGTGCTTTCCCCCGTTGATCACGTTCATAAGGGGAACCGGCAAAGTAACCGCCTGAACTCCCCCCAAATAACGGTATAAAGGCAGACCCAAAGCCTCCGCCGCCGCCCGGGCCGTGGCCAGGGAAACCGCCAGGATGGCGTTGGCCCCCAGGTTGGACTTGTTAGGAGTGCCGTCCAGCTCCAGCATGGCCCGGTCCACCCCCTCCTGGTCCAGGGCATCTCGGCCGATGAGCTCGGGGGCGATGCGTTCCAGGATGTGGGCCACCGCCCGGCGCACCCCCTTCCCCAGGTAACGCCTACCCCCATCCCGTAGCTCCAAGGCCTCATGGGTGCCGGTGGAGGCTCCGGAGGGCACCATGGCCCTGCCCCTGGCACCACCTTCCAGCTCCACCTCGGCCTCCACCGTGGGAAAGCCCCTAGAGTCTAAAACCTCCCTGGCTTTCACGTTCACGATCGTGGTCATGGACTCCTCCCCTAAGCGTTTCTGGAAGCGCTTCCCGCCCCTCGGAGCCAAGTTTACACCCGTAGGGGCACCACCACCGCCTGGTACCCCTCCGCCGCCTCCCCTGGGCGCACCAGGCTAGGGCTGGTGGGCCCGGAAAGCAACAACACCGCCTGGCCGGAGAGAGGGGAAAGGGCCTCCAAGAGATAGCGGGCGTTGTAGGCCACCGCCAGGGGCGTGCCCTCGAGGTGCACGGGAACCTCCTCCTGCCCCTTGCCGTAGTCCCCCTCAGCGGAGAGCAATACCCGCCCCTCCTCAAAAAGAAGGTCCACCCTATGGTTTTGCCGGTCAGAAAGGACGCTCACCCGGCGCAGGGCCTCCCGGAAGGCCTCCACATCGAAGGCCGCCTTCAGGGGAAACTCCTTGGGGATCACCCGCTCATAGTCCGGGAAC